>FP929003.1:1387500-4317083 GCA_000196815.1 Nitrospira defluvii
GCCTGAACTGATGTTAGTTGCAAATGGCTCGGATGAGCTGTGGGTAGGGGTGAAAGGCTAATCAAACTTCGTGATTGCTGGTTCTCCCCGAAATAACTAGAGGGTTAGCCTCGTTTCAGCCGTGACGGAGGTAGAGCACTGAATGAGCTAGGGGCGTTCCAACGCTACCGAACTCAATCAAACTCCGAATGCCGTTACTGGACGAACGGGAGTTAGACTACGAGTGCTAAGATCCGTGGTCAAAAGGGAAATAGCCCAGACCGTCAGCTAAGGTCCCTAATCGTGAGCTAAGTGGAAAAGGTTGTAAGATCGCTCAGACAGCCAGGAGGTTGGCTTAGAAGCAGCCATCCTTTAAAGAGTGCGTAATAGCTCACTGGTCGAGCGATTTTGCGCCGAAAATGTAACGGGGCTCAAGTTCACAACCGAAGCTACGGACTTGCATCGCAAGATGTGAGTGGTAGGGGAGCATTCTCTGTGCAGTGAAGGTTGACCGACAAGGACAACTGGAGCGCAGAGAAGAGATTATGCAGGCATAAGTAGCGATAAACGATGTGAGAATCATCGTCCCCGTAAGCCTAAGGTTTCCTGGCCTATGTTCGTCAGGTCAGGGTGAGTCGGATCCTAAGCCGAGGTCGACAGACGTAGGCGATGGCAAACAGGTCAATATTCCTGTACCACCGTATTGACGTTATCAGCGAAGGGGGGACGCAGAAGGGTAGGCACCGCCGGGTCCCTGGAATACCCGGTCCAAGCAGGTAGGCGGGGGTTGTAGGCAAATCCGCGATCCCGTTAACGCCGAGATGTGATGGGGAGGCCGCAAGGCCATAAACGGGCTGATCCCACGCTGCCGAGAAAAGCCTCGTAGCGAGTCAATATGATGTCCGTACCGCAAACCGACACAGGTAGGTGGGTGGAATACACCAAGGGGCGTGAGAGAACACTCCCTAAGGAACTATGCAATTTAGCCCCGTAACTTCGGGAGAAGGGGTGCCACGAGTAGGTAAGTCTGTACAAGGCAAGCTGAACGTGGTTGCAATAAAGTGGCTCTAGCGACTGTTTACCAAAAACACAGGACTCTGCAAACACGATAGTGGATGTATAGGGTCTGACGCCTGCCCGGTGCTGGAAGGTTAACCGGAGGAGTTAGCCGCAAGGCAAAGCTTTGAAGGGAAGCCCCAGTAAACGGCGGCCGTAACTATAACGGTCCTAAGGTAGCGAAATTCCTTGTCGGGTAAGTTCCGACCTGCATGAATGGCGTAACGACTGGAGCGCTGTCTCAGGGAGTGACTCAGCGAATTTGTTGTTCCGGTGAAGAAGCCGGGTGCCCGCAACTAGACGGAAAGACCCTGTGCACCTTTACTACACCTTGACATTGGGTGTTGGAAGAATCTGTGTAGGATAGGTGGGAGGCTGTGAGACTTGGCCGCTAGGTCAGGTGGAGCCGACGTTGAAATACCACCCTGATTGTTCTGATATTCTAACCTGGCCCTGTGATCCAGGGCAGAGACAGTGTCTGGCGGGTAGTTTGACTGGGGCGGTCGCCTCCCAAAAGGTAACGGAGGCGCCCAAAGGTTCCCTCAGGCTGGTCGGTAATCAGCCGTCGAGTGTAAAGGCAGAAGGGAGCTTGACTGCGAGAGCGACAGTTCGAGCAGAGACGAAAGTCGGGCTTAGTGATCCGGTGGTTCTGCGTGGAAGGGCCATCGCTCAACGGATAAAAGGTACGCCGGGGATAACAGGCTGATCTCCCCCAAGAGTTCACATCGACGGGGAGGTTTGGCACCTCGATGTCGACTCATCGCATCCTGGGGCTGAAGCTGGTCCCAAGGGTTAGGCTGTTCGCCTATTAAAGCGGTACGAGAGTTGGGTTCAGAACGTCGTGAGACAGTTCGGTCCCTATCTGTTGTGGGCGGAGGAGAGTTGAGAGGGGCGTTCACTAGTACGAGAGGACTGTGAAGGATGAACCTCTGGTGTGCCGGTTGTCGTGCCAACGGCAGTGCCGGGTAGCTATGTTCAGTTGGGATAACCGCTGAAAGCATCTAAGCGGGAAGCCTGCCTCAAGATAAGCTCTCCCGGGGCGCAAGCCCCCTAAAGGACACTTGTAGACTACGAGTTTGATAGGCTGGGTGTGGAAGGCTCGTAAGAGCTGTAGCTAACCAGTACTAATCGTCCGTGCGGCTTAACATCCTTTGCTCCTGATAGACGTGGTCTTAACAAGAACAAACGAATGACTGCCTATGTCTTCGCCGATCGGGGATGATTCCCATATGATCGTCTAGAATAGTAAGTCTGGAGTTTGATTCTTCAGAAGTTCCCGGTGGCCTTGCCGGAGGGGTCACACCCGTTCCCATACCGAACACGGAAGTTAAGCCCTCCAAGGCCGATGATACTGCTGCCGTGAGGCAGTGGGACAGTAGGACGCTGCCGGGTTACAAAAAGAGCCTGCTCGAGAAATCGGGCAGGCTTTTTTATTTTGTGCTGAATGTCGTACTGATTGCTTTTATCCGTCGATATCGACGCTGGAGACGTCGCCAAACAGGGAGCCATCCTTGCTGTCGACTGATTTTCAACCCAGGACCTCTTCTCAATAGATTTATATAGCGTGCCTTCAATATTATCTTTCTGAACGATTCCTGTTCTTTCGCCACTGGAAGGTCGGGATGTCTTTCCACGGCATATATAGGTTCTGTCCAGTTTATTATGTTGCCACCATTTCCAACAGGCTGGAAGCAGTTGTTCACGAAGCAGGTGAATAGCCAGCGCTATCGAGCGCTCGAGCTGTTTCTCGAACAGGAAGCGGCGGCAGGCCAAGCAATCTTGCCCCCGTCCCAGGAGATTTATGCTGCCCTGGAGACAACGCCCTACGAACAGGTCAAGGTTCTACTACTTGGCCAGGATCCCTACCATACCCCTGGAATGGCCCACGGACTGTGTTTTTCGGTACGGCCTTACGTGGCGCCACTACCCCGCTCGCTGGGAAATATCTATCGGGAACTTCGGGACGATGTCGGTTGCTCTGTGCCAAACCACGGCTGCCTGGAGCCCTGGGCCAGGCAGGGAGTGCTGATGCTGAATTCCGTTCTGACGGTTCGGGCGCATGCAGCCAATTCACACCGTGGGCGTGGCTGGGAAGCGGTCACTGATCGTATCATTGCCGTCCTAAATGCAAAGCCGAGTCGTGTCGTATTCGTACTCTGGGGCGTGGAGGCGAAGAAAAAGCAGGCACTGATCACAGCTGCGCAACATGTGGTGATTTCCTGCGCCCACCCCTCACCCTTGTCCGCGAGAAAGTTCTTCGGATCACGGTGTTTCTCGCAGGTCAATCGAGCCCTCACTGAGGCGAATCTTAAACCGATCGATTGGCAAATTCCTGATCTCTGAGTCGGAGTCGGGTGGCGCGATAGCTGTGATTGGTGCTCACACCTAAATGGTTTGACTTGCGGCACGTCGTTTTTTATACTACAGCCACGTTTTTAAGTTCTTACTCAGTCATGTGCGCAGGAGAGTGACCGCGGGGAATGAGGATTCGTCTGGGGCTAAGTCTCGGGTTGAGTGCTCTAGGTGTTGCGGGTACGTTGTGGGCGGCCGAGGGCGACCTAGCGGGACTGCGGACGCCAGCGTCTATTGGATCAGCGCCCATCGCGTGGCAGTATGATGGCGATCAGGGGCCCTCGCATTGGGGGGAAATCGCTCCGACTACTGCGTCCTGTGAGAAAGGCACTCACCAGTCGCCCATTAATATTCGCACCGCTCCCCATCACCAGGGCCATGACGGGCTCTTGGTGCATTACACTGCCGCTCCCGGTCACGTTGTCACTTCCCACCACACCATTGAAGTGGATTTTCAATCAGGCGAGTCGCTTGAAGTCCTTGGACGAACGTATACGCTCAAAGAGTTTCATTTCCATGAGCCTAGCGAACATCAGCTGAACGGCCGCACCTATCCGATGGAAGCGCATCTCGTGCATCGAGACGAGACGGGGCATCTGGTGGTCCTGGCGGTGCTGATGGATTTGGGTAATGAATCAGCCTCTCTGTCCGCCGTATGGGATCGGATTCCGAGCGAGAAGCAGGATGTGGTGCGGGACTTGTTGATTAACCCACAGGATCTGCTGCCGAAAGACTTGCACCATTACGCCTATGATGGCTCACTGACCACCCCTCCTTGCACGGAAGGGGTGCACTGGATTGTGCTCAAGGAACCCATCTCCATTACCTCTGCCCATATCGACCGGTTCGTGTCGCTGATTGGCCACAATGCTCGACCGGTTCAATCGTTGAATGAGCGTGAGATCGACGAAGAATAATCTTCTTTGTTCAGACTACGATCGGATTTTCCAAGCCCCCACCATTGATTCGGGTGTTTTTCACGACCACCAGTCCCCCCTCTACTTCTAATCTCTTTCGAGTGTTTGTTGGCGGTTACGTGAATCTGTGCCGACCAGCCTCAACCACTTAGTGGGTGCCATCTTCCCGTGGGGGCTGAGGTCCTGCGACCATATCTGCCAGGTCGGGAGCATCTTGACCTTCCAATCTCGGCCCTTCTGTTTTTCGTTTTAGGCGTTGAGCCTCTTTCTGTGTACGGCGATCACGTTGCATCTGTTCCCGTTGGCGTTTCTTAGAAGGCGTGTGGCTCATGGTCACCTCTGTGGGTCGCAGGGGAGCGACGTATATCAGGCGGATGGCACTTGAGGGGGCGTCGTTGCTGGCACGGCGCTCGATCTGCCGGCTTTGATGAATCGATCTTCGGTGAGCACGCCGTGTAGTTGTGCCGTGAGCGAGCGACGGTACGGTTCTTTCTGCCGGATCATGATTACGAGATTGTCCCCATCCACAAGGATGCTGAGGTCGTCTTCAGTAATCAGTTCCCGGGACGAGCCACCGATGTTTAATCGGTACCGTGTTTTTCCATCGGGATGTCGATTCGGTCCGACCACAATCTCAGTCAATCCGTCGATGTGGCCGTCATACCCCTTATGCCGGTGCCTGACCTTGGTGCCGTTTGGAATGCGCACCCATCGTCCCACCGACGATGTCCGACTGTTTTGCCCGTTGCTCGTAGCGCGTGTGTCCCCTTGTTATCGTACCCGTACGTAACAGCCTGGGTTCTCGTGATTCCGCGAGCGCACAATTGCATCGCGGTACACGGCTGGGCTGACGACTGCGAATTTCAGAATGAAACGAGCGGAGTATCGCAGACGGAAGGGCGGATGAATCGATCTTGCTAATCTACGGACACAGAGTCGATAGGAAGCAAAGTTAACCGGCTGAGGAATCAGCAGTCCATCGAGAGCGTATCACATTTGTTCATGCCGCATCGGTCATACCTTACGATGGAGGTGCGCGGTCATGGTCGACATTCCTTACTCCCCATGTGCAGGTATCGAACAGGTCATTCGGCATCATGTGCATTACGAAGACATGGCCAAGCGGTCTCTGGGAGCATCCTGGGGGCAACTGAGCAATGTGGCCCGCCGGGAGTATGTCGGACTTTTTGTCCAGCTGCTTCGCGATGCACTTGCGAACCGGATGGTGGAGTATTCCGGTGAACGGATCAGCTATCTCTCGGAACAACGGGAGCGCACGTTCGCGCAGGTCAAAACGCGGCTGGTCGGGAACAAGGTCGATACCTTCATTGACTTTCGTTTGGTCAGTCAGGACGGACGCTGGCTGGTCTACGATGCCGTGATGGACGGGGGGAGCTTGGTCGCGAGCATCATTCGCGATGCCTCCTGTGCGCAGTTAATGGAGCGAACCAAAGAGAAGACACTGGTCGTGAAATTGTTTGAGAAGAGCGGGTCGTGAGGCGAGGGGAGCAATGGCACGGTCACGAGCGGTCATGTCCCCGGGAGAGAGCGCAATGAGATGTCCGCGTTGTTATGGTCCCATGATGATGATCAACATGAAGGATATCGTGAGCGGGACCTTGGCCCATGGGTGGGGCTGCCGGCAATGTGGCGCCGTCATCGATTCATTGATCGATATTCACCGCCAGTGGCACCTGGCGCCGCGCGCGACCTGGGCGCACTTGGCTGTCGCTGCCTGCTAGGTCACGGAAGCGTTTCCCCTGTCGTCGTAGGTTCGCAGGACCGGCTGGGCCTCCTGATGAGCGGAATTCACGGCAGATAGCAGGAAGAGTTAGGAGTGTGTCATGTTGCATGCCTCGTTGATTGTTCTCGTGCTTGGACTCGTGGTTTGGGGGCTCAATTGGACCGGGCTCGCTGAGATGCCGACTCAGGTGTATTGGGTTTTTACCGTGGGGGGAATGCTGTTGCTGCTGATCCACGTTGCGACAAGGCGACCGGTCCGCGTGTGGTAAGGAGAGGCATCACTATGCGAGGCCGCGATGCATGCATCACAAGCGCCGTGCTGGGAATTGGTGCGCTGTGCTCCAGTGAGGTCGACGCCGCGAAGGAGTGGACGCCGCAAGAGGTTGCGGCAATTCTGGCGCAATCGTATGCGCAGGTGCTCATGCGATCACTGGGGACGGAGCCTGGTTCCCTTCAGCCGAACGAGGCGGACCAACAACGGTATATGGTGCAGTCCGGCTATGCGTAGCAGTTGGCAAAAGGGGAGAAAAGTGTGACGCAGATTGTTGAGGCGATCGCCCTATCATCGGAATTTAACGCCAAGGGTATAACGCCTTACGTGGGAACCGCGCAGACCGGATCGGCCCCGGGACTACCGCCCGTGGCGGCACCGGAAAAGGCTATCGATAGCCTATACTGTGCGTTGTTAGGCCGGCATGTGGATAGTGCGTTGTTGGCCAGCGTTCGCAAGGATTTGGTGAGTTCCGGCTTTGAACGGGTGATCCGTGACGTGATCGACGGGAAGGAATACCGAGACCGGTTCGGTGACGCCAAAGTGCCTCAGGTGAGCAGTGAGAAGCAGGCGGCAATCGGTTGCCCGCAAGTGGCGCTGTAGCAGCGGTTCCGCGCAGCAGGCTGAGGATTCCCTAGCGCAGGTGGCTTGACGGGGCGGCAATAACTTCAGTGAAGGTGGGAGAGAAACACGGATGAGTATGACACCGGAAGAACGCATCGCAAATATGACAAAGGCGATCAATCAAGCCATCAAGGTGATGGGGGATCGTTTCGGGTCGACAGAGGAAGATGTGGCGCGAGCTATCCAAGGCCTGAAGGCCTCAATGCAGACGGCACCGCAGGAGAAGCCAGGGCCAGTCGGGGCCGCCACTCAGGCCTAAGGGTTGCGGTGAAGCCTCACCGGGCGAACTATCTGATCGGTGAGGTAGCCATGTGGTTCGGCGAGGCTCCGATGTCTCTCGTCGTTGGGCGCATAGGTTTCATGTGTACTCCCTTGCTGTCTCCGAGCACGAGTCAACCAACGGACAAGGCCTCAATATCGCTTGACTCCGATCGCCATAGCGCTTAGCGTGAAGCTATGACGTCTCTAGCTCCGCCGACTGTTCTCTCCATCGCGCTTCGAGCCTCCATCCCGCGCGACTGATTGTCCGGTCTCCGCCGCTTCTTACGCCAGAGAGCCCTGCACTGACCGATGATGCCGTCTTCGTGAACGGAGCGATTGTCGCTTGCGGCGAGGAGCGGTGTCGTGACTAGCAGTTCCATCCGACACCAGTAGCTGTTTCATATAGCAGTACAAGGGAGCACGAGCATGATTACCATCACGGCAACGGCTGAAGAGAAAATTCGCGAGTTGATGCTGGAAGAAAAAGATACGCTCGGGTTGCGTGTATATGTAAAAGGCGGGGGCTGCCACGGCTATCAATATGGAATGGCGTTCGAGTCGAAGATGAGCGACGACGATACCGTGATTGAAAAGGGCGACGTGAAGGTGATCATGGATTCGCAAAGCGCTCCGCTGTTGAGCGGCTGCGAAGTCGACTATGTCGACAGCGTGCAGGGTTCGGGCTTTGCGATCAAGAATCCACAAGCCAAGACGACCTGCGGATGCGGGAGCTCATTCAGCGCCTAATTCCGGCGCGCGTCGCTGTCTCTGTGCGATCGTCGCCGTGACTGAAGGCTCACCATCCCAAGAAGTGAGCATGGCATCGCCGGGCCGCGACTGTGTGGCGGGATGACCATGCCGCCGGAGGTTATCGCGGAAGAGATGAAGCGTGCGCTCGGGGTGCGTTCTGGCACGCTCGCCGGTCGGTGGTGAAGCGCAGAGGGCCAGATAACGAGAACAGCTTCGGTACGGTGTGCAGCACCGTGACGCGCAGCAGGGCTGAGAGGAGATAGATATGAGCAGAGAACGCATCAAGATTTCTCCGGATCTGTATGACATCATGCCCTCGGATTACCAGGACCTGGTCAGTAGCGCCACGTACGGCAAGGAAGACCGGGGATGGAAGGACATCGGCACCTCCAAGGAACTGATCGAGCAGCATTCACTCTGTGTCAGCGGTCATCCAATAATCCCCAGGTGTGGTCATTGAATTCTCCCCACCCTCTACCAGAAGGAGGCGGGAGATGGGACTTGACGAGACGAGCGAGACGGCGATCATGCGCGTCCAGGTGGACCAACCTGGGGAGGCGTGCATGGTGGATCAGGAACGGTGGGCGGAGATCCGACGGTTGTTTGATGAGGAGCGAGTGTCCATTTCGGAGATTGGGCGGCGGTTGGACTTGGATCGCAAGACGGTGCGCCGCAATCTGCGGCAGGCGACGTGGCGACCGTACCACCGGGCGGCAGTGGCGGCGACGCTCCTGACCGCGCATGCCGACTTTGTGCGGGACCGTGCCCCGCAGGTGGGGTATTCGGCGCGGATTCTCTATCAGGAGCTGCGGACGAGCCGCGGCTACACGGGCAGTTATGAGACGGTGAAGCGGTGTGTGGCGCCGCTGCGCGAAGTCCAGGGGCACGCGGACCGGGCCCTCCTCCG
The DNA here is from genome assembly GCA_000196815.1 of Nitrospira defluvii. GTDB lineage: Bacteria > Nitrospirota > Nitrospiria > Nitrospirales > Nitrospiraceae > Nitrospira_A > Nitrospira_A defluvii_A. The sequence goes on from FP929003.1 coordinate 1,396,361, forward strand.
CTTTGAGACGCCACCGGGGCAGCAAAGTCAGATTGATTGGGGCCAAGCCCTGGTGTCCTTTCGCGCCGGCCCGCAGGTCGTCCACGTGTTCGTGCTCACGCTGGGCTTCAGTCGCCGCGGGTTCTATTACGCCTGTGCGGATGAGCGGCTGGCCCAGTTTCTCGAATCCCATGAACGGGCCTTTGCCCATTTCGGCGGCCACACCCGGGAACATCTCTATGACCGGCCACGGACGGTGTGTTATGCGGATGACACGGGGCGGCGGATCTGGAACCCCACTTTCAAAGCGTTTGCTGACTATTGGGGCTTTGAGCCGCGGGTCTGTCGGCCCTATCGGGCGCAGACCAAGGGCAAGGTCGAATCGGGCGTCAAGTATGTGAAGCGGAATTTTCTGCCCGGCCGGACCTTCATCGATCTCGTGGACTTCCAAGCCCAGCTGGATGAATGGAACGCCACCATCGCGGACTGTCGGCTCCACGGCACGCCCCACGAACCACCCATTGCGCGCTTTGCGCGAGAACGCGGGCAGCTGGTGCCACTGGCGGGGCAACGCAGCTTCCAGCAGGAGGCCCGTGTCTCACGGATCGTGGCCGAGGACTATTTGGTCAGCTTGGCGACCAACCGCTACTCCGTGCCCTTCCGCCTCATCGGCCAGCGGGTCGAGGTGCAGCGACGGGGCGACACGGTGCACATCTTCCATCGCGACCGGGAGGTCGCGCGGCATCCGGTCTTACCCGGGACCCACCAATTCCGCATCCTCCCCGAGCACGGCCCCGGTGCCAGTGCACGGACCGCCCGCCAACGTCGATCCACTTGGACGGCCCCGGCCCTGCCTCCGGGCGCGATGCCGGAGGTCGAAGTGCGGGATCTGGCGTGCTATGAGGCGGTGTGCGGGAGCGCAACGGCGCAGGAGGTGCCGCGATGAACCCGGCACAATTGGAACGGCTCCGTGAACAGTTGACGCGGTTGCGGCTCTTGAAGAGCCGCGAGCGGCTCGATGCGCTCTTGCAAGAGGCGGCGGCCAAGGACCTCTCCTACGCCGACTTCCTCGACCAGGTGCTGGGCGAAGAAGTGGCCGCCAAGGCCGAAAAGAACATCACCATGCGCACCAGTCTCGCCCGCTTCCCGTTCGTGAAGAGCCTGGAGGCCTTCGACTTTACCTACCAACCCTCGCTGGATAAGAAGCACCTGCAGCAGGTCGCGACCTGCCACTTCATCGAGCACGGCGAGAACGTCGTGCTGCTCGGGCCGCCCGGCGTCGGCAAAAGCCATCTGGCGATTGGGTTGGGGCTCAAAGCGATCGAACAGGGCTATCGCGTGTTGTTCACCACGGCGGCCGCCATGATCGCGACGCTCACCCGGGCGCTCACGGAGAATCGGCTGGACGACAAACTGAAGCTGTACACGATTCCCCGCCTCTTGATCATCGATGAGATTGGCTATCTGCCGATCGACCGGACCGGCGCCAATTTGTTTTTCCAACTCATCTCACGGCGCTACGAGAAGGGGCCGATGATTCTGACCAGTAACCAGAGTTTCGGCGCCTGGGGCGAGGTGTTCGGGGACCGGGTGCTCGCGACGGCGATCCTGGATCGGGTGCTCCACCACGCGATCACGATCAATATCCGCGGGCACTCCTACCGGCTTAAGGAGAAGCTGAAAGCGGGGCTCGTGCGAATGGACGACGCGACGACGACGTAATCCGGGTGGGGAATTTTCGATGACCCCAACTGAGGATATTTGGGTGACCCTTGACACTCTGTGCTGGATGTCCTGAATCCATGGCATTTCGATATATTTTGGCGTCGCTTCCCAACCCCGAAGACACGGTTATGGTCGGCTCGACCGGCTGTACGAGTCTCGTGTTTCCGATGGTGGCCGTCCACAACATTCATTCCCTGTTCGGGAATCAGAATGCCATTGCCTCGGGGCTCAAACGGGCCTTGAGTGTGCGTTTCCCCAATCGCATGAAGGATGTGGTCGTGTTGGCGGGAGATGGCGCGACGGTAGACATCGGTCTGGACATGACGCTGCAGGCCTGGTTCCGGCAGGAAAAGTTCACGACCATTTGCTTCGACAACGAACTATACGCCAATACCGGTGGGCAGGAGAGCGGTCTCATGCAGAAGGGGTTCGTTGCCAAAATGGCGCCGGTTGGAAAACTGTTCGACAAAGTCCGGCTGCCTGAAATTGCCCGGGAGTCTGGCTGCCACTACGTGGTCAACTGCACGGTGAGCAAGCCATCGCTGGTTGAGAAGGTGGTGCGCAACGCGGTGCTGATCGCGCGGGAAATTGGACCGACCTATCTGCAGCTCTATACGCCCTGCATTCTGGAGATCGGCAAGAACAGCATGGAGGGACTGCAGGAAATGCGGGACTCCGAGAAGCCCATGGAACGGTTTGCCTTCAAGGAATATATCAGTGAGCCGGCGAAACAGCTTCTGGCGGAGCGGGATGCTAAGGCCAAAGAAAAGAAAGCCGCTGCAAAGCAATTGGTTTCGTAAGCGGGAGGAGTATCACCGCCGCTGTTGCGGCTATGAGAGAGCGAGGTCTCAGATGAGTCTTGATTATGTGAAGTTCACAACCGGCTTTGAACAGTTCATGCCGAAAGAATATCGGGATATGGTCGAGCATGGACCATTCGGAAAAAAGACGACGGTGTCGCAGATGGGCAGCTTCAAGGAAATCCTGGAGGAGCACCCAATGTGTGCCGGTTGCGCGATGACCTTGTTCATTCGGTTGGCGATCATTGCTTTTCCGAATCCCGAAGACACCATTACCGTCGGGACGGCGGGTTGTGGCAGATTGGCCATTTCGCAAGCGGCGATTCCGTTCGTGTACGGGAATTACGGCGACCAGAACGGTGTCGCCAGCGGTTTATCGCGGGGACTCCGGCTCCGTTTCGGCGACAAGCCGAAGGATGTGGTCGTAATCGCGGGTGATGGAGGAACCGCCGACATCGGGTTTCAGCAGGTGTTGCATTCCTGGTTTCGGAAGGAACGGTTCACGACCATCATGCTGGACAACGAAGTGTACGGCAACACCGGCGCTCAGGAAAGCGGGATGACGACCAGAGGCGCCGTGCTGAAAATGGCTCCGCTCGGAAAGAAGTTCGAGAAGATGGACATGGTTACGATGGCCAAAGTCGCCGGCTGTTCCTATATCGCCACGGTTGTGCCGAACAATCCGCGGCGGGTGGAAAGCGTCATCAAGAAGGCCGTGCTGATCGCCCGGGACGTCGGACCGACCTATATTCAGGCGTACACATCGTGCAACATCGAGTATGCGATCCCGACCGACAAGGTCATGGAAGATGCCAAGACCGTTGAAGACGATCGTTACAAATTTACCGAGTATGTCAGCGACGAAGCGAAGGCGTACCTTGCCGAGCGTTATGGCTACAAGGAATTCATGCCGAAGGCCGTGCCTGCTTCCGTCACGACGGCCTGAGGAGTCTTAGGGCATAAGCAGTTATTCTCCAGACTCGCTCCGGCGGGCAGGAGCTGAACCTCCTGCCCGCCCAATTCGCCAGGCATGGGCCGCAATTGACTGCAGTTGATCCTGATCCATCACACTGCCTCACACGGGCGGCTCTCTCGAGTCTTGCCGGAAAATAATTAAGTCGCGTGGAATCAATGCCTTGCCGTGTCGACCCTCGCAGCCTCCGTTGACACAGCTGCTTGTGCACTGTAGGGTGAGCAATGACGTGTTGAGCCACGCCGACTGTCCCATCTTGCGCGCCGCCTTCCATCCTTTGCGCGTCTGATTCCCCGGTCTTCGCTGCTACTACGCCAGAGTTTCCATCTCAGACCACCAGGTCTCGGCATGCGTTTGCGCGTGTCGGCCCTCACAACGGTGTGGCGCTGTGCTCGCCACCGATAAAGGAGAATGCAATGACACAGGAACAGTTCCGGGCCTTCTGGCTGCAACTCAAAGCTCCCCTCAAGGCCAACTGGGACAAGATCACTGAAAGCGATCTCGACGAAATCCAGGGCAGTCTGGTGAAGTTCGGTGACGTGCTTCAGAAGCGTTATGGTGAGGGGCACAAAGATGAAGTCAGCCTCTGGGCTGACCGGCGGCATGCGTATTGGAGCGGAAATTACATCGGCTATAAAGATCCAAAGCCGACCGTCTAATTCGGTCCCTCCGTTCAGGAAGTCGATTTCTATCGGTGGGTCGCGCCCTCGCTTGCGATAAGCAGTAGAAAGAGAGTACGTGTTAAGCGAAAAATCGTCATCAACAAGAGTTACGATCAGTTCTGTCTGAGCCACAAAGCATTCCTGCGCCTCCGTGAATTAGGACAGCCGGATGCACTCAAGGAGACCGATCTGGGGGCCTACTGGCCCTCAGCGGCCGGTCCCGAGGAGCCGAGCCTCAACCAATGCGGTATGTTGATTCCACGCGACGACAAATGCTTGGTTCAGGTGGTGGGAGAATTGCAGAGTGAGGCCAATGGCCATTGTGCCCAACTGAAGGTCGTGTCGATCCCGGACGACGTGCGATGGGTCATTCCGAAAGCGAATGGCAGTGAGCACGTGAGCGAGCAACATCGGACGTGAAGCTGAGCCGATGAGGAAGTAGCGACGAGCGCGCCCGCCTATGGTTTGGACTGAACTGGGGTGCCTGATATTACGGGGAAGCGGGGACTGTCTGCCCGTGCGAGACTCTGAAAGCGTACGGTGACGAGTGTGACCTGTCTGGAGCGAGAGGTTGAAGATCTGCTTTCGGAGGCTGAATCTACCTAGATTCAGCCTGCCTGCACGTAACCTGTGAGCAGGGTCTGCTCTTTTGGGCGACTCTGCTTACAGCATTCTGTTTCCATCCTGTCTTATGAGCCCATCCGTAGATGTCGGCACAGCTGGATTTTCTTGGTCCGTCGGCTCGAGAGTGTTGGGCCTGGCTGCGTCACCAATCACTTCCCCTACGACTCCTCTTCATGGTTGCCTGTTCAGCTTGGCGATGAGCAGGGCCTAAGCCAAACCCCTGGCCACGCTGGTCGGCCAATCCGTCGCCAGGCCGGCGGTCGTCGCGATCGAGGCTCCGTTCGGGATCACGCTGGTGTTAATACGTCCAGGTCACGAGGGTGGTGAACACGTTTTTGTTGTAGGCATAGACGGGGATGGTGGAACTGTTGAGCACCCCTTGGTACTGCAGCGCCAGCGTCAGATTATGAGGCAAGGCCTTGGCGACTTGGATGAAGATGTCCTGTTCAGTGTCCCCACGGGCTGATAATTGGCCGGTGCCGTCGGGGAATAGCACTTGTGCATGGTTGTACGCACGCCAATGGACTTCGTAGTCGAGCCGCAGGCTGAGGTCATACCACGGAAGGGTCGCCTGTCCCCCAAGCTGTAGCCGATTCCCCGAATAGGCGAAGCTCGATCCCCTGGCGGCATCCGTATCGTGCTGATAACCCACTCGAAGAATGTATTTGTCCTGCCTGAATCGGAAGGCATGGAGAAATCCCACCATATTGTTGAAGGCATCTCGCGACTCCGGGCCGAACCGAATATCATTATTCCCCGGTTCCGCGTAGAACTCCTTGCGCTGATAGCGATAGAGGAAGGTCGTCAGGTTTTCCATCCGGCCAAGGACCGGAAGTGTGACTGACGGGGGGACCAATGTGACGGGGAGGGTGAGTGTGTGCCGGGAGAGAAAACCTGCGAAATCGAGAAACATGTAATCGTAACTGTATTGCCCGCCGATCTCGTAGGGGATTGTCCCGATGATTCCACGATAGACGCCTGATAAGCCTCCCAGATGGTCTTGAATGTTAAAGCGGCCTATGCCGCTGTTCGTATTCACGGTTTGGTAGTAGGAGTAGGTCACGGTCGATTCGATCGGCCCGTTGCGATACCACGCATAGTCGCCGCGGGCCGAGGTCACCAATCCTGGAGACTGAGTCGCACGCGAACGGAGCGACTCGGCAACCGGATCGCTGCTCTTGCGCGGATTGACGGCGACATTGTCATCGTAGTACCCCCCGATCGCGATTTGCAGGCGAAGGCGCTGTGGCTCCGTGACCCGCCGCGACGCCGTGAGAGCCTCTTGAACGCGCACGGATGCGCCGGTGATCGGCGAGCTGGGTTGCACGCGTTGGGCCGAGGCCAACTCGGACAGGGCCTGGTCCGAGAGGCCGAGCACACCCAGTGCGAGCCCTCGGTAGAACAATGCAAGTTGCCGGAGATCAGAATCAGAAGAAACGTTCACACTCAATGCCGCTGCCGCGCTGTCATAGTCTTTCTGGTGATAGCGAAGCAACCCCACATAAAATCCCAGGTTCTCACGATCCGGTTCCTGACGAAACACTTCCTCTAGAAGCGGGGCGGCCTTGTCATACTGTCTCACGGCAAAGTGGGCAGTGCCCAGTTGATAGGTCACGTCCAGATCGGATGGGCGAAGGACATGGAGGGTCGTGAGAGGAGCAATCGCCTGCTCTGCCTGTCCTCGCGCCAGGTGAGAGAGAGCCAAGTAATAGAATCCTCGTGCCTGGCGCGGGTCGCGTGCGACGGCTTGTGAGAAAAGCGAGATGGCCTCCTCATAACGTTTAGCGTCGTAGGCCAGGATTCCTTCGGCAACCAACACTTCCGCATCGGGTTCCTGGGCCTGAATGGAGCAGGGCAGCAGCGCCATCGCGACAATCGTGAGGACCGTCACTGTGAAGAAATAGCCGGCTGAATTTCGCGAGAGCGTCTTCACAGCACGAGCGTGCGGTGTCACTGTCTTCATCCAATCAGTTCTCCATTACAGGTGTTCTCCGAAATGCCTCTCACCTGCTTGACCTGCTTGCAGTCGGCCACCTACTATACGATACCTTTCGCCGACTTTCCGAGTCTCAATGTCTGTAAAGTGGCTGCTGGAAACACTTTGCCGCCTATATCGTCGAGTTGGAACTGCTCGTTTGTGAACAGTTTCGAGAGAAGGGGTGATGTCCTATGAAAACCCTCGACATCCGTTTGCAGATGCTGATGTGCGGCTGTGCGCTTTTCCTGGGCACGGCAACGGTGGCTTGGGCAGAAGCAGTGCCGCAGCCCCGGTCGGGCGATGGACTCGCCTTAGGTGTGGTGACCGGGATTGTTGGAACTCCCGTAAAGCTGGTGACTGCCATTCCCGCGGCTTCTCGAAGCTTGAAGGTCGGTGATGTCGTGGCCTCCGGGGATGAGTTGCGGGTCGGAGCAGGCGAAAAATTAGATCTATTGTGGGACCATCGTGCAGTACTGACCCTGCATGAAGAGGCACGACTGAACATTCATGAACCCCACCATGGCCAAACGGAAGTTCGGCTTCAGCATGGGACGGTGCGGATCGCCTTGTCTTACAACGCCGGGAGGATGACCGATACCCTGACGCTCCAGACGCCGCTTGCCCGAGTGGTGAGCCGAGGCGGTATCTTGGAAGCCACGGTGCTTGGAGGGCAGCGGCGGTCGCTCTTTGCGCGGCTGGTCAACGCGCCTCCGGTGGAATCGCTGCGGGTGTTCGAAGGGCAAGCGCGGGTCGAGCCATTAACCGGAGAGGGCCCGCCGTTTTTACTCAAGACAGGGTCGGAAGTTTCTCTGAAGGAGGGAGCGGCTCATGTTGTCTCGGAGATACAAATGGACCGACGTGGCCTGCAACCACTGGCCGTCAGGGAGGAACATCGCGGCTTTCCGAGCCCGGTCATGCAGCAAATCGTCAGTGCCCAGGTAGGTGTGGCCCTTGATGTCGAAAAGCGGCTTCAAGAAACTCCTACCGCGGAAAGCGAAAAGGACCTGCCTGGTACGATCGTCAAAGGCGCTGTTCTGTCGACCAGCACCGGTTTTCCGTTGGTCCCTGGCATTCAAGTGTCTGCAGCAGGAAATCCCACAGGGGGGACGTCGCTGCCCACGTCCCCGTCCGTTGCTCCTCCGCCCGGAGCCTCTCCCATTCAGGGCGCCGGTACCGCGAGCCTGGGGCCCGCTCAATCCGGAGGTCTGAACAGCAGCGGACTCTTGATGCGAATTTTGAACGATGTCGGCAAGGGGACAAAGGGTAGGGGGAAGAAGTGATGATCGATGTGAATTGCAGCCGTTAGAAGGAGCGGCAGGCCCGCGAACGAATCCTCATAACGGCCTCCTGCTGGAATCGGCTCTTGTAGATCTGGATAATCCGTCGCACGGCCCGGTCTTTCTCCTGATGCTCCTCGTGCGCGAGTTGGAGCACGTAGGTGTGTTCCTGTTCAAGAAATCCCGCGGAGGTCTTCCACTGACCTGAAGCAACCCAGGATGTCAGCCCTTCAGGCGAAGTGGGTGTGACCGTATCGCTGAGAAAGGCGGCCCATTCCTCGGCGGTGACGACACCGTCCGGCTTTGCCGTGCCGAAATACAGTGTGTCCAGCACCATTGAATGTTCATCGGGCGAGCAGGTCGGTGCTTGTGTGAAGGTGCAGCCTGCGAGGGCTGAGAAAAGGAGTGCAACTGAACGAAGTGACTTCAATCTCATCGCCCCTGGTGCAGGAACCTCGCCGCAAGCGTGAAGTGAGTCGAGCCAGCAGTGCTGCTATTTTTTTTGCTTGGTCGAGTTCGACGACGTGGAAGATTTGGGAGAATTGTGCGTTTCCTTTTCGCCGCTCGTCACTTGCTTGAATGTTTTGCCGATAGCCGGCCCGATTTTCGGGATTTCCTCCTCGATGTTTTTCGCGGCACTCTTCAGCCCCCGCCCGATTTCGTCGAGCGTCAAGCCCTGGTTGGATCCGGATTTGCCCGTGCCGGAAGACTCCGACGCGGCATTCGCCGTCAGTGCTGGCGCGTCACGCCACAGGAACAGGGAGAGGAGGATGAGTACTATTCGCATCGTGGACCTCGCTTGCTAGGTTCCAGTATAGGCTATCCCGGCCCTTCGGCAAACCCTTGCCGGCAGGCCGACCTGTCAGCGGGAGCGAACCAGAACTCGCGGACCTGTTGACCGGTAGGGGCACCATGCGGTAGAGTATGAGTCTACTGCAGCATTGTATCGGTCCACCAATGCTGTACCTCCTCAACGTGGACCGCGCGATCGCATCGCGACCAGGTCCAGTTTGGAGCTGACTCCTTCCGGATTCACCCTCCCCTCGGTTCTCTGATCCCGTCTTAATGCGATCCACAACGAAAGGACAGCTGCGTGCAGACGACTGCGTTTACGAGTTTTGACTCCCTTGGTGTGTCTCCCACCCTGTTGCGAAATCTGACCAAGGCTGGTTTTGCGGAACCGACGGCCATCCAGGCTCAGGCCATTCCCCATGCGTTGGCAGGCCGAGATGTCTTGGGATGTGCGCAGACTGGAACGGGAAAGACTGCGGCCTTTGTGATTCCGATGTTGGAGCGGCTCAGCGGGACCCCGAAAGGGCAGCCTCGTGCGCTCATTCTAGCGCCGACACGCGAGTTGGCGATACAGATTCAAGCGACGATCGATACGTTGGGTCGCGATCTGCAATTATTTGCTACGACGGTGGTGGGCGGTGCCGATATGCAGGCGCAGGTGAGAGGGCTGCGGCAGCGCCCCGACATCATCGTGGCGACTCCGGGGCGGTTGCTCGATCATATGTGGAACGGCACCATCAGCCTGCTTGCCATGTCCATCCTGGTTCTTGACGAGGCCGATCGGATGTTGGATATGGGATTTGCCCAGCAGATCAACCAGATTCTGGACGCCATGCCGGAGGAGCGGCAGACGTTGCTGTTTTCCGCGACGATGCCGAACGATCTCGCCAGATTGGCGCAGGCCAGCGTGAAAGACCCGGTGCGGGTCATGGTTACGAAGTCGGCGACGACTGCCGACGGCGTGACTCAAGCCGTGCACCATACCACGCACGATCGTAAGAACGGGTTACTGATGTCGTTGCTCCAGTCCGAGTCCGATACCGTGCTGGTGTTTGCCAGGACGAAACATCGTGCGGATCGATTGGGAAATCTGCTCGATTCAGCCGGCCACCGCGTCGCGGTGCTCCATGGCGGAAGGACCCTGCCGCAACGTCGAGCCGCGTTGGAAGGATTCCGGCGAGGCACCTATCGAGTGTTGGTGGCCACTGATATTGCCGCGCGCGGTATTGATGTGGCAAATATCGCCCACGTGATTAACTACGATGTGCCGAATTGTCCCGAGGACTATGTGCACCGGATCGGGCGCACCGCCCGGATGAGAACAACCGGTCGCGCGACCACATTTGTGACGTCCGAGGACCAGGAGCAATTGCGGGCGATCGAACGTTTACTCGGGCAGGCAGTGCCTCGCGCCGAGGGGAGCCCGGTCTCGATGAGCGTCTCGCCACGACCGGATGGTCATGCACCACGGAGCGAGCCGGAGCGTCGACGCCGACGCGGCGGATCTTCTCAGGTGTGGAGTCAGAGCGCCGACGGAGGTTCCCGGGAAGCCAATGGGGGAATCAAGAACGGAAGTGATCTTGGGCCAAAGTCTTAACTTTTCCGCGCATACGTAGCAAGGGAGGAATGAAGGTGAGCGATCAGAATCAAGATGCGCCTCGGGCCGCCGGTCAGTGGGTCAGAATTCCTGATGGAACGATGGTACAGCATCGGTTGGATGGGCAAAAGGGGCATATCGACGGATTGACTGAAATTGTGAACGGCCCGAGTCGAAATCCCGATGGTCGGACTCAGTATCGGATTAACGTTGGAAAGGGAGATCGAGTGTTGATTGCCGAGGAAGATCTTTTGATCCTGACGGATGCCGAGGGGTTAGTCAGAATGGCCAAGGAGAAGGGCGAGTATCGCTCGCTGGTGAGCAAGCAGCTCCGCGGCGTGTTCGGTGAAGACCGCTTTGTAATTAAGGCATCCTAAGCCGGCCGAGTTTTCCGGGAGTACCCAGGAGCCCCTGTTTAGTACAGGGGTTCCTGGGGGCCCCACTGCAACCCTTCCAGGTCAGGATCATCTCCCCCCGAAGTCACCGGGCGCTCTGGTTTTTCGGCTTTGCGCTGGACCCGACGGGCTTCTTTTTCACGCTGCTTCACTTGCTTCGCTTTTTCTCGATCGCGTTTTGCGATAGTGGTTTTGCCTGCTCGTGCGATGGTTCCCTCCTTCTATTCGTCTTCCCTGATCGGTGTTCGAATAGGCCTGTCTGGTTATGATCCGGACGGTCGACGAGTGGTGCGAGTGGCACCGGTACGGGCATGGGCACGCGCAGGGCGTGCCTGGGTCTGTTCTGATCGGGCACGGGTCTCCGCCCCGAACCCTGAACTGGCCAGGTTCGTGACCGCACGACGGATTTCATCCATCGGCGTCTCCGGCGAGTCCACAGAGGGATCGACGAGTCCGAGCTGTGTCCAACGGATTCTGAGCTTCGGGACGGTGCGCTTTTTCTTGTGATTAGGTTTGTTGCCGCGCCAGACGGACGTAATTTTCATCGTACACTCCTTTCGGCGAACAACAGGATGGCGATGTCCAGGCCATCAAACTGGTTGCAGTGGGTCGGGCACGCGACTCGGACCACTGCTTTGCCCACTTCCTTGTCCGCTGAATGGGGGAAATGGGCCGTAGGAGGAGCGTAGTTAAGGAAACGATCGCGCCGTGATAGGGGCGGAAACGCGAAGCGTGGGATTTCGCTCGAGGCTCGTACGGTTCAGCAATTTATCATGCTTTCCATAGTCCGGTCAAATGAGCCGATTGGCGGAGGTATGCCTGGCCACGGCCGGAGGGCGCGTTGTCCTACCGCGTCGCACCGGTGAAATCCGGGCAGGGAGATTCCACCGTCAATCCTGCAATCCCAATGGGTTAGGGGAGAGCCGTAGGTTCAGGCGATATGCTAGACGGCCGTCGCAGCCCAAGTTTTCTCAGGCGGCTCCGCAGCGTTTCAGGGTTGAGTCCCAGTAGATGCGCGGCCCCTTGCTCGCCATAGATTCGCCATTTCGTTTGTTCCAGCACCTCGATGATGTGGTAACGCTCAAGATCCCCCAAGCTGACTGGTAGGCTGCTGGAGGGGCTGTGAACAGCCTGTACGACCGGGAGCAACATTTCGTCTACGGTGACTTGAGAGGAGCCGGAAAGAATCACGGCGCGTTCGATCACATTTTGAAGCTCACGCACGTTACCTGGCCAGTTGTAGGTGAGGAGTCGCGCCATCGATTGTGGATCGAAGGCGAGATGTGCCCGCTTGAGCTTGCCCCCAATCAGCGCCAGGAAATGCTGCGCAAGCAAGTGAATGTCTTCCCGCCGATCCCGTAAGGGCGGCAGGGCGATGGGGAAAATATGAAGGCGGTAGAACAGGTCTGCGCGAAACGTTCCCTGCCGAACGGCGGCCTGAAGGTCAGCGTTTGTGGCTGCGACCAATCGAACGTCGACTGCGACGGGTTGGGTTCCTCCGATACGATCGACCATGCCGTCTTGCAACACTCGTAGCAACTTCGCTTGGGTTTCCAACGGCATTTCACCGATCTCATCCAAAAACAGGGTGCCGGTGTGGGCCAGTTCAAATCGCCCGGCTCTTCGGAGCTGCGCGCCGGTGAACGCTCCCCGCTCATGGCCGAACAACTCACTTTCAATGAGTCCTGACGGCAGCGCGGCACAGTTGACGCGAATGAAGGGCTTGTGACAGCGGAGGCTCAAATCGTGAAGAGCCTGTGCCAGGACTTCTTTGCCGGTGCCGGTTTCCCCGAGAAGGAGAACTGTCGTGTCTGTCGGGGCGACAGCCTTCAGAAGATCAACGACCTTTCTGAAAGACGAAGAGGTGCCCACGACCAGGCGCAGATTGCGGCTCGCTTTGACCTCTTCTGCGAGATACTCATTTTCTCGGCGCAAGCGGTCACTCAGCTGTTGGATTTGCTCATATGCCAATACGTGGTCGATCGCATATGCGATCTGGGTAGCGACTTGCTGGAGGAATTTACAATCGTCCTGATCGAGATGCCCGGTTTGAACGCTGCCGATGTTCAATGTGCCGAGACAATGATCCCGGACGAGCAAGGGCATATTGATCATTCGTCCCAAACCTTCCTGTACATAGTACCGATCCTCCAGGAAGACTTGTTCTTTCTGGAGATCCTCCCTGATATGCAAGCGACGGTTGTCATGGACCCAACCGACTGCGCTGCCTTCTCGTGGAATCACGCTATCGTGTGCCAGGGCCGGAGTCGCCATGTTGGTGATGACGGCATAAAAGCGAAAGGAATCGGTCTGTGATTCGTAGAGCGTGATCCCGGCCCTGTCCCAAGGGATGACCTTTCGAATTTGATCGGCGATGACGCGCCAGAGACTGTCGATGTCCCGTTGCGAGTTCAGGGCGTTGGTCACTTCCAGCAGCGTTTCAAAATTTAGCGTGGCGCGTTGCATAGTCGTCTAAAAATTCGTCCAGAGTTGCACGATGCCCCAGTCCTGGTCTGCGGAGGTCCCAAGCTGGTGCTTGATATAGGGGCCCGAAAAGAAGTGGCCATAGATGATTGACAGCGAGACTTTACCGTCCGCAAACATATGGCTCCATGCGATGTCGAGTTCATCGCCGATGTGAGTGGTCCGGTTATCGGACCCGGAGAAAATCAACGGCCCTTGTGATCCACGGTACCAATTGTCGCGGGCGCTTGCCAAGTACTTGCGCAGCGCCCAGAGTTCGATATGGTCTCGCGCGGTCGGTCGAGCCTGGACATTCACCTGCGGCTGGACGCTATTGCGCCAGGCGCCGTTGAGCATGTAGCCGACGTGGAGAAAGTTGGTCGGGAAAAAATTCTCGAATGTGTTGGCATTGCCGCCGCAACTGCGCGCCAGGTTTCCGCCGGGAGTGACACAGTTGCTGTCGCCGTCTCCTGAGGCGTAGTCGAATCCGATGGCGACCCGGGGTTTCCAACGATTGGTATACCAGGTGTAGCCGAGCCACGTCCCGGAAGCCCAGGCATTGATGCGCAGATTGCGCCGGTTGTCGAAATCGAATCCATCGGCGCTACGGCCGAATTGATAGGCCGCTTCATGGGTGAAATCCCAATTGCCGGCCCTGAATTCAAGGCGGAGGCCGACCATGTGCCGTAACTGAGAGGCTGATTTGGGCAAGTATTGGCCGGGATTGGCCCGCTCCGGAAGGCGGTTCGAGTACAGGACATAGTAGGGTTCTACGATCATACGGAGAATGCTGCGGATTTGACTGTGGAACACCACCAGATCCACGTCGCCGCCTGCGTCGGTTGCATGTTGCGCAAGGGCCGGATTGCAGGTAGCCGAGGAGTTGGCCTCCGGGTTGCATGTCAACAGGTTTGGCGCAAGGCTTCCACCCGGGCTCGCCTGCCCCAAGTCTGTTTCCGAATTTCGAAACCATCCCAGCTTCGTATCGAAGGCGGCGGTCGTGTAACTCAACATGATGCCGTCGTGCGAATAGCCGGTATTGGCCCAGTCGAAATGGCCGAAGAGTCGTTGGTTGCCGAAGACGACATACTGCCGGCCGATCTTGGCGCTCAACCCATCGATACCGGCTAGGTTCCTGGCCAGCATATAACCGGCGCGAATGCCTAACCGGCATTGGCCCGCCTGTTGGCTCCCACAGTTATGCGTGCTCGCGTCCCCCTGATTCCTTCCGATGGGGTCGCCGCTTCCTCCCCACGTAGCTGAGTCCTGTACCTCGACATAAAAATTCAAATTGGGGGAAGGATCATAGCCCAGGCCAATGCGTGCCCATTGCTGGATGAAGAAATCGTCGGCATGACGACCGCTATGAGCTCCTGTGCCGGACCCGGACTGATTGAGGCTGTTGCAGGCGCCGGCGATCGGGGGGCCGCCTCCGAAGCAGACCCCGTTGCGCCATTCAGGTCTCACCCGGAGGTCGGCCCGCATCCAGAAATTCCGCAGGTCAAAGGCCGACCAGGTAGGTAGCGTCGTGGCGTTGCCGGTTTCAATCGCATCACTTTCGGCCGAAGAAAAGAATACCGGAGAAATCGGCCCATAGCCGACATGCCCGGCCTCGGCCCGAAGGGAAGTCGGCGCGAGGATGCTCCACGATGGGATCGTGAGGATAAAACACAGCAGGACGAATCTCCACATGTCGATGGGATGACGCATCGGCGGTCATGGAACATAGAATCCTCCATTCACCCTGTCTGGGGCAGTAAGGCCGGGGCTCGTAAGGCGAACCACCGGCCCGATGACAGATTCCTTGTTCGATGAAACGAACGGAGCTCAAAAACTCATGCCGGCCCGTTCTTCCATGTTGCGCATGAACTCCTCGTGCTCCTTTACCGTGTCGGCCCCTTTCGCACGGATGTGTCGATCACGTGCGTGGAACTCATCGGGGGTCACACGGTAGCAAAAATCCCACAAGGCGTTGGCGCTGTGCTCGTCAACGCCACCAACCCGCGCCTCCAGCATGACCATCAGAGCATTGACGCCGTCGTAAGTGGCGCGCCGATCCCCAGACCGGTATAGCTCGCGAATCTTGCTCGTTTGATCGACGTAAGCCTGAAAGCTTCCCGGAATCAGGTTTTTCTCGGCCATGGTTTGGTAGGTCACCACCTGCCCGAGCAATTCTTCCGCCCAAGCGGAAGACTTTTGACTGTTGTTCCACGTGACCGGCTCAATGTTGTCGGCGGCTGCCTGTGTGGGAGCGAATCCAAGTAATGCCCAGCCGAAAACCAGCACAGTTGCGGAATACGTTGAGATGTGTCGCTTCATGTTGTCCTCCTCCTTGAGGTCTACCCGGCAGAAATTTGCCGGGTGGATGGTGGGCACGGTTAGTGAGCCATGGATTACTCGTAGGCAGAGCAATAGCCGTGCCCTTACGTAAGAATGGGGCGAAGATTTCCAACGCATTGAATTAGTGCGAAAAATTAATGCAGGCGCATCATGCGATGCGGAGCGCACCGTTGCTATTCACGGTGGCGGCGTGAAATAAAACGGTGCTGATCGTTGGCTTGGGGAATGGGAACGGGCAAAACAATGGCGCCGATCGATTGCCGATGATGTGAATGTCTACAGAACCAGTCGATCGGCACGCGGCAGGTCGCCGTCGAGAGCGGAGATGCGGAAAGTTACAAAAGGGTTTCGCAACCGCTGAGGCTTCCGGTAGGGTAAGCCATGCATGAACTCCGGCGGTGTTGGGAGGCGCAAGCGGCGACACCGATGCCGCCCATGGCGAGGAGCAGTTTCGGAATAAGGCGGGTGGGAGGTTCCGCATGAGGCTTGAGAAGCGAACGGAGGCCTATGGATAAGGCGCTGTATCCCTATCTGCTGTTCTGGAGTATCGGCCTCCTGTGCGTTCTCGCCGAGTGGCGATTTCCTGCGCGTCCGATCGCCTACCGGTCTGTATTCTGGCGGGATCTGATCGCGTTAGGTTTGTACAATGTCTCGTTCCTTGCCGTCGTCCAGGCGACGGATCGGATTCCAATCCCGAACTATATGCCTGCGGCCCTGTATAGTCTGCCTACGGTCGTGAAGTTGGCCCTTTTCTATATCGTCGAAGATTTCGGGCTCTATTGGGTGCATCGGCTCATGCATACCAAGCCGGTGTGGCGCATCCACCGATGGCACCATTCCCCCACCTCCCTGTACTGGCTTGCTGGAATCCGTGCTACTATCCCGCATATCGCTCTGTTCAACCTGACCTATATCATCGCCCTTCCGCTACTGCATGAGGCTTCGGCATGGGCATTTCAGGTGATCATGGTCGAGCACATCGTGCGGAACAATTGGATGCATCTGAATGTCACCTGGAGATCGTCTTGGCTGGAATGGGTGTTTGTGACCCCGCGTTACCATCAGATCCATCACAGCACTGATCCCGCTCATCAACGGGCAAATCTAGGCGCGTTGCTCACGATTTGGGACCGGCTGTTCGGAACCTACTACAATCCGGATGATGTCAAAGCTGAATTGTCGTTTGGCCTGGTCGAACGGGTCCCGCCGGTGAGACTGGTCATCGGATTGTAAGTGCACCATTGTGTCGAACGCGCGTCGCGGTCATCTTCGAACTGGTTCTTGGCCTGATGGACAAAGTCTGGAGTCGATCGCGGTCGGGGCCTGCAGGTATCGTTGATGCTTCGCGCAAGCCATTGAGAGGGGAGTAGTGCAAGGGCCTGTCCTTTCCATCATCGTGCCGACATTTAACGAACGGGACAATATCCCCCGGCTGGTGGAGGTTCTGGACGTCTGCCTGGTTGGGGTCGAGTGGGAACTTATCGTTGTCGACGACGACTCTCCGGATCAGACGGCCGCAGTCGTGCGCGCGCAGGCCTGCGCCAACCATCGGGTACGTTGTCTCCATCGGATCGGACGTCGGGGGTTGTCCTCAGCTTGTATTGAAGGGATGTTGTCGAGTTCCGCACCGGTTGTGGCCGTGATGGACGGTGACCTTCAGCACGACGAACGATTGCTCCCCGACATGCTCAAGGCCTTATTGCAGGGTGGGTACGACATTGTGATCGGGAGCCGGTACATGGCGGGTGGCGGCATCGGCGAGTGGGACGGCATGCGGGCCTTGACCAGTCGGTGGGCTACGCGATTGAGTCGCCCACTGGTGCCTGCCGGATTGACGGACCCGATGAGCGGATTTTTTGCCATGCGCAGAGAGGTGTTCGACCGGCTGGTCAGACGAACGTCCGGGCTGGGTTTTAAACTCCTGCTGGATGTGTTGGCCTCGTCACCGCAGCCGTTGCGGTTCCTAGAACTGCCCTATGAATTCAGGTTGAGACAAGCCGGGGAAAGCAAGCTCGATAGTCAGGTGGCGTGGGACTACGTCATGCTGCTGCTTGATAAGTCCATCGGCCGGTTTGTGCCTGTGCGCCTGGTGACATTTTGCCTCGTGGGGGGCTCCGGCGTCCTGATCCACTTCAGTGTGCTGTGGGTGTTGTATCGCTGGTTGGCGATGCCCTTTGCCTGGGGCCAGGGTGTTGCCACCGTGCTCGCGATGACGAGTAATTTCATCTTGAACAACGTGATTACCTATCGGGACCAACGGCTACGAGGGTGGCAGTGGTTGCGAGGGTGGTTATCCTTTGTCCTGGTGTGTAGTCTTGGCGCTGTCGGAAATGTGGGGGTCGCATCCTATCTGTTCACGCAGCAATTTCATTGGGGATTGTCTGCCCTGGCAGGCATTCTTGTGGGGACGGTATGGAATTATGCCGTCACGTCGTCCTACACCTGGAGCGTCAAGGCCCGGTGAGCAATCGGGACTGCCCTGTCGGCTGTGCGCTACCCGGACTATTCATGAATACCTGCTCCGTCGTCCGATCCTCTCACCCGGCGTGGCATTTCTCGTTCGGCCTCCGCGACGGATTGGGAGTACGCCTACGTCGGCCTCACTTGCGAGAAGCCACGGCTGGCTTCGGTCTCGAACGCCTCGCGGCGGCATTCATGAATAATCCGGGCTAGGGCTGTCCCCTTCCGGTACGATAAAACTGGAACTCGTCTCCTGAGCCGAACGGAACAAAGTCGGGAGGCGGAGGGGGGCGCAAGCGTTGGGTGCGTCGGACGACCACGTAGTCGTACTGGGTGCGGAGCTGGTCCCACGGAATCGGCGCCGCGCGAAAGAGGAATTCCTCTACCGTCAGTAGTTCATGGACTGCCGGCGTGAGTCGCACCGGTTGTTGGCCCGGTGCGGCGAAGAGATTCGAAACGAAGACCGACCGCCGAATGACTCCCCAGCAGGACAGGTTGACCATGGGCATGGGTTCGGGTATCTGGCCTTCTGCCGGAGACCAGTTGTCGTAGGAAGCCATTTTGATGGTCGACAGCAGGCGTGCGCCTTCCGGCAGCTGATCAAGGGTCTGTTTAAACTGCCGGTAGTGGTGTGCCGTGTTCTGCCAGTGCTCCGTGATGTAGCCCATCCTCACCGCAAATACCGTACTCAGGGCCAGTGTCACCGGAAGAAACCATCCTCGGCTGATTTCCCGCCAATCTGAACTCGCCACGGTGAGTAAGACGAAGACGATCGGCATTCGTATATCGACCACCGCGGTCGTGCCGATCGTATTGGGCATCGCCATGGCGGCCAGCGCGGTTGCGCCGAGCGGGAGAAACATCGACGGCAGGATCGAGCAACGTCGCCGCACCAACCCGATGCCGACCAGCCCGACCAGCATGAGGACGGTGATGCGATCCAAGAGCCGATGCTCGGTTCGGATGGTCCCCTTCAGGGCTTCGAGTTTTGTTGCGGGAGGAAGAAAAGTGAGCAGCGGAGGCGGGGGAGACCCCCTGAGCCACAAAGGATAGTCTTCGGGGGCCACTTTGAAGGTCGGGGTCAGTGTCAGGAGGAAGAGTGGAATGATGAGTGCCGGAGCGGCCTTCCAGCGGGCGGCGCCGGCGGGTCGGACGGCCTCGTGCCGCAGACGCCACCAGAGAGAGAGCTCATAGGTCGAGACGATCAGGGCGAAGCTGCCGAATGCGAAGAGGTGGGCGAACAACAAAATGGCGGCAATGAGCGAAAACAACGGCATGACCAGGAGTGCGGAACGACTGCGGAGCCTGACCCACAGAGCGCAGGCGAACAGAGCCAGTCCGAGCCCGAAGAGATAGTTGAGGAAGCCCCACAGGAAGACGCTGTTATAGAGAAAGAAAAATGCCAGGAGCGGCCAGGGCGACCAGCGTCTATGCAGGGCAGCGTGAAGCGCCATTGTGCCACCCGCCAGCAGAGCGAATGTGAGCGCGATGAACACCTTGCCTGCCTGTTCCGTCGACATGATCCGGGTGAGCGGCGGCACTACCAGGTCCATCGAAAGGTTGGGAAGCAGGTCCCAGTGGATGTCGTAGTATTGGCGAAGCCAGGGTGAATGCCCGCCATCGGCCAGGATGTGCATGCGGGCCAGGTGATTGGGATAGTCTACGAGCGGCGGGATCTCAACTGTCATCAACGGGACCAACGCGAGGCACAGTAGGGCGAAGGCGGCGCTGAGGATGCCGAATGCAGTGCTCTTGTGAGGTGATGAGTTCGCGGTGGTCATCCTGGGAAAACCCGTTGCCTGACTTGTTGTAACCAAGCGGGTGCCGGAAGGCAAGAATCCAGCCGTCGCTGCTGGGGGAGGATTGTCGGAACCGGTGCGTGGTTATTTGGCGGCAGTCTCGCCGAGACTCACAAATTGCTTTCGAAACCCGACGACCTTCGCGAGATAGTCGCGGGTCTCCTGATAAGGGAGTCCGGTACGGAGGCGGTCATAGAGTGCGGCCGGCTGCAATCCGTTGATCTGCTGCAACGCGTTCCGTTGGTCTTTGGAAAATGTCTTGAACACGTTGCCGGCGCCGGTGTTATAGGCTGAGATCACGCAGTATTCACGCGAGACCAGGTCGGTGACATCGTCCAGTTGGGCGTACGTCAGCACGTTAAGGTAGGCCGTGCCCAATTCGATGTTGTTGTCCGGATCGAAGAGGTAGTCGCGTGAGGGCGCCTTGTCCTCACCTTTTGCTTTGCGGTACGCATCCCGTCCGCCGCTGGTGGGGACCAATTGCATCAATCCGTAAGCCGGCGCAGAACTGACGGCGAAGGGATTGAAGTTACTCTCGGTGCGGATAATGGCAAAGACAAGGCTGGGACTGATCTGGTAGCGCTCCGCAAACTGTCCGACGACCGCGCGGTATTTCTCGGCCTGTTTGTGCGAGAAATTCGTGACCATCGAGATGTTGACCATGTGGGCGGTTTTCGGCCCCTCTTCTTGCTCGACCTTCCGGGAGGCCAAGTTTTTGGAGAGGAGCGTGTCGGCGAACTGCTCCGCTTCCGCGGGGGTGCGCACCGGCTTGCCGGACTGGTCCAATACGAGGCCCAGGAGATACGGCTCCTTCTCGCTGGTCAGGGTGATTTCTTTATCCGTAAACAGATCGACGCTGCGAGGATCGTTGGGGGTGAGGAGTGTGGTGACGACGGCATTCTTCAGGCTGGCCCGCGGATCCTTCTCGTCAAGCGTCTCGATCAGGATATTGCCCGCATCGAAATCCACGATGGCGCGACTGCGGTAATTCTGTGTGTATTTCACATATTTCTTCTGCTCGGGCAGTTTCACTTCCTTGGTGCCCCACTTCTTGCCGACTTCTCCGGTCAACGCCGCCATGAGCGCTTGGAAGTCCCGCTGGATCGACCGAAGGTCCCGCAATAAAGCTTGGGGGTCCCGCCCATAATTCTCGACGCGTCGTCTGGCGATTTCAGCCGGGTCCTTGCCGCCGACGATATCGAGGACGGTCCTTCCAGTGCTGCTGCCGACAGCCCGCTCGGCGGCGCCGAGCATTTTGTCGGTTGTTTCGCAGCCTGAAAAGAGGGCAGGGATGGAGAGACTCAACAGCAGGAGGGGCATTCGTCGAGGAGACATGGCGCGAGTATACCGAAGGTGCCACAGAGAGGAAAATAAAATCTCTCAATAGCGCGCCGCTACCGTTCGGCGCAATAGTCGGATCCTTCAGTACCTGATTCGTTGGCGATAGAAACGCAGGTATATCCACGTGCTTGACGCTCGGTTTTGACGGCCGGTACCATACACGATCATTGGTAGAAGTTATTGGAAGGCAGAACGTATGACCCACAGATTTGTCAGCCTGAGCCGTCCTTGTCCCTCGACTTCGAGGTCCGTCCGGGGCCTGATCGTGTGGCTACTCGCGGTGATGTCGGTGGCGGTATCCGGCCATGCTACCTCTTTGTGGGCAGAACAGACGCCGACGGAGGTCGTCGAGCGCACGATAAAGGACACGTTGTATATCTTGACGGAGTTGAAGGATGCGAGCCGCTCTGCGCAGCGTCAGTGGGAAATCGAGCAGGTAGTCCGGCGGGCGTTCAACTATGAAGAAATGGCCGAACGGTCGCTGGGCGAGACCGGGATCAAGTCGAATGTCGCAGAGCGACGGCAGTTTGTGCGACTGTTTGTGCAAGTGTTACGCGATGATCTGGCGGACCACCTGCGAGACTATTCTGTGGCCCAAGTGGTCTATCTTGCCGAGGGACACGATGACGACGGGGCACAGGTTATGATTGCACCCGCCGGGCAGGAGGTCGACACGAGGATCGAATTTCAAGTCGTTCGGCGATCCGGGGCTTGGCTTGTCAATGATATCAGCATCGATGGGGCCAGCATCATGGCGAAGTATCAGGCGCAGTTCACGCGCATCCTTCGCGAGGGCTCCTTTTCCGATCTCATGGAATATCTCAAGCAGAAGGCAGTCATTGCCTAAACGCTCGACAGCGCGATAGCTGTGCCGTCAGCTACCGTCTCCCCTGGTCTGCAGCCGGTTCATATCAGCTGGATGCTCCCGCCGAGCTTCCTCATCGCACGGCTCGCTGCTCTTCATGACGACAATGAATGGGGTGGATAAGCGTTCCGACGCTCTCAGGCTGACTGCTCCGAACCCGCCACAAGGTGTACGCGAGCGGCCGTCCCATTCGCCTGGAGTTTGACCAGGCCGTATTTGTGCGCTCGAATCAGGAGTTGCTGGCGGCTGTGCACATCGAGTTTGCCGAAAATGCTGGTGAGGTGATGGCGCACGGTCGTGCTGCAAATGCTGAGGCGGCAGGCAATATCTTTGTTGGACAGGCCTTCTCCAATCAAGGTGATGATGTCACGCTCACGTTTTGTGAGATCCTCGGACCAATCCGGCGGAACGGGGATCCGGTCCTCGAAGCCGCCTGTTGATCTGGTTCTCTCCAACGCGCTTGTGTCGCAAGGAAGACAGCGTGCCACGTTTGCCGGACGCCGACAGAGATATTCGATGATGGCAAGCAGCACGGCTCCCGGTTGGGTGGTCAACACCAGGCCGTCTATTCCAGACGACAAGGCTTCCAACCCGCCGCGGCAGTCTTCAATTCCATGCAGGGCGATGATTCGTATGGTCGAAAGCGAAGCCTTCACCTTTCGAACCAGGCCGAGGATGTCCATGCCGGGCTCCAGTTCAATGATGAGCAGATGTGGCTGTTCTTGCGAGACGAGGCTCACCGCCTGTAGCGAGTTCGCGGCTTCTCCGATCAGCCGGAGGTGCTCGTGAGGTGCGATGACGGCTTGCAGTCCAAGCCGCAGGAGTTGATTCCGGCTGACGATCGCGATGGTAATGAGGGCAGAGCCCGATCCTCGTTCGTGAGTCAATCAGTCCTCGAATCCCCAGCCTCAGCGCGGTGAGGCACCGGAATGGGTCACCGCCTGTCGTCGGCAATACTCGTAACAACTGGATAGGATGAGGTCGCCTGAAGGGCGAACCGTCCCGCAGACCTGTCCCATGAGGAGTGCCCATTCGGCGATGTGGGTCGCCAGTCGAACCGGTTCCAGGCCTTGGGTGCTGAACAGATTCAGCGCAACCGTCGACAGCACGACCTTGAGGTACGAGAGGGACGGACCATAGCTGAAGACATATTCATGCTGTCCGGAGAACAACAGCTGCAACCCTTCTCGTGCCCTCATCCCGCGATGCCCGCAGTGTCCGCAATGGAAGCATTCAAGCCCAGTGCGTGCGTCATAGCCTGCACGGTAATCAGGCGTCATTAGCTGGCCGCAGTTGGTGGTGGGGCAAAGCATCGCAATGTTCTCCGTGCAGGATCTTCCTTATGCAGTCTTCCCATCATCCCACGCGCTACGCCTGGACCGAGGTCGGGAGACGGTCAGAACCGTCTTGGCGCGCGCGCGTCGGTTCCGTGAGCGTCAATCGTTCGGCTTCCAGCCAGTCTTGACGGTCGTACCCGTCCTGCCGCCCTCGTTGCTGATAGAGCTCATAGGCCAGCTTCTCGATGCGCGTTCTGATTTCCTCGGTTGTCGCTTCGCTGTCGGTCTGCTGCGGCAGGCTCTCAGGACCCGACCGTTGTCGTGCCGAGGTCTCCATCTCCGTCGTGGATCGACTCGGTACCCGGATGCTGTCTTCGATTGACCGTAACCGTCGCTGTGCCATGACTGAACCTCCCTGTTGAGTCCGAGTGAGTGGTGTTCTTCCCAAGATGAGCGCATCACGTCAGAGATGCGCGTACGCATGGAATACCGAGATTTGCTCGCAGCAATTCCTCGACGCGATTGTGCAGGAGCGGAGCCTGATGACTTGGACGAGGGTCTACTGGCGGAGAAAGGGTACCCGACGCGTCCGGCATCGGTTCGACGACTGTCAAGATCGGCGCTTGTGGGCAGAGGACGTTGAGGGCTCGAAGCGTATCGAGTTCAGCGGTTCCCCGTTTTTCCTCGCAAGAGTCCGAACTAAGCAGTATGGCCTCCGGCTGTATTTCCCTGAGCTCGGTGAGCATGGATTGAAGGTCTCGGACGAGGACTGCATGGTACCCATTGGTGGCGAGGCAGTCCGCTAGTTTGAGTCCGAATTGCAGTTCAGGATCGACGATCATGACACGGGATCTTCCGGTCTGTTTGGTGCTGCTCATGGTCAGGCTCATGTGTCGGCCTCCTTCTTATTCCCCGAACGGATCGCCGGTACGCTGTCGGGTGTCCGCGACAGGCCTGTCGAGATCGACGCGGCGCAAGGCGTGTGTGCGAACAGACACGAGAGAAACCAGATATTGGCAGTGAGCGCGGGGTTGGAGGGAGATCGTTCCTTCCCGCGACAGAGCATCGACCGCCATGAATATCTGGTTCCAGGTGCAGGCTGGGAGTCTAGAGGCCAGTGCATCCAGTGTGCAGGACCCCTGCCGTTCCAGTGCCCTGGTTATGAGAGCCCCTGTAGTATAGAGAGCGGCCCTCTCATTCCCCTCGGACCGGTCATCATCGGAGCTATAAGGAGGGACCCGCCCAACCATGCTACGCGCTCCTCTCGTGCTGACGGTACGAACGATCTCGTAACCTGATCGCCGCGACAGCGTTATGTGTACCGGAAGCAGGTGCCGAGAAGCATAGCTGTTTACGCAATTTACGCGTCGCCGTTTTGCCGACCGCGTATGTCGACGTTCATGCTACGAAGGGAGCTTGTGGAGCGGAACCGAATGGGCAGCCATGACGACGGAGCGGAAGGATCTCATCTGATAAGACGGTTGACGAGACGATTTTCTATCGCGTAATGCGTCAATTCGGTATTGTTCTTCAGTTGCATTTTCTCGAGAATGCGCGCTCGATAGGTATTGATGGTGCTGACACCGACACACAAATCATCCGCGATGTCTTTTAAGCTTTTTCCCACCGCGATTAAACACATGACCTGGTACTCGCGATCAGACAATTGCTCGTGCAACGGTTTTTCCCCATCACTCTCCAGATTCAGGGCCAGGAGTTCCGCCACTGCGGCACTGACAAATTTTCCGCCGCCGAGGATCTTCCGGAGGGCTTGCACCAGTTCGTTCGGCGCACTGTCTTTCGACAGGTAACCGGCCGCACCTGCTTTTAACATTCGTAGCGCCAGCTGGTCTTCCGGATAGCCGCTCAGAACAAGGACGGGGAGTTTCGGCCGGGCCTGTTTGAGTTCTTTCAGCGCGTCGAGTCCGCTCTTTCCTGGCATGCCGACATCGAGAATCACAATATCCCAACTATGCTTTCCAACCTGGAGGATCATCTCTTCGGCGTTTTGAGCGTCGCCGAGGACGGCTCCATGGAATTGTTCGCTGAGAATCTGTTTGACGCCCTGTCGGACCACGGCGTGATCATCTACAACGAGAATTCTTGTCACAACAGGGTCCTCCTTCCGCTAGAGCGCCTGAATGCGCAGTGCTCCGTGTTGCATTCCGGCACCACCGACTACGGTTGATCAAGAGGAATCCGCACCCGCACTGCCGTGCCTGTGCCGGGACTCCCGGTGAAGATGGTTTCACCTCCCAGAAGCAGGGCTCGCTCCCGCATCCCCACCAGGCCCAGCGAATGGGGGTCGGCCAATTCTGCATCGGTGACGCCGCGCCCGTTGTCTCGTACGTCAAGCACAAGGCTGCCGGCCTGCTCTTGGAGGGTGATATGGACGACGGATGCCTGAGCATGTCGAGCCACATTCGTCAGGATTTCCTGAAAAATTCTGAACATGGCCGTCGAGCCGGCATGGGACAATGTGACCGCGCGCAGGTAGACGTCGAGCGTGCATTGAATCCCTGTGCGTGCCTGAAATTCATGGGCCTGCCATTCGATGGCAGGGATGAGGCCGAGTTGATCGAGGACGACAGGGCGCAGCTCTGTGGCGATCCGTTGGACCGACTGGATCGTCCCATCGACCAGTGTGGAAATCGACTCCAGCTTTTTCCGCATCATAGGAGAGACTTCGGCGATCTGATCGTGTAACAGGCAGAGTTCGAGTTTCACGCCCGTCAACGCTTGGCCCAACTCATCGTGGATCTCACGGGCGATCAGAATTCGTTCTTCTTCTCGCACCGATTCGAGCCGCGCGGTCAGTTTTCTGAGTTGATCGTGCGAGAGTGTAAGCTGTTGCTCGGCCCGCTTGCGCTCGGTGATGTCCAGAAATACCACCACGGCTCCGATGATCTGGTTGTCTTCGATGATCGGAAACGACGAGTACTCCACCGGAAATGCCGTCCCGTCCTTGCGCCAGTACACTTCATCATCCACCTTGCACCCCTTGCCGCCCTCGAGCGTCTTCTGGATACGGCAGGTTGCTCGGGGGTATGTGGTGCTATCCGGGAACGAATGATGGATGCGCTCATGCATATCTTGGCCGAGGAATGCCTCGGGGAGAGAGCCCAGCATGCGCGCCGCAGCCGAATTGATGAATGTGCAGCGGCCTTGGCGGTCGATGCCATAGATCCCTTCCCCGGTGGACTCCAGCAGCAGTAAGCGATCCTTGGCGAGCTGTTGTCGAGCTTCTTCGGCTCGCTTTCGATCCGTAATATCGGTCGCGATGCCGCATAAGGCGTAACAGCGATTCTGCGCATTGCGCAGAGGAAACTTGACGACGATGCTGGTGTGGAGGCCGTCGTCGTGGAGCGCCGATTCTTCGAATCTCATGGGTGCGCCGGCCTCCAAGACCTTGCGGTCATTGCCCCGAAATACGGCGGCTTGTTCCGGAGGGAAGACTTCCTCGTCGGTTTTGCCTACAAGATCTTCGTGGGACAAATGAGAAATGATTTCAAACTGACGGTTCGCCTGGAGATAGCGTCCGGCCAGGTCTTTGATGAAAATCAGGGCCGGGCTATTGTCCATGATCGCCCGAAATCGTTCTTCGCTATCTCGCAGTGCCGACTCGGCCTGCCTGCGGTCGCTGATATCGCGAATGATGCCGGTAATGAAGAGTGTGGACTTGGCTGTCCAAGCCGCCAGGCTGAACTCCAACGGAAACTCGGTTCCGTCCTTCCTCAGACCGATCAGTTCAAACATGTCTGCCTGTAAGGTCAATCGTCCGGCGGCGGCGACCCGTTCGACGCCTCGTTGGTGCGCCTCGCGGAATCGTTGTGGAATAATACGGGTGACCGGTTGCCCCAACATCTGCTCGGCCGTATAACCGAAGATCTTTTCAGCGCCGCTGTTCCAAAAGGCCACCTGCCCTCGGGTGTCCATCAGAATAATCGCGTCGCCGGTTGATTGCACAATCGATCGCAACCGTTCTTCACTCTCCAGCCGTGCTTCCTCCGCCCGTTTGCAGTCCGTGATGTCACGGGCCACCGCCTGGAACCCGACTACCGTGCCCTCTTCCAACAGCACTTGCACATTCTGGCCGATCCACACTTCGCTCCCGTCCTTGGCAAGGGCGAGAAATTCGTAATAGGTGCTTGGTTGTTTACGGATGAACTGCCGTCCGTAAAATCGTTCGGCGGCCGGCTGATGATCGGGATGAATCAACTCGATGAACCGACGCCCCAACAGTTCCGGTTCCGTATATTTCATGATGCGCATGGCGACCGGGTTCACAAAGGTGAACCGACCCGATGCATCCGTTCGATAGATGATATCGCTGGCTTTAGTGACCAGTAATCGATACCGTTCCTGGCTGTCCCGGAGCGCTTCGTCTGTTCGCTTGGCAGCGGTGATGTCTCGAAAGACGGCAACCCCTCCGCTGAGATGCCCGGTGTCATCCAGCAACGGTCTCGCCGTCACGCTGAGCCAGGCTTCGCCCGGCCAATGCGGCCGGTGAAAAAAGATCAAGACATCGGTCACAGATTCTCCACGGATCGCTCTTGCCAGCGGTAGGTCATCGGTCGGGAATGGTGTGACCCTATCCGGTAAAAATAGCGCGTAATGCTTGGACCATTCTCTGATTCCTATGTCGGCAGGACCGCTTCCGATGATGCGTTCAGCGGCCTGGTTCCACACTTGGAACCTTCCCCTTTCGTCGGCCATCACCACGCCTTCGGCCATGGTGTCCAGCACGGACTGGAGAAAGCGCGTTTTCTTCCGCAGTTCTTCTTCCAGCCGCTTGCGCTCGACGGCATACTTCAGGGCGCGTGCCAGGAGCGGGGCGGTCGTCTGTCCTTTCACGAGATAGTCCTGGGCTCCCGCCTGGATGAGCTGGAGTCCCAACTCCTCATCTTCCCGTCCGGTCACCAGCACGATCGGAATCCCCTGCGCCGCCTCGTGCATCCTCACGAGGGTCTCAGCCCCCTGGCTGTCCGGCAAGGAGAGATCCAGGAGAATGATGTCGAACGCGGCCTGAGTCAGGCATCGGATGGCGGCATCGAGCCGGTCGACATGCGTGAGGGTGAGCCGGCCGGTGCCGCTTTCCGTCAAGAGTTCCCTCAGAAGACGAGCATCGCCGGGATTGTCTTCAACCAGCAGGATATGCGCGGGACCGGTGCTCACCTGGCTCCGTTTTGTGGTGGGACGGGTAACACGACGATCCCAAGCCAAAAATCTTCGATGGACCGCACTACCCGAATGAACTGATCCAGATCCACCGGCTTCGTGATATAGCAGTTGGCGTGCAGGTTGTAACTCTTCAGGACATCCTGTTCGTCCTCTGAGGTCGTCAGCACGACCACCGGAATGCGTTTCAGCGGTTCCTCGGCCTTGATTTGAGCCAGCACTTCACGACCGTCCTTTCGAGGCAGATTCAAGTCGAGCAGGATCAGGTGGGGGCGCGTCGCGTGGGCGTATGGACCCTGCCGGCGCAGATAGGTCAAGGCTTCCTCGCCGTCCTTCAGCACGGTCAGATGGTTCACGACTTTGGCTTCCTTCAGTGCTTCCATCGTCAGCCGAACATCGCCCGGATTATCCTCAATCAGCAGAATCTCGATGGGCTTCACCAACTCAGGTACCATACAACTCCTGCTCCTTCCTTCCGTCAGCGATTCAGCGTCTGCGTCGATGAGGCGGGTTCTTCATCGCGCATGGTGAAGTAAAACGTCGCTCCATTGCCGCGTTCGGATTCCACCCAGATACGTCCGCCATGGCGTTCGACGATCTTCTTGCAAATGGCCAGGCCGATGCCGGTTCCCGGGTATTCTTCTCTCGTGTGGAGTCGTTGGAAAATGACAAAAATCCGCTCCGCATATTGCGGATCGATTCCGATGCCGTGATCGCGCACGGAAAACACCCAATCACCATCGGCCTGCTTTGCGGAGATGTGTATCTGCGGCGGTTGTGCCCCGCCGAATTTGAGAGCATTGCTCAGCAGATTCTGGAACAATTGCGCCAGCTGTTTCTCATCGCCCATCACCGCCGGCAACGGGTCATGAGTGATGATGGCGTGGCTCTCCTTGACGGCGTTCGTGAGATTGTCCAGCGCAGCCTTTAGAACCGTCTCCATGGCGGTCGGTTCGAATTGTCGGCCTCCCGTCTTGACTCGGGAATAGGCCAAGAGGTCCTGGATGAGCCGTTGCATGCGATTGGCGCCGTCCACTGCGAAAGCGATAAATTCATCCGCATCCGCATCGAGCCTCCCTTTATAACGCCTCGCGATGAGTTGGGTGTAGCTGCTTACCATGCGGAGGGGTTCCTGCAAGTCGTGCGAGGCCACATAGGCGAACTGTTGGAGGTCGGCATTGGAACGACCGAGTTCTGCCACGGATTGCTCCAAGTCTTGCCGCGCTTTGATCAGGTCATTTCTCTCACGTCCCAGCTCCAACGAGGCCCAGATGCCGTAGCCGGTGAGGGGGAGGATGACCAGTAGCCCAATGCCGCCCACCATCCATATCAGTCGATCGACCGGGGCGTAGATCTGATCGCGGTCCAAGCGAAACAAGACTAGCCAGTCGAACCCATGAAAGTTGTGATACCCTCTGGTCCTTGCATAGCCGGTGACGACGGGGGTTCCTCGGCGACGATGGGTTTCTTGCACGAAACCGGGGTGATCCCGCTCAGCGGCGGCGAGGGCGTGCGAAGGCACATCCACCTTCACCGGACCGCCGTTCAGGAGCGACGGTCGATTTTTTTCGCTGAGGACCGTTCCCTCCCGGTCGAGCAGCAGCCAGTCATAGGCGATCTCGCCGTATCGCAGCCTGCCTTCCTGCTCGAAAATCGGCTGAAGATACTCAAACGGCACCCGGGTGGCTACCACCCCGCGAAACTCTCCTTTTGAACCATAGATAGGTGCCGTGAATCCGATGGCCATCTTTCTCTGCGATGTTGGAGAGGGCCGCATATCTTCGAAGTAGACGGTCCCTGTCCTGCGCACTAACTCGAACGACTCGGGGCTCAAGCCTTGCGTGCCTTGCGCGGGCAGCGCGTCGGTAGCGGCTATGAGTTGTCCCCTCTCATCGGCGACTCCCAGCCAGGAGTAATATTGATAGAGTTGCTTGTAGCTCAGGAGCCGCGCGGTCTTTTCAGGCCGGGTGCCGTCCCGGAGTATGCCGTCATTCGCAAACAGCTGGATATCGCCGAACCGTTCGAACATGACGCGGTCGAGGGTGTCGGCAACCGCGGCGGCATTCATGGCCAATTCTCGTCCCCGTTCTTCGACCAGCACCGTGCGCAGGAACGACAACGCATAGAGTCCCAGCGCCGTAGCGATGACAAAACAGAGGAGCAGGACCAGCGGGAGGCGCCCGTGGATCGATCGGCTTCTGTCCGATACCACGCCAGCCTTGGTGGGCGCATTGTTCAGCCCGGTTTTCATCGCAATCTTGTGTCAGGGGGTAAAGGGTAAAACCTTAGTATCATAACCCGTTCAGGGATACAGGTCCATCCGGTCGGTGAGGGCGCCTCACTCGGGGAATGTCCGACTGCGAAGCAGTGCGGTTGCGCGCCCTTGATTGACTCCCGTACCGTCTCCCAAGTACGTTCTCTTCACTTTCGGGCGCGCAGGACCTGACCGCGATGTTGCCTATTTCAACGCATGTGAGCATTCCGGACGAGGAGATCGAATTGACCGCTGTGCGGGCGCAAGGCGCCGGCGGGCAGCATGTCAATAAGGTGTCCTCCGCGATCCATCTTCGATTCAATATTCTCGGATCTTCCCTTCCGCCGTTCTACAAAGAGCGGCTGCTGGCCTTGCGGGACCATAGAATCTCGCGTGAAGGCACCATTATTATTAAGGCGCAGGATTCACGGAGCCAGGAGCGCAACCGCGCGTTGGCGTTGGAGCGTTTACAGGAATTGATTCGGTCAGTGGCGGTGGTGCGCCCGCCGCGCCGTCCGACGAAGCCGACGAAGGGATCGACCCAAAGAAGGCTGGACAGCAAGACCAAGCGAGCGCGTCTGAAATCGTTGCGGGGAAAGCCGGACGAGCAGTAGTCCAACCCGACGCAGAATAAAAAAAAGAGGGGCGCTTCAACAGAAGCGCCCCTCCGGAGACGAGACGAATCCCCTCAATACTTAGAAGCGGCTGCGGCCGCCGCGGTTTTCACCGCCGCCGAACCGTCCACCCCCGCCGCCGCCACCGGAACGAGCCTCTTGCGGCTTCGCTTCATTGACGGTGAGTTGCCGGCCATCCATGTCCGAGCCGTTCAACGCCGTGATGGCTGCCTTCGCTTCTTCTGCAGTGGACATTTCCACGAAGCCGAAGCCGCGCGATTGTCCGGTGAACTTGTCGGTGATCACGCGCGCCGATTCAACGGTGCCGTGAGCGGAAAACAAGTTGCTCAGTTGCGATTCAGTGGCAGCATACGGTAATCCGCCGACATACAATTTGTTACCCATAGGGGTCTCTCCTTTTGAATAGTGACATTGTCGGCGACACGAGAACGAATCAATGAGGGGAATGAGAGGGCCGAAGACGCGGTGCTTGAGGCGGCTTGGGTCTGACTTCCGATCAACTTCTCGGTAACAAACAATATCGGTGATGAGCCATTCGGAACCATGATTCTCATGCGGCTCGTCATAAGATCACGCTGTATCCTAACAGATGAATAGGGGGATTGCTACACGATTCACTGACAGGGGGAAAATAGTTTGTGTCGGTAAGATGCGGTCAGGTGCCGATTACGGGGAGTGCACCTTCCGGCCTGACCGCTGTGGTGGCGACCCGGTCGTTCCCCGGCGCATATACGAGGGCTGCGATTCAGTGACCGGAGGAGGCCGTCCGGAGGGAGGAGGCGAGTCCCAACTTCCATAAGGTGTAGATCAACCACTTCGACGGGTCGAAGTTGTACCACAGCGGCCCATTGCGATAGTCGCTCGGATAGGTGTGGTGATAGTTGTGGTATCCCTCGCCGAAGGTCAGCAGTGAGACAAACCAGGAGTTGCGACTGGAGTCGGCTGTCCCGTAGGGCTGCTCGCCCCACAGATGACAGACGGAGTTGATGCAGAAGGTGGAGTTCAGTACGGCGAAGGTGCGTCCGACGCCGGCCAGCATGAACCCACCGATTCCGCCCTTCCAGCCGTTATGCAGGAAGCCGACGACAAAGGGGAGGGCCAAGCCGACGAGGACGATCACCGCATAGTAGCGGTGTTGCCACATGGCGACCCGGTCCTGCATGACGCGGGAGCCGAATCGTTCATCGTTGCAGGGCACCGGATCCAGCAGCCAGCCGCAGTGGCTGTACCAGAACCCCCGTTTGGCGTTGTAGGGATCGGCCGGATCGTCGCAGTGCGCATGGTGTCGCAAATGATCAGCCGTCCATTTCGCGCCGGAGTTCTGCAGCGCCCAACCTCCCGCTACCAATAGGCAGGCCTTCACCCAGTCGGGACATTCGAAACTGCGATGGGTCAGCAATCGGTGGTAGCCCACGGTGATCCCCAGCCCGGTGAGCACATAGAGGATAGCGAACATCGTCCAATCCAGCCAGGAGTACCCATAGATCAGCCCGTAGGCCGGGACCGCGATCACGGAACCCGCGACGACTGACCAGAACAGGAGGTAGGTCCAGAATTTATGGTGAACACGATGGACAATGTCGGTTGGAACCGAACTCGGGGCGATTTGTTGCATGTCGCTACAATAGTCAAGCGTGCGGGTTTTCGCAAGTGTCTGGCGGGCGTCGTATGGTCGATGTGCGGCAGATGTGGTGCGGCCGCTCCTGCCTGGGGGCAGCGGTGGACGAGGGGGACCGTCAACCGTTCTCTCGCAGAGACGTTGAGTCTCACTGTGCCGACAACAGGCTCCGCCTGCAGTCTTCGTGGAGGCGGAAGGGGAGCGAACTTCTACGGTTGTTTATTTCTGAAAGGGGGAAGTATGCGGGGCGATTGTAGGGTCCTAAGAAGAACGATGGGGATTGTGTTTTTGAGTGGATTGGGGATCGGGCTCTTCGGGTTCTGTCACCCCGCCTGGTCGGCATCCGATCCGGCAACGGCAGCCGGTCAGGACCAAATCACTGCTCCGACCGAGTCTCCCGGCAGTCCTGGAGCAGGGGCAGAGAAAAAGGGCTTTGGGGGGCCTCGCATGCGGAAAGCCTGTGCCGAAGATGTGAAAAAGCTCTGTCCGGGGGTCAAAGCGGGAGAAGGGCGAATCGCCCAGTGTTTGAAGGCTCATGCCACGGAACTCTCACAAACCTGCTCCGAAATGATCCATCAACGGGGCAATCGCCGGTAGGCGTCTCCGGCTCAGGGTGAGTGGAAGAGCGGTGTCGGGAGGGTAGTGATCGGTCAGGTCCCTTCCGGCACCGTCGCGGTTTGTCCGTTGCGCCCGGTTGCTTTTCTCAATTTATTTTTCGAACCGGCGCAGGTGCGATACAGTGGCCATATTACATACGGGAGGGTACGTATGGATGGCACAACGGGACAGTTCTCGGTCGATTTGCGGCAGCATCCGCGTTTGCGCGTCTCGGCACCGTTCGTCTGCTCCTTTTCCCGCCTCGGTTTGGCCAAATGGCTTGGGCGCGGGGGGGAGGGCATCGGGGTCGTGTTCGATGTGTCGATGCGAGGAGCCAAAGTGATGAGTGAGGCCGGTATTCAGCGTGGCGACCGAGTTTCGGTCACGCTTGCTTTGCCCAACCAGGTGTCGCCGATGACGGTGGAGGAAGCGACGGTACGCTGGGAGAGAGAGCAGGTGTATGGATTAGAGTTTGTCGATCTGTCGCCGGTGGCCGAGATGCGCTTGCGAAAGTTCATTACCATCGCGACCAAGCCTGGGTCCTAACCGCATGTGACGGGGATTTGCCCGGCGCGGTAGTTCAAATACGCACTGAACTCCGCATGGCCACCGTCGGGCCCGCATGGCGGACTTGGTGTGTCAGTCCCGACCGCTTCCCCCTCGCCATCCTCAGTTGAGCGATTCCCGCAGAGCTTCGAGATTGCGCTCGCCGCTCCGTTTCCCTACAATGACTTCCCCATTCGGCCATGTCCAGTACGAATACACGAAAGAAGCGTCAGCGGCCGCGTAGTTCTTACCATCCGCTGTATTGGCCGACATGGGTCGGTCTCGGATTGTTTCGCCTGCTGGCCCTGTTTCCCTACCGCTGGCAACTCGCATTCGGTCGCCAATGCGGGCGCCTGCTGCATGGTTTATTGACCAAGCGTCGCGATATCGTCCGGGTGAACTTGGCCGTTTGTTTTCCCCTGCAGGAACCGGCCGAGCGGAACCAGGTCGCGCTCCACTGCTTCGAATCCATGGGAATGGGGGTGTTGGAGATCGCGATGGCCTGGTGGGCCAAGGATCCTCGCACCTATTGCGAGTGCACCATCAAGGGATTGGAGCATATCCGCGAGGCGCTTCGTCGGGGGCGAGGCGTGTTGCTCTGCGGCGCCCACTTGCATGCGGCGGAACTCGCCGGTCGGTTCATGGCGCTGGAGCAGCCGGTGGCGATCGTCTACCGTCCGCAGAACGATGTGGTCGCCGAAACCGTGGCGAATCGATGCCGGAGCCGGTACTATTCCGAGTTGATTCAGCACCGGGATATGCGGGGAATCCTGCGAGCCTTAGCCAGGAATCAGGTGGTGTGGTATGCCCCGGATATCGACGCAGGCTCCAAGCGCAGCGTCTTCGCCCCGTTTTTCGGTGTACAGGCTGCGTCCCTGACGGCCACGGCGCGCTTGGCGAAGGTCAGCGGAGCCGCGGTGGTTCCCTGTTTTTATTATCGAAGAGCCGACGGGTCCGGCTACGACATTGAAGTGGGGCCTGCGCTTGAGCACTTTCCTTCCGGTGAAATGGTGGAGGATGCCACCCGCATCAATCGGCTGATCGAGGGTGCCGTCCGTCGAGTTCCGGAGCAATACTTCTGGCAGCATCGCCGCTTCAAGAGCCGTCCTCCCGGTGAGCCGCCGATCTATCGACGCTAAGTGGCTTTCCATCAAGGTTGTCGCCCGGCCCGTAGGTATGCAACGGGGGGCCGTGGTGAAATGATGAGAAGTATTCGGCGTCTCCCGATCCTTGCGCTATACTGATCCTGGCTGAATGTAGTGCACGATCGCAGCATCCGCTCCGCCATGGACCAATCCGACAATCGTTCTTCTGCACGCATTGAACTTCGGCAACATCAACGGAGTGTCGTGCCCCCGGCATGCCTGCTCTCCTTCGCACCCTTTGCTCCGACCATCAGTTTTAACGGTGATACGGAAGGTGAAGGCGTCGTCATCAACCTCTCCGCCGGTGGTTGTAAAATCAGCAGTGACGCAGGTGTGGCTGTGGGTGATGCCATGTCGTTGATTATCCTTCTTCCGGGGGAAATATGCCCCACCACCATTGATCTGGCCCTGGTGCGATGGGGGCGTGATCTGCATTTTGGTGTGGAATTTGTGTCCATGGGGACAACTGAACTTACTCGGATCCGCCGGTTTCTCGCATCCACCGGTCCGGAATAGGGCCGGCATCGGGGCTGATGAGGCCGGGGAGGAGCTGAGAAAGGAGCGCAGGTGGAACAGACGAAAACGCCGAG
Organism: Nitrospira defluvii; assembly: GCA_000196815.1. Taxonomy (GTDB): domain Bacteria; phylum Nitrospirota; class Nitrospiria; order Nitrospirales; family Nitrospiraceae; genus Nitrospira_A; species Nitrospira_A defluvii_A. Next base: position 1,432,271 of record FP929003.1, read on the forward strand.
AAAATCCCGACGGGTGGCGACCGATTGCCGATTGGAATTTACCGGGGAGGATGAGGTCGTTGGGGAGGCGGAGGTGCTGGATGTCTCCTCGACCGGCTGTATGGCCAAGTCGGATAGCCGGATGCCACCGGGGCTCCAGATGAAGGTGTCTTTATTTCTGTCGGACGGGCATGATTGGCCGGTCCGCGTGGATGAAGCCGTGGTTCGATGGGCGCGAGGCGGGGAGTTCGGTGTGGAGTTTCTGGCCATACGCCCTGCGCAACTCCAGCGCATTCAGCAGTTCGTTATCAAGGCCAGGCCGTTGTCGTAGGCCTCGTCCCACATTCTTCCTTCCTGCTGTCGCTCCGCCGTTCTCGTCCCCGCCGGCCAGCCCACAGGGTCTCTTCTCTCGCCTGCGCCGTTTCGAGACGTCGCCGGGAGGGTGACTCATTGCTTTGTTTCGGACCCTTCCCCTACAATTTCGCGGGATCCGACATGAATCTTCACTAGGCCCGACGGTGTTGCTCCATGAAAAAGACGGCTTACAACGCATGATCGAGTGGGTGGGGCGCAAGGCCATTGCGGGGTATACGTACCTGGCGGCGCTGGCGACACTGTTTACGCAAGCCGTACTGGACCTCCTGCTCCCGACACGCCAAGGCCGTGGGGAGACGCTACGGGTGCTCGTCAGGCAGATTCTGTTCACGGGGGTCGATGCGTTGCCCGTGACGACCGTCATCGCGCTCCTGCTGGGCATCATCATCGTCACGCAGGCCGGGACACAGCTTCCGAGGCTCGGGGCCGGTGGACTGGTGGGGAGTATCATCGTCGTAACCGTCATTCGCGAACTAGGCCCGTTGATCACGGCATTCATCGTGGTCGGGCGGTCAGGGACGGCCATCGCGACCGAGTTGGGCAACATGTCCGTGACACGGGAGGTGGTGGCGCTCCGGCTCATGGGGATTTCCATCAGCCGATTTGTCATTATGCCCCGTATGGTCGGCATGGTCCTCTCGATGCTCTGTCTGACGCTGTATTTCGATGTGGTGGCTGTATTGGGGGGCTACCTCATCGCGGACGCGCAATTGACCATTCCGTTTTATGCGTTCGTCGAGAGCATCACCAAGGCGTTATCGACGACAGATGTGCTCATGACGGCCATCAAAGGATTGTCATTCGGGTCGGCCGTGGCGGCCATCTGTTGTTACCATGGCCTGGCTGTCCGGTCCTCCTTTACCGAAGTGCCGCAGCAAACGACCCGGGCGATGATCAATTCATTTGTCCTCTGTCTGCTGATCGATGTCGTCGTCACGGTGCCGTTGTACCTATGAATGAGGCAGCCCTCGTTCTGGAGCAGATCCGGACGCCGATGGCGGGCAGTCCCCATGTGCTCGATGTCGATCTGAGGATTGCCGCGGGCGAGTTCGTCGCGCTTGTGGGGCCGAGCCGCTCGGGGAAAAGCCTGGTGATCGAGCTGGCAGCGGGGTTGGTGCGACCGGAAGCCGGCCGGGTGGTTCTGCTGGGGCATGAGTGGAACGACACCCAGGAGAGTGAGCAGACTCCCGTGCGCCTTCGAGTGGGGACTGTGTTGCAACAACCGGGGTTGTTGAGCAATATGACCCTCTTTCATAACGTGCTCCTTCCGCTCCGGTACCATCATGGAGCCATGCCGGAGCGGAGTCGGGAGCAAGCCGTGATGGCGCAGCTGGAACGACTGGGTGTCGCGCCGATGCGGGACCGGTTTCCTGCCGAACTCAATCAGGGCGAAGTGCGCAGGGCGGCCATTGCGCGGGCCTTGATATTAGATCCCGAGGTGCTGCTCCTGGACGATCCCGTGGCCGGCCTGGATGCCGAGATGGTGTTGGCGCTCAAGGCCTGCATCGAAGAACATCGGGCTCACCATCCGTTGACCGTGGTCGCGGCCTTACGTGCCTTTTCTCCGTTGATCGAGGGGGCGGATCGTCTGGCGGTGCTTCAAGACGGGCGGGTGGTCGCCGATGGGGCTCGTGATACGGTGGCCTGCGCCGTCCCTGAGATGCTCAGGAAGTATGTGGAATAGACCGCGCGTTCTGCCGAGGCGGTCCGGCAAGACAGAGGGGTGGGGAGATGCACTATTCACATCGCTTATCCAGCGGGCGGTTGGCTCAGATTGTCGGCACATTCGTGCTGATTCCCGTCCTGATTCTGGCGGTGGCCGGTTTCTGGATGTCGAAGACGGAGCATCTCTTCGAGCCGAAGTACCACGTGATGGCCAGCCTCAGCAAGTCGTACGGTCTCGAGCCGGGCGCGCCGGTTGTCGTATCGGGGATTCGGGTCGGGCGGGTGAAGCAAGTTGATCTCAACGATCGCGGGACGGTCGATCTGACGCTGCAACTGTCGACCCGCTACCAGGACATGGTAAAGGGCAATTCGGAACTGCATATTACCAAGAGCGGTGTCGTGGTCGGCCAGACCCAAGTCGAGATCGGGGCGGGTACCGCCAGCAGCCCCGTGTTGACCGATGGCGCGACCATTCGCGCGGTCGAGCCGAGAGACATCGGGGACCTGCTCAATGAGGTTGAACCGGTGCTGATGGCCGTGAAGCAGACACTGCTGCGTGTCGAAACCATTACGCAGGATCTGCAGGGCGGGTTGAAAGCCGGCGGCAAGGCCCTGGAGCAGGTGGCGGTGGCGACGCAGGATTTACCGGCGGTCGTGGCATCCGTCCAACGCACCATTGCCTCGGTCGAGCAAACGGCGACAGCGCTTCCCGCCATGACCGGCTCAGTTCAGCGCACGTTGGCGGTGGTGGATCGTGTCACGGCAGACATGCAGCGGACCACGAGTCGATTACCGGCAATCCTGGACAGTGCTGAATCCACACTCACCAGCGTAAAGCGCCTCTCCGATTCCGTGGAAGAAGTGAGCCATGAGCTGCTGCCGGTCGTTCACACGGCGGAGACCACGCTGGCAGACGTCTCCATCCTGGTGCGTGGCGCAAAGCAGACCTTTCCCTTTAACCGATTCGCGCAGAACGCCGGGCCGGTGTCGAAGCCGGAGGCCGCCTTGTCACCCACGGCCCCCCCGAGTTTGCGCGGAGATCACCTGCGTCGATGATCGTAAAGCAGCATGGATGTTCCTCGGGTTTCTGGGGGGTGCTATTCTCCCTCCTGCTCGGGTGCGCCGCGCCGCCGCCACCTCCTTCCGTTCCCGCGCCCAGGCCTCTAAGCGTTCAGGTCGAGTCCCTGCGCCTGCAGGGAGATCGTTGGATGATCCGGGGTGACCCCGCACGTGCCGGGCAGGCCTATGAAGAGGCTCGCCGGCTGGCTGAGAGCCTTGACGATATGAGAGGGCTCATCGGTGCCTTGAACGATCTTGGGTCTGTTGCGCTTGGTCGCGGGGCTGGGCGCGAGGCGATCCATCTTCATGGTCAGGCCGTTTCCCTCGCGCAACAGTCCGGAGAGACGGACCTCTTGATCGCTGGTCTTGCATCGTTGGGAGCGGCAGAATATCAGGAGGGACGGACTGAAGAGGCGGGCAGGCGTTATCAACAGGCGCTGGATCTGCTTCAGCGGGCTGCAGACGAAGGCACCGAAGCGATTCTCCGGAACAATCTCGGGCTGGTCCGGCAGTCGGCGGGTGATGTCGGACAAGCAGAACAATTGTTTCGGCAGGCGATCGCCCTGAATCAGGCCGCGGGGCACCCCGCTGCCGAGGCCAGCAATCATGTGAATCTAGGGATTCTGGCGGAGGAACGTCGCGAGTACGAAGTCGCAGAGCGGGAGTTTGAGCGAGCGCTGGAATTGGATAAGGTTGCGGAGCGCCGGGCGGAGATTGCCGACGATCTGTTGCGGCTGGGCCGGGTTGCGGAACGGCGGGGATTTCCCGATCGTGGGCTGGCCTATTCCGAGCGGGCGTACCGCAGCCACCTGGCGCAAGGGAATCAGCCGCAAGCGATTGCGGCGCTCACCTTTGCGTTGGACTGTGCGAGGAGGCTGGGGCTGGTTGCGGAGGTCGCCCGGTTTGAAAAGGAGTTGAACGGTCTGGCGAGGGCCAGTTCCGGACGCTAGGCTAGGCCGCGATTGTCGGCTGTCGAGGTTACTTAATGGCCACGGCTTTGACTTCTTTGTAGGTCGTGTGGCCCTGCAGCACTTTTTGGATCCCGTCCTGCACCAGGGTGGTCATGCCCTCCGCCATGCCGGTCTTCAGCATTTCATCGGTTTTCGCTTTGTTTTGAATCAGCTTCTTCATCTGGTCCGTGCCCAGGAGCAGTTCGTGTAAGGCCACGCGGCCCTTCAGCCCCGTCCGATTGCAGGTGTCGCAGCCCTTGCCCCGATAGAGCCTGAAATTGGCGTCGAATTTGACGCCCAACGTGTCCCAGTATTCAGGGCCATATCCCAATCGCAGCTCTTCGTACTCCTCTTTTGAGGGCTGATACGCCTCCCGACAATCCTTACAGATTCGTCTGGCCAGACGTTGGGCGAGCACTCCCAGCATGGCGTCGGCAAAACTGAACGAGTCGCAGCCCATGTCGAGCAGACGGGTAATGGTTTCCACCGCGCTGTTGGTGTGCAAGGTGCTGAGCACCAGGTGACCGGTGAGCGAGGCCTCGATGCCCGTGTCTGCGGTTTCTTTGTCCCGCATTTCTCCGACCATGATGACATCCGGATCGGCCCGGAGAAACGCGCGCATGGCGGCGGCGAAGGTAAATCCGATTTTGGAATGCACCTGCACCTGTCGAAGTCCGTATTGCGTGATTTCGACGGGGTCTTCCGCCGTCCAGATCTTGATGTCCGGCGTATTGATGTAACCCAGCACCGAGTGCAGCGTGGTGGTCTTGCCTGATCCGGTCGGTCCGACGCAGAGAATAATGCCGTACGGCTTTTCTGCGATACTTTTGATTTCGCGCAGATTCCGCTCCGAAAATCCCATCTTGTCCACCGGCAGCGGTTCGCTCGCGGCCAGAATACGCATGACCACGTCTTCGTTGTAGCCGGCGGTTGGGATGGTGGCGACGCGCAGCTCGATTTCCTTGTTCTCACCGATCTTGAATTTGATCTTTCCATCCTGCGGTTTTCGCCGTTCGGCAATGTCGAGGCTCGCCATGATCTTGAGCCGGGAGACGATGGCGCGACGATAGCTCGGTGGAATTTTCATGTACTCGAAGCAATCGCCGTCGACCCGGAACCGCACGAGGGTATCGCGCTTTTCACCATAGGGCTCGATATGGATGTCGGAGGTGCCTTGCCGGAAGGCGTCCGCGATGATCTGATTGGCCAGACGCACGATGGCATTGTCGTTTTCGTCGAGCCCTGCACTGGAGGCGTCTTCCTGAGCCTCCAGCTGGGATTCGTTCACCAGTTCACCGAGAATGTCCGACACATTCTCGTTCATCTTGTTGGTGATGTCCGGAGTCCCGGTCGTGCTCGCAAGGAAGAGGGAGATATCGCGACGAAGACTGACCGCAAAGCGGATGTTCAGGCCGGGGAAGGTGCGTTTGATGTCCTGGACGCGATCCAGATCGCCGGGATCGTCGGTCAGAATTTCAATCGCCGCGCGGTCGCGCTTCAGCGGCATCCAGTGATTTTTCTTGAGGTAGTCGACATTGAGATTCTTGAGCAGTTCGATATCGACGATCGTCCGCTCGTTGTACTCGATGTAGGGACATTTGTGGAAATTGGCGAGCGACTTGCCGAGCTCCGCTTTTGGGACTTTATATTTTTCGATGAGCAGCGACTCGATGTCGGTGGTCCCTTTTTTGGCCTCCGCGAGCGCATTGTCCAAATCCTGTTGAGAAATCTTTCCGTTGGTCAGCAGATAGTCGAATTTCGAGGGAGGCTTTTTCGACGTTTTCCTGAGCGCATAAAAGGCCGTACCGAGTGCCTTGGCGATCTCGGCGACACACTCCTCGTCTTTGCGCGTGAACCGTCCTCCGCTCTTCTTGTTGAGCAGCTGGATGACACCCATGAGATATTTGTTCTCGGCGACGACGGGGTAGGTGAGGACCTGTTTGGTCTTGAAGCCGGTGTTTTTGTCGTAGGAGGCATCGTGGGTGAGCGAGGGATGGATTGCGCTCAGTTCGACCGGGCTGTAGGCGTCGCCGACATTGACCGGGCGAAGGTACTTGGCACAGAACCCGGCAAGACTTTGTTCGGTGATCGGGGTGCGGACTTCCTGAACGGTATCGAGATGGGGAATTTTGGAGAAGATCTCTTTCTTTTCAGAATCCACCACAAACAGCGTGAGATCTTCCGCGTCGAAACAGCCCAGGATCTCATGGCGCAGATCCAGCAGGATCTGGTCGACGTCGGCTGCAGCGAGAATTTGCGCGCTGATCCGCTTGACGTTTTCCGCGTTGCCGGATTTGAGAGTCGCGTCGCCTAGACCGGGCAGCGGGGGCTTGGGCTGCATCAAGTTGTCTCCAAAACGGCTCGCGCAGAGGGCGGTTGCAGTGTCGACCGGAATCCGAACGCCGGGCTTCTTCCGTGTGAGTCAGTGTATCGCAACGCGCAGTCAAGGCAAGCAAAAGACACTTTCCCAAACCGGTTCTGCGGGTTGTGTGAGGACCTATCCCCGGGAGTGAAGTTCTGTCGGGCGAGTGAACGATTGAATCGGCTGATGAAGCTAGGAGGCAGCTTTCAGGAATGAGGACAGCAGGGCAACCACCTGGTCGGGAGCGACCTTTTGAGTTTCGCCGGTATGACGGAGCTTGAGCTCGACCTGACCTTGCGCCAACCCTTTCTCCCCGATGACCAGATGATACGGGGCACCGATCAGATCGGCGTCGTTAAACTTGACCCCGGCCCGCTCGTCGCGGTCGTCCCACAAGACTTCGATCCCTGCCTCCTGCATGGCGCGATAGAGGGTCTCGGCTAACTGCGTGACTGGTTGAGACTGGCTGAGCGGCAAGAGGGTGACATGGAAGGGCGCGATGGGCACCGGCCACTTGATGCCTTTCGCATCATGATTCTGTTCAACCGAAGCCGCAGCGGTTCGGCTCACGCCGATTCCGTAACAGCCCATGACCGCCAGCTGTTCCTGTCCCTGCGCATCCAGGAAGGTGGCCTTCATCGCCTGGCTGTACTTTGTCCCCAACATAAAGACATGGCCGACTTCGATGCCCTTGGCCGTCTTCAGGGTGCCGTCTTTGCGGGGTGAACTATCACCGGCGCGTGCATTACGGAGATCGGCAAACTGATCGACCTTGAAATCGCGTTCCCAGTTGGCGTCTACGAAATGGGTGTCGGCCTGGTTGGCTCCGACGACGAAGTTGGCCATGGCCTTCACGGCCCAGTCGCCGATGATGCGGACCTGCTTCAATCCCACCGGCCCGACGAATCCGACCGGCGCGCCCGTGAGGCCTGGAACCAGCTCAGGTTTCAGCAGTTCAATCTCGGGCACACCCAGGAGGCGTTTGACCTTGATCTCATTCACATCATGATCGCCGCGGACGAGCACGGCGACCGTCTCTTTGCCTGAACTGTAGAGCAGCGTCTTGACCAGCTGTCGCGGCTCAATTTTCAGGAATGCGGTGACTTCCTCTACGGTTCGTCGGTTCGGGGTTGAGACCGGCGCGAGCGGACGCTGAGCCGAAGTGTCGGCGGTATCCGGAGGGAGGACTTCGGCACGTTCGACGTTGGCGGCGTACGTGCCGTCTTCACTATAGACGATCGTCTCCTCACCGGTCTCCGCCAGCACCATGAACTCATGCGAAGAGGTGCCCCCGATCAACCCGGTGTCGGCTTCCACAGGACGGAAGGTAAGGCCGCAGCGCGTGAAGATGCGGTTGTACGCGTCGTACATTTTTTGATAATTCAGCCTGGCCCCGGCTTCATCCCGGTCGAAGCTGTACGCGTCCTTCATGATGAATTCGCGACCGCGCATCAACCCGAAGCGTGGACGGATCTCGTCCCGGAATTTCGTCTGGATCTGATAGAAGTTCAACGGCATCTGCCGGTAGGAGCGAACTTCCCGGCGGAAGAGATCGGTGATCACTTCCTCGTGCGTCGGCCCGAGGCAGAAATCGCGCTCGTGCCGGTCCTTGAACCGGAGCAGCTCCTTGCCATAGAAGTCCCAACGTCCGGTTTCTCGCCACAGCTCTGCCGGGGAGGCGACGGGCATGAGCAGTTCCTGCGCTCCCGCCCGATTCATCTCTTCGCGAACGATGCGCTCAATTTTACGGAGCACTCGCAGGCCCAGCGGAAGATAGGTGTAGATTCCGGCCGCGACTTTCCGGATCAGGCCGGCGCGCAGCATGAGGCGATGGCTGACCGTTTCAGCCTCGCCTGGATCTTCTCGTAATGTGGGGATAAGGGTTTCAGAAACGCGCATGTGGGTTTATGGAGAAATCAGCCGCTCAATATCGTTCCAGAAGGCAAAAATCATGATACCGACCAGGAGGACCAGTCCCACCTGTTGTGCCAGTTCTCGCTGCCGATCTTCAAGTGGTTTTCTGCGAATGGCCTCAATAAAAAAGAACAGGAGGTGCCCGCCGTCCAAAATGGGAATGGGCAGGAGATTGAGTACGCCTAGATTGATGCTGAGCATGGCCATCAGGAACACCAGGCTGGAGGTGCCCTGTTCAGCGGCGTCCCCTGCGGTCTTGGCGATCGTGAGCGGTCCGCCGATGTTCTTGCGGGAGATGTCTCCCGTGATGATCTTATAGATGCCCACCACCGTCAGTTCGGTCCATCCCCAGGTGGCCTGCGCACCCAGCCACGGGGCCTTGAGCGGGTCGTTTGTCTGGAGAATGGTTTGGTTTTGGGCGGAAATGCCGATTTTGCCGACTTCCGTCGGCTTTCCCTCTACGGTGGCCTTTTCGCCCATCGGAGTCACGGAGACTGTCTGCGTGGAGCCGCCCCGCTGAACATCAAATTGGAGTGCCCGGTTCGGGCTTTCCCGCACAAGGGAGGTCATCTGTGACCAGGTGAAGATGTCGTGTCCATCGATACGGATGACGCGGTCGCCTGCCGACAGGCCTGCGGCCTGCGCGCGGGACCCGGGGATGACGGCCGTGATGACCGGCGCCCGCTCCTCAATGCCAAGCTGGAAAATAGTTGTTGGTTTGCCGTTGTCCTGTACAGTCGTTTTACTCGGGGTGACCAGCACCGTTTTGACCTGTTCCCCGCGCGTCAGGTCCAGCGTGAGCTGTTTCCCGTTGCTTTGAGCGATGTATTTCAGGAGTTCGGCGTTCGTCGAGATTTCTTTTTCGTTCACCCGGATGATCCGATCGCCGGGTTTCAGACCGGCTTGGTCGGCCGGAGATCCAGGGAGGACGGCTTCGACTTCAGGAATGATGTCCTTAAAGCTTGGGACCGGCAGCGTATAGCCGAGCCCGATATAGGCCGTATAGATCAGATAGGCGAGGATGAAGTTGAATATCGGGCCGGCCGCAACGATGAGCGTCTTGCCCCACAGCGACTGGTGAACAAACGCCCGTTTCTTGTCTTCCGGCGTCAGGGTTTCGTGTTCATCTTCGCCGAAGAGCTTCACATATCCGCCCAGAGGCACGATCGACAACAGATATTCCGTTTCCCCGATCTGGCGCCCGAAAATCTTCGGCCCAAACCCGAGCGAAAACTTCAGGACTTTCACCCCGACCCAGCGCGCAGCGAGAAAATGTCCCATTTCGTGAAAGGCGACGAGTACGCCCAACACCACTAGGAACGGAAGGGCCCAGTGGGTCAAAAGCGAGACCACATCAGGAGACCAGGCAAAGGCTGTTCCCACAACAACACTCCTTGGGTTCAGGGTATTACCGCGTCAAGGCATGCACGAGAGACTCGGCTTTGTCGCGAGCCCAGTGATCGGCATCCAGCGCATCGTCGAGCCCGTCGATCGGACGCGGCGCATGAGCCTCCATTGTACTCCGAATAATGTCCGGAATATCGAGAAAACGAATTCCGCTCTGGAGGAACGCTTCCACGGCCACTTCGTTTGCGGCATTCATCGTCGCCGGCATGGTTCCACCGATCCGCAAGGCCTCATACCCGAGTTGCAAACAGGGGAATCGAGCATGGTCGGGTTTGAAAAACGTCAAGGTACTGATTTCCGTCAGGTCGAGCGACGGCAGGTCTAGCGGCATCCGTTCAGGATACCGCATGGCATAGGAAATAGGCGTACGCATGTCGGGAAGGCCCAACTGTGCAATCACCGACCGGTCTGTGTATTCTACCAGAGAATGGATGATGCTCTCGCGATGCACCAGGACTTCGATCTGCGTCTCGGGAATATCGAAAAGCCAGCGCGCTTCAATGACTTCCAGCCCTTTGTTCATCAGTGTGGCCGAGTCTATTGTGATCTTGGAGCCCATTTTCCAGTTCGGATGCTGCAGGGCGCGCTCAGGACTGACGTCTTGAAGTTGCTCGCGGGAGAAGCCCCAGAGCGGGCCGCCGGAGGCGGTGAGAATGATACGTTTGACGTCCTCGCGCCGGTGTCCTTCGAGCGACTGGAAGATGGCGCTATGTTCGCTGTCGATGGGGAAAATGCGGACATGGTGTTTCTTGGCTTCCGCCTGCATCAATGCGCCGGCCATGACCATCGGCTCTTTGTTGGCGAGCGCGATCTGTTTGCCGGCTCGAATGGCCGCCAGCGTCGGGAGTAGCCCCGCGCCGCCGACGATGGCGGAAATGACCAGTTCAGCGTCCTGCGACTGCGCGACTTCGGCCACGCCTTCGTTACCAGCAAGAATCTTGACGGGGAGGTCGGCGCATCGATCGCGCAATTTTGCCGCCGCCGCCTCGTTGGCGAGGGCGGCGAAGGCCGGTCGGAACTTGCGGATCTGTGCCTCGAGTTTCTCGTCGTTCGAGCCGGCGGTCAGGCCGACCACATGAAACTCTTCCGGAAACCGGTCCACGATATCGAGCGTGTTCGTTCCGATCGAGCCGGTCGAACCCAGAATGACGATGTTTTTCATAGTGTGCTCCAGAACGGGCGGATAATCATCTGTCACCCGTTATTGACGATCGTGACATAGTAGTAAAAGGCCGGGCCGGTGAACAAGAGGCTATCCAGGCGGTCCAGCATGCCTCCATGGCCCGGGATCAGGGCCCCTGAGTCTTTGAATCCCGCGCTGCGTTTCATGGCCGATTCCGCCAGGTCGCCGATGAGTCCGGTGATGGTGAGGATCACTCCGAGCGCCAGGCAATCGACCAGCGAGAAAGCGGGCAGGAACCAGGCGCGCGCGATGATGGCCATCAGGCAGGCCAGGACAAGGCCACCTGCCAATCCCTCGTAGGTTTTTTTCGGGCTGATGACCGGCGCCAGCGCGTGTCGCCCCATAGACTTTCCCGCCACATAGGCGCCGGTATCACCGGCCCAGGTGACCAGGAACACGAAGAAAATCAGCAGGGCGCCGTCGGGCAACCCTCTCGTGAGCACAAGATAGCTGAGCGTGAGGCCGAGATAAAGTACACCCATGATCAGCACCATGCCGTCCGTGAGCGAGTCGCGCAGCGACTTTCCTGAGACCAGGGGCATGCAGAGCGCGATCGCCAGGGTCCCGAGCAGTACCGTACGGTCGGTGACGAGGGTCGGCCACTGCGCGCTGCCGATCAGGAGCCCGGTCGCCCCGACGCCCAGCCAGCACCACCAGGGCCAGGGAGCCTGCCCCAAGTGGAGCCGATAAAACTCCCCGACCGCAAGCATGCCGGCAATCGCGGCCAGCCCGAAGAACGCCATCGCGCCAAGGTCGTGGACGAGGTAATAGAAGATCGGCAGAAACACCGCTGCCGCCAGCACGCGACGAACCGTTTCGGATGAGGATCGTGGTCGCACGCTGTCCAGTGTGGGCGGCATAGTCTTCTCGCACTGAATCGCTCCTGGTTTCACCACGGAGAAGCTACGAGGAGACGCTGCTGAGCACCCGGCCGAAGCGGCGTTCGCGCCGCTGGTATTCGATCAGCGCGACCAACGTTTCGCGCCGCCGGAAATCAGGCCAGAGTGTCGGGGTGAAGTACAGTTCCGTATAGGCCAGTTGCCACAACAGGAAATTGCTGATACGCGTTTCGCCGCTGGTGCGGATCAGGAGGTCCGGATCGGGAAGGTTATGGGTGTACAGGGCCCGTTGCATGGCCTGTTCATCGATCTGATCCGGTGAAAGCCGGCCGCTCTGCACGGCCCGGGCGAGTTCTTTCGCGGCATCGACGAGTTCCGCACGGCCACCGTAGCTCAAGGCCACATTGAGGATGAGTTTGTCCAAGTGGGCGGTTTCCTGCTCCGTCGTGCGGACCCATTGTAATGCGGACGGGGGCAGGGCCGTGACCCGGCCAATGGTCTGAAAGCGCACGCCTTTTTCAACCAGGCTGGATCGCTCTGTGGACAAATAATGTTCCAGCAGGCCCATCAACGCGGTGATTTCCTGGGCGGGCCGGTTCCAATTTTCCTGCGAAAACGCATAAATCGTGAGGACCTTGATCCCCAGCTCCAGAGAAAGGGAGATCAGTTCCCGCACGGACTTGATGCCTTCCTGGTGTCCGGCAATACGCGGGAGGCCACGTAACTCAGCCCAGCGGCCGTTGCCATCCATAATGACGGCGAGATGTTTCGGCAGCAGGTCCGGTTCGAGTTGCGAGAGCAGATCAGAGTCGGGGGCAGGCTCGATATCGCGTGATCGAGAATCGTTCATGGAACGGCGTGAGCACCTTTTCTTAGACTATGTGGATCCTCGAGGAAGTAAAGCGAGTCTAGCGGTGGGGTCCGGGAAAGTCAAACAGTATTTCCCAATTTCGCTGTATTTGCAGATGGTTCGAGCGTGTTTGCATTGCGCCTCCGGAAAAGAGTGCGTTATACTCACGCACCGTACGAGAGGAGCACAGGCATGTCCAATGACGAGTCCGGCGCACTGGCGCGTTTCGGGGTCACAGATCGAGAAATCGAGCAGGCGCTGGGACGGGTCAAGGTCTCGACCGTCGACTATGCGGACCTGTATTTTGAGTATTGCCAGTCTGAGTCGGTCTCCATGGAAGAGGGGATCGTCAAACGGGCTACGAAGAGTGTCGGGCAGGGCGTCGGCGTCCGGGCAACCGCCGGCGAGAAAACAGGCTTTGCCTATTCCGATGAACTGACCCCCAAAGATTTGAACATCGCCGCCGATACGGCGCGGTATATCGCCAATAGCGCCCAGGGAACGGCACCTGTTCCGGTCACCCACCGGCCGGCCCTCGCGCGCAATCTGTATCCCCACGACCGTGCCGATATTGAAGTCGCCACCCGCGACCGGGTGACGCTGCTCAACGCGATCGATGCCGAAGCCAGGCGGTACGATCCCCGGATCAAGAACGTCATGGCGGCGTATAACACCGAATACAAGGTCATGCTGGTGGCGACGTCCGATGGCCTGATGGTCGGCGATATCCAACCCTTGTCGAGGCTGCAGGTCACCTGTATCGCCGAAGAGAACGGGAATCGGCAGGTGGGGACGTTCGGCGGCGGAGGACGCATCGGGCTGGAGTATTTCCAGAACGACCAGCGATATCTGCAGTTCGCCCGAGAAGCGGCCCGGGAAGCCATCCTGAACTTGAGCGCAGTCGATGCGCCGGCCGGTGTCATGCCGGTGGTGTTAGGCGGGGGGTGGCCGGGGATCCTGCTGCACGAAGCGATCGGACATGGGCTGGAGGCCGATTTTAATCGAAAGAAAACCTCCGCATTCTCGAATCTGCTGGGAAAGAAAGTCGCTTCGGAGGTCTGCACGATCGTGGACGACGGGACGCTTCCCTTCCGGCGCGGCTCGCTGAATGTGGATGACGAGGGCACGCCCAGCAGCCGCACCGTCCTGATCGAACGTGGCATCTTGCGGGGGTACATCACCGACAAGCTCAACGCCAGGCTGATGGGCATTCCGCTGACGGGCAATGGCCGGCGTGAGAGTTATCAAAGTGTCGTGTTGCCGAGGATGACGAATACCTTCATGCTGGCCGGGGAGTCAGATCCGAAGGACATCATCAAGTCGGTCAAAAAGGGGCTGTATGCCGTCTCGTTCGGCGGCGGGCAGGTTGATATCACCAACGGGAAGTTCGTGTTCTCCGCCAGCGAGGCCTACCTCATTGAAGACGGGCAGATCACCAAGCCGGTGAAAGGTGCGACCCTGATCGGAAGCGGACCGGACATTCTCAAGCAGGTCTCGATGGTGGGGCACGATTTGAAGCTCGACGAAGGCATTGGAACCTGCGGAAAAGAAGGGCAGTCGGTGCCGGTCGGCGTCGGCTTGCCGACCATTCGAATTGACGAAATCACCGTCGGCGGGACGAAAGCATAACCATGACACGTGTGATTGCGGAGCAGGACTATACGAATATCGCGCAGGATCTGCTGGCGCGTGCGGCGAAACACGGTGCGACGGCGTCGGACGTGATGGTGGCCGACGGGGAAACCCTGTCGGTGCAGGTCCGGATGGGCGCCGTCGATCGATTGACGAAGGCGCGTGAAAAGCGGCTCGGCCTGCGGGTCTTTTTCGGTCAGCGGTCCGCCAGCGCCTCGACCTCCGACTTTTCGCGCGATTCCCTGGAGCGGTTCGTCGGCGAAACCTGTGCCTTGGCGCAAGCGGTCGTCGAAGATCCGGTGTCCGGCCTTCCGGAGCCGGGCCAGTTCGCCACCGATTTCCCGGAGTTGAATATTCACGATTCCACGAAACTTCAGACGGACCAGCAGATCGACCTGGCGCTGCGTGCCGAGCGGGCCGCATTTGCCGCTGATTCGCGTATTACGAATTCCGAAGGGGGCGAGTGCGATTCGTCGTCCGGCCGGATCATCCTGGCAAACAGCCACGGATTTGTCGGCCACTATGCCAACAGTAGTTTCTCCCTGTCCGTCTCGCCGATTGCCTCGGATGCGGCCGGGATGCAGCGGGACTACTGGTACGGGGTGAATCGCGCGTTTGCAAAACTGGAGAGTCCGGAAGCCATCGGCCGGGAAGCGACGAGGCGGACGGTTCGGAAACTCGGCGCGCGCAAAGTCTCCACCTGCCGTGTGCCGGTGATCTTCGACCCGGAAGTGGCGGGGAGTTTACTCAGTCACCTCTGCAGTGCCCTCTCAGGCTATGCCTTGTATAAAGGCGCATCCTTCCTGATCGGACAACTGGGCCAGCAGATCGCTCCGGACTTTGTCACCATTTATGACGACGGACGGATGCCCGGGGGGTTGGGGACGCGTCCATTCGATGGCGAGGGGCTGCCGACCAGGAAGCAGGCGATGGTCGAGCGTGGTCGCTTGGCCAGTTATATCCTGGACACCTATTCAGGCAAGAAGTTGGGATTGCCTTCGACCGGAAATGCCGCGCGAAGCATCGGAGAAAGTCCCTCCGCCGGGCCGACGAATTTTTATATGGTCCCGGGCACCACCAGTCCGGAAGACATCCTGGCGTCCGTGAAGCAAGGTCTGTATGTGACGGATCTGATCGGGTTCGGCATCAACATGGTTACCGGGGATTATTCACGGGGCGCAAGCGGGTTCTGGATTGAAAACGGCGAGTTGGCCTACCCGGTGGAGGAAATTACCATCGCCGGTAATCTGAAACAGATGTATGCCAATATCGAGACGATCGGCACGGATCTCGTGTTTCGTGGACGAATCGCCAGCCCCACCGTGAAGCTTGCGGAGATGACGCTGGCAGGGAGCTAGCGGGCTGCGGAAGAACGTGACTGTTGCGCAATACCCCACGTATCAACTCATGCGCCGTGTTGGTATTGCACTAACCTGCAGGATGTGAAAAACGGCCGTCCAGCAAGGCCGCAGCAAGCGAGGAGGCGAATCGTGCTCGCGCTGTACGGTGAGCTTCTGAGGTTCACGACGCGCGGAATAACGCGCGTCACGTTTGTGAACGCGGCCGAGACGGTGAGGCGGCAGTGTCTTGCGAGAACGCCGCTGGCGGGCTTTTTCCGCATCCTGCTAGGGTGTGAAGGGGGTAAGTGATGCGACGACTGATGGTCTCGATGATCTGTGCCCTGCTGGTGGTTCCGGCGATCGGAAGGGCAGGCGAATTTCAGGTGACAAGCCCCACGATCAAGGATCAGAGCACGATCGGCAATGAACATGTCTTTAACGGGTTCGGTTGCACGGGCGGCAATGTGTCGCCTGAGTTGCGATGGGACCATGCGCCGAAGGACACGAAGAGTTTTGCCGTGACGGTCTATGATCCGGATGCCCCCACGGGAAGTGGCTGGTGGCATTGGCTGATCTTCAATATTGCTCCCAGCGTGATGCACTTGCCGGCCGGAGCGGGGCAGCCGGAGAGTGCCGGCGCGCCTCAAGGGAGCATTCAGAGCATGACGGATTTCGGTCAGCCAGGTTTTGGCGGGCCCTGTCCACCGCCGGGAGATAAGCCGCACCGGTATATCTTCACGGTGTTCGCGCTGAAGGTGGATCAGTTGCCGCTCAAGAAAGAGGCCTCCGGCGCGATGGTCGGGTACTATCTCAATCAGAATGCTATCGGAAAAGCATCCTTCACCGGCACCTACGGCCGGTAAGCGAACAATCATCAGAACAGAGTAAGGGAACAGACCATGTCTCTTGATGCCGAATTCGGAAAGACCATGCTGCAGTTGATCACCTCGCGATACGAGGACCGGCACTGGAGAAAAAAGATCGAAAAGACGCTCAGCCTGCCCCAGAGCGGGGTCGGAGACGAGCATCAGCAGCAGGTCTTCATGTACCTGAAGCTCAACCTCAAGGCATACAAGTCCAGGCGGGCGGATCCGGACTCCTGGATCCTAGGCGGGTACGCCACGAAGGAAGTCATTGATCGCGCGAAGTTCCAGCCGCACCTGGTCGGGGAGGGCATTTCGGCCGACGATGTGGCGTTTCTCGGTGTCGATCCAGGCCCTGAAATCGATGAGGCCTGGTGGGAAGAGATGTTGGTCGCCTGGTTCGGCGCTCCGGAAGAAGAGGAGCCCTCTGAGGAGACCACGGTGGACGAGGCGGCAACCCCCGATGCCGTGAAGGATCCCGCTCGCACCTGAACGGCAACTGTGACGGATCAGGACGGGCTGTCGTGTCTGATTCAGTCTCTTCAGCGCGTGTTTGCTATGACCCGAACAAATCCATTTGTTGCGCGGTCGTAGCCGGGGGATCGATTTGCAATGTCCCGGTGGGGCTCGAAACGGCTCCCTCCTGCGTCGCAGGAGGCTGGCTATGCCGGTCGAGAAATTCCTTCAGCTTCTGGAAGTCCTCCCGCAACGGCTGCAGCATGGTTCCCTGGTGCAGCGCTGCGGCGGGATGGAGTAGGGGAAACAGCACGAATTCCTTCAGATAAAACGCCTGCCCGCGTACTCTCGTAATCCCGACCTTGCGCTCCAGAAGTGTCTGCGTCGCCCAATTGCCCAACGAACAGACCAACTTCGGCCGAATCATGGCGATCTGCTGCAAGAGAAACGGTTTGCAGGTCTCGACTTCCTGAGGTTCGGGGTCGCGGTTATTCGGCGGTCGGCATTTGATCACATTGGCGATGTAAATATCCGCGCGCGACAGCCCCGCTGACTCCAGCAAGTCGTTGAGCAATTGGCCGGCTGCCCCGACGAACGGCTCCCCCTTCTGATCCTCGTGAAATCCCGGTGCCTCCCCCACGAACATCACGGATGCATGGGGATTGCCGACGCCGAAGACGACCTGGTGACGACCCAGTTTGGCGAGCGGGCATCGTTGGCAATTGTGAAGCGACTCGGCGAGTTCCTGCAGGGTGGTCGGGGATGAAGACATATACGTTCCATTCGAGTGGAGGGCCAAATCTTAGTCGCGGTGGGAGGGGTTGTCAACGTGATGTCGTGAGCCATTCGCCCATCGGACGAGTCATGATGCGTCGGCGGGAACGAGCGAGGCGGAGCGTTGGCCGCTGAGAATGGCGGACTCCAGATTGGCCGGCCAGCCGGTGTCCGTCCAGGCGCCGGCGACGAGAAAGTTGGCAAACGGACTGGGTGAGAGCGGTCGGCATTGTTGCATGCCCGGTCTGGTGGCCAGGATGGCCGACGGGAGACGAACGACGTCCGCCTCGATGAGCCTGGGAAGCGGGCCGCCGGGGAACGCTTTCTCCATGTCTCTCAGGGTCAGTTGAACGAGGTCGTCTTTTGATTGGGGCAACAGGTCCGGCTCGTCGACTGCGGCGGCCCACAATACCGTTGCCTGCTCGTGCCGTTCCTCGTCTGCGTGCCGGATCATCCAATGAAACCGGTTGCGCTCCAGCAGGACGAGTTGTGTGTGTTCGACCGGTTGCGCCAGGTGCAGGCGAACGATCACCAGAGGTGACTCGCTCAGGCGGCTGATTTGCTGGAAATAGGCATAGTGCGTCACGACCCGTTCCGGCAAGAGCGGCGTGAGTCGATGGTGCGGCAGCGCGGAGATATACCAATCGGCGGTGAGCCGCGTGCGGTCTGCCAGTTCGACATGGGCGACACGATCCTGGGTGAAGTGCAATTGCGTCACCGTCGTGTTCACCCGCGATCGAACTCCTATCCGGTCAAGCTCCGCTCGAAGCGGCGTGAGCAAGAATGAATCGAGTCCGTGAGGCGGAATGATCAACTTCGTGGCGCGGGCACCCGTCAGAAAGCAGCGTCGCAGTGTGCGCATGAAGAGCCCTGCGGAGACCTGTGGAAGCGCCGCCCCCAGCAACAAGCGGGCAAGGCTGTTCCAGACACCGTGCCGGGCCTGTTCCGACTGGCCGATGCTCGCGAGCCACTCGTCGGCCGCTCGTGTGTCGAGATCGTTCGGCAACGGAGGATCCTGTTCCCATGTGCGTTCAAGGAAGGAGAGGAGATGCCAGCGGTCCCGCATCGACAGACCCTGGAACAAGGTGGTTCCAAGGAGTGTGTTGAGCGGGGACGGCAGGGGAAGGTGCAGAAACTGGATCCGAGCGCCCGTCGCCTGAAGAAATTCAAGCGGGGTATGTCGAAGCCGTCTGGCGGCAGTGTCTTTGCCGAGGGTCTTGAGCAGCGACCAGGTGGCTGCGTGGGCTTCGAGGAGCAGCGGGGGCGGCGCTTGGCACAGTCGCCCTCCCAGGCGGTCGGCCTGCTCGATCACGGTGACAGTATGACCGTCGGCGGCGAGGTGCAAGGCTGCCGTCAAACCGGCGATCCCGCCGCCGAGGATGAGCACCGTCCGGTTCATGGAGTCGAAGAGGGAAGGCGGGAGCGCAACCACACGCCCGCTGCCACGGCCAGCCGATGGCTCGGAGTCAGCGTGACCCGATCTCCCAAGACGCGGTAACCGGACTGCTCGATCCGTTGCAGGATCCGGCTATACACGCCGCGCATGATTTCCGCTACCGTCAGGGCCCGGCGTTCGGCGCGCGGCAGCGAATCGAGCGCCCGCGCTGCCTTGGCGTAAAATTCCTTTGCACGGCCGACTTCAAACCGCATGAACTCCGTAAATTCGGGCTTGTATCGCCGGTGCAGGAGATCCTCCTCCCGGTAGGCGAAACGCGCGAGGTCTTCTTGCGGCACGTAGACGCGACCGCATTCCGCATCGTTGCCCAGGTCGCGAAGAATATTGGTCAATTGAAAGGCCATGCCGAGATTGACGGCATAGTCCTGGGCGCGCGGGGAGGTGGTGCCGAACACGTGCAGGCAGATCAATCCCACCACCGACGCGACCCGATAACAGTAGAGGGACAGTTGGTCGAAGGTGGCGTACCGCGTGGTGGTGAGGTCCATCTCGACGCCCTTGATGAGTTCTTCGAAATAGGCCTGCGGAATGGACAGCTCCCGTACGTGCCGGGCGAGGCTGACGGTGACGGGGAACGTCGGCGTGCCGTCGTAGGCGGCGGCCAGCTCGCGCCGCCAGCGTGTCAGTTCCTCCTGCGGATGACTGCCGGGGGGCGGCTCGTCCACGGCGTTGTCCACTTCCTTGCAGAAGGCGTAGACCGTGTACATTGCTTCGCGGCGGGCTTTCGGCAGAAACAAAAAGGAGTAGTAGAAATTGCTCCCGCTTTTTTTGGTGAGGGTCGTGCAGTAGGTTTGGGCTTCAGCTGGTGTCATCATCGTGTCATCAGTGTGAGTGCGTCGTCTGTCCCTCAAGTCGTTCGACGGACGCGGGAAGGTGGCGGCCATAAGAGGCCGGATGAAAAATGGCGGCGAGTTGTTCCACGCCGTCGATCAGTCGTGGGCCGGGGCGGCTGAAATACGAGAGCGCATCGACCAGGTAGATCTCTCCCCTCTGGACAGCGCAAAGATGTCGCCACTGCGGATGTGCCGTCAGGCTTGCGAGTTCGGCTTTCGTGCGCGGGACGGTAAATCCGCAGGGCATGAGGACGATCACGTCCGGTTCAGAGGCCGCGAGCGTGTCCCAATCCATTGTTCGGGAGACGGTGCCGGCCTGCGCCAGGACGTCGATGCCCCCTGCGGCAGCCACCATGTCGGGAACCCAATGGCCTGCGGTATAGAGCGGCGAGAGCCATTCGATACAGGCAACTCTAGGGCGCATTGCCGGAGCGCCCACGGTGGCCCGCACGGTATTGAGCCTGCGGCGAAGCGCCGCGGACAATTGTATTCCGGCCTCTTCCCGCCCGATGGCTGTGCCAATCGTTTCAATGTCCCGCAGAATGTCCTCAAGTCGCCCGGGACTGAGGGTGAGCATGCGAGGCGGCGGCGAGAGTGCCTGTACGACCCGCTCCAACTGTAACGGGGTGATGGCGCAGACATCACACAGATTCTGGGCAATGATCAGGTCCGGTCGTGCGGCCAAGAGCCGGGTCTCATCCAATTCATAGAGCCCTGCCTCGGCGGCCACCAGCGCGCCCACCTGCTGATCGATCTCGACGCTGGAAAGATGATGGCTCTCGATGCGCGGACGCACCATCACGGGGATCTGTGCGAGGCTCGGTGGAAAGTCACATTCATGGCTGATACCGATGAGATCGTCTTGGCGGCCCAAGGCCGCGACGACTTCCGTGGCGCCCGGCACCAGCGAACAAATTCTCATGGGCGGCCTTGAGCCGCTCCCCACAGGCGCGCCTGCAGGTCCCGCAGTCTGGTGTCTGCAAGCGAATGGGTAATGGCGTCGGCTTCTCCGAGATCCTGCACCGTGTGGGTATTGGCGACGGCCAGCACTTTCATGCCGGCGGCGCGTGCGGCTCTGATGCCGGGCAGGGAATCCTCGATGACCAGGCAGTCGTTCGGGGACAGTGCGGGTCGGTTCGCTTGTGAGTTCAATCCGGCCATCGCGTGGAGGAAGGGATCGGGCGCCGGCTTGCCACGGGTCACATCCTCGGCGCTGGTAATGTGCAGAAAGGCCTTACGAAGACCGGCCTCTTCCAGAATCAGTTCGATTTCATGCCGCAGCGCACCGGAGGCGATGGCGAGCGGATATCGGGCGGCGGCCTCATGAACCAGTTCGCGCACGCCGGGGAAGATTGCCAGATGTTGTTTGACGGCGGTCAGGTAGGCGTGGGCCTTGTGCTCCATCAATTCGCCTAGGAGTGAGGGAGAGGCCTGGCGCTGGTGGGACTGCAAGGCCGCCAGGAAGCAGCCGCGATCGTCGAACCCGAGGTAGTCGGTGTAGTACTCCGCTTCGGTAAGTGAGATGTCAATGCCGGCCAGCACCTGTCGCAGGGCGGCAAAGTGCAGAGGCTCGGTGTCGGCAATGACTCCGTCGAAATCAAAAATGATGGCGCGTAGTTCACTCATGGTCGTTGTTCGGGCATCCCTGTGTGCGGTTCGTTGGATGTCGGGCTGTCGGTCGTGTGGGCGCGGCATTATAACAAGGGCGTGCGGACAAGAAAAGACGACGGCCCGTTCCACTGAGGAACGGGCCGTCATATGGGGCACGAAAAACGATCGGGTGCTTAGCGTTTCAGTCTGAGGCTACGCTCAGGGATCCAGCCTTTTCGGCCGTCCTGAGCCCGTACCGAGTAGACCCAGCCGCGCTTTTGGTAATCGCCATCCAGGATCGTGAGTGTGGCGCCCGCCAGCACCGTCGTGCTGGTCTTGGTGCCGACGGCGTCAACGAAGAGAGGGATGGGGGACTTGGGCCTGGTCGGATCGGCGATGACCGTCACCCGTTGACCTTCCGCATAGAGTGGACCGGCGACGCGTACGGGGGGAGCCGCGGGCTTGGGGGCTGAGGCTGCGGGCCGGGGAGCCGGTATGGCAGGTGCGGGTGTGACGGGAGTCGGGATGGCGGACGATGGCGCCGATGACGGCGCGGGCACATCAGCCGGGGTCAGGGTGCTGTTGTCGGCCACCACCGGTGGCGCGGGTGGTGCCACCGTCGGACCTTGTTTCGGGGCCTGAGCGTTGACCGGCGGTTTCTGAATCACGGGTTGAGCAGGCTCTGCGCCTCCACCCAGATAAGGTTCAACCAGCTGCATGGCTCCATCCGGGTCCATGGCGACGTAGCCGACTCCTCCCGCCAGCAGGAGCAGCAGAATCCAGAGCAACGGCTTTTTACCGGATTGCTTCGGCGAGTTCATCGGCGGCGCCGGGGGCGGCACCGATTCATCCAGGTCTTCCTCGGTGAATTCCAGATCCGGCTCCGGTTGACTTGCGAACAGGAGATGCCAGTTCGTCCACTCGCTGCGTATGGCAGGAATGCCCGTAGATGAAACCATCGGAGGACCTCCTCATTCGAAACAATGGCGCGGGTCTGTGTACTCGTAGGTACTTATCACCCGTCCCACAGCCTGTCAATTTTGTTCGACAAAGCGGCAGGCGGCACGATGGTTCCGCGACAAGGACCGGCCGGCCGGGTTCGCCGGCGGATGAGAATGCAGGGGACTGAACGCTCGGTTCGATTGCGGGACGCGACGCGGGCACGCGCGCAGACCCGACATGCTGTCCCAGGGCTTGCAAGTTCGAACATCCTCGTTGCAGAATCGCTCACCACCCTGATTGTGACGACCGATGAAGTCCTATCGAGAAGAACTCTGGTTTGAAACCAAGACCAGGCGCGCGTATGTGAACATTACGCCGCAGGTCGAGGCCGTGGTGCGAAAAAGCGGGGTGCAGGAGGGGATGGTGCTGGTGAACGCCATGCACATCACCGCCAGCGTGTATATCAACGACGACGAGGCAGGGTTGCTGCGTGACTATGACGAGTTTCTGGAGCGCCTCGCCCCGCACGAGGCGACGTACCGCCACAACGACACCGGGGAAGACAACGGCGATGCGCACATCAAGCGGCAGCTCATGGGGCGAGAGGTGGTGGTCGCCGTCACGGATGGGAAGCTGGACTTCGGGCCGTGGGAACAAATATTTTACGGAGAGTTTGATGGACGGCGGCGCAAGCGTGTGCTGGTGAAAGTCATCGGGGAGTGAGGTGTCAAAGATCTGCCGGCAAGGTGACGTCGGCAGACCCTCCGGTGAGATCGACGAAGAACCGCATTCGCGCTTGCCACGTTCTGGAAAGTTTGGCAACATGGACGACAGGATGAACACAGACCATTCAGCAAGACTTCGTATCGACATGGGAGGCCGGCCATGTTGAGTTGGTCACGACCGGATCCGCTGACGAGGGATTTGATTCATTTGATCAACGCCCGCCGCCATGACCATGGGGACACGGATGCCGCGATCGATACCCTGCAAGCCTTTATCGAGCAGGGACGCGAGCAGGATCTATTGACCGTCCTGGCCGCGCTCGATGAGGAGATGGCGGAGTGGATGTTTGATTTGGTGGCGGAGGCCTCGTGCGCCGTCATCATGGACGGGCCGGATGACGACAAGGGTGCGTATGCCTTGATGGCCGCATTGGAGTTGCCGCTCCAAGCCAACCTGGGGCTGCCGCTCGGATTGAAGATCGACCCCGTTGCGACGGCGGATCTGTTGCATCGACATTTGCAGATTCCGGCCGGTGTGGTCGTGCGGGTGGAACCCCGTCTCCTGACCGACGCGACCCTTGAAGGGTTGACCCTCCAGACGTTGAATGAACATCTCGTGAGTATTGCGGATTCTCAGCGTACTCAGGCGATTGCGTCGCGTCTCCATCCGCCGGTTGAAAACACGGCGTTTCTGTTCTTTCAATTGATCGGCCTGCCTGATCCCGGCCTGCCCGATTCGCTCGAGGAACCGGAGCGTCGGGCGCTGCTGGAAGGGCTCGTCGCGCAATGCGCCGAACTGGCGCTGGCCCCGGATACGTTAGAGGTGCCGGTCTATGCATCGTATGCGTTGTTCGACGCGCAGAATGCCGTGCGATTGCACCGGTTGGCCGACGAAACCGCCGCAGTCTGGCGGGATTTGGATCCCATGGTGCGGGCGCGCACGATCGTCCATCTGCACACGCAATGCGGCAACGGCGTGTATATGCCCGTCTGGACCGATCTCTTCGATCCGGAGTTGCCGGAGGACCACGGTCCCGTGTGGACGTCGCCCGACGTATGGGTGTTCACGGCCGACCTCCCGATCGAATGGCCGGGGGAAATGCTGACCAATCGATTGCTGGCGGAAGGGTGTACTCGCTTCGAGAACCACATCGTCGAAGCACCCGAGAATTGAGCGGCGGTTGCCGGACGATCCTATGCGTGCCGCACCGTCGCACGCGTCGAAGGGGCAATGGGAAGCCGCTTCCCACATCCCGCTGATCTGGCAAGATCGATCTCACATCCCGTAGGAGCTCCTTGGCTGGCCCATCCCGACTCGCTTCCATCGTGATCGTGACAGTCCTCAGTTGTGTGGTGTTGGGTGCAGTCTGGAGCCTGGTGCTCTATACGCTGCCGCAGAGCGACCTGCCCCCGGAGCCGACACCGGCTTTTTCCCCGCCGCAGCCTGCGATACCTTCTGCTCCGGCACGTCCCGGTATTCAATCCCAGCCGACCCCGGAGCCGGTTTCGCAACCGGTGGTGGTGCGGGAACCGGCGCCGGTCGTACAAACCGAAGCCCGGGAGCATCCTCCGGCTGAACCTGTGCGCGCGCCGTTCGGGAGAGATCTGAAATGCGACCTGGAAATCGAGGCGTTGTGCCCCGAGGAGGAAGGGGAGCGGCGCGCCTGTCTGCAACGCAAGGCGGCACAACTCTCCGCCCCATGCCGGCCGATGCTGCGGGAACGGCTCGTGCGGATGAAGGAGGCGATGCAACAGCTGCGCACAGCCTGTGAGGCGGACCGAAGGCAGTTCTGTCGGGAGGTGCCGCTAGGCGGCGGGGCGTTGGTGCAGTGTCTGGAATCTCATGCCCAGGAAGTCTCGGACCAGTGTTTTCAACTCCTGCCGAAACGGGGTCGCTTGCTCAACTAGCCTGTACAAGACTTCCCTTCGGGTCGCGCAGCAAAAATCGCATAGTGAGACCGGCCACTTCCACCACATCTCCGTTGCGAAGCGCGTGTTCCCCCTGAATGTGACGGCCGTTCACAAGGATACGTTTTCCGCTTTCGGTCTGGCTCACCACATATCCCTCGCCGCGCCGACTGATCATCGCGGCTGTTTTCGGCGCAAACCACCCGGTCAATGTGATGACGGCGTCGTCCTGCGCGCCGATCAGTGACACGTGTTTCGTCAGGTGATACTGTGCGTGCCCGCTCTTGCCCGAGAGAATCTCCACCACGCCGATTTTCTGTCCCGCCGGCGGGCGCTCGCCGCCCATCGGACGCGACACCACCAGCGTTTCGTCGGTGATCAGACTCTCGCCGGTGCCGGCCGTTTCCGCCGTGATCGGGTGCACATCCCGAAAAATCAACCGGTGTGTGCCAAGACGAATGCTGTCTGCGTCGCGTAATTGTCGCCGGTCGATTTTCTGCTCGTTCACGAATGTGCCGTTGGTGCTGGTCAGATCTTCGAGAAACAGCACTTGCTGCACCTGGACGATCCGCGCATGGTGGGCAGAGACCGCGAGGTCTTCCAGGCAGAGATCGTTGTCGTGCTTTCGCCCGATCGTGAACGGTGTGCGCGAGACCTCGAGTTCTCGTGTGCCCCCCTGTGGCGCTTTCACGAGGAGCGTGGGTGATGCTGGGTGGTGCTGGGACATGGTCGCTCCTTAGGATGATTCGGTGGTCGGTGCCGTGAATAACTGTGCGCACATGCGATGCCACATGCCGGGCTTGCGCTGCCTGAACCTCGCCACGATGACGGTCGTATTGTCGGTGCCCCCGGCGGCATTCGACAGGGCGATGAGACGGTCGGAGACGGCCTGCGGATCGGAAGACTCCTGCACGGCGCGGAGGATCGTGTCGGAGGAAACACCGGCGGTCAGGCCGTCGGAGCACAGGAGGACCATATCGCCGTCCAAAACGGGGAGCTCCCCCAGCTCGACATCTACCAGAGGATGCACGCCGACGGCGCGGGTCAACACATGCTTGTGCGGCGCGCGCGTCGCGTCATGGGCGGTCAGGAGTCCGGACTGCACCTGTTCCTGGACCAGAGAATGGTCTGCCGTCAGGAGTTGCAGTGCATGGCCGCGGATCAAATAGAGGCGACTGTCGCCCACGTGGGCGATGGAGAGGATCGGTCCGACCAGCCAGGCCGCCACGACCGTGGTGCCCATGCCGGTGTATTCGGCATGCCGCGCCGCCTCCTGATGCACCTGGTGATTGGCCAGCCGGACCGCGCTCGCCAGCCGGTTGGTGGCGGATGAGAACTCCGGTCGTACGGCGCCGGTCAGGGGGAGAGACGGGTCGGCCTCGGCCTCCGCCAGGTGGCGTGGAATGATGTCGATGACGCGACTGCTGGCGACTTCTCCGGCACGGTGGCCACCCATTCCGTCACAGACCACAAAGAGACCGGCGGAGGGATCGGCATGAAAGCGGTCTTCGTTGTGCGTGCGGGTCAACCCGACGTCGGAGGTCGCTCCATGTGTGACGTGCAAGGAGTGCATGGTCGGGCCTATCTCGGCATGATCTGAAACACGTCACGGAGGTCCTGCGCCATATCGCTGGCGTGTCGGTATCGGTTCGGAATGTCTTTCTGGAGTGCGCGATCGAGGATGGCCTGGACCCTGGTGGGAAGATCGCGGCGGTATTTCAGCAGCGGGGCATGCGGAGCCTTGGCGATGCGCGTGACGAGCGCCGGCATGTTTTCCGCGTCGAACGGCCGTTCACCGGTCAACAGCTCGAAGAGGACGATGCCCAGGGAAAACACATCGGACCGGCCGTCCACATCTTTTCCCGTGGCCTGCTCCGGCGACATGTATCGCGGCGTGCCCAGAATCATACTGGTCTGGGTCTTCGAGCCGCTGGCCATCTTGGCAATGCCGAAATCCATCACCTTCACGAGGCGTTGTTTCAGAATCATGATGTTCGGTGGCTTCACGTCGCGATGGATGACCCCTTGGCTGTGTGCATAGTCCAGGGCATCGGCAACCGTCGCCACGATTTGCAAGGCCTGTTTGGCCGGGAGGATCGTGGATTTCTGGCAATAGCAGCTGAGTAGGGTGCCTTCGAGGTATTCCATCGCGATATAGGCGAGCCCCTCCTGTTCACCGGCGTCATAGACCGTGACGATATTGGGGTGCGAGAGGCGTCCGGTCGATTCGGCTTCGCGAAAAAAGCGGTCCCGGAATTCTTTGAGCTCGTCCTCGTTGTCGATGTCGTCGAGCCGCATGGTTTTGAT
This sequence comes from Nitrospira defluvii, assembly GCA_000196815.1. Lineage (GTDB taxonomy): Bacteria > Nitrospirota > Nitrospiria > Nitrospirales > Nitrospiraceae > Nitrospira_A > Nitrospira_A defluvii_A. The sequence goes on from FP929003.1 coordinate 1,459,680, forward strand.
GGCGACGTGGCGTTGGATCGTCGGATCTTTGCCCAGGTAGACGACGCCCATGGCGCCACGACCGAGTTCCCTGACGACCTGATAGCGGCCCAGCGTGTCCGGAACGGTGGCGCCATTGCGAACGATCACGGTGCCGCCTGCACGGGTCGGGCTGGGAGTGATCGCGTCGGCGGTCGCCCGGGGCTCTCCGGTCGCCTCTGCCGGGGTCTTTTCCTCTTCATCCGCACGATGGCGTGCACGACCGGCAAAGGCCCGGGTCAGCGCATCGGCATGACGAACCCAGGCGAACGTCAGCCAGATGGCCGCGCCGATCAGGCCGCCGGTGATCAGCCAGTTGTAAAGCGGTTGCTTGGGGGGCCCGAGCACCGGAACGCCGTGCGCCTCATAGGCGCGAGTGGCCACGAGGACGATCAGGAGGAGAGCGGAGGGAAACAGAATCGCGCGGAAAAAGGTTTGGCCCTTGCCGTTGTCGTGCAGGTCCTGCCTGGCCCGGGTCGCGGTGAGCCAGATCATCAACAGGCAGATCCCGTCGGCGATCAACCGCACGGCCTGCGCGGCGTTCATGCGTAACGGCTGGAGAAATGTGTGCGTGAAGAGCGGAAGGGTGGCCAGTAGCGGCCCGACCAGAATCGCAAGGATAATGACGATCAAATACGGGCCGATCCAGCCCCAGGATGTGGTCATGTGTTGGTAGTCGTGCGTAGTTGTTCCTCAGTGTAACCGAAGGTCTTGGAGTGTCAACGAAACGAGGGAATAGTGCACCCTGGAGACAGGGGAGGGATTGGTCCCGGAGAAGGCGATGCGGTGATCGCCGGGCGACCGCCGGAAGATCAGTTCGAGGTTGCGGCTTTTCTGAGCGGATCGAGCAGTTTCTCGGACACCTTCAACTGACCCCGGCCGATGCCCACCTCGATATCCGGCTTGGTGACGCCGTGGAAATCGCTTCCCCCGGTGACGAGGAGGTCGCACTGCTTGGCCAGCTCAAGGTACTCGGTGGTTTGACTGGGCGTGTGGGTGCTGTAGTGCACTTCGATGCCTCCCAGTCCGGCGGCCTTCAGGTCTCGGACCAGGGTCCGCAAGCCGTCGGCGGATGTTCTCACCCACGTGGGATGCGCCAGCACCGGTACGCCGCCGGCCTCACGAATCCATCGCACCGCCTCGGCCGGTTCCGGCAACGCACGATCGACAAAGGCCGGGCGGCCGTTGGCCAGATAGCGGTCGAAGGCTTCCTTGGCCGACGTGACGAATTTTTTTTCCATCAAGAGCCGGGCGATGTGGGGGCGGCCCACCGATTCGGTGCCGGCCAGCGCCCGCACTTCCTCATACGTAATCGGGATGCCCAGCTCGTTGAGGCGTTGGACGATCCTCGGATTGCGCGTGTGGCGGCTGTCCCGCAAGGTGCCGAGACGTTGGGCCAGCAGCGGATCGGTCCAGTTCAGGAAATAGCCGAGGATATGGAGTTCGCTCTCGCCAAGGCGCGAGCTGATTTCGACGCCGGGGACGACTTCGATCCCGAGTTCAGCTCCGATGGCCGTGGCTTCCGCAATCCCCTCGACAATGTCGTGGTCGGTGATCGCGAGTGCCGTCACGCCGGCCTGCTTGGCAAAGGCCATCACGTCTCGGGTGGAAAAGCTGCCGTCCGAATGGGTGGTATGGAGGTGAAGGTCGATGCGGCTCATCGTAGTAGTTCAGGCCCCGCTTTCTGCGCGACCAAGCGCGCGGTGTAGCATGGCCCGCTGCCATGGCCCCCGTCATGTTCGCCCTCGTCGTAATGGAGCACGCGAAGCGGGGCGGTCAATCGGAGGAGTTCGTTCTGCGCCAGACAGAATTCCCATCGGCGCGGATGCTGGTGACGGAAGTAATTCTCGATGCTGAAGGTTTCGTAGAGCAAGATGCCGTTCGGTTTCAGCGCGTCTATCAGCACGGGAAAGAGGGGACGATGCAGGTAAAAAAAGACGACGATGGCATCATAACATTCCCGGCCCAGGCTCGGGGGATGGTCGGGCTTTTCTTCCAAATCCAGGACCCGCGTCGTGAGGCCGGAGAGCTGCCGCTCCTCGGCGGCCTCTTTCAGCGCCGTCAGTGCGAGACTGTCTCGATCAATGGCTTCGACTTCCATGCCATGGGACAGCAGATGCAGGGCATGGCGACCACGGCCTGCCGCGACATCCAGGACCCGCCCTTTGGGAAGGCGCCCAAGCTGCTGCGTCAGGAACGGTGCGGGGCTCGGTCCTGCCTGCTGCGCGGTGCGAGTCCGTTCGAAGCGAACACCCACTGAGCCGGCGACCATCGCCAACGGCGCGTGGAGTTTTCGGATCCAGAGCTGCACCCGGTCGACCGGGAATTCAGCGAAGAGCATCCCGACCAGTTGCTCCGCGAGAGTTTCCAGGAGCCGACAGGTCAATGAGCCACTGAGCGCCACGAGACGTTCTGCAACCCGGGCATAGTCGATCGTCTCATCGAGGCGATCCGAGAGACCGGCGGCGTCGACCGCCGCTTCCATCTCCACATCGATCGCGATCAATTGCGGTGTGCGGCGCTCTTCTTCCGTGACGCCGCAGCGGCCGTAACACTCCAGGCGTTCGATGATGATGCGCGGTGCCATGGCGGCATTGTCGTGGATGGGCTTTCGGACTGTCAAGCAAGACGGGAGCGGGCCCGCCTACCAGCGGGCGGCGAGACGTTTGGCGAGTCCATTCGCCGGCGAGAGCGCACGGCGGATCGAGGAAAGAACCGTTGAGGGGATAGGGATGTTCATGATCTGCTGCAGGAGGCAAGCGACGGTCAATCGCAGCAGCACTGCCGCTTGTGCGACGGTCGGTTCACCGCCGCGCCCAAGGCGCAGCAGTTTCAATTCGGCTGTATAGACCGCGCGGCGCCGCCAGGTGGCCTGAATGGCGACCGCGGCCACGATGGTGAGGAGCAAGGGATTCGGAGGCATGGAGAACAACCATCGCCACCATTCATAGACAGCCAGGGCACCGAGACACATCGGCAGCGAGAGGACATCGCCCCATGCCGACTGGAGACGCCGGATCTGTTCGTCCACGGATTGTCCGGTGAGCCGCCGTGGAGTCAGTTGCAGGGGAGTGCGACGGTTTTTCGAACCGAATAATCGCGCGGGCAGAAACATTCCAGATCCCTCCTGTCGTGAACCAGCTCACGTACAGCAGGTATTGTATGGCAGGTCGGTTGATCGGAATAGCAAAGACAGAATTTCTGCAGCCGTCCAGGCCGGTGTATCCAGGTGCCTCCTAGCAATGTGTTGCCAAACGGTATGACGACCCCCGAAATGAAGTGCTCCTATACACGAAGACAGAACCGAAATGCCCCGCAGGCAGTTAAGCAAGGCCGTTCAGCAAGGCCGCAGCCATGCGAAGAGGCGAGGCGTACATTCTTGCGCACCCTCCCCGAGCCTGCCAAGACAGGCTCTTGTCCCGTAGCGGTAGGGTGAGCCTGTGAGGTTCACGACGCGCGGAATCACGCGCGTCACGTTGGTGAACGCCGCCGAGACGGTGAGGCGGCAGTGTCCTGCGAGAACGCCGCTGGCGGACTGTATCAACAGCCTGCTATCGGTCTGCCTGTCCGCCGAGTTTGAGCACCAGGTAGGGCGTGAGGTAATAACACACGACTGAAATCATCACGCCCGCCGCGGCGCCGATTAACCCGCGCACATAGACGCCGAAGAACGGGAGCAGGAACACGAGCAGGATCATCGCCACTGCGATGCGCGTATGCCGTTCATAGAAGGCGGTGCGTCTCGCCGGAGTGAGCGAGTCGGAGAAAGAGACGGGAGATGGCACTGCCATGAGAGTGCGCCTATTCCTTTTTTGCCGGATTGCGTGTAAGAACGTGCATCCCCGACATCCACGGGGCGTATTCATTTAACACGGGAGGCTGGGTATGGCGAAGGGCATGCAGCAGAAAAAGGCGACGAAGAAGAAGCCGGCGAAGACGATGATGGAAAAACGCGCGGAAAAAAACGCGAAGAAGGGCCGCTGATCCGGTTTCGTTCCTGCATCACCGCCGTCCGATGATGGCGCCTACCTGTATGTCCGGAGGGGCGCCGAACCGCACGCCCTTCCGGTCACGCAGGCGGTCGACCGTTCTCCAGCGCCCGCCTCAACGCAACTTCTGCAGGACCCCCTCCGCGACGACGGCGTCCGGATCGCCTCCGACCATCAAGTCCTTGTCGCCGAAGTGCGAGGTCGAACTGGTGGTCACCCGCATCTTCAGACCGCCGGGAACGAGGGTATATTCGAAGAGGGCGGCTTCCTGCTGCTGGTTCAGATAGCCCTGGCTCGCCCGCTCGAAGGAGCCGCTGATCCCGACCGTCAATCGTCCCGGTCCTTTCTCTACACGTTCCACGACCATTCGTTGCACGCCGCCTCCCGGCGGAACGTATTCCACCGTTTGTCCGACCTGCGACAGCTCCACTTGCCGCGTCAGCCCCTTGTTGTTGGTGTACGAGTAGAGGGGAAAGCCCTGCGGACTGAAGTCGATCTGCACTTCGGCCTGGCTGCCGTCGGCACTGCTGAGCAGGCCTTTCCATGCGCCGGTCAGGTCCGCCGCTTCAAGGGCGTCGGACATGACCAGCGCCATGACCATCACTCCCATGCCGAGAAGCCGCGTCATCTTCATGACCCTACCCTCCTGTCGGTCATGGTCGTCACACCGTGAAGGGTCGCTGGCGCACGAAACGCGCGGCCGCCCCGAGGGTAAAGAGATTCGGTGTCTGGCTGGCCGGCAATCCCGCCTTGATGGCGGCGTGAAACTTGGCGTAGTTCCCGCTGTAGTTTCCATGGTTCCAGACCCTCAGCACCTGTTCGGTGAACGCGCCGTTCTGCTCGCCGTCCATGGAGGTCTGGTTATCCTGGCAGCCTGAGATGAGAAGCACCGAAGCCTTGAAGTCTTTCGCGATAGCCGTCAAGCGCGGACTCACGGCCAGTTGGGCGAGCACGCTATCCGGATCTACCACAGAAGCCTTGCCGGCCGCTTTGGCGACGTTGTTCTGCAAGGTGTCGTAAAATTGCTGGTGCTCGCGATAAGTGCGGAGGCCGACGGAGATCGGCATCATCTTCGAGCGCCTGACCGATGTGTTGGGATCGAATTGCGGGGGCCTGTTGCGGGTGACAGTGCCGCTATGGCAGCTGTCGGAGAACACCAGAATGCGCACGCCCGCCGCGAAGCGGCTCAATTCGAAGTACAACTCATCGTCGATCAGTTGGCCGTCGTACAGGCACCAGGTTTCGTCCTGCTTGTCCGCTTCCTCACCGGTGACGTCGGGGACCTGTCCCCCGTGGCCCGAATAGGTCAGAAAAAAGAGATCGCCTTTCCGCAGTGTCTTTGCGGCCTTGCGCATGGCCGCCAGGGTTTTGGCGCGTGTCCCCTTCTTGGTCAGCAGCACGGTGGATTTCATGCCGCGCGAAGCGGCGATCGCCGCCATGTCCTTGGCATCGAACTCACAGGCCGCCAAGTCGCCGCTCCAGCCACCGTAGGCGGCGGGGCTCACGGCGTTGAGGCCGATGTGCAGGGAGAGGCCCTTCGGTTTGCTGCTGGATGACGACGTGGTCTTGGCCATACGTACCTCCTTGGTCGGCGAGGATGGGTGAGTATAAGACGTTCGATGATCAAAAGGATGGCGGTACGGTAATCGTTACGCGGGAATCTGTCAACGGACTGCGCCGGTAAATACTGGTATTTGAAACGATCGGCGGAAGAGGAACACCGCATCTTCCTCTGCATACTTCGCATCCTCCAGCCGGACGTACCGGCCCGCGCCCGATCGGCAGGAGTTACTCAAGCTCGTCCGGATAAGCCGCGTGTCTTCCCCCCTCCACGAGATACGCTTCACGAACGACGAGAGACGATTATTTTTTTCTCCTGTGACCCCGGATGTCACACCGCAGTGGTAGGGTGGCGGAGCTACGACGAAGAGCCGATGGCGTATGGCGGATGGTTTGAGGGGGAAGGTCCCATGAGAGATGTGTCACAAGGCACGCTTCACGAATAGAGAGGCCCTAGGCATTTCTCTAGGATGAAATGACAGATTCTTGCGCGGGACGGCTCTGTCGAATCTTGCTACAGTGCGTTGGCCGTTCAGAGGACAACATGGCATGGAATGAAGAAACGCAGATCAGATGCCGGTTTTCGTTCAAGTGCCCTCGATTGTGGCACCGCCTCCAGCCGACCGCAGAGGAAGGAGTCCGGCATTGTCATGAATGCGATCGAGATGTATACCTCGCGCTGTCGGAAGCAGATGTGCGGCGATTCAGCGAGCAGGGCCGATGCATCGCGGTGCCTGTGGCGCAGCCTGATGGGGAGGCCCAATCTGATGAGCCCTGCTATGTGGTCGGCAGGGTGATGCCAGCTTATGACGGAGAGGAAGAAGAGTAACCCCGGCTGAGCGAATCCAAGAGCGCTGGTGGTGGCAGATGTGGACGAAGTGGGGAGGGGCGAGAGCAACTCGCGAATCATGAATCGACGCAACCTCTGTAAGGCACTCATTGCGTTGGCGCTGGGCGGACTGTTCAGACCGGTTAAGCATGCAGTGGCTGAACCGACTGCGATATCAGCGTCGGGGAACCATCCAGCCAGTGGAATCCAGAGAAACGAACAGAAGCTGGTGGTCTGTATTCTCAGGCGCCAAGCGCCGGGCACACCTGAGACGTTCTTGAAGAATATGTAATCAGGCCCAAGAGTAAATGATTCGCATTGTTGGATGAAGAAAGTGCGGCATTGATAACACGATAGTCCACAACAACGGATAGATCCAGCGCGGGTGACCATGCAGGCTGACTACTTCCACTACTGGGGCAAAGCCGACGAGAAATATGTCGGCGCAACGACCTGGCATCCGCTGGTGTATCACAGCTTGGATGTGGCGGCCTGTGGGCATGCATTGCTTACTGTACAACCAAGTTGGCTCAGGACGATGCAGCGGTTGTCAGGGCTTCGTTCTGAAATTTTGCAACAATGGATCATATTTCTGCTTGCTATCCACGATGCAGGCAAGTTCAGCGACGGGTTCCAATTTCTACGGCCTGATTTGTGGAAGATACTACATGGGCGAACCGATAAGGCTCGGTATGGAGAACGCCATGACACTCTGGGCTATGAATTGACGCTTGCAAACTTGTCCCAGTGGCTCAGGCAACCTGATTTAGCCAAACGAAGCGGGCAATGCCTGCAGCCTTGGTTAGCGTCTGTGACTGGTCATCATGGGAAGCCGCCCAAGAACCTCTCAAAGGGGGATTCGGCGATGCTCCTGAGAGATCATTATCCTGTTCATGTGAGGAACGACGTCAAACAGTTCATCCTCGAAACACAAAATCTGTTGATGTCACAAGATTTTCAATGGACAGCGTTATTAGAGGGACAAGTGGAGCGGTATAGGCAAGCCTCTTGGATGCTTTCAGGGCTTGCAGTAACCGCCGATTGGTTGGGCTCAAACACACGCTGGTTTCCCTATCACAAACCAGACGTAGACATAACAGAGTACTGGAACACAATCGCATTGCCTGGCGCACAAAAGGCCATCGTTGAGAGTGGGTTAGGGTCTACCACAGCTCACTTTCCAGGAATCGGGAAGCTGTTCCCTCACATCAGTTCCTCAACGCCGCTACAAGCTTGGGCCGAGACGGTTCAAATGCATGCCGGGCCACAACTGTTTGTGCTGGAAGATCTCACAGGGTCAGGAAAGACTGAGGCCGCGTTAACACTGGCGGCCCGGTTGATGGCAGCCGGAGAGGGCCAAGGTATCTACCTCGGTCTTCCTACAATGGCCACGGCGGATGCCATGTTTGACCGGGTGAAGAGAGGTGAGGGGTGGAAGCGGTTTTTTGCAGATGAACATGCTCAGCTTGCTTTGGCACACTCTGCCGATCGGCTGAAGCTTCGACTGGAAGAAGCGAATCGTCGAGATCATGGGTATGGAACAACCGAGGAACAATCCGCCTCCCAATCCTGTACGGCGTGGTTGGCTGATAACCGCAAGAAAGCCCTGTTGGCAGATTTTGGTGTCGGAACGTTGGATCAAGCTTTACTTGCGGTGCTCCCTCGGCGACATCAGTCGATCCGGTTATTAGGGCTGGCTGACAAAGTGCTGATTGTAGATGAGGTTCATGCCTGTGATGCCTATATGGGCGAACTGCTTTCTCGGCTGCTGCAATTTCATGCCGCATTGGGAGGTTCTGTTATCCTCCTGTCGGCAACGCTTCCATTGGCTCAGCGCGCCCGCTATATCAAAGCATTTGCGGAAGGGGCAGAAATCACTGCTGCACGTCCGAAAGAAACCGCCTATCCATTAGCATGTCAATTTTCAGTAAACGGGTTTGTCGAACAGCCACTTGCACCTCGATCAGAATGTGTCCGACGAGTCAGTGTGCAAGCACTCCATGAGGAACCAAAGGTTTTGGAACAGCTACACGACGCTCTTATCCAAGGGCGCTGTGTTGTATGGGTGCGCAATACTGTGGCCGATGCGGTGGAAAGCTGGAAGACTTGGAATTCCACCTATCCCGAATATCCGGCAACCGTGTTTCATGCCCGCTTTGCTCTCGTTGATCGCCTACGGATCGGTAAAGAAATCGATACCGCTTTTGGTCCCAAGAGCACTGCTGCCGCAAGGTCTGGGAAATTGGTCATTGCCACTCAAGTTATCGAGCAATCCTTAGACGTAGACTTCGATGATATGGTGACCGACCTCGCGCCGATTGACTTGATCGTTCAACGAGCCGGACGGTTACAACGGCATCTGCGCGGGGCTGACGGAAATCGATTGGCCGAACCGGGAGCTTCCGATGGACGCGGCGGAGCACGACTAGGCGTATTCATGCCTGTGCCTGTCGAAGATGCAGGGAAGGGATGGATGAGGGACTTGTTGCCGAAAGGGGGAAAAGTCTATCCCGATCACGGAAAGCTTTGGCTCACCGCACGCTGGCTTATGCAACATGAAGGGTTTGATTTACCGAGGCAAGCGCGAGACATGCTGGAAACTGTGTATGACGAGGCGGCTTTCGATGGGTTGCCTGAAGGGTTGAAGGATGTCGCACTGAAAGTAGATGGTGTCTGCCGTGCAGACCAGGGAATTGCCCGCAGTAATGTATTGGCATTTGACGAAGGCTATAGTTCCACGAGTTTCCAATGGCAAGACGAAGACGAAGCGCCTACTCGACTTGGTGAAAAAACCGTACGAGTCCGTCTGGGATGCTTAGTTGACGGAATTCTCCGACCTTGGGCACAAACCACAACTGGTATGGAATGGGCCTTGTCCGAATTGAGCATCCCGTGTCGATTGATTGCGAAAGAGAGCGAGCGTATGGCCGCATGGCTGGCAACAGCAAGAATGGTTATGCCGGATGAAGGCCGCTATGTCGTGATCGTTGCATTGGAGAGATATGGTGAAGCCTGGTGCGGTTATGCAAGGAACCAGGAGGATCAAGAGGTGCGAGTGACGTACTCGTCTCTCGTTGGCTTGGCAGTGGACAAGGGAGTGAGTGATGAATCTGATCTATGAGTCATGGATTCCGGTCAAACGACAGGATGGGACACGTGAAAAAGTCGCACCTTGGCGCATAACCGATTTCACGGAGGGCAAGAGCCCAATTGTTGCGATTGCCTCTCCGCGTCCTGATTTTGACGGCGCGCTTGTCCAGTTTCTAATTGGGCTACTGCAAACCACCTGCACCCCCAGTGAGAGTGGATGGTGGGATTGGCGAGAAAAACCGCCATCGCCGAAGACATTGTGCGAGCGCTTTGCGACAGTGGAACGAGCCTTCGAGATACAGGGCAAGACGGCATTCATGCAGGATTGGACATCTTCTGATTTGAGTAAGGAACTGAATGTTTCGGACCTCTTAATCGAAGCCCCTGGGGAGAAGACGCAAAAAGATAACACGGATCACTTCATTAAACGTGGGCGAGTAGAGCAGATGTGTTTGCTATGTGCGGCAACTGCACTTTTCACCCTCCAGACTAATGCCCCTTCTGGTGGCCAGGGACATCGGACTAGCCTACGTGGCGGAGGGCCGCTGTGTACGCTGGTGCTCGGTGATACCCTTTGGGAGACTTGTTGGCGAAATGTTTTGATGGACGCACGTTATTATGCCGCTGCTGACCCAGACAAGTTTGGTGAAGCAGACCGTTTTCCTTGGCTTGCGAGAACGCGCACGAGCGAACCGGCTTCACCAACAAAAACTACTGGACCTGTCGATGTTCATCCTGATCAACAATTCTGGGGTATGCCAAGGCGTATCCGACTACAGATTCGAGACCTTGAGAAGCCATCTTGCTGTGATCTTTGCGGGGCAGAGGCCAGGAAAGTGTGTCGCCACGCTGTTACGAAAAATTATGGCGTGAACTATGAAGGCTTTGCACACCCCTTAAGTCCGCATTATGTGAAAGACGGTGTCCCTAATCCGGTGCATCCACAACCTGGCGGTGTCGGCTATCGACATTGGCTTGGGCTTGTGGAAAACAGCATGGACGGAAACCTTGAGCGTCGGCCTGCCAAGGTCATCGAACAGTTCCGTTCTGTAGTACGAGAAGACGCGCGACTATGGGCATTTGGTTTCGATATGGACAATATGAAGGCTCGTTGTTGGTATGACGCCATTATGCCGATCCTTGCCGTACCGAGCGAAATGCATGAGGTATTCAAAGGACAGGTGGAACGGCTGGTTCGTGGGGCTAGTTGGGTTGCTCAGATCCTGCGCTGGCGAATCAAGGATGTTTTGCTTGCGCAAGACGATAATCGTGGCGATCTCTCCTTTATTCAGAACCATTTCTGGGCTTCAACGGAATCAACATTTTACGAACACATTCGGCATTTGCGGGACATCTTATCTATGTCGAAAGGAGAGGTAGCTGTGCTGGAAAGCTGGCATGCAGCTCTCCGTGTGGCAGCATTCTCCGTGTTTGACCACTATGCTCAAGTTGGGGATTTCGATGGCGCTGATCCAAGACGGATAGCGAAAGCCCGTAATGACCTAAAGAAGGCGCTCAATGATAAGAAACTGCGCCAACTCCTTGGACTCTCTCAGCCCGTTCATCAAAAATCCTGATTTCATGAGGAGATGTTCATGAGCCACACAACGAAACCAGACAATCCCTTTCCCCAAGGCAAATCCGACCATCCGTCCTTTAATGTTCTCAAGATGTGGTGGCAGGCACTGGAGTCAAACCGAGGCGAACGTGCCGCCCTGCGTCGGGCGGCCAGCCTCACCGAGGTGATGCTGAGCCCGGCTTTTCACCGGCTGCTCCATTCTTTACAGCGGGAAGGGTATGGAGTGGCGGAGTACCGTTATCCTAAGCTCGCTGCTATCGCCGGATTGGCGGCACGGGTCAAGACGGAAACATCCGAGACGCTTGCTACCCGCATGGGCAACCCCAAGAGCGGAGGCGATAAAGCTGCCATGTCTGACTTGCGGGTGCGGCGTGTGCTCGCCTGCGACGAAGTAGAGGAGCTGTATACTCTATTGCGACGAGCACTTGCCTTGCTTGGCGATCAGGCGAACTTGTCAGACCTTGCTGCGACACTCTGGCACTGGTCACCGATGGACGAAAAGCGCCCAAACGATCCGCGTCGTCGAATGGCCTACGATTACTACGCTGCGACACCACTGTAATTAAATCGGTATTTAACGGAGGGAATGCACGATGACAACTTTTCTGCAATTGCATCTCTTAACCAGCTACCCGCCCGCTTGCCTCAATCGTGATGACCTCAACAGGCCGAAGACAGCGATGATGGGAGGTGTGCCGAGACTGCGGGTGTCGTCCCAGAGCCTCAAGCGCACGTGGCGTATTTCGGAGGTCTTCCATGAAAAGGTCAATGAGCAAATGGGCATACGCTCTAAGGAGCTTGGCCTTCGCATCAAGGACGCCTTATTGACCGGGGTTGCCTTGACTGACCTGTTGAACCTCGGCGTATCGAGAACTGAGTCGGATGGCAAAGTATCCGAGAAGAACGCGTCGGAATGGGCATGGATGATCGCAGGGGAATTTGTGGACAAGAAAAGCAAGGGTGGTGATGGAGAAACTGAGGACGAGGAATCGAAGGATAAGGGCAAGAAAAAAACAAAGAAATCCAACGTCAGCAAGGAAACGCTCAAGAGCGAACAGATTGTCTTTTATTCGCAAAAGGAGATTGAGGCTCTGGTCATGCTGATTCAGAGTTTGCGCGAGAGCGGCAAGGCACCCTCTGCGGAGCAACTTAGTGCCATCAAGGCGAAAGAGGCTCAGGGCACTGCGGACTTGGCCTTATTTGGGAGAATGCTTGCGTCGAGTCCAGATTTCAACGTCGAAGCCGCCTGTCAGGTCGCCCACGCCATCACTGTCCACCGTGCTGCTGTGGAGGACGACTTCTTTACTGCAGTGGATGATCTCAACACCCACGAGGAAAATGCTGGTTCTGCGCATATGGGTGAACAGGGCTTTGGAGCGGGGCTGTTTTATAGCTACGTGTGCATAGACTGCGATTTGTTGAGGGAAAATTTGGGCGGCGATGCTGGGTTGACGGAGAGCGCAATCAGAGCCTTAGTTGAAGCTGCTGCCACAGTCGCCCCCACCGGGAAGCAAAATAGCTTCGCTAACCGGGCATGGGCACCCTACGTGCTTGCCGAAAAAGGAAACCGTCAGCCGCGAGGGCTCTCATTGGCATTCATGAAACCGGTCAACGAATACGGTGAAGGTATGCTCGTCAATGCCGTATCGGCGCTCGACACGATGCGCACGAACCTGGATAAGGTGTATCACAATGGTCAACCATTACCGAGTAAGAGTATTAACGCGCTGAAAGGTGAAGGCGACTTCCAAGTGCTGCTTAACTTTGCCGCTGGGAACGGAGGTGTGTAATGCACGACTACCTCGTGTTTCAGCTGTACGGGCCGATAGCAGCGTGGGGTGACATTGCGGTAGGAGAGACGCGGCCCTCAACAATGACGCCGAGTAAATCTGCTGTGGTCGGGCTGGTAGCTGCCGCACTAGGGTTACGGCGGCCGGATACTGCTCAGACTGAAGCACAACGCTCTGAATGGGAGTTGGATCACCTCGCTTTAGCAGATGGTTATGGTATGGCGATCAAAGTGGATGCCGTTGGTGTACCGCTCACTGATTATCACACTGTGCAAGTGCCCTCTTCCGGAACTGGCCGGAACCGCCAGTTCTTTGCTACACGTCGGGATGAATTGAATCGCGGCCCTAAAAGCGATCTCAATACAATCCTTTCCCGCCGAGAGTATCGACAAGACGTCTATTATGCCATTGCGCTATGGGCCCGATCACAGGCCCCACATACGTTGCGTGAATTACGTCAGGCCTTACTGGAACCTCGTTTTGTCCTCTATCTGGGTCGCAAGTCCTGCCCCCTTGGGCTCCCACTTCACCCAGAGATCAAGCAAGGGGAAACGATAGAAGCGGTATTGGCCAACCTGTCTATTGAAAATGTTCTGTCGCAGTTGGTCGAAGCTGGTGGTGGAAGCGGAAGGCGTAAGAGTGGCCAGGGAATCCAGCAGGATTTGCCTTTGCTTGTGTGGGATAGCGATGCCGAAACTGGTTTATCCCCGGAACAGACCATCACCAGACGAGACGCCTCAACCTCTCGCCGGCGATGGCAGTTCGCAACACGAGAAGAACACCAAGCTTATCTCAGGTAGGAAGGTTAGCATGGAAATGTCTGCAAATTGGCTTTCTCGTATCTCGCTCAGAGGGGATGTTGGCTGTAAACAATTGGTTGGAATGGGAGAGCTTGACCTGTACGGCCAACATCGAGCGTTATGGAAGCTGTTCACCGTGGCACCAGAAGACCGCACAGAACGAGCAGAATTCCTTTTTCGCGCGGAACGTAAAGGATCGGTGCCGGTATTTTATGTGCTCTCCCGCCAACAGCCTATAGATCGTGCTGGTTTGTGGCACATTGAGAGCAAGCCATATCGGCCAGTTCTTAATGAGGGCGATCGTCTTGCTTTTAAGTTGCGTGTAAACCCGGTTGTAACTCGCAGGACCGAGGTGAATAAGCGCAGGAAGCGCCATGATGTGGTGATGGATGCAAAGTGTCAGTTGAATTGGAATGCTCTTCCCACGGATCAGCGTCCAGCGCTAGCGGATATCGTTCACAAGGCTGGTGTGACTTGGCTTCAGGCACGTGCGGAACGTCTTGGATGCAGCTTTCTCGAAGACTCAATCAGAGTTGATGGTTACCAGACTTGGCGCCAATCAGGTCTCAAAGGGATTGAGTTGTCCACTCTCGATTTTGACGGCATTCTGGCTATTACAGATCCTCATCGCTTTAGTGCTGCGCTAGTAGAAGGTGTCGGCCCCGCCAAAGGCTTTGGCTGTGGACTGTTGCTGGTCCGTCGTCTGTGATGTGGGTGGTCTTGGAGCGACTGCATGGCTGATATTCTGCCTCCGCTGAAACCAATTCCGATTAAAGAGCGTTTGTCCGTGCTCTACATCGAGTACGGCCATCTGGATGTCTTGGATGGAGCGTTCGTCGTCGTCGATAAGAACGGCGTGCGCACACATATTCCCGTTGGCGGGGTGGTGTGCTTGATGCTGGAGCCGGGCACACGGGTCTCTCACGCCGCCTGTGCGTTGGCAGCTCGTGTCGGCACCTTGTTGGTCTGGATCGGAGAGGCGGGGGTGCGGCTCTATTCTGCTGGGCAGCCGGGTGGTGCGCGGGCCGATCGTCTGCTGTATCAGGCGAAGCTTGCCCTCGACGATGAATTGCGATTGAAAGTCGTGCGTAAGATGTACGCGCTGCGATTTGGCGAGGAGCCACCCCAACGCCGCTCGGTTGAGCAGTTGCGAGGGATCGAGGGGGCTCGTGTTCGGGAGATGTACAAGCGTGTGGCGGCGCAAGCCGGCGTGCAATGGAAGGCCCGGAACTACGATGTCGAAGACTGGGACCAGGGCGATATCGCAAACCGTTGCCTCTCGGCCGCGACCGCTTGTCTGTATGGCGTCACCGAAGCCGCAGTATTGGCCGCAGGTTATGCCCCGGCGATCGGTTTTATTCACACCGGCAAGCCGCTCTCGTTTGTCTATGATGTGGCAGACATTTACAAGTTTGAGACGGTCGTGCCCTTGGCATTTCGGATTGCCGCGAAGAACCCTCCGAATGCCGAACAGCAGGTGCGCCTGGCCTGCCGCGACAAATTTCGAGAAACCAAGCTCTTAGAGCGCATCATCCCGGGCATTGAGGAGATGCTGGCTGCGGGCGAAATTCCTCGCCCTACGCCGTTCGAAGAGCAAGTACTTCCGGCTATCCCTAATCAGGACAACATCGGCGATGCTGGTCATCGTACTTGAAAATGCTCCTCCACGGTTGCGTGGGCGACTGGCAGTCTGGCTCCTGGAAATCCGTGCTGGGGTGTACGTCGGTAACTACTCGGTCAAGGTACGTGAGCATATTTGGACCCAAGTCGAAGCTGGAATCGGGGAAGGCAACGCCGTGATGGCGTGGCGTTGCAACAACGAAGCGGGATTTGATTTTGTCACGCTCGGCGCGAATCGTCGTATTCCGGTGGAACTGGATGGCGCAAAACTTGTCAGTTTCCTGCCTGAAACTGGGGGAGAGCCGCAGGAATCGCAGCCTTCCTCGTAGGGCTCCACAGAGTGAAATTGAGCGGTAGGTTTTAGGGACAAGAAATTGTCCTGCTACATCAATCTCTTGTAGGAAGTGTGTTCCCCGCGCGAGTGGGGATGAACCGGAGGATACCCAGATGGCGAGAACACTACTCACGTGTTCCCCGCGCGAGTGGGGATGAACCGGAGATGTCGGTTTTAATGCGCGTCGTCACCGTGTGTTCCCCGCGCGAGTGGGGATGAACCGCAGGGGTCGAGGTATCCGAGCCGGACCAATCCGTGTTCCCCGCGCGAGTGGGGATGAACCGCTGGTAGTCGCTGGCGAGATCCCGAAGGTTAGGTGTTCCCCGCGCGAGTGGGGATGAACCGTTGTCTGTGATGAATACACATCCGATAGGAGTGTGTTCCCCGCGCGAGTGGGGATGAACCGGTCATTGATTTTGCAGGTGCCACGTGGGAATTGTGTTCCCCGCGCGAGTGGGGATGAACCGTCACAGATGTAGATGGTTTGTGAGGCGGTGAGGTGTTCCCCGCGCGAGTGGGGATGAACCGCCAGACAGGAAATCTCTAGTGGATTCACTGTCGTGTTCCCCGCGCGAGTGGGGATGAACCGTACCTCCTTCTTGCCCGGAACGTCCACGCCACGGTGTTCCCCGCGCGAGTGGGGATGAACCGCAATTTCAGGATACGGAACCTTAATCAAGCGAGTGTTCCCCGCGCGAGTGGGGATGAACCGACGGGGGCGCCGCCGCGAATATCGCGACGCTCGTGTTCCCCGCGCGAGTGGGGATGAACCGCGGCATGTGGGAGTTGAACGCCCGCCGATTCGCGTGTTCCCCGCGCGAGTGGGGATGAACCGGCTACGTCCGGGTTCCGATCTATTGCGTATCAGTGTTCCCCGCGCGAGTGGGGATGAACCGAAATAGCATGTTCTCTCTCGCCACAGCAGAAAGTGTTCCCCGCGCGAGTGGGGATGAACCGCCATAGAAAAAGAGACCGGGAAACCGCTGGACGTGTTCCCCGCGCGAGTGGGGATGAACCGAATTTGTAGGACTTCGGGTTGACGTTGAGCACGTGTTCCCCGCGCGAGTGGGGATGAACCGATGACGGAGGGCCATTTGAATATCCCGTATATGTGTTCCCCGCGCGAGTGGGGATGAACCGGAAACGGTTCTTCCGCGTACCCCTTCGCCTTTGTGTTCCCCGCGCGAGTGGGGATGAACCGGGCGAGACGGAATCGGAACCGTCGTCCGTGGTGTGTTCCCCGCGCGAGTGGGGATGAACCGAGCGGGACGCATGGGGTTGCGGCTGGCAGCATGTGTTCCCCGCGCGAGTGGGGATGAACCGAACTGATGCGCGTGCCGACTTCTGATCTCGTGCGTGTTCCCCGCGCGAGTGGGGATGAACCGCGCGAATGCGGTACTGTGCAAATGGGTGCCTGTGTGTTCCCCGCGCGAGTGGGGATGAACCGGAAGAGCAGTTTCTCTCTGAGGGCGATGCTGTGTGTTCCCCGCGCGAGTGGGGATGAACCGCAACTTCGCCGGATCCTCGTCTTGGGTGACGCGTGTTCCCCGCGCGAGTGGGGATGAACCGACCGGTAGGGCCTGCTCCGGAGCCCACCGTTTGTGTTCCCCGCGCGAGTGGGGATGAACCGGCTAGCCGTAAATGAGTTGACATACGGGGTGTGTGTGCCCCGCGCGAGTGGGGATGAACCGCCCCCAGAAGAGCCGCGTCTGTGGCGCGAAGAGTGTTCCCCGCGCGAGTGGGGATGAACCGAGTCCTTTCGGGTTGTTGGTTATACAGGAATCGTGTTCCCCGCGCGAGTGGGGATGAACCGCTTCTTGCCAGTCCCCTTCTGAACATCAATGACGATATTCGACAGGGTCTTTGAGGGCCCTCCAAGAATGGGGGCAACAGGAATGCGTGGGCGCGTGGGCAGTGGTTTCTTGGCCGCCTGATCCACGGCATCGAGGAAGGCGTTAGCCACCTCCTGTCCTTGCCGCTCCAGATCGGTGAGATGCTTCAGGGAAAGGCGCTCTCGCCTTGGGGGCGACACGGCTGGAATGGATTCGGGGGCGTCTCGCTGCGGAGAGCCGAAATCTGTAGGGGGTGCCTCTGAGGTGGAGGAAGCCTGAGTCGAATCAGGCCGGTCTGCTACGGCACTGTCTTCAGGCCGGGAAAAGCCTTTTGAAGATAGGCGACGTTCTCTCTGCTGACTCGACGCAGTTCGTCGAGTTCGGAGGGCGTCAGCATCTCGGAAGTGTCCGAGGTAGTTGGCCTCTGAGGCGGTGAGGGCTGCGGGATCGACTCCGAATGTCTCTCTGATGGCATCGCCAAACCTAGTTTCGAGCAGTCGTACAAGCGTGCGTGACGGCGTCAGTATCCCACCGCGAGACGCATTTGTCAAAGTCACGACGTCGACCACCTGTCCGCCGTGGCTCGTGTTCCCCGCGCGAGTGGGGATGAACCGGAGTCATTGGCTGATGATCTTAAAGCCGCATTTTTGGATATGGGAGGCGATGCGGTTACTCCTGAATGGCTTAGCGAGATCGCATCAAGCCTCGCTAGTGATAAGAAGCTTGCATATGGTTTTATGCTGCAGTGGAAGGCGAAAGCCGGGTCATCTATCGAGTCATGCATCGTGGGAAGCGTATCGCTGGAGAGGAGAAGCCATGATCACGCTGCATCCAGAGATTCTCGTGAAGGATGGGAAAAAACAGTTTGTGGTGTTGCCGTACGAAGAGTTCGTGTTGCTGAAGGAGCGACTGGAAGAAATGGAAGACTTGCTGCAACTCCGCAAAGCGGAAAAAGCGGAGGGCCGGAAACCCACGGTGCCGCTGGCACGCGCGAAGCGGCAACTGGGTCTGAAGTAAGCGCACTCCGGCCTCGGCCGATTCACCCAGGCGAGGGAACGCTCGTGAGCTGTGAGTCGTCAAGCGGAAGGCGCACGAGGGGTTTTTCTAGAGAGAGGCCCTCAACTTCTTGAGGCGTTTCAGATCCTCGATGCTTTGAAGATAGGTCTTGATGGCATCTTCGATGTTCTCCAGCGCTTCTTCTTCAGTCTTGCCTTGAGAGACACAGCCTTTTAAGGTCGGACAGGAGACGACATACCCTCCGGCTTCGAAGTCTGGCTCGATGACGATGAGGTATTCCATATGGGGCCTCCCGGTTGCTGGCGATAGACGTGATTCTATACCAGACCGCTTGAGCGATCTCCACGCTGCCTGCCCGCTCTGCTCCCCTAGCCCGCATTATTCATGAGCACTTCTGCTGCAATCGCCGATTCACTGCTACGACGGGCCTTCGGCCGGCGGGCTCGCCACGCGACTCGGCGCTTTCGCGACGAACCGTCATGAATAATGCGGGCTAGGCCATTCCGAGGCATCTGAAAATCTTCAACGCCGATTCCAGCGTAATGCTCGTTCGTTGCTGCTCAAACGCATTCACGGTCGGCCCGCTGACGCCCGCGAGGACGGCCAATGTCTTTTGCGTCAATTTCTGTTCCTTGCGCCGCTTTACGGCTTCTTCGACAAGGCTTTGCCAATCAAGGCGAAGGTTCCGTTCCATCTTTTTCCCATGAAGGTACTGATGGCATCCCGCAATTCCGCGGGGCCCGTTGTGCATTCGGCAATGGCGTTCCTGGCCGCTGTCTGCCGCTTTTCAAGTTGGCCGGCGGCCATGGCAATGGCCTGCTTCGATAACCCGAACTCTTCACCCAAACGGATGAGCGTTCGTGGCTTCATCTCACCGATGGGAATGTGCGCGCTGCCGCCTATGGATAACGCGATGGTGTTGTACCCGTATAACGTCGCCGATACCGCGTCATAGGCTGGTGTCAGGCGCAGTCCGGCCTCGGTGTGAAACATCGCGAAATTTTTCAGGTGCATATCGGTATTCCCAAGGAGAACGCCGGCAAGAATGCGCAAGTAGAGCCGGTAGATCTCGGCCGGCAGGCAACCGGGCGTCTGCCGGATGAAATCCGGCATGCTTTTGTGACTGCCTTCGTATTTGGCGTGGGACGGATAGCCGAGCAGCTGATTGAATTCTTCGAAATGAATGCGTTGTCCGTCGTCGGTTCGGTCGAAGCGTGTGATGATCAGGGCCGGCTCTTCGAATCCGGCAACGTGGCCCATGCGCAGATCGACAATGTCGTCACCGGGCAGCAACGCCTGCAGCGCCTTCGTGGTCAGATATTCGTTGGCCGTCAGGTCGCCGTGCCGCGACGAGGGAAACTTGGCGATATGGGTGCTGAGTTCATCCGTTCGCGCGGGACGGAATTGTCCGTCCCGGCGGACCAGGGCCAGTTTCGGCTGAATGCCGGAGAGCGACGCTCTCCCCGACATGACGGCGATATCCATCGGATCGTCCGGTCGGGCGGCGTCCCGGCGTTCTGGATCGGGATCGATGATGGAGACAGCGCCCGCGCAATCCTGGCCGAAGGCCAGCAGCAGCTCGAAGCGCGAGACACGACGTTTTCCCAACAGCCGCGTCTGTGCTTCCTCGAGCCAGCCCTCGGCCACCAGATTGTCAAAAAACGGCGGTAGTCCGGACTGGCTGATAATGGTGTCCGTCCTCAAGGGCAGCGTATGGGCTATGGAGGGGTGGTGCCCCGCCAGATAATGTTCATCGTAGGTAAACGAAATCCGTTCGCCCGGTTCCTGGCGCAGCACGCCCGCGAAGCGATCTTGATAATAGACATTGCCCCAGAGAAGGTTCGCCATGGTAAGTTGAAGTTTACCAGGATCTGAGATTATATCAATTGGTAAAATATAGCTGACCACAATTAGGCGCTATAAGCGATCATGGAAATTATAGTTTACTATCGCGCCCGGTCCTGCGAGGCGGACGGCATCATGCGGCTTGTGTTCGAGGTGTCCCCCGCGCGAGTGGCGAACAGGTACCTAGAGCCATCGGGGGCAGGCCAGGTGGGGAGGGTTGTAAGGGTGAGATGAGGCGTTCGGCAGAATGACCCAGGTTTGTATCGTCAGACGATCACGCTGCCTCAACCCTCACGGCTCCGCTTCTTCGATGGCTTCGACCGATTCTCTGAGTGCGGCGACGAACGCCTCCGGCGCGGCTAACGCCTGCTCCGTCAGTTGGAATTCAGACACCAACACACCGTCTTTATCCACCACGATCAAACGATAGCCCTGTTTCACGACGCCTCCTTTCAAGACGAAGTCCGGCTGGTTCCGGATGCGAGAGAATGGCACGAATGTGCCGGGCCATCTTACAGGAAACCAGCCACCATGCGATCCGCCCCGGCTATAGGATGAATCTTAGGTTTTCTTCGAGCATTGCTGGTAGGATGAGGGGACGTTCCCGATTCATTCTGTCATCGAGAGAAAGGATACCCAGCTTGAATACAACTAAAGTCATGGCCGCATGTCTCGTGTTATCTCTGATCGGGGTGCCGACCGTTTCCTTCGCGAAGGCGCGGGGTGGATCGGGGGGAGGGTTCTCCAGCGGTTCACGCGGCAGTAGTTCCTCAGGCAGCATGGGCAGTCGCGGCTCGCGCACGTATCAGGACAATGGAGCCAAGCCGATCGAACAGTCGACGACCGCGCGGCCGTCCACAGCGCCACCCTCTTCTGTCGCATCGGGGCCGGCGGCTCGACCCGCGCCTGCCGCGCAGCCTTCGTGGATTCAGCGCAATCCCCTGCTGGCGGGTATCGCCGGCGGTCTGGCCGGATCATGGATCGGTCACATGCTATTCGGGGCGACCGACAGCAGCGCGCGCACGAACGAGGCGGGTGAGCAGGTCGGGGACAACGGTCAGGGCGGAGCGTCCGGCCCGAGCGGGATGTTCATGTTGCTGTTGCTCATGGGAGCGGGGGCTCTGTTTTTCTATCTGCGCTCGCGTAAGCCTGCGGTGGCGCCTGATTTCTCAGGCATCACGCGGAGCCGCGCGGTGAGTGGCTCACTGTTGGCAGACTCGCCCGTGTCGACGCTCCGAACGGCCACGATCGATAGCGAGATCACCTCAGCCGACAAGGCGGCCTTTCAGCAATCGCTGACTGACATCCAAACCGCCTGGGGCCAGCAGGATCTGTCCGCATTGCGTCGACTGGTGACGCCGGAGATGCTGGAGTATTTCAGTACCGGCCTGGCCGAACTGACCAGCCAGGATCAGGCGAACCGTGTGGAGGATGTGGTGCTGCTCCAAGCTGAAGTTCGGGAGTCGTGGGTTGAAAATACGGTGCAGTATGCGACGGTGAGCCTGCATTGGAGCGCCCGGGACTATACCGTTTCCTTGTCGAAGGCACCGGGCGATGCCGGGTATCTCATCGAGGGTAGTGCGGAGAAGCCGATCGAGACGACCGAAGTCTGGACCTTCATGCGCTATCAACACGGCAAGTGGTTGTTGTCTGCGATTCAGCAGGTCGCGTAAGATTCGGTCGAGCGGTCCCCGGTGGGGACAGCGTGAGAGAGTTGGATACGGGGGCGGTCACGCGGGTGGCTGCCCCCGTTCTATTTTCTGCCGCACCGCTTGCTGGTCCGGTCGCACGACCTCCACGTGTTCGGCGTTGCGGGATCGCTTCATGGTGACTTCACCTCTTCTTCGGCGAATTTTCATGATCGCCGTTGTACCTTCTCTTTGAACGTGGAGTGGGCGGCCGATTCGGCTGCCTGCAAGGCTCCCCCACAGCATACAGTCGTCACAGCGACCCTCGCTGCCCTGTCGATCGCTCGCCTCCGCCGCCGGACGCGAGGCTGAAGGGCACGTCTCACGCTGGACCGGACAAAGGGAAAAAGACCATGCGGATTGCTCATATCAGCCCGTTTCTGGAACAGGTTTCATCCGAGAGTCAGGACCCGCAGGGCAGGACGATTTTCCATTTGACGAAGCACTTGACCCGGCTGGGACATGACGTGAGGGTCTTTGCCAGTGGGGACAGCAGAACGGCTTGTGAGTTGGTCCCCGTGGCTCCCCTCGCCATGCGATCCTATCCTGCGCCGAAACGCCATCTTGCCGAAGCCTTGGCCATGCTGGCATTGGAGAAAGCGCTCGCCACACTGCCGTCTTTCGACCTCATCCATCTTCACTCAGGATTGTCGTGTTTGCCCCTGATGCGTCGTAGCCCGATTCCGATCGTCGCGACCGTGTACGAGGCTCTGGACGCTCCCGAAGTGATCGGGGTCTATCGTGAATTTAAAGAGTTGGCCTTGATCGCCACGTGCGCAGAGCAACTCACACAGGTGCCTGACTTGAATTGGCAAGCGGTCATTCCCTGCGTGGACCTGCTGCGGTGGCAGCAGGAGCCGCAGGCTGTGGAAAAGATCGTGCGCGCGCACGAGACGGTCTACGAATGGAGTACGATCGGGATGGGGCTCCCCGAACGCGTCGCTCCGCACTTGCGGTTCGTCACGAGCGCGAAGGCCAACGCTGCTCAGGAGCGCTCTATCGTCGCGTCGCCCTATTGATGACATCGGGCCGATGAGCCGCTGAACTCTCATCGGTCCGTCAGTAACATCTGCGTTCCCGATTCCAGCTTCCTGACGCCCGTTCACGCGTCCGCGCGTCTCCTCTTTCTCTCCCTCCTCGCTGATCGAATCGAGGCGGGCTCATGTATTAGTATGATGACGATAGGCCCGGCCACGGGAACATCGCAGGCTACTGATTTCTTCACCCTTCGATCGTTCGATGGAGCATGTATCGGTATGCGCATTCTTCTCGTAGAAGATGATGCTGACCTGGCGCAATTCATCCGAAAGGGCTTGAAGGAAGAGCGCTATGCGGTGGATGTCGCGTCCAACGGCGAGCAGGGGTTCGAGCTCGGCATCGCGAATCCGTACGATCTCATCATCCTGGACATCATGCTGCCAGTGCTCGATGGCCTGTCACTGTGTCGTCGTTTGCGCAGCACAGGCGTGACGGCGCCGGTCTTGCTGTTGACCGCACGCGATACGGTGCAGGACAAGGTGTCAGGCTTAGACTTGGGGGCCGATGATTATTTGACAAAGCCGTTTGCCTTCGCAGAACTCCTCGCGAGGGCGAGAGCCCTGTTGCGGCGGGGCGGGCCTCAACTGCAGGCCCGGCTGACGGCTGCCGACCTGGAGCTGGATCCGGCGACTCACCGGGTGTGCAGGGGCGGCAATGAAATCGCACTGACGAACAAGGAGTACGCGTTGCTCGAATTTCTCTTGCGGAACAAGAATCGTGTGCTGACCAGGACCGCCATCATCGAGCATGTGTGGGATATCAGTTATGACCCCATGACGAATATCGTGGATGCGCACATCCGGTCGTTGCGGGCGAAGATGGATCGCGACTTTTCCCCCGCGTTGATCACCACCGTGCGGGGGGCCGGCTATATGCTGGAAGATGAGGAAGCCGGACGATGAATTCGCTGGGACGCCTGATCCGCCGGACGGCGCTGATCCTGATGGGCGGGTTGCTCCTCGGGTTTTCGGCGTTGATCTATGTCGGCGGCGACACGCTGTTGAGCCGCTATGTCGATGGGCGTCTGCTTGAACTTGCGGAAACATTGGGCCGCATTATCGAACAGCGTCCGGATGTGATTCGCGGGGCGGCTGACGAGCTGGTCGTCTTGGGGGAGAAGGGCCGCAGCCAGGAAGAGCAACATGAACTCCGGGAGGCCGCGCATAGCGTCCGGATCTTGTCGATCGACGGACAACTGCTGTGGAAGGGGTCCGATGTGGTTCCTCGGCCTCCCGTGTCGGCCTCCCTCCTCGAACAGGTCAAGCAGGGCCAGACCGTCTTCGATATGGTGCAGCTGCGCGAGGGCTCCCCTGTGCGGCGCGTCTCGATCCCTGTGCCCAGGCGCGGCCAGGTCCGGTATATGTTGCAGGCGGAGGAGTCGCTTCACTTTTCGAAGGAAACCCTCAAGGGGCTCGCGATTCTGCTGGCGCTCGGGTCGGGCCTCGTCATCCTCGTGGCCTGGGCCGGCAGCGCATGGATCGCGCGAACGGTTCTGACGCCGATCGGTCTTTTGAGCCGGCGGGCGGAAACCATGTCGGAAGCCGACCTGGGCGAGCGATTGTCTCTCGATTCTCCGTTTCAAGAGTTCCACCGGTTGACACACACCTTTAACGCCATGATGGACCGGTTCCAGAAAAGCTGTGAGAGCCAGCGCCGGTTTGTCGATTACGCCGCCCACGAAATGCAGACGCCGCTGACCGTGTTGCAGGGGAACCTGGAAGTCACGCTTCAAAAGGCCAGATCCACGGAGGAATATCGTGAGGCGCTCATCGGGAACCTGGAACAGGTAGAGAAGCTGATCGCACTGGCTCGGTCGCTGCTCACGCTCACGAAGGTGACGGGCGATCGGCCTCCGCTGCACCTCGCTCCCGTCGAACTGGAACCCCTGCTTCAGGAGCTGATCATCGAGCTGAAGCTACTGGCCGATGACCGCCGGATCTCACTCGCCCTCGAGGTGGTGCCCGTGCCTACGATTTCGGCGGACGCGCAGTGGTTGAAACAGGCGTTGATCAATCTGCTGGATAATAGTCTGAAGTATACGCCGCCCGGCGGCTCGGTCACGGTTCGTCTTCGCCGTTCCGATGGATCGCTTGAGATTGCGGTCCGGGACACAGGCCCGGGAATCGAGGCGGAACATGTGCCGTTCCTCTTCGATCGGTTCTATCGGGCGGACAAGGCCAGGGCACGGGAGTCCGGAGGGACAGGCTTAGGGCTGGCTATTGTCAAGGGTATTGTCGAGGCGCACGGGGGCACGGTCGCCGTCGACACGCAGCCTGGAAAAGGGTCTGAATTTACGATCCGCTTGCCCCTTGGCCGCGCTCCTGAAGGCCATCCATCGAACTAACCCGTCTGCCGTTTTTTTCTCCCCTTCGCCGGTCGTGTCACCGCCACATCCCCGGCCGACAGCAGGGTCTGCGCCTGGGTGATCGCATCCAGCAGGGCGTTTCGTTCCTTGTCCAGCTCTTGCACGTAGGGCACGCCGTTCACGAACTCTTCCGCTGCCGTCATCAAGGTATGCATCGCCGCGGCCATTCCGTTCGGCGCAGGCGTCTGTGATGCCGCGGCCCTGCGGGACAGGGCGCTTCTTCTCCGAGGCCCGACATAGAGCTGCGGCGCTGTCGGGTTATCTTTTTCCAATTCCGGTCGTCTCGATCTCGCCATTATTCCTCCAGGTCAGCGGGCACCGATGTGTGACGGGAACACTCTACTCGATCCTTGGTGGCGATTGCATCGGGGTAAAAGCTGAAGGGACGGGCGAACCGGAGGACTCGACAACCGGTTCTCGTCCACCGGCTGCCACGTCTCCAGGGAGAAGACCTGGAGAGTCCAGGGGTTCATCCAGTCCCGGAACTCAGCGTCGCAGGGTAGACATAAAGCAGGGATGTGTAAACATGGAGAGTCAATCCAAACCAAAACGGATGTGCCCCGATCAGGAAAGGGAGGGAGCCACCATGCGGAAGCAACTCGAACGTCCGGTTCATCGGAGCAAGAGCCGACGGGCTGATGATGGAAAGCAGGAAATCTGGCCCCTGTCGGCACGCGAGTTCATGAAACTGCCCGTTTCGGGGTTGATGTCGGCGGGTCAGCAACTTAGGTTCACTCCGTTCACGCCATCGGATCAGGCGGCCTAGTGAAACGTACCACGTCAATCGTGAAACGCGGCCAGGGAGAAATAAGAGCCTCTGGTTCGTAGCGTGTAGCAAAGACGCCCGCTCTCGCCTGCCGGCCGGAGGCTCTTGTCTGCGGACGGGAGACGAACGACGTTCACGAACGACGGACTTCAACCGGCGCTGTTTCCCTGGGGGCAGGAGAGGCTCGGGCTGATCCGGCCGGCATCCCATTTCCAATAGAGGCAAAAGTCGGTGCGGTGCGGCTCGTTAAAAATGTCCCGGTAACAGACCCGGCCGTGAAAGTAGATCGCAGAATTGCCGCCCTTGATGGCTCCGACCTCAGCCGCCGTGAGGGGGCTTTCCCGTGCGATTCCGGGGCGCTTGGGCGTTCCGATGAACCACTTCCCCGCCTTCGGGTCCGGTGCGACATAGCGACACTCGTCGTTGACCAGTGTGCGCGTCAGCGGGTATTCCCTCACCAGAATTCTTGAAAACGACCCGTTGTCATACGCGGGGGTCCGCCCGATATTGTGGAAGCTGTCGTGGACACGAGGCACCAGCCCCTCCTCGATCGCGCTCATCCCCTGGGGCCGCACATCGATGTAGGCGCGCAGTTGGCGTTTCGCCGCCTCTTGAACGATATAGTTTTCCCAACTGGGATAGCCGGTCGCAAAGGCCGCCACAATCGCCGCGATCACCACGCCCCAGAACATCATCAGTTTCAGCCGGAATTGCTTGTTCGCGCTCTCGGAGGGTAACCGGGGCGGCGGCAGGACTGGACTGCCGTTCCCGTGAGCCGAAGGGGATTGGTCTCGCGGAGATGCACCGGCCTGATGCGCGGTATCGGGTGCCCCTGCTTCGTCTCGACTTGCCATGGAGTACTCCCCATTCGTGGTTCGTACCAGGAAGGCGTCACATAGCTCAGACGCGGAGCGCCTGGTTCTCCACTATAGGAAAGTGGAAGGATGAAGGCAACAGGAAGCAGCCAGGGCATGGACGTCTTCCGGTTGCGCGAGCCAGAGGGATCAACTAGCCTGGATCATTCGTGAATGCCGCCGCGAGGTGTTTCGGTGCCCGTGTGGCGATGAGTGGACCTGATCCCATTGTGCAAGGTGTGAGAGGAGAAACGCTGTGAGGGCTACAGATCAGACCCTGCCGACGAAGGGTGAGGACTATGTTCGCATGAGGGCCCTGGCGACCGGGCTCCTGTTGCTCATGGCGCTGTTGTTTGTCGTCGCGCTCGTTCAACAGGAGGCGCATCCCTTCTTTGCATGGCTCCGGGCCTTCTCCGAGGCCGCCATGGTGGGCGCACTTGCGGACTGGTATGCGGTGACGGCATTGTTCAGGCATCCCCTCGGCTTGCCGATCCCGCATACGGCCATCATCCCCGGGAATACCGAGCGCATTGCCTCCAATATCGGCAGCCTTACTCAACGGAAATTGGTCACGCCCGAGGGGATCGCCCGATTGGTTGCTTCCTGGCACATCCCTGAAGAATTGATCGAGGCGCTCCTCGCTCCCGAACGCAGGCGTGCCCTGCGTGATGAATGCGCGCAACTGCTCGTTCGAGCGCTGAACGCGTCGGAAGATGCCGCGATGCAGCGGATGCTTCGCGAGATTGCCACCAAGATTATTCGAGGTGTGAGTGTTGCCCCCCTTGCCGGTCAGATGCTGGCCGGCTTTCTCGGGAGCCACCAACGGGATCGCCTCTTGAACGACATCCTGTCTGCGGTGCTCGAGTACGTGGACGCCAACAGAGACGCGTTGGGCAGGACGGTGGCTGAAAAGCTTCCCTGGTCGCGGGTGCTCAGTTTTGTGAAATTGGATTACTCCGTCTCACACAAAGTCCTGGACTCCGTCTACGACACGCTTTGCACGATGCGGGACGATCCGCACGATCCGATGCGGCGAAAGGCGATTGATCGGCTCCATGAATTGTCCGAGTGGCTCATGCAGTCCGACGAGGCGTTGAGGCGGGAGGCGTCGCTCAAAGAAAAGCTGCTGGGTTACGACACGTTGTTGCAGTTCCTTGATGATTCATGGCACCAGCTTAAGCAATGGATGCTGGACGACTTAAGCCAGGATCCGTCCGATATTCGGGCCTATCTCGATGCCGCCCTGGCCGATGCCGGGCGCACCTTGCAGAAAGACGCCGTATTGCGCGCCATGTTGCATGATGGGGTGCAGGGGCTGGTTAAGGCACTCGCCGTCAGGCACAGCGACAAGATTGGGGAGTTGGTGGCCAACACGGTCAGGGAATGGTCGCCGGCCCAGATGGTGGAGACCGTCGAGCGGGAAGTCGGCAACGACCTGCAGTACATTCGCGTCAACGGAACGATCGTCGGCGGCCTGGTGGGATTGCTCCTGCATGCCCTGGCGCTGATGATCGGGGGGCGGTAAACCGAGGGAGCGTTGCCATCGCGAAGCGTGGGCCGACTTTGTGGGCCGGCAGTGAAGGCGGCGT
The DNA here is from genome assembly GCA_000196815.1 of Nitrospira defluvii. GTDB lineage: Bacteria > Nitrospirota > Nitrospiria > Nitrospirales > Nitrospiraceae > Nitrospira_A > Nitrospira_A defluvii_A. The sequence continues at coordinate 1,488,283 of FP929003.1, forward strand.
TTGTCGCGTGCGCATGGCGTGAGATGTGAGAGGTCCGGAAGTGGGTGGAGCGATTACGCTGAGGTATAGCGGCCGGCTTTCTGGGTGCCGCTGCGTGGTCCCAGCCCTGCTTCGAGGAGCGCGTTCAATAGATCCATGGTTCCGTGCTTGGAGCCCCGCACGCTCTCGCGAATCTCCTTGGGGGGCATTGACCGGCGGTCCTTCAACAATTGCAGCAACTGCTCTTGCCGTGGTCGCAACGTCACCTGCTTCGGTTCGGCGCTCGCTCCGAGACGCTGAATGCGCGTCCAGACTCGATCCAGCGTTGGAGCATGCTCAAGGTGGCCTTGCGCTCATTGCCCGCGCTCATGAGGAAATCTGGGGCTCCGTGGGACGAGTGGTATCGGACGAGCGAGGAATGGTGGCCGGTTCGGCGGCGGGCGCGACCTGCCCGGCATCGAGGAGGATGGCGACGAGCATATCGCTCATGACGTTCACACCGGAGCGGGCGCGGGCGATGATCCAATCCACCGTCATGATGAGCGGAATGGCCGCGATGATGACGTGGTCCGGCAGGCCCGCGGCGGCCAGCACCAGCGGCAGGACAATCAGTCCGGCTTCGGGAATGCCCGCCACCCCGGCCCCCGCGATGATGGAGGCGAGCACGATCAGCACCTGTTTGACCATCGGCAGGTCGAAGCCCAGCGCCTGCGCGAGAAAGAGCGCGGCCATGGCTTCATAGAGGGTAATGCCGTCGTTGTTGAGGTTCGTGCCGACACAGGCCGCGAGGCGGGACGATTGCGGCGAGACGTTCATGCGATGGAGGCACTGGAGCGTCACCGGAACGGTCGCGAGGCTGCTGTTGCAGGACACGGCGGTCAGGATGGCGTCGGCCCCCTGGCCCAGGTAGACCTTGGGCGATTTCTTTCCCACCAGCCAGGCGAGGAGCGGATAATAGATGAGCGCGTGGGCTGCGAGTCCTGCGAGCATGGCGACGAGGAAGATCCAGAGCACGGAAAAGACGCCGATGCCGGCCTTGCCCACGACCTGGGCGACGACGCCGAACACGGCGAGCGGCACCACCAGGATGATCCATTCGAGTATCTGCACCAGCCAGACATAGACCCACTCGATGCCGCGCACGAGGGCATTGACCAGCCCGGTGGTCTGGTCCTTTTCGCTCCGGACCATCCGCAGGGTGGCGCCGAGCACCAGGGCGAGGAGGACGACGCCGATGATGTTGTTGCTCGAAAACGGGTCGGCGATGGTGCGGGGAATATAGGAGGCGAGGTACTCGATCGGGCTTTGGGATCCGGCTTGCACATTGGCCAGCACGGTTGCGGAGGGCTTGGTTCCCGGCACCAGTTGGAGCAGGGCATCGACGCGGCCTTGCCAGGCCAGGCCCGGCTGCCAGGTGTTCATGATGGCGAGGCCGATGGCCATGGCGACGGAGACGTTCACGAGGCAGATCAGCAGGAGTTTACCGCCCTGACGCAGCGGAATGGTGGTGCGGATGAGCGCATCGAGGATCGCGAAAAAGATCAACGGAATGGCGAGTGTCTTGAGCAGGGTGACGACGAAGAGCCCGAGTTTGCCCAGCTGGGCATTGCGCAGACCGCCCCAATAGGGCTCCTGTCCGAAAAGGGCGCCCAACAGCCCGCCGCAGATCACGGCAATGAGCACTTGTGTGTAGAGCGGCAGCGGGATCCAGCGATGCGTCGGCTTCATAACGATCTCTAGTGGAGGCGGAAGAATACCGGTTTCTTCACTGGATAACATCCGGGTGGAGAGAAAGGCTAGCCCGGACTCTTCTTGTGGGCCTCCTCAGTCCTCGGCTCCTCTCGATCCAGGGGCTTCAGTCTTGAACTCCTGGGGACGATCAGGTGAACAATCCTGGCCGGGGCCTCACGGAGTGGGTCCGAAACCCGGCGCAGGAGATCAGCTCCGGCCCTGCCCATTGCGAGGACCCTGTGAAAGGAGTATTTTCTTACGCATCCCTACCTCACAGAAGGAGGCTATCATGAGACGCTTCCGACTCCTCTCCTTGACCCTCGGGCTGCTTCTTTCCTGTTCGGCGCCGGCCTTGGCGGAGCTGCTGGCTCTGCTCAACTATGAGAGCAACCCAGAGCAATCGGTCAGACGCGAAGGAATCGCGATTATGGACATCGATCCCGAGTCGTCGGACTTCGGAAAGGTCTTGATGGAGATTCCGCTTCCGCCGGACCTTGTCGCGCACCATATTTTCTTCAACCGCGACCGGACGAAAGCCTACATCACGGCCTTAGGCAAAAGCGTCCTCCACGTTGTGGACCTCACACGTTTTCCCTTCCGGCTCCACGCCATCGAGGTGCCCGACTGCCAGGTGTTGGAAGATCTGGTGGTGTCGGACGACAACCGGACCTGGTACCTGACCTGTATGGGTTCGAGCGCCGTCATCATGGGCGATGCCGTGAAGGACAAGCCGGTCAAGACCATCCGTACGCCTGACGGCGGGGGCGCGTCCGTGCTCTATCCCCATGGCATCGCGATTCACAACGGGATCGACCGTGTGTTGATTACGAGCACGGTGAAGCCCGACATGTCGGATGCAGGCGACTCGGTGACGGTGTTGCAGGCGAGTACCGGTGCGGTGCTCTCGACGCACAAAGTGTCGTCCAAACCGTCACCGGCCAAGGCGGCTCCGGTCGAGGTGATGTTCGTGCCCTTTTCGAACCCGCCGGTGGTGCAGATCACGAACATGTTGGAGGGAACCTTGTGGACCGGCACCTGGGATGCGGCGAGTCAGTCGTTTTCGTTTCAGCAGGTGGACGACTACGGGCCCCGGCAGCAGGGTATGCCGTTGGAGATGCTCTACAATGCGAAGGGGGACCGATTGTTCGTCACGACGGCGAAGCCGGGATTTGTGAACGTGTACGACAATTCCGACCCCGGTCACCCGCGGTTTCTCCAGGCCATTCCCGCGGCCCAGGGCGCGCATCATAGCGTGCTGTCGCCCGATGAACGGTACCTCTTTGTTCAAAACAGCCTGCTCAACCTGGAAGGCATGAGCGACGGGTCCATCACCGTGATTGATCTGGCCAAAGGCGGGACGGTGCTGGGGAGTATCGACACGTTGAAGGCGCAAGGGTTCAACCCGAACTGCATTATGCTGCTGCCGAATCATTTCCGACAGGCCGACTTGCGCGCAAGCCTCGTTGCAGAGTGAACGGGTGAGAGGGCACAAAGCAGGCCCAGGTGACAGCGAAGACGGATGTTCAGTGTGAGAGCGGAAGAAACTCCGGCATTCTGGTGCCCGGATCCGCTCGCTTCCCTTCTTGACTCCCATTTTCACCGGCTCCTATAATTCGGCGGTTCACACGCGGCAACCAGCTGATTTGGCGTAGAGAATGGCCGAGTTTACGCATTTCAACGAGTCGGGGCGGGCACGGATGGTCGATGTCGGGGCGAAGGCCTCCACCGAGCGTCTCGCGACGGCGCAAGCCACGGTATTCCTTCGGCCCGAGACCCTCGAAAAGATCCAGCAGGGGAAGATCGCCAAGGGGGATGTGCTGGCCGTTGCCCAGGTCGCCGGGGTGATGGGGGCGAAGAAGACCCCGGATTTGATCCCCATGTGCCATCCCATCCTTCTGACCAGCGTCGATATTTCTTTCACCGAAACAGCCGAGCCCGACCAGGAAGGGCGTTGCGCGATCACGATTACCGCCACGGCCAAGACCACCGGTCCGACCGGCGTGGAAATGGAAGCCATGACCGCCGCATCGGTGGCCGCGTTGACGATCTACGATATGTGCAAGGCGGTGGACCGGGGCATGAGCTTCGGCGACATCTGTCTGTTGACGAAATCCGGCGGGAAGTCCGGCCTCTATACCAGAAAGGCCGGCTGAGATGGTCACGATCCACCTGTTCGGCATGACCAAGATGTTGGCCGGTAACCAAGGGACGCTGTCGCTGTCGCTGCACGACGGGAAACGGGTCAAGGACCTGGTGTCGGTGATCGATGCCGCCTATCCGAAGATCGGCGAATTGTTGCAGAAGAAAAAGGTGCTGGTGTCGGTTAATCAAGAGATCGCACACGAGGATCTTGAAGTGAAAGATGGGGACGAAATTGCCTTGCTCCCGCCCTTTGCGGGCGGAAGTGAAGGATGCTGAAACAGGCTGCCGGCGTCGTTCTCGCTGTGGGCGTCGGCTCAACGTACCCACAGGGTACGCCTCATTTTCGTGCTCGCTGCGGCCTTGCTGAGCAGGTTCTGTGAGCATCCTTGGGGATGCGCGTCACTGGGCAGACTAGAAGAGGACCGAACAATGAGTCTCGAACAGGCCACCAAAGCCGATCAGCCCGCGACCGACGATGACGCGATGCTGGTCCGTGTGCAACGGGAAGACTTCTCGATCGACGAGGAACTCAAGCGAGTACGCCGGCGCTCCAAACGGATCGGCGGCATTGCCATGTTTCTGGGCACGGCCCGTGACCGCTCGAAGGGGAAGGATGTGGATGGCATCACCTTCGAGCATTACGAGGGCATGGCGCAGAAGAAGCTCCGCGAGATTCGCGAGCGTGCCATCAGGGAGTTCGGCGTGATCGAGGTGCTGGTCCTGCACCGGTACGGTGAGATCGCCATCGGAGACAATATTGTGCTGATCATCGCCGCGGCTGAGCATCGCGCCGAGGCCTTCCGTGCCTGTCAGTGGGCGATCGACGAACTGAAGCAAATTACGCCGATTTGGAAACTCGAGCACACCCCCGAAGGAGAGGTGTGGGTCGAGGAGCACCCGTAGCCCTGTCAGGGGCGAGCAGTCAGGGGGGAGAGGCCCGCGCCTTCGAGTCACCATGGACCATCGCACGCTCGATACACCCGCTCCCACAATTTTCGACCGCCTAGGGCGCCCGCTCCGCAGTCTGCGCCTGTCTGTGACCGACCGCTGCAACCTTCGGTGCAAGTATTGTATGCCCGAAGACGACTATGCCTGGTTGCCGCGCGACACCATCCTGACCTTTGAGGAGATGGCCGAACTCACGGCGATTTTCACGGAGCTGGGGGTGGACAAGGTCCGGTTGACGGGCGGGGAGCCGCTGCTGCGTCGGGACCTGCCACGGTTTGTCCGGCAGCTATCCGAGAATCGCCGTATTACGGAGATCGCCCTCACGAGCAACGGCGTGCTCATGGCGGACCAGGCTGCCGACTTGTCGTTCGCCGGGTTGAATCGCGTCACGATCAGCCTGGATACCCTGCGGGCCGACCGGTTCCGCACGTTGACCAAGCGTGATCTCCATCATCAGGTGTTCGACGGTATCAAGGCGGTGGTGCAGGCCGGGTTTCCCTCGCTGAAATTCGACACGGTCATCATCAAAGGGTACAACGACGACGAACTCATCGATTTGATTGAGTACGGAAAAACAGTGGGCGGCGAGGTCCGGTTCATTGAGTACATGGATGTGGGAGGGGCCACGGACTGGTCCATGAATCAGGTACTGTCGCGGGCGGAGATGCTGGAGCACATCGGCCGACACTACGGCGGGGTACAACCGATCGTCGAGAACAGTGTCGCGCCGGCGGAACGATTCCGGTTACCGGACGGCACCAGCTTCGGCATCATTCCGTCCACCACGACGCCCTTTTGCCGTTCATGCGATCGGAGCCGCCTCACGGCGGACGGCATGTGGTATCTCTGTCTGTATGCGAAGGACGGCCTCGACCTGCGGGCGCCCTTGCGCCAGGGCCGCTCCCGCGACGAGATCAAATCGTTGATCACCGCTGCCTGGGAAGGGCGAGCGGATCGGGGCGCCGAAGAGCGCAAGGCGCTCGAAGCGCTCGGCCTGCGTGAACAACGACTCATCGAAATCAACCGTCTACGCGAAGATCCCCACCTGGAAATGCATGCGCGAGGGGGCTGACCGTCAGTTCATGCTGTTCCTGTTACCGGGGCAGTCGAGGCACCTCTCCCGGAGCAGTGAATGTTCGATCCTCATACCCTGACCATCCTGAGTCTTGGATTCGTGCTGGGGCTGCGTCATGCCCTGGACGCGGATCATCTTGCTGCGCTCTCCACGGTGCTGGCGGAGCGGCCGACCGTGCAGGCGTCCACCGCTATTGGATTTTTTTGGGGTCTCGGGCACACGCTGATGTTGCTGTGTGTCGGGGGCCTGCTGTTGGCGTTGAACCTCACGATTCCTGACACTCTTGCCAGTCTGTTCGAGTTTGCCGTCGGGGTGATGTTGGTGGTTCTCGGCCTCTCGCTGGCACGCCGGATCTACCGGGAGCAATGGCATCTCCATACGCACGAACACGATGGACAACCGCACGTGCATCTACATAGCCATCATTTGAAGCCGGATCACGCGCACGGACATTGGTACCAGGGATCGCTGCGGCCGCTCTTGATCGGGATGGCTCACGGGCTGGCAGGATCGGCGGCGCTGATGTTGATCGTGCTCTCAACGGTGACGGGGATCGGCCAAGGCATCGGCTATATCGTGGTGTTCGGCGTCGGATCGATTCTGGGCATGGTCGGTGTCGGGGCGATACTGAGTCTGCCGGTGGTCTATTCTGTCACAGTCGGCCCGCGCGCCTATTGGATGGTGCAGGGCTTGGCTTGTCTGGCGAGTATCGGCTTGGGATTGTTGATGATGGTCCGGATCGGGCTGGGCGGCGGCTGGTCCTAAGTGCCTGCATGATGTGTTCATGACCGCGTCACTCCCGCCCATGTTATGTGAGGTCTTCCCGGAGCGGGCCGTGCAAATCTGTGTGCGCCTTTTCGAGAGGTATGCTATTCTGCCGCGCAGTGCGGAGGACTCATCCACAAGCTTCTGAGGGAGCGACGGAGTTCGGGGGACGTTCCGGGAATCCGGAGCCATGAATGTCCGCGTGCTGGGTTGTCATGGGTCCGGACAGTTGGTTCCGGGAACGAACGGTCCGATCCAGTGCGGTACCTGTGGGTTCCTGGTCAATGACCGGTTGCTCATGGATGCCGGCACGATCGGGTCGCGCCTCTTCCTCGAAGAGCAGCGGCGAATCCGGGTGGTTCTGCTGACCCACCTGCACTTCGACCATATTCGTGAATTGCCGACGCTGGCCGACAACCTGGTCGGTGAGATCGACGAGCCGGTGGTCATCGCGGCTATTCCTGAAGTGTTGGATGGGCTACGCGCGCATATTTTTAACGGAACGGTGTACCCTGATTTCTTCCGGTTGCCCGATTCCGCCAGGCCGGTGTTCGTCCCGTATGAGTTGCGAGAGGGACGAGAGGACCTGCTGTGCGGGATGGGCGTGACGCCGATTCGCGTCAACCATGTCGTGCCGACCGTGGGATTTCTGCTTCGCGAGGGAGCACATACCGTGCTCTATAGCGGCGATACCTATCAAACGGATGCACTCTGGCAGGTAGCCCAGGACGTAACCGGCTTGCGGGCGGCGTTTATCGAGAGTTCGTTTCCCAATGAGATGGAAGAGTTGGCACGTGTGGCGAAACATCTGACTCCGGCGCTGCTGGCACAGGAATTTGCCAAGATGGCGCAGCCGGAGTTGCCGGTCTACGCCTACCATCTCAAACCGCGGTTTCGCGAACAGATCCGGCAGGAGCTCGGGCAACTGGGTATTCTTCATTTGACCGCGCTTGAAGAGGGTCAAACCCTTGTACTATAGGTGAGCACAGATGGCATGGTTTAAAAAAGGTAAAACCGAGGAGGCAGAGCCCCCCAAACGCTCCAAAGTGGCAGAGGGGATGTGGCTCAAGTGTAATCACTGCCGGGAGATCGTGTATCGCAAGGAGGTGGACCGGAACAATAAGGTCTGTCCGAAGTGCGACTATCACTTTCCCATTTCGGTGATTGAACGCATCAATCTCCTGGTCGACCTCGGGACCTTCAAAGAGTGGGATGCCGAGCTGGAGCCGCAAGACCCGCTCCAGTTTCAGGATACCCGTACGTATAAAGACCGGACTAAGGCGCAACAGGAAAAGACCGGCCGTAAAGACGCCATGGTCATCGGCCAGGGGGCGATCAACGGGCGCAAGGTGGCCCTGTGCGTCTTCGATTTCGGGTTCATGGGCGGCAGTATGGGGTCGGTCGTCGGTGAAAAGATCTGTCGCGCCGTCGATCGGGCATTGGAAGGGCGCATGCCGTTGATCCTCGTGACGGCATCGGGCGGCGCCCGCATGCAGGAGGGCATCCTGTCGCTCATGCAGATGGCCAAGACGTCCGCAGCGGTCGCGAAGTTGGGAGAGGCGAAGGTGCCGTTCATCTCCATCTTGGCGGACCCGACGTTCGGCGGAGTGACCGCGAGCATCGCGATGCTGGGAGACGTCATTATTGCCGAGCCGAAGGCTCTGATCGGGTTTGCCGGTCCGCGCGTCATCGAGCAAACCATCAAACAGCAATTGCCGGATCAGTTTCAGCGGGCCGAGTTCTTACTGGATCACGGCATGATCGACATGATCGTCGAACGAAAACAGTTGAAGGAAGCGGTCAGCACCCTGGTCGGCCACTTCTGACAGGATGCGGAAAAAGTCTGCCAGCGGCGTTCTCGCCCTGCGTGAAGCGTATCGCGTTGCGGGTAAGATCGTATGGCTGCTGGCTGAGAGCAAAGATGCCCATGCTCGATGGCTGGCCATACGATATGAGCCCTATGCCATGGGCCCTTTTCTGCGGACGAGAGACGAACGACGGACGGTGGGGACGACCTTTTTGCGCATCCTGCTGGCATTCCACTTTCAGCATGCTACGTGACCTGATCCGGATGTCTGGTGCACAGGGGATTTTCCCGCAGTCTTCTAGCGCAGGCGAGTTCTCACGCATGACCACAATGACCTATTCCGCCACCGTCCAATTTCTCTACGGCCTGCAGCAGCACGGCATCAAGTTGGGATTGGAGACCGTCCGTGCCCTGCTTACCAGGATGGGGGAGCCGCACCGTTGCTATCCGGTGCTTCACATCGGCGGGACGAACGGGAAAGGTTCTACCGCGGCGATGACTGCGGCCATCTTGCAGGCTGCCGGATATCGAGTGGGGCTCTACACGTCGCCGCATCTGATCGACTTCCGTGAACGTATTCGTATCAACGGTGCGATGATTCCGGAGGACACTGTCAGTAGACTGGTCGAGACCTTACGGAGTGCCGCTGCGCCCGATCTTGCACCGACGTTTTTTGAGTTCACGACGGCACTGGCGTTCCAGTATTTTGCGGACTGTCAGGTGGATGTGGCGGTGCTTGAAGTCGGGTTGGGCGGACGGTTCGACGCCACCAATGTGGTGGAGCCGCTGGCTTGCGCTATTACGACGATCGGCCTGGACCATGAGGCCTATCTCGGGTCCACGCTGGAGGCGATTGCATTCGAGAAGGCGGGCATTGTGAAACCGGCTGTGCCGGTCGTGCTTGGTCGCATCGAGTCTTTGACTCGCCGGGTGATTGAACAGCGCGCGTCGGAGGTGGCGGCTCCCTTGTATTGTTTGGGGCGCGAGTTTCAGTGCGACGGCCCTTCAACGGCTGATTGCCGGTATGTCGGTAGGTCTTCGCACTACGATCATCTCTCCTGCCCGCTCCAGGGACGGTTTCAACTGGACAATATCGCCTGTTCGCTGGCCTTGATCGAACTCGCCCGCGAGCGCGGGCTCGGTGTGTCTGAGCCGGCGGTGCGGAGCGGACTGCAGCATGTCGCATGGGAAGGCCGGCTGGAAATTGTTGCCGAGTCGCCGACGATCATGGTGGATGGGGCCCACAATCCTGCTGCCGCGGCTGTGCTGGCCGGGTATCTCGCCGATTGGCGGCGTGGCCGGCCCGGAGCGCGGATCAGCCTGATCGTCGGAATGATGCGCGACAAACATCCACGCGAATTCCTTGCGCCGTTATTGTCCCAGGCCGATACGTTGATCCTGACTCAGGCGGATCTGCCGCGTGCGTCTACCGGCTCGGAATTGCGAACACTTCTGCAAGACTGTGCGCCTACCGCCCAGGTGGCGGCCACCCCCGCCGATGCGCTGACTGCTGCGAAGCGATCCGCCGCTCCGTCCGATCTGATTTGTGTCACGGGCTCCTTGATGCTGGTCGGCGAGATCAAGGCCCTTCTCCGAGGGTGTTCCCTCTCACCTGTTCGTGGTTGAGATGGGGCCAGACCGCTACTCGGCTTCGATACGGCGGCGGGCGACGGGTTGTCCGTTCCCGATGATCCTCCTGACTCTTCTCCTCAGTTGGTTGCTGCTGGTCGAATCCGCCTCGGCGCAATCAACGGTGACCACCGCCTCACCCAGCAACCAGCCTCTCACGGTGACGGCCGAACGCATCGACCATCTGCAGGAGCAGGAGGTATACGAAGCGGACGGGTCGGTGGTGGTGACGCAAGGCTCGTTTCGACTCACGGCCGATCATGTCACGATCAATTCGCTGCCGGGTACCTTAGTGGCGACCGGGCATGTGCATTTCTTCGACCCGAGTTCCGATCTGAAGTCGGAGCGGCTGGAGTTGAACGTGAATACCGAAGCCGGAGTCATCGCCCATGGGTCGATGTATATCCGGCCGAGCAACTCGTTTTTTACCGGTCGCAGCATCCGGAGGCTGTCCGAGGATCACTATCGCATCAAGGAGGGCACGTTCACGAATTGCGACGCCAAAGACGGCGAAGTGCCGGCGTGGCGATTCAAGTTCGACGATCTTGATGTGAACACGGGCGAAAGTATCGGGATGAAGCGGGCATGGCTCTGCATGCGGGATACGCCCATCATCCCGGTGCCGACCCTGACCTATCCGCTCAGCAATCGTCACAGCGGGTTCCTCATTCCCACGCCCGGCTACGACAACCGCTTCGGGCTGCATTACCAGCAGGGGTATTTCTGGGCCATTAACCCCAGCCAGGACCTGACGATCGCACCTTCGTATTATTCGGATCTCGGGTACGGCAGCGATTTTACCTATCGCTATTATCTGGACCGTCGGTCGAGCGGGCAGTGGTTTGCCAGCTTTCTGCAGCAGACGAAGCTGCCGAATGTGTCGGGCGTCGATCAGACCGCCTCGGATGAGCGGCGCTTGCGAGGCTTGATCAGCGGCCAGCATGTGCAACAGGTCACGGACACACTGCTGGTGCGAGGCCAGGCGTCGTTTGTGTCAGATCGGCAGTATCTCCAACAGTTGAGCAACTCAGGCGCGCAACGGGCCTCTCCCAGCGGCGAATCCACATTGCTGGCCACGCAACGCCTGCCCTACGGCAGCGCCTATTTTCTGGGCCAGTATCTCCAGCCGTTGAACTCCGGCGGTCCCGACACGTTCCAGCGCCTCCCGGAGGTCGGCTATGTGTTGCCGAATACGTCGGCGTTCGGGCTGCCGCTGCTCATGAACCTCGACAGTAACTTTGTGAATTTTTATCGCGAGCAGGGATTCGCGGTGAATCGCATGGATTTTATGCCCGGGGTCACTACCGATGTGATCGATGTCGGGCATGTGATCGGGTTGACGCCGCATTTTAAGTTCAAGGAAGTCTACTATACGCGCGGCATTCAGGAGGCGAGTCCGCTCCATCGCGAAACGTTCTGGGCGGCCATGGATGCGTCTTCCAGGCTGAGCCGCCGGTATACCGGGGGGGACGGCGGGAGTTTCCTGCACACAATCGAACCGAGCGTGATGTATGAATACGTGCCAGGGAGTAACCAGTCTCAGATCGCTCAGATCGATCAAGTCGATGACATCCCGAAGAAAAATCTATTGACCTATTCACTCCGGACCAAGTTGCTTGAACAACAGGTGAACGGCCAATCGTTCAACTGGCTCGACTTGACCCTGGCGCAGAGTTATCACGTGGGCGGGGTACAGACCCGTGCGCGGGAGTTTACTCCCGGCGTGTTACCGTTCCTGGGATCTCTCACGCAGCCCTTGCAGCCGGCGACGGTGGAGGTGCAGGGACGAAAACTGTCCGACTTGTGGCTGCGGGCGGTGATCGGCAATACCGCGCCGGAATTCTTTCGTCCACCTGGTGTTAACGAAGCGCTCGGAAAGAACGTGACCGGCGGACAGATGTTGCCTCCGACGAATTCCTATCTGACGGTCGATGCCTTTCTCGATCCGTACCGGGGGACGTTCAGCCAGTGGAATACCGATCTTCGCGTGCAGCAATCCAACTACTGGTACGTGGAGGTCGGGCAACGGTTCAGTCGTGACGGCAACCGGGTCCGGCGCGGCGATATTTGGAATCCGGTCTCGTTCAATGAAGTCTATGCTCCCACCGAGGAAATCCAGTTCGTCACCGCAGGCGGTGGATTCCGAACACCCTGGGGCTGGACCGTCGGCGCCAAGGGCTATTACGATGTCAAAGGTGGACGCAGTCCGGAGTATGATGTGGTCGCCCTTTATCAGAATCCGTGCAAGTGCTGGTCGCTCGGGTTGTACTATCTGCAGTTCCCGGATCGCCAGAGTTACTCCTTCATGCTGAGCATGACGGGCATCGGCTGGACAGAGAACTTCGGTACGATTGTGGCGCGCACGATTCTGGGTCCATTGCTGGTCGGGGATCGCGGATTACCTTGGGCCGCGCCAGGTGGCCCCTACGGGCGAACCCTGAATCCGCTGCCGGTGCAGTCGATGCCGATGGGTCGGTATTGAGCCGCGAACGCTCGCCTGACGGGTTGAGATTGAGCGGCCAGGAACGCGATGCGGAGACGGTGAGGGAGGCGCATCCTCGTGCGACGACACCAGCTCTTCCTGTTGGTCGGATTGTGCTTGTGGGTTGCGGTTCAGGGCGCGGTTCCGGCTCAGCTGGCCGCGGCGGAGCAGCCATCGCATCTTCAGCGTGCGGCGGTGTTTCTCAAGGCCGCTGACTACCGTCAGGCGGTAGAGGCCTGTCAGGCGGCGGTTCGGGAGACCCCCTCGGCTCGAACCTATGTCTTTCTTACGTATGTGTATCACGCGCTCGATGGCTACCTTGAACACCTGGCGACCACCGATCAATGGGTTCGCGTGGAACAGCTCTACCTGAATCTCGCGACGGGACGGAGTGAAGATTTGATTGATCCGCCGGATGTGCTTGCGCGGATCGCAAAAGAAGTGATCCAGCAGGCGGTGCAGCGACAGTCTGACGTCACTGCGGCGATGGCGGCTCGCCTGGATGAGGCCCTCGTGAAGCAGCTCTGGCAGGAGCAGGATGCGTGGCGACGCGCCAGGCCGACGGACTGGTGGTCGGGTGCGCCGGCTGAGTGGCACTGGGACAGGCCGTGATTTGACTCTCTGCAAAACCGTGTTATAGGATGACGAACGGTGTGTGGAACCGCTTCAACACATCGAAAAGCGATGACATGGCAGGTCGAGCGAAGGAGGACACTGTGGCAGGCGATGCGTTGAAGGCGACTGATGCGACGTGGGATGAGGATGTCATGAAGGCATCCGAATTAGTGATGGTGGATTTTTGGGCGGTCTGGTGCGGGCCTTGTCAGATGGTCGCGCCGATCGTCGATGAATTAGCAACAGAATATGCGGGCAAGGTCAAGGTCCGTAAGCTCAATACCGATGAGAACCCGGAAATCGCCGGTCGCTATCAGGTGATGAGCATTCCGACCATTCTCTTTTTCAAGAACGGTCAAGCGGTCGAGCGGCTGGTGGGGGCGCGCCCGAAGCGCCAGTTCAAAGAAATCATCGATTCGCTTCTCGCACAACATTCCGGCGCTGCCTAGCGCCTGATCCTCAGCGGCATGCTGACCGAGCTGCGCATCTCGAATTTCGGCGTGATCGAGCAGCTGGCTGTCCGTTTCGGCTCCGGCTTCATCGTGTTTACCGGTGAAACCGGAGCCGGCAAATCTCTCCTCATCGATGCGGTGACTCTCCTGGTCGGGGGGCGTGCCTCGACCGATCAGATCCGTGCCCAATCCGATGAAGCCGATCTCGAAGCGGCGTTTGTGTTGCCGTCCGACCATCCCATTCTCCATCTGCTCCGGACCAAGGAATTCGCCCGTCCGGGTGAAACGGACATTGTCATCCGTCGGGTGATTTCCAGGACGGGGCGCAACCGGACCTATCTCAACGGCAATCTCTGTCCGGTTCATCTTCTGGAAGAACTGGGCGGCGCGTTGGTGGATGTACATGGTCAGCACGAGCAACAGTCGCTGTTGTCTTCCGGGGCTCAGCTGGAGGCCTTGGATGCCTTCGGCCGACTTCATGCGCTTCGTCAGGACTACCAGGCCGCGTATCGGTCGTGGCAGGAGCGGGTGGCTGAACGTGAGACGCTGACTGCGCACATCGCCCAACGCCGGGAGCGAGAGGATCTGCTGCGATTTCAATTTCAGGAAATCTCCGATGCCGCAGTGGAGGCGGGGGAGGACGCCCGACTTGAACAGGAACGTCCGCGCCTGATGCATAGTCAACAACTAGGGGACCTTTCCGACCAACTCCACGAATTGCTGTACGCGGGTGATCAGGGTGTGCTGAGCCTGCTGGCTTCGGCGCGAAAACTGCTCGCGAAGATGGTGTCGATCGATCGGACGGCCGTCGAATGGACGCGGGTGGTAGAGGACGCCATCGTTCCGCTGAGGGACCTGGCCGACCAGATCCGGCATTATCGTGATCAAGTCGAAGCCAACCCGGCACGATTGATGGAAATCGAGCAGCGCCTGGATCGGTTGCATCGGCTGAGCAAGAAATACGGCGGGTCGTTGGATGCCATGCTGGTGTTGCAGGATTCTTTACGCGTTCAGCTGGCTCAATTGGACACAGCGGAAACCAGGCTGCAGGATCTGGCCTCTGCCGTAGAGGATGCCGCGCGTCGCGTGGCTGAACTCGCCGGGCGCCTTTCCCGCAAGCGAATCGAGGCGGCCAAGAAACTCACGACGCAGGTGACGAAAGAGTTGAACGCGCTCCGGATGGAGCGAACCCGCTTCGCGGTGGAGGTGCTTCCGCTGCCCGGCGAGGCGTCCTACGGCCAGATGGGGCACGATGCTGTGGAGTTCGTGTTTTCGGCCAATCCTGGTGAACCACTCAAGCCGCTTGCCAAAGTGGCTTCCGGGGGTGAGCTCTCCCGTGTCATGTTGGCGTTGAAAACCATTTTGGCCGAGAGCGATCGAGTTCCTGTGCTGATTTTTGACGAAGTCGATGCCGGCGTCGGCGGGGCCGTGGCTGAGGTGATGGGGACACGTCTCCGGGATCTCAGTCGGCACCACCAGGTGCTCTGTGTGACGCATCTCCCGCAGGTCGGGTCCCAAGCTCATGCGCATTACCTGGTTGAAAAGCAGGTGCGCCAGCAGCGCACCATGACGCAAGTCCGGTTGTTGACGGAGCGCGAACGTGAAGAGGAAGTGGCGCGGATGTTAGCCGGGGTCACGGTGACCGACCGTGCGCGCGCGGCGGCGGCTGAAATGATCGGCGGCGCGAAGGAACGACGGGCGCGACCGGACTAGGTCGTCGGTGAGGTTTTTGCGATCGCGAGGGCGGGCAGGGAAGATTTGCATTCCTGCACGACTTGGGCAAACAGCTTCGTCAGTTTCGGATCGAAGTGAGTATCCGCTTGGAGTACGATCTTGCGGATGGCGTCGTCGATGGACATCGGGAGGTGCCCCGGCATATCAACCGTTAGGTTATCGAAGGCTTGGGCGATAGCGACGATGCGTGCCAGGAGCGGAATGCCTTCGCCCTCCAGCCCGTGAGGATTGCCCAGTCCGTCGAATCGTTCATGGTGATAGGCCACGATCTGTCCCACCTCGGCCTGAAATTCAAGCGGTAACAGCATCCGTGCGCCGGCTTCGGAGTATGCTTTGGCGAGGGCCCCGTTCTTGATACCGTCGTCATCGTCCGCTGCATACTTATAGTTGGGAATACTGATCTTGCCGATATCGTGGAGAAACGCGCCCAGCGCGAGGGCCTTCTGATCGGGAAGGGAGAGGTTGAGCTGGTTGGCAAGGAGCGAGGCATAAAAGCTGACGCGGCTGCAGTGGTTGAGGAGTTGGCGATCCTTCGCTTCGAGGAGGTCGGATAACAGGGGGATCAGCGCGGTGACATCGCCTGGATTGGCGGAAAGCTCGGGGGCGGATTTGCCGATGGCGAAATAGTTGGCTTGCAGATCTCTCCACGCCTGGCCTGCTTCCTGTTCCGTGCCCCACAAGGCGGTCGATGTTTTGAGAAACGAGCGCAGGTAGTCCAGCCGCTGCTTTTTCTCGAGTGTTTGGTTGATGAGGGTAATCAGTTCGGTCACGTTGAATGGTTTGAGCAGATATCCCGCCGCGCCGTGCCGGATGCCTTCCATCGCAGACTTCAAACTGCCATAGCCGGTAATGATGATGACTTCGATGTCGGCGTAGTCTTGCTTGATGTCTTGCAGCAGATCGATTCCCTGGCGGTCGGGTAGTTTTTGATCGAGGGTGATGAGGTCGATATGCTGATCTTTGAGGACCCGCAGGGCTGATTTAGCGTTGTCGGCGGAGTGGATGGTGAAGAACGGGCGAAGAATGACTTTGAGCGCGTCCCGTGGGCCTGTCTCATCATCGACGACCAGTACCGACGGTTTGGTGCCTACGTATTCAGGTGATGTATGGGTCCCCATCCAGAGCGCTCCCGGGTGCATTGCAGGCGTTACTGAAGGACAAACGCAAAACCTATACCGCTCCCGCTTGTGCTGATCGGCCAATATATAGCAGGTCCCGCATATTCAGGCCACTAGATATTTGATGTAGGTGTTTCCACCTTTTGATGCAATGAGGCAGGGGGCGGGACATGTTGCGCCAACCTGTGTCATTCTTGAGTCAGTGGAGGCTCGGGATTCACCCCGTTATCGGGCCGGCCGATGCCCAGGGAATCCATGCGGTACTTCAGCATACGGCGGCTGATTCCCAGCATGGCGGCCGCATGGGTCTGTACGTACGTTGTTCGCTTGAGTGCGTCCAGGATGATTTCACGCTCGAATTCCATGACGGCTTTTTCGAGCGACAATCGCCCCGCCAGGGTGTCGTCCCGGAGTGAGGTGGAGCGCGTATCGGTTCGCAGGATATTCGGTAAATGCTCCGGTGTGATGGTGCCGGAGCCTTTCGACCAGATAAACGCCTGCTCGATGATGTTCTCCATCTCGCGGACGTTTCCGGGCCAGGGATAGTGCGAGATCAACTCCAGCGAGTCTTTGGTGAATTCCTGAGGAGGACGTTTCTCTTCTTCGATACGTTTTGCCAGAAAGTGTTTGGCCAGGAGGGCGATGTCCTCGCCACGCTCGCGCAGGGGCGGTAGATACAACGCGATGACGTTGATGCGGTAATACAGGTCCTCGCGGAACTGGTTTTTCCGGACCATCTCATCGAGGTTTTTGTTGGTGGCGGCGACGATTCGGACATCCACCTTAATGGACTGCACTCCGCCCACACGGGTGAACTCACGTTCCTGCAGCACGCGAAGGAGTTTGGCCTGGGTCGCCGGACTGAGGTCCCCGATTTCATCGAGAAAGAGCGTGCCGGTATGTGCCAATTCGAACTGGCCCACGCGCCGCGCCGTAGCATCGGTAAAGGAGCCTTTTTCGTGGCCGAACAATTCGCTTTCGATCAGGGTTTCGGGAAGAGCCGCGCAATTGAGCGCCACAAACGGGCGTTCGCGACGCGCACTGTTGTAATGAATGGCCTTGGCGACCAGTTCTTTTCCGGTTCCGCTCTCGCCGGTTACCAGGACGGTGGTGCGACTGTCGGCCACTTGCTCGATCTTTGCATAGATTTCCTGCATCGCCGGGCTTTTGCCGATCAGATTGTGAAAGGCATACCGTTGCACGACCTGTGCGCGTAGTTGACGAACCTCTTGTTCCAATTCCTGTTTGCCCAGCGTGCGCTCGATGACGATTTGCAGCTCTTCGACATCGAATGGCTTGGAGAGATAGTCGGCTGCCCCCAGTTTCATGGCATCGACAGCCGTCTTGACCGATTTGGTTCCGGTCAGCATGATCACCGGTACGGCACGATTCTCGGTGCGCATTGTCTGGAGCGCCGCCAGACCGTCCGTTCCCGGGAGGATCACGTCCAGCAGGACCAGATCCGGCGTATCGTGTTTGAAACTCTTGAGGCCTTCCGCGGCATCCGCCGCTTCAAGAATCTCATAGGTCGGTTCCAGCACTGTTCTCAGCGAGGCGCGGACACGCGGCTCGTCATCGACAAGTAGTACCCGTTTTTTCATATTACTCCCGTGCGGCTGAAACTGTGGTGCGTGCATCCGGTGCTGGAAGATTCACGGAAAACGTCGAACCTGCGCCGACCCGACTTTCCACCAATAGCGTGCCGCCATGTTCGCGGACGATTTGATGCGCGGTGGTCAGGCCAAGGCCGGACCCATCGCTCGCGCTATTGGTATGTTTGGTCGTAAAAAACGGATCGAAAATATGCTCCAGATGGTCCGGGGCAATGCCGCATCCCTCGTCCTCGACCTCCAGTTGCACCCAGGGTGTACGACCGGTTAGCGGCAGCATGCGCGTGCGGATTTGAATCACGCCGTTTCCGTTGGGCATGGCATCGAGCGCATTCAAGAGCAGGTTCAAAAGTACCTGCTTGATTTGCTGGCGGTCGAGCGAGAGCGTAGGCAGTTGAGGGGCGAGTGTCGTGCGCAGACGAATTCCTCGGTGAGACGCGGTGGACGAGACAAATCCAAGGCAAGAGGTGACCAGTTCGTTCAGGTCCACGTCGCTCGGCTGGGGGGTCATGTAACTCGCATAGTCGAGGATTTCGTGCAGCAACCGCTCGATGCGATGGACGTCCTCAATGGCGACTTGGCTGAATTCACGAATGAACACCGGGTCCTGTTGGCGTTGCGGAGCTAATTGAATAAAGGTCTTGATCGAGGTGAGGGGGTTGCGGATTTCATGCGCAAACCCGCCCGCCATAATTTCCAGCGAGCGTAATCGATCGGTGCGCCTCATTAAGGTGGAGGAACGACGAAGGTCGTCTTGCGCCAGGTGATGCTCCAAGGTAGTGCAGGCGATACGTGCGACGGTCTCTGCAATGATCACGGTTTCTTCGTCCAGGTGACAGTTTGTGCCGATCGGCCCAAGGGTGCAGAGTCCGAGGAGCTGCGTCTTGTTCCGGAGAGGAAGGCATACCGCTGCCTGTATCGACATCATGGCTGAGCCGGCGGGCGAAGATGAGGTCTGGTCGTATCGGAGCAGGCGTAGCCGATCGGAAAGACTCGTGACAAGGGCGTGCTTATCCGGCAGGCTGGCCGGCAATGCCGCACGCGTGCTGTGTCCCAGAGAAGCAAGGAGATGGTATTGACCGTCTGCATCTCGTATCCAGATGGCGGCTTCCGGCAAGCGCAACTGCTCGCTGAGGACCCTCAAGATGCACTCGCCGACCTGCGGGAGGCCGGTGGCCTGCCCCACCGATTCGGCAAACGCGCCGATCATTCTGATGGGAGCTTCGGAAGTGGAAAGAATAGGGGTGTGCCGAATGTGCTCGTGGAGTGCCATAGTTCTGCGCAGAAAATATCCACCCGGACACCACCGTGCACGTGGTGTCGACCACCGCGCCGCATGTCGTGTGTTAGTGACTGAAGTATATATGCGAGGTATTTTTTCAGCCAGCGGAATCAGGTTTTTCGGCGAGGGCGACCAGAATCTGTCCGGAGAACATACGCACGAGCCTTACCGGAGCCGAGGTGACTTGGGCGAGGGCGGTGCTGAGGCCCTCTTCATGGAATGCGTGTAGTTGACCGACGCGCAGGGCGACGCAACACTGAGCCATACGATTGAGCGCAAGGCGGGCGTCTCCCGAGAAGGCATCGACGCCGAGTTCCTGCAAGGACGGGCGATAGGGGATGGCCATGTCTGCCAAGGGGGTGACGGCACTCACGATGAGTTTTCCGCCAGGGCGAAGCACGCGGAACAGTTCACGAAGCGCATGGAGAGGAGATCGTGAAAAGCTGAGAGAGAGATTCGCCAGGACGCGATCGAATGAATGGTCCGCGAAGGGAAGCGTTTCTACGGATCGACCCAGTACCCACTGCTGACTGACGGGTGTCGGCCCGGAGATGCGTCCGGAGAACAGCCGATCCACGTGTTTCAAGGCATCATTCGTCGCGTCCTGCGCGGCATGCAGCGCAGCCACTGAGAAGTCTACCCCGATGTATCGAAGCGGTTGATTCTGATTCCAGGTTTGAGCGCGGAGACGGTAGGAAAGGTTTAAGAGCAGGAGTCTGGCGAATGAATGAATGCCACATCCGACATCGAGCAGGGCCAGGCCTCCATCGAGCGGCTGGAGGAGTTGATACAGCTGGTCGATATACTGCCAATGCGCGGGGAGTTCATCCAAACTTCGTGTGAGGTCGGTCTGTGCGGCCCAGAGGCGCTCGCGGCCTGCCGTTCCGGCGGCATATTTGATGCGGAGTCGATCACGTTCGAATCGTGCGCGGGTGGAGGTTATGCGTGAGAGGTCTAGGAGAGCCGGGACGGTGGGATGAGGAAAGCGATCCGAAGCGAGGCAGAGCTGAGCGATCCGTTGCCAGCTTGCGATCAGTGCCGTTGGTGCGACAGCATCGGCAGGTAGAAGGGGAGCTTGTAGCATGACGCGACTGCCTCTTGATCCGAGCCGATGCAGCGCATCCTCCACGAGTGCCGGCGCCGGAGAGGGAGTCGGGTATTCAGCGGTGCCTGGACCGGTCGTTAGAAACACGACGTCGGTTCCGCAATGCGAGAGGTCCTCCTGAAGCGCGGTGTTCTCTGTATATCGACCGGTCACGGCGTCGGCCACGAAATGATCGATGTCCAGTGGAATCCCCATGAGGTTACCGAGCCCGAGCCGGGTTCCCGCCAGATGTTCACCGACCAGATCCCGCTGATGAAGGCTCGTCAGGCAGTTTCGGATGTCGAGTGCCGGGTTGAGCAGTAAGAGCCTGTTGACCCGCCTGTGCCAGTCCTGGCGCCGCAATACGATGCGGCCGAGCAGGTCCGGTGCCAGCACGGTGAGGGGGATTCCGGGGAACTCTTTCTGCGCAAAGCTCAGTACGGTATCGAGGTCGTCTTCCAGGGATGTGAGCGTGGTTTGCGTAGGGTCGCCGTCGCTCAGCCCGATGTGACGGCTGTGATCATAACGCAGGATTTGCAGCCCGCATGCAGCCAGTGTGTAGGCGAGGGCGACATAGGCCTGTTGAGTTGTCCCATACCCGGGACAGAGTAGCACCAGCGGGTACTGTGTGCTGTCTGTTCGTGTCGGAACATCGTGACACAGTGCAATCGTGAGGCCCTCACGATTGCGTAGATTGTGTGAAACGGTGAGGACCGGCGAGTCTGACAGCGGTTCGGCGAGATCTTGCGAAGTAGCGATTCTCGACGAGATGAGGGCTCGCAGTTTCTGCTCCTGCGCGGGCGATAAGCCTTCAAAGCGCACCCCGAAGCGGCGCAGGCCTTCTGTCTGTGGAAGATTCAAGGTTGGCCTGGTCCGAGGCTGACTTGTCCAGACAATCCGAGCCGGCCAAGGGTTTTCAGAACCCTCAGGCAAGGCGGCGCCGATTGACGAAGTGTTTGGCTCGACAGGTGCCAAGTGAAGGATCTGCCGGCCAACAGGGAAGTCGTGGCCTCCCGGCACTTCGATGCAGGCCCCCTCCAGGCTCAGGTTGACCGTCACTCCGAGTGGACGGGTTGGCGTGACTGGTGAGCCGAGCAGTCGAATCGGGCATGGGACGTGCAGCCGTGCGGCCTCACGCCTTTCTGTCGGCGTTGCGATGGAGGGGCGAGAGGCGTCAGGGTTGTGTTCGGCGGTTGTGAAAAAAGGAAGGATCAATCCTTCGAACGTGACGATTGTTGAACCGTCTTGCAGCCCGTCGAGCAGTGAACGGAGGACATTGCGGTCGCGCTCGCCGCTCGATGAAAAGGAAATCACAAAGTTCTTGATGGCAGTGAGAGGCAGATCCGTAAGTGCAGCCGGTCGTTCATGCACGACGCCTTGAAGTTCCAGGAAGCTCACGGGTGTCTTGATCACTACGTAGGCTGGTTGCAAATGAATGGAGGCCGATAGGTCATGGATGGTGAGAAGGGCGCCGCCCGTACTCATGTTTCGTAAGACGCCTCGAAGGGTTGTGCCTCCGATGGATAGTTGCACGGGGAGTGCGAACAGCTTGCGCTCTGAACGCCGTCGATCGGGTCGTTGTCCTGCGATGGGCTGCGATTGACGTCGAGCGAGGTCGGGTGTAGCGGGCAGGGCTGTGGACGATTCAGTGCCTTCGTCTGAGAACAGATGAGCAGGAACAGGAATTCGCACTGTGATGGTGAGACCGCTGTCTGGTGCATGTTCAATTTCGATGGCGCCACCATGTGCCCGGACAATTTGGTGAGCGCGGAAGAATTGCTCGGGAGAAATATGGAAATCCGGCTGTTCGCCGACGGGAGTAGCGGTGCGCCCGGCACTTTCCTTGATGGTGACGCTCACATACTCGCGCGAGGTGCTCGAATGCAGCGGAAGCGTGCGTGAAACGAGTGAGGGAGCGTCTCCGGAGGGCGGCGCCGTCTGGAGCAGAAGATGAGAGGGCGCGTCAGGCCGGGACGTGTATTGGTGTGCATAATTGAGGAGGATTCTCACGAGATCCTCCAGCGCGCCCGGTGAGCCCAGAATGAGCGGAAGGTGTTGAGCCAGGTGCATGGTCACGAGGAGCCCCGAGCCTTCTGTCTCATGCCGGATCGATTGCACCACCGTCTCAAGAAGATGGTGAAGATCGACGGGGGCAAATTCCAAAGGCGGAGCATGGATGGCTTGAGCCAGTTGATGACCAAGTTGGCTGGCCTGCGACGCCTGTTCGACCATCGTTTCGACATGTTGCTCGATCTTGCTGTGCTGTATGGAGCTGAGCAATCGTTGTGAATCTTGCAGGAGCGTGGTGAGCGGCTGTTGGAGCTGGCGGGATACCCGGGCTGCCTCCCGGGAAAGCGTGAGTTGACGGGTGGTTTCCTGGAGGCGCGACTCCAACTCGGTGAGGCGGTCCTGTTGCGCCTTCTGTTGTGAAAGGTCTCGCAGGACCCCGATCGTGCCGAGGTAACGATTGGCCGAATCGAAGAGCCCCTTGGCCGTTACGTCGACGGCGATCGATGCGGGAGGTGCATCGGGTAGAGCTTTCCGATGCAGTGTAAGCTCAAGCCTGCGTACGGAGCGGCTGCCGGCCCGTCGTTCGTTCAAGCGAAAGCGTCCTGCCGCCTCCTGTAGGGGAGGGAGTAGAAGCGAATAGTGTTGTCCGGCAAGCTCCTCGGGAGTATAGCCGAGCATGGCGGTCACAGCGGTGCCCACGTAGACAAAACGACCGTCCCGATCGAGCTCGTACACCAAGTCGCTCAGTGTTTCGATGAACCGCTGGTGCCGTTGAAAGGTGTGGTCCAGTTTCATTTGGAGGTCGCGCTTTTCAACCGCTTCCTGGACGGAAAATAACAACTCGGTGATAAAGGCGGGGGACCGTTTGAACAGGAGGAAGTCAGCGCCGTTTTGCAGCGCCTGGACGGCGGTTTGGGAATCGCTCTCATTCGTTTGGAGGAGGATGGCTGCATAGGGAGCATTCCGACGAAGGCGGGAAAGAATATCGAGACCGCGTTCAGGGCGTAAGTCGTGATCGATGAGGATGATGTGCCATTCGCCTTGATGGCTGAATGTCAGGGCTTCTTCGGATGAGTAGCCCGCTTCGATCCGGCAGCCGGGAAAAAACCCTCTCAGGCTGGAGGTCACCAGTTTGATTTCATCCGGTTGTTCGTTGATGAGGAGGATGTTGAGGGACGGTTCAACGGGCGACATGGAGGATTTCATGGTTCCTATGCAGGGGTATGATCGTTCTGCCTCGATGCCGCCGGGGGTACGCCTAGGACTTCACCACCGCACAGAGATGAACATAGGCTTGCTGTCAAAGGGACGATTGTGTCCTCAGGTAGTCGGTTGGAGTGCATGGTTGGTTCAATATCATACACCTTGTTGAGAATCCCAGCCCGCTGCCTGAGGGGGCGCGTTTACTTCAGTAGGGGAGTGTGCTGTTCGGAGTGGGCAAAAGTGATCATGCTCCACGAATACGGCGCAATTGTCGTTGGGGAGGGATTCGGAGCGAGGGGTTTGCCGGTCGGGTGATGCGCCGGAAGCTTGGGAATCGAACGGGATGC
Source organism: Nitrospira defluvii (assembly GCA_000196815.1). GTDB lineage: Bacteria > Nitrospirota > Nitrospiria > Nitrospirales > Nitrospiraceae > Nitrospira_A > Nitrospira_A defluvii_A. The sequence goes on from FP929003.1 coordinate 1,512,296, forward strand.
CCACCGCAATCGTTGGACCGCGGTGGGCGGGGAACTCCCCTATGTCTAGCGTGCTGAGGCGGTGTTGGCAGATTGGGGGCACACGCCAGGGGTCATATACAGCAGGTAATTTCCCATTCCATGCTGAATATTCGGGTTTTGAAGCGGGTGGTGGTGAACCATCACCATTTCATAGTCATCGCGTTTGGTTACCGTGAACCCTTTGTCATTCCGGTATACCTGATGGGGGCGAAAATCACGAAACGTGCCGTCCGCATCCACTTCGGGCACCGTTCGCAGGAGAGTTTCTCGCGAGGTTTTATTCTCCAGGGCAACCATCAGCAACTCATCGTGGCCGTGAGGGTAGGCAAATTTGACGCAGCCGTCCATATTGAATTTCAGGGGCGCTGAGAGGACCGAGACCCCGGGCTTGATTTCGATGCCTTCGTCGGTCTGGTCCGCGCCACGCTGGCCGAACTTGCTGTAGCAGACAATGTTGACGCCCACCTGGTAGACATCCATTTCCTGCACCTTCGTGCCTTTCGGCGCGACATACATCGTGAAACGGGCCATCACGTCTTTTGTCGGTGGAGCTTTGTGGTAGAACGCCACAACGGACATGAGGTTTTGCCCTTTTCCCAGCTTGACTCCGTACCCGTCCGGAAAACGTGCTTCCGTCATTTCCAACCCGGCACCAGCGAAGAACAGCGGCTCGCCGTCGCATGACACGCTCGGCTTGTCGTTGTTCAGCATGAGAATATGATGGAGGTAGTTCTTCGGCAGCGGCTGGCCGTCCTTCGTGAAGACCTCGGACTTATAGCCGATCATGTAGGTATCGTCCGGCAACTGGAAGACCTTCTTGGGCATGCTGGACGCCAGATCGCCGTCATGGCCGGTCGGCAAATCGACCGGTCCGAACGTGAGCGTGACCGTGTGATCATCGATGGCAATCTTCGTGTCGCCTAAACTCGGCATGGTAGGAATGACATGGTGATCGTGGCCACCGTCGGCATAGACCGTACTCGTGACCATCAGCAGCATAACCATCAATAGCAGCACACGATTCATAGCCCCTCCTCGTTATAACAGACCGGCCGTCCGTGAGTGTGTATGAGAGAATGTCGGGAAATAGGCCACCCGTTAGGGAGCCGTCGGTGGCGGGGTCAGTCGTTTCCACAGGTACGTACCGCCATGTTGCCGGGGCGGAATATTGTCTCTGGTGCCGACACGCACGTACCACCAGATTCCCTTGGCTTCGGTGCCGTCCTCCGAAATCACGACTTCAAACGCGCCTTCGCGGTCATTGCCGGTCTGTTTCCAGGTCCCCTGCCAGCGCCGGTCGTTGAAGCTGGTGGTGGCGAACTGTCCCCCTTGCCAGGTGTAAGGACCGTTGCCCTGCGCGTCCAGAGTGGCGACGTATTTCTTATTGTCTTCGACTTCAGTGACTTCCCATTCGCCGCTCAAGTCCGCGCCATTCGGCCCCGGCGCCGGATTGTCGGCCACGCGACGCACTAGGGGGCCGGGGGCAGCCAGTGCGATCCCCATTCCGGTATCGGGCTGTCTGGTGGATTCGTGCCAGGTCACGAGGATCCAGGTGCCATCCCGTCGTTCCATCACCCCTGTCTCACGCAGTGGAAGCACCATGCGTTGGGTCAGGTCCGTTGCGTTGAGATACCGGATGTAGTCGAGTTCCATTGCGAACCAGGCGATATCACCCTTGCGCCAGAATTGCAGGTAGGTGATGGGAAGTTCCAGTTTGGCGACCGAGGTAAACTCGGTGTGCATGTCGGCGGCCAAAGCCGTCCATCCTACGTATTTGTGTCCGTCGATCGTGTAGCCGACGGCGTCGGCGTCGTGAGACATATACTTCGACATGGTGGGCAGATCACGATCGGCGTTTGCTTGCACGATGAGGCGCAGAGTGGCTTCTGCATCGAGCGGCTCCTTGGCCGCTGCAAGGGAGCCCCCCAGGATGCTCATGAGGGAACCGATGAGGAGGCAGTGCCGCAACGAAGCGAGGCGGGATCGACGTTCAATGGGCTGAAAGTGCATAGAGATATAGGGAAATATGTGGACGAATGCCTCGTGATTTTACGAGGCGACGATTTCGCGAGGCTACCTGGTGCCTCAAGTTGGTGTCAATGGATATTTGTCTGATCGGGTATCTCAGTAATGGTGCACGCCACCACCGTGACGTTGTCGATTCCCCCCGCATCGAGCGCTGTTTGAATCAGTGCCTGGGTGGCAAGAGAAGGGAGATGCTGATGAGGCCTCACGGTCTGCAGCACGCGTTCGTCGGTCAACATTTTTGTGAGGCCGTCTGAGCAGAGCAGCAGGAGGTCTCCATCGAGAAGATCGAAGACGAACAGGTCGCGTTCCAAGTGAGGGGCAAGGCCCATGGCGCGGGTGAGCACATGGCGGTTCGGGCGGCGCGCGGCCTGCGCAGGCGTGAGGCGTCCGTCACGGACGTACTCATCAATCAGGGTATGGTCCCGAGTCAGTTGCGTGAGGGTGCCGGCTCTGACCAGATAGGCCCGGCTATCGCCGACGTTCAAAACAAGTAAGCGTGGCTTGGGTAGCGGCAGGAGATGGGCCATCACGAGTGTCGTGCCCATGCCGTGTAGCGACGGGTGCTGAGCGGCATGGGCGAGAACGGAGGCATGGGCCTGCTCCGCCATGGTTGTAAGACGGGAGGTTGCGTGCTCTTCTGCGTCACGGCCGGGGGCAGTTGCAGTTCCCTCGAGAGTCGGCGCCAGTTCGGCGAGGGAGTCCATCACGAGACGGCTGGCCACATCTCCCCCCGGGTGGCCTCCCATTCCGTCGGCCACCGCCCAGAGGCGATGTCGATTTTCGACGAGGTAGGTGTCCTGATTTGTGGGACGGACCAACCCGCGGTCCGTCTGCCCGAACGCGGTCCATGCCCATCTGGTCTTTTGTGTGCTCACGCTATCCGGCCGGTGTCAATGACGGGGGACCATAGCGCAGGGAGAGCCGGTCATAGAGCCAATCCGCCAATGGTTCAAGATTTCTGGTATCGGCAGCGTTGTAACGGACGAGTTGATCGAGCGCCGCCTCGTCGCCTGCGTGATATTGGTGCCAGAGACGAACCGCTTCCATCCCGTCGAGAGTCAGCAGATCGGAGTCCCGCGCGATGTCCAGCTCGCGCTCGATGTGCTTGAGGCCTCCCTGCAGGCCCACGCGTCTGGCGGCGAAACACAGATCGAAGTGAGGAATCGACACCCGCAGGCCCTTGAAGCAGGCTTGGAGGTAGGGGATATCGAAGACGCTGCCGAAAAACGTGATCAGCAAGTCGGCTTGGTCGAGTTCTTCCTGGATGACGTCACGCGACAGATCGTCACCGTTGATCAGGGTGCGCATACGTCCCTGGCGATAGAGCCCGACGAGGGTCACCTGCCCATCGCGGGCGGACAGCCCGGTCGTTTCGATGTCGAGATAGAGCGCCCGTGGGCCGAAAGTCGGGAACAGTCGCCAGTGATCCCGGGTATGCAGGCAGTCGGCAAAGTACCGGGCGTTGCGGCGGTCGAGTTGCTCCTGCGCCGCCGCGAGGTCGACATCGTACAGGACTTTGCGTGAGGGTGAGATGCCGGGGAGGTTCGGCTCACGGAGAAAGGTCGCCCAATCGGCGATGCCGCTTTCCCAGAGTCGACGCTCCGTGGATGGGCCGATGCCTTTCAGATGAACGAATGTCGAGGTCAACATAACGCGGGTCGCGATCTCCCTCCGCCGGGATTGTAGCCTTGATTTCAAGGGATAAACAAGTTAGAGTCCGCGACTGGTGCGGAGTTTCGTGTGCTTGAGTTGTGCAGTGTAGCACGGTATAGATGAGGGAACATGACCACGAATGGATCGGCGAAACGTATTCGAATCAAGGTCGGCGGGATACAGTTGGAGGCGGAGTTAAAAGGCACGAGAACGGCTGAAGAACTCTACCGGGCGCTGCCCGCTGAAGGACCATTGAATGTCTGGGGCGAAGAGTTCTATTTTAAGATTCCCGGGGTGAAGGATCATCGCGAAACAGCGACCACGCAGGTCAAGGTCGGTGACGTAGCCTTCTGGGGTGCCGGACAGGTGTTGGCCATTTTCTTCGGGCGTACGCCGATGAGTATGGGGGCCGATCCCGTTCCGGCCGACCGGGTCAATGTGGTGGGTCGTGTCGTGGGGGACGCGGCGGCGCTACGGCAGGCGATGAATGCCAGCACAATCCGGGTCGAACGGATTGAACAGGGATCGTCGATCGGATAGGCTCATTAGGATGGATCCGGTGAACGGCACTGGGGTGTCGACGGGGAGATTTCTGGGATGAGGCTGGCAAAAGAGCGGGTCCATCATATGGCGGAATCAGTGATTGCACGGCTCCACGAGCTGGGCTACCTGGAGGTCACCGGAGATCGAAAGGCGCTTCGGGATTCGTTGGAACAGACGATGACGGAAGAGCTCGCAGTCGAAGATCGCCTCAATGCCGAAGTGCGCCGGATGATGCAACCCTATGAGCGGCAGATCGAGCAGGGACAGGTCGATTACCAGAAGATGTTCACGATGATCAAGCAAAAGCTGGTGCGTGAACGGGGCATCATTCTCTAGGTGCTGCCCGGTGTGTGAATCTTTGTCATATGAACGCGCAGAATCCCGCCACTCAGATCCGGAGTCCACTTCATGATCAGCGACGATAAAGCCAGCCATCTTGCCCACCTCGCTCTCGGCGCCTTGAAAAAGAGCCCCTCTTGCCGGTTCACTGAGGATGATGGGAAGGTGCTGCGCGAAATCAAACGGGTGGTGGCCGCAGAGTTGTTGTTGGAAAGCGAGATCGATAAGAAAGTACGGGCCAAACTGGGGTCCTACTCACGACAAATCGTGGAGGGGAGTCCGGAGTGGGACGTGATGTACCGGAAAACAGCTGAGGAAGAACAAAAAAAGCGCGCCAAGCCCTGATCCGGCATGGCGAGCGATTTCGACGAGGTTGCGCGATGAGAGTTGCTGTATGGGCAGTGTTTTTCGTGATGGCGGTGTCGTTGCCCGCCTGTACTCATTCCAAACCGCAGCCGCTGGTTCCATTGGAATTGGCCTATGGGGTCAAGGGTGACGCCATCGCTCTGAACAATCAGGGGATGCAAGCCTATCTGGCCGGACAGGTTGCGGAAGCCAAGAATTTCTTCGGCCAGGCCATCAAGGCGGCGCCGGATTCCGGCCAGGCCCATTACAATTACGCGCTCGCTCTGAACGCGTTGGGGCAAACGGACCAGGCACGTCTGGAGTTTATTGAGGCCGCAAATTTAGCTCCCGGAGATAAGGTGATCTGGGATTCTCCCGCGTTACGCCCCTTCGGCAGCCCCCAGGCACAAAAGGGGCCGGCCAGGGAACACCCCTATGGGACACAGCGTCCGGTGATCGGCAGCGGACCGCGCTGATCGGGTGACACGCAGAGTTGTAGTGGAGAGGATTGAGACATGGCAGATGAATTAGACGTGGGGGCGAAGGCGCCGGATTTCTCCTTGCCGGACCAGGACGGCAGCACCGTGACGCTGAAAGGCCTCAAAGGCAAGCAGGTGGTGCTCTATTTTTATCCTAAGGACGACACCTCGGGTTGTACGAAAGAGGCCTGCGACTTCCGAGACTCCCTCGCGCCGATCAAAAAGGCCGGGGCGGTGGTGCTCGGAGTCAGTAAGGACGGGAAAGCCTCGCATCAGAAGTTTATCGCCAAGTACGGTTTGCCCTTCGCGTTGTTGAGCGACGAAGAGGCCGAGGTCTGTAAGGCCTACGGAGTGTATAAAGAGAAGAGCATGTACGGCCGGAAGTACCTGGGCATCGAGCGAAGCACGTTTGTGATCGATGCCACGGGTCGGATCAAGGCCCTGTTCCGGAAGGTGAAGGTACCCGGCCATGTCGATGAAGTGCTGGCGGCGCTGAAGGCCTAGTCGTGATCCACCATACTGGTCGACTGCTTGGTTGAATGACATGGATCCGCTGGAAAAAACCTCTCATGCCTGCCGTGCTGCCGCGCTTTCTCTCGTGCCGGGGCTGGGACATCTCTACATCGGAGAAAAGCGCGGCGGTCCTCTGCTCCTGGCCGGAGTGCTGCTGATCGTCCTCTGGATGGCGCTGTTCTCGTTCGCTCTCGTGCCGTTGATCGGGCTGGTGCTGTTTTGTGTGGGAGATACCTATCTCACCGTCAGCCGCGATCGCGGTCTCCTCGCCTAACCAAGCCGATCGTCCTCAGAAAAGGAACGTGGACCGTATCATGGCAGAATGGGTTCGTCTCGGGTCACGCATGTTCCTCCTGCTGCTGCTCTTCGGCTGGACGACGGCGGGCACCGGCGAGGCTGCCGAGAAGGTGCAGGGTATCCTGACCGTACAGGATGTGTTGACGTTGCCGAATCACCCGGTTCGTATCGAGGCCCAACTCGGCGGGAAGGCTCCAGGGGGAAGTTTCCTGTGGGGAGGCGTTGGCTTGCACCTGTCTATCGACGGCAAGCCGGTAGCGACGGCGAAGACTAACGACAGCGGGCACGCCTCGTTCGATTACCTTGCGAAGATGCGGGGCACGTACACGATTGCGGTATCGGTCGATGACGCGGCGTCCGTTGCGGCGGACCATAGTGACGCGACGCTCTGTGTGTGGGAGCGCCGGCGTCCGATCATTCTCGTCGAACTGGCCGCCCTCATCCAGCCGGGAGCTTCCGCCTCGACGGGAACGACGGCTGATTCATCCTTGCAGCCCCTGTCCGATGCCGCCGACGAATTGTCGCGACTCACGCAGTATTACTACAACGTGGTCTATGTGACGGGCGGCGAACAGCCGCCGGCGGAGATTGCCGCGATCGGGAATGTCCGTCGATGGTTGGCCTCTCATAAATTTCCGCCGGGTTTCGTGGCACCGGCGTCAGAAGCACTGGGCGCCACGCTGGAGACTTTCAAGCAGGCCGGCTGGGCGACTATGAAAACCGGCATTGTCCGCACGCGGTCGTCGGCAGAAACGCTGCTGCAGCATCGATTCGAGGTGGTGGTGGTCCCGGAGTTGCCCAAAGGCGAGATGCCGAGAAAAGCCAAGGCGGCAAAAGAGTGGAAAGACGTCAGAAAGAAGTTGTGAGGGGTGTCGGAGAATGTGAGCGCGCGCGAGCGTCGCAGGGGTGTTTGATTTGCACGTGGCCTGTGAGCGTGAGCGAGAAGGTATCGCCGGCATTCGTGGCGAGAGGGCGATTCACTCCCGGGGCGAATCATGGTATGTTCAGCGCCCCACAGAGTGCTATTTCATTGAAGGAGCAGGAGCCGGTATGTTGTTAGAAGGGAAAAAGGGTCTGATCATCGGTGTCGCCAACAAGCACAGCATCGCCTGGGCGATCGCGCAGGCTGCGGCGCGAGAAGGCGCGCAGATGCTGTTCAGTTATCAGAACGAACGATTGCGTGAAAACGTCGAGGAGTTGGTGCAGACCCTGCCGGGAGCGTCGGCCTGCGTGTGCGATGTCGGAGACGACAGGCAGATCGATGCGATGATGAAACAGGCTGCCGAGAAGCTGGGGCGGTTGGATTTTGTGGTGCATTCCCTGGCCTTTGCTCCTCGGGAAGAGCTTACCGGAGAATTCGTCAATACCACTCGCCAGGGATTTGCGACGGCCCTTGATGTCAGCGCCTATTCCCTCGTGGCCGTCACGCGGGCGGCGATGCCGTTGATGACGGAAGGCGGATCGGTCGTGACGCTGACCTATCTCGGCAGCGAGAGGGTTGTGCCGCACTACAATGTCATGGGCGTGGCGAAGGCGGCGCTTGAAGCGACGGTGCGGTACTTGGCTCACGACTTGGGCCCGAAGAATATCCGGGTGAACGCCGTTTCTGCCGGTCCGATCAAGACGCTGGCGGCGCGTGGCGTGTCCGGTATCAGCAAGATGGTCGATCATCATCGCGCGTTCGCTCCATTGCGTCGGGCGACGGAGCAGGGCGAGGTCGGCGATACGGCCTTGTTCCTCGTGAGTCCGTTGGGGCGCGGTATCACCGGAGAGGTGATCTACGTCGATGGGGGTTATCATATTCTGGGGTCATTGGCTTCCGTGGATTAAGAAGCCCTGGGGGATGTCCCCACAGTTCTTGTCGCAGGCCTTGCCTGATCGAGCCGATCTCATAAGGCGGCCTAGGCTGGGGTTTCTCGGCTCGTTCTTCTTGACCCTCTTCATTGTTCTTCTCACCCTTGGCCTGGCCATACCCTCCTTCTCTGCCGATCTCTCCGATCGGGAGGAGGACGGGTTGCTGGGTGACGTCCTGTCCGTCGAAACCAGAGAGAGCCTGCTGGTGCAAACCGATCGGTACGATCCGGTCGGTCGCCTCATCGAGCGCGTTCAGAGCGGCGTGGAGACCTCTCAGGGATTATGGCCGCTTCGATTCGTTTATATCTACGACCAGGCAGGAAGACGGACTGCCGAGGTTGTGCAGGATGCGCGGGGTGCTGTGGTGAAAGAGACGCGCTCGGTCTACGACGACCGCGGGAATCGTTCCGCCGAACTCGCGGCCTGGGGCGACGGCACGTTTGAGAATGTCTCCCTGTATGAATACGACGACGAGCATCGACGAGTCAGAGGGCTTCACTTTAATGGCGTGCGGGTGATCAATCGAAATCTGTATGCCTTCGACCCTGCCGGACGGCTGGTGCGTGAGCGGTTCGAACGAAACTATCACTACAATGCAGCCGGGGCTCAGGTTGTCATGACCGATCGGTTCGACACCGGGTATGAAGTCGCCATCGTCTATGATGAGCGGGGGCAGGTACGCGAAAAGATTGTGTCCGATCTCCGCGGCCGCCGGCAAGGTCGTTCGGAGTTTCAATACGACGAACATGGCACTCAGGTCGAAGAGCGCATCGTCAATACCAACGGGCAGGTCACCGAACGAAAAGTCTACCGCTACGAATATGATGCCGTCGGAAACTGGACTACGGAAACGTTGCAGTGGTGGGAGGTCACCGATGGCCGCGAGACGCTCAAGGAGTCCCACGTTCGCGAGCGGAATATTTTGTACTACTGATTCCCATCACCATTCTTTGCGTAGGCGATGCCCTAGCCGGTTCTCCCTGTTGACTGCTTTCATGGCCATCATGTCGGCCTGGATCGTTGGCGGACGCGAGGCCCGGGACGGGGATGACCCTGCGCCGATTACGACCGGCGGACCACTCCGGATAGCCAGCGACAACGTCTGATACTGTGCGGACTCCGAAAATCGGATCGCCATGGGGGAGGCCAGTCGTTGGGCAACAACACTGGATCTGCGGCGTGCCATTCCACGCCGCGATGTGGCTTCGAGCGGGTATGGTCTTGCAGAGCCGAGGCGGGAGTCTCTTGTCTCTATCCCTGCCTGTGGCTCTTCAGCTCCATCAATCAATGACAGCGAGGCCCGCCCTGTGACGCTCAACCTCAACGGAACGGGTGAGTCGTTCTCGGCAAAGTGGATCGACGTGGAGGCGCACAGAGCAATTCGCGTTGAACCTCTTCATGGACGGGGGAGACTGGTCACTGTGCCGTTTCCATGCGCGACACTGCTCCATCTCAAGACACGGCCCTAGCCGATTTCAAGCAGCTCTCGCGCAGAGACATATTGCAGCCGGGACGTATGTCGGTTTGCGTCCGTCGCAAGCTGAGAGCGGTCGGTCGACCGTCCCCTTAGGGGGATGTCTAGACCTCTGTTCCAACCTGGTGTCGGTTGTTTCCCCCCCCGGCAGTGGTCGGCCGCTCCAACCTCGTGGCCATTCGAATCCCCCGCACTCTGGCGAATTCCTGGGCGTTTACTTTTTCGTCCCCTCCGCGTCTAACCCACAGACGATCAATGAAGGGGGGATGCCGATGTCACAATCAAAAACCATGTCTCTGTTGTTGGCCCTGGTCCTGGGGCTGTCAGGCTGTACGACGACGTTGATTCATGACGAGGTGAAGCGGCCTGTGGCGACAGAACGACATTGCGCAGGAAGCGAATGGGCGGATAACTCGTCGGTTGCGGTGTTGCCGGTTCCGGTGGTGGCATTCTTTGTGCCGCATTTTGATCTCAACAAGATCAGCAGCGAGCCCTATCTCGGTCGATGCGGTGATAGTACCCGGGTTGTGAATCGGGAGGTTTCGGTCAGTCGAGCAGCCTGCATTCCGGCTGGTCTCACTCGGATTGTGACCTTGGGTGTCTGGCAATGGTGTCCGTCGCACATTTCATGGACGGCGGATCTCCTACCTGAGAGCCCGAATCCCGCTGGGGCGATGCACGAGGCGTCTGCAGGCGGACGCAGGCTGTAAGCGGGATTTCCCACGAGGTATACCGGAGCGGCAACATCAGCGACCAGGAGTGAGTGTATGACCAGCGCGGCACACAGCGTTCGGATAGCGATATTGATAGGAATGTTTGCGGTGGGCACGGTTCAGGCGTCGATGGTAGGGGAGGGAAACTCCCGAACGAGCAGCGAGATTGTCGACACGACTATGCGTTTGCGGTTGGTGTCGGAGCGGCAGGGGGAGGGGGCTGAAGACCTGCAGTCCCGGGACCGTTCGCGGCGGGGCGATGATGGATACGATGATCGGCACAGCGGCAAACGCCGTGGGTCAGGTTCGCCGACTAGCGGCTCCGGCTCGTTCAACAGCGGACCGGGGAATAGCGGCGGTCATGGCCGACGGGGCGGAGATGATTCGAGGGGGATTCGGGCCGGAGATGTGAGGCAGGAAGATCGCCGGGAGGATCGTCAGATGGACCGGCGTGACAATCGTCAGGAAGGCAGGCGGCTGGATCATCGCGAGAATCGTCCGGCCAACAGCGGCGGCGAGCTTCGAGGGCTTGATCGGGCCAACCACGTGGCGGATGACCACGGCCAACGGGGCCGTGACACTGCTCGTGCAGTCCAACTCGACCGGAGGAGTCGTATCGAGCGAGTCGAGCCGCCCGACCATTCGCGACGCCCCGAACGGCCTGAGCGATCGGGCCGAAACTAACGGCCACCATCGAGGAGAAGTATCCCACCGTAAATTGATCGAGTGTGGGGAGGTGCGGGCTTCTCGCTCGCATCGCGCGACGCATGTTCCTCGTCGGCCGAAGGCTTGAAGGAATGAGGGCGGTCGGTTAGGTTGTGCCTTTTGTACTTTGAAACCAGAATACGTAGGTCGACCGAGTCGGAGGGGAGCTCCGGCAGAAAGTGGAGGCACAGGGATGGGTGTGTGGGGCCGTGGTGTAGCGGGGGGTGTCTTGTGTTGTTTCGGGGCCGCGACGATCGGACTTGCTGTGGAAACCACGGATCAAAGCCCTCAGCCGCCAAGTCGGAACTGGCAGATTGGATTCACACCGAGTTACGCCACCGGAAATTTCGGCACCAGCTCGACCAGCAGCTTTCTCTATGCACCCTTATCCATGCGTCGTCTCTTTAAGGACGGCGACATGACGGTGATCGTTCCGTTTGTTACGTCGACCACTGACGGTCGGACGACGATCGTCGGTGGATCTGCCACGCGGGTGGATGACAGTTCAAAGAGCGGATCGAGTGGAAGCGGCTCCGATGACGACGGCGGATGCAGTGGCAAAGGGCAATCGGGATCGGGGAAGGACCGGGTCTGTGGTTTGACCACCCGAGGGCCCGGTCAAAAAGTCACGACATCCGGGCTCGGCGACGTTATCATTAAGGGGCGCTATTATGTCGCGGAGGAGGGGGATGTGATGCCCCTGATTGCCCTGACGGCCCGGGTCAAACTGCCGACCGCTAATGAGCAACTCGGGCTGGGGACCGGCGCATTGGACTATGGATTCGGTGTTGAGCTGTCCAAGATGTTCGGGGAAAACTGGATTGGCTTCCTGGATGCCGGATACAACATCATCGGCGATCCGGACGGCCTCCCGTTTCAGAATCAGCATTGGTACGATGTGGGCGCGGGATACTTCGTGACCAAGGATTTCCTGGTCAGCGCGTATTTCGAGGAGTATCGAGCCATTGTGCCGGGGTTTGTGAATGCACGCGACGTCTTTCTTGCCACGAACTATACGGTCTCTTCCGCCTGGCGATTGAACAGCGGTGTGACCGTCGGGGTCTCCAATGGAGCTCCGGATTATGCCTTTTCCGTCGGCGCCAGTTACCGCTTTTGAGCGGGGCCGGTGTCTGTGTACGAATGCACCTGGCAGCTCGTCAGAGTGGGTAGCATGACTCAGGGATGGCGGCCGGGTTGACACGAAACGGTGGACATGCCGGTTGAGCCACAGGCGGGATGCGATGAGGCGAGACTCATTGCTCGAAGTCAGCAGCAGGATCATGAGGCCTTCGGCCGACTGGTTGATCGATATGCCGGGGTGATCGTCAACCTCGCCTATCGAATGGTGGGGAATCGCGCCGATGCGGAGGATCTGGCGCAAGATGCGTTCCTAGCGGCGTTCAAGGCACTGCCGATGTTTCGTGCCGATTCCAAGTTTTCGACCTGGCTCTATCGGATTGCTGCGAACAAGTGCAAGGATTGGCTGCGGGCCAAACACGTGGATCCCGTGGATGTGGATGATCATGAGGCCGTTGTGGCTCAGGTGGTCGAGACGCATACGCCGGAACGCCTTCTGTCTCAGCATCAAGTGGCGCAACATCTGGATGGGGCCATCCAGCGCCTTCCTCCGCTTTATCGAGAGGCCTTTGTGCTGAAGCATGTCGAGGGGCTGAGTTACGAAGACATGCAGGAATTGCTCGGCGTGCATGCCGATACGTTGAAAATGCGGGTCTACAAGGGGCGAGTGCAGTTGAGCCGCGAGTTGTCGGAATGGAATGACAGGCAGTCGCCCATACCGAGGTGATCATGGATGAGCAGGACGTGTTGATCCAGCGGTTTCTCGATCAGGATCTGACGCCCGATGAGCGCGTGCAGTTTCTTGAACAGGTGGATGCCGACCCAAGAATGCGTCGTGCGTGGTTGAATCTTGAGATGGTGGTTGCTGAAACCGAGCGTCTTCCGCGGATCGCCCCGTCGCCGCACTTTACGACGCGTGTGCTGGCGGCTCTTGATCCTGAATCGAAGAGTTTCCTCGACCGGCTCGTGGGGTGGATGACTGTTCCTCGGACCTTACAATGGAACGTGGGCGGCGCCATGGCGGTGGCTGTTGCGGCGATCCTGGCGGTGGAAGGGTTGTTGTGGCTGGCACCCGCACGCATTGTGGAGGTCCCGTTCAGCAGTCCGTCGGCTCAGCCGGTCTCGCTCGAGTCGGCGTCGACCACGTATGTGCGAATGGTGTTGGTGCAGCCCGGGGCAAGTTCCGTCTCGGTCGCCGGGGATTTCAACGGCTGGAATCCGGACCGCACGAACATGAAGCGGTCCGACGGCGGAGTCTGGACGACGACGATTCGATTAAAGCCGGGGCGGTATCAGTACATGTTCGTGATAGATGGGAAACGATGGCTGGCGGATCCGCTCGCGGCGGAAGATACGGGTGACGGGTTCGGCTCGAAGAATGCGGTGCTTGATGTCGGCACAACCCTCTAGGGACCTGTTCCAAACGCTTGCATCACTCTCAGCGCTTCGATACTCTCCGTACGATGCTGATGGTGATGCGAGCAATCGTAAGTCTGACGACCTTGATCTGGCTGACGGGCTGTGCGGCGACGCGTGTTCAGGAGGTTCCCATACCGGTGCCGGGAGGCGTGCGGTTTGTGGTGTCTGTTTCGGCGGCCGAAACAGTCGCGGTCGTGGGGTCGTTCAACGGGTGGTCGCCCACGGCCCATATCATGACTCGGGTGGGATCGAAGGGCTTCTGGTCGGCGGTCGTGTCTCTGCCGAGCGGCGAACATGCGTTTATGTATCTGGTCGATGGAACGACGTGGGTGGTGCCTCCGGCGGCGGAAGATTTTGTGACGGACGGTTTCGGGAACACCAACGGTGTAGTGACAGTCCCATAGGGATGGTCTGATGCGAATCCGGGTCAAGGGCGTTATTCTAGCGGCGGTGTGTCTCAGCGCAGTCGATCCGGCCTGGGCGGATTCGATCTCGGCCCAGGACCGTGATGAAATCGCGAGGCTTCGATCAGCGCGTGGGTTCGCAGCAGAAGAGACGAGCCCGTTGCTCGAACAGGTGAACAAGGCCGGAGAACGAGGCCTTCCCGTTGAGCCGCTGGCGAATAAGGTGAAAGAAGGATTGGCAAAAGGGATCGACCCTAAGCGCATCGATCCGGTCCTACGGCAAATGGTGACCCATTTTGAATCGGCGCAGGAGGTGTTGCGGGAGGCCGGCACGCGCGGGGTGGCCGAAGGGAATCGTCGGGTTGCCGTCGAAGCCTTGGCGGAAGCTTTTTCACGTGGCGCCACGGCCGAAGAAGTGCGAGAGCTCACGCGCCTGTCGCAGGATGGAAAGCAGAGGGTGACGCAAGAATCGTTGGCTGCAGCAGCCAAGAGTCTGGCGGTCATGAAAGAAGGAAAGATTGCCTCGAAAGAGGGCGTGGCCTTGGTCGGCGAAGGGATGCGCCAAGGGTACAAGCCTTCGGAGTTGCTCGATCTGAGCCGCGAAGTCAAACGGCGTGGGGGTGAGTTTCGGGAGGGGCGAGCCAATATCCGGTCGCTCCAGGAGCGGGTGCGTCGTGGTGAACGGGGAGATCGACTGTTTCGAAATGAGCATGGCGATTCCGGCGGCGGCGATCACGGGGATCGCGGAGGAAATGCCGATCATGGGGAGCGCGTAAGAGACGATCGCGGGGGACGCTCTGAGCGGAGTGGGGGCGGCCACGGCGGACGGGATCATTAGCGGACGAAACAGGGGATGGAACGAGTCAGGGGCTGCTCCGAAAGGAGTGGCCCTGCTTGTTTAGGGCCTCTCGCGGTGTTGTTCAGGCGCTGACCGTAGGTCCTCACGGTGGGGATCTCGGGCGGGTTGGCTTGCGTGTGTGGTATTGCGCATAAGAAAACGGCGTCAGGACTGATCTCCTGACGCCGTCTGTGCTGGTGGGAGTAGAGACTTAGCGGAAGCGGGCACCCCGATCGGCGCGGCGGTCTTCTTGGCGGACATGCTGCCGGTCCAGCTGGTGATCCGCCCGGCGATCCTGCTGTCGATCCATTTGCCGATCCTGCTGTCGATCGGCTCGTCGATCCTGTTGTCGGTCTTCCCGGCGATCGTTTTGCCGGTCTTGCTGCCGATCGGCGCGGCGGTCTTCCTGCCGAATGTCGAGTTGCGCAAGTGCGATCGACGGGATCACCGCCGGTGCCGTGACGGCTACAACCAGGCCGGCGATCAATCCTGCTTTCAGCATCGTGTGATTCATCATATCTCCTCCTTCTGTGAGAGAGTGTGGTGTTAGTGCGATGGGTGGTTGTTTTTGAAGGGCGCCGCTCCGGCTCTCTCATCCGACGGCACGCTCCAATCAACCTGTCATGGAGTAAGACGGCGGGAGAAAGGAAAAGTAAACGGATGCTACGGAGTGAATCCGGAGAAATGAGTTCTGTGCCAGTGGTGCGACAGGTTCGAAGTGGTAAGTGGTGCATGACGACGCCGCAGTCCCACGGCTGAAAATGTTCCCCATATCATAGGACCATGAGTGCCTCGGATGATCTTCGTAGCTGGTGCGTTGATGGAATGCCGAAGTCAATGGATGGGGTAGGCGGCGCCGCTATGGCCGGAGCTTCAAAAAAGCAGCCGGTCAATATTTTTATGACGTACCGATGTGAGGTCGGAGCTCCGGAGTGGGGGCGGTTCAGGCCGAAGTTTATTTGTCGGCTGCTCGGAAATGTAGCGGATCCCTATGACCTAAACCCCGAAAAGTAGACCAAGGGCCGCTTGAGGAACGGTCGGCGGCGTGGTCTCCTGCACCCAAGGATGTCCTGGTGATGGCGCGACGACGCGGACATACACAGGCACAGACTCTGGCCGCCTCGCGCCAGGCCGAGAGTGGAACGACGGTCGCAGAAATTTGTCGCGCGGTGGGCATCAGCGAGCAGACGTTCTACGGGTGGAAGCGCAAATACGCGGGCTCGGGTTGAGCGAACTGCGTGCGCTCCGGCAGTTGCGTGAAGAACAGGCCAAGCTAAAACGGCTGGTGAAGGATCTCTCGCTTGATCGCCATATGTTGCAGGAGATTGTCCGAAAAAAGCTCTAAGTCCTCGGGACCGTCGGGTGCAGGCCCGCTGGGCGCACATGACCTATCAGGTCAGTGAGCGCCGGATTTCGTACTATTAGTCGGTTATGTTGACCGTCAGCTTGGGCCGTCCGGCGTTTGGAACGAACCCGAACGAGAGTGGCGCGGGGAGAGAAAAGTGCGTCACCCACTTCCCTTCTGCGCGAGAGAGTGGGGCGGGGCGGGACCTGACTGCTATCTCACCGCAGTGAACCGGCGCTAGAATGACTCTATGTGCTTCAGCACTTCTTCCCCGACCAGCCTGTGCCCGGCTTCGTTGTAGTGGGCATAGCGTCGAAAGGGAAACAGCGCCATGGGGTCAGGGTGGGTAGCAAACACGGGGTGCAAGTCCACCACGTGCAGGTTGAGACGTCGGGCGATGCCAAGCACCCGATCCCGGTCTTTACTGGCCAGTTCTGGGATTCGATACCGCTCCCAGGTGGGCAAATAGACAAATACGAGGCGCCCGTTCCACGTTTCGGCGGTGGTCCGGGCTTCCGCGAGAATGCGCTCGAACAATTGCAAGTCCCCCGCGGTTGCCGGTGCTCCACGCTGGCTAAGATGCTTGAGCAATTCGGCCGGCAAGCCCTGCTCGACAGGGCGTCGCTCATAAAACGACTGGAGAGCCTGGCGGAGATGGTGCAACTTGACGATGGCCTCGAACGGCACGGGCGCCGGGGACGTCGCCTGAGCGATGGCGGTATCCAGATAGCGCCGCAACGCCTGATCGATTTCAGGTTGCCGTTCGAATAGATGCTGTGAGAAGGGGGAGGACACGTACTTCATCAACAGCGGGGAGTTCTTCTCCCATCCGTCGAGATCCCGCAGGTCATTTCCTTCGTAGTAGAACCACAGCACCAGTTTGGGCTTCAGAGTCGGTCCATATTCCTTAAGCGTGGCCAAACTGGTCAGCGGGCCATGACTGTTCACACCCAAATTCACCGTAGCCGGATGTTGCGCTCGGATGACGGCGACAAATCCTTTCTCCGAAGGAACGCAGACACCATGAGTATACGAGTCGCCCAGCGCGACAATTTCGGCCGGTCGCCGCTCCCAAATACCGCGGGGATTGTGGAAGCCATGCTCATCGCTTTCATAAACGATATATTCGCCGCTTTCGTTGCAAAAGACCGTCGTGGTCATGCCCATGCCCGCGACGGGCAAGAATTCCCCACGTTGGCCGGCGAGGACGGATCGGATATGTTCTCCGGAGGACGGCGCGAATAAAACCATGGGAAACACATCCGGATACGCCATGACCCCGTGTGCCCGCATATCCAAGACCACTTCCAATCGTGATCGGGTATCAAATGTCCGATGAGTCTCCTGCACCGTCTTCATGCGCTCGGCCGCAACCCGCACGTTTCCATCCTGGGGAAAGCTGAGCCACGCATGAGCTCCCAGGGAGGTGATCGCTGAGCCGGAGTAAGTCAGCAGCAATTCGGCCCCATACACACTGACGAGGGTCGACAGGCCGAGGAGCGCGATGTTGATCTTGAAGGATGCCGGCAATCGCACGCTGAATCCCAACATCACCGCGAGCGCGAGCATGACCAGATAGTGAAGGGACAGTCCGTGACGCCAAACCAGAACTGCGAACAGCGCCATGCAGAGCATGGCCCCCCACATGAGCAGGAGGCCGGCGAGCCGGCCTAATCCAGGCTCCAGAGGTGTCATGCGTTGCTCCTGCCCTCGTGCGCGGACAGATCCGGTTTGCCAGAGGTATGAAGGTCCCTCACGGAATCGTTCGGCCGATCTGAGGGATCCCTGTCCTTCCGAGACGCCATCACTTCCCGTGCCGTGCCAAGATCGTTTCTATCGTCGTTCGATAGGCGTGCTCGAAGTGTTCGGGCCTATGTTTGGCGGCCGCGGTCTCCCACGCGTTCCGGGATCGGCGACGCAATTCGTTGCCTGGCATCTGGGCGATCGCCCGTATCTCCTGCATGATGTGTTCGATCGACGTGTCCTTGACGAGCACGCCGTAATCCTCGACATCCACGGACGCTTCATAGGTCACCATGGGGATCAGCCCTGCAGCCATCGTCTCGATGACAGCCGCGGCTCCGGCTTCCGAACAGGAAAGAAACACGTGCGCGATGGATTGTTCCAAAATCTTGTGAAACTCGTCGCCGGACTTATCGAGCCAGCCGACGTATCTGATGTTTGGCGTGTGGAAGAGTTCGCGGCGATACGCAGCCGCAAACTCCGGTTCATTCTCCACCGGCCCCACGGCAGTGAGGTGACAGTCGGGCAATTGCACGAAGGCCTCAAGGACCAGGTCCAGACCCTTGTGGACCATTCCGCGGCTGCCGTACCACAAAAAGCGGTGGCGACAGGCCTCGAAATCTTTGTCTTCGAACCAGGGCCACGTCGTTTGCGTGATGGAGGGCAGGCGAAACATCGGCTTGCCGGAGTAGGCATAGGTGTTGATCGTGAACTCATTCCCGCAGGTGGTGAGGTAGTGCGCATGGTCGATGCCCAGATGGGGCGTCTCCAATCGGTTGGCCGGAACGGTGATGCCCTTGCGCTGTTGGAACGCCAACATGCGGTTCATTTCGGCCACGTTCTGAAAGACGGCCTGTGCGGTATCACAGTGAAAGATCTTGATGCACCGGTCGGGCAGGTAGGGCTTGAGCCGTTGCAAATTGAACCGGACATCCACCACCACATCGTACGGTTTCCATGGAATAAATCTCTGATTCTCACAGTGAATGGCATCGACGTCATAGCCCAGATCGAGGAAGGTTTGAGCCATCACCATGCCTTTATAGTAGCTCGGGTGGCTGATGGGAATGGGCTCACCACGCTGTTTGAACAAGAAGCCTTCATTGTTATAGGAGATGAGGACATGTCCCTTTGCGGTCCCCGCGGTGCGCAAGGAGACGACGCCGCCGCGGAACTTTCGCCCCACACCGCGAACGGCCATGATCGCTTCACGGCACCAGAGCACTGATTGAAAGCGCTGGAGATAGCGCCGGATTCGTTTCAGCATCGGTCCCTCTGCCATCCCTCGGGGATCGGCCATCCGACTTGTCGCCACCCGTCGACAGCGGCAATCCACTGGTGCGAGTTCAGCTGCTGGGCATCGACATGATGCATGCCGCCCTGGGTCCAGAGCCTCCAGCTTGGGCCGAACAATGGTCCATATGAAGCGGGACGCTCACGATAGGTTGAAGGCGTCAGCTCCGTAATCTCGAAGGCCCGCACCCTGGTTCCATAGACCGGGAAGCAGTCTTGCGCAAATCGGAGGAGGCGATGCCCGTCTCGCACGACTCGGCCGGCCGGTCTCGCAATGTGCGGGTTCGCCTGGATAATCGGGGACAGCGGATGCTCCTCCCAGGGTCCTCGAAGGGCAGGGGCCTGGTAGAGCCGAAGCGTGTCGTGAGCGAGGGCGGGATTGGTCTCGGTGAATAACCACCAGCGATCATCGCTCATGAAGATCGAGCTGTCGGCAAATCGATGCCCTTGGATCAAGATGTCGGTGCACACCCAATCCGTCGGAAACGTTGTCGCTTCGTAGAGGCGCACGCTCTCCGCTTGGTGGGTTTCAGGAATCATGTAGTATCGCCCCTGCCATTCAAAGACATACGGGTAGGAGAGATGAAAAGACTCTCGTAGCACGATCTTCTGATAGGTCCAGGCGAAACCATCCTGGCTCGTGGCCCAGGCGATTTCTCCCCGGTCGCTATCGAAGTTATAGACTTCGAAAAACATGTGCCAGAGATTGCCGACGCGAATCAGGAAAGGATCCGCGACGAACAACGCCCTCACGTCAGAAACCGAGTACCGGGTCAGGACCGGATTGGCGGTGCCTTGAGCATGGCGAAGTCGCAAGGGCGATGCCCCGGTCACGATCCCGATGGACCATTCCTGATGAATGGGGCCTCGTGGGCCCAGCAACCGATCCGCGATCTTCGAAGGACAATGCTCGCGGATGTTTCGCTTGGCATACCATTTTACAATCTGACGAATTGCCGCTGCGGTCATGCACCCTCCGTCACGGACAGCGTGGAGAACTGCGTTTGCCCAGTCTCATGAGCACAGATCGAGAGCGTCGCTCCGTTGCGACGTGATTTCGGCGGTCGGTCCGGCAACATGTCAAGTTGCACCCGCGCATGGTGTTCGTTGGGCATACGAGTTAATCTCGCGCTGATCGAATGATCCGATGAAACCCCACTCCAAATTTCAATCGTGAGAGCTGATACGTTGTGGTGAGTGTGCCTTCAGGATACGCGCGATATCCCTCTGATAGGAGAAGGCAGAAATTGGATATCAGGTGTGCCGATTGGCGTCAACTTGATTTTAGCCTGAACGGCCCCTTGGGTCGTTCCCGGGGCCGGCCGTGAATCCCGCCCGTGCTGTTCGATAGGAAACTCGGTTACGCAGGGGCTCCGTGAATCGGCAATCGAACAAGAAGAGAATGCCGCATTTCGTACTGTCGGGCGACTGGTCCGGTTCAGGATTACGAACGTCCGTGTTGAGCCTGAGACGATCCTGGCGGAAATCAGCGTGTGGGCAGGCTATTGTGCTCCCAGTAGTCCCGGGCAAACCGATCGATCATCCGATCAAGGTCCTTTTCGAATCGTTCCCTGGTGGCTGTGCTTGCATCGATGACCTCAGGAAACAGGTCCATTCCACCAAAACTGATCCCATCCGTATAAACCTTCGGCTCCCGCTCTCGAATGGCTCGTTCTCGCAGCTCAAAGCTTCTGACATACAAGAGTTTGTCGGGACAGTCGGGTATTTCCTTGGCCAGCAACGTAACGATAAGCCGTGGGTTCTTCAGTGGTTTGGGCTCCTTCGTACCTGACGAAATCCCTACTAACTTGTGCTCTGCAAGCCGCGTAAACATGTGATGCATCAGGTGATCATTGTCCTGACGACCATCGCGGGTTTGAACAGCGATGAGTGAGGAGATTTCGACGTTCGAAAATTCAAGGTTTTTCAATGCGGGTACGTCTCCCCATTCAGAACCGTGAACCTTCGAGAGAGACAACGCCAGTACAGCGACAAGAACTGTAGAGGAGATGGGAATCGTTCGACGTACATAGTGCTTGATTAGGTGGGGGCGAGCTTCAAGACATTGGCGAGGCATTGGCATTCCTCCTTAGCTGAAAGGTGAGAAGCGAGTCCGGCAGGAAACTCCCACCAACTGACGCTGGTTCGGCGCGTCAGGGTTGAGCCGCTGCTCTCCGTTAAGGCGTCAGCGGCCCCGCGATGGGGCTGCCGGGTTTGGCCTCGATCGCGGGCCCAGCGCCTTCTTGCGGCAGGATGCGGAAATGCGTCACGGCGAAGGAGACGGCCTGCCCCACGGTAAAATGGCAGCGACGAAATTCTTCCTTGTTCATGCGTGACCGGAGAATCAACCCGTCCGGGGTTTCAATTTCGAGCCGGTACGCCACGCCGAGGAAGTAGATGTGCCGTAGCTTTGCCTGCTGACGGTATCGCGCGGGATCTTCCGCCACCTTCACGTAATAGGGACGAAATCCGACTTGGAGCGTCTGACCGTCGGAAAAGCCCGGGGCAGGGAATTCGAGCGAGCCGACCTGGACCTGCCCGTGCCGTACGACGCCGGCCACGATATTCATCGAACCGATAAAGCGGGCGACGAACTCAGTGGCGGGTTCTTCGTAGACATCAGCGGGGGATCCGGCCTGCTCCAATTTGCCTTTGGAGAACACGATGATGCGGCCGGACACTTCCATCGCCTCTTCCTGATCGTGTGTCACGAACAGGCTGGTGACGTTCAGGTCCGTATGCAGGCGGATGAGCCACTCACGCAACTCCTGCCGCACCTTCGCATCGACGGCCCCGAAGGGTTCGTCCATCAATAGCACCGACGGACGCGGAGCCAGCGCGCGGGCGATGGCGACACGCTGTCGTTGGCCGCCGGATAGTTGGTGCGGATACCGACCACCCAGTCCTTCGAGGCTCATGAGCGCGAGCAGTTCCGTGATGCGCTGGTCGATATCACGCCGGTTCCACTTTTTGATTTTGAGACCGAAAGCGATGTTGTCGAAGACGGTCAGATGTTTGAACAGCGCGTAGTGCTGGAAGACGAAGCCGATGTTGCGTTCCTGCACGGTGAGGTCGTTCACCCGCTTGCCGTCGATGAAGATATCGCCGGCGGTCGGAACTTCCAGGCCGGCGATCAATCGCAGCACGGTCGTTTTTCCGCTGCCGCTTGGTCCGAGCAGACCGAGCAATTCACCTTCGTTGACGACGAACGAGACGCCTCCCACTGCCGTGGCTGAACCGAACGTCTTCGTGAGCCCGCGTACTTCGATCTTCACTGGCTTACTGCGCTCCCGCTTCCGCTACCGTCGTTTCAGCGCGTGCCTTGGCGATCTCCAGCACGGTCAGGATCGCAAAGGAGACGGCCAACAGGGTCAATGCGACGGCGTTTGCCGCCACATAGTTGAAATCGACGTAACTTTGATAAATGTGCAACGTGGCGGTCTGCGTGAGCAACAAAATATTTCCCGAAACCACGAGGACGGCGCCGAATTCGCCGATCGCCCGCGCCACGGTGAGGGTCGCTCCATAGACCAGGCCCCATCGGAGAGCCGGCAGGGTGACCTTGAGAAATACCTGCCATTCACCGGCCCCCAACGTTCGTGCCGCTTCCTCTTCTTCGGTCCCGAGTGTTTGCAGTAACGGTGTCAGCTCACGCACCATAAATGGAAAGGTGACGAACAGGGTCGCCAGAATCATGGCCGGCAGGGCAAACAATACCTTGATCTGTGCCTGCCCGAAAATCGTGCCCAGCACGGTGTCCGGGCCGAACAGCAAGATGAGCATGAAGCCCGCGATGACGGGGGAGACCGCAAACGGCAGGTCGATCACGCCGCTCACGAGGCTGCGGCCCCAAAACTTCTGCCTCGCCAGCACCATCGCCGTCATGGTGCCGAAGATCACGTTCAGCACCAGCACGATCAGAGTGATTTCTGCCGTGAGGGTGAAGCCGTGCAACGCCTCCGGCCTCGAGATCTCGGTCCAGAATGCCGTCAGCCCCTCGCTGAAGCTTTGGCTCGCCATATAGAGGATCGGTCCCACCAGCAGGACGAGGAAGTAGAGCCAGACGATCCCGATCAACAACCAACGCATGCACATGCTCCCATCTCAACCATGCCCGGCTCTGCCGGATTCATCGTCTCAGATTGCCGCGGTCGGCACCACTGACTCGGAGTCGCGAGGATCCTTCTGCCGGGTCCATTGAAACAATCTTGGCAACCGTTCCCCGGGACGACGGGTCAACCGTTCCAAGAGCAGGAGAACCAGAAAGGAGATCAGTAAAATCAGCACCGAGACGGAGGTAGCCGCCTGCGGGTTGTAGCTCTCGATCTCCCCATACACATAGACGGAAGCGACCTGCGTCTTCATCGGAATATTGCCCGCCACGATCACGATGGACCCGAATTCGCCGAGCGCCCGCACGAAGGTGAGGAAGACGCCGGTCAGCAGACCGGGCAGGATCGACGGGACCGTGACTTTCCAGAAGGTGAGCCAGGGGCTGGCTCCCAACGTGAAGGCGGCTTCTTCCTGATCGCGTTCGAGGCCCATTAGCACCGGTTGCAGAGAGCGGATGGTAAACGGCATGGTCACAAACACCATCGCCAGGATGATCCCGGGCTGGTTGTAGAGCACCGCCATCCCGCCCTGTTGAAGCCAGGTGCCCAGCAGGCTGGTCGGTCCATAGATCGCGGCGATCATGAGGCCGGCAACCAGGGTCGGAATGGCAAAGGGCAAATCAACGAGCGCGTTAAGGAGCCACCGGCCCGGGAATTCGTAGCGTACCAGCACCAGCGCCGACAAGGTGCCGAACAGGGCATTGATGGCAGTTGCAATGGCGGCGGTTTCCACGGTGAGCCACAGCGCTGCCGCAGCTTGAGGAGCCGACAGATCCTGGATGAACCGGTCCCATCCGGCCGCGAACGATTGATGCGCCAGCGCCGCGAGGGGCAAGAAAATCAGCACGAGCACATAGCCGACTGCGGCAGATCGTAAGGCCAGGCTGAGCAAGAGATGGGCCGTCATACGAGCGTTCTACCTTACTGGTTACGGTCACGCCTGTTCGACAGGCACCATTGCTATCGTTGGTCGTGATGATTCTTCAGGAATCATTTTCTCAGGAGGCTGCTATTTCTTTGTCACGTCCTCGACGATCTTAGTCCAGAGGCCTTGCGCGCCGAACAGCTTGTTGCTCACCTGATCCCAGCCGCCGAGCTCTGCAATCGTGAAGAGTCGAGCCGGTTGCGGGAGTGTGGCGGCCGGGGTACCGGCATGCTTGTCCAACGGGCGAAATCCCAATTCAACGAAGGCAGCCTGTGCCTCCGGTCCGTGGAGGAATGCGACGAACGCGTCTGCGAGATCCCTGGCCTTATGGCGGTCGGCATAGGTGTCGACGACCGCCGCCGGGTTTTCGATCCAGACGGTTTCGGCCGGCACGATGATTTCATAGGGCCGGCCGCTCTTTACGCGCGGCAGCAACTCGTTTTCGTAAGTCACGATGACATCGCCGACTCCGCGTTCGAACGTGGTCACCGATTCCCGTCCGCTCTTGTCCATCACCTTGACGTTGCGTTGGACACGGGTCAGTAAGTCCACGGCCTGCGAGGCCGCCGCATCTGCAGCGACCGGTTTTCCCCCGCCGCGTTGCTCCGCCAGTTTCAGGCCGGCGCCATAAATCGCGATCACATCCCACATCGCGCCGCCGGATGTCTTGGGATTCGGGTAGAGCACTTCCACGCCGGGGCGCGCGGCATCGTCCCATCCCTTGATGCCCTTGGGATTACCCTTGCGGACACCGAGAGCCACGACCGACGCGGAGATCATGCCCCCGTGGGGAGCCTTTCGCCAATCATGGGTAATCAATCCGGCCTTGACGATCTGATCGACATCACCTTCCAACGAGAGCACGGCGACATCGGCATCGAACCCTCCGATGATAGCCCTAGCCTGGGCGCCCGAGGCTCCATACGAGCTACGCACACGCACGTCCTGCCCGGTTTTTTGTTTCCAATGTCGTTGAAAGGCCGGGATGATGTGTCGTTCGTAGGCTTCTTTCGGCACGCTGTAGGCGGCCAGGATGAGATCACGGGTTTCGGCGGCCTGCACCGGGGCAGTGGCCAGAAGGAGCATGGTCAAGCAGGCGCCGAGTGCAAGGCCCAAAATGGTGTGTGTCTGACGAGTCATAGCGGGTCGCGGCTCCTTCCACCTATTTCGAATGGGCGAATCGACTCAATGTGTAATGGTCGAGAATGTTCGCGATGGCATCCCGTACCTCACCCATGGCCTGTTGGAGCGGGCACGAAGGTTTAGCCGCGTAGGGGCAGTCCGCGCACTTCTGGTAGGCGGTCTTGCTGACGCAGCTGATCGGGGCGAGGGGGCCATCCAGAATACGGATGACCTGGCCGAGCGTGATGTCTTCCGGTGATTTAATGAGGGAATAGCCGCCCCGGACTCCTCGACGACTGGCCAGCAGGCCGGCGCGTTTCAGCGCGAGGAGGATCTGCTCCAGGAATTCCACCGGGATATTCTGCCGTTCTGCAATTTCATGGCGCTGGAGGACGCGCCCGCCATAGGTCTCGCACAGTTCGAGCAGTGCGCGGAGGCCATATTCACTCTTCTTGGAGAATTTCATGGCGTGCGTAGTTGTCTAGTGAGTTGCTCAAGATTTCGAAGAATAAACCTTGCGGATATCCTGATTCAAGCGCCTTGTGGCGGAGTCTCTCCGCTTAGCCATTTAGTCTTGAATGAACAGGCCGATGAACAGCAGCCGGTGGTCCAGCACAAGGCGAGTTAGAGCGATCCAAGAATACAATTGGTGAATCTTCTGCGGCGCCCGGTCGAAGCCCGGCTTACAGTGACCGACCTATCGAACCAGGATTTCGCCGAGGTGGAGTACGCGGAGTTGGCCTGGAATCAGGCTGTGGACAATCGCGCGGACATGTCAGTGAGGGGAGAACGGCGTTCTTCATCAGTCCCAACGACGTAGCTCAGCCGCCGCTTCAGGGGGCGTTTGGAACGACTGGTTAACCATCTCCCTTCAACCGTTTCCTGATCCATAACGGATTCCTTCGGCAATCCAATACGGCATGCACACGAACCACAGTATTTCCCTCCACGCTGTAATAGATGGCAAAGGGGAACCGCTTGGAGAGGCAACGGCGATGACCGTAGATGACTTGATGAATTCCGGCGTAAACGAGAAGGGAATCAATGTCTGAGAATAAGCAGTCTAGGAAGTAGGTCCCAAGACCAGCTTCCCGGCCTTCATAAAAGTGGAAACCCTGGACTAAATCATCCTGGGCTTCGTCCAGAAGCTCGATTCTCACGAAAGCTTGTTTCGGATGTCCGCTTTGGCGGTCTCCCAATCAATGAATCGAGATTGCCCCTCGGCGAGCCGCTGGCGGCGTTCATCGAGGATGTCCTTGTGCCAGGCAGGAGACTCAATAGCCTCTGGGGTGCGGGCGAGGTCTTCCCATAGAGACTCCATCGCAGCAAGCTTCTCTTGAAGGCTCATGGCTTTAAGCGGGAGGTTGAACGACATAGGTTCAGTATACCTCAGCACCAAACAGATTCAAATCCCTTTACCTATCGTCCCCGGTGATCGGCCTCGGCGAGCGAGCCAGCGGTTCGATTGAACATGAGGCAGGCTGAAACAAATACTTTCATTGACAGTCCGTGTCCTTCGCACCGCATTCTTTGCATTTCGTATGCGGAAATGAACTTTCTGGAACGCGACCGAACAATAGTTCAGCGTTCTCCTGAAAAAGATGGTAGCAGTAATCAAAAACACCCTGAATGTTTAGCTGGGCGATGCCCCGGTTCTTTGGGTGATCCAAGTGATGGATAAGCGCGTTTGCGTATTTCCGCAGCGCCGCTAATTCGGGAAATAACCGTGAGCGGATTACGTTAATGCCTAAGGTCGTCTCTCGACACTTCGCGCAGGGAATTGCGGGATCCTCGACGATACAACTTTGAATCTGCCGCATCAGATACGTGTCTGCCGAACGCGTGGCGAGTGCAACGACGTAAGCACTCGATAGCTTTTCCATCCAATCGCGGCCACTTGAGAAGGTGTCGTAAGCTCGTAGTGCAGTAGTTCTCTGAACGATTGCCATTGCAACTTGTACCGCTGGCCCTTCACCCGCTCTCAGGCCTACGGCATCAATGGGCTTCGGCGAAAAAGCCAAATTGTCGGTGGTCGCATCCATTTAAATCCTAACGTGCGACATGACCGGCATGACGCGGCAGGCTTCGCCTATCGTGTCATGTCCGCTCGATGGAGGGGTTAGCCACCACCGCCCAACAGCATGCTGTAGTAGTCCTTTCGACTACGAGCGTTCCCGGAGGAACGCCTGACCGAGACAAGTGATGCCGTACTCGCTGCCGTCGACCATAAGATGGGCGGCTCTCTTCATAAAGCCTATTCAGTAGCGTTGCACCGGATCGCGCGTATGCTTTCGCTTCTGCCCTTTGACTGAGCGTAGATGTCTTCCCCTCG
Organism: Nitrospira defluvii; assembly: GCA_000196815.1. Taxonomy (GTDB): domain Bacteria; phylum Nitrospirota; class Nitrospiria; order Nitrospirales; family Nitrospiraceae; genus Nitrospira_A; species Nitrospira_A defluvii_A. The sequence continues at coordinate 1,539,870 of FP929003.1, forward strand.
ATCCAAGCGCAAAGTTTTCGTGGCGTTCTTGGCAGCACCATGTCGGTCGGATCGAGGATGAACTCGAATAAGTTCATAAAGACCTGACGCTTGAACTCAGTCGCGCGGCGAAGCAGCGTCGGCGTGAGTGAATTGTTAGGGCTCAACAAACAGCCCATCAACAAGCTTCTGTGAGATGACGAACGGTGCCATGTCAGTCTCACAGTTGACGCGGAGTCCGACAAGTTGGTTTTTTGCTACCAAGTACACTTTGGTTTGGTCTAGCAACAGCTCAGTGTCGTGTTCGTGCAGCTTGACGAGTGCGACTAGATGATACTTTTCTGGAAGATCGAGCGGAGTATGAAACTGGTTTGTGCAGGTCTTGACCTGGATCGTTTTGACCGCGTAACCCTTGAGCGCGATTAGATCATTGCCGCTGTCTTTTATTGGAGCAGCGGCTTGTACTCCATATTGAAGCAGGCGGGTCTGCACAAGCAGCTCTCCGATTGTGCCTTTGACCATGTTTTCAGATATCGGATTAGCCACGGGTTGAGCCCTGACAATTGAATATATTGAAGAGCATGGTACGCGGGTACTGCGTGCCGGCTCTCCCACAATTCAAATGTTGGTTTATAGGCTTATCAGCTCTATTCCCCACACAGGGGAGCTTGCTATGCGAACGATAATACCGTGATAGGTGTGCAGGACTCAATGTGATTGGCGGCAATACGTCCACGATCCGGAATTTGATGAGCAGGTGAGGAGGATCCCTCGATGCGTGCTGAAAGAGATGCCTGACGGACAGAGGAATGGGTGAATAGGCAACAGTGCGCTCATCCGAGCGCCCGAAACACCAGCCCCAGAGGATTTCTGACACCAGTCTGCCCTCTAGATTCACGTAGCTTGTGGCGGAGGCAACAGAGTCGAACCGCGCGTCCGTTGTAGCAGCATCGCCTATGCAACTCATTGAAATCGGAGCTTCAGTTTCTTGACACCCTGTAACCGTTCTTGCTAGCTTCAGCCTGTTTTTCATCAGCCACCACCAGCAGCCTGCTGCTAGATCTGGATACCCGGTGAATTTCCAAGACCTCATTTTGACCCTGCATCGCTTTTGGGCCGACCGCGGGTGTGTCGTTCACCAACCCTATGATTTGGAAATGGGCGCGGGAACTTTCCATCCCGCCACGTTCCTCCGTTCGCTCGGTCCGGAGCCCTGGCGAGCCGCCTATCCGCAAGCCTGTCGACGGCCGACCGACGGGCGATACGGCGAAAATCCTAACCGCATGCAGCACTACTACCAATATCAGGTGGTGCTGAAACCGGCCCCCGATAATATTCAGGGCCTCTATCTGGAGAGCCTGAAACAGCTGGGCATTGACCCGAAGAAACACGACATCCGGTTTGTACAGGACGACTGGGAGTCCCCCACGCTCGGCGCCTGGGGGTTGGGCTGGGAAGTCCGGCTCGACGGCATGGAGATTACCCAGTTCACCTATTTTCAGGAGATCGGCGGGATTCCGCTCAATCCCATCACCGGCGAAATCACCTATGGTACCGAACGTATTGCGATGTACCTGCAGCAGGTCGATAACGTCTATGACCTGGCCTGGACCGACGGGGTGAGCTACGGCGATGTGCATCACCGCAGCGAAGTCGAGTTCTCGCGCTACAACTTTGAAGAGGGGGAGGTGCCCATGCTCATGGCCACCTTCCAGGCGTTCGAGGGCGAATGCCAGCGGTTGCTGGACAAGAAGCTGACGCTGCCGGCCTACGACTACTGCATCAAGACCTCGCACATGTTCAATCTGCTGGATGCCCGCGGGGCGATCAGCGTCACCGAACGGACCTCGTACATTGCCCGCGTGCGGGCGCTGGCGCGTCGTTGCGCCGAATCGTACCTGGCCGATCGCGAAGCCATGGGACATCCCTTGATCAAGCAATCGGCTCAGACCGGCAAGCGTACCGGCGTTCATTCACCCGTTCCAACCAAGTAATCCGCAGGCAGTACCTGACGATGCCATCCAAAAAGACCATGACCAAAACTGCCTCACGCTCCAAGGTTGCCAAATCCGCTAAGGCTCCGGTGACCACAGAATTGCTGTTGGAAATTGGAACGGAAGAATTGCCCTATCAGTTCGTCGCTCCGGCCATGCGTGCGCTGCAGCAATCGACTGAGACCCTGCTGAAAGACCTGCGCCTCACCTACGGCGCCGTCCGCACGATGGGCACCCCGCGGCGGCTGGTGCTGTTGATCGAAGGACTGGCCCGGCAGCAGGCGTCGGCGGTCAAAGAAGCCATGGGGCCTTCCAAGTCGGTGGCGTTTGACCAAAATGGGCAACCCACCAGAGCGGCCGTTGGTTTTGCCGCCGGTCAGGGCATTCCCGTTGAGGATCTGCAGGTGCGGCAGACGCCCAAGGGCGAGTACCTCTTTGCAGTGAAGCAGGAAAAGGGACAGGCGGTGGCGGCAGTCCTGATACAGGCCTTGCCGCAACTGTTGGGAAAACTGTCGTTTCCCAAAGCCATGCATTGGAACCAGACCGGGGTGCGCTTTGCGAGGCCGGTGCGCTGGCTGGTGGCGTTGTGCGGCGGGAAGGTGCTCCCGATTCAGTTCGCCACGATCAAGGCCGGCAATCTGAGTCACGGCCATCGGGTGCTGGGCGCCAAGGTGTCCAGCCCGAAGGGCTTCGCGGTGAAGTCGATTGCGCACTATCTGAAGGAGACCGAACGGCATGGGGTGATTGTGGATCAGGAGCGGCGGCGCACGATGATCCTCGACCAGTTGGCCTCGCTCGCCAAGTCGGCTCGCGGGCATCTGCACCAGGACGACGATTTGCTGGAGCAGGCCGTCTACATGGTGGAGTCTCCGCTGACGATTCTAGGTTCCTTCAAGCCGCATTATCTTTCGCTCCCGAAAGAAATCCTCATGACTTCCATGAAGGAGCATCAAGGCTATTTCTCCCTGGTCGATCAGAAGGGTGCGCTGCTGCCGAATTTCCTCGCCGTCACCAACATGAAGTTGTCGAACATGCAGCTGATCCGTGAAGGGAACGAGAGGGTCCTGGCGGCGCGGCTGGCCGATGCCAAGTTCTTCTTCGATGAAGATCGCAAGACCTCGTTGATCGATCGCGTAGCGAAACAGCTGGCGGTGACGTTCCACCAGAAACTCGGCAGCCTGCATCAGAAAACGCAGCGTGTGGTGGCGATGGCGGCTCATGTGGCCGGGCAACTCGGCGACGAGCGACTGGTTCAGGATTGCCGGCGCGCGGCCGAACTCAGCAAGGCCGATCTCTTGACCGGGATCGTCGGGGAGTTTCCGACTCTGCAGGGGCTCATGGGCGGGGAATATGCCAAACATGACGGCGAATCTCCGGTGGTCAGCGCGGCGATCCGTGAGCAGTACATGCCTCGCGCCATGGAAGGGGAGTTGCCTGAGTCGCTCGCGGGAAAAGTACTGTCGTTGGCGGACCGATTGGACAGCATCGCGGGATTTTTTCTCGTGGGCCTGGTCCCGAGTGGATCCGAAGATCCCTTTGCCCTCAGACGTCATGCCACGGCCATTGTGCGCATCGTGATCGAGAGCAAGCTGCGGCTGAATCTCGCCCAGGCGGTGCGGGCGGCGCAGGACGTGTTGAGCGGCCAGAATGTGGCAGCGGCGCCCCAGTCAGGCAAAGCCGGGGCTCCCGATGTCATCGGTTTTCTGTTCGAACGTGTGCGTTTCTACGGAAAGAGCGCGCATCAATTACGGGACGATGTGATGGAAGCCGTGCTGAAGTCGGCCGACCGCCAGACCATCGACCTGACCGACCTCTTCGACAAGATGAAGGCGCTGCAGCAGATCACCGTGCGGGCGGAGTTCGATCCGCTGATCGTCGGATTCAAACGCGCTCACCGGTTGACCGAGAAGGAACAGTGGGACCGCAAGCCGGTGGAGTCCGGTCTGTTTCGAGAGGCCGCCGAGCCCGCCTTGCATCAGACCGTGCAGAGCAGTCATCAGGAGTATGCGGCGGCGATGGGCGGCGGGAAGTACGGGGAGGCACTCGATGTGCTGGTTCGCATGAAGGGTCCGATCGACGACTTCTTCAATGCGGTGATGGTGAACGCCGAGGACCCGGCGGTGCGCGGGAACCGGCTCTCGCTGTTGAAGAGCGTCGACGATTTGTTCATGTCATTCGCTGATTTCTCCCAGATTATGGTACAAGGGACATAGCGGATGGTGAGCGTTTGGACTCTACGTCAGAGAGCCTCCCTGAGTCACCCGAGGCGAGTGCCGCGGCCCAACTGAGGGCGACCAAGGTCCGGCGGTTTGCGTCCGGCATCAGCGTCGTCATGATGGTGGTGTGCAACGCGGTGTTCCTCTTCGGCATCTGGGTGACCGGCGTCAACTTCGAACGGCTGGTGCGGACACCGGATATCTATGACTCCAGACAAGACATTTGCTTGCGACTGGCCTACCAACATGTCCCCGGTTCGGAGAACCCGGTGCAGTTCTGCTCGGAGTGGCTCAATCTCGCCGATCCCACCGGGAAGACCCATACGTTTCAAAAAGACGCACAACTCAAACAGGGCGCAGACGGAAAATTCTATTTCGATTATGGACCGTTCGTGGACTACCGACTGTTTGCGGTCGGCGCGTTCGTGGTGGGGATCATCGTGTGCGGCATTCGGGTGACCAGGCACGTGGTGAACCGCTACCGCATGCGACTGGAAGCCGCCGCCCGCCATTCGGTTCCGACTCATTGACCTCATAGCACAAGGAGAGCGTCGCGTGGCCAAGAAATACGTCTATTATTTCGGAGATGGGAAAGCCGAAGGCACCGGCAACATGAAGGAACTGCTCGGCGGCAAAGGCGCCGGACTGGCCGAGATGACGAATCTGAAAGTGTCCGTTCCCCCCGGCTTTACGATCTCCACCGAGGCCTGCGTCGAATACTACAAACGCGGCAAGGCCTATCCCCCCGGCATGATGGACGAAGCACTGCACGCCCTGAAGCGGATCGAACGGTCGATGAAGGCCGGTTTCGGCGATCCGGACAATCCCTTGCTGGTGTCCGTGCGCTCCGGCGCCCGCGCCTCCATGCCCGGGATGATGGATACCGTGTTGAACGTCGGCTTGACGACCAAGACCGTGCACGGCCTGGCCCTCAAGACGAAGAATGAGCGGTTTGCGCAGGACAGTTACCGCCGTTTCATCGGCATGTTCGGCAGCATTGTGATGGGGGTCAATCGCGAGCATTTCGAGGACATCCTCAAGCATAAGAAACGGGATCTCGGGGTCACGCAGGACACGCACCTCGATGCCAAGGCGCTCAAGGAACTCGTCGTCAGCTTCAAGGAGTTGGTGAAAGAAGAAACCAAGCGGGATTTTCCCGATGATCCGCTCGAACAGCTGCGGATGGCAATCAACGCTGTGTTTTCCTCCTGGTACGGTGCGCGCGCCGTTACGTATCGCCGGCTGTACAACATTCCCGAAACCTGGGGCACCGCGGTCAACGTGGTCGCCATGGTGTTCGGCAACATGGGCGAAACCAGCGGCACCGGCGTGGCGTTTACGCGCGATCCCGCGACCGGACAGCGGAATTTCTTCGGCGAGTGTTTGACGAACGCGCAAGGCGAAGACGTCGTCGCCGGTATCCGGACCCCGCTGCCCGTCAAGGAACTCGAAAAGTTCATGCCGCAGGCGTATCGGGATCTCGAAACGACCTACAAAAAACTCGAGCGCCATTACCGCGACATGCTCGACCTGGAGTTCACGATCCAGGAAGGCAAACTCTATATGCTGCAGACCCGCGTCGGGAAACGCACGGGTGTGGCGGCTGTCCGGATTGCGGTGGATATGGTGAAGGAAGGCCTCATTACCAAAAAAGAGGCGCTCCAGCGCATCGGACCCGATCAATTGGCCCAGTATCTCTATCCGATTTTCGACGCGAAGGAAGAATCACGTTGCACGCCGCTCGGTAAGGGATTGCCGGCCGGTCCCGGTGCTGCCGCCGGAAAACTCGCGTTGACGGCGGATCGTGCGGTTGAGATGAAAGCCGCGGGCAATCGCGTGGTCCTTGTCCGGCAGGAAACCAGCCCGGACGATATTCACGGCATGAACGCCGCGTTAGGTTTTCTGACTGCGCGTGGCGGCATGACGTCACACGCGGCCGTCGTGGCCCGGCAGATGGGCAAAGTTTGCGTGGCCGGCTGTGAAGCCATTGAGGTGTTGGATAGTCAATCGGTGCGGATCGGGACCCAGGTGTTTCGCGAAGGCGAATACCTGTCGGTCAACGGTTCGACCGGCAACGTGTATGGCGGCGACATTCCCGTCGTGGAGTCCGAAGTCATCCAGGTGCTGCAGGGTAAGATGGAAGCCTCGGCCTCCGAGAAGTACCAATTGTTCGAGTCGGTGCTGAAGTGGGCCGACGGCGTGCGCAAACTGAAGGTCCGGGCGAATGCGGATGTGCCGGATCAGGCCCGCATCGCCCGAAGCTTCGGCGCTGAAGGTATCGGCCTCTGCCGCACGGAACATATGTTCTTTGCCGAAGACCGTATCCAGATCATGCAGAAGATGATTCTGGCCAGGAAGCGCGAAGAGCGGGAAATGTATCTGGATCAGCTCCTGCCGCTCCAGAAGCAGGATTTCATCGGCCTTTACCGTGAGATGAAAGGTTATCCCGTTACGATTCGTCTGCTCGATCCGCCCCTGCACGAGTTCCTGCCCAAGCGTGAAGACCTGATGGTCGAAATCGCTCAGCTTGAACTGACCAGCGGCGCGCCGACGGTGTTGGAGGAAAAGAAACGGTTGCTGGCTCGTGTGGAAGAGCTGCATGAGTTTAACCCCATGCTGGGTCTGCGCGGCTGTCGTCTCGGGATTACGATGCCGGAAATTACCAAGATGCAGGCGCGCGCGATCATCGAAGCGGCCTGCGAGTTGGCGAAAGAAGGCACGAAGATTGTGCCGGAGATCATGATTCCCTTGGTCGGCATGGTCTCGGAAATGAAGGCGCAGAAGGATCTCGTCCGCGAAGTGGCCACGGACACGATGAAGCGCTACGGGGTGAAGCTGTCATACCTGGTCGGTACCATGATCGAATTGCCGCGCGCCGCCGTGACCGCCGATCGTATCGCGGAAGAGGCCGAGTTCTTCTCTTTCGGTACGAACGATTTGACGCAGACGACCTTCGGGTTCTCCCGCGACGATGCCGCGAAGTTCATCGATTTCTATAAGACAGCCAATATTCTCGACAGCGATCCGTTTGCGGTGCTGGACCGGGAAGGTGTCGGTTCACTGATGCGCACGGCCATCACCGGCGGGCGCAAAACCCGTCCCACGATCAAGTTGGGCATCTGCGGCGAACACGGCGGCGATCCCAGCTCCGTGGAATTCTGTCATCAACTGGGCCTGGACTATGTGAGTTGCTCACCCTACCGGGTCGGCATCGCGCGATTGGCTGCGGCGCAGGCAGCTTTGGCGCAGGAAGAAACGGAAAAAGCCAAGCCGAAGAAAATCCAACCGAGCGGCAAGCGGGTGGCGAAATCCAAACCGGTCAAGAAGGCCGCGACGCCTGCGCCGGCGAAGAAACGACCTGTGGCCAAGCGCGCGGTCCGTCGCCCCAAGCGTACGAAACGGTGAGGTTGTCTTCCCGCGATCGTGAATACATGACCCTGGCTCTCCGCCTCGCGGCGAAGGGCCGGGGCTCCACCAGTCCGAATCCCATGGTCGGCGCATTGGTGGTGACCCGCGGCCGGATCGTCGGTCAGGGCTCCCATCGCAAAGCCGGCGGTCCCCATGCAGAAGTCATTGCCCTGAGCCAGGCCGGCTCACGGGCCAAGGGCGGCACCCTCTACGTCACCCTCGAACCCTGCAGTCATCTCAAAAAACGCACGCCTCCCTGTGTTCCGCTGGTCATGGCCTCCGGAGTTCGCCGCGTCGTGGTGGCCATGGTCGATCCCAACCCGCAGGTGAAGGGGAATGGGGTTGCGCAGCTGACGCGGGCAGGAATTCGCGTCGATGTGGGATGCTGCGAGGCCGAGGCGACGCAGCTCAATCAAGCCTATCTCCATTGGGTCAAGACCGGCCGCCCATTTACCATCCTGAAAGCCGGGATGACGCTGGATGGGCAGATCGCGACGGCGAGCGGCGAGTCTCAATGGATTACGGATGAGGTCTCCAGACAGCAGGCTCATCGCTTGCGGGCCGATGTAGACGCGATCCTGGTCGGGATCGGTACGGTGTTACGCGACAATCCACAGTTGACCGCCAGAGTGACCGACGACCCGCCACGAACGACCGGGCGGCAGCCGTTACGCATCGTGGTCGATAGTCGATTGCGTATTCCCCTGAAGGCCAAGGTGCTGGAGCACCAGCAAACGGCTCACACGTTGATTGCTACGACAGCGGCAGCTTCAGCGCGCAAGGTTGAGCGCTTGAGGAAGAGGGGGATCGATGTGTTGGTGTTACCGAAAGCCGGTGGCCATGTGAACCTGCCGGTGTTGTGGGCGCGTCTCGGTCAGCTCGGCGTCACAACGGTCCTGGTCGAAGGCGGCAGCGACCTGAACGCGGCGGTGCTGCAGGCGGGATTGCCCCAGCGATTGATGTGTTATGTCGCTCCGTTGCTGCTCGGCGGGCAGGATGCAAAAGGACTCTTCGGTGGACGGTCCCCGCGCCGACTGCGGAGTGCCGTGCCTCTGAAGAATGTGCGCATCGAGCCGGTCGGGCGTGATATGTTGATACAGGCTGACTTCGAGACTCAATAGGAGCGTCGTGCGACATTCTTTCCGGCCCTTCGGCCGATTTCACCAACGCAGACTTTTCCTGCTTCCATTTCTTTTCTCGTGCCTGCTGTGGGCGGGCCTTTCGATTTCGGCCACCCAGGCCGCGGAGGAGGGGGCCTCGACCGACCTGGCCGCGCAGGTCTGGCAATATCTCACGACCCAGAATGCCGAACAGCAGAGCACCATGCTCGCATCGATTGTGCAGCGGCCGGACGCCACGGTGCAGGCCGTGCAGGACCTGTTGCGCAAAGGTCCGCCACACGGGTTGCAGCCCGTAGGACTCTTGTCGGATGAGCAGATTGTCGTCCGCGAACGACCGTATCGGTTGAGCCTGTCCATCCCCCAGAGTTATGAACCCACCAGAGACTATGCCCTGATCGTCTGTCTCCATGGCGCGGGATTCACCGGCGAGGCCTACCTCGATCGGTGGAAATCCCGCTTGGGCGAAGGCTACATCCTGGCCTGTCCGACCTATCCTGCCGGCGCCTGGTTTACCCGGCGCGCGGAAGATCTCGTGCTGGCGACCGTGCAGGCCGTGCAGCAGCGGTATCGAATCGATCCCAACCGGATCTTCCTCAGCGGCATGTCGAACGGCGGGATCGGCGCCTGGCTGATCGGCATGCATCATGCACCCCTGTTCGCCGGACTTGCGCCGATGGCCAGCGGGATCGATGACGTGTTGTTTCCGTTTCTGGAAAACCTCCGCACGACGCCGACCTATATCATTCATGGATCACAGGATCAGGTGATGCCGGTGGAGTTGAGCCGGAAGCTGGCGGAAGAACTGAAAAACCTGGGATACCCCTACATCTATCGCGAGCATGATCGCACCCACGCGATGGCCGGGGGCCACTTTTTCCCGCGTGAAGAACTTCCCGATCTGGTGAAGTGGTTCGACAATCAGCGGCGGACTCCTGTTCCAAAGGCGCTGACGGTGGTGCGTGACGCGAGCCATTTGCTGCCCTTCGGTTGGGTGCGGATCGATGCGACGGACCAGATCGCATCCTTTTCAGAGGATTTAGTCGATAAGCGCGACGACAGTATCCGGCAGCGCACCTATGCCAGGTTGATCGCACAGGTGACCGGACCGAATCGGATTGAGGTCAAGACCGATCGTGTCCGACAATACACGCTCTTCCTGAACGAAGACCTCGTCGATCTGTCGAAGCCGGTCGTCATCACCACCGATGGGCAGGTTTCTTTCGAGGGCATCATCACGCCGCAGGTCGACACGCTGCTGCGGCAGGCGCGGCTCAGGCAGGACCCCGGGCAACTCTATCCCGCTCATCTCACGCTCTCAGTGCCGCAACGGCCTTCATGAGCGGGTTCGGGCCGGTGGCGCGACGAGCCGGCCTGCTCGGGGTCGTGCTCACAACCGGGCTGACGGCCCTTGTGTCCGTCGGGCAAACTGAATCGGACCGGTGCTCCCTTCCCGTACACCATGCCGGTGTGGTCTTTCCGCTGGATCAAGTCGAGGTCGCGTGGGCTTGTCGACTTGAGCCGATCGTCACGCATTACACCACCGCCAATAAGGTCGGGCCGCAGCGTACGCCCTTGCCACATCCGGTTTTTCTCTATCTCCTGGATCATCCCGTGATGGCCGCCATGTTGGTCAACCGCCTCGATCTCGGCCTGTATAAGGCCGAGCAGCGGGAGCAGGGAGAATTCTGGGCTACCGACGGGGAAGGCACGGAAGGGATCGTGCATCCCCTGTTTCGGGATCCTGCGACGCGGATCTACTACGTGGAAGGAAGCCATGACGGACGGTTTCTGCCGCGGGTGAGCGGCAAGGCGGTGGTCCTGTTGAGGCTGCATCCTGTGACCGACAACCGGGGAGTCGAATCGATCGACAGTACGATGGTCACTTACCTGCGACTCGACAATCGCTTCTTGTCGGGGATGCTGTCGCTGCTCCGTCCGCTGATCGGGAATGTGGTGAATCGTCAGCTTCTGAAAGCCTTCGATGCCGCACGACGGCTGGGGGGCGCGATGCGGGAACATCCCGGGCAGGTTCTCTTCGAAGCGACGGATCCTCCGGGCTTGCCGGACACTGAAGTCGCCTTCTTGAAAGCTGCCATCGCCGCGCTGCACAATCCTGCCGAGGCATCTCGGCCGCTGCCGTAGCGGCATTCGGACACATGGATCCCACCGAAACCGGACACAATTACGATGCACTCGCTGCGTGGTGGCTTGCACAGATGCAAGACTCTACGTACGGTGTTGCCGCGCTGGAACGTGCCCTTACGTTTGTCGAAGAAGGCCGCGAGGCACTGGACGTCGGCTGTGGTTGTGAAGGGCGGTTTTTTAGAGCTTTGATGGAGCGACACTTCCACTGTACCGGTCTGGATATCTCCGGAGAAATGATCGCACTCGCAGCGAGACGATATCCCCAGGCGGTATTGGAGGTCGGAGACATATGTTCTTGGCGGCTTCCACAACGGTACGATGTGATCACGGCGTGGGACAGTACATTTCATCTTCCCTTGGACCGTCAGGAATCTGTGTTGCAGAAATTGTGTGAGGGGTTGTCCCGACGAGGCGTGCTGCTCTTCACTTGCGGTGGGGGTGAAGAACGAGGGAGCGTTCGCGGGGAGTTTGGCGGGAAGTCATTTGAGTACAGCTCGCTGGGCGTCCCCGAGTTTGCCCGGCTTCTCTGGCGTTTCGGCTGCGCGATCCAACACATGGAATATGATCAATATCCTGAAAATCACGTGTACATGATCGCGAAGAAGCGCTGATGGCTGTATCGAGTCGGACATGCTCAGTGGGCTTGAGCATCAGCGGAATGTTCACAAGAAATCGTACATCACGATGAGACTTGCATGACGACCTCGCGCAGCTTCTTCTATCTCTGCACCCTCGGCGTGTTCTGCTTCATCAGTTACAACCTCGTCCGCATGCCGGTCTTGTCCCTCTTTGCGGAATCGCTGGGGGCTGGCCCTGAGCGGATCGGTTTGATCGTGTCGGTTTCGACGATCACCGGCGTGTTGTTGAAATTGCCCTCCGGCGCCCTCTCCGACATTTACGGACGCAAGATGCTGCTGCGTATCGGCGTCGTGGCGTTCGGATTGCCGCCGTTTGTATACCCGTTCATCTCGGACCTCAACGCGCTCACGGCGCTACGGTTTGTGCACGGCCTGGCTACCGCGATCTTCGCACCGAGTGCCCTGGCCACCGTGGCCGATCTCTACAAGGAACGGCGCGGCGCAGCGCTGGGGACCTACACGGCCTGCACCCAGTCCGGTTCGCTGCTCGGCCCGTTCCTGGGTGGCTGGTTGGCGTATACGGCGGGATTTCCCACTGCCTTTCTGACGGCCGGGGTGTTCGGCTGTATCGCGATCCTGATCTTTTTTAGCCTTCATCTGGATGAGCCGCCTCCACGCGTACGTGAGAAAGGCCTGGCGCCGGTCATGGCGGAGATGGGGAAGGGCTTTCTCGCCGTTGCGCGTAATAGAAAGGTGTTGATCACCAGCTCCACGGATGCCGCCAAGATGATTGCCAACGGTGCGCTGATGGCATTCCTGCCCCTCTACGGACTCTCCATGGGACTGAATGCCGGTCAAGTAGGCCTGCTGTTCACTGTGCAGGCGTTCACGTCGTTTTTCTCGAAGCCTGTGATGGGGCGCGTTTCAGACCGGATTGGACGGCAACCGTTGATCGTGCTCGGTCTGGTCATTTGTGCCATGACCTTCATCACGATGCCCCATGTGGGGTCGTTCGCTCTGCTGCTGGTGCTGTCATCGGGGTTCGGGTTCGGGGAGGCGGTGGTCTCTTCCTCGTCCGCTGCGTTGGTGGCAGACAGTTCCGAATTCAAGCGGCTGGGGGCGGGGATGGGCATGCAGGGGACGGTGATGGATATCGGCCATGCCAGCGGGCCCCTGCTGGCCGGTCTGCTGATCGCCCATGTGAGTTATCAGGGAGCCTTTGCCGTGATTGCCGGGCTTCAGATCCTTGCAGCCATCGCCTTTTGGGCCACGATGAGAACTCTCTCGCGGTAGTGCTATAATGCCGCCGCTTTTCGCCCGGGGACGGCCACATTTTTCAAAAGGAAGCGGAGAAGAATGGACACGGATTTTATCGAAACGCTGCAGCGCGGCATTGCTGTGGTGGGCGGCATTGGACTACTGGGGTTTTGTCTGTATCTCTTGAAGACTCGCAAGGGAGCGTAAGCCATGTTCAGCGGCATCGTGGAAGAGATGGGCGCGGTCTCCATTCTGAATAAGGGGCTGGCCGGCACGCGTCTGACCATCATCGCCTCGACGATCATGAGCGATCTCACCATCGGCGCCAGCGTGAGCGTCAATGGGACCTGCCTGACGGCGGTCGCCAGAACCGACCACGACTTCTCGGTCGATGTCTCCCCTGAAACCCTCGCGGTGACGACGCTTGGTGGTCTCACGTCCGGTTCGCCCGTGAATCTGGAACGCGCCATGAAGTTGAATGAGCGCATCGGCGGGCACATGGTGTCAGGCCACGTGGACGGGATCGGCGCTATCCGCAGCCGGCATCAGGACGGGAATGCGCTGATTTTGGAGATTGAGGCGCCGAAGGAGATTGTGCGTCTCTGTGTCCCGAAGGGATCGATCACGGTCGACGGCATCAGTCTCACCATCAACGAGGTGACCGAACGCTCGTTTGTCGTCTCGATCATTCCCCACACTGCAACAGTCACCACACTCGGACTGAAACAGGTGGGCGACAAGCTCAATTTGGAATCAGACCTGATCGGCAAATATGTCGAGCGCCTGCTCCAGGAGCGCGGTATCCTCCCGCCCAAACCAAGCCCGGTTATCGATACGGATTATCTAAAAAGACGGGGATTGATCTAGCCGCTTGTCGATGCCACGATTCCTTCCCCTGCCGTAGCGCGCTCCCTCTCACTTCACCAGAAACGCCTTGGAATCTTCACCGGACGCGGTCGTCACGGTCATCATGGCCATGCCTCTGCGTCTGCCGGACGGCACGGTCGCGGTGATCTGGGTATCGTTGACGAATGTGAATGCGGCGGGATACCCGGGACCGAAGGATAGTGAGCGCAGGCACTCGGCGGGACCGAATCCTCTGCCCGAGATCGTCACTTTCTCGCCTGCTTTGGCTTCATCCGGCGTGACCGATTGGATCTTCGGTGCTTCTCCGAAGCAGGCGTGCGCCTTGGCTGCCGTTTCTGCCGAAGTATACTTGGGGGCCTGGCCTTTGGCGGCGGCTGCCGGCTTCGCCTTCTGACTTCCGCTCTTTGCGGTCGCCTTTTTCTCGGGAGTCTTCTTTGCTGCTGGTGCGGCCTGTTCAGCCGGCTTTCTGGTGTCTTCGACGGCCGCGGCGGGGATGACCCCTCCCAGCAGCACAAATCCCATGACCGTCGACCACACCACACTCTGTTTCTCGCTCTGCCTCTGCATGACCGGCCTCCATGCGCACAATACAAGATGATGCATTGACTGAAGACGAGTCGTCTCAGTCTTCGATCGTCGAAATGTCGCCCACGTCCTGTCCCAGTTCCTTGGCCTTGAGGACCCGCCGCATGATCTTGCCCGACCTGGTCTTCGGCAACGACGGCACGATGTCGATTTCTTGCGGCACCGCGATTTTCCCCAATTCCTTCAATACATGGTCTTTGAGCGACTGCACCAACTCTTTCGAGTCCTGATAGCCCTGTTTCAGGATGACGAAGGCCTTGATCGCTTCGCCTGCGGTGCGATGCGGTTTGCCGATGACCGCCGCTTCGGCCACGGCCTCGTGGCTGACCAGCGCGCTTTCGACTTCCGCCGTGCCGATGCGGTTGCCGGCGACTTTGATCACATCGTCTGCGCGACCCATGAACCACATGTATCCGTCGTTGTCTTTCCGGCAGACATCACCTGCCGTATAACAATTGGGGATGGTGCTCCAGTAGACCTTGTAGCGATCGGGGTCTTTGTAGATCGTCCGCATCATCGACGGCCAAGGCTTCTTGATGACGGCAAAGCCGCCGGCATTGTTCGGCAGGCTGTTCCCCTCCTTGTCCACCACGTCGGCCTCGATGCCGAGAAACGGTCGGGTGGCCGATCCCGGTTTCAGTGGCACGGACGGCAGGGGCGTGACCAGGATGGAGCCGGTTTCGGTCTGCCACCAGGTATCCATGATGGGCTTGTCGCTGCCGGTCACGCGGTAAAACCATTCCCAGGCTTCCGGGTTAATGGGTTCACCGACGCTGCCGAGGATGCGCAAGGTGGAGAGATCGTATTTCCTGGGCCAGTCCTCGCCGTACTTCATCAGGAGCCGGACCGCCGTCGGCGTGGTGTAGAAAATCGAAACGCCGTAGCGGGCGATGAGATCCCACCAGCGGCCGGGGTTCGGATAGTCGGGTTTGCCCTCGGCCATGAGGATCGTCGCGCCGTTCAGCAGCGGACCATAGACGATGTAACTGTGGCCGGTGACCCAGCCCGGGTCGGCCACGCAGAAGTAGACGTCTTCCTCCTTGAGATCGAACACATATTTGGTCGTGATGTAGGTGCCGACCATATAGCCGCCATGCACATGCACGACGCCTTTGGGCTTACCGGTGGTGCCTGAGGTATAGAGAATGTAGAGCGGAGTTTCCGCATCGAGCGCTTCTGCCTGGCAGACGGCGCTCTGTGTTTGCAGCCACTCGACCCAATCGATTTCTTTGGGTGCCGCGAGGGCGACGCCTGGAGATTCGCGTCGCACGACCACTACTTTTTCGACGGAAGGGCTGGTTCGCACGGCATCGTCGACGACGCCCTTGAGGTTGATGGTTTTCCCGCGATCGTACCCGACATCCGCCGTGATGACGACGCGCGCTTCGGCGTCCTGGATGCGGCTGGCAAGGGCCGGGGCGCTGAAGCCGGAATAGACCACGCTGTGGATGGCGCCGATGCGCGCGCAGGCCAGCATGGCGACGACCTGCTCCGGGATTTTCGGCAGATAGATGGTGACGCGATCACCCTTTTGCAGGCCGAGCGCCTTGAGAGCATTGGCGCAGCGATTGACCTGGCGCAACAGCTCTCCATAGGTGAAGATGCGCTCCTCGCCGTTCTCGCCGACCCAGATGATGGCGACTTTGTTGCGCCGCCACGTGTTCGCGTGGCGATCCAGGCAGTTATAGGCGATATTGCACGTCGCGCCGACGAACCATTTCGCCCAGGGGTAGTTCCAGTCGAGCACCTTGCTCCACGGCGAAAACCAATCCAGTTCCTTGGCCACACCGCCCCAGAACGCTTCCGGATCGGCGATGGAGGCTTTGTAGGCCTGGTCATAGTCCTGAATATGAGCGGCCGCCTTGGTCCTGGCGGTCGGCTGAATGACACGTCCTTCTTTCAGTAGGGTATCGATCTTCTCGTCCATCGGTGCCATGCCTCCACAAAGCGCGGGCCTGTCCGGCGCGCGGGTCACATATCACCGGCATTATGCGGACGGGGGAAAAGAACTGCAACCCTCAGCGCTTCTGTGAGCCGATCGCCGACGCAGGCAAAGACCGCATGGCGCAAGGCCGGAGCACGCCTCCTTTCTTGACAGTCAGGAGGAGACGAGGGTACGCTGATTGCGTTGCACCTCACTGGATAAACCCCTTCATGAGCTCGTCCACATTTCCCCATCTTCGTCGGAAGTTCGTATGCCTGGTGGCCATGTGCGCCGCTGGAACGGTTGGGATGCTCTCCATTGCCCACGCGCAGGTCGGAAAGCCGGAAGGCCTCTATTACAAGTCCTGGGCGGTCGTGGTCGGTATCGAAAACTACCTGGTGGCGCCGAAGGTGCCCGGCGCGTTGGAGAGTGCGCATGCGGTGGCGGCGGCATTGCGAGGGCTCGGGTTCGATGAAGTGATCGAGCTGCAGGACAAAGAGGCCAGTTCCAAGCATCTGCTCCAGATTTTCAACGATTATTTACCTCGCAAGGTCGGGCGGCAGGATCGCGTGCTGTTCTTTTTTGCCGGGCATGCCGGGATTACCCAGGACTCTCAATCCAAAGAATTGGGCTATCTGGTTCCCTGGGATGCGCAATTGAACAATCCCGCCAAAGCCATCACGTTCGAGCAGCTCAAGGAATTCAGCCGGCGGTCCGCTTCCAAACACATGTTGATGTTGTTCGACGCGAACATCCGGGGATGGGAGGTGACTGCGCCGCAGCCGCTTTCACTCGAAGGCCGTTTGTCGCCCGAAGATGAGACGGAAAAACGAGCCGTTCAGGTTCTGACAGCGGCCGAGAAAGAGGAGGCGATCGGACGGGCTGCGGGTCAGAGTGCCTTCGTCACGGCATTGGTGGCCGGTTTGAAGGGGGCTGGCGATCTCAACAAGAACGGCTGGCTCATGGCCAGTGAACTGGCAGCGCAGGTCAAGCAGGACGTGGAGGCGGCGACCAAGGGGGCCCAGCACCCGCAGTTCGTGCAGTTGGAGGGCGACGGGGACGTGATCCTGGTTGAAGGGCGAAAAGGCGCCTTTCAGGCCGGGAAGGAACCGACGAGTGAGTCGGACCGGATGAGGGAGGCCCGCATTCAATACGAACAGGCCTTTGCATTGCTGCAGCAGCAAAAGTCGGCGGAAGAGGCGTTGGAACGGCTCAACCGCGCGATCGGCTACGATCCGTCCTTCGGCGATGCCTATGTGTTGAAGAGTTACATCCGTTTGGAAGTGCTGCCGAATCTTGAGGAGTCCCTGCTTGCCGCCCGCGCGGCGGTGCAACATGCGCCGCAGAACCCCGATTCCCACTACTCCCTGGCACTGGCCCTCGAAAGGAAGGGACAGTACCAGGAAGCCGAGCAGGCCATGCAGCAGGCATTAGTGGTGAATCCTGCCTACGGGGATGTCTATTTCTCGCTCGGCGCGCTCTACGCCGACCATTTGAATGAACCGCAGAAGTCCGTCGACGCGTTCCGTCGATATCTGGAGTTGGGGGGACAAAGTGAACGTGCGATCCGCGCCGTTCAAGCCAATGAAGCTCCGGCTGAAAAGCCTGTTCCTTAATCCTTTCCCCCGCCTTTGAGATAACCCAATCCGATCTTCAACGCCCGACGAGTAATTTCCGGCCAGCGGACCTGGGGGTATTCCGCCAACACGGCGGCGGCTTTGGGATCCTGGATATCGAGTTGAACCACTTTAATAATGCCGTCTTCAATCTGCACGTCAGCCATGTGTCTGTCTCCTTCGTAAAACCTGTGTCTAGGTAGATGGATCGAGTCCGCCGTCAACCGAAACAGTCGTTGCGCGTTGACAGTGTTGGGGGTGCATGTTAGCATAAAATCTGCTTTTTTCGCCCAACTGTGTCGGGTGACAGTGAGCCACACACGTCTCTCTCCCATCAGTTTGCCACACACCACGAAGCCGTCAGCGTTCATCTGTGTTACACCAAGGAGGAATCGTATGCGCAGAGTAGAGGGGGCTTTTTCCAAGTTCACCGGCAGCGCGTTGGCGCTCGTACTCCTCATCGGGCTGACTGCGTGCGGCGGTCCTCCGAACTGGGTCAAGAAGGGATCCGGCGCGTTCAACGAAAAGAGCGATAAGTCTTTTTATGGTGTCGGGTCGGTGGTGGGCGTGCGGAACGAGCCCTTAGCCTGGGACACGGCTGAGAACCGCAGCCGCGCGGAAATCGCGAAAACCTTCGAGACCTACACGGCCTATCTCATGCGCGACTATGCGGCCTCAACGACGGCCGGCGATTTTTCCCGCAACAGTGAAGAACAGAACATCGAACGGGCGGTGAAGACCTTCTCGGCAGTCACCCTGAACGGTGTGAAGCCGATGGATCGGTACAAAGATGAGAAGTCCGGCACCTACTACGTCCTCACCAAGCTGAGTCTCGAAGACATGAAGAACAATCTGGAGCAAGCGAAGGAGTTGAACGGCCAGGTCCGCGATTTTGTGCGAAAGAATGCCGACCGGTTGTTCGATCGTCTGGAGAAGGAAGAAGACAAGCGGGCGACGAAGTAACCGGACGTGCCGGTGCGCGCTGACCAGGAGGAGAGAGCATGATCGAGTGGCGGGATCGTTCAGTGGGACGGAGCTTCGCGACCGCAGCGTTGCTCGTTGTGGCCGCGGCGGCAGGCGGATGCGGGCATGAAACAAAGGTGACGCGCGTCGATACCGGCATCGTCACGGACCTCAGCGGGCGCTGGAACGACACCGATTCACAAATGGTGGCTGAAGCCATGGTGCGAGAAGCCCTGGGCAATCCCTGGCTCGGCAATTTCACCAAGGGCAAGAATCGCCAGCCGGTCGTCATCGTCGGAACCGTCCTCAACAAGAGCCATGAACACATCAACGTGCAGACCTTCATCAGTGACCTGGAGCGTGAACTGACGAACTCGCAAAAAGTGACGTTCGTCGCCGGGAAGGGCGAGCGGGAAGAGGTGCGCGAGGAGCGGCGCGAGCAGGCCGTGCACGCCCGTGAAGACACGCAGAAAGCTCCGGGCAAAGAAATCGGCGCGGACTACATGATGCGCGGGAGCATCTCCACTATTCTGGATGAGCAGGATGGGGCCAAAGCGGTGTTCTATCAGATAGACCTGGAAATGGTGGATATGGAGAACAACGTAAAGGCCTGGTTCGGGCAGAAAAAAATCAAGAAAGTCGTCGAGAAGAAACGAACGATTTTTTAGCCTGACGTATTCTGTTGAGACGCCACTCCTCATCGACCACGGCCTCCCTTCAGGGAGGCCGTTTCATTTCTCTCCCGTGGATGCGCGTGGTCTTCCTGGGTCTGTTGTGGACCCTGTCCGGGTGCGGGTTCTCCGCCAATCATTATCTCCTCATCGATCAGAGTTTGTTGGCGAATGACCCCCGGCGGGCGGACGCCATCATGGCGCAAGCCGAATCCGAATACGGCTCGCGGAATCGTCTGCTGTACGACATGGATCGCGGGATGACGCTCCATCTGGCCGGGGACTATGCGCAGAGTAACAGCTTGCTGGAACAGGCTTCGCTCGAAGTGGAACGGTTGTACACCAGGACCATCCGCACGGAAACCGCCGCATTTCTGACCAACGACACCATGCTGCCCTATGAAGGCGACCCCTACGAGCACGTGATGATCAACGTCGTCAAGGCGCTCAACTACGCCGCGATGGGGCAGTTGATGGAGGCGGTCGTTGAGGCGCGGCAGATCGACCATCGCTTGAACGTGCTGTCGGACAGCGCCAAAGAAAAAGACGGGTATCGGGAGGATGCGTTTGCCCGCTACCTGACTGGCGTCTTATACGAGGCGACGGGCGATCTCAACAATGCGTTCATCGCCTACCGGAAAGCCTACGACATTTATGAATCCACGCGTGCATGGGCACGGACGCCTATGCCGCCGATGCTTCGCGCAGATCTGCTTCGCACCACCGATGCCTTGCACATGACGGCTGAGTTCGAGGAGTATCGTCGGCAGTTTCCAGACACAGGATGGGTGTCGTTGCAGGGGCCATCCGATCTCGCTCAGGTGGTGGTGATCGGCTATAATGGCCGCGCGCCGCGCAAGGAAGAGGTGCATCTCGATATTCCGATCAGCCTGAGCGCGCTGCAACTGGTCCTGCTGAATCGAGGCGTGATTCACGCGTCCAATCGTCAGGAACGGCGCGTGGCGGACAGTGTGTTGTACGGCTTGAACGGGCGTGTCGTGCGGGTGGCCCTGCCCCGGTTGGTGCCCCAAAAAACGCAGGTCTCGCACGAATCCATCACGCTGGTGCCGCGAAACGGAGAGCCGATCACCGGACAATCGCAGCTGATGTATAACGGTACGGCATTGGCGGAAAAATCCCTGTCGGACCGCATGCCCGGAATCACCACGAAAGCCCTTGCGCGCGCAGCCGTGAAATTCACCGCAGCCGAAGCGGCGACCCGTGGATCCCAACATGCCGTGAACAAGGGAGATGCGGCGTGGGTCGGGCTCTTGGTGGGGTTGCTCACGCATGGTCTGGCGGTGGCGTCCGAAGTCGCCGATACGCGGAGTTGGCGGACCCTGCCGGACGAAATTCAGATTTCCCGCCTGTGGGTCCCGGCCGGCGAATACGAGAGTCGGATTCAACCGGTACTTCGACACGGCGGAGCTCTCCAAGCCGGGGTGTCTCATCCGCTGGTCCTTCGCGCCGGGCATACCGTCTTCCTGATCGAACGGGTGGTGTTATGAAACTGAGCACGGGTCGAGGGCGAGGAATCGTTCTTTCCGCACTGCTGTTTGTGCTGGCCGGCTGCGGATGGTTCGGCGGGACGGCCCGTCCGTCGTGGATCGATGGAGGAAGTCCTCAGTTTCCATCAGCGCAGTATCTCGTCGGAGTGGGCCAGGCCGATTCGCGACCGCAGGCAACGGAGCAGGCCTATGCCGCCGTTTCCAGAATTTTTAAAGCTGAGATCACGGCGCAGGCGAAAGACTGGGAATCGTACCTGGTGGTGGAGTCCCGCGGGCAGACGAGCACGGAGCGTCGCCTCACCTTGGATAACGTCACCCGTGTGACGACCGACAAGGTCCTCGAAAATGTGCAGGTCCTGGATACCTGGTTTGACCAAAAGACGCGACAGTACTATGCTCTGGCAGGCATGAACCGGGCGCAAGCCGAAGCGGCGATGGTGGAGCGCCTCAATGAACTCGATCGCACGATTCAGACCGAAGTGACGGAAGCGCATCAGACCCAGGACAAGCTCTCACGCGTGCGTAATCTCAAACGGGCTGCCAAGAATCTGGTGCTTCGCGAGGCCTACAATACCGATCTTCGCGTGGTGCGCTCCAACGGTCAGGGCAATGCATCGCCCCATCGCGTGGCGGAATTGACCGCGGAATTGGAGCAGTTTCTTGCCAAGAATCTCCTCATGGCCGTCGTTCTGTCGGGCGATCAAGCCGAACCGCTTGAACGCGCGCTCGTAGACGGACTCACGCAGGAAGGCTTCACGGTAGTCGGGGGTGGCGCCGGTGCCGGGCCTGCGGAATTGCTCATTACCGGATCGGTGCGTCTCTGGCCGATCGAGGTGAACGATCCCCATTTTCGGTACGTACGCTGGTGCGCGGAATCTGTGATCGAAGAGGTCGCGACCCATCGTGTGGTCGGAGCCCTGTCGAAAGGCGGGAAGGAAGGGCATGTCACGGAGCGCGAAGCGGCCGCCAAAGCGGTCCGTGTGATGCAGCAGGAGTTTGCGTCCGATCTGGCCCGGTCCGTGGCCGCGCATGTGTATGGAGAGAGGGATCTGCCGGCATCGGCCGCGACGCCGTCCGGTTGTCCGAAAGAGGCGGTGCAGCCGCCGGTCAGTCGTTAACGCGGTGAGTCAACCACAGGAGAGAGGAGCAAGGATGCGTAAAATAGGGACCCGGAACGCGGGCGAGCAGGGCAACGGCGGGCGCCGGCTGTCCAGTCAGGCGATGAAGAAACGGTTGCGCGAACGGTTGACGGCAGACACGCAACAGGTGCTGAAGAGCGACATCGTGAGCATTTTTCGCAAACAGGGCTATTACGAGGAATTGCCATTGGATGAGTTGCAGGATCGCCTCTCCAAGCTCCAGTCGCCGTTGGCCGACAGTCTCTTGAAGGGGAGGGTGTAGGATGCCGTATTACTATTTCGATTCCACGGCGTTGGTGAAGCGGTACAGCATGGAACGCGGAACGCGGGTGGTGAACAAGCTCATGGTGAAACGGGGCAAAGTCGCGATTCTGCCCATGTGGAGCGTCACGGATTTTTACTCGGCCCTCTCGGTTCGCGCGCAGCAGGGTGAAATCACCAGAGACGACTGTTATTCGGTGCTGTACAAGTTCGAAATGGAAGCCTCGCAAGGGCTCTTCCAGTTCATTTCCCCGACGATGGAAACCTATCTGGCTGCGAAGGAGTTGATTCTGGACTATCCGGCCTTGCGCTCGGCGCAGCTTCAACACCTGGCCCTGGCGTTGGAACTCAAGCCGCTCCGCCTGACGGTCGTGAGTGCGGATAAGCAGCTCTTGGCGGCCTGTCGTCCTGCGGGACTCCATATCATCAATCCCGAAGACGACTAGCCGTAGCAGGATGCGGAAACAGCCCGCCAGCGGCGTTCTCGCTTCGTTCAGGCCCTCAACGTACCGCAAGGGTACGCCTCGGGCCTTCACTCGCTGCGGCCTTCCTGGACGGCCTGTTTGCGCATCCTGCAGACGATCCGTCCGTCAACGTGGCTAGTGAGTTACTCCCGACCGCTTGCGGGTAAAACAAGTTCTTCCGCAACCTTTCAGGGCGTGATGGCTAGGCAGGTTGCTAATGAGTAGCCTTTTTCAACGGATGGCTGGCCAGGATTATTCATGAATGCCGTCGCGAGGCGTTTGAGACCGACGCCCGCCGGGGCTTCTCGCACGTGAGGTCGACGCAGGCGTACGTGCGGTCCGTCGAGGAGGCCGAACGAGAACAGCCCCGCCGGGCGAGAGAATCGGACGACGGAGCAGGTATTCATGAATAGTCCGGGCTTAGGAGGGGCAGCGAAAGTCCCCCTGTATCGAATCCAACACGATCGACCAGTCTTCCATACTCTGCTGCGCCGCCTTCCGCCGAGGGGAGGCGGTGTTCTTCCCCTCCGTATCATCCGGCTGGCTGAGAGTTTCCTGCGCATGGCGTAGTTCGAGCTGTGCCAGTTGAAGACTGCCGCAGACGCCGGCTGAGGCGGGCAGTTCCCCGCCGGCTCGCCGAAACAAGGCGATCGCCCGATACCCATGTTCCTGCGACCGATAGAGGTGCTCCGTGGCTGTGAAGGTCTGTCTTGGAGCGGGTTCGGTCTGCCGCTTGGAGAGTTGTGCCGCCATCAATGCCGCGCGTCCCATGCTCATCGCGGCAGTTTCCGCATCATCATTGCCCATGGCATCTTCCGCCTTCGCCCGGAGGCGGTCGAGTTCCGCCTCTTCTCCCATGACCTGAGCCTGGCCGTTGAGCGCCATACAGACGACGAGTGCCGCCGCCAGGAGTTGGCCCGCCACGACAGTCCGCCGCATGGCCGACCGGCCGAAGCAGAGGAAGAAGGCGGAGCCGGCTATTGCACGTGTTCCCAGGTGTCGATCTGTTTGATGCTCCAATTGACGGCTTCTTTCAGTTTGACCAGGTTGGGATCGGCGTCGTTTTCGTGCACGCGATAGAGCGATTTCTGGAGTTCAAACAGCGGCTCATAGGCCCGCATGTCCGGTAGTTTGCCGAGCGCCCAGGCGACCTCGGTTTTTACGGCGACATCCTCGGTATTCAACGTCTCGAGCAGGGGATCCACGATCGTGAAGTCTCCGTGCAAAGCGCCGACGATGCCCAGGGCTTTCGCCGCCGGCGCGCGTAAATCCGGGGGGCCGGATTTCATCGTCTTGATGAGCACCGGGATCGTGTCTTTCTGGCCGATATTGCCCAGCGCCAGGGCCGAGGCTTTGGCGATACTGCGATCGGCTCCATTGAGTCCGTCGAGGAGGCGAGGGATCGCTTTCACGGAGAACAGGTCGCCGAACAGGGCCACCAGCTTCACCTTGCGCGCGACCGGAGTCTTGGGATCGTCGTAAAGGCGGAACAGGCGCGCTTCCTGCCCCCATTCAGCGGTGATGAGCGCGGGGAAATCGTACTCTTCCAGGCGCGCTTGTAACTTGGCCATCGCGTAGGCCGTGGGATCGCCTGTTTTGGCGAGAGTGGCCGCGGCTTGGGCATCGTCGAAGTCAGTCCGGACCTCTTTGCGCCAGGCCATTTTTTTTCCGTTGAGGAGATAGCCGAGTTGGCAGGCAGGCCCTTTCCAGATTCGTGATGGAGCGTCCGGAAGGTCGGCATCGCTCCCCATCGTGGTGGTGCCTTCCCAGGTCTTTCGTTGCTCGCATTTGATCTTCAGCTCCACATCGTGCGGTTGGGCCGGATCGGTCACGGTCGTGTAGTCGAATTCTTTCATGCGGGTGACGACCACGTCGACCAGGGGTTTGGCGTCGAGGCTGCCCTTGTCCGAGAGGGCAATCACATCGACCAACACGCGATCGATGCGTTCCAGTTGGCTCTTTTGTTCGGCGGTTAAGGCGTCGCGGCGGGCCCAACTCTGGTCCCCCAGGAGTACCAGTGCCCCCAGGGTGATGAGCGAAAGGATGCATCTCATGTCTGCTCCATTCTTATGAAAAGACGATGATCACGAACCCTGCCGTCACTCTATACAACCACTTCCGGCTGTTGCAAGTTGCGCCTGTCAGGGAGCCGTCCGTATAATCGCGCCATGTTGACGGGGACACGAATCGCGTTCATCGGCGGGGGCAATATGGCTGAGGCGCTGCTGGCAGGTCTCCTGCGCAAGGGCGTGGCGGCCGCTGAGCACCTCACCGTCAGCGATCCCGATGGTCATCGCCGGGCGCTGCTGGCGGAGCGATTCGGGGTCGCCGTCCATGCCGACAACCGGACGGCGGCGCACGGCGCGGAGCTCGTCGTGTTCTGTGTCGAACCGCAGGTGCTCGACGCCGTCCTGGATGAAGTGGTTTCAAGTCTCCAGTCCCGGCCCCTCGTGATATCCGTTGCAGCCGGGTATCCCATCTCCCGATTACAAGCTCATCTCGGGACAGCAACCAGACTGGTCCGTGCCATGCCGAACACGCCCTCGACCATCGGAGAGGGGGTGACGGCGGTCAGTCTCGCGCCGGGGTTGTCGTCCGAAGATCAGGACCGGACACGATGCCTCTTCGAATCGGTCGGCAAGGTGGTTGTGGTGGAAGAGCGGTTGATGGATGCCGTGACCGGATTGAGCGGAAGCGGACCGGCCTACGTGTTCGCCATGATCGAAGCGTTGGCCGACGGCGGCGTGCTGATGGGATTGCCAAGGGGCACCGCGCAAGTGCTGGCGGCGCAGACAGTAGCCGGTGCGGCGCGTATGCTGCTGGAGCAGGGGACACATCCGGCTGTGTTGAAAGATCGCGTGGCTTCGCCGGGCGGCACCACGATTGCGGGACTGTCCAGCCTGGAGCAGGGGCGGCTGCGCGCGACCTTGATGTCGGCAGTGACTGCTGCGGCCCAGAGATCACAGGAACTGGGAAAAGAAGAGAGCCATCACCTCTAACAAGGAGTGCGTCTCGTGCAATATTGGGTGAAAGTCGTGTTTGCCGACAATCAGGAATTACTGGTGAAAGATGCGATTCGTCACACGATCAGCGAAGACATGGAAGTGCTGGAAGTTGATTCGGCCAAGGAAGTGATCATCGTCCCCATGAAACAGATTAAGTACATCGCCTGCGATGCCACGGTGTTCGCGCAAAAATCAAAGGCTTAGCGATTTTCATGAGCCTTGGTCACGGTTCCAAAACCGATTGTTAGCGTATCCAGCTTATCGACCGCTTGTCGATTCCCGCCTGGGATCAGAGGTCCGTAGGTGTCACAGGTGATGGTAATCGAGGCATGGCCCAGTTGTTCTTGGACGTATTTTAAGTTCTCGCCATTCGCGATGAGTCGGCTTGCATAAGTATGGCGAACGCTGTGCATATCGAGTCGTCACAGTCCCGCTTTCGCCACCATGGGAAACCAGAGTTTGTACCGCAGCCAATTTTCGGCCATATAACTGGGCTCCCGCCTGGTTCCGCCAAGATTACCTGGAAAGAGGATTTCAGGCGCTGCCTGTCCAGCGGCTGCCGCCTCCAGATCCTGTAACTCGATCCATTCTGTCAGAGCCTTCGCGAGACCCTTGGACATGTCCACCCGCCTGGCTTTACCGTTCTTGGGTGTGCCCAGGATTCCCCGCGACCAGTTCCGTTGAACGTAGATTGATCGGCTGTGAAAGTTCAGATCGCCGCGATGGAGTCCAAGCACCTCTCCGGCTCGCAGGCCGGTGCGAAAGAAGGTCAGGGCCATCGGGTAAAACAGCGGGCGTTCGCGTCAGATCGTTTCCAGCAACAGGCCTTCCTCTTCGGGGGTGAAGATCGCGAGTTCGGATTCCTCGATGGTCGCCGGCCGTTTCAACAGTTTGCGGAACGGAGGGCAGGATTATGGGTGATCAGGCCATCCTCGACGGCTTCGGTCAACACCGCACTGAGCGTCAAGAGTGCATTCAGCGCCGTATCGAAATCCAAACCCATTTCCAGCAGCCCTGCGGCCCATGCTTTGATGCGGGGTCGTGAGATGGCAGAGCGTTGAGAAGTTCCGAAGGCGGGCAGGGCATGTTTTCGTAATCGCGACTCGTATGTCTTGATCGTCGTAATCTTCTTGCCGCGTGCCGGTTGATTTTTGAGCCACGTCACGAAGTAATCTTTCAGCAGGATTGATTTGGTTTTCTTCGGTTTGGGGAAGAGTTTTCCCTCTCGTGCTTCGGCCTTCAACTTGCCATACAGCGTGCGTGCTTGGCTTTTTGTCTCGCACTTGCGCCATGTCTGGCGCCCCTCTTCATAGACACGCACCCACCAGCCTTCTCGGCCTTTCCGTTGGGTGATCCCTCTATCCTTGCCCTCTTTACAATGGCAAGCCCTCCATGGGCTCCGGTCGTCTGGATCATGGCCTATCAGCCCAGCCATCGTTCTCGAAACCGCCTGAGCCGCTATGTCATCAGCCAGTACGTTCAGGATCAATGCGGCTACGTGAATATGTGCTGGTCTTGGAAACGGTCCCTTGGGTTTCCCATCAGTCGGCTGTGGGAAGAGATGCGGCACCAATGGTCCCCCAGGAACGCCTATCGCCGGATCAGGGGAGAGATCGAAATCCCGCACATTGTTTTTATCAAGACCTGGGAGGATCTGCTCTCGGGGCATCCGATTTGGTTTAGCGGGACTATTTTGCAACTGGTGTTGGGAAAGGGGCTGGTTTGTCAGGAGGTGTAAGGATGATCTGGCACCGATGTAGTCTCAAACTGCCAAGCCTGTTTGGTCCGGCCTGTTGTGGACGGGAAGCGACCACGTACGACCGTGCGCGGAAAGCCTGGCTCTGTCCGGAACATACGAAGGAACGATTGTGTGAGTTCTGCCAACTCGAACGAGCCTGGGTACGGTTCTGTTACGGGGAGCACGACGTGATGTGTGAGGTCTGGCTCTGTGCGGATTGTGCAGGGTTCAGGTAGCAGCACTGAAGGTTCGTCGCGCAGTGTTCCTACAAGCGAAAAGGCCAAGGGGCGTTCTCACCCCTTGGCCTTACCGTGTTCACCACACCGGCGCGTTAATCTCTGTCTCTACCATGGCCTTTCCCTTTCCCATTCCCTCGTCCGCGCCCTGGGTTGTCGGGACGACCATTGCCCTTGTACTTCACCTTGTGCTCTTCATAGTAGAGGTAGGGTCTATCAGTCTCTAACTCAAGGCTGACGTAGTTGCTTCTATCAAGCATGAGGGTCGAAGGCAGCGTCATCCCGACCTGCCAACTTCCTCCGTTCATGTAGAAATAGCTCCCGGTACTGACGTTCACATAGACGCCGCTCGCTGGATAGTACTGATAGCGATACCGGACTTCTTTCGCTCGCCGCCCATGAGCCGGCGCCCATGAAGGCGGGCCACCTCGAGGAGTCGCGACGATCACCGGTTCCGGCGCAGGATTCCCCACCGATACGCCCACTCCGACATTCGGGTTTCTTCCGTCCATCGCACATCCGGCAAGGAGCAGGGTTCCGATTCCTGTCAGCAGTACCTTCTTCATTCCACGTTCCTCCTGATCTGCATGAGACGAGGCGCAGGCGTTTCCAGCGTCCCGCCGGCCCCTTTCCCGAGAGAACATCCGCCGAACCATCATCGGACCTGTAGAGCAAGCGCAATGCCCTCTTCTCTCTGATGGTGCAGTGGGGACATGGTTGGAGAGACGATCTATGTAATGGGCTGATATTCCAATATGTTTGAGGCTCTGTCTTGAGGAGGTCTCTTCAAGCAAACGTGTCGGGACCTGAGCGAGGACGCTGACTCGAACAATATTTGTCGTTTTCAGACAAACGTGCGCAGGAAAGCCGATGTTAATCGAGAGAGGTGTGCGTCGAGGGCATATGCATTGATGACCGTTGGTGCTGGATGGTGTTGGCCGCTGATTCCGATGCGAACCGCAAGAGCGGTGGCGTCACTCGGAATCAGGGGCCGCTGTGGCGGGGAACTAGCGAACGGCTCCTCGATCCAGAAGGCGGCGATGCGTCACCTTGGCCGCCCCTCTGTTTGATCGTTGAGTACAGGCACAGAGAATAAAGGGATACTGAAACCATGGGGAGATTCGTTACGCAAAGATTCCGCCCAACGAGGCCCCCCGGCCGTTCCGGACCACTGGACCGGACGGCCGGGGGGCGGGGGCGCAGCCCCCGCTTCACTTGATCTATATAGTCAAAATAGCACGTGAGCATGTCGAGGCAGAGAAGAGGGGACTGCAGGACCCGAAATGCGCCGTGGACAGGTGGGTTTACAATCCTAGATAGCGAGAGCGAGTGTGTACTCTCGACTGTCAATGGCTTTGGGCGTATCCTCTTCCTGGTCCACAAAGAAATGATTTTGTTCTTCTACTGTCTCAAAGGAGATCCATCGATGAAATCCTATTCTGTCTGCCTAAGCTCGATTTGGAGCAACATTATGTTAGCTTGTTCATTATGGGTCTTGGGCTGTGCGCAGGGCGGCTCAGGGATCGCAACAGGGGACTGTGCTGTCGCAACAGGAGGCCTAGCAACTATCACCGTCTCCCCTGAGCTTCACGTCTCGCTCGGAGACTCGGCAATTGCAGCCGCTTCCCGTGCCGTGGGACTCTATCTCACCAAACTTCCAGGACCAATTGGTGCAATCGAAACGAAGCAAGCAACAGCCACCGCACTGGATGCCGCCGAACAAGCAAAAGGTACTCCACTGACCGCCGCTGAAAAGCAGGAATTAGAAGATCGCGCCCGGGTGGCGATTAGCACGTATAAAGTACAGTGCGGCAAACTATGAATCCTGTCGCTCGACTAGCGTTAGCGGGGCTGCTCCCCATACTCCTCATGGTCGGATGTGCAACAGGCGGGCTGGGGACTGGGACTGAACATGGAATAGGGGTCGGGGGCGCGGGGGTAGTCAATATTGGTGGCACCTATTACTCCGGGATTCCCCCAGAGGAATTCCAAAATGTGGCCACTGAATTAGGGGTGACGAAGATCGCTCTCGAGAATTTCCTAAAAGATCTGGGCGAGAAGAAGGTTCCTCCCGAGGAGTACGATCGGAAGCTTCGCGATATAGCGAAGCGCCACAAAGATCTCCAAGCTGAGTTGCACGGCTTCACATCTGACGATTCCGAAGTTGTGACTCTAATGCGTCAGGCCGTCGAGGCACTGAAAGTAGGCGAGGTTGATCGATCAGAAGTCCTCCTTCATAAGGCACGCGAAAAGGACATCGACGCAGCCAAGCGATCGCAGTTCGTGTCGAATAGTCGCCTACGTTCAGCTGCCGCAACGACGAAACAACTCGGAGATCTGAAGATGACTCAGCTCGCCTATGCTCAAGCGGCAAACTATTACCGCGAGGCTATTGATTTCCTCCCCACGGGAACAGAAACGATTCGAGGTGAGTATTTATTCGCGTCGGGGATTGCATTGTATTATTCAGGCAATTTTGAAGGGGCGGAAACGTCTTTCACTGAGGCTTTGTGGATCCAGGAGAAAGTCTTCGGCAATGAGCATCAGGAAGTGGCGAGAACCCTCAACAACCTGGCGAACGTTTACATGTACCAAGCCCGCTTCACCGACGCTGAGTCCCTCTACCGGCGGTCCCTGGTGATCACCGAGAAAGTCCTCGGAAAGGAGAACCCGAAAGTAGCGGCAACCCTCACCAACCTGGCACATATGTCCTTGGACCAGGGCCGTTTCACCGAGGCCGAGTCCCTCAACCAGCGGGCCCTGGCGATCGAGGAGAAAGTTTTCGGGAAAGAGCATCCTGGGGTTGCGAATACCCTCAACAACCTGGGGAATGTCTACTGGAGCCAGGGCCGCTTCACCGAGGCCGAGTCCCTCTACCAGCGGGCCTTGGCGATCCGGGAAAAACTCCTCGGCAAAGAGCATCCGGACGTGGCTAAAAGCCTTATCGGTTTAGCGAATGTCTACTGGAGCCTAGGCCGTTTCACCGAGACCGAGTCCCTCTACCAGCGGGCCTTGGCGATCCGGGAAAAACTCCTCGGCAAAGAGCATCCGGACGTGGCTAAGAGCCTTATCGGTTTAGCGAATGTCTACTGGGGCCTAGGCCGTTTCACGGAGACCGAGTCCCTCTACCAGCGGGCCCTGGTGATTCAGGAGAAGGTCCTCGGCAAAGAGCACGCGGAGGTAGCGACCTCCCTCAATAGCCTGGCGGGCGTATACTTTGGCCAGGGTCGCTTCACCGAGGCCGAGTCCCTCTACCAGCGGGCCTTGGCGATTCGGGAAAAGCTCCTCGGGAAAGAGCATCCGGACGTGGCTAAGAGTCTAGAGGACTATGCTAAACTGCTTCGGAGAGTAAGACGGGACGCGGAAGCGGAACAGATGGAGTTAAGAGCGAAGGCGATCCGTGTAAGACGCTAGCTTGAATTTCAAAAGCGAATGGACGCTCTGGTGGGTTGTGCTCATTTTGCGCTCAACTCCACCTCATTCAGGCCGATGCCAGCCCACTCCGGCCAAATTTCACTATTTTTTCTAAATCTTGGTTCTAGTAGGCCTGAGTAAAGTCTTGATCGCGCTTTCTAAAACGCGGGTCGGATGGTTCGAGGCATCTCAAGCCGGAGAGTTCGCAAGTTGTACAATTCCGGGAGCCATTCCGTGCTTCAAACCGCAAATGTTTTTCTGTTTCTAAGTAGTTTCTTGGTCACGGTTTTGGTCACGGTTCCAGGTCAAATTTGGTCCTAAATAGTCGTAACCGAGTCTGAGCGTTTATGGCCATTTTCTCTTTATATTTCATAGGCTAGCGATCATAAATCGCAAGCAGTCGCAATTTGGGCCTTTCGAATAAGTCCATCGCTGCGATGCGACGATGTTCGCGCAGAAAGCGAAAGCATAAGGTTCTGCAGGTGAGCTATTCACGGCTGGAAATGCGATAAGCGGGGGGCGAGGCTGCAGGCTTCGCCTCATTTTTTTGGGGGGCAGCGGCGATATGGCGGAATGCCCGGAGGAATCTCAACGCTACTCGGCTGGATCACATCGGTGGAAATGCGGGGCACGCATTCTTCTTGGCAAATTCCTCTCAGGTCCCCCGCACCGACCTCATCGGTCGCGCATGTGATTCTTCGTCGGTTCCCAAGGCCTCATGGCAAATCCGGGAATCCGTCGATGCCTTAACCTGTTCCAGAATGCTCTGCGACACCAGCAGCTGCTTGAGTTGGTCCGGGGTGGGGAGGCTGTCCAACACGACGGCGGCGCAAACTGCCAGGGTCCGTTCCACCTGGTTGTTCAAAATAATCTTGAACTTCGTATCCGCCAACGGATCTCTTCGGGGAACCACCGCCTCCACGATATAGGGGGCAGGATATCCGGCAGCCAGAAATTCCCGAATGACTTGTACCTTCCTCTGAGCGTAATCGTCTGTCATCGTTGCTCGTCCTTCTGTTTCCTCGCGAATGCGTGTGTCGTCGGCGCTCTGTGATGCAACCTGTGCCGGAATCCTACGCCAATCGGCGGGAGGGCGGCAAGATGCTCATCGGCCATGATTGGCCAGGTAGAAGTATCGCGGCCACCTCCGGAGTCGCAGAAGGAGGTTCTTTGCGCAGGCTCGCCCGGGTCATCTCTCGCTCGCTACACCCGGTCTCCGACGGGATCCCACTCATGGTCGCGTTCGACCGCGCCGATCAAGCGTTCGAAAATGTCGGGAATGGCGCCCGTCACCCGGCTCCAGTTGGAGATCATCGGCACGCCGAGTGGATCGTCCAGAAACGCTTCGGTGGCGATCTTCATGCCCTTGAGAAAGACTTCGACGGCCATCCGTTCTTCGTGCCGGTCGAACTGCAGGCTGTTGATGGCCGCGTCATTCTGATAGCGGGTGATCGCTTCCTGCGCGGTTTGTAGATATGTTGCTCGCAGGGTTTTCAACACGGCCTCCGACAGCACCACGCCTTCACTCGCGAGATTTCTGAAGAGGGACTTGGTGATATCCACGCACATTTTCTGCAGCCCTTGCTCGGCGTTGTCGGCCGACAGGCCCTGGTGTTTGTGTTCGTAGGCATCGGCGATGTCGGCCTGGCAAATCCGCCGGAGCGCGCAGTTGCGATAGATCTCGGAGAGGACTCCGACCTCCAGTCCCCAGTCGCCGGGAACCCGGTTGATCCAGGCAAGATCCCGCACCATGGCGAACTCACCGGCCAGGGGATAACGAAAACTATCCAGGAAGGTGAGCAGCGGATGCGAGCCGGCCACCTGCTGGAGGCTTCGGATGAGCGGGGTGAGGTACAACCTGGTGACACGGCCGTGGAGGCGATTCGTGACCCGGCTGTAGTAGCCCTTGCAAAATTCGTAGCCGAGATTGGTATTGACGATCGGATAACAGAGTCTCGCCAGATATTCCCGGTTGTAACTGAGAATGTCACAATCGTGGAGCGCGATGACGTTGCTTTGTCCGCGAGCCAACACATAGCCGAAGGCCATCCAACAGCCCCGGCCCTTGCCTTGCAGCCCTGTGTCGATTTCCGCGTGGGCCAGCAGTTTGAGGATGTCCTGAATGCCCGTCCCATCGTTCCAGACGATCCGCACCCGCTGCGGCAGCACCGAGAAGAATTGTTTGGCCAGCCGGAACTCCAGGGCCGAGGCGCGATCCAGGGAGATGACGATTTCGTTGACGTACCGGATGTCTTTCAGCACCTGCACAATGTGCTTCAGCGCGGGGTTCTCAAGTTCCGAATACAGCGAGGGGAGGACGAGGGCGATCGGGTTGGTCGCCGCGTGCCGTTCCAGTTCCTTTTCGAGTTGTTCCAGATTGGAGGCGCCCAGACGGTGCAAGACCGTCACGAGCCCGTTCTGATGAAAATCCGACATGTTCCCTCCTGTGTCGGGTTTGGAGCGGATGATAGAAAGCAAATGACCAGTGCGGCAGGGAGGCGCCCTCCACGCGGGAGGCGGACACCCACCGTGCCGGGTGGTCGAATTTGCTGAGGGGAGATCGCGACTACTGAGCCGGAGGCATCGCCTTGCTGGTCACAACCGACTTCACGATCTTGGCTCGCTTCACAGACTCAAGGAAGCGGTCCGGAGGTTCCGGATTCGGCAAGTTCACTTCAACGGAATACCAGCCCGACTTCATCGGTCCCTTTTTGATGCCGTTCAGTTCCTGGACCAGATCCTCGATGCTCTTCTCGGTTGTGCCGTCTTGAAACGCCACCCAGAACATGAAGGCCTGACGGTCTGCCTCCCGGATGTTATCCGCGACCGGGGTCGCCATGGGCGCTTCTTTCGGCAGGTCCCCCTTGGCCACGACGGTGGGTTTAGGCGCCGCGTTGGCCTTGGCGACTTCAAGCGAGGTGAGGGCCAGGCGGGCATGTAACTCCCGATTGCGGCTCTCCAGCATGGCGACCTGCTTGATCAGCGTTTCATTGACCGACTTGACCGACTTCAGATCCTGCCGCACGAGGTCGCGGTCGGCTTCCGCGGCATTCACCGCGACACGCAGGCCGGTTTCTACCTCCTGGGCGACATCGGTCTTGACTGTCTTGAGGTCTTCCTGGACGGAGACGACTTGTGTGTTGAGTTTTTGTTGCGCATGGGCGACGGTATCGACAAGGGCATTCAGCTGGGCGATCCGGTCCTGTTCCGACCGGGACACGGCAACGGCTGCTGCCTGTGCCTCAAGCAGTTGCGCCAGTTGCTGGTGTACACGATCGATCTGTTCCTGCGTGGATTGCCTGGCCGCCAGTTCTTCTTCAACCTGATGCGCCCGGTCTTCGGCGTTGAGCCAGTTCGGGACCCGTTCAGCCAATAGCGCCACGACTCCCACGGCCAGCACGATTTGCGCGAAGGCCGTCGTTATGGTCCAGACGGGAGTTCTGGCTGCCGCGGTCGAGGATGTTGCGGAGGCGAATCCGATCGACGACGCCAGGTTCGTCCACCAGCCGGGGGCGGCTGCGTACTGGAGCTTGAGCGATCCGCCGTCGAAATGGTTCTGGACCTGAATGGCAACGCTGCCCTTGCCGATTGGGACGCAAACACTTTTCTGGCCGGCTTCGGGAGCGACGCAGCCTCCGACCAGCACACCGGACTCGTTCCGGATCTCGAGGTGTTGAATACTCCGCTCGCGGGCCGTGTAGGAGAAGGACGGATCGGTGTGGGCGCAATTCAGCGTCCCGACGCGTTCGTGGTTGACCAGTACCTGGAGGAATTCCGGACGTTCCTCACCCGCGCGACGCGGCTGATCATCCAGGGCGTCAAGCAGATGTGCGCGATAGTCGTTGAGCTCTGGTGTTTCCATGGTGCCGTCCCCCCCGATCCCCTCCAAAGAGAGCCAAGACGCCTCCCTTTTTCAGCGGATGTATATGGAGATTGACCTGCGGCTTTAACCCGCTGCTGACCTCGGCTTGCCGGCGATCTGCAACTTCCAGGAAGCAGTCGCGGCAAAAGGCCAAATGCCAGACGCGGTAATCGTGGCCGTAGTCATCGTGAAATAGTTGACCCCACTTCTGTTCGGACAGGCAGGGGTAGTGCTCCGGTTCGCTCTTTCGATAATGTGACTGCAAGACCGGCATCAGCCGATCCACTTCGTGGTTCAGGTGGTCGGGTCTGGTGCGTAATTCCTGCTCCAGCACCTCGATTTCCGATCCACTCAACCCGGTTTCGTTCATCGTGCGTTGCCACCCCGTTTGGCGCCACCGCTCGAAGTTCTTATAGACCCGCTGGCTTTCGGCCTGTCCAAACCCTAACAATTTCACCACATGGGCCTGACTGAACCCATAGAAGTGATAGAACAGGGCGATCAGGGCGTCGCGGCTCACGACGGCGCGAGAGGCCAGTCCATCGAGAAACCGTCCCACCGGGGTCAGAAGCTCTTTGTGATAACAGAGCGGATCCGGCTGACTGAACGATTTGGCGATCAGGCTGTCCAGAAGGAAAAAGGGGCGGCAGGGCACTTCGGTGCGACCGAAGACCACAAACCGTTCCACCAGCTCATATCCCCAGCGCAGCGCCAGCTTTTCGTGCGTGATGTCATCGCCCCATTGATTGGTTTCACGGAGAAAACGCTTGGTTTGACCCGTGGCGCGATCCAACAATTCCGGCAGAGACTTCGCAACCAACTCGTCGAACTCTCGTTCCGTGGTGACGACATTGTTCAGTCGTGCAGAGAAGATCTGACCGTCTCGCATGGCCTTTCCATCCGGCAACTTCGTCGACATAGTGGCGAATTCCCCGTCAAATGACAATTCGACAAGTACGCCCCTAGAAGACCACATTTGTCCACGGAGGGTCAATGGGTGAGGCGGGCGCAACTCCGCACTGTATCAGCGTGAAACAGGTGTCTGGATGTGGGGTGCAGGACCCTCCCGTGAGAGGGCCTGCGGGGCCAACGAATCGTGATACGCGCAGCGGTTAGGGGCGGTCGGTCGAGAGCCGCTTCGCCAGTCGCCGCGCCAGCCGCATCATGGCCGGCGAGCGGTCGGCCGGATCGAGCAGCACATTGATGACATGGGGCTGGCTGGGATCCGCGAGTGCCTTGGCCAGGGTCTGCACGAATTCCCCGTGGGTAGCCACCCGGGAGCCCTGACCGCCGCCGATCAGCTCGCAGATCCGTTCATAACGCCATTCATGAATGTCGTTGAAGGGACCTTCCAGAATTTCGCGCTCGGTTGAATAGCCGTGGTTGTTCAGGACGATCACGACCGGTGCCTGTTTGTAGCGCACGGCAGTCGAAAGCTCCGACCCGGTCATTTGAAAGGCGCCGTCGCCCACCAGCACGATCGGCCGTAGCGACGAGTCGGCGAAACTCGCGCCGATGGCGGCCGGAACCGCGAATCCCATCGACGTGTAGTAGGCGGGGGACAAAAATTTGAAGCGGCGGTGTACGTGGAGATCCACGGAGGCGAAGAGTGATTCGCCCACATCGGCAATGACGAGGGTTTTCTCATGGAGCACGGTATCGAGGTGACGAAATACTCCCTGCAGACTAACGGACGCCTGTGCCGGCGGCATGGGTTCTTGGGGCTTGTAGGGCGCCGGTAATTGCGGGGTTGGAAACGAAGGCAGTGAGGCCGCGGCCAGTCCCTTCACGAAATCCTCGAAGAGAATCGAGTCATACCGGTGATGCTTGATGGCGACACGATCCGCCGTGGCATGGATGGTATGGCCGTCGGAGAACAGGGCGCTGTGTGCATCCAGGTCCTCCACGTCGGATAGGATCGAGCCCAGAATGAGCAGGCAATCGGTCTGATTGACGAATTCCTTCACCTCATCGCGGGCGACCAATCCACTGTAGACGCCGACATAGAGGGGATGGTCCTCGCGGATGATGGACTTGCCGAGGAGCGTCGAGGCGATCGGCACATTCAGGCGTTCCACCAGGCTGGTCAATTCGTCATGGAGCCCGAACCGGCCCACTTCGGCGCCCGCCAGAATCACCGGGCGTTTGGCCGACTCCAACATGGTGCGTACTTCATTCAACGCTTCGCTCAGCGCTGCCCGATCGGTCGGTTCGCCTTGGGTCTGATGCCTGTGCGACGTCTGGGCCAACGGCACATGCACCATGTCGCGCGGAATTTCGAGATAGATCGGGCGGCGATACCGGAGCAAGGCTGCGAAGGCGCGATCCATCTCACGTTCGGCGGTGACGGGGTCTTCCAAGCTTACGGCCGCCACGGTCATTTTTTCGAAGACTTCCCGCTGCGTCGAAAACTCGCGCACCATGTGGTGCAGGTAGGGGTTGCGGGCACGCTCCGACAATCCGGGGGAGCCGGTCAGCAACACGACGGGCGACCGTTCCGCATAAGCGCAGGCGATGGCGTTGACGGTATTGAGTCCGCCGACACAGTAGGTGACGCAGAGGGCGCCGATCCCGTTGATACGCGCATAGGCGTCGGCCGCAAAACCCGCGCAGTCTTCCCGCGTGGTGGCTACATGCTGGATGGGAGAAGATTCCATCAATTTATAGAGGCCGAGGACATAGTCGCCGGGGATGCCGAACATGTGACGCACTCCGAGCCGGTGGAGCCGATCCAGGACTGCTGTTCCGATCGTCTGTGTGGTCATGGTGCCTCGGCTGTCGAGTGAGAGGTCGTGAATCTGCGCACTGTCTACCCGTCTTCCTGCAGCAAACCATAGGTGGTAGGGAAGGTCAAGCATAGGAGCGATCGTCACATCGGCATGCTGCCGGCCCACTGTCTGGTTGCTTCGCGAGATGATTTCAGGCACCCTCGTGAGCCATTTCACCATCGTCGAATCAAACAGCTCATACGGGACATCACCATTACCATGACACAGCTTGTGACCGGTTCTACTGCGAAAGTCCGACTGACCGCCGAACGTGAAGGGCCGCGCTACTACGGGCACCTGTGGGTGTTCGATAGCAACGTGGCCGACGTGCTCGGCACACCGAATGCCGGGGACCTCGTCGATGTGTATACCCATCAGAACCGGTTGTTCGGCCGCGGCCTTTTCAATCCCCATTCCAAGATTCGCATTCGTATGCTCACATTCCGGGAAGAGCCGATCGACGACGAGTTTTTTGCCGCGCGTCTCCGCGCCGCGGCGGCCCTTCGCCGGACGGTCGCGTCCCATGCCACTGCCTGCCGTCTCGTGCATGGTGAAAGCGATCTGCTGCCGGGCCTGGTGGTGGACCGGTTTGCCGATGTGGCGGTGATGCAGACTCTGGGGTATGGCATGGATCTGCGAAAGGAACTCCTGGGCGAATTGTTAGTGCAGGAAGCGGGGGTCAAGACGGTGTACCTCCGCAACGATGCCAAGAGCCGGACGTTGGAAGGACTGCCGTTGTCGAAAGGGTTTCTGCGCGGTGAGGGTGCCACGACGGTGAACATTCAGGAGGGGAAGGCCCGGTTCACGGTCGATATTGCGGAGGGGCAGAAGACCGGCTGGTTCTGCGATCAACGCGAGAATCGGATCGCCGCGGCCCTCTTCGCAAAAGGGAAAACCGTGTTGGAAGCGTTTTGCCACACCGGTGGATTCGGCATACAGGCCGCGCTGGCGGGGGCGCAGTCGGTGGAAGGGTTGGATGTGAGCGCGGCGGCCGTGGCGCTGGCCCAGGCGCATGCGGAGCAGAACCAGGTGGCCGCCCGTTGTCGCTATCGCCAGGCCGATGCCTTTGAGGAGTTGCGCCTGTTGGAACGGAACGGCCAACGGTACGACCTGGTCATTCTCGATCCGCCGGCGTTCGCGCGCAGCAAGAAAGCTGTGCCCCATGCCATCGCCGGGTACAAGGAAGTGAATTTGCGCGGACTGCGTCTGCTTCAACCGGGGGGCGTGCTGGTAACGTGTTCCTGCTCGCAGCCGATCACGGACGATGACTTCTGGAAGATGCTGCAGGCCGCCGCGCGGGATGCGCGCCGGCAGATCAGGCTCCTTGAACAACGTGGGCAGGGGCCGGACCATCCGGTGCTCGCCGGCATGCCGGAAACGCGCTATCTCAAATGCTACATCGTGCAGGTGTTCTGAGGGGATCATGCGCGAGCAGGATGCGCCAACCGAACCGGTAGACTCGCCGCTCGTTCCCGCCTCGGTCACGCTGCCGGAAATCACCGTGAAAGCGGTTGTCCTGTCGATTCTGCTGGCTGCCGTATTGGCCGGAGCCAACGCCTATCTGGGCCTATTTGCCGGGATGACGGTGTCCGCGTCCATTCCGGCCGCCGTCGTCTCCATGGCGGTGCTGCGTCTCTTCCGTCAGTCGAATATTCTCGAAAACAATATCGTGCAAACCGCCGCCTCCTCAGGCGAAGCATTGGCGGCCGGGGTGATCTTTACCATTCCGGGGCTGGTCCTCATCGGCTATTGGACCACCTTCGACTACGGGCAAACATTGACGGTGTCGCTCGTCGGTGGAGTGCTCGGGGTGTTGTTCACCATTCCCCTGCGCCGCGCCCTGATTATCCATGCCCGGCTGCGTTTCCCCGAAGGCGTTGCGACGGCGGAGGTATTGAAGGTCGGCGCCTTGTCGGACGCCGGGACCGGCGGACGGGTTCGTCTGCTCTTGGGCGCGGCGGCGCTGGGCGGCGGTTTCAAATTTGCCGAGGGAGGATTGAAGCTCTGGAGCGAGTCGCTGGAAGGGGCGTTCCAACTGGGGCGGTCGACCGTCTATGGAGGGCTGAACCTGTCACCGGCCCTGGTGGCAGTCGGGTACATCATCGGTCTCAACACGGCCGTCGTCGTGTTTTTCGGGGGGGCGATCGGCTGGCTGGTTCTGCTGCCGCTGTACCAGGCGATCGTCGGTTCGCCGGAGGGATTGATCGGCGTGGCGGCGGCGAAAGCGACGTGGAGCGGGCAGATTCGCTACATCGGCATCGGGGCTATGCTGGTGGGTGGAGTCTGGACCCTGTTTCAGGTGCGCGGCCCGATTTGGCAGAGTCTGCGTCAACTCATGGCGCTGTACGGCGCCCGCAACCGATCCGCTGGGCAATCGGCGCTTCTGCGCACTGAGCGGGATGCAGGAGTGGTCTGGCTGATCGGGCTGACGGCGGCCGCGCTGGTTCCCATGGTGCTGTTGTATCAAGGCCTGTTGAATCACGATCTGTGGGGCGGCATCGGGTTGACCCTGCTCATGGTTGTGACGGCGTTTCTCTTCTCGGCCGTGGCCGGATACATGGCTGGTCTGGTCGGCAGCTCGAGCAATCCGGTGTCCGGTGTGACAATCGCCACCATCATGCTTGCGTCATTGCTTCTGCTGGGGATTCTTGGGAAGGGCAATCCGGCCGGTCCGGCTGCGGCGTTGCTGGTCGGGGCGGTCGTCTGTTGCGCCGCGGCGATGGGCGGCGACAATCTCCAGGATTTGAAAACAGGGCATGTCGTCGGGGCAACCCCATGGAAGCAGCAGGTGATGCAGGTCATCGGGGTGGCGACCGGCGCGGTGGTCATTGTTCCGGTATTGTCGTTGCTGCAGGCGAAATATGGGATCGGTGAAGTAACGGCCGCGCATCCCCATCCTCTCTCGGCTCCGCAGGCAACGCTGATGGCCAACCTTGCCAATGGAGTGTTCGGCGGTTCCTTACCCTGGCACCTGGTGGGCGTGGGAATGGTGCTGGGGGTGGTCGTGATCGGTCTCGATTTGCGGCAGGCGCGACGGAATGCCGCCCTTCGTTTCCCTGTCCTGGCGGTGGCGCTTGGTATGTACCTGCCGCTCAAGCTGTCGGCCACGATTTTGTTCGGAGGCCTGCTGGCTGAGTATGTACGGACCGCCGCGAAATCTCTCGATGCTCCAACGGAGGATCGAGGATTATTGTGCGCAGCCGGGTTGGTCACAGGCGAGGCGCTGGTCGGAATCCTGTTGGCGCTTCCCATTGCGCTCAGTTCGATCTGGCCGTCCCTCTCGGGAGATCCGTTTCAATTGTTTACCGAGCCTCCGCTGGGCGGGTGGCCGGGGCTTGCGGCGTTGGTGCTGGTCGGGCAGCTACTGGTGCGCGCCGCACGGCCGGCTGCATCCGCTCAAAAGGATTCGGCGACTGTTCTTCGACATTAATGGTACGGGAGGGGTAGAAGCGTCCGGCGAGGGGGGCTAATCGCTGGGCGGTTCAAAATGTCCCGGTGGACGCGATTGCCAGGGGACTGTCGCCTGTTTGGACTGTTTGACGAGGCTTCGCAGGCTCACCTCTGCGGCGCGTAGGAGTTTAGGGTCGCCGCTTTGCATGAGCGCCGTCAGGAGGACGTACAGCGACCGGTCATGTCCGGCTGCCACGAGAATTCTCTCAAGGACGGGATCGGCCCCGGTTAGAGTGGACAGGGGGGCCGGCTCTTCATCGTCCTCCTTACACAGCAGGTCCAAATCCGTGGGGTGGATAAAGAGCCAGGGGAGGGGAATCTTGAGTGCGCCGGCCAACGCTTCCAGGGTGGAGGCCTGAGGATCGGCCTGTTCCGACTCCAGGGCTTCCAGCGCCGAGGCTGCGATTCCGGCTCGTTCTGCGAGCGCCTGCTCAGAGCACTTTTGCGAGATTCGCCAGGCGCGAATGAACGTTCCAACGTTCGGCATGGACGGATCTTACTGTATCCCTTTCCAGGTCTGCAACGGCGCATTTCTGAGGCGCTTCTGATACTTGCCTGTAACATCAACGCGTTACGATCTATTCTCCTAGGTAGAACAAAGGCCGCCAAATCGGGTAGAATGAGGCGTTCTAATTGTTGTCTCGAGCGAGGAGGATCAGCCGATGTTAGGAACCGACATTCGCGGCATTATGGCCGAAGAGGAAGAAGTCCAGCGGCGGCAGGAAGCCTTGCAGTCATTGATGTCGATGCGCGAGAAGCTGCTGCGTGAATCGTTGGAAGCGCGAATCAAGCGGGCGCGTGGAACGGGAGACTGGACGAACCTGTCACCTGCGGAATGTGCCAATATTTACAAGGAAGAGCGCGTGCACCTGCGTGCCCAGCTGGAGCGATTGAAGGCTGAGCGGGATCGAACCCGCGGCAAGTTGTCGGCGCTCAAGCGAGCCAAGGTCCGTGCGCAACGTATCCGCGCCGCGGAAGCGGCTTCCGGCAAGAAACGCAAATAGGTATATGTCGGGGAGGCCTTGCTGATTTAGTAAGGCCTCCCTGCAGTGTCGCCGACCCTGGGTAACTGTTGACCTTCTCACCTCGCACCGTTTCTCGCAACTTTCTTTCCCATATACGGGATGTCGTCAAGACGAAGCGTACGCGTGACCGCGAGCGGGTCTTCGTGCTCGAAGGCACCAAGCCCATCCTGGAGTTGTTGCAGTCGGCGCCTCAACACATCGTCTGCCTCGTCGTCACCCCCATGTTCCTTGAACGACAACCGCCGGAGATCGCGCAGCAGATCGTCAGCAGCGGGTGTACCGTGCATAGCTGCCCGGAGCACCAGCTGGCCCAATTGTCCGATGTCGAAACCTCCAGCGGTGTGCTGGCCATCGTTCATCAGCCGACCTGGAACCAGTCGGCCATACTGGCGCAACCGAAAATCTTCGGCCTCTACGGGGATATGCTGCAGGATCCGACGAATATGGGGACGATCATTCGAACTGCGGCGGGACTCGATGTGAGTGCTTTGTGGCTGGCACCCCACTCCGTCGATGTGTTCAATCCGAAAGTCGTGCGGGCGACCGCCGGCGCGTTGTTTCAGCTGCCCATCTTTCCCCACACCAGTCTCGAAGAATTGCAGAACCTGGATTGCGTGATCATAGCCGCCGACGCCGGAACCAGCGAGGGCTGCGTGCCCATCCGGGCGATTCGGAGTATTCCTGCGCGAACAGTGCTGGCGATCGGCAGCGAGAGTCGGGGCCTGTCTGAGCCGGTTCTGGATGCCGCCACCGTTCGATGTACCATCCCGTTGAAACCGGGGGTGGAATCTCTTAATGCTGCGGCGGCGACGGCCATCGCACTCTTCCAATTGTCGGGATTGCCGGTTGAGGGTGTAAAGGCCTGACGGTCGCCACCTGATTTCGTTTCGCCTCTCCCCGTGTCGTTCTCCTATCCGCAGCGCATTCAATCGGAAAGCGCCCTTTCAATCGAACTGCAGGGAGTTTCCCGTGGTTCACTGCCTTGCGCCTCCTTCCTTTTTCTCTCCTGTTTCCTTTACGATGCCTTGAGATAGGTGTTGATGATGTGGAGCGAGTAGGGATGAAGGCGAAAACGACATTTCATTGCCAGGCCTGCGGCCATCAGGCGCTCCGGTGGCTCGGGCGTTGCCCCGATTGTGGAGGCTGGAACACACTCAAGGAAGAGCGATTGCCGGCTGCCCCAAAAGGCCGCCAGGGCATGCCCAAAACAGCTATGGCCGTGGCCACGCCGATCTCCGACATCGAAATCGTCGGCGAACCCAGGCACAGTACGGGCATGGGGGAGTTCGACCGCGTCTTGGGTGGGGGGGTGGTACCAGGCTCGGTCATGCTGATCGGCGGTGATCCCGGTATCGGCAAGACCACGCTACTGTTGCAGGCATTGCCGCTGCTGGCCGCTCCGGGTGAGCAGGTCCTCTACGTCTCCGGCGAGGAGTCTCCCCGGCAGATCAAGATGCGG
The DNA here is from genome assembly GCA_000196815.1 of Nitrospira defluvii. Taxonomy (GTDB): domain Bacteria; phylum Nitrospirota; class Nitrospiria; order Nitrospirales; family Nitrospiraceae; genus Nitrospira_A; species Nitrospira_A defluvii_A. The sequence goes on from FP929003.1 coordinate 1,583,523, forward strand.
GGGCAACGTCTGGGCATCGACGGCAAACATCTGCTCATCCTCGGGGAGACCAGTCTCGAACAGATTCTCAAAGCCATCCAGGAAATCCAACCGGCGGCCGTGGTGGTGGACTCGATTCAGACGGTCTACACCGAGCAGCTCACCTCTGCGCCGGGCAGTATCAGCCAGGTGCAGGAAGTGGCCGGGCAGCTCATGTGGTTCGCCAAGCGCAGCAACGTGCCGGTGTTTATCATCGGGCACGTCACGAAGGAAGGCGCCATCGCCGGACCGCGCTTGCTGGAACACATCGTCGATACGGTGCTGTATTTCGAGGGGGACAAGAGCCACAGTTTCAGGATTCTGCGCGCGGTCAAAAATCGCTTCGGGTCGACGAACGAGATCGGCGTCTTTGAAATGAAGGATGGCGGCTTGGAGGAAGTCAGCAACCCCTCCGAATTGTTTCTGGCTGAGCGGCCGCAACGCAGCACCGGCTCGGTGGTGGTGTCCAGCCTGGAAGGGACGCGGCCGATCCTGGTGGAACTGCAGGCGTTGGTCTCGGGGACCAACTATCCCATGCCCAAGCGTATGGCCAATGGCGTGGAACCGAATCGGCTGTCGTTGCTGCTGGCCGTGATGGAGAAACGATTGGGCATGCACCTCTCCGGGCAGGACGTATATGTGAATGTGGTCGGCGGAATCCACATCGATGAACCGGCCATCGACCTGGGTATCGTCGCTGCCGTCACGTCGAGTCTGCGGGAGAGTCCGATCGATTTTACGACGCTCGTTATGGGCGAAGTCGGACTGGGTGGTGAAGTCCGGGCGATCAGCCAGGCCGAGCTGCGGATTCGCGAAGCCGCCAAAATGGGATTCAAACGCTGTCTCTTGCCGGAACGGAACGTTGCAAAGCTGGAGCCTGTCGAAGGCATTGAGTTGATCGGCATTCATGAAGTCGGAGACGCGTTGGATGCAGTACTGGCGTAACGCTCGCAGGTTGGCGGGTGCACTATTTTTCTGTGCCGTGACACTGGCGTCTTTGCCAGGCTGTGCGCTCTTCGGTCCGTCTGAGACCATCCAGCTCAAACAGGCGACGGCGGAGCAGTTGACGGCACTCCTGCAGGAACAGGCCGGCGAGGTTCGGACGATCAAGGGGCTCTTCAGCGCAAAGATCACCGGCGGCATGCTGCCGATCGGCCAGCGTGTGCAAGGCACCGTCTTCTATCAACGTCCCAACGCCATCCGGTTGCGCGGCTTCTCTGCGGTGGGCAGTGAAATTTTCGAGTTTGTGCAGATCGAAGATCAATTCAAGCTCCGGCTACCGACCATGGGACGTGAGGTGACCGGCCGTCCCTCTGAGGCGGATCACCTCGGCCAGCTGACGCGCCCCTTTCAACTGAGCGTCTGGGCGATGAGCGGGATCATCGGCACCCAGGTGGTCGGGCCTGACGAGTCGGTACGATTGACGGAGGACGGCAGCCGGTATCGACTCGATGTGGTGACCGCGCCGGGCCAGAATGGCACGGCTCCATTCGTGGCCAGGCGGATCTGGTTCGATCGTCGCAATTTGCTGGTCGTGCAGGAGGAGCGCCTTTCGCCGTCCGGTGACGTCGAAGCCACGATGCAATTCGACGACTACCGCGCGGTCGGCGGCGGGGTTGAGGTCGTATCGGCGGTGAATGGTCAGGCCCCTGCACCCGACAAGCGGATCATGCGTCCCTTCGCCATCCGGATGACCGATGGGCAAGGCTCGGGCAGTTTGCAGGTGACGTTTCACGAATTGGTGCCGAACGAACCGATCAAGCCCAGCGAGCTTGGGCGGGTATGAAGACGAAACCGGCCCGGCATCTGCTGGCGATCGATACGGCCACGGCCTGGCAAAGTGTTGCGCTGCTGCAGGATGAGCACGTGCTGGCCCTGCTCGAACAGGATGCCGAAGGATCGCACGCGCGTTCGTTGATGGGCGCGATCGATCGTCTGTTGCGCGAGGCCGGACTTTCATTGAAGGATCTTCAAGCGTTGGCCGTGTCGATCGGGCCCGGTTCCTTCACCGGCCTGCGTGTGGGGCTTGCCACCATGTTGGGATTTCGTGCCGTGTTGGGCACTCCTATCGTAACGGTCCCGACCTTGGAAGCGATGGCCTGGAACCTGCGCGACGTGAAGGGCTTGCTGGTGCCGGTCTTGAAGAGTCGGCACAATGAAGTGTACTGGGCCGCGTACGAGTGGCGGCCGGGAACGGGTTTGCACACTCACATCGCCGAGCAGGTGGGCCCTCCTGCTTCGGTGGCCCGGGCGTTACAAGGGGCCAACGCTTGCACGTTGTTTGGCGACGGTTGGCAAGCCTATGAAAAAGGTATCCGGGAGGGCGTTGAAGCGGTAGGCGGGCAGGTGCGGGAAGTCAGGCCGGAGCAACAGCGTCCTTCGGGCGTGAGTGTCGGTCTCGCGGGGAGACAGCGCCTGGAGGCCGGACAGGTTGCCGGGCCGGAGCTGGTTCCCCGTTATGTTCAACGCACCGAAGCGGAAGTGAAATTCGACGAGCAGCAGGGGGTATCGGCCCTCGAACGGCGCCGGCAGCGGGTGGCCGGCAAGTTGGCGCAGGGCCGCCGGAAACGTGCTCAAAAAGATGCCGATCCGCGGGCGCAGAAGTAGGCAATTGAATTGGGAATTGGATCGGATATGGCGTCAGATTCCGTGTTGATTGAACCGGCGACCGCTGAGGTCCTCGACGAGGTATTCGCCATCGAACAGGCTTGCTTCTCTGCCCCCTGGACGCGCAAAATGTTGGCAGCCGAGTTGTCCGGTAATCAATTTGCGCAGTTCCTCATCGCGAAGTGTCCTGATCCCGTGTCAGGCGACTCCGTGATTGCCGGGTATTTTTGCTTTTGGATCGTGTTCGAGGAAGTGCGGTTGATGAATCTGGCGGTGCTCGCCCCGTTTCGACGTCAGGGTGTGGCGAGTCGGCTGGTTTGTACGGCATTGCGGGCCGGGTTGGAGCGTGGTGCGAGCCGGGCGATGCTGGAGGTGCGGGCCTCGAATCAGGAGGCGTTGACCCTCTATCATCGGTTGGGGTTTCGGCAGACAGCCAGACGCGCGCGGTATTATGTGAACCCTGACGAAGATGCAGTGCTGATGGAAATGGCGCCGCTCGAGTTAGGTCCCTTGTGTGAGCGGTCGTAGGGCGATTCCGGGAGCCGGGCAACAGGACAGTCATCCACGAACGTATGTAGTCAACCAGGAGGTGCGACATGCAGACGGAGACGGCGATCACTGAACGGTTACGGCAATCCAACACGGAATTCCGTGCGCTTGAAGAATCTCACCATCGCCTCGATGCCGAATTAGCCGATTTACAGAAGCGGCATGTGCTCACGCCGGCGGAAGAAGTGCTGAAGAAGCAGTTGCAAAAAGAGAAGCTGGCCACCAAAGACAAAATAGCCGAACTCATTCGATCCTCGCGTTAGCCGGGATCCCCGTGTCCTCTGTCCCGGTCGCATCCAGCCGCTGCTCGCCTCGAGCCGGTGTGTGAGCCGAAGGAGCGGAGGAACGGGTCGTTGATTCAGACAGGTAATGCTCGCACCACTGGCCGCCCATATTCAGTCGCTCAAGAAGCGGCTGCTGATCATCGTGGTGACCTTGGCGGTCGCGTTCGCCACGGCGTTTGCCTACTCCTCCGAGATGGTCGCCTGGCTCAATCGTCCGTTTCCCAATCAACTGGTGTTCTACGGGCCGACGGAAGCGCTGTTTGCGTCCATCAAAGTGTCGTTTCTAGCGGGCATCATCCTCAGCCTGCCCATGGTGTTTTACCAGTGCTGGAAGTTTGTCGAACCGGCGTTGCTCCCCAAGGAGCAACGCTGGGCGATTCCCTTGTTCCTGCTGGCGGCCTTGCTGTTCGCGCTCGGCCTGGTCTTTTGTAATCTTGTCATTCTGCCGCTCGTCATCGACTTCTTCGTCAGCTTCGGAATGGATCGCGACATCACCCCCGCGCTCGGTGTGGGGACCTATATCGACTTCAACGTCAAATTTCTTCTGATCTTCGGCTGCGCCTTTGAGCTGCCGCTGGTGTTGACCCTGTTGTCGCGCGTGGGGGTCGTCTCGGCAGCGGTGCTGGCACACTATCGTAAACATGCCATCATGGCGGCGCTGATCATTTCGGCCATCGTGACCCCGGACGCCACGCTGTTTACCATGTTGCTGATGGCGGTCCCGCTCATGGTACTCTATGAGATCGGGATCATCGGGGCCAAGATCTTCGGGCGGGCCGCAGGGCCGGCTCCCGACATGAATCTGCCGCTCGATCCAGATATACCCATCGGCACGGCCGGTCATCGCGTCCGGTAATCCGGCGCTCACACTTTTGGAAGGATGATCATTTTATGCTGCGTCATATGCTGGTGTTGACGGTGTTTACACTCGGCAGTCTGCAAGGGTTTGCGCATGCGGCATCTTTCCCGGGCGGGAGCGAGGGCGGCGCTCCGTTGAATCTGGAGCAGGGGCACCCGGGCCAGGACCCTGGCGCCTCCGCCGATATCGGCAATACGAGTATTCAGGCCCTTGCGGCCGGCTCCGGAGGAATCATTTATGCCGGTTCCTTCGGCATGGGCATTTTTCGCAGCGCCGATCGTGGCGGGTCCTGGACCTCAGCCAACCAGGGACTGACCGATCCCTTCGTGCTCTGTCTCACCACCGGTAAGGACGGCGCGATATACGCAGGTACGTTTCGCGGCGGCGTCTTCCGGTCGCGTGACGGGGGCAAGATCTGGCAGCCGGTCAACAAGGGTCTCAAGCGTCTGGAGATCAAAGCCCTGATGATGGATGCCAAGGGTCTCTATGCCGGAACCGGAGACGGCGTCTATCTGTTGAATGCCGCGCAGGATCAATGGAAGGTCGTGTCCACCGGTTTGGATGAGATTCTGGTGCACGCGCTGGCCCGGACCGACGACGGGACACTCTATGCCGGCACTTCCGGCAAGGGTGTGCATAGTTTGAAAGAACGGACTCCGGGATGGACGCGTCTCCGGCAGGGACTCAAGGACCATGAAGGGCTCGTGGAGAATTTTATCCGGGTGCTGGCCGTGGACAAGGAACAGGGCGTCTATGCCGGCACGTTCGACGGCGGGGTCTTCCGCAGCGGCGATGCGGGCAAGACCTGGTTGCCGATCAGCCGGGCCTTGCCGAACGATTCGATTCGCGGGTTGATCAGCAACGAGCGCGGCGTCTATGTCGCCACGGGTCGGGGAATCTTCAAGACCGTAGACAAGGGGCGGCAATGGGTTCCCTTGAACAAAGGGCTCAGCAATCTGTCGGTGCAGGTGTTGATCGAAGGTGAAAAAGGGGGCTTCTACGCCGGCACCAGTTCGGGGGTCTTTCGCAGCGATGACGATGGCGTCACCTGGACGGCGGTCAGCCAGGGATTGGAAGGGGAGAGTGTGGCGCCCTTCAAGTTTAACTGAGTAGGAAAGGATACGAGATGACGGCACAAGCAGGTTCACCGGTCGCGACCATTTCTGTCACATCCAAGAACGAGCCATGGGGCGAGATCGTGCTGCGTCTGTTTCCCGACGTGGCGCCCAATCACGTGAAGAACTTCGTGGATTTGGCGAAGAAGGGCTTCTACAACGGCACGACGTTTCACCGGGTGATCCCCGGGTTCATGATTCAGGGCGGCGATCCCAACAGCAAGAATCCGGACCGTGCCTCGCATGGGATGGGTGGTCCCGGTCATAACGTGAAGGCGGAGTTCAACAGCAAGCCGCACAAGCGGGGTACCCTGTCCATGGCGCGCGCCAACGATCCGGACAGTGCGGGCTCGCAGTTTTTTATCTGCGTCAACGATGCCAACTTTCTGGACTGGCAGTATACGGTCTTCGGTGAAGTGCAAAGCGGACTGGACGTGGTCGACAAAGTGGTCGGCTCCAAGCGCGACGGGCGGGATAACCCGCTGGAGCGCGTCGAAATGACCGTCACTATTACCGAGTAGCCTCAAACGTCGTTCGTGAAGCGCGAGAAGACCATAGTCTCAGCAAGCGTGCCTGTGCGATTCTTGCGCTTCACGTTTCACGTGTCCCGGTTGGTTGTGCTCTCTGTGCTCGCCGCCGGATGTGCCATCCCCCAGGTCCCCTCGCGGACCGTCTACGAAGATCCCGTCAATTTTGTCCGCCTCGAATTGGATGCCAATGTGCTGCCGGAGTGGCCACCGGGTCATTTCACGCATCCGGCTCAGTTCTCTCACGACCAGGTGCGTCGCGTGCTGATGGGCCTTACGGTGCAGGAGCACCGGGCTTCGATTCAGCGCTGGATTTCCGGGGGCTCGATCCGGTTGCCGATGTTTCGGGACGGGGAGATCGCGATTCTGGTTCCGCAGTTGGTCGAAGCGTTACGCTTGGCGCGGGAGAATGAACGAGTCACCTATTACCTGAGTCAGCCGCAGACGTCGGTCAAGCGGATCATCACGTCAGGCGGGCTCTACGTGAGGGGGACTGAACTGCACTTTATTTTAGGGAACTGGCAGACCGTATACGGGATTCCGGCCTACGGCATGATTTACGATCGGCGCTATCCGATGAACCCCATCGTCTCCAAAGGCTTCGACCTGTTTTTTGATCTCGACCAGGCCATGGTCATTCAGAGTACCAGCATCTGGGACTGGCTTCTCGCCAACTCCAAGGACGAACTGGTGATCGATCTCGCGCGGGTCTTCCCCGGCCAACCGGTGTAAGCCGAAGGCTGCGTCGTTCCTGAAGCGTCTCTCGTCATTCGTTTCAAACGAGTTGATCGCTGCGACATGAGATAGGAACGAGGCTTCACGAACCGACGAGACCTGCTCCGGCCCTGTCCTCACACGCTGCCTAATTGGCCGGGTGCGGGCCCACTGCATCCGATGAAGGGAGGCTGGCGCGGCTTAATAAAAGCGAGCGGCCGGTGTCGTCGCCCTGCGACGTGTAGGCCAGCGTCACTTCCGCGATCTTGTAGTCGAATTGGGTTTCTGCCAGCCGGGTTTGGGCCGCGGTCACCGCCACTTCCGATTGCGTCACTTCCACTACCGTGCCCAACCCCAGTTTGTAGCGCTGTTTCGAAAGCTGCAATGCTTCTTGCGCGGTCTTCACCTGTTCTTCCGCCAGGGTGATCTGTTGGGCGAAGGTCAGGGTGTCGAGATAGGCGTTGGTCACCTGTTGCGTCAGCGCCTGTTCGATATTGCTGGTGGCGGCGGAGGCGGCCTGACGATTGGCGTTCGCTTCCACGACTTGATTCTCGATCAGAAATCCGGTGAACAGAGGCATCGACACCATCGCGCCGGCCATCCACCAGCCGCCGGTCTGCTGGTTCTGGCGGGCATCGAAGGGATCGAAGGTCCCGCCGCTGGCGATCGCCGAGACCGTCGGCAGGTACTGGCGTTTGGTCGCGGTGAGTCGCGCATCGGCTGACGCCGTCTGTTCCTTCGCGCGTTTCACTTCCGGATGCGACAGGCTTTCGGTGATGAGGCTTTCCAGCGTCTTCTGCGGACGCACCTCTACGGAAATATCTTCGAGGACGTAGTCGTCGGATCCGGCAATGCCCATGGTCCGGTTCAAATCGGCAAAGCTGGCTTTCAGATCGTTGCGACTGCGCACCAGGAGCGATTGCGCATTGACCAGCTCCACATGCGCCAGATCGAAGTCGAGCTTCGATTTCAGTTGTTGGCGGTAGAGCGTTTCGATCTGCCCGGCGATGATCCCGCGTTCCCGGACGGTTTCTTCGGCAATCTGAACCAGTCGCCGCCGCTTGAGACTATTCAGATAGGCCCGTTGCACATACAGCAACACCAGGGCGCGGCGGGCGCTGACATCCTGTCCCTGCGCGCGTTCGGCCAGTTTGCTCGATTCCACCAGGTTGCTCGTGTAGCCGAAGTCGTAGATGCGTTGATTGGCGATGACGCCGCCGGTGAAGGTGGTCTGGTTTTCACGAAGCAAGCCGCCCCCGACCAGGAAACGCGGGTTGCTCACTCCGGCCCCCGCCACCGTGTTGGCGTTCGCGTAGACCTGCGGGTAGTAGAGGGAGCGAGCCTGTTCGGTGCGGGCCTCCGAGGCTTTCAAGTTTGCCGCGCCTTCGAGCAGCATGGGGTGGTTTTTCACTGCAATATCGACGGCGCGTTGTACCCCGAGAAAACTGCCGTGAGGCAGGGTCAGGGGCTGCTCTGCGTCCGCGGCTCGAGAGGCGGAGGCCAACAGCGCCGTCAATGCCAACGTCGTCAGCGTCAGGAGGGTGGTCTGGGGCAACAAGCGACTCATGGGCGTTCTCCCTGTTTGTGTGAGGCCCCGTTCGGTGCGGCCGTCGGTGGCGGGGGAGTGCCACCGGGAACGCGACGCTCGAATTTCTGTTGGGACGGTTTGGCATCAGGCAGATTAAACGGCGAAGCCTGGACCGGCATGCCGTCCAGCAGGCGGCGTTTTCCGACCGCGACGACTTCTTCGTGGCCCTGCAAGCCGGAGGTGATTTCGATCCATCGGCCGTCGCTGATGCCGGTCTGTACCGCGACCGATTTGGCCTTGCCCTCTTCGATGATGAAGACCGACTTGCCTTTGGGTGTGCTGATGACCGCCTGCGGTGGAACGACGAGGGCTTGCGGGATTTCCCGCAACCCGAGCGCCACTTCGGCAAAAGTACCGGGCCGGAGCGCATGGTCTGTGTTGGGCAAATCGATCTCGACGAGCAGGCTGCGCGTCGCGGGATCAAGTGCCAGGGTGGAGCGGGTCACGACACCGTTAAACGACCGGTTGGGCAGCTCCGTGACCTTCACGGTCGCGCTGGTTTTGCCGGGAACGACCCAGGGGCTGTCGTCCTGCGGGACGTTCGCATAGACGCGGACGGTGTTGAGGTCCATGACTGTAAAGAGGGGAATCGCGCTGGCGGCTGAGGAGGTGGCGATCTGAATCAGCGAGCCGGGATCGGCGAAGCGTGCGGTGACGATGCCGTCGTAAGGCGCGCGGACTTTGGTGTAGTCCCGCATGACGACCCGTTGCTCCATCAGATGTCGGGCGCCTTGATAAGCGGCTTCGGCCACGTCCACGTCCTGTTTGGCGATCACGTCCGGCGATTCCTTCCAGACCTTGGCCAGTCGTTCGTAGGTCAGCTTCTTGATTTTGTAATCCGACACGGCCTGCTGGTACTGCTCTTCGACTTCCGGTGCGTCGATCACGGCGACCACTTCATTTTTCTTTACCGCGTCGCCCTTGTCCGGGCCGATCCATTTCAGATAGCCGGCGACTTTGGCATAGAGCGTGGTTTGATACAGCGGCGACACATTGGCCGGGAGCTTGACCGTATAGATCAGGTCTCGCCGGGTGGGCTTGGTGACTTGCACATCGACCGGTGTGGAGTCCAGTTCCGAGGGAGTCGGGCCGGCCGGCGGTTCCGATTGCGCCGTTGCGGCCGGTCCTGCCGGGACCGAGGGGGCAGTCGGTTCGTCACTCTGCCAAGAGAGATAGCCGCCGATCGCCAGGATGAGCAGTACGGCCGTTCCAATCCAGAGTGGCGTACGGTTGGGGCGCTTCACGAGCGGGGGCGGGACTACCTGTTCGGTCATCAAATTTCCTCCAGAGTCGCGGGCGCGGTCGAAGACACAGGGGGACGTTCCCGGCGGATCAGCACCAGGGAGTGCATGATGGGGACCACCAACAACGTCATGATCGTGCTGACCGCCAACCCGCCGACCACCGCGCGGGCCAGAGGCACCATCGTTTCATTGCCCTCGCCGAAGCCGAGGGCCAGCGGCAGCAGGCCGAGAATCGTCGCAAGGGCCGTCATCAGGATCGGGCGAATGCGTCGCCGTCCTGCTTCGAGCACGGCATGTTCGGCCGTGGCTCCGTGGCGGACCATACGATTGGCAAAGTCGACCAGCAGAATACTGTTCGACACCACGATGCCCATCATCATCAACGTGCCGATCATCGACTCGACGTTCACGGACGTGTTGGTGAGATGCAATGTGAGTACGGTGCCGATCCAGCCCAGCGGTACGGCGACCAGAATAATGAGGGGATCAATGAACGACCGGAACAGCGCGACCATCACCAGGTAGATCAGCACCACGGCGAGGGGGAGGGCCAGCGCGAAGTTCTGGATGGCGCCGCGCATATTGGCCACTTCGCCACGCAGTTGTACCGTCACGTCCTTGGGCAGGGGCACGCCGGCCAGGGCTTTTTCAATGTCCTTGGCCACATGGCCGAGATCGTTTCCGACCGGTGTCACCAACACGTTGATCAATCGGGAGAGATCATAGTGGTCCACTGAATCCGGGCCGGTTTTGAATTTCAGGGATGCCACATCCCGCAGCATCACTGGTGGGCCGCGGCGGTCGTCTCCCGTAGCGTAATACCCGCTCGCCATGTCCATTTGCCGCCCGGCAAACGGCGTATTCTGCAGCGCCAGCGTGGAGCCTTGCATACCGCCTCCGGTGAGGCTGGCAGTCGGAAGCAGCGGCGTGCGTGCGCCGATGATGGGAATGTTCAGCAAATCTTCCGTCGTGGTGAGCGATTGCTCCGGGTACTGTGCCAGCAGGAAATAGCCGTTGGCGGTCTTGGGATCCAGCCAGTAGTTGGGGGAGAGGGCCAGATTGGAGCTGATACCGGTGATGACATCGACGACCACGCGATTCTGGTTGATGCCGTAGTACGCGGCTTTGGTGCGATCCACATCGATATGCAGCTCGGGGTAACTCTTGCCCTGCTTGATCCGCACATCGACCGTATTGGGTACCTGCGCGATCCGCTGCTGGATTTGCTCTGCGACCGGCCGGATGACCTCTAGGCTGGGGCCCTTGACCTGGATGTCGATCGGAGCCTTGAGGCCGAAGTTCAACACATCGCTGATGATTCCGCCGGTTTGAAAGGCGATTTCTACACCGGGCAGCGAAGCCTTGAACTTCTTGCGAAGGTCCGCAATGTAGTCTTCCGTGTGACCCTGATGTCCGGTCATCAGATTCACCAGCACGAAGGCCGTATGGTTTCCGGTGTTCGGAGCGAAGCGCGCCGCATCGCCGAAGTAAAGACCCGTGTTCGAGATCACTTCTTCCAGGTCGCCCTTGGGAATCGTATCGTGCACGAGTTGTTCGATGTGACCCACGATGGCCGTGGTCTTTTCGATCCGTGATCCTTCCGGTGCCATCACCAGCATGGTGAAATTGCCGGCGTCCACTTTGGGGAAGAACTCGGTGTGGAGACGGGGCAGCAGAAAGACTGCGGTCGCGACCAGGGCGAGCGTGGCCAGGCCGATCACGACGGGCTTGAAGCGCACACCGGCGGTGAGCAGCGGTTCATAGATGGCAAGCACATACCGGAACCATCCCTCGTCGGCCGACGCCTCATGGTCGGAAGACTTGGCATGCCCCGCCTGGTAGAGCCAGGCCAACACCACCGGCGTCACCGACATGGAGACGACATAGTCGGCCAACATGGCGAAGGCGACGGTCATCGCCAGCGGCACGAAGAGATACTTCACGATGCCGGTAAAAAACATGATCGGCAGGTAGACGATGAGGATGCAGATCGTGGCCACCAGGATCGGCAGCGTCAACTCCATGGCGCTGTCCTCTGCCGCTGATCGCCCGTCCTTCCCCATTTCCAAATGCCGATGCAGGTTCTCCTGCACCACGATGTTGTTGTCCAGCAGGGTGCCGATGACCAGGGCCAGTCCGCCCAGCGTCATCAAATTCACGCTCTGGCCGGTCAGGTAGAGCGCCACCAGTGCGGCGGTCAGCGAGAGGGGAATGGCCAGTCCGACCACGAGCGCCGCTTTGACACTCGCCAGAAAAATGAAAATCATGAGACCGGCCAGTCCGGCGCCGAGGAGGCCCTCTTTTTGGAGATTCGCGATGGCCTGTCGGATATAGAGCGACTGGTCGTAGAGAAACTTGACGGTCGTGCCCGCTGGAATCTCCGTGAGCTTCGACAGCTTCGCGCGAATGCCGTCGGTGACTTCCAGCGTGTTGGCGCCTTCCTGCCTGGTGATCGGGATGTAGGTTGCTTCGCGGCCGTTCACCCGCACGATCGAAGTTTGCACCGCGGCGCTGTCGGCGGCGGTGCCGATGTCGCGGATCAACACCGGCGTGCCATTGACGATCTTGATGGGAATGTCGTTGATCTTGTCCACCACGTCCACGAGGCTGTTGGAGTAGACGTAGTAGTCGAGGTCCCCGATCTTGATGTCGCCAGCGGGAATGATGGCGCTCTGCGCGTTCAGCGCATTGACTACCTCGGAGGGCGAGACGCCGCGCGCGAGCAGTCGTTGCTGGTCGAGAAACACGGTGATCTGCCGGACCTTGCCGCCCAATGGAGGACCGAAGGAAATACCCGGGATGGTGGCGATCTGCTGGCGCACGTTGAAGTAGGCCAGGTCGCGGATTTCCTTGGGGCCGAGCGTGTCGCTGGAGATGGAGAGATAGCCCACCGGGAGACTCGACACACCGAATTTATAGACGGAGGGCGGGTACACGCCGGGCGGCAGCAGGCGGATGATGCTGTAAGCTAGGCTGGTCAGCTCCGACTGGGCCGAATCGATGCCGTAGTCCGGCTGAAAGAAGACCTTGATGTAACTCATGCCCGAGAGTGACTGGGACTCGATGTGCTCGACGTAACTGGCTTCGACGAAGCGCTGCTCCATCTTGAGCGTGATGGCCCCTTCCATCTCGCTGGGACTCAACCCGCGATAGAAGGTCGTGACGAGAATCGACGGCAGCTTGATCTCGGGGAAGATGTCCACGCGCATCTTCTGATAAGAGACGGCGCCCAGGATCAGCGCGATCATGCAGATTGCGAAGACGGCGTAGGGGTTCTTGAGGGCGGCGCGCGTCAGCATGGGGTGGCTATCCGTCGGGTGCAGTTGTGTTCGAGCCAGAATTTCCAGAGGTGTAGGGAAAGGCTCACCAGATCATCGAATTGCCCCGGCTTGACCACGTAGCCGTTGGCTCCGGCCTGGTAGCAGGCTCGCACGTCCACGGCGTCATCGGAACTGGTGAGAATCACCACTGGGATGGGCGCCAATCGCGCATCCTGCTTCAGGCGTTTCAGCACATCCACCCCGCGTTCTCCCTGTAATTTGAGGTCGAGCAGGATCAAGCCCGGCTCATCGCTGAGTACGTGATCGTTGAGATAGGTCATTGCCGCACGGCTGCCATCGGTGATCTCCAATCGTCCCTTGTATCCGGACTGCGTCAGGGCCTGGCGAAGGAGTTCACATTCGCCGGGGCTGTCGTCGATGAGCAGGATGGACGAGGGCATCGTGTATAGATCCAGTGTCTTCTAACGCATAACGCAGCGTAAAGCAGGGACCGTGCCGGATGAGCTTTCTGCGCAGTCATTCCAGAAAGTGTGCGAGAAAACGATGACTTAGTCCGGCGCGCATTGATCTGAAGGGGCGGAAGAGGCGTTGCTGGTCGGCGCGGAGTCTGGAGAAACTCCCTAGAGCTAGGGAATTTCTCCAGAGCATGGCCTGCTCGATCAGGCTGCCTTCGGGGCTGTCCTTTTCCACTCCATCATCTTGGCCGTCAACTTGGACGATGCCGCTGTGTAGTCACCCTTCAAGCCGATCGACGCTTCCGCGCCGGGTTTATCTCCCGATTGCACCTTGGTGACGACCGTCGCCGCGACCTTATGGAAGGCCTTGTGCAGTTCGAGGATTTCTTTGTAATAGGGGTCCGAAGCGGCGGGGGTACCGGCCAGACTATACAGCCACTTGCCGAATTCGCAGCGGTTGTCCACCCCGACTTCTGCCGGGACCAGTGCCAGCGTGCCGTCGATGTTCTGCCGCAGTTTCACCTTCCACGCGCCATGGGCACCGATTGCCTTGTCGATTTGTTCGATGATGTTGGACATGCGACCTCCCGGGAAATGAAGAAAAAGGGTTTCCTGATCCTGTATCGGAGGGAGGAGGGGAAAGCTTAAGGGGTGAGGAGCGCGGCCTGGTCGCGCAACGCGTGGTCGGGGATCCCCCCTCGTTGGACGCGCGTATGTAGACATTGCTCCGAGGCCGGCTGACTGGACAAGATCGTGATGCCTGCCAGGCGTTTCTCGATGTGACACCAGGGCTATTCCTAGCCTGGCTGGAGCCCAGGAATGGGTAACATGGACCAGTCGACGGTGTTCGAAGGTGGAACGTTCCGGCGCTACAACCATAGCGCGTCGGTCGTTTCAGGAGGGACCCGATCATGTCGGAGGATGGTTCAGTCTCGATTCCAAGTCGCGGATGGCGTCTCATTCAAACCAGAGAGTTCGGGCTACTGTGGTGGGGACAGACCACCTCTCAGATCGGCGAGGGGGTAAACAAGGTCGCGCTCCTGTGGTTTGTGTATGAACTGACCGGCTCGGCCATGAAGATGACCATGGTCGGACTCCTCCAGACAATCCCCCCGCTCTTATTCGGCCCGTTGATCGGGGTGTATCTGGACCGGCTGCCGAAAAAAGCCGTGATGATCTGGGTCGATTTACTTCGCGCGCTGCTCACCGTGCTCATACCAACCCTGTATGCCATGGACAGGCTGTCGATCGAGGGCCTCTACGGACTGATTTTTCTCACGTCGGTGGTGTCCACCGTATTCGGCCCCGCGCTGGTATCGGCCGTACCATTGCTTGTTCGACCTTCGGAGCTGATGTCGGCGAATGCACTCATCCAAGGCACCAACAATATCGGCATGTTGCTCGGGCCGGCGATCAGCGGCGTGATGATCGCGCTGATCGCCGCGGAGAACGTGTTGTTCGTCAACTCCGCCACCTTCCTTCTTTCCGCCCTGTGCCTGATGCCGATTCGCTTCAGCATTCCTCATGGTGCAGCGAGGGATGCGTCCTCCTCCGTGTGGGAGGAATTGAAAGTCGGATTTCGTTTCGTATTCGGGCAGCAGCCCATGGTCTTGACGCTGGTGATCATTTCGTCGCTCTACAATCTAGGTGTGAGCGCCTTCGTCTTCATCTTGCCGGTCTATGCCAAGGAGTTTCTCCAAGTCGGGCCGGTGCAATTGGGATGGTTGTGGTCTGCGTTGGGTGTCGGAATGCTCGCGGCTTCGACCTGGCTGGCGTGGAAAAAACAGAGTGACCTGCAGGGGCGCTTACGGATCGTCGTCAGCGGCATGACTATCGGCGGCCTTGCGGTCTGTAGTCTAAGCCTGTTGGAGACGCCTCTGATCGCCGCAGGGATCGTCATCATCGTGGGCGGCAGTACGGCGGTGCTCAATCCGATCGTGTGGGCGTTGCTCCAGGAAGTGACTCCGGACCATTTGATCGGCCGCGTCCTCACCACGTTTAGTGTGGGCTCCATGGCGTCGGCCATGGCAGGGATGACGGGCTTCGGCTGGGTGGCCGATACGGCCGGTCCCGCCGCGAGCCTTGTGGGTTTGGGGCTCGTGCTCCTGCTCGCCGCAGCCGTGGCGGTGTCATGCGCGCGCAGAGCCCGCCCCATCACTCTCGCGCAGGCGTGATTATCCTTCCGGCCGGCGACGACTTGATGTGTACCGCCTTGAATGGACGCGATGATGCAGCCTGACCGAGCCCTCGTGAGCGGAAGGACCATGCGTGGGATATTTCTCAGCGCCACCCATTCCTCCTGATTCCACTCCCGCGGCAAACGTTTATACTGGCGGCATGTCCGAAGCCCATCGGTGGCTGCTCACACGAGACTTCAGTCTGATGTGGTGGAGCCAGGTCCTGTCCCAGGTTGCTGAAGGTATCAGCAAGCTGGCCTTGCTCTGGTTCGTCTATGCGGTCACCGGCTCACCGCTCAAAACGACCGTCATCGGGCTTCTACAGACGCTTCCGCCGATTCTCTTCGGGCCGTTCATCGGCGTGGTCGTCGATCGGTTTCCCAAGAAAACCATCCTCATCGGGAGCGATGTTGTCAGAGGAATACTCATCGGGCTCATCCCTTGCCTGGTCTCGGTGGAGAACTTCACCGTCGGGTCGCTCTATCTTCTTACCTTTCTCTATGGTGTCGCCACGGCGGTGTTTGTGCCCACGCTGTCATCGGCCGTTCCCTTCATGGTCGTTCGCCCTCAATTCACGGCGGCGAATGCGCTCCTCCAAAGTACGACCAGTCTCGGTATCATCATCGGGCCGGCTGTCAGCGGACCCGGTATTGCGTTTGCCGGTTCTCAAGACGTGCTCTGCCTGAATGCCGTGACCTACTTCGCCTCGGCCGCGTGCCTGCTGCCCATCCGGCTGCGAGTGGCAGAGACTACAACGGCTGACGGAGGTGGCTGGAGACCGTTCATCCGACACCTGCTCGAGGGCATCCGGTATGCGTTTCTGCCGCACCGCACCGTGCTGATTCTGATTGTCCTCGCGTCGGTCTATACGTTCGGCAGCGGCGCGTTCACGACATTGTTCCCGGTGTTCGGGCGCCATCTGCTCGGCCTCGGACCGGTTGAGGTCGGGTATCTCTGGTCCTGGCTCGGGGTGGGGTTGCTGCTCTCATCGATCGGGCTGATCCGGTTGAGCGCGTGGGATCTGTCGAAGCGGCTCGCAGTCATCACGCTCTCTTGCTCCCTCGCGGGATTGGCTTTGGTGGGCCTGACGTGGACGGATGATTTGCGGCTGGCTGCCGTGCTCGTGGGCTGCATCGGCATCGGCTTCGGGACATGGACTCCCATCGCCTGGGGCATCATTCAGGAAGTGGCTCCGTCGGGAATGGTCGGCCGTGTCATGGCGGTCTATACGGCGAGTGCCACCGCGACATCCATGCTCGGCATGACGGTCTTCGGCTGGGTGGCGGAGTCGTTCGGCTCTGTCGCCAGCATCATCGGAATCGGCGGAGTGATGTGTGTCCTGGCAGGGGGGAGTGCCTGGTTCGGGAAGAGGATTGGTGCCGCCTAAATCGAGAAGGCAGGGAATGCCCGTACCTGTTCATCGGCCTGCCTGAGAGATGAGAATGCGAGTGAGCTTGGCGGCAGCATTGAAGAGGTGTGGCGTACAATTGCCGGCTTGTCTCATGCATGAAAAAAAAAGACAATGCGCCGATGCCACGCGTACGAGGTCGATCGAGCTGAACTCCTCGATGTATTGTGATTGCCGGGCCGAACGGCGACGGGAAAACCACATTCGCTCGGGAGTTTCTTCCTCGTGAGGGCGGAGTCATCCATTTCGTGAATGCCGATCTCATTGCGAGCGGGCTGTCACCACTCAAGCCGGAACTGGCAGCCCGGCAAGGAGGACGCCTGTTGCTGATGGAGTTGAATCGATTGGCTAGCGCTCGGGCAGACTTTGCTTTTGAGACAACCTTGAGCGGACGGACATACCTCAAGCTATAAGAACAGTGGAAGGCTGATGGCTATCGGATTGAAATCGTGTTCCTCTCCCTGCCTTCTGTCGCGCTGGCTCTCCAGCGGATCGCCGTGCGGGTGCGTCAGGGAGGGCATGAGGTACTACGAGCCGATGTCGTGCGTCGATTTCGTCGGAGGCTGAAGAATTTTCAGATGCTGTACCAGGATCTGGCAGACAAGTGGTACCTCTATGACAATTCAGAGCCAGTGCCGAGACTCCAGGAGGAGGGGCCGTGAGAGTCACTCGAAGGAAAGTGAAACCGAGCGTTGGTGCTGAACAGGTCGGCGCCGCGCTGCGCCGAGCGGCCAAGGTTGCCCGGAAGACCGCTCGCATGTACGGCACACCAATTTATGTGTGGGAGAACGGCAAGGTGGTGGCAAAGAAGCCGTGACGCCTGTATCGGGCGAGATGCCAAGACCAACCCTCTAACCGATTTCCACGCTTACCAAACATGACATTTCCCGCCTGGACGCAGCCGGGCTGCCGGCAGGTCCCCATACTGTCCCATGGGGTTTCCGAACGTTGATCGACTCAGCCACTGCATCTGAACCCTCAAAGATTGCCGAGCTTATCGTCCGGCAAGGCATTCCTCAGCTACCTCGGACTCAACAGTCGCAGTCATCATTCGCTTCTCTATGGCTTCCGTGATTCCCGCATACACGGTGGCAGCAGCGGCGGACCAAGCCGGGTTGAAGGGCTCGCCCTTAAATGCCGCTTCGGCGGCCTTCGTTTCGTCATAGGTCAGTGACCGTTGTCGGGTGCTGTCTGACGGCTTCGACTCCACCGTGTTGCGATGTCCTTCGTCCTTCATCATGTCCTGTCGCATGAGATCCTCCCTCTGTGAGACGACCGTTCAATGCTCGCTACTCGGATGAGTGAGCAAACTTAGTGCCAGATCAGCCCTTCTGTTCTCTGTGTCACGAAGGTTTCTTCGGCGGAATGCTCAACTGAGAATGCAGGGCTCATGATTCATCCTACCATGAACATATTTTCATACAGTTAGCGCGGGGATGTGGCTCGCCATGACCCTAGGAAAGGAAGGTTTCTACCCTGGTGGGTCGTCGGAAGAACCTGGGCGAGATCGCCATGTTAAGCAGTCCGGATGACGAAAATTACAAGGATATGACAATCGGACCCGAGTGAGATCGGCAAATCGAGAAGGGGAGTATCTGTTTGGATGCGGTTAGGAATTGGTGTGTCTAACGGCCTATCGATTGTGAACCTCTACATTTTCTGCATTCCCCCCCAGGGCCCCCCGACTCCTCCGTGAATGTCTCCGCGCATATTGACTCCCCTCTAAATCCCGGCTAGCCTCTGTCCCCGCCAGACAGTCACCCGGTTACCAGGAGGTTAGGCCATGACGCTGTTTCGATCTGCCGCAATGTTGGTCTCGTTAGTCCTTGTGCCTCTGACCGTAACAGCTGCGCCGCCGCCGGAGCCGACCGTGGAGTATTCGGCGGACAGTACGATGGAAACCGAGGGTGGTATGACGATGAAGTCCCGCGTCTATCACACGCCCACGAAGCAGCGGATGGAAATGGGCGGGGCGGACGGCAGCGTGACCATCATCCGCAAGGACAAGAAGGTCGTTTGGCAGGTCATGGGCGATATGTATATGGAGATGCCGCTGGATCAATCAAACGCGCCCGACATGGGCGGCTTCGACATTCAGGAACAGACCGAGGTCGGTGAAGAGACGGTCAACGGCTTGAAGACCACGAAAACGAAAATCATCGCGACCAAGCCGGACGGGTCGAAGTTCGGCGGGTTCTTCTGGACCACCAAAGAGGGTGTCACGGTGAAAATGGATCTGCTGTCGAAGGACGGCGACAAGAAGATGCGTATGGCCAGCGAGTTGACCAATGTGAAAATCGAGAAGCAGAACCCTGCGCTGTTCGAAGTCCCCGCCGGCGCGACGAAGAATGATATGGGCGCAATGATGGGGCAGGGCGGCATGCCGAATCTGGACGAGATGATGAAGAACGCCGGCCAGGAGCGGGCGAAGGAGAAACGCTCGTCCAGGAGCAACAGCGGGAGCAAGAGCCAGGAGAGCGAGACGCCTGCTGCCGAAGTGAACAAGATGCTCAAAGGTCTCTTCGGCCGATAGGGGAGGTGCGCGATGCGTACGGTCAGAATCCTGAGCGGTGCCCTGCTGCTGCTTACCGTGACGGTGTCCCCGGTTCGCGCCGACGATCCCTGCTTGGGGGATGAGGAGGAGAAGAGCGCCAAGGCGGCGGTTGCCGCTCTGACGAAGGCCGAACAGGCCGGACGGCCTGCCGAGCTGTTCGTGGCGTATCGATCCATCCTCGGCAATGAGTGTCTCGATCGTTACGACAAGACCGCTTTGTCCCGCGCCAAAACCGGTGTGCCGAAACTGGGCCGTGACTTAGCCAAGGCGGCTGAGGCGAAGGGCCTGTTCTATTCTGCCGATCCGGTGCGGGGTGATGGGAAGACCTCGGCGTTTGGCTATTTCGAAGCCATCGGCGACTATGCGGAGGCCAATCGTGTGATGATGAAAGCGGTGCAGGCGAAACCGGACGATCTCGCGCTCTTCACGGCGGCCTGGGGGGTGGATGAAGGTCGTTGGGTGGTACCGGATCAGAAGACGGGCGAGCGTCAGCCCTATGTCTCTCCACAGGCCTATCGTCAGGAGCTGTTGAAGTTGGCGTCTTCCACGGCCGATCGGCTGATGAAAGCGGAGGAGCAGGATGCCAAGGGGCTTTCGGGCAGCGCGATCGAAGTGGCTGCGGCCACGACCAAGTCTCTTGAGAAGCTCAGAACCGCAGCCGAGTGGATGAAGTTCTCGCAAGCGGGCGACAAGGCGGCGCGGGAACGGGCCGAGCAGCGGGGCGATGCGATTGCCTCGCGTCCCGATTCGACGTTCACCCAGGCGAATGCCGTGATGTACTACGAGTTCGCCGGGTCCTCGAAGGCGAAAGACAAAGTGGCGCAGGTGAAGAAGAAGATGGAAGAGTCTAGTCGTGCGTTGGAAAAGTCCGGCGAGAAAGTGAAGGGCGCCTTCACGGAGCAGAGTCAGGCGGAGCAGAAGAAGTTCGATAAGAAGAAAGCGGATCTCGAAAAAGAACTCGGATTTTAGCAGCGTGCCCCGGCTTTCCTCGCCGTTCATTGTCGTGTGAACGGTGGGTACACATCGGCTAACCGGCCTTCGGCACGATGGAAATCGTGCCGTTCGTTTCAGAGATTGCATACTTGATTTAGTCCATCCGTTCCCAATCATGCTTCGACCGAGCGGCTGCGAGGATGTCCTGTTCGTCCACGCGGGCCGGGTGCATGAGTTCCTTCCACGGCCGGCCTTGATCGAGCAGGATCAACGGTAGTCCATTTAGATACGGCTCCACGCAGGAGCCCGCACTCATCAGGCTCTTCTTCTCTCTGAACGTACGCCAGGGCTTCTCCTAGTCCTTCAATACGCAGAAAACCGTTATCCTCCACTCTACTGAGTGTGTCGTAGGGAGAACTTACAGACAACTCGCTAACGGGAGGGCAGGATATGTCGAAATTGTTCATCTACGTGTGCATGGTAGTGGCTGTGGTCGGAATGACGAGTCAGGTTGGAAGGGCCGACGAAAGCTCCCACAAAGGCTCCCCCAATAGTCACCACCAGGAGCTGCAAGGGGTGGTGGTGGAGAAGGGCGGCGCGCTTGCGGTGAAGGTTCCCAACGGCTCAACATATCAGCTCAACGAGAACCGCGCCGAGCGTCATGGTCATGCATTGCCGAAAGCCGGCGACGAAGTCACCGTGGTGATCGACGAGAACAACATGGTGCTGGAAGTGCATCCCAAGGGCACGGAAGGCAAACATCGGTTTGTCACGGGTGAAGTCGTGTCAATCGGCACGATGCAGAATGAGATCACATTAAAGACTGCAAAGGGTGAGCAGAAGTTTCCGCTGGAGAAACAAGTGCTCTCAGCCTCGATCAAGGATGGCGCACGGGTACGGGCCGAGTTGAACGAAGCCGGCCACATCATCGATGTGCATCCGGAAAAGTCCGGCGCGCATTGACGCGGGGGCAGAAATAGTGAAGGGGAAACCGGGCTGCGGGCAGCTGCAGCCCGGTTTTTCTGTGGAAACTGCTTAGCGGGTGGCGAGACTCCGCTGCTCTCCAAACGTGCCCGTTCCGCAGCCCAATCCTCCGTACATCATCCCGAAGAAGCCGCAGTAGGCACCGGCCTTGAACGCCCAGTCGGCGCGTGTGACCTTCTCGATCCGGCCGTCATGCATGAGAAACGATACGTATTGTGAACCGACCGGAAGCATGGCGGGGAGAGGGACAATGACGACAAAGAGAACGAGTCCGGACCATCGTAGGCCTTCGGTCTTATAGATCCATTCCTCCTTGCCGCCGTCAAGCGGTTCCACCCGATCTGGTTCGCCCCACTGTGCCCGGAGCTCGGTGGCCGTCTTCAGTGTCCCTTCTGGGTCGCCGTTCCGCACGTCGAGCACACCTCTCGTTCGATCAATTGTTGGATGGTCGCTGGATTCTGTGCGACTACCCAGCGTCCAGGCCCCGAAACCGACGCACCCCTGCAGCAGCAAGGCCCCGGCCATCCACATCACAACCTGTCGATACCTCCGCATACAGCCCTTTCTTTCTCGGTAGGACTCCAGGGTTCGCAGTTTCATTTTCCGCCGTAGCCTACTCAGACCTCGCCGGCAAAACAAGGAGAGTCACGGATCGAAATGTCCTCTCACCCTCCCAAGGTAGGATATCGGTTGCAGGGACGGCCTGAGTACCATCCGCCCACAGGGAGGATGTGATGGCACCTCGTCGGTACGTTCGAACCTACTACCGGTTTCCGCTCAACTACCCGGTCATTTTCGGCGGGGCGCCCTTTGTCGGAGAAGGTGTCCTGACGAATCTGTCGCTCAAGGGCTGTTCCGTTCTGTGCGATAGGGAAGTCCTCTGCGGCAGTGACGTGCGCGTGAGTGTGCTCCTCGACCATCAGCCGCCGGCACTCCCCATCGATCTCGGTACGATCAAATGGGTGAACGGGCATCAGTTCGGCGTGGAGTTTGTCCGTCTTCCCGTTGAAGCCCAACAACGCCTCAATCGCACGCTCCGCACTGAGCTCATTGAATGGTTGAAGAGCCGCCAGAGCAGCAGTGACCTGCCGGAAACTTCCACTCCGGACAACTGACCCGCGATCGTTTTTTCTCTTCTCGCGGCAGCCTGAGTCTCTCGTCAACGAAATCAAGCACTCTTGCCACTCGGCAGCGGCCTTGCGCTGATGGCCGCTCCTACTCCGACTAGCCAAACGGCTCTTGTGTTTCCAGCCTGATCGACCCATTGCTTCAAGTTATCAAGCCGATACACCGATGTAGGAACTGGACTGGCGGCGTCGTTCGACAGGCATATGAACATCCTTCACCTCGGCAATCCGTTTTTTCTGCAGGACTTCAGGCAGCTCGGCCATGATGTCAAATGGGCGGCCTACGATCGCATGGCCGATTTTGTCCTGAGCCCGTACGTAGAAAGCATGCATAGTCTTTCGGCGCAGTTTCCTGCGCGATGGTTTCCCGACTTGGTTGTGGTGGGGGACGACAGTGGGCCACCGAAGTTGTTGGGGTTGGAGGCGCTCGACGTGCCGTTGGTGTGGTATGCAATCGACTCCCATCTTCATGCACGGTGGCACCAAGCGTACGCGGCGGCGTTCGACGTCATCTGTGTGGCGCAACGAGACTGGGTTCCCCGGTATCGGGTCGATCCTGAACGGCAGATCGTCTCGTGGCAGCCCCTGTTCTGTCATGTGCCCGACGATGGTGACTCGGGTGGCTTACGGGATACGCCCGTCTCGTTCGTCGGAACACTCAACCGGCAGTGGAATCCGGAGCGTGTCGCGCTGATCGAAGGCTTGCAACGACGCTATCCCATTGCGGTGGGGAGCGGCGGGTACCGAGAACTTTTCAACCGTTCCCTGATGGTGCTGAATCAATCGGCCGCCAATGACGTGAATTTCCGCACCTTCCAGGCCATGGCTTGCGGGGCGCTCCTGGTCGGCGAACGAATCGGAAACGGTTTCAACGACTTGTTCCAGGATCGCACCCATTGTGCCCTCTATGAGAGGGGCAATGTTGAGCAGGTGATCGAGATCGTCGAACACTACTGCGGCCGTCCGGCCGAGCGGGATGCGGTGGCAAGGCAGGGATACGAGGCAGTGATGGCCGCCCACACCAGTTTGCACCGGGCCCAGGCCATTCTTCAGGTGGTGGGGGCGGCGCCGCTGCAACGCCAGATTCGGGTTCGCCGTTCGCGGCAACTCCAGATTCAATCGTCGCTCGTCCTGGTATACGAAAGCGCGGAACGCACGCACCTTCAGGCAGCCGAACGGACGCCGGAAGGAGCCAGGAAGCAGTATCTGCTCACTGTTGCCGGGCAGTATCGGTTTCTCGCCACGACCATTCGCACGCAACTCGGCCTCCAGGTCGCCTGTTAGCCCGGACTATTGATGAGTGCCTGTTACGTTGTCCGATCCTCTCACCCTGCGGGGGTTTGCTTGTTTGGCCTTCTTGCCGGACCGCCAGTACGCCTGCGTCGGCCCCATTGAGAGAAGCCCCGTCGGGCTTTACGTTCACCTCTGGTTTGGTGTGGCCATGCCGCCGCGTCCTGCCATTTCCGACCGGTCAGGCTCAACCCTCATGGCGGCCCCGGCGGGCTAGGTTTCTCCCTTCTAACTCCGGTATAATCCGCAATTCATTCCGTTCTAAGAGACTGGCCCCGGTCCAGTTCACGTTCGGTCAACTCAGCGCCGGCTGGTGCGTTGTCTCCCACGGCGTTCGATACAAGAAACGCTTCAGAGTCACGCTTCGATAAGGAGTTTGGAATGACTGAAAAAGACGAGAAAAAGCGCGCATTGGACCTGGCCCTGGCCCAAATTGAAAAACAGTATGGGAAAGGCGCGGTGATGAAGCTCGGCGCCGACGACCGTCCCGCCGATGTCCCGGCGATTTCCAGCGGTTCGTTGGGGTTGGATATTGCCCTCGGTGTGGGTGGTTTCCCTCGCGGGCGGGTCATCGAAATCTTCGGTCCGGAGTCTTCTGGCAAAACGACATTGACCCTCCATGCCATTGCCGAGGCACAAAAGGCAGGCGGTGTGGCGGCCTTTATCGACGCGGAGCATGCGCTGGACCTGACCTACGCCAAGAAGCTCGGCGTTCAGACGGACGATCTCCTCGTCTCGCAGCCGGATACCGGCGAGCAGGCGCTTGAAATTGCGGAAACCCTGGTGCGCAGCGGCGCGATCGATGTGATTGTAGTCGATTCCGTGGCGGCGTTGGTGCCGCGGGCGGAAATCGAAGGCGAGATGGGTGATTCCCACATGGGACTGCAGGCACGATTGATGTCGCAGGCGCTTCGCAAACTGACGGCGGCGATCTCCAAGTCGCAGACGACCCTGATTTTTATCAACCAGATTCGTATGAAGATCGGTGTGATGTTCGGCAATCCCGAAACCACGACCGGCGGCAACGCGCTGAAGTTTTATTCCTCGGTGCGTCTCGACATCCGCCGCATTGAATCGATCAAGGACGGTCAGGATGTGACCGGTAGCCGCGTGCGGGTCAAGGTGGTCAAGAACAAGATGGCGCCGCCGTTTCGGCAGGCCGAGTTCGACATCATGTTTGCCGAAGGGATTTCGAAATCCGGCGAGCTCGTCGATATCGGCGTGGAGAAGCGTGTGGTGGAGAAAGCCGGCGCCTGGTACTCCTACAAAGGTGAACGATTGGGGCAGGGGCGTGAAGCCGTCCGCGATTTTCTCAAGACGAATCCCGCCATTGCGAAAGAGATCGAGGGCAAGGTGCGCGATCTCGCCGGGCTGCCTTCCCGCGGCACTGAGAAGAAGGTCGAGGCGAAGGAAGCCAAGGACGACAAGCCCGAACGGAAGCCCGAGGGGCGCCAGGACGATAAACGCGGTCACAGTGCCAGAGTCACGACCTAGGTGGTGGCAGTGCGGACAGCGCGCAGCACAGGGCGGCGTACGAAACCGACGCCGGATTATCTGGCGCTGGCGATCAGGTACCTCGCGCGAACCGATCGGACGGTGGCCCAGGTCGAGCGGTATGTGCAGGAAAAAGGTGCGAACCGGGCGGAGGGGCGTTTGGTCGTTCGTGAACTGGAGCGCAGAGGGTATCTGAACGATCAGGCCTATGCGACCCGATGGGCGGAAACGAGACTGTCGCGACACCCGATGGGCCGGGAACGGCTCAAGGCGGAACTGCTCAACCGTGGCTTTGAAGACAGTGTCGCCGAGCGGGCGTTGCGGCAAGCCTACCGTTCGATTTCCGAGCAGGAGTTAGCCTGCCAGGCGCTCGAAGGGCGGGCGAGCCGGACGCGTCCGGTGCAGTGGGTGCGGTTTCTACGGCAACGCGGGTTCGATGACGACACGATTCAGCAAGTCACTCAAGTAGATTTGGAGACGGGGTTGGACGAGATATGAGCCAAAGTGTAAACGATCTGCGACGAGCCTTCATCCAGTACTTCGAACAGCAGGGACATCGGGCGGTTCCGAGCGCTCCCTTGATTCCTCAGGCAGACCCGACGCTGCTGTTTACGAACGCCGGCATGAATCAATTCAAGCGGGTGTTCCTGGGCGAGGAGACGCGTGCGTATAACCGGGCGGTGACCGTGCAGAAATGTCTGCGCGCCGGCGGCAAGCACAACGATCTTGAAAACGTGGGGTACACGAGGCGGCATCACACCTTTTTCGAGATGCTCGGCAACTTCTCTTTCGGCGACTATTTCAAGGAAGAGGCCATCCGGTTCGGCTGGGAATTTCTGACCTCCGTCGTCGGGCTCTCGAAAGACCGGATGTGGATCACAATCTTCCGCGAGGACGACGAAGCAGACCGTCTGTGGCAAAAGATCGGCGTCTCTCCGAGCCGCATCGTGCGTTGCGGCGAGAAGGACAATTTCTGGCAGATGGCGGATACGGGCCCTTGCGGTCCCTGTTCCGAACTCCATTTCGATCAGGGCCCCTCCGTGCCGGGCGACGCGACGCCGAACGGTGAAGGCGACCGGGTCATCGAGATCTGGAACCTGGTGTTCATGCAGTTCAATCGCGACAGCGCGGGCACCCTGAATCCGCTTCCGAAACCGAGCATCGATACCGGTATGGGGTTGGAACGGTTGACGGCGGTCGCGCAGGGGCGGCTCAGCAACTACGACAGCGATTTGTTTGCGCCCTTGTTGGCGGCAATCGGGACCAGGGCCGGAGCGCAGTACGGTGCGGTGGAACAAGCGGATCGTTCCATGCGCGTCATCGCCGATCACTTGCGGGCCATTACGTTCCTCATGGCCGACGGGGTCTTGCCGTCGAACGAGGGGCGGGGTTATGTGCTCCGCCGGATTCTGCGACGTGCGGCCCGCCATGGCCGGTTGCTGGGTATTACCGAACCGTTTCTGCATGAACTGACGGCGACGGTCGTGGAGCAAATGGGCGAGGCCTATCACGAATTGCGTCCGGCAGCCGGTACGGTAGCGGAGGCGACTCGGGGCGAAGAAGAACGGTTTATCGCCACGCTCGACCAGGGGTTGCCGATTCTCAACGACATGCTGACCAAGGTGCGGGCCTCCGGTCAAAACATGCTCTCGGGTACCGAAATTTTTAAGTTGTACGACACCTATGGCTTTCCGATGGACCTCATTGCGGAAGCCTGCCGTGAGCAGGACATCCGACTTGATGAGACGGGATTTGAAGCGGCCATCGAAGAGCAGCGGACACGCGCCAGAAAGACGGGGGGCTTCGAGAGTGAGACGGCCCGTCCTGCGTTGAGTGAAGTGGCCGCTCGTGTCGGCACGACGGCGTTCGTCGGCTACGACCATCTGAATTCCGAAGGGGTCGTGCAGGCATTGCTCAAGGGCGATCGCCTGGTGAAGGAAGCGCGTGAGGGTGATGAGATCGAAGTCGTGTTGGATGTGACGCCGTTCTATGCGGAAGGCGGCGGGCAGGCCGGCGATCAGGGACTTCTGACTGGCCCGGATGGCCGTGTAGAGATTCGTGAAACCACCAGACCCGTACCGACCTTGATCGTGCACAAGGGTGTGGTGACCTCCGGTTCGATCCGTGAGGGGGAGCGGTTACAGCTCTCCGTGAATCGTCGCACCCGGCAGGATGCGGCCCGCAATCATACGGCGACGCATTTGGTGCATGCTGCCCTGCGGGATCTGTTGGGGCCGCATGTGAAACAGTACGGGTCGCTGGTGGCCCCGAATCGGCTGCGGTTCGACTTCGCGCATTTCCGCTCCCTCGCGTCACGCGACATCGATGAGATCGAGTCGATCGTCAATGAGCAGGTGCGTCAGGATCAGCCGGTGCAAACCGATGTGATGGGAGTGCAGGAAGCGGTGGCGGGCGGAGCGCTGGCGTTTTTCGGCGATAAGTATGGCGATCAGGTTCGAGTGGTTCACATCGACACCTTCAGCAAGGAACTGTGCGGCGGCACGCATTGCCGGCGCACGGGCGAAATCGGCCTGTTCCGGATCGTGTCCGAATCGGGAGTGGCAGCGGGTGTGCGCCGCATCGAATGTCTCACCGGCAGCGGCGCGTTGGATTCGCTCAAGCGATTGGAGGCGGATGTTCGTGAGTTGTCCGACCTCCTGAAAGTGGCGCCGGGTGAAGTCGTCTCCCGCACCCGCAAGTTGAGCGAGCAACTGAAAGAAAAGGAACGGGAACTCGCGGAAGTGAAGCTCAAGATGGCGAGTACCTCGTCCGGCGACTCGCAGGCCCGCGAGATCAAAGGGGTGCAGGTTCACGCGCAACGCACGGACGGCCTCGATGTGAACGGCATGCGGGCGCTGGCCGATCAACTGCGCGACAAACTGCGCAGCGGCGTCGTGGCGCTCGGGGCGGCGAACGACGGCAAAGTGTCGCTGCTGGTCGTGGTGACGAAGGATCTGGTGGGCCGTCTGAAAGCGGGCGACCTCATTAAGGAGATGGCAACGGAAGTGGGCGGGACCGGGGGAGGGCGTCCTGAGATGGCGCAGGCCGGAGGAAAAAATCCCGAGGGACTCGGCACCGCGTTAGAAAAAGTTTTTGGGTTGGTCCAGAAGGCCCTCGAAGGGTAAACTGATGAAAGGCCAACGGATTCTCGCCATCGATCACGGCTCCAAGCGGATCGGGTTTGCCCTGAGTGATGAGCTCGGGTGGACGGCTCAGCCGCTGGAAACGTTTTACCGGCGAAATCCCGATGCCGATATCCGGCATATCCAGGACCTGGTTCGTGAACATGAAGTCGGGCAGGTGCTGGTCGGTATGCCGTTGCGGTTGGATGGCGAGATCGGTCCTGCGGCCAAAGTCGTCGCGGAGTTCATCCAGCTACTGGAGCCGGCACTGTCTGTCCCGGTGATCACCTGGGATGAACGGATGACCACCTGCGCGGCGGAGGACCTACTGATTGCGGCTGACGTCGGCCGCCGCAAGCGGAAGGGGATCGTCGACCGTATTGCCGCGGCGATTCTCCTGCAGAGTTATCTGGCGAGTTTGGAACAGCCGGCCACCAGCCAGGCGAACGATCTGAACGCACCCGTGGAGACCGATCCGTGGGATTTTGACGAACCCCGAGTCGATGATGCAGAAGAAAGCGATCATGGGCCTGGCTCTGGCGGCAGTGATGTTCGCGGCTCTCGCGGGGTATCTGGTACTGCGTTGGGCGCAGAGTCCCGTCGCGAGCGGACCTCCTAAACCTCCCTCCCACATTGTCCTCATCCCTGAAGGCAGCACCTTTCAGCAGGTGGCCGCACTTCTCAAAAACGAGCAGTTGATCCGCAGCCGGTCGGCCTTTTTATTGCTTGGCAAGACGCGGGCCATCGATCGCAAGATCCGCCCCGGTGAGTATGAGTTGGATGCCAGTATGTCGCCGCAGGACATTCTGACGAAGCTGCTGGCCGGTCGGGTGGTGCTCCATCCCGTCACGATCCCGGAAGGGTACAGCCTGACGCAGATTGCCGAGGTGCTGGCGGCGCAGCAGGTGACGGATACGAAGGAGTTCACGAAGCTGGTGCGCGATCGTGCGTTTATTTCGACCCTCGGCATCGAGGCCGATTCCCTCGAAGGGTATCTCTTTCCCGAAACCTATTCCTTTGCGAAGGGTACGAAGGCGCGGGAGGTGATCAGGGCGATGGTCGATGGTCTCCATCGAGTCTGGGGTACCGAGTTGCAGGAACAGGCGGCCCGCATGAAAATGTCCCTGCATCAGGTGCTGACCCTCGCCTCTGTCATCGAAAAGGAAACCGGAGCGAAGGATGAGCGGGAACTGATCGCGGCGGTGTTTCATAACCGATTGCGGAAAAAGATCCCGCTGCAGAGCGACCCGACGGTGATCTACGGGTTACCGGCGTTCGACGGGAACATTCATAAACGCGATCTCTCCGTCATGAGCCCCTACAATACGTATCGTGTGCAGGGTCTCCCGCCGGGACCGATCGCCAGCCCCGGGGCCCATTCATTGCGCGCGGCGCTCTTTCCCGCCCAGGCGTCGTACTTGTATTTTGTGTCGCGGAATGACGGGACTCATCAATTTTCCTCCACGCTGGCCGAGCACAATCAAGCGGTGGAGAAATATCAGAAACAGTACTTCCGCAAACGTACCAGGGGTAACCTTGTCGCCCACGGTGCGTGATCGTATCGAGAACCGGTCGCTACACGTCCTGTCTAATTTCCTCATCGATCGTAGAATGTGAAAGGGACATTCGTATGAGTGTGAAGTCGTGGAATGAATCGTTGCCGCGTTACCTGGACCATACGGTGCTGCGTCCGGAGGCTACCAGGGCTGATGTGTTACGCCTCTGCGCGGAAGCCAGGGAGCAGGGGTTCGTCGTGATTTTCGTGCCGCCCTGTTATGTGGATGAGGCGGTGGCTGCGGTTGCGGGAACCGATGTCCAGGTCGGCATTCCGATCGGCTTTCCTCTGGGCGGGCATTCGACGCACGCGAAGGTGACGGAAGCTATCGAGGCGGTGGCGCATGGCGCGCGGGTGCTCGATATGGTCATCAACATCAGCCGCTTGAAATCCGGCGACTACGATCTGGTACGGAGCGATATGGCCGCCGTCGTTCAGGCGACCCCGGGCGTGAACCACAAGGTGATTCTGGAAACCTGCCTGCTGACGCGAGAAGAAAAGATCACGGCCTGCCGTCTGGCCGTCGAGGCCGGAATGGACTATGTGAAGACCTCGACCGGATTCAATCAAGCCGGTGCCACGGTGGAAGACGTTCGGCTGATGAAAGAGGCCGTGGCCGGACGGGCTAAGGTGAAGGCTTCGGGTGGAATCAGAGATTGGAAGACCACGCGTGAGCTGCTGGAGGCAGGCGCCGACCGGATCGGCACCAGCGCGAGCCTGAAGATTCTGAATGAATGGCGCGCCTCGCTGGTGGCGACGCGGTAAACCGCCATGCCGTGTGAAAGTCTTGCTCGTTCCGGTGGATTTGATATAGTGCGCCCATGATGACGCGAATCGTACTGCTGGTGCTGGATGGTTTCGGTATCGGTGCCTTGCCCGATGCCGACGTATATGGCGACGCCGGCTGCAACACCCTGCAGCGGCTAGCCGCCATTTCCAAGGGGCTCGCCCTGCCGAATTTTGAGCAACTCGGCCTCGGGCATCTGGGCCAGTTTCAAGGTATCCGCCCGATGGTGCAGCCGGAAGGCTGCTACGGAACTCTCGGGTTTTCGACCAAGGGGAAAAATTCTCTCTCCGGGCATTGGGAAATCGCCGGATACGTGATCGAAGAAGGCGAGCGTCTCTGCGAAACCTTCACGACCGAGCTGGCGAATGCGCTCGAGGCCGCACTGGGACAGAAGACCTTAGGCAATTGCCGTGCGGTCACGCAGGAGCCGATCGCCGAGTTCGGCGGACAGCATCAGAAATCGGGGATGCCCATCGCCTGGATCGATACGGCAGGGACTATTTTTCTGGCGGCGCACGAGCAGGTGGTGCCGCCCGAAGAGCTGCATCGCCTGGCCCGTGAAGCCCGAAAGTTGCTCAAGGGCATGGTGCCGATTGTGCGTGTGGTCGCCTGCCCCTTCGTCGGGCAATCAGGCAAGTTTAGTGCGACGGAGCGGCGGCGTGATTTTGCCGTGGAGCCACCGGGGCTGACGTTACTGGATCACTTGAGCCGGGCCAGCCAGCTCGTGATCGGGGTAGGAAAGGTCGGCGACCTGTTCAGCGGGCGGGGGGTGACGAGATCGGTGCCGCTGTTCCAGGCGGAAGCCGTGATGGATGAAGTGGTGGGCATGTTCAGCAAGGTGCCGCGCGGTCTGATTTACGCGAGCCTTCCGGTCATCAATCCCGATCTTCAGACCACGGTGTCTACATTGCAGCAGATCGATCGCCGGCTTCGGGATTTGCAGGAATCCCTCAAGGTCGGAGATGTGTTGATCATCACCGGCGATCACGGGTTCGACTGTGCCCGGCCTGATCCCGGTCATTCGCGCGAGTATGTGCCCTGTCTCGTGTCCGGCCCGCGGCTTGCGCGCGGCGTGAATCTTGGGACCAGATCGACCGCAGCGGACCTTGGCCAAACCATCGGCGAAGCGTTAGGTGCGACCAGACTGCCCTGGGGAGACAGCTTCCTGGATGCGCTGCAGTCCCGCTAGTGGGAAATCCTGAGGATCAGCAGGTCTTATGAGGTGGTGGGGCCGTCGCGGATAGCCATGAGGCTTCCGAATACAGACTCCCGATCCCTTTCCTCGATCCCGTCTTCCTCATCCCACCGACCAGTGTTTGTTCATGCAACACGCGCTAGGCCCGAGTTAGACATGGAAGACTTTCATCTTTCGCCGCGAGAGTATGAAAATATGCCTGGCTTTCTGGCAACCAGAGCTCCTGGGTTTGTTGAGTCCAAGGAGTATCAGGCGATCAGTCAAGCGGAGAGCATACCCGGTATCGTCATCGCGTTATTCGGCGAATATTTTCTAAGACTTCAGAAAACGCTGCTGTCCATTGATCGCGACCAAGCCGTCCAAGGCAAGGTGAAGGAGTGCTATAAGATCATCGAGTATATGGCGTCGAGCAAGGATCCAGAAGTGCGTAATGCTCTTATAACTGAAATATTCCACCAGCTCGACCCGACCGATCTACAACTACGAGAGGAGGTTAGTAAACATCTGCAAACTAACTCGCGGGTGCGCTATGAGAAATGGATGACCTGAGAGGAAGAAAAGGGGGGGATGATTTGGCCAGGGTGTTCTGGACACTAGGCAAAAGCGGGCGGAGCTCCTAATTCCAGTTCGTCGCGCGATACGTCGAGCCCAATGCGCGATGGGCTCAGCGCGTGAGGCGAGGGGAAGACCACTAGTGGGGCTGTGTTTGGTAGAGTGGCCAGACGATTCGGGGTTAGCCGCATGAATAGCCCAGAGGGTTACAAATAAGAACTTCCGCCTCTCTTGTGTGGACCGTCGTTCCCGGTGGAACCTCAAAGAGCTTCTAGACAAGCCATGCCCCTCCAGCCACTGCCTACAG
Organism: Nitrospira defluvii; assembly: GCA_000196815.1. Taxonomy (GTDB): domain Bacteria; phylum Nitrospirota; class Nitrospiria; order Nitrospirales; family Nitrospiraceae; genus Nitrospira_A; species Nitrospira_A defluvii_A. Next base: position 1,616,249 of record FP929003.1, read on the forward strand.
CGTTTGTACTCAGAACTTTATTCAGATTTTGGCTGTCCACATGAAATTGCCCGCTTTGTTCGGTACATGCCACTTGAGGATGAATACGATCCACGGAAGCATTCAAAAGTCGAAAATGAGGGGCACATGCTGGAGCAGTGGCGAGATTACCTTATTGAAGCAGAAAAGAAGTTTGGTTTCGGTCAGGACTGAAGCCCGGTTTGGGGAAAATGGTGCCAGGCACAATCTCAGGCTCGTCTGAGCGGGAAGCGCGCTGCCGCGGTGATGTGGGCAGGCGCCGGGAGCGTTGCGAGTGGAGGGCGAATTCCAGCGTGGCTTCAGGAAAAACTGGTGCCAGGCGCCATTCACGATCACCGATCCGACAGGGCAAGTCACGACGCTGGCCTATAGCGGGGGCAAGGTGAGCAGCGTCACCGACCCGGCGGGGCGCGTGACGCAGTTGGAGTATGACGCCAGTGGAAATCTGCAGCGGGTGCGCGGCGCGGATGCCACGGCGGTGACATTTACCTACGACGCCCAGCACCGGCTGATTCGCCGCACCGATGCGCGCAATCAGGTCTTCCAGTACCGCTACGATGCCGCCGGCCGGTTTGCCGAGGCTACGTTGCCGGACGGGGCCACCCGAGCCCTGGCGTCGAGCCAGACCGTGGCCGTCCCCAATTTCACCACTGGCCAGGGCACGGCCGGCAATCCCGCGCCGCTGAGCGCGACCAGCCTGAATCGGGCGACCTTTACCGATGCCAAGGCGCAGGCGACGACGTTTGAACTGGATGCGTTGAGCCGGGTCACCAAGCAGACCGATGCGCTGAGCCGGGTGACCACCATCACGCGCAATGCCCAGGGGAATCCCACGCAGATCACGCGGCCCAACGGCGCTGTGACCGTGATGACCTATGATGCCAAGGGCAACCTGCTCACCGCGACGGAGCAGGCCATCAACGCGACGACGACGTTCACCTATGAGCCGACGTTCAATCAGGTGACCAGCATCCGCGATCCCAAGGGGAATCTCACTCAGATCGCCTATGATGCGAAAGGTAACCCGCTCACGATCACCGATGCGCTGAACCAGGTGACGACCTCCACGTACAACCCGCAGGGCCTGCTCCTCACGACGAAGGATGCGCTGAATCAGACCACCAGCTTTACCTATGATGCCCTCGGGCGATTGCTCACCACGACCGATCCGCTGGCCCGTACGACGACGTTGACCTATGACGCGGCGGGCAACGTGGCCACCAGCACCGATGCCCTCACTCGCGTGACGACATTCACCTATGATGTCAGGAACCGCCTCACCCAGCTGACCGACCCCAATGCGGGCATCACCCGCTACGCCTATGACGGCAATGGGAACCTTCTCACGGTCACGGATGTGAAGAACCAAGCCACCACCTTCGCTTACGACAGCCGCAACCGGTTGCTCAGCACCACCGATCCCTTGGGCAAAGTCGAGACCTACACCTACGACGGCAACGACAATTTGACCAAGCGCCACACGCCCAAGGGCGACGACATTCTCTTCGCCTACGATGCCGTGAACCAGCTCGTGAGCAAAACCCTGCCCGGCACCCAGGTCACCAGCTACGCCTACGATCTCGTCGGCAACTTGACCACTGTGGTCGATCCAGATAGCGTGCTGGCCATGAGCTATGACCAGGCGAATCGGCTGCTGAGTGTGAAGACCGACGGCTCGCCGAACCAACCGGCCGTGACGCTGGGCTATGGCTACGATCCCAACGGCAACCGGCTGACGCTGCCCGATCCGGTCCAGATCACCAGCTACTCGTACGATGCCGTCAATCGCCTCCAGTCCCTCACGCAGCCCCACGCCCGGCCACCCCGTTGCCCACGCTGCTGGCTGCATGGCTCGGCGACGGCAGCGCGATCGATCCCGTCGGAGGCCAACATGGCCCGCTCCAACTGGGGACCGCGTTCGACCGCGGTGTGCGCCATCAGGCCTTTGCCTTCGATGGGGTCGATGACTACGTGCTCATTCCCGATTCCGCGGTGCTGGATAGTCTCAGCACCACCGCGACCGTGGACGCCTGGATCAAGCCGGAGGTGCCGGTGGGGGCGGAGGGATGGATCTTCAGCCGGCGCGACCCGTTTGTCAGCGAAGGCTTCTCGGTGGCTCTGTTGCAAGACGGTACGCTGCAATTGACCGTACGGACCACGACCAGCCCCACGGTGTCGGGCTCCACCTTCCGCTCGACGGCCCCGGTGATCACGTTTGGTCAATGGCACCATGTCGCGGCCGCGGTGGATACCGTGGCCGGCACGGCGCAGCTCTGGGTCAATGGCCAGCCGCTGACCCTGACGACGGTCTTTGGGCCCGTCACCCTGAGTGGCACGCTGTCCAACGTGAACCAGCAGTACCTCGGACGGAGGCAGGACCCGAACACCGCGGGCGGCGGCGGGCATTTTAAGGGCGAGATCGACGAAGTGCGGCTCTATGGCCGAACGCTCACGCTGGCGGAGGTACAGAGCCGGGCACAGAACCAGCCGGTCGCCGCCTATGCGTACGACGCGCTCTCGCGCCGCACGAGTGTGACCCTGTCCAACGGGACGCAGAGCACCTACAGCTATGATCCCGCGTCTCAAGTCACCACCATCTTGCATCAACTCACGGCCACCAGTACGCCCATCAATCAGGCCGAGTATGTCTACAACCCCGTCGGCAATCGGACCGCACTCACCGACCGACGTGGCGCGCAGACCTTCGGCTACGATCAGCTGGATCGGCTGACCAGCGCGAGCCATCCGCTGCTGCTCGATCCACAAGCCTTTGCCTACGATGCGGTCGGCAATCGAACCACGAATGGCAGTGTGACGAATGCCGGCAATCAACTCACGGCCGACAGCAACTTTGCCTACCAGTATGACGAGAATGGCAATCTGACGCGCAAGACGCTGCTGGCGACGGGCAATTACACGCAGTACAGCTACGATGCGGAAAACCGGCTGGTGAAAGTCGATGAATTCGCCGCGGGGAATCCCAGCGCCATCACGATATCAACCTATCGCTACGATGGCCTGGGCAGACGGATCGAAAAGGTGGCCAATGGCCAGACCACCCGCTACGTCTACGATGGGGAAGATATCCTGCTGGAGTACAACGGCAGCAACGTGCTCCAGGCCACCTATACCCACGGCCCCGGCATCGATGAGCCGGTGAGTCGGACGCCAATGGTGCCAGGTCTCGGCAGCGGGCAAGTTGTGGTGCTCGCCTCCACGCCGGATGGCCTGCGCGGGCCGGTAGTGGATGATGGGATCAAGGTGAACGGCCAGCTGTCGGTGGGCTTTGTGTTTGTCTCGGGGATGCCGGCACCGGCGATCGGCCAACCGATCGACTCGACGGGGCTCGAACAGCCGGTGGCGCCGATCGACGTCACGGCCGCCGTGGCCACCGGGACGCTGGCGGTGGATCTGATCGATACGGGCGGCATCGGCGGGAACGCCCCGCTCTATCTCGTGACGCGGGACCAATCCACGAACCAGGTGCTCGAGAGCCGGCTCCTCTTTCCCGCCCGCGCGACCTTTGCCTCGACGACCCCGCTCGGTACGCCGCTGGTGGTGGCCTCGACCACCGTCCCCACGACCACGCCGGTGGCTAACGGCACGCTGTTCTACCACCAAGATGGGTTGGGATCGGTGACGGAGTTGACCGACAGCTCTGGCAGCGTGACGAAGGCCTACGCCTATGATGCGTATGGGAATATCCTCGAATCACCCGGCACGGTAAATCAGCCGTATACGTATACGGGGCGGGAACTCGATCAAGAGACGGGGCTCTATTATTACCGGGCGCGGTATTACGATCCCGCTACAGGGCGGTTCTTGCGGAAGGATCCATGGAGATTTGTCAACGGCACGAATCTCTATGTGTACACTAGGAACAACCCAACGAATTTTGCTGATCCACTCGGACTGTGGCGGAACCCGTCAGACATTTACGACGAGGCCATGAGGAGGGCGAAGAATAGTCCGTTCCCCGGTCCACATAATGGGCTGCAAGATGCTTATCGTCACTGCTTGGGGAGTTGTATGCTCACCCGAGAGAACTCCGAGTTTGAGGCTCGCATACTTGGTTGGATAAATGAAAAGCGCGGCGACTGGGCGCACAACCAGGAAGAAGGGGAGCGCGACATGGATGACGCCAACAATAAATGTGGAAGAGGGTTTGGAAAAACGGCGAATTCAACTGAAGATTGCGAACAATCCTGCGGCAACGCCGCGAGGAATGGCACGCTCCAGACGTATCAACAAGGATCAACGCCAGGTTATTGGGACTCCCTCTCGTCGTGGGTCCAGTCGTTGCCGTCGTGGTTGCCCTAGTATGTGGACATTGGCTCACATACGAATGGTTATTGGCTGCTCCCTCTTTGCGATGATGATCGCCGCCTGCGATCAAGATGTACTTTACGCCACCTCATTTACCGAGGTCGCCACCGAGCGGACGAAATTGATCGATGAAATTGAAAGCTACCAAAGCACGGAGGAGGCAAGACGACGATTTCAGAAGTGGGCAGTGATCGAAAGTAGCAATCTCGCTCCTGGAGACAAGCGGCCCCCGTTTAGCATCCACGTGGTTGCCATCGACAACTACATGCATCTTGGTCACTCTGGAGCGCTACACCTAAAATTCTTCAATAATCGGCTGGCTGAGGTGAGGTTCTATCCGAGCAGTTTCGAGCAGTATGTGGAGCGATTAAAGGAAGCCGATAAACTCGCCTTCAAGGTCACAGAGACCAGTGCAGGCTTACCCGAGGCATTCATATCGCCGCATACCCATGTCTGGATCTATAACCAGCCACATCTCGATTCAAGCGGGAAAGAGAAGTATGTGGGATGGAGAGACGTACGACTAGAAAAGGAAGAAACGCTTTGGATCAAACGCTATTCGTAGTCTGCCCGCCAATTGTGAGTGTGCCTGCTGTAGTACCGTCTCCAGCATCTCGCTGACGAACTTCTGCTTGGCCTTGTGCAAGCGGTTCAGGCGTTCGAGTTGCCGCTGCAACTTAGGCGTCGATTGCCGACTTCATCCGTGTGCTTGTAAACGTCTCCAGGGCTGCTAAAATCTCCTCCTATGTCCTTGCTCCTTGCCGGGTGTCTGCCACGGAACGCCTCTCAGGATTCGGCCTTAACCTACGACGAACTGGCGCAGGGGTTCTCCTATGATCCCGCTTCACAAGTGACCCAGATCCTCCATCAGCTGACGGCGACGAGTACGCCGATCAATAAGGCGGAGTATCTGTACAACGGCGTGGGCAACAGAACGTCGTTGACGGATCGGAGAGGGCCGCAGACGTTTGGGTATGACGCTCTCGACAGACTGACCAGCACGAGCCACCCCTTGCTGCTCGATCCGCAGGCTTTTGCCTACGATACGGTGGGGAACCGCACGACAGGCGGGAACGTGACCAACGCGGGCAATCAACTCACCGCCGATGCCACGCACAGCTATCAATATGACGACAATGGAAACCTCACCAGAAAAACTCTGTTAGCGACGGGCAACTACACCCAATACACGTACGATGCCGAGAATCGGCTGGTGAAGGTCGAAGAATTTGCCACCGGTAATCCTGCTGCTATTACGATATCAACCTATCGCTACGATGGGCTGGGGCGCCGGATTGAAAAAGTGGCCAATGGCCAGACCACCCGCTATATCTATGATGGGGAAGATATCTTGTTGGAGTACAACGGCAGCAACGTGCTCCAAGCCACCTATACCCACGGCCCCGGCATCGATGAGCCGGTGAGTCGGACGCCAATGGTGCCGGGCCTCGGCAGCGGGCAGGTTGTGTTGCTGGCCTCCACGCCGGATGGTCTGCGCGGGCCGGTGGTGGATGATGGGATTACGGTGAACGGCCAGCTGTCGGTGGGCTTCGTGTTTGTCTCGGGGATACCGGCACCGGCGATCGGCCAGTGTCCCGTCCACTTGGTCATCGTCGTATGTGGTTCCATTCGCCGTTGACTTCGGCCCGTTCGAGCTGATTCCTGAACCTGAAAGACTTATTCAGATTGATGTTTTCTCGGGCCGTCTTCTTGGTTGTCCCGTTGCATGGTTTGTCTTGTTCGGTTCAACACTCACCCCTCTGCACGGCACATTGGGGCAGAGACCAATGAACATGTGCATTCCCCTCAGAGGCGTTCAATTGTGGATTTGTTCTCATGAAGGCTCTTGTGCGTGCATTTAAGGCGTAGCCTATGCCTAGGATTGACAGCTGAAACGTCACGCTATACAGTCTCGTTTCATGATCAAGACGTTTCGGCACAAGGGACTGCAAGCCTTCTTTGAAACCGGCAGCAAGGCAGGCATCCAGCCGCATCATGCGGCTCGACTCAAACGGCAACTCGCCCGGTTGGATTTGGCCACAACGGCGGCGGATATGAATGTGCCAGGATGGGGGCTGCATGTATTGGCCGGCAATTTGGCTGGCCGCTATGCGGTCTCTGTGAACGGGAATTGGCGGCTGACGTTCGGGTTCGATGGCGGGGATGCAGTACTCATTGATTACCACGATTATCACTAGGAGAAAGACATCATGAGCCGAATGCACAATCCACCGCACCCCGGGGAGACCCTGCGAGAGGATATTTTGCCTGCCTTAGGCTTAAACGTGACGCAGGCCGCGAAGCAACTGGGGGTGACCCGAGCCGCACTATCACGCGTATTGAATGGCCGTGCAGCGATCTCTCCGGAAATGGCGTTGCGATTAGAGGGCTGGCTTGGAGTACAGCACGGAGGGCGTGCCGATGTGTGGGTGGCGCAGCAGGCCGCGTACGACCTGTGGCTAGCCCGCAAGGCTGGTGCGCCAAGAGTGCGGCGTGCTGTCTTGGTCGAAGCATAATCCCGATCTGCTATGGAAGCTGCATATCAGGAAGATGGTGGCAGGAACCGCTTCAGGCCCGTCTGATCTGGAAGCGCGCTAGCGCGGTGATGTGGGCAGGCGGCGGGAGCGTTGCGCGTGGAGGGCAAATTCCAGCGCGGCTTCGAGTCGAATGACGCGGGCGTTCAGATCTTCAATGTGGGACTGCTGCTTGGCCACCGTGGTGTTGAGTTGTTCCACTTTATCGTTCAGCTTGATGGTGTTGGCGAAGGCATCCCACACACGCTCGGTGAGTCCCATCGTCACCCTTTCTTGCGGGTCTTGGAGAGCGCCTGCATGCGCGCTTCCGACTCCGCCACGAGGGCGAGGGTTTTGTCTATTGCGCGAATGGTTTTCTTCGTCTCCCGGATGACTTGCTTGGCCATGTGATCCAAGAGTGTCGGATCATCAGCCGGAACGTACCGCTCGCCGCCCTCTCGAAGCAGTTGTGCCATAGTGAGGTTGGCGGCTTTCGCCTTTTGTGTCAGCCGGCGTTTCTGGCTGGGGCTCATGAGGATGGGGACTTGGACCATGGTGGATGCCATTGCGGGCCTCCCTCGGCTTGGATATATAGGCTATATATATCATAGGATTGGATTTGCTGTCGATGCGCCTGGAAAAAGAGGCGAGGTGGTTGGTGTCTTTTTCTCGCCGGTTTCTTTGCTGCATGCCTTACTGGCCTCACCTTGCTCAATGGCTCCTGAATGACGTATACGTACGGCTCGTGGTTCGGGATCTACCGCGTGCATGGAGAAATCGGACGGTTGATGCTCGCGTGCTTGGCTATCGGTTGAACGGTGAATAGGAAAGGGTCCTATTATGTCGATTGACGAGAAACTGACCAGCCTCGGTCTCACCCTCCCGGCTCCGCCGAAACCGGTCGCGAGTTATGTGCCCGCAGTCCTTGCCGGAGACCTGCTCTATCTCAGCGGTATCTTGCCGTTTCGAGACGGCCAGGTCGTCGTCACCGGGAAACTCGGCCAGGATGTCACGGTCGAGCGCGGGGCCGAAGCGGCGAGGCTGGCACTGCTGAACGCACTGGCGGTCGTGAAGCAGGAGCTCGGGTCATTGGATCGTGTGCAGCGGATCGTGCGTGTCGTAGGGCATGTGGCATCAGCCTCGGGGTTTGTGCAGCAGCCGGCTGTTATCAACGGCGCGTCCGATCTGTTGGTGCAGCTGTTCGGCGAGGCCGGACGCCATGCTCGCGTGGCGCTGGGTGCGGCTGAGTTGCCCTTGCACGCCGCCATCGAACTCGAATTACTGGTCCAGGTTCGACCATAAAACACTTTCGTGCGTCTCGTCCCTTCCTGTCGCGCCCGCTTGCCTTGACATCAAAAAAATCCGCTTGTTATAGTCCGTGAGCCCCTTCGTTCATTGCCGTACCCCCCATCCGGCCTCGCTGCCTCAGTTGCGTGGGGTTTCCGTGCCACGTGCGGGGCGTTCGTCTGATGTGTCATCATTTCAGCCTCGTCCGAGCCTGCTGGCCAGGCCTGCGTCGAGGCTTTCGGTAGGGAGTGTCATCCCATGCAATACATCGCTCGTATCGTGCTCGGTGTCGCTCTGTTCGCAGGCCCGGTCGTGTCCGGCGAAGTCCGGGCAGAGGGGCCGGTTCTTCATCCCAACGCTGCCGTGCCGGGATCGACCCTTTCGATCACCGGGAAGGGGTTCGGCCCCTATAAATCGACGAAGTTTAATCAGGTCACCTTCCAGGGCGTGCCGGCCTTGATCCAACGCTGGGAAGCCGATCTCATTGAAGTGCGCGTGCCCTCGCAGGCGGCCAACGGGCCGGTCGATGTGATCATCGGGAAGAAGCACGTGAAGGCGGGATCGTTTACGCGATTGCAGCCGGCCATTCACTCCTTGTCGCCGGCTGAGGCCGAACCGGGGACGATTCTGGAGATTACGGGCGAACATTTCGGCAACACGGCCGGACCGCGTGATCCAAACACCATTTTCGGCGTCAACAGCGTGGCCGTGGGCGACGTGACCGTTCGCGTGCGCAAATGGCGTGACGATAAGATCGAAGTGGAGTTGCCGGGCAACGTGCAGTCGGGTGATGTTGTGGTACGTATGGCTTCGTCCGATCCGTTGCCGGACGGATCGTGTTGCGCGCCGGTCAAGCAAGTCGTGAGCAATTCGATGGCGGTGAAGGTGCTCGCGTCGGTGCGGGTCGATCCCACGAGTGGACCGGTCGGGACAAAGGTGGTGTTGTTCGGCAAGGGATTCGGGGCGACGAGAAACCCCGAGGACGGCGTGCTGTTCGGGGGGCATCTGGCGACGGTGTCGCAGTGGACGGATACGACCGTTGTGGTCCACGTGCCGCTCGATGCCCAAACCGGCCCTGTCGTGATGAAGCGCAATGGGCAGGAACGTGCCATCGGGACGTACACGGTTCAGACACCCCAGGCGACCGGACTTACCCCGACTGAGGCTCCCATCGGGACCTTGCTGAAAATCACGGGAGAGAATTTTGGGTTCTATTCCGAAGCCGGCTCCACGCCGTTTAACTATATCGACTTTTCCTTGAGCGAGAATACCGTCGAAATCGGCGGTGTGCAGGCGATCGTGTATCGTTGGGGCCACGACCGTATTGATGTCTGGGTGCCCTTCAGCGCGAAAAGTGGTCCGGTGGTGGTCAAACGCGCTGCCAATGCTCCCAAGCCGGACGGCACGTGCTGCGCCGATAAGAAGGTGCTTGAAACGCAGGTCGGCAATTTTACGCTCGTCACGCCGAAGATCGATTCCTACAGTCCGAACACCGGGGGATTGGATGAGGTGGTGACCATCAAGGGGAGTGGGTTCGGGAAGTTTCTCAAGACGGCCGAACCCAGCAAGGTCATTACGGACAGTGTCTATGCCAGGGTTGCTCCCGAGTTGGGAGAGAACGTCTCGCGTACCGAAGTGTTGTTCAACGGGGTCGGCGCGATCGTGCAGTCGTGGACGGACACGGAAATCAAAGTCAAGATTCCTCATCGTCACTCCTATGGCGTGGGCAAGCTCGGTGAGTTTAATCCGGATCTGACGTCGGGGCCGCTCGTGGTCCGCCGGGGGTCGTGGGATCTCCTGCCGGACGGATCCTGCTGTACGCCGAAGAAGTGGGTCACGCTCGAAGCCGGTACGTTTACCATCCAACCCACGGGATTGCCGGATGCCAGTTACTGGCGGAATCCTAATCCGGATAATAGCCACTTTCATTGATGAGGCGTCGTACCGTGCACATTCTGGCCGTTGCATCGTGGTTGTTCATCGCCCTCCTGTACGCAGGCACAGCCGAGGCGGCTTCCCCGGAGATCCGGGCTACCGTGGCCATGCAGAAAAGTGGATCTGAAGCCACGCTGTTGGGCATGTTTTTTCATGATCCTCAACTTGGCTGGGCCGTGGGGTCCGGCGGAACGATCCTCAAGACGACCGACGGCGGACGCAAGTGGAAAAAAGTGTCGAGCGGCACCACGTCGCTGCTGACGGCCGTGTATTTCCAGGATGCGCGTCGTGGGTGGGTCGTGGGCGCCAATGGCACCGTGCGGACCAGCCGGGATGGTGGAGAAACCTGGAGCGTCGTGTTTGTGTCCACGCAGGCCCCGCTCTATGGGATTGCGTTCGTGACACCCCAGAAGGGCTGGTTGGTCGGCGGCAACGGTACGATTCTGCGCACGACCGACGGTGGAGAGAACTGGACGGATCAAGCCAGCGGCACGAGCGCCGCGTTACATTCCATCGTATTGACGAACCAGCAGCACGGGGCGATCGTCGGGGCGTTGGGCACGATTCTCACGACCTCCGACGGCGGCGCGACCTGGACGCCGCAGGTCAGCCAGAGTTCGGCCACGTTTTTCGATGTGGCCTTCGCGGATGAGGTGAACGGCTGGGCGGTCGGCAATGCCGGCGCGTTGTTTCAAACGACCGACGGGGGCACCCATTGGATTGATCGAACCTTGCCTTGCGGCCGGACTTGTAACAAGCTGACCGACCTGATTCGGGTCCGTTTTACCGATGCCCAACAGGGCTGGATCGTGGGGGAGCACGGCCAGATCCTGCGAACCACCGATGCAGGGTTTAACTGGGTGGAAGAAGCCAGCCCGGTGAAGCGCTCGCTGATGGCCTTGAGTTTTCCTCACACCACTGTCGGGTGGGCGGCAGGCGAGGGGGGCACCATTATTTCAATCAGCCCCGGCCGCCGGTAGCGCTGGGCCAATTCCGACCCCGATCTTACCCCAATCGGCCCAATCGACTCTGCACAATACTCAGCGCCGTGACTGCCGCGGTGTCCGCACGGAGGATACACTCGCCGAGACTCACGGCCTGGCAGTGCTGCGCCAGAGCCAGGGTGATCTCTTCTTCGGCCCATCCCCCTTCGGGTCCGATGATTACGCAAATCTGTTCCGAGGGGAGGCGCGGCAGCGGCACGCTGGCCAATGCGAGAGCCTCACGGCGTTCTGCCAGGAGCAACGAGCAGGTCGCTGTGTGAGTGGAAAAGAACCGGCGTGACTCCAGCGGCTCCAATACTTGCGGTGGCTGCCACTGCTCCGATTGTTGTGCCGCTTCGGTGGCGATGCGCTGCCAGCGGGCCACTTGAGCAGCGATCCTGTCGGTCTGCGGTCGTACGACCCCATGGCGCGAGACGAGGGGAAGGATCGTCCGCACACCCAACTCACTCGCCTTTTGGACGACCCAATCCATATGGTCGCCTTTGAGCATCGCTTGTGCGAGCAGCAGGGGGGGACTGCTCTCGACGGGTCCCTGCCGTTGTTCGAGAATCTCCGCCGTCACCGCCTGCTGGGCCACCTGCAGTACCCTCACACGATACCGTCGCCGGTGCTCGTCGGTGAGCCAGAGATGCTCCCCCGATTTGACGCGCAGGCTGGCTCGCAGATGATGGCAGAGATCACCGGTGAGGGTGATCTGGGTTTCACGAATATCCGATGAGGAGATGAAGAAAGCCGGCATGATGGTCGGCGGAACAGGCGGGGTGGAGCGCGTTCTATTCGAAGAACGTTTTCATCTTGTCGAGAAAGCCTTCACCCTCGGTGTCTTTGGTATAGCCACTTTCCTTGGCAAATTCTTCGAGCAGCTCTTTTTGCTTTGAGCTGAGTTTCGTCGGAATCTCGACTTTGACATGGAACAGCTGGTCGCCGGTATGGCCGCCCTTGAGGTTCGGAAAACCGAGGCCTTTGAGACGAAGGAGCTTGTCCGGCTGGGTACCGGCAGGAATTTTCATGAAGGTGTTGCCTTTGAGCGTCGGCACTTCCACCCGGCCACCCAGAATCGCGGTGACAAGATTCACGGGGAGGTCGGAGACGATATCCTGCCCTTCGCGGCGGAAGTGAGGATGGGGCTTTACCGTGATGGCGACATAGAGATCCCCTTGCGGACCGCCCTGGACGCCATGCTCACCCTCGTTCGCAAGTCGCAGGCGCATGCCGGTTTCGATACCGCCTGGAATCTGGACGGAGAGCATGCGTTCCTTGCGGATACGTTGCCGCCCACTACAGGCCTGGCAGGGTTCCGTAATGATCTGTCCGACCCCTTCGCATTGACCGCAGGGACGGCTGACGCTGAAAAATCCCTGTTGAAACCGGAGTTGGCCCTGTCCTTTGCAGGCAGGGCACATCTTAATCGCGGTGGCTGAGCGCGCGCCGGTGCCTTTGCAATCGGCGCAGGTTTCCCACCGGGGGATTTTGAGTTTCGCTTCCTTTCCGAAAACCGATTCCTCGAACGTCACCTCAAGGTTGTATTGCAGGTCGTTGCCGCGCTCGGCGCGAGCTCGTCCGCGAGGCTGGCCGAAGAAGTCCTCGAAAATATCGTTGAAGATGTCGCCGAATCCACCCTGTCCGCCGAAATCGAATCCCTCCGCTCCCTGCGGTCCACCGGCATGGCCGAAGGCATCGTACCGTCGCCGTTTTTCCTGGTCGCTGATGACCTCGTAGGCTTCGTTCAGCTCTTTGAATTTTTCTTCCGCGGATTTTTTCTGTTCGGGGGATGTGTGGAGATCTGGATGGTGCTGGCGGGCAAGTTTCCGGAATGCCTTTTTGATCTCGTCGTCGGACGCGGTTCGCTCAATGCCGAGAGTTTCGTAGTAGTCGCGCTTAGCCACGGAAGATTTTTACCCGGTTAAATGTGCAACACGACCGAGCTTCACGCATGGTGAAACCCGGTCGTGCAATCGGTGAGGGGCTTACTTCTTGTCCTTATCGACTTCTTCGAACTCCGCATCCACGACCTTTTCATCGGTCTTGGCCTGCGCGCCTCCGTCTCCGGAGGAAGCGGCTGCATCAGCCCCGGCGCCGGCACCCGCTGCGGCAGAGGCTTTCTTATACATCTCCTCGGCCAGCTTATGGGATGCCGTGGTCAGCGTTTGCGTGGCCGTCTCGATGGCGGCGGGATCGTCGCCTTCCATCGCCTTACGGAGTCCGGCGATGGCTTCGGTGATCTTGGTCTTATCGTCTTCGCCGATCTTATCGCCATGCTCGCTCAGGTTCTTTTCGGTGCTGTACAGCAACGAGTCGGCCTGGTTACGCGCTTCAGCCACCCGACGACGTTTCTTGTCGTCTTCGGTGTGGGACTGGGCGTCCTTGACGAGCTTATCGACTTCTTCCTTGCTGAGTCCGCTCGAGGCCGTAATCTTGATGGACTGTTCCTTCTGCGTGGCCAGGTCTTTGGCCGCCACATGCACGATACCGTTGGCATCGATGTCGAAGGAGACTTCGACCTGCGGCATGCCGCGCGGAGCGGGAGGAATGCCGACGAGATCGAATTGTCCCAACAGCTTATTGTCGTTCGCCATTTCACGTTCGCCCTGGAATACGCGAATGGTGACGGCGGTCTGGTTGTCGGCAGCGGTCGAGAACACCTGGCTCTTTTTCGTGGGAATCGTGGTGTTTCGCTCGATCAACTTCGTGAAGACGCCGCCGAGGGTCTCAATGCCGAGCGACAAGGGCGTGACATCCAGCAACAGCACGTCCTTGACTTCGCCCTTGAGCACGCCGCCCTGAACACCGGCTCCGATGGCGACGACTTCGTCGGGGTTCACGCCGCGATGCGGTTCTTTGCCGAAGAATTCCTTCACGACCTGGATGACTTTCGGCATGCGGGTCATGCCGCCGACCAGGACGACTTCCTGGATGTCCTTCGCGCTCACACCGGCATCCGCCAACGCCTTGCGGCAGGGCTCGATGGTCCGCTGGATGAGGTCGCCGACAAGTTGCTCCAGCTTCGCGCGGGTCAACTTCGTGACCATGTGCTTCGGACCGCTGGCGTCCGCCGTAATGAACGGCAAATTGATCTCGCTTTCCTGTGAGGAAGAGAGTTCGATCTTGGCCCGTTCCGCCGCTTCCTTGAGACGTTGGAGCGCCATGCGGTCTTTGCGCAGGTCGATACCTTGATCTTTCTTGAACTCCTCGACGAGCCAGTCCATGACACGCTCATCGAAGTCGTCACCGCCGAGGTACGTATCGCCGTTCGTCGACTTGACCTCGAACACGCCGTCGCCGATTTCGAGAACGGAGACGTCAAAGGTACCGCCGCCCAGATCGTACACGGCAATGCGCTCGTCTTTTTTCTTGTCGAGACCATAGGCCAGTGAGGCTGCCGTGGGTTCGTTGATGATGCGCAGGACGTTCAGTCCGGCGATCTGTCCCGCATCTTTGGTGGCCTGGCGCTGGCTGTCGTCGAAATAGGCCGGGACCGTCACTACTGCTTCAGTGACCTTCTCGCCCAGGTAATCTTCGGCGGTCTGCCGCATCTTCTGCAGGATCATCGCGGAGACTTCCGGCGGGCTATAACGCTTCCCGCGCAACTCGACGTGCGCATCGCCGTTGTCCGCCTCCACTACCTTGTAGGGGAGCCGCTTCATGGCTTCCTGCACTTCTTTGCTGCGGAACTTGCGTCCCATCAGGCGCTTGACGGAGAAGATGGTGTTTTCCGGATTGGTGATGGCTTGCCGCTTGGCGATTTGCCCGACCAGGCGCTCGTTCTTATCCGTGATGCCCACTACCGACGGAGTTGTGCGACTTCCCTCCGCATTGGCGATGACGACCGGGTCTCCACCGCTCATGATGGCGACGCAGGAGTTCGTCGTGCCGAGGTCGATTCCGATAACTTTGCCCATGGGTTGGCTCCTTCGCAAAAAAAATCAATACGTGAACGATCGTGTCAGCTCTGCTTGTGAAACCTGTTCTTCATACCGATGATTCGGCCCTAGTTCGCTGCTCCGGTCGACACGGTCACCATGGCGGCTCGGAGGATGCGGTCCTGGAGAAGATATCCCTTCTGATACTCTTCAACGACATGGTTTTCAGGGATCGTGTCCGACGGAACCTGAGCGACTGCCTGTTGCGTGGCCGGGTCAAAGGCCAGGCCGACGCTGTCGACTGCTTTGACGCCAAACTTCGTCAGCGCACCCACGAGTTGCTTCAGCGTCAATTCCACACCCTCTGTCAGGGCATCAACGGAGCCGCTTCCCTTCGACGACTTGATGGCGCGCTCAAGATTGTCCACAACGGGTAACAGTTCCTTGAGGATCTGTTCGTTCCCGAACTTGATTTGCTCACGTTGGTCGCGTTGAGCCAGCCGTTTGTAGTTGTCGAATTCTGCTGCGAGCCGCAGATACTTTTCGTTGAGGGCTTTGCATTCGTCGGACTTGGCGTCCAGCACCTGCTGGAGTTCGTTGACGCCCTCCATGGTGCCGGAGGAAGCCTCGCTCGAACCGTCTAAGTTGTCGATACTGTGAATATTCTTGTTGTCTTCAGACATTGATTACACCTTTGCTGGGAAGGGAGATAGCCATCGGAGAACGGAAGTCAACGGGGAATGGAAAGAATTCATCGTTTTTTCAGATCACTCAGGGTTTACGGAGAGGGGATAACGTCTGCCAGTGGTGAGCCGGGCCTAAGTCAGGCGGTTGCGATGATACAACAGTTCCAAGCCTTCGAGCGTCAGGAAGGGGCGGACTTCCTGGATCGTTTCGGTTTCCTGGGCGATGACCGTCGCGAGCCCTCCGGTGGCGATGACGGTCGATGTTCGTCCAAGTTCCCGCTCCATGCGTCGGACGATACCGTCCACCAGCCCGACATATCCGAAGAGGAGTCCGCTTTGAATACCGCCGATCGTATCGGTGCCGATGACGGTCTTGGGCCGGATAATTTCCACTTTGGGAAGCTTGGCGGTTCTGGAAAAGAGGGCATCGGCTGAAATTCCGAGACCCGGCGCGATGACACCGCCGAGATACTCGGCGGATTTGGTCACGGCGCAGAAGGTGGTGGCGGTGCCGAAGTCGACGATAATGAGATCGGATCGATATCGCGCATAGGCCGCTGCGGCGTTGACGATGCGGTCACTGCCGATTTCCTTCGGGTTGGCATACCGCAAGGCGAGCCCGGAATCGGTATCGGGGCCGACGATCACGGGCGTCCGATGAAAATAGGTCTGCACGAGTGAGTCGAAGGTGCCGGTCAGCGCGGGTACGACGCTCGACAGGATACAGCCGGTAATCTGCTCCGGGGTGAAGCCGGCGTTGTTGAGCAGATTCAGTAACAGAATGCCGTATTCATTGTCGGTTCGCCGCGATTCAGTAGCGAGGCGCCAATGTCCGCGCAAGGTGGACCCTTCGAACAGGCCCCACACCACATTGGTATTCCCGATGTCGATGGTCAGCAGCATCGTGTCTCCACTCTAACCCAACAGCTCGTCCGATTTCACCCCCGCAGGTGGATGACTTCGGCGCTTCGGATTTCCAGAAGTCGGTGAGGCGAAGCAGGGGAGGCGTCGGAGGTGACACGGAGACAGAGGCATCCATCGGGGCCGATCGACTCCGCGATCCCCTGCACGATCCCGTTCTCTTCCACGGCCACACGGACGGTCTTGCCGAGTGTGGAACAGCGCCGTGTGAATTCATCGACCATGCCGGATGGTCCGTCGTGGAATAAGCGATCCATGCGTTGTTCGAGGCGGAGCAAGAGATCTGCCAGGATTGTCACGCGGTCAAGCCGACGTCCGGCCTCGGTAGCCAGGGTGGTTGCCCCGGCCCTGAGTTCCTCCGGGAAACTGTCGGGCGCGGCATTGACGTTCAATCCAATTCCGATGACGATCGCCGGGGTTCTGTCGGCGGTGGTGGTCTGCTCGCAGAGGATGCCGCCTATTTTCTTGTCGCCGATCAGGAGATCGTTCGGCCACTTCACCGAGACGGCAAGCCCCGTGCAGATGACCAGGCAGTCGGCCACCGCGAGGGCGGAAAACAAAGGAATCCAGGAGAGCCAGGGCCCTGTGCGTGTGGAGCCGGGCTCGGGCACCACAATCACGGACAGGTAGATGTTGCCCTGGGCGGGAGAGTGCCAGGTGCGCCCACGGCGTCCCCGACCGGCCGTTTGGCAGTCCGCGAGAATCAGGGTTCCATGCGGAGTCGCCGGGCCGGTCAGTTGTTGGAGGTATGCCAATGCATCAGCATTGGTCGACGATGTAGATGGGGCATACCGTAGCGATCGTCCGAAGGCCTGTGTCTGCAGCGAGGCTCGGAGGCGGTCGATGTTCAGCCGATCGACTGGAGACGGATCGTTAGCGGCTCCGCCCACGGCCCCCTCGATAACCGGTGAGGTCCAAGCTGAGGTCGGCTGCGGGTGCGGAGTGGGTCAGGGCGCCGACGGAAATGAAATCCACCCCGGCCTGAGCCATGCCGGCGACAGTCTGCAGGGTGATGCCGCCTGACACCTCGACCAGGGCGCGTTTCTTGATGAGTGCCACGGCTTGTCGCACGAGTGCCGCAGACATGTTGTCGAGCAGAATGATGTCGGCTTTACCGGCTAGCGCTTCCTTCACTTCCTGCAAGCTCTTGGCTTCTACTTCAATGCGAAGGCCGTGCGGCGCTCCGGCACGAGCGAGTCGGCAGGCTCCGGCCACATCGATGCCGGTGGAGCGCAAGACCGCGAGATGGTTGTCTTTGATCAGGACGCCGTCGCCCAGTGAAAAGCGATGGTTTCTTCCGCCCCCCAGATGGACCGCCCATTTTTCAAGCGCTCGCAAGCCCGGTGTGGTCTTGCGAGTATCGAGAATGGCGGTGGCTGTCTTTCGGACTGCGGCGCAAAATTTCGCGGTCAGCGTGGCGATGCCGGAGAGTCGTTGAAGGAAATTGACGGCGACGCGTTCCGCCATCAACAACGACCGCACATCGCCTCGTACCACGATGACTTCCGCGCCGGGCTTGACGGTGACTCCGTCGTTGATGGTCGTTACGATGCGCAAGGAGGGGTCCACAGCGAGGAAGACTTCACGCGCGACGGCCACGCCTGCAACGGTTATGGGTTGATGGGCGACGATGGCGGCCCGGGCCTGAATGGAACGGGGAAACAGCGCACTCGTGGTGACGTCGCCGTGGTCCAGGTCTTCGTCGAGGGCCAGCTGGACCGCGTTACGGATGGTCTGGAGGCTAGGAGCGCTCAATCCGTTTTCGCTCCGAGACAAAAATCTCTATCTGGCCAAGCGCATCCTTGAGAAGTTGTATCATCTGAGATTCGCGTTCGAGACGCTCGCGGTGCTCGTTGAGCACTTCAGGCGGCGCCTTGGCGACGAAATCGGGATTGCCCAGTTTTTGCTGCGTACGATCGACTTCTTTTTGAAGCACCTTGATCTGTTTGAGGACGTTATCGTTGGCCTTCTGGAGATCCGCGTCCTCCATTGAGGTTCGCACTTGGACGGAGTTGCCTGTCAGGATCAAAAGGCCCCCCGGGTTGCTGACCTCGAACGTGGTTGCTATCCAGAGATTATCTACGTTCTCCATATACTCAATCAGCGCTCTATGATTGGTAAGGGCTGAAGCAATTTCAGGCGCTTTCCCGTGCGCTTTGAAATGGAGACGTTTGCCCGCGGGATACCCGAGGATTGCGCGCTCTTGGTTCATCAGGGCTCTGCATTCCTCCAGCAGCGCGAATTCCTGCTCGACTTCCTGTGATTCCCAATCCGGTCTCGTGGCCGGGTAGGCCTGGCGGACGATGCTGGTTCCTTCGTGCGGGAGTGTCTGCCAGATTTCTTCCGAAATAAACGGCATGAAGGGATGTAGCAGCCGCATCATGGTCTCGAAGGTCTCGGCGAGGGTCTGCCTTGTGGTCTTCGCCTGCTCGGACGCCTGATCCTTGAGCGCGGGCTTGATCATCTCAATGTATTTGTCGCAGTACTCATGCCAGATGAATTGGTAGATCGCGCTCGACGCGCGGTCGAAGCGATACTGTTCCAACTCGTGTGTCACGGTGCTGATGGCGGCGTTCAGGCGGCTCAGAATCCAACGGTCGGGGAACGACCGCTGCGCGGCCGGCACCTCGGCCCGTTCGCCGTCCAGGTGCATCAGGAGGAAGCGGGCGGCGTTCCAGATTTTGTTCGTGAAGTTGCGGTAGCCTTCGATCCGTTCTTCCGCCAGTTTGACGTCGCGTCCCGGTGAAGCCATTGCGGCCATGGTAAACCGCAGGGCATCGGTTCCGAACTGTTCCATCACATGCAAGGGATCGATAACGTTACCCTTGGACTTACTCATCTTCTGGCCTTCGGCGTCGCGGACCAGGGCATGGATATACACGTCGCGGAAGGGGACCTCGCCCATAAACTTCAGGCCCATCATGATCATGCGCGCGACCCAGAAAAACAGAATGTCGAGCCCGGTGACGAGGGTCGAGGTGGGATAGAAGGTCTTCAAATCCGCGGTCTGCTTCGGCCAGCCTAGGGTAGAAAATGGCCAGAGGGCGGAAGAGAACCAGGTGTCCAGCACGTCGGGGTCCTGCACCAATGCACCCGAGTGGCCCTTGGGACAGGTGGCAGGTTTGGTTTTCGCCACGATGACGGCTGCGTCGGACGGAATGAGCGGTGCCCCGTCTGAGGAGCGGCGCA
The DNA here is from genome assembly GCA_000196815.1 of Nitrospira defluvii. Classification (GTDB taxonomy): domain Bacteria; phylum Nitrospirota; class Nitrospiria; order Nitrospirales; family Nitrospiraceae; genus Nitrospira_A; species Nitrospira_A defluvii_A. The sequence continues at coordinate 1,635,988 of FP929003.1, forward strand.
GAAACGGGCTTCCATAACAGGTCTCGCAATACCAGGCAGGGATCTGATGGCCCCACCAGATTTGCCGGGAGATGCACCAGTCTTTGATGTCCCGCATCCAGCCGAGATAGTTGTTCTTCCAGGCCTCGGGAATGATCCTGACCCGGCCGTCCTCAACCGCCTGAATCGCCGGTTCAGCCAACGGCTTAATCTTGACGAACCATTGGTCCGACAAGAAAGGCTCGACAACAGTTTTGCAGCGGTAGCATTTGCCGAGCGCCATCTTATGGGGGTCGGATTTTTCAAGCAGGCCGTGATCCGTCAGTAGCTGTTCGATCTTCGGCCGGGCCTTGGCGACAGGAAGGCCTTCGATGATGTGCGCCACTTCGGATTCTGCCAGCACGCCTTCCAAGCGAAGGTTGGCATGGACGTCCAGGATCTTGATGCGTCGGAGCCCATGCCGCTCTCCCGCCTCAAAGTCATTGAAGTCATGAGCTGGCGTGATCTTGACGGCGCCGGTGCCGAATTCACGATCGACCAGGATCGAGTCCCCCACGATTGGAATGGTCCGGGTCGTCAGGGGAAGCCGCACTTGCTTGCCGATCAGGTGGCGATAACGCTCGTCCTCAGGATGTACGGCCACCGCCGAGTCTCCGAACATGGTCTCGGGTCGTGTCGTCGCAACCAGCAGCACCTGTGTGGGATCGTCAACCAGGGCATACCGGATCGTATACAGTTTGCCGGTGATTTCTTCATGTTCGACTTCGATGTCGGACAAGGCGGTCAGGCAGCGCGGGCACCAATTGATCAATCGCTCGCCGCGATAGAGCAACCCATCCGCATGCAGCCGAACGAAGACTTCGCGGACGGCTTCCGAGAGTCCCTCGTCCATGGTGAAGCGTTCACGCTCCCAGTCGCAGGAGGCGCCGAGCCGTTTGAGCTGGGAGATGATGGTGCCGCCGGACTTTTCTTTCCATTGCCAGACCCGCTTGAGGAACTCTTCCCGTCCGAGCGCCTCTCGCGTGGTGCCTTCCGCTTGAAGCTGCCGTTCCACGACATTCTGGGTCGCGATGCCCGCGTGGTCCGTGCCGGGCATCCAGAGGACGTTGCGACCCTGCATGCGGCGCCAACGAATCAGAATATCCTGCAGGGTATTGTTCAGCGCATGGCCGACGTGCAGCGATCCTGTGACGTTCGGTGGAGGGATCACCATGGAGTAAGACTGACCGGGATGGTTCGAGTCGGCATGAAACAGCCCGGCGTCGATCCAGCGCTGGTACCAGCGATCTTCGACGTCGTGAGGGCTGTAGGTCTTGTCGAGTTGCGGTGTGGACATGGTTCTTGGAGGCGCCCGGGGCGCAACGCGGGCGCATCTTAACATGCGCCGTGTGGGCTCACAAGGTAACGGGCGCTTGTCCACGGTCGTTCTAGTCGTTCTAAAGGTTGTAGCGGACTCAAGCCCTGTGATATACATCCGGCGGTTCAGCTGGTTGTTCCAAATCGCCGGCTTGAGAGCCCATCACCGTTGAAGGAGAGATTATGCCGAGGGGACGAGAGAAGGATCGCAAGACTCGCAAGAAGCATCGGAAGAACGTGGCGCGTGTGAAGGGGCTGGTCAAGGCCCGCCGTGCGGCGGCCAAGAAGGTCAAGCGAGGGTAGGCGAACGGGACGTTAGTCGGGCGAGCTCAGTCGTTTGATCTCCGCCCGGATCTGAGTTTCTGCCACGTCTGGAACGATCCGTTGCACCGCCTGCCGGATCGGATCTTTTGCCATTTCGTGCACAATCTCATCGGCCGCCTGTCGCGCACGGTTCGCGGCCACCTGCTCGACTTCCTTTTTCACCAGCTGGTCGATCATTTCAAGGTGCGATTTCAAGGCCTCCGGCAGATGTTTCTTCACGCCGGTGTCCATGAGGTCACCCAATCGTTTCTCTGTGGACTGCTCCAGCAGGGCAGGGGCCAGCTCGGCCACGGCCTGGCGAACGGTCGTCTCGACGCCGGCAAGCTGGGTCTGAGCCTGTCGCTTCAATTCTTCCTGAATCAGTTCTCGCATCGCGGTCTGCAATCGTTCGGGTGCGAGCGCGTCTGCCAGTTGTTTCGCCACTTCCGTTTGAACGACCTTCCCCACGGCAAGACTCACTTGTCCGGTGACTTCCTTCGCCATGGCGGCCGGGAGCAGTTCGCGGATCTTCCGGTCGGCCTGGGCTGCGACCGACTGCAGCAAGTGATCGAACAGCCCCTTCATCAAGGCATCTCCGCTCGGTCCGTTCGAGACAGGCGCAGATGACGCCGGGGCGGTAGTGGGGCTCAGTGATGGGGACATGGGGCTATGCTCCTTCTCCATCTCGTGGTGGGGGGCATCGTCAAGGGACGCATTGTTCGGCGAGTCATCGTCTTCATCGTCCGTTCCCGTGGAGACAGGGGGCCACGTCCGTGTTTTGGCTGGTTTCCCGCCACGTGGATTTCCCGCAGCGCCGTTGAGGATGCCTTTGATCGTGTCGAGCAGTTGTTCTCGTTGCAGCGGTTTCTTCAGCAAGGCCCGGACCCCGAGCGAACGCAATTTACTTTCGTCCAGGCGATCGGAGCCATCTACCATGGAGACGATGAGTGTTTCAGCCAGACTGTCTTGGCGGCCGATCTCCTTGCAGAATCCCGAGAAGGTGATGTTCTCGAGATGATAGTCCGCAATGACCAGGGCCGGACTAAGTGTGCGGGCCGCGTCGAGGGCCGAGGGGCCATCGGAAAATCCCATGACCTTATGGCCTTCCGGCGCAGAAATTTGTTCCACCATGCGGTGCACGGCAGGGCTACTATCGATCACAAAGATGGTCGATCCCATCCCGCTCACCTCTCCATACCCACTCAGCCGAAGCTAACAAAGGCACCTTGAACTGTCAAAGAAAAGGCCGAAAGCAGCGGTGTGACGAGGCGTCTGCCCGCGTGTCTCGAGGGGCGAACTGAATGCTGGCGGAGCTGGTGGCCATCCTGTAGAATCCGGCCGACTTACCGGCTGGCTTATCGGCCTTCGTGGATGGCAAGCATGAGGAGTCACACGACACCATGACGCAAAGTCGAATTCAAGTCGTCTTCTTCGATGCCGCCGACACCCTGTTCCATATTCACGGGTCAGTGGCCGAGATTTACCTGCAGCATGCGGAGAAACACGGCTTCAGGAAGACCCCGGAGTCATTAGCCGCGATCAAATCCGCCTTTACCCGTTCGTTCCGCGATGCGCCGCCACCGGTGTTTGCCGCGACGGAACCGGCCGCGATCAAGCAGTCTGAACGGTTGTGGTGGTTCGACATCGTGCATAATGTGTTTTACCGCGTCGGTATGTTCGAAGCCTTCGACGAGTTTTTCGAGGAAGTGTTTGCGCGCTTCGAACAACCGGAGTCCTGGCGGCTCTTTCCTGAGACGGTCGAGGTGCTCAAGACTCTCAAGGACCAGGGATTCGAGCTGGGCATCATTTCCAATTTCGATTCGCGGTTATTTTCCGTGCTCCGTGGTTTGGGGATTGCCGATCTGTTCGATACGGTCACGATATCCAGTTTGGCCCATGCCGCCAAACCGTCCGCGCGCATCTTCCACCAGGCGCTGGAGAAACATGCGGTCGATCCGGACGAGGCGCTGCATGTCGGCGACAGCGAACGTGACGATGTGAAGGGGGCGCAGGGTGTCGGACTGACCGGGGTGTTGCTCGCGAGAGGGGAAGGGTCGCGTCCCTCGAGCGGGACGACGATCGGCAACCTCAACGAACTGCTGCCGCTGCTGTCACGCCTGTAATAACAAGGGCACGATGTCCTTCGCGCGTCCTTGGAGCGCAGCATCGACGATGCCTGACTGCGCGGTGGCATCGAGATTGATTTCGACCACAAACGCGCCTGCCTGTTTCGCAATCGAACCAAAACCAGCCGCCGGATACACCAGGCCGGAGGTGCCGACAATCAGACACAGGTCGCTGGATTGCAGCGCAGCCTCGCTGGCCAAGAGATCCTGCTCGGCCAGCGATTCGCCAAACCAGACGATGTGCGGGCGGAGGAGCCCGCTGCAGTGGCTGCAGCGGGGCAGGAGTGCAATCGGCACATCGCGATTTTCAGTGACGCGCCGGCACTGCGTGCAGCGCACCATCCAGATATTGCCGTGAATTTCTGAAAGTTTCCGGGAGCCCGCGTCACGGTGCAGTCCGTCCACATTTTGCGTGATGAGCCAGAACCGGTCGAACCGTTGCTCCATCTGCGCGACGGCCTCGTGGGCGGGGTTGGGGCGTTTGGTGGCGATGAGTTCACGCCGCCAGTTATACCATTCCCACACGAGACGGGGATCACGCGCGAAGGCTTCGGGTGTGGCCAGATCCTCCGCGCGAAAAGTGCGCCAGAGTCCGTCGGCCCCGCGAAAGGTCGGCACGCCGCTGTCGGCGGAAATCCCGGCCCCGGTGAGCACGGTCACCGATCGTGCCGAGGCCAGCTTCTGCTGAATCAGACCGAGCGTTGATCCGGTTCCCATAAGCGTCACTGCGAGGGGGCCATCACTGTTTCAGGTGCGCGGCTGCATGCTATAGTACCGTCCTTTTGAACGCAACGAGTGAGGAGTCTCATGAAGCAGATCATGGTGGTCGGGGCCGGTTCCGTCGGCGGTTTCTTCGGAGCCCATCTCGCGAAAAATAATCCCAACGTCTCGTTTCTGCTGCGACCCCGCACCCTGGAGGCAGTGAAGCGTCACGGTTTGATGATCAAAAGTGCCAAGGGCAATTTCACCGTGCATCCGCCGGCTGCTTCCGATCCGCGAGAGCTGGCGCAGCCGGATCTCATCATTCTTGCGGTGAAGGCCTACGACCTCGATGAGGTGATGGCGCAGCTGGAGCCGGTGATGACTGACCGTACGGTCATCCTCACGCTTCAGAACGGCATCGATACGGAAGATCGCATCATCGCTCGGCTTCATCGCGACTCTGTGGTCGGCGGCGTGGCGTTCATCTACTCGAAGATCGTGGCGCCCGGCGTCATTGAGCATTACAAGCGGGGCGGGGTGGCCATCGGCGAACTCATGGGCCATAAGAGCGAACGCGTGCTGCAGATTGCGGAGATCTTCAAGCAGGCGGGCATTTCCTGCCAGCTCAGCGAGGATATCCGCAAGAGCAAATGGGAAAAGATGTGCTGGAACTGTGTATTCAATCCTCTCACGGTGGTGATCGACGACAAGGTGGCCAAGGCGCTGGACCATCCGGAGATGGCCGGTGTGATCCGACAGATCGTGGGCGAAGTGATGGCGGTGTCGGCGGCGGTCAAGGTGCCCTTGGCGCCGGATATGGCCGAGAAGGTGGTGAAGTGGACGCAGGAACTGCGTGACATCCATACCTCGATGTACGATGACTGGAAAGCCAAGCGCCCGACGGAGATCGATTATCTGAACGGCTATATCGTTCGCATGGGGCGGGAGTTGGGGATACCCACGCCGGTGAACGAGGCATTAACGGCGATGGTGAAAGCCATTACGGAGCGAGAACCCGCCGGTCCCGGTGTCGTCCGAATCGACGGCGCGGTCGTTCAGCCTGTCGCTCTCACCCGCGTCGCGCTGACGCAACTGCCCCAAGACCAACAGGTCGAGGATATCAGTCAGCTGATGCCGTCGATGCGAGGCCGGGCCATTCGTGTCAAAGGCCTGTTGGATATTCCGGCCCTCGCGGTCGATGCCGACCATGTCACGTTCCACTCCGTCGATGGCAAGTATGCGGCGACGCTCACCCTGCAGCAGGCGCAAGAATTCGGACTGCTACTGTACGAACTCGACGGTCAGCCGCTGCCGGACGGCAAAGGTGGTCCCTATCGCTTGGTGACTCCGGGTTTGGGCGATCTCTGCGCGAACGTAAAGGGCGTGGGGCGGATCGAGGTGCGGGCGGGATCAGGGAAAGATACGCGGCCGTCAGTCAGGCCTCCGGAATGCACGCCTGAGGGACGCTGAGCGGTTCACGTCGTCGAGGAACGAAGCACCCGAATCGATTTCCACCGCTCCGACCGATACCGCCACAGCATCAGCACCATGCGCAAGGTCCAGTCTGCGATCATTGCCAGCCAGACGTAGAAGACTCCCATCGTCAGCCAGTAGCCCGCCACGAACGCGATGGGGATGCGCACGCCCCACATCCCGATCGTCGTGGTGATCATGATGAATCGCGTGTCGCCCGCGCCGCGTAACGAACCGGCCAGCACCATGGTCAGGGCCAACGGCACTTGCAGCAAGGCCACGATCTTGAGAAACACGGTCCCCAGATCGATGACGGCTTCATCGCTGGTGAAGGCGCGCAGCAAGACATAGGGAAAAAAGAAAAATACGATGCCCATGGCGGACATGATGAAGGTGGCCAACCGGTTCGCTTCCCAGTTCTCGAGTTTGGCCCGCGTGTATTTGCCGGCGCCGATACTTTGACCGACCATCGTGGCGGCGGCAATGGCAAAGCCATAGCCAGGGAGGAACGAGAGCGATTCGATCGAGAGTCCCACCTGGTGCGCCGCGTAGGAGACCGTGCCGTAGATCAACACGATTTTGGTGTAAAGCAGAATACCGGCCTGCTGCATGATCCGTTCGCCGGATACCGGCGCACCCACTTGCCAGATGGTGCGGAGCATGTCCCCTCTGAGCCGCTTCGAGGGTTTGAAGATCGTCCGGCAGCGGAATAATAGATAGACTGAGCCGGTCGCTTCCGCAATCCCGACGGCGACCGCAGCGCCCTTCACCCCGAACGCCGGGACTCCCCAATAGCCATAAATCAGCGGATAGGCCAGGGCGATGTGGAGCACATTGACCAGGATCATGGCGTACATCGGCGTTCTGGTGTCCCCGGTCCCCTGGAGAATCGACGAGAGCACCGCCAGGAGCACGGTGAAGGGGATCACCAGAAAGATCAGGTTTGAATAGGGGAGTGCGAGGGCGATGACCTCCGGCTGCGCGCCGAGCAACTGCATGATGAGTCCGTTCACCGAAAGGCCAAGCAGGGCCAGGGCGAAGGACACGCCTATCGACAGGCCGATAAAATGTCGGGAGGCCTGGCCTGCATCTTCATACCGGCGGGCGCCCCACTGTTGAGCGATGATGACGTTGGTCCCGACCGAGAGGCCCGACACGAGAGTCGTTGCGATAAACGCGAGCAGTTGGCCCAGTCCCACGGCGGCAATGGGAGTCGCGCCCAACCCTCCGACGAGAAAGACTGCGACGATGCCTTCCGTTCGCTGCAGCAGGCTGCTCACCGTCACCGGGAGCGCGAGGGTCATGACCGATCGTCTGATTTGTGCGACACCGTTTGCCATCGGGCGTCATCCTACCAGAACTCGGTTGCGGACGAGGATGTCCTTCTCCGGGGACTGGACAAGAGGAGTATGGCTTCGGTAGCCTGAACGTATCCATGTTGATCACCCCAGAGCCTGCCGCTCGTTCCTCCTATCGGCTGTCAAAATCGCGATACCTGTCGGGCCTGCAGTGCCATAAGCGTCTGTACCTGGAAATTCACGCTCCGGCTCTGGCCACCAAGCCGGATGCGGCCACGCAAGCCATTCTCGACATGGGTACGGACCTCGGTGAACTCGCCCGTCGGCGATTTCCCGGCGGTCGCCTCGTCACGGCCGGGTACCGCCAATCTCAGGAGGCTCTGGCGCAGACGGCGGAGCTTCTTCAGGATTCGACGGTGTCGGCCATCTTCGAGGGTGCATTTCAGTTCGACCAGGTCTTGATCCGTGTCGATGTGCTGGAGCGTGTCGGAGTGAACGCATCGGGGCAACCCACCTGGCGGTTGGTGGAAGTGAAATCGTCCACCAAGTTGAAGCCGACCCATGTGGAGGATTTGACGATCCAGAGTTACGTGCTTGAAGGGACCGGTCTGGCGCTCGCGGACATCTGCCTCATGCATGTGAACACACAGTATGTGTTCGACGGCCTGGAACTCGACCTCGGCCAGTTGTTTACGATTCGCTCCTTGAATGAAACGATACGCCCGCGCTTGCCGGAGGTACCCTCACGTCTGGCCTCGATGCATGAGATGTTGAACGCAATGTCGGCACCGGCGCTCGCTCCGGATGAACATTGTCATAGCCCCTACGAATGTCCGTTCTGGGCCCATTGTACGCAGGAGAAACCGCCTCGCTGGATTTACCACCTGCCGGGCAGCAGTAAGACAGTCATTCAATTGCGAGAGCTGGGCGTGGAGACCATCGACGACATTCCCGATCACGTGGCGTTGACGCCGGTGCAGCGACGGGTGAAAGACAATCGGGAATGGATCGGGCAAGGCTTGCGGTCGGCGCTGGAGAAGATCGTGTATCCCGTGCATCATCTGGATTTTGAGACCTTCATGCCGGCGGTGCCGAAATTCGTGGGAACCAGGCCTTATCAGGTGATTCCCACTCAATGGTCCAATCACATCGAATATCCCGATGGACGGCTCGACCATGCGGAGTACCTCTGCCGCGACGGGCGTGATCCGCGCGAAGAACTGGCCGTCACGTTGCTGGATTCGTTGGGCGGCGAAGGTAGTATCTGTGTGTATTCGAGTTATGAACGTTCGGTGCTGGAGCGTCTGGCTGAGGATTTCCCGTCACTGCGAAAGGATCTGAAGCGGGTGATGGCGAGGCTATGGGATCTACACATTGTGATCCGGGATCACTACTACCATCCGGCCTTCGAGGGCAGCTATTCGATCAAGGCCGTGCTGCCGGCTGTGGTACCGTCGTTGAGTTATGCGGATCTGGCGATAGGGGACGGCGGCGTGGCAGCCTGTGAGTATGCCCGTATGATCTTTACTGTCAGTGACTGGATCGAAAAATCCCAGATCGAAGAGGCGCTCCTGCGGTATTGCGAACGCGACACTCTGGCGATGGTCGAATTGCGGCGGGAGTTAAAGAAACGAGCCGGTTAGCGCCTGTTTCGAGTACGAAGCCATTTCACCATCTGCATGCACGTCGTTCCGATCGATTCATCTGCCATCAACGCGATTCCCCCCAAGGCCAACAGCGTCATCACCAGCGCAGCGTCAGATTGTTCGAACATGCGGCCCTCCTGTGTGAAACAGAGAGTAGCCTGGATCTGTGGTGACGGACAGACCACTGGAGGAGGGGAGCGCCCAGGACTTCGGTAGGTTCGGAAACAGGAATGCCAGGGGTGAATCGGAGGTAATGATCCCGTCGCCCAGAGCGATTGGAAAGGCTCCGTGTCGAGCAAGCTTTGTGTGGCGGAGAGGGTGGGATTCGAACCCACGGTCCCTTTCAGGACAACGGTTTTCGAGACCGTCCGATTCGGCCGCTCTCGCACCTCTCCGCTTCAGGCCGACGAAGAGGTGCAGCTTACCTTGGACGATCTCAAGATTCAAACAAAAACATGTGCTTGGAGGAGACTTTCTTCCGCCATTAGGGCTCTCTCAGGATTGAGCAAAAGGTGATTCTGTTTTGTAATGTCTACATTCCGCCGTAGACTCACTTGGTACCGTAAGACTGGCGGGAGACAGTGGTGTGACCAGGTTTTTCGTGGTTACATCATAGAGGTCTACGACACGTGAACTTCTTGTCCGTCTCGGTCCCACTGGGGTTGAGCATTCTGTGGTCAGACATCCATCCGTCACTATTCCTCCCGGCGAGACCCTGCTCGATGTCTTACGTTGGCGAGCTGAGCATCAACCCGACCAGTCGGCGTACATCTTCCTGCGCGATGGGATCAGCCCCGATACCGTTCTGACGTATAGGCAGCTCGATGCCAAAGCTCGCTCGATTGCCGGTCGCCTGCAATCCATATTTGCAGCGGGAGACCGCTTGCTCCTGGTCTATCCGCCCGGTCTTGAATTCGTCCAGGCCTTTTGGGGGGCGCTGTATGCCGGGTTAGTTGCGGTACCGGTCCCTCCGCCGGATGCCTTTCGTTCCAAGGTTGGTATTGCCCGCGTCCAGCGTATTGCCGAGGATGCCGGGGTGGCCGGAGCCTTGAGCACCAACCAGATTGTGGAGCTGGTTCGGGCGCAGGAGCCTGCGATTTCGCTGGAACAGTGGCTGGTCTGTGATGCCGCTACCCCGGACTCGACGGTTCAGTGGACGCCGACGCATCCGGTCGATTCCACCCTGGCCTATCTGCAATATACGTCCGGTTCGACTTCCGTTCCCAAAGGCGTGATGGTCAGCCACGGGAATATGACCGCGCAGAGCCGGTGCATCACCGAGGCCGGCTGTTACGATGCCGAGTCAGTCACCCTGTCCTGGATGCCGCATTTCCATGACTATGGATTGGTGAAGGGCATCATCCAGCCCGCCTGGATCGGTCGCCCGGCCTACCTAATGTCGCCGCTCACCTTTCTGAAGCGACCCCTGCGCTGGCTCGAAGCGATTCAACGGTATCAGGTTACGCATAGCGGTGCGCCCAATTTTGCCTACCGTCGCTGTGTGGAGACCATCGCTCCTGAAGATCGCGCAACGCTGGATCTCTCCGGTTGGCGGGTCGCGAGTTGCGGTGCGGAACCGATCGCCCACGATACCATCGATCGATTTGCTGAGGCGTTTGCTCCGTCCGGGTTCCGGCGCGAGGCATTTTTCCCTGCCTACGGGATGGCGGAGTACACCCTGTTGATCTCGTTGAAGCGGGAAGGGGTGGCCCCGACGTTGCTGCCACTGGATCCTTTGGCATTGGAGCAGGGGGTGGTCGCCGAGGCCACGGCTGGTATGGCTCCGGTCCGGCAGGTCGTCGGATGCGGCATTCCCGTGGGAGATACCCGGGTGGTCATCGCCCATCCCGAGACCCTGTCCCGCTGCGCTGCGCAACAGGTCGGCGAAATCTGGTTGGCCGGAGCCAGCGCCACCCAGGGATATTGGAATAATCCGGAGGAAACTGCGCGCACCTTCCGCGCGATGCTCCGTGATACGGGGGAAGGCCCGTTCCTGCGGACCGGTGACCTCGGTTTCGTCAGAGACGGTGAAGTCTTTGTCACCGGGCGTTTGAAGGACCTGCTGATTGTGCGAGGGAGAAATCACTATCCGCAGGATATTGAGCGTACCGTCGAGCAGAGCCACAGCCTGTTTCGGGGCGGGGGCGCAGCAGCCTTCTCTGTCCAGGATGCGGGGGAGGAAGCGGTGGTGGTGGTGCAGGAGGTCGAGCGCCGGGCGACGGCCTTGGCCATCGATGAGCCGGCTGCCGCGATTCGTTCTGCCGTCTCCGAACAGCATGATCTCCATGTCTTCACCATCATCTTCATCAAGGCCGGAAGTCTGCCGAGGACATCGAGTGGGAAAGTCCAGCGACGTGCCTGTCGCGATCAATTTCTGGCCGGCCAACTTTCCATTCTCGGAAAGAGTGTCTTGCCGGCGACTCCGTCTCAGACCCGGTCAGCGGTCGTCAAGATAGAAGACCTATGCGCGCTCTCGCCGGATACACGGCGGCGGCAGATTGAGCAGGTGGTGCGCGGAATGATTGCCGAGCGCCTCGGGTGCAGCCGAGAGGCCATCGCCGCTGACCGGCCGATACATCTCCTCGGGCTCGATTCGTTGATGGCCGCCGAGGTCTCGCATTGCGTAGAGGAATCGTTCCACGTTCCGCTTTCGTTGCATCAGCTGTTGGGAGGCGCGACGCTCGGCGATCTGGCTGCGACCATCGAAGCGGGAATGCTCAGGGAAGGCAGTGAACTCGCTGCGGCCGATGGCCAGAATCTCACAGCGGAGAATGTCGCCCCATTATCTGAGAATCAGGCTGCTCTGTGGTTCCTCAGCCAGTTGGCTCCGGATAGTGCCGCTGCCAACGTCTCCGTCATTCTGCCTCTGCCGTTCGACGTGAAGCAGGCTGCACTGAAACAGTCGCTTGATCGACTGGGTGAGCGCCATGCGACGCTTCGGACGACCTATGAAACGCAGGACGAGGTGCCGGTTCAACGAATTCATGCCCGGTTGCCTTTGAGCTGGACGGTCATTGATGCCTCCACATGGGATTGGTCGCGCTTGCGACGGGAAGCCATGGAAGCGGCGGCGATTCCGTTCAATCTGGCGCATGGCCCTCTGTGGAGGGCGTCGCTATTCACGGGGAAACAACAGGCGTGGTTGTTGCTGGTGGCGCATCATATCGCCGTGGACGGTTGGTCGATGATCCACCTGGTCGAGGACCTCAAGCGGGATTACGCCTCAGACGGTTTCATGCTTCAGGATGGATCGAACGGACTCGGCAGCCAGCCTGCTCCCTATGGCGAGTTCATCAGTTGGCATCGTGCATTACTGGAGAGTGTAGAGGGCGGTCGGCTGGCCCAGTATTGGAAGGCGCAGCTGGCGGGTGAACTCCCGAACTACGATATGCTCTACGATCGGCAGCCGACGACGGTTGAGCCAAGCCGTTATGCGTGGCAGACGATCCACATCGATCGGGCATTGACCGAGCAGCTCAAGGCCTTCGCGCAGGCTGAAGGCACGACACTGTACGCCGTCTGCCTGGCTGCGCTTCACGCCCTGCTGTACCGCTACACGAATGTGGAAGACACAGCCGTGATCACTCCGGTGTTCGGTCGAAGCCGGTCTCGATTCGCCCGGACCGTCGGTGATTTTGTGAATATGCTCGTGTTGCGGGAGACGGTTCAGGTCGATGCGTCCGGCCGCGAACTGCTGGCGCAGACCAAGCGTACTCTGTTGGAAGCCCTCGATCATCAGGACTATCCCTATGCGCGGCTCGTGTCGGACTTGCGACCGGCCCGCGATCGTCAACGAGCGCCATTGGGACAAATCCTGTTCGTGCTGCAACAGTTCAAGTTGCTGGCGGAACTCGATCGACGGATGGGTGCCTCGCCGTCATCTGTTGCTGAATCGTGCCTGCCTCAGTGGGAGGCCTATGTGATTCCCCAGCAGAGCGGCCAGTTCGATCTCAGCCTTGAGCTGGCCGAATCGGAGCAAGGCGTAACCGGTTACTTCGAATACAAAGACGAGCTGTTTGCGCCCGACCGGGTAGCACGGATGCAGCAGCATTTTGTCCGCGTGCTGGAGGGGCTTGTCGCCGACCCCGCAGCGCCGATCGGGTCACTGCCGCTCATGTCCGAGGCGGAGTGTCGCGAGACGGTCCTGATGTGGGGACAGTCTCCGGAACCGCAGGAGCCGGCAGAGTGCCTCCATCGCCTGATCGAAGCACAGGTGTCGCACACCCCTGATGCGATCGCGGTTCGACAGGGCGACCGGGAATTGACCTATCGGGAGTTGAACGCGCGCGCGAACCGTGTGGCCCATTACCTCCGCCGGCGGGGCGTCGCCCCCGGTATGGTCGTCGGCCTCTGCCTGGAACGATCGCTCAACTTGATCGTCGGCATGCTCGGCATTCTCAAATCGGGCGGGGCGTACCTGCCCCTGGATGCCGATTATCCGACCGACCGCTTGGAATATATGCTGCGAGATAGCCAGGTCCGGGTGTTGGTGACGCAACAGGATCAACTCGCCCGGCTGCCTGCGACGAACCCGCATACGATCTGTCTCGATTCCGAATGGGACCAAATCGCCCGCTTCCCGGACGATGCCATCGAAGGTGCGGACGCTCCGGAAAATCTGGCCTATGTGATTTATACCTCCGGTTCCACCGGCCAGCCCAAGGGGGTGATGATCGAACATCGATCGATCGCCAACTATGTGCGAGCGATCACGGAGATCGCGGGTGTCCACTCGCGCGACCGGGTGCTGCAATTCGCGTCGATGAGTTTCGACACCGCCGCCGAAGAAATGTTTCCCTGCCTCACGACGGGTGCGACGCTGGTGTTGCGCACTCAGATGATGATCGATTCGGTGTCGGGCTTCTTGGATCGATGCCGGGACTGGCAGTTGACGCTCTTGGATTTGCCGACGGCGTACTGGCATGAAGTCGTCACCCGGATGGAGTTGGAGCAACTCGCCTTCCCGGATTCGGTGAAGACGGTGATCATCGGTGGCGAACGTGTCCTTCCCCAAATCGTGCAGCGGTGGGCTAGATTGGTTGGTCGTACGGTTCGATTGCTGAATACCTACGGGCCGACGGAAACGACGGTCGCCGTTACCTGGTCGGATCTCACAGGCCTCGGGTTGCAGGAAGAGTTGCGCGAGGACGTGCCGATCGGGCGTGTGATTTCTCAGTCTTCCGTCTATGTGTTGGATCGGCATCGTCGTCCGGTTCCGGTGGGCGTGCCCGGAGAACTCTATGTCGGCGGCGTGGGGGTGGCGCGAGGCTATCGTGGCCGACCCGAGCTTACTGATACGAAATTTATTCCCGATCCGTTCTCAAGCCTTCCGGGGGCCCGTCTGTATCGCACCGGCGACCTCGTGCGCTGGCGACCGGACGGGCAGCTCGACTATCGCGGCCGTGTGGATCGCCAGGTCAAGATTCGCGGCTATCGGATTGAACTGGAAGAGATCGAGGCGGTGCTGAACCGGCACCCGGACCTGGAGCGCGCGGTCGTCGAGGTGCGGGAAGATCAGCCGGGTGATAAGCGGATCGTCGCCTTCATGGTCCCTCGTCCACAGAACCGGCTGGGACTGGTGCAGTTGCGCGAACAGCTGCGGAGCCAGTTGCCCGCGCACATGATTCCTTCAGCTTTCGTCGAGATGGAGACGCTGCCCCTGACCGTCAACGGCAAGGTGGATCGTGTTGCGCTCCGTGTCGCGACGGACAGTCGCGCGAGCAAGGTCGATCTCACGTCTGAGTTTCTCGCGCCGCGGACGCCCACCGAGCAGGTGCTGGCCGACATCTGGGGGGACATCCTCCACGTGAAGGATGTCGGCGTGCATGACAATTTCTTCGAACTGGGAGGCCATTCGCTGCTGGCGACACAGCTGGTGTCCAGAGTCCAAGCCCTGTTCCGGGTCGTCCTGCCTCTACGACAAGTCTTCGAACGACCGACCATTGCGACACTGGCCGAGGTGATCACACGCTCTCAGGAAGCCGGAAAGCAGCAATCGGAGCGGGACAGACAAGCGATGACCAAGGCGGCGCGTGGAACGCCGTTGCCGCTGTCGTTTGCGCAGGAACGGATGTGGTTTCTCTATCAGTTGTCGCCGAGCGGCTCCGCCTACAACATTCCGGCCAGCGTGCGCTTGCATGGTCCGCTCAATCGGGCGGCGTTGCGTTGGGGTCTGGCGGAGCTTGTGCGCCGCCACGATGCGCTCCGGACGACGTTTGCCACGGTGGATGGTCAAGCGCGTCAGATCATTCACGCCTCGTTGGATCCGCTCTGGGTGGAAGAAGATCTGCGCGGGTTGCCTCGTGAGATGCGCGAGGCGAGGGGGTTGGAATTGGCCACCGCGGAGGCGCGCCGTCCATTCGACCTCGGGCAGGGACCGTTGCTGCGTATTCTGCTGGTTCAATTGGGCGAAGAGGATCATGTGTTGGTGGTCAGTACGCACCACATCATCTCTGACCAATGGTCGTACGGCGTGATCGCCCGTGAACTGGTGAAGTGCTACAACGCGTTCTGCGCGGGGAAACCCGTCGCGATTCAACCGGACCTCGCGATCCAGTATGCCGATTTTGCCCAGTGGCAACGGACATGGTTGACCGGTTCGGTGCTGGCTGAGCAACTCGCGCATTGGAAATCCAAACTCACGGATCTGCCGGTGCTCGCCTTGCCGTCTGATCGGCCGCGATTGCCCGTCCATTCGTTCAAGGGCGATCAGGTCTCCCTCGACCTGTCCTGGGCGCTTGTGAATCGCCTGAAACAGCTCAGCGTGCGTGAAGGCGTCACGTTGTACATGGTGTTCCTAGCCGGATTCTTCGGCCTCCTGCATCGCCTCACGCAGCAGCGCGATCTGGTGATCGGCACACCGATCGCGAACCGTCATCGGCTGGAGATTGAGGAACTAGTCGGCACGTTCGTGAATACGCTGGTGTTGCGCACGGATGTCACGGGGGAACTGACCTTCCGCGAACTACTGCGCAAGGTGAGAGATCTGTCCCTCGATGCCTATGCGCACCAGGACATCCCGTTCGAGAAGCTCGTCGAAGAGCTGCGCCCGGATCGCAGCCAGGGCGGGTTGCCCCTGGTGCAGGTCTTGTTCAACTTCGCCAATACTCCCTTCGCCAGGACGGAGTTTCAGCATCTGTCGTGGACTCCCTATGAAGTCAGTCGAGGGGCGGCGCAGCTCGATCTCGGCCTGTCGATCGACCCGTTGGCTTCGCGGAAAGCCTATCTGGAGTTCAATACGGACCTGTTCGATCGCACCTCCGCCGAACGTTGGCTGGCGGAGTACCGTCAATTCATGGAGGTCATCGCGGAGCATCCGGAAGAGAAGGTCGGACGCGTGACGATCCTCGCGGAACAGGAACAACATCGGATTCTGCGTGAATGGAATGCGACGGAGAAGCCCGTCGATTGCGAAACCTGTTTTCCGCAACTATTTGAAGCGCAGGTCGGCCGGACTCCGGATGCGATCGCCGTGGTGTTTCAAGGCGCTGAATTGTCCTATGCGGAACTGAACCGTCGCGCGAATCGGCTGGCGCATCACCTGCGTGAACAGGGCGTGGGCCCGGATGTGGTGGTGCCGGTGTTCCTCGAACGGTCTCCCGAATTGCTCATCAGTCTTCTGGCGGTCATGAAGGCCGGTGGCGCGTACCTGCCGTTGGTTCCCGGATTACCGATCCGCCGGTTGGCGGCCATGATCGAAGCCAGCCATGCGGCGGTGGTCGTGACAGACTCCAAGCTTCTTGGCGGGCTTCCTCAGCACCAGCTTCGGGTGGTCTGCCTGGACGGGGAGGCGGAGTTGCTGACGCGGTATTCGGAGAAGGATCCTGCACCCCTCGCGAAACCCGAGCATCTCGTCTATGTCCTATTCACCTCTGGATCGACCGGTCAGCCGAAGGGTGTCGAAATTGAACATCGCGCCCTGGTGAATTTCCTCCGCTCCATGCAGCGAGAGCCGGGATTGAGCAATCGTGATGTGCTGGTAGCCTTGACTCCGTTGTCATTCGATATCGCCGGGCTGGAGCTCTATCTCCCGCTGTTGGTCGGTGCCCGCATTGTGCTGGCCAATCGTGAACAGGCGATGGACGGGGCCTGGTTACAGCGTGAGCTCGATCAAGGGACCAGCACGGTCATGCAGGCAACCCCCGCAACCTGGCGAATGGTGCTCCAGTTCGGCTGGAAGGGCGGGCGAGGCGTCAAAGTCTTGTGTGGCGGAGAAGCGCTGCCGCGAGAGTTAGCGCAGGAACTGCTCACAAGAGCAGGGTCTGTCTGGAATGTGTACGGACCGACGGAGACGACCATTTGGTCGACGTTAGAGCGGGTGCGTACTGCTGAACGCACGATTTCTCTCGGGCGGCCGATCGCGAATACTCAGGTCTATGTGTTGGATCTGAACCGGGAGCCGGTCCCGGTGGGAATCCCGGGTGAACTGTATATCGGCGGGATGGGGCTTGCGCGCGGATACCGGGGCGCGCCTCAGCTGACGGCGGAGCGATTCGTCTCCAATCCGTTCCGGGCGGGCGAGCGGCTCTACCGGACGGGTGACCAGGTCAAATGGCTGCCTGACGGACGACTGGATTATATCGGGCGCATCGATTATCAGGTCAAACTGCGCGGGTTCCGGATCGAACTCGGTGAAATCGAGGCGGTCCTGGCGGGCGATCCGGCGGTGAAGCAGGCGGTGGTCATCGTGCGGGAAGATGCCCCGGGAGACAAGCGGCTGGTTGCTTATGTGGTGGCGAGAGAAGGGCGCAGTTGCGATCCGCAGGCGCTTCGACGGGCCCTGCGAGACATGGTCCCGGATTATATGGTGCCGGCGGCGATTGTGCCGCTCAACGAATTCCCTCTCACGCCGAATGGAAAGGTAGATCGTGGCGCCTTGCCCGCGCCGGTGGCGGAGCCGGTGCATGACAGCGCCCAGCCGATCGAGCCCAGGAATCGGGTTGAATTGCAGTTGGTGGCTATCTGGGAGCAGGTCCTGGGAATCACGCCCATCGGCGTGCGCGACAACTTCTTCGCGTTGGGCGGTTATTCCCTGCTGGCGCTCCGGATGTTCAGCGCCATCGAACAGACCTTCGGCATACGCCTGCCGATGGCGGTGCTCTTTCAGACGCCCACGATCGAGCAATTGGCGGATGTTCTGGCCGACGAAGGGTGCACCGTGCGCTGGCGGTCTTTGGTCGCGATTCAACCGGAGGGAAAAAATTCTCCCTTCTTTGCGGTTCCGGGGGTCGGCGGCAATGTGCTCGTATTTGCCCGCCTGGCCAAGTTGCTGGGGGATACCCAACCGTTTTATGGACTGCAAGCTCGCGGCCTCGACGGGAAAGAAAAGCCGTTCATGCGCGTGGAGGAGATGGCCGCGCATTACATCGAAGAAATACGGTCGGTTCAACCGCAGGGACCGTACCTCATCGGTGGAACCTGCACGGGGGG
Organism: Nitrospira defluvii; assembly: GCA_000196815.1. Lineage (GTDB taxonomy): Bacteria > Nitrospirota > Nitrospiria > Nitrospirales > Nitrospiraceae > Nitrospira_A > Nitrospira_A defluvii_A. The sequence goes on from FP929003.1 coordinate 1,654,300, forward strand.
GCTGGCGGCCTATGAGATCGCTCAACAGCTCATGGCGCAGGGAGAGCAGGTGATTCTGGCTGTCATGGAATCCTGGCATCCACGGTCCTACCTGACGCATTGGACTCGGCCTCCTTATTTGCTCTGGCCGATCCTGTTTGTGTGGATGAAGATCACGACGTACCTGCGTCTTATGCGGAGACTGCCGATCCAGGAGTGGCCCTCCTTCTGGAGAGGAAAGTTGAAACGGATTTGGAATCTCATGCACCATACCGAAGCGGCTGAGCATCAAGATGAGTTTCTCTACAAGGATCAGGTGACGTATGCCACCTTCCATGCCGTGGCGCGGTACGATTTGAAACCGTTCCGCGGGCCGGTGTTGAATGTGATTGCTTCCAAACATCCGCTGACGAACTCCAGCGATGATACGCGGTTGGTCTTCGGCGAATCCGCGAGGGGCATGAGCCGGACGATTTATCTGCCGGCCGAAGATTCGGGGCGGTTATTTGTCGCGCCGCATGTGCAGGAGTTGGCGCACCATCTGAAGTCGTTTTGGCAGGAAGCGTGGGCGACGCTCCAGAACAAATCGGATGATCAGGGCAAGGGGCCTTCCTCAAAAGCCGCCTAGGTTCGGCAACATGAAAGCCTCCTCACCATGATGAAAATGTATCGGTTTCTCCTGTTCTTGCTCCGCGACGCACGAAGCATGATGGTGCTGATGGTGCTGACCGGTTTGTTGGCCGGGCTGTCCAGTGTGGGCCTGCTCGCCGTCATCAACAAACTCATCAACGGCGCCGGAGCGACCTCTGAGCTGTTTGCCGCAGCCTTCATCGGTTTGGCGGTACTGAAGGTCGTGTCGAACTACCTCTCCCAACTGTTGCTCGTGACCTTCGCGCAAAAAACGATCCTGAATCTCGGGATGGATCTTTGTTGGAAAGTGGTGCGGGCGCCCTATCGAACGTTGGAACGTCGCGGTGCGCATGAAATTCTGGCCACGCTGACGGATGACACGAATGCCATGGCCTGGGCGGTGAACGGGTTGCCGGGCTTGGCGATCAATGTCGCGATCCTTGCCGGCTGCTCCCTCTACCTTGCGTGGCTCTCGTGGCAGGCGTTTCTCGGCGTGGTCCTACTGGCCGTGTTGGGACTGCTCGGGTACCGGCAGCTGTATAACCGGGTGCTCCGGTCGTCGCTGGCGGTGCGCGATTCGAAAGGGGTCCTCTTCGAGCATTTTCGCAGTCTGACGGATGGTATGAAGGAGTTGATGTTGCATCGCGGGCGTCGAGAAACGTTCGTCGATTCGGATATCCGGCAAGCTGCCGAAGCGCTCCGCCACCACAATCTGGTGACGACGAAGCAATACCTCACCACCGATTCCTGGACGCAGGTGCTGTTCTACGGACTGATCGGGGTTATTCTCCTGCTCTTTCCCAGATTGTTGTCGTTGTCGGGGGAGTCTCTGACAGGATATGCGTTCGCGATGCTCTACATGATCGGTCCGATGTGGGGGTTGCTCGGGATGGTGCCCACCTTGAGTCGGGGGCAGGTGGCGCTGGAGAAGATCGAATCGCTGGGACTGGCATTGGATGAAGGCCGTCGCGAGGGCGGCGCGGAGCGCCCGGTGACGCACGGCACGCAATGTCTGGAGTTCTCACAGGCGAGTTTTTCGTATGACCCGAAAGGTGAAGATGAGCGGTCGTTCAGCCTTGGACCGCTGGATGTGACGATCAGGACCGGCGAACTGGTGTTTATCATCGGGGGGAACGGCAGCGGGAAGTCGACCTTTGTGAAAGTGCTCACCGGGTTGTATCTTCCGCAACAGGGAGCAGTCAGGCTGAACGGCGAGGCGATCACGCCCGCGAACCAGGACTGGTACCGGCAGCATTTTGCGGCGGTGTTCTCCGATTTCTATCTGTTCAAGAAACTGTTGGGGCTCGATCCCGCATTGATTGAGAGTCAGGCCGACGGCTGGTTGAAAACGCTCCGGATCCAGCACAAGGTCACGATCCAAGATGGCGAGTACTCGACCATCAATGTGTCGCAGGGCCAACGAAAGCGCCTGGCTCTCGTCACGGCCATGTTGGAAGATCGTCCGTTTTATGTCTTCGACGAATGGGCGGCCGATCAGGATCCTCAGTACAAGGACGTCTTTTACGGTGAGCTCTTGCCGGAGTTGCGGGCGCGAGGAAAAGGTGTCATCGTGGTCACCCATGACGACCGGTATTTCCATGTGGGCGACCGTGTGCTAAAACTCGACGAAGGCAAGATTCTGGAAACTCCGAACCGGGCTGCCTCAACGGGTTCGAATCGAACGCCCCCGATGCTGAAGCCGGTGATCCGCTCCTCGGCATAACGCAGGGTCTGCGCCTCGCGTGTCTCAACCCATGTCCGGATTGTCGATTCCCTCCAGAGATTCTTCGCCGTTGCCCGCTCTGAGCCGGCAGGATGTGCATGTCTGGTTCTGCCGTCTTGCCCGACATGAGGAGCAACGCGACGCTCTTGCCGCTCTGCTCTCGCGTGATGAAGAGGCCCGCGCGGCCCGATTTGCCTTCGAGCGGGATCGCCGCCGGTTCATCCTGTCGCACGGGCTGCTGCGCGTTATTCTGGCCCGCTACGTCGACAGAGAAGCCAGGCAGATTGAGTTTGCTACCGGAGCCCATGGGAAGCCGGCTCTGACCGGTCGCTCCTGTGCCGGCCAGGACATTCAGTTCAGCCTCTCTCATTCAGGGGAATATGCCGTGATGGCCGTGGCGGCGGGGCTCGCCGTCGGTGTGGATGTCGAGGTGCACAGGCCAGACGTGGATGCGCTCAAGCTCGCGCAGCGATTTTTTTCGTCCGAGGAGTCAGGGCAGATCACTCAGGCTCAGCAGGATGCGCAGCTGGCACTGTTCTATCGCTACTGGACGGCGAAGGAGGCCTATCTCAAAGGGCGTGGGGTCGGGTTGTCTCTCGGGCTGGATCGATTCGAAATCTTGTTCGATGACGGGTCGCCGCTCGCTCACGTGCGGATGACCGACTGCGGAGCCCTCGATACGAACTGGCACGTGCAGTCGCTCTCGCTGGCCGATGACGTATCCGGAGCACTCGCCGTTGAAGGGCCGGCCTGCCAGGTTCGACTGTGGGATTCGAGTACAGATCTGTTTCGTTAGGTGGTCTCCCGCCGGGCTGCATCTTTTCTCAGCTGTTGAAAGAAGTCCTGTAACAACGCCTGACTCTCTTCAGCACAGACTCCTCCGACGACCTCCACGCGGTGGTTCAGTCGCGGCTCAGGGGGAATATTCATGATGGATCCGCAGGCACCGGCTTTGGGATCGGTGGCCGCGAAGACCAGCCGTGGTATGCGAGCGAGTACGATGGCGCCGATACACATCGTGCAGGGTTCCAGCGTGACATAGAGGGTGGTGTTGATGAGTCGCCAGCTCCCCATATGCCGTGCTGCGTCTTGAATCACGATCACTTCTGCATGAGCCGTTGGGTCCTGCCTGGTTTCCCTGAGATTATGGGCTTGAGCAATCACGATGCCCTCATGCACCAGTAGCGCGGCGATCGGCACTTCGCCGATCAGCGGCGCAGAACGCGCGAGTGTCAGGGCTTGTTGCATGAAGCGGGTATCGGGATCGTCGAGGGGGAGCATTGTGTCGTCGGATGAATCCTGTCAGAAACTGAACGCTACTGGAGTCGTCGAGGCACCTGCATGCTAGCACGTTCTTTGTGTGGAATGGCACCGGGAGAGGAGGCGCAAGCGGAAGGTGGAGTTACCGGCCGGTCAGATCTGCCCGATCAAATAAATCGCGCCCGTAGGCTCCGGGCGTCCGCCGTCCGGTTCCACGGTCACGGCGAATTTTTTCATCCGCGCAAACTCGGTCATATTCCTGATGAGCATACGGGCTTTCAAACCCGCATCGAGTCCGAAGACGCCTGCGCTCACCGGTTTGTCGTCGATGGCCCAGAGCTGGTACACCTTGCCGCTTGGTAAGGCCGGCAGATTGTATGCATAGAGCCAGGCTTTCTTGGTTGCCGGATCGAATAGCAGGAAGGCGCCTGCCGATTTGGCCATGTCGGACCCGGCCAGCGACACGACTTTTGAAGAAGGGTTCTTGAACAGTCCGGCAAATTCCTCGTTCTGCCTGGCCAGGCGTTGCAGGGAGGATTCGTTCTGGGTCAGCTGGGAGTGCGCGTCGTCCAGCTCCGCTTCCCGCTGCAGCAATTGATCGCGGAGTTCCGCGACCTCTGTGGCCCGTTGGTCGATCTCCGACTTGAGCGTGCCGATGGTCTGTTCACGCTGTTGCAACTCAGACTGCAGGCCGGCCACGCGGGCGGTCTCCTGCTGCACGGCGGCTTGCAGTTGTTGAATCTCACCCGAACGCTGAGAGGTTTGCGTGTAGGACAACCACGCGAGATACCCGCCCCCCACAATCAGGACGGCCGCGGCAAATCCCATTGCCAGACGGAACGGCAGCGAGCGGGCCGGCGCGATGGGCGGGAACAGGTGGTTCATCCATTCGCCCGGTTCCAGGCTCGACTTCGGGCCGGCCTGCTCCGCTTCCACCGCACTCGCGATCGGCATCGGCGCCATCATGATTTTGGCTTTGAGCGTATTCGGAGGTGTCGCCGGGGTAAGCCCGAACGGCAGCAGGGACGCCACGGTTTGATAGTCCTTGAGGGCGGCATGGCAGGCCGCGCATCCCGATAACAGGTGCGCTTCGATGGCCTGTCGCTCCGACCGTTCGAGGGCGCCGATCGCGTACAGGGGGACCGCGTCTTCCAGTTCCTCGTGTGTCATACCCCGTCACCCTGCGGCAATGTCTGCTGCAATGACGCGCGGAGCTTGGCCATCGCCAGCTTGATGCGCGTTTTCACCGTCCCCAGCGGCTGGTTCAGCTTGGCGGCAATCTCCGTATGAGTCAGGCCCTGGTAAAACGCCATCTCGATGGCCTGTTGTTGCGGCAGCGGCAACTCCAGAATGGCTTTCGCCATCATCTGACGCAGTTCGGTATCCTCCCGGGCTTCGTACGGATTCGGGCTGACGTCGGGTGTGCGCGAAACCAGGGGATGTTCGAACGAATCGGCGACGACATGTTGCCCGCGTGATGCTCGTGCACGGAGCCGGTCGATGGCTCGACTGCGGGTGAGGGTCACCAGCCAGGCGATCGGGGTTCCACGGCCGACATCGTATTTGGCGATCTTGCGCCATACCTCCAGGTAGACCTCCTGAAGTAACTCCGCGGCCTCATCGCGGTCATTCAAAATGCGGTACGCGAGGGTAAAGAGCAGGGTGCTCGATTGATCGTAGAGTTGGCCGAATGCCTGTTGATCGCCCTTGGCCACACGGGCCAGGAGTTTGGGGTCGATCGTCGATGCAGCTTGTCGGGAGGCAGCTTCCATGCAGTGGGCCTGGGCGCGGGCGCAATTCTCCGGATCGGAATAGGGCACACTATAACACTCTACGTGAAAAACGACTAATCGGATGTGAGAATCCGTCGGCAGGAGGGGGGCCGCGCTTCACGGCATCATGACCGTCTTTATCGGCGCTCGACAGGAGTGTCGCGAACGGCCGGCCGGAGCGATTTCATACGTACTCCTTCAGAATGTGCGCGGCGTCCTGTGCTCCGGACAGGGGAGGCGGCGTCGATGAAACGGGGCGGGCGAAGGCTAGTTCTATGGCCGCGTTCCATCGTCCCTGGAGAAAATCAGCAAGTGGGAGCTCTGCACCGCGACCATATCGATGCAGGTGATCGACCAGGGGCGGCTCGTCGGGGAAATTGTATCGTCGCACATAGACGACGGGGATTCCGAGCGCCACGGCTTCCACGATCGTGCCGTACCCTGGCTTTGTGAGGATCATGTCTACGGACGCCATGACCGCTTTAAATGTCATGCCCAGGGAGGCCAGCGACAGGACGCGAGTCAGTCCATTCGGCACGGCGCCATCCACAACGAAGCGAAAGCCGTCCATCGCCTCCATGTGTTCGACGGGAAACGCGCGCAGGGCGATGCCGCCGAACCCGACCAGCACGACCCGTTCCGACTGTCCGGCGCCGATGGCCTTACGGAGCGCCGCGGGTTGAGGGACGGCCGGTTCCGCGATGGGGCCGATTTCGTGGACAGAACGAAACGCGGTGACCGCAAGAGCCGGCGCCACACGCAGGAAGCAGTCGGCCTTGGCATAGGCCTCGCGGATCTGGCGAAGGATGGTGGCCTGTTCACGTTGGGCGGGATCTGCGAACGGTTCCAGGACCAGATCCCAAGACAAGGAGCAGAGGCCGATGGTCGGAATGCCCGTAGCCGCGCCGGCGGCAATGCCGAGATGAGAGATATCGGAAAGGACACAGGCGGGTCCGGCGCTGCGGATGAGCGCGGCTTCAGTCTCAATTTTCTGCTGCCAATCGCGGTGGAGCACAGCGTGGGCGGCCCAGGTGCGAGAGACATCGATCTTCAGGGGGCCGTCCTGGATGCAGCCGACATCCTGCTGTCCGACATTGAGTTGCCAGGGAATGTCGAGACGAGGTTCGAAGAAGCCGGCGGGGACCGTTGTCCGCAAAATGGCGTGAAGATCCGGAACCAACCGTCCCAACGCGTTCAGTACCGGTACCACTTGCGCCGCGTGGCCGTAGCCGTGGCCTGAGATGGAACACCAGATCAGCGGCATGGCAGGCTGCTGAAAAAGACCCCCAGCGTCGTTCTCGACTCGGAATCCTCCTCAACGTACCTCTGAACGTACGTCTCCGGGGCTTTCGCGTCTGCGACCTCGTTGGATGGGCTTTGTGAGCACCCTGCGAGGGCTGTGTGTAACATCCCCATCCGGGCTCAGCTGTTCGAGTAGTCGGATTCCATCGGGGCGATGTTGTACATGAGTTCGAGGTCGAACTCGTCGATCAATTCGTTCACGGCGTCCCGTCCCATGTCGGAGCGCACTTCATTGATGACCAGTTCGATGGCCATGGCGGCATGCTGGCCGTATTGTGTGATCGCAGATTCGATCCGTTGCCTGGCTGCGTCAAGGTTCATAGATCCTCCAACCGGCTTATCCGAGCGTTCTCAAGAGTTGTTGCAGTTCCGGCACCAGATCCACTCCGCCGTTGGATCGCCCCGAAACGGCTGCGTCGATCCCGGCTTTCAGGACGGGTTTGGCCTCTTCCTTCTTGCCCAGTGTGACTAGGGCGCGTCCGAGGGCGAGGTGAGACGCGACATGCGTCGGATCCAATTGGGTGGCGACCGTGAGGTGCTCGGCGGCCTCCTCGACGCTGCCGCCTTCTTGCAAAATCTTATTGCCTAGGCCGTAGCGACCCAGAAATCCTTTCGGGTTTTTCTCAACCATTTGGCGAAACGCGCTGATATCCATGAGGCTCCTTGTGAAGCGTGATTGGCTGGTCTGGTGACGCGGGATTCTACCATCACCGTTGTTCGTTCAGCTACGGGCGGCCCGGAGTCGGGCGAGCCGTTCGCGGTCGGCGGCTGCGGGCGCGCGTCCGGTTCCCAGCGCCAGATGGTGCAGCCGTTCCACGCAGCGGATGGCCGCGACCGTATCCTGTCGTTGTTCATAGAGATTGGCCAGTTCACGGAGGACCGCCGCTTCGCCGGCCGGATTGCCGAGCTTAATGAAATGTTCGGAGGCATTGTTGAAACATCGTTCGGCCTCTACCGTGCGGCCACTGTCGAGGAAGGTTTTTCCCAGCTGACTGTACGTGCCGGCCAGGCCTTCTTCGTTGCCGACCACCCGGTGGGATTCCAGCGCCTGGGTGAACAACCGGACGGACTCATCCCATTGGTGCTGCCGGGCCTCTTCCATGGCCAGGTTGTGGTACAGGATGCCGAGCGCGCGATGGTCGTTGAGCGGCTTGAGTAAATCGAGCGCTTCCAGATAGTAAGGGCGGGCCTTCTCCGGTCGGTCGGCGCCGATGTAGAGGTTGCCGAGATTGACGAGTGTATGGGCGATGGCGTGGGGATCCTGTTCGCCACGCTGGATCACCAGCACTTCTTTGTAACAGGCGTCGGCCTTCTCCAAATCGCCGGCCAGAGCATAGGTGTTGCCGAGGTTGCCGAGGCTGTTCGAGAGTTCACGCTGGGTCCCGGTCAGGCGGTCGTCCTTGACGGCCGCCTCCCAGGCGGCGCGTGCCTGGATGAGATCGCCACGATGGAGGAAAATGCGTGCGCGGTGTTTGTCGTTTTCAGCCATGTCTTGGAACCGTCGTTCGTCTCTCGTCGCTTGTATCTCGTTTTTGAAACGCTTCACGCTTCACGAGTGACGTTTCACGGCTTGGGTCAGTCGCCGCCTTTCGGCGTGTCTTTACGAAATTCCACCACGATGTCGTCTTCTTCGTCCAGGCCCAAACCGGCGCGAAATGAGTCGAGCAATTCGGCAACAGCGGCAAGATGGCGCGGATCCTTTCCCTCCGGTGAGGCGAGATAGGCCTCGGAGAGCGTCATGCCGGTGTGAAAGTGACGGGCGATCGTCTCCTCTGTGACCTGTTGCCAGGTGATGTAGATACAGAAGGCCTGGAAACGATGTGCGTCGGGGTGGCGACCGGCCAACGCGAGCAATTGTTCATAGGCCTCGCGGGCAGTGGAACCGGCATTGGACGAGAAGGTCTGTTCAAGCTCAATGGCCTGGTCCCAATCGGCACCGAGCTCGGCTTCTGATTCCCGGAGCGTATCTTGTGCGGCCAGAGCGGCATCGAATTGCATAACTGGTTCTTTCTTGAAGCGTGGGCCGTGGATCGTCTGTGCGTGGCGCCTGTCGTGAAGATACAGGCCTGCCAGACCCCAGCATACGCGGGGAGTGAAAAGCAGGTCAATGAGGTCTCGCGCTTGAGTCGCCGGCGCGGGACTTGTAGAGTGAGCAGGCGGTGAGGCGAAGGGTTCAAACCGTGCGCTGCCGAATAGGGTGAGGTGGATATGGCCGTTGAGTCGTTCATGCTGTCGTTGGGCACCAGTGCGCCGCCGTTTACGTTGCGCGATGTGGTGACCGGTGAGGTGTATCAGCTCGACTCCTTCGCCGGTTCATCGGCCTTGCTGGTGATGTTCATCTGCCGCCACTGCCCCTATGTGGTGCACGTGGAGCAGGAGATCGCCAGGATCGGGCGAGACTATAGAGATACCGGGCTTGGGATCATCGCAATCAGCAGCAACGATGCGAAGTCCTATCCGGACGATGCGCCTCCGCGCCTGAAGGAGATGGCCGAGCGGCTCGCCTTGACCTTTCCATTCTGCTGCGATGACACCCAGGAGGTGGCGAAAGCCTACCGGGCTGTCTGCACGCCGGACTTGTTCCTGTTCGATCGGCAGCGTCGGCTGGTGTATCGAGGCCAATTGGACGACTCGCGCCCCGGCAACAATAGGCCGGTCACCGGTCGGGACCTGCGCGCCGCGATCGATGCCGTGATGGGCGGAACGCCGGTGAATCCCGATCAAAAGCCTAGCGTCGGCTGCAGCATCAAGTGGAAGCCGGGCAACGCGCCGGCTTTTGCCTGAACGGCAGCGGAGAGAAGTTGAGAGTTGTTGGCTGGTTCTTTTGTTCTGTCGGTTATCCTTAGGCGAGCGTCTAGCGGGACTGCTTTCGGTGCACCTATCGATGTGAATCGTAAGTTAGACACCAGCGATATCGAACACTATGGGCATGTGATCACTGAATATTAGCCAGTCATCGGCCCTGCCCACTGAAATTTCGGAGGATTGAAGCAGATCCTTGGAAGCAAACGCATAGTCAATGTGATAGGGACGAGCAAGCTTACGATGCATAAAGAACGTGGGTTGTGATTCCTTTCCCTGCTGCTCGCCGGTCCGGTGGTGATACACACTCTCTAAACCGATCGAGGAGAGCTCCCTGACGACATCACTGTGGTTCCACCACCGATCCCAGACGTCCCAGCGTGCGTTGCTGTTGAAGTCTCCGCAGATGAGCATGTTGCGGTTCTCAATTCTTGTTTTGTGGACCTGAAGGTATTTCCACAATTGACCGATGTAGCGGAAGGTCGGCGAATTTGCGTGACGCGTCCAAACCGCCAATGCCGTGATCTTGTTGTCGATGGTGAACGGAACAAATGACTCAAGTCCGTTGCCATCCCAGTCGAGCATGGCCAGAGGCGCATTGCTTGAAAATACTCCCAGCCCCCTGTGTTTGTTGCTACCAACCCACAATGAACCCTTTGCCCAACTCTTGTATGAACTATCAATCGAACCTTCTGGCTTTTCACATTCTTGGACGATGTAGATGTCGGCATTGAGAGTGAGAAGTTGTGGGAGCTTTTTGCGAAGTGCACCGTTGCAATTCCAACTGACAATTCTCATGAGGTGAACAAATAGATTGGTTCTGGCTTTGATATATGCGTGCAAGGGGCTGTTTGGGCCATCAATTGCCATCATAAATTACAGAATGTCCCGACGCCTGTCCACCTCATTGCGGCACCAAGCAAGACGATCACAACCGGCCCCCTCCCTGCCTCATATAAACCCCTGATCTCTTGGCCCTTCAGAAAACACAGGCCGCAACCGATAAAGATAGCCGGGGCCCCCTGTACAGGGCGCACGCGCAACGCGCACGAAGGAGGATCGTCTATCATGGCATCGGCGCAAGAACTCGTCCAATCCTGCTCCAACGTTTTCACCCTCCCTGAGATCTACTATCGAGTTCGCGATGTGGTGGACAACCCGGACTCGACGATGGATGATTTGGCGAAGGTCCTCAAGATGGACCCGGCCATCTCTGCGCGCGTCCTGAAGATTGTGAACAGCCCGCTGTATGGCGTTCCCAAGCAGGTGGACACGGTGACCCGCGCGGTGAACCTGCTCGGGATGCAAGCGATCCGCGATTTGGTGACGGCCACGACCATCGGTCGTAGTTTCAGCGGTATGACGGTGCAGATCATGGATTTGTCGGCCTATTGGCGTAAGAGCGTCCTCTGCGCCTTGATGGCCGGAAAAATCGCCAAAGTCTGCGGCATCGATGACAGCGAGCGGTTTTTTATCGAGGGGTTGCTGCGAGACATCGGGCATCTGGTCTTGTATCAGACCATTCCCGAGCGCGCGCAGTCGGCGCTTATCGAGGCGGGCAACCTGGGGAGCCCGCTTGCGGAAGTCGAGCAGTCCAACTTCGGGTGCGATTTTACGGAAGTGGGCGCCGAGTTGATTCATTCCTGGGGGATGCCGCTTCAAATCGAACAGGCCATCCGCCACCAGCTCTGTCCCGACGAGGCAGGCGAGTACGCGCTTCACCCTTCGATCGTGCACCTCGCGGGGGTGGTTGCCGACCACAATGAATTGCATCCCTCCGTTGCGCCGAAGGAGTTGTCGTTTCATGCGGCCGCATTGCAGTCCACCCGATTCGATGTGAGTGAGTGGCCGGCATTACTGAACGAGGCGCAGGAGCAACTTCAGGAGACGGTGAAACTGTTCAGTCCTGTAGCTCTGGCCGCCTGACTTCAGGCAGCGACGCGATCTCACCGCCGGCGATGCGCTCCAGGTTTGAGACGGCTCGTCGGCGGATACGGACCCTGCTCCTGATATTCCCCTCCAATTCGTCGATCCCCTGTAACCGGAAACTGTCCGACCATTGGCACGGGGCCTAGTCCCGCAGCAGGCCGCACCCTGTTAACTTCAAGCAATGATTTAACCAGTATTCGGTTCACCTTTCTCCTCTTGCCTTCTGGCCGTTTCATGTGTGATCGATAGGGGATTCGCAGCCGCTGCAAACCGCCTGGCCGCCACGCCCGGTTCCATGCGTTAGCCAAGCCCTCCATTTCTGAACTTCAATGATCACATGAGGTGTTGTCCTGTGCGGCGAGATCTCCTTCTCCACATCCTTTGCTTGACCGACGCCACGAAGGCGCGTACACAAACAGCCTAACCAGGAGGGACCTATGCCACCCAAAAGGAAAGTGCCACGGCAGTCGGGCCGCAATCGTTCGGCCGGACAGAAACGGAAGGGCGCAGCCGCGAAAAGCGGTGAGGCCGGGATGACCCGCCGGTTGCAAGATCTCGTGGAACGGATCGACGTGGTGCTGCCTGAAGTAGCGGCAAGGGTGGCGGCGTTGGAGCACCTCCTGCTGGAACTGAAACTCTGCACGCAGGAAGATTTGCGCAGTGCGCGGGAGTTTGTGCGCATTCAAGAAGCATAAGCGGTGCTGCGTTCCCGGAAAGTGGGTGCCCATGCCCGTGACGCCTCACATTGAAAAACATTTCACCGCCACCGCGACCGTCCGCGATATTGTCATCGGCATGGCCGACGGGTTGACCGTGCCCTTTGCGTTGGCGGCCGGATTGTCGGGCGCGGTGGCGTCATCCGGGTTGGTGGTGACAGCCGGATTAGCCGAGATCGCGGCCGGCTCGATTGCCATGGGGTTGGGCGGGTATCTCGCGGCGAAGACGGATCTGGAACATTACGCGTCTGAACGCTTGCGCGAGTTGCGGGAGACGCAGCATATCCCGGAGCGGGAGGCCGAGGAAGTGTCCGAGATTTTTCGGGGCTATGGGTTGCGCGATGAACAGATTGCTCCGTTGATCGAGACACTCCAGGCCAATCCGACGCAGTGGGTGGATTTCATGATGCGGTTCGAGCTGGGGCTCGAAGAGCCTGATCCCACGCGCGCACGGATCAGCGCCTGGACGATCGCGCTGTCCTATGTGGTCGGCGGACTTATTCCGCTCCTGCCGTACATGGTTGTCTCCGAGATCCGCACTGCGCTCTGGTGGTCGGTGGCGGTGACTCCCGTGGCCCTATTTGTGTTCGGGTATGTCAAGAGCGGGTATACCGGTGTGCCGCCGTGGCGCGGCGGATTCCAAACCGTGCTGGTCGGCGGTCTGGCCGCCGCGGCCGCTTTCGGAATCGCCCGCCTGCTCGGTTGAGGCGGTCCGCGTTTACTTTCCTTCCTCCGGCTCGTTAGACTGCCGCCATGACTCCTGAACAACCGTCTGCCGCCACTTCCACTGAGCTGCTTTCAACCGATCCGGTCGATCGTGTGATTGCCTACCACGTTCGAACCAAACACCATTTCAATCGATATGCGCGGTCATTGGGGTATTTGGACTGGGCGAACCAACCCAATCCCTTTCGACGATTCGACGGAGCAGAGCTGGTCCGCTTGCCGTTGCTGAAGCCGGACGATGAACCACGGTCGCCTTCCTACACTGCCATCTATCGACCATGCGCCGTTGCTGCGCAGTCGTTGACGAACCGCACCATTTCACGGTTCTTCGAACTGGCCCTCGGGCTGTCGGCATGGAAAAAGGCCGGGGAGTCTGAATGGGCGTTGCGCAACAATCCGTCGTCCGGCAATCTCCATCCGACGGAGGGCTACGTCCTTCTGCCGCCGACCGAGGGGCTCGACCTGAAGCCGGGGCTGTATCACTATGCGCCGAGAGAGCATGGGGTGGAGTTACGCGCTGACTGTTCGCCGGCCGCCATCTCGCGTCTATTGGCTCCCTTTCCGCCAGGATCGTTTCTGTTCGGTCTCACCTCAGTCCATTGGCGGGAAGCCTGGAAGTACGGCGAGCGGGCGTTTCGCTACTGCAACCACGATGTCGGCCATGCGATCGGGTCGGCGCGTATCGCGGCGGCGACACTAGGTTGGAGGGTGGCGCTGTTGGATGGAGCCGATCAGAACCAGATCGCGAGGGTACTGGGAACCCACCGCGTAGACGATTTCAGCGGGGTGGAGCCGGAACATCCCGATTGCCTCGCGGTGATCTGGCCGGCTGAAGGCGTGAAGCGTGAAGCGTCGTCCGTGAAGCGCATGGAACAGATCCCCCTGTCCCTCGATCCTGAGGTGGTGAAGGAATGGGCAAGTAGTACCTGGTATGGGAAGGCCAATGAGCTGAGTCGCGAGCATGGGGTGCATTGGGACGTCATCGATCAGGTGGCAGAGGCCTCCTGGAAGACGGCTGTGGAACACCCTATCGTCTCGCTTGCCGGGACCCCCATTGTTCCAGTCGGGACGCTTCAGGCTTCACAACCGACGAGCGACGCAGCGGCGATCATCAGGCAGCGCCGCAGCGCCGTTTCCTTCGATGGCCGCACCGCTATTTCAGCCGCCACATTCTTTCATCTCCTGCAGCGTGTGATGCCTCGCGCGGAGCGACCGCAATTGCAGCGTCCCATGCCGTGGGATGTCTTGCCTTGGGATCCGGCGATTCATCTCATGCTGTTCGTGCATCGCGTCGAAGGGCTGGAGGCCGGGCTGTATATGCTGGCGCGTGACCCGAACAAGCTGCCGTTTCTGCGGCAGTCGATGAATCCTGAGTTGGAATGGACGCCCGCGCCCGGTTGTCCGGAAGATCTTCCCCTGTTCTGGCTGTTGCAGGGCAACGCGCAACGACTGGCGGCGCAAGTCAGTTGCCAACAGGGCATTGCCGGCGAGAGTGCCTTTTCGCTCGGGATGCTGGCGGAGTTCGAAGGCCGCTTGCGGCAGGGCGGGGCTTGGTGGTATCCACGCCTGTTCTGGGAAACGGGCCTGCTCGGGCAGGTGCTCTATCTGGAAGCGGAGGCAGCGGGAGTGCGGGGTACCGGCATCGGCTGCTTTTTCGACGACCCGGTACATGAGGTCGTGGGCATCAAGGACCTGTCGATTCAATCGCTGTATCATTTTACGATCGGTGGGCCGGTGGACGACCAGCGGCTCATGACGCTCCCTCCCTATCATCACCTCCGGCATGAGTGATTGCGCAGGACCTGCTTTGAACGAGAGTCGAACGACGAGATACGAGGAGCGAGCTCATTATGTTTAAGATCAAGAAGAAGATCGAGAAGCCGAAGCCGCCGGTTTTGTATAACGTGATCGAAGATTACTCGGAGTTCGATGCGCCGGGTAACGTCACGGCCTGCGCGATGACGCTGCCGGAAGATCTGGCAGCGCATGCGAAAATTCTAGCCGAGAGTTACGACGTGCCGTTGGACCGGATGACGCAGTTGCTGACCGAGGGTGGTGTCTATGTGTATCCCCAAGTGGGCGGATTGTTGACGCGTGGACTGTTTGCCTGCCGGATCGATGCCGGCGGTGCCATGCCGAAACAGACCTGGGTACTCGACCTGATGCAATTCGCCGAGGCGGAGCAATTAGCCCGGTCGCGCGCCGTGCCGTTGATCGAGGCGGCGACAGAGGTGTTCTATCGAACGCTTCCCGAAGAATTAAAAACCAAGCTGGCCAAAAAGAATCTCGGCCTCGACTACCGGACCCTCGACCGTGCGGTCGCGAAGGGCGGCGATATCAAGTTCATCGACTTCCGCAAAGACTGGTCTCCCCATTTCAAGCGGCTCTGCATCATGCCTGACGGACGCCTTGTGGAGACGGGCGGGCTGGAAGAGTTTGCGCAGCTGCACCAGATTACGGTGCCGCAGGCGAAGAAACTCGTGGAGGAGGGGGGCACGATGGATGTGGCCGGCGGAGAAGTGCTCGCCTGTCAGATCGTCAACGGTCAGCCGGCAGTCGCCCGTTTCAGCGCGAAGAACTACACGAAGGCCAAAGAATTGGCGGCGAGCAAAGGACTGCATATCCTGGATGCCCTGAGCGAAGTGGCTTATAACGATTCGGTGATGATGCGAACGTTGCAGCGGAAGGATCTGGGGGGACGGATCTAAGTCTCAGCTGGCATCAGGCTTTCGTTGATGCAGCCGGTCAACCTTGTCCGCTTCGGTGCGTGTGGAACAGAGGACCTGTGAGCCATGAAGCAAGCGATCCTCATCTGTGCCGCGAGTCTGCTGCTCGCCGGTTGTGCGGGGCCCAAGCCGATTCTCTACCCCAACGATCACTATCGACAGGTCGGGCCCGATGCGGCTGACTCCGACATCAAAGACTGCATGGCCTTAGCCGAGCAAGCCGGGGCCTCTCCTAGCGAAGGCAAAACCGCCCAGGTCGCAACCGGCACGGTGGCAGGCGGAGCGATCGGATCGGCCGCCGGTGCGGTGGGCGGAGCCATCTTGGGCCATCCGGGACGAGGGGCCATGGTGGGCGCGGCCAGCGGCGCGACGGCCGGGTTTCTGCGCGGCTTGTTCAGGCGATCGCCGCCGAGCGGGGCGTTTACCAACTACGTGGATCGTTGTTTGCGTGAGCGCGGGTATGATCCGACAGGATGGCAGTAGGCTTACGTCGCGGGTTCCATCACTTCGCCCGTTTTCTTCCTGAGATAGAACACTCCCGCTCTCATCCCGATATAGGCGCCGAGAACGTTATCCAGCAGGTCCAGCAGCGACGTGCTGCGATTGTGACAATAGACCTGGTAGTACTCGATGCCGAAGGAGAGGGTAAAGGCCATGAGCATCAGAAGGCCCGGCGAGAAGGATCTGCCGTCCAATCCGCGCAGGGTATAGAGCAGGCCGAATGGGACGAAGAGGAGGATGTTGGCCGCCGCATCGATGCCGAGATCCAGGAGGACGGCCGGCGAACTTAGCTGGTCCGGTGTCGGCACCCAGCGAATGTATTGCCAATGCGCATGGCCGACAAAGTTATGCAACGGGAGGATGCCTACGAGCACGATAAGGATGCTCCAGGCACACCAGAGACGCCATGCGCGAGTGGGGGTTAGAAACACGGGTGTTTGGCTGTGGCTGTCCGCTGCACCGGACGATTCTTGCAGAAGCAACGGTGGGGTTTCCAGCAGATTTTCCTTCGTGAACGGCTTTCGGGCGAAGTCCTGGGGCGCGAAGGGGAGTGCGGATTACTTCTGGGCCAGTTCCGCTTCCACGGCGTTCAGCATTTCTTTCAAGTCGAAGGGCTTTTCGAAGGTCCGATGAGCGCCGAAAAGTTTCGCGATATCCAGAAAGTTCCGGTCACCTTGGGCGCCGGTCATTGCGATGATTTTCGTGTCCATGTATTCGCGGGTCAGTTGCAGGGTGGCTTCCAGTCCATCGACCTCCGGCATGAGCAGGTCCATGATCAGCAGGTCGGCTTTATGTTTCTGATAGAGATCCAGCGCTTCCCGCCCATCTTTCGCTTCGACGACCTTGTGCCCTGATCGTTCCAGGACCTCCCGCAGGAGGCCGCGGATGGATGGTTCGTCGTCGATCACCATGATGGTCGCCATAACTACTCCTCAGGATGGGCACCGGTTCTGCGTGTGATGGAACGGTTTCGCAGTATTCGGGCTCGGTTGCAGACAATTCAACTCGTAGAGGAAGCTTACCGCGGTGATGAAAGTCTGTCCAGGAAACAGTCTGAAACAGCCGGGCATCGATTCGACCTTCTCCCGTCCCGCCTTGCTCGGTCAATAGGTTACGATCCGGACGCGTTCATTCCTCCCTGACCGGCAAGGGGCCGCGGCCTCATGGTCTCGCCACGCACCCAGTAGGGATATAGGGCTGGAATGACCAGCAAGGTCAGGGCTGTCGAGGTCAGCAGGCCTCCGATCACCACGGTCGCCAGGGGGCGTTGGACTTCCGCGCCCATGCTGGTCGCCAAGGCCATGGGGAGAAATCCGAGGCTCGCCACCAAGGCCGTCATGAGGACCGGGCGGAGTCGATCCGTGGCCCCTTGGACAACCGCCTCGCCAGGCGATACGCCGTCGGCTTCCAGCCGGCGGATATGGCTGACCAGGACGACTGCATTGAGCACTGCAATTCCGAAGAGCGCGATAAAGCCGATGATGGCCGAGATGCTGAGCGGCAACCCTCGGAGCCACAGCGCCAGAATGCCGCCGGACAGCGCCAGCGGCACATTGAGAAAGATCAGCAGGGCAGGCCGCATCGCGCCGAAGATCACCGACAACATCCCGAGGATCAGCAACAGCGTGACCGGCACCACCATGGTCAACCGGCGAGCGGCCTCCTGCAGGTGTTCGAATTGCCCGCCCCAGCGCATCTCGTATCCGGCGGGCAAGCTCACTGCTCTGGCGACGGCCTGCTGAGCCTCGGCCACAAACCCGCCCAGATCCCGTCCTCGAATGTTGCACTCCACGACGATCCGCCGTTGTACATGTTCACGGCTGACCTGCGCCGGGCCGGAATCCACTGTGATGCTCGTCACGCGCGAGAGGGGCACCAGTTCGCCATGCATGGTCGGGATCAGCAGGTTGCCCAACAACGCCGGATCCTGAGACACCCGGTCGGCCAACCGCACGACCAACTCAAATCGACGGGAGCCCTGCACCACGGTGCCGACAACGGTCCCTACCCGGGTCGATTGTATGAGCGTGAGCACTTCGTCTGCGGTGAGCCCGTATCGGGCGATTGCTGCGCGATCCACGATGACACGCAGCAGCGGGAGTCCCGCGACCTGTTCGACCTTGACGTCTGCCGCGCCCGACACGGCTTGAAGCGCGCGCGCCGCGCGTTCAGCCTGTTGCTTGAGAATGTCCAGGTCGGGGCCGAAAATCTTGACGGCCAGATCCGAGCGCACGCCGGCGATCAACTCGTTGAAACGCATCTCGATCGGCTGAGTGAATCCGAGGCCGACACCGGGAACCTGCTCCTCGATGCGTCGTTTCATGGCTTCGATCAAGCCGTCGCGAGTCCCGGCTGTCACCCATTCCCGTTGCGGCTTGAGGATGATGAAGACATCGGAGAGTTCGACGCCCATCACATCCGTTGCCACTTCGGGGCTGCCCGTGCGCGTGACCACCTGAGTGACCTCGGGAAAACGGCGAAGGACCCGTTCGATATCGAGCGCGGTCGAGATGGATTCGGTCAGCGAGATGCTGGGCAACCGCCACACTTGCAGCGCGACGTCGCCTTCCTCCAGCCTGGGTACGAACTCGATGCCGAGCCTGGTTCCTGCCCCCAGGCTGATGATGAACAGGATGATCGCAATCGAGACCGGCCAGAGAGGCCGCGCCACCGCCCATTTGAGCCAAGGGCCATAGGCGCCTCTCAGCCCGCGAATGATCAGAGTTTCTTGCCGGGGCGCTCCGGTCCGTACGAACCAGAACGACAGGAGCGGCGTCACGGTGAGTGCAAGCAGCAGGGAACCGGCGAGGGCCATGATCACCGTGAACGCCATGGGACGGAACATCTTGCCCTCGATCCCGGTCAAGGCCAGGATGGGCACATACACGAGAATGATGATGCTCACGGCCAGGGTCATGGGACGCAGGACTTCCCGTCCGGCCGTCAGCACGGTCTCAAGGCGCTCGTCCCGATTACGTGCCGGCTTGTCCGCCAATCGGCGGAGAATGTTGTCGATCATGACCACAGAGCCATCGACCAATAGGCCGAAGTCGATGGCGCCCAGGCTCATCAAATTGCCTGAGAGTCCGGCCTGCAGCATGCCGGTAAAGGCGATCAGCATGGCGAGCGGAATCGCCGAGGCGACGATCAGGCCGGCCCGGAGGTCGCCGAGAAAGAGAAACAGCACGGCGATGACGAGCAGGCCGCCTTCCAGCAGGTTGTTGCGCACGGTCGTCATGACCTTGGACACAAAAATCGTGCGATCGTAGTAGGGTTCGATGGTGACACCGGAAGGCAGGGTCGCCTGGATTTCCTGCACGCGCGCCTTCACGCGGGTCACCACTTGTTGCGCGTTTTCACCCGCGAGCATCTGTACCATTCCGATGACCGTCTCGCCTTCGCCCATGGCGGTGGCCGCGCCGATCCGAAGCCCTGAACCCTCTTTCACCTCGGCGACGTCGGCAATGTAGACCGGCACACCGCCCGATCCGTGGGCCACGACGATCCGGGCCAGGTCGCTCACCTGCGTGGCGAGCGCTTCCCCTCGAATGAGAAGTTGCTCACGCTGATGTTCGATGTATCCGCCGCCGGCGATGGCATTGTTCCGTTGCAGCGCGTCGAAGATCTGCTTCATGGTCAGCTTGAAGGAGAGCAGTTTTGACGGATCCACGATCACGTGGAACTGTTGCGGCTCTCCCCCCCAGATATTGACCTCAACCACGCCGGGCACGGCGCGTAATTTCATCCCGATGTCCCACTGCAACAGCGTTCTGAGCGCCATGGGACTGTAGCCGGGTCCTTTGACCGTGAATTGATACACTTCGCCCAGCCCGGTGCTCAGCGGGCCCATGACCGGCCGGCCATATTCCGCAGGGATGCGCTCCATGGCCTGCGCCAACCGTTCCGTCACGAACTGTCTGGCCCGGTAGATGTCGGTCTGGTCGTCGAAGATCGCCGTCACGGCGGAGAGGCCATATCGTGAAACCGAACGCAGTTCCCGCAATGCCGGCAAGCCGTTCAAGGAAGCCTCGATGGGGAACGTCACGAACTGCTCGACTTCCACCGGACCCAAGGCCGGCGCGCGGGTGAGCACTTGGACCTGCACCGGTGTGAGGTCCGGGACGGCGTCGATGGTGAGGTTCGAAAAGGACCAGATGCCCGTGGCAATCACGACGGCGATCGCCACCAGAGTAAAGAATCGATAGCGGAGCGAAAAAGTCAGCAGGTGGTTCATGGGGTCCTCACTCGCCCGATCCGATCTGTTCTTTCAGCAGCACGTTTTTCAGATCGAAGACCCCTTCAATCACGACCGGGTTGCCTTCCTTCACACCTGTTCGAATTTCGACCCAGCCGCCGCTCTCATGTCCTGCGTCGATCGGCGTAAACGTGTACCCGTCGTGACCTTCGAGGAAGACCCCTCGAGTTTTGTCGATGGTGGTGAGAGCAGACACAGGAACCGCCACCGTGGGTGCCCCTGAGCGGGTGAGCGCCACTTCCACATACTCGTGCGGTTTCAGGTGTCCCTGCCGGTTTTCCACTTCGAAGCGTACGTGGATCGTGCGCGTGGTTTCATCGGCGACCGGCGCGAGATATGTGAGTGGGGCCGTGATCACCTCGCCGCCTTTGGGCGCGATTGTGCCCAGGTCGCCCTCTTTGAATTTTCGAGCCTGTTCAATGGGGAGATTGGCAAAGACCCAGACACGGCTGGTATCGACGACTTCGAAGAGTTCGGCACCAGGCGCGACTCCCTGTCCGCGCACCGCATTCTGGGCCACCACTGTCCCGGCGATGGGAGAGGTCAGAGTATAATGATGGCCTTCTTCATGCCCGCCGCGTTCGAGGCCGGCGAGTTCGGCTTTTGAGATACCCATGGCCAGCAGCTTTTCGCGGACATGCTGGTAGCGTGCCTTCGTCTCCAGGTAGTGTCCCTTGTCTTCGATGAGCTTTCGCTCCGGTACGATGTCGTCCGTGCGCAGTTTCTCGGTCCGCCGGAGACTGTTTTCCGCCACGTCGGCCTGCGCCTTCCCGACGAGATATTCTTCCACCAGCTGATCGAGTTGCAGGCTGCCGATGGCGGCGAGCGGTTGACCGGGCTTGACCCGGTCGCCCAACTGCACGTGAATGTGTTCGACCTGTCCTCCGATGCGGGAGGTAATCTTGGCGACCTTCTTCAAGTCGAGTGCGACCTCGCCGGGTGCGGTCACCAATTCCGGAACGGCGCGTCGCATGGCGGGCTCGGTGCGGAGGCGTTCCCGGACTGCCGGCGGCGGGTGAATCGTATGGGTGACGGGGACCTGCGGTACCACCTCGGCGGGTGAGAAAGGTTTCGGAGGTTCCGTTCCTTGATCCCCGCATCCGGGGAGAACAGCGAGGATGGTCAGGATCATTCCGGTCGTTGCGTAGCGTCCGATCATCGGCTCACTCCTGTCCCTTGCTGATATGCGAACCAAGCGGGGAGGTTCATAGCGAGGCTCCCAGTGCCCGTTCCAACCGGGCCAGCGAAATGGAGAGATCGGCCCGCACCTGCGCATATTCCAGCTGGGTTTGCCGATAGACACGCTGCGCATCCAGGACGTCCAGGAGGCTGGCGGCGCCGTGCCGAAAACTCGTGCGGGCGACGGTCAAGGTCTGTTCGGCCTGTTTCAACAGGCCGGTTTCAAAGACCTGCAGCTGATCCTGCGCCGTGCGGACTTCCTGCGCATGCTGAGTGATGGCCTGCTCCAGCTCGTTCTGTTGCCGCAGGCGCTCCGCATCGGCGCGGTGTTTGGCGCCGAGCGCGGATTGAATTTCTCCCTGCCGCCGGTACCAGAGGGGGAGGGGGACGCTGAGTCCGGCGGTGACCGATTCATCACCCGCCTCCCGGTGATAACTCCCCAGCAGACTGATGTTGGGCACGCGGGCTTCCCGCTCATACCGCAGCGTATGTTCCGCCTGTTCCGCCAGCTTGCTCAAGCGGCGTAGGGCCGGATGTTGTTCCATGGCTTGCGTCGCCAGGGCCTCCGCATTCACCCCCGTCTTGGGCGATTCGAAATCGCCTCGGATGGAGAATGTTTTTCCGAGCGACCCGGCGGTCAGCGTATTCAAGCGTGCCTTGGCCACCAACAGGGTGCTGTTCGCCCGGGCGACTTCCTTCTTGGCCTTCTGGACTTCCACCCCGGCTTTCATACTGTCGAAGGAGGTGGCTTCTCCGGCCGCCACGCGCGCGTGTACGGTCCGCAGGACTTCCTCCACACTGGCAACGTTTTGCGCGGCGAGTTCCGCATCGCGCTGGGCGAAGAGCACATGGTAGAAAGCCACTTTCACGTCGGCGAGCAGGGTGAGTCGGGTGTCCTCGAATGCCGCCGTCGCCCCGGCCGTTCCGGCATCGGCGGCTTCCTGGCGGGCCTGTCGCTTGCCGGTCCATTCAAGCGGCTGTTCCACCGTGAATGTGCGCTCGGTCACCCGCGTGCCGGTGCTCGGGTCGCGAATGGCGCCACGTCCCGCGCTGCCGGAGACAGACGGATTCGGATAGGCGCCTGCCGCAATCTGTTGGCCCTGGCTTTGTTTCACCATCCCCTCGGCACCGGCCAGCGTAGGGCTGTGTTGCACCGCCAGCGCCAGAATATCCGGCAAGGAATAGGCGGCGGTGCGAGGCGTTTCAGCGCCGGCCACCGTGCCGCCTGTGAAGGGGGCGGCGGCCAGGCTCATGCAGACAATCAACATGACGAGACGACCAATCATCGGGAGCCTCCTCCGTTCGCAATCGGCTCGCGATGGTGCGAGGTGCACACCTCGACCGGCGAGCGCTGTGCGATCAGAATCCAGGATGTCGGAACAGATGACGATTAGCTGAGGAGTGAGGACGGCGGCGCGCGTGCAGGAATTTCAGAAGCGAGAAGGGGGAAGGGAACGGTCGGATCGCCCTGTTCCACCGCCGGGTCACGGCGCTCAGGAAGGGGCAGGAAGTGTTGTGCGACGAACAGCAGATGCGTGAGCAGGGGCTTCACGAGCTTGCGGTCGGTGGCATCGTTCAGCAGCGCGAAGCTCAGTTCGTGGTCGTTCTCCCAGGCATGCGGACCTTGCGCAGAAAGAGCAGGTCCCGAATCTGCGACTTGTGCGTGGTGATGCGCCTCGTGGTGGTGGTCTTCGAATTCGCCCTCGAGGTCGGCGGAAAAGACCGTGTGCACGGCAGCGGCGTGGACGTGACCGGCTTCTCCATGATGGGGATCCGTCTCGGGATGGATATGGAAGAGCGGCAACGCCAACAACCAGAGGACTGCCCATGCGCGGAGCAGGCTGTCGAGTCGGAGGAATCGGCTGTGAATGGAACGCATGGGCATAGGCTTCTGCGTAGACGCTATCACAGGAAGCGACGCACATCAAGAAACGAGCAGAGAACGAGGCGAATGCGAACCAACATTCGAACGGGCAACACAGTCGTGTGCGATCGAGAAGATATTTCCGTCAGGGTTTCTTTTTTCCTGTGGTAACCGTAGAAGGTAATTGTTCATCAGTGGGTGCCCGTCTGACTGCCTACTGCCGTCTTCACATCTCAGATTTAACCGTGGGACCTCACAGGCTTCCGGATGCTCTCTTCCATTCGTTGACCTCGCCAACCAAGCTGTGCATATATGCACGTTCGTGCAGTGATGCACGTCGGTCATGAGGTCGAGGCGGCCCCAATGTTGAATCTCTACGCGGAGAGGCGTCAAATTCGATGGAATTCGCGCTATTTCGCCGATCCGCCGGCCAGGCTCTTTTCTTGCTGATGACTCGGCACAGAGTACGCGTTTCTCGGAGAGTCTGATCCTATGGTTGCCATACTTCCTCTGGTTACGATCTTCGCGCCTCTTCTCGGCACGCTCCTGATCAGTTTGTTCTGGCGGGATCTGGGCGACCGGGTTGCGCGTATCGGGATTGGCGCGCTTTGGTGTTCCGCCCTGACTTCGCTTGCCACGCTGGCGGTGGTTTTGTCGGGAGAGACGATCCAGCTGGCCCTGATAGGCGCGCAGTCAGGCGTGATGACCTACACGATCGTGGTCGATCGCCTGGCGGCGGTGATGCTGGCGCTCATCAGTCTGGTAAGCCTGATCATTCATGTGTACTCCGAGCGGTACATGGTCGGCGATGCAGGCTACATCCGCTTCTTCGCGCTGCTGGGTGGCCTCACGTTTGTGTTGTTGAGCCTCGTCAGCAGCGGCAACCTGTTCTGGCTGTTTGTCTGCTGGCACCTGGTGACCTGGCTATTGGCGAGGCTGCTGGTGTGCAACCCCGAGAGCTCTGCGGCCAGGGATGCGGGGCAAAAGACATTCTGGGTCCAGAGTTTCGGCGATGCCGCGTTTGCCGTGGCGCTGCTGATCCTCTACGGCTCGTACGGGACCTGGGACATGACCGATCTGTTTGCCCGGTTGCAGGCAGCTCCGGCGTCGTTGACGGTCTGGCCGGGCTTGCAGTGGGACTGCGATGTGCCGACCGTCGTGACCCTGTTATTGGTCCTCTCGGTCATGACCAAGTCCGCCCAATTTCCGTTTCATTTCTGGCTGATCGGTACGATCGAAGCGCCGACCCCTGTATCGGCCCTGATGCACGCGGGGATCGTCAATGCGGGCGGGTTTCTGGTGAACCGGCTGGCGCCGCTGTTCGGTCTCGCGCCGACGACGCTCCATCTGATGTTCGTCATCGGCGGCGTGACGGCCTTGATCGGCGCCACGGCGATGCTCACGCAGACCAGCGTAAAGCGCAGGCTCGTCTATTCCACCATGGGCCAGATGGGGTATATGGTCATGGAGTGCGGTTTAGGCGCCTTTGCCCTTGCCGTGTTCCACCTCTGCGCGCATGGCTTATTCAAGGCCACGCTGTTCCTCAATTCAGGCTCCGTCATTCATAAGGCGCGGACGGAATTTAAACTTCCTCCCGTCGGCCGGACGGATGAGGCGCACACCTTCTCACCGATGACCTGGACCACCGGATTGGTCGCGACGTTGGTGCTGCCGCTGGTGATTCTGCTGGTTGTACATGGCGTCGTCAGTATTCCCCTGCAGGATGCGCAGGGGGCGGTCATTTTCCTGTTTTTCGGGTGGGTGACGACCTCGCAGGCGATGTTCACGTTGTACCGGTTACACACGGGCGCATCCTGGGCTGTGTCGCTGACCATGCTCGGCACCCTGGCATTCATCGGGCTCACCTACCTGTGGGCGGGTGAGGCATTTACGCATCTCTTGTTTCCGGGCCACGGGATAGCGGAATCCTATCTTCGGGCGGCAGAATGGAATCGCTCGTTCTTCGAATTGGTGATCGGGCTCGCCGCGATCTTGATTGTCGGCGCCTGGGGAATGATCTATGGGAAAGCCAAAGGCGTCAGTCTTCTGATGCCGGCCTGGACCGAAACCCTGCGTGTCCGGGCTTACGTGATGTTTCTCAACGGCCTCTATGTTGAGGATCTGGTTCGCATGATCGGTCGGGTCGCCTTTCGCCGGTAGTCCGGCTGCGCGCGGGCAGGCTGAAACGGAGTCGTGGCATGACGGTTCAATTACGCACCTTCACAGATGCCGAGCGGATGGAGTTGCGCTCCCATGTGGAGTTGGCCGGGGAGGCGATTTCGTCCTACTGGCCTATGCGCACGTTCATTCACCACAATCCTCTGCACGGGCTGGAAGAGCTTCCGTTCGGTCCAGCGGTGAAACGCGGGGAACAGCTGCTCGGAGGAAAAGGCTATCTGCCCAGCGCCTTGTATCGTCGCTACTTCGAACAGGGCCGCATCCGTCAGGAAGACGTGACCCGGGTGCTCGCCCCCTTGGCCAGCAAGCGGCAGGTTTTGTTCGCGGGGCATGAAATCTCCCATCTGGACCTGTTGCGGCTCTCCATGGTGCATGGCCTGGGTGATGCGGCTCAGGCGTCTGCGGATCCTTCAGGACCGGTTGGGGACAGGCTGGATCAGCTGGCCCTGTGGCTCGCGACTGCGGTGGGGCAGGCGAGAACCAGTCAGACGGAGACGCTGACTCCCTGGGAGACGGTTGATTTGTTGTCCCACGAAACTCTCTCAACCTGGTGCGACCGCACGTTGGGGACATCGCTCCTGTCGGATATCAACGAGCAGATGATCAAATGGTGCAGCGCGTTTCTGGATGAAGGGGAAGCCTCCTGGACGATGCCCGATCGGCAGCATACGTTTTACCGCGCGTGGAAGCGGTTGGCCCGGTATGACGCCAGCCTGCGGTTATTGGGTGTGGCGGACGCGGCGCAGAAGATCGATGCATTGGGTGACCGGCCGGAAGAGGCCGTGCTGGATAGTCTGGCCGTGATGGGCATCCCGAAGTCGGCGTGGGAGTCCTACTTTGCCCTGCATCTGTCCGCCCTGCCCGGATGGACCGGCTATATCAAGTGGCGGTCGGAGGAGCAGCATCATCCCTGGCAGGCCCGCTATCCGGTCGATCTGGTGAAATACCTGGCGGTTCGGTTGTTTTACGAACGCGAATTCGTGGCGCTGCACTGTCGCCGGTCGCTGGACATCGCCGGGCAGTACGATGCCATCCGCGCGTCCATCGATCAGGCTCCCTATGCCCACTGGCTCCGGCGTCAATTGACGGAGGGCCGGCTGCCCGCCTCGGCCGCCGCGGAGGCGCGGGAATGGGGCCGGCTTCATCGGACAGCCAAGTCGGATGAGTGGAACGGCATCGGGAAACAGGTCTATGAACAGACCGCCGGATGGCGCGCCTCTGAAGCCGTGAAGCAGGATGCCCGCCGCTTGTGGGCGCTGTCGCTTGCAATGGGTGCCGATCCGGAACAGATCAGCGAAACAGAGCCCGCCGATGTGTCCACGATACTGAACTGGTTGGATGGATTCCCTGCCGGGCAGCAAAGCCAGCGTTGGCTGGAAGCGTTTGAAGCACGTCACCGCCGGGACATCGTCGGGCAATTGAGCGGCGTCGCGACGCAGCTGAGGGACGCCGGCGATCGGGCTTCTTCCGGTGGATCGTCACGTCCCCTGGCGCAGATGGTGTTTTGTATCGATGTTCGATCCGAGGTGCTGCGTCGGCATCTCGAACAGCTCGGAGGATATGAGACGTTGGGGGTGGCGGGGTTTTTCGGCATTCCCGTCAAGTATCAGGCGTTCGGCGAAGAGCATCCGGTCACGCATTCGCCCGTGCTGTTGAAACCCAAAAACCACATCAGGGAGATCCCGCGGAGTTACCATGGGGCGGCGGCGAGTCGGCACCGGTTGTTTGCGCGGCTCAACAAGGCCGGTCATGAGCTCCTCCACGATCTGAAGGAAAACGTCATTACGCCCTACGTCATGGTCGAAGCCCTGGGATGGTTCTTCAGCGTTCCCTTTTTCGGCAAGACCCTTTGTCCCCTCTGGTATCACCGCCTGACCTCCTGGGTGAAGGGGCTGTGGCTGCCGCCGCTGGCGACGACCCTGACGATCGACAAATTGACCAGGGAAGAGGCGGAAGAAATGGTGGCGGCGGAACAGCGCGCATCCATCCGCGCCGCGCTCCGGCGAGAGTTTCCCGCGCTCGGTTCCGCGATCACGCCCGCCTTGATCGAGACGATCCGCCTCGGGGCGCTGGAGAATCAGCACGAGCAAAGCAGGGGAGAGGTGTCGAACGCGCTCGGAATTGCTCCCTCGGAAGCGGGTGCGCTGCATGAACGGTTGCGTCGGGAATTGGCCCTCACACCTCGCGGCATGTCGACCCGCATGCAGCGCATTACCCTGCATGGATTTTCGGTCGCGGAACAGGCCTACGGCGTCGAGGCGGCCCTCCGTCTCATGGGATTCACGTCCGGATTTTCACGGCTGGTGGTGATGTGTTCCCACGGCAGTACGTCGGACAACAATCCGTACGAATCCGCCCTGGATTGCGGCGCCTGCGGCGGCAACAGCGGCCTGCCGAACGCGCGGGCCTTCGCGTCGATGGCCAACAATCCGGCCGTTCGAAAGGTGCTGGAGTCGCGCGGGATCAAGATCCCCGGCGATACGCATTTCGTCGCGGCATTGCACGATACGACCAGGAACGATGTCCGCATCGTGGATCTGGAAGATGTGCCGCCGACGCACCGGAAGGACCTCGTGCGTTTGCTGGAAGATCTTGAGGAGGCGGGAACGCAGGCGGCGTTGGAACGTGGTCTGGCGTTGGAAAGACCGTCGGCGAAACCGACCCGCCGCGACCCGCAGCAACGGGCGAGCCGGCGCAGTGTCGATTGGGCTCAGGTCCGCCCCGAGTGGGGCTTGTCGAGGAACAACCTGCTCATCATCGGCCGGCGCGAACTCACGCGGCCCCTGGATCTCCAGGGCCGGTCATTTCTGCATTCCTACGACTATCGCCAGGACGCCTCGGGCAAACTCCTGGAGACGATCATGACCGCTCCCCTCATCGTGGCGCAGTGGATCAACATGGAGCATTATTTCTCCACCGTCGACAACGAGGTGTACGGCAGCGGGAGCAAGGTGTACCACAATATCGTCGGACGAGTGGGGGTGATGAGCGGAGCGACCAGCGACCTTCGTCTCGGCCTGCCGGCTCAGACCGTCCTGGACGGCCCGGTTCCCTACCACGAGCCGATGCGCCTGCTGACGGTGATCGAGGCTCCGCGTGCCCTCGTCGAGTCGGTGATTGCGAAACATCCCGGACTCGAACGGCTGTTCCAGAACGAGTGGGTGTCGCTGGTGGTGTGTGAGCCGAACGAAGCGGCGTTTTACCATTACGACATTATGCAGGGCTGGCGATTGGTGTCGGACGAAGCGGAACCGCGCCGGGAATTGGAGGGGAGTTCGGGGCGCCGTCCCGATGCCGGCGTGTCGGGAGCCCCGCCGGAGTCCGGCGGGCCGGTGCGGGAAGGCGAGGAGCCGGCTGCCTCGCGCCCCTGACGCACGGCAAGGTGGAGTGGGCAGACATAGTCTTTGACATCGAGAGGCCTGGAAGAACAGGAGGAGGGGGCGAAGTATGCTGACGTTGCATCCGATGAAAGAAATTCGCATCGTGGTCGAGGGCGAGCACCTCAAATTAGTCACCAACCTGCTCGATCGGGTCGGCGCCACCGGCTATACGATCATCAACAATGTCTCCGGCAAGGGGCACCACGGATTCCATGAAGGTCACCTGCTGTTCGACGACACCAGCAGCCAGGTGATCATTTTCACCGTCGTGCCAGAAGAACGGATCGAGCCGATTCTGGCGGGACTGGGCCCGCTCTTTCACAAACATTCCGGCGCCATGTTCGTCAGTGACGTTGCGGTGACACGCCGCGATCATTTCGTGGTTCCGTAGCGGGCGTCGGGACCGGGTTCTCCCTCTCGACGGGTGGAGATCCGCTCGGTATACTGACCCCGCACGCGTGCACGTGCTGAACCCGGCACGTGTCATTCCCGGCGAGCGCGACATTCATGGCCTCTACCCATCGTAGACGTTCCAAGGCGTCCATGCCGGTCCGGTCGGAGATCGCCGCCGCCGAGGTCCTGGCCTGGCTGAGCGACTGTATTCACGGGGGCCTCTGTTTCGTCTGCCAAGGCCTTCTCATCTTCGAAAATTCTCAATTCGCGGAATTGGTAGAGGGTGTATCTCCCCGGGTAGGAGAGGGGGAGCATGCCCTTCGGAGGCGTCTGCTCGATGACGCCATTGACTGGAACGCGCGCGCGCTCGGATCCCGGAAGACGGTCGAATATACAGTGGCGGATCGGGACGGGCGTCCGCTCTATTATGCCTGCCGGTTGAATGTGGTGCCCTACCGTGGTGAGCGCGGTGTGTTGATGGTGTTGGAAGATGTGACCGAGCGGGTAGTGCTCGCACAGGACGCATCGCACGTCGCGCGGTTTCAATCGGCGCTGGCGCGTATCGGTACTCTGGCGGTCAGCGGCCTGTCCGCCCAGGCGTTGATGAATGAAGCGGTGCAGGAGACGGCCGCGGCGCTGGAAGTGGAACTCTGCAAGATCCTGGTGCCGCGCGAGCAGGACGGCCATCTCTACATCATGGCGGGGATCGGATTGCGAAGCGATCTCATCGGCAAACTCACGATCGAAGGCGGCACCCATTCTCAGGCGGGATATGCGATCCGGGAACGGGTTCCTGTCGTGGTCGATGATTTTCGCCGGGAGACCAGGTTTTCCGCGTCAAAATTGCTCACGG
Organism: Nitrospira defluvii; assembly: GCA_000196815.1. Lineage (GTDB taxonomy): Bacteria > Nitrospirota > Nitrospiria > Nitrospirales > Nitrospiraceae > Nitrospira_A > Nitrospira_A defluvii_A. The sequence goes on from FP929003.1 coordinate 1,684,468, forward strand.
AACACGGGGCGGTCGCGGGGATGTGCGTGCCGATGCTGGTCGAGGACCGGGTGTACGGGGTGATGACCGCCCATTCCAAGCGGGTTCGCAAGTTCAATCAGAAGGAGCAGGAGTTTCTCTGCACGATGGCGAATACCATCGGCACGGTGCTGGAGCGGCGGCGTCATGAAGAAACGCAGATGGATTTCTACCATCGCCTCTTCCTGTCCGCCCAGGACGGTGTGATGATGACAGACACCACCGGCCGGATCATGGAGTGGAACCCGGCCCTTGAGCGGATGACCGGGTGGCCCCGCGAAGAGGCCTTGGGCCGTCGTCCCGCCATTCTCAAGTCCGGAAAACATCCTCCTGAGTTTTATGAGCGGCTGTGGGCGTCGATTCGCGCCGGCCACCCGTTTGTCGAACGATTTGTCAATCGACGGAAGGACGGGTCTGAGTTTCTGGTGTGGGAAAGTGTCAGTCCGGTGAAGGCGTCGGACGGGACCACGCAGTACTTCATGGCGATTCTCACCGACCTCAGCGAGCGGGAACAGATGTTGGAGGCGTTGCGACATACGGAACAGGTCAAGCTGGTCGGCCAACTTGCCGGCGGCATCCTCCACGAAGTTCGCAATCCGCTCATCGGTCTGGGCAGCCTGGCCACGCATCTTGCCGATCAAGCATCGCTGCCGCAGGAGGCGCGTGACCGGTGCCGCTTGATCGCCCGGGAGGCCGCGCGCATCGACGAACTCCTGGAATCTCATTTGGGGCAGTTGCGCCCTCGTCCCTTTGACATCGCGGTGTGTGAGCTTCCCGCGGTGCTCGACGATACGTTGACGCTCCTTCGGCCGAACCTGATCAAGAATCACATTCGGGTCAAGTCATCGATGGCTCCGGATCTGCCCGCGGTTGACGCATCGCGAGCCCATATCCTGCAGGTCTGCCTCAATATTGCGATGAATGCGATCGATGCGATGCCGGCCGGCGGGAGTCTCAACGTAACCCTCTCGCCGGACGTCCGGCGAGTTCCGGGGGTGTTGATGCGCTTCGCGGATTCGGGCAAGGGAATTGCGGGTGAGGATCTCACACATATCTACGAGCCCTTCTTTACGAACGGGAAAGCGAAAGGGGTGGGGCTCGGGTTGACCATCACGCGCGACATCGTGGAGCGCCATCACGGACAGCTCGTCATTCAGAGTCCCCCTGGGAGCGGTGCGGTCGTGGATGTATGGCTGCCCCTCAAACACGAGGCATAACATGGCGTGGCATCTCTTATTGCTGGAAGATGAGGCCTCGGTTCGTGAAGCCTTTGCATTACGGCTGCGCGACCAGGGCTATGTAGTGCAAACGGCGGAGTCGGGGGAGGAAGCCTTGGGGCTCCTGCGGTCCTTCGAACCGGACGTGCTGGTGGCGGATCTTGTGATGCCGAATCTTTCCGGTCTCGAAGTGTTGGCCCGTGTGAAACAGCTATCGCCGGCGCTGCCGGTGATCGTGTTGACGGCGCGAGGCACGGTGAAGGACGCGGTGGAGGCCATGCGGCTCGGGGCGTTCGATTTCGTGGCCAAGAGCATCGACATGGACGATCTGCTTCATACGCTGCGTCGGGCGACGGAGTTCCTGACGCTGCAGCGCCAGGTGCAATTGCACAGCGGGCAGGATGTCGCCCGTTATGCACTGGATCGAGTGATCGCCAAGAGTCCGGTCACCAGAAGTTTCCTGGCCCAGGTGCAGGAGCTCATCAAGAACGATCGGGTGACGGTGCTGCTGCAGGGCGAAACGGGAACGGGTAAGCAATATATGGGGCGTGTGATCCACTACAATAGCCCCCGCGCAGGCAGGCCATGTGTGGAGGTGGATTGTCCGTCGATCCCGCGCGATCTATTCGAGAGCGAGTTGTTCGGGCACGAGAAGGGATCCTTTACCGGTGCGACCGGTCGAAAGTGCGGTTTGATCGAGATGGCCGAAGGCGGGACGGTGTTCTTCGACGAGATTGCCGATCTGCCGCTGCCACTGCAAGCCAAATTGCTGCGTGTGCTGGAGGAGCGCACCATCCGGCGGGTCGGAAGCGCGGCGACTATTCCCATCGACGTGCGGGTGATGGCGGCGACCAATCGCAATCTGAAAGAGGCTGTGGCGAAGGGCGAGTTCCGCGAAGACTTATATTTTCGTTTGAATGTGGTGACTCTGACGGTGCCCCCGCTCCGCGAGCGGCGGGAAGATATCATTCCCTTGGCGGAGCAATTCCTGAATCGGTCCGCGCTGGCGCTCAAGAAGCCCGTGCGGACCCTTGGTGAAAGCGCGCAAGTGCTGCTCCAAGGGTATCACCTTCCCGGCAATGTCCGCGAACTCAGCAACCTTATCGAACGGGCCGTCCTGTTTTGTGCCGGGACGACGCTGGAGGCGGCGAATTTTCCCATCGATGTTCAGGCGGCTGGATCGATGCCGGTTGCGGCGTCCCTGGACGCCTCCTCTGCTGAGGCGGACGGATCCGATTCAGGGGACGTCCACATCAGCTTTCGGGTCGGGGCCCAATCGTTGGCCGATCTGGAGGATCGGATCATCGAAGCGGTCCTGGCGCAATCCGGGGGCAACAAGACCCTGGCCGCGAAGCAATTGGGGGTGACGCGGTGGATGTTGGATCGCCGCCGCAAACCCCGGGTCTGACGTGACGTTCCCCCCGTTCCCGCACGATTCCTCCGCCTGACCGATTCAGACCCGACTGCTCCTGACTTCAGTCCGGTTCTCACATACCGCTATACACATCGTCACGGTCGAGGTTGGACCGCCGCACGTGTGTTCGCCGATACCAGCCGACGGGTACCCGTGCACGCTTGTTCGTGCATCCGTGCGCGCGCACACACCATGGGGAAGGCAATCGAAGCGGCGCGGCCGTTGATCGTCGTCATAACCGGCCGCGGCTTGCTTGGAATCGCTCATTTTCACCGGAAATCCTGGCACGCGGAACGCAGTCCTGCGGCCATACCTGCGTGGACTAAGGTTTGCACGGTAATCGAGGAGACGTTCCTGCTGTGCCCAACAGCACCAGCATATACACCATGGAGACGGTTATGAATTGCCTGCGATGTAACAGCCCGATGTATGCCGAGGTCTACGATCATATATCCGAAACGCAGGGACAGGGATTTCCTGCCATGCACTGCCTCATGTGCGGTGATATTGTCGATCCAGTCATTCTGAAACATCGACAGGCCCGTGTGGAGCCTCGCGGAGAACGGGCCAGGCTTGCCGTCGTGACTGCGACGTCGTAAGGAGCCGCTGAAGAGGCTGTGAAGTTGAGAGACGGTGCCGGAATTGCTGCAATCACCATGGGTGAGAGGTCAATATGGCGCAGGCTCGGAATAAGGCGGACATCGAATATGCCGTGATGTTGGCGATCTTGAACTTTCACACCGAGTTCATGAAGTCAAATTATGCGCATGTCCGGGTTCAGATGTCCCCGGATGAAATTGATGTGACGCTTACGAGACAGGGATCCGTACCCGCTGAAATGAGATTGGCTCGATCCGAGGAGGGGTGCGCCTTGCTTCGCCAAGTGCATGAAGCCATGTTTGTATCCTGTGAGGACATTCTCAGGGAACGTATCGAACCGGTGGTAGAGCGGAAAGTACGAGAAATGGTCACCACCCTCGACCCCCTCTCGGGGCAAAGCCGGATCGCGATCAGATTCTGAATGTGTCCGGGAAGTCTTCCGGTGATTCCCTCCTTCCTTTCTTAGCGCTCATCCCGTTACAGGTTTGTCGACGAACCCAGGCGACCGGGGATCGTACCGGGGGCGGCGATTGCACGTCCGTGTCGGCCCCTGCGGAAGTCAGCAGATTCTGAATCTTTCGGGACTTCCCGTCGGTTGTGACGGTGATGAGTACATTGCCCCGGTATACCGCTTGCTCGTCATGGCGGGCTGCGGTTTCAGGAATATTGATGCTGATCAGCGCTCCGACGAGGCCACCGGTGACAGCGCCGAGTCCGCTCGCTTCCACAATGTGAGGCACCGGTTGCTCCCAACAACGAGATGAGCGATCCACCTGCCAGGAGGGGAGCCAGACCGGGAATGGCTAGGAAACCTGCAGCGGTCAGCAAGCCGGCGAGCCCTCCGATGATACCGCCTCCCACAACCCCCTTGGTGGCTTCCTCTGCTGTGGGTGAGGGCCTCTCCTCCCCGGTAGCAGAGAGGGGGGCTTCCGCTTGACGCAGCGCCAGTCCGATCTGCGCGTACGGAAGTACCATGCGAGCGAAAAGATTCAAGAACCAGTCTGGCGGCAGCCATGCTCGGCAGGATGCCGACGATGACAGTGACCGCTTGCGCCGGGGGCCTGATGCAGGGGCGTTGAATTGGTCATGGAGGATCCCCTTATGGTTCCATCGGCACATACCGGTGCGGAAGCTGAAAAAACGAATCGGCGAGTCGGCCCAGCTTGACGTCACGATATTCCACCATCCAGTCCCCGTTCTTTTTGACGAGCTTGAGTGGGAATTTCATATCGGTCGCGACCCATTGATAGTAAGTTTCGTGTTGTCCCCCGGGAGCGGCTGTAACCACTTCGTAGAGCGTGGTCGGATGCCCATCTAAGGTCTGCGTGCCGATGAATTCTCGTGATGTCTCATGATCCAGTCGTAACCTGAGGTGCAGCGCATAGTCGCTGCCGTATGACTCCGTCCTGAAGTGATGGATCGAGGGTATCAGGTGCCAGACCTGGTTACGGTCCTCCCGGACGATCGTCGCGCTGACGGCGCCGGGCTCATTGTATTCCAACCGCCACATGTGGTCTCGGTAGAAGATCCGAGCATGGTGAACATCCTGACCGGTGCGGGATAGTCGCTCTGCGGTAAACTCCAGCGCCTCGCATGAAAGCGAGATTCCTGCCGAGACCACTACCATCAGCCCACACAAGCTCAGGTGTTTCATACCTGCCTCATTTTGTGGAGGGCGAGAGCAACCTCTCCGTGAGGCGACTCTCATCCGGAGCGTTGCAGTCAAAGCCTGTGATGATTCAGCCGTGACTCAACCGGAGATGGCCCAGCTGGCGATTATGTCTTTCGTGACACCCGAAAGATCATTGCCCTAGTTTGGATGGTATTAACGATAGGTTTGCAGATCACAGGGCTTCCAGGATGGGCCTACGGGCAAATATTGCCAGCACACACGAGTGAAGCGGTCCTTATCATCGGAGAAGGGATCGGAGTAAAGAATATTCCCGACAAGAAAGAAATTCTTACTTCCTGCCTTAACGTCTGCGGTATCGGGCGTACTAAATGGCTTAACGTGAATGTTGACCGGTATCGACTGTCCGGGGACAAGGGGGCCACGCGGTTCACCACCAAGCCGCTGTGGTTCTGGAGGGGGAGGGTCAATGGAGAAAAGACGATTCCAGGACATGGTTACATGAAAGGCTGGACTTTTCCCATAATTGGTCAAAGCGCCCGTCAAAGTAATTGGGCTATTGGGCTCAAAGATCATTGGCGATGGTGGGCTCATGATGACCCAGGCTCGCTCATTGGTATCCAGCGCTCGCTGCATGGCCTTCCATTGCATAATCGCGCTACAGGCTTGAACGATTCCCGCAAAGCATATGGCAGCGGTAATGGCAATCATGACACGTTCGCGACGAGCGCGGGAATTTTCGTCCTGGGCTTTAGCTACCTGTTTCTGATTCTTGGGGTTAGGCGTGGTATTGACGGTCATGGCTGGCAAAGTGCAGCGTCCTTTTCAGTGGCAATACTTCTTGTATTTATTGGTGTTAGTTTAATGATTTAACTCTTTTTCGTCATTGGCTTCTTTTTAGGTGGTGGTTTCAGGCCGCCGACTTTATCTGAATCAGCACGTATGAGAGCAGTAACTGCTTCATCGAACGTCAACGGCCAGAGTGAAACCGGTTTCGCTTTTGGCATACGACCTCCAATGGCAAACGGAGTTGAACATTCTTCGCCTTATATTTTAGCTGGTCACGCTTTACCGGCGGCGTGCTCAGCAGCTTGCTACCACCGTCGTGAAGATGTCCGCATTCTTTCGGTTGTTATGGCGGAACGAGAACTCGGCCAGGTACAGCGGCAAATAGGCCTTGCTTACGTTGTGATAGGTACCGATCACGCCACGCTTCAACAAGCTCCAGAAGCTATCCACGTTGGCCGTGTGGACATTCCCGCGCACATACTCCCCCTTGGCATGATTGACCGTCTGATGCGGGAATTCACGCTTCAAGCGAGCATAGCCGGTATGTTCATCGGTAGCGATCAGGGACACGCGAGTATCCACCGCTTTACGCACGAAAGTGCTAAAGGTCACGCGATCCGTGTTCTCAATGATTTCGCATACAACGTTACCCTTGCGAGCAATCGCGCCGATAACACCCACCTTACCGCCGGTCATGCCCGCGATATGGGTTTTCTTGCTGCGATGGCGGTTCTTATCCTTCCCACCGAGATACGTTTCATCAATCTCCACTTCGCCCATAAGCTTGGCAAAGCTGCCATCCTTCATGGCCGCTCGGATGCGATGGCACATATACCAGGCGGTGCGATAGTCACCGGAACCGATTTGGCGGTGAATCTGCAAGGCGCTAATGCCCTTCTTGCTCTGGGTCATGAGGTAAATGACCTGGAACCAGACGCGAAGGTCGTAGTTGGTATTCTCGAACACGGTTTTGGTGATGACGGAGAAGCGATACCCATTCCGTCCACCGCAATCCTTACCCTTACATACCCAATGAAACGGCTTGGACTTCAGTGCGTAGACCTTCTCGTTCTGGCAGCGAGGGCAACGCACGCCATCAGGCCAGCGCATATCCCGAAGAAACGTCTTGCACGATTCCTCAGTAGGAAAGCGGGCCGTCAGTTGCGAAAGGGTCATGGTGGGCTGGGTCGTTTTCATCGTCATTCCTCCTGGCTGATGACCGGAGTATAACGATTCCATTGATGAGTGTCAAGTGCAACATAATCTCCGCCAAGCTTGGTTGGACAGCATGTGGTCGTTCTTAAGTGGCGCCTCGCGTGTTCTGCCTAGGCGGCGGTACGCCGTGCAGGCAGATTGTCGCAGTACACCTGGTCCGGCGTCTTGCCGTCAAGCGCCGGGTGCGGTCGCGCCTGGTTGTAGAACATCAGATAGCGCTCCACGCCCTCTTGGGCGGCCCTGACCGTCTCGTAGGCGTGCAGATAGACCTCCTCGTACTTGATGCTTCTCCAGAGTCGTTCCACGAACACGTTGTCCCGCCAGCAGCCCCGGCCATCCATACTGATCTGGATGCCGTGGTCATTGAGCAGGCTCGTGAATTCCTGACTGGTGAACTGGCAGCCCTGGTCGGTATTGAAGATCTCGGGCTTGCCATACCGTGTGATTGCCTCGTGGACGGCTTCCAGGCAAAAGTCGGTCGTCAGCGTATTGGAGAGCCGCCACGCCAACACCCGGCGACTGGCCCAGTCGAGCACCGCACACACATACACGAAGCCACGCATCATCGGAATATACGTGATGTCCGCTGCCCAGACGTGATTCGGGCGCGTGATCTCCAGATGGCGCAGCAGAGAGGGGTACACTCGATGGGTCTGATGTCGTGCGCTGGTGCGGGGCGTGCGATACACGGCTGTGATGCCCATGCGCCTCATCAGGGTGGCCACGTGCCGCCGCCCAATCGCATGGTCTTCCCGTCGAAGCAGATCGCGCAGCATCCGGGCGCCGGCAAACGGATAGTCCAGATGCAGTGCGTCAATCCGGCGCATCAACTCCAGATCGGCTCCTGAGACCGGCATCGGCTGGTAGTAGGCCGTCGAGCGCGACACCCCGAGAATCTGACGTTGCCGAACGACTGGCAAGGCATGGGTTCGGTTGATCATCGCGTTGCGCTCAACAATCCCGCCTTGATGAGCGCCCCTTCTAAACAATCATTCTCCAGCGCCAGTTGCCCGATCTTCGCGTGGAGCACTTTGAGATCCGGCGCATCCGGCTTCGGCGTCGTGCCGCCAAATACGTCAGCGGTCCGCGCCGCAGTTGCTGCTTCCATTCGGTGATCTGGGTGGGATGGACGCTGAATTGCTCCGCCAACTCGGCCAGTGTCTTGTCGCCCTTGACCGCGGCCAAGGCCACCTGGGCCTTAAACGCGGCTACGTGATTCCGTCTCGTTCGTTTCATTGCCTTGCTCCTTTGGTGCGCCACCACTCGGTGGCTTCGGTGAAGCCAGGCTACCACTTAGCATACTGTCCGAATTTCCGGAGCCCCCTCTGCCGAGCGGACTGCGAGAAGAGCACGTGACGGAGACGGAAGTGCTGTTCTGATCCAGGGAGCCTATCGCTTTACCGCACGAACGCCGATCACCAATTCATAATCCCGGTCCCAATGGTCCAATTCATCCCGACGCAATTCCGAGGAGATCAATCCTTGCAAGCTTGCTGTCGCGGCCAGGACATTGCCATAGGTGGTGACTGACACATCGTCGGGTCGAAACACTTCCTCGAAGAGCCTTCGTGCCGATAAAGAGGTGAAGCGCCAGAATTCCCCCCAATGGTCCATGTCATAACGGGAGATCTGGGTGATACCGGGAAACACCAGTAGTGCGACACCGCCGGGTTTGAGAATGCGTGCCACTGTCCTGATCGCCGCCCGCACATCGAAGATAAATTGCAGGGTGAACGTGAGAATAATGCAATCGAAACTGTCGGAGGGTATGTGATCCGCTCTGGTCAAATCCGCGCAGATCGTGGCGCCGGGAGTATCGGGATGAAGATGGAGAACTTCCGATACCGCGACCTTCTCCGCACCGAATTGCCGGGTATATCGATCGTCCCCGATCTCCAGTACCCTGCCGCGAATGTCCGCGCGACAGGCCGGTAGAAAATGCTGTTCGGTATAATATCGATCGATCGGTTGTCCCGCCTGCCAACCGAAGTCTCGACGGAGAGGATGCGGGCGGCGCAGGGAATTGGCCCACCGCCAGTCGAGTCCCAGCCCTGATTGTTCACCCAGGAACGTGACCCGCACTTGCTGATACAGGGAAGGGCTCAGGAGCGTCCTGACGAGTCCCTTCAACGGCCATGCGAGGATCGACACGAGGGTTCCGCGCGCACTCATGGACGTACCTCCGCGACGGGGTGATGCAGTGAGAGGCGTCGATTCCCGGAGTGAAGAATTCAACATAGCATGCTCTCTTTCGTCATGGAAGATAGGCCTATCGAGTCCTATTTGGAGAATTTCCAGATGATGGTGGAGGCGGCGAACTCGGACGTGGAGACTTCTCGGGGTCGATTGCCATCTTGGGGTCGACGACCGGTGGGGGCACGACGGCTTCTGGCGCCGGCGGAGGCAGATGCTCCGGTTGTTTGAGGATCCCAGGGTCAGTGTGAGATGGCGACGCCGGAGGCGCCAGGCCGGGCTTGTGCGAAGGTGGCGCGGACTCAGTGGGCGGCAGGGCGGCCCCGGAATCGGCAGAGGCCACACCTGCGGCCGGCAGATACAGGAGAAGCGCCGATACAAGAAACAGTGCCGGTGTTTTTCTCATGGCTGACCCTCCCCATGGTTTAAGCAGATCACTGTGAGGCTGGTGGTTCCCTCATTCTGACGGTCGGAATTCTCATGAAGGCTGTTTGCGCCGGCCGCTCGGTGGGGCCTGGCGTACTGCTTTTGGCTTCGACTTCGGCATCACCTTCGCGACTGTTTGTTCGACTGTGCCGATCACCCTGCCCAGAATTTTTCCGACGGCGCGACCCACCTTTTGGGCTTGCCTGCGTGAGGTCGAGGCCATTTTTGACGGCGCAACGGGTTTCTTCGCCACCTTCCTCTTCAGCTTTGGGGCCATGCCCGAGGCTCCTCGTGGTTTCCGCTCAATGACATGAGTGGCGGGCTCGATCTCGCGCTGTGTGGCCCGTCGCATCTTCGAACGGCTCTTCTTGCGGGCCTGCGTTTTTTTCTCGACGATTCTTTTCATGTTCCCTCCCTATGATCCAATGCCCATCCGTCACTTTACCCTGGGTGACATCTGTTCGACGATCCAGGTCGGACCGTCAGGGTACAAACTCCCTTCAAAGCGGACAAACGCCGGCGCGTCCTTCTTAATCACCCAAAAATGATATTCGGGGATCGTTCTTCTCACGAGGGAAGCAAGCGCGCTCATGAACCATCCCAACTTCGGTGTTAAGGCGTAATGTGCGGCCGTGGCCTTCACTTCCTTACGGTTGGTATTCCGCGTTTCTTCATGCTCGACCAGCTGCAAATCGATCTCATAAATTTTCGGCTCCGGGTTGAAGACCACCATGTGGATGGACGCGCCGGTTTTGCCGCGCAGGTTCTTTAGCGCCGTAATGGTCATCCCGTTGTAGACATCCGGCAAGGCTGTTCAACGTCGTCCCACACCGCGTATCTGTGGTGGCTTTGGGATTCAAAATGAGTTTTTCCGCAACCTGCTAGACGGCCGGTCGGCATCTGCTCATGGTTCGCCTGCTCGTGCCGGCGCACCTGATACTGCCCCGTTTCTCCATTGAGCGAAATCGTCAAGCGTTCAGGGAACGCCGGTCCGCGCTGCTTCAATTGATAGCTCAACATGGCTAGATGCTTCTTTTGCGAAAATGTCACTGTCTCGTCATACAGGGAGCCGTCCGTGAAGCGAAATGTGAGACGACTGGCCAATCGGTCGGTCCCTGTCGTCAGCTGGCTCAACTCCCCATCGGCGAGCTTCTTGCCATCCATGCTCTTCAGCGTGACGAAGCCCTCGCTGACACCCTCGGGATAGATCACTTCTATCGGGGCGGCGCGGAGTTCGTTCGTGGCAACAATGAAGCACAGTCCGGCGAGGGCCAGTGTGAATCGGGCACACCTTCGGCCGAACGGTGTGGAGGCCGCCTGATGCGGTTGAGATTGCAGACAACGCCTGGTCACACAGCGAGCCTACCGAACATCAAGAGCTTGCGATACTGGAGATCTACCTAAAACCTATCTCAAAATTGTTTGAGGCGCATGGTGCTGCAAGCGAACTGCACAAACCCGAGGAAATTGGGGACGTAATACTCCCAACGAATGAGGCGGCGTCGCTTCCATTGCAACCAGGCAAAGAAACGTTCGACGAGCCAGCGACGTTCATGCCGGCGTAAGTGCCGCCCATCTTGGGTCTTCAGTTTGCGGGTGGAGCGATGGGGCGCAATCAGGTTGACGCCGTCTTGCTTGAGGTCGTCATCGAGGCCATCGCTGTCATCGGCCCGGTCTCCGATCAGATGCTCGGGTTTCGCTTCCAGCATGTAGAAGTCGAAACGGAGTTGGACCAAGGTGACTACATGATGAGTGGCCGCATGCGTACTGACGGAGAGGGGGAGTCCGTGCCGATCCACAATCGCGAGGACTTTTACGCCTTTGCCGCGTTTGGTGAGGCCGACGGCTTCACCAAACGCCCTTGGCCGCCGCAAACGTGGCATCGATGAAGCTCTCGCGTTCATCGATTGTTCCTTCGTCGCGCAGCGTGTTGCCAACTGGGTCAGCACCTCGTGCAGGACCTCTTGGTGACACCACTGTTGGAATCGGCGATGCACCGCCTTGTAGTTGGGATAGCACTGGGGCAGGAAATGCCACTGGACCCCGGTGTTCAGAATCCAGAGCACGGCCTCCCAGACCGTCCGAGTCGGGATTGGTTTGCGGCCGGGCCGATTGTCAGGACTATGTTCTTCGGGGAAATGGTTCCGAATCCGCTCCCAGTGGTCATCGCGCAATCGCAGCATGCCGGGACTTATAGAGCGGAAGGCCAGGCCGTCAACTATTTTGAGATAGGTTCTAGAGCGTAGCGCCGAAGATTCGTGGAAAGGCTGAGCGGGGAACGAGGAAAAGTGAAATCGTGTGGAGTCGACGGTTCGGCCTATTTGAGCGCGCGATCAAAATCTTCAACCGGCATGTTTGCGAAACAGACGATCGTGCATGGTAGGGGGTGTTGCAACGAGTTCCCCTGAACCGGGGACTCAGCGAGTGTTCCACACAAAGCGTTCTGGACCATCATGAGCGGAGGTCGGCAACGTGCGGCAATAGAGATTCGTCGAAGTGCCAGACAGCAGCGGATGAAATGATGAGCGGTCTGAACGCGGGGCTGGATTATGGTGCGCCCGACAGGACTTGAACCTGTAACCTTCTGATCCGTAGTCAGATGCTCTATCCATTGAGCTACGGGCGCACATCACATGTTTTGAGCCCGCTCGAAGAGCGGTCCCTTCGGAGCGGGCTCAAAGGAGCAGCGCTGGTTATACAGGCTTGAGGGAAGGACGGTCAAGTCTATCCGGCATACATATTTTAGAAGAGGCTTCTGCTGATTTCTCCGGAAGGAGAACTTTCGTTGCCGCTTGAGTCGTAGGCCGTCACGGAGAACCAATAGGTCGATCCCAGCGGCAAGGTCAGGCGTGTCGAGGTGACGTTGCCGACATCGAATGCCTGGGAGCGGGCGCCCGAGGATGTGCCGACATACACCCGATATCCTCTGAGGTCCGACTCACTGTTTGCGGTCCAGGTGACCGTCACCGTGCCGGTTGCCGTGCCGGAAGGCGGGGGTGGCGGAGGGGTGGTGCTGCCCGTCGGCGAAGGCGGTGGCGGCGGGGGAGTCGTGCCGCTCGCGAGCACGGAGAGCGACACCGGAATGCGCAGCGTCTGCGATCCGTTGGGGCCGCTCTCGAGGATATAGACGACCCCCGAATAGGTCCCGATGTTCATCGCCGAAGTGTTGACCGTTACCGTGATGGGATCGATCTCGGTGGTGATGGTCTGCGTGCTGCCATAGGGCGGATTGAGGGCCGTCCAGGATTGGTTCGCACTGATGCTATACGTGCTCTGTTGGGTGCTCGACTTCTGCAAATTAAAGATTCCGGACACGGTGTTTCCCTTCGCTGTGCTGAGCGAGAGTGCGGAGGGGAAGGCCTGGAGCATGGGCGTCAATGAGCCGGTCGGCGGCGGCGGCGGCGGCGTCGTCGAGGGCGGCGGCGGGGGTGGCGTGGTCGAGGGTGGCGGGGGAGGCGGGGTCGTGCTTGCCGGGGGCGGCGGAGGTGGCGGCGGTGTGGTCCCGGTTGCCGTGACATTGAGTGCGACCGGAATGCGCAGCGTCTGCGATCCGTTGGGGCCGCTCTCGAGGATATAGACGACCCCCGAATAGGTCCCGATGTTCATCGCCGAAGTGTTGACCGTTACCGTGATGGGATCGATCTCGGTGGTGATGGTCTGCGTGCTGCCATAGGGCGGATTGAGGGCCGTCCAGGATTGGTTCGCACTGATGCTATACGTGCTCTGTTGAGTGCTGGACTTCTGCAGGTTGAAAACGCCGGACGCAGTGCTCCCCTTCGCGGCCGTGAGCGAGAGTGCGGAGGGGAAGGCCTGGAGCATGGGCGTCAATGAGCCGGTCGGCGGCGGCGGCGGCGGCGGCGTCGAGGGCGGCGGCGGGGGTGGCGTGGTCGAGGGTGGGGGCGGGGGCGGCGTCGTGCTTGAAGGGGGCGGCGGCGGAGGCGGCGGTGTCGTGCTGGTCGCAGTCACGGTGGTAGTCACCGGGATCCGCCAGGTCGCCGACACGCCGGGCCCGGCCTGCCCGATATAAATCGTGCCCGAATAGGTTCCGGCCGCAAGTCCCATAGCGGCAGTATTCACCGTGACCGTGAGGACGTCTGTTTCTGTGCTGATGGTTTGGGTACTGCCGTAGGGGGGATTCAGCCAGATCCAGGATTGGTTGGCACTGATGAAATACGTGTGTTGCGCCGTATCCGATTTCTTGAGACTCAGAGTGCCGCTGACCGTTCCTCCTTTGGCGACGGTCAAGGACAGTGCGCTCGGCGTAAACTGGATGTTCTGCGCGAGTGCCGACGATCCTCCCGTGCCGAAGTCGCAGAACCAGACGATCAGCATCACGACTATGAAAGAGCCCGACGCATGTCGTTGCACGATGCGTGGTGGATGCTGAATCGGTGTGGCGCGCTGTGACGTCATAATCGATACTCCCTTAGGTGATATTCCCGAAAAGAAAAAAGGAAACGGTCGTTGGTGAGCAACAGTCGTGCCACAACAAATCGCTTCGGCGTTCTTCTGAGTTATTTGTCGGGAATCGCTCAGCGGAGTTCGGTGAGAATCCCGTCAGGATTACTATCAGTGCCGACCCTAACGGAAGAGAGCGGAATAGGCAAGTAAAAATTTCACTTGCTTCCCGTAGGACTCGTGGGAAGACATCTCGTAGAAAAAGTGGATGAGAGGGGTGACCCCTGTAGGGTGTCGGCACCTGTCTGTACAAAACCGACAGCCTTGCCGGCTATGGTGTAGAGAGAATCCCTAGGTATGCACCAGAGACGTTTGCGGGTGGCCATACGGGCCTATGGGCATGGGTGAGAGAAAGTTGTTGACCATGTTCTGCAGGTAGGGTATCTGTGGGCGCGCCGTTTCCGAGGGGATACGTAGTCCCTTGCTATCGATGCGGAACGGCGGAGCCGAGGGGACGACAATATGGTCTCGCTACGACGTTTAGTGTGTGCCGTGTGCGCCTGCCTGGCCGGTTTCGGTGCGCTTCCTGCTGCGGGGGAAGTCGCTCCTGCCCAGTCTTCCTCCATCGCCCGTGTCGATATCGGCGTGTCCGAATGGTTCAGCCAGGGTGAGACGGTGTGGAGCCACAACGCCTCAGGCCTGGATGCCAACCTTGGAAATCCAAGTTCCAAACTTAAGTACAAGGATACCGGCACCAATGTGACCGAAATCAGTGGTCGGGTGCAGTTGAAAAACAAAATCTTTTTCCGCGGCGCCTTCGGGTACGGTTCGATCGGCGGAGGCCGCCTGACAGATGACGATTTTCTCAGCGCACAAGGGGCTGCGGCTCAGGGCGCGACCGTCAGCGGAGAACATCGATTCTCGCGCACCTTCAGTGACATCGGGGGAGACAATCTCTGGTATCTGAACGGGGATGTCGGTGCGACGACGTTCACCTTTCCCGAACACAAAGGCACCCTGGCGATGTTTGTGGGGTTGCAGTACTGGCGGGAGCGGCATGTGGCAAACGGGGTCACACAAGCCGAATGTACCACGGCCTCGTCCCCCAGCCCGGATTTTCGTTGTTCACCTGCCGGGACGGTCCGGTTTCGCAATCAGGAAGTCATTACCAACACGTCGACCTGGGTATCAGGCCGGTTCGGCGGCGAGGTCGAATATCGGGTCGATAAGCGCATCAGCATTGAGGCCAAAATAGCCATGCTCCTGTCCTATTTGAACAATGAAGATGTGCATCACCTCAGAACCGACCTCGCACAGGATCCGAGCTTCAGAATGACGGGCCTGGGCCTGGGTACCAATTCGGATATCAATCTGCGAATCAGGATCTGGGACCGGCTCTACTTGACGGGTGGGTATCGCGTGTTCTGGAATCGCGTGCTCGTCGGTGACCAGTGGAAGCTGTACGGCTCCGACGGCTCGTCGGCTACCGCCTCCCTGAACCAGTTTCAAACTCTCCGGCACGGACCCACCATCGGGCTGACGTATTCGTTCTAGCCGTTGTCCGGTGTTTTCCTCATTTTGCGCTAGCCCACCGACACGTCGGTTGGCATTGTGTCCGCGCGCGTCGTTCGTCTCTCGTCGTTCGTCCGAATGGGAACAGGGGAGCGAGGATACGCTCCTGTTCGCGAGAGACGTTTCACGCTAGACGAGTAACGGGATTCTGCGGCAGCACTCAGCGCGATCGGGATGGGCCGGTTTCGTCTTCGTATTCCGCGAAGAGCCGTTTGGCTTCGGGATGAAGAAGGTGCGGCTGACCGTAGGGGATTCCGGCGGTCCGGAAGAGGGGCGTCAGTTTCTCGTTCGGATGCAGATAGCCGGCCCGGAGCGGGACCGATCGTTTGGTGTGGCGAATGAGGGCACAGGGATTCGGGCGGATAGCCGTCAGCCAATCCGCAATATCCTGCGGATTCCCGATCGAGGCGGACAACAACAGCAGGCGTGCCTGGGACGGACAGAAGATCAAGGTCTCTTCCCACACCACCCCGCGCTCCGGATCGGCGAGGTATTGGGATTCGTCCATGATTACCAGCCCCAAGGTATCCAGGCGCACGTCGATTTCGCCCCCCGCCGCATCGTAGAGCAGATTGCGCAAAATTTCCGTGGTCATGATGAGCAGGGGGGCCTGGGCATGCTCCCGGCGGTCGCCGGTGAGGATGCCGACCTGCCCCGGGCCGAATAGGCGAGAAAATTCTGTAAACTTCGTATTGGAGAGCGCTTTGAGCGGAGATGTATAAATGACCGTACGATTCTCCTGCATCGCCCGCTTCGTGGCCTCGATGGCGACATAGGTTTTTCCGCTGCCGGTCGGCACGCTGACCACCACGTCGGTTTCCGCCAGCTTTGCCAACGCATCCACCTGCCAGGCATCCGGTACAAACGGCTGTGCCTGCGGAACTCCGATTCCCGACAACCATTCATGAAGCGAGACAGGCGGCTCATGGTGCCCGTGTTCCTCAGCCCGGTGCGGGCGTGCTGAGACGGGGGAGGTGGCTGGTCTCGCAGACACCTTCGGTTTTGGGGCCGGCGCGGCGGGTCTGGCTTGTCGATGTGATTGTTCCTCGATCAGGGCAGCCAGGTCGGACTCCAGCCCGGGGCGATTTTCAGCGGAAGCCTGGAGTAGCAGGTCGATGAGCTTGCGTTTGCCGGAACGAAAATGTCGGCTGATCCGTCCACGCGCCAAGCGGTGCAGCAGGGAGACCGGTTGCTGCAGCAGTAGCTGTTCGAGTTCGTGCGTCGTCATATCTGCCTCGTGAGGCGTGACACATGACACGTGACACGCAAGAATGGAAACGGAATCCTGCATTGATCCGTCGAATTCGCGAGAATCGTGTGCTTCACGAACGACGCTTCACCAGGAACGAACGACGAGTTCAAGGCAGCTCCTCCAGCACCCCCCGGCGCATGCCCGCGATGGCTCGATCGGCGGATTCAGCCAGCGAGGGGTGGGTGGCTTTGAGGGTTTTCAATTGAGAGAGAAACTCGATCGTGCGCGCGAAGAGCCGGAACATGTCGCCTTCGGCCATCGTAGTCAGGCGGGCCAGGCCGATCCAGGTCAGCGTCTGATCCGCGACCCAGCGTTCGGTCAAGGCCGCGACATCGGCACGGAGCATCGGAGGCGCCTCGTGCGGCGCGAGACTTTCTGCCAGCTTCCGGACCTGGAACAGGAGCGTCACCAGCCCGGCGCTGCCGCGTGGAAACGACCCGGGGCGATCGTCGTCGTGCGCGATACTGGCCATGACGGCGGCGAGTAGCGGCGGATCGATGGCGCCGAAGGCCTCGGCCCGGATCAGTTCCGTAATCAGGAGGGAATGGTCGATGCGAATCAAGCGCGCCCACTCGCCGTCGGCGGTGAGCTGTGCCGTCGCGTTCAGATAACCGAAGCGTTCGAGGACATCGATGCGCTCTTGAAACCGGTGCCACAAGCTGGTCTGGAGTGCTTGAATCGATTTCATGTGCCGCTGGATTTCCTGGCGGATCCGTGAGGCCTTGGGGAAGTCGCGTTGACAGGCCTGACGTGAGGGACAGGTGGGGCAGGCGAAATCGCCAAGGGTTTGGATGATGGAACTATCGAGCGGAATCTCTTCGTTCTGATGCGTCAGAATCGGCAGAATCGGGAGCCGCGGCGGCAGATCCAGCAGATGGTGTGTGAGTTGCTCCAATGTCTGCGGCGTACACCAGGGATAGGAGGAGGTTTCCTCGCAGTCGAACGTGCGATCGAAGACTTGTGTCACGATGGACGCGGGGCATTCATTGAGGGAGCCGCCGTCCCGCAGCAACGTCACCATCGGCGCATGCTGGCCTTTGCTTCGATACTGGCGCAGGATGATGCCGCGTCCCCGGATCAGCCCGACGACGCGTCCCGGCGTCAGGAAATGTAGGCGCGCGGCGACGTCGGGCGATTCCTGCCTGGCCGACAGGCCGCGCGGTTTCTTCCGTTTCCGGGCCTGATCGAATACCTGCCACTGCGTGATCCAATCCGAGCAGACCCGCGGACCGAAGGGTTCCATTTCGGCGCGCAGGCCATCGAGTTTGGTTTCGAGCACGGCCGTGCGCTGGTTCAACTGAAATTGGGCGAAGCTTTTCGCGAGAATGGACTGGATCTGTTCGCGCGGGTGCGCTTTGAGCAGGTTCAACACCATCGGGTAACTGATGACGAATTGGCTGTGAATCGCTTCCGGTTGTCCCGTGAGCCCTTTGGTCAGGACGGTGAGATCGATGTAGGGCGACGGGGTGATGACGGCGAATCCGACCAGGTCTTTGCCGCGGCGGCCGGCCCGGCCGGCCAGTTGCTGAATCTCGCTGGCGGTCAAGTCGGTAAAGTCGCGCGCCTTCCGAATGCTGGATTGCGTCACGACCACCGTGCGGGCGGGAAAATCGACGCCGGCGGCGAGAGTCGTGGTGGCGAAGACGGCATCCAGGGACCCGGTGCGCATGAGTTCTTCGACGGCGATCTTCCAGGAGGGGAGATGGCCCGCGTGATGCGCCGCCACACCGATCCGTTGAACCGTGTCGATCAGCGGGTGTTCCGCAATGCTGGGATATTGTTCGGTGACCTGGGTCAGGACGCGGGCGATCTGTTCCTGCTGCGTCTTGGGCAGGATGACCTGGCTGCGTTCGAACGACTGCATCGCTTCGTCGCAGGCCCGTCTCGATGTGAGAAAGATAATCGCAGGAGTGAGATTTCTTTGGCGGAGCGTCGCGACCAGATCAACCGGATGAATCGACGGCGGCATGCAGTTTCATTCCCTTTGAGATGACCACCAATCCGGAATCGGTGACTTTGAAACGTTGACGATCCGCAACCGGGTCGAAGCCGATCACGGTTTTGGGCGGGATGATGACGTCTTTGTCGATGATCGCCCGCCTGATGCGGGCATGCTCGCCGATGACGACGTTTTCCATCACGACCGATTCACGTACATCTGCATGATCGTGGACCCGGACGTGCGGCGAGAGCACCGAGTTCTGCACGCGGCCGCCGGAAATGATGCAGCCGCCGCACACGATGGAGTCGAGCGCCACACCCATGCGGCCGCCTTGAAAATCCTGGGCGAAGACGAACTTGGCGGGCGGAAACTGCCCTTGATACGTGCGAATGGGCCACGCCTTGTCGTAGAGGTTGAACAGCGGGTCGACAGCAACCAGATCCATGTTGGCTTCCCAATAGGCATCGAGGGTTCCGATATCGCGCCAGTACTTCACGGCCTTCTTGTTTTCGTCCTGGAACTTGAAGGCGTACACGCGGTTCTCTTTGATCATGCGTGGGATGATGTTTCGACCGAAATCGTGCTTGGTGCCTTCCTTGGCATCCCGGATGAGTTGTTCCCGGACCACCTCAGTACGGAAGAGGTAGATGCCCATTGAGACGTAGGCATGGGCCGGGTCGCCCGGAATCGCCATGGGTTTGTCCGGTTTTTCGTCGAAGCTCAGGATGCGGTGGTCTTCGTCCACGCCGATCACGCCGAAACGATTGGCATCGGCCAGGGGTGTTTCGATTGCGCCCACCACGGCGTCGGCCTGTTTCTCCTGCATCAGGTTGTACATGTCGGCGTAGTTCATCTTGTAGATGTGATCGCCGGCCAGTACGAGCAGGTATTCGGGTTGTTCAGGATCGAGCAGGAACAGATTCTGAAAGACCGCGTCGGCGGTGCCCCGGTACCAGTCTTCACTGATGCGCTGCTGCGGTGGCACCGACGTGATGTATTCGCCCAATTCCGCGTTAAGGATGTTCCAGCCGATGCGGATGTGTCGATCGAGCGAGTGCGACTTATATTGGATCAGGACGGCGATCTGCCGCAGGCCGGAGTTCAGGCAGTTGCTCAAGGTGAAATCGATGATGCGATATTTCCCGCCGAACGGCACCGCCGGTTTCGCGCGTTGCTCGGTAAGCGGATTCAGGCGTTCGCCCTTCCCGCCCGCCAGCACCATGGTGAAGATCTTAGCCATAGACGGGCCGATTGTAGCAGGACGACAGATGAATAGAAAGGACGCAGAATGATTGACTTCAACTCGATCTCGGACGATACTACGATTCAACGTGCGGCTCCGACATCCGGTCGGGCTCAATGCGAAGGAGCGGACATGAAGAAACAGAATGCCCGTCAGGCGGTCGTGAAGCCCGAGATCGAAGCCGCGAATCCGATGATGGAAATGGTGTGGCGGCTGGAACGGCTGGAGCGGCAGGTACAGCGCCTCTCCGAGCTCGTGCGGAACCATGCCGAAGACAACGACCGGCTCGTGCGCATTGTGGCCGAGGATCGCGACGTCATTCGTCGCGAACTCTTGCGGAAACATGAGCATCGGGTGCGGGTGCGCAAACATCTGCGCGATGTCAGCTCCAAAGTCGATTTGGAGCATTGAGCCGTGGCTGTCGGCGCGGCGGTTTGAATTCAGCCTTCGATGGCCACCTCGTCCACTCCTCCGTTCACGGCTTCTGAACAGTCGCTTTCCTCAACACCTCCAACGATCGATGTACGCGGGATCGTGCGCCGCCACGGTGCGGTCACGGCCGTGGATCAGGTGAGTTTCCATGTGCGTCGGGGCGAGTTTTTCTCCATTCTTGGTCCGAGCGGAGCGGGAAAAACTTCGGTTCTGCGCATGCTGGCGGGCTTCGAAGATCCGGACGAAGGCGATCTGTTGATCGACGGACAGTCGATGCTCGGTGTGCCGCCGAATCGCCGGCCGGTGAACCTGGTCTTTCAGTCCTACGCGCTGTTTCCCCACCTGACGGTGTTCGAGAATGTGGCCTTCGGCCTGAAGATGCGGCGGGTCTCGTCCGCGCTCATCGATGAACAGGTGCGCCGGGCGCTGGCGATGGTGAAGTTGATCGGCAAAGAGGCGAGGATGCCGGCCCAGTTGTCGGGAGGTGAACAGCAGCGTGTGGCCCTGGCCCGTGCATTGGTGAACACACCGGCTGTGGTGCTGCTCGATGAACCCCTGGCTGCGCTGGATCAACAACTGCGGCAGGCCATGCAGGTGGAGCTGAAATCCATTCAAGAGCAGGCCGGGCTGACCTGTGTCTGTGTGACGCATCATCAGGAAGAAGCGATGATGATGTCGGACCGTATTGCCGTCATGCATCAGGGTCGCATGTGGCAGGTAGGAAGCCCGCGCGAGGTCTATGAGCGGCCCTGTAGCCTGTTCGTGTCCCGATTTCTCGGCGTGTCGAATGAGGTGCCGGGTACGATCGGTGCTGCAATCGGGGAGGGCCGCCTGTTTCAACCGGCGGACAACGAGCAGGCGCCGCTCACGGTGCGCACCGAGAGCACGGAACCGGCCGGCCGTTCAGCCACGCTTTCGCTTCGGCCGGAACACATCCGTATGGCGCAGGAGCGGCCGTCGACATCCGACCCGGTGCTCTCCGGCGAGATTGAGAAGGTGCTGTTTGCCGGGAGCGACACGAAGTATCTGGTGCGGATCGGCCGCGACCGTTTCTGGGAAACGAGAATGACCTCGGGCACGTCGCTCCCGGCGTTCGCGGCGGGAGATCCGGTGTTTCTTCACTGGTCTTTGGCCGATGCGCGGTTGTTCTTCGAGTGACCATGCCTTCTCACGACCTGTCTTCGCCTCCTAAGCCTGGTCAATCCTCCTGCCGTTCCTGTTGGCTGGCCGCTCCCGGTCTGTTGTGGATGGGCCTGTTTTTTCTCGCGCCGCTGGCGTTGGTGTTTGCGATCAGCTTCGCTTCACGTGGAACCTACGGCGGCATTGTGTGGGAGTTCACGGCGGCGAACTATCTGGACCTGTGGCATCCGCTGTACGGCAGGATTCTCGGGCAGTCGCTCTGGTACGCGAGTCTCACCACGGCGATCTGTTTCTCGCTTGGATTTCCGCTCGCCTACATGATTGCCAGAAGTCCGGCACGGTGGCAGCCGGTGTTGTTGCTTCTGGTGATGTTACCGTTCTGGACGAACTTTCTCGTGCGAACCTACGCCTGGATGATTGTGCTGCGCCAGGACGGACTTGTGAACGGTCTGTTGCTGGCTCTCGGAATAGTGGACGCCCCGCTGGAATTGCTCTACACGCCGACGGCCGTCGTGATCGGACTGGTCTACGGATACCTTCCCTTTATGGTGCTGCCTCTCTACGTCGCCGTAGAACGGCTGGATCCGCTTCTGGTGGAAGCGGCCTGGGATCTGTACGCCTCGCGCTGGGCGGTTTTCACGCAGGTGGTGGTGCCCCTCACGATGCCGGGCATCGTCGGCGGCTGTGTCCTGGTTTTTATCCCGTCGATCGGCTCATTCATCACGCCGGATCTGTTGGGCGGCGCGAGAAGTATGATGATCGGCAATCTCATTCAACACGAGTATTTAGTCGTGCGGGACTGGCCGCTGGGATCGGCGGTGTCCTTTGTGCTGATGGCGATCGTCATGGCCGCGGTGGTGCTGTATTACCGCCATGCCGCGCGGACTCCCGGGCCGTTGGAGGGACGATGAGGCGAGGATCGACCGGCCTGACCCTCGTGAGCGGTCTGGCGATGCTGTTTCTCTACGGCCCCATTCTCGTGCTCGTGCTCTATTCGTTCAATGCCGCCCACCTGTCGATGGCCTGGCGCGGGACGACCCTCAAGTGGTATGCCGCCCTCTGGCATGACGAGGCGCTGCTGGCTGCGACCGTAAACAGCCTGCTTATTGCCGTGATCTCGACCATCGGCGCGACCTTGCTGGGCGGGTTGATGGCACTCGGCATGGAGCGTATGCCGCTTCGCCGGCAGCAGCTCATCGAAGGCGGGCTGGTGCTGCCGCTCGTCATTCCTGAGGTCATGATGGGCGTGGCGCTGATGCTGCTGTTCGTGATGGTCAAGATGCCGCTCGGCCTCACCACGGTCATGCTTGGACACATCGTGTTCAATATTCCGCTGGTGACCATCATGATCCGCGCGCGGTTGCGCAAACTGGATCCGGCGTTGCGCGAGGCGGCGGCCGATCTGGGCGCGGATTCCTGGCAGGTCTTCCGGCATGTCACGTTGCCGCTCTTGCGTCCGGCGATCTGGGGCGCGGTGCTGGTGGCGTTTACGGTCTCGCTCGACGATTTTCTGGTGACGTTCTTCACGGCCGGTCCCGGTGCGACGACGCTGCCGTTGAAGGTGTATTCGATGATTAAGTCCGGTGTCACGCCGGAGATCAACGCGCTCTCCGCGCTGCTGCTGGTCATTTCCATGGCCTGTGTCGCCGTCTCCCTTCATCTTCAACGCCGCGAGGTCTGAGTGGGGACTCCTCTCCGACGGATGAGCCTTTGGGGGCTGTGTCTGCTCTGGCTGGCAGGGGCGCTGTCTTCCTGCGGCCAAGGCGGGGGCAGTGATCCTGCCGGGTCCAGACCGGTCCTGCATTACTTTACCTGGTCCGACTATGTGGGGCCGGAGCTTATTCAGGAATTCGAACGGCGCGAGGGAGTGAAGGTGGTGATCGATACCTTCAGCAGCAACGAAGAGTTGTTGGCCAAACTCCAGAGCGGCGCGACGGGGTATGACGTGGCGGTGCCGTCGGATTTCATGGTGGCCATCATGATCCAGCAGGGGCTGCTGAGTGAATTGGACCAGCAGTCGCTGCCCAACGCGTCGTTCTTGGAACCGCATTTACAGGCCCTGCCCTTCGATCCGGAGCGGCGGTACTCGATCCCGTATCTGTGGGGCAGCGTGGGGATCGGGTACGATGCTGCGGTGATCCCGACGCCGCCCGACAGTTGGGCGATCCTCTGGGACGAGCGGTACAAAGGCCGCATCAGCATGCTGAACGACCAGCGGGAAGTCTTCGGCGCGGTATTGCGTTCCATGGGGCAGTCGATGAACAGCACGGACCCCCAGGTGATCGAGGCGGCGAAAGAGCGGTTGCTGCGGCAGAAACCCCTGGTGAAAACCTATACGAGCGACCATTACGATCAGTTGCTGGCTTCAGGGGAGGTGGTCCTGGCGCATGCCTGGGGTGGCCCCGTGGCGCGGGCCATGGTCGAGCGGCCGTCCATTCGTTATGTCGTCCCGAAGGAAGGGGCCACCTTGTGGGCCGACTGTCTGGTGGTGCTCCGGACGGCGCCGCAGAAGCGGTTAGCCATGCGGTTTATCAACTATTTAATGGAGCCTCAGGTCGCGGCGCGCACGTCGGAGCGGCTGCGTTTCGCCTCTGCTTCCCGGTCGGCCCGTGAATTGGTGAACGCCTCGACAAGGGACAATCCCGCGGTGTATCCGCCGGTCGATCAACTTGATCGGTTGGAGTGGATGAAGGATGTCGGCAGGGGCATCCGTCTCTATGACCGGGCCTGGACGGAACTGAAAATGCAGTGACCGAACATCGTGGGTCTTGTTTCAAAAACACTGAAGAATCAGTATAATGCGCGCGCTGTCCTCGATGGTTCGATACTCCTGCACAATGCGAGACGACATGCTCCACTGTAGAGATCGCCGGCGGGTAGGCCCGTGCCTATCGGCCCTGGTTCGTCGTGCCTGTCTGGCGATCAGCCTGCTGGCTTTTCTCGCAATCGGGGGGGGAATTGCGCAGGCCGCTGAATCAACCTCACCCCCGCCGGTTCCGTTTTCTCCGCCGGTAGTCCGTCTGAACTTGTCCGAGGCGATGGCCCTCTTTCTGAAGCAGAACCTGGATTTGCTGATCGCCAAGTACGGGATCGAGTCCAGCAAGGGGCAGCAGATTACGGCACGGCTCTTTCCGAATCCGGTGGCGCAGTTGGGAAACGTGGCCTCGTTTACGCAGGGCAATACGCTGGCGAAAACCGGCGCGCTCACCATGCAGGTGCAGCAATTGTTTGAATTGGCCGGCAAGCGCGGCTACCGCATCGAGAGTGCCGGCTTCGGGGTGCAGTCGGCGGAAGCGGATTTTGAAGATGCCGTCCGGCAGTTGGGGTTCACGATCAAGGACGCCTACTATCGAGTGCTGGTGGCGCAGCGCCGGTTGTCTCTGGCCGAAGAAAACCGGGACCGGTTTGCGCGTATTTTAGACGTCAACACGATCCGTTTTAAAAAAGGGTATATCGCGGAAGTCGATCTGATTCGTATTCGTCTGCAGGTAGTCGATTTTCAAGCGCAGGTGATCGAGGCGATTCAGGAGGGCGAGTCCGCCCGAGCCGATCTCCGGCAACTGTTGCGTCTCTCTCCGGCGTCGAAGCTGGAGCTGACGACCGAAATGGACTACCGGCGGGTGGATCCCGACATGGGACGGCTCAGGTCGGTGGCCCTGGACGTCCGCCCCGATATCAAGAGCCGGCGGGCGGCTCTATCGCAACGAGAGGCGGATCTCAAACTGGCCAAGGCCTTTCGGGTTCCGGATGTGACGATCGGCGCAGGCTATTCAGTGCAGGGCTCGCGAGGTCCCGACAACCAGCAGATGGGGATCCTGAATCTCGGTGTGCCCCTGCCACTGTTCAATCGTAACCAGGGCGGGATCGTCCAGGCTGAAGTCGGCGTGCAGTCGGCGCAGGCGGAATTGGATCGTACGGTCAACCAGGTGGAAAACCAGGTGGATGTGGCCTACCAGAATCTGCTCCAGAGTCGCCGGCTGGTGGAGGCCTATCTGGCGGGGGTATTGGAAGATGCCCGCTCCACCTTCACCATCGTCGAGCGCGCCTATGAACGTGGAGGCGCCACCATCCTGGATCTGCTCGATGCGGCGCGGACGTCCCGGACCATTCAACAGAATTTCATCGAGGCCCTCTTTTCCTATCAGCGGAATCTGTTCCAATTGGAGAGTTCGGTCGGGCAGGAGATCTCGTCATGATCACTGGCGTGCGGTCGGTCGCAGTGGTAGCCGTGGCGCTCTCGCTGTGTGCCTGCAGTCAAACGCAAGAGCCGGCCTCTTCGAAGCCTCCCGTGACTCCGGAACATGCGGCCGTTCAGCCCCCGTCGCAATCCACCGGACAGATTGAGACGGCCGTGGTGGATTTCAAACCGATCCAGCCCGAGCTGGTCCTGGTCGGGAAGGTCGCCTACGGGGAAGACCGGTACTCCAAAATTTCCTCTCCATTACAAGGGCGGGTCGTGGAGGTGCGAGCCAAGCTGGGCGATCGCGTGGAGGCAGGCGCGACGTTGCTGGTGATCGACAGTTCTGATATTACCGCCGCCTATTCGGAGTTCGTGAAAGAAGCCTCGGAGTTGGAGTACTCCACGCGGGCGCAGGAGCTTGCGAAGGAATTGTTTGCGACCAAGGCCTTGGCCCTGAAAGATCTCAAACAGGCCGAGAACGATTTGATTAAAGCGCGCGCGGAATTCCGGCGGGCGAAGGAACGCCTGTTGTCCCTGCGCATTCCTGCTCAAGAGTTGGAGAAGCCGCTCGCCCAACAGCGTATTACCTCACGCTTCGAGATGAAGAGTCCGCTGACCGGTACCGTCGTCGAGCGGGCCGTGACCCCGGGACAGTCCGTCGGAAGCGATGCCGGGCAGGTCTTGTTCACGGTGGCCGATCTGGATCGGTTGCAGGTTGTGGCCGATGTGTACGAACGGGACCTCGCCTTGGTGAAGGTCAGCCAGGTCGGGCGGATCAATGTGGAAGCCTACCCGGGGACCGACTTTGCCTCCGTCGTGGCCTCGATCGGAGATGTCGTCGATCCGAATACCCGCACGATCAAGGTTCGAGCCTGGGTCGACAATCGGGACCAGCGTCTGAAACCGGAGATGTTCGCGCGGCTGAGGTTGGATGTCGGCGACGCCACGCCGTTTCTGACGATCCCCAAGGAAGCGGTCGTCGAGATCGACGGTAAACATTTCGTCTACCTGGTCGACGCTCCCAATCACTATGAGAAACGCGAAGTGGTGGTCTCCAACGTCTCCAGCGGACAGGTCCGTATTCTGGAGGGACTGACGTCCGGCCAGCGCATCGTCATCAAGGGCGCCGTGCTGGTGAAGGGGCAGGAGGCGAAGTAATGATCGTAGGTCTGATCATGTTCTCCTGCCTTTCCCAGAGGTATCCCGCCTCATGATTGTCCGTATCGTCGAGCTCTCCCTCGTTCAGCGGTTCCTGATCTGCGCGCTGGGCTTCAGTCTCCTCTTCGGCGGGCTCTATGCCTTTCAACAACTCGACATCGTTGCCTATCCGGATCCGTCGCCTCCGATGGTGGAGGTGATCACGCAATTCCCCGGCTGGTCTGCGGAAGAGATCGAGCGGCAAATCACGATTCCCATCGAGGTGGCCTTAAACGGTATGCCGGGTCTCACCGATATCCGTTCTCTGTCGATTTTCGGGTTGAGCGACGTGAAGATCTATTTCGATTTCGGGACGCAATATTTCTTCGACCGGCAGGAAGTCATCAATCGCCTGGCCACGGTCAGCCTTCCTCAAAATGTGCAGCCGGCTTTGTCGCCCTGGTGGGCGATTGCGGAGATCTACCGCTA
The DNA here is from genome assembly GCA_000196815.1 of Nitrospira defluvii. Classification (GTDB taxonomy): domain Bacteria; phylum Nitrospirota; class Nitrospiria; order Nitrospirales; family Nitrospiraceae; genus Nitrospira_A; species Nitrospira_A defluvii_A. The sequence continues at coordinate 1,711,755 of FP929003.1, forward strand.
TGAACTGGCCGGAGACGGAAAGACGAGTCTGACCGACCTCAAGACGATTCAGGATTGGCAGGTTCGGCGGGAGTTCCGGCGGGTACCGGGGATCATCGATGTGACGGCCTTCGGGGGCACGACCCAGGAGTATCACGTCGATATCGATCCCGGGAAGTTGATCAGTTATCAAGTCAGCCTGGCGCAGGTCATGGAAGCCTTGACCAACAGCAACGCCAACGTCGGCGGCAACTATCTCACCGTCGGCGCGCAGAACTACAACATTCGTGGCCTGGGGCTGATCAACGGTCTGCCGGATATCGAAAATGTGATGGTGGCCGAAAAGGAAGGTACCCCCATTTTCGTCAAGACGCTGGGCACCGTGTCGGTGGGGCATCGGGTGCGGTTGGGGAAGGTCGGCATCGACGATAACGACGATGTGGTCGAAGGGGTGATCCTCTTGCAGCGCGGATACAAGGCGCTGTCCGTACTGGAGCGGGTCCGGGAAAAGGTCGAGGAATTGAACAAGTGGAAATTGCCGGAAGGGGTGAAGGTCAAGACCTTCTACGACCGGACGGCGCTGATCCATACCACGGTTGAAACGGTCACCGATATTTTGATCAGCGGCATGGTCCTGGTTTTCGTGATTCTGTTCGTGTTTCTCGGTCATTTCCGCGCGTCCCTCATCGTGGCGTTGACCATTCCCATGTCGCTGCTGTTCACCTTCACCATGATGGTAATGATCGGGCAGTCCGCCAACCTCATTTCGCTCGGCTCGATCGATTTCGGCATCATCGTCGATGCGACCCTGGTGATGGTCGAAAGTATCTTTTTCCATCTCGGCCACGATCGCCGCCTGGGCCTGACCGTGCCGCAACAGATCGTGCGGGCGGCCCGCCAGGTCGGCCAGCCGATTTTCTTTTCGACGGCGATCATCGTCGTGGCGTTCATTCCCCTGTTCACGATGACCGGCGTCCCCGGAAAGATTTTTGCGCCGATGTCCATTACCTATGGTTTCGCCCTCTTCGGCGCGCTGCTCATGGCCTTTACGCTGGCGCCGGTGCTGTGCTCGCTGCTCTTGACGGGAGTGGTCAAGGAAGAAGATACGCGGTTTGTCGGTGCGATTCGCCGGACCTATCTGGCGGTGTTGCAATGGGCCTTGCGCCACAATGTGAAAGTGATCGGCGCGGCGCTGTTGCTGCTGGTCGGGGCATTCGGGGCGCTGCAATTCATCGGTGGAGAATTCATGCCGGCGTTGGAGGAGGGGAACCTCTGGGTTCGTGCGACCATGCCGGTCGATATTTCCTACGATGAAGCTGCCCGCTTGACCGGAGAAATCCGGCAGATGTTTCGGCAGTCTCCCGAGGTCGTCACGATCGTTTCTCAGCTCGGGAGACCCGACGACGGGACCGACCCCACGAGTTTCTTCAACGCGGAGTTCCTCGCGAATTTGAAGCCGCAGAAGGAATGGCGGCCGGGGCTCAGCAAGGACCAGTTGGTGGAGGAGATCGAGGCGCGCCTGAAGGTCATCCCCGGGATTGTGTTCAACTTCTCCCAGGTGATTCAGGACAATGTGGAAGAGGCCATGTCCGGTGTGAAGGGGGAAAATTCCATCAAGTTGTTCGGCAACGACCTGAAGACCATGGAGGCGAAGGCCGTCGAAGTCGAAGCGGTGATGAAGGGCGTTCGAGGCGTGAAGGATTTGGGAATTTTCCGGCTGGTAGGACAGCCCAATCTGCTGATCCAGGTGGATCGGGAAGCCAGCGCCCGGTACGGGTTGCGCGTCTCCGACGTCAACGCGGTGGTGCAGGCGGCGGTGGGCGGTCAGGGGGTGACCCAGGTCTACGAGGGCGAACGCCTGTTCGATCTGGTGGTTCGGTTTCTTCCCGAGTTTCGGCGGGATGCCGAGACTATCGGCAATATTCTGGTCAATACGCCGGACGGCGCGCGGATTCCCCTGAAACAGGTGGCGACGATCAGGACTCAGACCGGCGCATTCATCATTTATCGGGAAAACAACGAACGGTATATTCCGATCAAGTTCAGCGTCCGCGACCGCGACCTCGAGAGCACCGTGAAGGAGGCCCAGACCAAGATGGCTCAAGCGGTTTCGCTTCCGGAACGGTATCGGCTTGAATGGGCCGGCCAGTACGATCAACTTACGGCCGAACAAAAACGCCTGACGATGATCGTGCCGGTGAGTCTGGTGATCATCCTGTTTCTTCTCTACACGACCTTCAACTCCCTGACGAACGCGCTGCTGGTGTTGGTCACGGTGCCGTTTGCATTGATCGGCGGTATTTTCTCGCTCGTCTTCACCGGAACTCACTTCAGCATTTCAGCGGCGGTGGGGGTGATTTCGACGCTGGGAGTAGCGATTCTCGGGGGAGTCCTGCTAATCTCACGTATCGAGGATTTTCGCCGGCATGGGCTCGATTTGCGAGAGGCTGTCTTAAAGGGGGCGGATGTGCAGATGCGTCCCATTCTTATGGCCACGCTTGCGGCGGCCATCGGGTTGCTCCCTGCAGCCTTGGCCACGGGCATCGGCTCACAGGCGCAACAACCGTTGGCCAGGGTGGTGGTGGGTGGTATGCTGACTGCGGCGGTGCTGATCCTGGTTGTGCTGCCGGTTTTGTATGAAGTGGTGCATCGTCGCACGGCGAGCACGCGCACAGTGGAAGCAGAGCAGGAACCGGTGGTTCCACATTAATGGTCATGCTGTAAAGGGTAGGTCACTATGATGGGTGTGAAGCAGCGCAGGGTCGGTCGATTGTTGGTTCGGGGCCTGGTGTGCCTGGGCTTGCTGGGAATCACTGCAGATCAAGCCTGGTCCGATGCCGCCGTATGGCCGGTGCAGATGCCGTATGAGGCGCCGCCCAAGTCCGAGCCGGTGCCGGATGTTTCGGTGGCTCCGAATACCAAGGCCTTGACGCCTGAGGAATTGCAGCGGGCTGAGGCGCTGTTGCCGTTGTTGGAGGGGAAGCAGGAATTCTGGGCGATGGGCGAATTTGTGCATCTGGGCGAGCCCGTTCTGTCGGTGGTGACCAAGGCGCTGGCCATGCCGGGCCCGCGAATCCGGTACAATGCCATTGAGACTCTGTCCATGATCAAGTCTCCGGCTGCCGTGCCGGCTCTGTTGGATACGGCGAAGCTGGGAACCGAACTGCCTCGCATTCGCGAGCATGCGCTCCGGGTCGCGGTGCGCCTGGATCCGATGGAGGCCGCACCGGCCATTGAGGTGATGGCGAAAGATGCCAATGCGTCGATTCGCAAAGCGGCGGCGGTTGAAGCGCGATATGTTCGTCGGAAAGAGGTGATTCAGCCCCTCATCGATCTGCTGGGGGATGACGAACGGTTCGTGGCCCTGTCTGCGGTGCAGTCGCTCTGGACCGTGACCCGGCACGAGACGGAGTTTCACGACTGGGATGCTTCCAGCAAACAGGATCGTCAGGCTTGGGCGCAGGAATGGATCGAATGGTGGAATCAGTCGAAAGAGACGTTTGAAATGCCGGAGCCGAAGAGCCGCAAACGGGCCGGGTGACGACCGGACTCGGGCGGTTGCGGAGAATCAAAAGCCCGTGGTAGGTATTGAAGGAACAGGTTGCGCGGCGTGAGTCGCTGGCGCGATGACACTGAGAGAAAAGGTGCAGGATGGCGATCTTGGCGATCAGCAAACTCGGTAATCCGATTCTCCGGCAGAAGGCTGTGCCTCTGACGCCGGCGGAGATAAAAAAAGCCTCGTTCCAGCAACTTATCGACGACATGTTTGAAACCATGTACGACGAACCGGGGATCGGTTTAGCCGCTCCGCAGGTGGGACGATCGCAGCAACTCGTCGTGATGGATTGCCCCGGTGAAGGCGGTTTTCCCAAGACGGTGCTCATCAATCCGACGATCCAGTTTTACGGGCCCGAGCAGGTTGAAGGATGGGAAGGCTGCTTGAGCGTCGACGGGTTGCGAGGTAAAGTCACGCGTCCTTCGACCGTTCGAGTGACCGGACTGGATCGGAATGCAAAGCCGTTCGATTTCGAAGCCAGCGGCTTGTATGCCGTCTGTATTCAACATGAGCTGGACCATCTCATCGGCAAGTTGTTCATCGACCGCATGACCGACTTCTCCACCCTCACCCAGATGGATGAATTTCAGAAGTATTGGCAGAAGGAACCGGCCAGTGTCATCTGATCCGTCCCGGATCGTCGAGTCGTCGTGAGCTCGCTTCTACGCGTTCTGTCTTACCTCAAGCCGTTCCGGATGCTGGCGGTGGTGACCTTCGTGTGCGCGGGGCTTGCCACGGCGCTGGAACTGGTTCCGCCGTATCTCGTCAAAATCGTCATCGACGATGTGATCCAGTCGAAGCGTCCTGAGATGCTGCCCTGGGTGTTGGGAGCGCTCCTCGGCTCCTATGTCCTGCGAAACCTGATGAGCTCGATGCGGGTCCGCTTCAACAATCTGCTCGAACAGAAGGCCGTACATGCGTTGCGCATGCAGGTGTTCGGGGCGCTGCAACGCCTGTCGTTGAGCTATTTCGAGAACCGCTCGACGGGCGAGATCATGACCCGCGTGACCAGCGATACCGAACATGTCGAACGGATTTTCGTCGATGGACTGGAGGGATTGCTGACGGCCTCGCTGACCCTGGTCGGCATCACGATCATGATGTTCGTTCTGAACTGGAAACTCGCGCTGCTTTCGCTGCTGCCCATTCCGATCTTGATCGTCTGTGCCGCCTGGTTTACGCGACGGGTGCACGGCTATTACGCCGAGATCCGAAAAAGTGTGGCGGACCTCAATGCCTATCTTCAGGATGCCTTGTCGGGCATCAAAGAGACCATCGGCTTCAATCAACACGAGTATGAACGCCAACGCTTCGAGACATTGAGCCAGACGTACAGTCAAAACAGCCTGCGGGCCATGTTCCTGTGGTCCTGGTACTGGCCGGGTATGGTGTTTGTGGGCAGCACCGGCACGCTGTTGATTCTGTGGCACGGCGCGGGGGGAGTGCTGGCCGGAGAACTGACGGTCGGCCAATTAGTGATGTTTCTCTCCTACCTCGGGCTCTTTTATACGCCGATCAACGAAATCCACTCGTTGAATCACATGCTGCAGCATGCGTTGGCGGCCAGTGAGCGCGTATTCGAGATCCTGGATACCAAACCGGAGGTTGAAGACCGGCCCGGCGCGGTGCGGCCCGTCGAACGGCTGAGAGGCGCGGTGGAGTATCGCCATGTGGGGTTCGGTTACCGGAAGGACGGCACCGTCCTGTCCGATGTGAATCTCACGGTCAGGCCGGGCGAACGGATCGCCCTGGTGGGGCCGAGCGGGGCAGGCAAAACATCGCTGTTGAAGCTATTGATGCGGTTTTACGACGTGCGCAGCGGGGCGGTGCTGGTCGATGGGCATGATGTGCGAGATCTGCCGCTGGACTTTTTGAGAGGACAGATCGGCCTGGTGCAGCAGGAGCCTTTTCTCTTCAACGGTACCGTGCGCCAGAATATCGTCTATAGCGATCTTTCGGCCGGCCATGAGCGTGTGGAAGCGGCCGCCCGCGCGGCGCGAGCCCATGACTTTATCACCCGACTGCCGGACGGGTATGATAGCTGGATCGGGGAGCGCGGGGTGAAATTGTCAGTCGGGCAGAAGCAGCGTGTTTCGATTGCCCGCGTGCTCCTGAAAGATCCGCCCATCGTGATCTTCGACGAGGCCACCTCCAATATCGACACGGAAACCGAGGTGAAGATCCGTGAAGCCCTGAACGATCTCACCAAAGGGCGAACGACCTTCATCATTGCACACCGGCTGGCCACGCTGCATGACGTGGATCGTATCATTGTGGTGGAACGCGGGACGATTGTCGAGGAAGGCGATCACGAGGCCCTGATGAAGCGGGGCGGGGTGTATGCCGGTCTGTACGAGGCCCAGTTTAAAATCTAACAGGATGCTGAAAGCGCCCGCCAGCATCGTTCTCGCATCGTGAAAGAGCTCAACGTGCCGCAAGGGTACGCCTCGCTCATTCACGTCGCGGCGGCCTCGCAGGGCGGCCATTTTGGGCATCCTTACGAATATGTATAGGACATACGCGGTCAATATCCAAGAGTCGATTGCATATTGAGTATGACGGTTGCGCAGACTTCATGAATGATGTTCAAAGGGAGTAAGGGATATGGTGCTGATTTACGAGAGTGATCCGCTCGACAATGAAGACGCCCGGGGGCGTTTTTATCATGTCTGTCGAGGCCGGATCGACCGGACGGAAATCCGGTTGCCGGAGGGACAGTCGATTTATGAGTGCGCGGCGTGTGGTGTTGATCTGGAGCCTGAAGATTTCTGGATCGCGAGGCAAAAGGGATCGGTGTAGCAAAACTGTGCGCACCGAGTGACGATATATAGAGGAGTTCGTTATGGCTGGAAGTATAGGCCGGAAGACAGTATCCGTCTCACGTGGGCTGATGATGTTGTGTGAGACCTGCTACGATCAGGTGTATGCCGAGAAGCTGCCTGATGCCAGGAACTTTATCGCGGATCATGAGGCGCTGTTCGACACGATTTGTATGGGCTGCACCGACATCAATCGTCCGCTGATCGATGACATGCTGGGCAGTTCGGAGTAGTCGTGCTACGGGTATGTTTCGACTTGTGAGTCGTCAAAGCCGGCACAACAAACAAGTCCAGCCGATACGTTTCAATGACCAACCGTTAAAATTGGTCTGCCATGATTGTGGTTTGTCCGTCCCTCGCACAGTTGAGACGGGTCGTGTTTCGTCGCCCACTTGAGGCAATGGACAATCATCTCAAATTAGAACCACTTGTCCACCGTGCCTGTGAGCGCCTTGACGGTATGGGTGAATTGGAAGACAATGCGCCCGCTTTAAGAGATTGCTCGCTGTTCCCCCGAGAGAGGTTCATCTGAGTCCGACCATTTTCAGAGCAGGAGGGTTCCGGTTCTATTTCTTCTCGCGCGAGGAAATACGAATGCACGTTCATGTTCATTGTGAACGTGGCGAGGCGAAGTTTTGGCTTGATCCCAGAGTTGAGTTGGCGCAAAACTTCGGTCTGTCCGCTCGCCAGGTCCGGGCAGTGAAAAATCTCATCGAGGAGCATTACGATGAAATCAGCAACGCTTGGCAAGAACACTTCGGGAGCTGAGCTCACCAACATCTCCAGACATGGATTCTGGCTACTCCTCGCGGATGAAGAACTCTTTATTGCGTTCAAGGAGTTCCCCTGGTTCAAGAATGCCTCTGTGGCTGAACTTCTTAATGTTCAATGGCCACAGTCTCACCACCTGTATTGGCCGGATCTTGACGTAGACCTAGCTGTCGAATCCATCAGGCATCCAAAGAAGTTCCCGCTCGTCTCGAAAGCATCAAGGCTAACCAAGCGCCCAACACGTCGAGCAAAGATAACGCGTAGCTGACGTGAGGCACTCATCATGAGACTCTACTTTGCATACGGCTCCAATATGTGGAACGCCCAGATGGAACAGCGATGCCCGCAAAGCAAGAAAGTTGGTGTCGCCCGTCTGCTTGGTTATCGTTGGATTATTTCCGCGCGCAGATACGCGAACGTCGTCAAATCAACGAGGGACGAGGTCGAAGGTGTGTCTTTCGAGATTTCTGCAACGGATGAAGTCTCTTTGGACATCTACGAAGGCGTTAAGTCAGGCTCATATCAGAAGGTTGATCTCCCTGTGTTATACGAGGGACAAGAGAAGGTGGCGCTGGTCTATGTTGATCCAGTGACAGCCGAAGGCTGTTCTACAGACGAATACATTCAGCGTATCAATTTAGGGCTGGTAGATGCGAAGCTATCCAATGCATACGTCACACGGTATGTGCGGAGATACATACCAGCCCGACCAAGTTAGGGCTAAGAGCAACGCTTCTTCCTTATTTACACGTCTTCCCGTCGAAGTGCAGGCAGGTGGATTCGCCGGATTTGACCTTCCATGTTTTCAGCAGCGGCGGTTGCCCCTCGCGTGTTTCCACGACGATATCTACGAGTCCTGATTGAGGTAGCTTCTCGATGTGAGCCTTGGCCTCCTCCGGAACCTCCACCCAAAACACCGCGCCGAGCGTTGAGATCAGGATGCGGCTGTTATCGACATCCACATTGATGATCGGGCTGTAGTAGCTCTTTTCAGCGGCGGAGGAGTGTCCTGGGTTCGTGATCCCGGTCAGGCAGAGGATGAGTGCGATGATGAATGGCATGAATCGCATCGATTGCTCCCTTGGATGAGAGGACAAAGCCGGATTATGGCATCGTTACCGGGCGATTGGTAGAGGTGCGCGCTGGAATTATTGGAGTGGGAGGTGGCTAGAAAATATGCACGTCGGCCGGGCGAACTTTGCCGCCGGCGATCCAGTAGGTGCGGATGTCCGCTGCGGGGGAGTGCATGAGTGACACGAGAAGATAGGCGGGGACGGGGAGATTGATGCGTTCCCAGATTTCTTCGTAATCGGTGGCAATCTTAATGTCGGTGTGCGAGGGGCGCGCCGGGTCTTTCGGATGGGAGTGGTAGACCACCTGGAGGTCCAGGCCGTTCTTGCGGATGTCCTTCTTAGCGGCCGAAAAATCCCCCATGTCCATCACGAAGGCGATCTCAGCCCGCTCCTCCGGGGACAGCCGTTCGAGATGGGCGACCTTGTCGTCATCGAAGGTCGAGAGTTTTTCCGCCCCTTCGACGGCCACGATGTTGGTGATGCGGTAGAGGTGTGTGACGGTCTTGTTCGTCCCGGCGAGCAGGCCGCAGCATTCGAACGGCGCCAACTCGCGCGCATGCGTGACGATCTGATCCAGGATATGTTGCGGAATCGACAGATCGGGCATATCAGATGGTGCAGGCGACACTGTAGTCCCCGCCCAGGTCCTTGATCGTCGGCGTGGCGCTGCACAGGGGGCAACGCGGATCTTTTGGGCGCGATACTTTCCGGAACTTCATCTCCAGCGCATCGTAGATCACGAGCTTGTCTGCGATCGTCTCACCGATGCCCAGAATTTCCTTGATGGCTTCAGACGCTTGCAGGATGCCCATGGTTCCGGCCAGGACCCCCAGTACACCGGCTTCCTGACAGTTCGGAACCAATCCGGCCGGCGGCGGTTCCGGGTAGAGACACCGGTAGCAAGGGTAGCCGGCGTGCGGCTTGATGCTCGTGAGCTGTCCCTCGAAGCGAAACATGCTGGCCGAAATGAGAGTCTTCTTCGCGAAGAAACAGGCATCGTTGACGAGGAAGCGCGTGGTGAAATTGTCGGAGCCGTCCAACACGATGTCATAGTCGGACACGAGTCCAAGAATATTCTCGGTATCGACGTTCAACTGATAGGTCTTGATCGTGATGTCGGGGTTGATGGCCGACAGCATCCTTCTCCCGGATTCCACCTTGGGCGCGCCGATGGTGGCGGTCGTATGCAGAATCTGCCGCTGGAGGTTCGAGAGATCCACCACGTCGCCGTCCACCAGACCGATGGTACCGATACCGGCAGCCGCCAGATACAGGGCTGCGGGCGAGCCGAGTCCCCCGGCTCCGATCAGAAGGACCTTGGCCTTGGACAGTTTGACCTGTCCCTTGCCGCCGACTTCGTTGAGGATGATGTGTCGGCTGTAACGCTGTATTTGCTGCTCGGTAAATTCCATTCGACTCGTCTCTCGTCGTTCGTGAAACGTGAAGCGGTCTGGCCTAAAACGAGATACGCTTCACGAGGTGCGCTTCACCCATTGTTATTCCACCACGTTGAGTTCGATCGGATCGACGACGCAGCCTTTGGTACGGATGCCGTCGATGGCGCGTTCGATTTCTTCGGTCTCGCCGGTCAGTTCGAGATCCATCCATCCGGTCGTCTCGCGCACATCGGCCCGACGCACGTTGGTCACGACCTTGAACTCATGGCCGATCTGATAAATGATCGGCTCCTTGATCTTGTTCTCGGGGAAACGAATATGAAAGCGTAGGCTGGTCATGGCTATCCTCCGGCAATCGCGGGAACGATCGACACTTCGTCGCCGTCCTTCAACGAGGTTTCTTTCCCGTTCAGGAAACGGATGTCCTCTTCGTTGACGTAGATGTTGACGAAGCGGCGCAAGTCGCCCTTTTCGTCACAGAGCCGGTTCTTCAGCCCCGGATAGGTCGCGTCGAGCGATCCGATCATGTCCACAATGTTAGCTGCCGCGGATTCAACCTCGCCCTGACCCTTTGTGAGGGGACGCAGGGGCGTTGGAATACGAACCTTAATCATGAGTCACCACCACTGTTCTTTCCCATTTTGAATGTTTTTTGGAAGTTCACCAGGCTGGGCTGGATGCGATACGGACGTCCGACGGCGTCCACAACCGCTTCCTGGGTCTTGAGCCCGTTGCCGGTGATATAGGCGACCGTGACGTCGCCCTTCTTGATCAATCCCTGCTTCACAAGCTTGCACAACACTCCGATGGTCACGCCGCCGGCGGTCTCGGCGAAAATGCCTTCGGTCTGGGCCAGCAGCTTGATGCCTTCGACCACTTCCTCGTCCGTCACCGCGTCCATCGCGCCCTTGCTCTCCGCGGTGGCTTTCAAGGCGTAGTAGCCGTCGGCCGGGTTGCCGATGGCGAGGGACTTGGCGATTGTCTTCGGCTTGACCGGCTTGAAGAAGTCCCGGCCGGCCTTGAAGGCGGTCGCGATCGGGGAGCAGCCCTCAGCCTGCGCACCGTTGATCTTGGTGCGCACGGAATCGACCAGCCCCAGCGCGTGCATTTCGTGCAGGCCCTTCCAGATCTTCGTCAGCAAGGAACCGGAGGCCATGGGAATGACGGCCTGGTCCGGCGTGCGCCAGCCGAGTTGTTCCACCGTCTCAAACGCAAGGGTCTTCGAGCCCTCGGCATAGTAGGGGCGAATGTTGATATTCACGAAGGCCCAGCCATGTTCGCCGGCGATTTCGCTGCAGAGCCGGTTCACATCGTCGTAGTTGCCCTCGACCTCGACCACGTTCGGCTTGTAAATCAGGTTGCCGAGCACCTTCGCCGCTTCTAGGTCGGCCGGAATGAACACGTAGCACTTCATGCCAGCCGCTGCCGCGTGAGCCGCGACGGAGTTGGCCAGGTTGCCGGTCGAGGCGCAGGCCACTGTTTCAAAGCCGAGTTCCCGCGCGCGTGTGAGGGCGACCGAGACGACCCGATCTTTGAACGACAGAGTCGGATGGTTCACCGTATCGTTCTTGATGTACAGCTCGTCGATGCCGAGATAGGCGCCAAGATTTTTCGCCCGCACCAACGGCGTCAGCCCGGCGTGGGGGCCGATGATCGCGGTGCTTTCGACCGGAAGCAGGTCGATATAGCGCCACATGCTGTTCGGACCCTGCTCGATTTTCTTTCGCGAGATCGTGCTCTTGATCTCGTCGTAGTTATATTTCACTTCCAGCGGGCCGAAGCACATCTCACAGACGTGGATGGCTTTGGGTGGATATTCCTTCCCACATTCCCGGCACACGAGCGCTTTCATTTTCGACATGGAGACACCTTCGCTACAAGTTACGTTGACCCGGGAGCGCACAGGTCGGCCCGGCGACGTCGCCGTCTTCAATCAGCTCCGTAATCGTGGGCCGTTCGCCGCACAGCGGACAATCGGGATTCCGCTTAATGCGGATTTCTCTGAACTGGGTGCGGCGCGCATCAAAATCCAACAGCCGATCGGTCAGCGGGCGACCGATGCCGAGGATCAGCTTCAGCGCCTCGGTGGCTTGGATGGTTCCGATGATGCCGGCCAGCACACCGATGACACCGGCCTCCTGACAGGAGGCGACCAGTCCCTCGGGTGGCGGCTTCTTAAACACGCAGCGATAACAGGCCGACTTCTTCGGGATGATGGTGGTGACGCGACCATCGAATCGAAGAATGCCGCCGTGCACCAACGGTTTGCCGGCGAAGAAACAGGCATCGTTGATCAAGAACTTCGTCGGGAAATTATCCACGCCGTCGATGACCACATCGTAGCCGCTCATGATTTTCAGCGCATTGCCGGCGGTGAGTCGCTCTTCGTACATCACCACGTTCACGTCGGGATTCAACGCCTGAATCTTTTCTTTGCCGGAGACGACCTTGGGGCGGCCTACGTCGGGGGTCTGGTGAATAACCTGACGCTGCAGGTTGCTCAGGTCCACGACATCGCTGTCGATGAGGCCGATCGTGCCGATTCCGGCGGCCGCGAGATAGAGCGCGGCAGGGGAGCCGAGCCCTCCTGCGCCGACGATCAGGACCTTCGCTTGCACGATCTTCTTCTGCCCCTTGCCACCGACTTCTGGCAGAAGAATATGCCGGCTGTAGCGATTGATTTGTGTTTCTGTAAATTCCATATCCGACGGAGGCTGAAAACCATCACCAGCGGCGTTCTCGCGTCATTCAGATCCTCAACCTACCGCAAGGGTACGCCTCGGACCTTCACGCGCTGCGGCCTTGCTGCTGACGCTTTTGAGCCTCCTCTCCCTAAAAGTGATCTGGCACGCGATCAAATGTTGAAATACTTCCGGACACTGAAAATGGCCTTCAGCTTCGTTCTCGGCTCGCCGAAATCCTCAACGGACATCCGAGGGGACGCCTCCGGGTTCGTCTCGCCTGCGGCCTTGCTGAGAGGCCATTTTGAGCTTCCGCCTCAAACACTCATTCGAAGCGTTTAAATGTTGAAATACTTTTCGATGCTGATGTATCGCTCGCCGGTGTCGCAGAGAATCGTGACGACGTTTTTCCCCGGTCCAAGCTCTTCGGCGATCTTTTGCGCGGCGAAGACGTTGGCGCCGGCGGAGATGCCGACCAGCAGCCCTTCTTTCTTCGCGAGCAGTTTGGCTGTTTGATAGGCTTCATCGTCGGTCACGGTCACCACGCGATCGAGCAGGGTCCGGTTCAGCACCTTCGGGACGAATCCGGCGCCGATGCCCTGAATCTTGTGCGGCCCCGGGTCTCCGCCGGACAGGACGGGAGAGCCGGCCGGTTCCACGGCTACGATCTTGGCGTCCGGATTCCGTTGACGGATCACCTCGCCGCAGCCTGTGATGGTGCCGCCGGTGCCGACCGCTGCCACAAAGGCGTCCACGCGGCCATCCAGCGCATTCACAATTTCCGGGCCGGTCGTTTTCCGGTGCATATCCGGATTGGCCGGGTTGGAGAACTGGTCGGGCATGTAATACGACGGATTCTGCGCGACGATGCTCTCCGCTTCCTTAATCGAGCCCTTCATCCCTTCCCACGCCGCCGTCAGCACGAGTTGTGCTCCATAGGACGACAGGAGGCTGGCGCGTTCCATGCTCATGCTTTCGGGCATGACCAAAATGAGCTTATAGCCCCGCACTGCCGCCACCAGCGCCAGGCCGATACCGGTATTGCCGCTGGTCGGTTCGACGATGGTGCCGCCCGGTTTCAGTTTGCCCAGGCGCTCGGCTTCGTTGATCATGTTCAAGCAGATGCGGTCCTTGATGCTGCCGCCCGGATTGAACGATTCCACTTTGGCGTAGATCGTGGCCCCGCCCGGCTTGCTCAGGCGGTTGAGTCGAACCAGCGGGGTTCCGCCGATCAACTCGGTGATATCTGCATGGGCCTTGACGGTCACCGGCCACCGCCCATGTAGAACAGAAATTCCACATGATCGCCGTCTTTCAGCTGTGTGGTCTCGAGGTGTGTCCGTTCGAGCATGGTGTCATTCACTTCGACTGCCACCATTTGGGGTTCGATGCTCTTGGCTTTCAAGAGATCCAGCACGCTGCCCCCTGCGATCTCTTCGGACTTGCCGTTGATCATGACCTGCATATCTGCTCCTGGGAAGATAAGAGTCTGGCAGGATACTGAAAATGTCCGCCAGCGACGTTCTCGCATCTCTCAGGTCCTCAACGTACCGCAAGGGTACGCCTCGTCCCTTCGTTCGCTACGGCCTTGCTGGACGGCCATATTGAGTATCCTGTGAAAAGGTATTCTTGTTGCGCCTTACGTGTAGGTGCTCAGTGTTTCGATGAGCTCACTGCGAGTTTCTGTAAACAGCTAAATAATTTCAAGAAGTTAGCAAACGCATTCTTGTTTTGTCAAGGCAACAGACCCCGGCGGGTCGATGTGGCGGAGGTCGCTGCGGGGTCGCACGGAGCAGGCGGCCGCTTTCTTGACTTTCACCATGCCTAGCTTACAGTATGCGCCGGTCTGGAGGGTAGGGCATGTGGAAGAAAAATTTCTTATTTCGCGCGCACGAGGCGGCTCCCCTGAAAGAGTCGGAAAACGAGCTGTTTCATGATGCGGAACCGGCTTTGGACAGCGCCGGGTTGCAGATGGAAAAATTTTTGTCGGTGTGGGTGCAGGGGGAAGGCGAGGACGACAGTCCCTCCATGTACACGAACATCTATGTGCGCACCGCGACGCTCGATTTTCGTACGCGCGCCGGTTTTCTCCAACCCTTGCAGGGCCGGTCGCATCAGATCAAGCAGATGTTGACGCCGGAGCAGAAGGGCTTTTTGCGCGAGTGGTTGTCCACGACCTCACCTCACGCGTGGGAAGAATCCGACGACCATTTTCGAACGCTCTTCGACCTAGAGTGATCTGTTCCGGCAGGATGCTGAAAACCTCCGCCAGCGGCGTTCTCGCGTCATTCAGATCCTCAACGTACCGCAAGGGTACGCCTCGGATCGTCATTCGCTGCGGCCTTGCTAGGCGAACGTGTTGAGCATCCTGCGGAAATCCGTCTGTGTTTCATGTGTCAGTCATCGAAGTTCACTTGCGTTCATCGAATCTCTTCTGCCAGCTAGACCACGCATGAGTCGTCCGACCTGTCTTACACTGATCGCCTTGACTGTGGCCGGGTTTGTGTTTCTGGTGCCGCTACCTGTCTGTGCCTCCGCCACGATTGAGATTTACTATGCGCCCGAGGATCACCCCATCGATCGGGTGGTCGGTCTCTATGCCCATGCGACGCGGTACATCTATGTATCTGTCTACGCATTGACGGCGCCGTCGGTCGTGAAGGCCCTGGTGGAGGCCAAGCATCGCGGCGTCGATGTCCGGGTGATTACTGATCGCGAACGTCTCAACGATCCGAAGCAGCATAGCGCCGTGAATACATTACGACTGGCGGGCGTGCCCATTCGGGTCAACCGGCATGATGCCTTGATGCACCTGAAGCAGGTCGTGATCGACGATGCCATCCATACGTCCGGTTCAGCCAACCACACGACGAGCGGGAACCGGTACAATGACGAACGGCTCGATGTCATCACCGACGCGCGACTGACGGCGAAGGCCCGCGAGAAGTTTCTGACCATGTGGAACGACCACGAACGATTTATGACCTGGACTCAGTAGGACGAGCCGCGCATGGGCCGTGCAATGATCGAGACAGATGTGGCGATTGTCGGGGCGGGCGGCGGTGGCGCCGTATTGGCCTTGATGCTCGCACAGCAGGGCGTGCGGTCGCTGGTGTTGGAACGGGCCGTCGGGCCGCCGCAGGGATTGCGGGGCGAGATCCTGCAGCCGAACGGTCAGCGGGTGCTCGATCGCCTCGGATTATTGGACAAGCTTCCTGCCCACGCGGTGCGGTCGGTCCGTCGATTCAACTTTTGCCGTGCGGGCGGTGAACGGCTCTGTACGGTGGACTACGGCGAGTTGCCGGCTCCTTACAATCGCGCCCTGGTGACGTTGCCGAACGTGGCGCACCATGCCATTCTCGATGCGCTGGAACAACAGAATCCCGGCGCGCTCTGGTACGACGCCACCTTCACCGGCCTCCGGTTCGACGGTTCGCGAGTGATCGGTTTGCAGGGGACACGTCACGGGGAACCGGTCGATGTTTCGGCACGGCTGGTCGTCGGCGCCGACGGCGCGTTTTCCAAAGTGCGAGAGTCGCTCGGTATCACTGCCCAATTGCACCGGTATCCCGAAAGTTATCTCATCGCCATTCTCAAGGCTCCGCCGGGCTTCGACGAGGCGAGGTATCTGGTGGGGCAACGCGAAATCCTCGGGTTGTTTCCCGCCGCCGGGCAGCAGGTCTATGCCTTTTATATGATCAAGGCCGGATCCTATGAGGCCGTGAAAGCCCAGGGGCTTGAAGCGCTGCGGAGGGCCTGGGTCCGGATCGATCCCGGTATGGAAGGGATTGTCCAAGGACTGGTCGATTGGAGTCAGACGGGCTACATGCCGACTGGACGTGTGAAAACGGATCGATGGGTGGCGGACGGCGCCTTGCTCATCGGGGACGCGGCCCACGCCATGAACCCGCATGCGTCTCAGGGGCGGATGCAGGCGATGGTAGACGCGGTGGTCGTGGCGGATCTTATTCCCGGTTGGTTGAAGAAGAACGATTTCTCGGCTGAGTCGTTACGCGCGTTCGAGGTGGCCCGGCGGCCGCAGGTGTCCATGCTGCAACGGTTAGCCGATGAGCAATGTCGATTCTGGAATACCGGTAATCCGCTGGTGGCGTATTTGCGGGATCGGGTGTTCCGGACGCTCGACCGGAATGCCAGACTGCGCTATCGTGTGCTCTCGACGACCGCCGGCTTGCGAAGCCAACCGCCGTTTTCATTGTTGGACCGCGTGATGGCCGCCGGACTCTTACCCGATCCGCGCGCAGATCAGAAATCAGTGGCCGAAACATAAGGCAATGACTTTCCTGGTAGGTTACGAGATTTTCTTATCCCGAAACGATCAGGGTAAGAACGAATTACCCTGGGGGATGCTCAAAAAGCCGTCCAGCAAGGCCGCAGCGAATGAAAGGCCGAGGCGTACCCTTGCGGTACGTTGAGGGCCTGAACGAGGCGAGAACGCCGCTGGAGGGCTTTTTCAGCATCCTACCCCAACCACGACAGAGGTGTTTGTGACACAACCAACCGCACTCGATATTCCCTCCGAGGTTCAGCAACTGCTCAAGCGCTACGTGAAGGAAACCACCGCGCTGCTCGGTTCGCAGCTGGAGGGCATCCTGCTCTATGGCAGCGCCGTGGGCGGGGAATTCCTGCCCGGCCGGTCGAATCTGAATCTGTTGCTCATGCTGTCCGGGTACGAGCGCGAGGGCATGAAGCGGTATGCGAAGGCGCATAAGCGGTGGAGTCGTGAGCAATTCGTGGTGCCGCTCCTGGCAACAGAGGCTGAACTGATGAGGCCCGGTACCGTCTTCCCCCTCGAGTACCTGGAAATTCAAGAACAACATCGCGTGCTCTGGGGGCGAGATCCGTTCATCGGCATGCACATCGACCGGACGCATTTGGCCTATCAAGTGCAGCAGGGCATTCAAGGGAACCTGGTGCGTCTGCGGCAGCGATATATCGAAGGCGGCGGCACGGAAGAAGCGATGACCATGTTGTTGCCGCTCTCGTTGACCGCGTTGCTGCCTTGCTTGCGAGGTCTGCA
The DNA here is from genome assembly GCA_000196815.1 of Nitrospira defluvii. GTDB lineage: Bacteria > Nitrospirota > Nitrospiria > Nitrospirales > Nitrospiraceae > Nitrospira_A > Nitrospira_A defluvii_A. Next base: position 1,729,069 of record FP929003.1, read on the forward strand.
ACGGATTGCCGGACAGCCGGCCTTGTTTCAGTCCGATGCGTTGCTCGCGGGAATTCGAACAATGACGGGACTCGATCTTGCCGGGTTGACCGATGTATTGGAATTGAAGCGAGGTATTATTTCGCCCGGTCCGGTGGAGGTGCCACGGTTGTTTGAACGGTATGCGGAAAATCTCGATGCGCTGATCGCGCTGATCCGCCCGGATGGGACGGTGGCGCCGCGATGACTTGTCGATCCAGTATCACAATCGGTTCTGTTGTCGGGCTGTGCCTTCTGCTGCTGTTGGTCGCAGTGCCGGTCGGATTTGCCCGTGAGCCTGTGCCGTCCTATGACCCGCAGGGCTATGTCAGCGACCATGCCGGAGTGATTGATGCGGAGTGGCGTGCCAGAATCCGGTCGGTCTGCCAGGATCTGGAGCGCAAGACCGGGGTGGAAATGGTGGTCGTGACCGTGCCCGCACTGAAACCCTATGGCTCAGCCAATGACTACGCGGTCGGTCTCTATCAGAAATGGGGCATTGGCTCAGCCCAGAATGAGCATGGTGTGCTGGTGCTCCTGTCGGTGCAGGAGCGGCAAGCGGCTGTGACCATGGGGCGGCGGATGTTGCCGGTGATGGGCGGAAATGTGGTCGGGAAGGTCGGGCATGAATATCTCGACCCCGCCATCAAGAACGGCCACTTCGGCGAAGGACTCTATCGAACCGTCGTGGGGTTGGCGTCGGTCTCCCAGGACATTCGTGTGTCGAACGTGCAAAAGGCGCACTTTCGCGGACTCGGCTTCTGGATCACCATCACCACGGCCAGCGGCGCGTTGTGGTTTCTCTGGTGGCTCAGCCGGCCTGATTTGCGCCATCCCTATGGGCGCATCAGAAAAGGCCAATACTGGGGGAGTGGACAGGGCGGGTTCGGGGGTAATTTCGGGGGCCACGGTGGAGGGATGAGCGGGGAGGGGTGGAAGTAGGGGAGAGGGTGGGCTGATGGGTCCTCAACTGCTCGCGGAACGCGCACACTGAGAAGGTGCTCGTCCGACGCACGCAGTTGAGGACCCACCAACCCACCCTCTTATGAAGCGAAGCGAGCAAGCTTGGAAGGAGTATTTGATAGTCGGCTCGCTCGACTGCTCATCGGCTGCGGATAGTCCGGCCAGTCAAAGGGTTCGATTTTGGTTGATGTGCGATCGCAAGACCTGACCCCAAACTCTGCGGGCAGGTTGAGTTCAAGTCTCGTTAAAAGGGGGCCATGTCCGCAAAGGCGCGAAGGGCTCTATGGTCGTCTATGCCAACTCCATCACGCGCACGGAAACCGATGACAAAACCGGCGAGGATATCGACCGCGAAATTCACTTCATGAAAGGCTACACCGTGTTCAATGTTGAGCAAATCGAAGGCTTGCCTGCACACTACTATGCCAAGCCCGCGCCGCGCTTCAATCCCATCCAGCGTATCGCGCATGCCGAGCAGTTCTTTGCCGCTTTGAATGCGGATATCCGTCAGGGCGGGACACAGGCCTACTACGCGTAGCAATCAGACTACATCCGCATGCCCATCTTCGAGGCCTTTCAGACTGCCGAAAGCTATTACGCCACGCTGGCTCATGAGTCCACGCACTGGACCAGGCATCCTTCATGCCTCAACCGCGACTTTGGCCGCAAGCAATGGGGTGATGAAGGCTATGCCGAGGAAGAACTTGTCGCCGAGCTTGGCGCGGCGTTCCTGTGCGCTGATCTTGAGCTGACATTACAGCCGCGTGAGGATCATGCGTCCTATATTGCCCACTGGCTCAAGGTCTTGCAGAACGACAAGCGGGCGATCTTTTGCGCTGCTGCCCATGCCCAACGTGCCGCCGATTTTCTCCACAAGCTGCAACCGTCTTCACAAGAGGCCGCCTGATGGCGGCCTGGGCCTCAGGTCAACAACTGCCTTTGACATGCCTGTATGTGGTATAGAGAAGCCGTTCGCGGCTCTCTATAACTGAGGTGGTGGAACATGACGCTCGCTCGCTTCACGATGATCGTGGCACTTGGTTGTTCATCGGTCGGAATGGCATCCGGGCAGGAAAGTTCTCCGAGGAATATCGGCGAAAGCAGCGCTACAACCGCTTTGGATCGGTACGATCAGAAGAGCCACCAAATTTTTGCGACGCTGACCGAGCGTGCCGAGTTGTTCGAGGCGAAGGCGAAGTTCGCCGCCCAGTGCGTGAAAGGCCTTCAGCTGATACAGAAAGTGGCGGCGCTCACCGCGCCGAAAGATGATGATGAAGAGGAGGCACAGTGGACACGCGAGACGTTTTTCCTGGTTCGCATGTGGTTCGGTAAAGAAGACCAGGATGAATGGTACTTCGCCGGACAGGAAATGGCTGACTACGGGAAAGCTCTGATGGAGGAGGCTCACAGCAAGGAGGAGGCCCTGGAGGTCTACAAGAAATTGTTTGCCCTGATCACGAATGCCCAAATCGCCGTCCTGGAAAAGATGTCCCACGATCTCGACGCACGAATGAATCGCATGATCGAGACTCCCGGCTCCGACTGATCCCGTGCGCACCACCGTAACTCTCCGCCATATTTCTTCCGGCACCCGGGAGAATATCCCGTTTCCCTCTCACGCAATGCCCCATCCTTCCTGACCATGATTTTAAAGAGGGGATTGTTCTGTCGTACGACCTGCATCGCCGCATGCCAGCGGAGCTGATCATTTGCGCTGCGTGAGGGCCGTGACGCCTGCGTTGCCGCTGTGTGCTCCCGCTTCTTGAAATTGGCTTCCGTGTTCGATGACACTGGCGTCATGGACAACCCTTGATTATTCGGTGTTGCATGATACTCGCGTCCCTTTAGTGCGGCCTGGGTGAGTGTGCCACGACTTGGAGTGGTAGCATAAGTCAAGCGGCTCTTCACTTAGGCGACGGCACGTTCACCGGACACGACGTTCGAGGTTCAGAGACGTTCTGCTTTGCAAAGGCTCGAACGGATTCAGACGGAAGCGGTCCGTTGGCATTCCAATAAAAAACCCTCTCTGCGGCGGTACCAGCAGCTGTTGCTGGGCCAACAAGGTACGTACATTCCGCAATTGAGTACTTCTTCTCGTGAAGGGCTTGCCGCACATAAGTCGGTATCATGATTGATGTGTACGTGCGGTCTGGAGTGAGATGCACAAAACTAAGCTTTTGAATACTTACGGAGGAAAGCCCCTGACGTCCAGCATTCTTGTTTATCCACATCATAATATGTTCATCATCCTCTGGTAGGGGGAAATCGGGTGAAAATGTAGGGAGAACGTTATCATAGAAACGTTCAACCGATAACTCTCCTGAGACATGTATTTTCTCCGTGTAGGAGTTGTCATTATTAGGTAGGCGACTCTTCGAATAGTCGCTGGTTACATATCGGGTCATATTGTCCATGAACCGAACTGTACCTGGGCTTCCGCAGGATTTCCGAGGTAACAGTATCTCGATGGCAGCTCTGGCCTTTGCAGCTCTCTCCCGATATTCCAATACAACGGCATCCGCCCACCTACGTTTGTTCTCCGTCGAATCTTTGGGGTTCTCAGACACCGCCGACACAAACTTCCCAAAGAGTCCTGCGGCATATTCATTGCCGGAGAAGATAAAGGTGTCTCGGTAGTGAGGTTCCATAGTAATAATAAATTTCTCCCTTACGTAGGTCTTTGTTACGGTACCAAATAAACCTCTGCTAATGTCATCTAAGCGATCCCACGTCTCTACTACAGTGACAGCATTACGAGATAAAAAGTCATGACATAATTTGTCATTTTGAATAATCATACCTCTATAGATCATGATCGGAAGATCCCGAACATCTTCTCTTTCCGAAAGATCATGGAAGTTACCGTTATAGATCATCAGGAAAAGCCTTTTGTGTTCATTGTCGATTCCAGACAGGTTTAACTGACCATCCGCAGTCATGTTCGTGGCGGCAAGCTTTTCCTCGGCAGCACGCTGCCGAGCGTGAGCTTCGTCTGCCCGTTTTTTCCATTTATCCCGGACCTTTTCATCATTCGTAATGACTTGAGACTGACCCTCGCGCTCTGATCGGGGCGTGCGCAAGTCTAGCAAGCTTTCATATCCATACATGAAATATTTGCGATTGCCCCAATGGTCGATCTTTACTTCTGTCTGACTTAAGCTCCCGCCTTTGTCGATATTGTTGGGAACCTCGTTTCCTCCAGGGATCTCCTGAACCTCTGGGGATTCTTTTAGAGACGGATAGTCAATTCGCACCCCTTTAATATAGTTAAAAATATAAATTCTTCTTAGCTGGTTACATCGAGCCTTTAGGATCGGGAGGATTTCTCGTTCAAGTCTTTCCCTATAGGTGTCATTATTTACGAGAACGAAATCCGCGCCTACCTTATACACTTGCTTTAACCAAACTTGGTCTGGCTCGTAACACCATCCCCTTTCAGTGTTCCTCCCATACAGCACATAGAGGTCAGTCTCCAGAAGCTTTTCAAAGGTGCTAAAAGTTTTTTCCATCTGAGGCTGTTTCGGTGGCAGGGGCTGCCTGATCGGTTGTTTGTTTTCCCAGGGCTTCTCAGCGGTTTGCTGACCAGGGAAGGTTGCTGTGCCAGGTTTGGGCATCTTGCATCCAGACATGGCGAATGCCAATAATACCGATATGATCGCAACCCATCCTATGCTCATGTATTAGCCTTTCGATGTTTCTCAAGCGCGAGAACAAGAGATTGACGCGATAGGAATTATTGTAACGGTCACATCAAGGTGGCCCAGAAACAACACACATGTAGATTACACGTCTCCATCTGCCTTTCGAATTCATCGAGACTCCGATAGCCAAGCGCCTGATGGAGGCGCTGTTGGTTATAGAACACCTCGATATACTCATGCAATCGCATACCAGGCCTCCGCGTGATGCGCCCAGCACGGATGATCGAGACTCCCAGCTCCAACTGACTGCCCGTAAATAGGGGTCAGCAACTGTCTTGAAAATCAAGCCGGCTGACTGGCCGTCACCCGCCACCGGGTTCCATGTTTCAGCATCGCATTGAGAATTGTGAGCAGCTTCCGCATGCACGCCGTCAACGCCAGCTTCTTTGCCTTGCCCGCCTGGCAAAGGCGTTGATAGAACGCCCGAATCACGGAGTTCCTCCGCGTGGCCACCAACGCGGCCATGTAGAGTGCCGCCCGCACATGGGCGCGCCCACCCCAGATAGTCCGTCGACCTTTGAGCGTGCCGCTGTCGCGTGGAAACGGCGCGACGCCTGCTAAGGCCGCCACTTCTTTGCGCGTCAAGGTGCCCAGCTCGGGGAGGTTGGCAAAGAGCGTCGTGGTGAGCACCGGCCCTACGCCCGGCACGCTCCGGAGGACGTCTGCCTTCGCCCGCCAGACGGGGCTCTCGCGAATGGTCGCGGTGAGATCGGTATTCGTCGACGCGAGTTCCTTCTCCAGCCAGGTCACATGCGCCTGCACCCGTTTCTGAATGGGCCGGGCCGCGAGGCGGAGTCGGTTCTTTTCGGCCGTGAGCATCTCGATCAGCTGCCGACGGCGCGCGACGAGCGCGGCCAACGCCTGCGTTTGTTCATCGGGGACCGGGCGGACGGGTGGACGAATGGCTTCGGCGAACCGGGCGAGGATCTGGGCCTCGAGCCGATCCGTCTTCGCCAACGGTCCGGTGGCCCGAGCAAAGTCCCGCACCTGACGTGGATTGATGACCACAACCGGCAGGCCGGCGGCGGCCAGCGCCCCTGTAAGCGGGACTTCCAGACCACCCGTCGCTTCGAGCACGATCAAGGTAGGCTGCACGGCCTGAAGCCGCGCCACCGCCTCCGCGATCCCACGCTCGTTATGCGCAATCTGGAAGGCGGTCCCGGGTTGGACCGCCACATCGACACCGCCCTGCGACACATCCATACCCACAAAGATCTCGGCGCTCATGGCAAACCTCCGTGTCTCCCGTCCTTGCACCATGCGGGCTCGAGGCCCTCTCAACTGTTCGGGTTGGTGAACGGAGGAACGGGACGACCCGAGCTGACCCTCGGTCTTGGATACGGCTGACCTGGATCTTTGCGATCTGTCCCGCTCCCGTGATGCCATGATGCAAAACCTCCTGTGAAGATACAAGGTCTTGCAATCAAACAGTGGCCCGCTCTGCCTGTTCAACCAGCGGCTCACGGCGCATAGCCCATGCCCTCAGGCGAATGATCGGTTTAGTGAGGAATGCCGACCAATTGGAGATGGTGATGCTATGCGATGGGGTAATTCATCTGCCTGTTTCCAGATGGCAGATCCTACAGCGAATAAATTTGTTCGTGAGAAATTATCCGCGTCCGGGGCCGTTCATACCGAGGTATGAACGGCGAGATGCTCGTTTAGGGCGAGTGGTGAGGCGTCGGGTTGCCTCCGACATCTCAAGGAGAGAGCGGAGGGCTGCGTTGACCGCAGCCGAGTCTCGAAATGCTTTTGCGACATCCGGTTCTAGGACCGCAACATTGGCGCCTTCTTGCAGTAATTGTCGGTAATATTTCCCCCGGACTGCTGTCGTGTAGTCGAAGGTGTATTCCGGCCGCATCACATCCGAACGAGTTTGCCGTTTACGTTTCATGACGTTTTCTTTCTCCTGCTGCTGTTGGTCGGGCACTAATGATTGTCACCCGAGCCTCTCTATCAGTATCGCCACAACAAGTAGTCTGCCGCGAGCAGAATAGCCAATCGTCAGATATCGTCGTTCGTTAACCGAGTGATCAACGTCGTCCACTGTTGTCGCAAGAAGACTGTCACTGCCTCATCGAATGAGATTCGGTGTTTCTGGATTTTTTGCCTGGCTTTGCTCCGATACCACTCAAATTTCACGCCGTTCTTCTAAAGAACGTACCGGAAACTGTCGGGAGATGGAAATGCTGCTTTTTACGCCTGCAGTTGCGCCATTAGTGCCGCTGGGTTCCAGTAGCCCCACATGGTTTGGATTTTTCCTGCCTGGTTGATCTCGAACACATCGATGCCTTCGAATAGAACTTGTCTACCGTTCTTGCCGGTGCCACGCCCTGTGAACTTCACCGCGACCCGGTTGCCGGATTGGAAGACATGGTCTTGCGTCATGGCGATCTTTTCAAAGGCTCCGAGCACCTCCACTAGGAATTGGCGCAATACCACATGGCCTCGTAGCGGTGCGGGCGCTCCTGGCTCGTAACTGGTTCCCTGTTCCGCGAAGCAGGCGACCCAGGCGTCCGGGTCCTTTTCTCCGATTGCGGTGAAATATCCGGCCACTACGGTTGGAATGTTCTCAGAGGTCATGCTTGATTCTCCTTTGCATCGAATGGAGTATTGTGTGAATAGGCGCGGTAAAAACCGGGCCTCCAGATGAATTACGGACGCTAGGCGTCCTGTGGATGTATCATCCCGGAGAATTTCCACCGGCACAGTGGGACTTAGCCTGAGGAGCCTCCACAAGCGTGGTTTGAAAGATGATGCCTATGCTGGTGGCAACAGATCAACCTGTGATTGAATTGATTGTATGCCATTCGGTAGGCAGCGATTGAGAGAAACCTATGATCGTGGAAGTTGAGTCGAACGATAATTGCGAGACCAGCTTTTTTGCGCGCTTCAAGGAAGTCGGGCCCGCTCGACCGGTGGTTCAAGTCCGGCTTTATGATCGAAACCCTACCGGTGAGTGGTGCTGGGTGACGGGCTGGAGCGACAATGAACAGGCTCCCACATGTCCCGCCTACGTCCAGCTGATTGAAGACTCGGGGGCGGGATTGGCCTACCTCGTGTATGGAGGGCTCTACGGTCTACGGTTCAGGCCCCTCCAATGCGAGGAGCCTTGGAGTCTCCAGAGTCCTCATCAATGGGGAGACGCGTATTTATCACTCGCCGATGTCCAGGATGTGCGGTACGCCGGTTAGCTGTTTTTGCAAACAGGGAGCTGACCCGGTCCCGGCGGCATATTCCTGTTTCCATTCACGACTCAGGCGTGCAAGAGAATAGGCTCGCTGCGATAGTCGAGGGGGTTCTCTCCATCGGCACGCTCCGCCTCGAGCCCGACCAGCCAATTGTTTTCGCAGTGCTTGCCCTCTATCGCCGGATAGGGAGTATGATGACACATCCTGCGATCTGCGGATGTCGCTCCACTGGATGAGGATTCTCTACCTCCCGGGAGAGCGATCGCCGACAGGCCTTCCCATCAGGAGGCTGCGATGCGCACCGTCGTTGCCGTCGACTGGTCCGAGCAGTCTTTCAACGCCGTCAAGGTCGTCTGCCGTCTCTTCACTCATGAATCATTGACCCTCATCCACGCGGTTGATCTCCGGCCGTTCGAAAACCCCCTCTTTGCGCAACCACTCGGACGCAAAAGCGCCGGCGTCATGCGAGAGGCGATGGTTGCAGCAGGAGAGCGCCTGCTCGACCAAACCAGCGCATTGGTGCCTGTCACGATTCCTTCCATCCAGCGAGTGTATAAGATCGGGAACCCGGCGCCGGTTGTGCTGGACGCGATTCGTTCGGCTCGTGCCCACTTGGTGGCGGTCGGATCACAGGGGCGTGGACGACTTGCGGAGCTGGTCTTGGGCAGTGTCTCGCATCGGGTGGTGTTGCATGCCCCCTGCGCGGCTCTGCTGGTCAGGGGCGATCCGGGGAGCCTTCGACGTGTGTTGCTGACCGTGGAAGGATACGAGGATTCGCTCAGGCTGCGCAGCTGGTTGCGCACGCATCGGTTCAGTCAGCCGATAGAGCTGTCCCTCTTGACCGTGGTGCCGGCCATTCCCATCGGCGATTCGACGATGGAATTTCCATACGACAAATGGACGGCTGAAATGGATCAGTATGCCAGGCAGCTCGTGGACGAAACGGCTGCAGCCTTGCGAACCATGTATCCTGTTGTCACCGCGCAAGTCGAGCATGGTGATCCGGCTCATTGCATTACCGAAGCGGCAGGCCATGCCGATCTTGTGATTGTCGGATCGCATGGTTGGAGAGGCCTCGAGCACTTCCTGCTCGGCAGCGTGTCACATGCGGTCTTGCATAAAGTGACCTGTCCCATCCTGCTCATTCGATGAGGGGAGGCTCTGACGCCGGTTTCGATGGGCGTCGGCGTTACCCGGCTCCGGTACTTAGCGTCAAGGACCGGTTTCGTCCACCTGCATCCCACAGAAAGGAGGCGGCGATGGCGTGGAATATTGCCTCGAAAATTGTTCACAGGGTGGTGACGATCGACGAGAATCATAGCGTGCTCGATGCCGCGACGCTGATGGCCGAGGAATTCGTCGGGTCGGCGCTCATCACCAGTTCCTCCAAAATCACCGGCGTGTTCACGGAGCGGGATTTGATGATGCGCGTCGTCGGTCGGAAGCGAGATCCTGAGAAGGTGAAGATCAAGGATGTGATGACGAAAAACATGGTGACCGTGAATCCGAAGGATACCGCGCACTATTGCTTGAATCTGATGAAGGAACATCGCTGTCGCCACCTGTTGGTGTTCGACAACGAGGAGTTTATCGGGATTGTCTCGCTCCGGGATATGGTTGCGCTGTTGATGGAGGAAAAGGAGGCGTTGATCGCCTATCTCCACCAATACATCAGCTCATGACAGCTGCGAGGGTCTGTTTGGCAGGGAGGATGGCTTCCGGGCCCCTGCCTGTCTGAGGCCCGCCGAGAGGTGCTCTCCGTCGTGAGGAGCTTTTTCCGGCTCTTGCATGGAACTCATTCTGAAAAAGATCCCTATGGCCTCTTGGAGGAAGCCGAGAATCAGGATCGCCATGCAGTTGCTTCCGCGTGTTTGGGTGCCAGGCTGGTTCGCACAGCCTTTGCCGGGCAGGTCTCCGAGTTCCCCCACCTGTCGAGATTGTTGTCGTGCTTGCAATCAAGCGCCTTCAGGATGGGCGGGAGCATTTCTGTGGTGATTAGCCTCGTCTCTACTTTCTGCGGGGCGATCGATCGGACCGTCGAGGCGTACTACAGGGGCAGCGCATGACCGTCGGCGGTTGTGCTGAAGAGAAGATGTCTGTAGCGTTTCATGCAGTCTGGGCAATAGGTGTGGGACAGCTTGAGATCCCTCTCATCCAACTGATATTTGGCGCGATAGGTCTGAAGAGTCACCCAGGACCCTTCTCCGTCACCACCCTTGGGGAGTCCGTCTCGGACGTTCTTGCAGAAACAGCAGGCCGCAATGATCGTCTCCATAGGAGTACCCTTTCCTGATGGAAGAAAGACTTGGAGCATGACCGAGAGGCGTGATGGTCATACCGCCGCGTTCCTCCGTTCGGATGTGGCTGCCGATGAGAGGGAGATCAAATATACGAAGCGAGAAGGCTGTCGGAGCGTAAGCCGCCCGTCCCGACAGAGTTGGTCAACCGCCAAGAACACTTGGTTCCAGGTATAGGCTGGAAGCCTTTGCACGAGCTCTTGCGCCGTGCATGGCCCGAGCTGCTTCAGGGCTTGAAGAATCATCGACGCAATGCCGCCTGCGAGCGCCATACCCTCCTCCGAGACCGCTCCGCTTGTACGCCGCCATCGCCGAGCAAGGCGACGATACTTCTCCGTGCGCCATCGCCGCTCACGATAGTGCGGCCAGCCGACCTCTCCTTGCACTGGCGACGAGATGGTATAAGTGTGTACCTTACCGGGCTCTTGTGTGGCATCGCCGAAAACACAATTGTTGCCTCGACGTTTTGTTGATTGGCGGAGTCGACGTTTCTGCTACGAACAGACCGGAGGAGAGCAGGGGAACCGTGGGGTGATGAAACCAGGGGAGTCGTATCATCTGAGCAGCCGATTGCCCAATTGGTTTCCATGCCGTTGTTGGAGTCGATGAGATCCTGACGACCCGTTCAGCTGGTGAGGTCGGTTCGTGAACAATCAAGCGTATCACCGTGGAGTCTCGTGAGTCCGCATCACTGGGGAGTAGCGTACCTCTCGCTTGCCGACGCTCGTGATCTACGTGACGCCGACTAACTCAATCCCGCTCCCATAAAGCCTGTTGGGCATTCAGGTCACAATCCCGTCCCGACTCGTTCCTTGAGTTCATGCTGCAAGAGCACGGCTTGTCCCTCTTGGAGTAAGCTGGGAATCAGTACGGTCATGAAGGCGCTCCCATGGCCTTGATGATCGAGCCGATTCCTACTTTCCCTGTCGAGCAGATCTCCGAGTTCGACCCATTGGTCAAGGTCATCATAATTTCTGTGATCGACCGCCATCAGGATAGGCAGAAACGTCTCGGTGATGATGTTTTGTGCATCTTCCGACAGCGGCTGGAGCCAGCCCTCACGCAGACCCACGGCATGATAGATCCTGGTGATCTGCCGCTCCTTTGGTCCGTTGTTGTCGATACCAAGCTCCTCGCAAATCTCTGCGAGAATCTTCTCGTCATATCGGTTCAGGTACCAGATGGTCTGGCGAGGAAGACTTTCGGCCGGCAGCACCAGCGAATCCGCTTGTTGTCGTAAACGGGTGAGTTGCTCGTGCATTGTTCCCGTTGATGGAAGCCCGAGTGCTTGCAGCCATCCGGATAATTCCCTGGCCATGGAAAAATTCACATAACAATCGATCAGCCGTGTCTTCAAGGCTTCATGGTTGAGGGGCGCCGGAGCCGTTGGTTGGGTCAATTCGTCTCCGCACCCGGCCGCTTGCAAGACTGCTTCATCGAACGCCGGATCCTCCGGCAGTTTTATTTGCGCACCGCAGGAGGGACAAAAGCGGGCCCGCAAGGGGAGCGCAGCCTCACAACTGGTGCAGTTCATGGTAGCCTCCGGGGCGCGCCTAACGTTCCTGCTTCAGGACGATAGTTGCGCCTGTCACAAGATTATCCCAGGACCCAGACCGCGACTCCGGACAGGTCCCGCACCAGGCGGTCAATGATGCCGCTACTGAAGAGTCGCTTGCCTCCCATCGGCCCGTGCCGGGTCACCACGACGGTGCCATACCCTCCGGCTCTGGCTTCATCCATGATGCTGTCGGCGATATCGCGCTCATGCCCCAACTTGAGCGTGACATGGTCGAGAGGAAATCCGGTCTGCCCGAGTCGTTCCATCGCCGTCACCAGGATGGGATACTCGATGGCGCCCTCCGCGCGCAGCCACTCTTCCTGATCCTTGCGCAGCTGCTCGCCAAGATGATCTTCCGTCTCGGGATCCTCTGAGCCGCCGTGTTCCATCAGTTCCCGAGGCATGGGATTCAGGACATGAAACAACGTCACCTTCACGTCCCGAATGTCCCGCAGTAGCGATCCGACATACTGCAGGGCGCGGGCGGACTCGTTCGAGTCATCGACAGCGATCAGAATGGTTTTTGAGGAGAGGTGTCTGTTGAGCGTCTGGTCCGGTGTGAGGAGAGGTTGGTCACTCGTTGTCTTGGTCTTCATAGTCTCACCATGCGCGTGCCGAAGTAGATTGCCTCACTGCGTGCCCGGGGAGGTTTAGTCGGATCGGCGTTGATGGTGATCTGGCGGACTGAGGTCTTCCATACGACCCCTCTTGCGGTGACGCAACAATTAAGAGGCGCTGAGGGATTAGGTCTGCTCCGGTCACGATCTACGATCTTCTGCGACCGGACGAGTAGTAGCCTATCCCTCTAGGAAGGACAAATCAATGCGGGGAGCAGTAGAGCAGTCCTTTGTGGAAGACCTTGTGCAAATTGAAACCGCTACTCCATGAAGCCGAGTGATCGGCTTCATGGAGCTGCACCGTTGGTTGGGATCAGCCCTTCTTTTTCGCGCTACGGGTATTCACGGCCGTGGCGGATTTTCTACGAGCGATGGAGCCGGCGGGCATGATTCGATTGCGTACCAGATAGGAGGCGATTTCAGGAGTACGTTTCCCGGCGTTTCCGGCAGGATTGGTGTCCGCATAGGACCCGCCTGGATTATTTTTGAAGAGCCAGAGCTGTCCGACGCTCATGGGGGTGATGGGAGTCGGGACGCCCGCTCCTCGAAACTTCATCATGCCCTGTGTCTGAACCAGGACGGAACCGCTGGTGATCGATGGATACAGCGCTGCGCCTCCCATGAGTTCGATGAGGGTTTCCATCGCCACGTGATTGCTGTGAGGGAACGGCACCACCTGGGTGACGCCATACTTTGTGATGCCGGCATGTTGCCACAGCAGTCCGATTTCCTGGCCGGAGGCATAACGAAAGCCATAGGTGGTGGTGTACCCTCCGGCGCCACCCAGCACCTCGAGATAGGATAAGTTGGCTGTTGCGTTCAAGCTCAACCATTCAAGGTTGGTTTCGGTGTCGAGCGTCACCAGATGGTCGCCGGTTGCGGGAACAAGATTCTGTTGAACAAGAGCCATGTCGGTACCTCCTGCGGATGGTGGTGGCGTGGACGATTGCGCGATCTCTCGAGCCAGAGTCCATGCGATTCATATGCCAGTTCGTCAGACTGCCATCATTTCGTGGCTCTGTGACCATTTCGAATGAGACACGTCGCCCTGGCGGCCGGATCAGGCGCGCAGCAAGAATGCGCCTGCTAAGTACGGATCATCGTGAACCACACGTATCCGGAGAGATACAACGGGAATCTGTTTGGATACGATTCCGTTCCGGCTCGGTTCAGGCAGGCTGTGGGGCGTGCCTGTTTGAGCAAACCATCGAATGTCCGCTGCATCGTACCGGCTCTTCTTCGCTGCTGTGGTGAATGGTTCTGCCGGGACCTCGGCGCTCCATGAAGCCGATTCCGTTCGGCTTCATGGAGCTGGCAGGTTTGCCGTGGATGAGTCGGCCTTCTCCGCGTCATGGGCTTCCTCTCAATGAGCAGAGGTGCCGTGAATAAACGAGTCGATGGCGACGATTTATTTGTCGCCCACCCGAAGGTTACGGGGAGGATTAGGGGTCACGTGATTGCGTACCAGATACGATGCCAGCGCAGAACTCCGGTAGGTTTCCGGCGTCATTCCTTGAGGTACATTGGGGAAAATATCCGTGGTTGCGTAGGACCCACCAGGATTGTTGGTGAAGAACCAGAGTTGTCCCACCCCCGGGTGGCCGGGTGCCGGTGGAACCATGAAGATTCCTTGTGTCTGGATCGTGCCGGTTGTCGGATAATTCGTCGCGCCGCCCATCCAGTCGATGAGCTTTTGTATTCCCGCGGAGTTGCTATCGGGCGCTGGTACAGGCTGGTTGGGGGCAAACCTTGTGATTGCGGCATGGTTCCATAGCGCCTGGAGCTCAGCGCCGTTGGCGTATCGGAAACCGTAGGTGGTGGCATAGCCCCCGGCGCCGTTCCGCACATCCGAAATGGAAAGATTCACAGTCTTCGTGAGGCTCAACCATTCGAGGTTGGTATCGGTGTCGAACGTAATGAGCGAGTCACCGCTTGCAGGAACAAGATCCTGTTGTAACAGGGCCATGGTGTGCCTCCTATGAAAATGTTGGACGAGTCTGCTCCCGACGCGCAGGCGGAGCAGGTGTCAACCATAAACGCTAGGCTCTTCGTGGGACCGTCCGTCCTTCTTCAAGGTCCTGGAGGTCGGCCCAGCTGGTGAGGTCGGTGCGGGAGGGATCCACGGCGTCCCGGTACTTATCAAATGAAGCCTGCTTCTCCGGTGTGGTGGGCCCCCGACTCAACATCATCCGGTTCCACTCATCCAGCTCGGCTTGGGCGTGTGGTGTGGCTATCCCGCGGAACCATTGGATGACGCCTTCGTCATTCAGGTGTTGCTTCACGGCTGCGGTGAACTGCGCCGCGGTGATACCGGCGAATGCCATGAGCCGGTCGTCCATGGGGCAGGGGTAGATATACTCGCCTTCGGTTCCCGCGAGCACAGCGCGGCACTTATCGATCATGCGCGCGAGGTGCACATATCCTTCCAGTGTGACGCGCATGCTGCGCGGGAACGTCGTGCGTAAATCCATCAGACCAGCAACTTGTGGTTGGTGAACGTCAGGGTCCGAACCAGCACCGCCCCGTTTTCATACGAGATGATCCGGCGTGTGGCCGGCAGATCGGAGTTGCCGACCCGCACATGGGTGTCGGTAAAGCTCTCGACGTTGCGGAGCTTGGCATCCTGCGGCGCGAAATAGTAGACCGTGTATTTGGTGGTCAGCTGCTTCTGGTCCTGCGTGGTGCTGCTTTCTTCCACGTTGATGGTGAACGCCACATGGGGCATCTTCCGGTTGATCTGCGTGATGCGGTTATCTTTGATTCGGTAGAAGGACTGCATGCCGTCGCCGTGGATGTCTAACCGCCGGCCGAGCGGGTGGTCTTCGCCGGCTTCCATGGTGAGGCGGTGTTTGCCGTCCGATTCCTCGAATTTGCGGGGCGCGCGGTGGACGGCGATCATGCCGATCTGTTCCTGGGCCCACTTCTGAATCGCTTCGTCCGGCAACTGCACCGTCACCTCACGTGGTCCTTTGACCACCACGGTTCCGCGCACCTGCTGGCCGTTGGTATTCACGGTCAGATCGGCTGAAAATCCTCGAAAATCAGCCTGCCATCGGGCCGTGCTCTCGAAGGCCCGTTGGAGCAGGGCGCGGGCTTGGGGGTCGTCGGCAACAGTGGTTTGAGTATCGATTGCTGCAGTATGTTCCATCAGGCACTCCTTTGGATCGTGGTGAAGGCTACAACACGATTATAGAGACCTCCATCGCCCCTCACAACCCGAGGCTTGATCCGTGACCGGATCGGCTCGAACAGCCCCGGACGCGATATTTTCTTCCGGATGACCGATGTTTGTGTAGTACTGGCTAGGCCGAATCTGTTATACTGCGGGGCATTTCATCCGGCCATTTGGCGTATTTGCGCAGTGAGTTTCGGGCATCCTTTGAAAGGAGCGCTATGGAGCGGCGAGCAGCGTCTCATACTGAAGAAGAAGAAATGAATCAACGGCGGCGGCTGCTGGGGCTGGCGCGCAAGGGCGACCCCAAGGCCATCAGCAAGTTGTTCGAGTTATACCAGGTGCGTGTTCTGAACGGCGACATGCTCAGCAAACTCAATAAATCCTACTATAAAGCGGCGGCTGCGCAGGAACAAAAGGCCAGCCAGGCGAGCAGCAAACCGGCGAAAGCCGCCAAGGGGACACATGGCAGCGCCAAGGGCAGTCCCAAACCTTCCACCTCCCAGCCTGTAGCGGCCGGCAAGCCCAAAATCGCCAAGGCAACAGGGGCAAAGAAACGAGCCAAGTAAAGTCGGTCTGCGTCGAGTCTTTCGGCGCAGACCAGCCCCGTTCACTTCTTTATTGCACTCCGACCCGTAACCCTCCGGCCACCAGTTTCTTCCCGATCTCCTCCGCCGCCTTTCGCTCTCCCGAATAGACCGTCGCCTGGCCCTCGTGGTCGATGCGCCACGCCAGCTCGAAGGCCCGGGAAGAGTTCATTCCGGGAATGCATTTGCAGAAGAGCGCAATGACCTGTTGATAGGTGTGGCAGTCGCAATTGAACACGATGACCCGTGCTTCCAGGTCGTCGCCAGTGCCCACGTCCGTCGTGTCGAGGGCCTCAGGGGTCATGACGGGGGTCAGTGTGCTCATGCGGTCGTCTCGCCAGGCGCGGAGTGTAGCAGGTGAGGTAGGGCTGAATGCAACCGGAACCGATGCCGGCGGTACGTCGATGGTATCACGCTCCTTGCGTATCCCCACTCGTGTTTACTCATGCCGCCTCGATGTGACCGGCGGCGATGCTGTTCCTGCGGACGCGTCGACATATTCGTGGGGGAGATCGATCCCGTCGCGGGCCAGGGTCCGGCTCAGCAGCACATCGTGGGTGCGGGAGTCGGTGACCGGCAGAAGGTTGTGCGCGCGGGACAGGCGAATCGTATAGACCTGCGCAGCGGCGGTCTTCAACAGGGCCAGGCCATATTCAAATTGATAGGCGTGGTCCAGCGTCGGGGTCGGTTTGGCGAGGCGTTGCACGAGGGCGACGTTGTAGAGCGCCGCTGCACGGTCCGGCTCAAGCAGTCGGAGCAACGCGGCCGGGCCGGGCACCAGCGACGATCCGATCCTCATTGCATGCGTCAGGTCGAAGAGCCCGCGCTGAAAACGTCGATCGTTTCTAAGCCCGTCATGGAACAGGGTGCGCCAACGGGAATCGCTCAGGTCACGATCGATGGCCGCTGCGGCAGTCTCGTCCAACGGGCCGCTGACCGGATACCCTTGCACCAGGCGGCCGCTCGTGACGAGCATCGGATGCTCGTCCCCCATGCGGTCCTGGTAGGCCATGGTGCCCATCAGCGGAGTGAGACGGAGTGCCATGTAGTCGCGGAAATGGACGGCATCGTACCGTGCGAGCAGCGCCTCAAGGGTGTGCGGGGCACAGAGGTGGAACGGGTGAAAGAGAGCGTTGCGGGAGGACAAGGCGTTCATGGATTGTATGACTGTCGATCGACGGTGAGATCGGATCGGTGTGTGCACGACTGGTGCGCGGGAATGGTCGAATCGATCTCTGCTGGTGGCGGCACTGAATCACCAGGTATCCATATCGATGACTTCGGTCGCGTCCCAGAGGTTTTTCAGTTCCGCTTCCGCAATGGCCTTTTCCCGATCGGCTTCGGTATCTTCTCCGAACTGCTTGGTCTGGCTGCTGTCCTGGTCGGCCGCGGCCGCAGCCTGTTCGACAGACTGACGTCGGCGGCGCTTGGTGGGGTCCATGTTCACTGGCATGACGGATGCCTCCTTTCGGTTCGTCAGTCTCCCCTCTGTCGGGTCATGAAGTCAATGGGAGTGAGGATAGTGAGGACTCCAGGCTTGCCAGCAGGGTCACTGCCACAGTATCCGCGTAGCGCCGGCCTCGGGCGGTGAGCCGTACCCGCTCACCCCTGCGTTCGAGGATATCGTCGCCGATCAATTCGTCTACTTTGCCGGCTAAACCAGAAAATGCCAGCGCTCCCGTTTCCTCGAGGGTGATGCCCTCGGTCAGCCGGAGTCCGAACACCAGTCGTTCGCAGGCATCATCGGCTGCAGAGAGTTGCTCGGATTCTGTCACAGGGAGGGTGCCGGTTCTAAGAAAGGCGTTGTAGGCGCTCAAGTCGCTTACATTTCCAAATCGCCGACCCGCGACATAGGATTGCGCGCTGGGGCCCAGGCCGAGATAGTCTCCGCCGGTCCAGTGCAAGCGATTATGTCGGCTGGCAAATCCGGGACGACAATAGTTGGAAATTTCGTAGCGGGTGAAGTCTGCCTCGCCCAGTATGTCCTCGGCCAGATCTTCCATCTCATTTTGTAGGGTCTCATCAGGGGCAGGGACAGTGCCACGCCGGATCGCCGTCTGCAAGGCGGTGCCTTCTTCAACCGTCAGGGCATAACAGGAGAGGTGCGTCGGCGCGAGCTCGACGATCTGGCGCAGCGAGGCCGCCCAACTGTCGATGGTTTGTCCGGGGAGGCCATGCATGAGGTCGAGGTTCAGATCGGTGAAGCCGGCCGTACGTGCAGCGGTCACCATCTGCACGGTGCTCATGGGATTGCCGGGGCGTCCGACTCGATCCAATTCGAGTTGATTCATGGATTCGGCGCCGAAACTCACCCGTGTGAATCCGGCGTTGCGGAGGTGCGACAAGCTGTCCTGGGTGACCGATCCCGGATGGGCTTCGACGGTGATTTCAGCCTCATCCTGGAGTCCGAACGTCTCCCTTGCCGCCGACAGGACGGTGGCAAGTTGCGGAGCAGACAGGGTTGTGGGGGTCCCGCCGCCGAAGTAGACTGATTGCAACGGTTCCGATCCAAAGAGCCGCTGCTCACCATAGAGTCGCAGTTCAGTCAACAAGGAACCCAGAAACTCTTCCGCAGCCCGCGCGTGATGGATTTCGAGATAGAAGGCGCAGAAATGGCAGCGCTGATGGCAGAAGGGCACGTGAATGTAGAGGCCGCGGCCGGTCGCCTGAGGCATGGTGGTTCGCCCGGTCAGGGGGCTGGTGAAAAATCACGGGTCATCGCGACTTCAATTTCTTCCGTCGGCGATTTTCCGCGATTGCGGACATGGGCCTTCCATGCGGGATATTCTCGCAGCGTCTCGAAGAGATTCTTGATGAGCACCGGTTTGATCTGCAGTTCCCATTCACGAAGCCACGCATGTTCATCGTGAGGGCCTTCATAATCGTCGGGGAATTGCGCTTCGAGACTGATGCGAAAGACAAACGATCTCTCTTCTGACCACATCTGTGGACTCCCATCGGCTGATGATTGCGAAGTGGAACCGACCTTACTTATAATATTTTAAATCTCAAGGAGTACAGCACCATGCCCATCTTCGAGTACGTCTGTAAGGAATGCAACCATCGGTTCGAACTATTAGTCCGGGGCGACGTCGTGCCGGCCTGTCCCGCGTGCAAGGGCACGGGCCTCGACAAGCAGTTTTCGGCCTTTGGAGTCGGCGCAACCGGCGGATGGCCCGTCACCTCCAGTTCCGGCGGTGGGTGTGGCTCCTGCGGGGATCCTCGCGGCCCCGGTAGCTGTTCGATGAACTAATTATTTTGTATTTCACTGGATCATCCTCATCATGGACGAGCAGGAAGCGCAGGTGCGTCGTGCGATCGGGACACTCTTACAGTCGGACCCGTTGATCAAGTTGCTGCAGGAAGTCAGGCTGGGAAGAATGAAAGCCACTGACCCCGGATTGCGGGCGGTGACCGAATCCTGGATCGGCGTCTATGCCCAGGTCTTGAAATCACAGCCGGTGCCTGCGGCCTCGTTACCCCGCTTGGATCCTTCACCACGGCTTCAAGTGCTGGTTGATATGGGCGTGTTGTCGTGGGACCATCCTGGAACACAAGACCTTCGCAACCTGTTTCAGCGGGTGTCGATACCCGCCGCCTGAGCCCATGATTCGCTTCGACAGAGGGGTGCGACTCCTCCTGACCCTCCTGCTCCTGGGCTCCCTGAGTCCTGTCTCGACGCGAGCAGAAGAGTCGACCGGTGTCAGGCCGTTGCGCAAGGACCTGGTTGCCGCCCTGGCGAGCCTTCCCGCTCAGACCCATCTCCTTCTCGATCAGCAATCGATTGAACAGTTTCTTGTGGAACTGGACGGCGCGCCGCCCGATTGGGCCGCTGTCTATGGGCAGGGGCACCATGACCCGGGCCACGATGAGCGGCTCTTTGCGCTCAACCGCGAGCGCGATGCCCGGCGTGAAGGGAAGGCGCCGCTGGAGTGGGTGATTGCGTTTGTCTGGCTCGGCGAACTGTCCGGGTTCGATGAGCAGGAGGGCGGATTCCGCGTCGTACTGGGGCCGAAGTTCAACCGAACCGCATGGGGCGAGGTGCGGTTCAAGTATGAGGACCTGCCGTCCACGCTCATTGCGTTGGCCGGGCAGGAGACCGCCAAGCTCAGAGCGCTGATCCAACGAGGAACGCCTGCCCCTGTTGCGGTCCTGATCACCGGTCGGCTGATTCCTGAGGAGTCGTTGATTTACGACTTCTCCCATGAAGCAGAGGGACTGGGACTCATCATGCCGGTGGTGCGTGTCGAGGCGGTGGACTTTGTGCTGGAGGGCGGACAGGAAGCTCAGCCCTGACCGGGACGTATTTATTTCAGGTGGGGATAGGCCTGATGCAGACAGGTCTCGCACACGGTTTCGGCGACCTTCGCGCGGGCCTCCCGGCGTAGGTAATCTTCCACGCGTTGCCAATGCGGGCCGTCGCTTTTGACGCGTTTGCACTTGGCGCAGATGTGGACCGTACCATGGAGCGTGGTGATCTGCTCGAATGCATGGTCGAGTTCCTTGGTCCGCTCCAGGAGTTCCTGCTCACGAAGTTTTCTGGCATCGATCTCCTGTTTCAGGCTGAGCGCATTGGCCGCCCGGGCGATCAGTTCGGCCGGGATCACCGGTTTCCGAATATAGTCCGTGGCGCCGCACGTATAGGCAGCCTGAATATCTTTGGCCTCCGTGTGTGCCGTGATGACGATGATGGGCAGGCCTTGCAGCTGCTCTTCCATCCGGATGCGCTGGCAGGCCTCCAATCCATCGATCTCGGGCATTTCGATATCCATCAACACTAAGTCGATTCCGCTGGCCTGTTTTCCACGTTTCCCGACCCCCAGGAGTTGCAGCCCTTCCCGGGCGGTACCGACCGGGAGAAGCGGGCCGAACCCTGCACTGTGGAGAATGGTGAAGAGCAGGTCCCGCTCTTCCTGGAAGTCGTCGATGATCAGAATGCTCATGGTCCCTCTGTTCCTGCGAAGAGTCTCCTGAAATCTTTTCAGGCGGCTTGATCGACTCCGGCGAGGATGGTCGCCAGTCCGTCGAGTTCCCGTCGAATCGCCGCACGATCGCGGGATCGAGCGGCCTGTTCCAGTTGTTGTCCTACCGCCCCGATATCGGGAAACCCGAACGAGCCCGCGAGGCCTTTCATGCGGTGTCCTGTGGTGCGAATCGCGTCATAGTCTTCCTGAACCAGGGCATCCTGCATCATGGTGAGATCCATGCGGCGATTGGCGAGAAACGCGGGCCGGCGTCGCCGCAGCTCCTCGTCGATGCGTTCTGTCACGTTGGATGACTCCAAAGCTTGCGCTGCGGTTGTGTCGCACGCCGGAGAAGGCGGGTGGTATGTGCGCAGGGTGTTGAACAATTGGGCCTTAGTGATGGGTTTAGTCAGGAGTTCCGTGCAGCCCGCCGCCAGGCTCTGGGCCTGCGTGTCAGCCAGGCTGCTTGCCGTCAGTGCCACGATTATGGCGGAGGGGCGTTTGCGAGAGGTTTCCCAGGCGCGCATCGCGCGGGTGGCGCTGAAGCCGTCCATCCCGGGCAGGTGCAGGTCGATGAGGACAAAGTCGAATCGGCCTGTCTTGAAGGTCGCGACGGCTTGCTCGCCATCCGAGGCGATCTCCAGGTCGTACGGTGTATTCCTGAAATAGAACCGCATCAGCGTATGCGACTCAATCGAATCGTCGACCAGCAACACGCGGGTTTTTTGTTCTGCCGGTTCCGCAGGCACGCGCGGCAGGACCGGCTCCGGTGCCTGAGACGCCGGCCCCTGTACCTGGCGTTCTTCTGAGCCGGGCACCGTGGGTTGGCTGATCTCCCGCAGGTCGCACGCGGCAGGCTGTCGATCGAGCTGATAGGCGATGATCCAGATACCAAGGAGACCGATCGCGCGACTCACGAGCGCGTTCGTCGCTTCGTCGGCGGGAAAGGGAGCGAGGAATCCTGCCGCAATCAACAGCGACCATCCTCCGACGGCAGACAGGACCACGTGTCGGGGATAGAGGCGGGCAGCCGGAATGGTCAAGAAGAAGTAGGGAAGCCAGGTGGCCAGTCTGAATTCAGATGTCAGTTCGGCGAGGAAGATGAGGCCTGTCAGCAGGACGAGGAGCCCGGTCGTCGTGAATCGGGGGCTGTGGCGTGTCATGGTGTGTTGCTCGAACGATCGGTGTCCGGCGACGCGGATGATGCGTCGCGCTCACTCGCAGTATAGCGGCGATTGCGTAGGGCACCTAGGATCTCCTGAAATTCGAGCAGGCAGCAGAGGGGAAAAGAGGGCGTTGGGCATGCGGTCTGAATCAGCGATGGGAAGGGCTTCGATCAGTAGGCGTCCCGGGCACAACGGAACCCGGTTCCGGACGGCCGGCTGTCCATTGTCCCCCAGTCGCGGTCGGTCGTGCGCAGGCTGATCGCCGGCTTAAGCCAGGAGCCGCCGCGCATCCCTTTGATGGCTCCGCGTTCCGGGCCCTGAGGATTGGTGAGCGCCGCCGTGCGGTAGTCGTTGGGGTTGTACCAGTCCTGCACCCATTCGGCGGCATTGCCCGCCATGTCCAGCACTCCATAGGGGCTGGCACCGCCCGGAAAGCTGCCCACCGGCAAGGTCAGGATTTCTCCCTTCAGGCCCTTTTCTTTGGAGATGGCCGCGCCGACGCCCTTGACCCAGAACGCCTCCCATTCCGTGCTGTCGGCGAACTGCACCGTCCGACGGGCCCAGTAGCTCGCGCTGTTGCCGTTCTCAAAGTTCCACTCGTTACCCCAGGGGTAGGTTCGCCCGTCTGTTCCCCGTGCCGCCTTTTCCCATTCCGCTTCAGTCGGAAGCCGTTTGTTCGCCCAGCGACAGAAGGCGACGGCATCAAGCCAACTGACGTTGACCACGGGATGTTGCTCGATGCCGGGCAGGGGCGCATTGTGCTCCCACAACGTCAATGCCGGAGCGGAGTTGGCAGGTGCCTGGTAGCCGGTGGCCTCCACGAATTCCTGATAGGCCGCGTTGGTGACTTCCTGCCGATCGATCCGAAATGCGCTGAGGTAGATGAGCCGTAGCGGACGTTCATCCGGAAGCCCGCCGCTCTCCTCCGTCGCCCCCATCCGAAACTCACCGGCCGGTACGAAAACCATGTCGTCGACCCGAGGGGCTCCGAGGGCCGATGGCAGAGAGCCGATGGTCGGAAAGAGGCAGAGTGTTAGAAGCAGCAACCGTGTCAGTCTCATTCGGGTTAGGCTTTCTTCAGCTTGCAGGCTTTTGCGATGCTGTCGCGGTAGGCCATCCACAAGGCGAGGCCTTTGGTGACGCAGGCCAGGACTGCGTTCTGCTGATTTCTGGTTTCGGCGTAGTTGACGACCATCGTGTAGGCATCCTGTCGATGACCGGCCTCAACTTTCTGGTGGGCGCGAATCAAATCCATGTGCTGTCGGTCGATCCCATGGTGACGGATAAGAGGATGGGCATCGATATAGGCTTCAATCTCGGCTTCGGTTTTCGGCTTGGAGGGCGCCTGGATCTCCTGCCGGTCCTTGACGCTGCCCTCGACAAACACGGCGAGGGCAGCTGCCCCGACCACCCAGTCGCGACTCGCGGTAACCTTCTCCAGCCAAGTCCGATATCGCGCACTGGCCGGGAGGAGTGTCGCCCTGCGAAACGTCTCGCCGTCGAAGCCCAGGCCGCGCATCATCTCGTTAAACAGCTCGGGATGGGATCGGCCGAATGAGAGCCCACCGGTGTCTTCTTCATAAATATTCTCAGCCAGCATGCGTCGCACGTCGGGAGGCGGGTTCTGCCCATGGACGCGCGCCAGCAGGACAGGAAAGTCGCGGACGTAGACCAGGAATTCCTGTTGATAGTGGAGCTTCAGCTGGGCTTTTGAAATTCCCGGTCCCATGATGATCGGCCAGGCCCAGTGGTGCTTGCGGTCCATGATCGCCAACAGCCGCTCGAGAAATTGCGTGCGGGTCAATCTCTTCTGTGTCATGCCTTGCCTTCCTTCTTTCTCACTGGCTACAATCAGCCACCGATCAGATGAAGCCTATCACGATTCAAGACTCCGACCAGATTCTCAACTTCCTCGCCGAAGTCGCCCTGCGCGGCAAGGGGTTTACCACCGACTGCCTGCTGGATTATGTCCTGGACGAGGGATTTACCGAACCGATCTATCTGAACGCCTCCGGAGAGGATCCGGATGCCTTCTATAAGGACCAGCCTCAGGCCTGGGCGATCTACCAAGTCCGCGAGTGGAAGCGAGTGCTGACCGTGTCGGGGGGCGCCGGGAAGGAACGGCGCGTGCAGATCACTGAAACCCCCTAAGCCGTCCGTGCCGGGCCGCCGGTCCCTGGCTTCGATGGATTCCTTCTCACCTCGTTCACACGGTATAGGCCCGGCCTGATGGAAGGTGCCGCACTCACTCATCAGTCAGTGTATTAACCAACCGAGGGAATTGCAACGAATCGCGCACTGTCAGCCGCCCCCTTGCCGGTTCCGGGCAAGCCTGTTCGGAATGTGGCGTCCAACTGCGGACCTGGGAGACCGACCTTCATGCCAAGACACCACCCTGAACATTCCACGAAGCTGGTTACCCTGTGCGAGTCGGGCGACGTCGGTGAGTTGGCGCTGATTAAGAGCCTGCTCGACGGCAATGGGATCAGGTACGCTGTGCAGCATGAGCACGTCGGGGCGTTGTACCCAGGGGTCGCGCTGTTGGGCAGCCGGGTGATGGTAGAGGAACGTGACAGGCAGCGGGCCGAGGTGCTGATCAGTCGCCTGGCCCTGCAGATTCGTGAAACGACCGGCGATGTGGAGGGATGATGTCTTGCGCGGATGGCCGGGAATCTACGCCCGCCTACGGATGTCCCTTCGGTTTGACCGGCTCGGGTGTCGTGGGGATGGGTAGCCGCACATCTGATCCCGAAAAATGCCCGCCGATCAACTTGCCTTCCTCGAAATACAAGTAGCGGTGTTTCACCACCGCCGGACTCTCCCAGTCTTCGAAAATCCATTCTTCACGCCGCAATCCGTCGCTGGTGTGCGTCACGTTCATCGTATTCGGGGAACCCCAGGAGTCGAGGACCTGTTTGCGATCCATGCCGACCATCACCCGGTGGCTTTCGATGTGCTTCGAAAAGTCCGGATCCAGCCAGCCCGGCACGAAACGAAACGCAATGAGGGCGACCACGAATAGGCCCAGAAACGTATGGATAATAATCCGGACCGGCCGCTGGCGGATGAAGGGCGTCGGCTCCGCCGCCGGGGGGAGGGAGGAAACGGGAGCTGCAGAGGTTGTCTGATCGGTCACAATGGTCCTTCCGTCATCGAATAGGGAGAAGAGTCTCGGTACCCCTGCATGCTAAACAATCGTTTTTCGGTCCGTCAAGGGAGGGGGAGGGCATGAGGGGCGGGTTTCCCACCCGTGCGCCACGGTTTCGACCTGCTATGCTTGCAGCAGGACTGTGGAGGGCGACGCATGGGGTTCTGGCGTTATTCGATCAATCGATGTTGGAATTGGCTGATCCTGCCGGGGATTTGCCTGACATGGTACGGCGTGGCGGGGGCGGGACCGCTCTATGTCTACACCGATGCCCAGGGACAGGCCGTGCTGACCGATAACCTCGAGCAGGTACCGGCAGCGTTTCGCGGGCGGGTGCGAACGATGGCGGCTGCGGAACCTCCGCCGACCGCCGCCCCTGCGCCGGCGGCTGATGCAACCGTCAGCCGGTCACCGTCTGCTTCTGGAGTGGTGGAGCATCTCCTCACGGTCATCGCGGCGAAAGTCGGGTCCCATACAATCAAGGGTCTCACAGCCCATCAAACCGCCGTCATCATCCTGGCCGGCTTGTGCTGGCTGGCACTGCTGGTGCCGATATTTATGAGTTCCAATCCCGGCATCCGGCTGCTCTGCAAGTTCCTGCTGGTGCTGGTCGGCGTCGCCGCTCTCTATCAGGTGGCGATTTCGGGCATGTCTTCGTTCGACGCGGTGACCGGCTCCCCTCAACAGGGATCGGAACAGGCCATGGAGAATGTGCTGGGGAAGATGAGAAGTCAGACCGAGCAAAGTTATCGCGCGCAAGATGCCCGCACGGCCCGCCAATTGGAGCAGATCGAACCGCCTGCCCAGTAACATCCCGGCAAGATGGCACAGCCTTGCAGCGAGGCGTAGCGTTTCGCGCACAGTTGGACGATGGGGGGCGCAGGGAGCAGGCCCGTCCGGAGTCTGTCAATCGGCGTACTTGGGGACCGGAATCTTTTTCACGGCCGGCGGGGGAGGCGGCTGTTGGGCGAAGGCCTTGGAGAAAGGGTTCAGGACCGGCTCGTGGGTGTTGCGTTGGCGGAGCTTGACCAGCGGCAAACTCTGCGTGCTGATCTCCAAGCGGTCGATCGGGGCCTTCGAGGTCAGCGGATCGGGTAGTCCCTGCAGGGCGAACATTTGAAAGGCGAGTGACCAGTCCAGGGCCTCCTTCCCCTTTTCCCGCACAAGAAAGCGCGCCTCCGGCGAAGGGCTTCCGGAGAAAAACAGCAGCATGATGTTCGAACGGAAGACCGGCGCGGTGGCGTCTTCGGAGGGTTTGAACTCAGGGACCAATTGGGGAACCTTGTTCAACGCGACCGGCGGCGTGAATTCGATATCCACCAGGCGCACGAAGAGCGGCCGTTGGTCGTTGTGGTCGTTCGGATCGAAGGTGTAACTGAACGAATAGCGCACGTCGATGCCGTCACGTTTGAAGGTGTATACATCCTCTCCGTTTTCGGGCGAGGCCACCTTTTTGAAATACTGATCCCAATCGGTGATCGGATAATAAGTGAAGACACGCAGCGCGGATTTGCGGTCCCGGACGGCCTGCGGCAGACCGAGTTTGTCATGCAGTTGCGTTTGCGTGAGACCGAGGTAGCCGTCCTCAAAGTAGGGGCCCGCCCACAGGAGATCGAGTCTCAGCAAGACGATACCGATACAGAACAGGGCCAAGATGAACAGGCGGGAGACTGTCTGATGCGCCATAGGATTGTCTCAGGCTCGGGCAGACAATGGTGGGCATCGTATCGGCCGGGGTGGTCAATGTCAAGGCGAAGGCCGTGCAAGCGCTTGCCGAAAAAAGTCCGTTCCCGATATGATGGCCGTCCAATTGCCAGTCATCGACGCAGTCGTGGCACGCCTGACGTCGGTGGCAGAAAGACATAGGTAGTCATGCCGGTACATGAAGTTCGCGACCTCTTGAGAGAGCGCATCCTGATCCTGGATGGTGCCATGGGGACCATGATCCAGCGGTACAAGCTGGACGAAGCCGCGTTTCGCGGGGAGCGTTTTCGAAACTGGAGCAAAGATCTCAAGGGACACAATGATCTTCTGAATGTCACCCGGCCGGATGTCATTGAGGCGATTCACCGGCAGTACCTAGAAGCCGGCGCGGATATCATCGAGACCAATACGTTTAACTCACAGTCCGTGTCACTGGCCGATTACGGCATGGACGACCTGGGATATGAGCTGTCCAAAGCCGGCGCCGAATGCGCGAAGCGGGCAGTGGCACAGGTTGTCGCGGCGCACCCCGCGCGGCGCTGTTTCGTAGCGGGCGCAATCGGCCCTACCACCAAGACCTCCTCGGTCTCGACCGATTCCAACGATGCGGCGGCGCGTGGCACGACCTATCCTGAACTGGTGCGAGCCTACGGGGAGCAGGTGCGCGGCCTGTTGGACGGCGGCGTCGATCTGCTCCTGGTCGAGACGATTTTCGATACGCTCAACGCCAAGGCGGCCTTTTTCGCGATCCAGCAGCTGTTTGCAGAAGGGGCGCGGCAGGTGCCGATCATGGCCTCGGTCACCTTCATTCAGGCCGGGAGTAACCGCGGCTTTTCAGGTCAGACGGTGGAAGGGTTCTGGAATTCGATCTCGCATGTGCCGTTGCTCAGCGTGGGCATGAACTGCGCATTGGGGCCGAAAGAAATGCGGCCCCTGATCGAAGAGCTCTCGCAGATCGCGCCGATTTTTGTGAGCAGCCATCCGAATGCCGGATTGCCCAATCCCTTGCTGCCGACCGGTTTCCCGGAAACGCCGGACTCACTGGCGCCGCAGTTACGCGAGTGGGCGCAGAACGGCTGGCTGAATATCGTCGGCGGCTGCTGCGGGACGACGCCCGACCATATCCGTTCGATCGCAACGGCCGTGAACGGTGTGACGCCACGGCAGCCCTCCAAGGTCGAGCCCTACTTGCGGCTGAGCGGCCTGGAGGCCTTGACGGTGCGGCCTGAGTCGAATTTCGTTAATGTCGGGGAGCGTACCAACATCACCGGCTCACCGGCCTTTTCCAAGCTGATTCTGACCGGCGATTATGACAAGGCCTTGACTGTGGCGCGGCAACAGGTCGAGGGCGGGGCGCAGGTCATCGACATCAACATGGACGAAGGCATGCTGGATTCCAAAGCGGCCATGCAGAAGTTTCTGCGGCTGTTGGCGGCGGAATCGGACATCGCCCGGGTGCCGATCATGGTGGATAGTTCCAAGTGGGAAGTCATCGAAGAGGGCCTTCGCAACATGCAGGGAAAGGGCATCGTCAATTCCATCAGTCTGAAGGAAGGCGAGGCCAAGTTTCTCGAACAGGCGCGGCTCATCCGTCGGTACGGCGCGGCGATCGTGGTCATGGCATTCGATGAACGGGGGCAGGCCGACTCGGTCGCGCGACGGATCGAGATTTGTGAGCGCTCCTATCGCCTGTTGACGGAACAGGTCGGGGTGCCGCCGCAGGATATTATTTTCGACCCCAATATTCTTACGGTCGCGACCGGTCTTGAAGAACACAATAACTACGCGGTCGATTTTATCGAAGCCACCCGATGGATCAAGCAGCACTTGCCGCTGGCGAAAGTCAGCGGCGGCGTCAGCAATATTTCGTTCTCGTTCCGCGGTAACAACGTCGTCCGCGAGGCCATGCACGCCGCGTTTCTCTACCATGCCATCCAGGCCGGCCTCGACATGGGCATCGTCAATGCGGGACAGCTGGCCGTCTATGAGGAAATTCCCAAGGACCTGCTGCTGTTGGTCGAAGACGTGTTGTTGAATCGCCGGCCGGATGCCACGGAGCGGTTGGTGACGTTTGCCGACACGGTCAAGCAGAAGGGCAAGGCGGCGGTGAAGGACGACGAGTGGCGGACCAGGCCGGTCGAGGAGCGCTTGGCCCATGCGCTGGTGAAGGGACTGACCGACTACATCGATCAGGACGTGGAGGAAGCACGACAGAAATCCGTCCGGCCGCTCGACGTGATCGAGGGACCGTTGATGGCGGGGATGAACATCGTCGGCGATCTGTTCGGATCGGGGAAAATGTTTCTGCCGCAAGTGGTGAAGAGCGCCCGGGTAATGAAGAAGGCCGTGGCCTATCTCATGCCGTTTATGGAAGCCGAAAAATTACGGTTGGGCACGTCCCGGGCGAACGGCAAGGTGTTGCTTGCGACGGTGAAGGGCGATGTGCACGATATCGGGAAGAACATCGTGGGTGTGGTGTTGGGCTGCAACAACTATGAGGTGATCGATCTTGGGGTGATGGTCTCCTGCGAAACGATTCTGGCGACGGCCCGTGAGCAGCAGGTGGATATGGTCGGCCTGAGCGGGTTGATCACTCCGTCGTTGGATGAAATGGTGCATGTGGCCAAGGAGATGACTCGACAAGGGTTCACGGTGCCGTTGCTCATCGGCGGCGCCACCACCAGCAAGGCCCACACGGCCGTGAAAATTGCCCCTTCGTACGGCCATGCGACGGTGCATGTGCTTGACGCCTCCCGTGCCGTCGGTGTCGTGGGGAGTTTGATCAACGACGAGCAGCGGGAAAGTTTCTCTGCCGGCGTCCGCGCCGACTATGACCGTATCCGGCAGGCGCATCAGGATCGTGGGCAGAAAGTCCTCCGTAGTCTGGACGAGGCGCGACAACACAAATTGCCGACCGATTGGGCTGCGGCCGATATCCCCGTGCCGTCATTTACCGGCGTGCGTCAGATCGATCGCATGCCCTTGCGCGAGCTGGTGCCCTACATCGATTGGTCGCCGTTTTTTCATACGTGGGAATTGCGCGGCCGGTATCCATCGATACTGGACGACGCCACGGTGGGACCGAAGGCCAAGGAACTTCTCGCCGATGCGCAGGCTTTGCTGGAGGAGATCATCCGGGGTGAATTGTTGACCGCTCGCGGAGTCTACGGGTTCTTCCCCGCCAATAGCGCGGGCGACGACATTCATCTCTACCGGGATCAGGATCGACGTGAGCCGCTGGCCACCTTCCACACGCTCCGGCAACAGATGGAAAAGCCGGCCGACCAGTTCAACCTGGCGCTCGCGGATTATGTGGCCTCCAAGGAGTCCGGACGAGCCGACTACGTGGGGGCATTCGTGGTCACGGCCGGCATCGGCGTGCCGGCGCTCTGCGCGAAGTATGAGAAGGATCATGACGACTACAATTCCATCATGGTCAAGGCCTTGGCGGATCGGCTGGCGGAGGCCTTTGCCGAATGGCTGCACCAGCAGGTGCGGCTGGAATGGGGATATGGGAAGACGGAGAACCTCACGAACGAAGACATGATTCGCGAGCGGTATCGGGGGATCCGGCCGGCTCCCGGTTATCCGGCCTGTCCGGATCACACGGAAAAGCGGACGCTCTTCGATTTATTGAATGCCGAGGCTCAAGCGGGGGTGACGCTGACCGAATCCTACGCCATGCTGCCGGCGGCTGCGGTCAGCGGCTTGTATTTCGCGCATCCGGAGGCCAAGTATTTTGCCGTGGGCAAGATCAATCGCGATCAAGTGGAGGATTACGCGACCCGCAAGAAACTACCGGTCAGCGAAGTAGAGCGGTGGCTGGCTCCCAATCTGAACTACGATGCGTAATGGTGAAGAGCCGATGGCAGGTAGCAGATAGCGTATGGCTGACAGAAAGAACGAGAAGGGCTCCGGGCCCGGCTATCAGCCATTGGCCATACGCTCTTACCTTCCAATTAGTTCTTGACGGCTTCGAGGGGCGAGGGAATGGCAGGGGAGACGGATACGCCGGCGATGACACTCGTGAGCGATGTCTTGATCCAATGATATCGTTCCTCCGCCCAGGCATTGAAGTCTTCTGAATTCTCAAACACCAGTTCCCAGGCTTTGGCGGCATCCAAGAGCAAGAGCTGGTGCGGCTGATTCTGCCCCGGGAAATACACCACCAGCACCGCCGATTTTCCGGTGAGACTGATATCCGTGAAGACGTGGATCATGGCTGCTGCGGGAATCGGGATATCGCGCGTGGCGGCTTCGACCAGCGGTTGGTACAACCGGTGCAGCAGGTGCGTCGTATCCTCATAGGGGCAGGTAGTTCGCAAGAGCCGGGGGTTGGGCTTGTCGCCGAACAGGTTGTCGGTCAGGTAGGTGGCGGCTTCCCAGGTCGGCATCATGCCGGAGGAGGCGAGGTTCTCGCACAGATACGCGATCCAATTGCGTGATGCGCGGGTCATGCGACTTCCCCCTGGTCCTGCGTGATGGTGCGGTGGCGGGAGGAGGATAACCACGTCGGATCGGCAAATTGATCGTAAATGCGTGTGATCTCCTCCATCGAGTCGAAGAAGATATCCAGCAGTTCCGGATCGAAGTGCTTGCCCCGCTCCTTGAGCATCAGTTCCTTCGCGTGATCGAAATCATAGGCCGGCTTGTAGACGCGCTGCGTCGTCAGGGCGTCGAAGTTATCGGCGATGGCGGTGATCCGGCCTTCGAGTGGAATCGTCTCGCCTTTAAGTCCGCGCGGGTAGCCGGTCCCGTCGAAGCGCTCGTGGTGCGTCCAGGCGATGAGCGCGGCGACTTTTAAGAGTTCAGAATCGGACCCGGCCAGAATCCGGTACCCGATTTCCGTATGCTGGGTGATCACCTTGAATTCTTCGGGAGTGAACTTGCCGGGTTTGAGCAGCACATGGTCCGGAGTGCCGATCTTGCCGATGTCGTGCATCGGACTAGCGGTGCGGATGAGATCGCATCGCTCGGGTGAGAGCCCGTAGCGACGGGCCAGCAGTTCGCAGTAGTGGCTCATCCGTTGAATGTGCTGCGCGGTCGAACTGTCGCGGTATTCGGCCGCGATCGCGAGCCGTTGAATGGTTTCTTCGCGGGAGAGGCGAAGTTCCTTCTCGCTCCGCTCCAGCCACTCAAGGGCCTGCTGAAGGGCAATCGTCCTGGTCCGGACGACTTCTTCCAGATTCTCCCGGTGCATGGCGTTTTCAATTTCCAACTTGCGTCGTCGCAACGCGTTGGCCACGTTGATCAGGACCTCGTTCGCTTCGAACGGCTTGATGACGTACCCGAAGGCGCCCATATCCAAGGCCGCATTCGCAAGGACGGGGCTGTCGAGGCCCGTAATCATGATCACGGCGGTGCTGGGGTATTGCGTCAGGATGTGGCGAATGAGGTCCATGCCGGATTCGCCCGGCATGTTCACGTCACACAGCACCAACGCATAGGAGCCGCTCTCCATTCGTTGACGGGCCTCACGTGCTTCTCCCGCCAGCGCCACCTTGTAGCCGTGGGGTTCGAGAAGGTAGCCCAATAATCGACGGATCGGTTCTTCATCGTCCACAATCAAGATGTTGCGGTTTTCGAGGATCGCTTGCTGGGTGGTAACTTCGGTGACGCTCGGAATGCTCATATGGTTCGCCGGACTAGGTTAATCGTGGTGGTCGATCAGCAATAGAGTCAGTATCGGTCGTTGGTCGTAAACTCTGAAGCGCGTAATGGATTGAGGAGAAGCACCTTTTATGCCACCCAAGCCGCGGTGCGACCAACTGTCCCGTGCCGCCCGCGCGTTGCTGTGTCAATGCAGGGAACTCTGTTCACTCGGGACCGGAGCAGACGGGTGACGGTTTCCGGCCACTCTGTCCGGCTCGGGGCGGTGGTCGTCAACTCTGACGCTCGTTCGTTGGCTTTTGAGCAGGCGACGTTCCCGGGAAAGCAGCATCCTGCACCATCACGCTGGATTATACAGGGGGCTTTCCCGATTGCCAGCCGAAACGAAGTTTGAGAAACCGGGCACCGACCGCGCGGCTGGATTTGCTCTTTGAAGCCCCGTTCACTATAATCCGCTCCTTTAGATTTGCTGTGCAGGAAGGAGTGCGACTCAATGGCGAGCGGAGCAGGGCTAGGTCGAATCGATGGTCGTCGGCGGGATCAAATCCGCCCGGTCAAGGTGACGCGCAATTTTACGAAACATGCCGAAGGCTCCGTCTTGATCGAAATGGGGGACACCAAGGTCATTTGCACGGCTTCGATTGAAGAAAAAGTTCCGCCGTTTTTGAAGGGGAAGGGTGCCGGTTGGGTGACAGCCGAATATGCCATGCTGCCTCGGGCCACGCACGATCGTTCGCCCCGGGAATCGGTCAAGGGTAAGCAGGGCGGCCGCACGTTGGAGATTCAGCGGTTGGTCGGACGTGCGCTCCGTGCCGTGATCGATACGGGCCGTTTGGGCGAACGGACCATCTGGATCGATTGTGATGTGATTCAAGCAGATGGTGGAACTCGCACGGCTTCCATTACCGGCTCCTTTATCGCCCTCGCGGACGCCGTGGGTGTGCTGAGGAAAAAGGATTTGATCAAGGTTAATCCGTTGACCGATTACCTGGCGGCCATCAGTATCGGCAAGGTCGGGGGACAGGTCATGGTGGACCTGGCCTACGAAGAAGACTCGCATGCCGAGGTGGATTTGAATCTGGTGATGACCGGCGCCGGGCAGTACGTCGAGGTACAGGGGACGGCTGAAAAGACGCCGTTCAATAAGAAAGATATGGATGAGTTTCTCGATCTCGGCTGGGGCGCGATCCGTGAATTGGTCGATCTGCAAAAGTCGTTGATCGGCTCGCTGAGTTAACCATGCAGATCGTACTGGCGACCAGGAATCAGCATAAGAAGCAGGAACTGGTTGCCCTGTTGGGCGGTATGGACATCACGATCCGGACACTGGACGAGTTTCCCGATGCGCCGGACGTGGTGGAAGACGGCGAGACCTGTGAAGCGAATGCGATGAAAAAGGCGGTGGAAATTGCCCGGTACACGGGGTTACCGGCGGTCGCAGATGATACCGGCCTCGAAGTCGATGCCCTTGGCGGGCGTCCCGGTGCCTTTGCCGCACGGTATGCCGGAGAACAAGCCAGCTATGAAGACAATTGCCGGAAGTTATTGAACGAGCTTCAGGGGGTACCGACAGAAAAGCGCGGTGCCCGCTTTGTGACCGTTGCGGCCATTGCGTTTCCTGCCGGCCAGACGCTTTCTGCCAAAGGAATATTAGAGGGAGTCATTGCCGAAGAGGCGGTGGGCTCCCGTGGATTCGGGTATGATCCGGTCTTTTTCCTGCCGGAGTATCGTCAGACTCTGGCGCAGCTGTCGCCGGATGTGAAGAATCGAATCAGCCATCGGGCCCGAGCCTTTACCCAGGCCAGGACTTTGCTCGAGCAGATGATGGCGGAACGGAACTCAGTCGGGGCGTAGCGCAGCTCGGTAGCGCGCCTGGTTTGGGACCAGGATGTCGGAGGTTCAAATCCTCTCGCCCCGACCAAATATAGGTTGTTCGACCCCGCACTTCAAAGGTGTGCGAGGATACTCAATACCACCAGTGGCATCAATGCGGGTTTGTTCGATCCATGTAAGGTAGGGGGGCGGCGACCTCACCACAACACAGTCGGACAAGATGCTCGCAAACTCGACCCCGGTCCAATACGATCATTCTTGGCGAACCGGATACACCACCAGCAACGCGCCCGTAGCTCAGTCGGATAGAGCATCAGCCTTCTAAGCTGAGGGTCGCTGGTTCGATTCCAGCCGGGCGCACCACCTCCTCGACGCGTTCCTGACATGACGCTCTTGTCACGGTATCGAACAGCCCTGATTGTGCTCTGTGGCATCGTCGTACTCTATGCGCTGCTCGGTTTTGTCGTCGCTCCCTATGCCGTCAAGACCTACGCGATTCCTGCCTTGGCCGAACGACTTCGGCACCCTGTCGTGCTCGGTGACGTCCGGATCAATCCGTTTACCTTTGCGGTGACGCTGACGGCCTTCGAGGTTCGAGAGCCGGATCAGACGCCCATGCTGGGGTTCGAGGAACTCTTCGTGGATTTCGAAGGGACCTCGTTGGTGCGGTCGGCCTATCTGTTCGACGAAATCCGATTGACCCTCCCCTTTGGCCTTGTCCACATGCAGGCCGACGGCACGTTGAATCTGCTTGGGCTGGTGCCACCGGCTTCTGACTCACCGGCCGATCCTGCCCCGCCAGCCGATGTTAAGGCGGAGAAGGCCCCTGTGCCGCCGGTCGAAATCCGCCTTCTGAGCATCCGGCAGGGGGTCATTGAGTACCGGGACGATTCGAAGCGCAAGCCGGTGACGATCGATGTGGTGCCGATTGAGATCACGCTGCGCAATTTCGGCACCCGGCGCGGGGGTGAAAACGCCTATGCCTTCTCGGCCGAGTTCGGTGAGGGTGAAACGCTGGCCTGGGAAGGAACGGTCCACCTCGATCCGCTGGAATCCGACGGCCATGTCTCTTTGTCAAACGTCAAACTCAACACGTTCTGGCCGAGCCTGCGCGATCGATTTCGATTCGACATTCTAAGCGGGGCCGTCCTCGTCGATGCCCGGTATCACTTTGATACATCGGTTGCTCCCGTCAATCTGCAGGTGAACGAGGGAAAATTCGTCCTGTCCGATTTCCGGCTGTCTGCGGCGGGGGATCGTGATCCGGTCATTTCGGTGCCGGCGCTGGCGTTCGAGGGCATTCGCATGGACCTTCATAAGCGGGAGGCGGGTGTCGAGACGATTGCGCTGAGCGGTACGGAGATCCGTGCCTGGCTTGCCGAGGACGGCGTCGTGAATTTGAAACCACTCTTTACTCCGGTGGCGTCTTCCCCGGAGGTCCCGGTTGAGCCGCAGCGGCCTGCGGCGGATCCCGGGCAGCCCTGGTCGGTGGATGTGCAGGCGATTGAGGTGAGCAAGGCGCAGGTGGCGTTCGAAGATCGGAGTCTGAAGACGCCGGCGCAGGTGGCACTCGATGACCTGCATGTGACGGTGAAGGGGCTCCATGTGCCGTTGAAGGGCTCGTGGCCGGTGGTAGCCGGTTTTCGGCTCAATCAACAGGGCACCGTTGAGAGCAACGGCACTCTGCAAGTGGATCCCCTGCACGCTGCGCTCACCCTCAAATTGGCGCATATCGGTCTGCGGCCCTTTCAGCCCTATCTCGACCGCAGCATGCAGGTAGAAATCAGAGACGGCGAATTGGAGTTGGACGGGGAGCTGGTGTATCGCAGTCAGCATGACCCGGAACCGATGATCCGGTATACGGGACGGCTGGGGGTGAATAATCTGCATGTGGCCGACGGAGTGTCTGCCCAGGAGTTCCTTGGCTGGACGGCACTGGGGCTGAACAAGGTCTCGCTGGAGGTGGCCCCGACAAAAGTGAAGATCGGGGAGATTGCATGGCGCGATCCGGCGATCCGGTTTGTGACGGCCAAAGACGGAACCACGAATCTTTCGCGCGTCATGAAGGCTCCTGCTGGAGGTGCTGCACAGCCGCCGGTATCGAAGCCGGTTGAGGCGACGGCCCCCAAGAAGGCGACGCCCCCGATCCCCATCGATGTGAATGTCGTCCAATTGTCAAAATTGTCGGCCATGTTCATCGACGAGTCGATCGAACCGGTTGTCACAACCGGAATTCAAGACCTGAGCGGCACGATCAAGGGCCTGTCTTCGAAGCAGATTGCAAAGGCGGAGGTAGCGTTGACCGGGACCGTCGACGAAGTGGCACCGCTCAAGATTCAAGGGCAGATCAATCCCCTCAGCGAGGATACGTATACGCACCTGACGTTCCTGTTCAAGGGCGTCGATCTGACGGCCGTGTCGCCCTACGCGGGAAAGTATGTCGGCTATCCGATCACCAAGGGCAAGCTCTCTCTCGATCTTATGTATCAGGTGTCGAAGCAGCAACTGGTAGGGGAGAACAAGGTCCTGCTCGATCAGCTGACCTTCGGGGAGAAAACCAACAGTCCGGATGCCACGAGCCTGCCGGTTCGGCTGGCCGTGGGATTGTTGAAGGACCGCCGGGGGCGGATTGATATCGATATGCCGGTACGCGGTGATTTGAACGAACCGGATTTTCGCTACGGCCGGGTGGTGTTGAATGCGTTGGTCAATCTGATCACCAAAGTGGCGACCTCGCCATTTTCGGCACTGGGAGGCCTTGCCGGCGGCGGCGGTGAAGACTTGCAGTTCATCGACTTCATGGCCGGCAGCGAGGTGTTGGAGAGTGCAGAACAGCGAAAGATCGAGTCGATTGCCAAGGCACTCCAGGAACGACCGGCGTTGCGGGTGGATGTGGCGGGTGCGGCCGATCCTGCGCGAGATCGCGAAGCCCTGGCCTTGCAGAAAATTGGGGCTGAGGTGCAGCGACGGTTTACTCAGGGGGGAACCAAAAATCTGCAGGCTGTGCCCTCGTCCTCGCGGGAGTTTGAACTTCTGAGCGATCTCTATGCGGAAAAGTTGGGAAAGCAACCAATGAAGCGTGAAGAGCTCCCGGGGGGCAAATTCGTCGAACGGGTGTTGACGGCCGACGAACTGCGACAGCAGCTTTCTCCGGCGATGACGGTTGAGGAATCAGAATTGCGCCAGTTGGGGCAGGGACGCGCCAGGGCCATTCGTGAACATCTGATTGAGCAGGGCGGGTTGCCCGAAGATCGCGTCTTCCTGATGGACGCAGAGCTGGCGCCTTCAGAGGGAAAACAGGTCAGGGTCAGGCTGAATTTGACGGGAGGTTGAGCGGTCCGGGCAGGGTCAGGGCTTGGGCTGATAGCGCATTCGCGTCCCGTGCAGCAGTGAGAGCTCGATTTCACTCGCGCTCAATTCAATCGGGAAATAGGCCCCGGAAATCTTGGCCGCATTGATGCTGGCTCCTTCGAGCTTTGCGTTGCGGAAGTCGATGCCTCGAAGATCGGCTTGCCGAAAGTAACACTCGCTGAAGTCCAATCCATCCGTCTCCAGCCCACGCAAGTCGAGGCCCCGCAAATCGCAGCGGGTCAGATCGACCGCCTCGCCTCCCGCCCGTTTGACGTTGAACTCCTTGATGCATCCCTCGCGAAGCAAACGGTACATGGGATCATTGGAGATCCGGAGTCCGATGGCGGGTGGTTTGGTGTTCTCCATGCGCTCCTCCTGTGGCACCTGAAGTTCTTATCGGATACATGAGTGAAAACTTGAGAGGAGGCAGGCGGTTTCTGCCGGCACCGGTGGTGCAGCATTCTTCGCAAGCTTCCGCTTGCGCCGGACTGACGAGAAACGGTACTCTAACCCTGGTCTTTCTGCTCTCTTACGCAGTGCCATCACCAGGTCGGACCTGACATCGAAGGAGGAAATTATGGGACTACGATTGGGCGACGATGCCCCAAACTTTACAGCTGAGACGACGGAAGGAACGATCAACTTTCATGAGTGGCTGGGCGGCGGGTGGGGGATTCTGTTTTCACATCCCAAGGATTATACCCCCGTCTGCACGACGGAATTGGGATATATGGCGAGGATCAAAGGGGAGTTTGATAAGCGTGGCGTGAAGATTCTCGCTATCAGCGTGGACCCCTTGGATTCGCATCGCGGCTGGACCAAGGACATCAACGAAACCCAGAATTGTACGGTCAGTTACCCGATCATTGCCGACCCGGAGAAGAAGGTCGCCGATCTGTATGATATGATCCACCCGAACTCGCTGGATAGCATGACCGTGCGATCGGTCTTCGTGATCGGGCCGGACAAGAAGATCAAGTTGATGCTGACCTACCCGGCTTCCTGCGGGAGAAATTTCGACGAATTGCTGCGCGTGGTGGATTCTCTGCAGCTGACGGCGAAATACAAGGTGGCGACCCCGGTGAACTGGAAGGACGGGCAGGATTGCATCATCACGCCGGCGGTGAACGATGCCGAAGCCAAGACGCTGTTTCCGAAGGGATTCAAAGCGATCAAGCCCTATCTTCGGCTGACTCCGCAGCCCAACAAGTAGCGCGAGATTCGACGGCGGTCGAGATGAGAGGAGCCGGCCAAGAGGTCGGCTCCTCTTTTCGTTTGAGTAAGAGCCGTCATCTGCGGGACATTCATCCACCGATTGAGTAGTTCACTCCTTGCCGCCTGGTTCTCTATCCGGTCCCCGTCAATCCACAACGCGTGGATCTGTGGACATCGTCTGCGTTGTAAGGGTGTCGAGCGCGATGCGGAATAGCGCAGCCGGGTCGCGCAGCCTGACGCGGGATACCGGTGGCGGGGCAAGAGAGCCATTGCCTGAGGAATCGATGTGTGGAAGGACAAGGGGGAGTCAGCTTCAGGCTGACTCCCCCTTGTCCTTTACAAAGTTGCTCACATGCGGCTATTCAGGAAGGAGAGACTTTCGTCGCGCCCATACCAAGACAGCCAAGCCACTTCCGAGGAGAAGGACGGCAGCCGGGGCCGGTACCGCTTGCGGCTCGCCGTAGATGAAATCATCCATGGCGACAAAGTCGAATCCATCCAACGCCGAGAGGGCGGCGTTTCCGGCCGTGATCCTGACGCGGTTAATGATGGCCTGTTCCAAAGAGACGCCTAAAAAGGACAGGCTGGTCACGCCAGGTGTATTGAGAACAGTTTGTTTGCCCAGGCTGTTGTTGTGAAAATCAAAAAACTCAATCGTGGTAGGACCAGCCAAATCGACGTCGGTGAAGACCGAGCCGAACCCGCGGACGGCTCCGGGTTGATTGGTGCCGGGTACAAAAAACCTTACATCGACGATGTTGCTGTCGATGGCCGTGAAGAGTTTCTGGGAACTGAACACGGAAAAGCTGGTTGGAAAAGAGGGATTGATGTTGCCGAAGCGAACCGGCGTGGCCGAACCAGAGTTTGCACTGACCCTGAATGCGGATCCAGGCGTTTCGAATACGGCGCCACGAGCCGAATTGGAATTGAAGAAGTTTCCCGGCAGATTGTTCGGGTCGGAGAATCCGGCAGGTACCCCGTCCCAATTGATTTCCCGGCGACCGCTTGTGAACGAGCCGCCCACACCGTTGTTCGCTCCCAGGTCGTTTCTGAAGCCATCGACGGAACCTTGAATCGAAGCGGCGTTAGGGCCGGAGGACGAATAGACGGCGATAGCTAAGGCCGAAAGCGGCGCCGACAAGCGAATGCCGATGGCCAGCAATGGGGTTAGCAATCGTGTGATGAGCATAGTGCATCTCCTCTGTAAGGTGAGCTCATAAGTAGGCCCAACATGTAGTGCAAGTACGCAATGATGCCAACACGTTGCGTGCGATTTTTTTGGTATTTACAGCAAAATACTAATAAGTGCTACAAGTCACGGTTGTGCATGCTTCACGAATGCACACGTGTCGCCCATCGATCCATGTGATGTGCGAAAAGCCATGCAGTCGTATGTGGTGGAGACGCGTAACTATTTGGGAGGTACGGATGGGTGGAGGCGCGTGAAGTCTTACACGAGGAGGAGGCCTGCTTGGCGGATCGACTGCCAGGCGGCGCTTCTGCTGAATCGGTCGAATCCGCGTGCGCCGGCGGCCGGAAAGCGATCACGGACTTCGGCCAGGCGCGGGTAGTCGTAGTTCGTCCGGCGGGGCGAAGGAGTCGATGCGTGCAGGAAGCGGAGCAACCATTCGGTGTGCGGAGACGCCAGGCTGATCGTAAAATCTTCTGTGCGTGTCGGGAGAATGACCCTGGTGCGCGTACGTCCGGTTGCCGCGATTACAGGCCGGCCGCCGGTCCAGACGCAACGCCGTTCGGCGGTCAGTGGCACGTCGGAGGAAGCCTCCAGCGCCTGCGTGAGCCAGGTCTTCGTCACCCGTGGCGGTTTCACCCGATGTGAGAACCAGCGTTGTGCCGGAATATCGAATCCGGCCTGTTCCATGTAGTTGAGCAAGGCGGCGCGCAGGCCTTCGCCGAGCCAGGCCGGGCAGGTGGCGTTGGGATCAGAATGACGGAGATCATTTTCGGCAAATCCTGCGAATCTCGGACCGAGGATCGTGAGGCCTTCCGCGGCCGGGTTGAGCCCGATGGGACTGTGGGCGGTGGCCGTAAATTTGTGCCAGAAGGCGGACTGCAGGAGATGGTTCGCAAACAGTTGTCGCACACGTTCCAGTGAATCCACCGTGTCGGCAATGGTCTCACCGGGACACCCGTACATGAGATAGGCATGGACCAGGATGCCGGCCTGGCGAAATGCCGCCGCAACCCGCGCTGTTTGGTCTACCGTAATTCCTTTTTTCATCCGCTCCAGCAAGCGATCCGATGCCGCTTCGAGCCCGGCGGTGAGGGCGATGCAGCCGGATGCCGCCAGCAGCCTTGCCAAATCGGGGGAGAACGCCTCTTCGAATCGAATGTTCCCCCACCAGGAAATGGTCAGGCCGGTTTCCAGCAGGCGAAGGGCCAGGGCTTTGAGCGCGGCCGGCGGTGCGGCCTCATCGACAAAATGGAAGCCCCGTTGCCCGGTTTCTTGTATCAACGCCTCGATCTGGTCGATCAGGACGTCCGTCGGCGTCATCTCATAACGCGAAATATAGTTCAGCCCGACATCGCAAAACGTGCACTGCTTCCAATAACAGCCGTGCGCAACGGTCAACTTGTTCCAATGGCCTTCCGACCAGAGCCGATGCATGGGGTTCAGGCTGTCGAGGATCGAGAGGTAGTCGGTCAGCGGGAGTCCGGCATAGGTCGGTCGGCCGAGCTCATGCATTGGAATGTCCGCTTCGTTACTGCCGTCTCGAAATATGACGCGCCCGTCTTTGCAGAGAAATGTCCGCCGGAGCAGGGGCTCCGGTCGATTGCCTGCCAGGTGCTCCAGGAGGCAGAGGAACGGGCGTTCCCCGTCGTCGAGCGTCACATAATCCACGTACTGGAACAGTCGTGGGTCTTCGAGTCGTCTCAGTTCGGTGTTCACATATCCGCCGCCCAGGACAATGACGATCTGTGGTGATTGTGCCTTGATCGCCTGCGCAATCCTCAACGCGCCGAACAGATTGCCGGGAAAGGGAATCGTGAGGCCTACGACATCGGGTACGGTTCGGTGGAGATGTGGCCGGAGCGCCTCGAGCAGCAATTCGTCCGTGAGGCTGAGAGGTCGAGTCAGGGCGTCTTCGATCCGGTCGAACGACGAGGTGGCCTGCATGATCTGCTCGGCGTAACGATTGAGAAACAGGTGGGGAGCCACGGTACTCTGGAGGAGGTCCGTCAGGTCCTCAATGTACAGCGTGGCGCGGTGCCGGGCGGTGTCCGTCGGCGAGGCTGCGAGCGATCCTTCTCCGGGCCGACGATCAGCGGCAAAACGGGGGCCCTCCGGAAGAAATCCCGGGCGTGCGAGGTGGGGAGCCAACATCGGGTCCTTCCCTTGGAGAAACGCGATCACCGGCTCGATAGTTTCGAGATACGCGTCTTCAAGCGCCAGGATCTGTTGGATTTCCCCTCGCCACGGCCGATCCGTCTGCTTGATGCGGGTAAACGCCTGCTCCAGCCCTGATCGAGAGAAGAGGCGCAACACCATTTCGAGGCCGAGGTCGGCTTGCGCGGTCTCATATCCCCGTGAGCGCAGGAAGCCCGTCAGGTAGGCGGTCGCAGGATAGGGCGTATTCAGTTGGGTCAACGGAGGAATAACAAGGAGGACGCGTGGCTTGGCCATGCGAGGGAGATACCATACTGCAGGGCAGCGCTGCCAGCTGTCTGCCAGGGGCGAGGCGCCCGGTTCGGCTAGGCGGCGCGCATGGACGATTGGACGAAGTAGCCGGTCCATCGCTTGATGCGAAAGTACTCGACCACATTCGCCGGTAACTCGCCCCTCGGGATGGCCCGAAGAATGCTGAGTTCCGACTCTGTCTGGAGATCGACGGTGTGGGGCTGGTCGGCGGGGGCAGCCTGGTCGCACAGCAGCACGAGGGGCTTGAGACGGTGTTTGAAATTGATATTGAGTACCTGTCCGAACGAGCCGTCGGTCAACGTGACGACGGTTCCGGGCGGAAACACGCCCAGTGTTTGGATCATCGCGATCAGGACTTCCGGCGAAAAGAGTCGCTGTTGATGCTTGTACATCGTTGCCAACGCTTCCGCCGGCGAAAGGGCGTCTTCAGGATGAAAACTATTGACGAGTGCGTCGTAGTGGTCCACGGCGCTCACGATCCTGGTGGGGAGCGAGATTTGATCTCCCTTGAGTCTCTCGGGGTAGCCGGACCCGTCTAACCGTTCATGGTGGCTGCGGATGACATCCAGCACTTCCTCGGGAAACCCGGGGAATCGTCTGAGCATCTCGACCCCAAGGTAGGGATGCAGCTGATATTTCACATTCTCGACTTCGGAACGACGGGCACGGTTCTGCAGGATGTGCCGCGGGATGCGTTGCTCACCCACGTCGAGGAGCAATCCGGCCATGCCGATGAGCTGGAGCGCGTCCTGGTCGATGTCGAATTGCTGCGCCACGATCATGGATAGC
The DNA here is from genome assembly GCA_000196815.1 of Nitrospira defluvii. Classification (GTDB taxonomy): domain Bacteria; phylum Nitrospirota; class Nitrospiria; order Nitrospirales; family Nitrospiraceae; genus Nitrospira_A; species Nitrospira_A defluvii_A. The sequence continues at coordinate 1,772,611 of FP929003.1, forward strand.
GTCGCCACATTGAGGGCATGCAGCAGATTGGCGTTGGCGATGTCTTCCGAGTCGAAGGCGCTTGCGACCGTGCCGGCGGCTTCCGTGTTGGTCAAGAGCGTGCTGAGCCCGCCGATCATGGACTGCGCGTGCCGCAGTCCCTCCTCTGATCCGCTCACGAGGTTCTTCATCATCTGCGAACTCTGATCCAGCATTTGCCGATAGGCGGTGGAGGCGAGTTCGACCGCCTGATGGTAGTCACCATGGGTGGGCTGCTCTTCTTCGGCCGGAGTCGGAGCCTCCGGTTCGGCGTCGGCCTCGGTTCCGCTGGTCTGCGCAGTCGTTTCCGAAACGCCGCTCGAAGACGGAGTCGGCTGGATTGCGTTGCCCTCTTCGTCCGTTTCCGGGTCCGATTCCCGCGGGTAGACCAGCACGGTGGCCAATCCAAGCCCTTTGATTGTCGTGATCTGATTTTGGGAGGTGAGTTTGAACGACCGGCGCGGGAAGGGATGCTTGAACCAGGAGCAATTCAGGTCGACATACATGCCCAGGCGGAGATGCTCCGGACGGAGCACCAAGGTGTCGGACGTGTCGAGTTTGGATGTTTCGTCTGAGGTTCGAAGCAGCGCCATGGGTGTTTCTTTTGCACGTGAACCGTCGGTCGATACGTAAGCACTTCAGGCTATGGGCTATATCGGACCCGGGCAGAAGAAACTTGATAAACAAAGGGGCCGGCCGATGTATCTGCACATAGTACGAGTGGCCCTGTTTTCGGCGAAGGTCGAATCAGGCTCCTGGATCTGCATCAGATGCACGCTGGGCATGATTCAGCTATGTGCGTTATATCAATAGCATAGGAGGTATCGCCTTCAGTGTGCGAAGCCGTATCAGGGGGATGAGCATGTCTCCGCTTCGACAAGGCGACGAAAATCCAGACAGGCAGAGCGGATCGGTGTCGGCCCTCGTCGTAGGTCGCTGCCAAGAATAAAGACGATGTCCGAACCGTAGAGGGTGACCATCTCGCGAATACGCGACGCGGTCATTCTTCCTGCGGCGGTCGGGAGAATGGGGGGGCAGCCGCCGAGTGCTCGCCGGCATGCCGCGGCAATCTGCCGACAGTCCTCTTCCGATATCGGATAGTTCAGGCCATAGGTCGGGTAGATGGTGACATCGGCGCCGGCCAGCCTCGGGAGAAGACCGAAGAGCATCGCGGGAGCGATGCCGCTGTCCGGCGTCACATAGTGGCTCCCGAGAAAGTCCGGATGGGCGAGGAGGGGCAGCGACAACGATGACAGCTGAGCCAGGGAAGCTACGGCGTCAAAACCGATCAGCCCGGGGCAGAGCAGGAGCGCACGCGCGCCTGCCTGCATTGCCTTGGCGGCCTGTTCCACGAGAGAGGGCCAGGGGCCGGAGATATGCGGCGCATAGAGACACCGTTTGCCGGTCTGGCGCGAAGCCTTGGCGATGGCTTCGGCGCAGCGGGCGATCCGCTCATCAAACCGGCAAAAAGGGTGATCGCGCAGACTCTGGTCGTCTTTGATCAGATCAACCTCACCCAGGGCAAACTCGTGAGCCAGGTCAGCCAGCTGCTGTGGAGAATACCCGAGCGGCTTCAATACCGCGCAGATCAGTGGACGTCGGGGGACTCGCAGCAGGTCGCGGAGACCGCGCGAGCCGTATCGAGGTCGCGTCCACCGGGAGGCGACCGCATCGGGCAATGACAGGTCCGTGACGCGAATCTGTCCTTGCAGGCCGGCCATGCCGATGATCATGTGAAGGAGAGCGCTCATGGTCCCGTCGAGCAGTTCGACGGGGAAACTGAGCACTGCGCGGTGAGAGTCGGGGGTGATTACCTCAAGCTGAATCACCCGGCCCAGAAGCTGATCCCGAATTGCTCCGGAGGGAATGACATGATCGGCCGCTTCGACGGTCTGGTCGATGCAGAGCAGGTCTGCCCGCCTGCGTGCATCGGCGGCCGATCCGTGCAGACGATACTCCACGGAAAAGCGCTCTCCTGAAAATTGCAGATCGGTATTCCGGCTTGAACGGTTCGGCATGTCCCGTCTCTTCTTAGTTGCGCTGCGCGAGGAGGAGAGGGTACCGTATTTTCGCCTGATTCGATAGGTGGGGCGTTCTAAGCAGGTTATGGTACGAGTCCGGTGATTGGAGCGTGGATCATGGTGTCGAAGCAACAAGTCCGGCAGTGGATGATGCGAGTTCCGGTCGCGGGTCGATGGGTCCTGGTGATGGTGCTGAGTTGCTGGAGTGCCGCCGACGCAGCGCAACGATTCGTGGACCTGACCTACACGTTCGATGAGACCACTCAAGTCTGGCCCGCCAATCCTCCCTTTCATCGTGACTCGACCGAACGGGGAGGTACGCCGACGGAAAAATGGTATGCCACAGGGCAGGTGGCGTTGTCCGAGCATGCCGGAACGCACATGGATGCGCCCGTTCATTTCGCGCAGGGGCAAACGGGGATCGATGGCATTCCGGTCGACCGCCTCATCGGCCCTGCCGTGGTCATCGATGTTCGCGCTGCGGTGGCGGCAGATCGCGACTATCGCGTCTCCTTGTCGGATATTCATCGATGGGAGTCTGCGCACAGTACGATTCCGACGGGGGCCATTGTCATGGTGCTCACGGGATGGGGCGTGTACTGGAAGGATCGTGAACGATATTTCGGCAGCACCACGCCGGATGTGCCGGCGACGCTGCATTTCCCTGGTTTCTCACAAGAAGTCGCGGAGTTTCTGGTGGCGGAGCGACACATCTCGGGAATTGGAATCGATACAGCCAGCATCGATTATGGCCCCTCGCAGGATTTTGTGGTGCACCGGATTGTCAACGGAGCCGGCCTCTATGGGATCGAGAATGTGGCGCGACTGGATGAAGTCCCTGCGTCGGGTGCGACGGTCATGGCGCTCCCGATGAAAATTGCCGGGGGGACAGGGGCGCCGGCTCGTATCATCGCGATTCTGCCTTAGCCCGGACTAGTCATGGATACCTGCTCCGGCGTTCGGTCCCATCGCCCGGCGAGGCTGTTCTCGTTCGGCCTCCTCGACGGACTGCCGGTACGCCTGCGTCGGCCTTACGTGCGAGCAGCCTCGGCGTCCTTCCGTCTCGAACGCCTCGCGACGGCATTCATCAATAATCCGGGCTTGCAGGATGGTGAAAACGACCGCCAGTTTTGAGGGGACGCGTGAAGCGTGATTTGTAAAACGTCTCGTGCCAGGGTCTGGAGGTTCCGATCCCCGGTCTTGTTCTTCAATATTCTACTGGTGATGTCATGAACCTGTCCCGGCTCTACAGCGACTTCAACTGTCCGTTCTGTTATGCGATGCATGAACGCCTCCATTCACTTGGCGTGATGGATCGAATCTCCTGGCATGGGGTTCAGCATGCACCGCATCTGCCGGTTCCGATGGCTGGGTGGGCAGGGCACCTGGCAGCTGAATTGAAACAGGAGGTGCAGATGGTCCGCCGGCTCGCGCCCGTGTTGCCGGTCGCTGTGCCGCCGGGAAAACCACATACCGGACGGGCGATTGCCGCGTCTGCGCGCGCGCTTCACATTGACCCGCTTCGGGGCGGGGAGTTTGTGCGATCGTTGTATCGGTTGTTCTGGGTGGACGGGCAGGATCTCTCCGATGAGACGGTGCTGCAGCGAGAGGCCGAACGTCAGGGATTCGCCTCCGCGCAGATTGTCGGCACAGAGGCCACCACAGTAGATGCGATTCTTCGGGCCTGGAATGATCAATGGGCCGAGGCGGATCATCAAGGCGTGCCGCTCCTGCAACGCCCGGACGGCACGTTGCTCGTCGGCCTGATGCCGGCGGATGTCATCGAGGAATTTCTCTCCTGAAAATAGCCCCTGCTCCGATCTGCCTTTCGCTGATCATCGAGCGTATCCCGGTATGTGACCGGTCGGCTCACGCGGTCCCACCTTACTGCAGAAACTGCCGAATCAGTTTGTCGTCACGAGTCCCCGTGGTATGAGTGCCTATTGCAGAGCTGAGTAGTTCTGCTAGGCCGTTTAGCCCACAGGAGTAATCCATGAAATCAGCGCAATGGTTCCTCGCCGCGTTCATAGTGAGCTGTTCGTTGTTTGTGACAGGTCATGCCGTTGCGTCGGCAGCGGAACCGGCTCCCAGCGCAGCCAAGGCTCCCTCAACATCTCCCGAGGCCAAACAGGAAGGGGAGAAAACCGAGTTCTATGTCGGTGTCTATCTCCAGGGAAGCCGGCCCCTGAATCGTCCGGTGAGGCTGCAGGAAGATCCCTTCACGAATACCGACGTGCAGGGCGGGTTGGGAGGCGGGTTGAAGATCGGGATTTTTCCGGCGTTCGCCGGCCGGTTCGTCGGATTGGAGGCGGACCTGTCCGGACTCGATGGCAAGGTCAATGCGCCTTCGGCCACGACAGGCGGTGTGACGAGGAGCGCGAATTTCCGTCTCCAGTCCGTCAACGTCATGGCGAATGTATTGCTGCGCTACCCCGGCGAGACGATTCAACCGTATATCGGCATCGGTGCAGGGGTGTCCGGAGGGTTTGCGCGGGATTTAAATCTCCAGCACAGCACCATCGGCACGGTGCATGAGAATGCCGCCGACGGCGCTTTCGCCTATCAGTTTCTCGGCGGGGTACGCGCCAACGTCACGGAGCGCATGTTCCTCTTTACGGAATACAAATATTTTGTGGCGAATTATCAGTGGGAGAGTGAAGTCGCGAACGGTGCACGCGGTCCGTCATTCACCATGAACTATCGAGCCCATATTGTCTCCGGCGGCATCGGCTTCACCTTCTAGCAGACGGTGGACCTGGTCTGCCGTCTGCATGCTCGACATCCGTGAAGCGTGCATCGTGGGGCGTATCTCATCGGGCATCTGAGCCGATGGCTGATGGCGGGAAAGAAGAGCGTATGGCTTCTGGATGGAAGCAGAAGGCCGCGGGTTGCTGTCGTTCTCAACCAGCGTCAAGCGAGACGAGCGGCGAGCCCGCCCGCCGTCAGGCCTGCCGGAGCGGCGTATCGGCGGTTGCAGTAGAAGCCTTCGTGAATCATGCGGGTTAGGTCCACCGATTTTGCCATACAGCGGAGTGGGTACCTGTTCGATGCGGCTAAATGATGTCGCCGCTTGGCTGAGGCGCCGGCGGGCGTTTGGAAGATTTGAAACGAAGGGAGAACTCCTGTTGTCCGGGATCGGGCGAGAGGCGGAACGATCCCTCGGCGCTCAGATATTCCTGCGAACGGGATTTCCCCTGAGGAAAGACTTTGAGTCGAAACTCTCCGCCTTGTGCCTGTGTCTCAGCATCTTGCGGTAGGCTTCCATCAATCTCGATATATTCCTGTAAGGCGGCGAGGGCCTGGTTGTAGAGGCTGCGGAGACCGTCTGAGGTCGGCAGATCGAATGATTCGATCGAGTCCGGAGCGTGTGCTGTGTCGCCGGGCGCTGCCTGGCTCTGCACGGCCGAGAGCAGCGGCGCAGTACAGAGCAGCGTCACCATGAGTCAACGCATCATGCTGACAGTCTACCGAGCAGAAAAAAACAGGTCAAGCCGAGGGGAGTGAGCGAGCGTCGCTAGTGAGGTCAATCGGAGGATCAACAACGCGGGAGCAGTTTCTCATTCCGGTTCCATTGCGAAACCGTACCGCTGTTGTCGGTCAGTTCAAGCCTGTCCTGCGCCAACACCCGTACGAACATGGGCGGAGTTTTGCTTTGGGGGACGGTCAAGCGGAAGCGGTCCTGCTCCTTCTCGATGCGACCCGACTGCGAAGTTGCCTTGTAGAACTCCGAAACGTTGGCGGAGGTGATCGTCCAGACGAATTCCTCCTGCCGATCGACGAACTTGGCGGAACCTTCCCACGTGCCCACGAGGGAGGGCTCAACCGGCGGCAACCGCTTGACGGCGACCTTGCGCGGGACGGCCGCAAATGATTGCCAGAGCAGCGGGTCGAACTTGTTCGGCCCCTGATTCTTGGCGAGTTTGTCCCACGTGACACTCAAAATGCCGGTGGTTGAGAAGCGGTCGTTCCCGGCCACTTGATAGGTTCCGTGCAGGATCTCTTGATAGGATTCCGCCTGCCAGCGTCCCCGGTCTGCGGTCACGGTGCCCGGCATCAATACGGCAGTCGTGAGGGACCAGGTGCCACCCTCGCTCAGTGCAAGATGGCCTTTCCCATACATCAATCCGACGGGCGGGCACCCATACCAATCACCGGCCCATTGGGAAGGAGTGGCGGTTAGCCCTGGCTCGGTTGACGCCGCCGGACCGGTGCGAAGGGGGCCGCCGAGTCTGGTCGCGGCGACCTTGGCGAGGTTGGTCACGGCCGCTTGCGCGTTGGGTTGTTTCGAGGACGAGAGCGATAGCGTGACGAGGGCATCGGCCTTCAGAAAGGTCAGCTGAATGCCTCCGATCGGCGACCGCAGGGTGAAGGCGCCGTCGCCGACTCCTGGAACCGGTTGGTGACCGGCCTTTGAACGCTGATCGTGAAACAGACTTTTTGTGTCCCCGTCAGGACCGGGGTTCAGTTCCACCGTTACGGTTTCCTGGGGATTACGCTTCGCCTGGTACAGGCATTGGCGGTCATTCTGGCGCAGGCCCGGCGTCACGGGGGTGCCGATGGCCAATTCGACATCGGCCTCTGTGACGATCAAGCAGGCGTTGAGATTGGATGAGATTACGTCGGAGGATTGTGAACAACCGAGCACTGCAGCCCCGGCCACGAGGAGGCCCAGGAGCGGTCGTATCAGGGAGCAGTACGCCATGGCATGCGCAGTCTAGGAGGGTTCAGCGACAAATTGCAAGGTGCGCGGCCACGCTCCGGCGGGGAAGCGGTGGCCGTCGCAATGATCGGCCTGCGTCCTGCGCCGGGCCGGCAGAGGTCATCGCGCAATCAGGCCGGAACGAACTTCAGGGAAACGCCGTTGATGCAGTAGCGGAGGCCGGTAGGTCTGGGGCCGTCATCGAAGACATGTCCTTGATGGCCGCCGCATCGAGCACAGTGGACTTCCACCCGGGTCATGAAAAATCTGGAGTCCGTCCGTTTTTCCACCACCTTGGGATCGATCGGTTGCCAGAAGCTTGGCCAGCCGGTGCCGCTGTCGAACTTGTGCTCGGATGAATAGGCAGGCAGGTCGCAGCCGGCGCAGTAGTAGAGGCCGGCCTGGTGATTCTCATGGAGCGGACTCGTAAAGGCGCGCTCGGTATCTTCGTGCCGCAACACCTGGTAAGCGGCGAGCGAGAGCAGCTTTTTCCACTCTTCGTCGGTCCTGGTCACTTTGACGATCGGTCCGATCTCTATTTTCGAGGGCATGGATCAACTCCTTTGCCGGTGCGCGGGATACGCGCATCAATTGAACAGGCGTCTTCATCCTGACATAGGTCTTTACGGAAGGGCAAGGCGATCGGATGGGCGACTCGCGCCTGTGGTAAGGCCCCGGCTTTTCAGCCGGGGCCTTACAGGTTACGATGCAGTGGAAGTCGTCAGCGATTCGTGTTTCTCCGGCTGCGAGGCCGCGTCCTGGTTGAAGGCCGCCGGCAGGACCTCTTCGATCCGATCGACCGGAATGACCGTGAGTTCATCGCGCACTTCCTGCGGCACTTCCTTCAGGTCCTTTTCGTTCGCCTTCGGCAGAATAATCCGCCGAATGCCGGCCCGATGGGCGGCCAGGACTTTCTCCTTGATGCCGCCGACCGGTAGCACCAGCCCCGTCAGGCTGATCTCGCCGGTCATCGCCGTATCGCTCCGGACCGGCTTGCCGACGTAGGCCGAGGCCAGCGCGGTGGCCATCGTAATACCGGCCGAAGGGCCGTCTTTGGGAATGGCACCGGACGGGACGTGGATGTGCACCCCGTTGCGTTTGAAGCGCGAGATGTCCAGCCCCATGCTTTCGGCATGTGACCAGAGGTAGCTGCGCGCGGCACGAGCCGATTCCTGCATCACATCCCCCAGTTGTCCCGTGAGCGTCAACTCGTGACTGCCGGGCAACAGGGTGGTTTCGATGTAGAGCACATCTCCGCCCGTCGGCGTCCATGCCAGACCGGTGGCGACTCCGGCCGGCAGATTCTTTCGCGCCTCTTCCGGTTGGAACCGTTCCTGACCGAGCCATTCGTCCAGAAGCGATTGCGTGATGTCCACGGGCGCGGCCGGAGAGTTCTCAGGCCGATCCGCAAAGGTCACGGCAACCTTTCTCGTGATGCGGCCCAACATCTGTTCCAGCTGCCGTACCCCCGATTCCCTGGTATAGCGACCGATGATCTGGTCCAATACCGCTTCGGGAAGATTCACTTCCTCGGCTCGCAGACCGGCTTCCTTCAACCGTCTCGGCCAGAGGTACCGCAAGGCGATTTCACGTTTTTCCCGCTCGCTGTACCCATTCAACCGAATGATCTCCATACGGTCGAGCAGGGGCTGCGAGAGCGTCTCCAACGTGTTTGCCGTGGTGATGAAAAACACCTTCGACAAATCGAACGGCAAATCGAGATAGTGATCCCTGAACGTATGGTTCTGCGCCGGGTCAAGAATCTCCAGTAACGCCGCCGCGGGATCGCCTCGGAAATCGCGTCCGAGCTTATCCACTTCGTCCAGCATGATGACCGGATTGTTCACGCCGGCTCGTCGTACCGCCTGGATAATCCGGCCGGGGAGGGCCCCGACATAGGTGCGGCGGTGGCCGCGCAATTCGCCTTCGTCATGCAATCCGCCGAGGCTGAAGCGCTCGAACGTGCGCCCCATGGCCTTCGCGATAGATTGCCCCAGGCTGGTTTTTCCCACTCCTGGAGGGCCGACGAGACAGAGAATCGGCGCCTTGGCAGACGGATTCAGCTTCAAAACCGCCAGGTGTTCCACGATCCGTTCTTTCACTTCCTTGATGCCGTAGTGATCCTCGTTCAACACCTTGCGGACGTGCGCGAGATCGAGTCCTTCTTCCGAGGACTTCTTCCACGGCAGCTCGAGCACCAGTTCCAAATAACTCCGGATGACCTGATGCTCAGGCGACGCGCTCGGGGTTTTGGCGAGACGCGCCAGTTCACGGTCCGTCTCTTTCCGGACATGTTCGGGGAGATCGGCTTCCTGAATCTTGGTTCTCAGCGCGCCGACTTCATCTTCTTCCCCGTTCCCTTCGCCCAGCTCCTGTTGAATCGTCTTGAGCTGCTCGCGGAGGAGATATTCCCGTTGCGTCTTGCCCAGTTTTTCCCTGGCTTCGCTGGTGATCTTGTCGCGCAACTGGAGAATCTGGACTTCCCGCGACAGCGCCGCATAGAGCCCGCGTAGCAGATCGGCCCGGGTAGGCGCCGCCAGCAACTGCTGTTCGCCGTCCAAGGTGAGATTCAACAAGGACGCAATGCGATAGGCCAGGACCACGGGATCTTCTTCCGTGCCCAGGGCGGCGACCGCTTCATGCACGCCGGGAGTCTGGATCAGTTTCGGCAGTTCGGTGATGATGTCCAGAATGGCCCGATGCAGCGCCTCGACTTCCGTGCTCTGCTCACTCGGAGGCGCAAGCTGTTTCACCCGGGCCTGGAGATAGGGATCCATCTGGTCGAGCTTGAGCAGCACGAACCGCTCCAGCCCCTGGATCAAAATGTTGTAATGCCCTTCCGGCGTTCGAGCCGTCTGTTTGATCACGGCCTTGGTCCCGATAGGATAGAGATCTTCCAACGTGGGCTGATCGGTTTGCGCATCCCGCTGGGCCACGACGAGGAGCGTTTTATCTTCGGTCTTGAGCGCCGCCTCGACCGCGGCGATGGAACGGTCCCGGCCGACGGTCAGGGGCATCATCGTGCCGGGAAACAACACCGTCCGCTTTAAGGGCAATACGGGCAAATGCGTGAGTGTCGGGGCATTCGATTCGTTCATTGTATCCTCCGCTGTGCTCGGATGGTCATCGGGTAGAGCGACGTGTCGGGTACAGAAGGCACGGTCACGCTCGTTCTTACCGATTAAGATAGCCACAAGAGAGGGGGAGTCAAGCCAGGCTTTGAGAGGAGAGCAAATGGCTCATAGCGCAGAGCCAAGCGGGGACGCGGCGACCGGAATGAGAGACTCTCTATGATCCGGTCTCTTAGTTGAGTATTCGCGATAAGTTCCTGCAACCCACCATTCTGCTATCGGTCGATGAAGAGGCTGCCCTCGTTTTCAATGAAGGTTTTCCGATTAAGCCGCTCCGGGCGTACCCCTGTGGCGGGCGGGGGGACGGAGGAATAATCGTCTCTTCCCTCCAGGTCGAAAAATGCGCCGATGCTGTGTTCAGCCCCTTGTCCGAGCCCCCGACTCACCGCATATTGATCCGCGCCGCCTTCTTCGATGAACAGCCCCCATCCCCCGAGGTCGCCCATTCCCAAACCGGTCGAGGCGGGGAGATCGTAAAAATCGCTGTCCGTGCCGCCGTCTACGGCGAGGCCGACACAGCCGTCCCAGGCCGCGCCGCCGTTATAGAAGGGACCTTTGGATCCGTACCGGTCCTTGCCCTGGTAATCGATGTTCAGGCCCACGCCGAAGTGCGCGGCGGTGCCGTGACCATACCGTGCGGCCTGGTGTTCATCGTCACCGTTCAGATCCAGCTTCACGCCGAGACCGAAAAAATACCCGTGCCCTTGGGAAAAGTTCGCACTCCGATAACGGTCGCGACCGTCGAGATCGATGAAGAGTCCCCACCCCCCGGCCAGACTGAGCGCGCGGTGGGCCGGTTGTTTACTGAAGACCCGAAGCCCCGATCCGGTTCCAAGCCCAAAACAATCGTATTGAAACGCAGGGTCCTGCGGGTGCGCATTCGGCGCGTCGGTCTCGTTGTACGCGCTGGGATACCGTCCGCCGCATTCGTAGGAATCGTTTCCCGATACGTCGATCAACGCGCCGACACCCAATGGCGCTCCGAAGCCCAGCGCGTAACCGAAGCTGGAATACCGGTCGTCTCCGGCGCGATCCACCAGTAAGCCGAACCCGCCGAAGGCCGCCCCCTGGGTGAACCGGTTTCCTTCGTAGATATCCTGTCCTTCTCCATCATACAGGATACCGAGGCCTGCGAGGCCGACCCCTCCGGAGCCGGGTGCCAGCCGATAGGTATCGTTGCCGCTGTGATCGATGACGATGCCGATTCCTGCGCGCCCGGTGGCCAGACCCAGCGGGGCCGGCTGATAGGTATCGTTGCCGCTCAGGTCGAGGACGACACTGTTGCCCAGATCGCTGTTCGGGCTCGCCCCGATCGTTCCACGATACGTGTCGTTGCCGCCCAGGTCGATGATCAGCGCAGCGCCCTTTTCGAGGTCATAGGTGTTCGGACCATGGCCTCCCACCACCACCAGCCCGTACGACGTCTGTTGAGCTAGGAGGAGATCTCCGGTGATGCCGGGCACGGTCTGGCCGATCGGTTTGCGGTTGTGCAACGCAATATCGAGTTGCTGCAGGAATTTCCGGTTGCCGAGCCGCGCCAGCCGTTGTGCGGCGCTGATGAGCGAGGCATAGTCCACCTGCTGCATGAGCAGGGTCGCGTATCTGGCTGCGGCTTCGGCCTCCGACAGTTGCGCGGGAGGGGCGACCTGAGGAATGAAATGTTCCACCAGCGGGCGAGCCTGTGTGAACAAGAACTCCCGGTCCTGTGGCGAGAGATGGCGGAGCGCCTGTTCGCGGTCCTGATAGGCCTGTTCGAGTACGTCGGTGAGAAAGGTCAGGAGATCATCTGTGGCGAGCGTGACCGGAAAGGTCAGCGGCGCAAAGGAGGCGCCGGTACGATCCATACCGCCTTCGAGAATATCGATCACGGCCGGCAGTCCTTCGACGCCCGATTCGGCCGCCGTCGCCGCCAGTAGCCCGGCCTGTTCGGCGGCTGCCAGGCCGTCCCAGGGATCGGCCAGCGTCCGCAGGACCAGGTTCCGTTTGAACTTCGCAATCTTGTGTGTCTGATCGGCCAGGCTCTTCCGAACCGCCGGGAGCGCCGTCGTGAGATTATCCTGCAGATCCGGCTCGACCAGGGCTTTCAGTCGCGTGACGATTGCCTGTTGTTGTCGATCCACCGGTTGGTCTGAGGGGTGGGTGACGGCAAACAACTGCGAGAATTTGGCACAGCCTCCGAAGGCCAGGCAGAGGCCCATGGTGAGCAGCAGGTTCAGTAGTCGGCTCGGGGTGCGGAATCGGTCGGTGTCTGCCCGGTACCGGTTCGGGCGCCGCGGGTGGCCGGGGGACGATGCGCTGTCCTGTGGAACTGAGGCAGTGTCGATCACGGGCCGGCTCCACAGGCGCATGGGTGTCGGCGCCGGTTATTCATGCGTGGGGCGATCATCGGGTGGGAGAATTCCTGCATCGCGCAAGCACTCGTCCGACCAGGCCCGGATGTCATGGGTTTCGAGGTAAGTCCGCATGCGATGCATACGCTCCCGGCGTTCCTCCAAGGGCATTTCGATGGCCTGGCGGATGGCATCGGCCACACCCTCAAGGTCGTACGGATTAATCACCAGGGCATCGGTCAATTCCTCGGCTGCGCCGGCCATGTGGCTCACCAGCAGCACGCCCTTCTCGTCGACCTGGCTGGCGACATACTCTTTGGCGACCAGGTTCATGCCGTCGTAGACGGAACTCACCAACGCCAGGTCCGCCATCCGGTAGTAGGCCGCGAGGGTGTCCACGCCGATGCGGCCTTCCCGGAACTCGATCGGTCGCCAGCGAGAGGCCTGGGGACTGCCCGAGTTGGAGATGCTGCCATACCGCATATTGATGTCATTCACGGTTTCGCGGATGAGTTCCCGATAACTGCGATAGGCCTCGACATCGCCCCTGGTCGGCACGGCCACCTGCACAAAGGTGAACCGGCCCCGATACTGAGGGTACTGCTCGAAGAAGGCATCGATGGCCCAGAAGCGTTTGAGAAGCCCTTTGGTGTAGTCGAGCCGGTCAACGCCGAGGCCGATGCGGACCTCGGGCTGAAAGACATGCAGGTTACGTAACACGTCCATGGCGCGTGTGACCTGCGTTGTGCGGGCGCGTTCCGACCAGGCTTGGAAACTCACACTGATCGGGCGGGCCACGAGTCGCGTCGTGTGGCCGTTATAGTCGATCTGAAGGTCATCGCTCCGGACGTCGACGCCCAGGAACTCCTTGGCGCATTCGACAAAACAATGCAGAAAGTTGTGGGTCTGGAACATCAGCAGATCGCTCGCCAGCAGGGATTCGAGCAGCTCTCGACGTTCCGGGAGAATGCGAAATGCATCAGGACCGGGCCAGGGCGTGTGCCAGAAGACTGCCACCGGCTGGGCCGGCAACGCGGCCTTGACGAGGCCGGGTACCAGAGCCAGGTGAAAGTCGTGCACCCACACAAAACCGGACTTCCCGCGCAATTCACCGAGGACAGCTGCCGCGAAGCGCGCATTCATGGCTTGGTACGCATGCCAATAGGCTTTGCGATAAGCCACGCGATCCAGCGTGAGGTGACACAGGGGCCAGAGCACCTGATTGGCATAGCCTTGATATCCGCCCTTGATCTCAGTCGGGTCAAGCCACACGCGGCGCAAATGGTAGGTCGGGGCGTCAGGAGGCACTTCGACGATCATGTCCTGGTCCACCACATTCCGATCCGCCTTGCCGCTGCCCCAGGCAATCCAGGTGCCGCCGAGCCGCCGCATGACCGGATCGAGCGCCGAGATGAGACCGCCGGACGTGCGTTCCCAGATCAGATGGTTCTTGACCAGCCGGTGTTCGTATGGCTCACGATTCGAGACGACGATCAGGCGCGAAAGGGATAGATCCTGCTCCGGCTGCAGCTCTTCGACGGGCGCGTGAGATGCGTTCATAGGCTGAAAATAGGAGTCTTTCGCGACGCTGTCAAGCCTGGACGCGTGGGGCACACGAGCGTATGGCTGATGGCCGATAGCGAGAAGGGCACGATGCCAGGGCCGATCGCTCGGGGCAGAAATGAAATATTGAGAAGGTGTCTGGCCCCGGTCTGCGGGACTCGGATTCCGAGCCATGAGCTATCGGCTAGACGCCACCAGCTCTTGTCTTCCGGAGGCTGCCGGCGACCATGCGAAACTCGAAGAGGCGGCATTCGATCGCTCCGTTGAAGAGAGGGACCCGGCGGGAAGGGGCCAGCCGCAACTGGCCGGGCAGTTTTAAGTCGGCGGTGAAGATCTGCACGGTCCAGCCGCAAAAATGTTTCTTCAGGTGATCGCCGAATTGCGGATAAAACGTGCGCAGGCTTTCCGCCTCTCCCATGCGGTGCCCGTAGGGCGGGTTCGTGACAAGCAGGCCGGATTCGGCCGGGGCGGGGAGTTGCAGGACATCGCCCTGTTGAAGGGTGACCGCATCGCCGCTCCCGGCGATGGTGAGGTTGGCCTTGATCGATGTAATCGCGTGCGCATTGTCATCGGCCGCATGGATCAGGCCCGGCTTGATGGGGATTTCCATCGCCTTGAGTTCTGTGCGCAGCTCGTTCAATCGGCGGGTATCGAATGACAGCAGTTTTTCGAAGGCGAAATGCCGGCCGATTCCCGGCGCGACACGGCTGGCCATTAAGGCGGCCTCGATGACGAATGTGCCGCTTCCGCACATGGGATCGTAGAGCACCGTATCCGCAGTCCATTTCGAGAGCCGCAGGATGCCGGCTGCGAGATTTTCCCTGATCGGCGCTTCACCCGCCGACTTCCTCCAACCCCGTTTGAACAGTGGCTCGCCCGAGGTGTCCAGATAGAAGGTGCAGGTCGACGCATCCAGATACACGGCGATCAGGATATCCGGCGCATGGGTATCCACCGTCGGGCGCTTGCCTCTCGCAAATTGAAAGCGATCGCAGACGGCATCCTTCACCCGCAGGGTGACGAAATCCAGGCTCTTCAGCGGACAGTGGTGCGCGCTCACCTTTACCTTGATGCGCTGTTGCGGCGTGAACCAATCCTGCCAGCGGATGGCGTTCGCCGCGTCGTACACATCGTGTTCGTCGCGATAGGACCCGTCGGCAATCCGCAAGAGAATGCGGCTGGCGATGCGGCTTTGGAGATTCACCCGGTAACCAAAGGCAAGAGTGCCGCGAAAGGCGACTCCTCCGGCCGTCGCTTTGACGTCCGCGGCTCCCAGGTCCGTGAGTTCTTCAGCGAGGACGGCTTCGAGTCCGCGAGGGCAGGGTGCAAAGAAGGCGTGGTTTGTGCTATCCATTTCTGTCTTTCTGTTGTCGTGATCGGGGGCCGCAATGAAGTTCTGCAGCGAGTGCGGGGCCGGGCTGTCGAAAAAAATTCCTCCCGGCGACAACCTGCCGCGGTTTGTGTGCGAGACCTGTCAGGTCGTCCATTACATCAATCCGAAAATCGTCGCGGGCTGCATTCCCGAGTGGGAGGATAAGATTCTGCTGTGCCGCCGGGCCATCGAACCGCGCACCGGCCATTGGACGTTTCCAGCCGGCTTCATGGAGATCGGGGAGAGCACTGAGCAGGCCGCGATCCGCGAAACGTTTGAAGAGGCGCATGCCGACGTCGAGATTACCTCCCTGTATGCCGTCTTGAGTTTGCCCCGTATCAGCCAGGTCCACATGATCTTTCGCGGCTCTATGCGCACCCGGGAGTTCAAACCCGGCACGGAGAGTCTCGATGTGCAACTGTTCTCGCTGGAGGACATCCCCTGGGATGATCTGGCCTTTCCCGTGATCACCGAAGCCCTCGAACGCTACGTCGCCGATGTGGCCCGCGGCGCCTTCTCCATGCATTTCGGCAGCGTCTTCCCCCGGATGAAATCCTAACCCGCATTCGTGAAGCGTATCTCGCAAATTAGGAATAGTCTTTCACGAACGACGAGATACCAGCGACGCTTCACAGGTCTTAGTTGCTGCTGGGCATGATCAGCCCTAAGTCGTCCGTCGGGGGATGCACGAAGGTGAATCCCTTGTCCGTCTGAAAGTCCACCGTCATTCCGTTCGTACGGTGCACGCTCGTTCGCTCCAACGCCACCGTCAACCCTTCAATGTGCTGCACTTCATCTTCTTCCTGCGCTGCAGGTTCCAGCGTAATCGAGAGGGACAGGCGTTGCGTATCCACGTCGCGCAGCGTGATCCGCACGACCGGATCTTCCGGATGTTCTTCGATCAGCTTGCGCAACCGTTCGAGGGCGGTCCAGGTGAGATTCAGCATAGTCAGGCTGGTCTGGCGCCTTGCGTCGGCGCTGCGTGATGGATGTGATGAATGTCCACGAGTTGTTCGGTCCGGTCGATCGAATAAAAAATCCGCCAGTCGCCCACGGCATATTTATGGATACCGGGCAGGTCGGCGGAGACCGGCTCATGGCGCAAGTTATCGACGTTGGAGGCCAGCCACTTCGTCTTGTCGAACAGGCGTTGGGCCATGGCTGGATCTGCCACGCGCAGGTCGGCAACCACATCGGGCCGGAAGGCTAAACGAAACCAGGGCATTGCTCTACCACCGCAGGCCGAGTTTGTCGGCCACTTCGTCACCGGTGATGCGTTCCGTCGATGCCAGGGATTGCTTCAGGCGGTCGCGGACCGATTCGCCGAGGGGCGCGCCGAGATCCGGGTCGCCCAGAAGCACGCGCAACCGGTCGTCCACGAGGCCTTCGACCAGGTTCTTGAGTTCGGCCAGGCTTAAGTTGGAGATGGTCATGGTCGGTTCGGTCATAGTGATTCGAGCATACGGGGCTGGTTGCATTAAATGCAAGAATAGCGTCGCGGTCGGATGAGAAAATCGCCTGCACTGTGACCCTGGATGTCACGGTGGGATGGTAGGCTCGGGCAGCAGCAATCGTGGATTCGGCGATTGTTGTCTTGTCGGCGAACAGGTATGCTGCGGGCGCGAAATCACGTTCGAACTAGAGAAGTGAAAAGAAAATGAGCAACGGCGACCTCAATTGGATAGCGAACTTCATTTGGGGCATCGCGGACGACGTTCTCCGCGATCTCTATGTGCGGGGCAAGTATCGGGATGTCATCCTGCCGATGACGGTCTTGCGCCGCCTGGATGCCGTGCTGGAGCCGACGAAGCAGGCCGTGCTCGACATGAAGGTCTCGTTGGACAAGGCCAAGATCGTTCATCAGGATCAAGCGCTCAGGCAGGCAGCAGGCCAAGCCTTCTACAACACGTCTAAGTTCACGCTGAAAGATCTCAAGGCGCGATCGAGCCAGCAGCAGCTCAGAGCTGACTTTGAAGCTTACCTGGATGGCTTTTCACCCAATGTGCAGGACATTCTCGAAAAGTTCGAGTTCCGCAATCAGATCCCTCGCCTCTCCAAGGCCGATGCGCTCGGCACGCTGATCAATAAGTTCCTGTCGCCGGATATCAATCTCAGTCCCAATCCCGTGAAGAACAACGACGGATCGATGAAGCATCCGGGCCTCGACAATCATGCGATGGGTACGGTCTTCGAAGAACTGGTCCGGCGGTTCAACGAAGAAAACAACGAAGAAGCCGGAGAACACTGGACGCCACGCGATGCCGTCAAACTCATGGCCAGGCTCATCTTTCTTCCCATCGCCGATCAGATCCAGTCGGGCACGTACTTGCTGTATGACGGGGCCTGTGGAACCGGCGGCATGCTCACGGTGGCGGAAGAAACGCTGCAACAACTAGCGGCGGAACATAGGAAGAAAGTCGCCACCCATCTCTATGGCCAAGAGATCAACGCAGAAACCTATGCGATCGCTAAGGCCGATCTGTTGCTGAAAGGCGAAGGAGACGCAGCGGATAACATCGTCGGCGGGCCGGAGTATTCCACCCTGGCGAACGATGCCTTCCGGTCCCGTGAGTTCGACTTCATGCTGTCGAATCCGCCCTACGGAAAGAGCTGGAAAAGCGATCTCGAACGATTAGGAGGCAAAGAGGGCATTAAAGATCCGCGCTTTATGATTCAGCACGCGGGGGAGGCGGAATATTCGCTGATCACCAGATCCAGCGACGGCCAGATGCTGTTCCTGGCCAACATGCTCTCGAAGATGAAGCACAAGACGAAGCTCGGCAGCCGGATTGCCGAGGTGCACAACGGTTCCTCGCTCTTTACGGGGGATGCAGGCCAAGGCGAGAGCAACATCCGCCGGTGGATCATCGAGAACGATTGGCTCGAAGCCATCGTCGCCTTGCCGTTGAACATGTTCTACAACACCGGCATCGCGACCTATATCTGGGTGCTCACCAATAGAAAGCCCGCGCATCGCCAGGGGAAGGTGCAACTCATCGATGCCACACAATGGTTCAAGCCGTTGCGCAAGAACCTCGGTAAGAAGAACTGCGAACTGTCGGACGAGGACATCCGGCGTATCTGCGACACCTTCATCGACTTCAAAGAATCTGAACAGTCGAAGATATTTCCCAACGAGGCGTTCGGCTATTGGAAAGTGACGGTCGAACGGCCGCTGCGTCTGCGTGTGGACTTGGACCCGAAATCTCTCAGTGCATTCCGCGCTGCCTGTGTGGATGAAGACGAAGAGCCGTTGGCCAATGTTGTGGAGCGTGTTGCTGCTTCACTCGGTCCCGGCCCACACCTCAGTTTCAACACCTTCATGGAAGCAGTGGAGGCAGACGCGAACGAGCACGGCGTCAAGTTAACCGCCGCACGGAAGAAACTCCTCAAGGACCGACTTGCGAAGCGGGATGAAAAAGCAGCCGAAATTATCGGCAAGACTTACAAGCCAGGCAAAGTCAAGCCGGACCCACTACGCGGGCTCTTCGAGGCTACCGTCGACGGCAAACCGTGTGTGGTGGAATATGAGCCCGATACCGAGCTTCGCGATACGGAACAGATTCCGCTGCTGGAAGAAGGCGGCATCGCAGCCTTCATCCGGAGAGAAGTCCTGCCGCATGTGCCGGATGCCTGGTATGTGCCCGAAAGCGTCAAGACCGGCTATGAGATCAGTTTCACTCGATACTTCTACAAGCCGCAGCCGCTGCGGTCCCTTGAAGCAATCAGAGCCGACATCCTGGCGTTGGAGAAGGAAACCGAGGGGCTGCTGGGTGAAATTATTGGTGGAAGCGGGCGATGAGCAAGGGGAGAAGCCTCTCAACATCCAAGCCCCCGACCAGGGCAGCTCCGGCGAAAACGCTGTTGGCCGAGGTGCGGCAGTTCGTTCTGGAAGCGCGGCGGCAGACTGCTCGGTTGGTCGATGCGGGTCTCACGCTCTTGTACTGGCAGATCGGCGACCGCATACGTCGGGAAATCCTCAGCGAGAAACGGGCCGGGTATGGTGAACGGATCGTGTCCGCGCTGGGGGAGCAGTTGGAGTCTGAGTTCGGCCGTGGCTTCTCCGAGAAATCTCTGCGCCATATGATCCGATTCGCTGAAACTTTCCCCGATATGCCAATTGTCTCGACGCTGTCGAGACAATTGGCCTGGAGTCACTTCATGGAGATCATCTATCTCAAGAACGATCTTCAACGGAGCTTCTATGCCGAATTGTGTCGCATGGAGCGCTGGAGTGTGCGGTTGCTGCGGTCTCGTATCCAGTCCATGCTCTATGAGCGGACAGCCCTCTCGAAGAAACCCGAACACCTCATCGAGAAGGAGCTGAAGGCGCTCCGGGATGAAGACCGGTTGACCCCGGATCTCGTGTTCCGCGACCCCTACGTGCTCGACTTCCTGGGACTCAGGGATACCTACAGCGAGAAGGATCTGGAGAGTGCGCTGCTGCGGGAGATCGAATCGTTCCTGCTCGAACTCGGTCATGGGTTCGCGTTCGTCGAACGACAGAAGCGCATTACCCTCGACGGAGACGATTACTATATCGATCTGCTTTTCTACCATCGGCGGCTCAGGCGATTGGTGGTCATCGAGCTCAAGATCGGCGACTTCAAACCGGCCGATGCCGGACAGATTGAACTCTACCTGCGCTGGCTCGACCGCCATGAACGACAGGAAGGGGAAGAGAAGCCTCTCGGCCTTATTCTCTGCGCCGGCAAGAAGCGCGAGACGGTCGAGGTGCTCGAACTTGAACCGCGCGGCATCCACGTTGCCGAGTACCTGACCGAACTCCCCCCGCGGGAATTGCTCGAAAAGCGGCTCCACGACGCCGTCGCACGCGCCCGACTACGGATCGAGGAGCGGGTGGCGCAGGAGGCCACGGCAAAGTCGGGTCCCGATCGCGGGAAGAGGAGCGGCAAGTGATCGACACACTTACGCCCTATCCGGCCTACAAGGACTCCGGCGTGCCGTGGTTGGGAGAGGTGCCTTTGACGTGGAGCATCTCTCGCAACGGTGGCCTGTTCATCCAACGAAACGAGACGGGATTTGCACATCTTCCGATCTTGGAGGTTTCACTCAAGACCGGCGTCCGGGTTCGAAACCTCGATGGAAGCGGCCGTAAGCAGATAATGTCTGATCGCGACAAGTATAAGCGAGCTCGCAAGGACGATCTTGCCTACAACATGATGCGGATGTGGCAGGGTGCGATAGGAATCGCACCGACCGACGGGCTTGTGAGTCCCGCATACGTCGTCGCTCGGCCGCTGAAGGGGGTCGAACCGAGGTTCTTCCTGAATCTGTTCCGGACCGATGCCTACATGGGTGAGGTCGACAAGTTCTCTCATGGGATCGTAAAGGACAGGAACAGGCTCTACTGGGAAGGGTTTAAGCAGATGCCTTCACCGGTTCCTCCGCCAGACGAACAAGCCGCCATTGTCCGCTTTATCGACCACGCGGATCGGCGGATCAAATGCTACATCCGCGCCAAGCAGAAGCTGATTAAGCTGCTGGAGGAGCAGAAGCAGGCCATCATCCACCGCGCCGTTACCCGTGGCCTCGATCCCAATGTGCGCCTCAAACCATCCGGCGTCGAGTGGTTGGGCGATGTGCCGGAGCATTGGGAGATGCGGCGGCTTAAGACTCTCTGCAGAATGAGAAGCGGGGATGGCATCACAGCAATGGCAATCGAGCCTGTGGGTGACTACCCGGTCTACGGTGGGAATGGCGTGAGAGGCTATACATCGAACTTCACTCACGACGGTGACTTCGTCCTGATCGGACGACAGGGTGCGCTCTGCGGAAATGTGCATCTTGCGCGCGGTCGCTTTTGGGCTTCGGAACACGCCGTTGTTGCTTCTCTTAGCTCTGGTTACATCCTTGAGTGGTTCGCTGCGATCTTGATGGTGATGAATCTGAATCAGTATTCGATTGCCGCCGCCCAGCCTGGGCTCGCGGTCGAGCGTGTTCTGAACCTCTGGTTACCAGTACCTCCCGCGGACGACCAAAAGCGCATTGCAACTCAAATCGAGGATGAGACATCCGATATCAACCAGGTAGTCGGCCGCGCACGACGCGAAATCGAATTTCTCATCGAATACCGCACCCGCCTGATCGCCGACGTGGTGACCGGCAAGCGCGATGTGCGAGAGGCAGCGGGCAAATTACCGGATGAGACCGACGAGTCTGAAATGCTCGATGAGGCAGATGTGCCTGTGGAGGCTGACGACAGTGAAGGGGGTGCCAACCTCGATGCGGTTACCGATGAGGTCGAGGCGTGAGCACTGATTGCCCGGCCGACTATCTCGTGGGCCTCGTTCGTGAGCTCTGTAGGGATTGAGCCACAGAACCTGGCTGTAGCCTCACGGCTTATTCGGGAGGCGGTCGACGCTGGCCTGATAGTGCCCTACGATCCCGATGCTGCTCCTAAACTCATGCGATATGTGCCGATTTGGGCTGCTCCAGACCGGAATCGCGGTACTTGATGGATGTTTGATTAGAATGAGGTTTGAGGAGCAAATGGGAGTGGCCGACCTCTTTAAAATCAATTGGTAAGAAGGTGCCTGGTACTTGATTAGAGGCTTCTTGTGAAGACCGATACCAGCGAGAAGGGCCTGGAGAGTCTTATTGTCGAGGCCATGGTGGGTCGTGCCTCGGGCGAAGCGCCGCCGACAGGCGAGGGCATTAGCCTCATTCGGGAGCGATACGGCGGCACCGGATGGATTCTCGGCCGAGCTGAAGATTACGACCGTGAGTTCTGTGTCGACCTTCCCCAGCTCCGTATCTTTCTTCAGGCTACCCAGCCGAAAATAGCCGAGGCGCTGGATCTCGACAACGACAGCCCGACTCGACGCAGGTTCCTGGCCCGGCTCCAAGGAGAGATCTCGAAGCGCGGCGTGGTCGATGTGCTCCGGCATGGGCTCAAGGATGGGCAGCACCATGTCGAGGTGTTCTATGAGACACCTTCGCCCGGCAATGAGAAAGCCGCTGAGCTTCATGCCGAGAACCGCTTCACGGTCACGCGTCAGCTTCGCTACAGCCGCGACGAGACCCAACGAGCCCTCGATCTCGCCCTCTTCATCAACGGCCTTCCGATCTCGACGTTCGAGCTGAAGAACAGTCTGACCAAGCAGACGGTCGAGGATGCGGTCGAGCAGTATAAGCGCGACCGCGATCCGCGCGAAAAGCTCTTTGAGTTCGGCCGATGCATGGTGCATTTCGCCTTAGACGACCACGAAGTACGGTTCTGCACGCATCTGAAGGGGAAAGGGTCGTGGTTTCTTCCGTTCAATCAGGGATGGAACGATGGGGCGGGGAATCCCCCGAACCCGCACGGCCTCAAGACGGATTATCTGTGGCGGCGGATTCTCACCCGCTCGGGACTGACCGACATTCTGGAAAACTACGCGCAAATCGTCGAAGAGAAGCATGAGAAAACGGGCCGAAAGAAATCGGTGCAGATTTGGCCGCGCTTTCATCAGCTTGACGTGGTTCGCAAGCTCCTTGCTGATGCCCGAGAACATGGGGTGGGGCGACGCTATTTGATCCAGCACTCGGCCGGCAGCGGCAAGTCCAATTCGATCGCCTGGCTGGGGCATCAACTCATCGGATTACGTCAGCAGGACGCATCCCTGTTCGATTCCATCATCGTGGTCACCGACCGGCGTATCCTCGACAAGCAAATCCGGGACACGATCAAACAGTTTGCCCAGGTAGGGGCGACGGTCGGCCATGCGGAGCACTCCGGGGATTTGCGCAAGTTCATCTCCGAGGGAAAGAAGATCATCATCTCTACGGTCCAGAAGTTCCCGTTCATTCTGGAGGAAATCGGCAGCGAGCAGCGCGGTAGAGCGTTCGCCATCATCATCGACGAAGCCCATTCGAGCCAGGGCGGCAAGACCTCGGCGGCGCTCAGTATGGCCCTTTCCACGGCCGGCGCCGAAGAGGAGGAGGAAACCCTCGAAGATACGATCAACCGGATCATGGAGGCCAAGAAGCTGCTGCCCAACGCGAGCTACTTCGCCTTCACTGCCACGCCCAAAAACAAGACGTTGGAGATCTTCGGCGAGCCACTGTCTCCTGATGCCGAAGGGAAGGTCCGCCATCGCCCCTTCCACAGCTACACAATGAAGCAGGCCATTCAGGAGGGCTTCATCCTGGACGTGCTGAAGCACTATACACCGGTCGAGAGCTATTACAAGCTCGTCAAAACGGTGGAGGGCGATCCGGAGTTCGATACGAAGCGGGCCAAGAAGAAACTCCGTCGGTATGTAGAAAGTCACGACCATGCGATCCGGTTGAAAGCCGAAATCATGGTGGATCACTTCCACGAGCAGGTTCTTGCACTGAACAAGATCGGTGGACAGGCACGCGCCATGGTGGTCACTAATGGAATCGATCGTGCCGTCCAGTACCTCCATTCCTTCCGCGATTATCTGACGGAGCGGAAGAGCCCCCATAAGCCCATTGTGGCCTTCTCGGGCGAACATGAGTACAGCGGGGCAAAAGTCACCGAGGCTTCGCTCAACGGTTTTCCTTCGAGCCAGATTGCCGACAAGATTCAGGAGGACCCCTACCGCTTTCTGATCTGTGCCGACAAGTTTCAGACGGGCTATGACGAGCCGCTCCTGCACACGATGTACGTGGACAAGATCCTCTCCGGGATCAAGGCGGTGCAGGCGCTCTCGCGCCTCAACCGCGCCCATCCGCAAAAGCATGATGTCTTTGTCCTCGATTTCATGAATGACAGTGGCACTATTCAAGAGGCATTCGCCGATTACTACCGGACCACCATTCTCTCGGAGGAAACCGACCCCAACAAGCTTCATGACCTCAAGGCCGCACTCGACGGGTACCAGCTGTATGCTCAGACCCAGATCGATCAGCTTGTGGCCCTGTATCTTGGTGGCGCCGATCGGGACAAGCTCGATCCGATTTTGGACGCATGTGTTGCTGTGTACAAAGACCAGCTCAACGAGGACGGACAGGTGGACTTCAAAGGAAAGGCCAAGGCGTTTCTCCGGGCCTATGGATTTCTGTCAGCGATCCTGCCCTATACGAACAAAGATTGGGAAACGCTCTCGATCTTTCTCAACTTCCTTGTGCCCAAGCTGCCGGCACCCAAGGAAGAAGATTTGTCTAAGGGCATTCTGGACGCGATCGACATGGACAGTTATCGCGTTGAGAAGAAGGCGGCGATGAAGATTCAGTTGCCCGACGAGAATGCGGCGATCGAGCCGGTTCCCATGACCGGCGGAGGGAGCAAGGCTGAACCGGAGTTGGATCGGCTTTCCAACATCCTGAGGACGTTTAACGACCTGTTCGGCAACATTCCCTGGACCGATGCCGACCGCGTGCACAAGCTGATCACGGAAGACATTCCCAGCCGTGTGGCGGCTGACACGGCGTACCAAAATGCGAAGCAGAACTCGGACAAGCAAAATGCCCGTATCGAGCATGACAAGGCGCTTGCACGTGTGATGGCGGCTGTTTTGAAAGACGACACGGAGCTGTTTAAGCAGTTCATGGACAATGACTCGTTCAAACGTTGGCTGACCGACACGGTATTTCGGATCACGTATACAGATGTCCCCCGCGTGCCGCCGCTATAGAGGCTGGGATGTCAGGAAATGCTTGGGAGGTCTTGACGATATGACGGAAACGCAAGGAGCCAGGATCGAGGACTGGTTGGTCTGGCAACGGAGCAAGGCGGGTCATTGGGGCCCGGCTCGTCATGATAGCAGTCGCTAGCACACCGCAATGCTAGGTGGAGGTTCTCTCCCTCACGTCCCGCACTTCTCCCCGCTAGAAGCCTCGCACGAACAATCCAGACAACCATGGACGGAGCAGGTGCCGCAGGCCTGTTCGATCCGGCGACGAAGCGCGGCCCTGGCTCGATGCACGCGGACGGCCGCATTCTCGGCGGTGATGCCTGACTGTTGCGCCAGGTCTTTCAGTTTGCCTTCTTCCAGATCCACGATCTGCAGGGCTTCGCGATATTCGGGCTTGAGCGTCTCCAGCAGGCCCGATACACATTGGCAGATCTCCTGCCGTAGTTCCGCGTCTGGCTCCTGAACATCCGGAAATTCTCGTCCCCAGGCTTCCATCGCT
This sequence comes from Nitrospira defluvii, assembly GCA_000196815.1. Classification (GTDB taxonomy): domain Bacteria; phylum Nitrospirota; class Nitrospiria; order Nitrospirales; family Nitrospiraceae; genus Nitrospira_A; species Nitrospira_A defluvii_A. The sequence continues at coordinate 1,797,849 of FP929003.1, forward strand.
CGCGCGGCGGTGGAACGTTGCCGGTAATGATCGATCACGGCATTGCGGAGCACTCGATAGAACCAGGCGACGACCTTTTCGTCCTGCACGTCGCCCCCGCGCTCCAGTCCACGGGTAAAGGCCGCTTGCAGAATGTCTTCCGCCACGGCTCTCGATTCCACTCGCCGTTCAAGGAATGCCAGGAACTCCCGGTGTCCGTTCACCAGCTGCGCAATGGCCTCCGGCGAGAGAGCTGTCGAGGGCTTCGATTCGAGGTTCATGGAAGCAGCTTACCAAACTGTGTGCAGAACTGTAAGGTTTCCGGTGCCCCTCCGTCAGCCTCTGTGACGACGCAATGACGCGCCGGCATGACAAAGGAGACCGACCATGGCTGACATCAAAAAAAACACCGCGCAGAAGATTGTCAAGACAGGCTGTTGCGGAACCTGCGATTGCGCTTCCTGCTCCTGCGGGTGCCAGGCAAACGCCTGTCGCTGCGCGCCTATCAATTGCCAATGTGGTTGTCGCAAGCGAACCGCCGGTCGATAGGTCGGTGTGCCCCGCCCGCTGGAGTGTGGCGGGCGGGGTCACGGATTTCAAGATTCGAGTATGTGCGCGGCATTGTGAGGACCTCGCCGCTTGCGTATCATGCGTCTCACGCTACTCTCGTTCCGCCTGCCGGGGAGTCATGTAGTGCATGGCGCGGGCAGTGATCATGAACCATCGGAAACTGTTTCTTCATGTGCTTCATCCACGTCGCAGATCTGCATGGCGAGAGTCGTTCATGCAGGCTAGATCGTTTCGTGGTGCGCCTGAGAGAGTTTTCCCTCCGTCTTGTCTTGGATTCTCATTGACCATGCGATGAAACTGTTGCACCGATTAGCTATGCACTCTATTATGCATAACTTCCATAGTATGGAATTTGGCATGAATAGCGTACCATCATGAAGCGGACGCTGGGCAATCTTGAACGTGCCTTGTTTGCCTATGCGCAGATGCGCGGCCTGAGGACTCTGAGAACCGGGGACCTCACGGTGGCGCTTGGCATTTCGTGTACACAGGAAAGCAAGTTATTCACTCGCCTCTCGAAGGGCCGCATGATCGCGCAGGTTCGGAGAGGCCTCTACCTCATTCCACAGCGTCTGCCCTTGGGTGGCACCTGGTCGCCGAGTGAAATCCTCGCACTGAATACGCTCATCGGTGAGCAGAAGGGGCGTTATCAAATCTGCGGACCGAATGCCTTCAATCGTTATGGGTATGACGAACAGGTTCCCAACCGCGTCTATGCCTATAACAATCGAATGTTTGGGGAGCGAATGGTCGGACCCATTCAACTCACGCTTATTAAAGTTGCCGACAAACGGCTGGGCGCGACGGAAGAGAGCGTGACGCCGGACGGCGAACAGGGAGTATATTCCTCCAGAGCGCGCACCTTGCTCGATGGTGTCTATGATTGGTCTCGCTTCGGCTCACTGCCGCGGGCCTATGAATGGATTCGAACCGATCTGAAGAAGAACCGGGTGTCTGAGCGAGAGCTTGTGCGGGTGACCCTGAGGTACGGAGATGTCGGCACGATCAGACGCATGGGGTATTTGCTTGAACGAGAATCCGCCGATGCGATGTTGTTAAGAAAGCTTGAACGAACGTTGAAGCCGACGCGCAGCCTCATTCCGTGGATCCCGTCGAAACCCAAGCGGGGCGTCATCAACCGGCGCTGGGGGGTTGTAGACAATGAATGTCCCTGACGGGCGGCCCCTCCAGCATCATCGAGATGCTGCGTTCTTTACCGAAGCAATTGCGTATACGGCCGCACGGTTCGGATTCGTTCCGGCTCTGGTCGAGAAGGACTATTTTTGTAGCGTCGTCCTGGCTCATCTTTCCAAGGTCTCACAGCAGAGCCTCGTGTTCAAAGGAGGCACGTGTCTCACGAAAGTGCATGCGGGGTTCTACCGGCTCAGCGAAGATCTCGACTTCGTCATCCCAATCGCCAGGGATGCACGACGGGTCGAACGAAGCCGTGAGATCGTTCCGGTGAGACAGGCCCTGAATAACCTGTTCCAGACCATACCAGAAATTCAACAACAAGATGCGCTCACCGGGGCGAACAGTTCGATGCAATATATCGGCACGCTGAGCTATGAGTCTCTGGTTTTGAAGCGACGAGAAACAATCAAGATTGAAATCAGTCTGCGCGAACCACTTTTGGAACCAGCCGTCATCCATGAGGCCGCGACTATGGTGGTGAATCCACTGTCCCAGCAGCCATTGGTGCCCTTTGTCCGGTTCCCATGCCTCTCCAGGCAAGAAGCGTTTGCTGAAAAATTTCGAGCTGCTATGACCCGCCGTGAGCCGGCCATCCGAGATTATTTCGATATCGACTATGCGGTGAAGAATGGGGTGATTGATCCGTATGACGCATCCTGGGTTCAGATGGTGCGGGAGAAAATTCAGGTGCAGGGTCATAATGCGATCGATCTTTCTTTCCAACGGCTGAGCGTTTTACGGAATCAAGTGGAGCCGCTTTTGAAACCAGTTCTTCGGATCAAGGAGTTTCAAGCATTCGATCTCGATCGCGCCTTCACAGTTGTCGCCGATGTTGCAGCGAAGGTGGCGTGTCCACAATTAGGATAATCGACCCAATCGCGGATCCTCACTGTGCGCTGGGCGTCGGTACATAAGAATCGAAAGCGAATTAGCCATGCGCTTCATCCACGCTTCAGACCTTCACATCGATAGTCCCTTGCGCGGCCTGGACCGGTACGACGGTGCGCCGGTTGAGCGGTTGCGTACCGCCACCCGCAGTGCATGCGAGCGTTTGGTAGACCGGGCGCTGGCCGAGCGAGTGGATTTCCTCCTGCTCGCAGGCGACATCTACGACCGGGACTGGCAGGATTTTCACACCGGCCTCTTCTTTCGCGGGCAGCTGGTGCGATTGGAGCGCGCGGGCATCCGCTGCTTTATCGTGCAGGGAAACCACGACGCGCAGGGGGTGATCTCGCGTCAGTTGACCCTGCCGTCGAACGTGACGGTCTTTTCGAGCCGCGCAGCCCAGACGATCCGGCTGGAGGATCTCTCCGTGGCGATCCATGGCCGCAGCTTTCCTGAGCGCGAGGTGAATGAAGACCTGGTTCCGTCTTACCCTCCGCCGGTGCCCGGGTTTTTTAATATCGGTCTGTTGCACACGAGTCTGACGGGGCGCGCCGGCCACGATACCTATGCGCCCACCGATCTGCCGACGCTGGTTGCCAAGGGATACGACTACTGGGCGCTCGGCCATGTCCATGCGCGTGAGGTGCTGAACGAGCGGCCGCGCATCGTCTTTTGCGGTAACCTGCAGGGCCGCCATGCGAAGGAAACGGGTGCGAAGGGTTGCGAATTGGTCACGGTGGATGCGGGACGGATCGAGGCCGAGTGTATCGCGCTTGATGTGGTGCGTTGGAGTCAGCTCTCCGTGCCGCTCGACGGCGTGGACCGGTTGGAATCGCTCAACGAGGCCTTCGCCCGCGCATTGGAGCCGGTGCTAACCGGGACTATGGATCGGCTTCATGCGGTGCGCGTGACGCTGACGGGATCGACTGAGTTGCACCGGCTGGAGGCAGCGCAGCCGGGCACCCTTGCGGCGGCGATGCACGCGGCGGCGCAGGACATCGGCGCGGCCGAGATCTGGATCGAGCAGGTGCGGCTGGATCTTTCCACCCCGCTGGATCGTACTCAGGCTGCGCAGCGCCAGGATGCGGTGGGAGAGTTGGTCCGTCTGGTCGATACGATTGCGGGCGACGACACGGAACTGCTGCGCCGGGCGCAGGCCGAACTGGGAGATCTGCTTGGCGCCATGCCCGCAGAAGTGACCGCCGGTGATGTGCCGCGCCTCGACGATCCTGCCGAACTGCGCAGTTTGCTGATGGATGCGGAAGGTACAGTTCTGGCGCGCCTGTCCGCTTCCGGAGAAGACGCATGAAACTCGCGCGCCTGTTGCTGTTCGCCTTCGGTCCCTTTACCAACAAGACGTTGGACTTTTCCGTCGGCTCAAGCAGTTTACATGTGATTTATGGACCCAACGAAGCAGGTAAATCGTCGGCCTTGCGGGCCATGACGGATTTGCGGTTCGGCATTCCGCTACGCAGCCCGGACGATTTCGTCCACCCGGCCGGCGACTTGCGGATCGGCGGTGTGTTCATCGACCAGACGGGCCGACCGGTTGGACTTATCAGGCGTAAGGGCAGGGGGACGACGCTTTCAGGCCTCGATGTCCGCACGGAACAGACGGATCCTGGCTTCACGGTGGACAGCGGGCTGGAACGGGAATTGACCGGTGGATTGGATCGTCAGGAATTCGAAGCCATGTTCGGGTTGAATCATGCCCGGCTTCGCGAGGGCGGCGCAGTGTTGCTGAACGGCGAAGGCGATCTGGGCTCGGCGCTGTTTGAGGCGAGCGCCGGCACAAGCGGTATTGCAGCGTTGCTGGCGGCTCTGGATACGGATGCCAAAAAGCTCTATAGCCAGCACGGTCGGGCGCAGAATGCGGTGATCAACGAGGCGCGCCGTCAGCTCGACGAGCAGCGGAAGGCCTGGCGTGAGGCGCAGACCAAACCGGCTGAGTGGCAGGAGCTAAATCGCGCGCATGACACCGCCAAGACGGCTCTCGACGACCTCACCAAGGCCTTGGAAGCGTTGCGTCGGCGCGAGAACGAATTGACCGAACTCCGCACGGTCGAACCATTGCTGCGTGAGCATGACCGCCTGGCAAGCGCGCTCCAATCCTATGCAACGGTTCCCGATCTGTCCGCGCAGCAACGCGAAGAACGGCTGGCCGCAGAGCAGGCGTTGCAGCGCGCGCAGATAGATCTTCGTGAATCTGAAGAGGAACTCGCGCGTTGTGCCGCCGCGCTGGATGGACTCGTCATCGAACCGTTGCTGCTCGACCATGCCGACGCGATTGAGCGCCTGGTCTCAGGCGTGGAAGCTGCGGCCAGAAATCGCCATGACGTTCATCAGCAGAATGGCCTCATCGCAAAGATCGAGGGTGAGTTGGATCTGGATGTGGCGAGGCTTGCGCCCGGGGTGAATCGTCGGACCATTCTCGAGGCCGTGCCTTCCTCCGCCGACCGGGTGGCGTTGGAGGGGCACCTGGCCGAGGTGAGTCGATTGGGCGAACGGCTTGAAGGCTATCGTGAGCGCGCCGAAGCGTTGGATGCCGCCTTGCAACCGGCCAGCGTGTTGCCCGATACAGTACCGGATCCACTGCACAGACAGGCGTTCACGGCGGCCATACGAGCAGGGCAGGCACAGGGTGATGTGGTCAGGCAGAAGAGCGAAGCGGATCGCCGGCTTCGCGAACTGGAGGGCCAGCTTGCCCTGGCGCTCTCCGAGCTCGGTCTCGAATCGGAGCAGGCGTTGCGTCGCAGCCAACCGGTTTTAGAGGCTCAGATTGCGCAGGCGAAACAGGATCTGACGGAAATCGAGGCGCAGCTTACCAAGTGGCGTGACGAATCCGAACGGGTCGGGCGCGACCTCGACGGACAACAGCTGCGGCAACGGCAGCTCGCTGCGGAAGGTGAGGTGGTGACGGCGGAGACTCTGCGTCAGGCCCGCGCCAAACGTTCCGAGGAGTGGACGGCGATTCGTCGTACCTACATCGATGAGACAAGCGGAACGGATCAACTGGCGCTGGGGTTCGACGCCGCCAAGGCCTTGCCGGAGACGTTTGAATCGGCAGTGGGCGAAGCCGACCGTCAGGCGGACTTGCTTCGTGCCGACACCAAACGCGCGGCTGGATTGGAAGAGTGCTCGGCGCGCATCGAGCAGATGGAATTGCGCCGCAAGGAACTGGCGGGCGAGATGGCCGCGCGCCGCGCCGATAGGGACGGCGTGCAAGCGGCCTGGAGACAGCGCCTTGTCCAAGCCGGGTTGCCTGACTTGGATCCCGAGACGTTGCGTGAATGGCAGGGACGCCGGCATGAGGCGCTGCAGCTGGTTGAGCGGGTGACGGCCCTGCGTGTCGACCGCGACCGGGTGCTGGCCGATGCGGGCAGAGCGGCAGCCGCCATTGCCGGGGAGTTGCGTGCCGTCGGCCATGCTCTCGCCACGACTCCGGCCGAAGAGGCGGAACAACTCTCCGCGCTGATCGACCAAGCCGTGCGTTGGGAACAATCGGCGACCGCAGCGGAGGCTGAGCAGCAGGCGCGTCTCAAGACGGCTCACAATCAACGGATCGAGCGGGAGAAGGTCGGCCGGCAGGTCAGCGAGACCGAGGCCGAACATCGCCGTCACCTGGACGCGCTGCAGGCCTGGCACACCAGACTGTTCCTCGCGGGTGACGCGCCGCCGGAAGCCCTCAAGTCGCGTCTCGACGAACTCGACGGATTGGCTCGGCAGGCGTCGGCCTTAGCGGACGCGCAACAACGAAAGGCGCAATTGCAGGCCGTGGTCGATGACCTCCTGACACAGGCTGCGCAGGTGGCGGAGTTACTCGGCGAGGCGGTTCCTACGATGTTGGATGATTGTGCGGATCGCCTGCGCAAGCGGTTGGGTGTTTCTAGGCAACATCAGCAGGAAGGGCATGCGCTCATTCGCGACCGCACGAAGGCCCAAGAGAAGAAGCGACAGGCCGCGGCCGTACAGGTCACGGAGGCCGCCGTGCTGGCAGGCCTCTGCACACGAGCCGGGGGTGCGACGATCGAGCAGTTGCCGGAATTGGAAGAACAGGCGGCGAAAAAACGTGAGCTGCGGAAATCACTCGCGCTTCTGCGCCAGCAACTGGCTCATGCTTCGCCTCAGTCGGAAGCAGAGTTACGGGCGCGCCTCACGGGGCTGGATGTGCCGGCCCTCGAGAGCGAGCGTGAACGTTGCCGTACGGAGAGGGTGCGGCTAGAGCAGGAACAGACCTCGGTGCAACGGACGGAAGAGCAGGCCAGACGCGCGCTGGAGGTCATCGACGCGTCGGATCGCGCGGCGCTGGCGCGTGAGGCGATGGAATCTGCGGCGGCGCGATACCGTTCGGCCATCAGGCCCTGGGCCAGGCTGAAACTTGCGCGGGCGCTCCTGCAGGAGGCGTTGAACCGGTTTCGTGAACGGGCCCAGGCACCCATGGTGTCTGCCGCATCTGCCTACTTTTCGCTGATGACGGGGGGCGCCTACGAACGGCTAGTGACGGACGAGCGTGAGGACAGGCCGGTGCTGTGCGCGCAACGGGCCGGCGGTGTGACGATCGGCATCGAGGCGATGAGCGAAGGCACCGCCGATCAATTGTACCTGGCGCTACGGCTGGCAGCGCTGGAGTTACGGCGTCCCTCTCATCCGCCGATGCCGCTGGTGCTCGATGATACCCTCATTACATCCGATGACGCGCGTGCGGCCAATATTCTACGGGCACTGGCGCGCTTCGCCGAGGGCAGCCAGGTCATGTTGTTCACACACCATCGGCATCTGCTCGATGTCGCTCGCAGCACACTGGGAGACACCGCTGTTATGACTCACAGACTCTGAGCGAAAAACCGCGGCCGTCCGGTTCCCGTCAGGCGATGCGCCCATCCGCCGGTCGTCCGCGAGAGAAAATTTGAAACGCGCCGTCAGGCCTGCTATTCTCCCCGCCGCATCGTACCACCGGCATTTCCTGTAGGGATTTGCCAGGAGTCTCACCACGCGGTTGCCGGTGGTCTCAGCCGAGTCCTGAATATCTTCGTGAGGCGGGGGCTGCGCATGAAGGATTGCGGGTAGGTATGGCGTCATTACTGGCGTGGTTCGCTCACGGACGCCTCTGGCATTTCGTGTGGGGCTCCGTTGTTCTTTCCTGTCTCTTGAGTCTCCTCTTCAGTCGGATCATTCACGGACATATTGCCTGGGATTATCCCTTTACCGCGGGCCTCATTTCCCTCCTGGTGTCATCGGTTGTCGTGCTGTTGATCTCGCGCATGCGGGCGCTGGAGCAGACGTTGGCGGACACGAGGCGCGATCGTGCGCTGGACCTTGCGGCACGGACTCAGGCGGAAGAGTCGTTGCGGGAGAGTGAAGAACGCTTCAGGAGCTTTATGGACCATAGCCCGGCGATCGCCTGGATGAAGGACGATCAGGGGCGGCACGTCTATGTCAATCGTGTGTTTGAACATCGATTCCAGATGGTGTCGGGACAGTGGTTGGGACGAACCAACTTCGAGTTGTTTCCGGAGGAAGTCGCACGGCGATTTCAGACGCACGATCAGATGATTCTGGCTGACGGGCTGCCGAAAGAATTTGTCGAGGTGGCGCCGGATCCGGACGGCACCCAGCGTGACTGGTGGACGTTCAAGTTTCCCTTCCGGGGTCCCGCCGGGCGACGGTATGTCGGCGGAGTCGCGATCGACATCACGGATCGTAAGCGCATGGAAGCGGCGTTGCTCGTGAGTGAGGAGCGGCTGCGTCTTGCCCTTGGCGCGGCACAGGCGGGAATTTGGGATTGGGATATTCGCACGAACGCCGTGCAGTGGTCGGACAATGTGTCGACGATCTTCGGCCTGTCTCGCGAAACGTTTGTCGGAACCTACGAAGCCTATCTGGCTTTGGTTGATCCCCAGGACCTCGATCGCCTGTTGCAGGCCATCCGTCAATCCATTCAGGCCAATGTGGAGTATCAGATCGAACACCGGATTCTCTGGCCGGACGGGACCGTGCATTGGCTGGCCTGCCGCGGTGATGTGTTGCGCGATGCCGACGGCACACCTGTCCGCATGGTGGGGACCGTGTTGGATGTGACGGCCCGTAAAGAGATGGATTTGAAACTCGCGAACAGCGAGGCGCAGTTGCGGGCCATTCTCGATCACAGTCCCGCCCTGATTTTTCTCAAGGACCGGGAGGGACGATACCTCGACGTCAATCGGCAGTTTGAGCGGGCATTCAACCTGTCTCGCGAGGCGATCCTGGGGAAGACGGATACGGAGTTATTTTCGCCTAAGCAGGCGGCGGTGTTTCAGACGAACGACCGTCTAGTGCTGGAGGCCAAACGGCCGCTCCGGTTCGAAGAAACGGCCGACTATCACGATGGTCCGCGCACGAGTATCGTGTTCAAGTTTCCCCTGTTGGATCGCGACCGGATGCTCTACGCGGTCGGCGGGGTGGCGACCGATATCACCGACCGGAAGCGGGCCGAAGAGGCCTTAGCCCTGGCGCGAGATCAGGCCATGGAAGCGGCCAGACTCAAGTCGGAGTTTCTGGCGACGATGAGTCATGAAATCAGAACGCCGATGAACGGTGTGATCGGAATGACGAATCTTCTTCTGGAGAGCGCCTTGACTCCGGAACAGCGGGAATGTGCGGAGGTGGTTCGTAATTCGGGCGATCACTTGCTCATGATCATCAACGATATTCTCGACTTTTCAAAGATCGAGGCCGGACGGCTGACGCTGGAGACAATCGACTTCGATTTCCGGGGCATGATCGACGACACGCTGGATCTGATTGCGGAGCAGGCCCGACAGAAGGGCCTTGATCTGGTGGGCCTCATCGATGCGTCGGTACCTTCGGCTGTGCGCGGAGACCCGGGCCGGTTGCGGCAGGTGCTCATCAACCTGCTCGGCAACGCAATCAAGTTTACGGATCGGGGCGAAGTGGTGTTGCGGATGACCGTTGCCCAGGATGCGCAGAGCCATGTGGTCCTGCGAGGCGACGTGACGGATACAGGGATCGGAATCAGTCCGGAAGGCCGGAACAAACTGTTTCAGACCTTCAGTCAAGTGGACGCCTCGACGACGCGACGGTATGGCGGTACGGGATTGGGGCTGGCGATCTGCAAGCGCCTCACGGAACTCATGCAGGGAGAAATCGGGATGGAGAGTGCTCCCGGCAAGGGGAGCCGATTCTGGTTCACGGTTCGATTGGAGAAGGGGGCTGCGGCAAGGGCGACCGAGCCGGAATCGCTCCCGACACTCGACGGGCAACGGGTCTGTCTGGCGGGAAAGCCGGGATCGAGCCACACGTTCCTGGAACAGGCCGTCGCCTCCCGGGGAATGCAGGGGGTTGCGGCCAACGACGGGACCGAAGCGGCGATCCTCATGCGCAAAGCCGCGGCGGATGGACACCCCTTTGATCTGGTCATTTTTGAAGAGCAGTTGTCGGGCGGTGAGGGCGCTGCCTTTGCGCAGACCATGAAGGCTGATCCCGCGTTGCGGATGATACCGGTGATCGTCGTGACCTCGTTCGGGCAACGCGGGGATGCCGGCGCGGCTCGGGATGCCGGGGTGGCGGCGTATCTCACCCGGCCGATCCATCAAGCCGCGCTCTGGCGTTGCCTGGCGACCGTGCTCGCTCCGGTCTCGGACCCGTCGGGTCAGACGGCGGCTGAGGAGGGCCCCATGCGTCCGCTCATTACCCGCCATAGTATGCAGGAGCAGACCGATCGTGGGCGCCCGCACGTGCTGGTTGTGGATGATCAAAAACTCAACCAGGTTGTCGCGGTTTCGTTGCTGGAGCGGTTAGGATGTCTGGTCGATGTGGCCGAAAGCGGACAGGCTGCTGCTGAGGCTGTAGCGGCGACTTCGTACGATCTGCTCTTCATGGACTGCCAGATGTTCGGCATGGATGGGTATCAGGCCGCTGCCCTGATTCGCAAGCGGGAGGGGGGAGGACCACGAGTACCCATCATCGCCCTGACCGGGCATATGCAGCAGAGTGATCGGGCACAATGTCTGGCGGCCGGGATGGATGACTGCTTGACCAAGCCTCTGCAATTTACCCTGTTGGAGGCGATGCTTCGACGGTGGCTCAAGAAGGACGTCGATCCTGGCCGTTGAGAAGGGGAGTGATGAAACGCTTGAAAGACAGAATTGCGATCGTCACCGGCAGCAGCAGCGGGATCGGCAAGGCCATCGCGCTGCGGTTCGCGCAGGAAGGGGCGACTGTCGTCGTCGCGGCCAGGCGATTGTACAAATGCGAAGAAACCGTCGCGCAGATCGAGGCGGCCGGTGGAACCGCCGTTCCCTTGCAAGTCGACGTGGCAGACGAGTCGCAGGTGGAGCGACTGATCGGTGAAACGGTTCGGCGCTTCCAGCGCCTGGATATCCTGGTGAACAACGCCGGGATTTTCGGTGGACGCCGGCTGGCCGAAACCAGCACCGAAGCCTTCGACGAAGTCATGAATACGAATGTGCGCGGGACGTTCTTCTGCTGCCGGGCCGCCTTTGCGCAGATGAAGAAGCAGGGCGGCGGTACGATTCTCAATATGTCGAGCGTGGCGGGCGTGCAGGCCTGGAGCGGCACGGGGACCTACAGCGCATCGAAACATGCCATCATGGCATTGAGTAAGGCACTCGCGGACGAGGGGCGCGCGCGCCGCATCAAAGTGAGCGCGATCTGTCCCGGCGGCGTCGCAGACGATCTGGTCGATGCCTCGGCGGAAGAGCGGGCAGACAGCGAAAAAATCGACCCGTTCGACATCGCCGAGACCGCGCTGTACCTGGCCTGCCTGGGGCCCCGGGCCGTCGTGCATCAGATCGTGGTGGACCGGATCGGCGCCGACTGGTAGTAGGCTGTTGAGAAAGTCTGCCGGCGTCGCGCCTGCTTTGATCAGAGGCGTACCGTACGAGCATGGGACAAGAGCCTGTCTTGGCAGGCTTGGGGCGGGCGGGTAAGAAGGAACCGTTTGCCTCTAGCAGGATGCGGAAAAAGTCCGCCAGCGGCGTTCTCGCATCGCTCAGCGGCTCACCGTACCGCAAGAGTACGATTCGCCCCTGTGCTCGCTGCGGCCTTGCTGGACGGCCTTTTTGCGCATCCTGCGAGGCTGTTCAACGTCGTCCCACACCGCGTATCTGTGGTGGCTTTGGGACTCAAAATGAGTTTTTCCGCAGCCTGCTAGGACACTGGGCGCTCACGGGCTCGCGCCAGCCCGCAGACGTGACGCTCATTCTTTTTCGCGTCGCGAACCTCGCTGCGGCCTTGCCGGACAGCTTTTTTGATCAGCCTACGAATAACGCGCGCCGAAATACGTCATTGCTGGCGGTTGCTTGTCGTCACCCAGCGCTAGACCACTTTGGCGATCGAGTGCACGTGCTTCTGTGTGTGAAACAGGAGCGGCGGGCCAAGCGGGAGAATGGATCTCCCCGTGAAGGCCTGAGTCAAACTGCCGACGGCATGATAAAAGGCCATCAGGCCGACGATGATGTGGCCCCATCCCGGTAACAGCTCACTGATGAAGTCCAGCCGGGCGAAGGTGGTGGCCAGAAACGTGACAGTAATCACCACATGCAGGGCACTGAGGGTTAGGTTGCGGTAGGCCGTGAGAAAGATCATCACGGCGGAAAAGACCGCGTAGACCAGATTGATGGGTGCGTAGAGTACTGCATCGAACTGGAACGTACTGCTCGTGCTGACGAGTTTAACGGTGCAGAGCGTGATCCAAAGGAAACCGTACATTGTCAGCGCGGTTCCGCCCAGTTGCTCGTTGTAGCGAATATCGGTAATGCCCGCCAGCAGTTGCACGATCCCGCCGAAGATCAGGGCAATCACCAGGGCTCCCACCATGTTCTTATGCTGAATCCATCCGAGTTGGGCCACCCCCAGGGTGAGCGCGCCCACTGCCAGACCGAATAGGCCGATTGCCAGCACGTCTATGCGCCGAGTTTGATTCTCTTCGTTCATGACATCGTTCCTTTTGGGTAGTCGATGGGGCTTCGATTGACCTAGGGTTATCTCTAGGGGCGGCCCAAGGATGCAAGAGTGGCGCAAAAAAGGCAAGGGAAAATCCTAGGGGGTACGAGAAGAATAAAGGGTGCCGGTGACTTACTCTTTGTCGGGTGTGTTCGGTGGATTTTGCGGCGCGGCGCCGGCGAGAAGTGTTTTCAGCCGAGCGGTCTGTAACGGTTGGAGGGAGAGAAAGTGTATGCCGCAGACTGTTCCACGGGTCCATCGCACGGCGGCCAGATCCACGAGGACCGGCATCTCCTTCGGTGAAATGATCAGTCGTAGGGAAAGGTAGGTATTGACGGGCAACGGCTGGGTAGATTCGATCCGGCAGCCTTCCAGCGAGAGATCCACCAGTCGTCCTTCCCCGGTCGTCGCCGAATTTGAAGAGAGAGACACTCGATAGTGAACGGTCATGGACATGTGGTGGTGTGTATCCTTGCATGTAGTGAGTAATGGCGTTGCCCTGGTGCACCTATGAACTCCTGGAAGCCCGACACGAGCCGTACAAAGCTGAATCAGTGAGAAAAATTTGTCTTCCCGGTGCTTAACGCGAGATCGGGAACGAGTGCAGCCGACGCGTGTTTCGGCAGAATGACATATCATGTTGTCACCGTAGGCGCGATCAGGATAATGTCTCCGACCATTTGGAGTTGGGAAAAGCCCTAGGGTCCTGGAGGGCCTGCGCCGGGACTTTTCCCGAAGTCGTGGATGTGTTGCGAGGGTGGGTGGGCTTGATTGTCGGGTTCAACGAGTGCAAGCTCACCATCATAGTCTTGGAGGTGACCATGAAGCCGGGGTGACCTCGTTCCAGCGATACCTGTTCGCGCCATCTTCTTCCATAGATGTCTTCTTGCGCCCTCCTGATCGTTCGGACAGGAGGGCGTTTTTATCTCACCCGCTTAAGAGGAGGTTTGGTATGAACGCCTCATTATTCATATATCCCCTTGCGGTGAGTGGAGTCCTGGTTGCTGCCATGGCATTCAGCAATCCAGCGTTGTTGCCGCAGCATCCGGGGTATCCGATGGGTAAGGCGACTGATCCGGTCAACGGGCAACCTCTCGCCAACGATCCGGGCCGTGCCAATGCGGTCGGGGAATCTGCGCTCAGCAAAGCGGCGGCCTTCGACAATGGTCATGTGTCCCAACAGCTTTCGATCAATGACCAGAACCAACGACTCCTGGAAAAACCGGGCGCCGGGATTCTGCCGAAGGTGCAAGGCCCTCAGATTGTGATCGATCCGCCGGTAAAGGAAGGGACCAAGGTGCAGGCCTCGCCGCAGTAGTGAGCGATATCACAAGCGCTGCCGCGGACCGCAGGGCGCGACACAAGGGTTCGTTCTTGTGGGTCGCGCTCTGCGGCTCCGCCCGTCGAGGTGACATCGTTTGATTTTCAGCCCGCCCGCCTCTTAGAATGCCGCCACTCATCACGAACTGGTATGTCTACAAAGTCTCGCGTTCACAAATCCCCGCGCCGTAAGAAGAAGTCGCCTCAGTCCTCGGTCCCGCTTGCTCGCGGGCAGAAGCAACGTTTTCAGAACCGGTTGTTGAAGTGGTACAAGGAGCATGGGCGTGATCTGCCCTGGCGCAAGACTTCCGATCCCTATCACATCCTGGTGTCGGAGGTGATGCTCCAGCAGACGCAGGTCGATCGCGTGATTCCCAAGTACCATGAATTTCTCGAGCGGTATCCGTCGTTTGAACAGTTGGCCGATGCGCCGGTTGCGGAGGTTAAGCAGACCTGGTATCCGCTGGGGTACAACATCCGGCCGGAACGGCTGCACAGCATCGCCTGTGAAACCGTGGCCCGCTACGGCGGGCAGTTGCCGAACGATGCGGAGGAGTTGTTGTCCTTCAAGGGCATCGGGCGGTACACCGCGGGGGCGATTCGTTCGTTTGCGTTCAATGAAGATGCTCCGATTCTGGACACGAACGTGATCCGCGTGTTGCACCGTGTGTTCATCGCCCAGGGCGAGCCGAAGTCGCAAAAGGCCGCCCTCTGGGAGTTGTCTGAAACCTTGATCCCGCGCGGCAAGGGGTATGACTTCAATCAGGCCCTCATGGATTTCGGCGCTACGGTCTGTACGGCGCGCGACCCCTACTGCCTCCTGTGCCCGATGAAACCATTCTGCAAGACCTATCCGTTCGATGCGGGGAAATAACAAGGGTGGTATTTCGTCACTCGTATCTCGTCGCTCGGCAACGAGCTGCTCCGAAACAGAGCTTTCGAGGTACGTTTCACGAAATACGCTTCACGGTTCATGATGAAGGTGATCGAGGTTGCGGCAGGGATCATTGTTCTCGAGGGCCGGTATCTGATTGCACGGCGGAAGGCCGGGGTGCATCTGGGCGGCTTATGGGAGTTTCCGGGCGGGAAACGCGAACCGGGCGAAACGTTGGAGGAGTGTCTGCAGCGGGAGTTATGGGAAGAGCTGAATGTGCGTATCGGCCATCCCACCCCCTTTCAGATCGTACGACATGAATATCCCGAGAAGATTGTGGAATTGCATTTCTTTCGCTGCCGGATCGAGGCCGGTGTTGCGATCGCGCTGGACTGCGCGGAACTTCGATGGGTCTATCCTCATGAGATGGCCGCGTTCGAGTTTCCTCCGGCCGATCAGCCCGTTATCGCGGCGCTTCAGCAGGGGAAAGTGTAGGGGCGTATGAAAGTGGTCCTCGACATCGAAACGGTGCAAGCTCCCCGGGAAGAATGGGCCCGGCTGGCCGGTCGTCAACTGGCCTCGGGCGAGGCGGCTTTTTCCGAGACCGGAGGCGACCTGTTCGCGGTCGGGGAGGCGCAGGCGCAGCATCGGCTCGATGAAGAACTCTATGAAAAATCCTCCTTCGACGGGACCTTCAGCCGCATCGTGTGCATCGGGTTGCTGGAGTTCTCCGACAACCTCGAACCGCGTGGCGCCACCTCTTGGTACGGGGCGAACGAGCAGGAACTATTGCGTCGTTTCTGGAGTCACCTCGGGCAGCTCCGGCCCTCGTTGTTCATTACCCATAACGGTCTGAATTTCGACCTGCCCTTCATCAAAAAACGGTCGATCATTCAGCAGGTGAAGCCGACCATGGAGATCAACCTGGCCAAGTTTCGGGCGGAGCCGGTGTATGACACCATGGCGATCTGGAGCAACTGGGACAATCGCGGGTGGGTCAAACTGGACGTGCTCGCGCGGGCGTTGAATGTGGAAAGTAAATCGGGCAGCGGGTCGCAGGTGGCGCAGATGTGGGCGGACGGGCAGGGCAAGGAAATCGCCCTCTATTGCCTGCAGGATACCTATGTCACGTATGGCTGCTATTGCCGCATGAATTTCCGGCAGCCGATCTCGCGGGAGATCGTGCTTCTGAGGCCGGAACTCGTCGATGTGGGCTGAATGAAGGGGAAGACGGTCAGCGAACGGTGAGTTCGGCCTTGTTCCGGGTCTCACGTTTGGGTTGAGTCTGCGGGGTGCTCTTCACGGCTCGAAGTTCCTTGTCCTTCGTTTCCAACTGCGTGCGCATCGATTCCAGATCTTTTCGCAGGGCACTGATCTTGGCGTCCTTCCGGGCCATTGCTTCCCGCGCGTCTTGTAACTCCTGAAGGGTTTCGGTCAATCGTTCATCCTCGGCGGAAGAAGCTTTCGCCGCAGGGAATGCCGGGACTGCCGGCTGCGCAGGAGGTGCGTTCTTAACCGGCGCCTCTTCCACCACCGAGGCGACGACCATCCGGGGTGCCGCGGCTTGGACCGGCCGGGGCGCCGGTGCCGCGATCGTTGCCGAGACCGCTGAAGCCGGTTCCGGGTTCTTGGCGAACAGCTTGTAGTCGATGGCGAGGGATTTGAGCGCGAGCTGTCCCTGGGCAATGGACGGCAACGCCTGCTCGATTTTTCCGGCTGATTCCGGCGTGATGCTCACGATGCGAGCCGGTCGTCCGCTGCTGAACAGGGAGGACTCGACTTTTTCCAACGTGCCGCGATGCTCGGTCACGGTGAGATACAACCGGTCGTTCTGAACGTAAAGGGTGCCCGCGGTGGGTTCAGAGCCTGACCCTGCCGATGAGGATAGACGAAAAGCGACCACATATTCGGGTTGCGCTTGAGACAACGCTTGGGCTAGCAGGGGAGCAAGATAGTGCACGTCCTCATCGCTGAACACTGTCATCGGCTTGCTGCCATCCACGGGCAGATTCGAGAGATCCGTCTGCGCGTCCGAGATCATCACCCCACGCAACAGGCCATCGAGGGTGGCGAGATCGATGGTGCTGGGGTGGCTGGCCTCAAATTCCCAATCGGCGACTTCTTCGAGCCGGACGGAACCCTGGGGTTGGGCAGTGGCCTTCTGTTGAACGGTGGCGGCGGTCGATGAGCAACCGCCAGCCATGGCTCCCAACAGGGTCAACCCGAGGAGTCCGGAGTTCAGGGTCTTGGTGAAAGGAGTGCGGGAGCCGTGAATTCGCATGGCGGTCATCCTTCTCGGCTGGTCGATGCGGTGCGAACGGAGGCGGCGCGGCTTCAGGACGAAGGCGCGTCGGAACGAATCGGGATTACCAGATTCCCAGGCCCATCATCACCACGCCGAGGGCCATCCACCCGAAGACCCCGACAGCAATAATGGTTTCCAGGCTCATGCCTCGTGGGGCCTCTTCTGCATGACTCTGGGCGATGTCTTTCTTCATGATGCGAAATCCTCTGGGGCCGGTCGGTGGTTGATGAACCTGGTTAATTGTGGACGCCAGAATGGACCAAGCAAGGGCTATGCCCTCTTTCCATGGACTTCGGGGACCCTAGTGGTAACTCCCCGGAGAGTCGATCGTTGTTGTGGATGCGGCTGATGCGACGTGATTGATCGCGGCGAAAGATGCCGTCTAAGCTATTGAAGTTTCAAGGCGGTGAAGTCGCTCCCTTGAGAGGCAGGTGATGGTGAGCCGACACGTGAGCCAGGCGCTGAAGACAGGCGGGAGGCGCCAATGCCTGCTCTTTTGCCGTCAGTCTGACGAGTGCGGCTGTCTAAAAATTGGCAACTGTTGTTCAGGACTGGGCAAGAATGTCGCCGTTGGACGGCACTCTGTGGTCTCTCGTAGACCTGTCGCCGGCGGCCCATCGACGGTGGCGGTGAGCCGGGCGATGAGTTGTGCGGAGTGCGGGGACAATTCACGCGAGTATCGCAGAGGGCTCGCGCCGTCCCATCAGGACTGCGGCGCTGCCGTCGAGAATAGTGACCGGTTGAATGCTGCCGAGTAAGGCCGGCGCATCGCTTTTGTTCCAAATGACGTACACGCCGGTATCGGTGCGGCCCATCCATTGATCGGTGGAGCGTTTGGAGTCGCCTTCGACCATCACCGGGAGAGTCTGTCCGATCAACTCCCGATTGAGGCGGGCGGTGATGGGGCGCTGCAGGTCCACCAGGCGGCTGACCCGTTCGCCCTTCACGGCTTCCGGCACGTCGTCCGGGAACTTCCGCGCCGCGATGGTATTTTTCCGCTCCGAATACTTGAACACATAGGCGGAGTGGTACTGCACCTCCTCAACAACCCGATAGGTATCCAGAAACTCCTCCTCGGTTTCCGAGCAAAAGCCACAGATGATATCGGTGGTGAGCGCGATCCCGGGATGGCGGCGTCGAATATGCGCGGCCAGATCGAGATATTCCTTCCGGCTGTAAGTCCGGTTCATGAGTTCCAGGATACGGTCGTTGCCGGATTGCAGGGGCAGGTGGATATGTTTGCAGATGTTCGGATGGCCGGCGACGGCATCCAGCAACGCAGCAGGAAAGTCCTTCGGGTGCGGAGAGGTAAAGCGGACCCGCCGGACTCCCGGCACCTCCGCGACCGCAAGGATGAGGCGGGCAAAGTCCCAATCCTCGTACCGGTAGCTGTTCACGTTCTGTCCGAGCAACGTGATCTGCGTATGTCCGGTGGCGACCGACGCTTCGACTTCGCGGAGGATTCCCTGAGGATCGCGGGAACGCTCGCGTCCGCGTGTGTAGGGCACCACGCAGAAACTGCAAAAGTTGTCGCAACCGCGCATGATGGCGATCCAGGCATTGCTGCTGCAGTCGCGCTCGGGAAGGATGTCGTCGTACGTTTCGTATTCGGACAGGTCCACGGCCATGCCGCGTCGCGCGAGGCCCTGTTCTTCCGCATTCAGCGCATTCGTCAGTAGTCCCGGCAACTGCCGGTATCCGTCCGGGCCCACGAGCACATCCACCAGCGGTTGTTTCTCCGTCAGCTCTTCCTTGAGGTTTTGGGCCATGCAGCCGAGCACCCCGACGACCAGCGGGCGCTGCTCCTTCACTGCCTTCAACTCGGCGAGATGGCCGTAGACCTTGTTATGCGCATTCTCACGGATGGCGCAGGTGTTCATGAGCATGACGTCGGCGCGCTCGCGATCTTCGGTAAACTCGAATCCCGCTTTGCGGAGTAACGAGCGAACGAGTTCGGAATCGTACTCGTTCATCTGGCAGCCGAAGGTTTCGATATGGACGGTATGGGGCTTATTGGGTTGTGTCATAAAAGTGGCCTGTGCGAGGGCGCTGAGACTGTGGCGACCGGCCGGCCATAGGCCAGCCCGTCCATGATGCCGGTGATGGTGACCTGGTGGATCGAGCCGGCCTCGACGGCGTCGGCCGCGACCGCCACCCGGGTGAAGTTGGCTGTGGTGCCGGTCCGAAATCCATCGCGCTCCCCCTGTTCGAACAAGACGGGCAGGGTGTGGCCGATCTGTTGCTGGTAAAACGCCAGCGCTTTCGTCCGTGACAGTTCCGACAGGGCTTTGCTGCGCTGCCGGATGACGGCGGGTGAGATCTGGTCTTCCAGGCGAGCGGCTGCCGTACCCGGACGGGACGAATAGCTGAAGACATGAAAATAGGAGAATGGGAGTCGCTCGACGGTCATGACCGTATTCGCGAATGCCTGTTCGTCTTCGCCGGGAAATCCGACCATGAGGTCGGTTCCCAATCCGAGGTCCGGCATCAGCGCCAAGGCCTGCTCGACCAGCTCCTCATACTCGCGGACGGCATACCGCCGGTTCATTGCCTGCAAGATGGTATTGTCGCCGCTTTGCAGGGGGAGGTGCAGGTAGTGGCACAGTTTCGTGGAGCCGGCCATGTGCTCCAGTAAGGCAGCTGGGACGGTCGTGGGTTCGATCGAGGAAATTCTGATCCGGGTGACATCGGGAACCGACTCAAGTTCTCGCAGGAGCTCAACCAGCCCTAGACCCTGATACGAATATCGGCCGATGTTGACGCCGGTAAGCACGAGTTCCCGATAGCCATGGGCGGCGAGTTCGCGAGCTTCCCGCAACACATCCTCGGCGGTCCGGCTGCGTTCACGCCCGCGCGCGAAGGGAATCAGGCAAAAGCTGCACATGAAATCGCAGCCGTCCTGAATCTTCAGCAGGGCGCGGGTTGAGTCGGAATAGGCGGTGCCGGGCAGGACGAAGTCTTCCCGATCGATCGTACGGCTATGGCGAAGTTCCGGCTCCGGCTGTTTCCGGAGTTTGGCCGGCGCCGGGAGATAATCGGGGAGATTCATCTTGAACTGGGTACCGACGATCAGGTCGATACCGGGTACCTTCTGCAGCTGCGTGGCGCCGGTCTGCGCATAACAACCGGTTACCGCGACGAAGGCATGCGGCGAGTGACGCAAAGTCTTGCGGACGGCATAGCGGCAATCTTTTTCGGCATTCTCCGTTACCGAGCAGGTGTTCAAGACGAGCAGGTCCGTCTCCTTGCCGAACTCCACCAGTTGATACCCCCGGCGCGCCAGGGTATCGGCTAACATGGAGGTTTCGGATTGGCTGAGACGGCAGCCCAATGTATGGAGTGAGGCGCGTGGCATGCTGGTGGACATCGTCTGCGATTATAAGAGCGCGCACCTTCGATCGGCAAGGTGATGAGGACTCGAAAAAGTCGGTCGAGCGCTTGAACGGGGTATTACTGGGTGGTAGCATGAATCAAATTCGCTGCATCATGGCGTCGATCTGCTTTCTGAACCATGACGAACCGTCGCATTGCCGTTAGTCTTCTGCTGGTTGTGCTGCTTGTGCTTCCAGCTACCTCCGCCTGGTCACAGGATCCGCTTCCCCTCGAGCCTGACCTCAACAGTCGCCTCGATGAACTGTACGACCATGAGTCGCGGTTGTTTATCATGCTCTATTCGCTACATGGCGACGGAAAGGTCGACTATATTACGGGTCGTTCTGTGCAGGAGTATACGAGGAGCAATTACGGGAATCCGGTCTATTACACCGAGCAGTACCCCCTGTTCTATTGGTGGGACCACACGATGTTCAACGATCCGGATCAGGACGGAGTGAACGGGAACGAGCGCGTCTATCAGGAGAACATCGAGTTCGATATCGCCCGCTATAAGCCCTGCCTCTTCAACGGACAGCCCTGCTAGCCCAGGCTGTTCGGAAAAGCCGCCAGCGGCGCTCTCGGTCGCACGCCTCCTTGCGACGTAGAAGTGATAAAAGTGGACTACTGGTGGGGTTTATCCGTTCGCCAGGAATATCTCGAGCGGCGAACGGGTCAAACGACGTTCGGTCTGTACCTCCTCAGTCATCGTGCTTCCTGCGACCTTGCTGGACGACCTTTCTGAGCAGCTTGTGGAGGGTGTTCAATTACTTTTCCCCCTTGTCTCTCGCCTGTTAAGTCTAAACTCGGCTGCCAGATCTCTCGTCGCATCCCTCCGCTCACTCGAACACCAGCACCTGACAGGGTGCGCGATGCAGCACCGCGTGGGAGACGCTGCCCAGGACGAACCGGGTGAGGCCTTGCCTGGCGCGCGAACCCACCATGATCAGGTCTACCCCCAACTTTTCCGCCTCATGGAGAATCATCGTCACCGGCGTTCCCAGGACGCTTGCGCTACGGGTGGTATACCCGAGTGTCCGGAGTTCGGCCGCCACCCCGTCCACGAAGTCACGGGCATGTTTGAGGGCCTGCGTCTCCAGTTTTTCCGCTGCCGAGTCGTCAACGGGCCAGGGCGGACGGGTCGGCGGGAGCACAGCCAGCAGATTGATGTTCACCGGCTCATGGAAGGGTTGCTTCCGGAGAAATTTCACCGCTGCCTCGGCGTCTGATTGTCCTTCCAGCGGGAGCAAGATCTGTTTCAAGTCGCGGAGCGAGCCCTGTAGGATCAGTTTGGCGCAGGGAGCGAGGCTCAACACACGATGGGAGACGCTTCCCAACAGGCGTTCCTTCACCGGTCCCAATCCCCTGGCTCCCATGAGAATGAGGTCCACCTGGCGTGATTCAGCTGTCGCGACGATCATTGCCGCCGGGGACCCCAAGGCCAATTGTTTGGTGACCGGGCCGCTGTGGGGCGGGAGCAGTGAATGGATCCTGGTCAACAACTGCTCGCCATCCTCCTTCATGCTGCGTTCCAGTTGCGAATACAGCTCCTGGGCGACTTCCGGCACCATCATCGGGTAGGCCGGTCGGGGGGCATCGACGACATGGAGCAGGATCAGCTCATCCGGGCGGCGCAGATATTTCAGCGCACGTACGGCTTCATAGGAGTGATCGGAACCATCGACGGCCAAGAGCACGTTCATGATCGAGACTCCTTTGTTGCCTGCGCGTCCGGTTGAAGGTATCGCTGGAACCAGCGAAGCGCTTCCCGGGCGACCTGCTCCAACGTGCCCGGTTCCTCGAATAAATGGCTGGCTCCCGGGACAATCACCAGCTCTTTCCGGCAGGTCAATTGCGTGAGCGCGTCCTGATTCATCTCGATCACGGGACCGTCGTCTCCGCCGACAAGCAGGAGCGTCGGGGCCGTGACCCGGCTCAGATAGGGGCCGGCCAGGTCGGGCCGTCCGCCGCGCGACACGATTGCGCCTACCGCGAGGGGTTCACGTGCAGCTGCCTGGAGCGCCGCACCGGCTCCCGTGCTGGCACCGAAATACCCGACCTGCAGTCCGGCAGTCTGGCGATGTGCCTGTAACCAACGTGCTGCCAGCAGCAGCCGGTCGGCCAGGAGGTCGATGTCGAAGACTTTGCGCCGATCGTCCGCCTCATCCGGGGTGAGGAGGTCCATCAGCAATGTCGCGAACCCTCCCGTTTCCAGATGGCGGGCGACGAACTGATTGCGAGGACTGAAACGTCCGCTGCCGCTGCCGTGGGCAAAGGCGATGACGCCTCTCGGGTGCGCAGGGAGACCCAGGATTCCATCGAGCGTGATGCCATCGTGGGTGATTCTGACCTGGAAAATGCTCTCCGATTCCATAGATTGATGTGGATCCAGTCGGTTTATGACCCTCGGGGGCGCGCAACCTGAAACCTCAGCGACCGTTAGTGACAATCGGTCGGACAGAAGAAGATCAGATACAGTGCGACTGCTGCTCCCACCAGCACCGCTCCGAGCAGGAGCCATTGCGTTCTCGACATGGTTCAGTCCTCTTGGACGTCGATGGAGCAAAAGGAATGCCATCCGAGCATCGTCACGAGGGTCGACGGCAAAGGGAGGTCTAGCAGGTTGCGGAAAAACTCATTTTGAGTCCCAAAGCCACCACAGATACGCGGTGTGGGACGACGTTGAACAGCCTCGCAGGATGCGCAAAAAGGCCGTCCAGCAAGGCCGCAGCGAGCACAGGGGCGAATCGTACTCTTGCGGTACGGTGAGCCGCTGAGGTTCACGACGCGCGGAATAACGCGCGTCACGCTTGTGAACGCCGCCGAGCCGGTGAGGCGGCAGTGTCTCGCGAGAACGCCGCTGGCGGACTTTTTCCGCATCCTGCTAAGAGCCTGTAGCTGATGGCACGATAGGAGAAGTCTCTGTCATCCTGTGCCATAAGCTATGCGCCGTAAGCTCTTTGCTATTCTGTGGCGTTCCGCTACAGAACTTCGGTGCCGGCTGTAGCAGGACACCCCCCCAGACAACCTCCAAGAACAGAGGGTGTATGATCAATCGTCATCATGTCAGCGAAATCCTCCGTTCCGTGAGCCATAAGCCATATGTCACTCGCTCCCTTCTGCATGGCATCGGCCTTGCTGATGTTGATAGAGAGTAGGAATGTTGACCGGAGGTGTAATGGCCGATCGTCTGTTTACGAAGATCCTTGTCCCGGTGGATTTTTCTCCCTGCTCCGAAGAAGCTTTCCGGCTTGCACTTTCGTTTGCAAAATCGTATCAAGCGGAGGTGCTCCTGCTGCATGTCGTCGATACCAAGAGTTTAGACGCGCTGAATCGACTCGGCCTGGCGCCTGCCACTGAAGCCGCGAAACAGAAAAAACAGTTGCATCATTTCGCCCGTCTGAATGCCCGGCAACTGTTGGCCAGAGACGACGCGAAGGGGGTGACCATCCGCCGGTTGCTTGCGGACGGCTCCCCCTTCGAGGAAATTGCGCGCACGGCTCGGGTGGAGGGGGTCGATTTGGTGGTCATGGGAAGTTACGGGGGCGCGATCGGCGGGGTCGATAAGATTTTCTTCGGCAGCACGGCGGAGAAGGTCGTCCGGACGGCCGGTTGTCCGGTGCTGACAGTGCCGCTTCCCACGAAACGGGCCAAAGTGAAAACGGGCAAGAGTCTATAAAGGAGGTCATTTATGGGTGTGAGGAAAGTGTCGGGCTTGTTGAGCGGAGGACAGGTATGGTTGGCGGCTTGTTTCGTTCTGGCCCTCTGTTCGCAGGGTGGAGCGCAGGCGGAGCAGCGGATCGAAGTGACGATCAAAGACTCCGTTTTTGTCACCAAACAGGTGCCGCTCCGGTTGGGGGTGGCGACGGTCATTGCCATCGTCAATCAGGATCAGGTGCGCCATGATTTCGGCTCGACCATGTTCGAAGGGATTCCGACGCGCGTCGAGTCCGGCGGGATCGTGTCGTACGGCAAGCAGATCGGCGGATTGTTTTTGGATGCGAAGAAGGAAGCCGTCGTTCGTTTTACCATGGAGCGGCCGGGCCGGCATGAATTCCGCTGTTCCATCCATCCGAACATGAAGGGCGAACTGCTCCTGCTGAACGTGGAGGCGGTTTAAGTCATGACCCTGATCAAGCAAGTGCTCGTTGCAACGGATTTTTCGGCCTGTGCGGACCGGGCGATGGGTTATGCCTTGGCGATGGCGACGGCCTGGAAGGCGGAGCTCTGTGTGATGACGGTCCTGGAATTCTATCCGGGGATGGATCCGGATTATACCGTCAACAAGATGTACCTGGATCACCTGCGCGCCGAGGCCAGTCGTCAGCTGGCGGGGGTGGAGGCACGCGCCAAGGCGGCCGGCCAGCCGGTCACGGTACGTATCGAAACAGGCATTCCGAGTCAGGCGGTCCAGACCGTCGCTCAAACCATCGGCGCGGATCTGCTGGTAGTTGGTACACATGGGCGCACCGGGTTGGACCATGTCCTGATCGGCAGCACGGCGGAGCGGGTCGTCCGTATGGCGCCTTGCCCGGTCCTGGCGGTGAAGGCCGACAAGGGCGGTGTGGCTCTGCCTGCGATGACGAGCATCAAGCGGATCGTGGTGCCCATCGATCTGTCGGCCTGTTCGCTGGATGCGTTGGAGTATGCCGTCCAGTTTGCCAAGCCGTTCGGAGCCTCGATCACGATTCTGCATGCCATGGAGCCGGTGGCCTACGGATTGGATTTCAGTTTGAGCCATGCGAAGGAGTGGAAGGAGCAGCGGGCCTATTTAGAAAAACGCCTCACCGTGCTGGTCGCTTGTCTGCAGGCGCAGGGTCTGCAGGCCGATCATGTCCTGAAACCGGGACTGCCAGCCGATTCAATCGCGTCCTACGTCACGCAGCAAGGGTACGACTTGATGATCATGGGGACTCACGGACGGCGTGGCATCTCCCATGTCCTCGTCGGGAGCATTGCCGGCGCGATGCTGCGTCATGCGCCCTGTCCGGTGCTCACGGTGCGTCAGTTCAATTTCGGCTCGGACTATCATCGTGTCGTGCCTCTCGGGGACACGTAATCAGTCGGCATGTCGTAAAGGAGTCTCCCCATGAAGCCTAAAGTAAAAAAGCCGTCCGCTCCGCAGTCGAAGGCTCGGGTAGTCAGGCCCTCCGTGACGAATCCCATCGAGTTGCCGGAAGGCATGCGGGAACGGATCAATCAGAAAGCCTTTGAATTGTGGCGAGCGCGGGGATACCGGGAAGGCTACGCGCTTCAGGATTGGCTGGATGCCGAAGCAGCCGTCATGGAGGAGATTCATGAAGCTCGCGAATGAACGGGTCGTCGGGCGATCGGTGCCGGTGACGAAGGAGCTGGACAGCATACTGATGCGGCTGGATCGGCTGTCGATGACGCCGGAGTTTGCCCAGCAGCGGCGGATTGCCTTCACGCGCGCATTGCAAGTGTACGTGGAGCTGGGTAATCAGGCCCCCCTCTCGCCGTTGCCGGAAGAAGTCGATCTGGCCGATTTGTTGCTCTATGCAGACTTCTACCCGGAAGACGGCCAGCTGACCCTGATCGAGCAGCTGCGTGACGTCATCACCGAGCATATTCCGGAGGAAGAACGCGTCTGGCTGGACCCGCTCAAACATTCTTACATGGATCTCGTCGAATTGCTGCCGCAGGAGATCGGGCAGGCACGGCGGACTCTACGGTCGATCGGAAACGGGCGCATATACGAGGTGCCGGCCGACAGCCTTGGACCGGACGCAGAAAGCGGACAGGTGTTGTTCTCGAGACTCGTTCGGGAGCCGGGTGATCCTGAAAGTCCTCTGGCGGTGCCCGCTGGGCCGGTCTTGATGTTGTCGGCGGAGGATGCCCGGGCACTCTACGACACGACCGGTGAGGAGCGTCGTGAGATGGAGGTCGTCGGAGGCTCATTCGAGCTGGGCGACTGGCCGGAATTCGCCAAACGGTTCGGGCATCTGCTGTTGCGGAATTTTGCGCGCATGCGCGTAGCGGCGCTGGTCGAGGCGGTGAGCGAGATTCGGTATCGGACCACTGCGGGCGCCCCCTACTTCTACGTCATGGCCCTGTATGAACATCACGAGTTCACGTTTATCGCCGGAGGTATGGCTGAGCTGGAGGGGTGGAAAGAGGAGGCTCCGGTTCGTTCCGCCGGTGCGACGGGTTCAGGGAAGCTCCGGCGCTTCGTTCAGGGGAACAATGGGGCGGAGGCGGGAGCAACCCCGTCAGCCAGGGTGACCGTGACGGCGACGGAACTGTTTCTCGAATGTGACTCACGGGAGCGGCTCGATACGGTCAAGCATAGTCTGGCGGCCGCCTTCGGGTTTTCGTTGCACTTCCGCGGTGAAGCGGTTCAACCGCCGATGCGCCAGGTGACGCAGGCGGAGTTGTCCGCCGCAGAGCCGTTGACGGTGGTGGTCACGGATGAAGAAGATCGCACCTTGATGAATGCCTTTCTGGAAACCGTCTATCTCGAGTGGGCCGACCGTGAGTCTCCCGCAGTCGGCGGTGAGACCCCTCGGCATGTGATGACGACTCAGACCGGCCGCTCTCAGGTGGCGGCGCTGATCGATGAGATGGAGCGGAATGATTTCGGTCTCCTTCGCACCGGGATTGCTGCCTTCGATTACAACAAGCTCCGCGCGCACGTGGGGCTCTGCTAAAAGGTGTTCCTGAAGGGTATCTCGTGAAGCGTGAAGCGCTCCGGAAGTTTTACGAGATACGAGATACGAACGACGAGATACGTCATCCTTGGACCGAGCGCACCGATGCATGAGCAGGTGAAGTCCATTCTCGCGAAGGTTCGCAGTGAGCCGTCCAATATTCTCAAAGCCCTGCTGGCGCTGCAGGAGCAACTCGGGCATGTGCCGACGGAGGCGGTGCCGGATATTGCTCATGCGTTGGGCGTCACGACCGCGCAAGTCGCCGGGGTGCTTTCCTACTATCCCGATTTACGACTGACGGCCCCGGGCCGGCATCTGATCCGTGTCTGCATGGGGGAATCGTGCTACGCCAACGGCTGTGGACGGCTGCTGCGGGAATTGCAGGATCGACTTCGCGTGGATGTGGGCGAAACTGCCGCGGGCGGAAAATTTACTCTCGATACCATGTCTTGTGCCGGCAACTGCGCGGTATCCCCTACGGTCATGATCGATCGCGACCTCCATGGTCGACTGCTGCCTTCACAGCTCGATACGTTGCTGGAACGGTACAAGTAGGATGAGCACGGCCACCCGACTCTACCTGTCCAACGATACGTCGGCGCGGGCCGCGGGAGCGGGTGTGCTGGCGGATGCCTGGTCGGAACATCCTGAGGTCCAACTCATTCGCATCTCCTCGCGCGGCGCGTTCTTTCTTGAACCGATGGTCGAACGCGATAGTCCTGCCGGCCGCGTCGCCTGGTTCAATGTCACAGCCCAGGATCTACCGCTCATTCTCTCCGGCACAGATGGCACTCCGGTGCGATCCATTCCCTTTCTTGCCCAGCAAACCAGGTTCACGTTTGCCAACTTCGGCGAGACGGAGCCATTGGCGCTCGATGAATATCAGGCCCGCGGCGGCCTGTCCGGCCTGGAGACGGCCTTACGGATCGGCCCGGATGCGATCATCGAAGAACTGCGGGTGTCGCAGTTGCGTGGCCGTGGCGGCGCGGCATTCCCGGTCTGGAACAAGTGGAAGGTGGCGCAACAGGCGCGGGCCGACGACAAGTACGTGGTCGCCAATGCCGACGAAGGCGACGCGGGAACCTACTGCGACCGGATGATCCTGGAAGGCGATCCGTTCCGGTTGCTGGAGGGCATGTTGATCTGCGCCAGGGCCATCGGGGCGGGCCGTGGATATGTGTACTGCCGGCAGGAGTATCCGGCGGCTGCGAAGACCTTGCGGGCGGCCATTCAGAAGGCGGATGAAGCGGAATTGTTGGAGTTGGACGGCGAACCGTTTCCGATCGAAGTGGTGGAAGGCGCTGGTTCGTATGTGTGTGGAGAGGAAACGGCGCTCCTGGAATCGCTGGAAGGGAAGCGGGGCGTGGTGCGGGCGAGGCCTCCCTATCCGGCGCAGTCCGGCCTGTATGGACGACCGACGATCGTCAGCAACGTGCTGACCTTTGCGAGCATCCCGAACATCCTTTCACGCGGCGGCGCCTGGCATGCGGCGCTCGGCACGAAGCAGTCGCGCGGCACCATGGCCTTACAACTCGGCGGGCGGGTGAAACATCCCGGGTTGGTCGAGGTGCCGTTCGGATTGAGTCTGCATCAGGTCCTGGAGCAGTTCGGCGGAGGCATGGCGCCCGGATCGCGCTTCAAGGCCGTGCAGGTCGGGGGACCGCTCGGAAGCCTTTTTCCGGCCTCTCAGATGGACATTCCCATTTGTTACGACGCCTTTGCGAAGGCCGGTGCGGTGCTGGGGCACGGCGGCATCGTCGTCTACGACCATGAGACCGACATGGTCGATCTGGCGCGGCATTTTATGGCGTTTACCGCCGACGAATCCTGTGGCAAATGTACGCCTTGCCGAATCGGATCGGTGCGGGGCCGTGAAATTCTCGAACGGATTCAGTCCGGGAGCGGCACCATCGAGGACCTGGCGCTGCTCCACGATTTGGGCGACACGATGAAGGTCGCCAGTCTCTGCGCCCTCGGCGGGCGCGCGCCTTATCCGGTGCTGACGGCGATCGAACATTTTCCGGCTGAGTTTCGGAGCAAGCTCAGGACGTGAGGCGTCGCTCGTGAAACGTGAAGCGTATCTCGCGAAGCCAGTCCTGACGAACAACGAGCTACGAGAGACGAACGACGAGAAACGGAGCCACCCAGGTGAAGCTGGAAATTAACGGGCGTCCGGTGCTGGCGTCGCCGGGCGACACGATTTACAGCGCGGCGAAAAAGGCCGGGATTGCCATTCCCGGACTCTGTTCGTCGGACGATTTGGCTCCGTTCGGCTCCTGCCGGCTCTGCCTCTGCGAGGTTGAGGGCCAGAGTGGCTTGCCTGCCTCCTGCACGACTCCGGTGCGCGAGGGCATGGTGGTCCACACTGAGAGCGAGCGGCTGAACCGGCTCCGTCGGAACATTGTCGAACTCTATTTGTCCGAGCAACCGGCGGGGGATCGGGCTCCGGAATCCCTGCAATGGTTGGCCAAGTCGCTGGGGCTTCGGCAGGTGCGGTATCCGCAGCCTTCCCACCGGCAGGATGTCGTCGATCGCTCCAATCCTTTCTTCACTTTCGACAATGCCGCCTGTATTTCCTGCGCCCGCTGCGTACGTGCCTGTGATGAAATTCAAGGGACCCATGCGTTGACGATGCTCCATCGCGGCTTCGCGAGCCGGCCGGTCGCGGGGGCTGCGTCGTTAACCGGGGAGGAGGCGGCCGGGTTTGCTTCCTCGAACTGTGTCTCCTGCGGCGCCTGCGTGAAGGAATGTCCCACCGGGGCCCTGATGGAGAAAACTGTCGCTGAGCAGGGGCCGCCCGAACGGACCGTGCGCACCACTTGCGCCTATTGCGGTGTCGGCTGTGCCTTCGACGCCGGAGTGGGCGACGGCACAGTCGTGAACATGGTGCCGGCCGACGACGGCCCGTCCAATCAGGGGCATGCCTGCATGAAGGGGCGATTCGGCTGGACGTACAACTATGCGCCGGACCGGTTGCGTGTGCCGTTGCTCCGGCAGGGAAACCAGTGGGTGGAGATGTCCTGGCCGGACGCGTTGGACCGGATCGCACACGAGTGGGTACGTCTGAGAGACACCTATGGGCCCGATGCGCTGGCGACGATTTCATCGAGTCGCGGCACGAACGAAGAAAACTATCTGTTCGGGAAATTCATGCGCTGCGTAGTCGGCAGCAATCACATCGACAACTGCGCGCGGGTCTGCCACAGCGCCACCGTGACCGGCATGATGGACACGATCGGCGCGTCGGCGGCGACCAATTCCATTCAGGATCTGGATCTGGCGAAGTTGGTCCTGGTGGTCGGGGCCAATCCCACGGAATCGCATCCGGTGGTCGGTGCGCGTATCAAACAGGCCGTACGACGGGGTGCCGCGTTGATCGTGATCGATCCCCGGCGCACCGAACTCGCCCGCCTCGCGGATCTCCACCTGCAACTGCATCCCGGCACGAATGTGGCCCTCTTGAACGGACTCGGGCACATCCTGATACAGGAAGGGTTGATCGATCAGGATTATGTGCGCGACCGTACGCAGGGCTTTGAAGAATGGGTGAAGGTGGTGGAGTCCTGCACGCCGGAGACCACGTCGAAGGTGACCGGCGTCCCGGCTCATCTGATTGCCGAAGCGGCGCGTCGGTATGCCACAAGCGGCGGCTCGATGGCAGTGCATGGCTTGGGCATGACCGAACATCGCTGGGGTAGCCATGGGGTGATGGCGCTGGTGAATCTGGCGTTGGCCACCGGCAACATTGGCAAGCCGGGCACCGGCATCAACCCGTTACGCGGGCAGAACAATGTGCAGGGCGCATCGGATGTCGGCTGCTTGCCGACTTTCTTTGCCGGTTATCAACCGTTCGACAATCCCGAACTGGCGGCCGCGCATCTGGCGATTACGGGGCGGCCCTTGCCGACGACGCGCGGGATGAAGACGCCGGACATGTGGGATGCGGCAATAGCCGGCACACTGAAGAGCCTCTGGATCATCGGGTACGACGTGGCCCAGACAGATCCCAATCTCAAAAAGGTGCATGCGGCGCTGAAGAGTCTGGAGTTCCTCATCGTGCAGGATCTGTTTCTTAGCGAGACGGCAAAGCTGGCCCACCTGGTGATTCCGGGCGCCTCTTTCCTGGAGAAGGACGGGACGTTCACCAATCTGGAGCGGCGTATTCAGCGGATCAGGAAAGCGGTGGAACCACCGGCCGGCGTCCTACCCGATTGGCAGGTGGTCTGTGAAGTCTCGGCGCGGATGGGGTATCCCATGTGGTACGGACACCCCTCCGCCATCATGGATGAGATTGCGCAGCTGGCGCCGATGTTTGCCGGCGTGTCGTATGATCGCTTGGAGGCGCCGGAGGGGTTGCAGTGGCCGGTCCCGTCAAAGGAGCATCCCGGCACCTCGTTGATGCACGAGCATTCGTTTCCGAAAGGCAAAGCGCAGTTTGTGGCGGTCGATTATCTGCCCCCGGGAGAGTCGCCGACGGAGACCTATCCGCTGGTGCTGATCACCGGGCGTATTCTGCAGCACTATAATTGCGGCGCCCAGACCAGACGGACGGGCATCATGCAGGTGGTCGATACCGATGTGTTGGAAATACATGCTCGCGATGCGGCGCAGTTGGATTTGCACGATGGCGAGATCGTCCGGCTCGTGAGCGCGCGTGGCGAGGCCCGATTACCCGTCATGGTCAGCGACCGGGTGCAGCCGGGGGAACTGTTCACGAGTTTTCACTTCCCCCACACGGATCTGAACGTGTTGCTTTCCTCCAGTGCCGATGAGAGTTCGAAATGCCCGGAATATAAAGTTTCGACGGTGCGAATCGAGAAAGTCCTGCCGGCTGGAACTCCTGCTACCCCCATGCGAGTGATGTTGATCACATGACCGCAGAGCCCACTCCTGCCGCCATCAATCCTGTTGCCGACGCCTATCCGCCACCGGAGATTGCGGCACGAGTCTGCAAGGTGGGGCTCGCCAAGGTCACCACCCCTGTGCCCACCATGATCGCGTTAGCGGTGTTGGCAGGCGCGTTTATTTCGTTGGGCGCGCTCTTCTACACCGTGACGATGACGTCCGGGAAAAGCGAACCGGGGTTGCCGTTCGGATTATTGCGCGCGGCGGGAGGCGTGACATTCAGTCTGGGGCTCGTACTGGTGGTCGTGGGAGGCGCGGAACTCTTCACCGGGAATAACCTTATCGCCATGGCCTGGGCCGTCGGTTGTGTACAGACGCGGCAGGTGGTGAGGAATTGGGTCTGGGTGTACCTGGGAAACCTGCTCGGCGCCGGCGGGACGGCGCTACTGGTCCTGCTCGCGGGCGTGCAGACATTGGCAGACGGGGCCGTCGGGGAGACGATGGTGCAGATCGCCCGCGGCAAAATCGCGCTGGATCCGGTGTCAGCCTTTGCCCGCGGAATCCTGTGCAACGTGCTGGTCTGTCTCGCGGTCTGGTTGTGCATGGGCGCGCGGAGCGTGGCGGATAAAATTCTTGCCATTGTGTTCCCGATTACGGCCTTTGTGGCCTGCGGCTTCGAACATTCCGTGGCCAACATGTTTTTCCTGCCGTTGGGCATCGCGCTGGCCGCCGGCGGATCGGCACCCCTGTCCGTGATGGGTGCTCTGAGCAATCTGGTGTTGGTGACCCTCGGCAATATCATCGGCGGGACGGTGCTCGTCGCACTGGTCTATTGGTTTGTATATCTCCGGACAGAGCCGGCCTCCTAACTCACTTCGCTTAAAATTCTCGATTCTGATGCGCAGGGGAGGCGCGGCGGTGGTATGCTGCACCTCGTGATCTCCCGGTTTCCTTCAATCTCATGAATCGAGCGACCCTGCGCGCCGTTCTCACGCCACGTCTTGGCATCATGCTGCCCCTGGGCTTCGCTTCCGGGTTGCCGCTGGCCCTCACGGGTGGAACGCTTCAAGCCTGGCTCACCGAGGCCGGCCTGGATTTGACCACGATCGGCCTCTTCGCTTACGTCGGCCTTCCCTATACGTTGAAATTTCTCTGGGCCCCGGTGATGGACCGCATCGTGCCGCCCTGGCTTGGTCACCGCCGTGGGTGGATGATCGTCACGCAGACCGGCCTTGCGCTGGCGCTCACGTTCATGGCCTTCATCGGTCCCGGCTCGGGCGCCCAGATTTTTGCCGCATTGGCGTTGGGCGTGGCGTTTCTCTCTGCATCGCAAGATATCGTCTTTGATGCCTACCGCACTGACTTGCTGAAACCGGATGAGCGGGGATTGGGCGCGGCTACCTGGGTGATGGGGTATCGCATCGCAATGATGGCGTCGGGCTCGCTGGCCTTGATTGTCGCGGCGCGTCTGGGATGGTCCTCGGCTTATCTCTGCATGGCCGGGTTGATGGCGCTGGGTATCGTGACCATTCTCATGATCCCGGAACCGGAGGCGGCGAGGGCGGCCCCGCAGTCGATGGCGGAGGCGGTTTGGGGACCCCTGTCTGAATTTTTGTCTCGCCCCATGGCGCTGGCGTTATTGGGATTGATCGTGCTCTACAAGCTGGGCGATGCCTTCGCCGGCGCATTGACGACCTCGTTCCTGCTGCGCGGGATGGAGTTTTCGTCCGAGGACATCGGCCTGGTCCGGGCCTTCGGTATCGGTGCGACGATTCTCGGCGCCTTCATCGGCGGCGGCTTGATGCCGCAGTTAGGCCTCTTTCGATCGTTGATGGTCTTCGGGCTGTTACAGGCGCTGTCGAACCTGTCGTTCTTGTGGCTGGCCTGGGCGGGGAAGAGTTATGCGGTCATGGCCTTCGCCGTCGGATTCGAGAATCTCACCGGCGGCATGGGCACGGCGGCGTTCGTGGCGCTGGTCATGTCGCTCTGCAATCACCGCTATACGGCGACTCAGTTTGCCTTACTGTCTTCCGTTGAGGCCCTCGGACGGGTCTTTCTCGGCTGGCCCGCTGCAAAGCTGGTGGGGCTTGCTGGCTGGGGACCCTTCTTCTTCGTGACCTTTCTCGCCGCGCTGCCCGGCCTTTGGCTGCTGTGGGTGCTCCGCAAGCCGGTCACGCAGCATGGGGAACTGAATGCAGGGAGAGCGGGAGCTGAGGTTCCCTGCTGACAGCTGGATACTGCGATCAGTGTGGGCCTGGGCAGGTCATGAAGGTGACTCCTCCTACTTCACCTTCCTCTGTAAAAACAAGATGAACAACATCAGGGTCGGGAGCGGTGCCAGCGCGAAGGGCAGCAGCCAGAGCAGCACGTTCTTCCCCCGCACGCGGGCTTGATCGAACATCCAGATAAAGACCCATACCAGCAGACCGATGTAATTCACGGCCATCCAGCGGGTGGTGTGAATCTTCAAGCCGCTGGCCGATTCCGGCTCTCCCTGAATGAGAAAGACTCCGATCAGCAGGACGAACCCTGCCAGGAGGGCTGTCACCAGGCGTTTACTCCACACGAACATAGGCGCTCCTTCCGTTACCGTAGAACCAGTGCGATCGAATCAGGCGGCCCGAACCATTCATGAATGCCGCCGCGAGGCGTTGAGACCGAAGCCTGCCGGGGTTGCTCTCAAGTCCGGGTTAGGGTTCCATTCCTCAGAAATCGGGCGTAAGCTAAACGGATGAGGTCCAATCTGTCAAACCGCCGGATGGTGGTTTCGACGGACAGGAAGCCTGTGCGCATTGCCCTCGACAAAGGGACACGATGAGTAATTTGACGTTGGCCTGTTTGGTGGGAAGTCTGCTGGTTGCCGTGGGATTGGCGGCGACTAATCCGACGATGGATGCCTATGTGCATTTTGTCGAGGCCCGCCTGGTGGCCGAAATCGAAAAGATGGACCAGTCCGGGCCGCGCCACGATCGCGACCTCATCAAAGCCGTCTTTCGCGCACAGGGCCCCAAACTCGTGGAGGGCGTCGTTCGGCCGAACAGCACGAGGAACAACTGGGGCCTCCTCAGTTTTTTCGAAACCAATGTGCTGGACCAACCGGTATTGGTGCTGGGTGTGGCCGGTCAATTTGTGCCCTTGCGAGGAGTGGAGGAGGCGACGTTAAAGGTCGGTCGGCTGGCTTTTTAGCCTGTGCCAGAAATTTTCTCGCCTCCCTGTGAAAAACCTCCTTCCACAGCCTCCGGATCGCTGTGGATAACTCTTCGGAAAATGAATAAAACCAGCATCAAATCTGGCGTCGGCACTATCACCAGCTTATCCCCATTAATCACAGGTGTGCCACAACATTTTGTTTGACAAAAAAAATGGATCACTATATCTAGTAGGTAACGCGGTTATGGATGAGATCGACTCCGTTGAGAAACTGTCTTTTCCCATCACACCCCGACACATCATCGCCGACCGTTCTCTGCACCGAACGTCTCGCATCTGCCGAAGGAGGAACCAGTGAGGATTGAACGAAGATTCACCAAGCGTGGGCAGAGCCCCTATGAGGGTCTTGCGTTCGTAAAACGTTCCTCGGAGATCCGCAATCCCGACGGATCGACCGTGTTT
Organism: Nitrospira defluvii; assembly: GCA_000196815.1. Taxonomy (GTDB): domain Bacteria; phylum Nitrospirota; class Nitrospiria; order Nitrospirales; family Nitrospiraceae; genus Nitrospira_A; species Nitrospira_A defluvii_A. The sequence continues at coordinate 1,833,436 of FP929003.1, forward strand.
AAATTGGACCATATCGATATCCCGGAACATTGGACGCAACTGGCGATCGACATTCTGGCGCAAAAATATTTCCGGAAAGCCGGAGTCCCGCAAGTCCATGAGGACGGCACGCCGGTGGTCGATGCCGCAGGTAAGCCCGTGCTCGGCGGGGAGCGCGATTCCCGCCAGGTGTTCAACCGGTTGGCCGGTTGCTGGACCTTCTGGGGCAAGAACCACGGCTACTTCAAGACGCCGGAAGATGCGACCGCGTTCTACGATGAGATGTGTTACATGCTGGCCTACCAAATGGCGGCGCCCAATAGCCCCCAGTGGTTCAATACGGGACTGCACTACGCGTACGGGCTATCGGGACCGGCACAAGGTCACTTCTATGTCGATCCGAAGTCCGGCGAGGTCGTCAGGGCAACCAATGCTTTCGAGCATCCGCAGCCGCACGCCTGCTTTATCCAATCGATTGAAGACGACCTGGTGAACGAGAACGGCATCATGGACCTCTGGGTCCGTGAGGCGCGGCTCTTCAAGTACGGGTCCGGCACCGGCACCAACTTTTCGCGCCTGCGCGGAGACGGCGAGTCCTTGTCGGGCGGCGGCCGCTCCTCCGGCCTCATGTCGTTCCTGAAGATCGGCGATCGTGCGGCCGGGGCGATTAAGTCCGGCGGGACGACCAGGCGCGCAGCCAAGATGGTCTGCCTGGACCTCGACCACCCGGATATCGAAGAGTTCATCGACTGGAAAGTCATTGAAGAGCAAAAAGTCGCCGCCATGGTGACCGGCTCCAAGATTTGCGCGCAACGGTTGAACACCGTGCTCAAGGCCTGCCTGCTGGTGGATGCGCAGGGCTTGGGGCAGGTCGAATTGGACATGAAGAAGAACCAGGTCTTGCGGGATGCCGTGACGGCGGCCCGGCGCGACATGGTTCCGGAGGCCTATATCCATCGCATGTTCGACTATGCGAAGCAGGGCTACACCCATTTTGTTTTCCATGAGTACGACACCAACTGGGACGGCAAGGCCTACCAGACGGTGTCGGGGCAAAACTCCAACAACAGCGTGCGCATTCCGAACGGATTCTTCGACGCATTGGAGGGGGATGGCGACTGGGAATTGCGCCGCCGGATCGACGGCAAGATCAGCAAGACGGTCAAGGCCCGGGACCTCTGGGACAAGATCGCCTGGGCGGCCTGGATCTGCGCCGATCCCGGCACCCAATACGATACGACGATCAACGAGTGGCACACTTGCCCGGAAGACGGGCGGATCAATGCCTCCAATCCCTGTTCCGAATACATGTTCCTGGACGATACGGCTTGCAACCTGGCCTCGTTGAACCTATCCAAGTTTTTTAATGTGGAAGGGGAGTTCGACCTGGATTCGTTCCGCCATGCCGTGCGTCTATGGACCGTGGCGCTGGAAATCAGCGTGTTGATGGCCTCGTTCCCCAGCCGCGCGATCGCGCAGAAGAGTTATGAGTACCGGACGTTGGGATTAGGATATGCCAACCTCGGCACCATCCTCATGAAGCAAAGCGTTCCCTACGATTCATCGAAGGCGACGGCGATCTGCGGCGCGATCACGGCGATTATGACCGGCGAGTCGTATGCCACCTCTGCGGAAATGGCGGCGGAGATCGGTCCGTTCCCGGGCTACAACCGGAACCGCGAATCGATGTTGCGCGTCATCCGGAATCACCGGCGGGCGGCCTACAGCGCAGCGCATGAAGAGTATGAAGGCCTCACGATTCTGCCGACGTCGATTCAGCCGGAACATTGTCCGCCCGCCATGTTGCTCGCGGCGCGGCGTGCCTGGGATCGTGCCTTGGAATTGGGTACGGCCTATGGATTCCGCAACGCGCAGGTGACCGTCATTGCCCCGACCGGCACGATCGGACTGGTCATGGATTGCGACACGACCGGTATCGAGCCGGATTTCGCCCTGGTCAAGTTCAAGAAACTGGCGGGCGGCGGCTACTTCAAGATCATCAACCAGAGTCTGCCGCCGGCCTTGCAAGCGCTCGGGTACACCGATGCCCAGATCCGGGACATCGGGGCCTATTGCGCCGGCCATCAAACTTTAAAAGGCGCGCCCTTCATCAACCATGAAGTGTTGCGTCAAAAGGGCTTCGACGATGCGGCGTTGGAGCGTTTGGAAGGATCGTTGGCGCAGGCGTTCGAAATCCAGTTCGTCTTCAACAAGTATACGTTGGGCGAAGACTTCTGCCGGCAGAAACTGGGCATCAGCGATGCGCAGCTGGCGGATCCGACCTTCAACATGCTCAAGCACCTGGGCTTTACCCAGGAAGATGTGGCGGCCGCGAACGACTATTGCTGTGGCACCATGACGGTCGAGGGCGCGCCCCACCTCAAGCTCGAGCACCTGCCGATCTTCGATTGCGCCAATCGTTGCGGCAGAATCGGTCAGCGGTATATCGCCGTCGATGCGCATATCCGCATGATGGCAGCCGCGCAACCGTTCATCAGCGGCGCGATCAGCAAGACCATCAACATGCCGGCCGATGCCACCTTGGAAGATGTGAAGGCGGCGTATCTGTTCGCGTGGAAGAGCATGGTCAAGGCCGTGGCGCTGTATCGTGACGGGTCGAAGCTGAGCCAGCCGCTGAACGCCTCGTCCGACAGCGGCAAGGGCGTGGAGGCGTCGCCCAGCGTCATGACCGTGGCTGAGAAAGTGGCCGAGCGCGTGCTGGTTCGCTACCTCCATAAACGTCGGTCGCTTCCGGCGCGACGCAGCGGGTACACGCAGAAGGCCATCATCGGCGGACACAAACTCTATCTTCGCACCGGCGAATATGAAGACGGGACGCTCGGCGAAATCTTCCTCGACATGCACAAGGAAGGCGCCGCCTTCCGCAGCTTGATGAATAACTTCGCCATCGCCATTTCCCTCGGCTTGCAGCACGGCGTACCGCTGGAAGAGTTCGTCGAAGCCTTCGTGTTCACCCGCTTCGAGCCGAACGGGCCGGTGAAACTGAACGATCGTATCAAGATGGCGACGTCGATCATCGACTACATCTTCCGCGAACTCGCGATCACCTACCTTGAGCGGACCGATCTGTCGCAGGTGCGTGAAGAGGACCTGCGCATGGATTCGATGAAGAAGGATGAGCAGGATCCGGAATGCGTGGATGAAGAGGCGGATATGACCGCGCTCGCCAAGTCGTCGATCCTCACCGAACATCTGCCCGTGCGGCGGAGCGGGATGAACGGCGGCAACGGCCATAGCCACAGACAGGGCAACGGGAGTGTCGCGCACAAGGTGGAGCTGAAGCGCGAAACCGTCACCGTCACTTCGGTGCGCCAGGAAGCCAAAGAAAAGGGCTACGAAGGCGATCCTTGCCAGAATTGCAAACAGTTCACGCTGGTACGGAACGGAACCTGCCTCAAGTGCATGAGCTGCGGGGAGACGAGCGGCTGCTCGTAGTGTAGGCCTCGTTCATCAGACGAAGGGGTCGCATTTCGAGAAGCGCGGCCCCTTCAATTTGATGTCACGAGTTCTGAACATGCCGTGTGTGCAGCCATAACAGGCTCTATTGGGGGACAGGTGTGGGGCACTGGAGTCTTCTTTCTGCAGCCCTCCCGCCTGGATTATTCTTGCCTCACATCGAACGGGACATCATGTTCCAAGGCGCATATGCGCGTCTGGGCCATGAACCAGCCCGTATTGGCGCGTTGTCAGCCCGCTAAACCGCAGGCTTTGCGATGACCCTGCTTGCCACACTCGAATGCCTTCTTTCATGCCCCAAGATGCCGAGGTATGTGAGGGCTTTTAGGGCGTCCTTGGCAGTCTTCCTCTCGTTTCAAGACCCAAGCCGCCGCGGAACCTAAGGACTACAGATGCCGATCTGTGTCCCAGGAAGCGACCGATCCGAACCCTGCAGTGGAGGCCCGCTCAGTGAATCTGCCGACATTCGCAACAATTACGTAGGCTAAGGTGCTGCATAGTGCCACAGGTTACCTCAGTTGATCGGGGACTTTAGCAAGCAGATTACCATTGCCTACGTATCTAGAGAGATACGGGGGTATCATTCTTAATACTTCCAAAAGTAGCAAAAGATTGTGACCACTGGCATGCTGCGCCATCCAATGCCATACCTGTTTGAGATTTGAGATCTGCACATCACGATGAGTCGGAAGAAGATCTAGGTATTTTCCTTGCACGGCTGTAGTAGTTAGGTGAGGTCATAACTTCACGGAGGTATGCTGCAAGGTGATGAATCTTTCTAATAGAACATCCATTGCATGGGTGCTTTTCGGGCTGCTGCTTGCCCTTCTTGCAGCGCGTCCATCCTCAGCCGGCGTGGAGGGGGGGACGCGCGGGGTCGAGGTCATTTTGAAAGAGCCGGAGGTGATCCTTCGCTCGCTCTATGATAAATCGTGGGCGATCGTGATCGGCATCAATCACTATCCAGGGGGAGACCGCAACACGCCCAATCTCAACTATGCAGTGTCCGACGCCAAGCGGGTGGCTCAAAAGTTGACGGGCCTGGGCTTTGAAGTCAGAACGCTTATCGATGAACAGGCGACTCGTCAGAACATCATTCACCTGCTGGCGGATGATATCGGCCCGCAGACCAAGGAAAACGACCGGATCGTGTTCTATTTCGCCGGGCATGGGGCGACCAAGGAGAAGGCGGATAAGACCTACATGGGGTATATCCTCCCCCATGACTACAATCCGGGCAAACATAGTGCGACAGCCATCTCTTTGCAGCAACTGCGGGAGGCCTCCTCGGAAATCAAAGCCAAACATATGTTGTACCTGATGGACTCATGTTTCTCCGGAGGGTTGTTGGCCGGTCGTGGGCGGATGCCGACGGCGGGGACGGCGGGCTATCAATATCTGCTGAACATTACCAAGGGCCGAAGCCATGTGGTGATCGCCGCTGGGGGCAAGGATCAGACGGTGAAGGAAGAAGGGGGAAGCGGGGTCTTCACCCGAGTGTTTCTCGATGCGCTGTCACAACGTTCCGACATGCCCTGGGCCAAGGATGGCTATGTCACCGCGATGGATCTTGCTTCCTATGTCATGAAGCGAGTTCCGGACCTCGCGCCGCAGCAAACGCCGCAGTATGGACATCTGGAAGGAGAAGGCGATGTCGTAGTCGACATCTTTCAACCACTCGATGTGTCGGGTGGCGACGAGCGGGCCCACAAAATCTTTGAAGCTGAACAGGCCCTGAAGGCTGAAGAGGCTCTGCAACGGGCCAAGCGCAAACGCAATATCGTGGCGCCAGGATTTTGAGACGTGCTCACGAGCTGTACGGACGCCCGAATTGCTGTTGCTTGATAGGGAGGCAATAATCATGAAAGGGATCATTCTCTCCTTCGTTCTGACTGTCACCGCCTTATGTGTTGGATCGTCGTTCGCGAGAGAGCCAGGAAGCCTGGAGCAGGACGAGACAGCCGTGAAACCCATTTTTTCCCTGAAGACAGATGACCGTGAGCCGCTCTTCGGCGATCGGTTCACGCTAAAGGCCGGCTACAAGATTTGGGTGGCGAAATGGCAAGCACAGGCCAGTGCTGTCCCCACCAGCCAAACACAGGTCAATAGTGATCATCCGTCAGCCATGAATGGGCCGACTGTCACCGGTATTCTCAAGCTACGAGAGAGTGCATGGTTCAATTCCGCATTCATTAATTTTACATGGCAGCGTGATGGGTTTGATTTTGCTGAGCAATTCAATAGCGGCGACCATTTTTTTGCAAATCGACGTGACTACTCAATCACCGGTGGAGTGGCTATCTGGGAAGGCCTCGGGATTTTTGCAGGGTACTACGATAGCCGTCAGGAGTTCACAAACCAACCCAACGCCCCCGGCTCCACTGTCGAACGGCATCCACGATCTTTGAGGGGACCTATCGTTGGCGTCTTTGCAAACGTTCCGATGTCGGAAAGAGTCTCCTTCTACGGCAACTTGGCCTATGCCCAACTAAAGTTTCGCGGCATTCAGGTTCCGCCAAATTTCATTGCTGATACAAATTCTGCGCAAGGCTGGATGAATGAAATCGGAGTCTCAATCACTGGGCCACGAGTTTGGAGAATCGGCACTGAGCTACAGCTTGGATTCCGGGCACAGATCGTTCAAAAGAATTTTGGGGCAGGGGCAACGGGGGGAGCACCTCCGGCAGGGACCAATCAGCATCCGTTACATGACCTCACCTATGGGCCGATTTTTGCTGTAAACGCCGTGTTCTAGCAGTAGGGATGAATGGAGGCGTTATGAAAACTCTATTGGCTGCAGTTATCGCGCTTGGCATGAGCATATCGCTTTCAGGCTGTTCCTTCTTCTGTTGGGTTTGCGATATCAGCCGTCCATCCGCTCCTGTCAGAGTTTCTCCGGGGCCTCCTGTTATCTTTTCTGGAAAGATTGTCTCAACCCTAGGTGGTCCGGTCGATGGCGCCATTGTCGAAGTTAATGGAGCAACAACCAAGTCCGATGGGAATGGTTCATTCGCGCTGCCGGTTAGTGTGGGCTCACGCTATATTCTGAACATCCATAAAGATGGATTTGCTCCCCTTTCACGCATCGCGGAAGCTGGTGTTCAGAATCGAACTTACTCCCTAACTCGGGCAACAGTGGCGGAGGTTGATCCTACCCACGATATTGCCTTTAAAGACGAGTTAAGCATCAAAGGCTGTCAAGGCTCACTTAGTAGTCGGGCCCAGATTGATTGGAAGTCCGTGCTCATTGGAAGTAATCGGCCTTCCGGCTCTCAACTCGAAGAACTCCGAACATTGTTCAATCAGCCGAAACAATGTAGCCCTGGCGTGGCAGTTTCAATTTCTGCCAATTCGCTCGTCGATGAAAGCGGAAAGCCACCGTCTGGTCCTGTAAGCCTGTCCCTTGCAACCGCGGATCTATATGCACCGGACGGAATGCCTGGTGACTTCACGGTGTTTCTTCCCGCTTCGGATACCGATAGGAGAGTATCTGTGCGAAGAGAGGATGGAACGGGGCAGTATGCCTTTATGGAGAGTTTTGGCGCCGGATCAATCACCGTGACCGCAGGCGGGAAGCACTATCAGCCAAAGGCAGGCTCTCCCGCAACGATGACCATCCCCATCGATCCGGCGAGACTCAATTTCATGAAGGCGCAAGGGAAAGAGCCCGACCCAACCATCCCGATTATGTTTTACGACGAAACACGGGGATGGTGGTACATAGATGGAGCCGGCACCTTGAATGCCGCTAAAGATGCATACATTGCACAATTGGCTCATTTCTCCTGGGTCAACATCGACCAGGAGAAGCTTCGCCCACGCTGTCTCAAATTTAGTAGTAATAGCCTGCCGGCCAGTTTTGATCTCGTCATATCGTTTCTCGGCTCAGGCACTCCGGATATCACGAGGGTCGTCTCGAATCCTAGTGGAGATACTCTCCATGCCGTGACCCGGCTAGCAGAGAATACCAACGTCCGGTTGATCGCCTATCAATCAGGTACGGCTAATGTAATCACGATGACGCAGGTGATCAACACCGGAGTATGGCCGAGCGGCACCACTCCCGTCCCGTTTCCGGCACTACCCTATAACGAGTGTGTCGATGCGGGAAGTCTCTATAAAGACTTGGCAGCTGTGAACAAACCCACCCTGACCATCACCCAGTTGGCCCAGGGATTTCTCAGGGCTTCCTGGAACGGGAATTGGACAAGCGAGGTGGTTCCACATCCCAACGATGGCTACACGTTCGAAGAATCAACCGATGGAGGGGGAACTTGGCATGTGGTGAAGGATGACATCACTCTCGCGAATATTTTTGCCACATCCGCTGGATCCGGGGGAATCCAGAATGATCGGGCGTCGAAGAGTGCCCCATCTGCTGATCTCCCTGATTTCGCAAAGAAAAGGGGGTCCTATCAATACCGTGTAAGGGCCTTCTATGGCGCGCTGCCAGGTGCGGATCCTGCCAATCCTGTCTTCTATAAGGACAGCGATACGGTTTCAGTGAATATTCTGGATTCACGCTTGGTAATTATCAACAACATCAATAGCAATGTGGGTAACTATCAAGATATTAATATTTTGCGGCTACGTATCGCACCAGTCCATGACCCTGCTCATCCGGGAACATCCCCTCCAGCGACCGAACTAACGAATGGCAACGACGCGGAGCAGATGCCGGTGGACAGCACTTGTGCAACGACCGCAGCAGCGGCGACAAGTGCGCCGATCAAGCTGTATGAGATTGGTCCCAATGCCCAAAACATGCCGAATAATCTCATTACAACGCTGAGGGCACCTCATTATGACATTTACATAGAGCTAGGCTGGTGGAAGACCAACGCAGGAACCAGCAACCCCAAGATTTATCCATCTAGCGGCGTGTTTTGCTCAGGTGCAGGTAACTCCTCAAAGCAACTCTATAATATGGCTGGGGTTACAGTCCCATCACACTACCATCGACGATTTGGGGGGAATAGCGGGTATATCCGGATACAGAATCATTACACTGGCGATCTAGTCCTAACAATTACAGGGGATCGCAACAATCCACAGATTACCTCAGCCACCTATACGGATCCGACTACTTCCCAAGCTTTCACGAACATTACTCCCCTTCTATCGATCCCTGTGCTTCAGAATCCGTCATCTGTTGATCCCGTTACTGTTCCATATTAAGAAGCAATTTTGAGATAGTCACGCGGTGCAACGACTAGACAAAAGATCGAGGTATCACTGGTTCCCACGAATACCAGAGAGAAATCGGCTCTGCTCCAAGGCGCCTTTGCTGACGGTGGTCAGGCCGAAGGCTGTTTCCGCCCACTGAGCCGGCTGGTCAGGGTTGGCCACGAGCGCGACCCCCCGCATCTGGGCGTGAAAGTTCTTCAGATAACCCTGGCTCTCTTCGACAGGTTTCTCTGAAGCCAAGAGGGCATCGAGGGCGCGGGTGCTCGCCACCGCCTTGATGGTTTCGGCACCGAACGGACCGGTGATGCGGAACCCCGAGCGCGCATGCCTGCCGCCGAATGTGTAGGTCTTATTCGCTTGTACAAAAGCGTCGTCTACAAAAAGGTTCGGGACCAGGTGCACGACCGTGCCGTCTGCCTGGTAGTAGTCGACTCTTAAGAACGCATCGCGGTTCGAGCGAACGGAAATTTCCAACTCCTCGCCCTCTGTATAGACTTCACCTGCCGGTTTGTTCGTCCAGAGCTGCAAGTCGAAGGAGGAGCCCTCCGTCAGCACGGGGATCTGCGCCGCGTCCGCAACCTGCTTCGCGGTCGCTTTCTGTTGGATCACTTCATCGAATTTCACGGGGCTGATCTTGGCGGTGATCGAGACGCAGATTTCCTGCCCCTTCTGCTCCTGCTTGTCGACGTGGATCTGCTCGAGCAGGCCTGAACTGGCCGTCGTGATGATGTCATCCTCCAACCGCAAATTTTTCACCGTAGACGTGGATTGCACAAACACTCGATGGGTGCGGACCGCCTGCTCCTGAGCCAGGGCCAGGGCCGCTCGCTTGGCCAGGGCGGGGGTCTGGTTGTCACCATAACTGTAGCAGCCTGTTCCGGAAACAGTCTCCAGCGGTGGAGTCGCCAAGGCAGATTGGCCCGGCAGGGCCCAGCTTACGACTACTGCTGCCACAGCAAGCAGAATCCGGCCCCATCGAGGCGTCATGGTGGGGAGGGCTGGTCTTTTCGTGGCCATGGATTCATCGTCCTTTATCTTGCCGCAATCGTGCATGTCATGTTCCGAAGTGTGGGATCAGAGGACTTCTGCTTCTCGGCGTGATGCAGCTGCCGCATTCCTGGCATGGAATAGGATTGGTATCTTCTTGTCAAGAGCAGCACGTCGAGCGCCTCAGGAAGACTCGCCTCGTTGCATCGGTCTGCACCAGTCCGAGAGGCAACCGTTTTTCGTTGATACGGCCAGCGCTGTGCCACAGAGAAGAGCGACCAATTCAGCAGTTTCGTGCAAGGGGGACGAGACGGTATGCCACTGCAACCAGGAGGCCTGATTCCGAGCCCGCTTATGCGAGAGCTTGACGCGGCACCGTCGTCAGGGTTCGCAGTCCACCTCAAGTTTTGCCGCGATCCGTCTCGGACTTCCTGCCTTCGAGCAGGCGTCTCGACCTGAGAGTTCTCTTCCGGCTGTCGATCCTGAGCGGTTGAGGGGTTCTGCCGTGGCATCGCTGGTCGGATGCAGCGGCCTTCGCAGGCCGGTCGATTGTGGAGAATACGTGCATTTTACGAATGTTATGCCTGTTTAACATTGGCGAAGTGAGGAGCAAAGGCTCCATTCTTTTTTTGAGGGTTCGATTCGGTTCAAATTAGTTGTCCCTATCTGCCTCAGAGCCTCACTCCTCATCTGTAGCATCTTGCCCAGAGTCGCTCCTGCTCTCCTCTTTGAACAGTCCCGCGATCGTCTGTTTATCCACTATTTTTCGCAATGCCGACTCTGCTCTTGTGAGGCACGGGTATTGATAGATAAGTTTTCATAAATCTGGCGTGGAAGTCCGTCTGGGACAACGATGTCGGATCAATCATAGGGCATCAACTCGTGTCGTATGCCTTATCTGGAAGAAAGGAGAGTTCCCATGGATGGGAGCCCAAGTTCGTTACGACCACTCTTCCTTCTAACAGTGATGACGAGTCTATCCCTGCTGTTCTCGGTGACGGGCAGCGAGGGGCAAACCACCTCGATTACGTCGTCGGGGTTGGGCACGAAGGTCACTCTGAATGGCGGGGCGCCCGTGCCCACATATGACATTACTGGCGGGACCAGACCCGGTAATGGCACGAACCTTTTCCATAGCTTTGGCGACTTCAGTGTCGGTACGCATGACATCGCACGTTTTGGAAATGACTCTGGGCTGCCCACCACGAATATTTTGAGCCGGGTAACAGGAGGACAGACCTCGAATATTTATGGGACGATTCAGACAGCAGGGTTTGGAAGTGCGGCCTTGTGGCTGATTAACCCGGCCGGCATCGTGTTCGGCCCCACGGCCTCGTTGAACGTCGGCGGCTCGGTGCACTTCAGCACGGCCGATTATCTACGGCTGGGAAGCGGTAACGATCGCTTCTATGCAGATTTGGGCAAGACGAGCCAATTGACGAGCGCACCGGTCACAGCTTTTTGATTTTTGGGTGAGCGTCCGGCAGGTCCTATTACCGTGCAGGGGGCGACGTTGAACACGCACGAACAAGATCCTACAGCCCATGAACCTCATAGGGCCCTCTCCCTGGTGGGCGGGAATATCTCCCTGTCCGGAGCGAACCTTAAGGCACCGGGTGGAATTGACCTCGTGAGTATGGTCGTAGCAGGAGAGGTGCGAACAGGGACTGTCAGCGGAGTCACCCCACCAACCTCAGGGACAATCCGGATGGTTAATTCAGTGGTTTTGACTGGAGACTCGAGCATTCCCAATTCATCCAGCGGTACTATCGTGATCCGCGGGGGACAGCTTGTCATGGAGCAGTCCACTATTAGTGCTTCCATCGACCCCGGAGCTGCGTTTCAACAATTCGGTGCCGGCCATATCACCCTCCAGCTGAGTGACACTATTCGTGCGAACGAGAGCCATATTGTCAGTAACGGCGGTGGGTTCAACCAAGGCACGGTTGCCCTTGAGGCCGGTCAGGCCATTCGCCTGACCAAGAGCACGGTGGAAGTGGATAATGTGTTTGGTGATCCTGGGACAAACCAGGGTTTTGTAGCCCTCAGTGCACCGGTGATCAATTTGGACGGAAGCCACGTCAGTACGACGGGGCACATTCCATGCTGTGGGGCTTCTGGGGGAGGGTCGATCGCCATCCAGGCAAACCAATTCGAGATGAAAAATGGTTCGGAACTGACTACCGTGGGAGCCGTCGAGCCAGGGGGTGGCAATATCGTCATCACTGCCACAAAAAATGTGAGTATTGACCACAGCAAGATTGATGTGAGTGGTGGCGGGAATGCCTCCCCCTTTGGAAATCCAGGAGGAGACGCTGGCAATATCTCCATCACGGCAGGCGAGACCGTGCGTCTCAACTTCGCGGAGGTCTTGGCTGAAGGCGCCCCTTCCGGCCCCCGCGCTCCTGGTAATGGCGGAAACATCGTGATCGACTCCGGGAAGAATTTTGTGAGTCAAGCGAGCACGCTGTCAGCCTATTCCGACAATTTGACTGGCGGGAACATCATGATCCAGTCGCTGGAACAGCTCCGTCTTGAAGGAGGCCTGGTCAGCACAGCTGGTGCGCAGGGTGGAACAGTGAACATGCAGGCGGGGCAATTCGTTCTGGACAATGCCAGGGTCTCTGCAAAGGGGGTAGAAGGAGGCGGCAAGATCGCGATTGACGCAACGGACAGCGTGGTCCTACGAAATAGCCCGATCGCTCTCGATGTGAGTGGCAGCAATCCGATACCAATACCGGCGGCGGGAGGAGAAGTCACGATCCAGGCCAACCGAGTCGTCATCAACGATAGCGGCATCAATGCCAACGGTATGACTGCCGGAGGGACCGTCGCCATCAAGGCCAACGAGACGATTCGCATGGATGGGAGCCGTGTTGAGACGGGACTTTCCATTTTAGCTGGGGGTGGGACGGCCGGCAACATCAGTATCCAGGCTGGTGATTCGGTGCGCCTTGTGAACGGCACGGTTCTAGCTGCTGAGAATAGGACGACCGGGAACGCCGGCAACATCCTGATTGATGGCGGTGGGAATGTCGTCGTGGACGGAAGCCGGTTGACCGTCGAGGCGAGACGTGGGGAAGCGGGACAGATTCAGGTGTCTGCCGGTGACGCGGTGCGGCTCGTCAACGGGACGGTGGTGAGTGCAAATAATCTCCGGCAAGGGCCGGCAGGCCAGATCGTCCTTGATGCCGGGGGCAATGTCCTCGTTGATGGCAGCCTCGTCACGGCGGAGCCCATCGAAGGTCAGCCCGGACAGATACAAATCAGTGCCGGAGAGGCCGTGCGTGTGCTCAATGGCAGCCGACTGACCGTCAATAATAATGGCATCGGCCCTGCCGGAATCCTCACCGTCGAGGCTGGCACCAGCGTCGTGGGTGAGAACAGCTCCATCGTGGCTCAAACGGGAGAAGGCCATGGAGGTACGATTCAGATCACGGCGCCGGATCGTGTTCGACTGAGAAACAGCATCGTCAGTGCTGGAGTGGGAGGTTCAGCCGCTTCGGTGGGCGGTAGCATCGCGATCACTTCAGACACGGTTCGCGTGGAGAACGGACGGATCGTCAGTAACGCCAGCAACGGTTCCGGGGGCAGCATCACGATTCAGACGAATGAGTTCCGCCCCGATGCGGCGAGTATCGTGGAGGCTCAGTCGCTCAGTGGGGGCGGGACCAACGGCACGGTGACGATTCAGCCGTTGCCGTAATGCGGTGGTTGACACCAAGGGTAAGCATACGGTGGCAGGGTGACCGCCTCGATTTTCTGGTCTGCCTCGTGATTGCCAACTGAAGCTCATCCAGAGATGAAGAAAACCCCACGGGGGAAAGGAGTTCCTGCGAGATCTAGAAGGAAGACTGCCATGGACAGGCGGTGGTATGTCATGCGATCGGTGTGGTTGCTGAGCGTCCAGATCGGGCTGTTGTTGTGGGTGTCGCTGAGCCAGGCGCAGACCACGTCGATTACATCGTCGGGTCTGGGCACGAAGGTCACCCTGAATGGTGCGGCGCCCGTGCCCACATATGACATTACCGGGGGAACCAGACCGGGCAATGGCACGAACCTTTTCCATAGCTTTGGCGACTTCAGTGTCGGTACGCATGACATTGCACGCTTTGGAAATGACTCTGGGCTGCTCACCACGAATATTCTCAGTCGGGTGACGGGAGGCCAGCCTTCGAACATCTTCGGAACGGTTCAGACAGCCGGGTTTGGAACCGCAGCCTTGTGGTTGATTAACCCGGCGGGCATCGTGTTCGGTCCCACGGCCTCGCTCAATGTCGGTGGCTCGGTGCACTTCAGCACAGCGGACTATCTGCGGCTCGGCAGCGGCAATGATCGCTTCTATGCGGATTTGGGCAAAACGAGCCAACTGACGAGCGCTCCGGTAACGGCATTTGGGTTTTTGGGTGAGCGTCCGGCAGGTCCTATTACTGTGCAAGCGGGAAATCCGCTTGCCGTCAGTGAAGGAAAGGCGATTTCCCTGATAGGCGGAGATATCTCAATCACAGGAAGGACTCTTTCCGCCCCAGGCGGACAGATAAATGTTGCGAGTGTGAAATCCGCGGCAGAAGCCTTCTTGAACCCTGTGGGGCAATCTCCGGGCCTCGATGTGGTGGCATCCGGTCAAACCAGGAGTGGGACGCAGCCAACAACGGCGGAAGGTACTGTGTTGATCAGAGGGGGGGCACTGGTGGGAACAGTCACGCTTGGAAACAATGCCGTGTTAAAGGCGGATGCTGTTTCAGGAGGCAAGGCTGGCAACATCGACATCGAGGCCAAAACGCTGAATATAACTCCGGGAACCCTCATTTCAGCTGCTACGCGTGAAGCTACTATAGATGGAAATTCGTTAATAATTAGCGCGAGCGATCATGTCAGCATGTCAGGCGCTTCGATCTTTAGCCGCACAACTGATTCCGGTGATACTGGCAATATCTCAATTACGGCTCCCGCCCTCTCTATGGACTCAGCTGCGAGCATTTCAGTGAACACTACAGCGCGCGGCACTGCCGGCGCCATCACAATAGGTGTTGATCTGCTGACCATGACCAATGGAGGAGCGCTTTCAAGTACCAGTAGTAGTCTAGGCGGGGCGGCTGGGTCAGGGGGACAAATTCTCATTCAGGGTCGAAGTGGAGAAGGAAGTTATGCCCAGAGCGTCAATCTTGACAATAGCACCATCAGCACTTCAGCGAATGCGGGCCCAGGGGGAGCCATTGAGATCAAGGCGGGCAACATAGATCTGCGCAATGGCACCACGGTCTCGGCCACCACTCAGGGGATTAACAATGCGGGCAATATCATGCTTACCTCCGATGACAATATTGTCATCACAAATAGCACTGTTTCGACATCTGCCACCCAAGCGACAGGTGGAAACATTATACTCACGGCGCCGAATATGGTGTGGCTCAATGGTGGGGCTCTTCAGAGCGACATCACAGATGCAAATACGGCCGGAACTGGGGGGGGCATTCACATCCAGGCAAATGACGTGCGCGTGGAAGCTGCAGCGACCATTACGGCATCTTTATCATGTACGGCGGGTTCGTCATGCGCCGGGAAGGCCGGCGACATCTCAATTATGGCCGGATCGCTCTCTATAAATTCGGGTGCGGCCCTTTCAGCAAACACTAGAGGGCAAGGAAACGCGGGCAACATCTCAATCACGGCGAGTGATCTCGTTACTATCTATGGCTCGGGTTCTAAGTTGGCAACTGAAACGACGGCTGGTGGCGCTGCCGGCGCCATCACCATGAATGTGAATCAGTTGACCATGACCAATGGGGGAGAGATTTCGAGTACTAGTAGAAGTCTAGGGGGGTCGGCTGGATCAGGGGGACAAATTCTCATTCAAGGTCAAGGTGGAAAAGGAACTTACTCCCAAAGTGTCAGTTTGGACAAAAGTAGCATCAAGACTTCAGCGAATGCGGGCCCGGGGGGAACCATTGAGATCAGAGGAAGCAATATAGAGCTGCGCAATGGCAGCAACGTAAAGGCCAGCACTCTGGGGACGAATGATGCTGGTGGTATCACACTGACATCGTCCGACAATATTGCCATTACAAATAGTACTGTTGAAACTTCGGCCATCAGAGGGTCGGGCGGAAATATTACGCTTACGGCTCCGGATACGATCAGGGTTACAAATGCGCAGCTCACAAGCTCAGTAGGTGGCTCAAGCGAGTCCGATGCAGGTAACATCCGTATCAATACCATTCACCCTCAGTTTGTCATAGTCAGCAATTCCGAGATAAGCGCCAACGCAAATGAGGGAAAGGGCGGCAACATCTTCATTATTCCTCAGTATCAAGTGATTCAGGGAAATACTCGGTTGCTGGCCAAGGCGGGTGCGGGCATCGGTGGAAAGATTGATGTCATCGCATCGAGAGCTGTGTTAATCGAGCCTGGCAGTGAACTCAATGCTTCAGCGGGACCAGCGGGGATCGATGGACAGGTCAATATCCAGGCGCCAATTCAGCAACTTGCCGGCGCCATTGCGCCGTTACCGCAAGCCTTTGCGGTGGCGACCAATCTCTACGGCCAGCGTTGTGCCGCAGAGAAGGGGGGCCAATTCAGCAGTTTCGTGCAAGGCGCAAGGGACGGCGTGCCACCGCAGCCAGGAGATCTAATGATGAGTCCTGTGTTGGACTTCGACGAAACTACCACCTGGTTAGTGCCTGAGCGGGGTTCGTCGCTCTCTGAAGTGTCAAGCATTGCGGGCAATAAGGCTACCGAGGCTCTGGTCAACATACGAAATGTCAGTCCAACCCATCTTCAACTATGGCCCGAGGATCGTGCGGGGGTGTTTCATGTATCTGATGCTTGTCAGTAGGTGGCGATCTTTCTCGTCACAGGCGGCAAGAGGGATGGGCTCCAATTACAGTGCTGGCAAACATGCTATCGCCGAATTGGCAGGTAACTTTCCTAGTTGAAGATCTTAGCTGAATTGGTATAGCCACAATGCCTCTCTGGCATGGGGTAGCCACACGTCCCGGACCAAGTCGGGAGGTGTGGCTAATAAATGTCTGCGCAGCGGTAACATCTGAGCCAATGACACTGTGATCTCGTTGGATAGAAAGTCCAACGATGGCGAGAGTTAGGAGGGCGCATGGGAAGGATTAGACTGGCATTTGTTGCATGTGTCTTTTGTCTAGCTTCGACCGCGTCAGTTGGGGCGGTTACTTTTCCATTTGAGCTCGATATCGTCAGCGGTGCTAATTGGCGCAGTGCCACAAATCCAGGGCTTGTCGGCCCTGTGAATTTTGACTCGTCCGGATCCTGGACAACGGTAGGGTTTAATGACAATGCTTGGGTACCAGCCGTACCAGTCCCCAATAACGTTATTACCCCACAGACCGTTGTGCCTGGGACTGCAGCACAGTTCATGTGGTCGCCTCAGGGGATGCAAGGTATTCCGACTGGAAGCAATGGTAGTGCTGACGCCTATTTCCGATACAAGTTTGCGTTGCCTCAAACTGCTGAGTTGCCTCTCACTGCGATCGCAAAGATTACAGCTGATGATAGATTTGACATCTTCGTCAATGGGGATTTCCTAAAGGCAAGTACCCTGGAGTTTAACAGGGATGGTATCAGACCATTACCAAAGACCATCGATTTCGTAGACAAGTTGGTGTTCGGCGAGAACGTAATAGCCATACGTGGTCGGGATGGCTCTCCTGGAAGCAACCGTGATCCGGGCGATCCATTCTCTGCGGGATTTAGAGTTAACCAATTTGTCTTTTTTGATGGGTACGTATCATCAGCTCCTGAGCCGGGTACCATCTTAGTTCTCGGGTCTGGCATGCTGGGGCTGATCGGGTGGCGGTGGAAGCAGGTCAAGTCGCCGCGTTCCGCTGGGTTTTGAACTTTGTGAATAGCGATCCTGCCACTCTTTGCCTGGTGTCGAGCCTGAGCTGATGATCCGTGTCAGCCCAGGCGCTGTTGCCTGAATGCAAAGACCTTCGCAGGCAGGCCGACTGTGGAGAATACGTGCATTTCACGAACGTGCTGCCTATCTAATACCGCCGAAGTGACGAGAAAAGGTTCCGTTTCGCTTCTTCAGAGTTCGATTCAGATCAAGTGCCCCTTCATGCCTCAGAGCACACTAGGGCTCTGTAGCATCTCGCCCGTCTTGCTATCGCCTCTACTTTCCTGAGCTTTTTGTAACCCTCTGTTTTTCTTTCATTCGTATCAATTCGTAGACCATCGCTCATGCGGCACAGGGATTGATAGTGCAATAGGATCAGGGGACCGAAGTGAGGAATTTTGAAGCTGGGGATCGGCTGTTGGATGTGGGGCTGAGCAATCCTCGGAAGCAAGGGTGAAGTCAGGTGGCACTTCCGTCTGGACAATTCACCAAGAGAAACTGGAGAGAGCAGGGCCGGAGCTCAAGCTGATGTGCCAGATTGAGAGATCGGGACAGAACCATCAAGGCCGGGGGATTCAGCGAGTAGAAGTGAAGGCTGGATTCCTCATCAGTCAGCAAGGGGAGTTCCCATGGACGGGAGCCCAAGTTCGTTACGAATAGTTTTGGTTCTGACGGTCATGATGAGTCTACTCTCGGTGACGGTCAGCGAGGGGCAGACCACCTCGATTACGTCGTCGGGGTTGGGCACAACGATATCACCTGCTAGCATCGACCCTGCCGGGAGGCCAAATTACATCATTACAGGGGGGACTAGGCCTGGCGACGGACCCAATTTGTTCCATAGTTTTGGAGATTTCAGCGTCGGGACGAACAATGTGGCTCGCTTTTTTAACGAGACCGGCCGCTCCACCACGAACATTCTCAGCCGGGTCACGGGAGGACAGACCTCGAATATTTACGGGACGATTCAGACAGCGGGGTTTGGAACTGCGGCCTTGTGGCTGATTAACCCGGCCGGGATCGTCTTCGGCCCCACGGCCTCGCTGAATGTCGGCGGCTCGGTGCACTTCAGCACGGCGGACTATTTGCGACTGGGTAGCGGCAACGATCGCTTCTATGCGGATTTGGGCAAGACGAGTCAACTGACGAGCGCCGCTGTAACGGCGTTTGGATTTCTGGGTGAGCGCCCACCAGGTCCTATTACTGTGCAATCCGGAAACCCACTAACCGTCAGCGAGGGAAAGTCGATCTCTCTGATAGGCGGAGATATTTCTATCACCGAACGGACTGTTTCAGTGCCAGGTGGGCAGATCAACTTAGCCAGTGTGTCAGGAGCCGGCGAAGTAGTTCCGAATCAGGCAGGCCAGGCGCCCTCACTTGATCTCGTGAACGTATCCAAACAAGGCATGATTCAACTCGCAGAAGGAGCGATTTTAAGAACGAGCTCTGCCATAAGTGATGCAGGTGCCATCTTTATCCGGAGTGGTCAATTTGTCATGGAGACTGCGGGCATCGAAGCCAAAACCTCCGCTCCTCTGCAAATAGGCACCACCCCAGGTTCAGACACTGAATTCCCCACAGACTTTGTGGCCTGTTGTAAGGGAGGCACGGTAGACATTGCGGCGAACTTAATTTCGCTTAAAGGCGGAGTGTTTGAGACGACAAGGCCGCAAACCGGCGAAAAGGTTTTCGGAATTACGATCTGGACCAACAACCAAGGAAATATCACACTGGGGACAAAAAATCTGACACTCGACAATGCGAAAGTATTTACCGATGGCCAAAATATGCCGGGTTTTCCATTTCCTGAAACGGGGTTCATTCAAATCCATGGCTTGGAAGGGGCGGACTCTCGTGCCGATCATGTGTCGCTTCGAAACAATTCCTTATTGGACACGGAGGGGTATTCCGACGACAAAGGTGGGGGCCGAGTTGGTCGTGATATCAACGTGAAGGCTCATAATATAGATCTGTCTGATAGTAGGTTATTGTCTGTTGACGGTTCGATCATGCTGGATGTGACAGAGACAATCTTGAGCGGAGGCAACAATTTGATACAGACCACGGCAAATGGCGGACACCCTGTCGGTCACATCATGCTGATAGACGATGAGGCCATAGTTTTATCACGAGGCGATCGCGTCGAAAGCATTCTTGGCAGTAGTGGCCCAAGCCCATTCGTGCGGCTTGGGTCCGTATCTTTAATCGCTCCCAGCATCAACCTCAAGGGTGCACGAATAGAGAGTGTGGGAACTGCGGCAAGTGGTCACTCAGGATCAGGCGACATCAATCTTCGAGGAAGCAATATTGAAATTACCGATGCGTCGACGATCAACACTTCTGTGCTATCGGGTTTTCCTCCCGGGAATGTGTCGGGCAATATAAGCATTTCAGGCCAAGATGATGGAACGAGCGCAGAGGCCATCCGAATCCTTGGTGGAAGTTCTCTTACGAGCGGAGGGCCAAAAGGAGAAAAGACATTTGGGAGACCAGGCCATATCACTCTTGATGGGCAGTTGGTCATTTTTGATGGTTCGAAGGCAACAGTAAGTCAAAGCGGAGCCGGAGGTAGCGGAGATATTACTATCCGTGCAGGGGAATTAAACATTGTAAACGGCTCGACCATTGAAGCTACCTCTAGCGGGAGTGCCTTCAGTAGCCCTGCAGGAGCTACCCTCCCAGCAAACGCCGGGAATATTAACTTCACTTCGAGTGGCGATATCCTTATCGCGAATAGTACGGTTTCGACTTCAGCTGCTCAGGGGACAGGGGGAGACATTGATCTCACGGCTCCCAACCTAATACGGCTCGTCGGGTCGAATCTCACGAGCTCGGTGAACGGCCCAGCCGACTCCAATGGTGGCAATATCACCATCGATACTGCCCACCCACAATTTGTCATCATGCAAGGCAACTCCCAGATACTGGCCAAGGCGAATGCAGGTCAGGGGGGTGCCATCACCATTATCGGCGGTGTGGTGCTTCAAGAGCCAGGGAGCGTGCTCGACGCGACAGCAGGACCTGCTGGAATCAGTGGCTCGGTCAACATCCAAGCGCCATTCCAACAACTGTCCGGTGCCATCGCCCCTTTGCCGCAAGCCTTTGCGGTAGCAACCAATCTGTATGGCCAACGCTGTGCCACAGAAAAAGGCGGGCAATTCAGCAGTTTCATGCAAGGGGCGCGGGACGGGGTGCCACCGCAGCCGGGCGACCTGATTCCGAGCCCGTTGCTGCTGGAGTCTGAAGGCACGTCTCCAAGCCTGGGTTCGCAGCCATCGCCCAATCTCGCAGCTGTCCGGTTAGGGCTTCCTGACTTCGACCATCCGGCGCCTGTGACCTTTCTACTATCCGCTGGATGTCGATCATAGGGCTCCGCCGCTTGGTATCCAATCGAGGGCTGAGAAGATTATATGCGTAGCTGCCACCTGCAAGATGTTCAGGGTATGGCCATCTACAAGGCAAAGATGAGCCAGGCATGGTGGGGACGTTCATGGTTTTTTAGCACCGCCCTGTTATTCGTGTTGGTATCTCCTGGCCTGTTGCTGCCGGATCGGGGCTCCGCGCAGGTCGGCCTGCCCCCTGTGATCGATCCTTCCGGTCGGTCCGGCCTTCCACCGCCGGTCGAACAGAAGAAGCCCTTACGGCCGGAGCAACCTCCTACGGACATCCTTCCTCCTGTTCAGCCTCCGCCCAGAGATCTTCGTGAGAAAGGCCCTGTGTTGCGGGTCTTGGTCCGGAAAATCCATGTGATCGGCAGTACGGTCCTGACGCAAGCCGAGTTACATGAGTTGACCGCGCCCTACGAAAACAGGGAGGTGACGACAGAAGATCTAGAGGAATTGCGAAGACAGATCACGCTGGCCTATATCGACAAGGGCTATCCCAATTCAGGTGCGGTGCTTCCTGACCAAGCCGTGGTCGATGGCACGATCACGATGCAGGTGGTGGAGGGGAGGCTCAGTGACGTCAAAATTCACGGCACCAAATGGTTTCGTACCTCCTACCTCCGCGACCGGATTGAGCTGAGCGCCGGGCCTCCCTTCAACATGAACCCGCTGCGGGACCGGCTGCAGTTGCTCTTGCAGGACGACCGGGTGGAGCGTTTGAACGCCGAACTCAAACCGGGCGCAGTTCCCGGAGAGGCCATTCTGGATGTCGCGGTGCAGGAGACAAACCCCGTCCGGGCCTTTGTCGAGTACAACAACTACATCAACCCGACCGTCGGTGAAAACCAATTGCGCGGGACGGTGGCCCATCGCAATTTTACGGGCCGTGGCGATGTGCTGAGTATGAGTTTCGGCGCGTCGGGGCAGGCGTCCCCCGCGAAGATCGGCGTGTTCCCGGCAGTGGATGCGTCCTATGCGATTCCCCTCAACCGATACGACACCACCTTCTTTGCCGGCTACCGGTTTTTCAAGTTCAAAGTGGTGGAAGATCCGTTTCGACCGCTCGATATCAAAAGCGAGACTCAGATCTTTACCCTATCGCTACGCCAGCCGGTCTATCGCACGCTGAATGACGAGGTGGCCATCGCACTGGTGGGCGAATACGAGCAGAACGCGAACAGTCTCCTTGGAACCCCATTCGACTTTGTGAACGGCATGAAGAACGGCTTCGGCAACGTCGCGGCGCTCCGCTTTATTCAGGAATGGACTCATCGCACGGCGGAGTCCGTGTTCTCTGTACGCTCTCGTTTTTCCACCGGAGTTGATGTGCTGGGGGCGACTGTGAACGGCGCGCCGGGAGCGGCGGACGGTCAGTTTTTTTCCTGGCTCGGGCAGGCGGAATGGTTGAAGCGGTTTGAATCGCGGATCGAGATACTCAATTTTCTGAATATGCAGTTGGCAAATGACCGTCTCTTTCCTCTGGAGCAAATGGCGGTGGGAGGACGATATAGCGTCCGTGGGTATCGAGAGAACACGCTGCTTCGCGACAACGCCTTCGTGTACCAGTTTGAGACCCGCTTTCCTGTGTGGAGTTCCAGTGAAGGGTTTCCGTACGTGCAGTTCTGTCCCTTCGCCGATGTCGGCCATTCCTGGTCTGCCAAGGGTGCAAGCGGCGATCCGCAAACGTTGGCGAGCGTGGGTGCCGGGTTTCGATTCAATATCACCACGGTCGCAAACCTGAATGTGTATTGGGGACGCCGCCTCGTGATGAATAACGTGTCGAACCCCCATAACAGCATGCAAGATGAAGGGGTGCATATACAGTTTGTGCTCAACGTGATGTAGGGAAAGAGCCCGAGCCGCTGCTAAGTACTGCTATTGTCGAGGGAAAGGGGAGGACACTGTCCCTGAGTAGGGTTCTCCCTGTTGGATGCGACGCAGGTACGGCTGACTGGTTGCGAGCAGAGCCTTCTCACCGGGCGGAGCGTTGGTCGCGAGTTTGAGCCGGATCAGACAGCCTTGTTGTGAGGTGACCGGAGAAAGCAGGCGAATGGACCATTTCATGCGCAGATTGTCTTCCCAACAGGTCCTCGAGTCTTCCTGGCAAGCTGGTTGTTGTAAACCGTAACTGACCGTCGTCACTCGCTTCTCTTCTACTCGCATCTCCTGCAATCGACGCTCAACATCCAACGCCCATTCTCGGCCTATCAGAAAGCTGTATGCTTCTGTCCCGCGCTCATCGCAATAGGCCTCCAGTGTCAGATGCGCCATCGGATTTCGATCAAGGAGCAGGGCTGTCGAGGCCAGGAGCTCTGCTGCTTCTGCCGCCACGGTGGGATGGTCGTCGGCTAGGTAGAGATCGCCGAGCACGGTGGTTCCGGTTCCTGAATGAAGGGCGTTCTTTGTGCGGGCAGGCGTGATGTCGCCCGCTCTCGTGCCGGCTACAGGACTGTCTTCCACCGTCGCCACGAGCGGCCCGGTTTCGACCCGTGGAAAGTATCCGAATTCTTCGCCCGTGAGGTTTGGTGTGACTCGTTCTTTTGGGGAAAGATATGTAAGGGAAGGCCATGAGGAGTGGGCGGTCGTTGACAGCCCTACTGGGAGGAGCTCTGCTGCCAGAGACAAACGAGCCTCACTGATGGAGTTCGAAAGAATGAACAGACCAATCACAATAGAGATGCGGAAGGCAAGCATGGCAATCGGAAAGGGATTGGTCATCAGATTTTATGAAGCGCACGGCTCCGTCGGCAGGGGAGATCACGTGCCACGCAAGCAGCATCGCTCTCCATTAACTATAGCAGGCGGTTTTCAGCTGGCTAGGAAGGGGAACGAAGGGAGAAGAGTCCCTCTATGCTCGTGGAGGAGCATCAGACTGAGAAAGGATGTCGATGCAGGAAGTCTGGTCGTGAGGTCGAGCTACAACCAATTGTTAATCAACAGAAACGGCGCCCACAAGCCAGGATGGGCTCGCTCGGGATTCTTCAGCAGCGTGAGCTGGGCCTGTTGCAACGCGACGGCCTTCGAGGCGGCCGGGTCTTGGAGATTCTTGTAGAACTCCGCGATGAGCTCGGCCGTGGCTTCGTCATCGATAAACCAGAGGGTCGCCAAGGCACTTTTCGCCCCGGCCTTGATTGCCATCCCAGCCAGACCGAGGGCCGCTCGATCGTCACCTGCCGCGGTCTCGCAGGCACTCAACGTCAATAATTCGAGAGGAACAGTGCGCGCCTCGAACATTCCCACGAGATGGCTCAGTCGGTCCATGGTAATGCGGTCGTCGAACGTAAGCACAAAACTCTTCGTGACGTCGCTTTCAACCTTGCCGTGGGACGCAATATGGATCATGTTGAATGGCTGTTCATTGAGGTCATGTTCGACCTTCCCGGCGCGAAATTCCTCATTCACTACCTGCTTTCCACCGTAAATAGCCTGGACCGCCTTTAATTCGTCGCCCACATAGGGCAAGGCCGGAAATCCCTGCACCGATTCGGTCAGCCCCATGGAGAACAAGCGGATCTGCTTCCGGTTGAGCGGTCGTGGATCCGTGAGCGTCAATCCCGGTGTGGTGGCCACCGCATAGCGCTCGATCAAGAATTTCGTGCCGTCATGCAGCGGAGCCATTGGAATGGTCCTGAGGGGCCCGTCCGGCACAAAGACCAGGGTGGTGATGTGCGCGTTGGCAAGGTCTGTTTCCATGGGGTGAATCAACCACTGATAGAGCTTCTGGGCATGGGGACGATAGGCATTGTTGGAACGGTCTTCGAGGCCGAGTCTAAAGGCGCGGATTTCCTCCGTCAGCTCTTCGCCGGTGACCGGCACGATGAATTGCTTCAGGCCGGACGGCATGCTCACGAGCAGCTCCATGCGGTCTGCCAGGATAATGGGATAAACAATAGCGGTGGACTTGGATTCTTGGGCGACCGCCGTACTCGTCGAGCGGGCCGTCGCGACACACTCGTCTCGAAAATAGTCTTGCATCTCCGCCGCTTTATAGAGCTCGACCGTGTCCTGCGCCTGCCCAAGCAGCTGCTGACGGGCCGCAAGGTCTGGCGTTGACGAGGCGCGTTGCAGGAGCAGATCCGACAGCTCAAAGAACAGGTTGCCGGTCGTCTCGCGGAAGGAAAATCGGCGATTCTGGCCGCCCACCATGAACTCCGACCGGATGGGTTGCAACGTTTCAATTGCTCGCTGGTAGGCAGAAATGGCGTCGTTGATCTGGCCTTTGCTCCGCAGCAGGCGAGCGGTCTGCCAGTGCCATCGGTATAGGGACTCCGGAGAGCTGACCCGTTGAGCGGCGAGCAGGGCTCGCCTGGTCAGGTCCAGCGCCTCATCCGTGCGATGCTGCATCTCGTACAGATGACCTAAGTAGCCCCACCCGTAGGATTCGTTCCGTGAATCACCGATCTTTGTCGCGACCTGGATCGCATTCCAGTAGGCCTCTGCTGCCTGCCGAATGGCCGGCTCACCTATGTCGGCCTGTTTTTCGAGGACGGAGGGCGCTGCGCCGGGCTCCTTGGGTGAGGGTGGTTCTTTGGACGGAGTTTCTGTTGCACCTGGAGGCTGGGCAGGAGGAACAGCCCCGGGCAGGAGTTCAACTCCCCGCGAACTCTTCGCGGCCAGCAGCGTCCTTCGCATATCGGTTCTCGCCGAGACATTGGTGGGGCGAGGTCGGAACATATCTTCGTACGCGTCCCCAAGGCTCAGCCACGCATTCGCCTTCTCAAACGAATCCGGCATGGAGACGATTTCCTGCGCGGCGATATCTAAGCGTGCCTTTGCCGTGGTGAGCGAGCCTTCCTGAATCGTGGCTCGGCCGGCATTGATCAGGGTGATGGTTGTCAACGCCGGTTGATGGGAGGCTTTTGCCAGGATGGAAGATTCGGTATAGGCCGCCACGGCAGAAGAGTATCGTCCGTCGGCTGTGAGAATGTTGCCCTGATCGTTCAGCATGGTCGCGGCAAGGGCCGAATTGTCGAGTGCTCTGGCCGAAGCGAGACCCTCTTCGATTGCATGCAACGCCTGCTCATTGTCCCCCAGGGCAAATAGGACAGAACCGAGCCGCCCCTCCACAATGGCTTTGAGGAGCGGATCTCCAATTTGATCCGCGAGTTTGCCGGAATCAACAAGGATCGATCCCGCTTCCTTAAAATGTCCGGTTTGATAGAGCGCTTGCGTGAGATTTACTTGTGCCTTGATTTGCTCACGTGTTTTGCCATCCCGTTCATAACGCCGGCCGGCCTCGGTCCAATACTGCATGGCTTGGCTGAAGGCCCCTTGTTGGTAGGCGGATTGTCCCTGCTCCATCAGCTTCTCGGGAGTGACCGTTTCTTGTGCGAGCGCGTCGGTTGTCCAGGCCTGACCGGCCACTACGATGCAGACAAAGAAAATCGCAAGAAGCGTCATGGTTTTCATTTCGGGTATCACGTACGATGCCTGGCTGTGAGCGAGTGTCGGTAGGAGTCTATGGTGAACGGTTGGAGGCTCAAGCACCTTGGCCATGACGCAACCTCCTTCTTTCCCCGCTGATCGACAGCATCATGCGTCCCTGCTCTCTATGGCATGACGTGATATGAGGAACATCACTTGGATGCGCCATCGATTGTATCGGGAAGCCACAACTGCTGCAATGGTCAAGGTAGAGGATGAGAAGAACCACTGGCCGCTATACGTGCATTTCTGACGCGGCAGTCCTCGACAAGGAGGGCGGTATTGTCTATATTTTGTGGACTCCATTGGCGGCGCGAGAACAACGATCCTCTTTGCTGGTTGACAGGGTAATGGGTGTCATATGAATAAGCTGTGTCCAAGATCCTATGCACCGTTTACGCTCTGCGTAGTCTTGTCGTTCTTCGGCTCTCAGAACGTCCTTGCAGACACGAAGGCACTGAGTCACGAGCTGGAGACTGTTCGTGGCGCGGGCTGTTACTCTTATGGCGACAACGAAACACCTGCTCAAGCCAAAAGAGCCGCAATGACCATTGCGCAGGAGGATGCCGTGCGCAACCACCGTGTGTTCGTCGAGTCCACATCGACCGTCCGGAAGCTTCAACTGGAAGACGATCTGATTCACACGGTGAGTGCGGGGATGCTGGAACAGATCCGGGTGGAAAAGGAAGAAAAGAAAGGACAGGAAATTTGTATTACGGTGAGCGCCAAGCTGAGTCCGGTTTCATTTGAGGATTTGATCAGGCAACGAGCCAACGCGAAAGAAATTGCGCAAGTGGCTCAGACCCCGTTGATGCCGCAATCACAGGGGTACGGGTTGCGAGTATGGGTCGATAACGCCGATGGCCATTACATCGAGGGAGATCGTCTGATCGTGTATGTACAGTCTGAGCGCGATGCCTATCTCAAGCTCGACTATTTTATGGCTGACGGCTGTGTGGTGCATCTGGTGCCGAATGTGTATCGCGGCCAGGCGCTGATTCATGGTGGACAGACCTATTCGTTCGGGGGCGATGCAGACCCGGAACACATCCTCATCACGCACCCGTTTGGTACTGAAACCATCAAGGCCATGTTGAGCGCCGTGCCGATCGAAGATAGCGGTCATGATGCTGGACGGGGGTGCGACGAAAGCCGAGATTACCTCCAACGCCTGGAGTCTGACATCAGGAAGGGCAGTCGAGGGGCGAGGTTGACCGGCGTGGATCGTTCTGTGCCGTTGGTCACGACCAGCAAAACAGTCGATACCTATACCAAGGAAAAGCCTGGACCTCCACGCCGGAAGTAGCGGTCCTTTCGTGCCGCAGGCGGGAATGCGCGACCTTCACAGAGCTATGTGGCAGTGCTAAGAAACCGTAGTCACGGCGCCTTCTTCACATACTTGGTCTGAGGTGCCTGAAATGAATCGCAGGGTCAGGACATCTGACAAGCGAACGACGGCCCCGGCAGAGATAGGCGTTTCCTCTCCCTTGCAGATGCTTTTTCCATTCACCTCAGTATGTTGAGTCGATACTGAGCGGAGAATCAGTCCTTCCGGCGTGCGCCGCACTTCAAAATGCCACCGGCTGATTTGCTGCGCCCGAGACGGATCTTTGTGGGTGAGCACCACATCATTCGCGTGCGTCCCGTTCATTTCACGTAGCCGGCCGAAGGTAATGATCGGATGCGGAGGTAGCGGGATCTGTTCTCCTGTTTCCTCAATGACCACGGCAATGGGAAAGCGCAGGGGATCAGCCCAGGTATAAGTAAACGTTTCCATCGGCTCGTTTAGCCCGGCGAGTTTCACCGGCCCGATGGGCCGGCACCGAAGCCGGCGTTGGACAGTCAGTTCGAGAAATGCCGGTTTCGTGATGCGGATCTCGCCTGGTTGCGCGGTGGCGGCGAGTTTCGCGCAGAGATTGACCGGATCGCCCGTGACGATGACCCCATCCGTCAAGACGACACCCCAATGGATGCCGATTCTGGTTGTCAACTGATGCTCGGGAGCCAGATGGGAATTCTCCTGCAGTCGGAGGGTCTGGAAGCATTCCAATGCTTCAGCCGGCGCCTCGACAGTCGGGAAGCAGAGAAACACTCCATCCCCGGCTGTATCCACAATGCGGCCGCCTGATCCCTCCAGGCTCTTGACGATGAGGTCGACATGTCGCTGCTGAAGCCGGCGGCCCGCCTCATTTCCGAAACGAGCAAAATACGCCGTCGAGCCGGTCACATCGCTGAATGCAAGCGCGTGAGTCTTTTCAAAACGCCGGGCAAGCAAAGCCGACAGCTGATTTTGAAGCCGGATGATTTCGGTTAAGCTGAGAGATTCGAAATCAAGTGACATAGGGTAGGGGGATGCGCCGGCATCTCCAATTGCGCATGTCTCGACGGATCACGAGCATGCTGTTACTCTCGCTGTTTCAGAAAAAGCGCACGACCACCGCTGTGGAATTGTCCTTCCCTCCGCGCGCATTGGATTCCGCAACGAGATCCTTACACGCCTCGTCCGGTGAATGGGCCGCGTGGCTCAAATGAGCGCTGATCTGCTGATCACTCAGCATTTTGGTAATGCCGTCGGTGCAGAGCAGTAGTATGTCGCCTGGCTGGATGGCATGCTGGGAAATGTCCGGGTCTGTCTGCCCCTCTATGCCCAACGCACGCACAAGAATGTGGCGCTGGGGATGCGTCGCGACCTCCTCAGGTGAAATGCTGCCTCTTGCAAGAAGGTCCTCGACCAGCGAGTGATCACGAGTCAAGAGTCGAAGTTCCTGGCCCCGGTACAAATACGCCCGACTATCCCCGACATGGCCGATCACCAGTTGTAAGGGAGATAGTGATGACACCACCAGCGCGACGATGGTCGTGCCCATGCCGGACAAGGCAGGTTCCTCACGCGCCCTTCCCCGAATGGCCTCGTCGGCCTGTTGAAATGCCCGGCGCAATTGAACTGAGGCCTCGCCATTGTCTTGCTTGAATACAGCAGGCCCGCCGCGTTGTTTCAAACCTTGAAAGTGGTCGAGGAGAACCTTGACGGTCAGCGCGCTGGCAATATCGCCGCCGGCTCGCCCTCCCATGCCGTCGGCGACTACCCATAAGCCGAGGCCGTTGTCCACGACAAATGCGTCCTGGTTGGACGAACGCATTAACCCCACGTGGCTCAGCCCAGCGCCGTGCCAGGGTGGATCTGAGTTCTCTGAATGAGGAATCATGTTGTCCAAGTATGGCTGAGGTGCTACCTGCTCGGAGCCTTGCCTGCCCTTCTTGGCGAGTCGGCCGGCAGCAAGAACAATTCGCATAAGCTACCGCAAGTAGGTTTGTTTCTCAATGAGCGACTTGCCCGGAAGGGCTGAGAAATACGTGTAATTATTTTTCTGGAGGAAATAGAGGAATAGTGGTTGAATTTTTTAAGAGTGAGGCGTACCTGTAGCTGCGTTGCCGCAAGGAAGCCATCATACGGCTGATGTCATCAGCAGCTGTCTGGAAGGGAGGACAAGATGCAACGGATCACAGGAGTTTCGCCAGTCGCTTCCTTCAAGTTGTGGCCAATCCTTCTCGCAGGTCTTATTGTGGGCTGTGCGGAGACGCCATCGGTTTCCAATGTCATGCCACCGCGTGACTCGACGCGAATTTATGTGGCTAATGAAGGCTCGAACACCGTCTCGGTCATTGATGGTGACACCTTCAAGCCGGTGGGAGAGATCGAAAGCCTCAACTATGCCACCCACGATCTGGCCTTGACCCGTGATGGTCGAAAATTGTTTGCGACGAATCTTGCTTCCGGTGCCGTCTCGGTCATCGATACCCCCACATTACAGACTGTTGCATCGATCTATACGGGAAAACGAAGTCATGTCGTTGCCATCACCAACGACGGCAAACATGCCTGGGTGGCGAACATTGCGGACGGAACTGTTTCCATCGTTGAAACGGTCGGATATCGAGTCCTCGGTGTTATTCCCGTTCCACAGGCGATGGGCATCACGTTTTCCCAGGATGGGCAATTCGCGTACGTCAGTAGTATGAACAAAACCGTATCAGTTGTGGATGTGGCGGCCCACCAGATTATCGAGACAATTCCAGTCGGTACGAATCCGCATTTTCTTGTGCTCGCTCCGAACGGGTACATCTGGGGCACGAATACGGGGCAGAACGATGTGTTTGTGATTGATCCAAAAGAGAATAAGGTCGTGGGGACGTTGGAGGTCGGTCAGGCGCCACAACAGATTACGTTCGGCTATAAGGGCACGACCGGTCCATTGGCCTATATATCCGTCGGAGGACTCAACAAAGTCGTGACCACATTGGCAGACCCCAAAAATCTCAAGATCCGGGATCAGATTGATGTCGGAGAGGAACCCAACGGGATTTGGTCGAATCCTGTGGGCTCGCTTGTCTACGTCGCACATTCAAAATCAAACGATCTCCGGGTGATCGATACGGCGACAAGCCAGGTCCTCGCGACTGTGCCGTTAGGCCGGAAACCGATTCGTGTTGTGGTCTCTCGATAGAATCAGAAGGAACGCAATCAGAAACGGCCAGCGCTGATCATGAATTTGACCGGCATTCGAACCTATCTGGGAGAACGTCAGCATGTGCAATGAATCGTCTAGGCCATATACTCGTCTGTTTCGATTTCTTGCAGTTGGTGGCCTCGCAATCATGGTATTTGGGGGATCGATGCTTTTCGTGGATGAAAAAGCTGAGGCTCAGTCGCAAGCAGCTGGAACCGCGCAAAATGCCGTCGGCTCGCTTCTCATTGTGAGAAAAGATGGAATTCAAGAGACCCTGCGCGGTAAGGGGGCGGTGTCCCTCTATGAGTTCGATGTGCTGAAGACAGAGCCGGGCAACCAAGCAGAGATTCTCCTGGACGGCGCGGTTCAAGTCTACTTGAACGAAGGGACCGAGGTGATGGTGCTCTCTCGATGGGAGAAGCATCGTCCCCTGATCAGAATTCTGCGGGTCAAGAAAGGCGAGTTACTCGTCAAGATCGCAGAAGGGCCCAAGCCATTGGAAGTCGAAACGCCGGTAGCCAGCGCGCGAGTGAAACAAACCGAATTCGACATCAAGGTGCAAGAAGATGGAGAAACGACCCTGCGGGTGCTGGAAGGAGTGGTGGAGTTTGGAACGGCTTTCGGCACCTGTCCTATTCGCACGGGCACCGTCAGCTACGGTGTTCGGGGGAAGAAATGTACCAAACCGAAAGAGGAGGATTATGCTGCGGCGCTGGACTGGGCAAAGGAACTGGCAAGGAAATGAATCGTCACTGGCGTCCTTCTCCAACTAGAAAAAATGCCGCCCACGCAAAAGGATGAGCAAAGTAGGCATGCTCTGGATTCGAGGTTGCTTCTGCCATGACCGCCAGCATTCCTTGACGAAGAGCCTGCGCCGGGGTGTGCGAACTATTTCCTGCATAGTATTTAAAGGTTTCGGTCATGAGAAACTGAGTCGCTCGATCGTCCACGCTCCATTGCGATACCAACAGGGCTTTCGCCCCGGCAAAGAAAAACGCTCGCGCCAAACCCGTTAAATTATCCCCGCTATATTCACCTCCTGCAGTATTACAAGCCGAGAGAATCACCCAAGTCGTTCTGGCAAGATTCAAATGAAGGATGTCCTCTAGCGAAAGCAGTCCGTCATCCTCATCTGTTGGAGAAGAGGGGGGAGTCAACACCAGCGCCGGCTGTGTCAAGCCCTGAAGATCACCAGCAAGAAGCCCATGAGTAGCAAAGGACAGCACCTCAGCAGAGCCGAGGCGACCGGATCGATTGAGTTGACCGACTTGGGTTTCCGTCGCCTCTTCCGACAGAAAGACATGCTCATGGGGCGACACGTTCATAGCGGCAGCAACGGCAAGCAGCTCTTCGCGAGTGCCGGGCAGGCGATTGAGCAGCTCGAGCTCACTACGTGCAACCCGCACACCTCGATGCTTCGGTATGGATCCTCCGCGCGAAGCTCCAGTGCCTTGGAGTACCGGGTCACCGAACCCGATAAATCGTTCCTGATGAGCAGTCCGGACCCGAGAGGTCTCTCTCAAGAGTTTTAGTACCGAAGCGGAGGGAACGACGGTCAGGGTATAGGCAGATCCGAGCCATGGAAGATCTTTATAACGGAGCAGATCTTTAACGGACACCATGCCCCCTGTTCGAGAAAAGTCCGCTAGTTGTTCGGGGGAACGGTCTGTCTGGTCGCGTATCAAGACGGCAAGCGGGAGGGGCAGAAGCACCGAATCGGGAATCAGGATGAGATGCTCAATTTGCTGAAGCTGAGAGGAAACCGGTCCAACAAGTAATCGATACAGTTCGCGTGCCGCATCGATGGCAAACGGTGGAAGGCCTGCCACATCTGGAGACGACGTGAATGCAGGTGTCAGACTCGTTCTGACTCGATTGACCAGCTCAGCCAATTTGGGTCGGGAGATGAAACTCTCTCGGTAGAGAGGAGGTTGTCCCGATCGCACCAGCCAGATGCAGACGCGGTCGGGAAGCGTCAACCAACTGATGAGCGCTTCATTTCCCGTAAGCAACGATTGCGTGCCAGATATTGTCGCCGGCTTCGGCAAGGCAAGTTCGGCATAGCGAGGCGACATACGGTCCAGTTCTTTCGCGTCTGACTCGATTGCTGCCTGGACCGTATAAAGCTCCTGCTTTGCGCTATCGAGTTCATTTTCGTTTCGCTGTTCAGCTGATTGGGAGTACAACTCGCTTAACTTGGTCCACACTACCTGTCGCTGACGGCGCAAATTATCAAGTTGGCGAGCCAGCTGGTGCGCGTCTCCTTCAATCGACTGTCTTGCCATGGCTCGCGCTACGGCGGCTTGGATCATCCAGCCGCGAGCTTGTTCGGCAACGAGAAAGCTATCGGCGATAGCAGTCGGCGGAGTCGTATCCAGAGAGGGCTTATTGGTCATGGTGGCTAAGAGCAATTCATAGTCATACAGACCCTTCAGTTGTTGGGCCCATACCCGAGCCTGAGTGGCCTCATCCAAGTTCTGGTTTGCAGAAATATGCATGAGGGTGATATGGCGCGCGCGTTCATAGTGTTCACGTGCTGCTTTGATTTTGCCTTGCGCATGAAGGCCCCGAGCTAGATCGAACAGGCTAGCCGCCACGTCCGGATGCGTTGGGCCTAGCAACGCTTCCCTGATTCGAGTGGCCCGTTCGAAGTGATCTGTCGCTTTCCTCAGATCACCACGCTGAACTTCCAGATAACCTAGGGAGGTTAAGGTTTCGGTGGAGAAGACATGTCCATGGCCAAGTGCATGTTCTTGGATCGCAAGCGCCTCTTCGAATAAAGATTTGGCCTCCTCAGGTTTATTCGCCTGGGCCGCCAACTGTCCCAGGGCATTCAATGTCACGGCGACAAATGGATGCTGCGGGCCAACAGTGGATTTTTGTATGTGAAGGGCTCGCTCGAAGGACTGCTGTGCCTCGCGCATGTTTCCCAGCGCTCGGTGCATTGTCCCGATTTCGTTCAAATCACCGGCGATTTCAGCATGATTGGCACCGAGGGATGCTTCATTGATCTGCAATGCACGTTGAAATAGGGGCAGTGCGCCCCGGTAGTTACCTGTCACGGCCTCGAGCATTCCCATTCGGGATAACGTTCGCGCAACGTGGGGATGCGAGGCCCCGAGAATTCGCTCCCGAATCGAGAGCGAGCGTTCCAGGGGGACCCGAGCCTCGGCGAATTCGCCCTGCCGGCGCAAGATATTCCCGTAATAATTGAGTCCCATCGCGAGATCCAGTGGCTCATCACGTTCCAAAGGATCCAGAATGGACAACGCTCGTTCCATCAAAGAGCGAGATTGCTGAAGGTCGCCAAGTTGGCTCACGACAATCGAAAGGTGAATGAGGCTCACTGCGACCTCGGGTGCAGTGGGGCTGAGGGCCGTTTCCCGGATGTGGACCGCGTGCTCAAGCAGCGGCCGCGCTTCGGCGAATTGCCCTCCGGCGTACAGCGTACGGGATAGGTTGGTCAGGCTTTCTGCGATGGCGGAATGAACCGGAGGAAACGCCCCTTGGCGAATTTTGAGGGCGCGCTCAAGTAAAGGACGAGCCGCCTTATAGTCGGATTCCTGGAGGATAATCCCTAGGGTATTTAGACTTTCCGCAATGAGCGGATCCGTCGGACCGAGAGCCGCCTCTCGAAGTGTCAAGGCCTCCTTTGCAAGAGGCCGCGCGTCAGCGAATTTTCCAGCGTGGTGGAGCCTGAGCGCGTCACGGTTCAGTTCATCGGCATGCGCGAGTTGCTCGATTGTGACCGGGTGGGAATCGGATACAAGGATCCCTTGACTAGCGCCCCATGCCGGATAGGTGGAGAAAGCTGCTGAGCCCACCAAAATCGCAGCAACGATGGAAGCGTGAAGCGGTTGTGGCTTGAACCACATGGTTTGATCCATCCGATGTACGAACAAACTGGCGGCAGAATTGGTAGTGACTTTATTTCATCAATAGACCCAGGTCACCAAGCCAGTCGCCACATTCTTTGTGTAATCGTAAATAGCCACATTCGACACGGCGGTGGTGTGAGAGAATTGGGCCGTGATGAGCCAGTGTTCGCTCAATGCTTTGGTCAGCTGGATTAAGTGGTCGTATTGCGTGTCCTTGCGTTTGGATAAAGCAGCGTCTTTGTCCAGAAACAGCGTTTGAGGGTTTTGATAATCCCGGAAATGCAGGCTAAAGGTATAGCCTGCATGCATATCCCAGGGAAGGCGTACCTGGAGTCCGGCCTCTAAGCGATGCCCGTTGTAAGAGAAGGCTGTGCCTTCCGTTCGTTCGATGTCATATTCGTATCCCACGCGCAGGACGGTCCGATCACTTGCGAAACGAAATGAATGGAACAAGCCAACCATCGTGTTATAGCCGTCGCGTTGCTCGGAAGGGAATCGCGGATCGAATTCGCCAAAGAAATTCTTCTTTTGGTATCGGCCAAGCGTGGTCGTCATATGACCGACGCTGCCCAATAAAGGCACCATCGTATTGGGTTCCACAATCGTCGCGGAGAGCGTTGGGCTGTGCCGGGAAAGAAACCCGTTAAAATCGAGAAACACATAGTCGTAGGTATAGTCTAATCCCAATTGAAACGGCATGTCGGCTAGAGTCGTTCGATAATAGCTATGGAGTCCGGGTTGATGGCTCTGAATGTTGAAGCGATCCAAGTTTCCTGCATAGTTGGAGGTCTGCAGAAACGAATAGCTCACAGAACTCTCAAAGCCTTGGTGACGGAGGAAGGAATATTCTGCATTCAGTGTAGCGATGGCGCCAGGAGAATTTGTCCGGCGCTCTCGAAACTGGTCAACCAATGATCTCACCGCCGGGTCACAGCGGTCACAACGATCCGGATTGATGGCCACGTTGTCATCGTAGTAGCCGCCTACGCTGATGCTGGCGCGTAGGCGCCGTTCTTCCCGTTGAACTCCCTGCCGAGCCGCCAGGCTTTCGCTGAGCCTGATCGCCGTCTGCGTTAACGGATCCACCGCCCGACTACGTTGTAAATCTTGGAAGGCAGCAGTAGCTTCTTGTGTCATTCCCGATACCCCTAAGGCCAGTCCACGGTAAAAGGTCGCCAGACGTTGGAGATTGGGATCGGTGACATTGCCCCGATCAAAGGCTTCAATCGCCGGCTTGTACTCTTTCTTTCTGTAGCGTGTTACCCCGACATAATAACCGAGATTATCCATACCGGGGTCTTGCTGATAGGCCTGCTCAAAGAGAGGAGAGGCTTCGTCATAGCGATTAGCTGCGAGGTAGGCCACGCCGAGTTGATACTGGACATTCACATCGGTTGGATGCAGTTGCCTGGCTGCCTCAAGCGGCTCGATTGCGTCATCCGGGTGCTGGAGAGCCAACTGGGTCAAGCCTAGATAATACAGTCCACGCGCGTTGTGTGGATCATGCGTACGGGCACGGGTGAGGAGGTTCAGCGCTTCATCATATCGCTTCGATTCATACGCGAGGACTGCTTGCGCCACCAAGACGTTGCCTTCCGACGGCTGCGCTTGCGCAGAGCCTGGAAGGTACACCTGCATTCCGATGAGCATCACGAAAAGGAGCGTTGCTGAAATACATGTATTTATTTTTTTCGTTTGTCGAGTCCCTTGACCTCGGAAAGCCATTACTGTAGCCTCCTTTCCCGAAATATAGATCGCATTACTACGTACTATAGCGTGGTAAATATCAGCGAAAGCCGATGCCCTTGTATAGAACTCACGTATGCCTGTCAAGCACAGATTCACCTCGCGACCGTGAATTCATTTCCCAGCCGAGGAGTACGATCATGCCGATATCTCCTTTCTTCCGTTTAATTGTGATGACCCTCATCGTGTTGCACCTTGTGGGGCCTGGACTCCTCTGGGCGATGGAGCAACGGGGGGTGGAGGTGCGCCGCCACAATCAAGCGGTCGTGTCGGGCATTCGCGGGAGTGCTCTCACTGTATTGGCTGGGGAGACCACGAGACCGGTGCGCTTTAGTGAACCGATTGCTTTTGGTGAACAAGTGCGGACGGCCCGCGACAGTTCCGCTGAGGTCCTGATCAATAATCAAGCCGTCGTGACCATGTTGAGCGAGTCCGATGTGGCGTTAGAAGAACGAGACGGCCATACCGTCGTGCATTTATCAAAAGGGAGCGTGTTGGTGTCGGCGGCGGCCAGTGCCTTACGGGAGGGGCAGACCGTCATCGTAGAAACGCCCGGCGCGCAGCTCTCGACCCGGGGGGGGCTTCTCAAAGCCACGGTCGGCACGGAGCCCCGGCAGACGAAATGGAAGCAGGAGTCTGAGGGAGGGGTTCAGTTGGTCTCGTATTCCCCGATCTACCCGGTCCAGACGGAGGCGATGGTCAACGAACGTTTTGAAGTCTATGAAGGGACGGGGACGATCGGGACTCGAACGGCAGGCGCGACCCCACTCATCATAGAACCGGGTCAGTCGGTGCAGATGACCGGGGGAACACTGGGAACTCCGGGTGGGATCGAAGGCGCCTTAGCCGGGCCCGGACCAATGGTGCTTGCGGCAACGCGCCATGCCGCGACCCCGCAGGCGGGACTCGAGCTAGTCTCGGCACGCCAACTGCAGCAGGTGAGTGCCCTGCAACAGGCTCTCTACGGCGATCCGGATGCGACGGTCGAAGGGAAGGAGAGCCAGAGCGGTACGATTATCTCCACCCTATTTGGAACCAACCCGACCCAGGCGCCGCCACCGGATTCGAACAATCCGACCGCGAGTCTATTCGGCACTGGGAGCCCGTACACTGCGGCGCTACTGAATGCGATCAATCGCTCCGGGGCAGGCGTGGTCAATGACTCAACTGACTCTAGCGGATTTCTCAATGTAATTGCTGTTGGGAGAGCAGGCCCATTGGTGGAGACCCCCATCGCGGTTGAAGGCGGCCTGGGTCTACTCACAATTGGTGGCCGATCGTCGGGAAATGGATTAGAAAGAATACGAAGTGCGTTTGGGGGGTCGGAACTTCTGAGTGTTGATGGAGGTGACGTCAACGATGCGCCACACGGTGGGCGTGCTCCCATTAGTACGTTAGCGGCCCGGGGATTGACCGATATTGTGGCGGTAAAATCTCCTCCCGTGGTAATTCCCATCAATGATGCTGCAAAAGCGACGATTGATCCAATTGGCACGAGATTAACTGCGGACGGCAGGGCACTATCTGCCCTCCCTTATGAGGTCACCATCGTTTCGATTAAACCCTTGATTTTTGATTCTGCAACCGGTCAGCTAATCGTGGGATCTGGAACAGGAAAGCCGTTCCTCGGTCAGGTAGATACAACTTTTGACGTGGTTAATCTTCAATCCCGAGTAAAGCAAACAGTAACAGTAAACACTTCGCCTGGCGGCACTATTGATAGTGCCGGGAAACTTACGAAGTTGAGCACGTTCCTTAATCTTCCCGAGGGACTTACGACCATAGTCTTAAACGGTGGCGGTGGAGAACTTAAAGATGGGCAGAAATTTACGTTTGCTGACCCTCCTAGCGCTTCTACAAGAGCAATCGATGGAAACCGCGGGGTAGTACTTACTGCCAGACCAGCCGGAACAGAAACTGCAAATTTCCCTGATCCATCAATTGTGATTATTCCAGGAAAGCAAGACAACCGAGCGGTGCTGGAAGGAAGAGGCGCCTCTTCGTTGTTGGATACTGAAGGCAAATCAACGGAAGGCCGCGCTACGGCGGATTTTATTCTGTCCGACTTCAGTTCGAGGTCCGATGGGAAGGTCTGCAGTTTTTGTATTTCTCGACCAGGAGCTACATTGCCATTTGATGAACGAGCAAGTTTTATAGATGCAGCCATTTCGGCCCGCAGCTCATCGTCGGCGGGATTACCTATTTTTGATGCGGTAGGTTCAGTCAATGACCGTACGGTTGAGCTTACCGCAGGAGTGGTGTTGACAGAGAAGTCATCTTTCTCGGTTCGAAGTGAAACAACCCGTCGGGACTATACGTATCGCGAAGATTCCTTCGGCAATGTCGTCGGCACTAAGGGCATCGTTACGTTGCCACCAAAGCCAAGCAACACCAAGGCTTATTTCCAACGACTGGACGGAACTCCAGAATTTGAAGGGTCTGTGGCGGCAATTGTGGCTAACGAGAACAATTCTGCCTTCGTCAAAATTCATGACCGTGTGCTCGCTGTATTGGATGGGAGTTCCATTACTCCTGACGTGGTCAACGGAAGAGAGCTTCGGACCTCCTTACTTAGCGTGCTCGATAGCCAATTGATTGGCCCCGAGACACCCAGTAGTACGGACGGGAAGCTCCATCGAGAGCTGGTAAAGGGAAAGGCGGAAATCTCCCCCTTACTGGAGGTCGAGGACTCAGCGGTTCGAACCACTTCCGCGGTGGTCGTGCGGGCGACTGCTTCCGGCATCGGGCCTATTGCCTTGGACCGTGCCTTATTGGATGCGAGTTCTCCCATTTTGACAGTAACGAATAGTCAATTCACCGCCACCGGGCATCTGATTGATCTGGCAGGGGTGGGGCCCAGCAAAGAGCTGCTGCGGGCCAATCTCGTCCCGGGCGACGCGTTGGTCCGACTGAACGGGAAGACCATGGATGTCGCGGGTAATTTTTTGAATCTGGCGAGGACAAGTGCAACCGTGAATGGCTACCTCTTTTCTCTGGCGAACGCTGGCACCTTAAACATCGGCGGGACGCTCTTGAGCCTTACGGGGAACTCCATCTTGCGATTGAATAGTGATGCCTTCGGAATCTTTGATCACACCGCCAATACATTTAAGATAACCAACACATTGTGTGCGAGTGGAGAATGCGGGCTTCTGACGGATCATCTCAATGCGCCGTTCCAGTCATCCAACGGTAAAGCCATCCAAGTGGCAGGGAGCAAAAGCAATGTACAGCTTCCTCAGGGGTTCACGCCCTTCCGGGCACCGTCTGGGACCACTTCCTCTGTGGTATTGGATGAACATGCGGCGCTATTGCATATCGAGCCCGGCTCTGAGTTACACATCAGCGTGCCGCTGCCCAAAAAATAATGGGTAAGCACTCTGTGTCAAGAAAACCTACGGCTCAATTTGGTCTGAGGAGGCGACCTATGATCACCAGGCACAATGGCTCTCGTGTAGCGGTGGGATTCTTGATCGTGTTGCACCTTGTGGGGCCTGGACTCCTCTGGGCGATGGAGCAACGGGGGGTGGAGGTGCGCCGCCACAATCAGGCCGTCGTGTCAGGTATTCGCGGAAGCGATCTCACGGTATCAGCGGGGGAGACGACAAGATCGGTGCGGTTTAGTGAACCGATTGTATTTGGTGAACAGGTGCGGACAGCCCGCGACAGTTCCGCCGAAGTGTTGATCAACAATCAAGCCGTCGTGACCATGTTGAGCGAGTCCGATGTGGCGTTAGAAGAACGAGACGGCCATACCGTCGTGCGTCTCACGAAAGGGAGCGTATTGGTATCGGCGGCGGCCAGTGCCTTACAGGAAGGGCAGACCG
The DNA here is from genome assembly GCA_000196815.1 of Nitrospira defluvii. Classification (GTDB taxonomy): domain Bacteria; phylum Nitrospirota; class Nitrospiria; order Nitrospirales; family Nitrospiraceae; genus Nitrospira_A; species Nitrospira_A defluvii_A. The sequence goes on from FP929003.1 coordinate 1,873,705, forward strand.
TGATCGTAGAAACGCCCGGCGCGCAGCTCGCGACCCGAGGCGGTCTTTTCAAAGCCACGGTGGGCACGGAGCCTCGGCAAACCGAACGGAAGCAGGAGTCGGAGGGACGGGCACAGCTGGTCTCGTATGCTCCGGTCTACCCAGTGCAGACGGAGGCGATCCTCAACGAACGTTTTGAAGTCTACGAAGGGACGGGAACGATTGGGCCTCGGACGGCAGGCGCGACCCCGATCGTCATCGAACCAGGTCAATCGGTGCAGATGACCGGCGGGGCACTGGGAACTCCGGGTGGGATCGAGGGCGCCTTAGCCGAGCCTGGACCGGTGTTGCTTGCGGTGACGCACCATGCCGCAACTCCCCAGACGGGGCTCGATCTGGTTTCGCAACGGCAAATGCAGCAGGTGAGTGCCCTGCAACAGGCTCTCTACGGCGACCCCGATGCGGCAGTCGAGGGCAAAGAAGGCCAAAGCGGTACGATTATCTCGACCCTGTTTGGCACGAACCCGAACCAGGCCCCGCCACCGGATTCGAACAATCCGACCGCGAGTCTATTCGGCACTGGGAGCCCGTACAGCGCGGCGTTGCTCGCAGCCATCAATCGGCCTGGGTCCGGATTGGGTGATGATGGAGATGATACTGATGCTGGGCCTACAGTTGAGTCTGGCCTTTCGGTGACGGTGCGAGGTGGAGTTGGGCTATTGGCATTTACCGAAGGTCCTAACAAGGAATCCAGCGAGTTTAAAGCCTCGGAGTTGTTAATGGTGGATGGTGGTCTAGGTAAGGCTCCTCATAACGGACGTCCGCCTCTTAGTACACTTGTGGCGAGAGGTATACAAGAATATGAAGTTCCAAACTTGGGCAATACATCGATTGCTATAGTTGATCCCTCTAAGCTCACTTTTCAGCCGTATGAGCTCAAAATCACAGAAGCGCCACAGGTAATTCACGAAACCAAGGAGTTAAGAGATGGAAGGTTTCAGATTTTGAACAGTGTCTCTCAAGTCGTGCGAGCAGAGGGTCCGGTGAAGCTCGCTCCACGAGATGAATCTCCTGATCTGCTTCTCACAAGAATCGAAGCGACAGTTGATGGTTTAAAAGTGCTTAAATTTGGATTTCTCCTCGACCCACCAGACTCGACAATTCCCGCCGTTATTAAGTCCGTGCGAAACGCGAATGTTCAATTGCCGATACAGAACTATAATCAAGATAACATTGCCGTCCAAACCAAACTCCAAACGGGCATAATCCAACAGGGAGGCGATACCCGACCCGTTGTCCCTGATCGATCTGGGACTTTTCCAGGCCTGGGGGTAGACACACGCGACTCTCGCTTACCGGTAGATGCTGTTGTGTCTGACTATATCTTGTCGGATTTTAGCTCCTTAGGCAGCGGTAGGATATGTACCAATTGCGACGTAAATGCAGGAATTCCCCAAAGCGGTGGATCCTATAGCTTTATAGACGCGCGCATTACTGCTAGGAGTAACGGAGAGTCCCATTCACCAATCCAGTTAGCCGGTGGAGTCGTATTGACTGACCGGTCGGCACTGACTGTCACCAATGCGATCACCCGTGTCTTCGACAAGCTCGGTATAGAGTTGCCCCCAGATTCTCCACCATTGAATGAACCTAGTCAGACGAGTACCTTCTTTCGTAACAAAGGGCTGTCACCAGCCTTTGACGGATCAGTAGCCGCCGTAGTGGGCAAAGAGAATCCTGCATTTCTTGAAATCCATGATCGTGTTCTTGCCGTTCTTGATGGCAGCTCCGTAAAGCCTGACGTGGTCAATGGACAGGAAATTGTTGTCTCCCTGCTTAGCGTGCTCGATAGTCAGTTGATCGGACCGGAGATTGCAAGTAGCACCGTCGGGAAGCTCCATCGAGAACTGGTAGACGGAAAGGCAGAAATCTCGCCCTTACTGGAGGTCGAGAACTCGTCCGTGCGAACCACGTCGGCAGTAGTCGTGCGGGCGACAGAGTCGGGCATCGGACGCTTTGCGTTGGACCGTGCCTTATTGGATGCAAGTTCTCCCATTTTGACAGTAACGAATAGTCAATTCACCGCCACCGGGCATCTGATCGATCTGGCAGGGACGGGGCCCAGCAAAGAGTCGCTGCGGGCCAATCTCGTTCCGGGCGACGCGTTGGTCAGACTGAACGGGAAGACCATGGATGTCGCGGGTAATTTCTTGAATCTGGCGAGGACCAGTGCAACTGTGAATGGCTACCTCTTTTCTCTGGCGAACGCAGGCACCTTAAACATCGGCGGGACGCTCTTGAACCTCACGGGGAACTCCATCTTGCGATTGAATAGTGATGCCTTCGGAATCTTTGATGCCACCGCCAATACGCTTAAGGTAACCAACGCATTGTGTGCGAGTGGAGAATGCGGGCTCCTGACCGATCATCTCAATGCGCCGTTCCAATCATCCAACGGTAAAGCCATCCAAGTGGCAGGGAGCAAAACCAATGTACAGCTTCCTCAGGGGTTCACGCCATTTCGCGCACCCTCGGGGACAACATCAACGGTGGTACTGGATGAACATGCGGCGCTATTGCGGATCGAGCCCGGCTCCGAATTACGCATCAGCGTACCGGTCGTGAAAAAATAAGTATTTCGGAGACTGTTGATACATGAAGCAGGATGAATGGACGGAGGCAATGATTGCTCCCTTGAGGACAGTTCTAATTTGGCACTGCATCGTCTTTTTTGCTGCCATGGCAATGTGGGCCAGCTCACCGGCGCGGGCCGATTCCGCTTATGATCCCATCATTGCTCATCTTGACTTTCTTGGATATCAAAGCGATGTGGTTGATCAGGGTGTACGGGCACGACATTCCTCCAAGCTACATATCGTAGTGTCATACCAGAAAGGCGGCATTCTGGTTCAAACAGCTTTTCCAGGAAAAAGCCCTGAACAGGATGTGCCGAAACGCCATGCAGTGGCGAATGGAGTCAATCTGCGGACGCAAGTAGCGCGAGCGGTGTGGACGACTGAGGGGCATTTATTTATGAGTGCCTGGATGCCGGGTTTGTATGACAAGACGCGGTTCGCACTATTTATGGAGGCGTGGGAACGCGATAGCCAGGTTCTGCGGGACGTGGCGTCTGATCTAAAACCCTATTTGAAAGAGTGAAGACGATGCACGAGGATGTAGCTTTGGGGCGCTAATGTCTAAGCTGCCAAGTGGACTAATCGGAGTGAAACTGTCCGAGGACCGCATGGTGTAGCTCGTGACCACACACTTCAAAGTTCCACTTGGGACAGTAGAGGGTATTCGAGGGCCAATCGTAGAATCCTTGCAGGGATTTCAGAGCAGGGATTGCGGTATTTGTTTGCGAAGCGAAGACGATGGCCTGTCGGCCACTGAGCACTTGCCATTCATGTCGAAGACTTTCCTCGTCGAGAAACACAACCGTCAGGTGTTTGATTATGTGCCGCTCTTGATAATTTCCCTGTGCGGTAGCGCAACCTTGCAGAGGCAAGACCGCGAGCAGGGCAAGGGGCAACTTTTTCAGGAGACGGTGTAAGGCCATAAGTGGTTTGCTATCAAAGCAGAATCTGTACCTGTCTCTTCCCCTGTTTCGTATGTGAAATTTCCAGCGTCACGCCGCGATTTGTTTCCAACTACATGAGCGACTGGCACCCTGGGCAGGACGATCCGTACATTCCGGATCGGGGCAGACTAAAATTTGCTCTAAGGAAAAACGGGTAGAAGGTTTATTCCCCCCCCACTTTCATGACAGCTTGCGCGATCAAAACCCGTTCTGAATCTCAGCGGAGCTAGGGATAATACTTCCATTTCGATATCTATGTGCTTGATTTCTTTCGTTGAAAGAGCTACCTTCCGATCCGCCACAGACCACCCAGTCATCTGCATCGATAGTGTGGGCGTTTGTCCTGGAAGGTGACTGCCCTATGCCTAATCATGGGCCACACATTCCGTTATTTGGAGCTGCGGCTCCAGATCTTCGATGGGACACCGCCTGTGACCTGCTAGGTGGAGCCGATTGGTCATCTGTCCCTGAGCTTGTGCAATCGTTCCCTCCATTTCGAGCCAGATTCTCTGTAGGTCGGCAGTTTCTCTTCCAGGATGATCCTGTCCGGCTTCCACTGGAATGTTTGTGGTTAAAGCTCAGCGGGTTTGCCTGCCTCTGTCGTGCGACCGCTGAATTTTATCGGCAGCATCAACGTCCTCATTTGTCTCTAACCCCCGAACAGATCAGGGTGCATCCCAGCGACCCTACGTTTACGTGGCTGCCGGCTCGATGGTTGTTTGCGGTGAATCTAGATGAAGGGCAAGGGTCAACCCCATTGGTCCATGAAACGATGCGAAAGGAGATGGCTCAGGAAATCTTTGTCTCCTCTGGAGAAATTGATCCCACCTACACTGCGCCTGCCATAAAGCAATGGCCGATGGGGCGTGAACTTCCGGTTACGGTTCTGCTTCGTTCCGTTGAGCGTATTCCGGATGATGTGGATGAGCAAGCCTCACGCGGGCTCATACGAGCCCATATGTTTTCCGATGAGGTAGCATTCGCTGACTTTTCCGAACACGACGTATTTCACATAACCTTAAGGTTGCCTGGGAGTGGAACGACCAAGATTTCTCTGTGGGCAAGAAAAGTGGAGGAGGCGGAACGAGGGCTGGTCGTCAGCGGTGTGACTGATGCAATCCCACAAGTCGCATGGTCGCAATTGGAACGGGCCAAACAACAAGTGTTGTCCGATGCCCGGACAGAGGTCTTTCGTGCATTCGATCATGCATGCGACCTCTATAGTTTAGGCACGTTGCTCTTTCGATGCCTTCTTGTGAATCCATCTCGGCCTTTCGAAGTTGTGCAGCACGAACTGAGTGCCGTACTTGAAAGATTGGAGCCACTCGTTCAGGGCTTGGAGCCGGATGATCACTGGACTCGCTTCACGCGTGTCAGCGGAAGGTTAAAAGAGCAGCGAGACATCTTTGCTCCACCCTCCGACTGCCTGTCTGAATTCGCTTGGTACGACGCGTTGATCTATGGATTACGGCTGACGTCACGCATCCCAGGCTTTGGCTTCTGTGGCAATACCGAGTCGAGAGACACGGCAGCTCTACCGGGAGCGTTACATGACGCAATGCAAGGCGCAGAACACTTGGCCGAGCAGGCGAGAATAGATTTGTTTGAAGCCGCTGCTCGGCATCGCGAGCTTCTGCGGATCTGCGATCTCGTGTTAGCCGAGCGTATGTAACTAGGTCGATGGCTATACGATTGGAAATTCACCCTCCCGAGATTCTCGGCTGCGGCCAGGTGCGGAAGCATGTCTTTGAGCAAGGAGATGTGACCATCGGACGAGCATCCTCGAACGACGTGGCGTTGGAGGACCCGGGAAGGGTGGTCTCTTCCCGTCACGCCGAGATCCGGCGGAGAGGTGAGGCTTGTGTACTGGTTGACGTCGGGAGTACTAACGGAACCAGCGTTAATGAGAGGCCGTTGGTCCCGCAGCGTGAGTATCCGCTACAGGAGGGAGACCGGATACTTATCGGTGATTTCACCATCCTATTTTCATGGCAGAGGCCAGAAACCAATGGCACCGCGCATCGTGTGCTGGAGGGATCACGGTCGGCTATTCAAAGCGGAGATGCAGATGCCCTGGCATATCAATTGTGTCGTCGCTACGCAGAACTCAGTCGAGGTACCACGCTCGAACGGGAAGCGGAGTTATCAGCGATGTTGCGGCCGATTTTGGCAGGACAGGATGCATCGGCCTGTGAGGCGCTGGTAGGAAAAATCCGCGCGGCGTTATGTCACCGATTGGGTCAGCCGGTGACCGCGACTCCTCCGGAGGTGAGCCCTGAGCCACCAGCGCGTACGCCTCCAACTGCCAACGAGGCCGCGTACCGGGGGCTCCTGGCTATTGCGCAGAAGTACTGCATGACGGTTCCCACGCCGATGACCCCTGGATTCATCGGTCAGTTCGCCCTGCGCATCGATCAAGTGCTCCATATTACCTTCGGCAACCTGCTGGAATCATTGCGAGGAAGGCGGCAGTTCGCCCGCGAATTGGAGGTGGAAGCAACCCGCATCCTCAATTGGGCGCCAAATCAACTTAAGCAGTCGGAAAGCGAACAGCAGGTGGGAGCCTATCTTCTCGACGTGCTGTCCAATCCTAAGGAAGCAGAAGTCGTGATGGCGGATCTCGAACGTGTCTTTCGCGATTTGGCTCTCCATCAAATCGGGCTGATCAAGGGGTTCGAAGAAAGTCTTCGTGCCGTCCTACGAGAGTTCGATCCTGCGGCAATTGAAGCCGACCTCGCACGCACTCCTCTACAAATCGGCCCCCTGCGACTTCCTCCGTCCTTTCGCCTCGTTAAGCGTTGGGGCGCTTGGGCGCAGTTCAAACGGAAGCATCGTCGATTTACCGAGGAAGAGGTCAGGATCTTTGAGCAAATACTGGCACCACATTTCGCGAAAGGGTATTTGGATGTTCAGAAGACGCAACGCAGTCTTTAACCTGTCTGTCTGCCTGCTCATGCTCCTCATGGGGGGGATCACAGTCGGCTGCGGAAGCGGGGTGAAGGATGTCCGCGTGACCCTTCTGCCGACCCACCGACTGAATCCAGATGAATCTGGTGCTCCCTTGTCCGTCATCGTGCGCGTCTATCAGTTGAAAAATAGAGAGCGGTTTGAGCGGGCTGATTTTCGGGCGCTCTGGAAAAATGATGAGAAAGTCCTAGAGGGAGACTTGCTCGAACGACAGGAGGTCACCGTCTACCCCGAGACCAAGACCTCTGTCGAATTGCAGGTGGATCAGAAAAAGGGTGTGCAGTTCCTGGGAATCATGGCGTTGTTTCGCAAGCCGGAAGGGGAGTTGTGGCGACAGGTCACGTCTTCGGACGTGTCCTCGTGGGTTCCGTTTCGGACTCCGAGAGTGAAATTTGTCCTGGATGAACACACGATCAAACTGAAGGACTAACAAGGAAGGGCGCCGGATATCACGATGGAGAACAACCAACGAGTCGTCTGGAGTGAGGGGATGCTGCTCACTCCCCAGTTGTTTCAACAGTGGGACCAATATTACGAGCGTCATCTGAATGAGCGTTTCCATGCGTTGATCGCCTTCGGCTACGGTGTGCTGCGTCTGGACTTCGATCACGACGGTTTGTCGAACGGGCGAGTCACCTTGCTCGGCTGTCATGGGGTATTGCCGGATGGACTCATCGTGAGGATTCCTGAAGATGATACGGCCCCGCAAACGCGTCTCATCGGCGATTTGTTCCCGGCTTCGGTCGATCACCTGGATGTCTTTCTGGCAGTCCCGGTTGAACAGACGGAGGGCGTCAACTGTGTGTTGGAGGGCGATTCGGGATCGCGAGCCGCCCGATATTCGTCGGCCTACATAGAACGGAAAGACACTACGACGGGCGGCAATCCGCGTGAGATCCTGGTCGCAAAAAAGAACCTCCGCATTGTGTTTTCCGGCGAACCAACAACCGACATGGTGGTCCTGAAGATCGGCGAGTTGCTTAGAACGCAGGCCGGCGCCATCGCTCTGAAGGAAACCTATATCCCCTCGTGTTTATGGATTTCCGCTTCTCCGTATCTGCTGCGACTGCTCCGCGGCCTGATTGAACTCTTGACTGCTCAAATCGGATCGTATGGAAATGCTCAGCGGGGGATATTGGAAGCTATCGGGATGGATTTAGGCAAATATCACCTCATCGCCTCGCTCGTGGCCAGTTTGCCGGCCCTGCAGCACATGAGTCTCGTCGAAAAGGTGCATCCGGAACATCTCTACCTCCTTCTTGCCCGGCTGGCTGGAGCCCTCACGATGCTGGCGGGTCCGATGGAGACGCTGGAGTTGCCCCCCTATCATCATGACAACCTGTCGGCCACGTTCGAGGATCTGGACCACCGTATTCGTGCCATCGTAGACCGCTTCCAGCCGACGCACTACCTGACCATCCCACTTGAGGCAAGCGGGGACAATGTATGGGTCGGGCGAGTACCGGAAAGCCGCCTGTTCGCTTCGTCTCAATTCTTCTTAGTGGCTGCGGGGGATCTCAGCGAGGATCAGATTCGCCAGCAGGTGCCGCAATTCATCAGGATCGGCTCGCCGACGAAGCTGAAAGAGATTGTGGCTGCCGCGATGCCGGGAGTCCGGCTGTACCATACGCCGCGGCCTCCGGCGACATTGCCGGTTCGGGTAGGCCAGCAATACTTTCGCCTGGATGATCGAGGCGTGTTCTGGGAAGAGATCAAGAAGTCGCAGATTGTTGCCTTGCATGTTCCCCAAAGCTTGCAATCGCTCCGGTTGCAGCTGCTGGCCACGAAGGAGTGAGCAACGATGGCTACCGTTCAAGTCGAGACGACGGGTTCTCTGAGCGACGTGTTCAACGATCTCCTGGTGCTGGGCGTACAACTCCGTGATGCGACTAATCCAGGAAGCGTCGAGAGCCTGCGTACCCGGCTTCATCAATTGTTTCAATCGGCAGAGGAAAACGGGCGTACTGCCGGCTTGTCGCAAGAGACGTTGACCCAAGCGCGCTACGCTGTCGCCGCGTTTACTGACGAGATGCTCATCAATTCGCGCTGGCCGCACAAGGACGAATGGGCAGCGCGGCCGCTCCAATATGAATTTTTCGGCGAATTTGTAGCGGGAGAAGGGTTCTTTAAACGCCTGGAACATATTCGAGGTGGAGTTCCGGTCAATGCCGATCTGCTCGAACTCTATACCTATTGTCTGATGCTCGGGTTCGAGGGACAGTACAAACTGGAAAATCGTGAACGGCTGCGTGGTCTGGTTGAAGATCTGACACGCCAAATTCAGGGAAAGCGCGGGGAGATCCCACCGCTTTCGCCGCGGGGACGGCGTCCGGAAGAGTTGCTTGAGATGGTCAAGCGTGAACTCCCCGTCTGGGTCATTGTGGTGACCAGCGCCGCCCTGGTTCTCTTGTTCTACGCGGGATTGTCTTTCCTGATCGGACAAGATGTCGGCTATGTGGATCATGAATTGAAGCGCCTTTTGCAGGAGGTGCGAGGGTGATCGGAATCTTTTCGAAGATAAGGTCGATCGTGGTGGCCATACTCCGGCATCCGCGTTTGGTGATCGAGTTCGGAGTGGTCTGTCTGATTTGGCTGGTGTGGTTGATCGGGCCCCAGATAGGTCTGGAATCAGTCGAAAGCCGAGTACAGGTGATCATCGTCATCGGCCTGCTTCGGTTCGTGTTCTATATCGTTCACCATCTCGTCTCGCAGCGCCGTGCCACCCAATTGGAGGCATCGCTTCAACAGCAAGCGCAACTACAGGTGGCGGCGGCCAGAGCAGATCATAAGGAGGAGCTGGAAGCGCTGCGTCGCCAGTTCGATAAGGGCGTGGCGGCGTTGAAAGAGTCCACCATCGGAAAGGGGCTTAAGGGGAAAGCGGCTCTCTATGCGTTGCCCTGGTATATGTTCATCGGCCCGCCTGCGTCGGGAAAGAGCACGGCCCTGCGGCATTCCGGGTTGCAGTTTCCCTATCTCGGCGAATCCGGACAGGGACTTCAGGGCATGGGAGGCACGAGAAACTGCGATTGGTGGTTTACCAATGACGCCGTCCTGCTGGACACGGCCGGTCGCTATGTCACGCATGAGGAAGATCAGAAAGAATGGCTGGGCTTTCTCGATCTGTTGAAGCGATGTCGGAAGGAGAAACCCATCAACGGAATCCTTGCGGCGATCAGTATCGCTGATCTGATGCAGGCCAGCGAAGAAGAGTTAGAGGCTCATGCCAAGAAAATTCGCAGCCGGGTTGATGAATTGATGACACATCTCGGGATCACCTTTCCCGTCTATCTCATTTTTACCAAGTGTGACTTGGTGAGGGGCTTTGTTGAATTTTTTGAGGAGCTGACCAAGACCGAACGGGAGAAAATCTGGGGCTGTACCTTCTCCAAGAGTTCCGCCAAGGAACCGGCGCATGTGCGCTTTAAGGCCGAGTTTGATCAGTTGCTCGCCGCCGTGAAATCCAGGCGGCTCGCGCGCCTCGTGAACGCGCGGGGACCGTACAAGCTCAATATTTTCACGTTTCCTCTCCAGCTCGCCTCTGCGACCGACAAGTTGAACCATTTTGTGGACGTGTTGTTTCAATCAAATCCCTATCAGGAAAATCCGATGTTCCGGGGATTCTATTTGACGAGCGGGACACAGGAGGGCGCACCGATTGATCGGATCCTGGGGGCCATCAGCAGGGCTTCCGGACTCGGAGAGATGGTCGCCTCAATGTTCTCGCCGGCAGAGACAAAGAGCTATTTCCTGAAGGACCTCTTTACCGAAGTGATCTTTCCCGATCACTTTCTGGCCGGGCCTACGACTACCATACACAAGCAACGGGGGTTCCTGCGTGTTGCCTCCTTTGCCGCGGCGACGGTGTTTATCGCAATCTCCGTCGTCGCACTCGCATGGTCGTATGTCGGAAACAAGGCGCTGGTCAGCAGTACCTTGTCCGCAGCGTTGAATGCCCCCGACGTCGCATTGACAGATGCGGCAAGTCTTGAAAGGAACACGGAGTACCTTGATAAGCTGGGCGATCGTTTCGACGAGCTTCTTTCCTATACCCAGAACGGCGCACCTCTGCGTTTATGGGGTTTTTATCGTGGCGAGCGTCTTCTTGACGATCTTCAGGAGGTCTATGCGAGACAGTTCGAGAAGATCTTCCTCATTCCCACCAAGCGCTATATGGAAGACGAGTTATATCGGTTTACGGCAGGAGACGTCCCCAGAACGACAGCGCATTCGAGTGATTATTACTACGCCATGCTCAAGGCGTACATCATGCTGGGTGAGCCCAAACGTGTGAGCACCGCATACCTGGAGCGGTGGCTGACGGCGCACTGGAGCGAGCAGCTGAGCCGTCTGTATGCGACCTATGCTGTTCCGGACTGGGTGCAATCAAGTATCAAGCGGCACATGATCCTCTATGCCAGGTATCTGGCCCGAGTGCAGCAGGGACGGGTCGAATTAAATAAGCACCTCGTGGCAAGTGTGCAGGAACAGTTGCGCGATATTCCCATCGTGGAACGTCTCTACGGCCTCAGTCTTCGTGAAATCGACGAATCGTTGCGCCCCTTCTCGGTGGAAACCGCACTTCAGGGCAGTCATCAAGGTAGTGTGGTCAGCGACTATATTGTCCCGGGGGTGTTCACCTTAGAGGGGTGGAAGGGGCCGTTTCAGAGTGCAATGACGCGGGTGCTCGAAGGTCTAGGAAATGAAGCCTGGGTCATTGGTGAGCCTGATACGAAACAAGTCGATCTCGAGCGGGGGATCAAGAAGCTGTATTTTCAGGATTATGTGCTTCATTGGCGGGCATTCCTCAAGTCACTGAAACTCGGGCCGGCCGTCACTCCGGCGAATATGGAAGAATTGCTCTCAACGCTGAGCCAGACAGATTCACCTGTTATGAGAATATTGGAAGCGGTCGACCACAACACCGTGCCTGAGCCGGAAGGCATCGCAAAACTCCAGGACACCGCTGCCGGCCTGTTGGGAAAGGTCAAAGAGAAGTTAGGGTTGGAATCCGTCGGCAAGAAATTTGAGAAGACAAAAAGAGACCCGGATACCGCTGAGTTTCCCGGCGGGGTGACCATACACTTCCTCGCCATGCATAACCTGATCGCGGCCCAGAAGGATGCGAAAGAGGAGGCTCCCTTTATCCAATATCTGGCAGAGTTACGAAAGGCGCATCAGGTGTTTCGACCACTTCTCCGTTCGGAGACCGTCGGGCCGGACACGAAAACCCTTGCGAAGAGCATTGTGGCGGGAGAGCCCAACGACCTTCTGCAAGGAGTCATTAAAACGGACGCGTTGCTGCAGAAGCTGGATACTGAATTGCGTGAATCGATGTTGGCAGTGCTGTCCGAGCCATGGTTGATGACCATGCGAGGTGTGCTGGAGCGAACTCGATCGGATATCGATCGACGCTGGGGCGCCGACGTATTTCAGGCCTGTCAACGGACGATTGAAGGGAAGTTCCCATTTCGCGCGTCAGGCGAGGATGCGGTCGTAGCCGACGTCGTGGACTTCTTTCACCCCTCCAATGGCACCCTGTGGCGTTTTTACCAGGCAGAGCTCAAGGCGTTTATGGAGGAGAGCGGTGAACGGCTGGTTCGCAAGGCTTGGAACGGAATCGGGATGACCTTTTCGGATGCGTTCTTAGAGTCGATGGAGCGGGCCAGATTTATTTCAGATGGACTTTTTACAAAAGGCTCTCCCGATCTGGGAACAGTCCTAGAGGTCTATCCATACCCGCCACAGGGATTTGCCGGTCGAACGGTCACCGAGGTGCGACTGGATGTGGGCGGTCAACCGCTGCGTTATCGCATGGAACCACAAGAATGGTGGGAGATGAAATGGCCTGGGCCCACACCCTCAGCCGGAGCCACGCTGCTTGTCCAGGTGGGCAACACCTGGGTCACGAGGGAGTACAAAGATGTCTGGGGACTCTTCAAACTTATGAATGCCGGGTCGGTTGAGACGGCCGATCATAGTGAGGTCATGGTCAAGGTCCGATGGGAACTGCAGTCCCCGGATGCAAAGCCGTTACAGGTTCGGTATGACGTGAAGGGCCGGAGCGCCAGGAATCCATTCCGTTCCGGATTTTTTGAGCAGTTCAACTGCGCGCAGCACCTCATGTGACTCAGATGTATAGCTCTATCCTTGGTTATTACGGAAAGCTCCCTCTGTCCGCGGAATTTATTCGGTGTCAGGCCTCAGGGGCCGAAGTTGATGAATTGGATCGATGGCTCCGCGAAGGGATGTATCACGCGAAATCGCGCCTGGGATCTTCCTGGTCTAAGGATTTTACACAAGGGAATCCATGGGGGTTCTTATACGTACCTCGTCAAGGGAGGCGATTCCTTATCGGTCTCTTGAAACCGAGTCAGGACAAGGCGGGACGGGAGTTTCCATTCCTGGTATATCTGCTGTTGGAGAGGGAAGAGTTTCATGAGCTTCCCTGGTGTGCGCCGATGCATTTCAAAGAGTTTTTCGCGCAAAGTCATCGCCTGCTGACAGATGTCGGTGCCGAATCTGATCTGGCTCGTTTGCAATTTCGCTTGCAGGCGCTGACACCGGTGGAAGCGCCTGAGACCGCTTCGATAGAAACGCGATACCACGCAGAACTGCTCCGCCGACGGCTGCGTGAGCACTGGGCTGATCTGTTTGGCGAGTTTGACAATTCCCGGAAATGCCAGGTGCTGCAGTCATTCTTACGTCGGGGGGGAGGATTGAATTGTTCGGGCCCGCTCCAGTGGCAGGCAAAATTACCCCTGTTGTCTTCCAGCAGGGAAGAGACCTATGACCTCCCGTTTTGGATGGATGTGGCATCTCATGCGTCGAACCAGGGGCTCGATGCTGGGATCCTCCTCTGGAATCGATGGTTCACAAGGGACAAGCCGGTGTTGTTTGTGTCGCTAGAATGTCCGACGCCTCAATTGCTGTTGTATCTCATCCATCCGGAGGGTTGGGAGAATGAACAGTCTGGTGCGGGCAAAGAGACGGAGGAATTGTCCGATGCGGGACGCGCGCTTCTTGATGATGGCGAGGTGACATTGGAGGCTTTCCTGCATCGGGTAGCCGGCCTCAGGGCATAGGGATGCACAGAAAGTCGATCATTTGAGCCACAGGCAGCGCTGCATTCAGTACCATCGCTCCCGCGAATTTCGATGGGGAGGTGGAACGACCATGGAATACACGTATTTGCCTTATGGTAGCCTTGCGCTTTTCCTGTGATTTCACTAGGATAGGAACCCTTCCAGCCCAGCGGAGGTGCTTGTATGGGAGCGAAAGAGTTACTCGATCAACATCACCTTTCCGCCGCAATTAGCGAGCTCAATCAAGACATCAAACGGCATCCGACGGACGCCCGACTACGAACATTTCTTTTTGAACTCCTGTGCTTCGCCGGCGACTATGATCGTGGACAACGTCAGCTTGACGTCATCGGACATCAAAATGAGAAAGTCGGCATCGGTGTGGAGGTCTACAAAAATATTCTCCGTGCGGAAATCACCCGGCGACGAATGTTTGCCGAGGGAATCAAGCCGAGTTTTCTGTTTGATCCTCCTGAACATGTCGTGCTCTCTATGGACGCGCATAACCAGCTGCGCGAACACCATGTGGCCGAAGCCAAGGCGCTGTATGAGCGAGCTCAAGGCGAACAGCCGGAAATACGCGGCAGGATGAAGGGCCATCCCTTCACGTCTTTTCGCGACACCGACGACCGCACGGCGGGCATCCTGGAAGTGATCGTGCGCGACTCATACATCTGGGTGCCATTCGAACGGATTCGCAAAGTCGTCATCCCGCAACCAAAACATTTGCGAGATTTGTTGTGGGTGCCGGCGTCGTTGGAAATAGAAGACGGACCGGTGGGTGACGTATTTCTTCCTGTGCTCTACGCCGGCTCGGAGTTAGAGGCCGATGACCAGGTGCGTCTTGGCCGGCTTACCGAATGGGTTGATCTTGGCGCAGGATTGGCCGGAGGAGTCGGACAAAAAACGTTTCTCGTGGACGACCGTGAAGTATCGATTCTGGAGATTGGGGAATTGGAGTTCGAGGTGTTGGCGGCGGTGTGATACGCAAAGGAGACCATGGCTTCCGTACCGACAGTCGATATCGATGCGATTCTTAAACCGATTTCAGGCGACAAGCCCTGTGGAGTCGATCCTCGCGATGGCGTGTCTTTTGATCTGCTGAAGGAAGCGCGACGGGAGGAAGATGCCGCGAGTCAGGGGGATTGGAAGCGCGAGGTGAAGGTCGCTGATTGGCCGAAGGTTATCCAAATCGCAACAAAAGTTCTGTCGACAGAGGGGAAGGATCTCCAGGTGGTTGCCTGGCTGGCGGAAGGATTGGTCAAAAAACACGCTTCGGCGGGACTTCGGGATGGACTCAAGGTTCTACGCGGGTTGCACGAGCAGTACTGGGATCATTTTTACCCCGTGATCGAAGACGGCGATCTGGAATTTCGCGGTGGACGACTCGACGCGCTGAACAAGACCTTGCCGATCGCCATCCTCAACATGCCTCTGATTCATCCACCCGGCGGGCCGGCGTACAGCTACTGGCAGTATAAAGAGTCCCAAGAAGTTGAGAATCTCCGTCGCGGGGCTTCGACGGACGGAGATAAAAAGCGTGCGCTGGCCGAAGCGTTGGAGGAAGGAAAACTCGAAGGTGAAAAATTCGAGAAAGCCGTGGCGATGACACCCCTGACCCATTGCTCGACAATTCTTGAGAACCTGAACCAATGTTGGGATGAATTCGAACAGTTCGAGCGAATCGTGGATGAAAAATATCGCCCGGAGGCGCCAAGTTTGCGATTCATTAAGGAGGCCGTAAGCGAATGTCGGTCTCTGATGAATGGAATTGTCCGAAAAAAGGGGGGCGTCGGGGCATCCACGGTAATTCAACCTGACAATGCTCCTCGGGAGGCCGATATGGCACCGGTGGTACAGATGACGGCGAGCGGATCGGGCATTATGCCGGTAGACCGCGCGGATGCCTTGCGGCGGCTAGGAGCCGTGGCTGAGTTTTTCCGTCGGACAGAACCGCATAGTCCTGTGGCCTATCTCGTCCAGCGCGCAGCGCGGTGGGGGGAAATGCCCTTGGAAGAATGGCTGCAGGAGGTCATCAAGAGCGACGATGTGCTTGGCAACGTCCGTGAAACGCTGGGACTGACACAGAGCCGGCCGACGAATGAGCAAACTCCTTAGCAATCAACTTACGGAGGATTCCCATGGCACGTGAAAGCACTCAACACAAGTTGGACCGGGTTCGGCCGCCGCGTGTGCAGATTACCTATGATGTGGAGACGGGCGGCGCGATTGAGATGAAAGAGTTGCCGTTCGTAGTCGGTGTCATGGCGGACTTGGCCGGGAAGCCGGATCAGCCCCCTGCGCCCTTGAAGGATCCCAAGCGCAAATTCGTGGAGACAGATAGGGATAACTTCAACGACGTGATGAAGGGGATCGGTCCGCGCCTCGCGTACAAGGTGGATAACAAGCTGACCAATGACGATACCAAGATCGGCGTGGAAATCCGTTTCAACAACATCGATGACTTCAGCCCCGAGCAGGTGGCCGAACAGGTCGAGCCGCTGAAAAAGCTGGTGGAGGTCAGAAAACAGCTGTCCGCGCTTCTGGCGAAAACCGACGGGAACGACAAGCTGGCTGAAAAACTGCAGGAAATCATCGGCAATACTGAGTTGCAGCAGAAGATCGGGAAAGAAGCAGGACTGGGAACTGAGGGTGGTTCCCGGAAGGAGGGCTAACCATGGCGGAAGAGGCGAAACAAGCGCAGCCTCAGGGGGCGGCGGTCGCGGGAACCGAGGAGAGCGGGGTTCTTGATCAGATTATCAATGAAACACGCATCGGAAAAGACGACTGGGAGCGTGACCAGTCGCGCCGGCAGATTTCCACCCTTGTTGAGGAGGTGATGAAAGGCACCCTCCGAGTGTCGAAAGACCTCGAGGCGACGATCAATGCACGCATCGCGGACATCGACAAGGTTTTATCCGCCCAGCTCAACGCGATCATGCATGCACCGGAGTTTCAAAAGCTGGAAGGGGCCTGGCGCGGGCTGCACTATCTCGTCATGCAAAGCGAAACCAGCACCATGCTGAAAATTCGTGTGCTGAATATCAGCAAGGACGAACTACGGAAGGATCTTGAGAAGGCCGTCGAATTCGACCAAAGCGCACTCTTCAAGAAAGTGTATGAGGAAGAGTACGGGACCTTCGGTGGAGCGCCCTATGGCGCCTTGATTGGAGATTATGAGTTCGGACGGCATCCTCAGGATTTGGCATTGCTGGAGAAGGTCTCGAATGTGGCAGCTGCGGCACATGCGCCGTTCATCTCAGCGGCTGCCCCGGGCCTGCTGGGGCTTGAAGATTTTACAGATCTTCCGAATCCTCGTGATCTGGCCAAGAAGTTCGAAACGCCGGATTACGCCAAATGGAAGTCGTTTCGTGAATCAGAGGACTCTCGCTATGTGGGGCTCACCTTGCCCCATGTGTTGATGCGGCTGCCGTACGGGCCGGATACGGTGCCGGTCGAGAACTTTAATTTCAAAGAAGACGTCGATGGCACGGACCACAGCAAGTATCTCTGGGGGAATGCCGCCTATGCGATGGGGGCTCGTCTCACGGATGCCTTTGCAAAGTATGGCTGGACCGCGGCCATTCGTGGCGTGGAGGGGGGAGGACGTGTGGATGGGTTGCCGACCCATACGTTCCGTACCGATGAAGGTGAGATTGCGCTGAAGTGTCCGACCGAGATTGCCATCACCGACCGGCGTGAGAAGGAGCTGTCGGATCTCGGATTTATTCCGCTCGTCCATTGCAAGGGGACAGACTTTGCCGCCTTCTTCGGGGCCCAATCCTGCCAGAAAGCCAAGAAATATGACACGGACGCCGCCAACGCTAATGCGCGGCTCTCAACTCAGCTCCAATATCTCCTGGCGATGTCACGCTTCGCGCATTATCTCAAGTCGATCATGCGGGACAAAATCGGAAGCTTCATGACACGCAAAGATTGTGAGGATTTCCTGAATCGCTGGATCAGCAAGTATGTCGTAAGCACGGAAGATGCCGGGCAGGAGATCAAAGCCAAGTTTCCCTTGAAGGAGGCCCGAGTGGAGGTGGCAGAGGTGGCAGGAAAGCCCGGTGTCTATAGAGCCATTGCTTTCTTGAAGCCTCACTTCCAGTTGGATGAGCTGACAGTGTCGCTCAGGTTAGTGGCTGAGCTGCCGCCGCCGGCCAAGCGGTAGAATCAGCAGGATACTCTGCTTTGAAGACGGGGCGTAGGATGCATCAGTCTTGTGTGAATACATTGGATGATTGATGCATCTACCCCGGTGTCGCAGATGGGATGAAGCCACGGAGATGACCGGGGTTTATCATGAGTGTCGATTGCGGCCTTGACCTCGTTCGTATACTCCATTTGTTCATCATCAGGTGGGCGTCTCTAGCCCATTTCCTCCGGTCTCGTCTCATCCCGCAGTGCGTATCTGATTTGTATCGACCGTTTATCTTTTTGGATAAGGTGGCACTCTGACGGTGCGACCCCAGTCGTAGAAACGATGCGGAGTGAAGCGACTCTCCCGTTATCATTCAGTCACTTCGAAGGCGCTGTGGCAATACAATGAGCTGGACTGTGGTGGGCATGGGCTTTGCGTTTGGAACCGGTCAGAGCATCGGCCACCAAAAGAACAAGGCTGGAAGGCACAGTCATTCACATTCACAAGGAGGAAGGTGATCATGGCAGAAACGAGGCAGGAGAATGCGTTTTTAAAGCTAGGGGATATCAAGGGGAAGGCGACGACCGATAAATTCAAAGACCAGATCGTCTTCCAATCGATGTCCTACGGATTGAATCAGTCGGGTGAATGGGAAGAGGGCGACCGGTTATCCGGTAATATCACGACCTTTGCCGACCTGGTGATCGTGAAGGAAATGGATGCGGCGAGTCCCTCCCTCGCCAAGGCTTGCGCGGTGAAGGAGCAGATCCCAAAGGCAGAAATTTCGCTGGTATCGGGCAAGGATGTCTACTGCAAGATCACCTTGGATGACGTGATCGTGAGCAATGTCTCGGTGGGATTCCATAGCGGGGAGGCCAGGCCCACGGAAACGATTTCCTTGCGATATCGCGCCGCGATGTGGGAGTGGGGAACGTCAAAGGCCGGATATGATCTGCGCAAGGGTGTGAAGAAGTAAGCATTCTTGGCCGTATGCCCTCCCGTCTGAAAATCCATTTGAAGGCGGGAGGGATTAGGCCACGTGCTTTGAGCACGACTGACAATAAAAACCCTCGATGCGGGAGTTCAAAACAGTAGTCCTGGTCCAAACGAATAGTTTCCGGTGCATGCTCTTACTTGCAACCTCTGGGGAGCGCTCGTTGGACTATGGAGGGCTGGTTGATGGGTAGTTATAAGAATAGTTTGTCGATCAGCGATGCGGGAGTAAAACGTATTGCGGAGCATGAGGGGACAATCGATGGTCTCTACAATGACCCTTCAAAATACTGTACCTACGGTGTCGGTCACCTTGTTCGTAAATCTGAATGTTTTATGCTTGCCGGAGCAAATTCCGACGAACAATTGAAGAAAAGTATTCAGAAACAATGGCCGGGAAAGAGTTATGAAACCACATACGTCCCCCGCACTATTGTGACGTCCGAAAACTTCGCCAAGATAAAAGAGGCGGCCACCAGGAATGCGCAGGAATATTTCGCCCAGCGTCAGCATAAGAAGTCTTTTGTTAATTTGGCGTCTGCCGATCAGGAGAGAATAAAGACCCATGCTGAAGCAGCTATCAAGGAAGAGACGGATTTGCTCCCCTTTGTAGCTACCGATCAGTTCAAGAAAGATTTGCAATCATATGAAACAACAGTAAACAGCGGTGTGACCGGTGTTGCTTTGACGCAAGGTATGTTCGATGCGCTGGTGTCCTTTGTATACAATGTCGGAAAAGGAGCCTTCAATTCGTCCCAGCTTTTGAAGAAAATCAATGAAAACATTTTTATGAGCGGGGACGACATGAAGAAGCGTGAGGAGGCCATTAAGGAGATTGAAGAGGAATTTCTAAAATGGAACAAATCTGGTGGTTCGGTGCTGAAAGGTCTTACAACTCGACGGCAAGATGAAGCGGATCGATTCTTGTCTCAAGCCAGGCAGAGTCTGGAAACGCTGAAAATGACACAAAATCTGAAGAAATAGCAAATGCTGTACGTAATTAAACCAGGAACAGTCTAAATCAACTGAAACCGCCGTTGAATCGAAAAGGTCGAAACGAATTGGCAAAGGCAACGATAAATCTATGTGCTGTGGTGGTAGTTATTTTTTCGTTCATATCCCTTGTTTCCGCGAACCAGGATCAGCAGGACTGTGAATCATCGCAAACGCAACTCGAACTGAATGCCTGCTGGTCTCAACTAGCCGGGGAGATAGAGGGTAAGGTCAAGACAGCGTATTTAGAGATTGTCAGGGCGCTGGAGCAGGCAGGCGAGAAGAATGCATTGAAACTCTTGAAACGTGCTCAGCGTTACTGGGAGCAATACCGCGATGTGCAGTGCGAAGGAGCACGTCAATTATATGAGGGCGGATCAGTCGCAAAGACGGTCGAAGCAACGTGTCGGGCAAAGACAGGTAGAAACCGAATAGGAGACTTGGACGTAACCTATAGTGACCGTCTACAAAAGTAACTGCATCTGTTAAGGCGTGAATTCGCCCTGAGAGAGGTCATTCATAAGGAAAGGTATTTGGCCGTGACGGCGAATGATCGAAATCTGAACGCTTCGCTTCTCGACCGCCTGCTGGATGACGATCCTCGGGCAGGCGATCCTTATCTGGACACCCTGGACCTCAAGGATCCGGCGAAGCTGACGCTACGTTTGCGGAGGCCGCAGGACTCCGTCACGCGGTTCTTGCGGGACCAGCTTGGTCAGGAGGAGCGAGGGTTCGTGGATCGGGAGGGGCCTGTCGCAAATGACCTCCTGCTCGCCCTCACCGAAGGCCTCAACCGTATCATCCGAGGGCCCCTGCTGTACGAACGAAAGAGGTTCGAAGGCGTCAAACTCTCCCCGGATACAGTGCGTCTCATGGAAGATAGCCGGAAAACATCTCGTGTGGCGCTGCTGAATCGTATGTTGCTGGATGAGATTTTTTCCGACGAACTACACAAGATGCGGAAGCCCGCCCCCTCTTCAGCGAACATCCGCGAGCTGAAGAAATCGATTTCCCGGGATATCGAGGCCTTGCTGAATACCAGGCGCGAATTTCTGGACGGCACCCCCCCTGAGTACAAAGAAGTCAATAATTCGCTCTTGATGTTCGGCTTGCCGGATTTCACCAGCTACAGCCTGTTGAACCCTGAACACCGGAAGTTGATCCGTCGATCCGTCGAGGAGGCCTTGACCAAGTTCGAGCCTCGGCTGAAATCGGTACAGGTGTCGCTGGAATCGCCGCGCAAATTTGATGCAGCGCTTCATTTCCGTATCGATGCGCTGCTGCGTCTTGATCCGGCGCCGGAACCGGTTACCTTCGACGCAGCCCTACAGCTAGGGACGTCGTCCTACAGCGTGCGAGGAGAAGGCTAGTGCAAGAGACATTGCTCGAATATTACGAGCGCGAACTTTCGGCCATCCGGCAATTGGGGCAAGAATTCGCTCAGGCGTATCCCAAGGTGGCGGGCCGGCTCCTGCTTGAACCCAACAAATGCGAAGATCCGCACGTTGAGCGTCTGATCCAGGCCTTTGCATTCCTCGCTGCGCGAGTTCATCTCAAGATCGACGAAGAGTTCCCCCAGGTGACCGATGCGCTACTCGGAATGTTATATCCGCATTACCTGGCCCCCATTCCCTCCATGTCAGTCGTCGAATTCGTTCCGGACCCTGAACAGGGAAAACTGACGAGTGGGTATGTCATGCCGGCGGGCACGCAGTTATATTCCCGCCCCATCGATGGCACCCAATGCCGGTTCCGGACATGCTACGCCACAACCCTTTGGCCGATCACGCTGGCCTCCGTCAAAGTGCAACCGTCCGACCGTGCCCTACCTGGAGGAAAGCCCGGAACGGCCCTCAAATTGGAACTCCATTCGCTGGGCGGTCTCACGTTTAAGGACTTGCAAGTCGACGCACTACGCTTCTATCTGAACGGCGAGGCTCCGCTGGCCTACGCCCTCTATGAATTGCTGCTCAATCATACGTATGAAGTCCGTTGTCGGGCGGCCGGGGCGAAGCCTGGCGAAAAGCCGGTCGTGTTACCGCCGGGTTGCTTGCGTCCGGTCGGCTTCGAGAAGGACGAAGGGTTGCTGCCATATCCTCCGCAGGCCTTGCTGGGTTACCGACTCTTACACGAGTACTTTACCTTCCCGCAGAAATTTCTGTTCGTGGAATTGAGTGGATTGCAGCGAGCGGTCAAGGTGGGCGTGGGAAACAAGCTGGAAGTAGAGCTCATCCTGGATCAGGCGCCGCGGTCGGATTACATGCCGACGGTGGAGACGTTTCGCCTCGGCTGTGCGCCGGTAGTGAATTTGTTCTCGCACACGGCTGAACCGATTCGATTAGATCAGACACAGCACGAATATCGAGTCATTCCCGAAGTCAGGCGCCCGCTGGCGAGCGAAATTTATTCCATTGATGCCGTGTCTCTCATGTCCGGTGAGACGCAAACCGTGAGGCCCGTACAGCCGATCTATTCGTTGAAACATACCCGCACTGATCGCGACCAGAGCGCGTTCTGGTATCAAACCCGCAGGCCGTCGGATCGAAAGGGCGACGCCGGTACCGAAGTGTATGTGTCACTCGTGGATCTCGCCTTGAACCCGACTGTGCCCGCCGGCGATACGCTCATGCTGTCTACGACCTGCACCAATAGGGGCCTCACCGGTCGGCTGCCTATGGACGATCCCAGAGGCGATTTTGAACTGGAGAAGGCTGCGCCGGTGGCGCGTATACGAGCGCTGGTGAAACCAACGCAGCCGATCCAGCCGCCACTAGGAGGCGATCGACAATGGAGATTCATTTCCCATCTCTCGTTGAACTACCTCTCGTTGACCGAGGGCGGTCCCCATGCCTTACAAGAAATCCTGCGGCTGTACGACTTTTCTGATTCCAGCGTCGTGCACCAGCAAATCGATGGAATTACCAAAGTCTCCTCCCGCCGGGTGACGCGTCGGCCGACGTCGATGGGGTGGAGCGGGTTCTGTCGCGGGATGGAAGTCACCCTTGAGTTCAACGAAAGCAAGTACGTGGGGAGCAGCGTCTATCTCTTTGCCAGCGTGCTGGAGAAGTTTTTTGCGCTCTATGCGTCCCTTAATTCATTCACCCAGTTCGTCGCCCGTACGGAACAGCGAGAAAGGCCGCTCAAGCAATGGCCGCCCAGAGCCGGGGAGCAGATTCTGATCTAAGACAGGAACTTCTTCAGCGAGGCTTCCGTTTTGATTTTTTTCAGGCGGTCCGGCTGCTTGCTCGCGTCTATCCTGAGCGGCAGGCGATCGGCGACAGTGCAAGCCCGTCGAAGGAAGTCGTTCGTTTCCGTGCCCATCAATCCCTCGCCTTTCCCCCTAGCGCCATTGCTGAGATCCGCCAGGCTCGCGACGAGAGACGCCCCGCTGAAATGACCGTGGCCTTTATGGGGCTGACCGGGCCTCAAGGAGTTCTTCCGCGCTACTACACCGAACTTATGTTGGAGCGGCTGCAGGCGAAGGACCAGACGCTTCGCGATTTCTTTGACGCGTTCAACCATCGGATGATCTCGCTGTTTTTTCGAGCCTGGGAGAAACATCATTGCACGGTGGGGTTTGAACAGTGGTTGTTACTAGGCAAAGAAGATCGCTTCGCCCGTTGTCTGTTCGCCCTCGCCGGACTCGGCACGACCGGGATGCGGGACCGATTAACCATCGACGATCGATCGGTCCTGCGATATGTCGGGCTGCTGGGGCAACGTCCGCGGTCCGCTGAATCCTTGGAGCGCTGCCTGGGAGACTATTTTGAGGTGCCGGTGCGCGTGAAACAATTCGTTGGGGCCTGGCTGAATTTGGAGGAAGAAGATTGGACCACAATCGGGGTGACGGGCAGCAACAATCTCTTGGGCCATTCCGCGTTGGCGGGAACCAAGATCTGGGACCAGCAAGCAGGATTTAAGGTGGAGCTGGGCCCGCTGGAATTTGAACAGTTCAATCGGTTATTGCCCTCCGGCCAGGCCTATCCGACACTCGTGCAGCTGACGAAATTGTTTGCCGGGCCGGAGCTGGATTTCGACGTGCAGCTCCTGTTGCGGGCTGACGAAGTCCCGGCTACGAGACTTGAGTCGACAGAGAGCTATGCCCCGAGACTGGGCTGGACGACGTGGTTGAAGACAAAACAGTTTGAGCGTCACGCGGACGAAGTCAGGTTCTCCGGTTCCACAATGACGGCACAGGCTGCGACGGCGTAACGGCCGTTCGCTGAGAGGACGCGCATGAATATCAATTTGAAAGGACTCATCGGCAAGCTCGATGACACCTGTCGTCGCGCGTTGGAGGGCGCGGCAGGGTTGTGTCTGAGCCGGACCCATTATGACGTGGATATCGAGCATCTCCTCAGTAAATTGCTCGAAATGTCGAATACGGATATCCACAAGATTTGTCACCACTACGAGATCGATCATTCGCGGTTCGCTCGAGACCTCACACGATCACTCGACCGCTTCAAGACCGGCAATGCGAGGACGCCGACCCTGGCGCCTCAGGTCCCGCGCCTCATCAATGAAGCCTGGTCATTGGCCTCCATTGAGTACGGAGTGAATCGTGTGCGGTCCGGCCACCTAATGCTGGCCTTGCTCGTCGAAGCCGATTTTGCCCGCATGATGCGCGAGCTGTCGCCCGAGACGCAGAAGATCTCAGCCGAAGATCTACACCGACGGTTGGGGGAGATCGTCTCGGGTTCAGCGGAGGATCTGGAAGATGTTCAGACGGGAGGCGTCGAGCAGCCGACGACGCAGGGGGCTCCTCATGCTTCCAGGACCCCGGCCCTTGATCAATTCACCATCGATCTGACAGCGAGGGCCAAACAAGGGCAGATCGATCCGGTGCTGGGGCGGGATGCCGAGATCCGGCAGGTCGTGGATATCTTGACGCGCCGCCGGCAGAACAATCCCATTCTGACCGGAGAGGCCGGAGTGGGAAAAACCGCCGTCGTGGAAGGATTGGCGCTCAGAATCGTCACGGGCGATGTCCCCCCGCCGTTACAAAACGTCACCCTGCGGGTGCTCGACCTTGCGTTGCTCCAGGCCGGAGCGGGAGTAAAGGGGGAATTCGAAAATCGCCTCAAGTCGGTCATTAACGAAGTCAAAGCCTCCCCGAAACCTATTATTACCTTTATCGATGAGGCGCACACCTTGATCGGGGCGGGCGGAGCAGCGGGCCAGGGCGATGCCGCCAACATTCTCAAGCCGGCGCTGGCTCGGGGAGAGTTGCGGACGATTGCCGCCACCACCTGGGCCGAATACAAGAAATATTTCGAGAAAGATCCGGCACTCACCAGACGGTTTCAGGTGGTGAAGGTGGAAGAGCCGACCGAATCCGTCGCGATCAACATGATGCGAGGATTAGCCGGGACGCTGGAAGAACATCACAAGGTGCGGTTGTTGGATGAGGCGATCGAGGCTGCGGTGAGACTGTCCCATCGATATATTTCCGGCCGGCAACTGCCGGACAAAGCCGTCAGCGTGCTGGACACCGCCTGTGCCCGAGTGGCCCTGGGACAGGTCGCAGAGCCGCCGGCGCTGGAAGACGCGCGCCGGCGAATCTCCCTCATCAATACCGAGGTCGACATTCTGGAGCGGGAGGCCATCACGGGTGGAAGTCATCAGGAGCGTCTGGCCGAATTGGGCAGGGAGAAAGTCGCAGAAGAACAGCGTCTGGCCGAGCTCAGGACCAGGTGGGAGCAGGAAAAAAAGGTGGTTGGAGAGATCGCAGGGATCCGGAAAAAGTTGGAACAGCATGCCGTGCCACCAAAGGCTCCGGACAAGCCAACCGACAAGGTTCCGGACAAGGCAACCAAAGCGCCTCCCGACAAGGCGATTGAAACGCCGCCCGCCAAGCTGACCCCTCAGGAAATCGAGACGTTGCAAACAGACTTGGCGAGGCTGAATAAAGAACTGACCGTTCTCCAGGGAGAGACCCCGCTCCTGCAGCCCTGTGTGGACGGGCAGGCCATCGCTCAGGTGATCTCGGCCTGGACCGGCATTCCTATCGGACGGATGGTCAAAGACGAGATCAATACCGTGTTGACGCTCAAGGAGCATTTAGAAAAACGTGTGGTAGGACAATCGCATGCCCTGGATGCGCTGAGCCAACGCCTGCGAACGGCACGGGCAAAATTGGAGGATCCTCGCCGGCCGATCGGGGTGTTCATGTTTGTCGGACCAAGCGGGGTGGGGAAGACGGAAACGGGTCTGGCGCTCGCCGAGTTGCTGTTCGGCAGCGATCAAAACATCACCACCCTGAATATGTCCGAGTTCAAGGAAGAGCACAAAGTTTCGCTGTTGATGGGCTCACCTCCGGGCTATGTGGGCTATGGCGAGGGAGGGGTCTTGACGGAAGCGGTACGCCGAAAACCGTATAGCGTGATCCTGCTGGACGAGATGGAAAAAGCCCATCCGGGTGTGCAGGACATTTTCTATCAGGTGTTCGACAAGGGCATGATGAAAGATGGCGAGGGGCGGGATATCGATTTCAAAAACACCGTGATCATCATGACCTCCAACGCGGGGACGGATACGTTCATGAAGCTCTGTGCCGATCCGGAGACCAGGCCTGATCCAGAGGCCCTAGCCGATGCGATTCGCCCTGATCTCTTGAAATACTTCAAGCCGGCCTTTCTGGGACGACTCATCGTGGTGCCATACTATCCGATTTCTCCCGATATCATGCGGCGCATCATCGAATTGCAGCTCAGCCGGGTCCGCAGCCGCATCAAGGAGAACCACCGTGCGGTGATGTCTTACGACGAAGCCCTGATCACGGCGATTGCGGACCGCTGCACCGAAGTGGAGAGCGGCGCGCGGAACGTGGATCACATTCTGACGCGGACGTTGTTGCCGGAACTCTCGACGGAATTTCTTTCACGGATGGCAGCAGGGGAATTGGTCAACAAGGTCCATATCTCGGTCGAGCCTGGCGGGAACTTCCGTTACGAGGTGGCGTGAGGCCGGCGAGAGGAGTTGCACCGTCCGGTCAATGCTCCGTGGATAGATGTTGACGAGGTTCAAAATGGCCATACGCAAGGCTCTGCGCGCCGATGTCCCGCTGCTTCCGCTGAGTGGTGAGGCAACGGACACGTTTCGAGACCGGCACTGTCAGGCCGGATGGCTGTCAAAAAACAGTCGGGTGTATCGCTATGGCTCGGATGAAACGCAGGCACGATGGAGTCGAGGCCAATGGGTCAACGTGACTGAAGACCTGTTTCATTTCACGGATGAGGCGTTACAAAAGTGCGCGTTGCTCGACGCCACATTTTGGACCATAGAAACGGAGCAGGAAACGGCTCAACGAGAACAGGCCAAGCGGGAAACGGCCATTCGCATGCATGGCGGGCCTGCGGCAGTCAAGATCCCTGACCTGTGGCGGAATCCCAGTCCTGAATATCAGACGGCGGGAAACATGCCGGCCCCCATCTGGAACAGCGCGGCTTGGCGAGCGACCTTGATTGCCTTGGAAGATATGCCGGTCTATTTCGGCGTGGCCGGTCCGATGGCCTTCGATCTCTCGACCGGCAAACGGTATTGCGGGCAGGGGGATCAGACGGCACATCGCGCGTATCCAGGAGGGGCCTCCCAGATTCTCATCAGTGGAATGTCGTTCGATAAGTTCACCTTCGTGCCGCCGGAGAGGATGATGTGGACCCGCTGGCCCCAGCACCATTGAGGAGCCTTTGAACTATCCAATCCGTATCAGGTCCTATCTTTTTGGATAGGACGGCCGGAGGCAGGCGAAAACAGCAGGTCGGGTGAAGTCGATTCGTTGGGAAAAGGTATATGCAAAGCTCGCAGGAACGAGACCCTGGTGAGGCACGAAGATTGCTCAATCGTGGAATAGACTATCGCCGAGAGAACAACGCCGGCAGGCTTTTTCCGCATCCTGCCAAGTGAGGGGCTGAAGTTATGCCGCACACGCAAGAGACCAGGCTGATCGGGATAGAGACGCCGCTTGGAAAGGACATCCTGCTCCTTCGAGGATTTTCCGGGCAGGAAGGGATCTCGCGTCTTTCGAATTTCGATCTCGATCTGCTCTCGCACGATCCCGATATCAAATTCGAGGACATTATCGGCAAGCGTGTGACGCTCCGGGTCACCCTCGGTTCGGACAAGAAGCGATACTTCAACGGGTTCATCAGCCGCTTTATGCAGACGGGGAGCGACCGGGGGCTGGCCAACTATCGGGCGACCATGGTGCCCTGGACCTGGTTCCTGACGCGGACCTCGGATTGTCGAATTTTTCAGAAGAAAACCATCCCGGATATCATCGAGCAAATTTTTAAAGATCTGGGATTCACGGATTATAAGCTGCAGTTGCAAGGCAGCTTCGAACCGCGCGACTACTGCGTCCAGTATCGGGAAACCGATTTCAATTTCGTGTCGCGCCTGATGGAACAGTACGGCCTGCTGTATTTCTTCGAACATGAAAAGGACAAGCACACATTGGTCATCGCCAACGACCCGTCGGCGCATCAGCCCTGCCCGGAGCAGAAGAATGCCAAGTGGGACCCGCAGGGCAGCGGGGCGCTGGCGGAAGATGTGATCACGAGTGTCCAATGGGAGCAGATCCTGCGGCCGGGGAAGTACGCCGTCACCGACTATAATTTCGAAACGCCTAGTACGAGCCTTGATGCAGAAATGAAAAGTACGATCGAGGTAGGCGGGAACAGCAAATTCGAGATCTATGACTACCCCGGAGAATATACGAAGAAGCATGAAGGCGATACGATCGCGAAGCTACGGATGGAGGAGGAGGAGACGCAGTACTTCGTGATGAGCGGGAGCAGCTCCTGCCGGGCGTTCACGTCCGGGTATCGCTTCGATCTCAAAGACTATGTCCGCAAAGACATGAACCGGGCCTTTCTGCTGACGACTCTGCACCACACCGCCACGGTCGGGGGAACCTATACGACGACCACGGTGGGTAAGGACGAATCGGCTTACACCAACTCTTTCACCTGTATTCCCCATAAAATTCCCTTCCGACCGCCGCAGGTGACGCCGAAACCGGTGATCCAGGGCGTGCAAACGGCAGTCGTGGTGGGCAAGGCGGGCGAGGAAATCTGGACCGACAACTACGGGCGGGTGAAGGTCCAGTTCCATTGGGATCGGGAGGGGAAGTTCGACGAAAACAGTTCCTGCTGGACTCGCGTTTCCCAGAATTGGGCGGGTAAGCAATGGGGCGCCATGTTTCTCCCGCGCATCGGCCAGGAAGTCATCGTCGAATTCATTGAGGGCGATCCCGATCGGCCGATCATCACGGGGCGCGTCTACAACGCGGAGCAGATGCCGCCCTATCCGCTGCCCGGCGAACAGACGAAGAGCACCATCAAGTCAAACAGCTCCAAAGGAGGGGGCGGTTCCAACGAACTGCGCTTCGAAGATAAAAAAGGCGGCGAGGAAATTTATTTGCATGGCCAGAAAGACTGGAACATTGTCATCGAAAACGACAAGAGCCAGTCCGTCGGCCATGACGAATCCTTGAGCGTCGGCAACAACCGCACGAAGACTGTTGGGGTGGACCAGAGCGAAACGATCGGATCTAATAAGACCATCAAGGTCGGATCAAACCATACGGAAGCGATCGGCGCGAACAAGACCATGACGGTCGGCGGTAACCACACCGAGACGATCAGCGGGGCCGAAGCCGTTACGGTTGGCATGGCTGCGGCCCATACCGTCGCCCTTGCGAAAGCGCTCTCGATCGGTGGCGCCTATCAGGTCACGGTAGGCGCGGCCATGAATGAAACAATCGGGGCGGCGAAGGCCGAAGAAATCGGCGCAGCCAAGTCGGTCAACGTTGGCGGGAATAGCAGCGAAAAGGTGGGCGCGAACAAGTCGGTCGATGCAGCCAGTAACATTTCGGAGAATGCGGGGAAGAATATCTCTCTCAAGGCAGGACAGGATATCTCCGGGAACGCCGGGAAGAATATTTCTGTCGAGGCAGGGGAGAACTTTGCGGGCAAAGCAGGGAAAGATGTGGCGTTTCAGGCCGGGAAGAAAATGGCACTCATCGCCGAGGACGAAATTACCCTCAAGACAGGCAGCGCTTCAATTGTCATGAAGAAGAATGGGGACATTCAGATCAAGGGGAATAAGATCACTATTAAAGGCGACGGGGATATCACGATCAAAGGATCAAAGATCCTGGAGAATTGATATGGCGCAAGAGCCGGCACGAGAGGTTTTGGAGCTGTTGCTGAGAGGTGAGCTGGAGCGGAAGCCTGTCCCGAAACGAGGGGAGGCTTCTCCAATGAGCGGCCTCGTTCTAGGAGTGCTCACTGGCATAGAAAATCAGGGCCAGGGACTGGTGGCATTTGATACCTCGTCGGTTAATATGCCGGCGCGCGCACGAACGATTACCCCTCTCACAAGGCAGGACATTGGACGTCAGGTCTGTCTCATGTTTGAGCATGGCGATCCTACCATGCCGGTAATTCTTGGCTTGTTGCATATCGGGGTGGATCAAACATCGGTGCCTGTCAATGAGCAAGTGACGTCGTCGACGATTCAGATTGAAGCAAAGATTGATGGAGAGCGGGTCCTTCTGGAGGGCCACAAAGAAATTGTGCTGAAGTGTGGGAAAGCCAGTATTACTCTGACGCACGATGGCAAGATATTGGTTCGAGGGACCTATCTATCTAGTCGTTCCACTGGTCCCAATCTAATTAAAGGTGGCTCCGTACAACTCAACTAACTTTGACTGCATCAACCATGGCAGCCCTTCAGAAGCCGATCGGATTCAGCCCTCAAGAAATTTCCTCGATGGTCAATGAGATCGTCGTCCGCCAACATGCAGAGAATGCGGCGTTCTTGTGGACTCAACGAGATCGGGCAGTCACAGAGCCACATTATCGGCTTAAAGATATCGCAAAGTTAGATGAACGAGTTGAAGCTAATATAGACGGTCTGCGAGTTGCTGGTGAGGTTGGATGGAAGTTGTGCGAAGAAGGCCTGGAACAACAGGGCCCTGGGGAGGTATTTGCTGCAGCGGTCCTAGCTTTTGGCGTAAACAATCCAAGCAGAATCGAAAAGGTGTTTGAGGTATGTCAGGCTGCTCGTGGCTTGCATCGTCCTGTTATTTCTGCATTGGGATGGCTGGATGCCGAGCAAAGCAAATCTCATCTAGTTGGACTGCTGGGATCTGAGGATGCTTTGAAACGGCAAATTGGGATTGCCAGCTATGCTGTACATCGCCTTGATCCAGGGGTGGTGCTGACTCAAACCATCTCGGATGCAGACCATGGGGTGCGGGCTCGGACGCTGAAGGCAGTAGGGGAATTGGGCAGGATCGATCTACTGTCTCATGTTCGAAGGGCCACAGTAGAGGATGACGTGCGAGTTCGCTTTCATGCCTTGTGGTCTGCCGTTCGGTTAGGCGATCGAACGCCGGACTTGCTGAGAAAGCTTCAAGTTGTTGCGGAATCTGCGGGGGAATTTACTGAGTTGGCTTGTGCGCTCCTGTTGCGGTGTCTCCCACTTGAAGAAGCCAAACGCTGGCGACGTCAATTGCGAGACGACCCGCAACGATTGCGCCTGGCAGCGAAGGGTATCGGAATGATTGGTGATCCAGAGCTCGTGCCGGAACTCCTGGTCTTAATGGAGAGAAAGGAAACCAGCAGGGTGGCAGGGGAGAGCTTCTCTATGATTACGGGCGTTGATCTTGCCTATCAAGATTTGGAACGAGATGAACCGCAGGAGGTAGTATCCCCAAAAGAATCGACACTGAGTGAAGAGGGGGATGACGAACGAGAGATTAGCATTGTAGAGGACCCTGACGAGAATTTACCATGGCCACATCCTGAGCTCGTCAATAAATGGTGGAGACGACACCAAGGAGATTACCAGACAGGTGTGCGGTATCTCTGTGGCAAAGAGATCACACCCGCCAATCTCACTGAGGTGCTCAAGGCAGGATATCAGAGACAACGGGAAGCTGCGGCACTAGAGCTCGCGCTCAAAGAACCAAGGCAGCCTCTCTTTGAGGTTCGAGGTCGAGGGCGGCAACAACAGAAAAGCCTGGGGCTATGGAGCTGGTAAACAAGACAGCGATGCAGGCAGGTTGGACGCTCGGCTTTGAGCCGGATGGGCGCGAGCTTCTGGTCGTCGCAGTCAAAGGCACTTTTGTTATGCCCTTCAACGGCGAAGAGGCAGTGCTTGCAGAGAAACAAGTGCCCTTGACCGAATCTGACCAGTTCACAGGCGAACCAGGGTTTTCTGCAACCCTGTACGAATCAGATTATGCGCATCGAAAACCATTATGCGATGTCATCCTAAATGGGAGTGCTTATGCACCTGGAGGGAAACCGGCGGCAAAAGTGAAGGTCTCTCTGCAAGTAGGTGGGATGAAGAAGTCTTTCGAGGTGGTCGGCGATCGAGTCTGGCAGAAGAGCTGGTTCTACGGAGTGAAACCCTCTGCACCACAGCCTTTTACGACATTGGTCATTTCCTATGACCGAGCGTTTGGCGGTGCAGATAAGGATGAAAACAATCCGGATAGGGTGGACACTTATGCCAAGAATCCTATTGGGGTCGGGTATTATCCGTTGGCGAAGAAGAAGGTTCTTGTGGGAAAGCCGTTGCCCAATACATGCGAGACCGGAAAGGTCGTTACGAATAGAACAGGAAAATACCTGTCGATGTCTTTTGGATTTCTTGGGCGGAATTTCCCGCCGCGCCCCTCATTTGCTGGAACGTATGATCAGGCGTGGCTCGATAGCCGTGCTCCGTTTTGGCCTGACGATTTTGACTATCGCTATTTTCAGTCGGCTCCCCCAGACCAACAGATTCCCTATCTAACTGGAGGAGAGCAGATTATGTTAGAACACCTGACTCCTCAAGGGAGAACCAGTTTTCGACTGCCGACCATGATGGAGTTGCCCATCCTTGTTCTCCCACATCGAGGCAAAGAGCAAGAACTGACTCCAGTTATTGATACGGTTCTTCTTGAACCAGACCAGCAGCGATTTATGCTGACCTGGCGCGTATCCCTGCCTCTCAGGAAGAGTTGCTTCGAAATTCGCCAAGTCGTCGTTGGAAAGACTCTAGCTGAGCATCGCCGGGAGATCAGACGGACCACCAAGAAGCACTATGAAAGTCTTGGTGAATTGGTACGGGAAAAGTTGCAGCGTGGTCAGAAGGTAATAGGCTGATGCCTCATCTTGCCATTAAAGCGAGTGGGATGGTGACCTCCCTGGGATTCAATTCACCGGCTAGTTGTGCTGCGATCCGAGCAGGCATTCGCAATGTGAATAAAACAAATCTCTGGGATGCGGAATCAGGTGAGTATCTCGCCGCTGGCCGCGTGCTTCTTCCCCACTGGTGGGTGGGGCTTGGAAAATTGGCTGAACTTGTAGCGCCGGCTATTCATGAATGTCTCGAAGCAGCGCGACCTGTACAGGCAACTAGCATTCCAATACTTTTAGGTCTGTCTAGTCCACAGCGCCCCTGTCGCTTCCCAGACCTAACTGAAACAATTCTCAATGAAGTACAAGATCGCTTGGGGTTTAGATTGAATAGTGCTTCACACGTAATAGCTCGTGATCACGTGTCAGTAGTTATTGGACTCAAAAAGGCTCAGGAACTTATTGAGAGTGGTCAGACCAAGTATTGCATCGTCGCTGCAGTCGATAGTCTGATTCAGCAGGACCTGGGTGAATATTACTTGAACCAGCGTCGGCTGCTCACTCCAATGAATTCCAACGGATTTTGTGTTGGAGAAGCTGGCAGTGCGATACTTGTTGGGGCATCTGGCGGTACTATCAAAAGCGAACTTGAAGTGCTTGGGATTGGAATGGCGCGTGAATCTTCCCCCATAGAATCGGAAGAACCGATACGAGGTGATGGATTGGCTCAGGCTATTGGGGAAGCCTTTCGTGAGTCTGGATTAACCATTCAGGACTTGCATTACCGCATTACAGATCTCAATGGTGAACACTACAAGTTCAAAGAAATGGCTTTTGCCATGATGCGGTATGAACGAAAACCTAAGCCAAAGTTGTTCGACCTGTGGCACCCAATCGAATTTATCGGGGACGTGGGAGCTGCCATCGGTCCGATTCTATTGGCAGTGGCACTGCATGCGAGTCAGAAGCAGTATGGCGTTGGCCCACGGGTATTGTGCACATTGGGCGATGATGATGGAGAACGGGCGGCATTGGTTTTGAACTATCGCGCAGGAAACAGTTAACCATGGCTAACGTCTACGCCAATGGGATGGAAATCTCCGCGAAGAAGGATGCAAATAAGTCCATTTGCGCCATGCCGGATGTGTGTTTGTCCCCACCTTCCCCACCAGCCGGGCCAATGCCTCTTCCTTATCCAAACACATCAGATGCCTCAAAAACTGCAGATGGTTCAAAAACCGTCAAGATAGGCGGTCAAGAGGTGGGACTGAAAAATGAGTCCAATTATAAGTCGAGTAACGGAGATGAAGCGGCTACTCGTGGACTTGGTATGGGGGTGGTGACCCATACGATCCAAGGGAAGACCAAACATGCCGCATGGTCTTTTGATGTGAAAATAGAGGGGGCAAATACCATTCGAAATATGGATCTGACCACCCATAATCATGTTAATCAACCTAATATAGCCGTGACGCTCGATCAGGCAAAGGTGACGGCACCTGGTAGTGTCTCTAATTGTACTGAGCTTGAATCGCTCAGATCAAAGGCAGAAGCCAAAGAGCTGAAAAGTGGGTCAGTTCAACCAGGAGAAACGATGGTAGCATCTCAATACACCGATCCGTCTGGTGCTACACGTATAATAAAGGGAGCAAGCCATCCGGCAGCAATGATAAACAGCTCAGTGACAAATGGCTACTGTGGAGAGTTTAGCGGGAAAGATTGGCCTGCAAAGCCAAACGGTACGCCCGCAAAGGGCCCTGTGTACATGGCCTGCGAACAAAATCAGCAAAAACACGATCCTAGTTCAGTAGGACATGCTGAATCTCGCATCATTGAGGACATCGTATTTGCTGCACAACGGCGTGGTGTTGCGATGCCACCAGGACCAGCAGGAAGCCTAATGCTGAGTATCAACTATCCTCATAAAGATCCAAGTAAAGCAAACCTCCCTTGTCCACAATGCAAGAAATTAATTTGTGAAGCAAAGGCTTGTGGCCTTGAAATAACAATCTGTAAAGATGGAGAGCAGAAGACTCCGCAATGCAGTTCAAGTGGGAAGTGGCAAGGAATGTAAGCAAATGGTGACTTTCTGTAATTTAGCACTGCGTCTCTGATGGAGCATTAGTGAGAAAGCCACCTCTGTATATTCGAAAAGCAAATATTGATGATGCGACAATTCGTTATCCATGGGATGACTGGAATGTCGAAGGACTTATTGGGCCTCCATCTCAAACTCTCCTCGAAGATATTTCCAGATTGTCCCTCAGAGCAGGGTTTGCTTTTCTTACAGCTTCTGCGGAATGGGTTGTTTATCGTTTTGCCAATCTGACTGACATATCAATACCGCTAGATGCAACTAATTCAGCATGGGCTCAAGATATACATCGTTTATATTGCACCCCAAGAAGTCCATTCAGAACTGAAAATTGGTCAGGTCCAGTCCGAGGCCCGATCCGGACAGCATTAGGCCTTCTCAGAGACTATGCTGATCTACTTGGACAGAAGGCCGAAATGGCCCAAGGCTGTGGTGAGGTATTTGCTCTCCTTGAACATATAATTTCACGAAGAGAAGCCTTGTATAGGTGGAGGGATCATACGATTACAAGATTCAAGAAGCATTTTGGTCGTAATTTGGATGACCCTCTTGGAGATCCAGTCCCAAGGGAGGCGCTAGACCCCGAATTTAACTTCGAGCCTGGCTCTACTGAGTTGTTGTTGAATCAGTATCTTGGAGGTCTAGAACCAGGGAAAAGCCTATTTCTAATGCTACCCGATACAATGCTAGACTCGGGGTTCATGAATACTCCGTACTGCTTCCAGTTGGAAGCAGACAGAGCCTATCGGCAGATAAAGAGACCTGAAGAATAGAGGCGAATAAAGGGGACATGCTACTTTTCTGTTGAGGCTGCGGGATAGGGAGCCGTCATGTTGGGCCATGCCACGCACCGCACGCGCGTCTGTTGGGGGCCTTTGCTATCACGTGATCCCTCACGGCAATGCCCACGCGGCGGTGTTTCACAAAGCGGACGACTACAAAGCCTTCTTCCAGCTGCTCTGGTAAGCGACGGCGTGCCTGCCGATGCGATTGCTGCCGAATCATTTTCACCTGGTGCTTTGGACCAGGCGGGAGGCGCTCTCAGTCGATTCATGCCGTGGCTGTTGACGGCTCACGTGCGGCAGGGGCGCGGTTCAAGGCGTTTCCCGTTCAGCAGGACAAACACCTGTTGACGGTGCGGCGGTCTATCGAACTGAATCCGTGGCGTTCTGGCTGGTTGCTCGGGCTGAAGACTGGCTCCGGTCGAGTCTGCGTGGGCCTGAGGGTGCGGTCAGCGACGCCTGTCTGCCGATGCACGAGCCACCGGTCCCCTTGCCACCGGTCAAAGAGCCGATGACCGATGCGGAGCTGGAACGGCTGCGTCAGAGTGTGAAGCCGGGGGCGTGCTTTGGACGTGAGGCATTGTACCTTAGAGCGGCTTGCACCAGGATGGGCAATGCCATTCGTTAGATGGTTCTGTGGCGCAGCGGCTACGATGTGTTCTGGCGAGTTTCGGGCAGGGTTACCTCCGTAAGTAGCATCGTGCAATGTACCCCAGCACATGAAAGGGATAGTGATGGCCAGAATGACGTATTTAGTGAGTGTGCTTATTGGGATAGCGGCGGCAACTAGTCTCGCAGGGGCGGCTGATGTGCCGCAAGACATCAAGGGCGGTAAAGATCATCCACTGATTAGAAGATATGAGGGTGCAGTCCTCGCGGAGTATGGGTACAAGAAGTTTGATGAATATGTCTTGCCGTCTCTCCCTGTTGTCAATAACAGTTGCAGTAAGGGAAAGACGATAGAGGGGGAAGTTACGCATCTTATTTATGTGATGCCCAAAGACCGATCGATAGTGGAGGTGGTGCGAAACTACGAGTTGGAATTTAAAGGGAAGGGCTACGACGCGATTTTCTCTGCTGCGGATGAGCAAGAATCGCATGCCTGTGGTCGAATGGAGGCCTACGGCGGTGTCCCGTCGGCAGACGGGAAAAATCGGTTCACCATCTACCGCAAGACGATGCCAGAGGGTGAGTCGCATATCGTGTTTTTTGCAGCCCCGAGTTTTGGGCAATATGTCGGACCTGAGGGGAAGTTTTCTATCAAGGACCAGGTCGTTGTTCAGTTTGACGTCATCGTCGCCAAGCCGATGGAGACCAATAAGCTTGTTGGCTTCGTTGGAGCACAAGACATGGCGGACCAGATTTCCTCGAACGGTCGCGTCTCGCTGTACGGACTGTACTTCGATACGAATAAGGCTGAACTTCGGCCTGACTCCGAGCCCACATTGCAAGAGATGGCCACCTTGCTGAAAGGACGGCCGCAGTTAAAGCTCTTAGTAGTCGGGCATACCGATAACATCGGGAGCTATGAAGAGAATGGGATCCTCTCTCAACGGCGCGCTCACGCCGTGATCAACGCCCTAGCCTCAAAACATGGGATTGCCAAAGCCCGCCTGACTCCTGTGGGGGATTCTTTTTCAGCTCCGATTGCCAGCAACAAGACCGAGGAAGGCCGCGCCAAGAACCGTCGTGTTGAACTTGTGGAGCGATGAGTGGGGGCACCATGGGGGACAGCGATTATTCAAACACGCGGGGAGCTCATGTGGTGGATTTGTTCTGGCGAATCCATAGCTGGTGAAAAGTGTTGGCTGGCCAAGAGGAATGAATTTACGCCTACATTTTGGTGTGAATCGGGGGATGCTCTTGAGAAGCGAGGCTTGGGGCTGGTGGATGGCGGAGCGGTTGAACCTGGAGGCCAGTCTACGGCCACGTGGTCGTTCACCGGTCTCGAAATTAAAGTATCATGTCCACTTTGTCTGTCTTGCCGCTATTAGACGGGATAGCGCGCTTGTAAGTTGAGACAAGCCATGATCCTTACAGAGATTGTGTCTCAGCATGCCGAAGAGGCGGCCTTTTTGTGGCTACTCCGGTCCAACGCGATCCGGCAGCCGCACTATGCGCTCAAGGATATAGCCAAGCTTGATGACCGTGTCGAAGCGCATTTGGATGGCTTGCGTGTGGCAGGGGAATCGGGCTGGGAGCTGTGTTAGGCGACGCTGGGAATGAATCAAACGCAGATGTCCTAGCGCCTTCGGTGATGGTTCTTGCACTTCGTCGCCATAGCGCGTTTCCTCCAGAGTAGATGAGGAGGCGGGGAAGGTCTTCTCAGGCGAGATGGTGGGGTTGAAACCTGGAGTTAGGTGTCCAAAAATTGCTCGGGACTTACCCCAGCCTGTTTAAGTATGGCGCGCAGAGTGCCTTCCGGCATGTCACCGGGATGATTCGGGATGGTCGTGTATCGACGTGTGGAAGGGTTGGACCAGATCTCATGGCTGCCGGCGGCCTGTCGATCGAACTGAAATCCGAGCGTCTTGAGGCGTTTGTCAGCGGTCATCCAATAATCCCCAGGTGTGG
This sequence comes from Nitrospira defluvii, assembly GCA_000196815.1. Taxonomy (GTDB): domain Bacteria; phylum Nitrospirota; class Nitrospiria; order Nitrospirales; family Nitrospiraceae; genus Nitrospira_A; species Nitrospira_A defluvii_A. Next base: position 1,912,030 of record FP929003.1, read on the forward strand.
TCATTGAATTCTCCCCACCCTCTACCAGAAGGAGGCGGGAGATGGGACTTGACGAGACGAGCGAGACGGCGATCATGCGCGTCCAGGTGGACCAACCTGGGGAGGCGTGCATGGTGGATCAGGAACGGTGGGCGGAGATCCGACGGTTGTTTGATGAGGAGCGAGTGTCCATTTCGGAGATTGGGCGGCGGTTGGACTTGGATCGCAAGACGGTGCGCCGCAATCTGCGGCAGGCGACGTGGCGACCGTACCACCGGGCGGCAGTGGCGGCGACGCTCCTGACCGCGCATGCCGACTTTGTGCGGGACCGTGCCCCGCAGGTGGGGTATTCGGCGCGGATTCTCTATCAGGAGCTGCGGACGAGCCGCGGCTACACGGGCAGTTATGAGACGGTGAAGCGGTGTGTGGCGCCGCTGCGCGAAGTCCAGGGGCACGCGGACCGGGCCCTCCTCCGCTTTGAGACGCCACCGGGGCAGCAAAGTCAGATTGATTGGGGCCAAGCCCTGGTGTCCTTTCGCGCCGGCCCGCAGGTCGTCCACGTGTTCGTGCTCACGCTGGGCTTCAGTCGCCGCGGGTTCTATTACGCCTGTGCGGATGAGCGGCTGGCCCAGTTTCTCGAATCCCATGAACGGGCCTTTGCCCATTTCGGCGGCCACACCCGGGAACATCTCTATGACCGGCCACGGACGGTGTGTTATGCGGATGACACGGGGCGGCGGATCTGGAACCCCACTTTCAAAGCGTTTGCTGACTATTGGGGCTTTGAGCCGCGGGTCTGTCGGCCCTATCGGGCGCAGACCAAGGGCAAGGTCGAATCGGGCGTCAAGTATGTGAAGCGGAATTTTCTGCCCGGCCGGACCTTCATCGATCTCGTGGACTTCCAAGCCCAGCTGGATGAATGGAACGCCACCATCGCGGACTGTCGGCTCCACGGCACGCCCCACGAACCACCCATTGCGCGCTTTGCGCGAGAACGCGGGCAGCTGGTGCCACTGGCGGGGCAACGCAGCTTCCAGCAGGAGGCCCGTGTCTCACGGATCGTGGCCGAGGACTATTTGGTCAGCTTGGCGACCAACCGCTACTCCGTGCCCTTCCGCCTCATCGGCCAGCGGGTCGAGGTGCAGCGACGGGGCGACACGGTGCACATCTTCCATCGCGACCGGGAGGTCGCGCGGCATCCGGTCTTACCCGGGACCCACCAATTCCGCATCCTCCCCGAGCACGGCCCCGGTGCCAGTGCACGGACCGCCCGCCAACGTCGATCCACTTGGACGGCCCCGGCCCTGCCTCCGGGCGCGATGCCGGAGGTCGAAGTGCGGGATCTGGCGTGCTATGAGGCGGTGTGCGGGAGCGCAACGGCGCAGGAGGTGCCGCGATGAACCCGGCACAATTGGAACGGCTCCGTGAACAGTTGACGCGGTTGCGGCTCTTGAAGAGCCGCGAGCGGCTCGATGCGCTCTTGCAAGAGGCGGCGGCCAAGGACCTCTCCTACGCCGACTTCCTCGACCAGGTGCTGGGCGAAGAAGTGGCCGCCAAGGCCGAAAAGAACATCACCATGCGCACCAGTCTCGCCCGCTTCCCGTTCGTGAAGAGCCTGGAGGCCTTCGACTTTACCTACCAACCCTCGCTGGATAAGAAGCACCTGCAGCAGGTCGCGACCTGCCACTTCATCGAGCACGGCGAGAACGTCGTGCTGCTCGGGCCGCCCGGCGTCGGCAAAAGCCATCTGGCGATTGGGTTGGGGCTCAAAGCGATCGAACAGGGCTATCGCGTGTTGTTCACCACGGCGGCCGCCATGATCGCGACGCTCACCCGGGCGCTCACGGAGAATCGGCTGGACGACAAACTGAAGCTGTACACGATTCCCCGCCTCTTGATCATCGATGAGATTGGCTATCTGCCGATCGACCGGACCGGCGCCAATTTGTTTTTCCAACTCATCTCACGGCGCTACGAGAAGGGGCCGATGATTCTGACCAGTAACCAGAGTTTCGGCGCCTGGGGCGAGGTGTTCGGGGACCGGGTGCTCGCGACGGCGATCCTGGATCGGGTGCTCCACCACGCGATCACGATCAATATCCGCGGGCACTCCTACCGGCTTAAGGAGAAGCTGAAAGCGGGGCTCGTGCGAATGGACGACGCGACGACGACGTAATCCGGGTGGGGAATTTTCGATGACCCCAACTGAGGATATTTGGGTGACCCTTGACAGGCGTTGAACGATTTCTCGATAGCGGAATCCGGCCAGTCGTCCCATCAGGCATTGACGATAAGGGGGTAATCGAATTCATCGCGGGCAGGTGGGAGTAGGGAGTCTCCTTCACGTTCCTGTTTGGCCTCTAAAATCTTTTTGACGACATCACGGGCGATGTCGATTGTTTCTTGAATCGTCCGTCCTTGCGCCACGAGCCCCTGTATTGCATCCGATGTCGCGAGGTAGACACCTTCGGGAAGCTTTTCAATGTGTAGATTGACGATTCGCTCCATAGTGACACTCTTTCGCAAAAAATGTGGGTTCTTTTTATAAGCTCATCATACGTGATGGTGCGCTGCCAAGTCGAGAAGAGTCTATGATTATTGCCGCTATTGTTACTCAGCATGCCGAAGAGGCGGCCTTCTTATGGCTACTCCGGTCGAACGCGACCCGGCAGCCACACTATGCTTTGAAAGATCTGGCCAAGCTGGATGGTCGTGTCGAGGCGCATGTGGATGGCTTGCGTGTAGCTGGGGAGCCGGGTTGGGAACTGTGCAAGGCGGCGCTAGGAAATGAAGAGGCAGGGGAAGTCTTTGCTGCTTCAGTGATGGCGTTTGAGTCCGGCATCGAGTCACGCATCCAGGCCATTCTTGAGGCTGTTGAGAAGACCCCAGAGTTGAGCAAAGGCTTGATCTCCGCCTTCGGATGGATGCCGTTCCAACAAGCAGCCCCTCATGCACAGCGACTGCTCGTAGCTGAATTGCCTCTCCAACGACTAGTCGGCCTCGCTGCCTATGCTGTTCATCGACAGGATCCTGGCGCAGCCTTGAAGGATGCGCTTTCTTCCACGGATCCTGAATTGAGGGCTCGTGCGTTGAAAGCTGCTGGTGAGCTTGGCAAGACGACCTTCATTCCTGCCATGAAGGCTGAGTTTGCCGCGGAAGATCTGGCCTGTCGATACTGGGCCGGGTGGTCTGGTGCCTTGCTTGGAGAGCCAGCTGCCATTCCGGTGCTTCAGCGGCTGGCTGAACGTGGACATACCAAGCGTGAGCAGGCCTGCGCGATGGCGCTGAGACGCATGTCGATAGACCAGGCGCAAGCGTGGCTGAAGAGCTTGGCGAACAGTCCTAAGGCACTTCGCCTCGCAATGCAGGCAGCCGGAGTCATCGGCGATCCCGCAAACATTCCCTGGCTCATCCAACAGATGGCGAACCCGGCGATGGCTCGGGTGGCGGGAGAATCCTTCACGTACATTACCGGGATCGACCTCGCCTACGACGATCTGGACACCGACAAGCCGGAGAGTTTTGAAGCCGGGCCAACGGAGAATCCCGAAGACGAGAACGTGGACATGGATCCGGACGAGGACTTGCCTTGGCCCAATCCGCAGTTGATCGAAAAGTGGTGGTTCACCCATCGGGTCCAGTTCACGAACGGGACGCGTTATCTCTGTGGCCAGCCGATGACAATTGAATCGCTCAACCAAGTTCTTCGAACCGGCAAGCAGCGCCAACGCACCACCGCAGCGATCGAACTGGCCATGCGCCAACCCGGCACTCCGCTCTTCAACTGCAGCGCCCCGGGCTTCCGGCAGCAGGCGCTGCTGAAATAGGGGGGCATGTCTCGTGAGGAGAGTTGCACGGTCTTACTTGGGAGGGGGTTTGAGAGACGCTATTCGTAATGCGTCCACATCCGAAGGATTTTCACGATGTGCTCCTTTTCGAGCACTTGATAGACGAGCCGATGTTGGATGTTGATGCGGCGAGAATAGGCTCCTTGGAGATCGCCGACCAGCTTCTCATAGGGAGGTGGATTTTTGAAGGGATTCACGGTCACCGTGGCTAGGAGCGATTCCGCCTTACTTCGGAGTCCGCTGGCGGCTAACTTCTTGGCATCGCGTTGGGCTTGTTTGGTATAGACGAGCTGCCATTTCACCAGCGAAGGTCCTTCGCGCACTTAGAAACGGGCGTCTTCAGACCTTTCCGAATGGATTCCCGCATGCCAGGTATGGAGAGCAGATAGACAGTTTCTTGAATAGCGCGCCAATCATCTTCGGACATCAGCACGGCATTCGTTCGCTGATCGGTAATGATGATGGGCTCGTGGGAGCGCGCGGTTTGATCCATAAGCTGACGTAATTTTGATTTGGCCTGTGAGGCTCGGACTGTGGTCATACTGCTCTCCTCATCATGGTCGGGCTTATCGGAGAAGGTAAGTGACAGGTGATGAATTGTCAAGGCGGCGCATGGCAGTATCATAGGCGCGGTGATGGTCTCACAAACCTGGTTGCATCAGACACAATCCGGCTAGCCGCCCTCCAACACCAGCGCCCCGGGCTTACGCCAGCGGGCGGTACTTAGAGGAAACAGCCACGCATGACTATAAGTTGCATCGGTCGGGCGGTGAAAGGGCCGATTCGCGATCAATGAATCACACTGAGCGCTCAATCTTTTCCGAAAGCGTGGTGAGCTGCAGTAGTTTAAATGGGGTGGCAATCCGGGAGTGCCGCGATGGGGATCTATTTCGCGATTTACTATAGGAATCTAACGACCGACAAAGACGAGGCGTTTCGTCGCGCGGCGGAAACCTGGGCACGCACGCGCGAAGGGTTGTGCGAGATGGTTTCCGTCACCTATGTGTACGAATTAATCGCTGCATTTCGCCATCTGGCGTACGTTGCACATGAGTCAAGACAAACTTACGATCAAGGGGCGCTGTTTGCTCACAGCTCTCCTCCGCAGCGCGCCAATGACACCTCCCGCGGTGTTCATCTGGCGTCATTTAAGCCGAAAACCTTGGCTGAACTGCATTATCGCGAGGACGTGCTGACTCCACAGGGATTGGACAATGATACGCTCACACCTTCTCTTATGAGCCAGCTCGCGTGTCTCCCTTGGTCCTCAGATGCGAAACTATATATTTATGGCTGCTTAAGTGGAACTGGCTCAGCGCCCATCGCGAAGCTGTTTGCCGACCATCAACGCGTCACTACTATCGGGCAAACCGGAAAGGCATATTTTTCGAAAAGTCCCTATGTCTATGAGAAGATAGGCGCCGAGGATAAGACAATTCATTTGAAAGCTTTCTATCGTCCCCTAAACGCTGCACTCGATGTATTGGAAACGATTTCAGGGAATGTCGCCGAAATTCCAACAGTCTTGTGGAATAGGCCAATGCCGGAACGAAGCTTTGTTCCCACAAAGAAGTGACCAACTGTAGCATTCCGACGGTTAGCCCTTGCTGGGTCTGAACCTGTAAAGGTGGTGGGGGGACAGGACCGTGAGTTTTTCTCAAGCGAAGTGGGCTAATCAAGAATTGATGAGCCAGGGCTACCACAAAGCATTGGAAGGGATGAGCATGGTTCGGCAACAGGAACTCCCTCCCGGCCAGGTGCTATACCGATTCATCGATACCTCAGTCGGTAGCCCCGAGAGTGGCGCCAATGGTCCCTGGTGGCTGGAGTATGAATATTTCATGAAGATCAAACAGTTCGCCCTACAGCACGGGTATTCCTTGAGCTATGCGGCTCGGCTTTTTGCGGCCATCCTCTATGAATATAGCGAGGTCAATGCATTCGTACGGGCTGAGGTCGTTCAACCACTGCGCTCTTGGAAAGGCAGAGGTAAGCAGGTAAGAAGCGTTGGCAAGGATTCGCGGGATCTTCCCACCATGACGCCCATGCAAAGCATGCATGAAATCTATCAACTTTATGTGCCGGGCATTGTTCGTGGCGGCTCGCTATTTGGATCAGCATTCAAGTTTCTCGATTTCATTCCCTTGCCGGTCACGAATAACTGGCCGGGGACGGGCTAAATACATCGCCTCCGGCAGGTTTCCCTGTGAACTGTAACGTGAGGATGGAGTCGTATTTAGCAAGCGCGATAGTCTCATGGCTTTGTCCTTATCGGGCTGCGCCAACCGGGCTAGCCGATCGTTATTCGCACGGCCGCCGGTTTCCGCAATTACATAAGGGAGGTAACCAATGGGCGGCGGACGCACACCAGGACCAATTGGATCGGATACCAGGCCGTTGCACGGGTCCTTTGATCCGCATTTCCCGATTGGCGGGTTCGGTACTCCCGGTCCGCTCGGCCTGAATGAGGGGGGGGCCACAGGACCGCGTCTGACCGGTTGGCCCCGGCAGATCTCCTGGGATGAGTTTAAGGATGTGGCTGCTCGTCCGGCCGGCGAGAGTGAGGATGCGCAAATTGATACCCAGACCCTGCAGCCGGAGCGGGTGGGAATCGCGCGGGAACAGGGACAATTTCGACTGGGAAATTTCACGGTCAAACTCAGCGTCATTCGAGGTAATTCATGGGTCGTGGCGAGTCAAAAGAGCGCTACGCTACTGGCTCATGAGCAGGGTCACTTCGACATCACCGGCCTGGTGGCGCGTGATTTGGTGAAGGCGCTAGGGGCGTTGCGGGTGAGTACGACCGACGAATTGCAGCGGGAAGTGTCGAGACTTTTTGAGACCTACGATGCCTGGGCAAAATCCCTTTCCAAGCAATATGACGACGAGACCAACAACAGCCGAAATGCCAAGGTTCAGGCCGAGTGGGCATCTCGCATCAGGACTTGCATTCAACAGGGAACGAGCCTTGGGACACCGCCAGGCTGACGAATTCTTCAGGGTCTTTACCCCGATGTTCATCGTGCGCAAACCTCAGCTGTAACAGGCCGCTGAAAAACCTTTCGGCCATCGCCAAACATAGGGATTACAGATGGGACGAAGGTGGAAACGACATCGAGGGAGCCCGCAGGATGGTCAAAAAGGCCGTCCAGCGCGGCCGCAGCGAGCGAAGAGGCGAATCGTACTATGCGCCGTACGGCGAGCCTCTGAGGTTCACGACGCGCTGCATAAAGCGCGTCACGTTTTTGAACGCCGCCGAGATAGTGAGGCGGCAGTGTCTTGCGAGAACAAAGCCGGAGGACTTTTTCAACATCCTGTTAGAGTTCAATCCGCAGCCCGAATGTGCCTGCGTAATTATTAAACTGCTCGTTGCCTACCATCGCCCGGAAGTTCACGAACGGTTGCCAGCCGTTGGGCAAGACCATCACCAGACCAGTCCCAAGATTGAAGTAGTTCCGGACGGGAACATCGTTTTGGAAGGTGAATCTGGTCGGCGTAGCGCGCAAGTCTTCGGCAAATTGCACGCCGATAAACCGTTGGGAATTGGCAAACTCATGGATGTAATCCGCATTAAACTGCGGAACCAGGACTCCCATAGCTGTACTGAATGCAGCCGATCCCTGAACGCCTAAGACACTTTGCACTGAGTTGATACTCTGGTCGTCATACTTGAGTTCGATTCCGGTATTGCCCGCTTCACTATACCCGCCGATCTTGGTATTGCTGTAGCTCAGGCCAGCACGGGGTCCGACGGTAAATCGCCCAATCGGATGATCGTAGCCAGTGAGGAGTCCGAGATTGAAGACATTCCCATTCGAACGACTAGATGCAATGCCGTTGATGTCATTGACGCCTCCCTGCTGGGATCGGAGAAAAGGGTTGCTTGTTGTGACACTGGCGCTCGCAGCCCTGGCAACCAAATAACTGTTATGTGTGTAGCCGCCAGTCACCTGGATAAAGGTCTTGTCAGTCGGTACATACGAGGCAAACAAGAGCCCACCGTACGAATTGGTGCTGAAATTCCCGCCGCTCCTGAAGTCTCCATCGGTGTTTGAATAACTCAAGGCGAGACCGGCGACGAGTTTTTTGTTGAACCGATAATCGGCCCCAGCGGTGATGCCGAGAATGTTCGACTTATAGCCATCCTGAAAGGTGGTGATATCCCGGTTCAGCGATTCAACGAGACCGCTGGCGAAGAATCCCACCCCGTTCCAGCGGCTCCGGCTGCCGGTGCTGAATGTCGCCCCCGAGTTTCCTCCAGCAGTTGAAGCGGCATAGAATGGCGATGATACGGAAAGGTTGCCTCCCAGTCCTGTCGTTAACACGCTCATTGGGTTCAACATCAGAGAAGAGGCCCGACGATGTTCTTGGCCTTCCTCTTGGTCCGTGTCATCTAATCGTTGCAGCAAAACTCTGTTGAGAATGGATGCGGCGGATCCTTGCACCGAGGCAGCTCCGCCCCCGCTTGATGAAGCCCCGTTAGTGGTAGGAAACTGGCATAGGGCCGCCAGGTTTGGGCCCAGGCTGCCTAGATTTGCAGCTGGAGCGCCAAGAAGGTTCGTGCAGTTATTTGCCAAGAGCTGATTGACTTGCTGATTCAATACTTGTGCCGGCGCTGATCCAGGTTGATACAGGTGACTGAGGCCAACTACAACCGCACTGGAGAAAATAAAATACGTACGCCAATGTTTCATATTTTGCCATGGCATGTAGACCTCCTTTCTCTACCGTTCGGGCCAGTGATCGTCCTGATCCCACTTGGCAGAGGAGGAAATTATAGGTAAGCTGCCTCATCTCTACAATGGAGAGTACGTAAAATAGAATGAAACAATACAAGCATTTCTATTTTCATACCTGCCTCCTGTCCTTGGTCTTCGGCATAGTCTTGTTGTTCGGTTGTGTCTCTGATCCCGCATTCGACCCCACACATGTCAATCTAAAAGACCCGCGATCCGCCGATCCGTTTGACGTGGTCAATTGCCTTCTCCCTGGACAGATCAGGCAGCTTGGCATTCGGGTGACCTATCTGACCGAACGTCGGCCAGTCAGGACGACAGCGGAAGATTGCGCGATTCGTGGTGGGGAGTATGTTGCGCTAGATCGGGCCGATTATGGGACGGCTCTCAAGGTATGGATGAGTGCGGCAGAGGGAGGAGACCCCGACGCGCAGTACTATGTGGGGGTCTTGTATGAGAGGGGCGCCGAGGGGCAGCCAAATTACATCAAGGCAGCCTCCTGGTATCGACAGGCTGCGGAGCGGGGTGTGAGTCGAGCGGCCATGAATTTGGGGCGGCTGTACGAGCAAGGGATCGGCGTCGAGAAAAGTAGCGCTGAGGCCGGAAAGTGGTTTGCTAAGGCGAGTGGGATGCGGGAGGGGAACCTGATCGATCTGGGGAGCGGGAGTAGCAGCGATCAGGCAGGAGCTGAACAGGTTCAATTGAATAGCGTTCAACAAGAACTCGACAATCTCCGTAGTCGGCTGGCCGAGCGGACCAGCTTGCTCGATGACGAGCGGCGCAAGTTGCAGCAGTTGAAAGACGAGGGGAGGAAACCGCCTAACCAGGGTGCGTCAATAGCAGGCGATGTGATTGCGAACCAGGAGCGACTGGTCAACGCGCGGGCGAGCGAGGTGGCAAAGCTCCAGATGCAGGTACTGTCATTGAAGGAGGCGGCCCACAAACAAGCCTCGCTGATCCGGCAATCTCCCAGGCAGGATCTTGGTCTTGCTGGGCCTTCCCTCCACATCGTCGATCCGCCCGTCATCGTGACCAGGGGAATCCGCGTTGAGCAAGGCCGAATTCCAATCGTGATCCAACCCGGTCGTCCGATGCACCTCACCGGACGCGTGATCGCTCAAGCCGGTCTTCGATCCCTCACTGCCAATGGGACCTCGGTGGTCGTCGACGAACAGGGAACATTCTCGTTGCCCGTTCAGGCAAGCCAGGGGACCGCAAGCGGTGTATCCATGGATCTTATCGCCATCGATGGGCAGGACAAACAGGCCGGTCTGAAGCTGCTTGTGAGGTCAGGTGCGACCGCGGTGGGAGAAGAAGAGCGCACCACCGGCATCTCAAGGGCCGGGCAGTACCATGCTCTTGTCATCGGGAATGATCACTATCGCCAATGGACTCCGTTGAACACCGCCGTCGCGGATGCGACCGCGGTGGCGAAGGTCTTGCAGAACCAATATGGATTCCATGTGAGGTTGCTGAAGGATTCCAGTCGAAAAGAGATTTTAAAGGCGCTCAATGACTATCGGAAGACCTTATCCGAGCGGGACGATTTACTCGTCTACTATGCAGGGCATGGCTTTCTTGAGCCGGACATCGACCGGGGTTATTGGATTCCTATTGAAGGAGACCTCCTGGACAATACGGAGTGGATCGAGTTCCCTGCCGTGACTGACTTGCTGGAGTTGATTCCGGCTAAGCAAGTGCTCGTCGTAGCCGACTCTTGCTTCGCCGGCAAACTCGTGCGTTCAGCCATGGCCAGGCTCAACCCTGAGGTGCAGGATCAGGCCAGGCAATTGCTGCTGAAGACCATTGCCGACAAGAAAATTCGCACCACTTTGACATCCGGAGGTGCCAAGCCGGTGCTCGATGATGGCGGCGCGGGGCACTCTATTTTTGCTGCTGCTTTCATAGGGGTGCTTTCCGAAAACAGGACTGCGTTGGAAACGGAACGGTTGTTCTGGACCGTACGGGCCCGAGTTGTCCAAGCCGCCGAGCGAATGAAGGTGGAGCAGATCCCGACCTATGGGCCTATACACATGGCCGGCCACGAAGGACTGGGCGATTTTGTCTTTGTGCCGGCACAGGCCAGACCGTGATGGTTCGCTCGTTGTGTGATCCTATCCTGCTTCACTCCACCGGCCTTCCAACGGTTTTAATGGCGATGCGATCGACTGGAACCGCACCAGGCGGATGCGATCCTGGTCTTTGTAGGAGAGGAGCGGCATCAGGCCTGCTTCAAGTAGTCGCTCGGCTGCCTGTTCCGTGAGCCAGGCTTCGGCACAGGGTTTGGTCACGGTGCCCCCCGTCTCATCCTGATAGACATATAACGGGAGCCCGTCAATGTCTTGGACTGATCCAGGGCGGAGCTGCCAGCCCTCTTCCGAGAACGCCTGCCCCAGGAGCGCAAGACCGGCGAATATCGGGTTGCCCCAGCAATAGTTGTCGTGGTCGGGGATGCCCGCCATTTCCTCAAACTCAAAGGCGCTGATCGCTTCTGTCTCCCGTCCGAACGGCAGGCGGAGTAAGAACCGCGGCAGAGAGAGCCCGAGATACGACGCTTGATCCACCCGTCGCAGCCGTTCCCATTGTTGCTGTTCCTCCGGATGTGCCGCCGGGTTTTGCCAGTCATCCGGATCCGGCGTTGCCCCAAACGAAGAACAGCCCATCATGCCGGGTGAGGCGGCAGCCAGAAACGGCGCCCCGGCTTCCTTGGCAAGGTGGGCAATCCGCTCCAGTAGCTGCACGTCTTCACTCGTCCGATCGAACGTATAGACTCCACCGACCACAGCCCACGGATGCGCGCCGGGAGTGCGGACCGTCTCTTGGACCAAGAGGCGGTAGAGCCGGGTCGCATACAGATCGTCGCCGCTGAGCAAGTCTGCTGATAGTTCATCCTTGGAGACATCCAGCAGGTAGAGCTGAAGCGGCGAATCGGTTTCAAGCCGATCCACGAGGAATGAGAGCCCCAGCCAGGCCGTTCTCAGTTCTTGGAATGTTGGATGGTGGAGCACGGTTCTCAGGATCTGACTCATGGCTTCATCAACCTGCGCGACCAGTTCGTGTGTCAGCGGATGTTCTTTCGGGACCAGGTGTGGCTTGATCAGCGCTTGAAGATACGATTGCCATTCGGTAGGGCCAAGATCGCGCATGGCTGTGGGAGTTTGTTCGAGTATGTGGTCCAGGAGACCGCTGGTTGGTGAGCCGCTGAGGGCTGCCTGGTGGGGTGAAGTGTCGACGGCAACTGATCGGGCTTTCTTTGGTTGTCCGGGTTGCGTCCATCCGCGGACCTCGGCGGCCGCCGCAGAGAATGTGTCCGGGCTCGTCAGGCGCCGGCGCAGGTCGGAGAGCCTTCGCAGGGGTTCAATCTGATGGAGCAGACGATCGGGATGCCAGTCATCAAGGCTGGCGAATTTAAGCGTGATGGAAGGAGCACTTTCTCCAAGGAGGGGACTGTGAATCGCGACGTGAAGCTTGTCCGGAATGGTCTGGAGGTTGTCCCGATCTACTCGCATCGGGTGCCAGGCCGCCGGCGGCCGTTGTGCAGTGCGATCAAGCGGGCTGTCCCTTCCGCTGAAATTTCCCATGATCAACATGCGAAATGGAACGTCTTGAGCCGGTCGTCCAACGGGGCGGGGCTCTCCAGCTGTGAGGATGACATCAACGCTGCTGGTGGCGCGTGGAGTTGTCATAACGCTGTCTCCTTACTTCGAGCGTAGGAGATGGTGATAGGCGTCGAATGGACCATATCGGCACGGTCCCTGAATGGTCAGGAGTATACCGAAGGAACGTAGGCTCGTCGAGCAGGGGAGACAGGATGGTTTCATAGAGCGTTCGTGTGGAGTGGCCGGCTTGTCCAGTAGTACGCATCAGAGGGGGCTCCGGAAATTCGGACAGTGTGCTAAGTGGTAGCCTGGCTTCACCGAAGCCACCAGGTGGTGGCGAACCAAAGGAGCGAGGCGATGAAAAGAACACGCCGGAATCACGGGGCGACGTTTAAGGCGCAAGTGGCGTTGGCGGCGGTCAAGGGCGACAAGACGCTGGCCGAATTGGCGGAGCACTTTCAGGTCCATCCCACGCAGATCACCGAATGGAAGCAGCAATTGCTGGCGCGCGCGGCCGATGTGTTTGGGGGGACCAGGCCGCCGGCAGAGACGCCGGATCTCAAGCCCCTCCATGCGAAGATTGGGCAATTGGCGCTGGAGAAGGTTTTTTTTTAGCAGGGGCGCTCATCAAGGCCGGCTTGTTGAGCGCAACGCGATGATTGACCGAACTCACGCCCTGCCAGTCGTGCGGCAATGCCAGCTCCTCGGCGTGGCCCGCTCGACGGCGTACTACCGCCCGACGCCGGTATCAGAGCCGGTGCGCGCATTGATGCGGCGGATCGACGAACTGCATCTGCAGTATCCGTTTGCCGGGGCGCGCATGCTACGCGATCGCTTACGGCAAGAAGGCCTGGCCATTGGGCGGCGACAGGTGGCTACGCTGATGCGTCGCATGGGCCTGGAGGCCCTGTATCGCAAGCCGCATCTCAGTCGCCGGCATCCCGCCCATCGGATCTATCCCTATCTCCTGTGCGGCCTGACGATCATCCGCCCCAATCACGTCTGGGCGGCGGATATTACCTACATCCCCATGTCTCGAGGTTTCGTGTCTTTATTTGCGGTCCTCGACTGGGCCAGTCGCCGCGTATTGACCTGGCGGCTCTCCGACACGTTGACGACTGACTTCTGTCTGGACGCAGTGCAGGAGGCCGTGGGCCGCTATGGCCCGCCTGAGATCTTCAATACCGATCAAGGGAGTCAATTTACCAGCCAAGAATTCACGGGGCTGCTGACCCACCACGGCATCCAGATCAGCATGGATGGGACAGGCTGTTGGCGAGATAACGTGTTCGTGGAACGACTCTGGAAGAGCATCAAATACGAGGAGGTCTATCTGCATGCCTATGAGACCGTCAGCGCCGTCCACCAGGGCTTGGAGCGTTACCTGACATTCTATAATCAGCAGCGCCCACACCGGGCGCTTGACGGCAAGACGCCCGACCAGGTGTACTCTGACCATCTGCCGACACGGCGAACCGCCGCGTAATCAGCAACACGCCAGGCGCCACTTAAGGAAGGGGCGACACTGTCCAACCAACCGGAGCCACCTCTGAACCTTCGCAAATGCCTCAGACCATTTTGCGCCTTCCTACAGAACAGGTGGTTGCGTGAAACCCGTGCGTTCTGATCACTTTAAGAAATCCGGCCATTATCATCCACCTTTCATAAAATCAGTCTCCATTTTCGCCTGCAAAAATCTTCGTTTTGCATGAATTCGTCTTTTCGTGGAGGGGCATAGGGTGCTTCCATGTTTCCAGAGCCCCCACAAGGAAGTTTTGAGATGGAGATCAGCCGACTACGTATCGAATTGGATACGTAGTGTATCGTTTTGTTTGTTTTGCATTTCATTCTTGTCGTCTTGCCACGCAATAATAAAGAGTGCCTGGCTCAAGAAATCCTATCTAAAAACAGCCTCTCCGGGGGAAACGTCGTTAAGCATACATTTTGCTTGGCCGTAGGGACGGCATACGTATTAGGGAAGAGCAGAAAGCATTTCTTCGATACTACCCGTTGAGAAAGGCCCTGACGATGATGAAACGTCTGTGTGCATTCGCTGTCCTATCTATTTCTTTGCTATGCCTTGGATCGCAGGCTCGTGCGAATGATCTTTCCGGGAGAGATGCTGGTTTGGCCGATTCCGAACGTCGCGCTTCTCCACGCGTACTGTTTATGGTGGCTGAACAAAACATTGGACAGGAGCTGGCCATATTTTGGTGGAGCTGGTTTGGTCAAGGTGGCTCGCAATTCGTAGGGCAAACCGTTGACATGGCGGTGAGTGAATCGGTGCTAAAGGATGCGTTCCTGGGGCAGGGGTTTGATGTCATCGATATTTCCACAAAGACGGGCACCATTGAAGTCAGTAACGCCTATCGCGTCGCTGACTTGACTACGACTGCCGTTCGATCCTACGGGAATAAGTTTGAGGCAGACATTGTAGTCACGGGGAAAGCTCTAGCGAAAGAAGGACCACGCACGCCAGGAAGTAGCGTGGGGTCTTACCTCGCCGATATCACGTTATCGGCCATTCGAGTGGATACCGGTCAAGTGCTTGCTTCTACCCGTGGGCATGGAGTTGCACGCCATGTGGCACAACATAGCGGCGGGAATGAAGCTCTTGCTCGTGCCGCCCAGGGCGTTACCGACAAGTTCATTTCTCAGATTATGTCGAAATGGTCGGCAAGGCCGGCTTCGGGATTCGAGAGGTCGTCCGGCGTGGGTCATAGTGACAAGAGTCCGGTAGGAGGTGATTCCGGCTTGCCCGATAAAACAACGGGCATTCGTTAACCCACTGCGTTCTAGAGAGGTAGCCTATGTGCAATCCGTCGCAATGTAGGTATGTCACAACAGTATTGATGATAGGACAAGTCCTGGTTGGTCTTTCTCTGACCGCCTGCCTAAATCTTCCTTCAAACGTCGCCCCAAATGCCTCAAGCCCGATCAGGGAGGTGGCGATCTTGCCACTCCTTAATAATACGAACGATGTTGCGGGTGCGGATTATGTTCGGACGAAGCTCGCCGAAGAGGTGGCTCGACACGCCTATGCCGTCAAGCCACTGGAAGAGACGGATGTGTTACTGCGAGATCAAATGGGAATTACCATCGGCACGCAGTTGGACATGGCTACACCTCAGCAATTCGGTGAGATATTAGGCGTGGATGGTGTCATGTATGCATCGTTGGAAGATTTCAGTCATAACGTCTATGGGGTGACGAACAATAAAACGGTTCGAATCCGAGCCAAACTTGTTGAATGCAAAAGCGGCGCAGTCATCTGGTCGGATGGCATCGGCGTGAAAAATACCGCAGGAGTTGGAGGTGGATTCTCCAACGAAGGCGGTGGAAATGGAGACGATCTTCCGCCGCTTTTCGGAACGCCAATCAACACACGATGGGAACGGCAAGAGGGGATCTCTACAGGATTGAGCGGTGGAGGTCTTTTGGCGGGGGCCGTGGTGGGCTTGACGGAAAAGATCGCCACCAAAGCTGCTAGCGCACCGATGTATTTTGAAACGACTACCGCCGTGAAAGGAATTCTGCGGGGAATTCCGGCTGGTTCAGACTCGGGGAGTGCTCCTAAATAAACCTCTGCGCCATGAACAACGAGTGCGAATCAAGCGACAGCAGGATAGGATCTATGCAGACCATTTTTCGCCAAAGGAGATGCATTGTGAAACGTTTAACATTATCGCCACTTGCTATGGGAGCATTTGTCGTACTCGTCGGATGCCAGGCTCAGATGACCGGCCAAGTCAAGGATGATACCAGCGTGACGGGGCAACCACAGAAACTCGAAGCTGCCGGAAAAAACTATACTGGGCCGCAATACACAATTGGTCTCGTGAGTTTCGCGAACAAGACTCCCTCAAAGGTGTTGGGCGTTGGCGAAGCTGCTACGGACATCTTGCGGACGATGCTCAAAAGCTCAGGGTTGGAACCTATCGATATTAGTACCTCAGCCATGCAACAGCAGGAGGAGTTGATCAAGCTGCAGCAAACCGGGGCTGTGAAATCCGGAAAGAAAGACGCTGCGGAAGGATTTGATTCGATAGATTACAGGGTCCAAGGAGCCATTACTGGATATTCAGAAGCCCAAGAAGGAACAGATTTGCTTGTGTATCAGAAAAAAGCTCAGGTCGCGAGGGTGCAGGTTGACTATTCTCTCATCGATGTAGCCACAGGCCGGAGCTTAGTAGCAGAGTCTGGAATGGGGGAGTATCGCAAGGAAACATCGGGGGCATTAGGTTTAGGCTCTCGATCATCCGCTGATGCTGGCCTTCGTGATGGGGCATTGCGGGATGCATTCTCAAAAGCCATGGAGAAGATGATTGCAAAACTCAGCTCACAACCTTTTCAAACTCGAATTATGTCTGTGGAAGGTTCTGAAGTCCTTATCCGTGCAGGCGAAAAATCAAAGCTCTCTGAGGGTACCAAGCTGGCCGTTTATCGGGCAGGAAAGGATCTGATTGATCCGGAAACGGGACGTTCCCTGGGAAGGAAGGAGAAGCAGATCGGAGAGATCGTCCTCGTGAATCACCAAAACGAACGCGTCTCGGAAGCAAAAGGCTCTCCGACAGCTGGCTTCGAAGTGGGGGATGTTGTTCGTGTGATGAAATAGGTCACGGTGTCTGTTTCTTCGAAAGAAGGACAGCTGAGATCGAACTCTGTGGCGACAGATGGTTGCTGTCAGTGCGACAGTTTTGAGTAATGGCAGTCTGAGTGATCGTTCTGTTGCTCGTGCCCCTGGATGATAGATTCATCCAGGGGCAAGGGAGCACGACAACACTACGATTCTGCATACCGATCAAAACGATGTGAATTTCCCTGCAGGATTTGAACCTTCAATCAGAATAATGAACTATTCGAGGGCCGTTAGAAGAAATGCAGTCTTTCTGGGAGATCGAACAGAGGTCGGCTCTTCGTGATCATTACGAAATATTCATCTGCTTAATCAACCGTGAAAGATAGGTTGGTTGTAGGCCGAGTAATTCCGCTGCCTGGGCCCTGCTCCCGCCTGTCTTGGCTAGGGCGTCGCGAATGATGAACACTTTGTGGTGTTCGACTGAGTCATGGAAGGGAAGGTAGTTGACCGGGCTTTCCTGTTGTTGCAATTCGAGGCTGTGCAATGCAAAGTCCTCCGGCTCCAGCAGGTTCCCAGTTTTCAGCACCACCGCCCGTTCAATGGCATTTTCAAGCTCCCGCACGTTGCCCGGCCAGGCATAACTCGCCAATTTCTTGATAGCAGAGGGGGACATGTGCGACATCGGCCGTTTCATGTCTCGGCAAAGTCTGGCGAGGGACCGTTCGATCAATTGAGGGATATCTTCCTGACGATTTCTCAATGGCGGGATGGTTAGGCTTACAACATTCAGTCGGAAAAAGAGATCAGCCCGGAAGGCTCCGTCCTTGACCGCCTGTTGGAGATTCCGATTTGTCGCCGCGACGATACGGACATCGACCTTAATGGATCTGGTTCCTCCCACCCGGTCGAATTCACGGTTCTGCAAGAATCTCAGGAGCTTGGCTTGTAGAGCTGGCTTCATATCGCCGATTTCGTCCAGGAACACGGTTCCCCCAGCCGCCACTTCCAGTTTGCCCAATTTCTGTGTGTGAGCTCCTGTGAAGGCTCCTTTTTCATGGCCGAATAGTTCTGATTCCAGTAGTTCTTCAGTCAATGCCACACAATTCACGGGGGTAAAGATTTTGTTTCGCCGGGGACTCCAGGCATGGATGCAGCGTGCGAGCAGGTCCTTGCCGACGCCGCTTTCTCCCAGCAGTAGGATCGTGGCATCGCTTTGGGCTGCCTTCTGCGCCGTGGTGAGAATCCTCAGCATCTCCGCATTGACGCTCGAGATGGTTTCGTAGCGACTATCGACTTCATTCCGTAGGACCTCAACTTCTCGCCGCAGTCCTTCACGCTCCAATGCCTTTTGAATGACGAGGAGAAGTTGCTCCATCTCAAAGGGCTTCGTGATGAACTCCGTGGCGCCCTCCTTCATGGCTTCCACGGCCAGGCTGATCGTGCCGTGTGCAGTCATAATTACAACCGGCAAGGTCGGCCAGTCTTTGCGGAGATGCCGCAGCACTTCAATCCCCGTCAGGTGAGGCATTTCAATGTCCAACACCAGGAGGTCCGGGCGGTTCTGCTCGATGGCCTGAATGGCAGATTTACCATCAGAAGCCGTGATGACCTCGTAGCCCTTTGTTCGGAAGCCAAGCTTCAGAATCTCGAGAATCGAGGGGTCATCGTCTGCAACCAACACAATCGGTTTCATGGTAGTTCTTCCTTCAGTAACGTCCCAACATGGCAAGCGCATCGATTGAGCATCGGGCCCTATTGTATAAAAGTTAGCGAATCAAATCACCACTTGGAGGGTGAGAATAGGTGGGATGACAAAAGAATGGGGCAAACTGGTGCTACATACCTGTATCCGGTGCGCTGAACCGGTGTATCTGCGAGAATACGGTTTCTGCAGCATCTCGGACGAGGTTTATACATGGCTGGTAATTTCACCGGAAGATTTGGTTGCTGAACCCCTTCTTTCTGCTTCACCGAGACTGATGTGCGCAAGGGGTATGGGAGTTGCGTACTCCATTGCAGAGGCCTACACTCCGGGCTGAATGGGAGGCGTCTTCCGTGTTGCCGGAACCACAGCAGGCAGAAACTCTCACACAGCATTTCACGCCGCGGGGAACAGTACGACGCGAAGCAGATCTGCGTTTGCTGCGTCGAGATCGAGAACTCGATGCAGCCCGGCGTGTGAGCGAGGCCCTCTTTCAGCATCTGACGCCTGACGACATGGCGATCCGTGCCCTCGAAATTGCGTTAGAAACGGTCGATGCCGAAAGCGGTTCAATTCTCCTTGCCGATTCCGCTACAGAGCAACTCGTTTTTCGACATTCCATCGGGGATAGCCGAGTCAAAGCGGGAACTGCCATCCCGTGGGATAGGGGCATTGCCGGAGAGGTGTTTCGTACCGGCATCCCGATTGTGATTCGTGATGCCCATGCAGATCCACGGCACAATGCTTCTATCGATCAAATGCTGGGTCATGTGACGCGCGACATGATTGCGTTGCCGCTGAAGCGCTGGGAAGGAGACTCGATCGGGGTCTTTGAGGTTCTCAACAAGCGGGGAGGACGACTGGACGATGATGACCTGGCCATTCTGACGATTGTGTCGGCAATTACGGCTGCCTCGATCGAGCAGGCTCGTCTGTTTCAAGATGCCAAGTTGGCTGAGGTGGCGAGAATCGTCGGAGATATCGGGCACGATATCAAGAATCTGCTGATGCCGCTCGTGTGCGGGGCTGGATTGTTGGAGGGAGAAATGAAAGATCTCGTGGCGAGGTCCGCAGATCTATCCGGCGCGACCGCTAAAGACACGTTTCAGCTATGTGCCGAAGTGATTCATATGGTGAGAGGTTCATCCAGACGCATTCAGGATCATGTGGCGGAGATTGCGGATTGCGTGAAGGGATTGAGCTCTCCAGCGAAGTTTGCCCCCTGCCGGATTGCAGATATCGTCGGATCGGTCTACGACACCTTACGATGGCAGGCTCAGGAACAAGGCGTGATGCTATGCCGTGCAGGGCTCGAGGGGCTTCCGACCATCATCGCGGACGAACGCCGCTTGTTTAGCGCCTTCTACAACCTCGTGAACAATGCCATTCCAGAAATGTCCGCAGGCGGAACGGTTACGGTTTATGGAGAAGCAGATTCCCCAGCGGCACGGATCCTTCTCCATGTGGCCGATACCGGGCGCGGCATGCCGGACGAGGTCAAGGACAGTCTATTTTCGATTCGGGTCGTAAGTAGAAAGGTAGGCGGAACCGGCCTTGGGACCAAGATTGTCAAGGATATGATCGATGTGCACCAAGGTCGAATCTCCGTTGAAAGCGTCCTCGGGAAAGGGACAACATTTCATATTCAATTGCCGATCGTGCAGCCCTAATTCATGAATGTCGGCTGCGTCGTCCGGGTAGAGCCGATGAGAAAGCCTCCACGAACAGATAATTGTAATCCGATCTGATAGGGGGCTGTGCCTCTACGATTATGTGGGCCCCGGAATGTTCTTGCGGTTCACAGATGAATCTTCTTTACCATAACACCCTGCTCCAGCGATCGCCCTCTTTGCGAACTGTGATTCGTATACTCCGCATGATTTGATCGGGAGCGACCGGTTCACCGTTGTTATTGACTAGTTCCTCATGGATCAATGTCGCCGTTGCCCGGTCGTTCTTGATTTCGACATCCTGAATTGATGTTCTGATGGCCGAATAATTATTGATCATCATGTCCAAGAACATCTGACGGTCAGGGCTGATGTCGGACAGTCGGTGCAAGGAGGATAAATCCTGCCTCTCATAGGCTGTTTGAAATTCACTGAGGAGCCGGTCAAGCTGCTGCCGTGACGGAGCGATTGGTTTTTGTGGGCTGGACGGCCGGATGGACGGCTGTGCATCCGGTTTAGGCTTGACAGGTTGTCTGCCTGAATCTTCTGATCGTTGGCCTTCAGATGACATATCCGGACCGTGTATCCCTTCGTCGCGATCTGATCTGGGAGGGATATCCATAGTCCGATCCTCTTGAGAGGGTGTGTTTGGCTCTGGCGATCTTGACCATTCGCCGCGACTCAGAAAAAAAGCGAGACCTCCTAAGACCACAGCTGTCGACAAGGTCACGGTCACAAGCGGAAGCACGTTATATCTCTGCCAGAACGACTCTGGCAGACGACGAGGTTCCGGCTTGCTGTGTGTGTTCGGCCTTGAGGTGACGTCTGTCTTCCTTTCTGTTACGGCCGGAGCATGGTCTGATCGGTCAACTTCCTTTCGAGGCAGAACCTCTGGCTGGGATGGGGATGGATAGGCTGGCGGAGATGCTTGATAAAGCGGTTCTGAAGAGACAAGTGGCGTCATGCGCGTCTCAGTATATCTCGCGGGCTGGGGAGACACGAGAATGGTAGGTTCTTCTGCGGCTGAATCAGACTGAGGAGGGAGCGTTTGGAGGCATTCCTTCAGTTGAGTCACGAGGAACCGGGCAGTCGGCAGACGATATTCCGGATCGCGTCGGACCAGATCCTCGATGATGGCTTTGACCAGTGAAGGAATATTGTCGGGAAACTCCAGCGGGATCTCTTCCTGAGTATCGAGGAGCTTACTTTGGATGACGCTCTTCGGAATGCTCCGAAATGGATGATACCCCACGATCATCTCGTACAGGACGATGCCGAGCGAATAGAGGTCGGCTCGACCGTCGACCTTGCCCCCGCGTGCTTGTTCAGGAGACATGTATTCGGGCGTGCCGAGCACTTGGCCGACCGTCGTAATCGAGACTTCATCCAGGGCCGCCGCAATTCCGAAGTCCGTGAGTTTTACCAGGCCGCGGCTGTCGACGAGAATATTGGCTGGCTTGATGTCGCGGTGAACGATCCCCTGATCGTGGGCGTAGGCCAGAGCCTCAGCCACCTGGAGCGCGATTTCGAGACTGGTTCGAATAGACACCGGTCTGTGGGCTTGCATGAAAGAACGGAGGTTGCCGCCTGGAAAATACTCCATGACGATGTACGGGGTACCGTGTTCTTGCTCGACCGCATGGATGGTGACGATATTGTTGTGGTCTAACCGCGCCATGGCACGCGCCTCACGCAAAAACCGCGCGGTGAAGGAGGGATCCCCGGACAAATGTTCGTGGACGGCCTTAATGACCACGAGTCGATTAAGAGTCTGGTCTAACGCTTTGTAGATCACCCCCATCCCACCCTTTGCCAGTAGTTCCTGGACGAGGTATTTGCCGGAGAAGATCTGGTCGGCCATCTATCATCTCCTGTGAGAGCGGGACATGGAGCGGTGTTGCACTAGCCTATATGAAACGCTTCAAGAAGAACAAGAAGTGTCCTGTTGGTGTCATGAAACACGACCTATGAGGCTGGGACGTTCGGTAAGAACAGGATGTCCTTCGTCAGTATTCATGAGCCTTCCCTTGATTTTTATCCGGGGGCACAAGATAATGGCGCCGCGATCGTGAGGTGATGCCGATGGGCGAGTCCAGGACAGGACGGGCGCTGACTATAGGGGATGTGGCAGCCCTTCGTGAAAAGACCGAAGCCGTCTCTCAGATCTTAGGCAGCTGTCTCCGCACCTACATCGACACCCTCAAGCCGTTACTGGCGCCACGACGTCTGTTGGGACGACATGTCGGATCACGTGAGGATGTAAACGGTTCCGATCTTGCCCTGACGCGGTTGAAAGATCTCTATCGCGAAGGGAGCCACACTCCGTTCGGATTGCCACTCGAATTTCCCGATACCACCCTCGCCCAACTCGATAGCCAGCCGGTGATCTACCGGTGGGAATATACCTATACGGCCAAATCGGAACGGGACTCCAGGGCCCTGACCATTACTTCGCCCGTGCAATGGGTGCTGAGTTACGAGTCGGGCCTAACGCTTTCCCAGGTGTATTCGATGCTGGAGAGTCGGATGGAGCGGAGGACTGAGGCTTTGCGGCAATTCGTCATCAGTGCGCTGGTGATGCAGCTCCTCATAAAAAGCCAGCCAAGCTTAGTTCAGCTTTTAGCGGCATTGCGTTACCAAGTCGACGTGAAACCGTTGCCCGGTTTAGGGGCTGTCCCCTTTGTCACCATCACCGCTCCTCTCACATCGTTCCGTCCTGCCGACGAGCTGCTACTCATGGCGACACGCTTTTCTGGTGTCCCTGCTTTTGTGGAGCTGATTTCGCCCGAGTCGATCGAGAACTTCGACGATCCATTGCGCACGCAACTTCAGCAAACACTCGCCTAGCCTTCTCGAGCTGGCGCAGCCTATGTGGTCGATGAGTAGCCTGTCCGTGGAGCACATGCCCCTTACGCACCCCACATGTCAGACGATTTAACAACCGCTCTCAATACGCCACCGCCGGTTCGT
Source organism: Nitrospira defluvii (assembly GCA_000196815.1). Classification (GTDB taxonomy): domain Bacteria; phylum Nitrospirota; class Nitrospiria; order Nitrospirales; family Nitrospiraceae; genus Nitrospira_A; species Nitrospira_A defluvii_A. The sequence goes on from FP929003.1 coordinate 1,935,113, forward strand.
GTACGGGTTCGCATGGGTACGATGTGGAGCGGCGAGCAGCGCTTTACTCATGCCTTCCGGATTGGACGATCGGCCGAGTGCCAAGTCGTGGTGCCGGAACGGGTCGTCAGCCGCGTCCATGCTGAGGTGCGACTTGAAGCAGGACGGTGGTGGCTTATCGATCAGCAAAGCACACATGGGTTGCATATCAACGGCAGCCAGGTCACTCGTGTGCCACTGCAAGAAGCCGTGACGGTAGAGCTTGGATTGGGTGGGCCGGCCGTATGGCTCACGGTCGGCGACGAAATCGCCTTTTCGGACCAGCCCACGGACGTGGCTCAGCCCGACAAGAGAATGGAGTCGGTGACAGAAATAGTTGATCGCTGGAAACGAGGAGATACTGTTGAAGAAACCGAGGAGGCCCGTCGCTACCGTGCGGCCGCCAAGCGCCGTGAGCGGCAACAACGCCGCTACTACGGAGTTGCTGTCGGGACCGTGGTTATCTTGTTGATGTGCGCGCTGGGATATGCCTGGCATCAGTGGCTCAAGCTACAGGACATGAAGAAAACCGCGGGCGAAATGTTCTATGTTATGAAACAGGTCGAGATTCAGGTCTCCGAGCTGGAAGAGGAGGTGGCGGAAACCAAGCGCAAAGATCTTATGGAGAGAATTCTGACGAAACGCCAGAAGCTCCGGGAATTGGAGACGCAATACGATCGCTTTCTTGGCGAATTGGACATTTATGAGGGCATGAGCGAACAGGATCGTCTGGTGTTTCGGATGGCGCGATTATTCGGTGAGTGTGAAGTCGCCATGCCACGGGATTTTCTCTCCGAGGTAAAAAAATACATCCGTCGTTGGAAGTCCACGGAACGGCTACAGAACGCCATCAAGCGCGCCAAGGAGAGTGGATTTATTCCGACGGTCGCCAATGAGATGTGGACCAAGAACCTGCCTCCTCAATTTTTCTATTTAGCACTCCAGGAGAGTGGCTTCGACTCGAAGGCGGTGGGACCTCCAACTCGAATGGGTTACGCCAAGGGAATTTGGCAATTTATTCCGCAAACGGCTGAACAATACGGATTGAAGCCTGGACCACTGAAAAATGTTGCCAAGTACGATCCGCAAGATGAGCGCTTTCATTTTCAAAAGGCTACGAAGGCGGCAGCGAAATATATCAGGCGCATCTACAATACTGATGCGCAAGCCTCAGGACTGCTCGTTATTGCCTCTTATAACTGGGGAGAGGGGAATGTCATCAACATTATTCGAAAGATGCCGAACAATCCGAGAGAGCGAAACTTTTGGCAGTTGTTGAAGCAGTATAAGATCCCTCAAGAAACGTATGATTATGTGTTTTACATTTTTTCCGCCGCTGTCATTGCGGAGAACCCGCAGCTGTTTGGGTTCGATTTTCATAACCCCTTCGCCGAGCAGAGTCAGACTGGTAAGTGAACCTACCAGACGACCTTTGTCCATTGATCCCCGTTTTTTCGGATCTTGATTCGCGCCGATCTTAGAATCGGGCTTGGCATCACCATGTCGCCGTTCTTGTTGATGAGCACATCATGAATGATGATCGCCGAGGCTTCTTGGTCTTTGACGGTCAGATTCTGGATGGAGATCTTAATGGTCCGGTAGTTACTGAACATGGTGTGGAGAAAGCTCAGGCGGTCATTTCCCATCTCGGACAGCCGTTCCAAACTCTCAAAGTCTTGCCCTTCGTAAGCCCGCTTGAATTCTTCAAGCAAGTCCCGTAATTGCCGTTGCGATGCGGTGGTGTTTATCTGCCCACCGGGAGTGAGTTTGGCCACTAATTGGTCCTTTTTCTGCTGTTCCTCCTCCTGAGCCGCCTGCTTCTTTCGAGCCTCTTCTTCACTCTTTGCTTGCTGAGCAGCCACCGCGCGCTTTTCCTTTTCTAGTCGTTCCCGTTCAGCTTGTAGCTGTTTCTGTTCCGCATCGTAGCGCTCACGAGCGGCACGGGCTTCCTCCTGAGCTTTTCGACGTTCCTCTGTCTCTGCGCGAGCCTTTTGCGCTGCCAGCTCTCTTTCTTTTTCGAGACGATCACGTTCGGCTTGCAGTCGTTTCTGCTCCGTCTCCAGTCGTTCCCTCGCCGACCGGGCCTCTTCCTCGGCTTTGCGACGTTCCTCCTCCTGTACCTTTGCTTTCTGGGCGGCGAGTTCGTTTTCCTTTTCCATGCGTTGTTGTTGAACCTGGAGTCGCTGTTGCTCTGCTTCATGATGCTCTCTGGCCAGCCGGGCCTCCTCTTCCGTCTTCTTTCGCTGGGCCTCCGCCAGGCGAGCGTGCTCTTCGGCCACTTCCCGTTCTTTCTCTAGCCGCTGGCGCTCGGCCTGCAAATGCTTCATCTCCGTCTCTTCCTTGGTTCGTTGGGCTGCGAGTTCTTCTCGTTCGCGGGCAACGCGTGCGTCTTCCTGCGCCTTGCGACGCTGTTCTTCGGCCGCCTGAACCTGTATGGCGGCAGTTTCCTTTTCTTTCTCGAGGCGCTTTTGTGCTTCGGCAAACTTGCGCTGTTCGGTTTCCTGGCGTTCCCGGGCGGCACGAGCCGCCTCTTCCGTTTTGTGCCGCTGTTCTTCGGCGGCCTTTGCTTGTTTGGCCGCCTGGTCTTTTTCTTTTTTCTGAATCGCTTCGGCTTCGCGACGTTTGGCTGCCACCCTGGCTTCATCGACGATGAGCTGTTGTTGTTCCTTTTCTATTTTGGCCTGCAATTGAGCACTGGTACCGCTTTCAGACTGCACGGCGGTGTTGTCTCTTTGAGCGTTGTCCGTTGGTGGTTGATCACGATTTGCATCGGAGGAGGTCGGCGTTTCGTTATGACTAGAATCGGCGCCGGCAGGAAAGGCCGGTCCGGTCTTGTCTGCTGAGGGAGTCGGTGGCCAACCTCCTTTTGACAGCAAGAATGTGAGGCCCCCCAGCATGAGAACAAGGGTCAATACTCCGACCGCGACCAGCGCAAAATTATGGGTCTTCCATAGGGATGTGTCCTTCGGCGGCGGTGGTAAGACTGTATTAGGTCGCGGAAGGATATCGGTCGCTTCATCCTCTGTTGGAGATGGGGGCTGAGGGCGACTGACCTGAGGTGGTGGACCTGACTCGATATCGGGCCGCACAGGCTGTGTGGATGGGATGGGCCGTGATTCGCGGGGCGGAGGGGAAGCACTCACCGTAGTCGCGCGTGTGATACGAGTCGGTGGCGGTGTTGCAATGATAGTGGGAGCGTCTTCAGCCTCCTGTTTGGGGAAAAATGCCAAACATTCCTTTAACTGATTTGCAAGAATCGCAGCCCTGGGCGTTCGATGTTCGGGATCCCGGCGGACCAGGTCTTCGACGATGGCTTTCACCGTTGATGGTGCCTCAGCTGAGAATATCAGCGGGATCTCAAATTGCGGATCAAGCAACTTGCTCAGGATACTGGTTTTCGGAATGTTCCGGAATGGAGTCTGCCCGACAACCATTTCATGGAGCACGATACCCAAAGAATAGAGGTCGGTGCGCCCGTCTACTTCTTTGCCTGCGGCTTGTTCCGGAGACATATATTCCGGCGTTCCTATGATTTGCCCCGTACTGGTAATGGAGGCTTCGTCCAATGCCGCCGCGATGCCGAAGTCGGTCAGTTTGACACGTCCCCTGTTATCAACCAGAATGTTGGCCGGTTTGATGTCACGATGAACAATGCCTTGGGAATGTGCGAAGGCCAGCGCATTGGCGATTTGCAGCGCGATGTCGACACTTTCGTGGATGGGAAGCGTTTTGCGCGCTTTGATTCTGGCGCGGAGATCCATGCCGGGAAAATATTCCATCACGATAAAATGGGCGCCCCGCTCTTCTTCAACGGAAAAGATGGTGACGATGTTTTCGTGCTGGAGGCGGGCCATTGCGCGGGCTTCACGGATGAACCGCTCGGTAAAGGAGGCATCGCCGGAAAAATGTTCGTGGATGACCTTGATTGCAACGAGGCGATTGAGCGTCCGGTCTAAGGCCTTATAAATAACTCCCATGCCGCCCTTGGCGATTTCTTCCTGGACGACGTATTTTCCGGAAAAGATCCGGTCGGGCATAAGGCACCTCTTATCGGACGGTGTCGGGGAGGTGGCAATGGCCGATTAGGGTATACGAAAGTCTTACAGGAGAACAAGACTGTGTGCCTGGAAGGTGACGCGGGCCTATGCTCGCATGGTGAGAGAAATTTCCGACGTTCCTTTCTGAGGAGACGTCAGTGTCTGGGGCTGTATTCACAAGCAATGGCTACAGGATGACAGAGATAGGGCCCGGATCTGTGGGACGGCTACCAAGGAGTGTCGGCTGAATGAGAGCATACCGATGCCATGCCGGAAAGCGACGCTCACGGCATGATTATTGATTGTTCCCGGTGCTGGGATCGCCAGATACGATTCCCAATGAGGAAAGAAGGGAGGCAGATGATGAGTCGTACGAAACACTGTCTGGTCGCACTTATTGCAGCGTCGGCTATGGGATGTCAGAGCGACGTGGACGTGCGAGAGAAGGGCGCTTCAGATATTCGGACCGCTAGTTCGACCAATCCGCCGGGCTCGTCGGCTGTCGCCTCGACCCCGGTCCAGAGCCCGGCCGCCTCCACTGCAATTTCAACCGCGCACAATGGCCAGGGTGCTACTACCGATTCGGGTTCGTATACGGAAGTGGTCGGGCAAGAAGGTGTCGTGGATTGGACAGCGGGCATTGTGACCGCCTCGGGAATCGGCTTCCCGCCGGCCGACGCACTCAATAGCATACAGGCTCGATTATTGGCAAAGCGCGCGGCCCAGTCCGTCGCCTATCGGAACCTCTTGGAGGCATTCACGGCAGTCCGTGTCGATTCCACCACGACGGTGAAAAATTACGTCACTACCAGCGATGAAATTCAGGTGAAGGTTCAGGGAATGGTTGAGGATGCGAAAATTATTCACGAGCGACAGTTGGAAAAAGGCGGGTATGAAGTCACGCTGCAAATGAAATTGACCGGACGCGTATCAGAGACGTTTGTGCCGAAGAATGCACCGCCGGTAAAAAGGCTCGTTGCAGAAACGCTTCCGACTCCACCGCCCAAATCGGGCATGGCCTATACGGGACTTGTCGTTGACGCGCGCGGCACAGGCGTTCGCCCCGCCTTAGTTCCTCGAATTCTCACCGAAGATGGGCAGGAAGCCTATTCTCAGAGCTATGTCCTGGCTAAGTATCGGCAGAACCAAGGAATCGCGGCCTACGTATCTGATCCAGCTGCTGCGAAAACTCATCCAAAGGTTACCGACAATCCATTGTATGTGAAAGCCCTCCGTCCCGCAGGAAATAGCCAGACTGATCTCGTCATCAGCAATGCCGCCGCGCAGACCATCCATGGAGTGAAAGATCACTTTGAATTCTTGGAGAAGGCACAAGTTATTCTGATTGTCGATCGGGCCGGTTCCTCATGATGGCGAGAAACCAGATGAAGGATCCGACCACGCAAACAGGAGATGGTAACGATGTGGTCTGTAGTGAGGCATTATGAGTAGCAGCGCGCGACTGAAGCGGGTGATGAGTGCTGGTTGTATAGTCGTGTTGATACCGGTGCTTTGGATGGGGTTTGCCCGCGCGAGTCAGCCATCAGGAGACCCCGGTCCTGCAGAGCCAGTTAGAGGGTCTGCTTGTTATAAGTATGGCGACAATGAGACCCCTATCCAGGCTAAACGAGCCGCGACCAGCTTGGCCCAAGAGGATGCTGTTCGCCTGCATAGGGTTTTTGTTCAATCTTCTTCCAAAGTGAAGAATCTTCAGCTCGAGGAAGATATCGTGCAGACGGCCAGCGCAGCGATGCTCGAACAGGTTCGTGTGGAGAAAGAGGCGACGCATGGCCAGGAGATCTGTATCACGATTACGGCGAGGATGAGTCCTGTGTCGATTGACGAACTCATCAAGCAACGAATTAACGCAAAAGAGATCTCGCAGCAGGCACAAACCCCTATGGTGGCGGCCTCTGCTGGATTTGGGTTACGCATCTGGACGAATCGTGACGATGGCCGATTCAGCGAAGGAGACGAGTTGATCATCCACGTGCAGTCCGACCGCGATGGGTATCTGAAGCTGGACTATTTTCAGGCCGACGGCTGTGTGGTCCATCTGGTTCCCAATCTTTATCGAGGAGAGGCCTCCATTAAAGGCGGGCAGACCTACTCGTTCGGCAGTGCGACCTCCCCAGAGCAATTCACCGTCACGGGTCCTTTTGGCGTGGAGACCATTAAGGCCATTGTCGGCGTGAAACCGTTCGATCCTTCTCTTCAGGGGAAATCCACCGAGTGTGATGATGGCCGCGCGTATGTGCAGGGCTTACAACAAGGGCTGCGTGGTCTTAAGGTAAGCGGGGTGGAAAAGGCACTCTCCCTAACCACAGTCAGTCGAGCCGTTGAGGGGTACCGAAAGGATCGTCATCCGGGCCTAGGCCCATAATGTCGTGACGCATAATCCCCATGCATTGGGTCGGGTTATCGGTAGTCGGCGGTAGTATTTCATCTGTAATTGACCAACCCTCAAATCCTCAGCCATGCGACTCTGTTCGGTGACGTTTGTCGTGCCGGCATGAGTCACGCGTGACGTCGTCTTCTCCTCCTCACAGAATGCTTCCGATCACCTTGCAGTACGTATCCAAATAGATACGTACATTGTATCTAAACCGATTCAAGCATGAGACGAATATCAGACGCACCAGATGCTATGTGCGCCTGATGGTGCGTGCTTCTCGTAAGTAATTCGGCTTCTGCACAATGGAACCATTTCAATATGAGTCAATGGCATGTGTTCTGCACGCATCCCGATCATCTTTTCAACCGAGGATGAGACGTTGCGGAGATGATATCTCAGGGGAAAGCAATACGGTCTGTCTTGATCGCATGGGGCTTGGGTATTCTGCTCGGCTGCTACGTTGTGTTGTGTGCGGTACCTCTACTTGCGCAGGTCGGGGTGCCGCTGCCCCCGAAACCTCCACAGCTACCGATCGAGCCTCCGCCTGCTCAGCCCCCTGCGCTTAAAGTACCACCACCGGCGCCACCCGTTCCTGGCGAGCCTATTACCGGTCCTAAAATCTTCGTCAAGGACGTGTATTTGGTAGGGAACACGGCGTTCACCTCGCAACAACTGGCGGAGGTCACGGGACCTTATACCAATCGCGACGTGACTGCGGACGAACTCGAGGCCCTTCGGCTTGCTCTCACGTACTACTATGTAAATCACGGATATGTGACCTCCGGCGCTCTCATCCCTGAGCAAACGGTAACGGATGGCATTCTCACGGTGCAGATTGTCGAAGGCAAACTGGCTGAGATTAACGTGGAAGACACGCGCTGGTTTCGCCCGTCATATTTGCAAAGTCGGATCGATGCGGCGGCCGGCCCTCCGCTCAATGTCGGAACGTTACAGGAGCGGTTGCAGCTGTTACAGGCCGATCCCCGCATTCAGCGCATCAACGCGGAACTCCGCCCCGGTCTCGCGCGGGGTGAGAGTGCGTTGAATGTCCGTGTGGCGGAGGCCAATCCGTTGAAGGCCTGGCTGGAGTTTAATAACTTTCAATCACCCACCGTAGGGGCCGAGCAGGGGTTTATCACCCTCGCGCATCAAAATCTCTTCGGATTCGGTGACCAGTTGAGTCTCCAATACGGGAGATCGGCCGGAGTCGATCCCATTCTTAATTTCAGTTATGCGATCCCTGTGAATCGATATGACACGACCGTCGCTCTTCAATATCGGCGGTTCGACTTTACCGTGAAGGAAGACCCGTTTGAGGATCTGGATATTCGGAATAAGGCGGAGATTTTCGGTATTTCCCTGCGGCATCCGGTCTATCGCAAAGTCGATCAGGAATTCGCCCTCACCTTGACCGGTGAACATGAGCGAAACAAAAGTTTCCTGTTGGGACAGCCCTTTGAATTCATTGCCGGATCTCCCGATGGCAAGTTTCGCGTGACGGCTCTTCGATTCGGCCAGGAATATACCCGCCGGTCGGTGGATCAGGTGATTTCCGCTTCATCAAGATTTTCAGTCGGTATAGGCGCCATGGGCGCGACGGCCAACGCAGATTCTAATTTGCCGGACGCGCGGTTCTTTTCCTGGATGGGCCAAGCTCAGCTCATTCGGCAGTTGCCCTTCTGGCGGACACAGTTGGTGGGGCGAGGCCTCGTTCAGTTGTCGAATGACCACCTGTTTCCACTCGAACAGGTGGCGGTTGGTGGTCGATATAGCGTCCGCGGCTATCGGGAGTACACCTTGATTCGCGACAACGCTGCGATCGGGTCGGTCGAATTGCGGGTCCCGGTCTACACAACAGAGGCCGGTATGGATACCGTTTTTCTGGCTCCGTTTTTGGATATCGGGCACGGCTGGGAAACCAATGTCTCCACTCCCGCGAGCCCTCCGAAGACATTATCAAGTGCCGGGATCGGCGCGATCTGGAACTTCTGGCGGGGGAGCCGATTTGAAATTTACTGGGGAAAACAGCTGAAGAAGTTTGACACCGGACGAGACAATTTGCAGGACCATGGCGTGCATCTGCAGCTGGTGGTGGAGGCCTTCTAGACCGGAAGCCCATCTGTGTCGCTGGCCGATTGGAAACCCGAGTTGGTACTCCCATACTAGCTGAACGGCCATGAAGGAGGACGGGCCATGCGATTCCATATCAGATTTTACGTTCTGGCGGTTGTGGGGGTGATCGGTTTGTTGGCCATATCGCAGGTTGTCCCACTTGCTCGAGCCCAGACGGTCACAACGATTACACCGAATGGCCTCGGGACTAGCGCGCCACGCTCGGGAAGTACAATTAACATTCAAGGCGGCACGCCTATGGGGCAGAACCTGTTTCACAGTTTCAGCCATTTCAATCTGGGAGCGAACGATATTGCGAATTTTGTTCAACACTCGGGAGCTAGCACAGTTATTAGCCGTGTCACAGACGCGCCATCAACTATTGCAGGAACCATACAGGCAATCGGTTGGAGCAATTTTTATTTTGTTAATCCACGGGGTATTGTTTTTGAGTCTTCGGCGAGACTCAATGTCAGCGGCTCAGCCTATTTTAGCACCGCTCAGAATGTAAGGTTCGTCGATGGAGGGTTTTTCAACACTCGATCCGCTGAAAGCCGATCGTTGCTCTCAAGCTCCCCTGTTTCTTCATTTGGGTTTACAAGCTTCGAAGCAGCCGCCATTAAGATTAGCGGAAATAATTTGACGGTTGGATCACAGGAAACGCTTTCCGTGATTGGTGGTAACGTAACTATAGAGGGGGCTCAGCTAAAAGCTCCCGGCGGTACCGTGCAAGTTGCAAGTGTTGGCTATGGAGGGGAAGTCATCATACGTGGTGAACCAATCTATGAAGGATCTGATGATATAGTAATCGGTTATGTTCCCGTTTTCCAGACAACTGGGCCTCTCGGCAACATCACCGTGAATCCAGGCAAATCATTTGCCGCGCTTGATGCAGGTCCCAATGGCACGGTGCAAACCATCCCGGCGCTTACGATTGCTACAGGATCACAAATAATCGCACAACCCAATTCCACAAAGCCCAGCCTGATCAAAGTCGTGACAGAACCGGTCCTCAGCAATATCACACCTAATCTGACCATTGAAGAGGGCCAAACCACCACGGTAACTATTTCCTTAAATAAACCAGCCGAAATAACCGAAACCGTGGAGCTCCAAAATTCAAACGCTGGTGCGGCAACCACCGTGCCGTCTGGCCCAACCGTTACTTTTAATCCTGGAGAACAAACGAAAACCATACAAGTGACCGGTGTTAAACAAGGAAAAACGGAAATCACAGCCGCGCTTCGTGGTGTTGCCAGAAGTACAGGGGTGACAGTCGTGCTACCCCTGGCATTCTCTCAAAGCATCACCTCGACCGTCGAACTTGGGCTCAATGGGACTATGACCATCACGTTAAATAGGGCATCCTCAAGCAACACGACGATAGGCCTTTCCAGCCTCAATGGGGTCGCTACTGTGGATCCTACAGTAGTGACCATTCCGGCCGGGCAGCTCTCGTCGGCACCAATTACAGTTCGGAGTCTTACGGTCGGGACAGCGACAATACGTGCTTCGCTTGCCGGCACTATTAAAGACAGCACTATGCAAGTGACCCCCATTTCGATTGCCTCACTGAGCGGCGTCTCTATTCTTGAAGGGCAATCGGGAACGGTCACCGTAACCTTACCGCGTGTTGCTCCCTCTGACGTAGCTGTCACATTGACAACATCAAATCCCAACGTTGCTACAGTGGAAACGACAGTGAACGTGCCTCAGGGCAGGACAAGTACGCAAGTGACGGTGGCTGGTGTAACAGAGGGTACTGCACAACTACGGGCGCAATCCGGCACTTCGACTCAAACCGCCGCTGTGGTAGTCAATGCGTTGCCCCCACCGTCGCTTTCTTCTCTCTCGCCAAACCTTGCGCTGAAAGTTGGAGGTTCCGGTTCAATTACGGTTGTCCTCAAAGAGGTATTTAAAAAAGATCTGACGGTGCTGCTACAGAGTTCGGATCCCTCCATAGCCAGCGTGAACGAATCCGTCACCATTCCGGCAAACAGCACGACGAGCCAGCCGGTAGTCGTTGCAGGGAATGGAGCGGGACGAACCACGATCATTGCTACCTTACTCAATTCTAGTGTTCAGGCTTCGGTCGTCGTCAGCTCCGTCGCGCCCCCTCTCGCCCAGTCCACGTCTGAGATCGGTGCAGCATCCCAAACAATCGGGCTGGCCGCAGCTGCTCAGTATCCCAGGACTCTAGCTGCCCCGCAGGGGACAGTGACGGTCCCCAAACTCCTGGCCGACAAGTGCGCGGCAGTGAAAGACGGCCAATTCAGCAGCTTCGCGCAACTGAATCGAGATAGTGCTCCCCCGCAACCCGGGCGCTACTTGTCGACTCCGACGTTGTTGGAGGGTGATCCGATAACGGGCGCACGCGAAACTGTGCCGGAGCTCAGCATCATGGTCGGTCCGCCGAAAGTGTTGACCGTGCATCCTGATGTGGGGAGCTTCATCGCGCTCGCACAGGAGTGTCGGCTTGAGATCAAGTGAGCAACATTCGATGATCTTGAAAAGACCGTCTCCAGTTAGGAGGACGTCATGCGATTTGCACGATTGTTATCTTTGACATTCGGTCTGTGCCTCACCATCTCAGGCCAAACTCTCGCCGTCGGATTGTCTGACAGCGCGGTTCCCACGGCCCCAGATCTAGAGATGCAGCAGGCAAAGGTTCAATTCAATCAAGGCGCATTCGCCCAGGCGGCTGTGCATTGGATGGAGGCCGCCCGGTTGTATGAGCGGCAGCAACAACCACAACAGCAGTGTCAGGCGCTCATTAATCTCGCCCGTGCATTAGAGCAGAGCGGCCAGGTCAAACGGGCGCAAGTCACATTGCAAACAGCGCTGAAGCTCTCCGAGCAGACCGGCAACCGAGCCCTCACGGCGACGATCTTAGGGCGGTTGGGTAGCGCCGCGTACGCGCTCGGCAAAGGTGCCCAAGCGGCCGAGCACTTGACCAAAGCCCTCGAACTTGCCCGCGAGGAACGCAAGACGGCGTTAGTGGCCGGCCTGTTGAATGATCTGGGGAATGTCCTTGCGTCCCGCAACGAGTTTGCGGAGGCTCTCGACGTGTTTGCCGAAAGCAAGAATCTTGCGATTCAGACGAACCAATCAGCTCTCGTAGCCACTGCGCAAACGAACTCGGCACTGGCGTTGTTGGAGAACCAGCAGTTTGCCGAATCTGAGCGAGCGTTGGCCGTGGCATGGACAGATCTGCACACGCTTCAAGACAGTTATGCGAAGTCCTACGGGCTGTTGAATGTTGGTTTGGCCTACGATGATCTGCGGTCAGCCGTCACCAGGCCAAAACTCACGGCCCAGCGTGAGCATTCCGCCGCCGATAAAAGCCGTGGGCTTAGCGTAGGGGCTGGACCGGGCGCCGGCCAGGCTCCACCCGCTGCGGGCAAGCCGAAGGGAAAAGCACCTGATCAGAGCCAGTCAACCGGTGCTTACAAGCCGGCGGCCGGTAGCCTTTTACGACAGGCCTCCGATTCGTTTGTTGCTGCGGCCCAGGTTGCCACGCGCTTGGGAGACGCCAGGGCTCAGTCCTACGCCTGGGGTTATCTGGGGTCCTTGTTGGAGAAGGAGCAACGATATGATGAGGCCTTGGATTTTACCCGCAAGGCCAGTTTTGCCGCGCAAAAAGTGAGCGCACCGGAGTCTTTATACCGCTGGCAGTGGCAGACCGCTCGCTTGCTCAAAGCCAGTGGCAGAGAAAATGAGGCCATAGGGGCGTATCAACGAGCGATCTCTGTGTTGAAACCCATCCGCTATGAGTATTCGGTCGGGTATCAGGGACGCCATTATTCGTTTCGTGATTCGGTTGCTCCACTCTTTACCGAAGTAGAGGATACCTTGCTGCATCGTGCGGCTACAGCCGGTTCTCCGGAGCAGACTCAACAATGGCTGGTGCAGGTTCGAGACACGGTAGAGGCTTCCCGTGCGGCAGAACTCCAGGATTATTTTCGCGATGATTGCGTGGCGACAGCCCGCGCCCGCCGTGGCGAAGGCATGCTTCCCACCAACACTGCGGTGGTGTACCCGATCATGTTACAGGATCGGCTTGAACTGTTGGTGGATACTACCGCCGGTCTGCGGCGGTATGGTGTCCCCGTGAATGCGGACCAACTGACCCAAGAGGTCAGGACCTTTAGACGCCTGGTGCAGGATCGGCGTTCCCAGAACTACCTCGCGTCAGCACAAGCGCTCTACGGTTGGCTCATGGCTCCGATGCAACAAGATTTTCTGGCCATGGGGATTACGACCGTGGTGATGGTGCCGGATGGGCCGCTGCGCACAATTCCTTTCGTGGCCCTCCACGACGGCCGTCAATTCGTGGTCGATAAATATGCGGTCGCGGTCACCCCGAGTATGGACTTGACCGATCCCCGCCCGTTGGCTCGAGGAAAGATCAATCTGCTTTCCATGGGGTTGACGGAATCCGTGCAGGGGTTCCCAGCGCTCCCTAACGTCGCCACGGAGGTGCAAGCCATCAAAGCCCTTTACGGAGGGCAACTATTGATGGACAACCAGTTTCTCGTGCCATCGATGGAACGAGAGATAAAGGAGACGGGTATCGGCGTTGTGCATATTGCCTCACATGGTGTGGTTGAGAGCGACGTCAATAACTCGTTTCTACTGGCCTACGATGACAAAATCACGATGGATCGGCTGTCGCAGTTGGTGGGCCTCCTTCAATATCGGAAGGACCCTCTCGAACTGCTGACTCTTAGTGCCTGCGAGACTGCGGTCGGGGATGATCGGGCTGCGTTAGGATTGGCCGGTATTGCGGTAAAGGCGGGGGCACGCAGCGCTCTCGCGAGCCTCTGGTTCATTGATGACCAGGCCACCTCGGACCTCGTGTCGGAGTTTTACCGGCAGCTCCAAGATTCGAGCGTGACCAAGGCCGTGGCATTGCAGCGGGCGCAACAGAAAATTCTGACACAGCCAGGTCATGATCATCCGAGTTTCTGGGCGCCGTTCCTATTAATCAACAATTGGATGTAACTCAGGGCGACCACAGAGAACAGCAGTTGTTTTTCAGTCAAGGTGCTGCCTTCTGCTACAGCTGATCGGCTTCGGCTGTAGCGCCGCTCCACGGAGCTGGCAGGCGGCGACTTCACGCGGAGCCTGTAACCGCTTCAAATTCACCTCTGTCCTGCCGGCACCATCTAGGCATTGCCTTTGCTCACCTCAGGATGAGAGCCCTCCAGGGCCGACGCTGGAGATTCGGCACAAAGGCCATCAACCAGGCTTTATCACCCAGAGGTGCAACATGGCAGCAGAGAATGCACAGAAAATCACGTTAAGTGTGATCAAGGCGGACATCGGCGGATTCGTCGGGCATTCAGCCATGCATCCGGCCTTGATGGATTGCGCGAATGAGAAGCTTGCGGCGGCGAAGAGCGGCGGGTTGCTCGTCGATTACCACGTGTCGGCCTGTGGGGATGACTTGCAGCTGATCATGACGCATCGCCATGGTGTCGATCATGAACCGATCCACCGTCTGGCGTGGGACACGTTTGAGGCCGGCACGGCGGTCGCCAAGGAGTTGCATCTCTACGGCGCGGGGCAAGACCTACTGGCCGATGCGTTCAGCGGAAACGTACGCGGACAAGGACCCGGCGTGGCTGAGATGGAGTTCGTGGAACGGAAGTCCGATCCGGTGCTGATCTTCATGGCGGACAAAACTTCGGCAGGCGCCTGGAATCTCCCTCTGTATAAGATGTTCGCCGATCCGTTCAATACGGCGGGTCTCGTCATTGCGCCCACGTTGCACCAGGGGTTTCGCTTTGAGGTGCACGATATCTACGAGCACAAGAAGATCTCATTCGATTGTCCCGAAGAACTCTACGACATGTTGATGTTCATCGGTTCACCCGGTAAATACACGATCAAGTACGTATACTCGCGGGCGGATGGGACGATTGCGGCGGCCTCGTCGACGGAGCGGCTTTCGCTCATTGCGGGTAAGTATGTCGGAAAAGATGATCCGGTGATGATCGTCCGCGCGCAGCAGAACTTTCCGGCGGTGGGCGAGGTGCTCGATCCGTTCCGGTATCCCTGGATCATCGAGGGCTGGATGCGTGGTTCGCACTATGGCCCGCTGATGCCGGTCTCGGTGAAGCAGGCGACGCCGACCCGCTTCGACGGGCCTCCGCGTGTCGCCTGTCTGGGATTTCAATTGGCCGACGGCAAACTCGTCGGGCCGCGGGATATGTTCGACGATCCGTCGTATGATGAAGCGCGCCGGGATGCGAACCGGATCGCCGATGTCTTGCGGATGCACGGTCCCTTTGAACCGCACCGGTTGCCCCTCGACGACATGGAGTACACGACCATGCCGCAGATTATGAAGAAGTTGGAAGGTCGCTGGGCTAAGGTGTAGCAGGATGCGGAGCGATACGGTCAGGGTCGATCAGCGGGCAGTCGCCAGGGAATGGGGGGCGCGAGGCTTCAGTTGTGATCTTTGGGTTGATCCGCCCGGGCAAGTGTGGGAGGATTACCGCCACGCGACCGACGAGTTGGTGATGCCGGTCGAGGGCGGGTTGGAACTGGAGTTCGGGGGCCGGTGTGTCAGGCCCGAACCGGGCGAGGAAATCCTCATACCGGCCGGAGTGTCCCATACCGTCAGAAACATCGGCGGCACCAGCGTGAAGTGGCTGTATGGATACAGTCGCTAACATCCGAGACGAACTGACTCAGCAGAGGGAGAGGAGCCCATGCCGACAACGACGCAATTTGTGGTGAGTGGACAGAGTAAGCCTGGAGTGCTGGCTGAAGTAGCGGCCGTGCTCGGGGCTGCGGGAGTCAACATCAAGGCCTTCTCTGCGCCCGAGGTCACCGGCCCCGGGAAGCTGCGGTTGATTGTGGCGGATGTCGATGCGGCTCGTATTGCGCTGAGAAAATCCAAGATCAAGTTCCGTGAAGAGACCGCCCTGATTTTGAGTCTGGAGAACAAGCCCGGCGCCTTGAGGCAGGTGGCCGATTCGCTCACCAGGGCTCGCATCAATGTGAAATGCGGCTACTGCACCCCGTCGCGTGAAGGCAAACGCGCGATCGTGGTTCTGACTGTTTCGAACACGACCAAAGCCCTCGGGGTGCTGCGCACCCATTCACTCGACGAATTTTAGTAGGCTACATAGCACTTGCTTGTTGCGTAAGAAATCATGCGCCGCTAGATGCGCCGTCTCGCGTCAATACACATCGCAGGATGCTCAAAACAGTTCTCCAGCAAGGCCGCAGCAAGCAGAGCGGCGACGCGTACTTGAGCCGTACGTGGAGCCTCTCTGCGATGCGAGAATGCCGCGGGCGGGATTTTTCAGCATTCTGTTAGTCCGCCTTATGCCGGGGGAGAAGAGGACAAGCACCGGCCGTCTTCTTCTCCCCCTGTTCGTTCTGCTTCTCACCACATGGCTCAGCGGCTGCTCCGGCTGGAGTCCGGCGCGTCCTTCGTATTCGCCCGGTTATCCGTTGGGGTTTGTCGAACGGGGCAGCGCGTCCTGGTACGGGCCGGGCTTCCACGGCAATCGCACGGCAAACGGAGAGGTCTACGACATGCACAAGTTGACGGCGGCGCACCGGACATTGCCACTGGGGTCTGTGGCGGTCGTGCGATCCCTGAGCACCGGCCGGCAGGTGATCGTGCGGATCAACGATCGAGGGCCTTTTGCACGTGGGAGAATTCTGGACCTGTCTCTGGCCGGAGCCCAGGCTGTGGGGATGGTCGGGCGCGGCACCGATGAGATCGAACTCCGTGTGATCAGTTACGAGGGACGAGCCGGGGGAATGGGAGTGCTGCGCGTGCAGGTCGGTTCCTTTGCCGATCCGGCGAACGCGCGAGCTCTGGTCGAACGGTTAAGGGGTACGTATCCCGGTTCCAGGATCGTCGGCGTCGATCTGCCGGATGGTCGCCGATACCGGGTGTATGCGGGACAGTTTCACACGGAGGCCGCCGCCGAGCAGGCCGCCGCCCATTTGAGACGGGCACTGGAGACTGATCCATTCATCGTGCGCGACGATGCGCCAGGGGCGACTACGGGGAATCCTTGAGGGTGCGGGAGCATGGCAAATAGTCTAAATGACTGATATGCTAAATAATTGTGCTCGGCATAGAAGTGTCGTAATGCTTGATGCGTCTGTCTGCCTGTGCTAATTGTAATACGCGATGGATGAAAGTGACCCGAGAGGACCCGGTCTGGTCGTCTTCTCACGACAGAGGGCAAGTCTTGCAGTTCGAACCCCCGGCTTCGAACTGATCCAAGGTTCCATCATTCACTCCTTCAACTTGAGTTTGTACCTCTAACCTCGATAGGTCTTATGGACATTATCGTTCTGATATTCCTCATTCTCTTGTCGGCGGTGATTTCTGTCGTTGAGGTCGGTTTCTACTCAGTCAATGATACGAAGCTCAGGGCGCTGGCCGACACGGGCAGCAAGCGGGCGGAGATGGCCCTCCATCTTCGAACCGATCCGCAGCGCCTCCTGCTGACTATCCTGGTCGGAGATCGCCTGATCGACACCGCCACCGCATCGCTGGCCACGATTATTGCCCTGAACCGATTCGGAGGGCAGGGGCTCGAAGGTGTTCTCGGCGAAGCCTTTGCCGTCCTGGTCGGTATTCTGACCTTTGTTCTATTGGTGTTTGCCGATCTCGTGCCTAAGACCCTGGCTGCTAAATACTCGGTCCCTGTGGTGTTGAACATGGCCTATCCGGCCTATGCGGCTCAGCAGGTGCTCACGCCGATCATGTTCTTCGTGGTGCCGCTCATCTATAAGTTGACCGGTGGTAAAGGGCTCAATGTGCCCTTCGTCACGGAAGAAGAGCTGAAGATCATGCTCGATCAGAGCAGCAAGAGCGGCGCCATCGAAGCGCAGGAAGTGAAGATGATCAAGAACGTGTTCCAGCTGAAGGACATCACAGCGGAAGACTGCATGACCCCGCGTATCTACATGTTCTCGCTCGACTGCAATCAGTACCTGCGCGAAGCGAAGGAACTCCTGTTCAAGTCGAAATACTCGCGCATTCCGCTCTACGAAGGCACGCTGGATAACATTATCGGGATTCTTTACAAGACGAAGGCGCTGACGGCGTTGGCCCAAGGTCATACGGAGATGAAGCTTCGCGACATCGCGCAGCCGGCCCTGTTCATCCCCCATACGAAATCCGCCGACGATCTGATGAAGCAGTTTCAGTTGGACAAACGTCACATGGCCATTGTGGTGAACGAGTTCGGCGGTGTCATGGGCCTGGTCACGCTGGAAGACCTGCTGGAAGAGGTGGTCGGCGAAATCGTGGACGAGACGGACATCACCGAGGAGCTGATCAAGCGTATCGGTAAGAACCAGATTCTGGTGCATGGACGCACCGAGGTCCGGAAGGTCAACGATTTCCTGAAGGTGGATTTAGGCGATGATGCCGTGACGATCAGCGGTCTGGTGCAGCATGAACTGGGCAGGATTCCCAAGGTCGGTGAAGAAGTGCATATCGCCAACTGCCGCCTGGTCATTCATGAGGCGGACCCGAGGGTCATCAAGAGCGTCAATATCTACAAGGAAGAAAAACACCCGGTCACGCATGAGCCCATCGTCGATGAACATGTGCCGGTCACTCAGGCCTCACTAGAGCGGTAAATTCCGCTTCCGTCAGAATCCGCACCCCCAGTTTCTGTGCCTGGTCGAGTTTCGACCCCGGATCGGTCCCTGCCACAACAAACGATGCCTTTTTGCTGACGCTCGACGAGACTTGTCCCCCCTGCTGTTCCACCAATTCTTTGGCTTGGTCGCGGCTGTAGCCTTCGAGCCCACCGGTAAAAACGAATGTCTTACCGGCCAGATGTTGGCTGCCGGTGGTGTTCTCAGTGGTCGGGGGAGCAATCGTCAGACCCCGTTCGATCAGGCGGGCAATCACGGCCCGGTTCCGTTCTTCGCTGAAGAACGACGTGAGGCTGGCAGAAATCTCCGGGCCGATTTCGCGCACCTGCAGCAAGTCCTCCTGCGTCGCCGACATCAGCTTCGAGAGGGTGCCGAACTGTTTCGCCAGCACGCGGGCGATATGCTGCCCCACCTGTCTGATGCCCAGCCCCATCAACAGCCGGTCCAGTGAGACGGATTTGCTTCGTTCAATCGATTCCAGCAGCAGGTTCGCCGAACGGTCGGCAAAGCCCTCCAGCGTGAGTATCTGGTCTTTGGTGAGGCTGTAGAGATCGGCCAGGTCCCGAACCAACCCCACATCGACCAGTTGGGCGATCGTTTTCTTTCCCATCCCGTCGATATCCAACGCGCTCTTCGAGGCGAAGTGTTCGATGGCGCCCTTCAGTTGCGCGACGCAGACGGTCTGGCCGGTGCAGTAGAAATAAGCTCCCTCGCGAGCCACAGCCGATCCGCAGACCGGGCAGTGGTCCGGCATCACGAACGGTTCCTGTCTCGTCTCTCCGGGAACCGGGACCCGTTCGGCAATCGCGGGGATCACGTCACCGGCGCGTTCCACCTTGACCGTGTCACCGACGCGGACGTCTTTTCGCGCCACCTCATCCGCATTGTGAAGAGTCGCACGACTGATCGTGACGCCTCCGACCTCTACCGGTTTCAGCAGGGCCAACGGCGTCAGGGTACCGGTACGACCGACCGAGACGGCGATGTCTTGAATCACCGTGATTTCTTTGCGGGGTGCAAACTTGTAGGCGATGGCCCAACGGGGGCTGCGGGATTTGCTGCCCAACTGGTCCTGCCACGTCCGGCGGTCGAGTTTGACGACCACGCCGTCGATTTCAAACGGAAGCGAGTCCCGCATCGCATCGGTGGCCTGTTGGAACGAGAGGACTTCGTCAATCGAGCGGCACCGTTGTCGGTGTTCGGGAACAGGAAGCCCCCAGGCGGCCAGTGCGTCCAACTCATCCCAATGGGTGGGGGGGGCTGTGCCGGATATCGCCATGATGTCATAGCAGGTCAAGGTCAAGGGGCGAGATGCGGTGATGCGGCTGTCCAACTGGCGCAACGATCCTGCTGCGGCATTGCGCGGGTTCGCAAAGGCTTCCTCGCCGCGCTCCGTCATGCGACGGTTGAGCACCTGAAATTCATCCAGACGCATGTAGACTTCTCCGCGCACGACCAGGTGCGCGGGCAGGGAGGGCTGGGGATCAAGCTGTAGCGGCAGGGCGCGGATCGTCCGGAGATTGATCGTCACATCTTCGCCGACCATACCGTCTCCACGAGTCGCGCCGCGGACGAAGGCGCCCCGGTCGTAAACCAGTTCCACCGACAGGCCATCGAATTTCGGCTCCGCCGTGTAGACGATCTGGTCGGTTTCCAGCTCCCGCTTCATCCGTGCATCGAAGGCCCGGACATCGTCCTGATCGGTGATGGAGTCGAGACTCAGCATCGGTTTCTCGTGGGAGACTTTGGTGAGTTCGTCCAGCGGTGGTGCGCCGACTCGTTGGGTGGGCGAGTCGCCGGTGACCAGGTCGGGATGGGCGGTTTCGAGGTCGACGAGCTCGCGAAAGAGCCGGTCGTATTCCGCGTCGGAAATCTCCGGCCGGTCCTTCGTGTAGTAGAGGTGGTCGTGATGGCGAATTTGACGGCGAAGATCGGCGATTCGTTGTTCGGCTGTCTGATGAGGCATGGGCTGATTACTCACGAATAAATTGAGCCGCGAAGCTGCGGATCTCGTGTCCGTTCAAGACATGAAATCGCCGCAGACGGTCGATCATCTGTCCTGAAAACCGGCTCAACGGAATCGGCACTAATCGCCGGTCGAATTGTCTGGCGATCTGCCTCCAGCGCGCCTTGGGTGGAACCGGTGTCACCAGGGCCACGTGTGTTTCACGTGAATGGACTGCTCCGGCCGCAATCAACCGTTCTTCCAGGGTCCTGGCAAATCCGAGCGCCTCGTCGGTCCAGATGTCGGGAATCGCGCGGGGCGGGAAAATAAACAAGGCGCCGCCGTAACGCGATTGCCCGATGCCCGGCGCGATCATGTTGTTCAGGAAAGGGGTGGCGTAGAAGCATAGGGTGGACTCCTGCGCATGTTCGGCATACCAGGTGGCCTGCCAGCTGTATTGCTCCGGATCGCCGGGGGTGTCGAACAGAAAGATCACCGTATCCACGTTTCCGCGCGCCGGGGGAATTTCTTTGACGTATATCTCCATCCGTTGCGGACGACCCGGCTTCTGCCGCTGATGCCAATGGCGGAGACTTTCCCGAATGTCGATCCCGTCTTTCATCGATGTGGTGAACTTCTCGCTTTTGGCAAGATCGGCCCCGATGATGGCCTTGGCCTGCTCACGGACATGGGTGTGGAAACTTTCGATCTTGGAATCTTCCGGCGGCCAGGAACATTGCCGATGCGGATTCCACAGATAGGACCACTGCCGGCTCGTGCGACGCGGCGGCTGAGGCCGGAGCGAGAGCGATCGCCAGGCCAGAGGCGTACCCTGGAGCCGGTTCTTCGCCCGCACGATTTGATCGTCGGGCAGGGCGAACTGACCGAGCCCGGCGGAGAGGTGAGGCACATGGCGTTGCTCGATTTCCTGATACGAATAACTTTTGGCGGTTTCGAGGAGGCGAACCGCGAAGTCATCACCCGCCATCTGTTTCGCCGCGAGGACCAGCGTGTAGAGGTCGGGCGTCAATCGCCGGTCCAACAGCGCGTGGTTCCGCACATATTGCAGGTAGGCTTGCAGCAACTGCGGTGTCACCCAGGTGGGGACGGTGTGACCCTCCGCGTCATGGCCGGTCTGCCACCTTGTGCGCGTTTCAAGCAGGAGTTCTTTGATCCCGTCGATGGAGAGGTGGCGGTCCGAATGGACGGTGGCACGGCGCCGCTCATACAGCTCCGTGAGGAACGGCAGTTCACCCAAGACAAAATAGAGGGAGGCCGGCTCGACGAGGTACCGTTCAGGGCGGCCGAAGTCGAGCGCCGGAGTTTGATAGTCCGTTCGCTGCTGATAGGCCTGACGAATCCAGGGCCAGTCGGCGAAGTGGCACAAGCAGAGGATCTGCTCATACTCCATTTCGAGTTGGTGGAGCTGAAACGCCAGCCAGGCGATGCGGGCCTGCTGTTGACTGCCCTCCGCAGGCGGCGTGAGCGTGGGTACCATTGCGGCGGCAAAGGTGGCGTAGGGGAGGCGTTTGAGTGCGTAGGCATCGGGAGAGACGAAGGGCACCGGTTCCACGACGGCCGTTTCGCGATCGATATAGGCCCTCGGGATGCCTTCTCCCATGGCAACGCGAATCCCCATGACGACTGCCTGACAGGGGTCGACCGGCACGTAGTTCACCGTGGCGGCGCCTTCCTGATCGCGTTCCGGTTGGACGATCACGCTGATGGTCGGCAGATCCAGCACGGCGTCTTCCAGCGGATGCTCGAAGGAAGGCGGAAGCGGAACCGCGAGGCAATCGAATCGGCGGCCGGTGAGCCTCTCGCGCACTTCCTGAGCGACATCGCCGCTGCCGTGCAGGAGCGGGAATAGTTCGATGCGTGGTGAGAGGCGGAAGACGGAGTCGTCGGTGGAGGATGACACTGCCATTATCGGCCGGGATGTAGAGGGTCGTCGCTTTCGAAAAAGAAATCACCGAGGCCCTGCGGCAGGGCCTGGTCGCCCAGAGCGCGTTTCCTCCGGCGTGACTGAGTCGGCAGATCGAGCGCTTCTTCGCCGAGGACTTTCATCAGTGATTCCCGCCAGGCGGCATCGGCCGACAGCGGGTGCGTCGGGTCCTGAGCGCGACGCTTCAGCGCGTACTGCAGGAGATGAATGCCGTCGCGCACGGAATACTCGAGACTGAGCTGGTGGGCTTCCTGGAGAAAGTCGACGGTCATGGCCAGCATCTCCGCCGGCGCGAAGGGCAGGTGGTAACGGAGGATCGCCAGTTCGTCTTCGCGCGCAGGAAAGCCCATGCCCAGCGTCGGCTGCAACCGCGAGAGAATATAGTCGGGCACCTCATACGTGGACGCGTCTTCGTTCATGGTCACGCAGCAGCGGAACTCGGCATGGGCATTGATCAGAATGCCGGCGATGATGGATTCCACGCAGCGCCGGTGATCCAGGAGCGGAGCCAGCGAGGCCCAGCTTTTCTCGTTCATGCGATTGCCTTCGTCCAGCACGCAGATGCTGCCTGTGAGCACCGCAGTGACCAGCGGCGAGGCGTGATAACTGATGGTGCCGGATTCCGCCAGGACGGGCGTGATCAGGAGGTCTTCCGGGCGGGTATCGGCTGTGCACTGGAACACATACAGGTCCTGCTTGCGTTCGCGGGCTCCCGCCATCGCCAGTGTGGTCTTGCCGATACCCGGCTGACCGGTGATGCGGGGAGACAGCGGCAGGTCGCGCTCGTCGATCACCAGCCAGCAGGCCAGTAACTGTTTGAGAATCTCCCGGTTTCCGATCCATTCCTGGCCCATCGTCATGGGCTGAGCCAGGTGCAGCGTAATGCCGTCGATGGTGACGGTGCGGGAGGTGCCCGGTTGTGTGCTGGGTGACATGGTCTTTCGTGCCGGTGTTTGGATAGAATGGGCGGAACGGCAATCTCGTGCGAACGGTAGCATAGGGGGGGGGAGGGGGTCAAACGTCTCTGCAGCCCATTTCACTTTGACTTTCGCTGCCTTGGACCGTATTCTACCGGCTTTCCAAGGCTGCGAATCGGAAGCGGATGCGCCATGAGCGGGTTACCTTGATGGCATTCGAAAGCCTCCCCTGGAGAAGGCCGCAACGAAGGAGCGACATGATGAGTCAGCGAAACTCACGGATGAGACACGCAGTAGTGGTTCCGATCGGGTTGCTCGTACTGAGCGGCCTGAATGTGAGCGGATGCGTGATGTCGGAGAAATACGAAGCCGAGAAAGCGCGCAGCCTGAACTTCCAGCGGCTCCTGGCGCAAGAAGAAAAGCGCAGCGCCGAATTGGACAGCGAAGTCAAACGCAGCAAACGCGAACTGAGTGAGTACGAGGCCCGTAATCGGGAACTCGGCGCTCAGGTAGAAGCGGTGCGTCAGCAGGCGGCCCAAATTCAGGAAGAGGCGCAGGCGATGAAGGAAGCCAGCCTGCTGGAGAAGCGGGCGCATGAAGATATGAAGCGCCTGACGACGATTCCCTCCAAGACGAAAAAGGCGGCCGTTGCGGCGAAGAAGGACTTTGCGGCCGCCGTCGATGAGGCATTGAAGACGGATGTGTCGTCGGAGTTGAGTCTGGAATCGGCGAAGGACGCGGCCAAGGATACATTCGGTCACGAGCAGGCGGGAGCGGATGCCCTCGCTGCAGCTTCGGCATCGGCAACTGGCAGCACCCACACGGTGCGTCCCGGTGAAACCCTGTATCGCATCGGGCAGAAGTATCACGTCGGTGTGGATCAATTGCGGAAGTGGAACAATTTGGACAACAACACGGTTGTGGTCGGGCAGAAGTTGATCGTCAGCCGGCCCTAGTGTCGCGAGCGTCGTGTCGTATGAGCAGACAGCAATACTCTCTCACTCTGGATGAGTTTCGGGCCCTTGCGGCGGACGGCAATCTGATTCCGCTGTATCGGGAGATTCTGGCGGACTACGAGACGCCCGTGTCGGCGTTTGCCAAGATCGACCACGGGCCGACGGCCTATCTGCTGGAGAGCGTGGCCGGCGGTGAAAATTGGGCGCGGTATTCCTTCCTGGGAAGCGGTTCCTCGGCGGTGATCCGGGAGGAGAAGGGCGATCTGGTCTTGACGCGGGGGAAGAAGAACCTGCGGATTCAAAGTCGCGGCAATCCGCTGGAGCGGCTGCGCGAATTGATGGAAGAGTATCGGCCGGTGACGGTGCCCGGCCTGCCCCGGTTCGTGGGCGGCGCGGTGGGCTACTTCAGTTACGATATGGTGCGGACGTTCGAGGAACTGCCGGCGCTGCGCAAAGACAGCCTCGGCCTGCCGGACTTCGCCTTTCTGCTCACCGACACGCTGCTGATTTTCGACAACGTCTCGCAGAAAATCAAAGTGGTTGCGAACGCCTACCTGGAGTCGACCAAGGAACGGGACATCCGTGATGCCTATCGGCATGCGACCGCGCGGATCGAAAAGATGATTGCACGGTTGAAGCGGCCGGTGCGGCAACCGCGGCAGAAACGCCGCCGGAAACCGATCACCTTTACCTCCAACATGAACAAGGCCGATTTCGAGAAGATGGTCACGCGGACCAAGGAGTACATCCGTTCGGGCGATATCGTGCAGGCGGTCTTGTCTCAACGATGGGAAACGCAGATCCATACGACGCCCTTTCAGCTCTATCGCGCACTCCGGGTCATCAATCCCTCGCCGTACATGTATTACCTGCGTGTAGCGGGCGTGGAGCTGGTGGGGTCTTCACCGGAGACGCTGGTGCGGTGTGAAGACGGCCAGATCTCCCTGCGCCCCATTGCCGGGACGCGTCGCCGCGGACAGACGCCCGAAGAAGATCAGGACCTGGCGCGACGGCTGTTGGCGGATGAAAAAGAGCGGGCCGAACA
Source organism: Nitrospira defluvii (assembly GCA_000196815.1). Taxonomy (GTDB): domain Bacteria; phylum Nitrospirota; class Nitrospiria; order Nitrospirales; family Nitrospiraceae; genus Nitrospira_A; species Nitrospira_A defluvii_A. The sequence continues at coordinate 1,960,134 of FP929003.1, forward strand.
TGTGATGCTGGTGGATCTGGGACGCAACGACGTGGGACGGGTGGCTGCCAGAGGTTCGGTGAAGGTGGAGTCGCTCATGCAGGTCGAGCGGTATTCCCACGTCATGCATATCGTGTCGCAGGTGACGGGACAGTTGGAAAACGGCAAATCCGTGTACGACGTCATGCGAGCCTGTTTCCCGGCGGGGACCGTGTCCGGGGCGCCGAAGATTCGCGCGATGGAAATCATCGAAGAGCTGGAACCGACGCGCCGCGGCCCCTATGCCGGCGCAGTGGGGTATTTCGGCTTTTCCGGCAACATGGACATGTGCATCAACATCCGGACCGTCGTGATCAAGGGGCGGCAGGCTTATATTCAAGCGGGAGCCGGTATCGTCGCCGATTCGAACCCCGAACATGAGTATGAGGAAACCTGCAATAAGGCGCGAGCCATGATGAAGGCCATCGAACTCGCCGAGCAGGGATTGGAATAAAAGCGTGAAACGTGAACGGTTAAACGTGCAACGCAGGTACTGCGGCCCTACGAGATACGATTCACGAACGACGAGCGACGAGTGGTCCATATGTTGTTGATGATCGATAATTACGATTCCTTCACCTACAACCTCGTGCAGTATTTCGGCGAGTTGGGGGAAGATGTGGTCGTCTACAGAAACGACAAGATTTCCATCCGGGAGATCGAGGCGTTGAAGCCGCGCCGGCTCGTCATTTCGCCCGGCCCCTGCACGCCGAACGAGGCGGGAATCTCGGTGGAGGCGATTCGGCACTTCGGCGGCAAACTGCCCTTGCTGGGCGTGTGTCTCGGCCACCAATCGCTGGCGGTTGCGTTCGGCGGTGAAGTGATCCGCGCCGAGCGTCTCATGCACGGCAAGACGTCCATGGTTCGCCACGACGGTCGCACCATTTTCCGCAATCTGCCGAATCCCTTCGAGGCCACCCGCTATCACTCACTCATCGTGAACCGCAAGAATCTCCCGGACTGTTTTGAGATCAGCGCCGAAACCGCCGAAGGCGAGATCATGGGGATGCGCCACAAGACGCTGGGCATCGAAGGGGTGCAATTCCATCCGGAGTCGATTCTCACCACCGCCGGCAAGGAGCTGCTCAGGAATTTCTTGAAACTCTAGTCCGCGGCTGTCGGCCACCGGCAATCACTGTTCTCTATGAAGCCTTCCGGCTGATGACCGACCGCGGATCGCTGATCGCGCCCTTCATGATCAAAGACGCAATCAATACATTGGCCGAACGGTCGGACCTCACCGAACAAGAGGCTGAGACCGTGATGGGCGAGATCATGGACGGCGCGGCGACCTCCGCCCAGATCGCCGGGTATCTCATGGGGCTGCGGATGAAGGGGGAGACCGTGGCGGAGATCGCCGGCTCCGTACAGGCCATGCGAGCCCGCGCGACCAAAATCCGGGTGCGGGATTCCCAGGTCGTAGATACCTGCGGGACCGGCGGCGATCGGGCGCATACCTTCAATATTTCGACTACCGCGGCGTTCGTGGCGGCGGGCGCCGGACTGACGGTGGCGAAGCATGGGAACCGGTCGGTCTCGTCCAAGTCAGGCAGCGCCGATGTGTTGGCCGCGCTGGGTGTGGCGATCGACTTACCGCCTGAGCAGGTCGCCGATTGTGTGAACGAGGTGGGGATCGGGTTTCTCTTCGCGCCGCTTTATCATAGCGCGATGAAACACTGTGCCCAGCCGAGGCAGGAACTGGGGATTCGGACGCTGCTGAATATTCTTGGCCCGTTGACCAATCCGGCCGGTGCCCGCATACAGGTCGTCGGGGTATTCGATGCCGGCTTGACGGAGTTGTTGGCCAAGGTGCTGCTCCACCTGGGCGCGCAACATTGTTTTGTCGTGCACGGCATGGACGGATTGGATGAGATCACCGTCACGGACCGGACCCGGATTTCAGAGGGCAAAGCCGGCGTGGTGTCGAGTTATACCATCGATCCGACGGAATTCGGCCTCACACGCGTCAGGCCGAAAGAACTGCTCGGCGGGAGTGCGGAAGACAATGCCGCCATCACGCGCGACATTTTCCGGGGACGGAAAGGGCCGAAGCGTGACATCGTCTGTCTGAACGCCGCGCCGGCGCTCGTGGCCGGACGCAAGGCGAAGACGCTGCAGGAAGGGTTTCACCTCGCTCAGCAAACGATCGACTCGGGTGCGGCGATGGAGAAACTGGACCAGCTCATCGCATTTACAAAAAAGGCGTCGTGACATCGTGATTCTCGATCGGATTCTCGAACATAAAAAAGCGGAAATTCGCCACAAGAACAGCCGCGGCTATCTCGCGGAGCTGAAAACCAGAATTCGCGATGCCGGTCCGACGCTGGGGTTTGCCGTGAATCTCGACGCGCGCAGGACTCCAGACAGGCCCGCGCTCATTGCGGAGGTCAAGAAGGCCTCGCCGAGTCTCGGTCTGTTGCGGCCGGAGTTCGAGCAGCGCTTTGAGCCGGTGGCCATCGCCGAAGCCTATCGCGAGCATGGGGCCGCGGCTGTCTCCGTGTTGACGGACAAGGATTTTTTTCAGGGCAGCCTGGAGTATCTCTCCGATGTGAAACAGAACGTCGGCCTGCCTGCGCTGAACAAAGAGTTCATGGTGGCGGACATTCAGTTCTATGAAGCCAGGGCCCATGGCGCGGACGCGGTCCTGTTGATCGTGGCCGGGTTGGAGAAGCGCCAATTGATCGACTTCTCCGCCTTGGCGAAAGAGTTGTCGCTCGATGTGCTGGTCGAGACGCATCATGAGCGTGAACTCGATATCGTGTTGGAATGGCTCCCGGATGTGCGGCTGATCGGCATCAACAATCGTGACCTCAACACCTTCTCGACGGATCTGGGTGTGACCCTGCGGTTGGCCAAGCGTATTCCCGGCGACAAGTTGATCGTGAGTGAAAGCGGGATTCACAAGCGGGAGGATGTCACGCGGTTGGTGGAGGCCGGCGTCCATGCCATGCTGATCGGCGAGTCGCTGATCCGGGCGCAGGACATCGGCGTGAAGATTCGTGAACTGCTGGGCGATGAATCCAACAAGGAGAAGCCATGAAGACGCGACTCTCTCTCGCTGTGGTGGCGGCGCTACTGACCTTGCCCGGTTGTATGAATCAGGAGATCCATGAATATTCCCCGAAATGGGACTCCTGGATGGGCAGCAGCAAAGACGATCGCATCAAGGACATGGGCATTCCGACGAAGTGCCATTCCTTCAAGGATGGCGGCGAAGTGTGCGAGTGGTCTGTCCCTCAGCAGGACGGGAGGCAGGACCTGATCGGCCTGACCTTCAACCCCAAGGGGCAGGTCTGTCAGTGGTCCTATCGCGGATTCTACGGCATGCAGAAGAGCAAGCAGAGTTGCTGACGCCATGGCTGTGAAGGTTAAGATTTGCGGTCTGACGAATGCCGAGGATGCGGCGGTGGCGGTGGAGGCCGGTGCGGATGCAGTCGGGTTCGTGTTTCATAAGAAGAGCCCTCGTTGCGCAGAGCAGGCAGCGGTCAAGGCCATCGTAAAGGAACTGCCTCCGTTTGTGTTGCCGATCGGCGTGTTCGTGAATGAGGATGCCAAGGTGGTGCGGGACGTCATGGACAGTTGCGGTCTTGCCCTTGCGCAACTCCATGGCGATGAGACGGCGGCCTATTGCGAGATGCTGGGGCGGCCGGTGCTGAAGGCGATTCGTCTTCGGGATCGACGCTCGTTCCTGGCTCTCGCCGAGTTTCAAGGGCGCGCCGGCGTGCGGGGATTTCTGGTGGATGCGTTTTCGCCCGACGCCTATGGCGGCACGGGACAGGTGGCCGATTGGTCGCTGGCTGCGGAGGCGGCAGCGGTGGCTCGTATTCTCCTGGCGGGAGGACTGACTCCGGGAAATGTCGCGCAAGCCATCGAGCAGGTGCGGCCCTACGGCGTCGATGTCAGCAGCGGAGTCGAGGCCTCGCCAGGCAGGAAAGACCATGACAAGGTCCGGGCCTTTGTGCAGACCGTCAGGCTTGTCTCCCGCTAGGGCAGCGTCTATACTTTCACTTTTCACGACTAGCTGAAGGAATTCACATGGCGATACCAGATCGACATGGGCGGTTCGGCCCTTATGGCGGACGGTATGTCCCTGAAACTCTCATGCCGGCCTTGCTGGAATTGGAAGAGGTATACGAGCGCACACGCCGGGATAAGGGGTTTCAAGCCGAGCTGAAGCACTATTTGAAAGAATATGTCGGGCGGCCGACGCCGCTGTATTTCGCCCAGCGTCTGACGAAACGATTGGGTGGTGCGAAGATTTACCTCAAGCGCGAGGACCTGTGCCATACCGGCGCCCATAAGATCAACAATGCGATCGGGCAGGCGTTGCTCGCCCGGCGCATGAAGAAACCGCGCCTCATTGCTGAGACCGGCGCGGGGCAGCACGGAGTGGCGACGGCCACTGTCGCCGCTATGTTCGGCCTGGAATGTGAAATCTACATGGGCACGGAAGATATGCAGCGACAGGCGCTGAACGTGTTCCGGATGCGGCTCCTGGGTTCGACGGTCACCGGCGTAGATGCCGGCAGCCGGACGTTGAAGGATGCCATCAGTGAAGCGATGCGGGATTGGACGACCAATGTGCGGACGACCCACTATGTGCTGGGTTCCGTCCTCGGCGCGCATCCCTATCCGATGATGATCCGGGATTTTCAGTCCGTCATCGGCCGTGAAGCCCGCAAACAGATTCTGGCAACCGAAGGGCGTCTGCCCGATTGTCTGATCGCCTGTGTCGGCGGCGGCAGCAATGCGATGGGGCTGTTCCATGCCTTCGTTCCGGACAAGAAGGTCAGGATGGTGGGGGTCGAAGCCGGGGGGCTGGGTGTTGAGAGCGGCAAACATGCGGCCCGGTTTGCGGGCGGTCGTCCCGGCGTATTGCAGGGGACCATGACCTATCTCCTGCAGGACGAGAACGGCCAGGTGAATCTCACGCATTCCGTCTCGGCAGGCTTGGACTATGCGGCCGTGGGACCGGAGCACAGCTACTACAAGGAAACGAATCGTGCCCAGTATACGTCGGTCACGGACGACGAGGCGTTGGAGGCGTTCGATCTGCTCGCGCGGGAGGAAGGGATCATGCCCGCGCTGGAAAGCGCCCATGCCATCGCCGAAGTGGTGAAGTGCGCGCCAAAAATGAAGAAGAGCCAGATCCTGATCGTGAACCTGTCCGGGCGCGGCGACAAGGATGTGCAGCAGGTGGCCAGAATCAAGGGCGTGACGCTGTAGCAGGATGTTGACCCGGACCGCCAGCTGCGTTCTCGCGGCGGTCAGAGGTTGGACGTAGGCACCTGAGTACGCCTCACCTCTTTCCTTGCTGCGCCTTGTTGGACGGCCCGGTTGAACATCCTGCAGCGGACGATGGGGTTGGATTAGTAAGAGACAGGGGTATATCGAAATGAATCGTTTGGATCAAACATTCGGCCGATTGAACGCACGGGGAGAGAAAGCTCTGATCACCTACATCATGGCGGGAGACCCGTCGTTGCAGGAGACGGAGCAGCTGGTGCTCGAATTGGAGCGGGCGGGCGCCGACGTCATCGAATTAGGGGTGCCATTCTCCGATCCCATCGCCGATGGACCGGTGATTCAGAAAGCAGCCGAACGTGGTCTCCAAAGCGGTACATCCCTTCGGAGGATTCTCGAATCGGTGCGGCATCTTCGGGTCTCGACCCAGATCCCTATCGTCTTGATGGCCTATTACAACAACATTCACGCGTTCGGTGAGGCGGAATTCTGCCGGATCGCTGCGGATGCGGGTGTGGATGGGTTGATCGTTCCGGATATGCCGCCGGATGAGGCGGGGCCGTTGCGTGGTCCGGCTGGTGAGGCCGGGCTCCATCTGATTTTTCTGTTGGCTCCGACCAGCACTGCGTCGCGGCGGGCCTATGTGGCGAAGGAGTCCGGCGGATTTGTCTATTATGTTTCCATCACGGGCATTACTGGGGCTAAACTACAGGACGTGGCGGGCGTACGCGAGAACGTCGCCAAGATCAGAAAGCACACCAAGACCCCGGTGGCGGTGGGATTCGGCGTGGCGACTCCGGAGGATGCCGCGCGGGTGGCGCAGGTCGCCGATGGCGTGATCGTGGGCAGCGCAATTGTGCGTCGTGTTGGAGAGCATGGGCAGGATGGCCGACTCGTTCAGGAAGTGGGTGCGTTCGTGCGATCCCTCAAGGAGGCGATGCAGCCGGCCTAGCCGGCAGGTCTTCTCACCCCTCAGTATTCTGTTCAACTTTTCACCCGACATCGTCGTGCATTATTTCTATGGAGCCCTGTCTGTCCGGTCAGTCAGACCAGGACGGCGGCTCCTGGCTGCGTATTGTCCCGATCCAAGGAATTCGTGGCAACGGAGACATTCCCTGCTGTGCAACGTTTGACGCTTCATATGAGGAGACGCCATGGCCGTAGCTCGTCGTAAGGTCAACCGAACCAACCGTAAGACGACCTCGAAAACCGCATCGGTCGCTCCACGCCGCAAAGCTACGGCTCGCGTGCCTGCGGCAATGGGTGAAGATCGTATCATCCGCACTCTGCAAAAAGGATTGTTCGATACCCTGTCCGGTTCCGAAGGGGAGGGCCGGTCACCCATCAGCGTCTCGGCGGTGTTTGTCCAATCGTTTCTGCAACTGACCAAGGTTCAGGCGATCGCCGTGTACATTCGCGATGAGCAGACCCGCGAGATGACCTGTCTGGCTGAGGCCGGGAGCAGCGATGCATCCGTGGCCGAGAAATGGCGGGAGAGCCTGGCCAGGGCGGAGCAGAATTCGCAGGTGAGTAGTGGCGACTTATATGGCGTACGATTGCACCGGATCGGCCGGATGGACGGCGTCGTCATGTTCCAGACCGGGAAGTCCCAGCGGTTGCCCTCGCGGAAGCTGCTGGCGGTGCTGGCGGCGGTCGAACCCTGGTTGGCGGTCCTGCTGGACCATGCGCGACTGACCGTCAAGTACGCGGCGAAGATTCTTCGGATTCAGCATATGGAGCAGGTGAGCGATCTCTTGAATTCGTCGCTGGCCGAAGAGGAGAAGTTACGCCGGGCGCTGGATGCCGCGGTTCGCCTGGTGGAAGCGGAGGCCGGGGCGTTGTTCCTCAGTGCCGGTGATGGAGCATTGACACTCTGCACGGTCGCCGGCGAGCGCGCAACGGGTCTCTCGGCCCTTCACTCGCCCGTCGCGGCCGGTGTGCATCGCACGGGTCAGGCGGTCTTGATCACGCGAGGAGAGCAGGATGCCCGATTGGTTGCCGGTCAGGGATGGCAAGCCGCCTTGCCGGTGGCGTCCCTCGTCTCTGTGCCTGTCCGTATGGGAACGCAGGCCGTGGGTGTCTTGGAGGTGGTGAATCGGCGAAGCGGCAAGCCGTTCAGCAACTGGGATGTGCTGGAACTGGCGAGTCTCTCGAATCAGTTCGGGTTGGCGATCGACAATCTGCGTAGAGGAACCGTCGGGGAGGGCAGTCTGAAACGGGCCGGCTAAGGCTACCGTTTTTCCGGCGGCATGTACTTGATCATGTCCGTCGCCAGCTTCGTGGCAAGATCCCGCATGTCCGGACGGATGAAGAGGTAACTTTCCTGCACCTGGTGACGCGCCTTCCAGACAATGGCGCCGTTCACGGCATCGACCAGCCGCATGCTCAGGCCCACGCGGGCGATGTTATCGCCTTCTTCTCTCGTATACTCCCAGGCATTCACCTTGACCACCAGCAGAGAGTCGGCGCCTAATGCGTGCCCGATCTTAATCGCGGAATTCTTATCGGATTGGCCTGTCGTCTCCATGCGTGAGAAGTAGGTCACGAGGGCATCGAACGCATCTTTCGTGGTCTGGAAGGTATCGGTGACCTGGTCGGGGGGGACAACCTTCTCGACGCGACGGCTCTTGATCAGCACTTTCGCCACCACTTCTTCGACGTCTTCCCGGGCGCTATCGTAGGTGCCGGAAATCGGGAGAATGGCCATGGTCTTGGGGTAGAACCCGCGCGCGGCCGGCCCTTCCCACATTTCTTGCAAGCCTCCGCAGGCGGTCAGGAGCCCGGTCATCACTAGGCAGAAAACAACACTGATGGTGCGTACGGTGTGTCGTGTCATGGTTGATATAGCAAGTGTAGCAGATTGATTCAGTGCGAACGTAGCCTTAGAAGGTCAAGGCCACGGACCCGGATGCCAGGGCAGCCTGGTCTCTAAAATCATACCCGCCGGCAATATCGATGCGCAAGGCAAGGATGCGAAGTCCGAAGCCTGCCGTCGGAATAAACGGTGTCTTGGCATCCTGCATATTCTTAAATGCGCCGACCCTGAAGGAGAGGAGTTCGGACAGGATCGTCTGCTCCGCGCCCAGGCTCAGGACCTGACTATACACGCCCGGAGTGAGCGTATTGTTCTTCGTAATATCCACATCGGCAGACAGCGTCAACGAGTTATAGGGGTTGACGGCCACGCCCGTGCGGACCTGCGGAAGCAATTTGAATTTGTCTCCGTTCGGCGCATCGAAGGTCGGCGCGTTAATGTCCTTCGCCACGATTCCCATCCGCAACCAGGACGAAGGCCGGAACATCGCTCCCACGTCGATTCCGATCGCGGTCGAGATCTTCGCGCGCCCGATGTCTTCGAACACTCTCACGTCGTCGCTGGCTCCACGGATGTTGGTAGACCCCGTATAGGCCGCACCCTGGATCACCTTACCGGTGACGCCGATTGAAAACATCCGGTCCATGAAGGCGTAGGCGTAGGAGAGGGCGGCTTGGCGGACTTCCAGGCCGTTCATCGCGAACTGCCCGTTCACGCTGAGATTGGTGCCGTTGTTCGTGAATCCCACCGGGCCGCGCAGGAAGCCGCCGGCGGTGGCGACGTCGGAGACGTTGAACCCCAGTGCATGTTCGCCGAAGTTGCCTTTGACATACAATCCGCCGGAGGCAGCAGCGGTGAGATTGGTGCCGGGACGGTTGATGCGATCGATCTGTTGCTGGAGGCGGGCGATGTTGCCGGCCGACGTATCGTTCAAATTCAGGTTGTTGATGTCTTTCAGGGAATCGAACACGTCGCCTCGATCGACGACCTGACCGCTGCCCTGAAAACGGATATCGAACTTCTTGCTCATCGCCATGCCGGCCGGATTCCAATAGGTGGCCAGGGAGTCGGATGTCGTGGCCACTCCGGCTCCGCCCATGCCCATTTGGCGCGATCCGACAAACACAAATTCGACGGCTGCCGCCTGAAGAGGCAGGAGGATGGCCATACAGAGGGTCGTGAGCCGGACGTACGGTGCGAACGAAGTCTTCATAAACCTGGTCGAACTCCCACGTGAATGCGAGGATGGGTCAGTCTACGAAAAGATGCTGACGCCGTCAAGAAATCCGAATCAAGGTCGGACGACTCAGCCGGGTCGCGTGAGCCCGCGCCGGCCATCGGCTGATGGTATTGCGCTATGAGGACACGATCATCCCGTCCTGCATCGAGACGATGCGGTCGGCCTGAGATGAGAGTTTATCGTTGTGGGTCACGATAACGAACGTAGTCCCACGGGAGCGGTTCAACTGACGAAGCAAGGTGAAGAGGGCATCGCCGGTGTGGGAATCGAGGTTGCCTGTCGGTTCATCGGCCAGCACCAGATCGGGCTGCTGCATCAAGGCGCGCGCGACCGAGACCCGCTGTTGCTCGCCGCCTGAGAGTTCGCCCGGTTTGTGGTGCAGTCGATCCGCCAGACCGACCTCGCCGAGGAGTTTCGTTGCTTCGCCGACGACATCGGCCATATCGCGTTTTTGAATCATCGCCGGGAGACAGGCATTTTCGAGGGCGGAGAATTCCGGCAGCAGGTGATGGAATTGAAAGACGAACCCGACACGTTTGTTGCGGAACTCCGCCTGCTCTTGTTCCGTGAGTGCAAAAAGATTCTGGCCGTCGAACGACACCGTGCCTTTGGTCGGGCGATCCAGGGTCCCGAGGATTTGCAACAGGGTGCTCTTCCCGGCTCCGGAGGCGCCCATGATCGCGATCAATTCCCCGCGCTTGATGTGCAGGTTGATGTTATTCAACACGACGAGTTCCCGCCCGCCCATCGGAAACGATTTGTAGAGATCGACGACGTCAATCATGTCGGTGCTGCGATCCGTAATCGTTCACGTTCAATCGTACTGCCCGGAATGCCCGGATTCTCTTATTCATAGCGCAAGGCGGCTGCCGGATCCAGTTTGGCGGCCTGGAGCGAGGGGTAGAGCGTGGCCGCGAAACTGATCAGAATCGCAGAGCCGGCGACCAGTAGCACATCCGAGCCGAGCACATGGACCGGAATGCGGGAGATGTAGTACACGGTCGGGTCGAAGGTCCAAAACGTTTGGATCAGCCAGAGAAATGTATACCCCAGTGGGACGCCGATCGCCGCACCGGAACAGCCGATGATCAGACCATTGAGCATGAAAATACGCATGATGCCCTTACGCGTCGCGCCCATTGCCTTGAGGATGGCGATCTCGCGCTGCTTCTCCGTCACGATCATGGTGAGGGTACTGACGATATTGAAGGAAGCCACGATGGTGATCAAGACCAGCAGGAGGAACATCATCGTCTTTTCCAGTTTGAGCGCCGAAAACAGATTGCGGTTCATCTGCATCCAGTCCCTGGCCCAGAAGGCGAATCCGAGATGGTGCTCGATCGCGCGGGCAATGTCCGCCGCGCGGAATACATCGGTCACTTTGACTTCGATACCTGTCACGCTGGCGCCCATGTTGAAAAACTTCTGCGCCTCTCCCAGTTCGATGTAGGCGAGGGAGGAGTCGTATTCGTACATGCCGGATTGAAAGATGCCGACGACGACGAACTGCCTGATTTTCGGGGTCATGCTGGCGCCCGTGACCGGGCCGACCGGGGATACCACGTTAAGGGTGTCGCCGGGAAAAGCCCCGAGCCGCATCGATAGTTCTTTCCCGAGAATAATCCCCGGGCGCATGGCGGTCTCCGGCCCGTTCGGTTCCCGTTCCTTTTCGGGGATGACCACTTTATTCTGACGCGCGAGGTCGTCGAGGTTGCCGTTGACGAGGTTGTGGGCCAACTCGGTGACGGTGCCTTCCCGCGCGGGATCGATCCCGCGAAGGATAATCCCCTGGACACCGGAGGGAGAGGTGAGCAGGACCTGGCGGAAGATGAACGGGGTGGCGGCGACGACATCCGGGACGGCCGCGACCTTCTTCACCTGTTCCTCGTAGTCGACCATCGATTCTTTCATGCGGTCGTTCACCAGGATGTGCGCGGTGGTGCCGAGAATTTTGGCCTGCACGTCCTCCTTGAACCCGGTCATGATCCCGACCGTACCGATCAAGGCGGCGACGCCGAGCGTAATCCCGGCAATCGAGACGATGGTGTTGAAGGAGATGGTGCGGTTGCGTCGCTTCGCGCGCAGGTACCGCAATCCGATGAAGATTTCGTAGGGCAGCGCCATCTCTACTTTTCAGGCCTCAGCTGCGGGAAGAGGACCACATCCCGGATCGAGGACTGATTGGTGAAGAGCATGACCAGCCGATCGATGCCGATGCCTTCGCCCGCAGTCGGCGGCATGCCGTATTCGAGGGCGCGCAGGAAGTCTTCATCGACGCGGTGGGCTTCCTCGTCTCCGGCGGCATGTTTCGCTGCCTGAGCCTCGAAGCGCTCGCGCTGATCGAGCGGATCGTTCAACTCGGAGAAGGCGTTGGCGATTTCACGTCCCGCGATGTAGAGCTCGAACCGGTCGGTGAGCGACGGATCGGAGTCTTTCCTTCGCGCGAGCGGGGAAATCTCGATCGGGTAGTCGGTGATGAAGGTCGGCTGTTGGAGGCGCGGCTCGACGGTCTCTTCGAAGATCTCGTTGAGGATATTCACCAGCGATTCTTTGGGAGAGACTTCGACACCGAGGCGCTGGGCTGCCGCAAGGGCTTCATCGCGATTCGTGAGGACGGACGGCGGCAGGCTATTCACTTCCAGAATCGATTGGTGATACGACCATCGGCGCCACGGCGACCCGAGATTGATGTGTGTGCCTTGATAGTCGATCGTGGTGGTGCCGAGAATGTCCTGGGCCAATCGGCCGAAGAGTTCCTCGGTCAGCACGATCAAGTCGTGGTAGTCGGCGTAGGAGACGTAAAACTCCAGCATGGTGAATTCGGGATTGTGAATTGTCGAGATGCCTTCGTTCCGGAAATTCCGGTTGATCTCGAACACGCGCGGGAAGCCGCCGACGATCAGCCGCTTGAGATAGAGTTCCGGGGCAATGCGTAGATAGAGCTCGGCGCCCAGGGCATTGTGATGGGTGACGAAGGGTTTTGCGGCGGCGCCGCCGGGAATCGGGTGCATCATCGGCGTTTCGACTTCGAGGAAGCCGCGTTCGATCAGAAAGGCGCGGATCCCGGACACGATGCGGCTGCGCAGGGCGAATATCTGGTGAACCTGGGGATTGGCAATGAGATCGACGTAGCGCTGCCGGTACCGGGTTTCGACATCGGTGAGCCCATGCCACTTTTCCGGGAGCGGGCGGAGCGCTTTGCTCAGAAACGTGAGGACTTTCACTTCGACGGTAAATTCGTTGGTCTTGGTGCGGAACAAGACACCTGTGACTCCGATCCAGTCGCCGAGATCCAGTCCCTCGGAAATCTGGTGAGCCTGCTCGCCCAATGTGTCCTTCTTCAGATACACCTGCAGACGGTCCGACCCATCTTGCAGTACGGCAAAGGCGGCTTTCCCGAACCGGCGTAGTCCGACGATGCGGCCGGCGATGGTGCAGCTGATCTGCTCCTGCTCGAGCACCTCCTTGGTTTTTTCACCGTGCAGGCGCGTGAGTTGTCCGGCCCGGTCCTTCACCTCGAAGCGCGTGCCATAGGGAGCTACCCCGAGTTGCCGCAAGTGGTCGAGTTTCTTGATGCGTTGTTGGCGTTGATCGTTCAGTTCATCCATCGGTAGGTCTCTCGTCGTTCGTATCTCGTCTCTCGTGGTTTGCGTACGAGGCTTCACGAGCGACACTTCACGTTAAATGTCGTCATCCTTCATGGCGACCGGCTCCGGGGCTTTCCCGCCGGTCAGCTTTCTTTGGAGATAGGCTTCGATGAATCCGTCCAGCTCACCATCCATGACGGCGGAGACCTGGCCGACTTCGTATCCCGTTCGATGGTCTTTGACCATCTGGTAGGGCTGGAAGACATAGGACCGGATCTGGCTGCCCCAGGCAATGTCCTTCTTTTCACCGACGATGGCATTGAACTCGGCTTCCTTCTTCCGCTGCTCCACTTCAAAGAGGCGCGCCTTCAAAATTTTCATGGCGCCGTTGCGATTCTGCAGTTGCGACCGTTCGTTCTGACATTGCACCACGATGCCGGTCGGAATGTGGGTGATACGAATGGCGGTCTCGACTTTGTTCACGTTCTGCCCGCCGGCGCCCCCGGCTCGAAACGTATCGACCCGCAGGTCTTTGTCGTCGATCACCACTTGCACATCGTCTTCGAGTTCGGGGTAGACAAACACCGACGCGAAGGACGTATGCCGTCGTTTGTTGGCGTCGAACGGGGAGATCCGCACAAGGCGATGCACGCCGGCTTCGGCTTTGAGATAGCCGTAGGCATAGGGCCCGCTGACGGACAGCGTGGCGCTCTTAATCCCGGCCTCGTCCCCCGCGAGCAGATCCAACGTCTCTACCTTAAATCCCTTTTGTTCGGCCCATCGCACATACATGCGCAGCAGCATCTGCGCCCAGTCCTGCGACTCGGTTCCGCCGGCTCCGGGATGGATCGCGAAGATGGCGTTGCTCGAGTCCAATTCGCCTGAGAGCAGCAACTCGATGCGGAATTGGGCGACGGCTTTTTCGAATGGTTCAAGTTCGGCCAGGAGTTCCTGCTCCAGCCCGGCATCGCCGGATTCCAGCGCCAGTTCGAGGAGCGCCTCGATGTCGTTCTGCCGGCGTTCGGTGTCCCGCCAGCGCGACAGTTCCCGATCGAGGGCGGCTTTGCGGCGGTTCACCTTGGCGGCCGCCTGCGTATCTTTCCAGAAATCAGGCTGGGAGGTTTTGACTTCGATGTCGTTGAGTTCAGCGGTCATTCGAGCCAGGTCAAAGATGCCCCCGTAGTTGAGCCAACTGTTCGCCGAGGGTACGCACACGGGTTCGGACATCATCTAACATGGCACGGTCCTTTCTCGCTCAGGCTGGTCGCCCGGCTGGTTCACCACCGGCGGGTTCTGTGTCGTGTGAGAAGTAGCCGGTCAGGCACAAAAGCGCGATGAGTATAGCACAGGCATACGCAAAGAGATCACCGTATTGCGAGTAAAAGGTCTGCTGATGGCTGACGGCAATCGTTCCTCTGAGCGCTTCCTGCGTGAAGATCGGTGACTGTTGCACGACACGCCCGTAGGGATCGATGAAGCCGGAGATGCCGGTGTTGGCCGCTCGCGCGAAGGCGACATGATTTTCCACGGCACGAAAGACCACCATCCCGAAATGTTGATAGGGGGCCGACGACGGACCGAACCAGGCATCGTTCGTGACCGTGACCATGAAATCGGCTCCGTTCGCCGCAAACTGCCGCACGAGGTTGGGGAAGATCACTTCGTAACAAATGACGACGCCAAACTTCACGTGGAAATCGGTGAGGGTGGCCGCGGTTACCGTGGGCGGGTTCTTCTCGCGGGGCTTGAACATCAATAACGTCGATCCCGGTCCGGCCTCGAAGTCGCCGATGCCTTCCACGAGTTTGTCCAGGAAGAACAAGAATGAATTGTGAAACGGAATGTATTCGCCGAAGGGGACCAGATGTTGCTTGTCGTAGCGACCGAGGATCTGGCCGTCGGTTGCGAGCAGGTAGGCGCTGTTGAGCAAGAAGGGGCGACCGTCCGGATGGCGTCGCAAAGCCGGGCTGCCGAACAGCAGCGGCGCACCGGCGCGGCGAGCCATGTCGTTCACGACCGCGCGGTACTGCGGTTCCATTTCAAATACAAACGGTGTGGCGGCTTCCGGCCAGACGATGAGATCCAGGTTGTCGCCCAGTCCCGCAGTGAGTCGATCGTAACGCGCCATCGTCTCCTGGCGAAATGCCACATCCCATTTCTGCGCCTGTTCTACATTCGGTTGTACGACTCCCACCGACAACGTGCGCGTCGGGGCATGCTGGGCGGAAGACAAGAGGGTGGTGCCATAAAACAGGGCGACGCCGAATCCGGCCGTAGCCGCGACCGACGAGGGCCACGGAAACGAACGAATCTGAAATCCGCGATAGGCCTTGAAGCCCCAGATCATTGTTTCGGCCAGCGCGGCGTTGACCAGCACGAGGAGGAAGGAGACGCCGTACACCCCGAAATGGTCGGCCAGCTGAATGATCGGGAGCCATTGGTATTGGGAATATCCGAATAGTGCCCAGGGTAAGCCGGAGAGAAAGTAGGTACGGATCAGTTCCAATGTCACCCAGAGAAAAGGCGCGGGCAGGAAGCCCAGAGTCGGGAACGTTGTCCGGATCCACGAAAGTCCGCCTGCGTAGACGGCCATGTAGAGTCCGAGGTAGATCGTGAGCAACAACATCACCAGGGTGGCAATCGGGAACGGGACCTTCCCGTAGACGTTCATGGCGGTAATGACCCAAAACATCGAGCCCGTGAAGGCCAGCGTGCCGGAAAGCCAGCCGATACGGAACGCGCGGCCCGGCGACAGGTATTCGACCGCGATATGCAGCGGGACCAGCGCGAACCAAGCCACCGCGCCGAGGTCGAACGCGGGGAAGGAGAGGGGATAGAGAAGACCGCTCGCGCAGGCAAGCAGGATGAGGCGTGCGCGGGAGATGGTCATTGTCCGTAACTTAACGAAAGACCTGAAGAGATTCAACCGTGCTCTTTGGCGGATGGGCTTGGGGGAGGATCATCCCGGACTGGTCGTTCAACCGGTTAGTGTCCCGATCGCCCGCCGAACCCGCTGTATCCGCCGGGACTCCCGGATGATGCGGGGGGCTGTGGGTATGGAGTCGCCATACCTTTTGGTTGGAGCGGCAGTAACGGCGCCGGTGTGACGAGATTCGGTGGTGTCGGTGTTCCGAATGGTGTGACTGATCCGGGCACTGCGCCATGGGGAGAACTGAACATGTGTGACGGAAGGCCGGATCCCAGATGGGTGACACCCTTGTTTCCATGTGCGTCGGAGTAGATGGCGTCTTGCCCACCCAGCGGAGTCAAGGTGCTGGTGGTCCCGTCCCGCTGTTGAAGGATCGATGGCTGGGAGTCGGCGATGGAAACCGGGCCTAGCAGCGTCCATGCGGTAAGTAGCACCAGCAGGGTGGTGGTTGGCATAGGACACTCCCTCTGAAGATACGCATCGGGATCTTTTTCCACATTGTACTGCATGTCTAGTCCTGACAGGGGAATCACGCGATTCAAATCTTGCATGGTGCGAGAGCGCACATGCCCGGCAACCCGCGCCGGCTCTCGGTTCTTACCGTATTGACTGCTTTTTGAGCGAGGCATAGACTAACAGAGTAATTCAGCGCCACCCTTTGCGCAGGTGGTCGAATGGTCTCCCGTGGCGAACATAACCGCCGCTCCGACCAAGCCAGTCTTGTCCCGTCCCCTCCCTTCGATATCCTTCATCAGACACATACCGTACCACGATACGCTGCCCGAGCTTTGCGTCTCGCAAGGCCGGGAATTCATTTCCGTTCTGCAGGGGGATCCATCACACACCGAGGAGGGCATCGCTATGCCTAGACCACAGCGATCTGGTGCGGTTCACATTCCGGCGCGCTGGCATCCTGCCTGTTTGCCCCGCGCTGAACTACCCGAGGCAGGATAGGAGGATATCATGGGACGAAAATATGACCTCGTTGATGTCGTGGTCGCCATCGGATTGGTGGCGACGCTGTTCGGGGGGTACCTATTGGTGACGGCTGCCGATGGTTTCTGGCAGGCTCCGATCGCTCCCGCCGTGAACATGACCATCGTGACTCACGATCCCTCCACCGGCATGCAGTATCTCCAACCGGTTTTGGGCCAAGCGATTCTTCAAGACATCTTGCTCGACCGGGAGGCTGGTACCGCTCTCTCGTCTGCCGCCATGGAGTTAAACCGGGCGGTGAGTGAGTCTCAGCTGCTCTCGACGACGTTGCTGAGTCCGTTGGTGTTGGCAGAGTTACGCGCCTTCGGACAGGAGGCCGATCATCGTGCGCGGATGCAGTATGTCATGGGAAAGTCCGTGGTGAATCAGACTCGTCGTGGTCTGGCAAGCGGAGCCCTCTCTGCCGGCCAGTACGCAGATGAATTCAACGCGGCTCTGATCCAGAGGGCCGAATTGATCGGACAGCGCATGCATGACCAGTTTGAATCGACCAGGCAGGCGACGCTGGGCCGGTCGATCATCGAGGCGATCCAGGAGGAGGACCGTATGGCATCGGCGGTCCAGGAGCGAATCGGCCGGGCCGTCGTTCAAGTGACCCAGGCGCAAGAAGGGTACTCGGAGGCGAAGGCGGCGGGACAGATTCAACTTGCGAGTGCGATGAGTGCGGCCGTCCGCACGGATGCGTTGGTGGATCGGTTGGCTCTGCTCGAAGAGAGCAAGGCCGGGCGTACGATGGTCGCGTACCATTCAACTGCCACCGCGGATATTTCTCGCGGAGCTCTGGTTCTGGCCTGTCTGGGGCTGATCGCGCTGTTCGTCGGCGGGTTGGCATTCAGCAGCAAGAGGGAAGCGGACAGTATTCCGCTCTGGAAACTGGAGACGTTGCTGCAGTTGCACCGTTCAGGCCGGTAACGTCGTCCCCCGGGAATCGTCCGACGATTCCCGGGGGGAAGAGGAGGTCAGCTATGTCGTGGGAAAACTGGGCGGTCGCCATCGGGTTGGGCGCACTGCTTATGATGTTTTTTGTGCTGATGGAGTTGTTCTTTGCCAGTCCGCGGCAGCCATTGGATCATCTGCGGCGGAAATGACGCGGTGACGAAGACCATGGGGGAGCGAGGTGTCATCCTTGCGTTCCTGTTCAAGGGCGGGACCGTCCGCAACCGCGGACGCGCGAGCTAGTTGAGACAGGACCAGAGGCCCGGCAGCATTACCTTGGCCATGGCCTTGAGCTCGGATTCAGATTGCGGGGGGACGCCTGAGAGGGCGATGCCGAAGTGATGGCCCTTCGACCAACATACGGTAGCCCGCCGGACGAGCATGGGCGATTCAGGAGTCGGCTGGATGACGATGACCACCAGCTCCATTCCGACGCTGACCTGCTCTTTTCCGCGAATACGCCCGCCGGAGGTGTTGAAGTCTTCCGTCACGCCGATGGTCTGAAATGTGCCGTTTGAATAATAGATCGGATATTGAACGGGTATGCGTCTGGCCCCGCGTTCACGATAGGCTGTGTTCATCTCGACGATGTTCCTTTCATCAGGCTGCGTAGGTTCGTTCTCAGTGCGGCCACGAATCCATCAGTCCGAGTGGATGCGAGTTGTTGCCACATCATCAGGGCGGCGGCCATCATGGCGCCCAGCAGATCGTTCAGGAGATCGTGGGCTGAGGCTTCCCGTCCCGGGGCCGTCCCTTGCGCCACCTCAGTCCATAGACCAAACACCCCGGACAACACGATTCCAACGAGCAGGGCATAACCAATCGGCCAGCCTCGCCGGCGGAAGCCAACCATGGCCAACCAGGCCAGGAGGCCGTATGCCGGCACGTGAGCCCAGTCACGCCAGTCGCCCGGCACAAGGTCTAACAGCGATCCGGCGAAACCGTGTCCCGGTACGGCGACGGCGAGGCCGACCAGCAGCGACATGTAGCCGGTCAGCACAGCGACGATGAGGAACATGGAGGGAGGTCCTTTCGATGAGTTCACGTGACCCTGCGCAGGGTACTGTGCGGGGTGCGTGAATCACCATCGGTCCTTCGGCGAAGGGACTAGTGCTTTGGAGGGGCGAGGAGTGTTCGGCAGAGGGATTGGCCGATAATCGGCGAGTGTCGGGAATGAACCGGGTCAGGACTTGGTATCGGGTTTTTGATGTTGCCACTGTCCGGGGGTGGTTGAACGGGCTTGATAGGCCTGCCCGAATCCGAGCACGAGGTGGGCGTCCTGCATCCGTAGCTCCCACAAGGCAAAGTCGCCGAAGCCGAACATCATTTGTGACTGGGGGAACTTTGCGAGATAACGCTGCTTCACCGATTCATAGGCCATGTCGGTCGGGGGGAGGATTGAGGCCGTTCCCTGCAGGTTGATGCGTTGCAGCGCCAGCGGGTTTTTGCCGGGCTTGTCCGGTTCGGCGAGAAACAGGCTGACACGGGCGTCTTCAAGGAGATGCTGGGTATGTAAGGCCAGCCGGCTGAGGTGAAGATACACGCGGGACCAGTCGTCTCCGAGCAGGTAAGGGACATGGGAACCGAAGGGATGCCCGTTCCGTAAGGTCAGTAACACGCCGGTTCGGGTTTGTTCGGCCAACGATCTCCACGCTGC
Organism: Nitrospira defluvii; assembly: GCA_000196815.1. Lineage (GTDB taxonomy): Bacteria > Nitrospirota > Nitrospiria > Nitrospirales > Nitrospiraceae > Nitrospira_A > Nitrospira_A defluvii_A. Next base: position 1,979,556 of record FP929003.1, read on the forward strand.
GACGATCTCTTCATTCGACATGGCATCCGGCATCGGCATTGTGTCATCTCCCTCTCAGCGAATTGTAGCGGCCTCCCGTAAATTGTCCAGCCATCTGAGAAACGGTGTTCGCAAGGGCTTGTGCCCGGGCAAATCGCCCTTTGCCTGGGGTTTGTCGGCAGGATATGATGGGCCAGCGGCGGAGGAATGTGGTCATGACGAAGGGAGACGGACGCGATGAGACACATGCGATGGGGATTCCTAGTAGTGGGACTGTGCGCGCTCATGGGCGGAACCGGATGTGGCGGTAAACAAGCGGAGATCAAAGAAGACCGATTGACCGTCGGGCGCGTCCAAGGCGAGGTGAAAGTCGGCATGTCGGCTGCGCAGGTGGCCGAGCTGCTGGGTTCCCCGAATATCGTTACCACGGACGATAAGCGCCGCGAAGTGTGGATCTACGACAAGGTGTCCACGGATCGTGTCGATACGGCGAGTTCTTCCTATGCCGGATTGATCATCCTCGGAGCCAACTCCAGCGATCGGTCCAGTTCGCAGCGTCAGCGCACCCTTACCATTATCATCAAGTACGATGAAGACAAGAAGGTCCGGGACTTTGCCTACAACTCCACCCAATTCTGAGACAGCCTGTCGATTGATGCAGCGGCTCCCTGCGGGCGTTCTTCTTCTCATGGGGCTGTTGATCTTGCTCCAGGGCTGCGTGCAGCAGACGCAGCCGGCGGAATTGTTCCAACTCACGCCGGAGAGCAGCGCCAATCGAGCGATGCAGACTCGTTTCTTCGATACGGGGAACGATCAGGAATTGTTGTCCGCCTCGGCCGCCGCGCTCCAGGATCTCGGTTTTCAAGTTGAAGAAAGTGTGCGGGAAGTCGGGTTCCTGCGAGCCGCGAAAGAACGCAGTGCCCGGGAGTATGGTCAATATCGAAACCGGTTCTTTCTCTGGCTGCTGTCACTCGGACACGTCGTCATCCCGATCGATCTGCACCAAAAAATTGCGGCCAGCATTGTGACGCGACCGCTGAATGAGGCGCATTCGAGACAGGAAGTCCGGATTATCTTCTATCGGGCGGTGTGGAAGGGCGACGGACAGGCCGACCGCAATTACATTCCTCCCGGCGAACAGAAAATGGAAATGATCCGGGATCCTGAAATCTATCAGCAATTTTTCGCGAAGCTCTCCAAGGCTGTATTCCTGGAGCCGCATTCGATCTAACTACGAGGACTCATGAACCGGACACAGGTCGTCGGGGCAGTTGCGGTCGTGCTGGGAAGTGTCATGTTGCAGGGCTGCGTGGCGCCGGAGCCGCGGCAGGAACTCTTTGCGCCGACCGATGCGCAGATGAAGATCCGCAGCGCGCAGACCCGCACGTTCGAGGTGAAGGAGCACACCGTGGCGATGCGCGGTGTCATCGCGGCTCTGCAAGATCTAGGATTTATCATCGAACGCGCGAACGAACCGCTCGGGTTGGTCACGGCGGCCCGCTTTGCCGAACCGAATTATTACGATGTACTCGGTGTGACTGTGACTGTGCGCCCGCAGCAGGACGGCAAGACCATGATCCGTGCCAATGCGATCTACAACAGCAAGCCGATCGAAGATCCCAAGGTGTATCAGAACTTCTTTGCGGCGGTGGAACGTTCGTTATTTCTGGTGAAGGACTAGATGGCGGCTCACCCTGTTCGTTCCGCGTACAATCCGTCGAGTTGTTTTGATGGCCGATCGTTCGTGGCCGGCCTCACGCTGCTGCTCTCGCTGGCCGGCTGTTCGCCCTACGAGTGGCGACATGAGAATCAATGGGAGTCGCGTGACCAGGTCTGGATCGCCGAAGCGAGTCAGGTCAAGGTTCGAGCCGCCCAAAGCCGGGTCTTCGATACCGCCGATCGTCTGAAGACGATACAGGCGGTCGTGTCCACCTGTCAGGACTTGGGTTTCGCGGTGGAAGTATTGGATGAAACCCTGGGCATCGTCTCCGGAAAGAAATTTGATGATTACGAATCCTCGCCGTGGGGCGATCCTTCCTATCATTTGTATCGGGACGACGGACTGCTGATCCTGACCCGGCATTTCCGAAGTTGGGGGCCGTTTTATCACCGCAGCAACCTTGTGCGTCTCACGGTCACCGTTCGTCCACGCGGTGAACAGCAACTGATTGTGCGCGCCAGCGCCCAGTATTACCTCAAGGCTATCGAGTCCCCGGAGCCGTATCAGCAGTTCTTTCGCCTGCTTGAGCAGGCCCTCTTCATTCAGGCGAACGCGCTGTCGTAGCGAGAGCCGGAGCGCACGATGCGCCTGAGTGCGAGCTGGCGCAGCCTGCGGCGATGGCTCGCTCAGCGGCGTGATCCGCCGATGGCATCCGCGTGAGCGCTGCTCAGGGAGCCCTGCTGTAAGACGGGATCGAGATTGAACGCCACACTGATCCGGGGCGCCGTTCCACGGTAGGTGTTCACGGCATGAAACAGCCAGCCTGGGAACAGCAGGCATTGTCCGGCCGCAGGGGAATAAGAAATGCTGGTTCCGGCATCATGCAGTTCGGTCATGCTGTACTGGAGATAGGGCGCCAGCATACGCGGCAGACAGCCCCGCGGATCGTAAATCTGCAATTCGCCTCCCTTTCCGAGGGTCGGACAGACCTCGCCCACATCGACGTAATAGACGCCTGCCCAAAAACTTCCGGGGTGGGAGTGGGCGGCATTGGTCCCGCCGTTTCGTTGAACGTTGGCCCACACCTCTACGACTTCCCACTCGGGTCGACGGGCAGCATGGCGGCATCGGTCCGAGAGGGTGGTGACTTGTTTGGCTACTTCGATGACGGGCGCAAACAACTCGCGCAAGGGACGTCCTGCCCAATCCATCATGGACAGGTCGTGAGGCGAGGACCACCCGATCACTTCGGTGTCTCGGTGGCTCGGGACGGAAGCCTCGCGCGCCAGAATCAATTGAGAGAGTTCGGCATTGATGCGTTCGTGATGTGCAGGCGTGAACACCAGCAGAGGTGTTGAGAAAATGGGCGTGATGTGAATCTCGATCTCGGTCGGCATGGAAGGGGCCCCATCCTGTGTAACGACCGTCGATGCGGGGCAGGCTATCCTCGGATGGGCGACAAGTCAACCTAGGTGTTTTCCCAGGCTGCCCAGATTCAGCCGTCCTCTTTCCGTGCCCTGCTGGGGCAGGCCGGTCAATGAGCCGGAGGCTTGACAGGGCTGTATGGTCGGCCTAGCCTGAGGTGCCGAGTGTGGTATCCACCATTCAACCAGGGAGGCTATCATGTCTGTCGCACGTGTGACGGAAATCATTGCCGCATCCCCGAAGAGTTTTGATGACGCCATTCACAGTGGAATCGCTCGCGCGAACAAGACGTTACAGCATGTGAAAAGCGCCTGGATCGAGGATCAGAAAGTGGATATCGAAGACGGAAAGATCACCCAGTATCGTGTGGCGTTGAAGGTCACATTCGTCCTGAAGGATTAGGGGAGCATCATGAAAAATGTGGAGATGACCGTCGAGGGGACTGTGCTGACGATTAAGGTGGATTTGTCGAAGGAGTTCGGGCCGTCGGCATCGGGGAAGACGACGATTATTGCCTCGACGGAGGGAAATGTCACCATTCCGGGGCGAGAGGAGAAAATCGGCCTGAATGTCTACCGGAAGAAGTGAGGCGCTCTGAGGTAAAACGGTTCATCGGATAAGCGACCAGTGAAGGGCCGGGCGAGGTCTTTCCTGTGCTTACCCGATGAGCCATTCAGCAACGGCCCACTCGACAGCTGGATTCTTGTCATCGAAAAGAGGACAATGACAGCCGAAGCGTCAGACCGGTCGTATGACGATACCCATGGTTTCGTTGACCGCCATGCCAAAGACCACGCCCAGCGTGACCGAGCTGCCACCTCCCCAAATCCTGATCGTAGACGACGACCCCGATATCGCACTCGTACTGCATGATCTTCTGGAGCACGTCGGCTACCGTGTTTCAGTCGCCGGCACCGGCGGCGAGGCTTTGGCCAAGGCGAAGGCGGAATCTCTGTCCGCGGTGGTGCTGGACCTGATGTTGCCTGATATGGACGGACTCTCGGTTCTCACCCTCCTGAAACAAATCGACCCGGTGCTTCCGGTCATCATGCTGACGGCGTTTGTCGAGGTGGCGAAAAAGCACAGTTCCCTCACCGAAGGCGCGTTCGGGTATTTGACGAAGCCGTACGATGCCGAAGAATTAAAGGCTCTGATCCGGCGTGCCGTGGGAGTGAAGCATCTCTCCATCGAAGCTGCGGCGACCAAGCAGGCGTTGACGGCCAGCGAAGACCGGTTTCGAGAAGTTGTGCAGACCGCCCCCGACGCAATTGTGCTCGCGGATGGGGAGGGGAAAATCCTCTCCTGGAACAGCGCCGCCGAGCGTCTGTTCGGGTATCTGGCCGGGGAGGTGTTGGGGGAATCCCTGACCATGATCATGCCCGAACGGTACCGTGCCAGGCATGATCAGGCGCTAGCCCGAGTACGTACCACGGGCGATTTACGCCTGAAGGGCACGATCGTGACCATGCACGGGTTGCACAAGGGTGGCCGTGAATTTCCTATTGAGATGTCACTGAGCAGTTGGATCTCCGACGGTCAGCGCGTGCACTGCGGCATTGTGCGGGACATCACGGTGCGGAAAGAGGCGGAAACGCGATTGTTGCAGCAGCAGATTGAGCAGCAGGTTCTGCTGGACCTGATCCCGGCGATGGTCTGGTATAAGGACTCGCACAATCGTATCCTGCGCGCGAACCGCCGCGCGGCGGACTCCATCAAGAAGACCGTGACCGAGATCGAGGGCCGGTCGACCGATGAATTTTACCCGGAGGAAGCCGAGCGGTATCATCAGGATGATCTGGAGGTGATCGTCTCCGGGCGGCCGAAGCTCGGGATCATCGAGCCCTATCACACAGGGTCCGGTGAAAAACGCTGGGTCCAAACCGACAAGGTGCCGTACCTGGATCCGCAGGGGAAGGTGCTCGGGGTCTTGGTGTTCGCACAAGACATCACTGACCGGAAACAGACCGAAGAGGCGTTGCGTGAAAGCGTGGATTGTCTTCGCGTGGTGATGGAGTCGGCATCGAACGGCATCATCATCGCGGATGCCGGCGGAAAGATCCTGTCGGCGAATACTCAGGTCGAAGCACAGTTTGGTTATGAGCGTGGCGAACTGCTTGGTCATGCTGTTGAACGGCTCATGCCGGCGAGACTGCGTCCGCCAGGCTCAGACCGAGCGGGCGTTTTTTTGATCGGCCCGGACGACCGATCGGTGAGCCCTGTTTGTGAATGCGTCGGCTTGCGGAAAGACGGCACGGAGTTTCCCTTCACGATGACGCTAACTCCGTTAATGACGACGAACGGAATCCATACGGTAGTGGCCATCCATCAGGCACAAGGGATCGCATGAACCTTCGCCTTGTGTTGACGGTCGGCGCGCTGTGCTTTATCGCGCTGCTGTTGCTGATCGGCATCCGCACCGCTATCCGTTGGTTGAAGATCCACTATCCGCAGCGGGCCAATGCTGTTTTGTCCGGGGTGAGTCTGTTCCTGGCCGGGGTAGGCATGTTGATCGCCGTCGAGATGAAGGATCGACCGGCCTTCCGGCCGAATGACCTGCTCACGCTGCAAGAGCCGGTGGTGGCAAGGACGATCGTGAGTGATCGCGAGTCGCGCAGCATGACCTGCGTCGTGGATCGTCATGAGCATCTGGGCGTGTTGGAGCTCGAAAACGAACGAGGCACCATGAGGGCTCGCGTCGAGAGTAACAATACGTCCGAGCCGCTGTATTGTCCGATCGGAGTTGAGGTCCGGATTGAGGCGGCCTGGCTCCATCACCCGACCATCACGCATCGCCAGGCGGGCGCAGACGGCCCATAAATCACCTGCCCCATGCTCTTGACTCATCGACGTGAGGAGGCCTATCGTAACCGGGTGGGGGGAGTTAACGCCCCGGGGGAATATGTACAAAAAGGGGATTGAGTGTTGAGGATGGTGTGCATGCCCAGCTTGTACTGGGAAGCCTGAAATCCTCCCGAGATCTCCGCCGTATCTACCTCTCCTCGGTAGGTGCGTCCTCCTCCCACCCAAACCTCCGTCACCACCCTGCATCGTTGGTCCTCATCACTCCTGGTTCGATCACCCCGCATTTCGTCCGCCGTTACACCGTGTTTTCCTGCATTGAGATGCCGACGAGAATACGCTCAAGGCTTGACTCTCCTGGTCGTTCCCTGTAAACGACGAAGAGCATACGTATTCGTCAAGTGATTCTAGCGAGCCGGTCCCGTGTGAATTCCTTGCGTGAGAGGTTGAATGGCCACCAAGACATCATCGCCACGTGCTCGGTCCTCCGCTCCTGCGCCCCAGTCCGAAACCACCGTGTCTGAATCGGTCGCGTCACGAAAAAAACCCACCTCCCGAGAAGAATCATCCACTGCGGTGACCGCGGTCGAAATGGGGGCGCGGCAGCGGGAAATTTCCGTTTCCGAATTTTTCACGAAGAACCGGCATCTCCTGGGTTTCGACAATCCCCGCAAAGCGTTGCTGACCTGCGTGAAAGAAGCCGTCGATAACTCGCTGGATGCGTGCGAAGAAGCAGGCATTCTGCCCGAGGTGACGGTGAGGCTTGAAACGGTCGCGAACGGGCAGGCGCCGGTCGCGCCCAGTCAGGCGACTCGTTTCCGGATCACGGTGACCGATAACGGGCCGGGTATCGTGCGTCAGCAGATCCCCCGTGTGTTCGCCAAATTGCTGTATGGTTCGAAATTCCACCGCATGCGGATGAGCCGGGGACAACAGGGCATCGGCATTTCAGCGGCCGGCATGTATGGGCAATTGACGACCGGGAAGCCGGTCAAGGTGATTTCCCGCACGGGGCCTCGCGCGGCGGCGCACTACTTCGAAGTGCAAATCGACACCAAGAAGAACGAGCCGTTGGTACATGAGAATAAGCAGATCGACTGGGCTCAGCCGCAAGGCACTGAAGTGGCGCTTGAGGTCGAAGGGCGCTACCAGAAGGGCCGCGCGTCCGTCGATGAGTGGCTGGAGCAGACGTCGATCGCGAACCCGCACGTGCGGCTGGTCTATCACACGCCGGAAGGGGAGACGAAAGAGTATCCCCGGACCTACCACGAACTGCCGCCTTCACCGAAAGAAATCAAGCCGCATCCCTATGGCATCGAGTTCGGGGCCTTGCTCAAGATGCTGCAGGATACGAAGAGCCATACGGTAGCCGGTTTCCTGGCGAGCGACTTCTGCCGGGTTTCGCCCGCATTAGCCGAGGAGATCTGCAAGGCGGCGAAAGTGTCGCCCGCCACCAAGCCTCGCGATGTGAAGCATCAAGCGGCCGAAACGCTCTACAAGACGATTCAGACCACCAAGATCATGGCGCCGCCGACGAACTGCATCTCGCCGATCGGGGAGAAGGCGATCCTCTCGGGTCTCTATAAACAAATCAAAGGTGAGTTTTATACGGCCGTGAGTCGACCACCGGCCGTCTATCGCGGCTACCCCTTTATCATTGAGGCAGGGCTCGCCTTCGGGAAAGGTCCGGAAGAAGCCGCCAAGCCGCAGCAGGCCTCCGTGCCGCTGGCCGAAGGTGAAGACCAGGGAAACGATACCGAGCAGGCGCGGGTGATCCGGTATGCGAACCGGGTGCCGCTGCTCTATCAACAATCGGCTTGCGCCACGTTCAAGGCTGTGCTCAGCACCACCTGGCGAAACTATGGGGTCTCGCAGTCGCGTGGCGCGCTGCCTGCCGGCCCCATGGTGATTTTTGTGCACATGGCATCCGTGTGGGTGCCGTTCACCAGCGAGTCGAAAGAAGCGATTGCCGACTACGACGAAATTCAGAAGGAAATTACTCTCGCGTTACGTGAGGCCGGACGGCGGTTGGGGATTTTTCTGCGAAGAAGAGAGCGGGCTGCCAGTGAGTTCCGCCGTCGCAATATCTTCGATCTCTATATCGAGGAGGTGGTGGCCGCTTGCAATCGCCTGAAAGGCGGAAACCTTCCCACGGAGAAATTGAAAGAGCAGTTGCACAAGATCGCCAGTTCACGGACGGGAGGCCTGAAGACCGATGAGGCTCTGGGAAAAACCGGCGCGGGACCGGAAGGGCTGCCGCATTCCATCATCGTGACCGCCGAGGGGATCGAGGGAGAGACCGAGATTGCTCAGCAAACGCCTGGATCGCCTGTGGTTTCCGTCAATACGGCGGAGGCTGAGCCGATCGTCAGGCCGGAATCCACGGTGAAAACGAAGCGCGGCTCGAAAGAGAAATCGAACGTCGGGAAGGGCAGGTCTGTCGGGGCAACGAAGGCGAAAGCCGGACAGCAAGCTCTGTTTGGCGATGAGCCGTCGTCAAAGAAGCAGGCGGCACCGCTCAAGAAAAAGCCCGCGCGGACAACCGCCACCCGGAAAAGGACATAGGACAGGGTATGGCACAGGCAAAGACAAAGAAGACCGGGGCCGTGGGGAAAAAGCTCGTCGGGATGGCCGATGTGGTCATTACGGCGGCGCAACGGGCCAAAGACCCGACGTTTGAGATTCCGATCCGCGCGTTGTCGAATGTGTCGTTCAATCCCCGCAGGGGGCTGATCGAGATGGGCGAGAAGAAGCAATCCCGGTCGTTTTTTAACGTCGGGATGGCAAAGAAATTCATGCAGACGATGCTGGTGGCCGATGCGCTGGCGGAGTTGCAGCAAGCCGATCTGACCACCTCGTTGAGGGAAATCTATTATCGGACTAAACACACGATTCAGGATTCGCACGAGAACACGTTCGATACGCAGGATGAGTCCGATCCGATCATCGAGGATCTGGAAGTCTCGCTCATTGCCCTGCGGGAAGAACTCCATGTGCGGGCGGAAAACAGCGGCAGCATCGTCGGGCCGGTGGTCTTCGGCGATGACGGCGACCGGGTGGATTGTGCCAAGCTGGGCAAGGGGGGCTATTCCGTGCCCTCGATCGTCGAACCGGAATATCTCGAGATCCGGCGCTGCACGGCCGATTTTCTCCTGCTGGTCGAAAAAGGCACGCAGTGGAACCGACTCTCGGAAGATAAGTTCTGGCGGCGATACAACTGTGTGCTGCTGACGGGAAACGGGCAACCGCCGCGCGGTGTGCGACGGCTGGCGCGCCGACTGCACGAGGAGCACAAGCTGCCCGTGTATGTGCTGGTCGACAACGATCCCTGGGGGTATTATATTTATTCGGTCGTGAAACAGGGCTCGATCAACCTTGCATTCGAGAGCCAGCGTATGGCGATTCCGAAAGCGAAATTCATCGGGCTTTCCAGCGCCGATCCCGAGCGGTATGAGTTGCCGCGCAATGTCGGCATCAAGCTCAACGAAAAAGACATTACCCGCGCGAAGGAGCTACTGAACTATCAGTGGTTCCAGAAGCCGGCCTGGCAACAGGAAATCAAACGAATGCTCACAAGCGGGCTGAAATACGAACTGGACGCGCTTGCGAACAAGGACTTTCAATACCTGACTAAGAAGTACCTTCCGCGTAAGTTGAAAGAAAAAGACTGGTTGGATTAACGGCCGAACCTGGTGTTTCTTCCGAGAGGGCCACGCGTCGAACGAGCCTCATGACGCTCCTGGAGTCACGATATGAATATGCTGATGTTGGCCTTCCGGTCCTCGTTGAAGGAACGGGTGCATGTGTTACTCGAAGAGTGCGATGTTCGGGCCTACACCGAAATGCCTGAGACGACCGGAGCCGGACAGACGGGACCCGCTGACAGTGTCTCCTTCTATCCGGGCGTCAACAATGTGATTATGGTCGCCGTGGACGATGCGCATGCGGAGCGTGTTGAACAAGCCGTGAAGGCGTGGCGTGATGAGGTGCTCCAACGTCCCGCTGGGCAGAAGCCCTCCATTACGGTATTCAGCTGGCCGTGCAGGCAGCTGGTATAGTCGAAGAAACGGAGTCCCTGTGAGTCGGCGTGGCAGGTCGTATCCGGGGCCGGTGCACGTGGAGAGCTGTGCCCTTGCCCTCAGTGTGGCCATCATGCTGGCCCCTTCATTCGTAACGGCTCAGACGTCGCCACCGACTTCGACCCCGCAGAATCAGCCCGGACAAAATCTGCAATCCCCGGGAACCCTTCCGCTCCAGAATCCTCTCGCACAGCAGTCGTCGATTACGGCTACGGCCTCCGGCGCCAGCGCGCCGCAAAGTAACACCATTCCCTCCAGTCAGGGGAAGTCGTTCGGCACGATCGGCAAGGGGCTGCCCGGCATGACGGGTGGACCGGCGCTCACCGCGCCGATGGGGTCGCAAGATCCGTCCTCGCGCTACATGCGGCCTCTCGTGATTCCACCGCTCTTCTGCGACCCCTCTATTAATATTCCCTGCTAGCGAACCCTTGCAGACCGGCAGTCTTTGGCCGGCGCACGTAGCTGTGTGATGGCTGGTTTTAGGAACTGCGTTTCGAGGCAGAGGGCTCGATGCGTATGCTCCCGGTGGGAGTCATGGCGCCTTGAGGATTGTCGGCTTCGAGCCAGACGTTGAAGCGAACGGTCGTGGGTTTGGAGAAGCAGAGGCTCACATACTGCATCGGAGCGATCGTCACGGTATCCTGTAACATTCCGAGCGCTGAAAATCCCTTGTCGCAGGCGATCAACTCGGGGTTCGTTTCTTCGAGCATCCGTAGCCGGACGGCGTGGGAGTTCAGATTCTGCCATCGGATTTCATCGCCGACTTGCACGATCAAGTGACGAGGCGCGACCTCCGCGCGGATATTGAAATATCGGACCGCACCGGTAAGGCGCGGGCCGGATGGGGTGCTGCAACCGGCCTCGACGACGAGCAGGCCGAGCAAAATGAGAAGCGACAGCGTTCGACGCATGCGCGATACTACAGAACTATGCCGCGTGTTGGCTACTAGGATTGTTACCAGGTGGGGCGACGAGCAGAAACCTTGTCAACGTGGTTGTGGCAGAGCCGTTGTCAGGGAGAGCGTCGCGTTCACTGTTTCAAGAGGTCGCGCATGAGTCTGACCTTCGACGAGGCCCGCCACTTTCTCTCCCGCACGGCGTTCGGTGGAACGCCTGAAGAAATCCGGCGTGTGATGCCGCTGGATCGCGTCGCTGCAGTGGAGCAGGCGTTGGCGATCAGTGATTCCGAGACACGATCACTAGATGCCTCTAGCAAGATATGCATTGACTAGGTCCGCTAAGGGTTCTGCATATCTATAAAATTCTTCATCCAGCGGATCAAGCCCCTCAACTCCATCGCCGACAAAAGCTGATTCATAATCGCTGGCATCAGCTGGGTAACCACTGGGAAAACCTATTGCTACCGCACGCCTCAGTAAGTTACAGGTTTTGGTAGCGCCAATGTCAGTAAGGGCCTGAATTGTCTCGCGCACGTATTCGCCTGTGGGATTCGTGAAAAACTGATCGAAACCACCGTTATTTACTTCTGCCTCAAATTGATGAATGCAGTAAGCCACTTGAACGTGTGGCTCTAAACGTGCGAACTCTGCCTTATTTGAAAGTACTAAGTAATCGAAATCTTCTGGATAGCTCATAGTGGTATCTCGCAATGGTTCAGGATATTTATTCGAGGCAGGATGGGGGGAAACTTAACTGCCTGATAAATCATAAACTGCGTGCTAAATTTGTATTAGAAATTTTTACAAACTGCTCATATTGGTTCGAATTAAACGGGGAAATCTTTGCAAAATCAAGCCACTGCTAATTCTACTCTGATCGTCGAATAAGGCTCCGACAACGCTGCCTGCCTGGATCCATCGTATTCCTCCGTTGCCGAAGGTGCGCAAGCATTGGAGCGCTGCGCAGAGGAAGATGTCCCGCGAGGCTCTGCGTGTGGTGGAGGGACATCCGCTGTCGGCGCGATTCACAGCTGAGGGGATTGTTCTGGGCAAAGGCGATAGCGGTCCGTTGAGTGGAGGGAAGGCACGCACCATTGCTCTGCACGATCCGGATTGCCTGCAATTCGGAACCGGGCGCTATCCGGCGCTCGACTGTCTTACCTAGTGAGTCGAGACTTGATTTTACCGGCTGTTCTTCCTATTCTGCTGCCGTCTGAAAGGAAGGTGAAGGCATGAGAAGGTATCCATCGCGACGCATGGCGGGGGGTGTAGTGTTTCTGCTGGTCGTCCTGTTGATCAGTGCGGCTGCGCCGGCTTGGGCAGAGGAAGCTGGAATGGAAAACATTCCCGCGCTCACCCCGATACCGGAGAGTCGTGGCGGCGTCCTTCAGCAGACCCAGGCTCCGGTGGCGCCGTCATTGCCGCTGCTGTTCGCCGAAGGCTCGAATTCCTGCGAGATCGTGTCCTGCGGCATGGGGATCAAGCAGACCTGCCAGATCACCTGTCCGGCCGACAAGACGCCCAAGTGCAGTTGTGACTGCGAGCGGAGCATCGGCCCGATGTGTATGGACTACAAGGCAAACTGTCGCTGCGAATAGCGTGTGACCGGCCGGGTCACTCGTTGTCCGGCGAAGACGATTCCGATCCGCCCACCGTCAGGCTCGGTCCTGCGACTCGGTACTGCTCTCCTGCCCAAGCCCCCAAGTCGATCGTTTGACAACGTTCCGAACAAAACGGCCGCCAGGGATTGTCCTGCCATGTAGTGGGCTGGTGGCATTCCGGACAGCGGCTGATGCGCAACGGAGCAGGGGACAAGGTGGTTACCTTCTGTCTGGTGATGAGGCTGACTCTACCACCCTCGTGCCGAAGGCGGCAAATAACTCCCCGGTCAGGTAGGGCGTCTGTTCGCCATCCCGCCAGTGTTTCCGGCGCATGTAGTCATTGAGCAAGCGGCCGTCGGCGGTGCGGTGAATATGAGGGTAGGCCACGTTCATCCGGTATCGCTCGATCGCTCCGGCCACGCGGCTGATAAAGACAATCGTGCCGTTGCTCTCCACCCGCTCTACGATTCCCACATGGGTCAGGGGATCGTTGACGAGGCCGTCTCCGTTGTAGTCCCAGGTATTGTCGAAGAACACCAGATCGCCGGCTTGCACGACCGGACCGCGGTGGAGCTGTCCGTGTTTGCGCAGATGGTTGTAGATCAACCCCACGCCGTTGGCCATCCCGTCGCCGCTTCCTCCTTCAAACAGATCGATCCCGTGGGCGAGGTAGATGGCTCGGGTCACTCCGGCACAATCGTAAGAGATGCGGCGGCCCTGGCTCTCGATGGTTCTCGCGCCGACCAGGTTGACGGCCGTTTGGACGATCGCCTGTTTGCGAGAATCGGGTTGGGTCGTGCGGCAGCAGTCAGAAATCGGGGTGACCGCCTGACGGAGACCCTGGGATGCCGGTGCGGCGCAGGCGCTCAGGGCGGCGCCGACAAGCAGGGTGCACAGACTGTGAGAGAATCCGGGCATACTGACTTAAGTATAGCTGGTCTTCGGAGGCATGGGATGCCGTAGTGCGTTGCTCGCGCTGGGATACTCAAAAGGTCGGTTGGTCGGCTCGTCGGCCGGATTCCATGATTCGCGAGATACGCTTCACGAACGACGCTTCACGGATCTCACACAGGAAGCGACAACCGCCTTAGCCATCGGCTCGGCAGCCGGTCAGGCTCCGGCGCTGGAGAAGACCTGCTTGATCAACGCTTGCGCATCCTCCTGAATCCGCCTGAGATGGGCCTGGCCGTTGAAGCTTTCCGCATACAGTTTATAGACGTCTTCCGTTCCGCTGGGGCGCGCGGCAAACCAACCGTTGGCCGTGGTCACTTTCAACCCTCCGATGGAGGCCTTATTCCCCGGCGCTTCCGTCAGCATGGCGGTAATCGGTTCTCCCGCGAGTTCCCGGCTCTGCACCTGCTGCGGAGAGAATTTCTGGAGCGCGGTCTTTTGCGCCCTGGTGGCCGGGGCATCGATCCGTTCGTAGACCGGCTCGCCGAGGCGGGTCGTCAAGTCTGCGTAGAGCTGCGCCGGATCTTTTCCGGTGACCGCCAGCATTTCCGCCGCGAGCAGATCCATAATGATACCGTCCTTATCCGTGACCCACGTGGTGCCGTTACGACGGAGAAATGCCGCGCCCGCACTTTCTTCACCGCCGAACCCCAACGAACCGTCGCGAAGACCTGCGACGAACCACTTGAAGCCGACCGGAACCTCCAGCAATTGACGGTGCAAACTGCCTGCGACCCGGTCGATCATGCTGCTGCTCACCACGGTCTTACCGATTCCTGCGCCGGCGCTCCAGCCGGGACGATGGGTAAACAGATACGAGATCGCGGCGGCGAGGTAGTGATTGGGGTTCATCAAGCCGCCTTCGGGCGTCACAATGCCGTGGCGATCGGTATCGGTGTCGTTGCCGAAGGCAAGATCGAAGCGGTCTTTGAGTTTGATGAGCGAGGCCATGGCGTGGGGGGAAGAGCAGTCCATACGGATCTTGCCGTCCCAATCCAGCGTCATGAAACGAAAGGTCGGGTCGACCGACTCGTTGACGATGTGCAGGTCCAATCCATACCGTTCTGCCAGTGGACGCCAGTAGGCCACGGCGGCGCCGCCCAACGGATCGACGCCCAGACGCAATTTCGCCGATTTGATGCGTTCGAGATCCACGACGTTGGCAAGATCTGTAAGATAGTGGCCCACGAAATCGTGTCGCGTGGTGGACGCGGCTTTCAACGCCTGGTCGTAAGGGACACGTTTGACGCCGTGTAGTTTGGCCGCCAGCAATGCATTGGCGCGGGTCTCAATCGCCTTCGTGACCTCCGTGTCGGCTGGACCGCCGTGCGGCGGGTTGTACTTGAAGCCGCCGTCCTCCGGAGGGTTGTGTGAAGGGGTGATGACGATGCCATCGGCAAGACCCGCCGCGCGGCCCTGATTCGTGGTCAGAATTGCGTGCGAGATGACCGGCGTGGGGGTATACCCCTCAGCCTGATCCATGCGGACCTGAATACCATTTGCGGCCAGCACCTCCAGTGCGCTGCGTTGAGCCGGTGCGGAGAGGGCGTGCGTATCCCTGCCGATGAACAGGGGGCCTGTCGTTCCGGCCTGAGTCCGGTATTCGCAAATAGCCTGGGTGATCGCAAGAATGTGGGCTTCATTGAAGGTGCAGCGAAGGGAAGAGCCGCGATGTCCGCTGGTGCCGAAACTCACCTGCTGCCGGAGATCGGAGGGGGCCGGTACTTCGCCATAATAGGCCTCTTCAAGTTTCTCGAGATTGACCAGTTGTTCCGGTTGTGCCGGCTGACCGGCACGAGGGTGGAGAGCCATAGATTCCTCGGCAACCGATGATGGGTGGATGAGGCGGTTCAGAATGATGCCTCACTCAGTATATACGGCTCGATGAGCAATGTCAGGCATGCGTTTGCTTGCGTGGTCCTCCGCGCGGGTGTTAAGATCCGCTCACGTTAAGGAGAGGAATTGTCCATGCCGAATATTACCTTATTGCACTCACCGACCTGCGGAGCCTGTCCGTCAGCGAAACGCCTGTGGAAGGAACTCAGGGTAAAGTATAGCTTTAGCTATCGCGAGGTCGATATTACGACCCCGGATGGTCAGGAATTGGCGAATCGGCATTCGGTCCGGGCCGTGCCCGCGACGATTATCGATGGCCGTCTGACCTTCGTGGGTGTGCCGCCTCGTCAAAGCGCCGAGAAGGCGTTGCAGCTGAGGATGAAACCGCAGGGCGCGTGAGACTGGAGAGATATGACCGTTCCCGATGATGACGATTTTGAATTGCCGATTCTTCCTATGATCGATAAGGGGCCGCCGCCTGAATGCGGGACGTGCGGAGACCCGATGAAGTTCATCGATGGCGATTGGGCCTGCGTCGATTGCAACGGTGAGCTGCTCGGTCCGGAAACCGGCTAGCAGCCAACAGCGTTCTTCACCTCTCACGCGTGAAGTGCGGAGCGTCGCCGAGATACTCTCTGCGGCCCTCCGGTCTGCGCTCTACGATTAACGGCCCACGGTCCCCATGCTCCGCCTCGTCACCGGCCCGTTTCATCCCACACTCGAATCGCAACTCGTTCACGATCTGCGTGTTCTCAAGTCCGGCAACCCCCAAGCCGCAGTCGCGCTTGTGGTGCCTTCGGATCAGTTGTGTCGCTCGCTCAAGCGGCTGCTGGTCGTCAAGCAGGGGCTGGCACTCCTTAACGTCCACATTCTCTCGTTTCACCAACTGGCGTTACAGTTGCAGCGCGAGCGCCTCACTACAGTCGGAGCGGCTGGTGCGGTGCGGCAGATTGAACTCGTCACCGATACGTTTTTCGAACGCCTGCTGCAGCACCTCGGGCAACGCAACGTGCCTCAGACCGGGGCGCTTCGATTACCACAGCTGCCGTCGGGGGCCTGGCCGGCTTTGTGGGCCAGCTTGCGAGACCTCAAGGATGCCACGGTGGATTCTGGCCTGGCGTTACGCGCAGTGGAGGAAGGCCAGTTTCCGCCCGAAGACGGTGAGAAGCTTAAGGGATTGTTTACCTTATATGCCGCGCTGCGAAACGGCAGTGCGGCGCTGGGGGTGGGATCTCCGGATGACTTGGCCGCGCTCGTCACCGATTTTGTACCCGCCTCTCCGTTTCTCCGTAGTCTCAGCGGTCTCTGGTACTACGGGTCGTACGACCTGACGCAAACCCAGCTGACTCTCCTGGAATCGCTCAGCGTCTCCCTGCCGGTCACGGTGTATTTCCCGCTCAGCGAACGACCGGCCTACGGTTTTGCGAGACAGTTTCTGGAGCGGCACCTCTACCCGATCGCCGGAGGGGCCGACGAGCGAGCTGGGGCTGCCTCCGGTGATGCTGCACCTGCCTCTCCTGAAGTGCATGTATCGGTTGAGGTACGAAATGCCGCCGGGATCGACGATGAGCTGACGCTCGTCTGCAAACAGATCCTGTCGCTGGTGGAAACCAACGGCTTCGCGTTCGACGAGATTGGTGTGGTGGGGCGCACCCTCGTGCCCTACCAGGCGTCCCTGAAACGAACCTTCGACCAGCATCGCATTCCGTTTCTCTCCAGCGCGACGGCGCCACTGTTACAGGAGCCGTCCGTGAAGACGCTGCTTCACCTGGCCCGGCTCAAGGGAAGCGGGCTGCATCGACCGGCCATGTTGGACGTGATCACCTCCCCATGGAATCGCCGCCTGACGGCTGACCGCGGCGGGGTTGAACCGCGTCCGGACCTCTGGCGATCGGCGGTGCTGGCGCTTGGGATTACCCGTGGCGAGGAGGAGTGGCGACGGCTCGCGCAATTGGGTCGTCTGGAATCCTGGTCGTCCGATGCCGATGACCCCGTGACGGAAGAGCTCGAGTCGCTCGCGATCGATGGCGTGCAGTTGCGTCTGTTGTGGGGCTGTCTCTCACCGTTGATCGAGGATGTGAAGCGCCTTCCTGAGCAGGGCGGATACAGCGCCATGACCGATGCCTTCTGCTCCCTTGCTGAGACCCATCTGACCGTTCCCTTGGGAGTCTCCACAGCCATTGACGAGATGTCGCAGTGGGACGATGCCTCGGATGTGAATGAGGCGCTCTCCGGTGTCTTCGCCGAGCTGCGGGCGCTCGATCGCCTCGACGTCAACGTCACTTGGGACGAATGGGCGGACACGTTTGCGGAGATGTTGGCGCGAGCGACCAGGCCCCTGGCGCCGCCCTCGCACCACGGCGTGCAGGTGTTGGATGCCATGGCGGCCCGCGGCCTGGGATTCCGTGCCCTCTTTCTTATCGGAATGAACGAAAAGCTGTTTCCCCGGTATATCCATGAAGATGGATTTCTCCGTGACCGGCACCGCCTGGTGCTGAGCGAAACCCTGGGCTACAAGATCGACCAGAAGCTGCAGGGATATGGGGAGGAGGCGCTGCTGTTCGAACTGTTGCGAGCGTCGGCCGGGGAGCGCCTGTATCTTTCCTATCAACGAGCGGATGCCGCCGGTCGCCCGTTGGCGCCCTCCGGGTATCTGGATGCGGTCGGGGTGGCGCCACATTCGTCGGTTCCCGAGTCGCTGTTCGCCCTTCCACGTCGGTGGCCGGATCGTGTCGATCTTCCGCTCTTCATGCCGCACCTGCAGACGAGAGAGGAATTGAGCGTGAGTACGGTGCTGCAGGGGCGCGATGTGGCAGCTTTGCTGGAGGCGATCGGACGCGACGGGTTGTTGTTTTCCCATGGGCTAGGCGCGCAAGGGGTCATCGAAAGCGGTCATCCGGCGCTGAGTGCGTACGACGGGATCCTCGAACATGCGGGGGCTCATTGGCAGACGGTCACTGAACGCGGATTGTCGCCGACGGCGTTGGAAACGTATGCTCGCTGTCCCTTTCAATATTTTTCCGGACAGGTGCTCAAGCTTGAATCGGTGCGCCCCGTCCCCTCCATGGAACTCACGCCTCCGGCGATGGGGCAACTCTGTCATGACGCGTTGCGACGCTGCTATCTGGCGCTGATCCAACAGGGCTGGCCGGCAACGGCGTTGTCTGTCTCCGCCATTACTGCGGAGGTGAATCGAGCAGTCCTGCAGGCCTCTGAAGCCTATGCCCGGACGCACAGCACCGGGTACGCCTTGACCTGGGAGTTGGCACAGGAATCGGTCCGGCGGTTGATCGAAGCGACGATTATGCTCGATCGCGAAGCGGCGTTGGCCTCGGGGTTCCTTCCCGCTGAATTCGAACTGGATGCCAACGGGATGTTGCCGGATGGTTCAGGCGGACAGGAAATTCCGCTCCGTGGGCGATGGGATCGGCTGGATCGGCATCCGGGGTCTGGTGCGGTGAGGGTCATCGATTATAAGTATCGAGCGAACGACCGCGTGGAGGCCAAGGATCGTAATCTCCTGCAAGCGGCCTTGCGTGCTCAACGGCTGCAGCCTGCGCTCTATGCCGTCATGACCGCGGCCGGGTCATCCGGTGACCAGCAGGGGCCTCAGCCGGAACAGGTCGAGTTTCTCTATTTGCTCCCGCATGCCGCTCCTGCGGTTGAGCGTGTGTCCTTTGCCGCTTCGGCCTGGCAGGGACCCTCCGGTCCGATGTTGAGTAGGACGATGCAGGTGTTGTTCGATGGCATACGCGCCGCACAATATTTCATCGTCCCGGACGCCCACTGCACTCATTGTGACTTCTCCACCGCCTGCCGCCGCGCCCATCAACCGAGCTGGTGGCGGGCCTATCGGTCCTCGCAGGCCAGGACGTTACGGGATGTGCGATCGCAGAAGGTGGCGCGTGACTGAGCCGGCGCAGATTCCGGATCAGGCGGCCAGGGAAGCAGCCGCCACCACGTTCGACCGGAATGTCGTCGTGATCGCCGGGGCGGGAACCGGGAAAACCACGCTGTTGGTGAACCGGTTGTTGTACCTGCTCATGCGCCGGACCGATCCGTTGGATCTGTCGCGCATCGTGGCCCTGACCTTCACCAACAAAGCCGCCACCGAGATGAAACTCCGTTTGCGGGAGCGGCTTCGCTCGTTGGTGAATGTGGAAGGCCGTGACAATCCTCCGGGCGGCAGTGGCACCGTTTCGATCGCCGACCTGCGCATGCGGTATGGATGGACGACCGATGAGATCGTGGCCCGGGCCGATGCCGCGCTTCGTGACGTCGAGAAGGCGCAGATTGGAACGCTGCATAGTTTTGCCGCGCATCTCTTGCGCCTGTACCCGATTGAGGCCGGGGTCACACCGACCTTTCAAACGGACGAAGACGGTTCGCGGTTTGACGAACATTTCACGAATGAGTGGGAGTTGTGGCTGGATGGTGAGCTGGGGGCGGCGGGGAGTGAGCACGGTCGCTGGCGGATGCTCCTGGATACGTTCAGTCTGGACGAACTGCGCGAGTTGGCCTACAGCCTGCACAGTGACTTGATCGATCTGAATGGGCTGATGGAGCAGGTGGCCGCGACCGGGCTGAATTCGGGGTTGTGCGACTGGTTCTCCATCCGAAAAGCGCAGGCAGAACGTCTGCTCGCCAGGTATGACCGCCCGAAGCGACGCAAAATCGAACTGATGCTCGCCGCGGTCGCGGACCTGTTCGCCCTCCTGCTCGCCGAGGGGTTGGGCGCGGTGCGGTCTTTTTCAGGTGAGTCGCAGGAATTGTTGCTCAAAGATCTCGGGGCCGCCCCGACCGGCTGGGAAGAGGACGACTACGAGGCGGTGGAGTCATTGCAGCGGATCGCTAAACGGTTGCTCAGGGTCGATCATGAACTCCTGCAGAATCTGTTGGCCCTGCTCTCGCCCTTCGTACAGTTGGTGCGGAAGTCGTTCCTGGATTCCGGCTGGCTCACCTTCGACGGCTTGGTCGGCAAGGCCAGGACCCTGCTTCGCGATCATCCGCCCATACGTGAGCAATTGAAACGGGACTATCGCGCGCTGCTGGTCGACGAATTTCAGGATACCGACCCGGTGCAGTACGAGATTGTGCTCTATCTGGCGGAGCGCCCCGGTACACAAGCCGGTTCATGGCGGGAGACCGAACTCGAATCGGGAAAATTGTTCATTGTCGGCGACCCGAAGCAATCGATTTATGCCTTCCGTCGGGCCGATATCGAAGCGTTTGACCACGTCGTCGACCGGCTGGAAGGCAGCGGAGCGTTGCGCTGCGAGCTCGCGACCAACTTCCGCAGCCATGCCCAGGTGCTCGATCTGGTCAATGGCGTATTCAACCGGCTCCTGGTGGCGCAACCTGCCATTCAGCCGCCGAACGTTCCGCTGACGGTGCAGCCCAATCGATCGAGTCAGTTCCGTAATCCCGGGGTGGAACTCCGGTTGGTCGCGTCGGAAGACGACGGCGAGCTGGATTCGGCAGCGGCCACGCGCGTGGAGGCGGAACAGATTGCACTGATGGTGTCGGGTTTGCTGCGGCCGGCCGGGCAAGGTGGCGAAGCGAGGGGACCTGAAAACGGGCTTCGCCCCGGGCATATCGCGCTCCTCTTTCGAAAATTGACCCAGGCCGAGCACTATCTGGAAGCCCTCCGGCGGCATGGCATTGCCTACATCATCGATGGAGAAAAACATTTTTACCGCCGGCAGGAAGTGATCGACCTGGTCAATATTCTCCGGTGCGTCGACAATCCTCACGACCGCATCGCCCTGGTGGGGTTGCTCCGGTCGGCAGTGGGGGGGCTGCCTGATTCCGCGCTGGTCAGCCTGCAGGAACGAGCGGCGCTGGATTACCGTGCAGTCGAGCGCCTGGCAGACTGGAGCAGTTCGCATGCCGAGCCGCTCCGTCGGCTGTATGGCCGGTTGGCGCGGCTGCATGAGCAGGCGCCCCGCTGTCCATTGCCTGAAGTGCTGGACCTCATTTTTGCACAACTTCCTGTACTCGAACTCGCGGCGACCTCCCTGCACGGAGAGCAGGCCGTGGCCAATCTTTTCAAGGTTCGTCAGATGGCGGCGGATCTGGCGGATCGTCCGAATCTCACCTTGAACGGCTTTGTCGAGCTGATGCTGGAGCGGCTCACGGAGCAACCGGAAGAAGCGGAGAGTGCGCTCTCGGAGGACACGCTGGATGCGGTGCGGGTGCTCACCATTCATAAGGCAAAGGGTCTGGAGTTTCCGCTGGTGATTCTGGCCGGGTTACACCATGGCGATGGCGCCGGACGTGGTCCTGCGCGACCGCTCATTTGGCACGATTGGTCGACGGGCGTGCAGGGTCTCGACTTGGGGGATCGCTGTAGCCTGGGTGCGGTGCTGGTGGCCGAGAAGGCGCGCACGCGTGAACAGGCGGAACGGCGTCGGCTGTTCTATGTCGGGATGACGCGCGCACGGGAGTGTCTGGTGCTATCCGGAGCCCTGCCGCGGCGGCGGGTGCGGGGGGCATTGTTGGAATTGTTGGAGGAAGCGGCCGGAGCGGAACTCGGCCGGGCCGAACAGCAGGACATTCCGGTCGGTGCTGTCGGATTGCGTCAGATCGTTCTGCAGGGCGACGATCGTCCGCCAGCCAGGCAGCGGGAACGGCCCGTGGAATTGGAAGGCGCGGCCATGGACCGGTCGTTCTCTGAACGTTGGATGCTGCGCGACCGGAACTGGAAGGCGCAGCGATCGGAACCCTTGATGGTCTCTCCGTCGGACTTCATTCAGAAACCGGCACCGGCATCCGAGAGGGAAACAGGGCGGGTGAGACGGGTGACGCCGGGGAAGACCGTGGGGACCATCGTCCACCGGCTTCTGCAATACTGGGATTTCACCGCCGATGTGGCGTCACAGGTTGCGCTCATCGACCACACTTCTCTGGCGCTCGATGAACCGGATACGGTAATGCAGGAGGCTGTGATCGAGGAGGTACGGGATCTGTTGCGAACCTTCGCCCAGTCTGCCGCCTACGATCGACTTCGGCGGGCGACGGTAATTGGGCGTGAGGTTCCGTTTCTCGTGCCCTGGAACGGTGGTCGTCAGATCATGGAAGGGGTCATCGATCTGCTGTACCGGATCGACGGTGCGCTCTGGATTGCCGACTATAAGACGGATATGATCCCGGCGGACCAGGTGGCGGCAAGGGCTGAGCTCTACCGGGAGCAGGCGCGCCTGTATCGGGCGGCGGTCGAACAGTCGCTGGGCGAACCGGTGACGGGTTTTGAATTTATTTTCCTGCGACACGGAGTGGCGGTCACGGTCTGAGTGCAAAGGAGGGCGGCATGAGGGTTTTTCGATGGGCGGTGTTGGCAATGATGGCGGTCGTCGGCTGTGCGAGTCAGCACAAGGCGGAGGTGCGGCCGCTGCATGCGGCGGCTGGGACTAGCGCGGTGGTGAGTCAACAGCTGGAGCAGGGCAATCAGTTGTTTGCACAACAGGACTGGGCCGGCGCTCAGCAGGTGTATCTAGCGACGATCCAGGCCGACCAGACACTGGCGGAAGCCCACTACAATCTTGCATTGACGCTGGAGCGATTGGGAGAGAAGGCTGAGGCGAAGAAGCACTATGTCGCCGCGGCCAACCTGGCCCCCGGGAACAAGGTGATTTGGGATGCCCCGCCGCTTCGGAAATATGACCGCGAGATCGGATTGGACAGAAAATCCTGGATGGACGCCAATCCCAAGTAGCGGTTGCGGTAACGGCCGCCCACGCCTCAGAGCGGGGCGGCTGTACTTGAGTCCGGCTGAAGCGGACGCTTCCGCTGGGCCGCGATCGCCAGGATGACCGCTCCCGCCACGATCATGGGAATGCTCAGCATCTGTCCCATCGAAATCGTACCGACGATGAATCCAATCTGCGCATCCGGCTCGCGAAAGAACTCCACCACAATCCGGCAGATCCCATAGCCCATCAGGAAGGCGCCGAAGACGGTCCCCGATGGCGGTAGGCGTCGGGTGATCAACCAGAGTACGGTAAAGAGCAGGAGTCCTTCCAGGAACGCTTCATACAGCTGCGAGGGGTGGCGGCAGGCCATGCCGCCGGCCGGGAACACCATGCACCAATCTACATCAGTGGGGCGGCCGTAGAGTTCGCCATTGATAAAGTTACCAATCCGCCCCAGTCCGAGACCCACGGGGGTCACACCGGCGGCGAGGTCGGCAATGGTCAGAACCGTCATGCCTTGCCGCCTGGCAAACAGGATCAACGCCACAATCGTACCGATCAGCCCGCCATGGAACGACATGCCGCCTTCCCAGACGGCAAAAATCTTGAGCGGATTCTCCAGGTAGTAAGACAGGTTATAGAACAGGACATACCCCAACCGGCCGCCGGCAAACACGCCGACTGCTGCGTAGACGATCATGTCATAGACCTGATCGTTGTTCATCGGTAGCTTCTGTGCCTTGGCCCGAGCCGCGATGATGAAGTAGGCCAGCGTGAGGCCGATGAGATACATCAGGCCGTACCACCGGAACTGAAGCGGCCCTACGCGCAAGAAGACCGGGTCGATGTCGGGATAGGGGATGGCGTGCAACCAGGACAGCATAGTAGGACTCCACATAGTTTCGCGATCTTATGTGACCCTGTTCTGCAATGCAAG
Source organism: Nitrospira defluvii (assembly GCA_000196815.1). Classification (GTDB taxonomy): domain Bacteria; phylum Nitrospirota; class Nitrospiria; order Nitrospirales; family Nitrospiraceae; genus Nitrospira_A; species Nitrospira_A defluvii_A. The sequence continues at coordinate 2,003,413 of FP929003.1, forward strand.
GCAGGGCGCGAAGCGGCGCCGGGCAAGGCCTGCAGCCGGTTCAGCGGTTTTCCCTACGCACACCTGTCGCTTTTCTGAAACGGTTGTCTCCTTCCGTTGTTCACAAAACAGCACCCTTTATGAGAAGTCGTTAACCCTGTGTCGCCGCAATGCAGAAATCCCAACGAATCTGCATTACGAGGCTGTGGCACGGTTGATGCTGTACTCACCGGTAGCTCTCGCCGGAAGTCAGTGGACAGTAAACCTTGTGGTACTAAAGGGAGGATGTCACGATGTCTACCAAGGGGCGTGAAGCAGCGAAGATTGCAGCCATCATCGGAGGGGGTGCAGTTGTGGGGGCGGCGCTGGGATTACTTCTGGCCCCGAAGACCGGGGCGGAAACGAGGCGGGATGTTGCACGGTATGCCAAGCGGGCGCAGGTCCAGGCCACCCGTTTCAGTCGTTCCGTGAAGAGCGGCGTTTCCACCATGGTGGAACGTAGCAAGGCATTGGTGAACAGAGACGATCATAAAGAAGCCGCGTAAGCCTGGTGGTTTGCCGGCATCGGTTCCAATAGAGAAAGAAGACTGCAACGGCCTGTCTCGCGAGGGACAGGCCGTTTGCACGTGTGAAGATGTGCGTCCGGCAGCTTGACCCCTCGGGAGCCCGATGTTAGATTTCGCCCCGGCAGCTTTTACTGCGGGAGTGGCGGAATCGGCAGACGCCCAGGACTTAAAATCCTGTACTGTAAAAGGTGTGCGGGTTCAAGTCCCGCCTCCCGCACCAAAATGCCAACGCTTTTCTTCCACGACCGGCCTCATTTGCGTTCCTTCAAGTTCGCCTCAACCTTGCGAGTGTGAAAACTCCTCCCGTCGGATCCATATTCGGACCAATCGCAGAACGCCGATACCTGCTCCCACTCGTGTGCTTGGTTCATTTCTGCCGGGAAATGGTGGGCGCCCGCTCTCTCCGGCTTCTGAGAACAGTCTCGGAGAAATGGTAAGGGCCCCTCAACCGCGTCCCATCCGGTAGCGCAGAAGCGACTGACGGGTCTTCGTGAGGTCAGTGTCTCGCGTCGCCTGTCGCGCCAGCAAATTGTGACCACTGATTAGGGCAAAGGTTTTTGTCTGCCGGAGTGCGCACTCGATCGTGCCATTGTCAAATCTGAGTCCTGTTGGTGGGGTCTCTATGCTTGAATGCGAAATTGACCGTGCCGTACTTGAAAAGTTGCGCATGCACCGTCCGCAGGGAATGGCGGGGTGTGTTACCAGCAGAGAATCTCGATAGAATGGCCCACACGAAGACTTGTCACTGTCTTGCTGCGGAGACCACTTGGAGTCGGGAGGGAAGCCTGGAAGTGCGTGAGCAGGTGAGGGCCGCACGCACTCGCTTATACTGTGAGTTTCGAGAGTATCGATTGTATGGTGCCGAGGGACAGAATCGAACTGTCGACACCAGCCTTTTCAGGACGTGGCTGTTGGCTCTAACGAACTGAATCTGCTTGTAATTTTCTATAGTGATGAGCGTGGACAACCGAATGGACAACTGGTCATTCACTGTAACCATGAAGTCCCTCCATAGAAAACGATCACCTCATGGCACCATAGGTCTGTAGTGCACCCTGAGATCAAGCAAGTCGGAGTGATTGTTGCGCCCGGTATTGCACCGGGCTCCGATAGCCCAGCCTGATGCGGGCGCTTCTGGTTGTACAACTGCATCAGATGTCCCAGCCTATTTTCTACTTGACGCGTTCGGTCACCCTACAGTAAGTACTCAGCAGATACGGAAAAAGTGCCTCGGGTGCCCGTAAGGGCATAACAGGGAAGTCCGGTGTAAAACCGGCGCGGTCCCGCCACTGTAAGTGAGAAGCGATCCCTCTGATCAACGCCACTCAACCGATAGGTTGGGGAAGGTACAGGGAACGCGGTGAAGGTGAACACCTTCTGAACTCATGAGCCAGGAGACCTACCCGAGGAGATGTGGTTTCGTTTCTCCGCGTGGTAACGGAGTTGACGCCTGCCTGTTGGGCATGGGGCCTCCTGTTCCTATTGCGGAACCGGAGGTTTTTTTATGCCCTCGTTTTGGTTGGGTCAGCGGGCGACTGATCCAGGGGTTCACGCTCAAACGCAATCTTCCACAGTAGGTTGTGCGACATGAGCACTGGACTGCTCATCGTCGGGCATGGCAGTCGGGACTCACAGGCCAATCTGGAGTTTGAAGCCCTGGTCGCGGCCTATCGATTGGCGCGCCCCACCCTGACCGTCACCCACGGGTATGTCGAGTTGGCCCAGCCTTCTCTGGCCATGGCGCTCCACGATCTGGCGCAGCAGACCGATACCGTGGTGGTGCTCCCCCTATTTCTCTTCGCTGCCAGCCACGTCAAGAACGATATTCCGCTGGCGCTCGCTCCAGCACGAAGCGAATTTCCTGCTACCTGTTTTGCGGTGACACGGGCATTGGGCGTCCACCCCCAGCTTGTGGATTTGGCGTGGGAGCGTGCGAGGGCGCAGGTGGAAGCAGCTCGGGATGCCTCGAAGACCGCCGTCATCGTGGTTGGCCGCGGATCGAGTGATCCGGATGCCAATGCCGATTTCTGTAAAGTCGTGCGCCTGTTCGCGGAAGGGCACGGCCTCGGATGGGTCTTGCCGAGCTTCGTCGGTATTGCGAAGCCCCTCCTTGAGGAAATGGCGGAACTCGTTGCGCGTGCGCGTCCGGATCGCATCGTCGTCGTCCCGTATTTCCTCTTCGGGGGACGGTTGATCAGCAAGATCCGCGAGCAGGTATCTGGTTTTCGAACGCGGTATCCCTGGATCAAGACCGAACTCGCGCCATACCTGGGCACCGATGACCGCCTGTTCCGGGTCATGGACGAGCGGGTGCAGGAAACGATCGAGGGCACACGCCCTCTGCCTTGCGACACCTGTCAGTATCGTGTGCCGGTCTCTGCCGTGACTGAGAAGGTGGGTGGTATCAAGGCGTTGCTGTGGAGTCTGCGGCATTCGTTCACCCATGCGCAGACGATGCCGCATGTGCACGCCCATCGTCCGCTCGCGAAGCACGTGCTGGTCTGTGTGAATGCAGACTGTGCCGATCGCGGCAGCGTCACCTTGATCGCCACCTTGCGCCGGCTTCTCAAAGATGCCGGGCGTGAAGTGGATATCAAAGTGACTCGCACGCTCTGCATGGGACGTTGCGGAGAGGGGCCAACAGTGGCCGTCTATCCAGACGGCATTTGGTACCGAGGTGTGCAAGAGACGGATGCGAGGGAACTGGTGGATGAGCATCTGCTGCGAGACCGCCTCGTGAGCCGTCTCGTCGATAACATTATGCAGTAGCGGAGGGAATTGCCATGGCCTGTCATGAGATTGCAGCGCTTCGGCTCGGGTTGATGGAAATCCTGGGAGTGAAGGATGAAGCCGAGCGGCAGCATGAGCTTGCCGAGCTTGGAGCGGGCGCCGATCAGCCGGGACCGATCCGTTCGATGTGTGGAGCCAAGGATTTGGCCAGGTTGAAACAGTGTTATGAGGGAGCGGTGGCGGGACTTGAAGCGCGGGTGTCGGCGACACGTGCCGACGATCCCAAGCTGCCCTATCTGCGCACGCTCATCGTCTTGACCAAGAAGGTTGACCTCGATCTTGCGCATCAGATCGAGGGGCTCAGGCATCTCTATCGTGACCTCGATGAGATGCATGATTTCGTTCACGAGATGTATCCGGCGGAGTAAGGCATGGCTGTCGCGAAGCAGGCTCAGGTCGTGCGAGCCAAGACCGTCGGCGCCCATACGCGCCTGCTCGAGTTGGTGGCGACGGAACCGTTGGGATTCGTCGGAGGACAGTACATCATCATCGACAGCGGGCTCGTGTCGGCGAACGGAAAGGCCGTGAAGCGGGCGTACTCGCTGCTGAGCAGTGATGCCGACCAGCACCGGTTCCAATTGGCGGTGCAGCGTATTCCGAACGGACCTGGCTCGGAGTTTCTCCATGGACTCGAAGCCGGCATGAAGATTTCATTCAGCGGACCATGGGGCAAGCTGTTTCTGCGGGAACGCGTCCCCGGTGCCACCCTGATTCTTGCAACGGACACCGGGATCACGGCCGCACTAGGGCTGATCCGGTCCACAGAGTTCACACCGCTGCTCGCGGAGACCTCGTTCATATGGTTGCGAACCTCTTCCGATTATTTCCTTCCTGATGATTTTGTGCGGGGGCTGGTTCCCGAAGACTGTCGGGAGGTCAGGATTGAAGCCATTCCAGAGATTGATCGACCTGAACGTATTTCTCATGCTCAAGCGATTCTTGGTCAGGTGCTCTTGCATGGCGGCCTCACTCGGATGTTCCTCTCCGGTGATGGCGCGGTGAATTCGGTCTTGCTCGATGAACTGGTGCGTGCCGGTGTGCCTGCGACCAAAGACAACATTGAATCCTTTTTCAATATGCCGAAGAAATCCGCATGACTCTGAAGGACGGGATCATCGCAACACTGGAAGAGGCTGTGGGATTCACGGAGACCAGTCTGATTGTGCGCACGCCTGCGGCGATCGTGGAGATGAAAGGTCCCTTGAAGGTACAGCAGGGGCAGGAATGGTTGACGCTCGGCGAGGACAGCGGCTCGCATGTGCATCTCAAGACAGAGGCTATCGTCATCATTCGGTACAGCCATCCGCCCGATGCCAACGCGGCCTTGGAGGTGCGGAGCGTCGACGGAGATCTTGTCTGCCGCATTTCGTTCCGAGGGACCAATCCTGCGCAGGGGGACCGCTATGACAGTGAACGGGCAAAGGATGTGCGGACACGCTTTGCTCGTTGGGTGGAACAGGCGGGCCCATGACCTATGGCTGCACACGGGCTGCCAGACAACCGAAAGGGTTTGCGCACTGGATATACGACCGGCGCCTGTGCGGCAGCCGCAGCCAAGGCAGCGACACGCGTGCTCGTCATCGGTGCGTTGCTGTCCGACATCGAGACGACACTTCCGAATCGAACCAGGGCCAGGTTCGCACTCGCGCGGTGCGAGCGGGCGGGGCTGCGCGCGATCTGCAGCATCATCAAGGATGCCGGTGATGATCCAGACTGTACGAACGGTGCCGAAGTGATCGCCGAAGTCGAACTGCGAATGGAGCCCGGCATCGAGATCAGGGGCGGCTCCGGTGTGGCCACGGTCACGAAAGCCGGCCTGGGGCTGGAGGTCGGAGGTCCTGCCATCAATCCTGTGCCGCGACGGAATATGACGGAGATGGTGCAGGAAGAATTAACAGCCTCGCCCTACCGAGGTGCCGTTGTGACGATCACGGTACCGGGCGGCGAGGAGATGGCCAAGCACACCACCAATGCGCGGCTCGGCTTGATCGGAGGGATTTCGATTCTGGGTACGACGGGGATCGTGAGACCCTATTCGACGGCGGCCTTCAAGGCAAGCGTCATGCAAGAGATCGAGGTGGCGGCGGCCAATGGATTACGCGAACTGGTGTTGACCACCGGCGGCAAATCGGAGCAGTACGCGATGGCGCTGCATGCGCATCTGCCGGAGCAATCATTCATCCAGGTCGGCGATTTTATCGGCGTGGGTGTGAAGCATTGCGCGAGGCGAAACATCGCACGCGTCATCATCGTGGGCATGATGGGAAAGTTGTCAAAAATGGCGGCCGGCAAGATGCAAACGCACGCCGCCGGATCGGAAGTGGATATGGAGTTTCTTTCGTCGCTGGCGGCCGATCTGGGCGCTTCACAAGAATTGATCGGTGCCATCAGACAGGCCAATACCGCCCGACATGTGCTGGAACTCTGTCGTACTGCAGGACTGGTCGGCATTACGTCGCGCATCTGCCAACAAGTCACGGAACATTGTTCGCGCCATGCCGGCGGCACGTTGCCGATACAGGTCTGCCTGGTCGACTTCAGCGGCGCGCTGCTGGGCCGCTATCCGGAGGCTGCCGAATGAACGACATGCGTCAGATGACCTCGCTGGGCCGCAGTATCGAAGACGGCAGCTTTGCCATCATCGATGAGGAGGCAGGGACGCATGAGTTTGACCCGTCCCAATGGCAGATCGTTCGCCGCGTCATCCATGCGACGGCCGATTTCGAATTCAAGACGTTGATGCGCTTCCATCCCGATGCGGTGCGTGCCGGGGTGGAGGCGCTTCGATCGGGCTGCCCGGTTTTGGTGGACGTCAACATGATCGCCGCAGGCCTCAATGAACAGCGGTTGTCTGCCTATGGCTGTGCCGTGCACTCATTCATTTCAGATGACGATGTCATTGCGACGGCGAAGACCAACAACTCGACCCGCGCGATCGAATCGATGAAGAAGGCGCACCGGCTGAATCTCCTGACAGGAGCCATTGTGGCGATCGGCAATGCGCCGACGGCGCTACTTGAAGTGACGCGTCTGGTCCGCGAAGAAGGGGCGCGTCCCGCGTTGGTCATCGGCGTGCCGGTGGGTTTTGTCTCGGCGGCTGAGTCGAAAGAGGTCACCCTGGCCATGCCGTCGCCGTTCATTGTGGCCAGCGGCCGCAAGGGGGGCAGCCCGATCGCGGTGGCGATCATTCATGCCCTGTTGTTGCTGTCTGCGGAGGAGCGGTGATGAGTCGCCGGCGAGCGGTTTCGGTGGTGGGAATCGGCGACGACGGCTGTGTGAGTCTGACCAGCCGGGCCATGAGCGCCATTACCAACGCGCAGGTGCTGGTGGGCGGCGAACGCCATCTGGAATTTTTTCCGCAGTTCCATGGACGACGAATCGTCTTGAAGAACGGGATCGCGTCGGCGCTCGATCAGGTCGTCGAACTGGCCGAAGAGCAGAACGTCTGTATCCTGGCCTCGGGCGATCCGCTCTTTTTCGGTGTGGGAGGGCTCGTGATCAAGAAGGTGGGCGCGGAACATGTGGAAGTCATTCCACAGCCCTCATCGGTGCAGCTGGCGTTCGCTCGGGCCGGGCTCAAATGGGATGATGCCGCGTTTCTTTCCTTGCACGGCCGTCCGATAGGCGGGTTCCTCACCAGATTGAAACGTCTGTCGAAGGTGGCCGTGTTGACCGATGAACAGAACGCACCGGCGCAGATTGCCGCGCACATGATCGAGCACGGCGACCGAGGATGGAATGCCTGGGTGTGCGAGAGTTTGGGTGGGGTCGATGAACGGGTGCGGGCCTTTTCACTGGATGAGCTGGCAGCGGCGGATGACATTCGTCCGCTCAACGTGTTGTTGCTGACCAGAATCGAGCCGGGGTGGCGGCCGCCGCCTGCGATTCCGTTCCTTCATGAGGATGCGTTTGCGAAGCGGATGCCCAAGAAGGGATTGATCACCAAGCGGGAAGTTCGCTTGCTCTCGCTCGCGGCGCTGCAGATTCGACCGGACAGCGTGCTCTGGGACATCGGCGCGGGCTCCGGGTCGGTCGCGATCGAGGCGGCTTGCCTGGCGCCGGAGGGCCGCGTCTATGCGATCGAGGTCGATCCCGAGGGCGTGGAGATCTGCAGAGACAATGTGCGTGCCCATGCCGTGGACAATGTGCAGGTGGTGGCGGGAAAAGCGCCAGAGGCGTTGGCGGGACTCGAGACACCTGATGCGGTATTCGTCGGCGGCAGCAAGGGCAGCATGGACGACATCATCAGTGTGGCGCTGGAGCGCCTGCGTCTCGGCGGGCGGTTGGTGGTCAATGCGGTGACGTTGGAGAATGCTGGCGAAGCCTATCACGTGATCCGCCGGCATGGACTCGTTCCGGAGGTGACCCTGTTGCAAGTGTCGAGGTCCGAACCGCTCGCCCATTACCTGCGCTATGAGGCGCTGAATCCCATTCAAATTTTTTCAGTGACGAAGCCTGAACCAGTCGAAGGGCCATCATGACCTACGGAGCGCTGTATGGAGTCGGTGTCGGTCCCGGTGCGCCCGATTTGATTACCTTGCGGGCATTGAATGTCATGCGCCGAGCGCAGGTGCTCGCGTTGCCCCGCAGTTCGGACTACGGCGCGTCGAAAGCCTGGGAGATTGTGAAGCCGGTGCTTGGAGAGGTGCCGGGACAGGAACGCGTGTTCCTGACGTTCCCGATGAACAAGGATCCCCAGCTGTTGCGTCCCGCCTGGGACAAGGCGTTTGCTGCCATCGGACAGAGATTGGAACGAGGAATGGACGTCGCGTTCGCCACCGAGGGTGATCCCTCGCTGTTCAGCACGTTTATCTATTTGAAGCAGGAAGCCCCGATCCGATGGCCCGGCATCTCGATCGAAGTCGTCCCCGGTGTCTCGTCGATCATGGCTGTTCCGGCGGTGACCGGGGTGCCCTTGGCCGATGGCCAGGAACGTATTGCCATTGTGCCGGGGACCTATGGCATCGAGGACTTGGAGGAATTGCTTCACACGTTCGACACCGTGGTTCTCATGAAGCTCGGAGGTGAGATGCCGCGCATCATACAGGTGCTCGATCAGGCCGGCCTCCTCGATCGGGCCGTCTATGTGTCGAAAGCCACAATGGGCGAACAGCGTATTGTGCGCGACCTGCGCAAGGTGCAAGTCGAACGGGGAGACTGTTTTGCCATGGTCATCGTGTCGCGCAAAGAACGGAACGGGGTCCTGGCCGGCATGGTGCCGTTTCGCGATGGGATGTCATGAACATGGATCGACGATCCTTCGCCATCTATGCGATCACGAAACATGGAGTGCGAATCGCTCAACGGATTGGGGAGAAGCTGCCCGGCGCCGATGTGTATGTGTCCGAGAAACTTCGCGCCCTCGTGCCGGAGGGCATGGCATCGCGTCCGTTGCCGCTGCCGATGGGACCCTGCCTGTCGGAGACCTTCACCGCGTATGACTGTCATATCTTCATCATCAGCGTCGGGGCGGTGGTCCGCATGATCGCGCCGCTCATCAAGGACAAGAAAGTCGATCCGGCGGTGATTTGCCTCGACGATGATGCGCGATTTGCCATCTGCGTGTTGTCGGGGCATGTGGGGCGAGGCAATGCCTTTACCTTGCGAGTGGCTCAGGCCGTGGATGCGCAGCCCGTCATTACGACGGCGTCCGATGTGCGCGGCACATTGACCGTGGATATTTTGGGCAGAGATCTCGGATGGGAACTCGACGATCCGGATCGCAATGTGACACGTGGCTGCGCGGCGGTCGTCAATGCCGCTCCGGTCGCGTTCGTGCAGGAAAGCGGGGAGCCCGATTGGTGGCCGCAAGACAAGCCGTTGCCGGAAGGCGTCACCTATACCACCTCGCTGGATCAGGTCGATCCCCTTCGTTTCGAGATGTTGCTCGTGGCGACGGATCGAGATTTCCAGGGCACGCATCCTGTTCATTGGAAAACGGCGGTGATTTATCGACCGAAGAGTCTGGTGCTCGGCCTGGGGTGCGACAAGGATGCGGCGCCGGGCATGGTCGAGCGCGGGGTGATGCGTCTGCTCGCTGCGCAGGGGCTGTCGCTCAAGTCGGTCAAGGCGATTGCCACCATCGATAAGAAAAAAGATGAACCAGCGTTTCTTGCCCTGGCTGAACGCTATCGTTGGCCGATGCATATCTTTCCAGCCGAGCACCTCGATGTGGTGCCTGGTATCGAACACCCGTCGGAGATTGTGAAGCGGTATGTTGGGTCACGTGGGGTCGCGGAACCAGCCGCGCTGCTGGTGGCGGGCGCGCACACGTTGTTGGTGTCCAAACAGCGTTACACCGAACCAGCTGCTGGCCGCTCGATGACCCTGGCGGTCGCGAGAATTCCTTTCCCCAAGCGCAAGACGGAGGGGGCGAAATGGGTCAGGTGAGGGGAGTGCTCTCCGTCGTCGGTATCGGCCCAGGTGCGCAAGAGCACGCGACTCCGGCCGCCCTGGCCGCGATCGCCGAGGCCGACCTGGTCGTCGGCTATACGACCTATATCAAGCTCGTTCGGCATTTGATCGAAGGGAAGGACATCATCAGAACGGGCATGACAGAAGAAATCGGCCGCGCGCGGGCGGCGGTCGAACGTGCGCGCGACGGGGGAAACGTCGTGCTGATCTCCTCGGGCGATGCCGGCGCGTACGGCATGGCCGGTCTGGTGTTCGAAGTCTTACGGGATATGGGGTGGAAGCGAGGAGACTCGCCGGAGCTTCGTCTCATTCCCGGCATGACGGCGCTGAATTCCTGCGGCTCGTTGGTCGGTGCGCCACTCGTCCACGATTTCTGCGCGATCTCCCTGTCTGATCTGTTGACCCCCTGGCCGGTCATTGCGCGACGGATCGACGCGGCTGCCTCCGCCGACTTCGTCATCGGGCTCTACAATCCGGCAAGCGGGAGGCGGACCCGTCAGATTGTCGAGGCACAGACCATTATCCGTCGCTACCGCGAAGGCACGACGCCTGTGGCCCTGGTCAAGAGCGCCTACAGGAAGTTGCAGCAGGCGGTGCTGACCGATCTGGATCACTGTCTCGAATATGAGATCGGCATGCTGACGACGGTACTGGTGGGTTCCAGTCAGACGTTTGTCTTTGAAGGCTATATGGTGACACCGCGCGGGTATACCAACAAGTACACGTCCGACGGCGACGTATTGCCCGGCCAGCGGCCCGGGTTCTCATTGGTGACAGGTTCCAATCTCAGCGGAGAGGCGGAGTGATGGCGCGAGTCGGACGGTTGGCCGGCGCAATCCTCACGGAGACGCAGGGCCGGTTTTATTTGGTCGGCAATACGAAAGTGCCGTGTGATTGGGCTGAGGTCGGGTTTGAGCCACCGGGTGACATCGATGCGCTCGCGCGGCCGTTCATCCAGCTCACTCCCCGCAAGCACGTCGACATCGCGCCTCCATACCTCCTGCTCGACGTCGAAGGTGATGCGCTCCCACGTATGCTGGTGGATCTCTTTCTCATCCAGCGAACCGGATCGATCAGCGAACGGCTCTGGCGACTCGTGAGGGGACAGCCTGAAGAGGACAGCATTCCTGTGGCTGCGGTCACGCCGGCGCGTTGGCTTGGCGAAATCCCGCAACCCATTTGGCAGATCGTCCGAGACGCGGTCCTGCGCTGTACATAAGGAAACCTGATGCGTGTCTATGTGATCGGAGCAGGTCCCGGGGATCCCAAGTTACTGACGGTGCGCGGCGCGGAGCTGATTGCCTCCTGCCCGGTCGTGCTGTACACGGGGTCGCTCGTTCCTCGCGAGGTGCTGGCCCATGCCAGGCCGGATGCCACAGTAATGGACTCATCCGGGATGACGCTCGAAGAGATCATCGCCGTGATGCTTGCTGCCCGCGATGCGAATCAGGATGTCGCGCGTGTCCATACTGGGGATCCGATGATTTTCGGGTCCACGGCCGAGCAGATGCGCCGACTCGACGAATTGAATATTCCCTACGACATCATTCCCGGCGTCTCGTCGTTCACGGCCGCGGCTGCGGCCTTGGGGCGTGAACTGACGCTTCCTGAAGTGTCTCAGACGGTGATTCTGACCAGGGCGGAAGGGCGGACCGCGATGCCCGCCGGCGAGAAGCTGGAGGATCTGGCGCGTCATCAAGCGACGCTGGCGCTGTTTCTGAGCATCACGCTCATCAAGGAGGTCGTACGTGCCTTGATGCCTGCCTATGGAGCTGATTGTCCGGTTGCGGTCGTCCATCGGGCTTCCTGGCCTGATCAGGTCATTGTGACGGGGACGTTGTCGGACATTGACGGCAAGGTGAAGGCTGCCAAGCTCAATTCCACCTCGATGGTGCTCGTGGGCCGCGTGCTCACGGCGACCGAGTTTGCCAACTCTCGACTCTATGATCCGGAGTTTACCCACCGGTTCCGGAAGGGTACGTCGGCAACGAAGGCTCAAGGAGCGTCCAGTGCCGAGTAAACCGGCTCAACGTTCGTCAACGTCAATGGACAACGGGCCGGGAAAAGGCATGGTCTATTTAGTCGGCGCGGGACCGGGCGACCCAGGGCTGCTCACTGTTCGCGCGCGGGAATTGCTGCGTGCGGCCGACGTCGTGGCCTACGATGAATTGGTTTCGCCTGCGATCCTTTCACTCATCGAGCCAGCGGTCGAGCTGTTGCCCGTGGGGCGGCGCCATGGCAGCGGAGCCACGTCCTATCGATTGCATCCGCTGGTGCTGGAACGGGCCAAAGCTGGGTGCACGGTTGTCCGCTTAAAGGCTGGCGATCCGCTGATCTTTGGGCGAGGCGGTGAAGAAGCTGAGGACCTCGCGGGGGCAGGCATCCCGTTTGCCATTGTTCCCGGCATCTCCGCGGCTCTCGGGGCGGCTGCCTATGCCGGTATTCCGCTCACTCATCGGTCACATACTTCTGAGGTCACGTTTTTGAGCGGACACGATATACATGGGCGTCATCAGAGTCAGACCATTGTGCCTGGAGCGGTCGCCGGCAAGGGTACGCTCGTGCTGTTCATGGCCGCGCGAACATTGGGCGCGAACCTTCAGCGTGTGATGCTGGCCGGTCGTGACGCGGACACTCCTGCCGCGTACATTGCCGCAGCCACCACTCCTAAGCAGACGGTCATCGTGGGGACACTGGGCACGCTTCACACGCTGACCGCCGCTGTCGATCCTGCCACTCCAGCGCTTGTCATGATCGGTGATGTGGTAGGAGTGCGTGAACGGATTGCCTGGTTTGAGCGTGCACCATTAGCTGGGCGGCGACTGCTGTGCGCCCGCGCGCGACCCGGTCGCTCTGCCATTGCGGCTGAATTGAGGGCGCTTGGGGCAGAGGTGCTGGAGATACCGGAGGTTGTGGCGGAACCGCTTTATGGAGAACCCACGATGGATGCGGCCCTTGCGCGGGTGCATGAGTTTCACGGGATGATATTTGGGTGTGCCGCTGGTGTCGATGCCGTGATACCCCGTATTCCCGTGTTCACTGTGCCAGTGATCGCAGTTGGTGTGGAGGCGGCACAGGCGCTATCCAGGCACGGGATCGAACCGGTCGCCCGCGTTCGAGGCGCCTGTGAGGAAGCCCTGCGCGAACATGCGCGGCTGCTCAAGGACCAGGGGTTCCTCCTCGTGACATCGGAGGCGGGGCGTCCGAATTTACGAGCCGAACTCGCCAGGATTGGTGCCACGATCGAGGCCTTGGCGGCCTACCGCTACAGTCACCGGATGCCGCTGATGCCATTGCCTCCGATCGACCTCGTGGTGCTGCCCAGCTCTTCGGCGGCTCGTGCTGTCTTGTCAGGCGACGTTGGTCAGGCGATACGAACGGTGCCCATGATTGCCATCGGGCCACGGACCGAGGCTGAGGCGCGCCATTATGGTGCGCAACAGGTGGTGCAGGCCGAGCACGACACGTCCGCCGCGTTGGTTGCTCTGGCCGTCTCGCTGGTGGGGGCTGTATGACAACTCATGCGTTGCCGGAAGCCTGGCGGCGTGGGCTCTATGAAACGATTGCGCGACGCCGCGACATGCGCGCATTCCTTCCCGATCCGATTCCGCACGAGACGCTGGCGCGTATGCTCTCGGCGGCCAATCAGGCCGGCTCTGTTGGATTTTCACAACCGTGGAACTTTCTGGTGGTCGAGAACCTGGATACCCGGCGGCAGATTCGGGCGCATGTCGAGCAGGAGCGTATGCGTGCCGCCGCGGCGTTCTCGGAAGAACGCCGCGCGAAATACCTCGCGTTTAAACTGGAAGGGATTCTGGATGCGCCCATCAACCTCTGCATCACGTGCGATCAGGAGCGGTTCGGACCGGCGGTGATCGGGAAGAATACGATTCCGGAAACCGCAGTCTATAGTACCTGTTGCGCCGTACAGAATCTGTGGCTTGCTGCGCGTGCGGAAGGTGTTGGCGTTGGCTGGGTGAGTATCCTGGAGCCTCACGTCCTGCGCACCATTCTGCGAATCCCGGACCGTATCCTTCCCGTTGCCTATCTCTGTGTCGGGTTTGTCGAGAGCTTTCCGGAGCAACCGACGTTTGAGGCCGCCGGGTGGCTACCCCGAATTCCGCTCAAGAATCTGGTCTTTCATGATCAGTGGGGAGACCCGCCGAATTCCAAGCTCCGCTGTGCCTTGGAGGCCGATCAGGGTAACTGTGCGCGGATGTCTGGGCCCAAGACCGATGACACCAGCGGAATCGTTACATGATGAGACACAGGTAGTCGATGAACGCTCGGTTCGCATGGTGTCGTCAGGCTCAGGTCGAGGCCAACGGATGCTGATCCCGCGTCTCGTCGTCGCCGGCACCGCGAGCGGGGTCGGAAAAACCACCGTCATGGTGGGCCTCGTTCGGGCGCTCCGTGCGCGGGGGATGCGGGTTGCCGTGTTCAAATGCGGTCCGGATTACCTTGATCCGACCTATCATGTCCGTGCCGCTGATGCGTCTTGCCACAACCTTGACGGTTGGATGATGGGATTTGAGGCGGTCATGGCGACATTCATGCGTGCGTCACACGGGGCCGACATCGCGGTGATCGAAGGGGTGATGGGCTTGTTCGATGGCGCATCACCGAGTGGCGATGAAGGCTCAACCGCCGAGGTCGCCAAATGGCTGCAGGCGCCGGTCCTGCTTGTTTGTGATGCAGGTGGCATGGCTCGCAGTATCGCTCCGCTGGCACGCGGCTTTTCAACTTTTGACCCTGACCTGCGGGTTGCCGGTCTGATCTGCAACCGGATCGGCAGTCGTGCGCATCTGGATCTGTTGCGCAAGGCGACCGGTGGCGTTCCTCCGGTCATGGGCGGCCTGCCCAAGGACGTGGCGCTGGCATTTCCTGATCGACATCTTGGGTTGCACCGCGCGGACCGGAAGACCGTGCCAGACCATGTTCTGGCGGCTTGGGGTACGCGTGTGACTGAGTGGTTCGACATGGAGGCGATCGTCGCGCTGGCCCGCACTGTGCCGTTGCTCTCGGTGCTTCCTCCGGTCGAGCGGGGCATCGGGGAAGGGACACGTTGTCGTATCGGCCTCGCCTTCGACGAGGCCTTTCATTTTTATTATGAAGACAATCTCAGGCGGCTTGAACAGCTTGGCGCGGAACTTGTGCGGTTTTCTCCGCTGCGTGATGCGCGACTGCCCGATGTGGACGGGTTGTACTTTGGCGGCGGGTACCCCGAGCTCCATGCCGAGGCACTGTCGCAGAACCGCGCCATGCGTCAAGGCGTGGCGGCATTCGGTGCGGCCGGTGGGCCCATTTATGGTGAGTGTGGCGGCCTCATGTACCTGTCCAGCGGCATCCGAACGGTCGATGACCGGTTGCATCCAATGGTGGGGCTGGTCCCTGGCGAAGCGGAGATGCGAGATCGTCTCCAGGCGCTCGGATACGTCGAGGTGGAAACGCAGGGTGTGACGGTGCTCGGTCCACCCGGCTTGCGTTTTCGCGGCCACCAATTTCGCTATTCGGAACTGCGACTCCAGGCGGATATCGAGTGCGGCTACGCCGTTCGCCGCCGCCGCGGCGGCGAGGTGTTTCGAGAGGGCTATCGTATCGGTAACACGCTCGCTTCCTACGTGCACGCCCACTGGGCGTCGAATCCTCTCATGGCCGAAGGGTTTGTGCAGGCCTGCAGTGCGCAGGGGCGAAGGTCACGCTGAAGGTACCCATTCGTCTCGGCGGTTCCTCACGCAAGGATGTCCATGGGTTCATTTGAAAACAGTCTCTGGCCCTTACTCAGTCTCGCATTTGTCTTGGGGCTGAGTCATGGAGCCGATCCAGACCATCTCACCGCCATTGACGGCATGACACGGGCGTCGGTGGATCGCCATCCGACCCTGAGTCGCTGGGTGGGGACGTGGTTTGCATTCGGGCATTCCCTTTCGGTTCTGTCCATCGCCGTCGTCATCGCGTTTGCGGCAGGGCATATGGGAGCCTGGAACGATTCCATGCAACAGGTTGGCTGGTTGGTGTCGGCCCTGCTGCTGTTCGTCATCGGTACCATCAATGTGGTGCGGTTACTCTGGCCCGTGGCCGGCGGGGCGCTGCAGGCCGGCGGCCTGATGGGCCATCTGGTGCCCAAGCACGTGCTGAATATCGCCCACCCCTTGAACGCCATTCCTATTGGGGCCCTGTTCGGCCTGGGATTTGAAACAGCCAGTCAGATGACTGCCTGGGGACTGGCTGGAACGGTGGGCTTTGGCCATTTGGGGGCCATGCTCATAGGAATGGCCTTCTGCCTTGGGATGGTCCTGACAGACTCCGTCAACGGGCTCATCGTACGTCGTCTCTATTTCACGGCCGCCATGCGGACGGGGCGAAGCGGACGGATTATGACCGTGACCGTCATCGGCCTCGCCTATGGCGTTGGCGTGATTAAACTGCTCCAGCCGACCGCCTTTGCGCTGTCGGTCACCGATGCTGGCCTGACCATCGTCGTGCTGGGCACGGTGGGCCTGGCCTTTATGGCGTCGATGATGTTGGCGAAACGTCACGTTTCTCATTGAAAGGAGGAGGCACGACACTATTTCGATCGTAACTTGACGTCAAAGTCCAGGTACATCAAGGGAAGCGCGGTGAAAGGCCGCCACTGGTCCGCAACTGTGATCGGGGACGAAATCTGCACGAGCCACTGTCCGCTGGATGGGAAGGCGCAGAGAGTAGGACGAACCGAAAGTCAGGAGACCTGGGTACCTGGAGAAATCCTACAACCCTTTCGCGAACAGAGGGATGATGATGGTGCGTGCGTATATGATGGCACTCGTGGTCTGTGCGGCCACGATGTCTGGGACTGCCCATGGGCAGTCAGAAGACCCTGAAGAACCGCTCCTGCTTCCCGAAGTCGTGGTGACAGGCGCCGCGTTATCGAACTCGCACGCTGCATCTCACCATCGTATTACGGAACACGACATCGCGCTTCAGCCCGTGGATCGGCCGGGGAACGTGTTACGGCTGGTCCCCGGCCTCGTGACCACAAATCCCGGCGGAGGACCCGGCAAACCCGATAACTATTTGTTGCGCGGGTTCGACGCCGATCACGGCACCGATTTCGCAGGATTTCTCGACGGCATGCCACTGAACCTCCGAAGTCATGCCCATGGCCAGGGCTACCTCGACTTGAATTTCTTGATCCCTGAGACGTTGCAGCGAGTGGACGTCTACAAAGGCCCCTATCAGGTGCAGTTTGGCGATTTTGCCACGGCGGGGGCGGCAAATTTTGTCACGCGTGATGTGATTGAGGAGGGGGTTGTCCAAGTCGCGGGCGGCCAGTTCAATACCTCGCGGAATCTGTTGATGTTCTCGCCTACGAAAGGGTCGATCCGCTCACTGGTAGCAGTAGAGAGTTTTTACACCGACGGCCCGTTCGTCAGTCCCAATCGAGCCGGACGGCTGAACGGTCTTGCCAAAGCGACGATCAATCCGACCGCACACTCTGAGCTGAGCCTGACCGGCACCCATTATCAGAGCCGGTGGAACAGCCAAGGGGAAATCCCGTTGCGCGCCGTGGAGGCGGGGCTCATTTCGCGGTTTGGATCTCTTGATCCCTATCAAGGCGGTCGAACCCAACGGTCGACCGGACAGGTGCGCTATCGCTACGATGCCCCTTCCGGCGGGACCCTGTTTGCCGATGCGTACCTCCAGTACTATCACGTGGACCTGGTGTCGGATTTTACGTTTTTGCTCAACGATCCTGTCAATGGAGACGGCATCCAACAAATGGATCGGCGGTCTGTGTATGGGGGGGAGGTCGGGTACCGCCAGCCGGGAACGCTGTGGGATATCGAGGGGGTCGTGACGCTGGGCATGCAGACGCGTGTCGATGATGCGCATGTGCGGTTGGGTACTCAGCGCCAATGGGTGCCGCTGGGGACCACGTCCGATAGTCAAATCCATGAGGCGTCCTATTCTCCGTATCTGAAGCTGGAGGTGTACCCGGCTCCCTGGGCTCGGTTCACAGGCGGGGTCCGATCGGATCTCTTTCACTTCAATGTCCAGAACCTCTGTCAGGTTGGTTGTCCGCAGAATCCAAGTGGACGCGCCGATGTTGCCATCACAACTACAAAGGGAAGCGTGATGCTTGGTCCATGGGCAGGAACCGAGATCTTTCTCAATGCCGGTACCGGGTTTCACAGTAACGATGCCCGTGTGGTCGTGAGTGCTGCCGCCGCTCAAAGGATGCCAAAGGCTACGGGCTACGAAGTGGGACTTCGCACCAGGCCGTGGGACCGGATGGAATTGTCCGCGACCCTGTGGCTGTTGGATTTGACCTCCGAGTTGGTGTTCCAAGGCAACCTTGGCACGACCCAGATGCTCGGAGCCACGCGGCGATATGGCACGGATCTCGGCGGCCGTCTCCAGCTTCTGGACTGGCTCTTTCTCTCCGGCAGCGCGACGCTGAACACAGCCGAATTTCGCGGGACAGGGGCCGCCATTCCCCAGGCTCCGACCATGACCGGTCGCGGCGAGCTGACGGCCCGTCTCCCAGTAGGGCTGACCACCTCATTCCAGATGCTGCACCTAGGGTCTCGCCCCTTGACGCAGGATCGCAGTCTTACTGCCCAGCCATGGACGATCTTCAATGTGGTGGCGAGGTACCGGCCGATGACGAAGGGCTGGTGGCAGCACATGGAGGGATTCGTGAGCGTGCAAAACGTGATGAATGCAGCCTGGCGGCAGACACAGCTTGCGTACGACACGAGGCTGGCCTCCGAGACGACACCGGTAAATGGAATTCAGTTTACCCCAGGTGGGCCACGGACGGTGATGGGCGGGGTGACATGGTATTTTTAAACCAGGGGGTGAAATGGTTGACGGCGTGGTCCTCGAGTCGGAGGATGACGTCTTCGCCCGCATTATTCATGAGGGTTCGCGACGAAACTGCCGAGACGCCAAGCGAGACGGGTGCGCGGAGCCGCGAGGGAGGGAAACATACTTGAAACAGTATGTTGACCGATCGAGGGGCGAGCCCGCCCGCCGGCAGGCCTGTCGGAGCGGCGTGTCGGCGGGCGCAGTAGAAGCCGTCGTGAACAATGCGGGTTATGGGGTTAGGGGGAACCAGTCTCTAGCCGCTGCACGTCGTCTGTCGCCCCACACGACGTGGAGGCGCGCTCCCTGGCTTCATCTTCTGGATGTGGCTGTGTCCCTGGAGTCAGTTGAAGTGCCGCGAGATTGTGTCTGGCAGTGGGTTCGTACGCAGGACTGACCTCAATCGCACGCTGAAAACACGCGATTGCTTTTCCGCGATCTGCTGCGGCCCAATACATGACCCCGAGGTTGTTGTAGGCGTTCCCTGGGGCGCCGTGTTTCTGAAAGGCGGTCAAGGCTTCGTCATACCGCCCGGCCTTGGACAGCGCGAGCGCAAGGTTGTTGGAGATTCGCGGATCGGCCGACCCTGTCCGCAAGGCTTGGCGAAACTGTCGGATCGCCTCGTCGTAGCGCCCCATTGCATAATAGACGCGCCCCAAATTATTGGCCAGCGCCTGATGTTCTGGCTTGAGGGCGAGCGCAGCCTGAAATTCGGCGACGGCATCGGCATGCTTATTTTGGGTGTCATAGAACATGCCGAGGAATGCGTGCGCCTTCCACAATTGCGGGTTGAGCTGGAGCGCGCGGTGGAACGAGTCCTCTGCTTCCGAGACGCGGTTCCAGTGCAAATACACCTGCCCCAGTCCCTCATGCGCCGGCGCGTAGGCCGCGTCGCCGCGCAGAATGTATTGGAATTCTTTCTGGGCCTCCTGCAACTGCCCGTTCTGTACGAGCAGAAGGCCGCGTTTGCCCCGCACGCGTGACTGGCGTGGATCTCGGCGGAGCGACCGGTCGTACTGGGCAAAGGCCAGAGTCAGGTTGCCCTGGCGCACATATTGATCGCCGAGTCGCTCGTAGTCTTCTGGCGTCATGTCGGCCGACGCCTGCGCCACGGGCTCCTCGAGGGGCGTATGTGTTTTCCGTCGCTCCTCCGCCTGCTGCGCGATGGCCTCGTGGGTTGCCGGTGACGTGAGCGTCCGAGCGGCGCAACCAGCGAGCATCATGCTTGTGAATCCGGCCAGCAGCATTGCCAGCATCTGCCCGTGTGTTCGCATAGGATGTCTATCGGCTGAATGCGTCCGCCGCTTGAGTGGTTGAGCAGACGGCTGAAAACGTCCGCCAGCGGCGTTCTCGCCGCGCTCAGAGGCTCAACGTACCGAAGCGTACGCCTCCCTCTTCGCTCGCTGCGGCCTTGCTGGACCGCCTTTTTGAGCATCCTGCGTGGTATTCTCCTTGTGTTCCAGGCGTGCGGACCAGAGGTGTTCTGGCGTGCCCACAGAGTTTTTCCGCAGCCGCTAGGGCCCGAGTGTCGGAGCCAATTGACGGATTACTTGAATGGCTGCCGGTCCCAAGAGAACGACGAGGAGGCTGGGGAAGATGAAGAAGATCAGCGGCAACAGCAGTTTCACCGGCAACTTGGCGGCCATCTCCGTGGCCTGGAGATCCTGCCGCGTGCGTAAGCCGTCGGCATGCGCCCGCAACGCCTGCCCGACGCTGGTACCGAACCGTTCCGTCTGGACCAGCAAGGCTACAAAACTCTGAACCTCTTCCAGTTGTATACGGAGGCCCGCGTTGCGAAGCGCCTGCTGCCGCGATCGTCCGGTCCGCAGTTCCAGATAGAGCGCGCGCAGTTCCTCGCTCAACTCCCGGTGCATCAGTTGCAACTCTTGCCCGACGCGCGTGATCGCCACATCCAGACTCAGGCCGGCTTCGACGCAGACGACCATGAGATCGAGCGCATCGGGGAACGCGGCCAGAATATTGCGTTGCCGGCTCTCGATCCGGCGCTGCAGCCAGAGATCGGGTCCATACCAGCCTGCGAGGGCGCTGGCCATGCAGAGGATCAGAGGAAAGAACGTCGGTGTGTTGGCCAGTAATCCGTAGAGGCTCAGGCAGGTCAGCGGGCAAACTACGGCGCCGAACAGCTTGGCGCCCTGAAATAGGACCGGGAGATCTGAACCGCGCAAGCCGGCGGTTGCAAACGGATTCGGCAGAGAAAGGGGCTCGCCCTCTCTCGTTGGACCGGTCCTCCGCCGACCGCAGATCAGCAACAGGCGCCGTCCTTGATTCCACAACGAGGCCAGGAACGCAACGCGCTCTTCGGCTCCCCTGACGCCCTCGACTCTTCTGCGCCAGCGCGAGATCTTCCGATGCTCCGCCACATAGAGGCCGAGGCCGGCAATGCCGATCAGACATCCGAGGAAGGCTGCGAGGCTGATGGTGATCGTCACGTCCATGGACTCCTCACTCACGGACCGTGACCATGCGCTTCGTCACGACCCCGCCGATGAGCATCAACACCCCGCCGACCGTCACCATTGCCCGGCCGATCGGGTCGCGGAACAACAGCAACACATAGTCGGGATTGATGATCAGCAACAGCCCGCCGAGTGCGAAGGGGAGGGCGAACAAGATCACGGCTGAGAGGCGTCCCTCGGCTGAGACGGCGCGAACCTTGGCCGCTAGCTCGAACCGTTTTCTCGTCATGCGGCTGATCGTGTTCAGGATCTCTGCGAGATTCCCGCCCGACTCCCGCTGGATCAGCACGGACGTCACGAAAAAGTTTAGGGCAGGCGAGTCGACCCGCGCCGTGAGCCGCTGGAGCGCCTCCGTCACACTGACGCCGAAGGCCACCTCTTCCACCACGCTTCGGAATTCGGCACCGATCGGAGCGGGGAATTCCTCCGCGACGATCTTCATGCCGGCCAGGAATGCGTGACCGGCGCGGAGCGATCGCGCCATCATGTCGAGCGCATCGGGCAGCTGTCGCTGAAAGTGGGCCCGGCGGGCGGCCGCGCGCCAAGACAAGTATGCCGGCGTGGCGACTGAACCGACCGTGGCGATCACCAGCATAGCCGGCATGCCGAGGGCATCGACGAAGGCCAGTGCGACGCTTGCGCCGGCTGGTGCAAGGCACGCGCCGACGAGCGCTCCAAGTGGCGTCGTCACGTCGGCGCGGCGTCGAAGGCGATCGAGCCGCTCGATACCGGGGAGGGCGTTCAGTAACGAATGGACCCAGCCTGTCGGGCTAAGATCTTGCGCGCGGGCAATGCCGCCGGTCCATGCCCCAGCCTCACCGCCTTTGGGCGCCGCGTCTGAGGCCGCACGGGCCTGGTAGGCCGCGAAACCTCCCCCGGCGATCAGCAGGGCGGAGATCGCGAGGCCGATGGTAATAGCGACAAGCATGCATTCATTCCTATCGAATCGGGCGGGTCCTCATACCTCATGGACGCGTTCTGGGTCGAACGCGTCGGCCGAGATTGCTATGCCCATAGTCTCGACCTGTTCCATAAATTTCGGACGGATGCCGGTCGCTCCAAAGCGACCCTTCACTCGCCCGTCCGCTCCAAGACCGGTGCGCTCGAACGCGAAGATTTCCTGCAGCACGATCACGTCTTGTTCCATCCCGACGATTTCTTGAAGACTTGTGAGCTTCCGGCTGCCGTCCGAGAAGCGAGTCAGATGGACGATGACGTCCAGCGCCGAGGCAACGTAATGACGCAACATCTGCACCGGCAGGTTCAGCCCCGCCATGGCGACCATCGTCTCGACCCGTGTGACCGCGTCGCGCGCGCTGTTGGCGTGGATGGTCGCCAGCGACCCGTCATGGCCGGTGTTCATGGCCTGAAGCATGTCCAACGCTTCGGCGCCGCGAACTTCTCCCAGAATGATCCGGTCCGGCCTCATGCGCAGGCTGTTGCGTACCAGGTCGCGTTGCGTGATCTCTCCTTTGCCTTCCACGTTGGCGGGCCGGGTTTCAAGGCGGACCACATGCTCCTGGCGCAGCTGCAGTTCGGCTGCATCCTCGATCGTGACGATGCGCTCGTCGTCCGGGATAAATCCCGAGAGCACGTTCAACATCGTCGTCTTGCCGCATCCCGTACCGCCGGCAACGAGCACGTTTAATCGGGCGCGGACGATCGCCCGCAGTGTGTCGCCGATGGCGGGTGTCAGCGCGTGCCGTTCCACCAAGTGCTCCAACTGCAATTTGTCCCGGCTGAATTTCCTGATGGAGAGAATCGGGCCGTCCAGCGCCAGCGGCGGGATAATCGCATTGACGCGTGAGCCGTCTTCCAGGCGGGCATCCACCATCGGGGAGGATTCGTCGATGCGGCGCCCGACCCGGGACACGATCTTTTCGATGATCTCTCGCAGGTGCGTATTGTCCCGGAAACGCTGCGCGGTGAGTTCCAGCTTGCCGCCACGCTCCACGTAAATCTGCTCGGACGTGTTGGCGAGAATGTCGGAGACGGTTGGGTCTTGCAGCAGCGGCTCCAGCGGCCCCAACCCGAGGATCTCGTTCATGACATCGGCGATGACCTCTTCACGGTCCTGGTCGCTGAACGACACGCCTTCTTCTTCCAGGACTTGCATCGTCAGCATCGCCAGTTGCGCCCGCAGTAACAGCGGGTCGAGCAGCCCCATGGCCGAAAAGTCGAGCCGCTTTAGTAGCCGGTCATGGATGCGGTGTTTGAGATCGTGACGCTCGGCCGAGGCCGGCTTGCTGTGAGGAACACACTGTGGCTGCATCAGGACCTCCTTGATGCGTGAGCGGCTTTGTCGGGTCATGGGTTGCTCGTCTCACGTGATGCGTATCTGGTCTCCGGATTCAGACGGATTACATGTCACGAACGACGCATCACAAGTTGCAGACATTTCGACAACCATCGAGTGGCGCCGTTGGACGGAGTCGTGCCGCTGAATGCCTCTTCTTCGGTCAGCGCCGCGGCCAGATGCCGGTAGGTCTGCACCACATCGCTTCGCTGGGAAATCGCACACAGCGGCCGGCCCAGTTCGATAGCCGTTCGCGCTTCATCGGAATCGGCCGGAATATGCCAGGTTACGCCATGACGGAGCACCTTCTCCGCTTCCGTCACCAAGCCCTGGTCGTTCCGGTCAAGCCCATTGAGGAGCACCTGTGCCCTGCGGCCTCCGCCGAGGAGCGGGTTCAGGACCTCCAGAACGCGTGTGGTCCGCCGCATGGCAGGAATATCGAGTGCGGTCACGACCAGGACGGCGGAGGCCTGTTCAAGCACTTTGCGTGTCGCCGGATGGAGCACATGTCCGCAATCCGTCACCACCACGTCGAACAAGGAGCGCAGGATCAGCAAGGCTCGCGAGACCAGTTCGGGGTTCAACAGGGTGTCCCCGAGGCCGTCGTAGTCAGACGCCAGCAGATGGAGGCCGGACTCATGTTTCGCCAACAGGCTCATCAGGAGCGTGGAATCCAGCCGGGAGGCTTCGCGCATGATCTCTCGCCACCGATGCGTCGGTTCCAGCCCGAGCAAGAGGTGGAGGTTCCCTGCTTGAAGATTCAGGTCCACGAGCACCACGGATTCTTTCGCCCGGCGCTGCTGCGCGCAGAGCCCCAGATTCACCGCGACGGTACTCGTGCCGACGCCTCCTTTGGCACCGAACAGGGCAATAAGCCGGCCACGCGGCTCGGCGGCCTGGCCGGTACGCTCGTTCTGCGTGGCGTTGGATGATCCTGTCATGGCAAGTTCCTCATTCGTCCGTCACTCGTCATTCGTGCTGCGTCGCCTGTCCCTGGTCAGAAGAAAAGCGCATACTCCTGCGCTCCGAACACTACTGCACCAATCCGGGCAGGCTCCCTTCAGTTCCATAGTCCGTGCCGCCTCCCCGGCCAAGCTGGACGAATCCGATCCGAACGACCGCGTCCAATGCCGGGCCCGATGGTGTGGCGACCGACGTGATGATCGCCGTGGCGAAGCCCACGACGGGGAGAGGCCCTGACGGGGCGGCGCACTGGGCCTGACGGTACACCGGCACCACCGTTGTCCATTGGCCGGTCGCCGGGTTTTTCTTCGCATTGTAGAGTGCCATGATGTCCGGAGCGATGACTGCCGGATTCCCGGCAACGAACTGAAAGCTGGTCTGT
The DNA here is from genome assembly GCA_000196815.1 of Nitrospira defluvii. GTDB lineage: Bacteria > Nitrospirota > Nitrospiria > Nitrospirales > Nitrospiraceae > Nitrospira_A > Nitrospira_A defluvii_A. The sequence continues at coordinate 2,028,130 of FP929003.1, forward strand.
CCCGCTACCGTCGCCGGACTGGTATAGCTGTTTCCTGTAAGGCTCCGAACAATCGTTTGCAACCGCCCCATCGTCGGCGGCGTATCCGTGAACGTGGTCCAGCCAGCGCAAGGATCGCCACCGCCGGGCGCATACACTTGGAGGCGTCTCCCGTCGATAGGTCCCAGCGCCATCCAGGCCGAGGAGAGCCCGACGGGCAGAGTCAGTGCGCCGGGCTGGACCTCGGCTAGGGCACTTAGCGCCGACACGGCCGTGGCCGACACGGACAATCGCCGAATGCCGACCACGCCGGCCAGGAACGTCGGCATCGAACCCTCCGCCCGTACCAGTACGGCATCCAAACCGTTTTGGGAGGAGACGACAGTCCTGGTTGCGGCATTCCACCGGCCCACGCGGACATCGGACAGCGTGACGGCAGCCAGCTTCGTCGCGTCGCGATTCCTCTCGGCGACCTCCGCGACGACCGCTTGGACCCGCGCACGATTGGCCAGCGACAGAGGTTGCGGGGGCGAGATGGCGGCCGGCTGACTCTCGTACAGTTTCCCCAACTGCCTGGCTCCGGCCAGCGCGGCGGCATCTGCGAGGTTTTGCAATTGATGCTTCGACACCAGGGCCGCGCCGCCATCCAGAACGAGGGCCGCCAGCGACACGAGCGCCGAGAGACTGACCGCGACCACGATGGCGACTGCGCCGCGTTGGTCGTGACGCGTTGGACGCCACGACGCAAGAAATGCCTCGCCACGACCCTGTCCAGTGCGATCACTCATGTTTCATCACCGTCCGGGACCGGAGCATCACCGGCCCGCGCAGTCCGGGAACGGTGCTCGGCAATACAAAAAATCGATAGGGCGTTTCGACTGTGACGATGAGATCGGTTCCGGATGCGCCTCCCGCTCCGGTCACAACGACCCCGGAGGCGCCGGCCACTCCGGCTTGGGTCAGGACATTCCGGGCCGCTTGTTGAATGTCACCGGCTGTCGGGCGTGGCACGGTCTGGCGAATGCCCGCTCTCGCACCTTCTCGGCTGGCCGTCGCCAACACCTGGTGGCGGTGGAGTGCCAAGCCGAACTCCACGATGCCGAACAACAACAGCACGAGAAGCGGGAGCAGCAGCGCGAACTCCACCGCCGCCGCGCCATGTTCGCGGCCCCACGCCTCGGGCCTGGTCGGTTCACTGATCACGCATCACCCTCGTGAGTCGCTCGCATTTCGTCGTTCGGATTTCGTCTTTCAGGTTCGGGGTGAGGGGCGAGTAGTAGGTGTCGCATGTCAGAGGTCCCGTCCCTCTCGTAAGACGCTTCATGTTTCACCGTTCACGCTTCTATGGGCCCGTCGCGGCTCCGCCGGGTGGTAGCCCTGACGCTCCGATGGCCTCGGTGAATCCAGCCGGAGGTTGGGTTAGAGCTGGGGATTGGCCGGCTGTTTTCCCCTTGTCGAAGGTATCCAGATAATTCTGGATGACGGCCTGTGCAGCTCGTCCGTCTAGTCCTTCCATGGGAGCGATCCCCTGTGCGCTTGCGGCGTCAGGCCGTTGCGCACGTTTCATCGCCTCCACCGAGCGGCCGTAATCGTTCCGCAGCGGCGCCGGACTCGTGCAGCCCACCGTCAGATCGGTTATGAACCCGATCGATACGATCAGCAACAGGGTGCTTCGGTTCACGAGCGCCTCCATCATCCGGTTCATCCTGAGATCGAGCCCTTGCCTTGCGCCTCTTGCCTGCGTGTCATCTCGCTACGGCATCATATGCCCCACTGGCCCTGCCAGCCTGTCCTCGAAGGGGAGCTGCGTCGCCGGCGGGAGTGGCGTGCGGACCTTGTCCTTCCTGCTCTGAAGCCGTCCCATTAAGTAGAAATCGACGTCGTCCGGCTCCAGATACTGCCCGGTGGGAAGTGGCAACTCGGCCTCCGTAACCGGCGTCACGAGGTGTGGGGTCACGATGATGACGAGTTCCGTTTCATTTTTTTGGAACGACGAACTACGGAATAAGGCGCCGAGAATCGGGATGTCTCCTAGGACGGGAAATTTGGACACGGTTTCCCGCACGGTATCTCGAAGCAGCCCCGCAACGGCAAAACTCTGTCCGTCTTCCAACTCGACGACCGTGGAGGCCCGCCTGGTGGTGATGGCCGGCACCACGAACCCCTGCAGCGACAGTCCGTTGGCAAAATCCAGGTCGGAGACTTCAGGCGCCACCGTGACGCTGATGCGGGTCGGGCTGAGCACGACCGGATTGAAGTTCAGTTGAATACCGAATTTCTTGAATTGGATCGTTGTGACGCCGAATGCCTGAGGAACCGGGATGGGAAATTCCCCGCCCGCCAGAAAATGGGCTTCCTGCCCGCTGAGCGCCACGAGGGTTGGTTCGGCCAGCACTTTGACGAGATTCTCCTCTTTCAGCGCGTCGATGAAGCCGGTCCAGCTTGTCGAGCCGGTCTGAAAGCGAAGCAGTGCGTTGACGGCCTGACTCACGCCCAGGCCGACCGGGCCCGCCACGAGCGCGGCGGACGGATCGGTCGGCGGCAGCACCGTGGCCAAATTCTTCAGCGACGACACGCCGAACGACTGGCCGCCGCTCGCCGCGGCCAGGTTCACGCCCAGCCGCCTCAGGAGCGTGCGCTCCATCTCGGCGACCCGCACTTCCAGCATGACCTGGTGGAGCCCGCCGACGCGCAGCAGATTGATCACTTTCTGCCGCGCATAGGTCTCGGCCACGTCCACGGCCTCGGACACATGGGTCGCGCTGCTCACGGTGCCCGTCAATGTCAGGCGGTCGTGAGCGGCCATGACCTGAAGATCATTTTCGTCCGGAAACAGCTGATGCAGGTGTTCCTTCAGGCGCGTGAGGTCCGGCGACACGGCGAGGTCGTAGAGGGCGTACACGCTCCCTTCGGCATCCCATAACGTCAGATTGGTTGTGCCGGCGGCTTTTCCGATCACATACAGCTGCTTCGGAGAGAGCACGAGGGTGTCGGCAATGTCGGGGTTCGCAATGGAGGCGCGGGAAAATGGGATCGGGCTATCTAACACCAGCGATTTACCGGTGATCAGGGACAATGATCGGGGGACGCGAGTCTGGATATCCGGGGAGGCGACTTCGTGAGCCTGGGCGACTGTTACCAGGAACAGGGCGAACAGCCCCGAGCCGATACCACGTAGGGTCCATTTATAGGTCTCTCCCCAGGCGGTCATTTGGGTGCTCCGTTCGACACCGCGTGTGTCGCGCCCGCTCCGGCCGGTTCAAACGCGACATTGGTCCGCGTCATACCCTTGATGAGCTCGACAGAAACCGGCGGCAGTCCCTTGGCTGCGGGAGGTGAGGGGGGCGACGAGGGTGACGGTTCAATGGGGGGCCGGGAGTCAGTGAACCGCAGACTATCCGCCAGTACCGACGACGCAGAGGGCGAATGCTCTAGTGTGATCGGCGACTCCACCGGAACGGGTACGGCGATGACCGGCACGTGCATCGGTTCTGCCGTTGGTGCGGCCGTGATAGGGGGCAGGTTTCTTCCTGATTCATCCGTAGGACTGCCGGCTGGCCGGGGCGGCACAGGAACGCGGGTAGGTCGGGGGGTCGCCCGTGCCTGGGTTCGGTTCGATGGAGTCGGCGATGGTTCCTTGCGCAGCCCGGCTTCTCCACCGAACGACGCCAGCAGGGACGAGATCGTGGCGCCCGTTGTGGCAACTGCGGTCACGCTCTGAGGGTTGCGCAGCGCCAACTGCACCTTGCCTTCGGTCGACGCGAGCGCGAGTTTTTCGGCCTCGTCGGGCGCGACCTCCAGCGTCATGACCGAGGGAACGGACAGCTTGGTCTCCTGATTCTTCGCGGCCTTGTCGGTCTGCGCCGCGCGCTCGGTGTCTTGCCCCATGGCCAGCACCCGGACGTTCTCCAGGACGACCTTCGTGACCGGGTCGTCGGTCTTGCCTGGCCGACGCACGGTCGTGAGGACATCTACGCGGTCGCCGGGTTTGATGAACCCGCCCACCGCGACGACATCATCCACTTTGACGGCGACGGCGCGTTTCTCCGGATGCGTGACGGCCGCGACGCCACCCGACGTGACGGTCGCCGGGGCGAGCTTCGATTCGAGGATCGGCTCATGTTGCTTCACATCCATGATGACGACCCGGCCCTTCAGTGTTTCTGCAGAGGCAAAATGGCCCTCGGGTACCGTATCGGCCGGAAAAGGAACCATGCGCACCGCGTCATCGGCCAGGACCGCGCCCCAGGCTAAATCGGCGGCAGCCACAGCAATGGGGATTGTTCGGCTCTTCGCTTCCATGTCAAGACGCGTCTGCTCCGTGACGTCCTGCAGCCATTGATAGGCCCAGAGACTGGTGGCCAGTCCGATGAGGCCTCCCAGCGCCACGACGATCAGCGCTCGTCGTTGAGGTGTCATGAGTGAGTGTGCCTTTCAAAATGGGGGTAACGGCTGTCTCGATGATCCCGCTACTCCGTATTGTCTCAATAGACTGTAGAGAACGACATGCAACGGTTACGTATCGGCTGAATCTGCAAGAACTTGACACTCGTAGTACGGGGCTATGAGGGTGGTGAGAGACGAGCGGTGGAAGAGGTTAGAGGTGTCCGGTCCACCACTGTGCCACGACTGTTCCGGCAGCGATGACGACGCCGTATCGTAGCTTCGGTTGAGTGTCAGGAGGCGCGAGGGCGAGCCGGCCCGTGAGCGCCCACGCCAGAAACGGCGACAGGATGCGCCACGCGCCCGTGCCGATTCCCCAATGGCGGATTGCCGTCGCCACCGCATAGGCGCCGCCGAGGAGTGTGGTGACACCGGCGGCAGGGAGGATTCCAGACAGGCCTACCATGCTGCCGACTGCGCCCATGAATTTCACATCACCTGCGCCCATCCCGCCGAGCAGATAGAACGCCAGGAACAGCGCGATTCCTATGAGGAGGCCCCCGACGCTCTGGCTGAGACCGGATAGTCCCTCCTGGGTCGTGTGGAACAGAAGCCCGCCGCCCATGGCCGAATACGTGAGCCAGTTCGGAATCTTCGCGCAACGGAGGTCGCTCGCCGCCCCCAGGGCCAGCACGGTGAATAGAACGCATGTCCAGATCGATGGGCCAGGTGGCAAAAGTCCAACCGATACGCCGTTCATTATCGTATCAATCCGGCGATCCGGTTGAAGACGGTATTGATCCGGCCGCCGAGGAGGAATGTTGCTGTTGCGATGACAGCCGCGATGCCAGATGCCAACAGTGCGTACTCGATTGCCGTGGCGCCGTCCTCTTCTCTCAGAAAGCGGTGAAAACGGGATTCCATGCGTGACCTCCTGGTGAATGTGAGAGAGTTCCTACATTCTTATCGGCTGGGTTCCCATCAAACTGTAGCAGTGGCTAGTGGTCGCGTATAGGCCACTAGCCCCTATAGAGGCTGGAGAAGGAGTCTCCCCCTAACCGATTCCCCTGGCCGCTTGCCAGACGGACCCCGCTTCACGCCGCCGGCTCCAAGGCGTACACCACTTCCACGCAATTGCCCTTGCCATGGAAGTTGATTTTCTGGCACAGGGAGCTGATGAGCGCAATCCCGCGTCCCGCACCTGTGTCGTTCATCGCCAAATCCGTATTCGGCCGTGTAAAATCGAATCCAGGTCCACTGTCTTCAATGCGGATCGTCAGCTGGCTTCCTCTATGCAACGGCACATGGGTTAAGGCAATTCTGACCTGCCCGTCGCGCAACTCGGCGAGGCGCGCGTCGCGCTCCCGGTAGTAGGCATCGAATCCTTCCGGCGAGTGTTTCAAGGATGAGTCCAAACCCAACAGGCCATGGTCGATGGCATTCGTCATCAACTCGGCCAGGATTGTGAACAGGCGCTCTTTGTGTTGGGGCAATCCCGGCACTTGATTCAGTATCTGCAGCAGCTCGGGCACTGGATCGACGGCGCGAACCGCGTCCGGGGAAAGGCTCAGCTCCATCCGCCACTCCAGTGGCCATGGAGGTTGTGGAGGGGCGGTCGTCTCAGGGGCCAGCAAGCGAGCCGTGATGAGGTCGCAGGGGAGTTCCACCAACGTGACGTCGTCTTGTTGAACGGTTCCGGCGGTGAACGATGTGAGGCTGGCGAGAATCTCATCGAACAGCCGGTCAGGTTCCCGGTTATTAGTGAGGCCCTCGATGAGGCGGGACTCACCAAACTGGTTGCCGGTGGGATTACAGGCTTCAATGACGCCATCGGAGTAGAGATATAGGCGATCCCCCGGTTCAAGCGAGACTTCCTGCATCCCGGTGTGGAGATCTGCCTCATCCAGCACGCCCAGCGGTGGATGCTGGGATGGGACTTGGAGACGGCATCCCGCGCCGGAGTTGAAGACCAGGACATCGGGTAATCCGCCGTTCCAGATGGCGGCACTCCCGCGTCGGGCATCGAGCTCGACCAGACTGGCGGCGCAGAACAATCCGGTCGGCAGGGTTCGTTTTAGCTTCCGATTGAGTTCGATCAGGATATCGCGGAGCGTGAATCCTCGCTCGGTCATACGATAGAAGATATCAGCGACAGGTAGCGCTCCAATAGCCGCCGAGAGTCCGTGCCCGGTAAAGTCGCCGATCATGAGGTGGAGTACGCCTGTCGGGTGCGTCGCCGCCAGAATCAAGTCGCCGCTGAGAGTCGCGGCAGGAGCCAGATGGTAGTTGATGCCGATCTGGTCCAGGCAACCGCCCCCCAGGACATTGTTCCTGATGGTGCTGGCCACGTCCTGCTCATGAAGAAACCGTGCGTGGTGACCTTCCAGTTCATCCTTTTGCGCCGTTACCGTGGCGTGAAGATTCTGGATGCGTTCCCAGGCGGCGATCTTGGCGCGGAGAATGGTGTGATTGTACGGCTTGGTGAGAAAATCGTCTCCGCCATGGGCGATGCATTTGGCCAAGACGTCTTCGTTGGTGACGGCGGTCAAAAATATCACAGGCACGAAGCGGGATCCGGTCTGTTGTTTAATCAGCTTGGTCGCCTGGTAGCCGTCCATCTCCGGCATCATGAGGTCCATGATCACGAGATCCGGCTGCTCCTGCTCGAAGAGCGCAACGGCTTGTTTGCCGTCTTCGGCCAGGACCACGGTATGGCCGTCCTTGCCCAGCAGGGCCTCCAGAATGCGGCGGTTGACTATGGTGTCGTCAGCGACCAGTATTTTCATGCGACGGTGAACAACGAGTGAAAGTTGGCGATCCTGAGAATTTTCTTGATCTCCGACGAACAGTTCGCTAGGTGTACTCTCGTCTTGCTCCCGCCTGCGCGCTCACGCAGCTTGAGCAACATGCCGAGGCCGGAACTGTCGATGTAATCAATTCGACCAAAATCCACCATATAGTGGCTGGTGGGTTCAGCGCTCCGTTGATAGGCGTCCTGGAACTCCTGGTAAATCTTGCCATCGAAACGTCCGACCGGCTTGAACGTCAGTGTTGTGCCGTCCGGTGAAGCTTCCACAGTGAGCATACCTTTCTCCTTCTTCTTGTTCTCTCTCCGCTCATATCGGCCCTCTGTCAGGTTTTCTTGAGTCCGTACGTGATCCTGCCGCCAGGGGTCCGTTGGTGTCGAACATCGAGCTTCGCGATCATTTTCCCAACAGCCGAGCGTAACGGGTAAGAATAACCGTGCTGGACGGCTGAGTGCATAGAGGTGGCTCCGGAAATTCGGACAGTGTGGTAAGTGGTAGCCTGGCTTCACCGAAGCCACCAGGTGGTGGCGAACCAGAGGAGCGAGGCGATGAAGAGCACACGACGGAATCACGGAGCGACGGTTAAGGCCCAAGTGGCCTTGGCGGCAGTCAAAGGCGACAAGACGCTGGCGGAATTGGCCGAGCAGTTCCGGGTCCATCCCACGCAAATCACCGAATGGAAACAACAATTGCTGGCGCGGGCCGCTGATGTCTTTGGTGGGACCACGCCGACGGCCGACACGCCGGATCTCAAGACCCTCCACGCCCAAATTGGCCAACTGGCCCTGGAGAATGATTTTTTAGCCGGGGCGCTCACCAAGGCGGGCTTACGGAGCGCAAAGCCATGATCGATCGCCCCCATCTACTCCCGGTCCGGCGGCAATGCCAGCTGCTGAAGCTGGCCCGCTCGACCGCGTACTACCACCCGACGCCGGTATCAGAGACGGGACTCGCGCTGATGCGGCGGATTGACGAACTGCATCTGCACTATCCGTTTGCGGGCGCCCGCATGCTGCGCGATCTCTTGCGGCAAGAGGGCCAGGCCGTTGGCAGGCGACATGTGGCCACCCTGATGCGCCGCATGGGCCTGGAGGCCCTGTATCGGAAGCCGGCTCTCAGCCGACGGCATCCGGCCCATCAGGTTTACCCCTATCTCTTGCGCGACCTCACGATCTTGCGGCCCAATCATGTCTGGGCCGCCGATATTACCTATATCCCGATGGCGCGGGGCTTTGTGTACTTGTTTGCGGTGCTCGACTGGGCCAGTCGCCGGGTGTTGGCGTGGCGGCTGTCCAACACGCTGACGACCGATTTCTGTCTCGATGCGGTGCAGGACGCCGTGGGCCGCTATGGTCCACCTGAGATCTTCAATACCGATCAAGGGTGCCCATTTACTAGCCAGGAGTTCACGGGGCTCCTGACGCACCACGGCATCCAGATCAGCATGGACGGGACAGGTTGCTGGCGCGACAACGTATTCGTGGAACGCCTCTGGAGAAGCATCAAATACGAGGAGGTCTATGTGCACGCGTACGAGACCGTCAGTGCCGCGCACCAGAGCCTGGAGCGCTACCTGACGTTCTACAACCAGACCAGACCGCATCAGGCGCTTGACGGGAAGACGCCTGACCAGGTGTACTCTGATAATCTGACGGCACGGCTCACGGCCGCGTAATCAGCAACCCGCCAGGCACCACTTAAGGAATGGCCTAGGCTGTCCAACCAACCGGAGCCACCTCTGCGTCCCTGGTGGGATCGCTGTTCGTTGTACTCCTGCAACCAGTGATCCAAGTCGACCTGCAGCTCGCCCAGCGTCTGATAGATCTTCTTCCGGAACGCCACCCGGTACAATTCGTTCAGCATCGTCTTGTGGAACCGTTCACAGATCCCATTGGTCTGGGGATGCCGGGTCTTCGTGCGGGTGTGATCGATGTTCTCCACGGCCAGGTACAGTTCATACTCATGCCGCTCTGGCGTACCACAGTATTCCGTGCCACGGTCGGTGAGGATCCGGTTCAGCGGAATCTCGTGCTGCTCGAAGACGGGCAACACCCGATCATTGAGCAAGTCCGCGGCGGTGATCGGGGTCTTCCGGTTATAGAGTTTCGCGAACCCCACCTTGCTGTAGGTGTCGATGAACGTCTGTTGATAGATCCGGCCGACGCCCTTCAAGGTCCCGACATAGAACGTGTCCTGGGCACCGCCGTAGCCCGGACATTCGCTCTCGAATTCGCCATGGGCTTCTTTGTCTGCCGTGGCCTTCTCCAGCGCAACGACCTGCGCCTCCGTTAAGACGAGGCCCTCTTGAGCAACCTTGGCCTCCAAGGCCTTGAGCCGCTTCCGCATGGTCTCCAGATCATGCCGGAGCCAGATGCACCGGACGCCCGCCGGGGAGATCGTCAGGGCTCGTTTGCGGAGTTCGTTTGCCACGCGGAGTTGGCCCCAGGCGGGTTGCTCAATCGCTATTTGCACGATGGCCTGCTCCACATCGGGAGAGACCCGATTCTTCAGCAAGGGTTTCTGACGGGAGATTTCTTGCAGCGCGGCCTCTCCCCCAATCTCGTAGAGTTCTTTGAAGCGGTAGAAACTATCGCGGCTATAACCCATCACCTGGCAGGCCTTGGAGACATTGCCCAGGTGTTTCGCCAATTCCAACACGCCCACCTTGGTCTTGATGATCTTCTGTTCCGTCGTCATGGTCCTCACTCCTTCCGTGAAGGCGAGGACTCTACCGGGCTGTCAGATTAAGTTCTAGCTTTCACAGATTACTATCCTGATGGTTGCCTCTGGTTTGTGCGCTGCAGGCATTGCCAGGCACAGTACCACCTAGCTCATCGGTCTGTGCCTGCCAAGGTCCCCCATGCGGGTGGCGCGGTCACTGCACGTGAAGCCACGCCTCCCAGCCACATGACCGAAACGAAAGGACGCTCCCATGCGAATCCATGATGTGATGTCCACCGGAGTCGTGACGGGTCAACCGATGGACACTGTGCGGGACGTCGTCGTGAAAATGTTGAGCCGACATTGCGGGGCCATTCCGATCGTGAACGCCAGTCGCGAGTTGCTCGGGATCGTGACGCTGCGCGACGTGATGTTGCCGATGTATCCCAACTATGGAGAGTACATCCACGACAGTGTGCACAGTCGGGATTTTCTGGAAATGGAACAGAACTATCCCGAGGTCTTGGGAAAGAGCGCCGAGGAGATCATGGTGCGGAACCCACTGACCGTCTCACCGGAGACACCTATTCTCGAAGCGGCTTCGTACATGGGATTGAAGAACTTCCGCCGGCTTCCGGTCGCGGATCATGGAAAGCTGGTCGGCATGGTCAGCATCGGAGATATCCACCGCGGGCTGTTCTTCGTACGGGGAGGGTGCGATGTGGATGCATGAGTGTCCCGTGACCCTCAGAGCGCGCCAAGTTTGTCGCTCGAAGGCCGCGGCGTTTCTTGGCGGGGAGGGGGGCTGCGTTTAGGATTAAGGCGCAGTCGTATGTATGGACCCTCCTCGAGAGCGAGGGGAGTCAGAGATCTTCTGGACCGTCTCATCTGTTCGTGGAATAGATGAGACCACGGGAAACCAGAACCTCTCTCACAATTACACAGCGCCGTTCTCTCGAACAGCAGTCGTGCGGATTCCGAAAGGTGGAGCAGGATATTCCAAGGATTCCTGGGAGCGCGAAAGTCTGCGGTCCATAACGTGATGTGGCGGGATCTTCGCAGATCGATTTTCAGACTGCTGTTCTTGTGGCAAAATGAAACGCCGACTCAGCAGGATTTCGCAATGTGCAAGCGCATGGGCCTTCGGCTTCCGTGCTCGCCTACCTTCTGAATTTGCACATAGGGCTCAAGGGTTCACGCGCATTCAGCGAGTGGCATTGACATATGAACCGATCGGTCCATATACTGATGACCATGACTCTTGGACGCCCGCTGGAGTTTAATCCTGAGCACGCACTGGATGCGGCGATGGAGGTGTTTTGGTGCAAGGGGTATGAAGCGACCTCGTTGGCGGACCTTCTCGCCGCGATGCACCTGTCGAAGAGCAGTCTCTATCAGACGTTTGGCGGCAAACAGGAATTGTTTCAGAAATGTTTACTCCGGTATCAAGATCGGTTTGCCCGGGAACTGACCGTGCAGTTGAACCACGCACCCTCCGGCCTGCAATTTATCCGCAGTGTCTTTGAGTGGGTGGCCAGTACGGCGCAGGAGCCGGCTGGCGCGAAAGGATGCCTGGTGGCGAATTCCGCCAACGAATTCGGGCAGCGGGACCCTGTTTTTGCCAAACCGATTGCCCAGGGTCTGCAGCGGCTCGAAGCCATTTTCACAGCGGCGGTCAAGCGGGCCCAGCAGGAAGGTGATGTGGCGGCAAGCGCTGACCGCACTGCCTTGGCCCGTTATCTGGTGAGTGCGATGACCGGGTTGCGGACCCTGATCAAATCCGGTCTCGATTTACGGAGTGCGGGTGCGATGGTGCCGTTGATCATGAAGGCCGTGCGATGAATTTTTTTGCCGCATTCAGGACTGGTCGGTCCATATATGGGGTTATTGTGATCGTGAATAGGCTGGAGCGGTCTGTACGTATGCGGCTGCCCATGGACTCCAGTTGAAATAGAAGTTGAACAGTTCAGATGAGGCAGAAGAGTTTCGCACGCTCATTACCAAGGGAAACCGGACATCCATGAAGACGACCAATCTCAGCAAATATGGCCCATGGGCACTCATCACCGGGGCCAGTTCGGGCATCGGGCGCGAGTTGGCACGGCAGGTGGCGGAGCACGGGCTTCATATCGTTGCTGTGGCGCGACGTCAGTCGAGACTGGACGAGCTGTCCAGTGAACTCAAAAAACAGTATCAAGTCAAGGTTCGAACGGTTCAGGCGGATTTGCGTGAACCTGACGCAATCAGAACCATCACCACGGCAACTGAAGACCTTGAGATCGGGCTCGCCATTTTGAATGCGGGTGCGGAAATGACCGGCGCCTTTGTTCAGGGCGATGAACAAGCCCATCTGCAATTGGCCCAGCTTAATGCCGTGGCCCCGATGCATTTGGCCCATCTGTATGGACGGCAGATGGCTGGTCGGGGGCGTGGCGGGATCATGTTTGTCTCCAGTCTCTTTGCCTATCAAGGCGTCCCGTATGTGGCCCATTACGCCGCCACCAAGGCCTACCTCCTGAGTCTGGGGGAGGCGCTTCACGTTGAATTGAAACCGTTCGGCGTCGATGTGCTGGTCCTCTCGCCCGGGCTGACGACCACCGAGATGACCGCGAATATGCCGGTTGATTTCTCGAAGTTGCCCATGATTCCGCAGATGCCTGAGCAAGTGGCCCGCGTAGGGCTGCGGGCGTTAGGGAAGAAGGCGACCGTCGTCTCAGGGATCATGAACAAAATGATGGCTTGGGAAAACCGGTTGCTGCCCCGGGCGGCTCCCGTTTCGCTGTTGGGGTTTCTGCTGGGCCGGGCGCTCAAAGACGGCGCGCGGCCTGTAGGGAGGGTGAAGGCATGTCACCTCACACGGTAGTAACCTGGGCTGCGGTCGGACTCACCTGTTCATTCGTGATGGCTGGTCAGGTCCGGGCGGGGGAATTCTATGAAAAGCATGGGGTGGCTATCGATGGGTACGATCCCGTGGCCTATTTCGAAGACCACAAGGCCGTCAAAGGAAACGACACGCTCGCATACTCGTACAAAGGCTCCATCTTTTGGTTCGCGAGCCCATCGCACCGGGATCGCTTCACAACAACCCCTGAACGCTTCGCACCCCAGTTCGGCGGCTTTTGTGCCTATGGTATTGCCGAAGGGACTAAAGCCAAGAGTGATGGCGATGTGTGGGAGATTGTCGATGGGAAGTTGTATCTGAATTATGACCGGGGCATTCAAACCAAATGGACGCGTGGAAAGGACGTGTTCATTCGTGAGGCCGAGGCCCAGTGGCCATCGGTCCAGTCTTCAACGTTCGTGCACCAATAACTGTTCATCTCACAAGGAGGAGTTATGTCAATGTCTCGTCGTGCCATGTTGAATGCGGGGATGCTGCTGTGCCTGGGGATGCTGACGGCGTGTGCCACACAACCCGGAGTGGGGCATGCGGCACCGGCGCGTGAAGGTGAGGTTGTAGAGGTCATGGCGTATGCCGTGAAGCCGGGGATGGAACGGCAGTTCGAAGAGGCCAGATCGGCGATGTTCACGTTCTTAAAGAAACAGCCAGGCTTTGTTTCCGTGGCCAGCCGGAAAGACCTCAAGGATCCGAAGATCCAAGTGGACTCCTCAGTCTGGGCCAGCCGAGAACAGTACGCGGCCGCCGGTGCCGCGCTGCCGGACTCCCTACGGTCTTCGTTTATGGGCACGGTCGGCGAGTGGAAGTACTTTGGCTTGATCCGGTAGCGAGGGGGATCTGCATACCAGTCAGAGTGAACACCGAAAGGAGAAGCAGGATGTATCAGGTGCATTCAAAGGAGTCCGCTCCAGAAGCCTCCCGTGCCACCATGGAGGCGATGGAGAAGAAGTACGGGTTTGTGCCAAACCTCATCGGCGTGTTAGCGGAGTCCCCTGCGGCCGTCCAGGCGTACGCCGCGATCGCTGCGGCGTTGGAGCACAGTGCACTCTCAGCCGTGGAGCAGCAGGTGGTGACGTTGACGGTCAGCGCCGCAAACGACTGTGCGTATTGCGTGGGAGCCCATTCCACGGTCGCGAAAATGGTCCGCATGCCGGAAGATGTGCTCGCCGCGTTACGGGATCAACGACCCCTGTCCGACAAGAAGCTCGAGGCGCTCCGCACACTAGTCCTGTCCGTCCTCCGTCATCGCGGCTGGGTCCCGGAGGATGAGCTGGAGCAGGCCGCGGAGGCCGGCTATACCCAGCGGTATGTCTTGGATGTATTGACGATCGTCACGCTCAAGACCTTGAGCAATTACGTGAATCACATCGCTCACACGCCGCTTGATCTGCAGTTTGCCCCGCAGGCGTGGAAAGCGCCGACTGCGCCTGTCGGCTGAGAGGGGACACCACGCTGCGTGGAGATTAGGCGAGAGGGCCTGTGCTTCCACCGGCATGGGCCCCCTCTGCTTCCGCCGATCTGCGGGGGGCGCTAATTCCGTCCGGCCATCACGCCGCCGTCCACGTCCCAGACTGCGCCGGTCACCCATTGCGCGTCGTCGCTCAATAGGAAGGTGATGGTTCGAGCGACATCCTCTGCCGTACCGATCCGGCCGATCGGGTGAAAGCTGTCGAAGGAGGCTAGTGTGGCGTCGATGTGGGGTGGGTCGATGAAGGCCTCGTAAATCGGCGTCTTGACCACAGCCGGCGACACCGCGTTGACACGAATCTTGTGGGCGGCCAGCTCCATTGCCATGTGCTGCGTGAGCGCGTGCAAGCCGGCCTTCGCCATCGAATAGGCCGACGAAGGGGTCGCTTTGATGGCCTGTTGCGCCCACATCGACCCGATATGCACGATCGACCCTCCGCCGTTGGCTGCCATGTTCTTGGCGACGGCTTGCGAAATGAAAAAGAGAGCCCGGTTCAGATCCAGATAGGTATCGTAATCGTCGCCTGTATGATCGAAAAACGGCGTCGGCTTGAAATGGCCCGCGGCGTTCACCAAATACTTGATGTGGCGGGCGTGCTCTCCGGAAAAGTCGATCACGCTCTGTACATCCTGTGGCTCATACAAGTTGGCTTGAAAAGACTCCACGGAACCGAACGAGGCCAGTTCGCTTTGCACCTGGTCGAGTTTGCGCGATCGGTTGCCTACAATCACGGTTGGAATCGTTCGCTCGAGCAACAACTTCGCCGTGGCAAGACCAATACCGCTGGACCCCCCGACAATCAATGCGATGCGCTGATGGACTGGTTGCATCGGATGACCTCCTTCGTGGGTTATGGTAGAAAGGCGGAACAAACCGACGCAGTCTACGAAGATTCGCGGCATGCCGACAGCAGGCACAATCCGGTGTGGTAGGTACGAATCGGTCCATCTTGAAGATCCCACGCGCGAAAAAAAATCTCGACAATCGGCTCCGGAGCGGAGCGCCAGAATGGTCGAAACGATCTACGGGTGTAAATGGTCGCTGACGGTCTACCGACTGTTGGCGAATGGGATCAATCGGCCGGGTGAGATGGTGCGCAGCGTCTCGTTGGCGAACGCCAGCTCCCATAGTGAGGGGTGCTTGTGGTTCCGACGTCCCCCCATGTTGAGTAGCAGCCACGTTTAGAGTCCGGGGACTACTGTAGCTGATTTGCTGGCCAATTGCTGCGCATAGGCGGCAGGCGTCAGCCCACCCAGCGCTTTCTTCGGTCGTTCCTCGTTGTACTCACGCCGCCACGCTTCAATGATGACTTGGGCATGGGCGAGATTCAGAAACCAGTGCTCGTTCAAGCACTCATCACGGAAGCGTCCATTAAATGACTCAATGTAGGCATTCTGGTTGGGCTTGCCGGGTTCAATCAGCCGCAGCGTCACCGTGTGCGTATGCGCCCAGGTCAGCATGGCTCGACCACAGAATTCCTTCCCATTGTCAGTCCGAATCACCTGCGGGATCCCGCGAGTCGTCGCCAACTGATCCAGGGTCCGCGTCACATGCGTCCCGCTGAGGGTGCGTGCCGGCACAATGGCGATCGACTCATGCGTCGCATCATCCACGATCGTCAAACACTTGATGACTCGGCCTTCCGCACTGCGGTCGAACACGAAATCCATGGACCAGACTGCGTTCGCCGCGTCAGGCCGTACCAGCGGCTGACGCGCCCCCACTGGCACCTTCTTGCGGGTACGGCGCCGTAGCTGCAACTGGGCCTCTGTATAGAGGCGGTCTACCCGTTTGTGATTGACCATGTGCCCCTGCTGCCGCAACTTGAGATACAGCATGCCGGCCCCGTACCGCGGATGGCGAGCAGCCAGTGTGGTCATGGCGGTCCGCAGTTCGGCATTCCGGTCCGGTGCGGGTCGGTACCGCAAGCTGCTGGCACTCATCCCCATCACTTTCAAGGCACACCGCTCGGTTAGGCCTCGGTCACACATCCAACGCACCACCTCCCGACGAGCCGGTGCGCTTACCACTTTTTTCGGAGCACCTCTTGGGTCACCGCCTGCTCCAGCAGCGTCTCCGCCAGTAACTTCTTCAGGCGGGCATTCTCCTGCTCCAGGGCCTTCAGCCGCTTGGCGTCTGGCACGGTCATACCGCCGAACTTGCGCCGCCAGAGGTAGTAGCTGGCTTCGGAGAATCCATGGCGCCGACACAGATCTGTGACCGCAACCCCGGCCTCCGCCGCCTGCAAAAACCCAAGAATCTGGACCTCTGAAAACCGCTTCTTCATGCCCAATCTCCTTTCGTGAAGGGATTGGACTCTAAATCATTGTGCTACTCAAGACGGGGGGTGACCTTCCCCCGGTTATTACACCACGGCCAAGGTAGTTGACTCCTGTGCCAGATGGGTCCTGGTTTGATAATTGTGAATAAACTCCTGGGGTGTCAGATCCCCAATTCCACTGTGCGTCCGCTCCTCGTTGTATTCCCGGCGCCACGCTTCAATGACCAATTGCGCTTCCTGCAGCGTCACAAACCAATGTTCGTTGAGACATTCATCGCGAAACTTGCCGTTGAAGCTCTCGATAAACGCATTCGCACCGGCTTTCCCGGCTGAATGAAATGCAGGTGCACACCATGCTGGGCGGCCCAGGCATCCAAGGCCGTCCCGGAGAATTCAGGCCCGTAGTATATGCGGAAGCAGAGCCATAAGCAGTGCGTCTCTCCTCTAGAATGCAGGTACCCACTCACTCTAGCAGGAGGGACCGCCTATGACCCCCAATGCCGAGTCCTCGACAGGAGTCCTCTTCGTGGCCATCGACGTAGCGAAGCAACTCCATGAGGTGCTGATTGAGCCCCCGACTGGAGACCGTCAGCGGTGGCGCATGGTAAACTGTCAGCGGGATTACGACCTACTGCGACAGCGCCTGCAGGCTTTTCAAGCACCGGTCCGTATCGGATTTGAAGCCACCGGCACCTATCATCGACCACTCGCCTATTTTCTCCATCAGTGCGGATTTGAACTGCGCCTGATTTCCTCGCTGGCTGTGGCCCGGATACGCGATGCCCTCTATAACTCCTGGGATAAGAACGATCCCAAGGATACGCAGGTCTTGCTCCACTTGCTCAAGACCGGCGTCACCCAATGCTATCACGATCCGCTGGTCTATGCCGTGAATGATCTCCAAGAGTTCGCGCAGACGCATTATCAGGTCTCCTTGCGCAAAGTCCGCGTGCAGCACAGCATCATGACCCACTATCTTCCGCTGTATTTTCCGGAGGCCGACCGCTACTACACCAATTCACGCGCGCAGTGGTTCACACGGCTGCTCCACCGCTTTCCCTGTCCGGCCGCCATCACCCGTTACTCCCGTGATGCCTTTGAGCAGGAAGCCTGGACCATCGTCGGACGGAAGGTCAATAAACACGGGTTCCTCCACGACCTCTATGTCACGGCGAGCCAGAGTGTGGGTCTCCCGGTGTCGGAGGCGTCTGAGGCGATCCAGATGTTCCGCGTGATTCTGGCCGAGCATCAACAGCTCTGTGCCACCCGGGCGGCAATCGAACAGCAGGCGGATCAGGCACTGTGCACCCATCCTGACTATCAGCGGCTCCGCACACTGCCCGGGGTCGGGCCAATTCTCGCTCTCACGATCTTGGCGGAAGCGGGCTGTCAGCGGTCATCCAATAATCCCCAGGTGTGGTCATTGAATTCTCCCCACCCTCTACCAGAAGGAGGCGGGAGATGGGACTTGACGAGACGAGCGAGACGGCGATCATGCGCGTCCAGGTGGACCAACCTGGGGAGGCGTGCATGGTGGATCAGGAACGGTGGGCGGAGATCCGACGGTTGTTTGATGAGGAGCGAGTGTCCATTTCGGAGATTGGGCGGCGGTTGGACTTGGATCGCAAGACGGTGCGCCGCAATCTGCGGCAGGCGACGTGGCGACCGTACCACCGGGCGGCAGTGGCGGCGACGCTCCTGACCGCGCATGCCGACTTTGTGCGGGACCGTGCCCCGCAGGTGGGGTATTCGGCGCGGATTCTCTATCAGGAGCTGCGGACGAGCCGCGGCTACACGGGCAGTTATGAGACGGTGAAGCGGTGTGTGGCGCCGCTGCGCGAAGTCCAGGGGCACGCGGACCGGGCCCTCCTCCGCTTTGAGACGCCACCGGGGCAGCAAAGTCAGATTGATTGGGGCCAAGCCCTGGTGTCCTTTCGCGCCGGCCCGCAGGTCGTCCACGTGTTCGTGCTCACGCTGGGCTTCAGTCGCCGCGGGTTCTATTACGCCTGTGCGGATGAGCGGCTGGCCCAGTTTCTCGAATCCCATGAACGGGCCTTTGCCCATTTCGGCGGCCACACCCGGGAACATCTCTATGACCGGCCACGGACGGTGTGTTATGCGGATGACACGGGGCGGCGGATCTGGAACCCCACGTTCAAAGCGTTTGCCGACTATTGGGGCTTTGAGCCGCGGGTCTGTCGGCCCTATCGGGCGCAGACCAAGGGCAAGGTCGAATCGGGCGTCAAGTATGTGAAGCGGAATTTTCTGCCCGGCCGGACCTTCATCGATCTCGTGGACTTCCAAGCCCAGCTGGATGAATGGAACGCCACCATCGCGGACTGTCGGCTCCACGGCACGCCCCACGAACCACCCATTGCGCGCTTTGCGCGAGAACGCGGGCAGCTGGTGCCACTGGCGGGGCAACGCAGCTTCCAGCAGGAGGCCCGTGTCTCACGGATCGTGGCCGAGGACTATTTGGTCAGCTTGGCGACCAACCGCTACTCCGTGCCCTTCCGCCTCATCGGCCAGCGGGTCGAGGTGCAGCGACGGGGCGACACGGTGCACATCTTCCATCGCGACCGGGAGGTCGCGCGGCATCCGGTCTTACCCGGGACCCACCAATTCCGCATCCTCCCCGAGCACGGCCCCGGTGCCAGTGCACGGACCGCCCGCCAACGTCGATCCACTTGGACGGCCCCGGCCCTGCCTCCAGGCGCGATGCCGGAGGTCGAAGTGCGGGATCTGGCGTGCTATGAGGCGGTGTGCGGGAGCGCAACGGCACAGGAGGTGCCGCGATGAACCCGGCACAACTGGAACGGCTCCGTGAACAGTTGACGCGGTTGCGGCTCTTGAAGAGCCGCGAGCGGCTCGACGCGCTCTTACAGGAGGCCGCAGCGAAAGACCTGTCCTACGCCGACTTCCTCGACCAGGTGCTCAGCGAAGAAGTGGCCGCCAAGGCCGAAAAGAACATCACCATGCGCACCAGTCTCGCCCGCTTCCCGTTCGTGAAGAGCCTGGAGGCCTTCGACTTTACCTACCAACCCTCGCTGGATAAGAAGCACCTGCAGCAGGTCGCGACCTGCCACTTCATCGAGCACGGCGAGAACGTCGTGCTGCTCGGGCCGCCCGGCGTCGGCAAAAGCCATCTGGCAATTGGGTTGGGGCTCAAAGCGATCGAACAGGGCTATCGCGTGTTGTTCACCACGGCGGCCGCCATGATCGCGACGCTCACCCGGGCGCTCACGGAGAATCGGCTGGACGACAAACTGAAGCTGTACACGATTCCCCGCCTCCTGATCATCGATGAGATTGGCTATCTGCCGATCGACCGGACCGGCGCCAATTTGTTTTTCCAACTCATCTCACGGCGCTACGAGAAGGGGCCGATGATTCTGACCAGTAACCAGAGTTTCGGCGCCTGGGGCGAGGTGTTCGGGGACCGGGTGCTCGCGACGGCGATCCTGGATCGGGTGCTCCACCACGCGATCACGATCAATATCCGCGGGCACTCCTACCGGCTGAAGGAGAAGCTGAAAGCGGGGCTCGTGCGAATGGACGACGCGACGACGACGTAATCCGGGTGGGGAATTTTCGATGACCCCAACTGAGGATATTTGGGTGACCCTTGACAGCGGGCGATTTGCGTCGCTTCCCGCATCACCGCCAGTTTGTGAAGTTCTGCGGCTTGGATCTCAGCACGCAGCAGTCAGGGCAGTTCCGCGGGACGAGTCGGCTCTCGAAGCACGGCAATGCCAGGCTGCGCTATGCCTTCTGGATGGCCGCGAATGGGGCGGTCCGGATGCGACAGCATACGTTTCGCGAAAAGTATGCACGGTATATCAAGGCCGATCCTCAGAATCCGGATCGCAAGCGCAAGGCCCTCTGTGCCGTGGCCGCCAAAGTGGCGCGCGTCGCACACGGGTTAATCAAGACGGGAACTGACTATCGGCCGTACTTTGAGGCACTCCCACCCAGTGGAGCACTCCGTTCACGCGGGCCGTCGAGGCAGGTCCTGACCTCGTAGATAATGCTCGGAGCTTCCACTGGGGCTGCCTGTTGTGTTGAGTACGGTGAAGGCCAGCGTGCTGGACCTTGTATCACTATGGTCAACAGCGCCTCGTCAGAGATGGAAGCACCATTGGGAAGGAATGCTGACGCTGACTTGAGAGCCGACGAGGCTCAATAGGAGAGGTCTGCCTGCTCGGGTCTCTTGACTTCCGGATGTAGTACGTTGTCGACCTGAACCTTGCGAATGGGAAAGGGAAGAGTGTGTCGCACGGTGGCCAGGAAGTCGAGACTGGTGCCGTGATACTTACGCGGATAGAGACGTAAGACGCGATACCGCGTGCAGTCATCGAGAGCCGTGTATTGAAAGCATTTCTGGCCGGCGACTTTCACCTCCTTCACATCGATCTGCACGCATTCGCCGGGGTGCTCTTTGCTGAACAAGATCGGCTGCCGAGGACGTCGCGGGCCCGTGCGCCGGATCGGAGGATAGCCGAGGTCTCGACAGACCCGGCGGATCGTCGCGGCCGCGACACGGATGTGATGCACCCGGTCCAACCAGAGCCGGGTCCGCATGGCGCCGAACTGCAGCTCGCGGCGGACGTGCTCGATCAACCGCACGGCCTCGTCGGAGATACGGCGGCGGCGTGTGCGCGGATGACGCGGGACTAGCCCCACCGGCCCGCTGGCCACCCAACGGCGGTGCCAGGTCCGGACCGTCTTGCGATCCAAGCCGAACCGCCGGGCGGCGCCTTTGAATCCATACTCGTCGGCATAGTGCAAAATCGCTAGCCGGCTGTTGATGAGGTGATGATGTCGGGTGGCGATGCTCAACGTTCTCAGTTCCTTCGTCGTGATCAATCGCATTGGCTCCTCCCTTCTCATGGCGTGTGACTGTAGCCCATGCAAGGGGCCCACTCTCAACAAGATATTTCAGTCAGTGAGCGGGAATTGGCGACTGACCTTTGAATTCGATGGGGAGGATGCCGTACTCGTCGATTACCACGATTATCATTAGGAGGGTACGACAATGAGCCGCATGCATAATCCGCCGCACCCAGGCGAAACGTTGAGGGAGGATATCTTGCCCGCCTTGGGCTTGACCGTGACGCAAGCCGCGGCGCAATTAGGGGTGACCCGTGCTGCCTTATCGCGTGTCTTAAATGGCCGCGCGGCGATCTCCCCTGAAATGGCCTTGCGATTAGAGGGATGGCTCGGCGTGAAACACGGAGGCCGTCCTGATGTGTGGGTGGCCCAGCAGGCCGCGTATGACCTGTGGCGGGCTCGAAAGGCTGGAATGCCAAGGGTACGGCGGGCCGGAACGGTCGAAGCGTGATGCCGGAGTGAAGTGCGTAACGTTCGGACCAAGTTTGATATGGCATTGACATCATATGACTTATATGACATAGTTTTCGGGTGAGTTGGATTGTTGAGATTGGTGATGAGTTTGAGCCAGAGTTCGATGCGCTCCACGAAGACGTGCAAACGGAGCTATTGGCGTTGACGCGTCTCCTGCAGCAATTCGGCCCGCACTTGGGGCGGCCGCGTGTGGACACGCTGAACGACTCACGCCACGCGAATATCAAAGAACTCCGGTTCAGTGCGGTTGGCGGCGAGTGGAGGGTCGCGTTCGCCTTTGACCCGAAGCGAAAGGGGATCCTGCTTGTCGCAGGAGATAAATCAGGCGTCAGCGAAAAGCGGTTCTATCGCGAACTGATCCGCAAGGCCGATGACCGTTTTGACGCGCATCTCGCGCGGCTGAAGAAGGGAAGGGGGTAAGCATGGCCACGAACGTCGACGACAAAATCAAGAAGTTGCGCCCTCTCCAGCGTAAGAAGGTTGAGACGCGCGCCGCTGAGCTGATTGCCGAGGAGATGACCTTGCGGGAACTGCGGCACGCGCGCAAGCTCACGCAGGTGCGAATGGCCAAGAAGCTTGGGATCACGCAGGATAGTGTGTCGCGCCTCGAACAGCGAAGCGATCTCTTACTGTCCACGCTCAGAAAGACCATCGAAGCCATGGGCGGGAACCTGTCTCTTGTGGCCCAATTCCCAGACCGTGAGCCGGTGATGCTGTCCGGTATTGCCGAAGATGATTCAGAGTCGAAGCCCACAGGCCGCCGACACGCGCTCGCGTAAACCGTCGGCTGCGGAGTGCTCGGCCTGTCAATCTCCCCAAATGTATCTGCGGTCATGTTTCAAGTCTGTTGAGTATCCGGTGGGGCACAGTTCCGTAGGGGGCTCATCCCACCGATTCGATCTGCTGCCAAAGGAGAGCGTTTTAACGCCATTGCTTGGCGGGTGGACTTTGCCTACACTCGTGGCCGATAGCTTAAAAAGCAATTCCGACCAGCGATGCGGCGCTGATCAAAACTGAGATGGATAGATTGTGCAAGTGCTTGAAATGCCGTTGCTGGAATGGACTTCCATAGATTTTGCGAAATCGCGATAAGCTATTGATCCTCTTGATGTTTTGTGATGCTTGAATGGCCCTTTTAAGGCGAGGGTCCTGGGTTCGAATCCCAGCCGACTTGCCGCGATAAATCAAGAGCGTTGAAATCAAATGCCTCCAAAATCTTCCGTAACACCCGTGTGCTAAATTTCTGCTAAACCGCTCCGGTGGGCACTCATCCAGCACCTTCACACCTTCTCTGAAGCTCTTCGACGAATGATGCGCATAGCGTTGCGTCATCGAAATCGTCTTATACCCAAGCAATCGTTGGACCTTGTAGCGCTCCACGCCGCGCTGAACCAACCGCGTGGCGAAAGTATGTCGCATATCGTGAAACCGGAAATCTGGAATCCCGGCCCGATTGCGGGTCTCACTAAACTCCCGCACCAGAAAGCGTACCTGCAGGAGATTGTCGAGGGCAGGCTTGAATACTGACCCACATGAGAGGCCGGTTGCGGTCTTGGTTATTTCAGCCTACAGGCTTACCGATCCTGAAGGTCCGGCAGTTGCCGGAATTCTAGGAATGAATGCATTCTGAGACACACCATCAAAAGGTGGCGCCGTGGCGGGTCGCAAGCAACTCCTGGACGCGGGATCCAGAATCTTGAAACAACGACATTCGTCTGAATTGGTGAACGGCGGGTGAACATGTTCACCCACCGATGCAAAATTGATGTCTGTAAGTTGTTGATATAATTGGTGGCGGTGACCAGGATTGAACGGGTGACCCGCGGCTTATGAGGCCGAGCACCGGCGTGGAATATTGGGCGGAGGTGAGACCGCTGTTGGCCCGCAACTGATCGGCGGCATCCCAGAGCCGCTTTTCCAGCGCGTCCGTTGCCGTGTCTTTTTCAGAAGGAGCAATCCACTGCATGCGGAGACCTCAGTATCCATTGACGTGATTGCCCGGCAGTGTACCTGAAACCGATTGCTAGCTCGATCCTTTCTAGAGGGAGGCGTCGTGATATTTGCAGAAAAGTTTCAACAGCCATTCGAAGGGATGGGCATGGAATCTGGTGCGAATGGAGAACCGATCGAGGAGAGGTTGTGTGGAGTGCCCAAATGGGTGTGAAACCGGGCATTGCAGAGCAGGAAAAAGTCCGTAAGTGAGCCTCTGCTAACGGCTCAATGCGGTTGGTCTTGGACAACCATTTGGACAACCAATCGGGCAAAACAGACTGAAAAAGGCCGAAAAACTTACAAAAGAGGAGGGCGGGCGCGACGGATGACGGGGCGGAAATTGCTAATATTTTGAATGATTTATGGTGCCGAGGGACAGAATCGAACTGTCGACACCAGCCTTTTCAGGGCTGTGCTCTACCAACTGAGCTACCTCGGCATTTCGGCAGGATGCTGGAGGGGTTTCTGTCTACAGGATCATCAAAGAAAAATCAACTCTTGATGTTCGACGTGGCGGAGAGGGCGGGATTTGAACCCGCGACAGGCTTTTGACCTGTGCCGGTTTAGCAAACCGGTGCCTTCGGCCACTCGGCCACCTCTCCGCAAGTCGCTACCCGCAGAATTTGTATTGAGTCCTCGCGCCTAGATCCTTCGAATACGAACCCCCTCGAAGAAGAGGGGGGATCATACCCCAGAGCATGGAGCGCACTCAAGTAATTCTCGCGAATGATTTTGACGCCGCAGCGGCCGGCTTTTTAGCGGAGTGAGGTGGACGCGGGGACGTGCCGAGATCTTCACCTATCGTTTTCCGAATTCCTTCAGAATATCGATAAAAGTAGTCTGCCACTGGGCGAGCAGGCCCATGTGTCGTTTGTGGTCTGTGGTATGAACGCGCTTTCCGTACACTGATCTCCCCGGAGACAAGGTTCGAGACGGACTCATCTGTGCGTGTGAGGTTCCCATGCCCGGAGGATCGATCTCGGCGGATCGGATCACCCCGCTGGTCAGAAGCATTCGCAGCGCATGCGCTTTCTGTTGGGATGATTTGCGTATCACCTTTTTCGAACTGGCCATGAGTCCTCGTGGTGCAGTGTGTTGGTAGTGACACCGGGTGGACGAAGATCGCTACATCCACAGAATACGGCCCAGATCTTCGTCGAGTTCCTTGGCTCGTTGGCATTGGCTGCAGCGGGCGAAGAGGCCGTCGGTACCGGGTGAGGTCTGAGAACGGAGCACCAATTGATACTTGTGTCCTCCGCAGAACGGGCAGGCCTTGCCATGAAGTTCTCGGCGCACGGACCCGATTCTTCCGACTTGTTTATGCATAGTGCCTCCGGTGAAAGGGGAGAGTCATGTGGGGGAGCCTGCCGGGGGATTGGGGCAGGGTTTGTAATGACTCGTGCATGCTCAACAATACCCAGCAAGCGGGATGCTGAGAATACCGTGGAGGAGGGGAGGGGTTGTGATCTAAGGAGGGGGGTGCGGTGAAGCGCAAATATTTCCTTTGCATGTGTGGATAGTAATCATTAAATATCAATCATATATGCGATATAGATGATGTGATTCGAGAGATATTTCCAGGGCCAGGAAGCTGCAGATAAGGAATGGCTTTGAATGCGCCGGGAGGGCAAAGAGAAGAGGAAGATAAATTCGGGGGTGAAGGCAGATCCCGCCAGGAGGATGTCGAGACCTCTTGCCGCCCTGGGTGGGCACAACCAAAGCAGACACCTTCACCCTTTTTCAGTCAACCATGCCGTCAGGTGGTCGTGCAAGTCCGTAGTTGTTCGGAGGTGGAGAATATGGGGGAGATGGGAATGCACCTTCGGGGCGCATTCCCATCGTGGAGAGGAACCTCTTGATGCGGGACGGTTAGAGTGGAGACCATCCCCATGGCGGATGCTGATTGGGCTCCAACTGGCTATCCCGCGGTGGTGCCCACGCAGACAACCCGCTCACTCCAAGCCTGTTGAGGCGTCCGTTTCTCGATATGGCCGGAAAGGAAACGGAGCCGGGTCTGGTCGGTCTCGGACATCCGGATAAATTCGAGCCCGACCTGCCCGTTCTTCGCCCATCGAACAGCCGCCAATTTGACTTGCAGGGCCGTCGCACTGGTCGGGAAGGATAGGCGCAGGTCCACATACTGCCCCACCTTGAGTTTCATGCTGGTTTTCAGCAGGCAACCCGGAACGGAGAGATTCACCAGCTGTCCCTGCCCCATCATGCCTTCACAGGAGAGGATACAAGTGCTCTGGACCGGTTCGCGCTTGGTGTATCGCTGTTTCACAATGCCTCCCGGTTAGGTGAGCCCCTCATGTCTCGTTATGGTCCAAGTATATGCCTGGATCGAACGATGTCATTCCGCGAGAGGTGTCCCTCGAATGGGGGACTGTCGTGAATTGTGGGCAACTCATGACGACTGCGCTCGCAGCCGCGGGATGATTCAACCTGCGGCTGCAGACCGATTTCCCAACCTCCTGCACTGGATTTTTCGCGGACCCTCCCCCCTTCCCGTCATCGTCCAGAGGCCGTTCATCTTCGGCGTCCAGCACGAATTGTTTCCATCGATGGGGCGGATCTGGTGATTGAGCAGCAGGATCCGGAAAGTGGACATGCAAGATTTTCGATGAGGTGCGTCTTGTAGAGTAGACAACAATTCACGCAACGGGCGGGAAGGCAGGGTGGATTCGAGATGCTGCGCAACGCTTGTCAATATCAGACACTCGTCGAACTCCTTCGTGTGCGGGTGTCGGAGGCCCCAACCAAACATGCGTATACGTATCTTCGCGATGGTGAGACGGATGCGCTGACGTGGAATTATGGCGAGTTGGATCGCCGCGCCAGGGCCATCGCTGCGTGGTTGCAGTCGTGTGGTGCGGCAGGGGAGCGGGCGCTGTTGCTCTACCCGCCGGGGCTCGACTATCTGGCCGCGTTTTTCGGTTGTCTCTATGCCGGAGTGGTGGCCGTGCCGGCCTACCCGCCGCAGCGGCAACGCGGCTGGCCGAGAGTTCGAGCGATGCTTGCAGATTCGCAGGCCGCCTACGCATTAACGACGAGCGGCATCGCGCGGGCGATCGACCGGCTTTCCGCCAAAGAGGACGGGTACGGGCGTCTGGCGACGCTCCAGTGGCTCAATACTGACCATGTGCCGTCGGGTATCGACGAAGATTGGAGTGAGCCGGACATTACGCCGGAGACGTTGGCGTTTCTGCAATATACCTCCGGCTCAACCGCTCTTCCAAAGGGCGTGATGGTCAGTCATGCCAATCTGGTGCATAACCAGCGGCTGATTCAGGCGGCCTTCGGCCATACGTCGCAAGATGTCATCGTCGGCTGGCTGCCGCTGTATCACGACATGGGATTGATCGGCAATGTGTTGCAACCTCTCCATCTCGGCGCCTCCTGCATCTTGATGTCTCCAGTTCATTTTCTGCAGAAGCCGGTACGCTGGCTGTCGGCGATCACGCGGTACCGCGCGACGACCAGCGGAGGGCCGAATTTCTCGTATGACCTCTGTGTGCGGCAGATTACCGCGGCGCAGCGGGAATTGCTGGATTTGAGTTCGTGGACCCTGGCCTTCAACGGTGCCGAACCCGTTCGCGCCGAGACGATCGAACGGTTCTCGGATAGGTTTCGAGATCGTGGATTCCGCAAGGAGGCCTTTTATCCCTGTTATGGGTTGGCCGAGGCGACGCTGCTGGTCTCGGGTGGAACCCGTGGAACGGGACCACTCGTGCAGCCGTTTGAGTACTCCCGACTCTCGTCTGAGCCGACGGCGTCTGCCTCCGGTGCGGCAAGCCATCTCCTGGTGAGTTGCGGTGTCGACCGATCAGGGCGGCAGATCCGCATCGTCCATCCCGACTCCGGAATCGCCTGTGCCGAGGGTCAGGTGGGAGAGATTTGGGTGAGCGGCCCTTGCGTCGCGCAGGGGTATTGGCAGAGGGAACAGGAGTCCCGGGAGACCTTTCAGACATCACTTGGCGGGACAGGAGAGGGGCCCTTCCTCCGGACCGGAGATCTCGGATTCCTCAAAGA
The DNA here is from genome assembly GCA_000196815.1 of Nitrospira defluvii. Taxonomy (GTDB): domain Bacteria; phylum Nitrospirota; class Nitrospiria; order Nitrospirales; family Nitrospiraceae; genus Nitrospira_A; species Nitrospira_A defluvii_A. Next base: position 2,055,996 of record FP929003.1, read on the forward strand.
CGGGGAACTGTTCGTTACCGGCAGATTGAAAGACCTCATCATCATCCGGGGCCGCAATCACTACCCGCATGACATCGAACGGACGATCGAGGAGTGCCATCCGGGACTCAGGCCTGGTGCCGGAGCGGCGTTCGCGATCACTGAAGGGGACGAAGAGCAACTTGTGGTGGTGCAGGAGGTGGAACCGCGCTCACAGGCCCTCGATCTGCAAGCGATCACCACCGCCATCCGACAGACGGTGGCGCAGGCGCATGAGGTGTCGGTTTGTGCAGTGGTGCTCATCAAGGCCGGGACGCTTCCGAAAACCTCGAGCGGAAAGGTTCAGCGAAGTCTGTGCCGTGAGAAATTTCTCGCCCGTGAATTGATCGCGGTCGAAGAGTCGGTGCTGAGGAATTCCACCGCAGCAGTCGTTCTGGAGGAGGATCCTGCACTAGCCGGGGATGAGGGCGGCCTCGAGCAGGAGCTGGTAGACATCTGGTCTCAGGTATTGAGCCGGCCCAACATCAAGTCGGGCGATGATTTCTTCGCCCTGGGCGGCGACTCCTTGCGCGGGCTTCAGGTGGTCGCACGGGTGCGAGAGGTCCGCGGACTCAATGTTCCCTTGGACGCGCTGTTCGATTATCCGACGCTTGCCGCCTTCTCGGCTCATGTCGCGACCTGTGTACCCGCCGAGCCCGGTTCCCCGATCAAATCGATCCGGCGGGTATCACGCGACGAAACACTGCCACTCTCCTTCGCTCAAGAACGATTTTGGTTTCTGGACCAGTTGTCTCCAGGCAGTTCGATCAACAACATTCCGGTCGCCTTGCGGCTCGTCGGTTCCCTCGACGTGGAGGCATTACGCCGCTCGCTGGATGAAATCGTTCAGCGCCACGAGATCCTTCGCGCAAGGTTCGCGCTGCGCAACGGCCGTCCCTCACACATCATGGTGCCCAAACTTACCCTCGCTCTGGAGGTCGAAGACCTGCGCAGGTCGGTTGAGGCCGGCGGGGATGAGCTGGTCCTGCGTTTGGTTAGAGAAGAAGCCTGCCGCCCGTTCGATCTTGCCAAAGGACCGCTCGTTCGCGGCCGGCTCTTCCGGCTCGACACCATGAATCATGTGCTGTCGCTGACCCTGCATCACATCGTGGCGGACGGGTGGTCGATGGATGTGCTCAGGCGGGAATTGGCTTCACTGTATGAGTCGTTCAAGAACCATCGTCCGTCACCTCTGCCGGCGCTCCCCATCCAGTATGTCGATCTGATTGCCGCTCAATTGGAACAAGCCAAGGGTGAAAATGATCGACGACTGCTTGAATATTGGGTCGATCAACTGGAGGGAGCGCCTCCGCTGCTCAACCTGCCCTGGGACTATCCGCGGCCGGCCATCCAGGGTCATCGAGGCGCTCGTCATCCGTGGACGGTGGAACCGGAGCTCGCGCATCGCCTGTATGAAGCGGGGGCCCGCTACCGCGCGACGCCGTTCATGTTGTTGGTCTCTGCCCTCGGTCTCCTCTTGTCTCGGTATAGCCGCCAGACCGATTTCTGCATCGGCACCCCGGTAGCCAACCGCGTGGGCCGCGAAGCGGGACAACTGGTGGGCTGTTTTGTCAACACCGTCGCGCTCCGGATGGATGTGTCCGGCAACCCCTCGTGGCCGGCTCTGCTGGATCGTGTTCGCGAGATGGTGCTCGGGGCGCAGAGCCATCAGGACCTGTCCTTTGAGCGTTTGGTCGACGAACTAGGTGTGGTGCGGGACCTCGGCCACACGCCGCTGTTTCAGGTGATGTTCGTGCTGGAGGATAGCCCCTCGGACGTCCGTCGGTTCGCGGACCTTGAGGCTTCCCGGTTGAACGTCGGCACGGGGACCTCCGTCTTCGATCTCACGCTGGAGATGGCACAGAAGACCGATGGAAGCCTGGATGCGGTCTTCGAATACAGTACGGATCTCTTTGCCGCAGACACGATCGCGCGGATGGCCGGGCATCTGCAAGCACTGTTGCAACAGATCGTCGCCTCGCCGGAGGCATCCGTGAGTGAGTTGTCGATCCTCTCGCCCGGCGAGCAGGCTTTGGAGCTTGCCGATAGTCGCAGTCCACGGGAGGCCTATCTGCAGGAAGCCTCGCTCCATCACCTGATAGAAGCGCAGGCGAGTAAGACACCGGATGCGGTTGCGCTCCAATGCGACCGAGGCCCCGTCACCTATGACTCGTTGAACCGCCTGGGCAACCAACTCGCCCGCTATCTGCGAGTGCAGGGGATCGTCCATGAGGTGCCTGTCGCACTTTGCGTAGACCGCTCGCTGGAGATGGCCGTCGGTATCCTGGGCTGTCTCAAAGCCGGCGCGACCTACGTACCGGTCGATCCTTCCTATCCTACTGAACGGCAGGCGGCCATTTTCAGGGATGCGCAGCCTCAGCTTGTGTTGACCCAGGGAAGATATCTTGAAAGCCTTCCCGAGCACACCGCGCCGGTTTTGGCGCTTGATGTCGAATGGCCGGCTGTCGCCGGTTTGCCTGACGATAATCTTGTCACCGGCTCGAATCCCGACCGCCTTGCGTATCTGCTTTATACGTCCGGCACCACAGGGATTCCCAAGGGCATCGGAATCACACACCGGGCCTTGGTGAATCACGGCCTTGCAATGGTCCGGGCCTATGACCTGTCGCCGGCGGATCGCGTGTTGCAGTTTGCCTCGGTGAGTTTTGACGTCGCGGCAGAAGAATGTTTCCCCACCTGGCTGGCCGGGGCGACAGTCGTTCTGCGTGCCAACGAGCCGGTTCCAGCCTACGGGGATTTCCAGGCCTTCGTGCATGCGCAGGGGGTGACGGTGGTGAACCTGCCGACTCCCTATTGGGCCGCTTGGGCTGAAGAGAGTGAGCGCATCGGTGCGGCCATTCCGTCGTCGCTCAGACTGGTCATCGTAGGAAGCGAAAAAGCGTTGCCGGACGACCTCCGGCGGTGGCGACGGACAGCCGGCGAGCGGGTTGATTGGTGCAACTCCTATGGGCCGACGGAAGCCACGATCACCGCGAGTACCTACCGGCCTGGACCAGCGCAGGATGATACGACCTTGCGAACCATTCCAATCGGGCGGCCGATCGCCAACGTGGAGATGTATGTCCTGGATCGCCATCTCCACCCGGTGCCGGCCGGTGTTCCCGGCGACTTGTATATCGGCGGCCCAGGCCTCGCGCGAGGCTACCATCGGCGACCGGCGCTGACCGCCGCACAATTTATTCCCCATCCCTTTAGTCATGACAGGGGGGCGCGTCTGTATCGCACCGGCGATGTAGCCCGCCGTCGTTCGGACGGACATCTCGAATTTCTCGGGCGTGCAGATGAGCAGGTCAAGATTCGCGGGTTCCGCGTGGAACCGCAGGAGATCGAATGCCACGTGCGCGCCCATCCCGCGGTCAAAGACGCACGGGTATTTCTGGAATCCGAGGCTCCAGGCGATTGGAGCGCGGTTCTGGCGGGTCTCAGTGACGAGGAGCAAGACCGGCTAGTGCGGGACGTGGAAGCCCTGTCGGCTGCCGAAGCGCGCTGGTTGTACGACCTGGAGTCGGATGGAGAACAACGGAGGAAGACGGTGATTCAACGGAAGCCGGAGTTCGAGGTGTATCTCAAGATCAACAAGGAAGAGTTTTTGACGCCTCCACGCGCCAACCAACGGAATTGGTTGCTGCGCCGCGCCCTCGATGAGTTCTCGGATGATCTGTTGGCTCTCGATGAGGCGTCGAAACGCTTCGTCTCAGGATCGGATCGGGCCGACATCGAACGCGGCTGGGCCGAGAGCCGGGCGGAGTACAACCCGTCGGAACTCATCATCGAAGGGCAGCAGGTGATGCAGGATTGGGAAGCGCCGCTGATGAAGGCCATGGCCGACATCGTAACCGACGGGCACGGCGATGTGCTTGAGGTGGGGTTCGGCATGGGGATCTCGGCGTCGTACATTCAGGCGGGCCGGCCCAGCTCGCATACCATCATCGAGTGTAACCGGGATGTCATGCGCGCCTTCGCGGAGTGGACGGACAAGTACCCGGATCGCGACATCAGGCTCGTGCAGGGACGGTGGCAGGATGTCGTGGAGGACATCGGCCTGTTCGACGGCGTGTTCTTCGATACCTACCCGGCCAGCGAGGCAGAATTCGAAGAGTCCGTCATCAATAGCATCAATTTCGCCGAAGGGTTCATTCCGGTGGCCGCCAAGCTTCTGCGTCCGGGCGGCGTCTTCACGTACTACACCAACGAGATCGATTCGTTCAGCCGGCGACATCAACGTTTCCTGCTCGATCATTTCGGGTCGTTCACCCTGAGCATCGTCCGGTCGCTTCTCCCTCCGGACGACTGCCACTACTGGTGGGCCGACTCCATGGCGGTCGTCAAGGCGGTGAAGTGACATGGAGGACCGGTTCCAGCAGATCGAGCGGTTGAGCGATGCCCAGCGCCGATTGCTAGGGCTGCGTGCGGGACGACAGGCACGGGCGACCGAAGCCCGGTTGGTGGGGTACATCGTTCCCCGCACGACCGGCGGGGTTACGGGACAGGACCTTCGCGGCTTTCTCGCGCAACGGCTCCCGGACTACATGGTGCCGAGCGGCTGGGTTTTCCTGGAGGCCTTTCCCATGACGTCTCGGGGAAAGATCGACAGGAAGGCATTACGGGCGATGGGACGATCCAAACCCGAAGCCTTGTCGGCGCAGGGAACGCCCCGCGACGACCGCGAACGGGCGGTGGCGGCGATATGGGAAGAGGTTCTGGGGGTTCGCGGCGTCGGTGCCCACGATAATTTTTTCGACCTCGGAGGGCATTCCCTGCTGTTGCCCAAGGTGTTGACGAAGGTGCGGGCCATGACCGACCGGGAGGTGTCGATGGTGGATCTGTTTCGATATCCCACCGTCCATGCGCTGGCCGCCGCTCTCGCCGGATCTCACGATACACAAGCCGATGGAGTCGGTAGCCGTCAATTGAAAGAGACACGGGACGCGGGAGTCCGTCGGATGAAGCAGCGGCGAACCAAGCAGATCGCATCGAGGAACGAATGAGCCATTCTCCATTGGAATTTGACCAGACCGAGCCGCGCGATGGGTTGGACATCGCCATCGTGGGTATGGCTGCGCGCTTTCCCGGCGCTCCAGACCTCGGAACCTTCTGGCGCAATCTCTGCGCCGGGCTGGAGTCGGTGTCGCGGTTGACTCCGCAGGAACTGGCCGAGGCGGGCGTCGACCGGAAGACGGCAGGGCGTCCAAACTACGTAGGGGCGCGCGCCGTGCTGGAGGGGATCGATCTGTTCGATGCGCCGTTTTTCAGTATGACGCCGAAAGAGGCGGAGACGACGGATCCGCAGCAACGCCTGTTATTGGAATGTGCCTGGGAGACGTTGGAAGATGCCGGCTACGATCCGTCTCGCTACAAGGGGTCGATCGGGGTGTATGCCGGTTCGAGTACGAGCGGCTATCTGTATCACTTGTTCCCGAGCCGGGTGCTGTTGCAGTCACCCGCAGAGATGTCGGCAATGCTCGGGGTGGAAAAAGACACCCTGGCGACCAGACTCTCCTACAAATTGAATTTGCGCGGACCGAGCCTGGCTGTACAGACGGCGTGCTCCACATCGCTTGTGGCCGTGCACCTGGCCTGTCAGGCCTTGCTGAGCGGCGAATGCGACATGGCGCTGGCGGGCGGCGTGTCCGTGACGGTGCCGCAAAAAGTCGGCTACCTCTATCAGGCAGGCGGCATCGTCTCTCCGGACGGGCACTGCCGCACCTTCGATGCACAAGCGGAAGGCACCGTCGGCGGCAGCGGGGTGGGGCTCGTCCTTCTCAAACGGCTGCACGATGCGCTGGATGAGGGCGATCACATTCTGGCCGTCATCAAGGGGTCCGCCGTCAACAACGATGGGGCCGCCAAGGTAGGTTATACCGCGCCCAGTATCGAGGGCCAGGCGCAGGTCATCGAGGCCGCCCACGTAGCGGCCGGTGTTCGGGCGGATACGATTTCCTACATCGAGGCTCACGGGACCGGCACGCCGATGGGAGATCCCATCGAAGTGGCCGCCTTGACCCAGGCCTTTCGTGTGTCCACCTCCAGGACGGGGTTTTGTGCTATCGCGTCGGTGAAGACCAATATCGGTCACCTTGATGCGGCGGCGGGTATTGCCGGTCTGATCAAGGCGGTGCTCGCACTCGTCCATCGCCGCATTCCCCCGAGCCTGCACTACGCGGCGCCCAATCCCGCCATCGACTTTTCGACGACACCCTTTTATGTGCAGACGGCCTTGACGGAGTGGGCAGGCGGCTCGTCTCCGCGCCGGGCCGGCGTGAGTTCGTTCGGTCTCGGGGGGACGAATGCGCATGTGGTCCTCGAAGAAGTTCCCGCAGTGACACCTCGCCTGTCTCCCGATGATGAACAGTGGCGCCTGCTGATCCTGTCGGCTCGTTCGAAAGCCGCTCTCGACCGTGCTTCGGAACGTTTGGGCGAGCATCTTGCCACGCAGGCGGTAATCAATCTCGACGACGTGGCGTTCACGCTTCAGTGCGGGCGCAAGGCCTTTGCCCATCGGCGGTGGGCGGTAGTGAAAACGATCGAGGCGGCTCGGCAAGCTCTGGCACATCCGTTTCTGATGTCCGGCACGGCCGGGCCGACCGGTGAAGCCCGTCAGGTGGCCTTCATGTTTTCGGGCCAAGGGTCGCAGTATCCGCACATGGGCCTGTCGCTCTACGACCAGGAGCCGACATTCCGTCGGCATGTCGATCAGTGCGCCTCTCTTCTGTCGCGGCACCTCGGACGAGATATCAGGCAGGTGTTGTTTCCCCCTTCGCCGGGGGATGCGGAATTGATCCATCGAACGGCGCTGACCCAGCCGGCCTTGTTCGTGTTGGAATATGCCCTCGCGCAGACCTGGATGTCCTGGGGGCTCCGCCCCGCCGCAATGATCGGTCACAGCATCGGGGAGTATGTCGCCGCCTGTCTGTCGGGCGTCTTTTCATTGGACGATTCGTTGGCGATCGTCGCCATGCGGGGCCGGTTGATGCAAGCCCTGCCCGCGGGAGGCATGGCAGCTGTTCCTCTGACTGAGGCGGAAGTGGTTCCTCTGCTGTCCGCCGGTCTCGATCTCGCGGCTGTGAATGCTCCGGCTCAGTGCGTCGTGTCCGGTCCCCACGACCGCCTTGAAGCCTTTGAAGAGCGCTTGGCCGCGAGGGGAACCAAGATGCGTCGGCTGGCGACGTCCCACGCCTTCCATTCCTCCATGATGGAACCCATGCTCGCACGTTTCGAATCCTTTCTGGCAAGCCTGCCATCGCAGGAGCCGCAGATTCCCTGGGTCTCGAATCTGACCGGCACCTGGATCCGACGCGAGGACGCCACCGATCCCGCCTATTGGAGCCGTCACGTTCGTGCCACCGTTCGGTTCGCCGATGGACTGCGCACGTTGCTCGATGACCAGCCCCCGGTGCTCCTGGAAGTCGGACCTGGGCGGACGTTACAGACCTTGGCCCAGCGCCACTCCGGTTCGACGGCTGTTTCCTCGTTCGCCTCCTTCAGTGGAAGGGAGCAGGACGAAATGGCCGGCCTGTTGATGACGTTGGGATCGCTCTGGGGTGCCGGAGTACCGGTTGAGTGGAACGGGCTGCAACGCGCGCGTCCCCCCAGACGGGTGCCCTTGCCCTCCTATCCGTTCGAGCGACAGCGCTACTGGCTCGACCCTCGTGAGGACCGGCCCGATTCCGTCGCGGACGGCGGTCACCGGGCTGATCTCTCACAATGGTTCTATGAACCGTCCTGGAAACGTTCGGCGCTGGTCCCAACATCGTCCGGTCGAAGCCATGACCATTGGTTGGTCTTTGTCGGCGATCGAGAGACCGAGTCCGTGCTGCGCTCCCAGCTCGAGTCGCGCGTGGCTTCCGTGACTGCCGTATTCCCGGGCGCCGGCTTCGAATGTCACGCGGATGGGAGTTATCGAGTGCGGCCGGACTCTCGTGAGGATCATGCATCGCTGCTCGAAGAGCTGACGGCCCGGGGCCAGGTGCCACACTGCCTCCTGCATGCCTGGGGGCTCGAATCGACGGGGACAGACACGTCTGCCGATACGCGGATGCGTACAGCTCAGGAACGAGGGTTTCTTCACCTTGTGATCCTGGCACAAACGTTCGGAGGGCGGCGCGACAACCGGTGTTCGATCCTGGTGCTGGCCAGGGGACTCCATGACGTCACCGGCGATGAGTTGTTGCGGCCGGAATGGACCACCATGCTGGGCGCTTGTCTGGTGATTCCGCAGGAATACGCCGTGCTCTCCTGCCGCCTGCTCGATCTGGACCGGAGGGCGTTCCAGCCTCCGTTCGTGAATGTCTGGGGTGAGCGGCTGGTGACGGAAGCAGGGCTCTCCCGCGGCGCTCCTGTGGTGGCGTACCGGGGACAGCATCGGTGGGTGCGAACCTTCGAGCCGCTGTGTCTCGATGCGAAGGGTGGAGACCGGTTGCCGTTTCGTCAGGGTGGTGTCTGCCTGATCACCGGCGGCTTGGGCGGAGTCGGCCTCCATGTGGCGGAACATCTCATACGAACCGTGCGGGCGCGATTGGTCCTGGTGGGGCGATCGCACCCGACGGCGGAACAGCGCGAGTTCGTGGCAGCTCTGGAGCGTCTTGGCAACGAGGTGCTGGTGTGCCGGGCAGACGTGGCTGATCGCGCGCAGATGCAGAGGGTGATCGACGAGGCCCATCAACGGTTCGGCGGGATCCATGCGGTAGTTCATTCGGCCGGAGTGGCCGGCGGCGGACTCCTGGCCCTGAAGACGCCGAACGCGGTGTGGGAAGAGTTTCGAGCAAAGGTGCAGGGGGCGGCTGTCATCGACGCATTGTTCCGCGATGAACCGTTGGAGTTGCTGCTGTTCTGTTCCTCGCTGACGGCGGTAGCCGGGGGAGTCGGCCAAAGTGCCTATTGTGCGGCGAATGCCTTTCTGGATGCCCTTGCCCATGCAGGACGGAGAGAAGCGCGTCGGGTCATCTCCGTGAATTTCGATCGCTGGCGTCACATCGGCATGGCCAGACAGGCCGAGGCCACGCTCCGGGCATTGGACGCGGCTGACTCCGATGTGGATGGAATGGATGCGGTGGAAGGACTGGAGGTTCTCCGCCGTATCCTCGCGGGACCGGATCTCGCACAGGTGGTGCAATCGATACGAGACTTGCCTGCGGTGATGGCCTCCGTCTCACACCTCGGTCTCCTTGATCGCGGAGGCTTGTCACAGAAGGCCAAGTCTACCGACGAACTGATCCCGGTCTCCTTCGGCGAGGTGGAGAAAGAGGGCCTGGAGGCGCAACTCGCCGCACTGTGGCGGCAGGTTTTAGGGCTGGAGCATGTGGGCCTGGAGGGAGATTTCTTTCAACTGGGGGGCGAATCCCTGAGCGCCCTTCAAATCTTAAACCGTATTCAGGAACTGCACCACGTGGAGCTGTCGCTGCGGGAATTCCTTTCCGCGCCCACCATCCACGGACTGGCAGGACAGATCCGGACGGCACAGGCGGCAGGGCGACGGAAAGAGCAAGGCATTGTTCCAATCCCGCGGGAAGGCAGACGTCTCCGCGGCGTCTCGGCCTAGGTGAGGCCCGAGTCCTTGGAAAGAACAGTACGACGATGGATCTGATTCGATTCTTACTACGAAAATCCTGGCGGCTCGTGCTCTGTTCGGTCGTTGCCGGACTGGTGAGCGGTGTGGCTGGAGCAGGCCTCATCGCCGTCATCCATCGCGGGATGAACGAGACACAGGTGTCGTCCACGCTGGCGTGGAGTTTTCTGGTCCTGGCGCTGGCGGTTGCGGCCTGCAAAGCCCTGTCGGAGATTCTCCTGACTCGACTCGGGCAGTCGACCATTTCCGAGCTCAGGTTTCAGTTGAGCCGGCGCATCCTCGACGCGCCGCTGAGTCAGCTCGAACAACTCGGCCATCATCGTTTACTGGCTGCGCTGAGTGAGGACACCGATGTGATCGCGCAGGCCTATGTGCAGCTTCCGCTCATCGGCATCAATGTGGCGACCACAATCGGGTGCCTGGCGTACCTCGGCTGGCTGTCCTGGCCGATGTTGCTGCTCGTGCTGGGATGCATGGCGCTGGGTGCCAGTACCTTTCAGTTACAGGAGCGGAAGGCCATTCGGCTCTTCACACGATCCCGGGAAACCAGCGACGCGCTGTTCCGGCATTTCCGTTCGATTATGGCGGGGATCAAGGAGCTCAAGCTGCACCGCGAGCGGCGGCATGCGTTTCTTACCACGCTGCTCCATCGAACGGTGAAGGCCTACGAACGGGATTTCGTCGGCGGCATGACCGTGTACTCCCTGGCTTCCAGCTGGGGTCTGTTTCTGTTCTATGCCGCCATCGGGGTGCTTCTGTTCCTATGGCCGTCATGGCAGCCGGTGTCCATCGATACGGTGGTCGGCGCCACGCTGGTCCTGCTGTACATGATGGGGCCGTTTTCTCAGATCGTCGAGCTGCTGCCTGGTGTCGGTCGAGCCAATGTGGCATTGAACAAGATCGATGCGCTGGGCTTATCCCTCGCGGCATCGACGCCGGGGCAGGAAGCAGACGGGCGACAGGCCGGGACCGAGCTGGATATCCGCCGGTGGAGCCGGCTCGACCTGATCGGGATTACACATCACCATGCGCCCGAAGGAGACGAGAGGCCGTTTTGCATCGGTCCCATCGATCTGACTTTCCGCCCCGGCGAGGTGACCTTTCTGGTCGGCGGCAACGGGAGCGGCAAGACCACATTGGCCCTGTTGCTGCTGGGGCTCTATCAGCAGGAATCCGGCAGCATTCTCCTGGACGGTGTGCCGATCGATGACGCCAATCGCGACACCTATCGGCAACTCTTCTCCACGGTCTTCTGCGATTTTCATCTCTTCGATTCGCTGCTCGGCCTGGATCAGGCGAATCTGGACGGGGTGGCGCGCGTCTATCTGGAGCGATTGCAGCTCGAGTCCAAAGTCCGGATCGAAGGAGGACTGTTTTCGACGCAGGCCCTCTCGCAGGGACAACGTAAGCGGCTCGCCCTCCTGACGGCCTACGTGGAAGACCGTCCCTTCTATCTGTTCGACGAGTGGGCAGCCGATCAGGATCCTCTCTTCCGCAAGGTGTTTTACACGGAGTTGTTGCCCGACTTGAAAGCACGGGGAAAAGCGGTGTTGGTGATCACGCATGACGACCGGTATTTTTCGATGGCCGATCGCTGTCTTCGCATGGACTTCGGCCGGCTGGTCGAGTGTCGCGAACAGGACGGGGCGGCGGGAGCGAACGGCGGCCTGTCCGCGCCGTCGCGAGTCGCAGGAGCGGGCAAGTGAGAGGACGTGTGTCTGTCACGAGGAGGAGATCTGATGACGGTTCATGTCGATGAAATGTGGCAAGCCATTCCGACCGGATGTGTGCCCCCGAGAGAGCTGTCGCTTGCGAATCCCTATCTGGAGCGGCAGGCCGCTCGGGAGTCGAATGCCCGGAGTTATCCGCGACGGTTGCCTCTGGCGTTGAGCAAGGGCAAGGGAATTTACGTTCAGGATACCGACGGGCGCACCTATATCGATTGTCTGGCCTGCGCCGGCGCATTGGCGCTCGGGCATAACCATCCGGTCGTCGTCGAGGCGATCAACCGGATGTTGCGGGACGGGCTTCCGTTTCAAACCCTGGATTTGACGACGCCGGTCAAGGACGGATTCGTGGGCATGCTGTTCGACTGTCTGCCGCCCGCGTTTGCCGAGGGCGCGAAGATTCAATTTTGCGGGCCCTCCGGGGCGGATGCGGTGGAGGCGGCGATCAAGCTGGTGAAAATCGCCCGTGAACGCCGCACGATCCTGGCCTTTCACGGCGCCTACCACGGTATGACGCACGGCACGCTGGGACTCACCGGCCATCTGGCGCCGAAGCAGGCCTTGAGCGGGCTCATGCCCGACGTACATTTCCTGCCGTTTCCTTATGAGTATCGGTGCCCCTTCGGTGTCGGAGGAGAGAAGGGCAGTCGTCTGTCCGCCGCCTACATCGAACGGTTGCTCGATGATCCGAACAGCGGCGTGGTGGAGCCGGCGGCCATGATTCTCGAGGTGGTGCAGGGAGAAGGGGGCGTGATACCGGCGGCGAAGTCCTGGCTGCAGGAGATCCGGCGAATGACCGACGAGCGCGGCATTCCGCTGATCGTCGATGAGGTCCAGACCGGACTCGGCCGGACCGGGAAGCTGTTTGCGTTCGAACATGCCGATATCGTGCCGGACGTCGTGGTGTTGTCGAAGGCCATCGGCGGAGGGCTGCCGCTCAGCGTGGTGGTCTACCGTCCCGAGTTGGACCAGTGGACGGCGGGAGCGCATGCCGGAACATTCAGGGGCAACCAGTTGGCCATGGCGACGGGCCTGGCCACGATGGAGTTCATCACTGCAGAGCGCATCGACGAACATGCGGCCCGGATGGGTGAGCGGCTGCTTGCCCGTCTTCGGCAGATCCAGGCGGACAGGCGGAGCCTGGGGGACGTGCGGGGACGGGGCCTCATGATCGGCGTCGAGATCGTGGATCGGGATGCACCGATCGAACTGCCGGGCTGCCATCCCCCGGCGCCGCGACTCGCGTCCAGGATTCAGCACGAAGCCCTGCGTCGCGGTCTGATCCTGGAACTCGGCGGGCGCCACAACAGCGTCGTTCGTTTTCTGCCGCCGCTGATCGTCACGGCGGAACAGATCGATACGATCGCGACCATTTTTTCGGAAGCGGTCAAAGCAGCGGAGGAACAAGGCATCGAATGATCAGCAGAGGCCGTGTCCTCGCAGCCGTCGGGGTCATTCTGGGGCTCGGGATTGCCTCCCTTCTGTGTGCAGGTTCCGCGTCCCTGCCGGTGAGAGACGGTGTCCTGAAGTTGCCGGGGTTGCAGGCGCCGGTGGCCGTTGCCTTCGATGGGTATGGAATCCCGGTCGTGACGGCCGGGGATCGGCTCGATGCCATGCGAGCGCTCGGCTATGTGACGGCCCAGGACCGGCTTTTTCAGATGGACTTGCTCCGACGAAACAGCGCGGGACGACTGGCGGAAGTGCTGGGAGAGTCGGCGCTGCAGGTCGATCTCCGGCAACGGAATCTGGGTTTGTCGCCGGTCGCAGAGACGGTGCTCCGACGGTTGCCGGAAGAACAACGAGCCGTCCTGGAAGCCTATACGGAAGGCGTGAATGCATTTCTGGAGCAGATGACGGTGCCTCCCTTTGAATTTCTGCTGCTGGGGTATCGGCCGGCTCGATGGAGCCCCACGGACAGCATCTTGGTGGTCTTGGCCATGTTTCAGATGTTGAACGGATATGAGGACGACGAACGGATGCGTACGGTGATGAAGGCTTCGCTTCCCGAGGACGTCACGGGCTTCCTCCTGCCGCCGCTCGATACGTATACCGCCAGGCTGTTTACAGGGACTATGAGACGACGGTCGCCTGTCTCCGTTCCGGTGGAAGCGTTGGCGTCACTGCGGCAAGCGGGCGGACAGAGCCGTGCCATTCAGACCTCAGTAGTACCAGGCCGGAAACGGGAGCTGGGCTCGAACGCCTGGGCTGTGGCCGGTGCGAAAACCGAAGACGGTCGCGCCATTCTGGCCAACGATATGCACCTTGATGTCGGGGTGCCGAATATCTGGTACCGAGTTCAGTTGCGATATGGACGGGTCGAAGTGGCCGGCGTGATCGTGCCGGGGATTCCCGTGGTGATCGCCGGATCCAACGGCCTGGTCTCCTGGGGCATGACCAATGTCGAGGGAGATTTTCTCGACCTTGTGCGCCTCGATCTCAATCCGAACAATGCGGACGAGTATGCGACCCCTGACGGCTGGCGTCGGTTCACGATCCGCAACGAAACCATTGCCGTCAAGGGCGATCGAGACCGGGTGGTGGAATTCAAAGAGACGCTCTGGGGGCCCGTAGCCGAGAAGCCATTGATGGGACATCCCGTCGCGCTACGTTGGATCGCCCTCGATCCTGACGCGGTGGACCTCGGCCTGTTGCAGATGGATCAGGCCCGGACGGTGAAGGAGGCGATCGCCGTCGCCAATCGTGCCGGCGGGCCGCCGAACAATGTGGTGCTCGCGGCCGCAGATGGGCACATTGCCTGGACATTCATGGGAAGAATTCCGGTCAGGCGCGGATTCGACGGATCCGTCAGTGTGTCCTGGGCCGATGGACGGACGGGCTGGAATGGATTCATCGCGCCGGACGAACTGCCGCGGATCATCGACCCGCCATCGGGGTTCCTCGTAAGCGCCAATCACCGCATGGTGGGAGAAGAATATCCCCATGTCATCGGTCATGCCTTCGCAAACGGATACCGGGCTTATCGCATCACGCAACGATTGCGCGAGAAGGACCGCTTCCATGAGACGGATTTGCTGGCACTGCAACTAGATACGACGGCGCAGTTGTACGAATTTTATCGAGACCTTGTGAAACGTCTGCTGAGCGAGTCCGTCATCGAGGAGAACCCCGATCTGGCCGACGTGCGCCGTGTCGTGGCGGCGTGGGAGGGCAGGGCCGATAGCGATAGCAAAGGCTTCGGCCTGCTGGTGGCGTTCCGCCGGACGTTAGCGGCGTCCGTCTTCGCACCGTTCTTACACAGTTGCCGGGAACAGGACGCGGGGTTCGTCTATGACGGCGACCTCGATACCCCCCTGAGGACGTTGCTGACGGAACAGGCTCCCGCCGTTCTCCCTGACCCGGCTCGATTTGCGGACTGGAACACGTTCCTCCTCTACCAGTTGAAGCAGACCGTGGAAACGCTCAGGACCGACTACGAGCAGCTCGGTCCAGGCGACCTGAGGTGGGGAATGATGAACCGCGTGCGTATGACCCATCCCTTGAGCGAGGCGATTCCCGGACTGGGGCGTTGGCTGGATATGAGGGATGAGGAAGCGTCCGGTTGCGGCCAATGCGTGCGGGTGCTCAGCGGAAGCCTTGCGGCCAGTCAGCGGATGGTGGTGTCGCCCTCGCACCACTCGGATGCCATCTTTCACATGCCGGGGGGCCAATCGGAACATCCCATGTCGGCACATTACCGGGATCAACAGCGCAATTGGAGCGGGGGGCTCCCCACGCCGTTGCTGGCAGGAAGGCCGACCCACAACCTGACGTTGCAGCCGTCGGATCGTGGCGGGGCGTCATAACGTTGCAGTTCATTCTCACCAACAAGGAGGCATCATGGGACAGGACGAGCAGGAAGATATGACGGTGTACAAGGTCGTGGTGAACCACGAAGAACAGTATTCGATCTGGCCTTCTTATCGCGAAAATCCATTGGGATGGCAGGACGCGGGCAAGACCGGCCTGAAGGAGGAGTGCCTGTCATACATCAAGGAAGTCTGGACGGATATGCGGCCGCTGAGTTTACGCAAGTGGATGGCGGAGCAGGCCGAACAGGCGGACAAGACGGCGGCCCCATGCTGACGGCGGCGGATCGGCGGCCTTGGATCGTCACATGCCGTCGCGGTGATGGTCTGCGGCTGATCTGTTTCCCCTATGCGGGGGGCGGGCCGTCGCTGTTCCGTGGTTGGCCGTTGGAGGTCTCTCAGCAGGTCGAGATCTGTGCCGTGCAACTGCCGGGCAGGGAGGCGCGGATGAAGGAACCGCCGATCGGCGACCTTCGTCGGCTGGTGGCGGAGTTGGCCGATGTGATCGAACCGTCTCTCGACCGGCCTTTCGCCCTCTTCGGTCATAGCGTCGGAGGACTGGTCGCCTTCGAGTTCGCGCGTGAACTGCGTCGCCGTTACGGCGTTGAACCCGTGCACCTCTTCGTCTCCGGATGCCCTGCGCCGGAGTTGACCGACGACGACCGCCTCAGCGAGTTGCCGGACGGCGAGTTTCTCGAACGGATGCGACGGTTCAACGGCACGCCGCGTGAGATCCTGGAGCATACCGAAATGATGGAGTTGGTCCTGCCGACGCTCCGTGCAGATTTCTCCCTGCGCGACACCTACCGCCATCGCACGGAATCGCCGTTGGGCTGCGCCATCTCGGCATTCGGAGGCATGGCCGACCGGGCCGTCGCGGTCGATAAGCTGACTCCCTGGAGCGCGCATACGACCGGGGGATTCCAACTGTGGCTGTTCCAAGGCGATCACTTTTTTGTCCGCACCGCTCAAGCGGCGGTGGTGGAGGCCGTGATGTTGCTTCTGCAACCGCACATGTCGCCGCGGCTGTGAGGCAGACGGTCGGCAGCACGCAGGCATTCAACCATGAGGGGGAGGTATTCGATGAACCATGAGTCAGGAGCGTCCTGCGGAACGCGTCCCGGAGTGAACGGCATGGTGACGAGGAACGGCGGTCTCATGATCGAGCCCCTCTCGTCCGACGGCAGTCTTCCCCTGGTGGTGACACCGGTGGAGGAGAGAGCACTGGACGGCTACCTCGCCGCCGCGCGCCACTATGCGGAGGCATTTCTGCCGGTCAGCGGTGGCCTGCTCTTCCGCGGCTTGCCGATCCGATCCGTTGCGGACTTCGAGTCGTTCGTCGGCGGGTTCACGTCGTCGTTGGTGTCCTACGAATTCGGCTCGACCCCCCGGTCGCGCGTGCAGCGACAGGTCTACACCTCAACCGAATACCCGCCGCATCAACATATCCCGCTCCACAACGAACAGGCCTATACGAGGGAATGGCCGATGAAGATCTGGTTTTATTGCGGGCAGGCCCCCGAGGAGGGAGGCTACACCCCGATTGCGGACAGCCGAGAGGTCTATCGCCGGATTCCGGCCTGCATCCGGGAACGCTTCAACCGGAATCAGATCATGTATGTGCGCAACTATGGCAACGGCCTGGATGTGCCCTGGCAAAAGGTGTTCAACACGGAAGACCCTGCGGTGGTGGAAGCATTCTGCCGGACGAATGGAATTCTGTACGAGTGGAAAGCCGACGGCGAATTGCGCACCAGGCAGGTGGCGCAGGCGATCGCGGTCCATCCCCTGACGGGCGAAACGGTCTGGTTCAATCAGGCGCATCTGTTTCATGTCTCCAATCTGGAACCGGCGGTGCGTGAGGACCTGTTGGCCGTCGTGGCGGAGGAAGACCTGCCCCGAAATGCCTGTTACGGAGACGGCAGCCCGATCGAGTCCGATCTGCTGGATGAAATTCGCGACGTCTATCGGAGCGTGGCCGTGCAATTCTCCTGGCAGGAGGGCGATGTGATGATGCTCGACAACATGCTGGCCGCCCATGGCCGCACGCCTTTCAAGGGCCGGCGGAAGATTCTGGTGGCCATGGCGGAATCTTGCAGAGTCGGTCGTCCATGCTAATGCCCCACGATCAGACGCAAGACCCGCTGGCCGATGTTCATGGATCGGAGCCGGAGCAGTACCTGTTTCCCATGAGTTTCGGGCAACGGCGGCTCTGGTTTCTTTCGCAGTTGGAACCGGAGAGCGCCTCCTATAACACGGCCATTGCTGTGCGGATGAAGGGGCGGGTGGATCGCCGGCTCCTGGTGGATTGTTTCAACCGCATCGTGGAACGGCATGAAGTCCTGCGCACGAGCTTCAGCACCGAACACGGGGAGCCGGTTCAGATCATCGCGACCGTTGGTCGAGTGACATTGGAGACCGACCTGGTGGCGAATCAACCGGAAGCCATCCTGGTCGCCGCGCGTGACGAAGCGCAACGTCCGTTCAATCTTCAGCAGGCGCCGCTGCTCCGGTTACGCCTGTTCGACATCGCAGACGATGATCATCTGTTGGTCGTCACTCTGCACCATATCGTGTGTGACGGATGGTCGGCACAGATCCTGGCGCGGGAATTTGCGCAGCTGTATGTCGAGGCGGTGGAGGAGACCGATGCCCCCTTGCCTGCGCTCCCCATCCAATATGCGGACTATGCGGAATGGCAACGCGGGTGGCTGCAGGGAGCGGTCCTCGATCGGCACCTGGCCTATTGGACCCGGCACCTGGCTGGAGACCTCCCGGTCATCGAACTCCCGACCGACCGTCCGCGCGGGGCCGTGCAAACGTCGTCGGGCAGCCGGTATGTCTTTACTCTGCCGCAGTTCGTGGCCGACGGGTTGCGGGAACTCAGCCGGCGCCACAACGTGACTCTCTTCATGACCCTGTTGGCCGCGTGCCAGACCTGGCTCATGCGCTATACGGGCATCGGCGATGTCTGTGTCGGCACCCCCATTGCCTGCCGGACCAAACGCGAGACGGAAGATCTCATCGGCTTTTTCGCGAATACCCTCGTCCTGCGTACGGATCTTTCGCAAAATCCGACCTTCCCGCAGTTGCTCGAACGGGTCCGTGAAGTCGTGCTCGGAGGGCAGGAGCATCAGGAGTTGCCGTTCGAGGAACTCGTCGATGCGTTGAAGCCCGCGCGGGCCCTGAGCCATTCGCCGCTCTTCCAGGTGTTGTTTGCGCTACAGACGACGTTGGCTGAAGCCGTTCGCTTGCCCGGGTTGCACGTCGAGATCACCGAGGTCGATGCGGCAGCCGCGAAGTTCGATCTCTCGCTGGACATGGCCGAGACGGAGGCGGGCCTGGAGGGAGCCCTCGAATACAACACCGATCTGTTCGATGCGGCGACCGTTGCCCGCATGGCCGGACATTTCCAGACCCTGTTGGCCGGCATCGTCGAGACGCCGGATTGCAGACTGCATGAGTTGCCGCTTCTGTCGGTCGAAGAGCGGCAAGAGGCTCTGCTGGTCGGGCCTGATGACCGCGTCACAGACGAGTGTTTCGACTTTGCCGCCGCATTCTCGGCCCAAGTCGAGCGGAGTCCGGATGCCGTTGCCGTCGAATGCCGGGGGGAAATCAGGACGTATGCCGAGTTGAATCGGGAGGCCGAGCGGATCGCTCGCGCACTGACCGTCTCCGGCATCGGCCCGGACAAGATCGTCGCCCTGCTGCTGGACCGCGGCATTGGTCTCCTCACGGCCATCGTGGGGGTGTTGAAGGCGGGCGGGGCGTACCTGCCGCTGGATCCCTCCCACCCTCCGGCCCGTTGGGGCGAATTGATTCACTCGAGCGCGGCGTCCGTTGTCATGGCGAGTGAGTCCTATCGCGCTCGTGTCGCGGAGTCCTCTCCGCGGTTCGCATCCGGCGACACGATTCTGCTCGCTATCGAGGACTGTGAGGGAAATACAGAGAACGCGTCGCCTCCTCCCTGTATCTGCTCGCCGGACCAATTGGCCTACGTCATCTACACCTCCGGCTCGACCGGCATTCCCAAGGGCGCCATGGTGACGCAGCGAGGCTTGATGAACCACCTCTGGAGCAAGCGGGACTCGTTGGGGCTGGGTGCCGATGACGTCGTCGCACAGACGGCCTCGGCCTGTTTCGACATTTCCGTCTGGCAGCACCTGGCCGCGCTCATCTGCGGTGGACGGACCCTGATCGTGCCGGATGACGAGGCCCGTGATCCGGTGCGGCTCGTGATCTGTCTCGAACGCGATGCGGTCACCGTCGCAGAAACTGTGCCGGCGCTGCTCAAGGGCATAGTGGATGGGCCACAAGCAGCCGACGTCCCCCTGCGATCGTTACGGTGGCTGTTGCCTACGGGTGAAGCGCTGCCGCCGCCGCTCTGCCGCGAGTGGCTGCGACGGTACCCCCATGTGCCGCTGGTGAATGCCTATGGCCCGGCCGAATGTGCCGATGACGTCGCGACGGCGACGATCGCCTCGCCTCCGGCTGCCGATGAGCTCTGTATGCCGATCGGGCGGCCCATTCGGCGGACGCGACTCATCGTGGTGGATCGATGGCTGGCGCCGGTGCCGGTCGGAGTGCCCGGTGAACTCTGCATCGGCGGCATCGGGGTCGGACGGGGCTACCTGCAGGATCCTGCTCGCACGGCTGCCGCCTTCGTGCCCGACCCCTTCGGAACGGAGCCTGGTGCGCGCCTCTACCGAACCGGAGACCTGGTGCGCCGTCGAAAAGACGGCAGCCTGGAATTTCTTGGCCGGGTGGACCATCAAATCAAATTGCGCGGGGTGCGGATCGAACCGGGAGAAATCGATGCGCGTCTTCGGGAGCTGGCGGGAGTTCGGGACGCCGTCACGGTGGTGCGAGAAGATCGGCCGGGCCAGAAACGCTTGGTGGCCTATGTCGTGACGAGCGACCAGGCGGCGTCGTCGATCGAGACATGGCGCGCTCCGCTACGCTCTCAATTGCCTGAAGTGATGATCCCGTCGCGGTTCGTCCGACTTGATGCTCTTCCCCGCACGCCGAACGGCAAGGTGGATCGAGCGTCGTTGCCGGTTCCCGACGACCCGGGTGACGAGGGCTACGCGGCCCCCCGTAACTCAGTTGAAGCGCAGGTGGCGCTGATCTGGGCGGAGGTGTTGCAACGGGATCGGGTCGGAATCCACGACAACTTTTTCGAGCTCGGCGGCGATTCCATTTTAAGTCTCGAGGTGGTGAGCCGGGCCCGGCAGGCCGGTTTCAACCTGACGCCGCGGCAGGTCTTCCAACATCAGACTGTGGCGGAACTGACAGCATTGCTGGCGCAGTCGATCGAAGTCCCTCCGGCGATCACTGACGAAGAGCTCTCGGCTGAACTGGTCGACGCGGCGACGGGCGCGGCGGCGAAGGCCGCCTGCGCGAATTATGAGGATGTCTACCCGCTGAGCCCTCTGCAGCAGGGGCTTCTCTTTCATAGTCTGTATGCCCCGGCCTCCGGCGTCTATATCGAGCAGATGAGTTGGCGGATGGCGGGCGAACTGGACGTGCCGGCGTTCCGCGAGGCGTGGCAGCAGACCGTCGCTCGTCACCCGCTGTTACGGACGAGGTTTCTGTGGCGGGAAGTGTCGTCGCCGATTCAGATCGTGCTGCCGGCCGCCGAGATTGCGTGGCGCGAGGTGGATGGACAGGACGGTTCACCCAGCGACCGGGCGGCCCGGTTCAGCCGATTGGTGGAGGAGGATCGGCTGACGGATTTCGACTTCGAACGGCCGCCCTTGATGCGGATCCTGTTGTTTCGCGTCGGCCGGGACTCCTACGACGTGCTCTGGACGCACCACCACATCCTCATGGACGGATGGTGTCTGCCGATTCTGTTGCAGGAAGTCTTGACGGCATACCAAGCCTTGCGGCGAGGAGCGGCTCCGTTGTTCGAACCTGTCGTGCCCTATCGGCATCACATCGTTCGGCTTCTTGGACAGGATCAGGCCGAGGCCGAGCGATTTTGGCGTACGGCCTTGAAGGGAGTCACGACGCCGACGGTTCTGGGCGAAGAGGTCGCGCCCGAAGAGGCCGGTCAACAACGCTCAAGCGGCACCGCCGCCATCACGCTGTCGCCCGAGGCCAGCGCGCAGTTGCTCCTGTTCGCACAGAGGCATCATGTGACGCTCAATACCCTCGTGCAGGGCGCGTGGGCACTGTTGTTGAGCCGGTACAGCCGAGAGTCGGAGGTGCTGTTCGGTACGACCGTGTCCGGCCGGTCTGCCGACATGCCCGGGATCGAACGGATGGTCGGTCTATTCATCAACACCCTTCCGCTGCGGGTCCGGGTGGCTCCGGACGCCGTCCTCTCTGAATGGCTGCGAGCTCTGCTGG
The DNA here is from genome assembly GCA_000196815.1 of Nitrospira defluvii. Taxonomy (GTDB): domain Bacteria; phylum Nitrospirota; class Nitrospiria; order Nitrospirales; family Nitrospiraceae; genus Nitrospira_A; species Nitrospira_A defluvii_A. Next base: position 2,077,487 of record FP929003.1, read on the forward strand.
AGCACAACAGTGAACTACGGCAATTTGAACAGACGCCCCTGGTGCAGATCCAAGGCTGGAGCGGCGTGCCTCGCGGGCAAGCCCTCTTCGAGAGTCTCATCGTCTTCGACAACCACCCGTTGGATGAGTCGTTGGAGCAAACAACGGGCCTCACCATTCACGCGGTCACACTCCAAGGACAGACGAATTATCCCCTGACGCTCAACGTGTTACCCGGACAGGAACTGACGCTCTCGCTCTGGTATCACCGGAACCGGTTCCGCGACGAGACTGCTACCCGCATGGTGCGGCAGCTCGAGACGCTGCTCACGGCCATGATACAGAACCCTCATGCGCGCCTGGGTCTCCTTCCGCTGCTGGCGGCGGCGGAGCGGTCGCAGGTGGTGGAGGCGTGGAACCGGACGGGGCGGGCGTATCCGGCGGGGGCGGTGCCGGCGCAGATTGCGGCGCAGGCGGCGCGGACGCCGGAGGCCGTGGCCGTGCGGGCCGGCCGGACGACGGTGACCTATGCGGCCTTACTCGCGCAGGCGTCCCGACTCGCCCAAGCGCTCCAGGCGCGCGGGATCGGCCCGGAAGGCCTGGTCGCCGTGGCGCTGGAACGGTCGGTGGATTTGGTCGTGGCGCTGCTCGGCACCTGGTACGCGGGCGCCGCCTTCGTGCCCCTGGATCCGACCTATCCCACCGAGCGGCTGCGGTACATGCTGCAGGACAGCCAGGCCGCGCTGCTGCTGACCGACGCCGTCCAGGCCGCGCGCCTGGCGCACGACGGCCCGACCCTCTGCCTGGATCGGGACCGCACCACCCTCGACGGGTATCCCCTGACCCCGCCGGTACAGGCGACCACCGGAACGCAGCTGGCCTATGTCCTCTACACCTCCGGCTCCACCGGGCAGCCGAAAGGCGCCGGCAACAGCCACGCGGGCCTCCGCAACCGGCTCCAATGGATGCAAGAGGCCTATGGGCTGACGCCGGCGGACCGCGTCCTCCAGAAGACCCCGATCAGCTTCGACGTCTCCGTGTGGGAATTCTTCTGGCCGCTGCTCGTCGGCGCCGAACTGGTCATGGCCGAGCCCGGCGCCCACAAGGACCCGGCCCGGCTGATCCAGCATATCGTGGAGCAGGGCATCACCACCCTGCACTTTGTCCCGCCCATGTTGCAGGCCTTCATCGACCAGCCCGGCGTCGAGACCTGCCGGAGCCTCCGGCAGATGCTCTGTAGCGGCGAAGCCCTGCCGGCTACGCTGCCGCCGCGGGTGCAGCAGCGGCTGCCGGAGGTCGCCCTGCATAACCTCTATGGCCCCACCGAAGCCGCCATCGACGTCACCGCCTGGACCTGTCCGACGCCCCCCGCCGCTACTGTGCCCATCGGGCGGCCCATCGCGAATCTCCAGATCTATGTGCTGGATCCCCAGGGCGAACCGGTGCCGATCGGCGTGCCGGGGGAGTGCTACATCGGCGGGATCGGGGTGGGGCGGGGCTACCATCGGCGGCCGGACCTGACGGCCGCGCGGTTTGTGCCGGACCCCTTCAGTGAGCAGCCGGGGCAGCGGCTCTATCGGACCGGCGATCTCGTGCGGTACCGGCCCGACGGCGCCATCGAATACCTGGGGCGGTTGGACCATCAAGTCAAGATCCGGGGCGTGCGCATCGAGTTGGGCGAAGTGGAGGCGGCCCTGCGGCAGCAGCCGGGGATCCGGGAGGCCGTGGTGCTGGCGCGCCGGGACGGTCCCGGCGGAGCCCGGCTCGTCGGGTATGTGACGACGGTCCCGGAGCCGCCCTTCGACGCGGCCGGCTTGCGGCAGGCGCTCGCGCAGACGCTGCCGGAGTATCTGGTGCCGGCGGTCATCGTACGACTGGCGCAGCTGCCCCTGAGCCCGAACGGGAAGGTGGATCGCCGGGCCCTGCCCGCGCCGGAGGTGGAGGCGCAGCGCACCCAGGCCTATGCCGAGCCGACGACGGCCACCGAGCAGCAGCTGGCCGCTATCTGGGCCCAGGTGCTCGGCCTCGCCCGGGTCGGCCGCCACGACAACTTCTTCGAACTCGGCGGCGATTCGATCACAAGTTTACAGGTCCTCGCCAAGGCTCACCGTGAGGGCATCACGCTGACTCCGAAGCAACTCTTTGAGCATCCGACCATCGCGTCGGCCGCTGCCGTCGCGGTGATCGGAACCGCCGAGGCCATGCCCCCGTTGCCGGATGAGAAGCGGGCGGATGGGATTGTGGACGTGGAATTGAGCGACGAGGAGATGGAGAACCTCTTGAAGGAGATTGGATAGGCATGCAGGCGAACAGGATCGAGCAGGGAACGGCCGAACGCGCGGCGAGCGGAGGGCTCAAGAACATCGAGGCAATTTATCCGCTCTCTCCCATGCAGGAGGGCATGCTGTTCCATACGCTGATGAATCCCGGCACCGGCATCTACCTGATGCAGAACCGTTACTACGTGGAAGGGGAGATGGACGCCGAGCTGTTTCGGAAGGCATGGGAACAGGTCATCGCGCGTCATTCGATTCTGCGCACCTCCTTTGTCTGGAAAAGTCAGAAGCGTCCCTTGCAAGCCGTCCACAAGGAGATCGAGGTCCCGCTCGATGTCATGGACTGGAAGGGGAAGGAACGGGCGGAGCAGACGGCCGACCTTGACGCCCTGCTGCAGCAGGAACTGGAGCAGGGGTTCGACTTCGGCAAGGCGCCGCTCATGCGCCTGCGGTTGATCCGCCTGACCGATCGCACCTATCAGTTCGTGCATAGTTTTCACCACATTCTGCTCGATGAATGGTGCATCTCACCGCTGCTGATGGATTTCCTGGCTCACTACGAAGCCTGCGCTCAAGGCCTCGTCTGCCGGGCGGAGAAGCCCAGGCCCTATCGGGACTATATCGCCTGGCTGCAAAAACAGGATCTGGATGACGCGAACCGGTTTTGGCGCGACTACCTGCGCGACTTCTCCACACCCACGCCGCTCGCCTACGACCGCCCGCCGCAAGGATTGGCCGATCAAAACGACGATGCGGCGGACCACTGCGTTCATTTGAGTCCCGACCTGACGGCGAGACTCACAACCCTGGCGCAACAACATCGCGTGACGCCCAACACCTTCGTGCAGGGGGCCTGGGCGATTCTGCTCGCATATTACAGCGGAGAGCGGGACGTATTGTTCGGGGTCACGGTGGCCGGTCGTCCGACGCAACTCCTGGGTGTCGAATCGGTGCTGGGGTTGTTCATCAATACCCTGCCTCTGCGGGTCTCGGTCTCGCCGGAACAGCCGGTGCTGGCCTGGCTCAAGAATTTGCTGGCGGAGAACATCCGGCTTCGTGAGTACGAATATACCCCGCTCATTCAGATTCAACGCTCCAGCAAGGTTTCGCGCGGAGAAGCCCTCTTTCACAGCCTGTTCGTGTTCGAGAACGCGCCGGTCGACCCGGCGCTCTGCGAAGGGCGGATCATGTTCCGGGCCGAGGAAGAGCAGTATCGGGTCCACACGAACTATCCCATGACGGTCATGGGCTGGCCTGGCAAGGAACTGGGACTCAAGCTCTCCTACGACCGCCGGTTGTTTGATTCGGAGACGGTCCTCCGGATGATCGGGCACCTCAAGCGCATCCTGGAAGGTCTTATCATGCGGCCGGACGCCCGCATCGGCGACCTGCCGTTGCTGGATCATGAGGAACGGGCATCGCTGTTGGCGCATGGGACCGGCCAGACGGAAGGACCTCGGGACGAGCGCAGTTTCGCGACGCGTTTCGAAGCGCAGGTGAGGCGGAACCCGCAAGCCGTAGCGGTGACCTGTGGCGACGGGTCGTTGACCTATGAGGCGTTGAACCGCCGGGCCAATCGACTGGCGAAGCATCTGAGGACGGCCGGAATCGACCCGGACTCGATCGTGGCCCTGCTGGATGAGCGGGGTCCGGACCTCCTGACCATGATCGTGGGTTGTTTCAAGGCCGGCGCCGCCTATCTGCCCCTCGATCCGCACCATCCGGTCGCGCGCATCGCGCGGCTGCTGGAGTTGAGCCGCGTAGCTGTCGTCGTGACTTCGTATGGGCTGAAGGCCTACCTCGACCAAGTGCTGTCGGCGATGCCGGCAGCGTCCCGCCCGCTGGTGCTGACGTTGGACGACCTGTGGTCGGGACAGGGGTGCGACGATGATCGCCCGATACCCTCTCGGATGGATCAGCTGGCCTATGTCATCTACACGTCCGGATCGACCGGCGTCCCTAAGGGGGCGATGGTCACGATGGGCGGCATGCTCAACAACATGGAGAGCAAGCTGACCTCCCTGTCGATCGGGCCGACGGGTGTGATCGCGCAGACCGCATCGCAATGTTTCGACATTTCAGTCTGGCAATTCCTGACCGGGCTGCTCTGCGGCGCGCGGACCCATATCGTGTCCGACGAATTGGTGCGGGAGCCGGCACGGTTGCTCGCGCACCTGGACGAGGCCGGCGTCACCATCTATGAAGCCGTACCCGCGGTGCTGCAGGCCTTACTGGATGCGGGCGACCGGTCTGAATCCCAGCGGAGGTTCTCGCGCCTGCGCTGGGTCCTGCCGACGGGCGAGGCCCTGCCGCCGGCCCTCTGCCGCCGCTGGTTCGAGCGCCACCCGGACATTCCCTTGATGAACGCCTACGGCCCGGCGGAATGTGCCGACGATGTGGCCGTCCATCCCATTCTGGCCCCGCCGCCGGAGGATGCCGTCAGGGTCCCGATCGGGCGGGCCATCCAGCACCTGCGGCTCTATATCCTCAATCGGTTTTTTGCGCCGGTCCCGCTTGGGGTCTCGGGGGAATTGTGCATCGGCGGGGTCGGCGTCGGTCGTGGATATGTGGAGGATCGGCTCCGCACGGCGCAGGCGTTCGTGCCGGATCCCTTCTCAACTGAGCCGGGGGCGAGGCTCTATCGAACCGGCGACCTGGCCCGCTACCGTCCCGACGGCACGATCGAATACGTAGGACGCATGGACCATCAGGTCAAAGTCCGCGGATTCCGTATCGAGCTGGGTGAAATCGAATCCTGTCTCACCGATCAAGACGAGGTTCGCGAAGCGGCGGTCATCGTCCGCGAAGATCGTCCTGGGGAGCGGCGGTTGGCCGCCTATGTCGTGCCGCAGGACGGGCGGTCGATCGACAGCGAACAGCTGCGAACGGCGCTTCAGACGCAGCTCCCCGAGTACATGGTGCCGTCGATCTTCCTGACGCTCGATGCGCTGCCGCGGACACCGAACGGCAAGGTGGACCGGAAGGCCTTGCCCGCTCCCGACCTGGATGGCGCCGGCGGATCAATCTACGTGGCGCCCCGGAGCGTCACGGAAGAGTTGCTGGCCGGCATCTGGGCGGACATCCTCGGCCTGGAGCGGGTGGGGGTGCGGGACCATTTCTTCGAGCTTGGGGGGCATTCCCTCTTGGCCACCCAGGTGGTCTCCCGTATCAGGAGTGCGTTTCAGATCGAGCTTCCATTGCGGGCCGCCTTCGAATGTCCGACCGTCGCCGACCTGGCCGCGACGGTGGATCGGGTTCGCGCGGAAGGAAACGGCAGACAGGTTCCCGCCTTGACGGCCGGGCGTCGAGAAGGGCCCGCTCCGTTGTCCTTTGCGCAACAGCGGCTCTGGTTCCTGGCGCAGCTGGATCCGGAGAGCTGGCTCTACAACCTCTCGTTCGGACTCCGGCTCCGGGGGCCGCTCGATGTGGACGCGTTGCGTGGCAGCTTCGGAGCCGTCGCGATGCGGCATGACCAGTTACGCACGCGGTTTCTCCGTGCCGAGGGCCGCCCGGTGCAAGTGACAGCGGAGTCTCCAACGCTTCCATTCGAGCGACAGTTTGCCGATCCGGCGCCCGGGGTTTCTTTGGACCAGCACGTCGCCGATCTGGCCGCAGACGAGGCTCGACGGCCCTTCGCCCCGGAAGGCAGCCTCTTATGGCGCGTGAAGCTGGTGCAATTGAGCGAACAGGACCATCTGTTGCTCGTGACCCTGCACCATGTCATTGCCGACGGCTGGTCGTTGAATCTGTTGCTGTCGGACATGGTTGCGGCTTACGACGCCTTGCGCGCGGATCAGCCTGTTCCATGGACGGCTTCAACGTTGCACTACGCCGATTATGCGCAATGGCAGCGCGGGTGGATGACCGGCGACGTACTGGAACGCGAGTTGGAATATTGGAAGCGGACGCTCGCGGGAGCGCCGTCTATGCTGAGCCTGCAACCCGACCATCTCCGTCCTATTGTCCAGACCTTCCGCGGTGCGCGACACACCTTCACGATCCCCCGGGAGCTGACCTCCACGCTGCAGACACTCGGCCGTCGACAGGGCACCACCCTGTTCATGACCCTGCTCGCGGCCTTCCAGGTTCTACTGCATCGCTACAGCGGCGAGGTGGATCTCTCCATCGGGACGCCGATTGCGAATCGCACCAGCCTCGAAACGGAGGAGTTGATCGGCTTCTTCGTCAACACTTTGGTGCTGCGTACCGACCTGAGCGGCAATCCTCGGTTCGTCGACCTCCTCGAGCGGGTGCGGGAAACGGTGCTGGGCGCTCAGGCCCATCAGGACGTGCCGTTCGAGCAGGTGGTCGATGCGCTCAAACCGGAGCGTGATCTCAGCCATGCACCGCTCTTTCAAGTGATGTTCGCCCTGCAGACGCTCGGGCGGCAGGCGATGGAGATTCCGGGTCTCACGATCGAGGCGGTCGAGGTCGATCCCGGGAGCGCCAAGTTCGACCTGTCGTTGGAGATGACGCTGGCCCCGGAGGGACTCACCGGCTTTTTCGAATTCAATCTCGATCTCTTCGAAGCGGCCACGATCGGCCGCATGGCCGACCATTTCCTCACCCTGCTTGCAGGTCTCGCGGCGGAACCGCAACGGAAGCTGGTCGAGTTTCCGCTGCTGGCGGCGGCGGAGCGGTCGCAGGTGGTGGAGGCGTGGAACCGGACGGGGCGGGCGTATCCGGCGGGGGCGGTGCCGGCGCAGATTGCGGCGCAGGCGGCGCGGACGCCGGAGGCCGTGGCCGTGCGGGCCGGCCGGACGACGGTGACCTATGCGGCCTTACTCGCGCAGGCGTCCCGACTCGCCCAAGCGCTCCAGGCGCGCGGGATCGGCCCGGAAGGCCTGGTCGCCGTGGCGCTGGAACGGTCGGTGGATTTGGTCGTGGCGCTGCTCGGCACCTGGTACGCGGGCGCCGCCTTCGTGCCCCTGGATCCGACCTATCCCACCGAGCGGCTGCGGTACATGCTGCAGGACAGCCAGGCCGCGCTGCTGCTGACCGACGCCGTCCAGGCCGCGCGCCTGGCGCACGACGGCCCGACCCTCTGCCTGGATCGGGACCGCACCACCCTCGACGGGTATCCCCCGACCCCGCCGGTACAGGCGACCACCGGAACGCAGCTGGCCTATGTCCTCTACACCTCCGGCTCCACCGGGCAGCCGAAAGGCGCCGGCAACAGCCACGCGGGCCTCCGCAACCGGCTCCAATGGATGCAAGAGGCCTATGGGCTGACGCCGGCGGACCGCGTCCTCCAGAAGACCCCGATCAGCTTCGACGTCTCCGTGTGGGAATTCTTCTGGCCGCTGCTCGTCGGCGCCGAACTGGTCATGGCCGAGCCCGGCGCCCACAAGGACCCGGCCCGGCTGATCCAGCATATCGTGGAGCAGGGCATCACCACCCTGCACTTTGTCCCGCCCATGTTGCAGGCCTTCATCGACCAGCCCGGCGTCGAGACCTGCCGGAGCCTCCGGCAGATGCTCTGTAGCGGCGAAGCCCTGCCGGCTACGCTGCCGCCGCGGGTGCAGCAGCGGCTGCCGGAGGTCGCCCTGCATAACCTCTATGGCCCCACCGAAGCCGCCATCGACGTCACCGCCTGGACCTGTCCGACGCCCCCCGCCGCTACTGTGCCCATCGGGCGGCCCATCGCGAATCTCCAGATCTATGTGCTGGATCCCCAGGGCGAACCGGTGCCGATCGGCGTGCCGGGGGAGTGCTACATCGGCGGGATCGGGGTGGGGCGGGGCTACCATCGGCGGCCGGACCTGACGGCCGCGCGGTTTGTGCCGGACCCCTTCAGTGAGCAGCCGGGGCAGCGGCTCTATCGGACCGGCGATCTCGTGCGGTACCGGCCCGACGGCGCCATCGAATACCTGGGGCGGTTGGACCATCAAGTCAAGATCCGGGGCGTGCGCATCGAGTTGGGCGAAGTGGAGGCGGCCCTGCGGCAGCAGCCGGGGATCCGGGAGGCCGTGGTGCTGGCGCGCCGGGACGGTCCCGGCGGAGCCCGGCTCGTCGGGTATGTGACGACGGTCCCGGAGCCGCCCTTCGACGCGGCCGGCTTGCGGCAGGCGCTCGCGCAGACGCTGCCGGAGTATCTGGTGCCGGCGGTCATCGTACGACTGGCGCAGCTGCCCCTGAGCCCGAACGGGAAGGTGGATCGCCGGGCCCTGCCCGCGCCGGAGGTGGAGGCGCAGCGCACCCAGGCCTATGCCGAGCCGACGACGGCCACCGAGCAGCAGCTGGCCGCTATCTGGGCCCAGGTGCTCGGCCTCGCCCGGGTCGGCCGCCACGACAACTTCTTCGAACTCGGCGGCGATTCGATTCTCGGGCTGCAGGTGATCACGCAGGCGAAGGAAATCGGGCTGTTGCTGACGCCGCGGCAGTTATTTCAGCAGCAAACGGTTGAGCGCCTCGCGGCGGTGGTGAATCTGGAGTCGCCTGCCATGCCTACAATCCAGGCGGAGCAGGGTTTGGTGTCGGGATTGGTGCCGATGACTCAGGCCCAGCGCTGGTTGTTCGAACAACGGCTGTCCGAACCCCATCACTGGAACCAGTCGCTCATGGTCACCATGTCGGAAGCGCCGGATCAGGCCAGGCTGACGCGCGCGCTACGGAGGGTGATCGAACAGCACGATGCCTTGCGCACCCGCTTCGACCTCTCGAACGGTCCGACCGCAAGGATCGAGGCAAGCGTTCCATGTGGGGATCTTTTGTCGTCCGTCGATCTCAGTCGGGTCTCCGATCAAGAGTTAACGGCCGCTGTCTCCAACGAGGCCGAAGGGTACCAGCAGAGCCTCAATCTGGAGGAAGGGCCTTTATTTCGAGCGGTGCTGTTCGATCTGGGGCCGAACCGGCCCGGCAGGCTCCTATTGATCGCCCACCATCTCGTGGTCGACGGGGTGTCGTGGCGTATTCTCCTGGAGGACCTTGAGCGGGCGTATGGCGTGGAGCAGGGAGGCCAACCGGTCTTTCCACCCAAGACCACATCGATCAAACAGTGGACCGATTCGGCACAGGCCTTGGCTGAATCCGGAGTGCTCCTGGGTGAGCTGGACTTCTGGGCCAAACAGGACCAGTCCATGGATCGTTCGTTGCCGCTTGATGATCCGGCGGGAGAACGGACCGAAGCCTCGGCGGAGACCTGTCACGTCGGGTTCAGTAGGGAAGAGACGGAAGCCCTGTTGCGGCAAGCGCCGGCTGCCTACAGGACCCAGGTGAACGATCTCCTGTTGGCGGCCTTGGTCCAAACGTTCCATCGCTGGACGGGCCAGGAACAGCTGTTGCTGGATCTTGAAGGACATGGCCGTGAGCCGGTCATTCCGGGGACCGATCTCTCGCGTACCGTCGGGTGGTTCACGAGCATCTTTCCACTCCTGCTCCGGCTTCCGGGCGGCTCGATGGGCGAGGTCGTGAAAGGGATCAAGGAACAATTGCGGGCCGTGCCGTCCGGCGGGGTCGGGTATGGAGTTCTTCGGTATCTGGCCCGTTCGCCCGAGACGGATCGTCTCCGGCGTCAGTCGGCGGCGCAGGTCTGCTTCAACTATCTGGGGCAGCTCGATCGAGGCAGCAGTGAACAGGCCCTGTTCGGGTTGGCGTCAGAGCCCACGGGGAGGGAACACGGTTCATCGAACCGGATGCGATATGAACTTAGCATCAACGCGGATGTCACGGAGGGGCGGCTGAGCGTGAACTGGACTTACAGCCGCGCGCGAATCAAACCGGCGACGATCGAAATGCTTGCCGCCTCGTACCGGCAGCGGTTGTGCAACCTGATCGTCCATTGCTGCGCGCCGGACGCCGGCGGGTATACCCCGTCTGATTTTCCGGACGTTGCAATCGAACAGGATGCCCTCGACAACATTCTTGAGATCATGGAACGGAATCATGCGCGATAAACAGCAGATCGAAGCGATGTACTATCTGTCCCCGCTGCAACAGGGACTCTTGTTTCACCGGCTCGCCGACGCGGAGGCCGATCCCTACTTCTATCAATATGCCTACCGGCTGCAGGGCGATCTGCGGCTCGATGCCTTCGAAGGGGGCTGGCGCCATGTGGTCGAGCGCCATGCGGTGCTCCGCACGGCGTTCGTCTGGGAGGGAGTGGAGAAGCCGCTGCAAGTCGTGCGTCGGCAGACCGCTCTGCCCATCGAGCGGCATGACTGGCGCGGCGTGCCGGAGGAAGAGCAACGGTTGCGATTCGCGGCTCTCCTCGATGGCGATCGCGCCGCCGGACTCGACCTATTGCGGCCGCCCCTCATGCGACTGCACGTCATTCGCAAGACGGAGCGAGAATGGCTGTTGGTCAACAGTCATCATCACATCCTTCTGGATGGGTGGAGTATGGCGCTCGTGCTGCGCGACGTCTTGACGGCCTACGAGGCGCTGGTGCGGGGGGCCGCTCCGACAGTCGAGTCGCCGCGGCCATACCGCGACTACATCAGCTGGGTCAATCGGCAGGATCTGGTCCAGGCCGAAACATTTTGGCACGCGATGCTGGCAGGGATTCAGCGTCCAACGTCCATCGTGATCGAGGCGCCGTCGCAAGACACTCCAGCCGAGACTCTGCCCTTTGCCGAGCAGTCCTTAGGTTTATCGATTGACAGGATGGAGGCGCTCCAATCCTTGGCGAAGCGAGTGAAGGTCACGGTGAATACCCTGCTGCAAGGGGCCTGGTCCCTCTTGCTGCATCGCTACAGCGGAGAGAGCGACATTCTGTTCGGAGCGACCGTATCGGGGCGCCCGCCTGAACTCGCCGGCGTCGAGGAGATGGTCGGGTTGTTCATCAACAGCCTGCCGATTCGAGTGACCATCCGGCCGGATCAGCCGCTCGGGGACTGGCTGCGTGACTTGCAGGAGCGGAACGCGGTGTTGCGCCAATATGAATGGACCCCGCTCAGCGATATCCAACGATGGAGCGACGTCCCCAATGGGACGCCTCTGTTCGAGAGCCTGGTCGTGTTCGAAAGTTATCCGGAGGGCTCGCATGACGGGGAACCATCATCGTTGAGCATCGAGCCCTTGGCCGCGCGGTCGGGCGACGTCTATACGCTCACGCCGGGACGCAACAACTATCCCCTTTCGTTGATGGTGGAACCGGGGCGGGATCTGCGCCTCATCGTCTGTTACGCCCACCGGCGGTTTGCGCATGCGGCAATCGCCCGCATGCTGGGTCATCTCGATCGCTTGCTCGCAGCCATGGCGGAAGCACCCGAGGCGAGGTTGTCAGACCTCTCTCTGCTGACGGATGACGAACGAAAACAACTGATCGAGTGGAACGGAGCTTTCACGTCCGACGAGACCGGGGCACGCTGCATCCACGACCTGATCGCCGCCCAGGTGGAGGCAAGGCCGGAGGCCACGGCGGTGGTGACCAAGCAGGGGCAGGTGACCTATCAGGAACTTGACCGGCGAGCGGCTGCGCTGGCGCGATATCTGCTGGCGCAGGGTGTGAGACCGGATGATCGGATCGGCCTCTGTCTGGACCGTTCGTTGGATTTGGTGGTCGGGATCGTTGCCGTGCTCAAGGCCGGCGGCGCCTATGTCCCGCTCGACCCGACCTATCCCCGTGAGCGGCTGGCCGCGATGGTCGCCGATAGCCAGGCCCGCCTCATCGTCACCCGGGGCGACCAGGCACAGGGCGTATCTGATTTTTCGGAACGGCTGATCCTGCTCGATCGTCAAGCGGAGGAGATCGCAGGATGTAGCGAAGGGCCAACGGCCGTTCCACTGTCACCGTCGAATCTTGCCTATGTGATCTATACCTCCGGCTCCACCGGTCGTCCCAAGGGAGTGGCCGTGGAACATCGGCAGGTGACGGCCTATGTCCGCGCGATCCTGCAACTCGACCCGGTGGCCGCCGGTGCGAGCATGGCTGCGGTCTCGACGGTGGCCGCCGATCTCGGCAACACGGCCTTGTTCGGTGCGCTCTGTTCGGGGCGTACCCTGCATCTGCTTTCGACGGAGGACGGCTTCGACCCCGACGCGATGGCCGCTGCCATGCATGGGCGGCAGGTCGAGGTCCTGAAGATCGTCCCGAGCCACCTCAGGGGACTCCTCCATGCGGCGCAACCAGAACGGGTGTTGCCAACCCGTTGCCTCATCCTCGGTGGCGAGGCCCTGCGCCGTGACCTCGTGCAAGAGATCCGCCGGCTCGTGCCCGGCTGCGCGATCGTCAATCACTACGGCCCGACCGAAACGACGGTCGGCGTGTTGACCCATCTGGTTGAAGCATCGCAGGGCCAATCCGAGAGCGACGTGCCGATCGGTCGCCCACTCTCCTTCAACCAGGCGCATGTGCTCGACAGCGATGGACAACCGGTCCCGCTCGGTCTGCCGGGAGAACTCTACATCGGCGGGCAGCAAGTCACGCGTGGGTATCTCGGCCGACCAGAGGCGACGGCGGAGCGTTTCATTCCCGATCCTTTCAGCCGCGTGCCTGGAGCCAGGATGTACCGTACGGGCGACCGGGCGAAGCGGCGAGCCGACGGCACGGTTGAATTTCTGGGACGTGTCGATCATCAGGTCAAGCTGCGCGGGTTTCGCATCGAGCTGGGCGACATCGAGGCGCAACTGCGACGAGAGCCGGGGGTGTCCGATGCCGTTACGATGGTCCGCGAGACCGGCGACGGCACGCCGCAACTCGTGACCTATCTGGCCGGACCCTCGACGCTGGATACGGCCGGCATTCGGGCCAGGCTTGCGCATAGCCTGCCGGACTACATGGTGCCGCAACACTTCGTCCTTCTCGACGCCTTTCCCCTGACTGCGAACGGCAAGCTGGACCGGGCCGCGTTGCCTGATCCCGGACAGCAGACTGCCGCGGCGCTGCCATCCTATGTTGCGCCGCGCAACAGGACCGAGGAAATCCTCGCCGCCATCTGGCAAACCGTGTTGCAGGTCGAACGGGTGGGTGTGCACGACAACTTTTTCGCGCTGGGAGGCGACTCGATCCGCACGCTGCAGGTCATTGCGCGCGCCAACCGGCAAGGCGTGAAACTGACGCCCAAGCAACTCTTCGAACATCAAACGGTGGCGGCCGCCGCGGCGGTGGCGCAGGTGAAACCGGCCATGCCGATCGAAGCCGGGCAAGCGTCGGTGCAGCACGAGGACACCCGGCCGACGGCAGGCGATCCCACCTCAGCACAGACGATGCCGGAGGCGACGGCTCTTGTCATGCCGGTCTTTCCGCTCACCGGGTTGACGCCGGAGGAGCTGGCAGGTCGGCGTGAGGATTGGGGGGAGATCGAGGACTGTTACCCGCTGTCGCCGATGCAGGAAGGCATGCTGTTCCATACGTTGATGAACCCCGGTTCCGGCATTTACCTCATGCAGCAATTTTACGCCTGGGAAGGGCGTCTGGATCGGGAAGCCTTCGGCCGCGCCTGGCAACGCGTCATCGACCGGCACCCGATGCTCCGCACCTCATTCATGTGGAAGGATTTGCAGGCGCCCCTTCAGGTCGTCCATCGGCGTGTCGCTGCGGAGGACGTGATTCAGGACCTGGATTGGGCGGACATGAGTGACGAGCAGCAACCGATCCGCATGGGGGAGATGCTGGAGCAGGAATTGAAAGAAGGGCTGGATTTCGAACAGGCGCCGCTCATGCGCATTCGTTTGGTCCGCCGTGGTCATGACCGGTACGCCATCGTGCGGAGCTTCCACCATATACTCACCGACGACTGGTGCTTCTCGCTGCTGATGATGGATTTTCTTGCCCACTACGATGCCTGCATCCAATGGCGTACGCTGGCGCTGCCTCCGCCGCCGCCCTATCGGGACTACATCGCCTGGCTGCAACGACAGGACCAGGCTGCGGCTGAGCAATTTTGGAAACAGGAATTGGCCGGCTTCACCACGCCGACCCCGTTGGGGATCGAACGGCTCGACCCCGATACCTCCGCAAGCGGGTCCGAAGTGCGCGACGAGTTCATGGAGTTATCGCCGGAAGTGTCCGCGCGGCTGCGAACCTTGGCTCAGCAACATCACGTGACTCCGAACACCTTTGTGCAGGGAGCCTGGGCCATTCTGCTGTCGCGTTACAGCGGGGAGGCACAGGTGTTGTTCGGCGTGACCGTCGCCGGGAGACCGACCGACCTGCCCGGTGTCGAGGACATCGTAGGGCTCTTCATCAACACCCTGCCGCTTCGTGTGACCCTGTCGCCCGATCTGCCGGTGATGACGTGGCTTCAGCACCTGTTGGCGGAAAACTATCGCATCCGGCAGTACGAATACGCGCCGCTGGTCCGCATTCAACAATGGAGCGAGATCCCGTCCGGACAGGCGCTCTTCCGCAGTCTGCTCGTGTTCGAGAATGCCCCGAAGGACGCGCGTCTCGGCGAAGAACGGGACGATCGCGCCCTCTCGTACGACCAGGACCGCGTGCACACGAATTACCCAATGACCGTGGTCGGGTATCCGGGCGAGTCCATGGGAGTGCGGCTGTCGTATGACCGGCGGCTCTTCGAGCGCGCGGAGGTGGCCCGCATGTTGGAGCATCTCAAGCGATTGCTCACGGCCATGGCGGCGTCTCCCGAGGCGTCGATACAAGACCTGCCGATGCTGGATGAGGCAGAGCGTCACCGCCTGCTGGTGGAGTGGAACGGGCGCGACCGCAGTGAGCCGGCGGCCGCGGATTTTTCCACCCGGTTCGAAACCCAAGTGCGACGAACCTCGGAGGCCGTTGCGGTGGAATGCGGCGACGACCGTCTCACCTACGACGAACTCAACCGCTCCGCCAATCGGATTGCCCATGGACTGCGCAGGCGCGGCGTGGGGACGGACGGCATTGTCGCGCTGTTGGACGACCGGGGGCCGGCGCTGCTGTCGATGATCGTGGGCGTGCTGAAGGCCGGTGGTGCCTATCTGCCGTTGGATCCGCATCATCCGGGTGAGCGACTGGCGGAGATCCTGGCGTCTGCCCGAGTGAAGGCCGTGATATTCGGGAACCGGCAGGCGGCCTTGGCTGAGACGGTCGCGACCATGCTGCCGGCGGGTGTCGGACCGGATTTCGTTTCAGTTGAAAACTTCGAAAGGGATGCGCAAGGGGAGTGCAATCTTACCCCGGTGACGGCACAGCAACGCCTCGCCTATGTCATCTTCACGTCCGGGTCGACCGGGGTGCCCAAGGGGGCGATGGTCGAAACCCGGGGGATGATGAATCACCTTCTGACCAAAATTCCGACACTCGCGCTTGGTCCCGCCGATGTGGTCGCCCAGACCGCTTCACAATGTTTCGATATTTCCGTGTGGCAATTCCTGACCCCGTTGCTCTGCGGCGCCAAGGTTCAGATCATTCCCGACGAAGTGGTGCGCGATCCGCAACGCCTGTTGGCTGAGGTTTCGGTTCGCGGCGTGTCGGTGCTTGAGGTGGTGCCCTCGTTATTGGGCGGCCTCTTGGAGGGCCCGTCGTCGCCCCTGCCGCGACTGCGGTGGTTGCTGCCCACGGGAGAGGCCCTGTCACCGGACCTGTCGCGTCGATGGTTCGCCCGCTACCCGACCGTGCCGCTCGTGAACGCCTACGGTCCGGCGGAATGTTCCGACGACGTGGCGCTCGCCTGCATTCGCGAGCAGCCCGCCGAGGCTGAATTCAGGATGCCGATCGGGCGGCCGATCGAGGGGGTGCAACTGTATGTTCTGGATCGCCGTCTGGATCTCATGCCGGCCGGAGTAGCCGGAGAGTTGTATGTGGGTGGAGTGGCGGTGGGTCGCGGGTACCTGAGTGATCCGGCGAAGACGGCCGCGTCGTTCGTCCCGGATCCCTTTTCATCCCGGCCGGGGAGCCGGCTCTATCGGACCGGAGATCTGGCCCGTCACAGGCCGGACGGCGCGCTCGAATTCGTGGGACGTCGTGATCACCAGGTCAAGATACGCGGATTCCGCATCGAGCTGGGCGAGATCGAAGCGAGACTGGCGCAGCATCCCGAGGTAGACCGTTGCGTCGTGGTCGTGGCCGAGTCGCGACCGGGGCACAAGCAGTTAGTGGCCTATGTGGCGACGACGGCGACCGTGAACGCCGACCGGCTGCGGCTGTTCCTGCGGCGGACCCTGCCTGAGTACATGGTGCCGGCCACCTTCCTGTTTCTTCACTCCTTGCCGCTCACGCCGAATGGAAAAATCGACCGGAAGGCTCTGCCTGCACCGGACGCGGACCGGCTGGCCGATGATTTCGAACCGCCGGCGACACCGACGCAAGACCTGGTCGCGGGAATCTGGGGCGAGATCCTGGGCCTGGAACGCATCGGGCGGCGGGATCAGTTTTTTGAACTGGGCGGCCATTCGCTTCTCGCCACGCAAGTCATGTCCCGCGTGCGCACGGCGTTTCGCATCGAACTGCCTTTGCGGACGCTGTTCGACCATCCGACGGTCGAGGCCTTTGCCTCGGCTATCGACCGGGCCGGGCTCGAAGGGGAAAGCGGACAGATTCCTCCGCTCGTGCCGGTCCCGCGGACCGATCATCTGCCGCTCTCGTTTGCGCAGCAACGCCTTTGGTTCCTGACGCAAATGGACCCGGAGAGCGGGGCGTACAATCTGCCGTTCGCCCTTCGTCTTGGCGGAGCGCTCAATCATCCAATCCTGGAACGAAGTTTTCTCGCACTCGTACGCCGGCACGAAACTCTTCGCACCACCTTTCCGGCCGTGGATGGGGAACCCAGGCAGGTGGTCGTCGAGGTCGACCGCTTTGCGATTCCGGTTGAAGACCTCACGGCCCTGTCGGAGTCGGAGCGGGGCACGGCGATCGGTCGCCATGCCGGAGCCCAGGCGCAGCGGCCGTTTCACCTGGATCGTGACCTGCCGATTCGTGCACTCCTGCTCAGGGTGAGTGCCGACGCCCATATCCTGCTCGTGACGGTCCATCACATCGCGGCCGATGCCTGGTCGCTGGCGGTGGTGACTCACGAGGTGGCGACGATCTATAACGCCCTGGCGAATGAGAACGATGGAGCCGGTATTCAATCCGGAGACGAGCCGGAAGCCCTGCTTCCAGTCTTGCCGGTCCAGTATCGCGACTTCGCGGCCTGGCAACGGCAATGGCTCCAGGGGGCCCTGTTGGAACGGGAGATCGGCTACTGGAAGCAGCGGCTTGGTTCCACGCCGCCGCAATTGATGCTGCCGACCGACCATGCGCGGCCCGAGCGACAGAGCTATCGGGGCGGCCGTCTCACGTTCCACGTGCCGGGAGAAATTCTTGAACCGCTGCGGCGAGTGAGCCGGCGTCAGGGCGTGACGCTGTTTATGACGCTGCTGGCTGCCTTCAAGCTGCTGCTGTCCAAGTTGTCGGGGCAGACCGATATTCTGGTCGGTACGGATGTGGCCAACCGGAACCGCGCTGAGACGGAACAACTTGTGGGGTTCTTCGTCAACCTGTTGCCCCTGCGTACGGATCTCAGCGGCAACCCGTCCTTCGTTCAGCTCTTGGGGCGGGTGCGGGAGACAGCCTTGGGCGCCTACGCCCATCAGGATGTGCCGTTCGAAAAGATCGTGGATTCGCTCAAGCTCACGCGGGATCTCGGTCGGAACCCGCTGGTCCAGGTTCTGTTCGTCCTGCAAAACGTGCCGCCGCCCTCGCTGCAGTTGGCCGGCGTGAATGTCGAGTCGCTGGAGTTCGAGCACGAGGTGTCGCGGTTCGACGTGGGGCTCTTCATGGAAGAAACGGAGGATGGCTGCGCTGGGCTCTGGAAGTTCAGCCGCGACCTGTTCGAGTCCCAGACGATTGCCGGATGGACGCAGCGATTTCTCCGGTTATTGCAGCAGATCGGTTGCTCGCCCGAATGCGGGATCGAAACTCTTGAAATGGATGACGCGGAGGTCAAGGAGGCGCGCAGGATGGATACAAAACAGCGAAACGACGAGCGGCTGCAACGGTTCAAGGCCATCAAACCGAAACCGGTCGCGCTGGCCCAGCGCACGTTGGTGAGCGGTCGGCCGCTCGTGGACGGCCGTGCGATGCCGTGGCTCTATACACCGGCGGTGGACGATGTCGACCTGGCCGGATGGGTTCTGGAACAGCGTTCCCGTCTGCGGCGCGAACTGCTGCAGTCCGGCGCCCTGCTGTTCCGCGGGTTCGCGATGAAGACCGTGCAGGATTTCGAGTCCGTCGCGCAGGCCTTCTGCGGCGAGTTGTTCGGTGAGTACGGAGATCTGCCGCGGGAAAAGAGCGGACGCCATGTCTATGGGTCGACACCCTATCCGCCGGACAAACCGATTCTCTTCCATAACGAAAGCTCCCATATGCATCGCTGGCCGCAGAAGCAATTCTTCTTTTGCCTGCAGGCGGCGCAGGAAGGGGGGCAGACGCCGATCGTGGATGGCCGGCTGATGTTCAAGGGGCTCCGGCCGGACCTGCGTGATCGGTTGCGCGAAAAGCAGCTGATGTACGTCCGCAATTTCGTGCCGGGCGTGGATGTGAGTTGGCAGGATTTATTTCGCACCTCCGACAAGGCCGAAGTGGAAGCCCTGTGCGCCAGGAACGGCATGGACTGGCAATGGCTTGAAAAAGACGGCCTGCGCACCAAGCAGGTCTGTCCGGCGATCATCGAACATCCCGACACCGGCGAATCGGTCTTCTTCAACCAGATCCAGCTCCACCATGTCTCCTGTTTGGAGCCGGCGGTGCGTGACTCGCTCTTGTCGATGCTCGGTATCGATTCCCTCCCGCGAAACGTCTATTACGGTGACGGCACCCAGCTCGAAGATGAGGTCGTCGAAGAGATCGGCCTGTTGTACGAACAGACTGCCGTGCGGTTTCCCTGGCAGGAGGGGGATCTCATCATGCTCGACAACATGCTGGTGGCCCATGCGCGCGATCCCTTCGTGGGACCCCGCAAGATCGTCGTGGCGATGGGTGACATGATCGCGCAATCAGCCGTTCACTCCATGACGTCATAGGGGGAGGC
Organism: Nitrospira defluvii; assembly: GCA_000196815.1. Classification (GTDB taxonomy): domain Bacteria; phylum Nitrospirota; class Nitrospiria; order Nitrospirales; family Nitrospiraceae; genus Nitrospira_A; species Nitrospira_A defluvii_A. Next base: position 2,096,634 of record FP929003.1, read on the forward strand.
ATGCATCAGGACATTGAGATTGAAGGGCTGCGGCTCTCGCCGCACCAGAAACGACTCTGGTTGTGGCAGTCACGCGGTCATGTCGGGCAGGCGCGAGCTTTGTTCAAGCTGGACGGTGTCTTTGACGATGAGGCGGTGCAGAAGGCGCTGGCCCACACGATTGCCCGCCACGATAGTCTTCGTACGACATTCTACCGGGAACCCGGCATGAAGGTTCCCTTCCAGGTGATCAACGAGGAGAGCGACGTGCTCTGGCGACGGGTCGACCTTCGTCATCTGCCTGATGAGCGCGATCGCGAACAGGCTGCCAATGAAGCGGCGCATCGAACGGACGACCGGGATTGGGAGGCGCGACCGTTGGTACGGGCCACCCTGTACCGATTGACGGATGACCACGCGCGGTTGGTTCTCGACCTGCCCGGCCTCTGCGCCGATACCTGCTCACTGTCGAATATGGCGATCGAACTTGGCCGGCTTCTGGATGGGGACGACGGCGGGTGGGAGGGAGAGGCGCCTGTCCAATATAGTCAGTTTTCAGAATGGCACCATGACCTGCTGGAAGGAGCGGAGGCGGACCAGGGGAGGGCCTGGTGGGCTCGACGCAGACCAACCGGCGACCAGGCCGTGCCGTTGCCCTTCGAGCAGGCAGGCCGTCCGGAAGGCCGGGAGCCTGCGGCTCGCCCGGTCCATCGTATCTGCTCGGCTATGGAGACGGAGGGATTGCGGGGTGCCGCCGCGACGGCGCAGGTTTCCCTACCGGTCCTTCTATATGCCTGTTGGTCGGCGCTCCTCTATCGGCTGACGAGCCGCCGCGACCTGATCTGCTGGTGGCGAACCGACGGGCGCCCCTACGAGGAGTTGCAGGGAGGCATCGGATTGTTCGAGCGCTGGTTGCCGCTGCACCTTCGAATCGAGGGGAATATGGCGCTGCAGGACCTGTTGGCCTTGGCTGCGCGGGAGCATGGGCAAGCTGAGGATTGGCAACATTATTACCCCGCGGAGCAGGACGATGAGGAGGCGGTGGCTGTGCGGGAGGGGATCGGATTCGAATATGGTCGTCGAGCGAAGCCCAACCGGACGGTCGCCGGCGTCATCACCCTTGCCGGAAGCACATTCTGCGCCGAGCCCTTCAAACTCAGGCTCGCCTGTCTTGAAGACGAGGCGGATCTCGCATTGACCTGGCATATTGACGGGGAACGCATCCCCTCCGAGATGGTCCAGTCCCTAGCCGATCGTTATGTGGAGCTGCTGCGCACCATTCCCGGCCGTCTCGCGGTGGCGATCGACGACTTGGACATCGTGGGGACTCGGGAGCGGATCAGGCTGACGCGAGAGTTGAACCAGACGGCCCGCCCGCTGGACTCTTGCCTGCCGATGCACCGCTTGATCGAAGCGCAGGCTGCGCGGCGGCCGTCATTTCCCGCCCTCGTCGCCGGCGAGCGACGGTTGTCCTACGATGACCTCAACCGGCAGGCGAACCGGGTGGCTCATGGACTGAGGCGGCGCGGCGTGCAACCCGGCGACCGGGTCGGCCTCTGTCTCGACCGCTCTGCCGACATGATCGTGGCCATGTTGGGGGTGCTGAAAGCCGGCGCGGCCTATGTGCCGGTCGATCCGGCGCATGCGGCTGTGCGGCTCGCGCCGCAAATGGCGCACAGCGGCGCCAGGCTCCTCGTGACCCAGGGCGGATCCGCCCAGGCCCGGCCGGTCTTCGACGGAGTGATCTTGGACATCCGCGAAGCTGTTGCGCACGAACCAGACGGCAATCTCGATCTGGCGTTCTCACCGGACGACCTGGCTTACGTGATCTACACATCCGGCTCGACCGGTCAGCCCAAGGGTGTTGCGGTCTCCCATCGCAACCTCGCCAATTACACCTTGGCCATATCGCGCCAGCTGGACCTTCGGGAACCCTTCCACTTTGCGACCGTTTCCACCTTGAGCGCTGATTTGGGACATACGGCGATTTTTCCCGCCTTGACCTCCGGCGGTTGTCTCCATGTCATCGGCTATGAGACCGCGACCGATGGTCGGCTGTTCGCCTCCTATCTCCAGGAACATCCTATCGACGTATTGAAAATCGTGCCGTCCCATTTCAAGGCCCTCATGGCCACTGGCGACGGGCAGGCCTTGTGGCCGCGAAGGTTTCTCCTGTTCGGAGGGGAAGCGCTGTCGTGGGACTTGGTCGAGCAGGTGCGGCGGCAAGCAGCCTGCATCGTCGTCAACCACTATGGTCCGACAGAGACGACCGTCGGTGCGTTGACCACGGTCGTAACCGACAACAAGGGTGTACGCCTCGCCCGCACGGTACCCATCGGCCGCCCCATCGACAACCTCGAAGCCTACATCCTCGACGCACGGCAGGAGCCGGTGCCCGTCGGCGCAGCGGGAGAGCTGTATCTGGGCGGTGCCGGTGTCGCGCGTGGCTACTGGGAGCAACCGGAGCGCACGGCCGAACGCTTCCTGCCTCACCCCCATGCGTCGCAGCCAGGCGCACGCCTCTATAGAACCGGCGACCTCGCGAGGCGTTTGCCGGACGGCTCGATCGAATTCCTGGGGCGGGCGGACCACCAGGTCAAGATCCGCGGGTTCCGGATCGAACTCGGCGAAATCGAATCGGTGCTGCGACGGCATCCTGCGGTACAGGATGCCGTGGTGATGGCACGGGAGGACGGGAACGCGGAACTGTATCTGGCCGCATACCTCGTGGCGCGGACGACGGAGCCGGACAGGCAGGCGATCCAGGACTTTCTTCGCTCGCACCTGCCGGACTACATGGTTCCGACGGCGGTGACCTCTCTGCCGGCGTTGCCGTTGACGGCAAACGGCAAGGTCGATCGGCGCGCCTTACCTGAGCCGGACCGCGAGGGGGGCGGAACGAGCCGGTTCGTGGCTCCCGGATCGGTCACCGAAGAGATCCTGGCCGCCATCTGGAGTGAAGTGTTGAAACGAGAGGGGATCGGCATCCATGACAATTTCTTCGACTTGGGCGGCCATTCGCTCCTGGCCACGCAGGTCATGTCGCGGCTGCGGCAGGCGTTTCGCGTGGATCTGCCTCTGCGGACCGTCTTTGAGTCGCCCGACATCGCGCAATTAGCCGGGGTGATCGATGCGACAAAGGGGATTGCAGGGGGCGACCAACCGCCTCCCATACAGCCACGGCTGCGAACCGGTTCGCTCCCGCTTTCCTTTGCGCAAGAACGCCTGTGGGTGCTGGCGCAGTTGGATCCGGAGGGTGTGGCCTACAACATTCCCATCGCCTTGCGCGTCACCGGACCGCTCGACGTCACGGCCCTGGAGCGGAGTTTCAACGAAGTCGTCCGGCGCCATGAATCGTTGCGTACGACCTTTCAAAGTCTCAATGGAGTGCCGGTGCAGGTGGTCGCGTCATCTCTGCGGCTGCCCGTGACGGTGATCGACCTGCAACATCTTCCTGTCGAAGCGCGTGACCAGGCTGCCGTCAGGTTGGCCGGCGTCGAGTCCCAGCGTCCATTCGATCTCCGATACGGGCCGCTCCTGCGGGTCAGTCTCATCCGGCTGCAGCCGAACGAACACGTGTTGTTGCTCACGTTGCACCATATCGTGTCGGACGCCTGGTCTGCCCATGTGCTGGTGAAGGAAGTGACTGCGCTCTACGATGCCTTTGCGGCCGGGCGCGCCTCCTCACTCCCTGACTTGCCTCTGCAGTACGGAGATTTTTCCCAGTGGCAACGGGCCTGGTTGAGCGGGACCGTTCTCAAGCGGGAGCTGGAGTTCTGGCGGACATCGCTGGGCGGCGATCTGCCGGTCATGGAATTGCCGACTGACAGGCCCAGACCTGCCTTGCAAACATCGCGGGGCGCGATGGCCGGCGCCACCATCCCTGCGGAGCTTTCGGCGGAGGTTGCGGCGCTGAGTCGCAGGATGGGCGCCACGTTATACATGACGCTGTTGAGCGCCTTCTTCATCCTGTTGACCAGAATGACTGGGCAGACCGATCTCATCGTCGGGACGCCCATCGCCAACCGGACCAGGAAGGAAACCGAAGGCCTCATCGGGTTCTTCGTCAACACGCTGGCCATACGAACCAAGGTGTTTGGACATTCCAGCATGGCCGACGTGCTGGCCAACGTGCGCGAAGCCTGTCTGGACGCCTACGCCCATCAAGACATGCCGTTCGAGAAGCTTGTGGACGCGCTGCAGCCGAAGCGCGATGTCAGCCGGTCGCCGGTCTTTCAGGTGATGTTCGACCTGCAGAACGCCCCGGTCTCAGAATTGAACATCCATGGCTTGGAGTTTCAGCCGATCGAGATCGAGACCACGACCGCCAAGTTTGACCTGTCGATGACGGTTCAAGATCAAGATGGCCGGCTGCTCGTCGCGATGGAATACAATAGCGACCTTTTCGAGGCTGCGACGATCGAACGCCTGCTGGACCGCTATCAGCAGGTGCTGGCCGGAATGACGGGGGACATACGAACCGGAATAGGCTCGATCCATCTGTTGACCGCGCAGGAGCGGCAAGCGGTGCTGGCGGTGAACCGGACGCATGCGTCGAGTGAGCCATCGCAGTCCCTGCCGGCGCTCATCGAGCGTCGGGCGGCGCAGACGCCGGATGCTCCGGCCCTGGTGTTGCAAGACCATGTGATGTCCTATCGAGACCTGAACGACAAGAGTAACCGCCTGGCGCGATGGCTTCGCAAACGAGGTGTGGAGCCGGAACGGCGGGTCGGGATTTCCATGGAACGTTCGTTTGACATGGTCGTCGCCTTACTCGGAATCATGAAGGCAGGCGGTGTCTATGTGCCGATCGATCCGACGTACCCGGCCGGGCGGCAACACAATCTGGTGGTCGATGCGGGCGTGGATCTGATTCTCAGGCATGGGACCGCCATGCCTGAGGCCGATTCATTTCCGGTTCCGGTTCTGTCGCTCGACCGACTGAATGCAGAGTTGGACACAGTGAGCGGGGAGAACCTCGACAGGCCGATTTCCATGGAGCAAGCCGCTTACGTGATCTATACGTCCGGCTCGACCGGCACACCGAAAGGCGTCGTGGTCTTCCATCGGGCCCTGTGTCAGCATCTCATGGCCGCTGCGGCTGCCTATGAGCTTTCTCCGGCAGACCGGGTACTGCAATTCGCGGCCGTTAGCTTTGACGTGGCCTCAGAAGAAGTATGGACGACCTTAATCTCCGGGGCTGCAGTGGTGCTGCAGCCCTGTCGTCTCTTCGATTCCATCCCGGCATTTCTGGACTTTCTCGATCGCCAACGCGTCACGGTGGCAGGATTGCCGGCCTCTTACTGGCACCAGTGGGTGGACGCGTTCGAGCAAGCCGATTGCTCCGTGCCCTCACGTGTGCGCCTGCTGATCGTAGGAAACGAGCCGGTGGCATCATCTGATTTGAAGCGCTGGCGGCGACGGGTCGGCCGCAACGTCCGGTGGTTGAATGCCTATGGTCCGACGGAAGCAACCATTACCGCGAGTCTGTATGACCCTTCGCTGTCAGGGGAAGAGCTTGCCCTTCATACGGTTCCGATCGGAAGGCCTTTGCCGGGCCGGTCTATGTACGTCCTCGACCGGCACCTCGAGCCGGTGCCGTTTGACGTACCCGGCGAAGTGTATATCGGGGGCGAGACTCTGGCCCGCGGCTATCTCGCCGATCCGGAACGGACCGCCGGCCTGTTCATTCCCGACCCCTTCGGCGGTCGGCCCGGCGCGAGACTCTACAGGACGGGAGATCGCGCATTGGTCAGAAGCGACGGCACCATCGAATTCCACGGCCGTTTTGACGATCAAGTCAAACTGCGCGGGTTCCGTATCGAACCGGGGGAGATCGAAGAGCGATTGCGCCGGCATCCGGACGTGCGAACCGGTCTCGTTGTTCCACGGGACGATGCCGAGGGACGGACCAGGCTTGTGGCCTATGTCGTCGTTCGAGAGGACGCACAGTTCGACGAGCCGGACCTCCGTCGCTGGCTCGCCTCGACCCTGCCGGACTATATGGTTCCTTTCCTGATGCTCCCGCTGACCGAGCTGCCGCGGACACCGGGTGGCAAGGTGGATCGAGGGGCCTTACCTACACCGGACTGGTCCGGCGTCAGCCGGCAATCGTATGTGGCTCCCGCAACGCCGTTGCAGCGCCAGTTAGCCGCGATGTGGAGCGAGGTGCTGGGTGTCGGCCGGATCGGCCTCCATGATAATTTTTTTGATGTAGGCGGACATTCCCTCCTCGCCGTCCAGTTGATTGCACGCATTCAGAACGTCGTCGATGGGCCGCTGGCGTTGATGGAGTTGTTCCAGTTTCCCACCCTGGCGACATTGGCTGAGCACCTCGAAGGGGAGCGTCGTGACCTGTCGCCGGAGATCCTCCTGCTGCGCGAAGGAGGCCACGCGCCGCCGCTGTTTTGTTTTGATCCGACCGGCACGCATGTTCAGGCTTACCGCCCGCTCGCGCTCTCGATGGCGAATGAACGTCCGGTATACGGACTCTCGTTGAGCCATCTCTTCACCATGCGCTGGCAGGACGTGACCGTTCAACAGCTCGCGGAGCAACAGGCACGGTTGATTCGCGAACGTCAGCCGAAGGGCCCCTATCATCTCCTCGGCTGGTCCAACGGCGGGGTACTTGCCTTGGCGGTAGCGCGGCTGCTGGAACGGGCCGGTGAATCGGTTGCGTTTCTGGGCCTCTTGGATACGCAACCGGATCAGGCCGTTTCTGCGGCCGATGATTCAACTCCTGTCGAGGAGTTGGTGCGTTACATCCGGCGAGACCGGAAGGGCGACTTCGAGTCGATCCCTCAGCAGGAACGAGAGTCGCTGCAGCAGCGACTGACGACGCTCGCGGACGACGAGCGTCTGGAGTACGCCATTCAATGGGCCAGGGAACGGAATTTCCTTTCCGATGAAGAAGCCCAGGCCTCGATCGGATCCCTTAAACTCGGGTATGCGCTGGCGAGGGAGGCTGCACGGTTCTTGACCGTCACCCGATCCAGTCCGGTTCAGGCATCGATCCATGTCTGGTGGACGACGAGCACCTTGGCGAGACACGGTAAGGGCCCGGTCGACTGGTCGGCCCATACCACGGGCGTCGTGTCGGTGGACACGGTGGTTGGAGATCACGTGGACGCCGTCCACAGCATTGACGTTCATCAACGGATCGGCGACAAGCTCGCCGGCCTTCGCGCGCCGTCGGCATAACGAACACCGACGGCTCTGTCTCGAAGCGGGTTTCCTGCCGTTCTTGCGGCCATTAAGCCGGAAGACTCTTTGACCCTCCGTTTTCCACGACTTTCACGCGTTTATCCTGAAGACATCAGTCCGGCCTTGCAGGGGCCGTCGCTGTCAGCCTTGTGAAGGAGAGTGACGCGGCAGGACTTCCGGGAATGGCTCGGGCACCGCTGCGGACTGTCGGACTGGAGCAGTCCCGGCAAAAAGGAGGTAGACCACCGGCACCAGGAAGAGCGTGAGGAGCGTTGAGAGGACGAGCCCGCAGATCACGACCAGACCGATGTGCCAGCGTCCGGCTGCGCCGGCCCCTGTCGCCAGCGCCAACGGCAGGGCGGCCAGAATGGTGGACAGTGTGGTCATAACGATAGGCCGCAGGCGTAACACGGAGGCCTCGACGATGGCAGCGCGCGGAGGTGTGCCGCCCTGGCACAGCTGGTTGGCAAACTCCACGATGAGGATGGCGTTTTTCGTGACGAGCCCGATCAGAATCATCAGCCCGATCTCGCTGTAGATATTCAAGGTGCCACGGAACAGCAGCAGCGCCAAGAGCGCGCCGGCCAGCGCCGGGGGAACCGAGAGCAGAACGGTGATCGGGTGGCGGAAGCTTTCGAACTGCGCGGCCAGGATGAGGTAGACGACGAGCAGTGCCAGTAAAAACGTCATATGCAGGTTGCCCGACGACTCCAGAAATTCTTTCGATTCTCCCGCATAACTGATGGTCGCGCCGGGAGGTAGGTGTTTGCGTACCGTCTGTTCCAGCGATTCGATGGAGCGGCTGAGCGTCGAATCCGCCCCCACTCCCGCACTGATCGTGACGGCCCTCAGTTTCTCGTAATGGTTCAGCTGTTTCGGGGCCACGGTTTCCCGCACCGTCACGAGGTTGCTCAGGGGAATCAACTCCCCCTGCGTGCCCCGCACCTGCAGCTGTTCGATGTCGGATCTGGTGCCGCGTTGGTGGGGACGCGTTTGCATGATGACGGGATACTCTTTGCCTTCGCGCATGAACATGGAGGCTTTTCTCCCCCCTAGAAAGACTTCCAGCGTCCTGCCGATCGTCTCAACCGGAATGCCAAGGTCCGCGGCCTTGTCGCGGTTGATATCCACCCGGAGCTCCGGTTTGTTCAGATCCAAATCGCTCTCGACATTGACCACCAGCTGGTTTCCGGTGAGGTCGTGACGGACCTGCCTCACGATGTTGTCCAACACGTCGTACGAAGGACCGCGGATCACCAATTGCACCGGTGTCTTGCTGTCCTCCTGGTTGAACGGGGGTGGATTGATGGCAAAGACCGTGGCGCCGGGGATGGCGGAGAGGGCAGGTTGCACGTCATCGACGATCTTCTGCTGTACGCGGTTGCGATCGGACCAATCCTTCAGCGTCACCCAGGTCACGGCCCGGTTGACCAGGGTTGGCCTCCAGCCTCGCGCGACCACCGTATAGTAGGAATCCATTTCGGGGATCCGTGCGGTGGTCTCCTCGGTGTCCCTGGCGTATCGGTCGGTGTAGTCGAGTGTGGATCCTTCCGGCGCGCTGACATGGACGGCGAACCAGCCGGTATCCTCAAGGGGAGCCAGTTCGCTCGGAAGTCCCAGCATGAGGACTGCGCTGACGATCAGCGACAGGGCCGCCCCGCTCAAGATGGTCGAGGGCCGTTTTAACGCGATCTCCAGGGCGAGACGATACCGATGGGTCATCCAGCGGAGCCAGGCGGAGGCGTCCAGCGCGGAGCCTCGCGGCGGCGATGCGGTTCCGACGGTCTTGCCCAGCAAACGCGCACACATGGCCGGGGTGAGGGTGAGCGCGATAAACCCGGACAGGAGCACTGAGCCGGCGACAGCGATACCCAGTTCGGCAAACAGACGGCCGACGATACCGGGCAGAAAGATGATCGGAAAGAAGACCGCTGCGAGTGTCAGGGTTGTTGAGACTACGGCAAACCCGATCTCCCGACTGCCCTCAACCGCCGCCTGCGTCGGGCTCAACCCCTGTTCGATGCGGCGGTAGACGTTTTCCACCACGACGATGGCGTCGTCTACCACCAATCCGATGGCCAGCACGAATCCCAAGAGGGTGATCGTGTTGATCGAACTGCCGGTCATCTGCATGATGACGAACGTACCCAGGATCGAGCCTGGAATGGCGACGGCGGGAATGAGCGTAGCTCGTGCGCTGCGCAGGAAGAGGAACACCACCAACACGACCAGGATCAACGACAGTCCGACGGAGGTGTAGACCTCGTGTAACGACCGTTCGATATAAATCGAGCTGTCGAATGCCGTGACAAGCTGCATCCCTTCCGGCAGCAACGCTTCCATCGCAGGGAGGGTGCGTTTGACGCCGCGCGCTGCTTCGAGGGTATTGGCCTTGGACTGTTTCATGATGCCGAGGCCGATGGCGGGTTTGCCGTTCACGCGCACGAGTTTTCGATCGTCTTCCGGACCGATCTCGGCGGCGCCCACGTCCTGCAGCCGGACCGGATAACCGTCCCGATAGGCCAGAATCAGTTGGTTGAACTGCGGCGGTTTCTCCAGGCCTCCGCCCATGCGCACACTGAACTCGCGCTGGGTGCTTTCGATCCGGCCGGTGGGCATGGAGACGTTTTGTGTCCGGAGCGCGTCTTCGACGTCCTGCACGGTGAGAAGGCGGGACGCGAGCCGGTCGGGATCCAGCCAGATGCGCATCGCATACCGCCGTCCTCCGTCGAGCATGACGCTGGAGACGCCGGGCAGGGGTGCCAGTCGATCCTTCAGCTGCCGTTCGGCAAAGTCCGTCATTTCCAGTTCGGTATGGCGGTCGCTGATCAGTGCCAGCCACATGATACCGTCGGCGTCGCTGTCCTCCTTCATCACCAGGGGCGATTCGATGCCTTGCGGAAGCAGGTGTTGCACTCTCGTCACGCGGTCGCGTACGTCGTTGGCGGCCGCGTCCAGGTTACGCGTCAGGGAGAATTCGAGGCCGATCGTGGACAGTCCCTCGCGACTCGTCGAACGCAACGTCCGGAGTCCCTCGACGCCGCTCAGCGCATCTTCCAGCACCGAAGTAATATCCGTTTCCACCAATTGGGCGTCCGCGCTGGGATACACGGTCATGACCGAGACGATGGGGAAGGTGGTGTCGGGATATTCGCGGACCGGCAAGCGGGAATAGGAGAGCAGTCCGAACAGCATGAGCAGGAGCGTCGCGACGGCGGCGAGGACAGGTCGCTCGATGGAGAGGGCGGAGAGTCTCATGGGGACGTCCGATGGGTTGTCGTTAGTGAGGCGATGAGGACAGGGCCAGGATCGGGTCGCCGTTCTGCAGCTTGTGGTGGCCGACCCGGACCACCGTATCCTGTTCCGTGAGTCCGTCCAGCACTTGCACAAAACCTCTGGTGCGGGTGCCCAGGGTGATCTCTCGCTGTCGGGCGGTTCCGTCCTGCGCGAGGTAGACGTAGGTCTTGTCCTGTTTCGGCATGACGGCCTCTTCCGGAATGACGAGGGCCCGTTCTTCCTGCCCGAACGTTAGGAGCACTTGCGCGAACATGCCGGGTCGGAGCCGCTGCTGCGGATTCGGAATTCTCGCCCGCACCTGAACGGACCTGGTGCTCATATCGACTTGGGGATCGATCACATAGACCGTGCCATGGAATGTGTCCCCCGGATAGGCGTCTGTTGTCAGATCGATGGACTGACCCGGGGCGAGGTGGCGAAGCAGCGTCTCAGGCACCTTGAAGTCGATCTTCAAGGTGTCCAGATCTTCCAGGTTCACGAGATCCCGGCCCACCCCGACGAAGTCACCGGGGGAGACACGCCGGATGCCGGTCATGCCGGCGAAGGGGGCTCGAATTTTGGTTTTGGCCGACCGGGTCGCATAGAGGGCGTGGTTGGCTTGGCTGACTTGGAGTGCGCCGGCCGCTTCATCCAGTTGCTGCTTCGTGACGTATCGTTTTCCATCCAGATCGAGCTGTTTGAGCCGCTCGTAGGTGAGGCGGCTGACTTTCAGTTGTGCCGCGGCTTGAGTCAGTTCCGCCTGGAGTTCCGAATCGTCCATTTCGACGAGCAGCTGGTCTTTCTCCACCGCTTGGCCTTCTTGAAACCAGACCTGACGGAGCCGCCCCGCGATCTCCGGCCGGATCATGATGCTCTCATTGGCCCGCAAGGAGCCCACGGCCTTGATCGTGTGCCGGATCGCCTCGGTGGTGACCTGGGCGAGTACAACGGTCGTCGCCTCCGGCAGGCTTCCGGTCACCTCCGAGGCAGGGACCGGTGTCAGAACGGTCCATTTCACGGCGAGCATCGCGGAGAGTGCGAGCAGCGTGAAGATGATGAGATAGGTGGTCCGACGGGGCGTCATGAGCGGTGGTGCTGGTCTCGACTCCTGTTGGTCCGGCCTCACGCTGTTCCCGATCGTCGATCGGGAGGGAGCCAGGGGCTATTTACTTAAACTCGAGCTTCTTGAGGCCGTGGACCGGCAATTCAACCTGGCCGAAATCCGAGTCGCCTTTGAAACTGCCGTCGATCGCCAGGGGAAAGTCGCCCGTTTTCCCGTTGGTCAAGGTGATGTGGAGCGTCGGCAGCGCCTTGTCCGCTCCGGGAGTCACCTCGACTTGTTTGACCCCGTCGAACTTGATGTTGACCGTGGCGGTCCCGCGTTTCACCGGCAGGTGCTTCAGCTCATGGGGGATGAACGAGGTCTCGCTGACTTTTTCTTCCCAATAGAACAGCACATTCTTTAGGTCGGTTTGCATGTCTTTCGCATCGGTCACGAGGGCGTGAAACGGTTTATCGCCGTTCTGCTGCGCGGAGGCCTGGAGTGCAGTCCCGCAGAGCAACGCGGCGAGGGCGGCGACAGCGGCGACGGCGGATCGTAGTGAATGACATCGTTGCAACATGAGTTCCTCCGTTGTTCAGTCGGACGTGATGATTATTCCATGCGATAGGAGAAGGGTAAATCGACCTCTAATTTGGATTGCGCGAGCTGGTGTTTGACCTGCAAGGGAAAGGCGTTTCGCACCATATCCAATGTGTGTCGATCCAGGACGGTGTGTCCGGAACTTTCTTCCAGGACCAGATTGAGCAGGTGGACGGCAGCTCCCCGTTGCTCGAGCGTCAATCGCAGGATGACGCGCCCCTCCCAATGGTTCCGCTTCGCCTCCGCCGGGTAGCGCTTGCGTTGATCTACCGAAGACCAGAGCGCCTGTGACAGCCAGCCGTAATCGGGGCGTTCACCCGGTCGCGATTGCACCGTCCGCTGTTGAACGATCCGGTGCTGCACAGTGTTTGCCGGCCGCTGAACGATCGCCTGTTCAACCTGTTGTAACGCCTCCACCGGCGCGGGTGCCGCTTCGACCGCCGGCGCGTCGTTCACGACGGCGGCGACCTGGGCGACCGGCTCCGCCTGTCTGGTGACCGGTTCGGCTGAAGCGACGGCTTGGGGTGCGGAGTACTGTTGCACGACCGGAGCCGCTTGTTCCACGACCGCAGTGTTCTCTATGACCGTCTGCTCCACTTCAGTGGTGGGAGTGACCGTCTCTTGGATCGTCTGGGTAACCGTTTCCACACGTTGGGTGGTGACCTGTTGAATGGCCTGGGCGTTCTGAACGGGCAGGCTCTCCTGAACCGGCTGGATCTGTTGCACCGGCTGCACTTCGCGGGTCGGTTGGACCGGCCGGACAACGGGCTGGGGTTTCACCGGTTGCACCTGTTTAGGCGTAGGCGGTTGCGGGGTCGGGGGAGGCTGCGATTCCACGGGAGGTGGAGGCGCCGGTTCGGCGGCAGGAGGTGGAGACTGCACCACCGCGACATCCCACTTAAAAGTAGGCGGAGGCGGAGGAGGCAACTCCGTGAGCAGGACCATGGCCAGGCCCACGAAGAGACCGTGCGTCGTCATGGAGAATGCCCAGCACAGCGAGGTACGTTGGCGGGGCGACGAGTCCCATTGAGCTGTCAGGCTCATGAACGGACCACCTCCAGGTTGACTTGTTGAAATCCCAAGCCTCGAATTTCATCGACCACCGCCACAAATCGATCCAGCACGGTCACCCTGTCGGCACGCACCAGCACGGACGATTCGCGCGGATGAGGATTGAGCACGATCCGCAGTCCGTCCGGCGGCACCGGCTGGTCGTTCATAAAGAGCGAGCCCTCCGCGGTCATGGTAATCACCAGCGGGACGTCCTTGCGCTCTCCGGACTCCTTGGCCTTCGCCAGTTGGACGGGCACCTGGCCGGTGGTAATGAAGGTGGCCGTGGTCAGGACGATGACCAGGAGGACCAACATGACGTCTACCAGAGGGATGACATTGATCTGGTCGATGTCACGTCCCATGTTGAACCTTGAACTGGGTGAGGAGCTCCGTGACGCGCCGACGAAGCACGTTGTTGAGGACGACACAGGGGATGGCCACCAGGAGACCGACGGCCGTGGCCTTAAGTGCCAGGCTGAGGCCGACCATGATCGATTGGACCGCCATCGTGCCCGAGGTGCCCATGCTATGGAACGTCAGCATGATGCCGAGCACGGTCCCGAGCAGGCCGATATAAGGGGCGTTGGCCGCAACGGTGCCGATCACGACCAGGTGTTTCGTGAGCGCCACCTCGAATTCCTGCTCGTTCTGAAAGCGTCTGAGATCCACACGTCGAAAGTAAAACCATCGTTCTGTCGCCACGGCGACAGCCCAGAGACTCAGGGCGATCAGGAGCCCGATGATGCCGTAGTCGATCAGATGCTTCAGTCCCTCCATTAGAATGGATCCTTTCTGGTTACTCCGATCACGCTCTGCCGGTGCCCATGCATGTGACAAAGCTCCAGCGCGTAGCACATCGTTACTAAAGACGTATGAGCGGGCCGGTTCAACACCACGCCATGAAAAAAATCTTAACCGGTTGAAATGTCGATATATTTTTCATGGAAGAAAGGAGGTCGAATGCAGGCGGGGCCGTGGCCTGTTTTTGCGCTGCAGGATTCGATCGTGAGATTGACCGTTTTCCAGTCCCTTCCTACACTGGGCTTTGCTCTCGCACTCAATGCTGTCTTCCCAATTTCAGGAGGCGTGCCATGCGGGGTTGTTCATATTCCGTGGCGGTCACCGTTCCGGTTCAGCACCGGCCGTCGAGCCTCGTCAGGTCGATCCGGGCTGCGCAGGTTGCCGCGCTATCGACCATGGTGATGATGACCATCGCGTTCATTGGCGGGTGCAAGACGGCCGAGCGGCAGAATCCCGGCCCCTTGCCTGTGGAGGTCATTGAGGAGCCGTCCAGTCGGATTCCGCTCAAGGCGTTTGCCTCGCTCCCTCAGGTCCAGAGCATGGCGTTATCGCCATCCGGAACCTCTCTGGCCCTTCTCCAGAATATCGAGGACCATACCTACTTGGTCACGACAACCCATGACGGAAAAGCCCGCCGCAAGCTCTTCGAGAGCGACAATAAGAAATTTTCGATCCGGTGGTTCGATTGGGTGAATGACGAGCGGCTCATCATCGGGGTTGTGGTGGCGGATGTGACGTATGGTTTGGAAGGGCCGTTCCGATGGACACAAACACGTCTCCTGGCTGTCAATCGCGACGGGTCTGAACTCAAGACAGATTTGGTGATACCCTCCGACGACATTCGTGGGTTGAGCCGCGACCATGTCCCGCAGCTCCAGGATAGGATTATCGGAAAAATTCCCGGTGACAACCGGTCCGTCCTGATCGCACTCGATCTTGCTCATCAGACCTATCCCGATGTCTACAAATTGGATGTGTACACCGGCCGGCGTGAGTTGATCGAGCGAAGCACCCATGGGATTCGGGATTGGATGGCCGATCGACAGGGGGGCGTGCGATTGGGAACGGCCGTCGAAGGGACCATCGTCCACATCCTGGTCAAACCGGTGGGTCAGGATCGCTGGCAGACACTGCGGAAGTATGATGCACTACGTGAGCCGGATATGACTCCGCTGGGATTTGACGAGGATCCCAACAGGCTCTTTGTCGCACAACCTCTCGATGGAAGAACCGCAGTCTACAGCATCGACATTTCCGAACCGCATGCGCCGCCAATACTCCGTGCATCACATGCCACGTACGACATCGAGGGCGATCTCATCTATTCGTCCTGGCTCAAACACGTTGTCGGGGTTCGCAGTCGCCTAGACGAATCTGCCAGCATCTACTGGAATCCTATGGCGAAAGAACTGCAGCGCAGGGTCGATCTGGCCCTTCCTGGACGAATCAATGAAATCCAGGGAAGCAGTCGGAATGGCCGAAGACATATCGTCGTCTCCAGTCATGCTACGCAACCTCCTCAATGGTATCTGTACGACGAGGATCTCAACCAGCTCATTTTGATGGTGGACGGGTATCCGAAGCTGATCTCGAATGAACTGGTCAAGCCCATGCCGGTCACTCTCAAGGCCAGAGACGGCACGGTCTTGCATGGGTACGTGACTCGTCCGGCGCATGCTCAGCAGCCTGGGCCGTTGATTTTGTTGCCTCACGGTGGACCGGCCAGCAGAGATGTGCTGGATTTCGATTACTGGACTCAGTTTCTCGCCAGTCGCGGCTGGGCTGTGTTGAAAGTGAACTTCAGGGGGTCCAGCGGCTACGGCGGGGATTTCTTGCAAGCGGGATTCAAGCGGTGGGGACTCGAAATGCAGGACGATCTGACGGACGCCGCGCAATACGCGATCGACCAGGGAATTGCCGATCCTGAACGCATCTGTATCGTCGGTGGGAGTTACGGGGGCTATGCGGCGTTGATGGGAGTCGTCAAAACACCGCAGCTCTTTCGTTGCGCGGTGAGCTTTGCGGGAGTGTCGGACCTCCGTGCGCTGCTGAAAGAAAAACGGCGGTTTTTGGGGTATGAGCTGGGATCGGAGCGGCAGTTAGGCGCCTGGTGGTCCGATCGCGACCGGCTGAAGGCCACGTCTCCGGTCAATCATGCCGACAAAATACGCACCCCGCTCTTGATCGTTCACGGGGCCGAAGATCGGACTGTTTCCGTCGAGCAATCCCGCGCCATGGTGGATGCCCTGAAAGATGCTGGTTTTACCCGCATGCAATATGTCGAACTGCCTGATGGCGATCATCACCTGAGCCGGCAAGACGATCGACTCACGTTTTTTCGTGCAATGGAACGGTTTCTGGCGGCCTATCTCGACTAGACGGTAGGGGCCTGAGGAATCTTGGCATCTATTGTGCCAGGGGACATAAGTTCGACCTAACGGACTGATCTACAGAGCAGGCGTCGGGCCATGTCGAGGTGCAGCGACATAGCCCGGGGGTTCAGCCTGGCAGTCGCGCCTCACAGGCCTGCGGCAATCGTGCAACCGGGAAACGGGACTATTTCAACGAAGTCCGACCGTCGTAATGATGGTCGTGATCCGCGTCGGCTTCCTGCTTCGTTTTGTGAACGATTCCGTCTTTATGTTCCGGAGGGCTATAGAGGCTGTAGAGTTTGAGCGGTGTCGTTTTCCCGCTATTGACGACATTGTGCCTGGTGCCGGCCGGGATGACGACCGCAAAGCCGTCGCTCACCGCATGCTTTTCTCCGTCCAGGACCACAGTTCCCTCGCCCTCCTCGAAGCGAATAAACTGATCCAGCTCATGGACCTCTTCGCCGATTTCTTCGCCGGGCTTGAGATTCATCAACACCAGTTGAGAATGTTGCGCCGTAAAGAGCACTCGGCGGTAGTGCTGATTGTCGCGCGTGGCCGCTTCGATCTGAACGATATAACCTTTCATGACAATACTCCCTTCGATGATGAATCCTTCTAACAAGGGCCAGAACGATCCCCCGATCGGCACCCGTCATCTTCCCTGCACGCCGCTCACGTTACGTAACGCATCGCCGACAGTCAGCGCTTTTTGATCCTCGATGACCGGCCGCGTGATGACCTGCGCGGAGTAGGGAATGTCTCGAATCGGAGTATCCGATTCACGAGACATGGTCGAGACGCAGGCGGCGACGTAGCTGCGGTCGCGAGCCGGTTGATCGCAGACCCTCGGTGCCGATGGTTCGGATGCGGAGATTTCCCGGTCAGCCTGGATTGAGGCACAGCTCGTGAGGCCGGCAGCCAGCAGGATCGTCAACGACAAAGGCCTTGTGGTTGGGGTAGCCATGGTGTCACCAGGTGTGGAGGGTGCTCTGCATCTTACACTGTCAGCCTCTCGACCGTGGAGTCAAGGACCAGATTGAGCCGTCGGAGTAGTTTCCCTAGCGGGGTGAAGGAGTACCCGAACCGGCGGCTTGCGGCACGTGATCATCAACGTAGCGGTACCCTTTTTCATGCATGCAGCCGCTCAGGTTGATACCGCCTGCCAGGGTTTCCTTGTTATGTTCCTGCCCCGAGAGCACCTCCGCCTTGCAGAGTTCCCAGTCCTGCGCGGTTTGCTCTGCGGTATTCTCCGGATGAATCCAGCGGCCTTCGGCACAGCCGGACAGGAGGAGAAGAATAACCACGAGGTAGTGCATGGGAGTCCTTTTCAAAGAATCGTCCATTGTTTCCCCGACGGTGGCAGATCAGGCGGACCACGGGATAGCACCGGTGGCCCGCCTCCTGTCCTCCGTACCGGGACGGGTCAGAACCGCAGCCCCACGGTCGCCAGCACGGTTCGAGGTTCGCCGAAGAAGAACTGCGACGAGCCGTTGTAAGAAGTGGCGACGTACCGCTGATCAAGAAGGTTCCGGATGTTGAGTGCGAGGTGCAGGCTCTTCGCTCCCAGCCAATTGCCCTTCTGTAAGTCATGGTTGTAATAGAGAGCTGCATCGGCGCGGATGTAACCGGGCATTTCAGTTTGATCTCCGAAGATCGAGGCGTTGCGGCCCGTGTAGGCGAAGAGTCCTCCGCCGACTCCGAAGCCTTGCAGCAGCCCTTCCTGGACATGATAGGTCGACCAGAGGGTGAATTTGTTGTAGGGCACGTTGGCCAGCCGTTTGGCGACCAGTGACAGATCGTTATCCTTGGTCACCTCGGCGTCGGTATAGGCATATCCGGTGATGAGGTTCCACCCCGGTGTGATCTGCGCGGTCACGTCTAATTCCACGCCTTGACTGCGTTGTTCACCCGTTTGGACCGAAAAACCCTGAAGGGCCTGCGCCGGATCCGGGCTGGGCGTGACCAGGTTTTCTCGCGTCAAGTGGAACCAGGCGAGGGTGGCTGTGACACGATTGTCGAACATGAACGTCTTGACGCCGACTTCATATTGAGTCGATCGTTCAGGCTTGAACAATTCGCCATTCGGATTGAAGGCGGATGCGCTGCTGGGTTGGAAGCCCTTCGTCCATGACGTGTAGAGGGAGACCGGTTCAATCGGTTGATACACGAGTCCCAGTCTGGGACTGACCGCATGGTTGTCCGAGGTCTGTTGCGGCTCACCTACGGACTGCTGAAATTGGTGCACATAATCGAAGCGGAGGCCGCCCATGAATTTCAGGTTCGGCAGAATGGTGACCTGATCCTGCACGTAGAAGGCGGCGGTCTTATTGTCGGCGTTCAGGCTGGCTCCGTTGCCGGTAAATGGTAACGGGTTGAGCGAATAGTCGGGGGCGAACAGATCCAGCGGCGGGGCTCCAGCGAAAATAAATCTGAACTGGTCGGTCTTTTCTTGTCGCAGTTCCACACCGGTCAAGAGCGTGTGGTCCATGTTTAAAACATGGACATGTCCCACTACATTCGTCACCATCGAATTGGCATGTCGGCGGGCGACGCCCGGCTGCAGGACCTGAAACCTGCCGATCGTTCGTTGATCCGGTTCCAGAATGCCGTTAAAGCCGGAGTACAGGTTGTTCGCGTCGTCTTCGGCGATCGTATGCCGGAACGCGTTGCGAATAGACCATTTATCGTTGAATTGATGCGTGAGATCGTAGCCGACACGGTAGGAAGTGCGATTGAACGAACTGAAGTCGCCGAGCGTGGTGGAGCGGTTCCGGGGGATCGCTCCGTTGATGTTCGGCAGAAACGTCCCCTGTGCCGGTAGGCCATAGGGGTCGTTGCTCCAGCGGCGTAAGTAGTCCGCCTCGACCGTCAACGTAGTGCGGGAACTCATGAGCCAGGTCACGCTCGGCGCGATGGCCGCCAGATCGCGATTGGCGTAGTCCATGAAACTTCCGGCCTTCTGCCCCGCCACGTTCAATCGATAGAGAACCGTCTTACTGGCGTTGAGCGGGCCGGTGGCATCAAGCTCGGATCGGTAGAAGTTGAAGTTCCCCAACGTGACATTGGCCGAGTAAGCGGCGTTTGGCTGAGCCTTGTTGGTCACGATATTGATCACACCGCCGGGATCGCCCTGCCCGTAGAGGACGGCGGCCGGCCCTTTGAGTACTTCAAGCCGGCGGATATTGTACGTGTCGGAGGCCGTGAACTGGGCGAAGGGATCAAGCAGGCCGTTCCGGAAGTAGCTGCGATCCGTGGCGGCGAACCCCCGAATGATCAATGAATCGTACAGCGAGGCTGCGGACTCCGTGGCGTTGATGCCGGAAATGTTCTCCAGCGTGTTCTGGAGCCGGAAGGTGCGCTGTTCTTCGATGACTTTGCGTGTGATCACTTGGATCGACTGCGGCACATCCCGAATCGGCGTATCGGTCCTGGTTGCGGTCGTGGACTCCTCGGCAACGTAGGTATGAGCATCGTCGTCTCGCTCGCGGACGTCTTTCACGACGATTTCAGGGACTTTCACCGACTTCTGAGCGGCGGGCCGTGGCGCGGCCTGCGGCGCGGGGTCTGTCGGCGGACTTTGAACTACCGGAGCGGGCACGGTCGGGAGGCCGGCGGCCTGTTCGAGCGTGACGCTTCCGGCGCTCGTGGTGCGATAGGAGAGGCCTGTGTCATGCAACAGCAGTCGAAGGGCGTCTTCGGGGGCGTAGTCGCCGGAGACGCCTTGTGTCTGGATATCGCGGGCGATGGTCGCATCGAACAGCACTTCGATGTTCGTCGCCTCTGAAAACTGCAGCAAGGCGGAAGACAGGGGTTGAGGGGCGATCGCAAAGGAGCGCGAGGCTGTTGAAGACGGTTCTTGCGCGTGGGCCGGGGCGCCCTGATTCGAAAGTATGAGAAGCAGGCTGCAGAGTAGTATGTGAATCGTCGTGCAGGTGCCTGGTCGGGCCGGGGTTTGCCGACGAGTACAGAGCGTCGTGATGGTTCCGAACATTGCTGGGTCCTTTCCGTCGTGGTGCGATGGATGATGCGCCGTCTTGACGGCTCACTCACTACGACGGACGACATGGAAGGAAGGTCTAGTGCCCGAAGAAAATTTCAGGATTTCTTGGGGAGGCCCCGATACAGGAGGATGACGCGATCGGCGAAGGTGACGATCCGGACGGGAAGACTTTCTTCGATGGCAGGAAGGAGGTGATCCAGTCGCTCGGTGTCGAAGGAGCCGGTGACGGGAAGCGTATTCAAGGATTCATCCCGGAGGATCACGAGCCGGCCTGAACGATAGCGTGCCACTTCGGCCAGGACTTCAGGTAACGGTTGGTTCTCGAAGATCAGGCGATGGTGCCTCCACGCCAATGTCCGGTCCACGTCCGCCTCTTCCACCTGATCGATCCCTCCATTCG
Organism: Nitrospira defluvii; assembly: GCA_000196815.1. Lineage (GTDB taxonomy): Bacteria > Nitrospirota > Nitrospiria > Nitrospirales > Nitrospiraceae > Nitrospira_A > Nitrospira_A defluvii_A. The sequence goes on from FP929003.1 coordinate 2,117,360, forward strand.
ACCGATACCGAAGGCGTTCTCCCGCGTGAACATCGGCAGACGTTTCTTTCCCCACGCGGAGCCGGATGCTGTGTTCAGTGACCGTGACGGTGGTGCGATCGGGGCCTGTTCTCACGTTGAACGCCGTACCCAACGCTCTGATCGTGCCGCTGCCGGCTTCAACTTCAAATGGGCGAGCCGCGTCCGGTGTGACGGTGAAGAATGCTTCTCCCCGATGGAGCCTTAACCGCCGCCCCTGTTCCGTCATCGACACGGACAGGGCCGTATCCGTATTCAGTTGCACGATCGATCCATCGGCCAGCGAGACCGTTCGTTGTTCTCCGACGGCAGTGCGGTAATCGCCGAGGGGCAACCAGGCGGTTGTGATCCAGAGACCGATCCCTGTGACGAGCAGGAGGCTTGCCGCCATCGCCGTGACGCGCTGCCAGGGGCGTGAATGTCTTCGCGGAGTCGTTGGCGCATCCTCTGTGAGGTAGTGATCGAACTGACGGATGTCGTCGGGATTCATCTGATCCAGCCCGTGCCAGAATCGCTCCGCCTTCCGATAGGCCTCCAGATGGGAAGGGTCGGAGGAGAGCCATTCTGCGAAACGCAGCCGCTCGGCGTCCGTGACCGTGCCGGACTCCATCCGTACCAACCACTCGGACGCAGTCGAGGGGAGTGTGTCGTGTTCTGGTGTATCCATTGGGGTGGTTATGGTAGCGCGTCGATTCTTGCCCTGTCACCTTCCGGTTGAACAGGTTCCCATTCATAGTAGACGAGTGAGGCGGGAGGAACATCCATTCGGGCGGCGACGCTTAGGATGACAGATCCTCGAGTCGGCTTCTGCAAAAGTCCACCGCCTTGACCATGTGTTTGACGACGGTGCTTTGAGAAATGCCCAGCTTGGCGGCCACATCGGCATGGCTCACGTGGTGAAACTTGATGAGCACAAACACCTGCCGGCATTTGGGCGGAAGTTCCTCAATGGCCTGTTGCAGCCGCGCCACCTGCTGCTTCGACCAGACGACGGTTTCGATCGAGGGCGCGGGGTCTGCCTGGTCGATCGGGCGTTCCGGATCGTCCAGCGTCACGGTCTCGCGGTATTGGCGCCGGCGATGATGGTCGATGACGAGATTCGTGGCGATGCGAAAGAGAAAGGCGCGCGGATTCGTGAGGACCTCCCCGGACCTGTTCTGCAGGAGGCGAACAAACGTATCCTGAACCAAGTCCTTGGCGGTTTCCGTGCAACCCAGGCGACGCGTCAGGAATTGCTGCAGGTCGTGGCCGTGCTCCCGGACTAGCGTCGACATTTCCAGATGGGTACGTGCTTCCATTCAGTGTAGTTCCGTCGCCGAACAGGGTGTGCGATCGTGATTCGCGGCGGTTGGATAGTAGTGGCGGGCAGACGCAAAAGGGAATGTTCGTTTTCCAGGTGCATTTGGACGGAGCCGAATAGTGAGGTGTGGTCGAAGCCCCCCTATGCGTCTTATTCAACAAGAACTGGACGAGCGAAGGGGGACGACCTGTGAATCGTGCAACTGCCGCAGTCGGGAAATCGGTATTTCCGGATACGACCTCCGGGAAGAGAGCCCTCGTGACTCAAGAAGCGATCGAGCGGGTGCGGTCGAGCCTGGGACGTTCCCGCTTGAGGTGGAGTCCACAACGGGAACAGATTGTCTTGGCCTTTCTCAAGCAGGATCACATTACCATCCGCAGTTTGTACGGTTTCCTCAATCGAAACGGGCGCCGAACTCCGCTGAATACGATTTACCGGACGATGCGTGTGCTGTGCGAAAACGGATTCGCGCAGGCGCGACGCTTCGGCGAGGAGACCCAATATGACAACATTTCGACGAAGGGAGATCACGATCATCTGATCTGCACAGGCTGCGGGCATATCGTGGAGTTTGAGGATCCGGCAATCGAAGAGTTGCGGCAACAGGTCGCCCTGGCGAACGGGTTTCATCTCACCGGACGGAATCTCGAATTGTACGGACTCTGTGCCGGATGTCGCTCTTATCCGGTACCACCGGCCATGGCGTGAGCGTCGTCTGGCAGCGTTCCATGCCGTCACCGCCAGTTATCGGCCTCGCTGCCGCACTCGTGCGGCTCTCTTCAGCCACCACACCCGCAATGCCGTGACATACAGAATCAACGGCATGATACCGGTGATGCACACGAGCCAGCGTCCGGTCAGGCCGAATGCCTCGCCGTTGTGCAGGGGAAAGAGCCAGGACAACAGGGTTTCTCCGCGGGTGAACCCTCGCCAATCCTGGACTCGCCGCACCGCCCCGCTGTATTGATCGATCCACACCTCGGTTTGCCCGCCTGCTTGACGCACCTCTCCCGGTTGCCGCAGTCCGACTGAATAACTGTCCCGCTCATGTTGCGGTAAACCGATCCACATCGGCGTGGCGTCAGGGAAGACGGTGTGAGCGATTGCGACGGCCTGCTCGGGCTGGATCTTGGAGGCTTCGGCCTGCAGTTCGGACAGTGGCTGCAGTTCGGGCGCGGTGTCCCGCACAGGCGAGAACCAACGGACGACCGAGGTGACGGCGTAGGGAAACTCCAAATAGAACCCGGTCAAGGCGAGCAAGGTCAGCAGGAGGGCGCCGGCCAGGCCGGTGAGTTTGTGAACATCGTAATGTCTTCTGATGGGGCTACCGCCGGATTGAAACGACAGGGCACGGCGCAGTTTGCCCGGGGCGGGACACCAGAGATACAGCCCGGTCCCGATCGAAACGAGGAGAAAGACGGCCATGATCCCGAGAAAGATCTCGCCTGGTTTCCCGAGCAAGAGCTCCTGGTGCAATTCGTAAATGAACGAAACGAAAAAAACGCCCCACTGCCGATCACTCAGGGGGCGAGCGGTAGAGGGGTCGACGGCGACGACGTGCCAGCGCTCTTCTGTCGGCGCGGCAGCAGGATCCTTGAACCAGGCATGGAACGTGTCACGATCGTGGAGCGGAAAGATGAGAGTGTCAGGGGGAGACCAATCCGGATGCATGGTCCTGGCGCCCGCTACGATGTCCCTCAGGGACTGATCGCTGCCGGCACTCCGGATCAATTGCTCCGGGTTCAGCCATTCATCGATCGTCTTGTAGAACACCAGGAGGCTACCGGTGAGGCTCGTCAGCACGAAAAGGGCGCCGGCCACCAGGCCGATATAGAGGTGGAGATTGAGCCACAGCTTCTTCCACGATGTACGAGAAGGCCGGTTCTGTGGGAGCGGGACAGTCGGTGGGACATCCATAGCCTTGCCTGAACCGCGCATGGTGCGTACCGGTCGGAGGTGTTCCGTCACCGTGGTCATAGAGGCCATTCTCCCGCGCGAGACCGATCGTTCACCTCAATCGGTGACCGGCCTCCTTCTATAACGACGCATGAGGGCGGGCAAACCACACCCGGGCGCGCTTGAAAGGACTGAATTGTCGTCGGCGATGGGATCCGGCAGGGAAGGGGATGTCCGGGACGAGATAGCCTTTAGCAGGTGGCGGAAACACTTGGGGTTTGTCTAAGAGGTCCCAATCAACTCACGTGCTTTATTGGCCTCAGGATCGCCCGCAGGATGCGCAAAATGGGCGTTTTCCTAGTTCGTCGCTCGTGAAACGTCGCTCGTCACTGGTTGCAGAACCGGCTGCGGGATGTCGGCGACATCCGCTTCACCATTCACGTTTCACGGGGGGTGAGCACGCTGCCGGCGGCCTTGTACCGCATCCTGTTAGGGGATGATCAGCCCAGGCGGCCGCTGAATGAATGTCTGGCACCTCGTCTGCCAGGGGGCCAGACGAGGTGCGCCTCGATGCCTCGGCCCTGTGCCGAGGCGGCATCGGTCACATGGACGCCGACCTTAGAACGTCCACTTGGCGCCGGCTTGCCAGAGCGCCGGGAGGCCCGGGTAGATGCCGCGGGTCCGGTCCATAATAGTGGCTTGATCCAGCATGTTCTTCGCCACAAAGAAAAAGGTGGTGTTGATCTTCTTCACATGCTGGTTGATGGAGGCATTCATCATGCACCATCCACTCAGGATCCCGCGTTGGCCGTTCGACGTCGGGGCGACAAGGTTCCGGTCGTCCCCGAACTGATCGCTGATGCACTGGGCTTCCAGTCTCGCGTTGAACGCGCCGAGACTGAACGACCGATTGGCATACCCGATTCCCGCCGTCAGCAGATGTTTGGGCGAGTAGGGCAGCCGATTGCCGCTGACACTGACGACCGCCGCCTCGGTGGGCAGGAGCGCCGCACCGGTGATCGAGCTGTTGCGGGTACCGATAAATTCCGCCTGTGCGATCCACGTATAGTTCAGATCCAGGGTCACATCCTGATCCTTGTCTCGTCCCTTGACCGCATCCCACAGGTCCAAGCTGGTCGCGAACTCGATGCCCCGGTGTCTGGTTTCCCCTGCGCTCGTCAGGGTCGCGCCGGTGCCCCCTGCCGCGGATTGCGAGATGATCTGGTTATCGAAATCCATCTGGAAGAGGGTGAATTCATACCCGGCCCAATGGGCCAGATTGCCTCTGGTGCCAAGTTCATAGGTCCAGCTCAGTTCCGGTCCCAGATCGACCACGGCGCCTGTGCCGGTAATGGCATCTGAAATCTGGGGCGGTGACATACCGCGATGTGCGCCGAAGAAGAACGTGTGGTTTTTGAACGGGGCGTACGTGATGCCGATCCCGGGCAGCACTTCGGTAAAATTGGCTTTCCCGAATGCGCCGTTGCCGCTGTTTTGCAGCCGGTCGTACTGGTCGTAGTTGATGTGCTCGACGCGCACGCCCGGCGTAATCGTGAATTGGCCGAAGATGAGGCGTTCCTGGAAGAACAACGCATAGGCGTTGGTCGTCCGCAGGTTGTTTTCGTTCAAACAGGTGGCGCCGGCCACGGCCAGAAAGCAGCTCGAGGTGACGCCGATGCCCGATGCCGTATTGCGGAACTGTTTCCGGTCTGATTGCTCATACATGTACCGTGCGCCGAAATCGGCCGTCGCGTTGACTCCGAGGAATGAGTGATCGTACTTGAAACGAGATTCGACCCCATAGACCCAGTACTCACGTTCATTGGTAAAGCGTGCATTGCCGGGGACGGCGCCCGCGGCGGTGGCCGGAATGGCGTTGCCGAATTGCAGTGCCCCGTTAAGGCTTCCGTCGGCGTTGATCCCCTGCGTCGTCTGCCTGGTCCAGTCGCGGGACATGTAATGTCCGAAGAAGTTGGTCGTCGACGTCAGGTTCGCGGTGAACATATGATTGACCGCGACATGCGCGCCCATCCGACGGAAGTCAAAGTGATCGTTCTTAAAGAGCGTCTGCCTGTCTTGGCCGCGCGGAGACCCCCATTCCGATTCCGTCAATCCCTGGTACCCGATCCCGGAATCTTCGCGGTAATAATTGAACTTCGCCATGATTTGCGTCCGGTCGCTCAGTTCCTGAACGGTTTTGAAGGTGATGTCGTCCACCTTGGCCCTGACATTGGTGAACCGCGGCGTGTCGCTCTGATAATGGGTGTAGTCCACCATATAGCCGCTTTTACCCCAGGTGCCTCCATAGTCGAAGTGCGTATTGAAGTAGTTGTTATTGCCGCCCCAAAATTGGAAATTGCCCTCCGGCTTCGTCGACGGCATTCGGGTGATGAAGTTCATGACGCCGCCGATGGTCTGCGGACCATACAGTAATTGCCCGCTGCCTTTGAGGACTTCGATACGGTCGAAACGGAAGATGGGAGGAAAGTAATACGATGACGGATCGGCGTAGGGCATCATCATGATCGGCACGCCGTCTTCCATGATGTGCACCTTGCGGCTTCTGGTCGGATCCAAGCCCCGGATGCCAATGTTGGGCCGGATACCCAGTCCGTCTTCGTCCCGGACATGCACGCCCGGCACTTCGCGCAGGGCTTCATTGATGGTCAGGCGATGGTTTTGTTCGATGCTCTCTTTGGTGATCACGCGGCCGGAACCGGGAATGTAATCGAGGGCATTCTCCGATGTTCCGATGATTTCGACCAGCGGCACTTTCAATGCGTCTTCTTCTGTCCGGGACTTCAACGATTCATCGCCGGGCAAAGTGGCGGCGGCCATGACGGTCTGTCCTCCCGCGTCGGCTGAAGCGGGTGCTGTCGATGCCCGTTCGAGGATCACGGTTCCGGACTCGGCAGCATAGTAGGTGAGTCCGGTTCCCCTGAGCAGGATTGCGAGACCGTCATCTGCGGAATACCGTCCGACGACTCCGTTGGATTGTTCGGACCGGATCAGCTCAGCCCGGTGGATGAATCGTATGCCGCTCTGATCGCGAAATACGTGCAGCGCCTGGGTGAGCGGTTGAGGTGGAATATCGAACTCGACAGGATCTCCCCGCAAAGCTGCGGCTTGCTCGGCGGCTGCGGTTTCATACGCACCGGCGGCGACATAGATCGTACTGAACAAAATGAGTACGATCCCAAACATGAACTGCATAGCGTCTCCTTTCACCTGAACGAGGAATACGAATGAACGGTTTCAGGAGAAGGACGATGCGGCGAGGGGGAATCCCCTATGAGGGAGCAGAATTTTTTATAATCATTCTCAAAATAGTTCGCCCGGATGGATGGGCCGGCTTGGAACTCACGAATGAATGTTGGAGGAATGATGAGTTAACGGGAAATAAACGTCAGGTAGGGGGTCACGCGCGTGATTCGAAACGGCAAAACGTGTTGGAGCATGGCCAGTGAGCGATCAGGGTCAGTGAGGGCGATGCTGCCTGACAACCGCTGCGCACGGAGCCGCGAGTCCAGGATCACAATGGGGCCGGACCGATACCGATTCAATTGATCGATGATTTGATCGAGCGGCATATCATCGAAAATGAGTTCGTGCCGGTGCCACGCGGTGATGCGGGGAGGGTTGAACGGTTCGAGAGCGCTGGGTTGGCCGTCGGTTTCATAGGTAACCCGGTAGCCTGCCGGAATATCCAGCGTTTCATTCTTGCGTAACAGACGGACCGCTCCTTCCAGAACGCTGATGGCCGTCCGGTGGTCGTGATGGTCGATATTGAAGGTCGTTCCGATCGCTCTTACCACCCGGCCGTTGACTTCAACTTCGAACGGGCGGGAGGGATCGTGTGCCACCTCAAAGAGGGCCTCTCCTCTTTTTAACGAAAGACCTCGACGCTGAGCCGACAGACGGACGGACAATGCCGAGCGTGTATTGAGATGGACGGTTGAGCCATCGGCAAGGGAGAGCGATGTTTGTTCGCCGGCATGCGTCTGATAGTCACTGAGCCACACGTCCACTGTCGGCCACAGCATCACGACCAGGGCAGCTAGTGCCAGCGTGGCGGCGACGCCGGACGACCACCGACGCCATGATCGAGGTCGTAAGAATGGAGGCGTCGCGCGTCGAGGCCTATCGTCGGCCCATCCGGAAGGGGCATAGTCCAGCGGTTCTGGACGAGTCACTTGATCTGCCAAGCCATTCAGCGCTTCCCAGAATCGTTCGGCTTTCTGAAATTGGGCCTCATGAAGCGGAGTACACCGGCGCCAGGCGGCGAATTCCTGTTGCTCCTGCTTCGACATCATTCCGGAATGCAGGCGCAACAGCCAGGCGTTCGCTTCCTGCCATGCATCGAGAGTGTCAGAGGGATGATGAGTCGCCTGGTCTTCGCGCTCGGACATGATGACTCCGGACCTATGCGTTCAGATTGCGGAAGGAAGCGTTGGTGCGAGAATAGTCGAGACGGTGGCGATCACTCAATGGGGTGGGTCACTCTCTTTCTTCGAGCTGATCCAACGATTCGAAGCGGGCACGGCAGTAGGTCATGGCCTTGGTAAGATGATTCTCCACGGTTCTGATGGAAATGTGTAGCTCGTGGGCAATCTCCACATAGGTTTTGTGTTCGAATTTAAACAGGATAAACACGGCACGACGCTTGGGAGGCAGTTCTTCGATCGCTTGTAATACGGCCGCCAAGCGGTGTTTGGCATCGATGGCCGTCTCGGCGTCCGGAGTCGAGGCTGGAACAGACACGGCCTGGTCGAGCGGTTGAGAGCGAGGCCGGGCACGATCTTTTTTCCGGAGATAGTCGATCGCCAGATGTTTGGCTGTTGTATACAGGAAGGTGCGCGGGTTTCGAATGGTGACAGGGTTTGCGAGCGTGACGACGCGGAGGTATAGCTCTTGAACCAAGTCGGCCGCAGCCGAGGGGCAATTCACTTTCCAGGTCAGAAATCGAAGTAGCTCAGACTGTTCAGCCCTGACAAACTCGATGAGGCTGTCGACAGTGATCGATGCGGGAGCGCACGTGTCGTCTGTCGGGGGACAGATCAAGTGCGCGGCGGCAGTGTGGGAGTAGTTCGACCAGTGTGACATGGATGGCCCCTTGGGAAGCAGGGCGAGACTAACAGATTCAACGCATATGCCTGAATGTTCATTTTCCGGAATTCAAAAAAAGTCTGGTGCATCTGCAATCCCGCGTGGAGCGGTTCGGCCTCGCCGGCATGATGAATGGACCGACTGCGCCGCAAAGGAGATTCCGTGACCGCGCGTTTGTTTTAATCCCGGCACTGCTGGTGTAGCTTGGTGTGACACCTCCCTCGTCGGATGCGGAGCGGGCAGCAGAGCGTCGAATCATTATTGGAGGTGATGTTTTGTCGATCTGAAACGTCATTGTAAGAGAGGGCCTGTGCCCGTTCGTCACTGGCGAGATTGACATGAATAAAACTGATATACCTGCGTCCGGTAAAGATGTCCGATGTATCTGTGGTCGAATGACGGCCCGGATCGAACCCCAAGGATTGGTCATTAAGTGCCAACGGTGCGGAAAGCTGGTGGTGATACCCCTGTCAAAGATTACAGGTCTGAAGAAACTGGTCAATTCTCGGTAACGGTCCGATGCCTGCACTACAGCCACGCCGTGTAGGCCAGCTTGAGGGCTCGTCCCGTCGCGGGAACCATTCATCTTGCTGCTTCGTGTGACGGCGTTGAATCTCTCCGATTGTCCGCTCTCGTACGTCACCTCATAGAGAACCTGCCTTGCAGGCTATTTCTTGATCCTCGCATCGCCTCCGGAGACGCGAGAGATTTCAAAGGCCCCTGAGTTCCCCCTCACTCTGTCCGAAATGGCGGGCCCTCTCGATTCGGCTTCTCATGCCACATGAATCTCCATGGGGATCCAGCTACTGTAGGCAGTCTCCAGCTGCACATGCCGGCCTCTTGCGAGGCCGGCGGAGTGCGGAGGAATGGAGAATGTTCGGGTGTGTCGCTGTTCGCACCGAGGCCTGTCAGATTTCAGTGGAACTCGAACTTAAGCGATCCGATGGCCGTAAACGGCGCGCCGGTGTAGACGATCTCGCGGAAGTCCTGCGCCCCGCTGAAGTACCGATGGTCGAGGACGTTGGTGAAATTGATCGCAGCGAGCAGGTTGGTCTTGTTGAACACTTCCTGCTTGCGATAGTAGAGGGCGGCGTCCATGCGGACATACCCGGCCATCTCGAATGGTGCCTGGCAGTTGGCCGGATCCTGACATTGGAAAATGCCGTTCCGCTTGCCTTGCGCGTACATACCGATGCCGGCGCCGAACCCCTGCGCGATGCCTTCCTGGAAGAAGTAGGTCGTCCAGAGGCTGCCTTGGTGCAGCGCGCTGTTTGGCGCGCGGCTGCCTTCTGCGAAGAGCAGATCTTTCGTCACACGCGTGTCGATGTAGGCATAGTTCGCGATGATGTCCCATCCAGGCAGGATTTGCCCCGCGATGTCGAACTCCACGCCTTTGCTGCGTTGTTCTCCCGTCGCGACGGAGAAGAAGAAACCGTTGAGCGGATCGGCCGTCAGCACATTCTTCTTCTTGATGTCGAACAGTGCGACCGTGGACCGTAACTTTCCTCCGAAGGCCTGGTACTTGATACCGCCTTCATAGGACTTGCCGCGTTCGGGGTTGAACAGGTTGCCGTTTATGCTTCGCGAACCGGTGCTCTGTGGTGCGAACGATTCCGTGTAGTTGGCAAAGAGCGTGATGGGTTTTACCGGTTGATATGCGATGCCGACCGAAGGGCTGAAGGCCGTATCGGTTTGGTTGTTTTGGCTCCTGGTGGCGGTGAAATCGTCCGGATGATTCGTGATGGTTTGATCGAAGAGGTCGAACCGGCCGCCGAAGTGCACGTGCAGGTTGTCCAGCAAATCGACCTGGTCGCCGAAGTACGCGCCCAGGATGTTGTTTTGTGTGCTGGCATCGCTGAATTTCGTGAGGGCCGGATTCAGAAACAGCCGATCGTTCGTATTGAAGATGTTGATATAGCTAAACGCTCCCGGAGTGCTCGTGTCGCCCCCGAAATCTCCCGAGGCCGTGGCCGATGAGTTTTCCCGGCCGAGTTCGATTCCGATGATCGTTTTATGTTTGATCGAGCCGGTCGTGAAGTTGCCATGCAGTTCATTCTGCAAGTAGTGGCTCTGGACCGTCGTCGGAATCTCATACCTCGCCAGATTCAAGATGCCGTCGCTCTCGGCTCCGACCAGGAAGTTTGATTCAAGGCTGGAATAGCGGCTGCTGGTGACGGCGGTTCTGAAGGCGGTTCGCCATCGGAACAGATTGCTGATGTCATGCCACAGGGTGATCGTGGCCTTCCCGTGATGGGTCTCCAGTTTGCGGGATGGATCGCCCAGGAAGCTGGAGACCGGAATTGGGGCGACTCCGTTGCCGAAGGCGACGAGGCCGCGATCAATCGGGGCTCTGTCGTACATATACTCGGCTTCGAAACGTAAGTTCGTGCGTGAACTCATCTCCCACCCGAAGGTCGGCGCGAGGAAGATACGTTCGGTGTTGACGCCGTCGCGATAACTCCCCCCAGACTCGTACATGCCGTTGAAGCGATAGGTGAGGGTTTTGCTTTCGTTGAGTGCCCCGCCCATGTCGATCTGCGGACGGTACAACCCGTAACTTCCGACAATCATTTCCGCGGAATAATAACGATCCTTCAGGGGCGCCTTCGTGACTTGGTTGATGACACCGCCCGGATCGGAACGTCCGTAGAGGTACGACGGCGGACCTTTGACGACTTCCACGCTCTCGATATTGATAATGTCGCGTTGCGCGCGGGCGCTGAAGTTGCTGTCGTCCCGGAAACCGTTCTTGAAGACGTTGAGTTCCGATGCAAACCCGCGGATCATGAACGTGCCGCCTTGTCCGCCCTGTGTACTGGACTGGGAGACGCCGCTGACGTTTCGGAGGGCTTCGCTGAAGCGAATCACTTTTTGATCGTCCAACACCTGTCTGGTTACGACCTCCACGGAACGCGGTGTATCATGGATCGGAGCAGGAATACGCGTGGCCGAAGAGGATTCATCGACGGCATACCCACGATCTTCGACTTCCTTCACGACGATTTCCGGCACTTTCACGGGCTTGGGCGCCGCCTGCACCTGTGTGTTCGGAGTGGACCGGAGGGGTTCCTGACTCAGGGGAGCTGGAGCTAAGGGCGTTGCCGCCATGGGTTCCAACGTCATCGTTCTGGCCTCGGTCATTCGATAGCTAAGGCCGGTTCCGGCAAGCATCAGCGTCAAGGCGTCCTCGGGCGTGTGACGTCCGCTGACGCCGCTGGTGCTCCTTCCTTCAGCGAGGTCGGACGGCAGCAACAGACGATAGTTGGCTTGATCGCCGAATGCGGTGATGGCGGACCCTAAAGGCTGCGGCGGAATGTTGAATTCCATTGGTTCTGATGTCTCGGGAGCCGCGGTGGCCTGAGCAAGGAGAAGGGGACTGTTGTTCGAGGTGGTGAGACGCTCGCTTCGCGCTTCAGCCAGGTTTCCAGTCGTATGCACCAGAACGGCCGATACGGAGAGTGTGACGACGACTTGCCATGAGAGATGCATCATTCCCCCTCTATTGGTCCGGTATGAATAAGCGCACGTATCCGGGCATGGGCCGAACGGCGCGCACTCGGCGTTTCATTAGGTAAAGACGGACCGGGCCGAAAAACTTGTAACCAAAATCGTGTGCGTTGAAAAAAAACTGGAAGAAGATGACGGTAGACAGCGTCTAACAGGTTGCGGAAAAACTCATTTTGAGTCCCAAAGCCACCACAGATACGCGGTGTGGGACGACGTTGAACAGCCTCGCAGGATGCGCAAAAAGGCCGTCCAGCAAGGCCGCAGCGAGCACAGGGGCGAATCGTACTCTTGCGGTACGGTGAGCCGCTGAGCGATGCGAGAACGCCGCTGGCGGACTTTTTCCGCATCCTGCTAATTGTGAAGAGGATGAATGATGTCTTCGGGAAGCTGCAGTGTCTGTTAGTGCAAGAGGACGAGGTAGGGCGTCAGGGTGGTGTCGTGAATTCGTAATGTCTGTTCAATCATTCGGAGCGCGGCATCCGGGTCGCCAATGTCGAACACACCTGTCACGTTCAGTGAGCGAAGCGCCGGGTTCAGAATCACAATGCGCCCGGCTCGGTACCGGTTGAGCTCTTCGACGACTGCAGCCAGCGGTTGGACTTCGAAGATCATTTTCCCGCGTTGCCAGGCGGCGATGGCATTGGAGTCGATGGCGTGGGCCCTACCCATTCCGGCCTCGGCACTGTAGGAGATCTGCTCGCTTTGTCGGACCACCGCCGCGGGAGCCCGGCGGCCGTCCGTTGCCGATACCTGAACGGCATGCTCCGTGACGGTCACGGTGACGGCATCTTGGTGGCGCTGAACCAAAAAGCTCGTTCCGAGCGCGCGGGTGCTCACATTTCCGCTCTGTACCGTGAACGGCCGTACTGTCTCGGGAGTGACGGTGAAACTGGCTTCTCCGGTGAGCAGTCGGATGGTTCGCTGCTGCGGGGTGAAGGCGACGGCCACCGCGGTATCGGTGTTGAGATGGATACGACTCCCGTCCTCAAGCCTGACGTGTCGTTGTTCCCCCACTGCGGTGCGGTAATCGGCTGACGCGAGGTCGAGTCGTTCCTGAACGACTCCCCATGAGAGCCACCCGGCGGCGAGTACAACACAAGCGGCCAGTCCCCACTTGATCCTGCGTCGTGCACGCGGGAGCGTGCCGTGCGGCATCGATGCCGTCAGGTCGGCTGAACCGGCGCAATCGCCATTCGGCAGCAAGCCGATATCACGCCATAGGATTTCCGCCTCTGCGTAGGCGAGGCGGTGGGCGGAACTTTTCGTCCGCCAGGCAGCGCACGCCCGGCGCTCTTCATCGGAGGCGTGACCGGAATGGATGCGGACCAACCAAGCGAGGGCTTCGTCGATCAGTGGAGAGGAGGCATCTGGAGGTGTCGAGTCAGGCATCCATCATACCGTTGTGCACACGACTGCCCCTGAACGGGATACTGGTCGATGCACGCTTACTCTATAAGACGGATGGCGCTCGGCTTTCAACAGTTAGGATTATCTGGTGGATTCCTCCGGATGCAAGCGGGCGCGGCAGTGCCGCAAGGCTTGGACGATATATTTCGCGACCATACTCTCGGAGACCTTCAGACTGTCGGCGATTTCCCGGTGTGTTCTCCCTTCCAACCTGTTGAGCAGCAAGGCTCTCCGGCATTTTGGCGACAGTTCGCGCATGGCTATTTCCAACTGGGCAACCCGTTGCTTGGCGTCCAGGGTATCCTCGGCCGACGGGGCCGGACTGGCTGTTTCTTCAGGGGGCGGTTCGATGCTGAGCGCCCCCCGACGGGTGCGAAGTTTTCGCAGATTGTCTACCGCGAGATTGGCTGCGACACGAAAAAGGAAGGCTCGCGGGTTTTGGACATCGATGGAAGGCCGCATGCGCACGAGATGCATGTAGGTATCCTGAGTGCAATCGGCAGCGAGATCACGACAGCCGAGCTTGTGGGTGAAGAACCTCAAGAGATCGTTGTGATGCTCTTCGAAGGCAGTGAGACAGGGAAGTGTCTGTTCATTCTGCATGATGGATCCTATTCCAGGCGATAGCCGATGGGGATGTGGACGATAACATGGGACTGACCGAGTGGATACTTCAACTGGACCGGGGACGCTTGTTCGAGCAGGGCAACCGCGTCGAGATCGAGAATCGAATGGCCCGATGGCGTGACGATCGTAATGTCGCTGATGCTGCCGTCTTCATGGATCACGGCTTGAAGCATGACATTGCCCTGCCAGCGACGGTTTTTGGCGAATGTTGGGTAACGTTTGCTCTGTTCGACCTTTGCGAACAACATTTCGGCGAGCCATCCGTAATCGGCATGGAGTACCCGTGAGACGGTGGCTTCGCGGGCGCGAGGCGTCGGACGGTTGACGAGTCGGATCGATTCAGGCATGGAAGGCACGGAGGTTGTGAGGGATGCTTCGGCGGCATCGACGCTCGGGGGCGGGACGTCCGACGATTCCCTTGTGGTAACCGGCAGAGTATCGGGTGTTGCAGGAGTCGTGTCGATCCTTGACGCATCGGATGTGAGGCTGGTCGAGGCGACGATCGGAGTGGATGAGGGACTTTCTACGGCCTCGGAGGCATTTTCTGTGGCATGTGGTCGAATGAGGGCATCGTGGGACGCAGGCGAATCCGTTCCGGAAAGAGCCTTCAGTGGGCGTGGCGCTTCGGTATTGGCGACGTTTGGACGCGAAGAGACCTGGCGTGGGGATCTGCCCTTCGGCATGAATGAGGGGGAGTCGGACGATGCGGATAGGGGGGTGGGTACGTCCGCTGCAACCGGTTGCATGGCCGGTGCGCTGACCAGCGTGACATCCCAGCGGAAGGGGCGCTGTTCTGGAAGAATAGAGAATTCAGCCGCCAGGACCAATGCCGTCCCGAGGCTCAGGCCATGGAGGGTCAGCGACACCAGCCATCCCCCCAGTCGTGCCACATGCTCTCCCTTGTCCGTCACTTCAAACCTGCTTCCGCCGGATGTTGCTTTCGAAATTCGCTCGGCGAACATCCGATGGCTCGTTTGAAGAAGTGACTGAACGCAAACGCGTCGCTGAATCCTACAGATTCCGCAATCTGGGCGATGGTCAGATGCTGCTTGTTGAGCAGTTGTGTTGCCTTGGCGAGATGCTGTTGCTTGATGTATTCAGAAAAGGAGACCCCCATGTATTTGCGAAATATCTCGGACGCGTATTTTTCCGAGTATCCCAGGACGGTGGATAATTCTTTCAGCGTGAGGCGGTCGCCACGGTGCGTGGATAGCAGGGCCGACAAGCGAACCGCCGGGGAAGTGGAATCGAGAGGCGTGATCTGCGGAGTCGGCCAGAACGGCTGTGGTTTGGCCCGTGTTCTATGAATCAAGGGCTGATGTCGTGACCGTTCGAGTGAACGCGCAGGACCCCCGGATGAGGCGATATCGATGATGGACGTGTCGAGAGTTCGTGCCCGGCGGTCTTGGTTCATGGTTTCCCCGCAAAAAATAAAAAGCCCGCGATCGTATGACCGTGGGCTCTGGGAATTAAATTCCTCGGGCCTCTGCTGAAAGAAGCGGCAGAGACTATCTCGTTATTGAGTACGATTCTCAATATCACAATTTTGGAAAATATGTCAAGCGGGCTGTGGAGCAAAGCGTCAGGCTACCAAGTGATCGTTTGGAAATGTATCCGGAACGGAGCGGAGTATTAGGAGCGATGTCCGCCGACTAATGTCAGAAACATGGCCGTCATGGCCATAAGTGCAATGCCTGTCCACACACCATAGGCCATGTGAAGCTTGCGGGAGCTCGTGTAGGTCATCGCCACCAATGCAAACACGACGTATAAGAGCGATCCGGCGGCTAACGCATACCAGACGAGAGAGAGGTATGGCGATATGGTGAGTCCGCTCAGGACCGTTCCGATACAGGTCGGCGCGCCACCGGTCAAGCCGAGTAATACAGCTGTGCGTGCAGTAATCGGAGATAGTCCGGCGGCCCCGACGATGCCGAATCCTTCGGTTCCATTGTGGAGGGCGAATCCGGCCACCAGGAGTCCGCTCAACGCCCATTCTCCGCCGGCGTAAGCGGTTCCGATCGCCAGTCCTTCACCCAGGTTGTGAAGACCCATGCCCGCCGCGATGACGAATGGGAGTGCCAGTGCCTGGCCTGCGTGCCGGCTCGTTAGAAGTCGGTGTTTTTCGAGGTGGACAAGACCGACAAAGCTGAGGAACAGGCTGCCTAGAAACAGCAGCCACGAGAAGGGATCGCGCGCTCCCATCAACTCCACGGCTTCGTGCATCAAGTCGAAGAAGAGATAGGTCAGTACCCCGGTGGAGAGCCCGATCAGGCCGGCTTCCCACGTCCGGGGAAGGGCACGACGAAGCATCAAGGCCGCCGCGATGCCCAGGTAAACCGGAACGACTCCTGCGAGGATACCCAATCCGACGAGGTCGAGCATGGTGCAATCCTAGCCAATATCTGTCGTGCGTGGAATGCTCAGTATCCGGAAACTACTCAGTGGAAAAAGATAGAGATGAAAGTGTGAGAGGTTTGTCCGAGTGAGGCGCTGGTCAGTCGGCGGATGCAACTCGATCTCATGCGGTGATGCTGGGCTTCGAACCTGGTAGGAGGGAGACGGACCCGATCGCTTCTCCCCTTTGCAGTGTTGGTACCTAATCGCAGATCTGCCCGAACCAATTCCCCGTGACGCGCAACGGGTTGCAGCCTGTAATTTTCGACCAGAAGCCCTTGTGCTCTGTGATGAAGATCAGAAAGCACGAATCGTGCGGAGGTGGGGTCGCTTGTCGAAAAATCTGACTCAGGGAGATCCGCGACCGACTTTGGTCGCAAATCGCCTCGCATGACAGTCTTTATTGAAATTTTGGCGGAGGGGGCGAGATTTGAACTCGCGGATAGGTTACCCCATCTCCGGTTTTCAAGACCGGCACGTTCGGCCACTCCGTCACCCCTCCACACCAGGCCAGGAAACACTCCGTACTAAGATCGTTCGATAGTCCGCATTCCACCCATATAGGGTTGAAGAGCTGTCGGGACGGTCACCGTACCATCCGGTTGCTGATAATTTTCAAGAATGGCGACAAGGGTTCTTCCCACCGCTAAGCCGGATCCGTTCAGGGTATGAACGAATTCAGGCTTGTTGTCTTTCTTCCCGGCCTTGGCCCGGCAGCGAATGTTTGCCCGCCGCGCTTGGAACGCTTCGAAATTGCTGCAGGAGGAAATTTCGCGAAACGTCTGCTGCGACGGCAACCATACCTCAATGTCGTAGGTCTTCGCTGCAGAAAACCCCATATCCCCTTTGCACAGGGTGATCACTCGATAGTGCAGTCCCAACCCCTGCAAAATGGCCTCGGCGTGCGAGGTTAATCTCTCCAGCTCATCATAGGATTGTTCCGGTCTTGCGAACGCGACGAGTTCGACCTTGTTGAATTGATGGAGCCGAATGAGGCCGCGCGTGTCCTTCCCGTAGGACCCCGCTTCTCGTCGAAAGCAAGGGGTATAGGCGGTATACCGGATCGGTAACGATTCCTCGGCCATGATCTCTTCCCGGTGCAGATTGGTGACCGGCACCTCCGCGGTCGGAATCAGGAAGAGTTCTTCATCTCGCAGTTGAAACAGATCGTCCTCGAACTTGGGTAATTGCCCGGTCCCGGTCATGGCCGTGCGATTGACCAGCAGCGGCGGCAGCACTTCCCGGTAGCCGTGCCGGGTGGTATGCATATCCAGCATGTAATTGATGAGCGCCCGCTCGAGTCGGGCTCCCGATCCGGTCAGTACGGCAAAGCGGGCTTTGGCCATGCGCACCGCGCGATCGAAATCCAGAATGCCGAGCGCTTCGCCAAGATCCCAGTGGGATTGGGCCGGAGCCGAGAGCTGCGGCGGTGTTCCCCATCGGCGCACTTCAATATTGTCAGCCTCATCCCGGCCGTCCGGGACAGAGGTGTGTGGGAGGTTCGGAATGCGCAGCGCGATATGGGCCAACTGTTCTTCCACGACACGAAGCTGTTCCTCATGGATTTTGATCGTCTCTCCCAAGGCCTTCATCGCCGCCATGGCCTCATCGGCCGGCTGCTTCTCTCGCTTCAGCCGGGCGACGTCGTCCGATCCCTTTTTCAGCTGGTGCCGTAGTTCTTCGACCCGTATGGTGCGGGTTCGACGATCTTCCGTGAGTGTTCTCAGATCTGCCCACGCGACATCCTTCCCGCGTGCCCCCAATTGGTCACGGAGCTGGTCCAGGTTGTCACGCAATACACGAAGGTCGTACATAGGCTCTCCCCTCTGAAGCGGCGAGAAATCTAACACTGGATCTCCGCGTAGTCAATGAAACCGGTCGCGAAGGGAGGCCGGGGGAAGGGAATTGACAACGGGTGGGGAGGGCGGCACCATAGCGGCCGTGAAGCTTGTGGCCAATCCACCCAATCGCTTTGAATCCACTCAGCGTGAGAGGCTTGAACCCTCGTCGCGTGTGGAGATTCAGCTGTTTGAAGACGACACCTACCAGATACTGAGCCGGAATGACAGCCCGGACCTTCCGTTTCGGTGGAGCGTGAATCCCTATCGTGGCTGTTTCCATGCCTGCGCCTACTGCTATGCCAGGCCATCGCATGAATACTGGGGATTCGGCGCAGGCACCGACTTCGAATCTAAGATCGTACTGAAGCGCCGTGCCGCGGATCTCCTCAAGCAGGCGTTTGAGAAGCAATCCTGGGACGGTGAGTTGATTGTGTTTTCCGGCAACACCGATTGTTATCAACCTATCGAGTCCACCCTTGGCCTGACCAGGGCTTGCCTTGAAATCTGTGCCGCGTACCGGAATCCTGTCGGGATCATCACCAAGGGCGCGCTTCCGGTTCGTGATATCGATGTGTTTAAGCAACTGCAGGAACAGGCCTGGATCCGGGTGTATTTCAGCATCGCGTTTGCCGACGACGAGACGGCCCGTCTGGTCGAACCGCAGGCGCCGACCGTCAGCAAACGTTTTGAGACGATGCGGATTCTCTCGGAGGCCGGTATTCCCACGGGGATCTCCGTGGCGCCGATCATTCCAGGCTTGAATGAGGAGGCCATCCCTGAGCTGCTGTCTCGTGCCAAATCAGCCGGAGCGGCTTCGGCGACCTGCAGTGTGTTGCGTTTGCCTGGGCAGGTGGAAACGGTATTTCTGGATCGCATGCGCGAGGCATTTCCAGACCGGATCTCGAAGATCATTCACCGCCTTCAAGAGGTACGTGGGGGGAAACTGAGCGAGGGCGAGTTCTTTAGCCGGCATCACGGGAACGGGACTTACTGGCGCTGTGTCGAACAGTTATTCGACGTGGGCCGCCGTCGCAACGGATTCATTGAGGACGACCGTCCGGTTCCCAGAACCTTCCGCCGACCGAATGCACAGCAGTCGTTGTTCGATGAGGAGGAGAGTCGTGAGTCATAATCCTGGGTTTTTAAGGATCGTGGAGGAGGCACGGGGGCGTGTGCATGAATGTACCGTCGCCGACGTGAAGGCCAGGCTGGATCGTGCCGAACGGTTTCATTTCGTCGACGTCCGCGAAGATGATGAATATATGCAGGACCATGCGGCCGGGGCGATTCACCTCGGCAAGGGCGTCATTGAGCGGGATATTGAAACGGTGCTGCCGAATAAGCAGGAGCCGATCGTGTTGTATTGCGGAGGCGGGTACCGGTCGGTGCTGGCTGCGGACAGTATACGCCTGATGGGCTACACCAATGTCATTTCGATGGACGGGGGAATCAAGGCCTGGCGTGCAGCCGGGTATCCCATCGAGAAGGGCCGGCGTCCGTAACGCATGTCGTTTTCCAGACGCGAACTGATCAACAACGCGGGGTTCGGTCTCTTGTTGTTGCCGGCCCTGCTGCGCTCTCCCCGTACGATACTCGGCCATCTGCTGTTCGATCCGGACGGCCCTCTCGTCCCGCTCAAACCCATTCCCGGCAACCCATTTCGGCGTAACGGCCGATCGATCGTGGCGATCGTGTACGGCAAGGATCCCCGCCGTATGATTCCTCGCGCCATCGATCTGCTGGGAGGACTTGATCTCATGGGAATGCGCGGGAAACGCGTGCTGCTGAAGCCCAATGTGTTGAACGACCAGCCGCCTCCATCTACGACGAATCCGCAGGTGGTCGCGGCCATGGCGGCCATGGTCAAAGCGAACGGGGCCGCCGAAGTGGTGGTGGCCGATGGATCAGGAATCATCCGCCTTCCCACGTCCGCCAACCTGACGACCACGGGGATGCGAGCCGCGGCAGAAGCGGCCGGGGCCCGCGTCCTGGCCTTGGAAGATGAATCCTGGGTGAAGATCGAGGTCCCTCAGGCTCAGGCCCTCCGGCAGTTTTATTTTTCCCGGCCGGTCTACGAATCGGATGTGGTGATCAATATGCCGGTCATCAAGACCCATCGGTTTGCCGAGTATTCCTGCAGCCTCAAGAATTTTGTGGGGGCGGTTCATCCGCGGTATCGCCCATCGGTGACGTTCTGGACCGGTGACTGGCACGAACGCATTGCCGAGATCAATCTGGCCGTGCACCCCGCGCTGACCGTGGCCGACGGGACGACGACCATGATCGAAGGCGGTCCGACCTCCGGCACCCCGTCGAAAACGGAGCTGGTGATCTGCAGCGGTGACCGGGTCGCGGTGGACCTGGTGGCCATTGCCCTGTTGCGGTCCTTCGGTACCTGGCCGAAGTTGCAGGGCAAGCGAATCGGGGATCAGCGGCAAATCAAGCGTGCGGCGGCATTGGGGCTTGGTGTCGGATCAGGGCAGGACATTGAGCTTGTGACGGAGGCGGTGGACCCGGCTCCACCAGCATTTGAACGGCTGGTGGAGCATATTCGACGGGAGCTGCTCAGCGTATAAGTCTTACTTGTTCGTGCGGTCGAATTCCTTGATGACCTGCTCGGTCAAATCGATGGTGTCTTTGTTGAAGATCACGATCTTCACGGTCTGCTCGCTGCCCTTGTCCAGCACCAGTTGATACCCGCCCTTATCGGCGACGGCCTGGGTGGCGACGGCAATCTTCTTCATATATTCGTCGACGAGTTCTTTCTGCTTGCCCTGCAGTTCCTGATTAAACTCCTGGGCGCGCTTCTGGTAATCCTGAATTTTGGCGCGGAAGGAGGTTTCCTTCTCTTTCTTTTCGTTGTCGGTCAGCTTGGAGACCTGCTCCTTGATCTGCTTTTCAGTATTGCGTAACTCTTCCTCATCCCGGGACAGGAGCTTTTGGCGTGTCGCCACATACTCCCGCAACCCGTCCAGCGCTCGCTTACCGGCTTTGCTCTTTTCAAGAACCACTTGAGGATCGATAACCCCCATTTTGAATTCCGCCGCCGGACTCGTCGAGAACAGGCCGAGGGTCGCTGCGACGAGAACTCCGACCACTGCCGCGCGCCGGCCTGCTCCTTGCCACTTCACACCCATCTCGGGACTCCTTTCGCCGAAAAAAATGTCTGCTACAAACCTCGGGAGAATAGCCGCCCGTCGTGATCGTGTCAAGGAGGGCGCCGTCGAAGGGACAGGCGAATTGACAGGAGGAATGCCGGTGGCTATAAGCCTGGCAACGCCCGCCATCGTTCCGACATCCGGGTAGGTGTTCCCACCGAGCGGGTGAGAAAGGATCTCATGCGACCTTCGGAGCAACAGCAGACGCATCGACTTTTCGTGCGCGCACTCCAACACGAAGCCATCAGCTGTGAGCATGCCGGATGCCCGGGGCCGGTCGAAACGGTCGACCAATCCCAGACGCGCGATCGAGTGAAGACATTCGACCTGCGCTGTGAGCGGTGCGGTTGGCACACGAGTCTCACAGGGCAGGAGCAACTCACCCCTCCCTGGGACAACGCCGCCCTTGAGTTGATGGCCGACGAACATCTCATGCATCAGCAGCCGGTCTGTCCGTTCGATGAGACGCCGGTTGTCTTTATCTCGATGCCGAATCCGCGCCGCAAGGCTAAGTATCGGGTGGCCTGTTTTTATTGCGGCCGGCACATCGTCATGGACTGGCCTCCGCCTGAGAGCAAGCGATAGCGATTCAGGGGCCGACGAGGGCGAAGAGGCGGGGGAGGCGCGGGCGCGCTAGTCCGGGTTGTTCATGAATGCCGTCGCGAGGGGTTCGAGACGGAAGTTCGCCGAGGCTGATCGCTGGTGAGACCGACGCAGGCGTACCCGCAGTCCGTCGGGGAGCCGATCGGGAACAGCCTCGCCGGGCGAGAGAATCGGACGCCGGAGCAGGATTTCATGGATAGTCCGGGCTACACGAAGTACCGGCCGGTGTCGAAGTGATATTCCGCGTTGTCGACGAGCTGCAGGATGCTGTGTGTGTAGTTTCCGGCCGCATCCTGCTCGGTGAGATCGAGTTCAGGACCGTCCTCGATGGATGCGCCGTTCTCATCCGTAATCACTCGCACCAAGGGGCGTTCGGCATTGGTCTTGTCCTGCGCCGGTTTGATGACGACGGCCAGAGGGCCGGAGTCGAGTCGGACGAGACTGCCGATCGGGATGATCCCCACGCAGTTCACGAAGAGTTTGAGCAGGATCGGATCGAACGACTGGCCGCTCTTTCCGAACATAAACTTCAGCACGTTCGCAGGGGACATGGGTTCCCGTCGGTACACCCGGGAGGATGTCATCGCGTCGTAACAATCGGCGATCGTGATGATCCGGCTGGCGACCGTTTGGGTCCAGGGAACCTTGAGTTTGGGGTATCCCGAGTAGTCGTAGTTCATATGGTGCTCGAACGAGGCGGCCGCCATGCGCGCAGGAACATTGTTGATCCCACGCGATTTGACAAGGGTGAACACCCCTTCAATCGGGTGCGACCGCATCACGGCCCATTCTTCCTGTGTGAATTCTCCGGGTTTGTTCAACACGTCGAGCGAGATGGCGCATTTACCTACGTCGTGGAACAGCGCCGACAGCCCGAGGTCAGCCAGCTCGACTTTCGGATAGCCGGCCCGGTTGCCAAGGGCCATGGCGAGCAATGAGACGTTGACGGAGTGATTGTGCGTGTATTGATCGTGACAGCGCAGATTGGTTAAGCCCAGGAGGGTGGATTCATCCTGCATCATCAGCTCGACAATGTTCTGAATCGCGCGTTTGGCCTGTTTGAAACTGACGGTCCCGCCGCCGCGCGTATTCTTGACCAGGTCGCCGAGCGCAGCCGATGCTTTCACATAGCCGCCTTTGGCCAGGGCCTTCCGTTTCTCTTTTGTCCCCTCCGAGCCGTTCGATGAGCCGCTTGTATGCGCTCCGGTATTGCCTCCGGCCAACTCTGCGTCGTTCAGATGCTGAAGTTGAAGCGAGCGGGGCTCTTCCAGTTCGATGCCTTTGATGCCCGCGGCCTGCATGGCCTCCTGGAGTTCGGTGAGGGTATGCTTGTCCGGATCCAGGCTGACGAAGAGATAGGCAAATTCCCGAAAATCCTTTGAGTCAGCCGTCGAGGCGAACGACACGCCGCCGATATGCCACTTATTCAGGGCCTCGATAATGCTCGCAAACACGGCCATCTGTTGCGAGCTCATCTTCAGGTGACTGTCCCCCAGAAACAAAAAATCGTTTTGCAGCCGCAGGACAACCGGATGATCCGCCGCCAGGGTTTTCACCAACGTGAGCATGGAATCCACGGGTTTGTCGAGCGCGGCATTCGTTCGTCCATGGATCCGCGATGTCTTGATGAGGACGTTCAACTGAGTGACGAGCTGAATCCCCAGCATGGCCAGTTGCTGGTCGAGGATATCCCCGGCTTCTGAGCCTTTGGCGATCTTATTGGCCAGGGACCGCTCATGAGTGAGAATCGGATGGGCATTGTCCGGGGCCGGGACCGGATTGGCAGGAGAAGGCGTCTCGCTCACAGGTGGTCTCCTCGCACTCAGGAATTGGCTGCCGATGGGATGGACTGCCGGTGTTGCCGATTCGCGACGGAGAGCGCGGAGGTGCAGGCCTGGCGAACGGCTGCGCCGCCCTTTTTCTGGCCGATTTCGAGCGCCGCGACGGCCGCGGGTGTGGCCAGCTTGCCGAGAATGTCCGCCGCCAGCAAGGCCAGTTCTTCTTTCTTCTTCCGGTTGGTCCAGGACCATTCCGTCAACAGTCCCTGCCAATAGGGCACGGCTTCATCGGCGGCAGTCTGTTTGAGTGCCAGATAGACCGCCCGCTTTTCGGCCGGTGATCGGTCATGAAAGTCATCGGCAGTGACGAATGGAGCCCAGGCGGTGAAACCGGCGCTGTACTGTCCGCCGGACAGCACCTTCATGGCCGTCAGGCGGACGGTTTCATCACTGTCGCTCAGGAGGCCGACTAACTTGGTCCCGTTGCCGGATGGGCGGAGCGCGGCCAGGATCCGGAGCGCCTCACGTCGCACGGTGGATTCCGGGTGCCGTAGCGTTTTCTCGATGCAGTCGGCAAAGCGGGCATCGTTCCATCTCGAGATGAGCGTCAGCAGGTTTCTCACGTAGGTCGGCCGTTTGTCGGTCAAGCCCCGCACGATCGCATCGGAATGGTCTCGTGCGAGCGTCTGCAACGCTTCCATGACGACGGCTTGATGCGAAGGCCCATCCAGGTTGGCGAGCAACGAGCAGAGTCCCGGGATCGAATCCTGTTTCATCATCAGGAGAAGAGTCAGCAGGCCTTCTGTCTTCGCGTGGAGGGCGTGATTCAAGTGAAGTCCGATGGCCTTCAGCCGTTCGGGGCGGCTCAATCCCTCGAAGAGGCCGGCGAGCTGTTGCTTGTGCGTGTCCGACAGATCGGGGCGCACCGCGTCGGCATCCTGCAACAGGGTCAAGACGGTTTCGATCTGGGGCCAGTGTCCCCCGCGAATCAGCACGTCCAGCACGCTATCCCAGACGTCGAACAGTTTGCTCAGCAAGGCCGGGGAGGGTTCGGAAGCCAGCACGGCGGTCAGGATGTCGAGGATGTATGCCGTGGCGTCACGTTCGGTTTCCCGCTGGATCTCCTGCGTGAGCGTGTCATGCTCTTCCTGGGAGACGTCATAGCCGACGACGTTGGCCTGAAAGCGGCGGTTTCTACTGATGCCGCCGCCGGTGGTTCCCCCGCCCGGTTGATCGGCTGTTCCAGGCTGCCCCGCTGGCTCGGGGGCCGCTGCCGCGCGCTCACGGTCGAGCAGTTCGCGCAGCGACGTGACCGACATGCTCATATAGCCCTGTGTCTGCAGTTCGAGCTCGTCCGGTCCGAAGCCGGACGACCGTACGAGTTCCTCTGCGGTGACCAGGGTGATGGTATCGAGATTCTTGGCCCACAGCCGTGTCACGATATCGTCGTCTTCTTCCACGTCGGCTGGCTGCTCTGCCGATCCTGCCTCGTCGGTGGGGGTCCCCCAGAGCGCGTCGAGGAAATACGCCAGATCTTCCTGCGTGAGGCCGTGGTGGAAGCTCAACTCGCGGATGCCGTCCGAGTACATCTTGAACGCGAAGCTATCACCGGTCGCATCGCGCTCCGGTTGATAGACGACTTCGTCTTTGAAGAAGAGTTGATTGCGTTGTACCAGGAGCGGGAGGCGGCTGTGGGTTGTGAGATGGCTGGTCAGGTCGTCGTAAAACTGTTGAAAGAAGCGCTGTGCGACGGGGTTCTTGGTGCCGTAGGTCCGTGCCGATTTGGCCGCTTTGTCGAGCAGTTTGAGCAGCTGCTTGATCGCCGCTACCTCCGGATCGACCCCGGCCTTCGCAAAGGGGACGAGTGGAGCGCCTTCTTCGAGCGGTGCTGTCGGTTCCATATGTAGTCAGTCGTACCGTGAGGTCTCTTTTTCGTCAAGAAAATAGCCGGTCCGCGCAGGTCTTGCGGCAACCGGCCGTGGTGTCGAGACGCGCCGGTCGATTGCCGGACGCACGCATTGCGTCGCACTGTCCGGGACAGTAGAATCGCTTCGTGACTGCATCAATCCAACTGCCGCTCATTGTTTGTTTCGGTGATAGCCTCACGGCAGGGTATCAAACTCCCGGCCCGGCCAACGCGTATGAGCGGGAGACTCCCTATGGTCATGTCTTACAGGAATGCCTCGGACACCGGGGGCGGGTCGAGATCAGCGGGATCTGCGGCGAAGTCACCGGCGAAATGGTGCTGCGGTTTCGCGGCGCGGTGCTCGACCGCAAGCCTCAGATGGTCATCATTCTCGGAGGAACGAATGATTTGGGCTGGAACGCCGATCCGGCAGAAATCATGCGGAATCTCGTCAAGATGTATGAATCGGCGAGGGCCGCGTCGATCATTCCGGTTCCTGTGACCGTGCCGTCGATTCGTGTCGATGTGGGTACGGACAACCCCGATGCCGCCGCCTGGCTCGCCGGGCATCTTCAACGGCGGCAGCAATTGAATCACTTGATCGCGGACTATGCCGGTCGAAAGGGTTTGTTCTGTTTCGATTTGTTCACCGCGACGGCCGATCCGGACTCACTCATGCTGGCCGAACCCTACTCGAACGACGGGCTGCATCTCACGACCAGCGGCTATCGACTGTTCGGCCGGCGGCTCTACGAGCAGCTCTTTGCTCCGACAGCGACCGGCTCTCTCCTCACACCTTTCAGGCCGTCCGGCCCATGATCCGAGACGTCACAGACCGCGACTTCCCTCGTGAAGTGGAGCAGGCGTCGATGCCGGTACTGGTGGAATTCTGGCAACCGGGCTGCGGTCATTGCCTGGCCTTGTTGACGCAGTTGGAGCAATTGCAGGAGGAGGTTGCGCCGGTGCTGAAGATCGTGAAGATGAATGTACAGGAGAATTTTCAGATTCCCGCGGAACTGGAGATCCGTTCACTTCCGGCACTCGCGTTGTTCGAACGGGGCGAGTTCGTGCGGTTTATCGGAGGAATCGGCAGGAAAGACGAGATCCGCAAGCAGCTCAATTTGACTTAAAGAATGCGCCAGGTACGTCCGTCGTTTTGGATCATGCGTTCGGCCTCGACAGGCCCCCACGTTCCCGCGGAATATTCCGGCAACCAGCGGAGTTTCTGCTGAGCCCATCCGTCCAGGATTTTCGTCACCCAGTCCCAGGAAGCTTCCACCGCATCGCGGCGCATGAACCGAGAGGCATCGCCCGCCATGACATCCAGCAGCAGGCGCTCGTAGGCCTCCGGGGACGGGCACCCGAACACGTCGCTGTACTGGAAGTCCATCTCCACCGGATGCGTCTGCGCGCGTGTGCCGGGGACTCGCGAGATGATGCGCAGAGAGAGACCTTCATCCGGCTGGATCCGCAGCGTCAGGACATTTGCCGGTTGAGGATTCGCAGGGTTCGCGTTGAAGAGAATCTGTGGAATGTCTTTGAATTGCACGGCGACTTCGCTCGCGCGTTTCGGCAAGGCTTTTCCGGTTCGAAGATAAAACGGTACGCCGGACCAGCGCCAGTTTTCCACGAAGGCTTTCACCGCCACATACGTTTCGGTGATGGAGTCGGGGCTTACACCCTTCTCACGACGGTAGCCCGGAACAGGTTGGCCATGCGCAGTTCCCTGCGCATACTGCGCCCGGACGGTGTACTGTTCGACATCCTTGCCGACGATGGGCCGGAGGCAGCGCAGCACTTCCATCTTGGCATTGCGCACCACGTTGGGATCGAGCGAGTAGGGCGGTTCCATCGCGACGAGGCAGAGCAGTTGCAGGAGGTGATTTTGAATCATGTCCCGCAGGGCGCCGGCCTCTTCATAATAGCTGGCCCTGGTCCCGACGCCTTCCGCTTCGCTGACGGTAATTTGGACGTGGTCGATATATTTGTGGTTCCAGATCGGCTCGAAGATGCTGTTGGCGAACCGGACGACCATGAGGTTCTGGACGGTCTCTTTGCCCAGATAGTGGTCGATGCGGAAAATTTGCGATTCGTCGAAGACCTTGCCGGTGACTTCGTTGATCTGCTGCGCCGAAGCGAGGTCTCGACCGACGGGCTTTTCAACGATGATCCGGGAGTAGGGCGCCGAGCCGGCGGGCGGGGTCGCCAGGCCGGACTGCGCCAATCCTTCGCAGACTGACGCGAAGGAACTCGGGGGAATGCTCAGGTAAAAGATCCGGTTGCCGGGCAATTGCATCGTCTGCTCGATCTGCTCGGCCTTGGCGCGGAGCGCGCGGTAGGTCTGGGCGTCCTCGTTTTCACCCTGGATGTAAAACAGGTGGCGCTCGAATGCCTGCCAGGTGTCTTCCACCAGGGCTTGGCGTGAATGGGCGATGACCCCCTCCCGCACCAGATTGCGAAACTCCGTATCTGTCATCGGTTTGCGGCCCAGTCCGATCACCGCATATTTGTCCGGCAACAAACCGTCGAGGAGCAGATTATAGACCGCCGGGATGAGCCGTCGCCGGGCCAGGTCTCCGGAACCGCCGAAAATGACCAGCGTGCAGGCTTCAACGGGCGTGATGGCTTCGGGGAGAGGCTTGATGTCCACGGGAGTCGTTGGAGAAGACATGGTGTGGTGGTCCGTCGGGTTGAGGCCTCAGCGGCGGACGCTGTGTCCGCCGAATGCGTTGCGCAAAGCCGCCAGCATCTTCTCCGCGAAGGACTCTTCCTGTCGCGATCGGAATCTGGTGAACAGCGCCGCCGTCAGGGTCGGTACCGGCACGTCCTTGTCGATCGCATCCTGAATCATCCAGCGTCCTTCACCGGAATCCTGGACGTATCCTTTGAGTTTGTCGAGCTTCGGATCCTGTTTCAGGGCGCCGACGGCCAGCTCCAACAGCCAGGATCGCACGACGCTGCCGTGCATCCACACATCGGCAATTTTCCCCAGGTCGAGCCGATACTCGCTTTTTGCCATGAGTTCGAATCCCTCAGCGTAGCCCTGCATCATGCTGTATTCGATTCCGTTGTGCACCATCTTCACGTAGTGGCCCGCGCCATGTGTTCCCATATGGGCCCAGCCCTCTTCAGGCGCCAACGTCTGGAAGATCGGTGTCAATCGTCGGACCGGTTCGTTCTCGCCACCGATCATGAGGCAATAGCCCACCGTCAGCCCCCAGATTCCTCCGCTGGTTCCGACGTCGACATAGTGGATGCCCTTCTGCTTCAGCTCGGCGGCGCGCCGGGTATCATCGTGGAAACGGGTGTTGCCTCCGTCGATGATGGTATCGCCCGGTTGGAGCAGAGCGGCGACGGCTTGAATGGTCTCCTCGGTCGGAGCGCCCGACGGGACCATGATCCAGACGGCGCGAGGAGCGGCGAGTTTGGCCACGAGGTCGCTCAGCGATGCCGCGCCGATACACCCTTTGCCCTCCGCCTGTTTCACGACCTCAGGCGCGCGATCGTAAGCCACGACGCGATGCCGGCCCTGTTGCAGGCGCGTGACCATGTTCATGCCCATCTTGCCGAGTCCGACAAATCCGAGTTCCATAGGTCATCCTCTCTGGTGATCGCCGGTGCCGAGTCACTGGTGCTGAGCGGGTCTCAAACGGTCTGTTGCCGCAAGTACCCTGTGGTGTACCGATGGTAGCACGGCCTGATGCCGATGCAAGCGGATGGCGGCATTCGAGCGTCTCGACGGGCCCCGTCAATCCACCCGAGGCGGAAGGGGGATGTCGCGAAACAGGAGATCGGCAAAACGTCGACCGGCCGTCAGTCGGTCATGCAGCGTGCCTGCGCTGAGGAACTGGCTGGCCAGTTCCCCGAGTGCCGGGTCACGGGAGGCCAGGAACCGGAGCGTATCGACCGGTGCCGTGAACCAGAGTCCCCGGGTGCGAAAGAAAGCCGTCACGCAGTCTTCAAAGAACAGTTGCAGGAGATATTGCGCGGTGTTGGGTTTATCGCGGAGGTCTTCGACTTTGCCCAGCCAGTGCAGACACTCCGCCTTGAGGCGAATGCGTTCATGAATGCCGGCTGGAGGCGGCCCCTGCCGGAACCGCTGCGCGGCCTTGGCGATGAGTTGAGCCGCAATGTCCTCGTGGTCGAACAGGATCCGCCCCTTGCGCAACAAGGGCGCGAGACGGGGAGAATAGGCCAGATCCTCCGCGACGGTCTTGTGCTCGCCATAACGGATCTCCACGAGCCGGTCTCCCACACGAATCATTTCCTGTCCGTCGGCCGGCCCTTTGACCAGGGCGATCAGATCGATATCGCTATGCGCAGTCACCGCCCGTCGGGCACCTGATCCGACGAGAATAATGCCCACCAGGTCGCCGCCGCGTTTGGCGCGGACGTATTTCACGGCGCCGGCGAGGGCATCTTCGTAGCCGGGCGGGGTCACGGCCTGGGGCGTTTCGGGTGGTTCAGGAATATCCAGTAACTCAGCCTGCAGCTCTTCCGAGGACGGAAGCGCCGGGGTGGACTGAGGGGAGGAGGTCGCGAGTTGTGGTTCCATGTCTATCCTTCGACGAGTCAGGTGGCCTGCGTGCGTCGTATTTGTTGCTCGAGGGTGCCGAGCCAGTCTTCAAACGGCTGGTCGGCATCGACGATGATTTCAAGTTTTCCATTCGGGAGCTTGCGGACCTGGCCTGGGGATTCCGGCGAAAGGGGAATTTCCACCCACTCGCGATTGAGTCCTAAGCGGTCTGTCACATCGAGAATCCGGCTGATCAGTTGAAACGAGACGACTTCGAGCGGCACGCATCCCCCTCTGGTGTATCTACGGTGAAGGCATTTTATGGGCGGGCAGGCGGACTGTCAACGTGAGGATGGACTAACGGTCGAGTACACGTGCGATCTTCCCGGCGGCTTGTTCGATCGCCTCGGCCGGTACGTCGAGGTGCGTGACGGCGCGACAGCTGCGGGCACCGACGGCGTTGAGCAACAGGCCGTGCGGTTTGAGTGCCGCAACGAATTCCTTTGCCGACCACTGCGCATCGACCACGTCGAAGAACAGAATGTTGGTATCGACGGTGTCCGGATCGATCGAAATCCCGGGAATCTGTTGCAGCCGCGCTGCGAGTTGTCGCGCATGGGCATGATCGTCCGCGAGCCGCTGAATATTGTGCGCCAATGCATAAAGTCCTGCTGCCGCCAGGATTCCGGCCTGGCGCATGGCCCCTCCATACATTCTGCGGAACCGACGGAGTCGCTCCAGCCGCAGGCGATCGTCGGTTGCAATCAATGAGCCGGCCGGCGCGCCGAGTCCCTTCGAGAGGCAGAACGTCACCGTGTCAAAGTGCTGCGCATATTCGGCGGCCGACACTCCCGAGGCCACGACCGCATTGAACAGGCGGGCCCCGTCCAGGTGCATAGGGAGTCCATGGGCGGATGCCACCTTTCGGATGGCTTGGATCGTCGCGAGTGGGTACACCGTTCCGCCTCCGGCATTGTGGGTGTTCTCGATACAGATGAGTGCGGTTTGAATACTGTATGGATCGTTGGGGCGAATGGCGGCCTCGACCTGTTCCGCCGTCATGAGTCCTCGCCTGCCGGCAACCCAATGGAGCTGCACCCCGGCCAGTGCCGCCGCCGCGCCCAGTTCGTAGCGGACGATGTGAGACTGGCCTTCAACAATGACTTCCTGTCCCGGTTCCGTCTGTGCGCGAAGGCAGAGTTGGTTTCCGGCGGTGCCCGATGGAACGAAGAGCGCGGCTCGTTTGCCGACCAAGGCGGCTCCGATTTCCTGGAGCCGGTTGACGGTGGGGTCTTCTCCATACACATCGTCACCTACCTCGGCGCGGGCCATGGCGTCGCGCATGGCGGCAGATGGCTTCGTGACCGTATCGCTCCGGAGATCGATGATGGGCTGGGGTGTGTCTGACACGGACGTGCTTGCTCTCGACTGATGGTGGTCGCGAGGTATTGTAGCAAAGTTTCTACTTGCCGGGGATGGACGGCCTGCTACACTAGCCCGGATTATTTATGAATGCCGTTGCGAGGGGTTTGAGACCGACCTCCGCCGGGGCTGCTCGCACGTAAGGCCGACGCAGGCGTACGTGCCGTCCGTCGAGGAAACCGAACGAGAACAGCCCCGCCGGGCGAGAGGATCGGACGACGGAACAGGGATTCATGAATAATCCGGTCTAGCCCGCATTATTCATGAGCGCTTCTGCTGCAATCGCCGATCCGCTACTTCGACGAGCCTTCGGCCGACGGGCTCGCCCCTCGGCCCCTCGACGTACTGTACGAGTACGCCTCGGGCCCTCACGGCTCCGCGCGCCGGTCTCGCGACGTGGCTCGACGATTTCGCGACGAACCGTCATGAATAATGCGGTCTAGGCCTTCCCCGGAGAAGTATGGAGAGATTGCGTCGTTCAGTTGCCCGGTTCGTTCAGGCCGAGCCGCATGAAATATGGCCGCTGGCCTGGTCGTTCGGGTATTTCTTTTGCCTCCTCTGCGGGTACTATATCCTTCGGCCCGTGCGCGATGAAATGGCCATTCAGGGCGGTGTGCACAATCTGCCCTGGATGATGACCGGGACCTTCCTGACGCTGTTGGCCGTTACGCCGCTGTTCGGCTGGTTGTCGGCCCGCTATTCCCGCTATCGATTGCTGCTCGCCGTTTATCTGTTCTTCATCGCCAATCTGGTTTGCCTGTATCTGCTGATGACCGGCCGCCAGTACATCGAGTGGGTGGCCCGCGGGTTTTTTGTGTGGCTCTCGGTCTTCAATCTGTTCGTGGTGTCGGTGTTCTGGAGTTTCATGGCCGATCTGTTTACTCCGGCTCAGGGCGCGCGGCTCTTCGGCATGATCGCTGCGGGGGGAAGCACCGGTGCCTTGTTCGGCCCCCTGTTCACGACCGGGCTGACTTATCTCTTCCCGGTTCCGGTGCTGATGCTGGTCTCGGCGCTCTTCCTGCTGGCCTGCATCGGCTGTATTTACAAGCTGGAGGCCTGGAGTCGTGGCCGGACAGTGTCTCACCGGGAAAACAGCGGAGCGCCCCTCGGCGGCGGCTTTCTGGCCGGTGTGCGACTGGTGTGGTTCTCGCCCTATCTGTTGGGTATCTGCGGCTATCTCACCTTCCTGACCATGACGGCGACGTTCCTGTACTTCGAACAAGTCCGTCTGGTGGCCGAGCACTTCGATACGCCGGAAGCCAGGACGCGCCTCTTCTCCACGCTGGATTTTGCGACGAATGTGCTCACCTGGCTGACGCAGCTGTTCATCACGAATCGTGTGGTGGCCCGATTCGGCTTGGTAGCCTCGCTCCTGTTCCTGCCGGTGGTCAGTCTGATCGGGTTTCTCGGCATCGCCCTGTGGCCAGGGCTTGTCCTGTACGTGAGTTTTTCCGTATTGCGCCGGGTGGGGGAATACGCTTTGTCCAAACCGGCCCGCGAAGTGCTCTTTACGGTCGTGAGTCGCGAAGAGAAATACAAAGCGAAGAATTTCATTGATACGGCAATCTCGCGCGCAGGGGATGCTTCTACCGGATGGCTCGTATCGGGCATCAAGGCCCTCGGCGTCACCACGGCGCAGATTTCCTGGGTGCTGGTGCCACTCATGTTCCTTTGGGCCTGGCTCGGCCGCTGGCTCGGCGGGCAGCAACGCACACGGCTGCGAGCCGGCCAGGGACCTCCCGGCCCTTCGGTCGAGGGAGACGGCGTCTGACGGCCCTCCGTCTTTGACTCACAAAAAAAACGCATGGTATAGTCCGGCGCCAAGCATGCGTCACATCGTGGGGCGGTGACTTGGCGATTTCCAGACCTCAGAACATCGCCAGATCACCCAAACACCAGATCACCGAACAGGTACACCATGGTTGAAGTTCCCGTTAAGCTCTATCTCGATAAACTGTTGAAATTAGCCCGTGAAGCCGTGCGTCCATTCTCCCTCATGACCGGTCCGGCCAGAGACAAGGCCTTGCGGGGAATGGCGGCCGCGATTGCGGAGGCAGAAGAGGAAATCCTGGCCGCCAATGAGAAGGATGTGGACGCAGTCGGGAAGTCCATGACCGGGTATGAGAACAGGGAGCGGGTGCGAGACGCGGTCGCGCGTGTCCGTATGACGGCCGACGACGTCAAGGCCATGGTGGACCGGTTGCACCGGATCGCCGACCTGCCGGATCCGCTCGGTGAGGTGTTAGGACGTCATGATGAGCCCAACGGGCTCCAAGTCAGTCGTGTCCGTGTGCCGATCGGAGTGATTGGCATCGTGTCGGAACTGGCGCCGCTTGAAACGATCGACGCATTGGCGCTCTGCTTGAAGTCCGGTAACGTGTGCGTCTTCCGCGGTTCCCCGGATTGGACGCTGACACAACAGACTATTGCTGCCTGTCTCTCGAAGGTCGCCGCAGAAGTCGGGATCCCTCCCGGGGCCTGCACGATCATCGAGCGTCCGGAGAAGGAAGCGGCGCTGGAGCTGATCAAGTCCGGCAAGGCATTGGATGCGATCATTCCGCGCGGCGGCGCGGGGCTTCGTAAGGTGGTGCAGGAACAGGCCAAGATGCCGATCCTGTCTCACGACGGCGGCATCACCCATGTGTATATCGACGGCGACGTCGACATTCCGCTGGCCCAGAATATCGTGGTGAATTCCAAAGTGCAGCAACCGTTGGCCGCCAATTCGTTGGACACGTTGCTGGTTCATCAAGGCATCGCCAGGCCGCTCCTGTCGGCGCTGATCCTGCGATTGCTCGACGAATTCAAGATCGACGTGCTGGGCTGTCCGAAGACCGTGGCGCTCATGGGCCAGATGCTCATGACCGGACACAAGGCTGTCAAGCCGGCGCAGGATGCAGATTGGAATCGACAGTTTCAGGGACCTACCATGGCGATCAAAATGGTGCCGGGCTTCGATGATGCATTGGCCCACATTGCGCAGCATGGTCCGAGTCACACCTGCGTCATCGTCACGAAATCGTATGAGTCCGCCATGCGCTTTACCAGAGAGGTCGATGCCGGTTCGGTCCTGGTCAACGCCTCGTCGCGCCTGAATGCCGGCGACAGTTTTGGATTTGGCGCCGACGTCGGCTTGAGTTCCTCTCGCCATCATGCGCGAGGGCCGATCGGCCTGACACAGCTCACCTGCGAAAAGTATGTCGTCTTAGGCAGCGGTCAACTCCGGCATCCCCATCCGGTGCCGTTGGCCTACGAGGACGCCATCATGCTCAAGAGGCCGTAGAGCGAGGGTCGTGAACGTCTCTCGTGAAGAGGACCCTGTGCCCGGCGACACGAATGACGAGATACGAGCGAGCCTGCGCGAGCACTTAGCCCGGTGGGGACTCCGGCACGTCGAATCCGATGCGGCCTACTTCGCCTGGCAGCGGGAAGTGTTCACGCCGCAAGAGCTCGACACACTGCACCGGCACATCGAAGCCAAACGGCAGGCCACAGACGGTCCTGCTGCTGAAATTGCGTTCTACGATCTGACCGCTCAGCCCCGCTCCGTTCCCGCGCTCTACAGTCAGCGGTATGAATATTATCTGGAGGTCGGCGCACGGGTGGCCGGTCATCTCGGCGATGCCTCGACGATTCTGGATGTCGGCTGCGGCATCGGCATTCTCACGACCTTCTACGCGAAACGGTGCCCGGCATCGACCATTGTCGGGATCGATCGCTCGCCGGCCTCCGTCGACCTTGCCCGGCAGCTGGCGCAGGAGCTGGGCCTGACCAATGTACGCTTTGAATGCCGTGATTTAGATCAACAAGATCTCGCCGGCTGTTTCGACCTGATCATTGCCACCCACACGTTGCTGCAGGCTGAGCAGGAGCCGGGTTTAGCCAGTCGCGACTGGAGCACGTTCGTACGCCCGGCAGACGCGCAGGCTCAGCAGGAATTCGAACAGCGGATCGGCGTGGGCGTTCGATTGGACCGGCTTCGTGCCGGGCTGACTCCCGGTGGTCGCATGGTGGTCTTCGAAAAAGCCAGACAACTTGCCCGTCGCATTGCATTCCAGCGCGCGCTGGCCGCTCGCGGCCTTCGCTTGCTCGCCCCGCCGGAGCCGGTGCGCTATCGATCGGTGGAGGAGGTCACGGATGACGGTCCATTGTACGTAATGGGACTCGTTCCCAGGGAGCAGGCATGCGAGTGGGATGAATCGCCGGAAGCGGATGGCATGCCACCGCTCGATCTGGAATCGCTCCGCTCGGCTCGGGCACAAGGCGACCAGCCACTGTACGAAAATCATCAGATCTCGGCGGAACAGGGATGGCTCTCGTTACCGTCGAAACAGGTGACCGCTCAGGTCACCAGCAGGGAGGCGGACGGCCGGCAGTTGCATGTCGAATGGGGGCGGGCAGGGGCATTCGTGTATCTCTATTGCGCCAACACCTTCGACCAGCGTCAATTGGTCCTGATTGAACCGGCCCGCGCTGCTGTGCTGGAGACCTACTATCGGGAAATCACCAGTGAGCAGTCGGGCGGCGGGAAGGAGACCGTGCGATGACGTTTGCGAACAATCGGCCGGAATCGTCTTCCTCTGCCGCACAGGAAGTGGTGGGCCTGGTGCCCGCCGCCGGGCTGGCGAAACGCTTGCAACCCTTCCCCTGCAGCAAGGAGGTCTATCCGGTCGGCTTCGTGTTGGATCGGCAAACCGGGAGGCCTCGTCCGAAGGTCGCGGCGCAGTATCTTTTGGAGAAGTTCAGAGCTGCCGGGATTACAAAGGCCCATCTGGTGATTCGAGACGGCAAATGGGACATTCCGAATTATTTCCGCGAGGGCGGAGTGGTGGGGTTGTCGCTTGCCTACATCGTGATCGCTGGCTCGCTGGGACCGCCGGACACCATCGATCGCGCCTTTCCCTTTCTGGAGCAGAAGCGTGTGGCCTTCGGCTTTCCGGATATTCTCTTCGGCCCGGACGATGCCTATCGGCAGCTGATCGCGGCGCAAGAGCGAACCGGTGCGGATGTGGTCTTAGGGCTACATCGGGTGTATGACCATCGCGTCTGGGACATGGTGGATTGCGACGCCGACGGCCTCGTGCGAAACATCGTGATGAAACCGTCGACCACAACCTTGACCTATGGTTGGTGCTGCGCGGTCTGGACGCCGGCCTTCTCGGAATTTCTCCACCGCTTTCTGCGCGCAGAGGAGACTCACCGCAATCTGGCGCAATTGGCCAATACCGCTCATGATCTGGGCGGGGATTTAGCCGTGGGGGTGGTACTGCAGGCTGCGTTGAAAGCGGGGCTGTTGTTACAGAGCGTGATCTTCCCTCACGATACCTATATCGATATCGGCACGCCGGAAGATCTCGTCAAGGCCGTGCGGGAGTTTAACCCGCACGAACGATAACCTCGACACTTACGGATAGGCCGCCAGGAGCCGTTCGGCGATCCGGAGGCGAGCCTGGTCCTCCTGTTTCTTACATTGTCGCCGGCAAGCCGCGCAGAACCGAAGCCGACCGGCAATCGAGCTGATGTCTCGGTCCTTGTTGTAGAAAAACGGACAATCGGCCGGTCCCACGCCGGGGAGATGGGGAATGAGGTCCGCGACCACGGCAGCCGCCAGGTGGGCCATCATCCGTTCGACCGT
The DNA here is from genome assembly GCA_000196815.1 of Nitrospira defluvii. Lineage (GTDB taxonomy): Bacteria > Nitrospirota > Nitrospiria > Nitrospirales > Nitrospiraceae > Nitrospira_A > Nitrospira_A defluvii_A. The sequence continues at coordinate 2,154,477 of FP929003.1, forward strand.
AAAGTCCGGACCGGTCAACTGATCGAGCAGGTCGAACGTGGAGACGATGGAAAGACGCTCGGCCTGTCCCGGTTCGATCGGCCAATAGTAGAGATTTTTCTTCTTTCCGCTCTTGAGCGGAAAATTGATCATGCAGACCAGTCGATCCAGACCCAGTTCTCTGGGCTTGTTTTTCAGCCGCTCATAGAGGGTTTCGGCGACCACGTAGGCCTGATCTTCGTCCTGTTCCCGCCGCCAGGTGCCGATCGGCGCAGGGAACGAGACGGTTTCAAACGAATAGACATCCTGCATTTTGGTCAGACGATCGCAAATCTCGGGGAGGTGGGGAATCATGCGATGCGCATTCCACATGCCGATCTTGATTCGGTCCTGCATGGCGCGTCTGCGCTGTCGTTCCGAGGCGGTCCTGGTCCGTTCATACTCGGCGGCCGCTCTGGGAACACAAATGCGCTGGGCCGGGTTACGCGCAAACACGACCGGCACGGCCCAATCGATAGCTTCTCCGGAAATCGAATAATTGACCGCTACCCGCGCTTCACGTGCTGCATCACCGATGGACTGGCCCATGGCCAGCGCCCAATAGAAGTGGCGGGAAAAGGATGTCGCCGACACATCCAGCACAGGGTACTGGTTGGCGACGACGGCCGGGACCCCCCCGGCGATCAAGGCCTGCGCCACTCCACGGCTGAAGTCTTCGCGCCCTCCCTGTCCGGTCTCGCAGGCGTTGAGGCACACCAGACGAATACCGCGCCGGCACACGATCTGCCGGAGCGTGATTGAATCCAGTGCCTGCACACCGCCTTCGGCATTCTCAAATAACAGATACCCGCAGTCGTCCTGCTCCCGATATTCGCCATGTCCGATGAAGTGCAGAATGTCGAACGGTGCGGCGGCGCTTTCGAGCGTGCGATGCAACAACTCGGGTGTCGCATCGAGCAGGAGTTCGACCTCTGCCAGTTTCGCGTCGAGAAGTCGTCGGAATCCGCTGCGAATGACGTCCGTTTCTTCCTCGATGGAGAGGGCGCCCAATCCCAACGGCTGGGCGACGACCACCAGGATGCGCATCGGGCCGCTGCGAGCCGGTATCCGTTCGGCGGGAATGGATGTGAGCACATTGCGGGTGAAATTCACTTCCTCCAGTGCCAGGAAGGTTCTGCGATCGGGATCGTAGATGAATTCCCAGGCCTGTCGGGCGAGCCAATGATTGTCCGAGGTAAAGATCAGGTTGAGCCGTTGCGTAACCTGTTCAGACCGGGCGGCATCGTAGAGACGGCGGACCTGGTCAGGAAAGAGCGCATTGAACAATGCGCCGCCGAATTGCTGAAGGTCTTTCTCGCCGGGCAGGTGAGGATAGCGTGGATCGCCGTCGATGTAGCCGTGGATGTGCTGTTGCATGGCATCGATGTCTTGCCACTGCGTCGATGCCTGTTCCTTCTTGGCGCGGCCTGTGCCTGTTCGCTTGCCCGTCCCGATGTGCACGGTCTCCATTACCCGCGCATTGCGGAAGGTGGCGATGAGCGTCGCGACCGCATCGCGCGGGTCTGGATCGATGAGGGCCAGTTGGAACACATCGTCAGGCTCGGGGCTCTGCGTCAGAGATACTAGGGGCGGGACCGACTTGAGAGCTGAAGTCGCAGTCACGGTTTGGGAGACGGTTGCCGGTGGCTGAAGTGCAGGACCGGTCGCGATGGTGGGCCGCGCGTCGGTGCGAACGGCGCCCCGTCGCTTGCCGGACGGCAGGTCGTGCTCGATGTCGATCGGCGCGGCCGGCTGGGCCTCTCCGCGCAGGGCGCGGACCAAAAAATCTACCGTGCCCGGATCGTCGAAGAAGTTCACATGGTTCACCGCCTTCTGCTGCGTCAGGTTTCCGCCTAATCCAAAGCAGCCGACGCGGGTGCCCGGAATCGTGACCGTCCCGCCGCTTCCCGTATCCACCCGCCAACCGCCTTCGGTCGGAACGACCAGATCGTTGGCCGTCGGAAAGAACAGGTCGGCTCCCGCATCGATGAATCGCTGCAGCACCCCCGCGTCCGGTTCGTAATTGGCGACCAGGGCCGAGTAGGCCTCGTTGGGAGGGTTTGGGGTGGCCTGCAACGCCTGGATGATGTCACCCTTATTGTCCATCGAGGCCAGACCGGGCAATCCGCCGACGAGCCGGCGCGCGATCCAGGAGAGGGCTTCGCTGACAAATTCGACGCCGGTGGTGAACGGATTGTCGGGAAATAGTTCCAGCACGTTGGAGAGCCAGTTCGTGTACTGGGTGACATGATCCGGTGAAGCCAGCGGGGTGCCTTCATTCGGGCTGGCGACGAGCACGGCACGACCCAGTACAAACCGGTCGGCCAGCGAGCCGAAGAGGTCTCGGCGTTCCACCATATGCCGCAGGACCAGGCCGCCGCGCGAATGGGTGATTACGTCGAAGGTCGTCGGGCGAGCGGGGAGCGCTTCGAGCAACATCTGCACATTTTCTTGCGGCGTGCGACTCAGGGTGAAGTGATCGAATCCATAGATGCGATTGCCATACACAGCCGCCAGTTCTTCAAAAAATGTCCTGCCGTTGCTGCCCCGGGTTTGCGCCAGCGAGCGAAAGGCTGCTTTGGTGCTGGAGAAGGTCCCATGGATGAACAGAAGATTCCGTTCCGAAGCACTCAATGTCTGTAAGTCTGCGGCAGGCAAGCCCGATTCTGCGCCGAGACTGTCGGCGGTGAGGGACAGCCATCCCTCCCGTTGTTTTTTCAGTTTCCACGTGGCGGTTTCCCAGAGGAGCGCGAGTTTCGAGAGGGCAAAGTCGGCAATTTTTCCCGCCACTTTGAGCACCACGGCCTTGATGGCCGCGCTGATGAATCCGCGGCGGCCGCCCGCTTCGGCGATGGGCGCGGCCGGCACCGGGATCGAGAACCGATAGATTCTCTTCCCGCCTCGTCGAGTCCCTCGCCGGGCCGGTTCCGTCGGCATGTGGAAGCGGATGGCTCCGGAGGCGTATCGCGTCATCACGATATAGGCATCGTCAGGAGCGCCTTCGACATCCAGGGTGAGAGGAGCCGGAGCCGCCTCGCCTCGTCTGGCCTTCGGCGTCGCGGTGAGGGTTTGCTCGACTTCCCAGCGCCTGGTGGCGGTGAGGTTGGCCACAAAGGGGTCAGGTACCTCTCCTGCTGCCCGTCGTCCTCCACGAGCCTGTTCCATCGTACGAACGTCCCAGCCTTCTGATGTCGACCAGCTCACTGTGCCGGATTTTTTGTGCGCCATGATGTGCTCCCGCTTTGCTCGTCAGACCGAGCGCAATCGATTGATGTGATCCTGTGGCTCGTCGCTCGCGTGTCGTGACGCGTGAAGCAAGCCACGTTGAAACGAGTGACGTGTCACGAGCGACCGGCGACGGCAGTTCGACTTGTGTCCGTCGCGAACTGCTTGCGCTTATCCCATAACCGGAACAATGAGGCAAGAGATTCGTTGGGGAGCAGGGGGACAATGCACGTATTACGATTCCGAACACGACCTGCAGGTTTACATTTTTGCCCTATGTTGCCGTGAGATGTTGCGTCGAGTATGGAAAGGGTGCGGGGCATCGATGAGTCGGTTGACCGTTATCTGCCGGAGAGGTGTATGGTCGATGCACCGATGCGCTCGGCTGCGAACAACCGATCAACTTGCGGAGACAGGAGCAGGCGCGGTTTTAGAGTGACGATGATCGGGCGCGTGGGCTGCGCGCGGCCGTGTTGCCGCGTGGAGGGTTGGGTGCCGGGCGGCGGTTGGCGTGATGGGCAATGCCCGTTCAGCGGGGGCCGGCTTGGAGGGTTGTGCGGAAATTCTTGGTAACCGCCGGGCCAAGCTGGCTCCCATCCTGACCATCGGGGCTTCAATGAAGTGATAGAGGGCAACCGGCAGACCGATGCTCAGGACGACGAGCACCGAATAGCGTACCGCCGAGGGAGAGTCCTTCAGTAGGACAAAGGCGGTCCACTGGGCATGTAAATGCGTGAGGTAGATGCCATACGAGTATCGCGCGATCAGGGCGCAGGCCTTGCGCATGGCCGGTAGCTGGAGCTCGGCGAAGAACGGCGCGGTCACACCGATCAGCACGCACAGGGCCCACTGGGCGGTGATCTCATGTTCGGAGTGATTTCCATACCCCAGGATCGCGCCGGCTATGAGCAACGTGAGGGGCCAACCGATAAACGGGAGCCGGAATCGTTGCACCCCGAACCCCAGGAAGTAGCTGGCCACGCCGGCGATGAAGCAGGGCGCATACTGGGAGACCCCGAGGCGACTCGACACGTAAGGCTGGGCGATCGCGCCGGCGACAGCGACGCACCAGAGCACGAAAATCCCACGGACGCCGTATCGTTTCCTGGCGAGATAAAGAAACGGCAGCACCATGTACATGGCTACCTCATAGGGAAGACTCCAGAGGACGGAGGTGACCACGGGTTTGTACATGAACTCCGTGTAGAGAAACAGATTGGCCAGGATGGTCGACAGGTCCGGGTCGGACCAGGGCCACCAGGGAGCGCGGGGCAGTTGAAAGAGAATGATCACGGAGACGCAGACGATGCTGAGGGGATAGATGCGAAACAGCCGGCGGAGATAAAAGGTCAAAAAGAAGCTGCCCCCGGTCGCTTCGATCCGCTCCAGCGAGAACATCAACACGAGACTGGTATGGACGAAGAAGAGCAGCACGCCGAATTGGCCGAGGTAATCGGGTAACCGGGTGTTCGTCGTGATGAAGAGATGAAAGAAATAGACGATTAAAACCGCACTCGCCCGGAGGAAATCGAGATTCGGCGAGCAGGACGTCATCTGCTTATCAGCGCGGAGCATCTGACGACGTCCTGTATGTCACAGAGCGTTGCTGTCGTAGTGCGATCGTATGCACGATTTCATGTATCGCGGCCTGAGCAGGAATTGGGCAGTTCCCACCCGGCGTGATGTTCGAGAGGTACATGTCGGAAGTGGGTGAACCGACTGTCAGGATGACCAATGTCCGCGCGGAGACGATGCGGGAATTGGAGCATGCCGAGAGCCCGTATTGTTCTGGTCACTCGGGGCCCGATGATGTAGGAATTCGTGACCAAGCCGGAGTACACATGATTCAACGAGTGCCTATCAACCCTTCCGGAGAGTTTTCTTTGGGGTCGATCGCGCTGTGTCAAATTGGATCACGCGAGCCGAAGCGTCGACCCGCGTGAGTATACGTAGGTGTGGGTAGTAACGGGTCCCGAAACGAGCGATACAAATATCCGCCGTCGTCCTGTTTACTGCGCCTCCCGAAGCAACAGCAATTTGAATGACAGTTTCTGGGCCTCCGTGAGACTCGGTGGAGTGAGCGAGGTTTCCCAGGTGCCGTACATCGGATTGGGAAGGAGAAACCACGACCTTCCCCACCGATGGTCGTGGTGTCCGGCCAGTGCGATTCTCTGCTCCGGCTTGTCCCGTGCCCCATCGACAAAGTCTCCCAGATCGTCCCCGATGAGGAGCAGGATCCGGTACCGCTCGGCCAGGTATCGTCTCCGGCTCGATTTGTTCGGCGGCCACCGAAACGGTGATTCACCTTCGAGCAGCAGGGTATCGAGATCGGTCGGAAGGGGAATGCCGAGTTTCTCGAGGTTGCGCCTGGTTGAGGATTCCTGGTGAGCCCTGCGGTTCGAGACAAAGAACACCGTGACGCCTTTCTTTCGAGCGGCGGCGATAAAGTCCAGAACTCCCGGCACCGCTTGCGCGGAGGCTTCCTGGACCCATTGTTCCCACATCGGTTGGTTGAAAGTGGTACGCTGTGCCATCAACCGCGCCTCGAAGGGGCTGTTGTCCAGCACGGTTTCGTCGAGATCCAGGATTACGGCGGGAGGCAGGTGTTGAAAGTCTCCGGTCTGTTCGAGACTGGCCGTGGCGCGCCTGTCGAGCAACGCGCGATCGAGCGCGTCCCCCGCTTGTTGATAGGTCATGACACTGAGGGTATGGTATTCCGCAGACGTGTGCATCCAGAGCAGGCTGTGCAGTAGTTCATGACTGTCCCGGACCTTCGAACAGCCTACACAAAATAAGAGGAGCACAAGGAAGAAGGACCAGGACCGATGCTGTCCGAAAGATGCTCCTGCGCGAGCGCCTCGTGATATGTGCGAGATTTCTGGATCCTTTGCCATAGGCCGTGCAGTCTCCGCTGTCCTGAGTGAGTCGATTGCGAATACGTAGATGGTGTCGAGCTGTTTGGCACACGTACGAGCGTGCATTCTACGCGTGGAGAAACGAACGGTCTATCCCGTGGATGCATGGCCAGGTTCGGCGTCCTGTGTTATAAGAGCGCGCGATGCTGACCGGTGTCGGGGACTGTATCCAAAATTGCCGGGAGCTGTATCGGATCACATACAGGAATAGGCAGATGGGTGGCCGTCTGCGATTGAAGCCCCTCGTCTTAGCAACACGGTACATTCAGAACATTGATATCGAGCGGGGTTTGTCCATGATGTCTCGTTCTGATACATGGGTTGGCATCGTGCACATCGAATGGTACGAATGGTGCACATTTATGTAGAAAGGCGGTTTATTCTTACCGGTCGTTCATCGACCGAACGTTGATAAGCTTTTCGCAGCAAAGGGTGAGTCGGATGAAGGACTTCATCAGAATCCTCTTGGTCACTTCGGACGATCAGTATCAGGCCTGGTTCGATGAGGCTCACCTTGTATACGTGTTGCAACGTGTATTGCCCGGAGTGACCATAGAGTTCGACCGGGTCTCGAACCCTTCCGTAACGTGTCCTCGCTCCCCGCACGTGCTGCTGCTTCACCACCAACCCGCGGAGCCTTCATCGACACAGAGGCTTGCCGATGTGGCCGGCCGTTGGCCGGACGTGCCGATACTAGGGCTGTTCGCCGCGGAGCATGGCCGCCGGCCACAGCTCGTGAACGGAGTTCCGACGGAGTTGAACGACTTTGTGTTGTGCCCGGTCGATGGCGACGAGTTGGCCCTGCGAATCGGGCGAATCTTCATAGCCGGGCGGAATTCAACACCCTATGGTATCGGTCGGGCCCAGCGCGTGAGGATCGAGTCACTAGTGGGGGAGAGCCTGATCTTTCAGGCACAGGTTGAAAAAATTCCCCTCTTTGCCGATGTGGATGCGACGGTGCTGCTGCAGGGCGAAACCGGAACGGGGAAGGAAGTGTTTGCTCGCGCGATTCACTATTCCAGCGCCAGGAAGGACCATGCGTTCATTCCAATCAATTGTGCCGCATTGCCCGATCAGTTGTTTGAAAATGAACTGTTTGGGCATGTGAAGGGTGCGTATACGAGCGCGGCCAGCGAACAGGGCGGGCTCGTCCTCGAGGCCGAGGGAGGAACGTTGTTCCTCGACGAGGTTGATGCGCTGAATCCTTATGCTCAGGCGAAGTTGCTGCGCTTCGTGCAATACAGGGAGTATCGGCCGTTGGGCTGTTCGCGCACGAAGCTCGCGAACGTGCGGATCATCGCGGCATCCAATCACGATCTCCGGCAGGCCGTGACGGAGCGGCAGTTTCGCGAGGATCTCTTTCACCGGCTCAATGTGTTGGCGATGGTGGTGCCGCCTTTACGGGAGCGTGTGGAAGACATTCCGTTGTTGGCCGACCGGTTTCTCCAGCGCTTCCGGCGAGCGGATGGACAAGGCCCGCGACGGCTCTCCGAAGATGCGATCCAGAAATTGATCGCGTATGCCTGGCCGGGGAATGTGCGGGAGTTGGAGAGTACGCTCCAACGGGCCGTCGTCATGTGCGGCTCCGCGACGATTCAGGCGCAGGATATCGAGTGTGCGGGGGAGGCGCCCAAGACCCCCTGTCTGGATGGTTCGCTTCGAGCGGCGAAAACCTCCGCGACCATGGATGTCGAACGGGCGTATCTCGTAAAAACGCTGGTGACATTCCGGGGAAATGTGACGCATGCGGCCAAAGCGGCAGGCAAAGAGCGCCGCAGTTTTCAACGACTCCTTCGAAAATACGGGATCGATCGCGAAGCGTATCAGAACGATCCGACCGGTTCTTCACGCGATTGTCCGCCTCCCTTTGAGACACCGTTCGACGGCCGCGCCTAAGTTCCTCACCACCGCGGCGGTTTTGCCGCACAGATCATGGCCTTGATTTTCAAAGCCATTTAAAAGTTTGCATAGTCTCAGTACTGCGGCAACATTGCCGCGCCCTCCGATGGCACCTGTTCGATTCCCTTTAAAAAGCAGGAAACGGGATTCTCCCTAATGGCATTGCTCTTGCTCCATCCCGCAGGAGTGCTGTCATGGAGTGGGGCTCCGGGGATCAGGCCGGATGGAAGAGCACGATGCAGAGTTCAGGCGCAGCATTCTCGACTACCTGGTTCATCATCCTGGCGCGAAAGACACTCAGGAAGGGGTGTTGAATTGGTGGATCGCTGCACCGTGCCTAGATGAAGGCGCCGAACGTCTCGCAATCGAGGCGTTGGGCAAGCTGGTTGCGCAAGGCTGGGTCCTGAAACGCGACACGTCGAATCAGCCGATCTATAGCCTGAATCATGCGCACCTGAAGGAGATACGAACATTTCTGACACAGGACGGAAACGAGAGGTGAACGTCCTAAGCCGAGGAGGATCAGCATGCCAGTGCAACCAACCTATCCGGGTGTGTACATCGAGGAGCTGCCGAGCGGGGTGCGCACGATCACCGGAGTCGCCACGTCGATCACAGGGTTTGTAGGCAAGGCCGTGCGCGGCCCGGCCGATCAACCGGTGACGATCACGAGTTTTGCGGATTACGAGCGGGTCTTCGGCGGGCTGCATCGGGATATGACCTTGAGCTACGCCGTGCGTGATTTTTTTCTGAACGGCGGCGGGCAGGCCGTGATCGTGCGTCTCTACAAGGCCACCGCGGGGAGTGCCGCGAAGGCGACCTATGAAGTGCCGAACCTGATCTTGCAGGCCGCATCGGAAGGCGCGTGGGGCATGCTGGTTCGCGCGCGGGTTGAGAAAAAGGCTGCGACCGATCCGAATCTGATCGCCGTCGCCACCCGGCTGGGCGTGCAACCGGGCGATCTGTTCGACTTGATTGTGCGCGACGGCAGCACCGGTATCACGGAAACCTTCCTGAATCTCACGACGAAGGAAAGCGCGCGTCGCGCGGACCGTGTGCTCCTGGCGGAATCGAATCTGGTCCGTGTTACGACGACGATGCCGTCGAATAGCTCGCCCACGGCCCATGCCGGGACATCGGCGGATGCCGACGTCTGGACTTCCACCACGAAATCCACGCCCGCGAAGAATGCGGCTCCGGCAGACATTGCCGTCGATAGCGCCGTGCTCGATGCGGCCGCTTACAAAGGAAGCCAAACTGGTAAAACCGGACTCTATCAGCTGGAAAAAGTCGATCTCTTCAACCTGCTCTGTATCCTGCCCGACGCGCGCGGCGGGGATGTGCCGGATGACGTGTATCAGGAGGCGCTCAGCTACTGTGTCAAGCGGCGGGCCATGCTGATCGTCGATCCGAAGGCGGCCTGGGCGACGGTGGGTGCTGCGCAATCTGGAGTCCCCGGGATGAATCTGAACGGCGACATGGCGCGCAACGCGGCGATCTATTTCCCGCGTATCAAGCAGGCCGATTCACAGCTCGGGGGACAAGTGGAGACCTTTGTGCCTTGTGGCGTGATTGCCGGGGTGATGGCGAGAACGGACAGCCGACGCGGAGTGTGGAAGGCGCCGGCGGGGCTCGATGCCTCGTTGAGCGGCGTCGCCGGGTTGCAGCTCGATATGACGGACGCGGAGAACGGTCTCTTGAATCCGCTGGGTATCAACTGTCTCCGGACGTTCCCGGTCCACGGTCGAGTGGTATGGGGTTCCCGGACCATGCGGGGCGCGGATGCGGCGGCGGATGAGTACAAGTATGTGCCGGTTCGTCGGCTGGCCCTGTTCCTCGAAGAAAGCCTCTATCGCGGCACGCAGTGGGTGGTGTTCGAGCCAAACGATGAGCCACTCTGGGCGCAGATCAGGCTGAATCTGGGCGCGTTCATGCACAACCTGTTTCGGCAGGGTGCTTTTCAGGGCACCGCACCGCGGGACGCCTATTTCGTGAAGTGCGACAAGGAAACGACCACACAGAACGATATCAATCTCGGCATCGTCAACATCGTCGTCGGATTCGCCCCGCTCAAGCCTGCTGAGTTCGTCATCATCAAGCTCCAGCAGATGGCCGGCCAGATCGCGACCTAAGAGGAGGAAAACATGGCGCAGTTTACCGTGAACACGCATCGGTTCGATCCCTACAAGAATTTCAAGTTCCGGGTGAAATGGGACGGGCGTTACGTCGCGGGGGTCAGCAAGGTCGGTTCCTTGAAGCGCTCCACCGAAGTGGTCGAGCACCGCGAGGGCGGCGATCCCAGCACCAGCCGCAAGTCCCCTGGCCGCACCAAGTATGAAGCCATTACGCTGGAGCGGGGGGTGACCCACGATACCGCCTTCGAGCAATGGGCGAACAAGGTCTGGAACTTCGGGTCCGGGTTGGGCGCGGAGGTGTCGCTTAAGGATTTCCGGAAAGACATCATCATCGAGTTGTACAACGAGGCGGGACAACTGGCCATCGCCTACAAGGTCTTTCGTTGCTGGGTGTCGGAGTATCAAGCCCAGTCTGACTGCGATGCCAATGCGAATGCGGTTGCGATCCAGACGCTGAAGCTCGAGAACGAGGGCTGGGAACGCGACTACGAAGTCACCGAACCGTCGGAGCCGACCTTTACGGAGCCGTGAGGATGGCGCACAGATCTCAGTCAGGACTCTCCGCAGCGGCGGTCATCGACATCTGGGAGCAGGGGGCCGGTCGGCATCCCCTCGACCGGGCGTTGTTGCTGCTGCGGTATACCTGTCCCGACGAGCCGTTCGAAACCCTATGCGAGTGGACGATGGGGGAGCGCGATAGGCGGTTGTTGGAGTCCCGTCGCAACACCTTCGGCGATCGCATCGACGGGTATGCAGAATGTCCTGCCTGCGGCAACGGACTCGAATTCGAACTGTCCTGCGAGGGTGTATCGGGATCGGCATCGACGACGGGTGCGACCTGGCACAGAGTAGAGCAGGTAGGGCGCTCGTGGGACATGCGCGGGCCGAACAGCCTGGATCTTGCCGCCGCTGCGGCCGCCCCGGACTTAGATCGGGCGCGCCGCGTGATTCTCTCGCGTTGTATGCGCAGCGGTACCGACATGGTGGATGAAGCGGAATGGACGGACGAATTGCAGGCGGCTCTGGCGGCACGGCTGAGCGAGCTCGATCCGTTGGCCGAAATCCTCATCGACGTGAGATGCGCGGCCTGCGGGCACGCGTGGCAGAGCGTCTTCGATATCGCGGATTTTTTCTGGAATGAGATCCATGTGCGAAGCAAGCGGTTGTTGCAGGAAATTGATCTACTGGCGCGCACCTATGGCTGGACGGAAGGGGAAATCCTCGGCATGACCGATCAACGGCGCAGTCTGTATGTGGGGATGGCACTCTCATGAGCGATTTTCTTACCAGACTCGTCCAGCGACAGACCGGAACGCTCGCCACGATTCAACCGCGCACCCGTTCCATGTTCGACCCCGCGATGAAACAGCCGGATCAGCCGCCACCCGCTCTTCCGGTGATCGACCGAGTGGCCTCGTCTGATGAGCCGCGCCAAGCGGTCGAAGCGCCGCGCCATTCGATTGCTTTGATGCATCCGGCGACGACCGCCTTCCATGCGCAGCGACGCAGCGAAGCGCCTGTCGATGGGCCGTCTGTCGCTCTGCCGGAAACAGGCGCGCGCGGGACGGAGTCATCGCACGAACCGCCCCTCGTGAAGGCGACGGCTGTTCCACGCACCGCTCAAGGAGAAGCGCCGACGGTATCCCTGCGCAATCAGATCGCCGAATCGGACCGGTATGCGACGCGGTTGTTTCCCAGCAACCATGCAATGCCACAGGAACGGCTCAGTGGGGCGCCGGCCGGGCAAGAGAGAGCGGTCATACCTCCGCCACGGTTAGTCGAGGCGCAACAGGCGACGCCGATGGCCGCACGCGTCACTCCGCCCTCGTTGCTGTTCACGGGACCGCAGGGGCAACGCGGCGATGCTGCAGGGGCCACGTCTTCAGAGCCTCCCGTACATGTGACGATCGGACGGATCGAAGTCACCGCCTTGCCTGCGTCCTCGCCACCAGGGCGGAAATCAGCCGCCCGTCCGCCGTCGATGTCGTTGGCAGACTATTTGGCGCGCCGCCAGGGGAGGGGCGCGTGAGCAGCGCGTTGGCCATTGCCGGAGTCACAGCCGTGCTTCGAGACCTCCTCAACGACGGCTTGATCAACCACAACGTCAGCGGCTTGCTCGGCAGTACCGTGACGGTGAGCGCTGTCCCGCCGGATCGGGTGGTTCCTGCGAATGGCACTGAAAGCACCCAGCTGAATCTCTTCCTCCATCAAGTCACGTTCAATACGGGTTGGCGGAATCATGCCTTGCCGTCCCGTGACGGATCGGGCACCCAACGGCTCAGCAATCCGCCGCTGGCCCTCGATCTTCACTACCTCGTCAGCGCCTACAGCGCCGAGGAGTTGGGGAGCGAAATTCTGCTCGGGTACGCGATGCAACTGCTGCATGAGACTCCGGTCTTGGATCGGAAGGCCATCACAACTGCGCTGAATCCTTCTCCGCCGGTGGAGACGACGTTGCCGCCGGCCCTGCGGGCCCTGGCCGAATGCGGGCTGGCGGATCAAGTGGAACAGATCAAGCTGGTTCCGGATCCCCTCAGTACCGAAGAGATGTCCAAACTCTGGACCGCTGTGCAGTCCCATTACCGACCCACCGCGGCCTATGTGGCGACGGTGGTGTTGATCGAGTCCTCGAAGCCGACGAAGCCGACGTTGCCGGTGCTCACTCGCGGGCCGGTCGATCCGGTGACGAAACTGGAGCGGGGCGTGGTGGTCCAGACCGATCTCCTGCCGCCGTTTCCGACCATCCAGACGGTGCAGGCGATCGATGGCCAACCGGTCGCCGCGGTGGGGGCGACCGTCGAACTCACCGGACATCACCTCAACGGCACTAATCGCACCGTGGTGTTTTCGAATGCTCGATTCGACATCGTTTTCGAGGTGGCGGCCTTGGCCGGCGACTCGGCCTCGCAACTGCAAGTGATCGTGCCGCCGTCGTTGGCCGTCGGTTTCTACCAGGTGGCGGTGCGAGTCGTTCGTCCCACGGAGACCGAGTCAAGGGTCAGCAACCAGCTGGGGCTGGTCGTCGGCCCTTTCATCACGACCGCGCTTCCCCGGACGGTGCCTAGGGATGGAAGCGGCAGGGCGACCATCACGCTGGGCTGTGCGCCGGACGTCCGAGCCGGACAATCGGTCTCGCTTTTGCTCGGCAGCCGGGAGGTCCTGGCTGAACCGTGGTCCAGTCCGGCGAACTCCTTTACGTTCATCCTTGAACAGGCACCGGTCGGTGATCATTTGGCGCGCTTGCGGGTGGATGGCATCGACAGTCCGTTGATCGATCGTGCGGCTGAACCGCCGGTGTTCTTTAACTATCGGATGACGATCACATGAGCGACCGCGCGGCGTACGACACTTGGGTCCAGGCCAACCAACGACGTTTGGTCGGCGAGTTCGATCGCCTGAAAGCGAGGCTCACCGGTGGGGAGTCTGCGGGGGCCACCGGCGATACGATCGACGAGATCGATGCGGAAGAACCGGCCCCCGCCGCCATTGATGTCATCGCTAACCTGTTTGGCCTCAGCCGCTTCGAACGCGATGTGTTATTGCTCTGTGCAGGTGTCGAAATGAATTCGGAGTTAGCGCATGCCTGTGGCGAGGCGCTGGGGTCCGGCCATCGGCCGTCGGTCACCTTCGGCTTGGCCCTGGCCGCACTCGAGGCGCCGCATTGGAGCGCGTTGACCCCGGTCGGGCCGTTGCGCCGCTGGAGGCTCGTGGAACTCGATGAGAGTCCGGGAGTGGCGAATGCGCGCCTCCGTATCGACGAGCGCGTGTTGCACTATCTGGCGGGCGTCAATTATCTCGATCCACGATTGCGGCCTCTCCTGCATACCAGACGTCCGGGTGAGCTGCTGGCCGTCGCCCATCGACAAACCGCCGCCACGATCCTTTCCGCAATCGAAGCCGGCCGATCCTCGTCGGGCCTCGTTCTCCTGACGGGCGACGATCTGCAAGGCCAGGGTGATGTGGCAGCTTTCGTGGCATCGGAACTGGGGCTGCAGCTGTACGTGTTTCCTGCGGCGCTCGTGCCGACCAGCGCGTCGGAAATCGAGGCGCTGGCGATGTTATGGCAGCGGGAGGCGTTTCTGCTCCATGCGGCGTTGCTCGTGGAGTGCGCGGAGCATGAGGTACCGAAACAGGCGGGTAACTTCGTCGACCAACTCGGCGGTCTGGTGTTCGTGATCGGCCAGGAGTTGCCGTCGTTCGCGCGGCCGGCAGTTTCACAGGTCGTGAACCGGCCGCAGGCGGTGGAGCAGCGGGCCCTGTGGGAGCAGGCGCTTGGTCAGGATGCCGCGCTGGTCAACGGTTCGCTCGACGGAGTCTCCTGGCAGTTTCGCCTGAGCGCCGGCACGATCGCGACCACGGGCGCGCAGGTGCGCAAACGATTGGCAGGGGAGGAGCGACCGGAGGGGCTGCTCTGGCGTGCCTGCCAGGCGGCAGGCCGCTCAAAACTCGATGACCTCGCGCAACGGATCGAGCCGGTTGCCGATTGGGCGGCGCTGATCGTGTCGGTCCCGCAACAGACGACCCTGCGGGCCATGGCGGCTCAGGTGCGGCATCGGTTGACCGTCTATCAGGACTGGGGTTTCGGCAGCCACGGCACGAGGGGACTCGGCATTACAGCCCTCTTTGCCGGCGAGAGCGGAACCGGAAAGACCATGGCGGCCGAAGTGCTGGCCAACGAGTTGAGTCTCGATCTCTACCGCATCGATCTCTCGGCCGTCGTCAGCAAATATATCGGCGAGACGGAGCGAAATCTGCGGCGCTTGTTCGATGCGGCGGATGAAAGCGGAGCCATTCTCCTGTTCGACGAAGCCGACGCGCTGTTCGGAAAACGGAGCGAGGTCAAGGACAGCCACGATCGCTACGCCAATATTGAAGTGAGTTATTTGCTCCAGCGCATGGAGGCCTATCGCGGGCTGGCGATTCTCACGACCAACATGAAGGCGGCGCTCGACCAGGCCTTTCACCGGCGCTTGCGCTTTGTCGTCCATTTTCCCTTTCCCGATGCGGCGCAGCGCGAAGCTATTTGGCGCACCATGTTTCCAACATCGGCACCGGTCGAAGGGCTGGATTACCCCAAGCTGGCACGGCTGCATATGGCAGGCGGGAGCATCCGGAACATCGCTCTGAACGCCGCCTTCCTCGCGGCGCAGGTCAGGGAGCCCCTGCGCATGGGACATCTCCTGCAGGCGGCACAGAGCGAGGCGGCCAAGCGGGATCGGCCCCTGTCGGATGCAGAGACGAGGGGATGGGTATGAGACGTATCGTCGTCAATATCGACAGTCTTGTGTTGAAGGGTTTTCGCTATGAAGACCGGCACGCAGTCGCCCAGGGGTTGCAGGAACAGCTGACGGCGCTGTTCGCAGAACCGGGCATGGCGGAGCGGCTCGTGAGCCTGGGCGATGTGCCACGACTACGGGTGGATTCGATCTCGGCCGCGGACAAGGCGCCTCCAAGACAACTGGGTAGTGATGCGGCCGACGGGATTGGAAAGGGCGTGGGGCGATGAGCGCAACGGCCACCGTTCAATCCGCCGCGAAGCCTCCGAGTAGCGCGCCCTCCGGCTCGCTCATCCAGCGACAATGCGCGTGTGGCGGATCGGCAGGATTAAGCGGTGAGTGCGAGGAATGCAGGAGTCGAAAATTGTCGGGGCGGCCGCTACAGAAGAAACTTGTCATTGGCAACCCTGAGGATGAGTTCGAACAGGAAGCCGACCGGGTGGCAGCCCAGGTGATGCGCATGCCGCACCCTCAGGCGACGACAGAGGCTGAGCAGCGTGAGCCGGCGCCGATCGTGCGACGCCGGGTGGACGGTTTTCATGGAACAGGCGCTGGGCCGGCCCCCTCGATCGTGCGGGAGGTGCTCGCGTCGCCGGGTCGTCCGCTGGATGGCGCAACCAGAGCATTCTTCGAGCCACGGTTCGGATATGACTTCGGGCAGGTCCGGGTGCATCACGACGACGAGGCGGCACAGTCTGCGGATTCGGTGACGGCCCTGGCCTATACGAGCGGCTGCCATATCGTATTCGCGCGGGGGCAGTATGGGCCCCACGGGACCGGCGGGCGGCAGCTCCTGGCTCATGAACTCGCGCATGTGATCCAGCAAGGCGGGGCTCAGGCGGCCTCGACGATTTACCGTCAATGCACCACAGGGAGGGCCTGTACCCAGCCGATCTCCGGTGACCCCGGGCGGTTCAATGCCTCGGAATACGCGGCGGAAGAGTCCGGCCGCACCGCGCGCGCAGAGGAAGCCAGGCGAGATCCAGGGGCGGTCGTAGCCTCCGGACATGGGAGCCATGCCGCGCATGTCGAGGCCTTCGCCGCTGCTGAGGGTATCGACCTCTCCGACTTCTACGGCGTCCTCATCGATCGTGACCTCGGGGCTTCCACCGGGGCAGCCGCAGGGCCCTGCGCGAGCCTCACTGGGGCCGTACCGCCTTTCGCCGGCCCTCGCGATGCCTACTGCATGTTCGTGCCGGAAGACATGGATCGGCTGACCGGGGAGGCCGCGGCTGCTCCCCCGCCGCGGCTGGTGGGAGGGTATCCACGCGCGACCTGGCTTCAATGGCTGCGGGAAACGCTCGTCCACGAGGCTCAGCATATCCGCTACGACACCACCGCTCATCCCGACTTGGGCGGATCCTGTACACGCTCGACCCCGCTGTATCGGGCCGCCAACGGAACCGAATACCCCCTCGACTTTTACTTGAGCGAACTCAGCGCCATTCTGGCCGAGTTCGAACCGACCTTCACTTCGGTTCGCCGACGTAGCCCTACCGGCGACTACGGAGCCTTACTCGACAACTTGCAATCCGCCTACCACGATGCGTTGTTCAGTCACTACGAAAGCATCGCCGGTATCCTCACGACGTTGCGATGCCACTGCGATTGTGCGGATGCGGATGCCTTCGTGCGCGACACGTTCGAGTTCACCAGCACCGGTTGGTCCGACACCACCCGCGGAATCTTTTTGGATTTCATCCAGTCCCGCATGCCGAGTCTGCAGTGGCCGGATCCGGGACCATGAGGCGCAACGAGATGATAACCCGTACCTTCACCGGTGAACCGAAACGAGTTCTCCGGGGCCAAACCGGTCTCACGGGCGGCCGTCTCCTGCGCCAGGGCAGCGTAGGCGATGTGTGTGAGCAGGAGGCCGATCGGGTCGCCCGAGAGGTGATGCCACTACCGGGAGTCCCCGGTCAGGTCGAGGCACAATCGTCGCCTCCACCGGTGATCCAACGCCATCTGAGTGGATCGGACGGTGCAAAAGAGGGCGCTGCGCAATCGATCGTCCAGGGCGTGCTGGCCTTACCCGGACAACCACTGGACGGGGCCACGCGCGCCTTCTTCGAACCGCGGTTTGGCCACGACTTTGGGAATGTGCGGATTCATGCCGACGAGCGTGCCGCGGAATCGGCCCGTACCGTGCATGCCTCTGCCTATACGGTGGGACGCGATATCGTCTTCGCCTCCGGACACTACAACCAGTCGACCGGGGAAGGCCGGAGGCTCCTGGCCCACGAGTTGACTCATGTCGTGCAGCAACGCTCCAGCGGACCCCGTGAGATGCTGCAACGGAGTGGATCCGCTCAGTCGGGGAACGAAGATGACAGAACGCATCGTTCCCTTTCCACAGGACTCGATGCCAGTCATGAGATCGTCATCAACGGAGAACTCTTCAACCTGGTGCCGATCCCTCCCGCCGTGACTCGCGAGAGCCCGGCATGGCGCTACCGCGACAGTGCGCAAGACTACCTCGGTGCCTATCCCAATCTGGGAAACGGCGCGTGGGCGCTCATCGTCAGACAGCGGGACGGGGTGCTGTGCGACATCGGTGGGAATTGCCTGGGCTGGGCGCTCGGCAACTATGGCCTCCTTGATCCACCGGACCAGGTATGGGGGCTCGCACGGCAATACCTCGACTCGGTAGGCCGATCGGTGCGAGAGCGACGGTCTCCGTTGGAGAGCTACATGCAGGGGGTGAAGAAAGGTCAATCCGAGGCGGGAGCCATCTGGGATTACTACATGGCCACGCAGTTTCAAGCGGTGCCGACTGAGAGTGAGGGTGAAGCGAACCTGGCACTCTACGGCCGAGGATTCAGTGGCCCCATGGACGGGCCCTCTCATATTGCATTCCGCACTGCGACCGGCGGGTTATGGGCGTCCAAGCCGAGTCCCTCGAAATCTCCCGTCCTGCATGAAACGGCCGCCCAGATGACCGGTGGGCAAACTGGCGAGGTCCTCCGACTGTATACACGGACAACAGGCCCCATGAGCCATGTCGTAATACGTGAACGGCAGGCCCAGGTAAATCCATGACGACGCGCAGTCTCCCGGTCATGCCGAGCCTGATGATGCGACGGAGCTCCGGCCGGCATTCAGCGGTTTCCGTATCGCCCATTCTGCAGCGCCAATGCGCCTGCGGCGGCTCCGGTGGGTTGTCGGGCACCTGCGAGGAATGCGAGAAGAAAAAATTGGTCGGCATGTCGGCCCAGGCGAAGTTGCGCATCAATGAGCCAGGCGATGAGTACGAGCAGGAAGCCGACCGGGTGGCGGACCGGGTGATGCGAATGCCGATCGATGGGGCCGCTCCCAGCTTGGGGATATCGGAGCAGCTTGTTCAACGGCGCTTCTCCGGAGAAGGTGGGTTGTTGAGTCGCGCCGCCGGCGAAGAACCGGCACCGGTCGGGGAGCCGCTCGCCGCGGACGAGGCTGCTCCCAAAGATGGTGCAACCGACGAAGGTGGCAGCCGCTGCCCGAGCTGGCGTGGCGACCCGCAGAGCATCAGCAAACGGGCCGCCGAAAATTATGTGCAACACGACATCACGCCGACCTCGCAGGCGAAGGTGGAGAAAATCAACTGCGAGCCTCCGATCGCCAACGGCAACTATGGATGTTTTGTCCATTTCAGCGACGGCCTGGTCGTGAGAGTCATCGTCCGCGCGACCGATATCGTGGTCGGCATGGGACCAGGGCAAATCTCCACAGAAACCCCGCCGGCCGCGACGCCCTTGTGCTTTTACGATTACCACTGTCCGGACGGGTTTCTCGTCCTCACTAAGCGGGAATGCAAAAGCGCCAAGTCGTCGGCGCCGCATCCGCCTGGCGCGCCTTCGGCGGTCGTGCAACGACGCGTGGCTCCGGGGCAGTCTGCTTCTCTCGTCGCGCCGCCGTTGGTGCACGAGGTATTGGGGTCGGCGGGGAGTCCTCTGGATGAACCGACACGCACTTTTTTCGAGTCCCGGTTTGGGTACGACTTCGGCCACGTGCGTGTGCATGCGGATGCCGCGGCCTCGGAATCGGCGCAGGCCGTCCATGCGTTGGCCTATACGGTTGGATCGCATGTCGTGTTCCACACCGGGCAATTCGATCCACAGTCGATCGGCGGTCGTCGCTTGCTGGCGCATGAACTGACGCATGTCGTGCAAGCAGACGCCGGCTCAGGGGGGAAGGGGTCGATGCGGAGGAAGGCCGACCTATCGAAGGATCAGGAAAAGCCTCAGCCGTTGCCCCCGGTCGACTGTGCCGCGGAGATCACTCCTGTGCGGGATTGTTTCGATCTCATCGGGGACATGATCGCGATCCAAGCCGATATGCGCGAGAACAATCAGTGGCTGGAACGCTACAGGAACGGCGACATTCCATGGGATACCGATGCGCATACGGCGCGAGCCCGATACCAGGGAGAACTGCGCGACAAATTGAACACGAAGGAACGAGTGCGTGGAGCCTGCTGTCCCGAGCAGGAGGTTCCGGGGGAAGCCCCGACCGCGCCTTCGACGGCGGCCCCGGCTCCGGGAGCGCCGCAGGCGCAACCCGATCAAGACGGAGCTGGTCGATGACCGGTCGCGGGGCCGACGACGTGATGCGTGAGATCGAGGAGTAATGTGGTCATGAGCAGCTTTCCCGGTTCTCCTAAATTGCTGAAGGGCGGCATTGTCCTGATCGATCCTGCCACGGCACAGGTGCAGCGGATCATCGCGCTGCAATATAACCCCGAGTCCCTCAGCCGCACGCTGCAAGTGCAGGGCGCCGGCGAGGGAGGGGACCGGTCGGAGGCGTTGCGACTGAAAGGGCCGGCGGTGGAGACGATCAAGCTCGAGGCGGAAATCGATGCCACTGACGAGATGGAGCAGGGGGAGGCGGTCGTCGGTGAGGCGGGGATTTCCCCTCAATTGGCTGCGCTGGAGACTTTGCTTTATCCGAGTTCGGGACAATTGACGACGAACCACACCCTGTCGAGTCTCGGTACCTTGGAAATTCTTCCGATGGAAACGGCGCTGCCGCTGTTCGTGTTTGGACAGAACCGCGTCATCCCGGTTCGGGTCACCGAGTTTAGCGTGACCGAAGAGGCGTTCGACCCCAATTTGAATCCGATTCGAGCGAAGGTCAGCCTCGGCATGAGGGTGCTGTCCATCGACGACGTGGGCTTTACGCACAAGGCCGGCAGTTTGTTCATGAGTTATCTCCAGCAGAAGGAAGGCCTGCGCGCGAAGGCCCAGGGCGGTAACCTGGGGGCCCTCGGTCTCACGGGCATTTCTTGAGAGCGGGCCAGGACGAGAGGAGGGAGCACAGATGAGCGATCCGTTACAGGCCTTACTGGACAGCGCACTGAAGGCCAATTCCTTTCCGCCCACCAGCCGCTATTACAACGTGAAGACCGCCTCGCTGCTCACCGCCGACGGCACCATGTTGGTGTACTTACGGCGACGCTTCGTTCCGGGGAGCGAGCGATTCACCGTGGTACAGCAACATCGGGTGTCGGCAGGGGAGCGGCTGGACCATTTGGGGGCGACCTATCTGGGCGATCCGGAGCAGTATTGGCGGTTGTGCGATGCGAACGACGCGGTGCGGCCCGACGAACTCACGGACACCTTGAACCGCGCCATCGACATTGCATTGCCGGAGGGAACGACAGGAGTGCCCGGTGCTTAAAGGCATTCACCTGACATTGCTCGCCGGGCCGGTGGTGCCCTTTCCGGTGCCTCAGCCGGTCCTGGAGGCCTTGACCGAGGTCGAAGTGACGAGCGCCACCGGAACCGCCGGGGGGTTCCAACTGCGGTTCACGATTCAGAACAAGTCGCCGTTGCAGCAGGCCTTCCTGGTCGCGGCGACTCAAATGCCCCTCATGCGCGTGATCCTGGTGGCGACGATCAACCTTATTCCCCACGTGTTGATGGACGGGGTGATCACCACCCAGGAAATCAGCTCCGGCGAACAGCCGGGCGAGTCGACGCTCACGATCACCGGCGAGGACCTCACCAAGGTCATGGACCTGCAGGCATTCGACGGCCTGCCTTATCCGGCCATGCCCGACAATGTGCGCGTGATGGCGATCCTGGCGAAGTATGCGGTGTTCGGCATGATTCCGCTCGTGATCCCGCCCATCGCCTTCAATGTGCCGATTCCGACGATGCGGATTCCATCCCAGCAAGGCACCGACCTCAACTACATTCTCGAGCTGGCCAGGAAATCCGGATATGTCTTTTATGTCGAGCCGGGACCGGCGCCGGGCACCAATACTGCCTATTGGGGCCCCCAGATCAAGGTGGGAATTCCGCAGCCGGCGCTGAATGTCGATATGGACTTCGATCGCAACGTGGAGTCGCTCAACTTTCAATTCAACTCGACCAAAAAGGACTTGCCGATCGTGATGATTCACAATGCGCTGACGAAGGTGCCCATACCCATCCCGATTCCCGACATCAACCCCTTGCAGCCGCCGCTGGGTCTGGTCGGACCGCCGGTCACCAAACTGACCATGCTCAAGGCGACAGGGAAGCTCTCCCCACCTGAAGCGCTCAGTGAGGGGCTGACTGCGGCGAGTGAGTCCATGGACGCGGTGACCGGCAGCGGGTCGCTCGATGTGGGGCGGTACGGCCGGCTGCTCAAGGCTCGCGGCCTGGTGGGGGTACGCGGCGCAGGTCTGGCCTTTGACGGCTTGTACTACGTGGAGAGCGTGACCACGACCATCAAACGCGGATCCTGCAAACAGAACTTTCGCCTCACGCGCAACGGGCTCGTCTCCATCACGCCCATGGTGCCGGTATGAATGACGCACAGACATACTATGGCAAGTATCGCGGTACGGTGCTGAACAATATCGATCCCATGCAGATGGGGCGGCTACAAGTTCAGGTGCCGGACGTGGCGGGATTGATTCCGACGTCCTGGGCCATGCCCTGTTTTCCCGCCAGCGGCAAACAGATGGGAGTCTACATGCTGCCGCAGATCGGCGCGGGGGTCTGGGTGGAGTTCGAGCAGGGAAATCCGGACTATCCGATCTGGAGCGGCTGCTGGTACGGCAGCGTGGCCGAGGTTCCGGCTCTGGGGCTGGCGGGGATTCCGGTCAGCCCCAACATGGTGATTCAGACGGCGGCTCAAAATGCCATCGTGATCAGCGACGTGCCGGGCCCGACGGGCGGCATCATGCTCAAGAGCGCGACCGGCGCCACGCTGATCGTCAACGACACCGGCATTTATATCCAGAACGGTAAAGGCGCCATGGTCACCCTGGTGGGACCGGCGGTGACGATCAACAATGGCGCGCTCACGATCATTTAGCATGATGCTGAAAACGCCCGCCAGCGGCGTTCTCGTTGCGTTCAGGCCCTCAACGTACCGCTCGGGTACGCCTCGGGCCTTCACTGACTGCGGCCTTGCTGGACAGTCGTTTTGAGCATCATGCGGAAGGATGTGCCGCTTCTGGCCCGAAGCGAATCATTGCGGCCTGTGTGCGCGAATAGTTGTGTGCAGCCTGCTAACTATTCATGGAGGGTGAGCGAATGCCAGGCTTTTTACTGCATCTCGGGGCGACGGTTCTGTGCAGTCACGCCGGGCAGGCGACGCCGGTGGCGCCGAATCCGCGCGTGCTCGTGAGCGGACAACCGACCGTACCGATGACCAGTCTCTATGCCGTCGCCGGCTGCACCTTGCCGCCGCCTACCGCGGCAAACGGCCCCTGCGTCACGGCGCAATACATCACGGGGGCCACCAGGATCACCAGTAACGGCTTGCCGCTGCTGCTGATCGATAGTCAAGCGATCTGCACGCCCTCCGGGACGCCGTTGCTCGCGACCGTCACGCAAACCAGGGTTACGGGAGTCTGACGATGATGCACGTCGATTTTCCCTCTCGCTTTGATACACGCGGCCGAACCGCCGCGACGGATGACGCCGACCATATTCGCGACCTGATCGAGCAGGTGCTCTTCACGAGTCCCGGCGAACGCGTGATGCGGCCGGACTTCGGAAGCGGCCTCTTACAGCTGGTGTTCGCACCCAATAGCGAGGTGTTGGCGGCCACGACGCAGGTGCTCGTGCAGAGCGCGCTGCAACGGTGGCTGGGCGAATGGATCCTGGTGGAGGCCGTCCGGGTGGAAGCAGTGGACTCGACCCTCCGGGTGACCGTGCAGTACGTCGTCCGGCAGACTGGGGCCCGCGTGACCGGGAGCTTTACGCAAGGAGGCGGAGCGTGACCTATTCCTGCTGCGACGAACTGCGGCGTCAGGCCGTTCGCGACCATCCGACGCTGAACGGGATCGATTTTCTCGAAGTCATCGACCGCGCCGCCCCGACTGAAGCCGAGCGCCAACGGAAACTCGAGGTCCACTTCGTGAAACCCTTGGCCACGCCCACCCCGAAGACGGTCAATATTCGGATCGACGGCGGCGAGCGCATCACGCCCATTCGTGTGCTCGGGGTCAGCGTCGGGACCGGAACGTCGGCCGATGTATTGACTGTCGAGGTGGACCAAGCGGGAGATTTTTCGCTGTACACGCTCCGTCTGGTGACGAGCGCGCTTGATGACAGTGTCCCTCCCGGTTTCGATCCGCAACTGGCAGCCATCGAGTTTTCGTTCAAGGTGGAGTGTCCGAGCCCATTCGATTGCGCGCCGCAGCATCGCTGCCCGGAGGAAACGGGCCCGTCGCCGGTGATCGATTACCTGGCCAAAGACTATGCGAGTTTCCGCCGCGTCATGCTCGACCGGATGGCGGCCATCATGCCGCAATGGAAGGAACGCAACGCCGCCGATCTGGGCGTGATGTTGGTCGAGGCCTTGGCCTATACCGCCGACCAATTGAGTTATCAGCAGGATGCCGTGGCGACGGAGGCCTACCTGGGCACGGCGCGACGGCGAGTTTCGGTGCGACGCCACGCCCGCCTCATGGACTACTTCATGAGCGAGGGGTGCAACGCGAGGACCTGGGTGCATCTTCAGGTGTCTGCCGACGTAGTCCGGGTCGATCCGGCCAATCCGGCGATTCCCATCGGCGCCAAGTTGACGACGCTCATCCCGGGGCAGCTCACCGCCATCGACGACGATCCGCGCGTCTACGATCGTGCAGAGATGATCTTCGAAACGATGGAGTCTCTCCAGTCTCTCTTCGCCGATCATAATGAGCTGCGGTTCTACAGTTGGAGCGATGAACGCTGTTGCCTTCCGAAAGGTGCGATCTCGGCCACGCTCGTTGGACACCATCCGAACCTCACACCGGGGACGATTCTGTTGCTCGAAGAGGTGATCGGTCCGGAAAGCGGGTCGCCATCCGATGCGGACCCGACGCGGCGACATGTCGTCAGGCTGGATCGTGTGGTTGCCACAAAGGCCGGCGGGGCACCGTTGATCGATCCGGTGACCGGCCAGTCCATTACGGACATCTCATGGCATGAAGAAGACGCACTGCCTTTCCCCTTTTGCCTTTCCGCCGCCACCAAGCAGGGGTATCGCGATGCCGTCAGCGTAGCGCGCGGCAACCTGGTCTTGGCTGACCACGGGGTCACCTGGAAGGGAGAGTCGCTGGGCCAGGTGCCGGACTCCTTCCTCTCCATGCCGCGACCGAAAGACGGGGACCGTTGCGCACCGCTGACCTCGCCGATGGTGCCGCCGCGGTTCAGCCCTCGACTGGCCAAGGCCCCGCTCACCCATGCGGGGCCTGCCTATGACCATCTCATGTCGGCGCGCACCGCCTTGCAGTGGGCGCTTCGTGACGTCCGGCCGGCCGTCACGCTGACCGGAATGAAAAGCAGCGAGACGCGGACCTGGACGGCGCGACGCGACCTCCTGAATAGCGGTGCAGAGGCGGACGAGTATGTGGTGGAGGTCGACAACGACGGCAGCGGTACGATTCGTTTCGGCGACGACGTCCATGGCCGGCGGCCCGAATCCGGCACCGCCTTCACCGCGCGTTATCGGATCGGGAACGGCCGTGCGGGCAACATCGGGGCGGATGCGCTGGTGCACATCGGTTTGACGGTGCCGGAGATCACGCTGGTCCGCAATCCCTTGCCTGCCGTGGGAGGACAGGATCCTGAATCGCTGCAGGATGTGCGGCAACGCGCTCCGGTGGCCTACCGCATTCAGGAGCGTGCCGTGACACCGGGGGATTATGCCGAGGTGACGGAACGCCGGGCCGACGTCCAGCGCGCCGCCGCCTCCTTTCGCTGGACAGGCAGTTGGCACACGGTCTTCGTCACCGTCGATCGTGGGGGCGGAGGCCCGCTTTCCGGTGAGTATGAGGAAGAGATCCGGGAGCACGTCGAGCGTTACCGCATGGCCGGCCACGATCTGGAGGTCGACGGCCCGCAGTTCGTTTCACTGGAGATCGATCTCCATGTGTGTGTGGCGGGCGAACATTTTCGGAGTGACGTGGAGCGTGAACTGCTCGACGTGTTCAGCAATCGCGATCTTCCCGACGGCCGTCGCGGCCTGTTTCATCCGGACAACTTCACGTTCGGACAGCCGGTTTATCTCAGCGCCATCTATGCGGCGGCCCATCAGGTGACGGGTGTCGAGTCGGTGGAGGCGCGCACGTTTCAGCGGCAAGGCCGTCCGGAAAGTTCGGCGCTCGACAGCGGCCGATTGGAAATCGGCCGGCTGGAGATTGCGCGGCTGGACAACGACCGCAATTTTGCGGAGCACGGTCGACTGACGATCACCCTGGGAGGCGGGAAATGAGTCCATCGCCACAGAACGAATGCGGGTGCTGCGCCGGCATCGCCGCCGAAACTCCCGCCCTGCTCTTCAATCGGCCGGGCCTCTCCGCGATCGCCTATCGGGTCGGAACCTATCAGAGCTTCAGGCGGAGCCTGCACGCCGGACTCTCCGACGGCCGTTGGCCGGTGCTGCGCGGACTGAGGACACGCGACGACGATGACTTTACGTTGGCGCTGTTGGACGCGTGGGCGGTCACCGGCGACATCCTGACCTTCTATCAGGAACGAATCGCCAACGAGTCGTATCTGCGGACCGCGACGGAGCGGCTTTCCATCTTGGAGCAGTCGCGTCTGCTCGGATATCAGGCTGGCCCCGGGTTGGCCGCGGCGACCCACCTGGCCTTTACCATGGAAGAGGCGACCGGCTTGGCGGAGCAGGCGGCGCAACCGATCATGCTGGCGGTCGGGAGCAAGGTGCAGAGTGTGCCAGGCCCCGGGGAACAGCCGCAGACGTTTGAGACCATCGAAGCGATCGAAGCGCGTCCCGCGTGGAACGCGCTCCAGGCGCAACTCACTGAACCGCAAGCGCTGGCCTGGAACATGACGGAGCTGTGGTTGGAGGGAGTGAACGTCGGGCTCACGGTCGGCGACGCGCTGCTGATCGTGGCCGACAACGGCCTCACGGTCGAAGCGTCGCTGCGGCGTGTGACGCGCATTGAGGCGGAGATCGACTGGCGGAACACCCGGGTCTGGCTGGCGGACATTTCGACCAGTGCGGGAAGCATCGCGGCGACTCGGCCGGGCGTCTATGTCATGCGGACGATCGCCTCGCCGTTCGGACACAATGCGCCGTTGAAAGCCACTTACGCGAACAACGCTTACAGCTATGACGAATGGGATCTGGATGGTGAGACCGAAGGAGTTCTCGGGCTCAGTTCCCGTCATGACAAGATTCTTGTCGATAGTTGGGCCGCCGTCGAGCGTGAGAACAACTTTGTTCCGGGAAGCCGGGTCTGGAGTTTTGCGAAAGTCACCGGCGTGACCCATCAGTCGATGGCGAAGTACGGTATGGCAGGCAGTGCGACCAAACTCTCGTTCGATAAAGAGGTGTGGGTGACTGAAGGGGCTGATCTTGCGGCACTTCGACACATCACCATCGCGGCCCAAAGTGAAGCACTCGCGGTGAGTGAGAGACCCTTATCCTATCCCGTCTATGGAGAGACCCTGTCACTGGAGCAATTGGTCGAAGGCCTGATGTCGGGACGCCCGCTCGCGGTGAGCGGGAAACGTCAGCGCATCCGCATTACCGCCGTTCCTCGCACGTCAAACCGAACACGCCTGCCTGTCGATCTTCCCGGCGATGTTCCAGGTCCGCCGGACCTGCCGGATGTACCTGATATCGAGCTGCCACCCATCCTCATTTTTGACTCCGGTGGGTTTGTCCTTCTCACTGTCGGAGACATTCTTTCCCTGGTCGCGCCTCCCATGACGATTGCTGGTTCCATCTTCAGCGCTCTCGCTCCGCCCGAGTTTGGTGCGGTGCTGAGTGACTCCGCTCCACCGATGCTCCGTCTCCAGGTCATGGATCGAGACGGAAAAAGCGGGTACGTCACCATCAGCGCCGGGGCCATCGAGCTGATGGCTCCCTCCGAAAAGGAAGACACGGTCAGCGAGATCGTCTTCATCGACGACGCCGTTGAGGCAGCCATCACCCATGATCGCGACCGGACGACCCTGCAATTGGCGACCTCCTTGGCGCATGTCTACGAGCGGACGACTGTGCGTGTGAACGCCAACGTCGCGGCCGCCACCCATGGCGAAAGCGTGAAGGAACCCTTGGGAAGCGGTGATGCGGCCGTACCTTATCAGGCGTTCACGCTACGGCAACCGCCGGTGACCTACGTGGGGGCGGCAACGGCGAGTGGCTCGGCCTCGACGCTCAAGGTCTACGTGAACGAGGTTCTGTGGCAGGAAGTGCCGTTCCTCTACGGTCATGGTCCCACCGAGCGCATCTATATCGCGAGGCAGGATGATGAGGGACGCACGACGATCCGCTTCGGTGACGGTATCACGGGGGCGCGGTTGCCCACCGGCCGGAACAACGTGCGCGCGGAGTACCGGAAGGGTACGGGCCTCGGCGGGCTGGTGCGGGCCCGACAGCTGAATTTGCTGATGAGCCGGCCGTTGGGATTGAAAGGTGTGGTCAATCCTGAGGCTGCGCAGGGGGCCGAGGAGCCGGAGTCGAGGGACGATGCGCGCAAGAATGCGCCGCTCACCGTTCTGACGCTGGATCGTGCGGTGTCACTGCAGGATT
The DNA here is from genome assembly GCA_000196815.1 of Nitrospira defluvii. Taxonomy (GTDB): domain Bacteria; phylum Nitrospirota; class Nitrospiria; order Nitrospirales; family Nitrospiraceae; genus Nitrospira_A; species Nitrospira_A defluvii_A. The sequence goes on from FP929003.1 coordinate 2,182,914, forward strand.
ACGAAGACTTCGCCAGAACTTTTTCGGGCATCGCCAAAGCTCAGGCCGTGTGGATCTGGGACGGACGTAAGCGCAGCATCTTCCTGACTGTGGCCGGTCCGAACGGGGAGGTGCCGGATGAGGAGGGTTCCGTAATGAGCACACTCAAGGAGGCGCTCCGCGCCTACGGCGATCCGTATGTACCCTTCACGGTCAGGAGTTACCGGCAGGCCTGGTTTGAACTCGCCGGGACCGTCACGGTGCACCCGGACCACGTGACGGAGACCGTCATGACGGCGGTGGCGGAGACGTTGCGGCAACGGTATGCCTTTGAGGCCAGAAGCTTCGGCCAGCCGGTCGCGCTGAGCGACGTGATCGCCGCGATCCAAGCCGTCTCCGGTGTGGTCGCCGTGGACGTGGACCGCTTCGTGCGCCAGGACCAATCGCTGCCGCCGATCCAGCCTCGGTTGATCGCCGACCGCCCGGCCATGGGCGCGGATGGACTGGTGCCGGCGGCGGAGTTGTTGTTACTCGATCCCGCGTCTTTGACTCAACTGAAGGCGATGCCATGAATCCAGAAGCAGACAAGCTCTATCAGCTCCTTCCGGCGCTCTATCGCATCCGTGATACCGAACAGGGTGGTGCCTTGCGCGCATTGTGCGAGGTGCTGGCCGAAGACATTGCGGTGCTGCGAGAGAATCTCGATCAACTCTATGATGACCAGTTTATCGAGACCTGCGCCGACTGGGTGGCTCCCTATATCGGAGACCTGATCGGCTATCGGACGTTGCACGCCGTCACCGAACGAACGCGCAGTGCCAGGGCGGAGGTGGCCAATACGATTGCCTATCGACGGCGAAAGGGCACGGCAACCGTCCTCGAACAACTGGCCCGGGATGTCACCGGGTGGAACGCGCGTGTCGTGGAGTTCTTCCAGTGGCTCGAAACCAGCCAATACATGAACCACGTGCGTCCCACCAACCTGGTCACGGTCGATCTGCGGAATTGGGAAGCCTTGGAGCGGCGCGACACGGCCTTTAACGGGATTGCCCATTCCGTCGATATGCGGCGTATTGAAACCCAGCAAGGGCGGTACAACATCCCCAACATCGGTCTGTTCCTGTGGCGGTTGGACGCTTTTTCCCTGACCGGTTCCCCCGCATATCGAGTCGACGACGAGCGGTATCTCTTCAGTCCCTTGGGAAGCGATACGCAGCTGGTCACCAGGCCCGAGTCGGAAACCGACATCTCGCACCTGGCTGAGCCGATCAATGTTCCAGAACCGATCAGCCGGAGAGTCCTTCACCAGTCATTGGCCCGCTACTATGGCCCACAACTGAGTCTGTTCGTGGAGGCGGACAATCTCGACACGTCGATCGGCAACGTGAAGGTCTGTCACCTCTCCGACCAGGGAGCGACATGGGCGCACCTGCCGGTGAGCAAGGTGACCATCGATCCGGTGCTTGGGCGAATTGCCGTCCCTCCCGGCAGGCCCCCGGTCAACCTGCACGTCACCTGCCACTATGGGTTCAGCATGCCGACCGGAGGGGGAGAGTACGAACGCAGCAAGACCTTTGCGCTCGGCGGCGGATTCACCTCGGTGACGCAGGGGCAGAGCCTTCAAGCGGCGCTCACGGCAGCCCAAGCCGGAGGGGTGGTCGAGATCGGCGACAGCGGACGGTATCAGGAAACACTCAGCCTCACGGTGCCGGCGACGGCGAAGGTCGAACTGCGGGCGGCTAACGAACATAGGCCGACGCTCGTTCTCAACGGAGATTGGACGATCACGCTGGCACCGGGGTCGGAGCTGACCTTGAACGGACTCCTCATTACTGGAGGACGACTGCGTATCGACGCGGCTGGTGCGGATGGGACTCGTCTCCTGCGATTGCGTCATTGCACGTTGGTTCCTGGGCTGAGCCTGACGAGGGAGGGCGAACCGGTATCGCCGGCCGAGCCGTCTTTGGTGATTGAACGAGAGGGCACGACCGTCGAGATCGATCACTGTGTACTGGGTGGCCTCCGCGCCGTGGACCATACCGAGGTGTCGATCACGAATTCGCTGGTCGATGCGACGTCGCCGACCGGGGTGGCCTACGCAGCCCCCGACGGTCTGGGTGCCGGGGGTGTCATAAGCATTGTGAATAGTACGGTCATGGGCAAGGTGCACACGAAGCGATTGGATCTTGCCTCGAACACGATCTTCGCGGCTGCCCTGACCAACGGCGACAGCTGGAGTCACCCGGTCTGGTCCGATCAAAACCAGCAAGGCTGTTGCCGGTTTTCCTTTGTGCCACTGAATTCGATCGTGCCGCGCCGCTACCGTTGCCAACCGGATCTGGCCGTGGATGCGGCGTTGTTGGAGGCCGACCAGCCGAAGGGCAGCCTGACCGGCCCGGAAACGCAGGCCATCACGCTGGCGACGCAAGCGCGTGTCAGGCCGGCCTTCACGGCTCGTCGGTATGGGTTAGCGGCGTACGGGCAATTAGCGGGACATTGCCCGGAGGAAATCAGGCGCGGGGCGGATGATGAATCGGAAATGGGGGTGTTCCACGATGTCTTCGCGCCGCAGCGGGAAGACAACCTGAAGATCCGGTTGCAGGAGTATCTCCGGTTCGCACTGGAGGCGGGACTGTTTCACGCCACCTAAGGGGGAGCCCAGTTGCGGGACTCGGTGGCGAGCGAGGGCGTCCGGACCGTGAACATGAACCGTTTTAATCATTGGGAGAGCGCACATGAGTGGCGATTACAGCCGGAAACGATTCAACCCTGAGAAACATTACCAGGGTGTGCTGCGGCAGCAGGGACGAGTGGACCTTGATGCCGATTGGAACGAGTATGTTGATCTTCAGGATCGCCGTTGGCGTGCGGAGACCATCGATGTGGTGGGGCGTTGCGGGGTACCGGCTGAGACGCCGGAGGGATTCAAGATCGGCGTCACGGGCGGAGAACTGACCGTCGGACAAGGACGGATGTACGTCGATGGGTACGTAGCCGAGAACCACGGGACCGCGCCGGCGCTCGACGCAACGATCGAAGAGCAGTACGGCACGGCGGCACTGTTGGTGAAGGATCAGCCATTCGGCGGCCCGGTGACGATTCCTGCTCAGGTGCGGTCGCTCGTCTACCTGGATGTCTGGCGACGGGAGGTCACCTACCTGCAGGCGCCGGATCTCATCGAACCGGCTGTGAATGTCGATACCACGACCAGGAACCAGACTGCATGGCAGGTCAGGATTTTGAGCGGCATTCCGGCGGATGTAAATTGCGAGACTCCCCTGGAGGACATTCCTGGCTGGCCGGCGGGAAACCGACTGTCTGCCGCCCGGCTGACCACCACGACGGTGGCGGTGACGACGGAGCCGAACCCCTGTCTGGTGCCGCCGACCGGTGGCTATCGCGGCTTGGACAATCATCTGTACCGAGTCGAGGTGCATAGTGCGACGAACACGACCGCGAAGGTGAAGTGGTCGCGAGAGAATGCGCATGTCTCCACAGCCATTGTTGAAACCCTGGCCGGCCGGACCACTGTGCGTGTGGAAAGCCTGGGGCGTGATAACGTGCTCCGCTTTAAGAGCGGAGATTGGGTAGAGTTCACCAGTGATGCACGCGAGTTCGCTGGTCTGCCCGGTGACATGCGTAAGGTGACGGTGGATGACACCAACAAGACATTGACGTTTACCCCTGCGTTGCCGATCGCCGATTTCCCCCAAGGCGTGCCGGACGCAACCAAACACTTGCGCGTGATCCGGTGGGATCAATCCGGAATCGTGCGAAAACCGGACGGCTCGCAATTGGTGAACCTGGACCTCACGACCGACGGATTGATCGAACTGTCCGCGGCCAATCCCAGCTTTGTGTTGGAGTATGGGGTGCAAGCCACGTTGACGGTGCAGGCGGGAGGGACCGCGCAGAGCGGCGACTACTGGTGTTTTGCGGCCAGGACTGCAGATGCCGACATCGAGCGGCTCAATCTGGCGCCGCCCCTCGGTCTGTATCATCATTACTGCCATCTCGCGATCATCGAAGCCGACGGCGAAACTCACGATTGCCGGACGGTGTTTCCTCCGCTCACGGAGTTGACTCCCGGCTGTTGCACGGTCGTGGTGCGTCCCGGTGAAGATATCCAAGCGGCCATCGATTCGTTGCCGGAGGAAGGCGGATGTGTTTGTCTCAAAGTCGGCGAGCACGAGATTGAGGCGCCGATCCGAATTGAACAGTCCAACGTGTCGTTGCACGGGGAAACCGTGGGCGCGCGCGTCGTCCGGAAGAACGGAACAGAGCTCCTTCACATCGGGCATCCCAACGGGTTGCTGGTCGAGCATGTGACCGTTTCCGGGGTGTCCTTGATGCTGGAGAACAAGGGGCAGCAGGGGCAGGGCCTGCAGGGCATGGTGGCGATAGACCGTTGCCGCGAAGCCGCACTCGAGCGGTGCCTGCTGCATGCACAGGTGCCGACTCAGATCGCCGGTGTGGTCATCAGCCGCAGCACCGATGTGCGCATGACAGGTTGTGTCGTCGACAACGTGCACTACGGAGTCTGGACACTTGCCGATACGACGGGCCTCGTCATCGTCGGCAACAGTTTCGATGCCGCGAATAAGCGGAAGAGCGACGGAGGCCTGGTGGGGCTTCTGTTACAGGATCTGTCCTTCCCGGCGCGCATCGAGGACAATCGCCTTCTGGGGTTTATCTTCGGCATTGTGCTGAATAATGGAGCGCTGACCGGCACGCCGTTTTCGCTGGCCGCCGGTTCGACCATATCCGGGAACTATATCGTGCGGTTGGGCGAAGAAGTGGATCCGGGGACGCTGAAGGCGTTCGGCATCGATGTGGCCGCCGATGGCTGTGTCATCAGCGACAATATCCTCCTCTACAATTCATCGGAGTATGGCGGCATCTCTGTCAGCGGCAGGGATGCGGTCGTCGAACGCAATCAGCTCCGCTCCCTGTTGAAAGAGGCGGGCTCGGTTCGGCCGATTGCGCTGCTGTTGGCGAGGCTGGGCGCGAACGGCAGTCTCGGATCTGTTGGTGGGAGGTTGTCGGGAAACCTGGTACTTGGTGTGCAGGACGGCATCCTGGTGATCGGCAACGAGGGAGCCGACGTGCTCGACAATACGGTGGACAGCGAGGGACAGGAGGTGCGGTTCGGCATTCTGCTGGCGTTCTCGAGTCGGGTTCGGGTGCAGGGAAATCGGGTCACCAACACCGCCTGGCCGATCGCGGCCAGCGGCGGGACGGCGAACGTGCTTGCCGACAACAGCGTGGTGCGGGGCGGCGGCGGGATTACCGCGGTCTTTCATACGTCGTTCACATGCAGCCAGAATCGTGTCGAAGACATGCGACATTGGGGAATTTTGAGCTTGGTGGGATTTGCCAAATGCGCCCTGACTGAGAACCGGGTCTTGAATTGCGGGTATCAGCAGGCGCCTTCCATCGGCATCGGAGCCTCCGTGCAGCTCGGGGAATTGTGTGTGGAGTCCTGTGAGGTGATGAATACCGGGGTGTCGCCTGATAATACGACCATCAGTGCGCTCTCCTGGGGAATCATCGCTGACTTGATTCTGGAGGCGCGAGTGCAGAGCAACCTGGTTACCTATGCGAATGCGGCCCTCTTGGATGCCAATCAGGAGCATCGCGCGCTCTGGATGCGTGGCTGGCTGGAGCAGGTGATCACGTTCGGTGCAAGCCAGGTGGTGTTTGGATTCAGCGCGCAGATTTTGGACAACAAATTCCTTGGGCCTGGTCGCACGGCGTTGGTCGAAGTCGCCCAGCAAAATGTGAGCGACAATCTGTTCCGCCGGTTCGAGCGGCTCTTCTTCAGCAACAATTTCTGTTGGCACGCGAGCGTGGCTGCCCAGGGGACCTCGACAGTGTCCCTTTCGGCAAGAAGTGCCATTGTGATGGGCAATCACATTAAGACGAATGTGCCGATCCCGTCCGTGGATTTCCACGGCATGAAGGATGCGGTCTACATGGGTAACCTGGCTCAAGCCAACCCGGTGAACTTCGGTGGCATCCCGTCCCCGATCTCCGGCTTCAATAGGCCATAGGGATGGCTGGATGCGGAGAAAGGCCGCCAGCGGCGTTCCCGTTGCGTTCAAACTCTCAACGCACCGCAAGGGTACGCCTCGGGTCTTCACTGACTGCGGCCTTGCTGGACGGCCATTGTGCGCATCCTGCTGAGCCTGTTAATACGAGACGATAGGCGGTGCCCAGTGCAATCTATGATGCAACAGACCAGGATTTCCGCAATCTATGACGTGTGTAAAGGAGAGCAGCAATGGCGACCTTAAATCAGATGGTGGCAGAACAGACGAAGGTAATCAGCGAGGCCAGAGCGTCGCTGGAAGCGGCGTTCAAAAAGCCGCCGACCCAGACCGCGGTGATAGCCGCCCGAGAGGCGACCGTGGCGGAATTGAAAACGAGAGCGGCCAACCTGGCAGAGGCCAAAGTGACGTTCACCCGCCAGATTGATCAACAGCTTGCCGGGTATCAGACGGAAATCGCGGCGTTGGAAAAACTCATCGAAGAAGATAAAAAGCGCTTCGGAGACCAACCAACTCCGACGCCTCCGCGCCCGATTCGCGGGAAGGGGCGGGGTAAGTAACGGCTGTGGCCGTCCGCGACTGAGACATCGATGAAGCGGGTCAATCAGGCAAGAGCAGCGTCCGCGCAGTACGAAGGCGCGTCGACGCTGCGCCGGAAGACCTCGCTGGCCGGGCCTGCGCTCGACGAGGCTTCTGAAACAGGCACAATAGCGTCCGGTTCCCTCTCACCTCAGCTTACGCACCACCCGAGCCGATTCACGATTTATCCACCTGGGGCGTCAGGCCCGGTTCCTTACCGGGTCGGCATGGAGCGAGCCTTCTCCGCCGATCTGTCGGGTGTACGGGCGTACTATAATGTGTCCTCCCTCCTGACAGATTCTGGGGCCCGTGCGGCTGCATGGCCGGAAACTCTGGCCTTCGCCTCGGCTGATCCTTCTCCGCACATCGTGGCCCATGAGGTCGCGCACATTCTGCAGTATCGCCGTGCAGCTTCTCCTTCGGTCGATGGTCGCACGGAGCCATCCTCCCGCCATGAGGCGGAGCAGGAGGCCGGTCGAGCGGCCGCAGGCTTCGAGTCCGGCACTGCTATTCCGGTACAAGCACGCCCGGCCCTGGCGCCCTTGTTCTACACCGACGAGGAGCAACCGGAGTCAGAAGAGTTTCTCGCGGATCGTCCCCCGCTCTTTACGGGGCAAGAAGTAGGAACCTGGGGGAGTTCATGGCCGGCCAGCCTGGTCGCGCAGGAACGATTGGCAGTCAGTGTGCCCGCCACAAGGCGCAGCCATGCCATTGTGGAAGCCATCGCGCGGCGCGAGCCGATCGTGATCCTGCATGAATACGGCAGGCTCTGGCTCTATCGATTGACGTGGGAAGGGCTCTCCGCGCGCTATTCCCGTTTCACCAACACCGAAACCATGTTCCACGAGGGGACGGCGGAGCGGGGAGACTATTCGGTGTCGAATGTGGAGGGGCGTCCCGAAGTCGAGGCCTTTGTGACCGAGGATGGTGGAGTGCTGTCACCGCCCGGGGCCGGGAAGTTGTTTTCCCATACCGGCGGCGAATTCGAAGACCCTCTGGTGTCGAAATTCCAGAATGCGTCGGCCTTCTTCAACGCCATGCTGACGGGGTTGGCAGCGGCGGACTTTGAGGCCTTGTCGGCGAAGTTGCGTCGCATGGCCGCCCTCAATATGGTCTTTCCAACGCCGTTTGCCATCGGAGCCGTACGCGGGTTAGCCGATGAAATGCTCGGCCTCGTGCAACTGTTGAATCCCCAACAGTGGGTGGCCATTGAAGCGGCGGCGCGCGAGACGATTCTGACGCTGAATGATCCGGACGGTGAGGCTTTGGCTTCCGCATTGGGCGAAGAGTTCGGACGTCACCAGGCGGCCACCTTGAACGCCATGCTTCAGGAGAGCCTGCCGATCTTCGCCTATGAAGTCGGTAAGTTGATCGGTCCGACGATTATCGAATTGCTGCTTGCGCTGATCGGCATCGAGATCGGTCCGGTGGCGATGCTCCAAAAATCGTTGGCGGCGATGAAACAGGTTCCTCGTGTGGCGGGCCTGGTTCGGGACCTCACGCGGGTCGTCCCTGATTTGCCCACCACACTCGCACCTTCGGCGGCGCTGCGTCCCGACAAAGCACCGGGCCATGTTGCAGTTCCGGATGCGTCCTCCCACTCAAGTCCCTCGGTCGCAGCACGACTCTCTCAGGGGCTGCACAACCTCACGCGCGAGGACCAGGCGCTGCTGGCCAGAACCGGAAATAGGGTGGAGTTCCCCGATGCGCTTCCGCAGGACTTGGCCGATCAGGAATTGGCGATCGTGACACGTTCTACGAAGCGGCCCATCAGCGGAGGCGATGGAACGTATGTCAATGAGGTGGATTTGGGCAATGGGCACCAGTGGAGAGAACAGCCCAATGGCACCTGGTGCCGGTTCTCGAATCGGCCGACGAATTGCACGGTGCTGGTTGAAGAGGTTGGACCGCAGGCGCCGGGGACGGTGGTCGCGTTTGCGGCGAGGAAAAGCAGCCTGCACGACCTCTATTTCAGTTGGGCGGAAAATCGGGCGGGGGCCAATGTGGAGGTGGCGTTGCTCCGGAGCAGAGGGACATCGGACTATCCGGAAGGGACTTACGTGGTGGTTGTGGGTGGCGCCGATCAATTCGTCTATCCAGGAGATACCAGTCAACCATGGATTATGATCGCCCACAGCCATCCCGGGGCGGTGACCCAGCCGGGCTATGCGAATCCATCGGGCGCCGACATGCAATTGACCATGCGCGGTGCGTTCGGACGAAGAGCGGGGCGCATCCGCAAGTGGATCCATTCCCAGGCACCGGACGGCACGTGGCGAGAAGTGGAATATGGGTTGGATCTGGATCGCGAACAATACTACGTACAGCCCACAGGCGGGGAGCCAATCTTCTTCAATGAGATTACTCCTGAAGACCTGCCGCGAGATGCAGCTCTCAGGTATTGGGAGCTGGAGGAGGCCGGGATGGAGCGCGCGCGGATCGATCTGATGATCGAACAGAATGGGATCGAGTTTTATCTCGGCTGGTATGCGCGGCAGTTCAGATTCGATCAGTAAGGACCGAGGCGCCCGTATAGGCGCAGGATGGTGACATCGGAGGTCAATGATGACACGAAGGCTGCAGACCCAACCACGTCCTTTCGGGAGTTCCTCCAGTAGAAGTGCGGTATTGTCTGACGGGCGGCAGGGTGACCGGTCCTGCTCCTGCGGCAACACCTGCCCGGACTGTCGCGCGCGGCAGCGTGAGCAGTCACTGCCCCACGCTTGGACCGGAACGATTCCATCCTTGGTCCATGACGTGCTCGCGTCCCCCGGCGAGCCGCTGGGATCCGGATTGCGTGGGGAGATGGAGTCGCGGTTCGGATATGATTTTGGGAAGGTACGCGTGCATCGTGACGCCAAGGCTGCGGCATCGGCCGAGGGGGTCCAAGCCAGGGCCTACACTGTCGGCCATGAAATTGTGCTGGGTGCTGCGGCGGCCAGGGGGGAAAGCCGGGACACCCTGCCCTTGTTGAGCCATGAATTAGCTCATGTGGTGCAACAGGACAAGGCTTTCGGGGGCTCGGGGCAGTCGGGCCTGTTGCAACGTTCCGGGCTTGAGGTGCCGAACGTCACGCAGGGGCAAGCCTCGTCTGCGTCAAATGGGCCTGAGCCTCAGGCTACCGGTTTACCCGAACCGGATTGCGACACCCTCGTAGCGGATCTGTTCCTGCTCGGCGCAATCACGTGCCCGCAGCAACCGGAATGTTGCTTTGCCCAGATCCATGATCGAAAGAATAGAAACCTCACGGGCATCTTTCGCGCAGACCATCAGCTGGAGGGCAAGCCGGACTGCGAGTTGGGTGACCAGAAACACCATGACTTCTGGTTGGCCAATCACTGGCGCATTCTCGAGATCACCACGTCCGGTCTGACAGTCATGAACATGTGCGGGAGGGAGGAGACCTTGACGATAGAGGGGACTGGCACGGTCAAGGGAGAGCCGGCCTCGGCCGTCGTTCCCGGTCGTACGCCTTCGTCGACATCCTTGCCGCCGCACAGCGTCGACCATACCCAGGGTATGTGGGGCAACACACACAAGATCCATTACGATGACCAGTGCAACTCCCTCCACTTCGTTCCCAACGCCCCTGGTAAAGAGACCAAGGTATACCGGTGGGATTCCGCGCTGGAGAGCTTCGTGAACGAGAGCGATCCGACCGATACCAAGACTCCCGGTCAACTCGAGCGGTTCGCCGGGATCGTGTTGAAGGAGCACAAAGACGGCGAGTGGCAAGGGACAAACTGCGGCGATCTTCCGAGGTGGGCTCTGTGAGAGGGAGGGATGCCGCTCGCCTGCTACTGACTGTTTCTTTCAGATGAACAGGTCTGCATCAGGTTATCGCGCACCTGCGTGGGGGAAAATTGGGCGGCCGCCGCATACACCTGCTCGTACCAATTCAACACCGGTTCGTCGTCGTTGCGCACTGCCTGTTCATAGACGAGGCGGCAGAGGGTGAGAAAGGCCGCATAGTCGCGTGCGAGCCAGTCTGCGGCAAGATCCGGTAATGACCGGTCTTTGATGTTTCCCCAGGACCAGGCACGCGGGAATCCATACTGCAACGGTGAGACGAGGCCGCTGGTTTCGACCACCAGCGGGGCAATGACGTCGGCCACGGTCTGCGCGCCACACAACGTCGCTTCCCGGACGAAGACCCGCGTCGGATGTTCCCGCATGGCCGGAACCGTTGCAAGATCGATTTGGACTTCCAGTGTGCCCTCGTACAACTCGCGGATACGTCCGGCCTCGCAGACGGCCGCCGCATTTTCTTCGCCGTCGGGGTAAGATTCGCCCAGCCTGCAGGTGGCTCTGCCGACAGGTTCCAGCGGGTGGAGCTGGAGCAGGGAGGCGCCCTGCTCGACGGCAAAATCTGCGATCCACTCCAACTCGTGCACGTTGTGGAACGTGAGCGTGAAGATAAAGCCGAAGGGGATGCCGGAAGCGCGGAGTGCCGGCAAACGCGCACACATGTCGTCGAATGCCCGCGCGGAGTTCCGCATGAAGTTGTGGGATTCCGGGATGCCGTCGAGGCTGATCGCGACAAGGTCGCAATCAGCCTCCAGGACGTTCAATTGACGCTGATCGAGAAGCATGCCGTTCGTCGTGACGGTGGTCACGAGACCGGAGGCATGGGCCGCACGTAGGAGTTGGGCGAGTCCGGGATACAGCAGGGGCTCGCCGCCAGACACCGACATGACCCTATATCCGATGGCGGCCGCATCGGCGACCACTTGCTCCAGCAGATCGATCGCCAACTGTTCAGTCACCGCCGGTCCCGAATCGGAATAACAATGCAAGCATTGCAGGTTGCATCGTCGGCCCGGATGGACCTGCAATGTCGGGTACTGTCCGGCTGGTCCTTGCACGACCGGTACTTAGCCTCGCAGCGTGAACTTGATTTGGGCGATGTCCGGCCGCGGCGTGCCGTTGATGAGAATATGGAGATCACGCAGTTCCTTCAATTTCGCCAGCGTGCCGAGGTTGGCCTTGAAGTTCGCCACACCCGTCTGCACGGTGCCGATCACGACTTCCGGATGCGGCGTGCCGACTTCGTGCCAATCGATCACTTTGACGCCCTTCAGCCGTTTCTTGATCGCGCTTGCCGCAGTGCTTAACTTCACGGATCCGCGCCCACTTGGTTGTTTTGCCATCGGAGACCTCCTTTGGATTGTGATGGTCGCGCTCGTACCTGAGCACGTCATGAGTAGATGGCCGCACCATACAACTTCTTACATAAAACGACAAGCACATCTCACCGCCTGATCACGATGACTACGCGTGAGCGCGTTGAGAGTTACGGGCATGCAGCTGTCAACCGGGCAGGTAGTGATCTCTGCGGAAGCTTTCGGACTTATAAGTGTCGGGATGTGAAGCCATGCGGTGGCGAGGAATGCTGGCTGTGTCGCGGGGCCGAGCGGCGCGCGCCCGCTTTCGTGGCGGGCGCGCGTACAAGAGTTAGAACACGGAGTAGATGGCGGGCGCCAATACGCTTCCCTCGAGGAAGAACGCGAGCGCACTCAGGGCCATCAAGACAAAAATGATCGGCGCCAGCCAATAAGACTTTTTCTCCTTCAAGTAGATCGTAAACTCTGTAACCAGGCCAGAGTAGTCTCTCACTCGTGCGATTGTATTCATGTGCGCCTCCTTGTAAACGATTGTTGAGAACCTATCTTGAAGCGACTGCCGGTCAACACATCACGACTTGACGGATACGATAGGTGGCTGGATTCTTCCCATAGCCCGCCACCGTTGCACGCGCAAACAACATTCCCGGAATACAATGAACGAAATGATGGCTCCGGGGTAAAACCAGAAGCCTCCGAAGCGGGACGTGATGCCTCCGCAGATCAACGCCACGATCATCGATGAGAAATCAGCGACGGGTCCGAGGGGTTCGAACACCTGCATGTGTCTGGCATTGGTGAGTAGCCCGTCTTTTCGAATCAATTCCTGTTGCCAGGGGCGTTTTTCATACGGCTTCAAGCGATCGGTTTGCGGCACGCCCGGCGCCGCCGTATCCTGAAGCACGTTGTCATCGCAGGCATCGATGCAGGCGTAGCACTTGATGCATTCCGTGTTGACCACCTTGCCGTTGAAATGAAAAATTTCTCGGCTGACATCGATACCCTGGGGGCAGGCATTACTGCAATCCCGGCAGCCGGTGCACTGAGCCACGCGCGTGATCTTTTTTTGAACCGGGGAGATGTTCATGAGCGGGACCATCATCGTGGCATAGGGGCAGAGGATTCGGCAGAATGCGCCTTGGCCGTAGCGCAGATTCAACAGGACGCTCATGGTGAACTGAATAAACACCGCCAACCCGAAGGCCAGCAGGAAGTCATTCCACGTCGGCTTGATCTCAAAATTGAAGAAGGCCGCCTTGGCAAATGCTTTGCCTTCATACCCTGGCAGGTCTGCAATAGGCGGTGGAGTCATCACGTTGACTTTGGGCGTGAATCCGACGTTGTGAATCAGAATGATGACCGGCAGCAGGAGGACGAACAGGGCCCCGATTCTCAGGAGCCAGCGGTGAGGAGTGTTGACGAGAATATTCTTCTCTCGCAGGGCGAGATACCGGCCTATCTGCAACTTGCGAAGCATCCAATCGGCAAATTCGATCGCCCCGCGCATGTGGCAGGCCCAGCCACAGAATCCGCGCCCCCAGATCAGGATGGAACCCAGGATCAGCAGCACCATGATCGAGGCCGCGTTGATGGTTCCTTTGGCCAAAGACGGTACACCCATCATGGCCGTCTTTCCCCAGAGTTCGATCCCGAAGACATGCCATGAAATAAGGTGAAACGCGATATAGGCATGCACCGACGCCAATGCCATCATGCGATAGGTATGACGTTTTGTCGGCGCCTGTGTGCCTGGAGCGGGAACTTTGCAGGAGCTGTGATGGTCTTCAGCGCGGCGATCGATGGTGATGAGTTGGAGCGGCGGTGTGGTTGGAGTGGCAACAGGACTCATATATACCCCCTGAAGGTGGTAGGAGATTCCCACCTCGGCTTGGTATTCGTTGTAAAATGCTCTTGATGAAGAATAGGCTTGATCAGCAGGCTGCGCTATGCATCGAAAGGCGGAGGTGGGCGCGATAAAGGTATGGGCTCGTCGAATGAACCCCTGGGCTGGAGGGTCTGGTTGCGTGTGGTGATTGAACACTCAGAGCGGAGATAGCCGGTCGAATTGGAGGGCGCCTGCGTGGGAAGCAGGTTATCGGCCAACAGCACACTGTCAGAATGTGCCCTTATTCGCGCAGTGAGTCCACAAGCGCTTGAATCGTCAGAGGCGCATTGCCTTCCGCCCGGTTGTTGACCAGCACATAGGTGGTCCGGTTTTCACCGGCAGCTTGTCGGGCGAGCCGTACGGTGTCCTGTCGCATCTCAGGCAATTCACCGACAATTTTGTTGTACGGTTCGGCACGTTTCTTGGCCGCCTCATGGGTGATCTTCAGGGGTGTCTGGAGACGAAACACACTGAACGGTGCGGTAAAGGTCCCCATCCGTTGATGCTGTTCGGCGAGGGACGGCATGAAAGTCCAGTGATTGTAAACATGCGCCACGCCGTGTCGCCTGAGCACCTCGTGGTACTGATGGCCCAGCATCCCCGCATTCCGAATTTCAACGGCATACCGGAAGTCCTTCGGCAGGCGTGCGAAGAACCCGTCTAATCCGCTGCAGAATTCCCGGACGGACAGTCCGTGGCGTTGAAATTCGAATAGGAACGGCCCTGTGTGCGGGCCGAATCGTGCGTCCCGATAGGGTTGTAAAACCAGCTTGATGAAGGCGTCTGCGTTGAGGAAGTTCGGATTCCGCTGTCCGGCTTTGATCCCGTACCTGGCATGTGTGGCATAGGTAGGGATGGTGATTTCTTCCCAGACCTTGGCGCACATTTCAAAGTCTTCCGGGATCTGGTTGAGATACCGTGAGAGTTGGCTCGCTGTGGGAGGCCGGTAAAACGTTGCATCATTCCCCACGGTGCGAAAGAGTGGCTCGCCTTTGTAGAGATACTGACAGAATTCCCCGAGACAGTCCCGTGTGAAGCCGGTTTTCGTGTAGGTGCGTGTATAGATCTGACCCTTCCAGCCTTCATAGGTCCAGGTGGAGGTGCCGAAGCGGATCAGGGGAGAGAGTGTCATGCCGCTCAGTGTACGGTTCTTCCGCGTCCTCCTCAAGTGAGATGGTGCCCTCCGCATCGGGAGCGGATAACGGACGAAGTTGTGTGACTGTGACCGTCACGGTCGCAAAATGTTCTTCCACCACACCGGTGACGAGGTAGGCCTGATCTGAGGCGAGGAGGTGGCAGTATCGCCGGTAGATGTCGGGAAAGAAGGTGGCATCATAGAGGCTGGTCTGATCCTCAAAGGTGACAAACTCCATCGGCTCGCCTTGTTTCGTGGACACGATTTTCTCCGTTACAATCCAACCGAGGAGGGTCACGTGCTTCCCGACATGCTTGGCCAAGTCCCGTGCCGGGAGATACGACAGGCTCGCGACTACGTCTTTGAAGAGCTCCAGTGGATGTTCGCTCAAGGGAAAGCCGAACAGTTCCAGTTCATGGCTGAGCTTCTGCTGAGGCGAATAGTCCGGTGGAATCGGCAGATAGCCGGCCGGTTTCCCAGACTGGGCGGCGAAGAGTCGCCAGATCAGCGCCGGCCGAGTCAGTTCTCCGGCGATGGAATCGAAGCAGCCCGCTTTGATGAGCAGTGTGGCCTGGGCGATCTCAGGATTCACTCGGACGAGAAAATCCTGTAGCGAACGGTAGGCGCCGTGATCCTGCCGTTCCACAACAATCCTCTGGGCGAACTCTTTGCGTAGGGCTTTGAGCTGCATCAGGCCAACCCGGACGGCCCGGTTCGATCCACGATAGGGCCAGTCGCTGACGTTGATGTCCGGTGGAAGGATCGTGAGCCCCATGCGCCGTCCCTCCGACAGATAGGCGAAGGCCGAATAATACCCGCCTTGGTTACTGATGACGGCGGCCAGGAACTCGGCCGGATAATGTGCCCGCAAGTAGGCCGACTTGAAGGACACCTGGGCGTAGCTCGCACTGTGCGGCTTACAAAAGCTATAGCCCGAAAAGCTCATGATCATGGCCCAGATCTTGTCGATCGTCGATCGGTGAACGTCTCGTGCAGCAGCCCCTTCGTAGAACTGTCGCTGATAGTCTCGCAGCTGCCGTTCCTTGTGCTTCTTGCTGAGGATCTTGCGCAGCTGATCGCCGTCGTGTAAGGAGAATCCGCCCAAGGCCACCGCCACCTTCATCACATCTTCCTGGTAGACCATGATCCCGTGCGTCTCAGCCAAGACCTCATCCAGCAAGGGATGCCACGAGCGGTAGGGATGGCCGTGGGATCGGCGGACAAAGTCATCGGCATAGACATTGGCGGCGGGACGGATGATGGAAGACACGACCACCAGATATTCAAAGACATCCGCGTGAGCCCGGCGCGCCTGTGGCATGGTCGTCCACAGTTTTTTGAGCAGGAGCCTGGTTGCCGGAGACTCGACATAGAAGCAGCCCATTGTCTCCCCCCGGCGGATCAATTCCCGGGTGACCGGATCGCTGATCGGATCCCAGAGTTCGTAGTCGATCAGGCGGCCGGTGTTGTGGTGGACGGCAGCCAGGGCATCACGAATGACGGCGAGGGAACGATTGCCGAGCAGGTCGATTTTGACCAGCCCCGCATCCTCAGCCTGGTCTTTTTCCCATTGAATGACGGGCCAACCGGACGCAGAGGTTTCCACCGGAACATACCGGCGGATCTCATCGGGAACCAAGACCACTCCGCCGGGGTGGAGGCTGAGATGACGGAAGTGTCCCTGCAGTTGTCCGGCCCGGAAGAGAATGTCCGGCCAGGGCGGGCGCAATTGCAGGGCGCGACAGACTTCGCTTGCCCAGGTTTGTAAGGTCGAATTTTCGGTCACATTCACGAAATCGGCGCGTCGATGAAGCAGATCCAGCGCCTTGCCGATCTCAGCGGCCGGCAGGCCGTAGACCTTGGCGATCTCACGCATGGCTGCACGTGCTGCCAGAGTGTTTTGATTGGCGACCATCGCAGCTTGTTGTGCTCCATAGCGCGCAAACACCCATTCGAGAATCTTCGGACGTTCGTCCCATGGAAAGTCGATGTCGATATCCGGCGGGTCATGCCGGCCTGGGTTCAGGAAGCGCTCGAACAGCAGATTGTGCCGAATCGGATCGACATGGGTGATGCCCAGACAATAAGAGACGATCGAGGCGGCCGCGGATCCTCGTCCACAGGTACGAGGCGCTTCCCGGACAATCTCATCGACCACCAGAAAGTAGTCGGCATAGCGTTTTTCTCGAATCACCGCCAACTCTACTTCGATCCGGTGCCGCACCGCCTCGGACAGGGTTCCATAGCGCCGCTGTGCACCCTCGTAGGTCTTCGTGCGCAGCGACTCAAATGCAGCTTCTGTCGAAAGTTGACGGAACGAGGGGAAGATCGTTTCTTTGAAGGTCCAGTCGGTGAAACAGTCGTCGGCGATACGCCGGCTGTTGGTAAGCGCTTCGGACACATGCGGCAAGTACCGCTCAATGCCGGCCGGCGACATGAGCCAGTGGGATGGTGCACAACAGCGTTCCGGGCGGAGCCGGGACAATGTCGTGTTGTCGGCGATGGCGCGCAGCAGACGATGCGTCTCGAAATCGGCTGGATGAAGAAATGCGGCGCGGGTGGTGGCCACCGGCGGCAGCCTGTTGCCCCGGCTGAAGGTGAGCGCCTCCTGTATATCCGATCCGGGAGAAAGTTCGACATACAAATCTTCCTGGGAATCCTTGCGCCAAGCTCTTAATGCTGACAGGTCGTCGGACAGAATGATCAGCCCGGCTCGATAACGTGCCACAGCTGCGATGCAATCGAAGGTGCTCTCCTCGTGACGAACGGATAGAAGTCGGCAGAGATTCGCATAACCAGCCGGCGTTTTGGCCAGCAGCACCGCCCGGTGCGCCTCATGAACGAGTTCCGCCCCGATGATCGGTTTCAACCCCGCGTGCTGCGCGACCTCTAAAAACCGGATGGCTCCATACAAGCCGTTGGTATCGGTGAGGGCAAGCCTGTCCTGGCCTTGTGTGCGAGCGGCCTGACAGAGGGCTTCAAGCGTCGGGATGCCCCACATGGGCGAATAGGATGAATGAGTGTGGAGATGCACGAAACCGGACGACATTCACTGCGTTCTCCCATAACGGATCGCCTGTTCCCCGAACCGTTGATGCAGGTGGTCGAGGGCGACGGCGAGTCGCCGGCTCCGGGTGCGAGCCCATTGCTCCTCCGGTGGTCGTTCTTCGAACAGCGATCCCTGCTCAGCAAAGCCGGTGAGGTCGGTCAACGTGACCGTCATCATGCGAAGACGGATGCGCCGCCGGAAGGCTCGTTGAAAAATCCCCCGGAGCAGTCCGGAGAGATCGATCTCCCAGCAGGTCTCCGGAATCACCCGCGCCTTCGTGGTGACCTCGCGTTGATCGCTGTAGCGAAGGGTCAATGAGAGCCCGCCACACATCCGGTGTTGGCTGCGGAGGGTGCGACAGAGTCGTTGCAGGCTATCTGCCAGTCGTCCCTGGAGCCGTGCATCGTCCACCTCATCGGGGTTAAGGGTGACGGTGTCGTTCAGGACCGGATGGGCGACCGGCGGAAGGACCGGCGTTGGGTCGATGCCCTGTGCCCATCGGGATAGTTGTCCGGCATAGTTGCCCAGTGCCACTTCGAGGGCGTCTAGGGGGCTGTCCGCCACGTCTCCTAACGAGCGGAGGTTGAGATCGTCCAATCGCTTCAGTACCGTGCGCATGCAGGGGCGATGCACGCCGGGCAAGGCTCGAATCGACAGAGGAGACATAAAGAAGCGCTCCGATCCCAAGCGGACATCGTAGAGTTCGGAGGGTTCCACCAGGGTCGCGGCTGTCTGTGCGACGAGTTTATTGCTTCCCACGCCGGCCACGCCTTCGAGGTGAAACTGTGTGAGCACCTCCGCTTGAATTGTGGCCGCCACATCACAAGCTGATCCGAAGAGGCGTGTGGTCCCGGTGAGGTCCATCAGGAGAGAACCGGGGAGAAAGGGCTCCCAGGTCGGGGCATACCGCTGGATGACACCGAGGATCGAATGGTTGGCCGTGGCGACCTGGCGAGGATTCGGGGGATGGACGTGCAGGGACGGGCAGAGGCGGCGCGCCCGGTCGAGTGTCATGCCGACGTGGAGGCCGTCTTGTTCCGCCTCGGTGGAGATCTCACGAAGAAGCGCACGAGGAGTGTCGATCGTGGCGATCGCGAGCGGACGGGTTCGGAGTAATGGCTGGCTCAACCGCGCCAGCGCGATTTCCAGAGAGGGGATGGCAAAGCAGACAATCTGACGATCCATGGCATTCGCTCACGCGGTCTGATGAGCGTACCTAGCGTTTCAGATGCCGGATCACGCCGACGACAATGCCCTCAATGTGAAACGTGTCGGTTTCGTGCACCAGGATGGGCGTCATGGCTTCGTTGGCCGGATGCAACTCGATCGCGCCTGCTGTACGGTGATACGTCTTGATCGTGGCCTCGTCGTTCAAAAGGGCAATCACGGTTTGGCCGTTTCGAGCCACATCCTGTTTCTGTACGACGACCACATCGCCGGGGAGAATGCCGTCGTCGCGCATGGAGGTCCCCTTGACCCGCAAAGCAAAGGTTTCTCCTCGCCCGAGCATGCTCTTGGGGACCTCAATACGTTCGGTTTGGGGGATGGGTTCGATGGGATCGCCTGCAGCCACAATCCCGACGAGTGAAATCCGGGATGATTGTCCGATGGACTGCAGCGCCACCTCGACGACGCCGGGGATTGTGCGTGTCCCGCCTTCATAGCGAGCAATAGCGAGCCGCTTGCGTTTGAGCTGATCCGCAAGGGCTTGTTGGGTGAGACCGAGAGCCAATCTGGTGCGTTTGAATTCTTCAGGACTCATGTATCCAATGGATACATGAGCGGACTGTTTCTGTCAATGGTGATCTGAGAGGGAGAGGGTCACAGGACCTGCCGGCTTGTAATTTGAGCCGATGCGATGTGCGAACTATTCTCCGCACACATTGACCACTGTCAAAAGGCGTTATGAAGAAACTCAACGTGCTAGAGTGGGGCGGCGCATTCATTGATCTGCTAGATTTCGGACCATTTTCGGAAGGATATTAGCCGCTGTATTCCGCGTCCTGAGCGTATGACGATGTCTGATATACTTGCCATAGTTGACCGTGGCATCGTACTTTTGACGCGCTTTTGCGGGAGATTCAGGGATGGTACAACGCACCGCCGAGGTCACTGTGCCGCACGATAATTCTTCAGGGCCGGCAGATCCCCGGGAACTACCCGCAGAAGGAGTTCCTGGTCCTGACCTGATCGCATTGAACGGTCCGCCCCCTCTCCGCTGTCCGACCCACAAATGCGACGGGCTCCTGCGCACCGACGCTTCCGGCTACGATCCTTATACCGGGTTGGACGTACTGGTATGCACGCAGTGCAGGCATCGAGGGTTTCGATCCCGTGAAGGTGTGATCCTCTTGTTTCGAGGCGGGTATGAGTTCAAGTTCAGCTATGGGCCGTCACTGCAGACGATCACCGTTGTGCTCAGTTCTGCGTCGGTCAATCTGTGGAGCACGCACGGTGTGAACGACGAGCAACTGGCAAAGATTGCTGCGGAGTGGAGTTTGCTGTGTGGCAATACGACGAAACGAGTTCACTTGGGCATTCCTGCTGAGGAATTCGCCGACTTCTATCTCTATTTTTGCCAAAAGTAACGCGGCCGCAGTCGATACGATTCGATCTTCCTCTTGTCTCCGCGGGAACGTCTCTTCGCGATGCACGTTCGGTCATCGGAATCCACGTCGGCCTGAGAGCGATCACCATTTCCCTAGCCAGTTTCGACAACCTGCATAATACGATGCAATCGCGATGGCCAGGACGAACAGAATTTGCATCACGTGTTGGACGAGCACGCTCGGGTCGATCGTTCGAGTCACGAAGAGCACGCCGGCAGCCACCAACGTGACGACGAACGTGGTGCGCTTCGGGCAGAGACTGCCGTCCCGCTTGCTCTGAGCTGCCAGCACAATCCACACGCAGGCCCAACCGATCGCCCCGACGACGAGCGCGGCGGCAAGATCGGTCATGCCGACCATCAGGCTGCTGAGCCCTAATTCCATCTTCGGGCGGCGCGGCAGTTCGATGCGTATGCGATAGAGTTCGCCGACAGAGAGTGCCAGCCAGATCAGCAGAATGCCGAGTAGAAAACTGCCGCGTCCCATTTCGTCCGGGAACAGGCGCTTGCGAACCGTCGTGTCGGAAGCGGGTTTTATGGGGAATCCCTGGAAGTGCGGCGTAAAGTCGTAGCCGCATTCGCAATATTGAACGGCGTCAGGATTCGCCATCAGGCAACGGGGACATTCAAGCGGGGTAGGTTTGCCCATTTTTCAGCGAGAGTCGTGTTAGAATCGCGCGCCATGCCTTTGCCAAGGGCCGTGGCTGTTCAGGAGGATCGTATGGCCGTGTCGGCGCGCTCGTTCCGGTTTGTGGTTCTCGGCGGCCTGTTCGCTGCGGCATCCGTGGCCGCAGGTGCGTTCGGCGCCCATGCGCTCAAATCGATTCTGGATCCCTCCATGCTTGCCGTTTATGAAACGGCGGCACGCTACCAACTGTACCATGCTCTCGGTCTGTTTGTCGTAGCCTGGCTGGTTCGTGAGACGGACGATTCGCTGGCGGTGAAGGCCGGTTGGCTCTTTTGCATCGGGATTCTCCTGTTCAGCGGCAGTTTGTATATCGTAGCGCTGGCGGGAATCAAGTGGATGGGGGCATTGACTCCCCTCGGCGGTATCTCCTTTATTTCCGGATGGGCCTGTGTGGCCTGGACCGCCTGGCGTGCGGGACGTGTTCAGTGATGCTGGCGACGGGGTGACGGCGCAGGTTTTCCCCCTCCCTCCGTGACGCAAGTCGCGGTACGTTTACCGGTAATCGATCCCCATCCGCCTGCCGTATTCACAAATGTTCCTTCCAGGCGTTGGCCTTCTCCGGAAAATAGCAGACTGTCTTCCTGCACCCCCGCCCTGGTTTCCCATCGCAAATAGACGCTGTCGCCAAGGACGGTGATTTCCGCAGGACTGGTCGACGAGGCGATTCCCGCGGGGGCGAAGATCACAGCCGTCTTTTCCTCTCGATGGTTCTGATGATTGTGAATCGACCATTGCCACGTGCCGCACAATCGCGTGAGGCCGCGCTGCTGACGGACCTGATCTTTCCAATTGTACAAACGGAACCATTCCCGATGTACGGTATCGATGGCCCATATTTCGATTTGGGCGATCGTTCCCTGCAGGGGGGCGACTGCTTCCTGTGCCGGGGATTCTTTGAGCACCATCAACAGCCGGCGCAGAGGAATCTCAAGAGGCGTACCTTCAGTCAACCAGGTGATCTGGGATTCGATTTGTCGTTGAAGGGCTTCCCGTTGTTCTGGTCCCGCGGAGGGATCGGCATCTTTGGCGGCTTGTGTCAGTTGCCATGCGGCAAGTCCCCGCACGAGCTCATTGGCCGACTTCGTGAGATCGGGGATCAGGAGCTCCTGGCTCATGGCGGGCGTGAGGCCTTTGGCTCCGAGGGTCATGGCGACGTCGTTCAACCCCAGTTGAGGGCCGACGACCGTCTTAAACAGGCTCAGCGAATCGCCCTGGGTCGGGAGGGCCGCCAGCGATGCGGCATCGGCCCGCACCAGGTCGTGAAAGGCGGGTAGGCGATTGACCAGAGTCGGTTTGGCTTGGGGCGGGGGTTCGTCGGCTTCGGCAACGACTGACGTCGTCAGCAAGGCGGTGACACAACAGGCAATGAGCAGGGTGCGAACTGAATGATTCGGCATGAGTGCGAATACTTTCCTTGCGTGCGGGGCAGCGGGCGAGAGGCACTGTGCTGCGACCATCCATGACCGGCTTGCCTGGCCCATCGGTGTCCGCTATGTTCCCTGAAATGACGATTTGAGAAATGCGACGGTGGCGTCCCATGCCTGCGCGGTGGCCTCTGCCTGGTAGCCGGCCGGACGTGTCTCGTCACAGAAGGCGTGAGAGGCCCCGGGGTAGGTCTTGATCTCGATGCGCTTCCCTTGGCTTGCGGCGGCCCGGAGATGATCGACATCTTGCTGCGTGGCCCAGGTGTCCTGTTCGGCCTGGTGATAGAGCAACGGACTCATCATATTTGTAAGCTGGTCGGGAGCGGTGACCTTTCCGTAATAGGCGACGGCGGCTCGCAACCGCTTGCGTTGGCAGGCGAACCGGATTGCCAGACTGGCGCCCATCCCGAATCCGACGACGCCATGGATATTGCGCTTGATGTGTTGAGTGGTATTTAGATATTCGCAGCAGGTGTTGATGTCCTGCAGCAGCAGCTTTTCATTGCACTTGGCCATGAGTGCTTCTGCCACCTCGTTATTGGCCGTGACCATCCCGCCCAGCCGCCCGTATAACTTGGGAATGATCACTCCGTAGCCTTCGCAGGCCAGTCTGGCGCCGAGGTCTGTGATTTGAGAATTCAGGCCCCACCAGTCATGCAAGAGCACGATACCAGGGTAGGCGGTCTTATCTTGCGGCCAGAACTCGATACACTCCACCTGCACGTCTTTGCTCACCCGCGTGCGGATATACGGATCCACCATGGCATCCGTCGCGGTGGGAATTGCCATACCACTCGGAAAGCGAGCCGTACCGGTTCCGATCTGATCCAGTGAAAAGGGTGCTGCCTGAGTAGTCATGGGCGATGAGGTCCTTTCTCGATTGACGTCGGCTTGGGGGAATGCTTTCGGTACTATAGGGAGCGTATTTGGGCGTTGTCAATCGAGGCGAGAGCTGGGTCGTCGAGGCATATTGACCCGTTGCCGGACGGTCGGTAGAGTGCACCAGAACGATGTCTCACCAACCGGATGTACCTCTTGGAATCGGACTGATCGGCGTCGGCCATCATGGCAGCCGTTACGCCAAGCATCTTCTGCAGGACTTGCCTGAAGCACGTCTGGCGGCGGTCAGCCGTCGTCGGACCGCCGGTGGAAATGGTCTGGCCTCCGCGCCGGCTGTGCCCTGCTACCACGACTATCACGAGTTGATCGCGGATCCTCAGGTGGCGGCCGTGGTCGTCGTGACTCCACCGGAACTCAATCGGGAGATCTGCCTGGCTGTGGTGCAGGCGCAGAAAGCACTGTTGGTTGAGAAGCCGTTGGCGATATCGGCAACGGATGCCCGTGTTATTGCCCAAGCAGCGCTGAGAAGCGGGCAGATCACGATGACTGCGCAGACGTTACGGTTTGATGCCGCCGTGGGTGTGCTGCGTGAGCGACAAGCACAGATCGGCGCCCTCCAATATCTGAGCCTGGCCAGTCGCATGGAGCCTCATGGCATGAGTGAGGACGGGCGGGGATTCGGCGGACGCGGTTGTTTGCTCGAGACCGGCATTCATCTCTTGGACTTGGCTCGTGTCTTGACTGGAGACGAGATTCATACGGTGTCTTGTGAGATGGACGTGGTGCCGCCGGGTGGCGCGGAGCGTCGGGTTCTCGGCCGTTTGACGACTCATAGTGGTCTGGTGTGCCTTGTGGATGTGTCGCGGGTGTCATCCGGACGGGTCGGGCGAGTCGAGTTGATCGGAAGCGAAGGACAGTTATCGGCGGACTGGTGTGGGCAGCAAGTGGCGCAGATCTCTGCCAGGCATGGTGCCGGGAACTGGTCGAGCATTGCGGAGCCGACTGTGCTCGGGACGCTCCGCGCCTTCGTCCGATCCGTGCGCACCGGCTTGCCGCCTCCGGTGACGATCGAAGACGGCAAGCGTGCGGTGGAAATTGCTGAGGCCTGCTATGCTTCAGCCAGGCAGGGTGGACGGGTTGTGCCGGTCGAGTACGAGTAACCTACGTTTCCGCCACGATATGCGTGTCGGTTTCTTCCACGCCCTCGATCGCGTGAATGCGTGTAATCACGACATCCGAGAGCGCCCGTTCGTCGGCCACATTGATGAAGACAAAAATGTCGGGTTGGCCGAAACACGCGTGAATTTGTTCCACGCCGGCAATGCTTTTCAGGGCGCTGAGCACCGGTTTGCCTTT
Organism: Nitrospira defluvii; assembly: GCA_000196815.1. Taxonomy (GTDB): domain Bacteria; phylum Nitrospirota; class Nitrospiria; order Nitrospirales; family Nitrospiraceae; genus Nitrospira_A; species Nitrospira_A defluvii_A. The sequence continues at coordinate 2,207,630 of FP929003.1, forward strand.
GCCTGCCTTGACCTTGATGAGAATGTACGCTTTCGTTGCCATGATGCCTCCTCGGGCTACACATCGTGAGAAAAAGTGCGATCGATATCGCCGGCGCTCGCTACTGACGGACGGTCATTCCGACTTTGCGCCGGGCATTTCCCGGCGACGTTGGGTATAGACCTGCTGGAAGGTCTTGCCCTGTGTGGAGAATGCGGCCCTGCTTTCTTCATACAGGCGCGCAAGAATATCGAAGTCCGGTTTGCCGATATTGAATTCACGGAATCCCTCGCTCAGTCCCTCGGCATTCCAGACATTGTTTGTGTGACCGGCGGTTATCACTGCGTCGAAGGTGTCCGCCGACCAGCCTGTCTGTCGAAAGGCGGTCTCGACCTCCTCGGCGCGAGGACCGAGTGTGACGCGATGGGCGTCGGTAAAGAATTGCCGGATTGCGGGATGAGTACTTTTTAAGAAAGCCGATTGAAACTGGATGACGGCCTTGATGATGCCATTGGCCTGGGGCGTGCCTTCCGGAGGCAGAATGCCGGCGTCTTCAAACGTGGCGAGCAGGGCCATGACGGATCCGATATACACCGACGACGTGCGGGACGGCTGGGCGACGGGCTGCATGGTGGAACCCGGTTGATTGCGCACGGGCTGACTGAGAGCAACGGCAGGGAAAAGAAGCGCCAGTGATAGTGCGGTCAGGAGAAGATGCGGTCGGTGTGAGCCTCCCAATGCCCTCGCCTGACTGGTTTCCGAATGTCCGATCATGATGCTAGATGGACGGGCTGTACTGCGCCGACGATGACATGCTGTTGGCATGGCGCATTATACAGAACAGATGCAGGGCACGCTACAGCAGGGATGAGGAACAGCAAAGGACGGGGAGGCGGTAATTGAATTCAGACGGATCGACTGCCTATAATTCGGCCACTGGAGCCGGTTTGCGGCTGATTTCTTCTTGAGCACTGTTTGAGTCGAACGACGGATACCCGGAGGGACTGTGCTGGCCAACGTGTTAAGTGCGGCGATTGTGGGCGTCGATGCGCACCTGGTTGACGTGGAAGTCGATATCTCTTCCGGTCTTCCTCAGTTCTCCATCGTCGGACTGCCCGATGCGACGGTGCGTGAGAGTCGTGACCGGGTTCGTGCCGCGCTCAAAAATAGTGGCTTTCACTTTCCTGTGAAAAAAGTCACGGTCAATCTGGCCCCCGCGAATATTAAGAAGGAAGGAGCCGGCCTGGATTTGGCCATTGCGCTGGGCATTCTGGCGGCAGAAGATCTCATTCCGCCTGAAGCGGTGAAGAATTTTGTGTTTGTGGGGGAACTCTCGCTGGACGGTCGCCTGAAGCCTATCCCTGGCGCGCTTTCGATCGGTGCCGTCTGTCGACGCCGTCATCCGGTGTTGGTCTCGGCCGAGAACGCCGGGGAGGCGGCTCTGGTGGAGGGAGCAGAAGTGTTCCCGATTCATACGTTGCCGCAGGCCGTGGAATTCTTGCGCGGCACGTTGACCATTGCGAAAGTATCGGTCCCGCAGGATGGTTCGGCCTCTTCCGGCCTTCCGGAAGACGAAGATTTCGCCGACGTGAAGGGGCAGGCGCATGCGAAACGGGCCATCGAAGTGGCTGCAGCCGGCGGACATAACCTGCTCATGATGGGACCTCCGGGCGCAGGCAAGACGATGTTGGCTCGTCGCCTGCCGGGAATCTTGCCTTTGTTGGCTCAGGAGGAGGCGTTGGAGACCAGTCGCATTCATAGCGTGGTCGGGCAACTGTCCAAAGAGCAGCCTCTTATGCGGCGGCGGCCCTTTCGAGCCCCGCATCACAGTATTTCCGAGGCCGGCCTGATCGGTGGCGGAACGATACCACGGCCGGGAGAAGTCTCGTTGGCCCACAACGGCGTGCTGTTCCTGGATGAGGCCGGTGAGTTCGGGCGTGCGACGCTGGACGGACTGAGGCAACCGCTTGAGGATGGGCATGTGACCGTGACGCGCGCCAGTGGTTCCCTTCGATTTCCTGCCCGGTTCATGCTGGTGGCTGCAATGAACCCTTGTCCCTGTGGCTACTATGGAGATCGGACCAAGGATTGTGTGTGCAGCGCCGCGCAAGTGCGACGGTATCGGGGGCGATTGTCCGGCCCGTTGCTGGATCGTCTTGATCTGCAGATTGAAGTGCCGGCTGTCCCGATTCGCGCGCTCGGCGACGACGTGGCCACCAGCGATTCTTCCGCTGTGATCCGCTCGAGGGTGATGGCTGCGCGGGCGCGGCAGGCGGAGCGGTATCGTGGTGATGGAATTTACACCAATGCCCAATTGAAACCGCGCCACCTGAAGCAGTATTGTGCATTGGATCTGCAGAGCCGTGAGCTGCTGGAGCAGGCCATGATCCGGTTGGGGTTTTCTGCCCGTGCCCATGGACGCATCCTCCGTGTGGCGCGTACTATTGCCGACCTGGCCGAGTCTGGTAGTATCGCTCCCGCACATCTGGCCGAAGCGATTCAGTACCGGAGTTTTGATCGGCGAGTCGAGTTGTGAAGGAATCTACTGTCATCCATACGGCGCGAGTTTTCGCCTGGTGGTTCATTGTCGGCGCGACCATGGCGTTGGCAGTGATTCTGCTGCAGGGTGGGATTCGCGAGGCGCTCCAGGCTCAAGGATCGGTGTGGGAGCTCAAGCTGGTCGAGTTGTTAACGACGATTCTGGGCGGTGGATTGTTGGGCGGCTGTATCGCGTTGATTTTGGACCGGATCAAGAAGGCATAACGGGCACCTTCCGGTGTCGTGCAGGATAAAGGAGTCGCGGCGATGGATATTGAAGTCGGTTCCAATCTGTATCGGAATTCCAACGGCATCATCGATATCGAAGGGGTGCCGCAATTTGAAGTGACCATCAAGGAACCGGCGCGCGCATTGCTCGTGAACTTCGCGCTGTTCGACGACGTGGGCCGCATGATGGCCAAGGTGGTCGATAGCAATCTGATCTTCAATGAGCGGCGGGCTTATCAGCTCGCCAAGAGTCCGACGAGTGTGTCGTTGAAGCACGAGGAGTCGGGAACGGTCGTGTTTGCATTGGAGTTGAAAGAGGGGGATCGGGTGGTGTTCAGCCGGGGTTCATTCCACACGATCAAGGGGCATCGCCTGGACGTGTCACAAACCGAATGGCGAATCGACAAGAAACGCTTCAGCGGGAAAGAGACGGACACAAAAGGAGGGGCGGTGTTCATCGGGTAGCGAAGTCCCAGCGTTCCGCCCCTCTGCACTTGTGCGGTCGTTCTCTACGGCGCGACGGTCGGTACAATAGCAATGTACCCGTCCTTCAGATCCACCACCGCCGTATCTCCGTCCCGTAGCTCCCCTTTGATCAGCTGGCGCGCCATAGGGGTTTCGATTTCCTGTTGAATGAGCCGCTTCAGCGGTCTGGCCCCATATACGGGATCATATCCGCGCCGCCCGAGGTTTTGTAGCGCTTCGGGCGTCACCGTCAGGGTAATCCGCCGTTCCACCAACCGGGCACGCAACCGCTCCAGCTGGATCTCCACGATCTTCGCCAGGTGTTCATTGCCCAAGGCATGGAAGACCACAATCTCATCGACCCGGTTTAGGAATTCCGGCCGGAAGTGTGCCCGTAGTTCGCCGGTCACTTGAGCCTTCATCGTCTCATACGAGGCGCCGGCCTGTTGGGCCTCCAGGATATGCTGGCTCCCGATGTTCGACGTCATGATCAGTACGGTGTTCTTGAAGTCCACGGTTCGACCCTGGGAATCGGTGAGCCGTCCGTCGTCGAGTACCTGCAAGAGAATGTTGAAGACGTCGTGGTGAGCCTTTTCGATTTCGTCGAAAAGAATGACGGAGAACGGATGCCGTCGCACGGCTTCGGTCAGTTGGCCGCCTTCTTCGTATCCGACATAGCCGGGAGGAGCGCCGATGAGTCGCGCGACCGTGTGTTTCTCCATATACTCTGACATGTCGATGCGAATGAGGTTCGACTCATCATCAAACAGCGTGACCGAAAGCGCCCGCGCCAGTTCTGTTTTGCCGACACCGGTGGGCCCGAGGAACAAGAACGATCCGATGGGGCGATTGGGATCTTTGATGCCGGAGCGTGCGCGGAGTACGGCGTCTGCCACCGCAGTGACGGCTTGTTCCTGTCCTACTACGCGCCGGTGCAGGAGTTCGTCTAGCTTCAGGAGTTTTTCCATTTCTCCTTCGACCAGACGGGTAACAGGGATACCGGTCCACCGACTGACGACGGCGGCGATATCCTCTTCATCCACTTCCTCCTTGAGAAGGCGGCTTTCGTTTTGTTTCTTGCCGAGGTGTTGCTGCTCCAGTTCGAGTTCCCGTTCGAGCCTCGGTAGCTCGCCGTAGCGCAATTCAGCGACCTTATTCAAGTCATATGCGCGTTCGGACTGCTCGATTTTTTGTTTGACCTCCTCGATCTGCTGACGGATTTTTCTGAGCTTACTGACCGAGTTTTTTTCGGACTCCCAGCGCGTCTTGAGCGCCTGGAGATCGCGATTTTTCTCGGTCAGTTCTTTTTCAATCGATTGCAGCCGTGCCTTGCTGCCCGCATCTGTTTCCTTTTTCAGCGCTTCCCGTTCGATCTCAAGCTGAAGCACCTTGCGCGAGACTTCGTCCAACTCGGCCGGCAGGCTGTCGATCTCCGTTCGAAGGCGTGCGGCAGACTCGTCGACCAGATCGATGGCTTTATCAGGCAGAAACCGGTCGCCGATATAGCGGTTCGACAATTTGGCTGCTGCAACCAGCGCCGCATCCTTGATCCGCACCCCGTGGTGCACTTCGTAGCGCTCCTTTAGGCCACGAAGGATCGAGATGGTGTCTTCCACGGTCGGCTGATCCACGAGGACCGTTTGAAAACGGCGTTCTAATGCGGCGTCCTTCTCGATGTGTTTGCGGTACTCGTCGAGGGTCGTGGCACCTATGAGGTGCATCTCGCCCCTGGCCAGCATGGGCTTGAGCAAATTCGCGGCATCCATGGCGCCTTCCGCCGCGCCGGCTCCCACCACCGTGTGGAGTTCGTCGATAAACAGCAGCACTTGCCCCTGCGCCGACTGGATTTCCTTGAGGACGGCTTTTAATCGTTCTTCGAATTCACCGCGAAACTTGGCCCCGGCAACGAGCGCGCCCATATCAAGGACAACCACGCGCTTTTGTTTGAGCCCTTCCGGGACATCGCCCTTGACGATGCGTTGTGCGAGTCCCTCCACGATGGCCGTTTTCCCGACACCCGGCTCACCGATAAGGACGGGATTGTTCTTGGTGCGACGCGAGAGAATCTGGATGGTTCGTCGGATTTCGTCGTCGCGCCCGATGACCGGATCCAACTTGCCTTGCCCGGCCAGTTTCGTGAGGTCCCGTCCGTATTTTTCGAGCGCCTGGTAGGTGCCTTCCGGGTCCTGGGTGGTTACTCGTTGATTGCCTCGCACCTGCTGCAGGGCCGTCAGCAGGCGTTCGCGCGTGAGATTGAGCCGGCGAAAGACACCACCTTCCTCCACCATGGCCAGGATCATGTGTTCGACGCTGACGAAATCGTCACGGAGCTCCCTCATCCGGTCTTCGGCGTTCGTCAGCAGCGAGCCTAAGCGGGGCGTGAGGTGGATCTGCCCGGGAGCCGCGCCCGGTCCATGAACTTGAGCCACTTTGGTCAGGGCCTGCTCCGCGGCCTGGCGAACAGCAGCGGGAGACACACCGGCCTGTTCGAACAAGGATCCGGCTATCCCTCCTTCTTGCTCCATCAGGGCAAGGAGCAGGTGTTCGACATCAATGCCCTGGTGCCCCCGGCGCATGGCAAGGGCGGATGCGCTCTGCAAGGCCTCTTGTAGCTTGACGGTCATCCGGTTCATATCCATGTGGCTGACTCCTGGGTGAGTGTATCTAGTGAAAGAACATAATCATATCGACGCGCAAGTCAATAGCGCGTGGCGTGGTGGATTGCCCGACACTTCCAAAGTTTGGCCGTGCAGACTGCTTGACCTGTCAGGGGCATCCGGCTTATTGTCCGCCTCCGATAGCTGGTGCGCTTCTCGGGGCGGAGGCATTCCGATATGAACATTTACCTCCTTTCGATTGATCCATGCTGACAGTCGTCACATCCACCCTGCATCTCTATCGGGAGGCCCTGCACGCGACCAGCCGTTCCCTGGTCCGTGGATGGCTGGCGATACCCGCCGTCATTGTATTTACGCTGCTCATGCTGTTGGCGCACCAAATCGCCCGCCCCCTGGGGATGCTGGGTGGCTTTCTGCTGGGCGCGGTCAATGCGTGCTTGATCGGGGCGACCCTCAGCGTGATCGAACAGGCGATTAGGGGCATGCGGCCCCTCACCATCGGCGACGTGATCGAGAGTATGGGGCACTATTTCTGGGACGTGATAAGCGTCGGGTTTGTGTTGTGGATTCCCACCATGCTGCTGGATACGAGCCTGCGCGCGAACCCTGACAGCCAGTTTCTAGTCACCGCCTGTCTGCTGCTCGTGTTTATCCTTCTGAATCCAGCCCCGGAAGTGATTTATCTCACCCGGCATGATTCGCCCCTTGATGTCTTGAAGCGGAGCTACGATTTCGTGCTCGATAACTGGATCGAATGGTTCCTGCCCATGGCGTTGGTACTGGCGCCTCTGGGACTCTCCCTCTTTTTCAAACTGTCCAGCCAGCTGGGGAGAGGGGCCGGGTTGGATTTCATTCAACTGGTGTTTGTGCCGTTTACCGTACTCAGCGCCTGGCTGACAGATTTCGGGATTTCAGCGGAACTGACCGGCATGATAGCGCTGCTGCTGACCCCACCGCTCATGGTTGGCATGCTGATCTTTCGCGGCCACCTGTTTATCGCCCTATCCGCAACCTCCAGACGACAACGTTTGTACCAATCGCAGTTCCACGACTCCGCCCGATAGGAGGCGCACCAGCCGTCCAGAGTCCATCCCTGTGCGTTGCACAATATGGAGAACTTGTTGAGGGCATGTACGAAGTGGTGTATGGCTTAACCTGCACTCCCGATTGCTCTGGTTCTCGTGTGGTTCACCGGGGAGGATGCGCCGTCGTGCGCCTCTCGATTTTCTGGCGACTGATTCTGACGTATGTGGTCATCATCGCGGTGATGACAGCTGTCAATATCTATGCTTTGCTGCAAATTCGAACATTGGCTGGCCTCAATACAGAAGTTGGCTCCCATCATCATCCTGAAATTGAGTCGGCAAAACGGCTGCTGAGCTCGTTTTACCAGCAAATCCAGAGCGAGAAAAAATATGTGGCGGTACCGGCGGCCACGTTTCTCGAACACTTCGACGCCGAAAGCAAGGATTTTCAACTGGTCTTGCATGGCTTGCTCACTCGGGACACTTCTGAGCCGGAGATCCAGTTAGTACGAGAAGTGGAGCGGATCCAGCAGGCGCATTTGGCTCTTTTCCATGCGCAACTTGCTGAGGGTGTAGGACAACTCCCGGAGTCGAGCGCAGCCTATGATGAACGAAGAGACGCTCTGGCTGGGAAGATGGCCTCGACTCTGCAGCAGTACATCGGGCTCCATGAGGCGCGTATCGCGGTGGGGGTGAACGAGTCTCATGCGAGCTCGGTTCATGCGGAAGCGGTCACACGGCAATTGGTGTTGGTGGCATTGATGTTCGGGCTCGGTATGGCTGCGGTGGCGAGTTACAATATCCTTCGACCGCTGCGCCGGCTGCAGTCGACGATTCAGGAAATGGGACAGGGAAATTTCCGGGCAACAATGGACGGTCAGGCACCCCGTGAACTTCGAGAATTAGGTGATACGGTGAAGTGGATGGGGACCAGGCTGCAGCAACTCGACGATATTAAAAGCGAGTTTCTTGCCCATGTGTCCCATGAGCTTCGCACGCCGATGGCATCGATTCAGGAGGGGACCCATCTTCTCTTGGATGAAATCCCAGGCCCCCTGACGCAGGACCAGCGGACGACATTACGGATCATGTCCGACAGTAGCCGGCGATTGATGTACCTCATTTCGACCATTCTCGATCTGTCGAAAATGGAATCCGGCATGATGGAATATCGATTTGCTCCGACCGACCTGAGGCGGGTTGCTGACATCTCAGTCAATAAAATCAGGTTGTTGGCGGATGCGAAACAAGTGCGACTCCTGGTCGAAGCTCCGGTCGAACGCCACTGGGTGAGAGCTGACAGCGCTCGGATCGAACAAGTGCTGGACAATCTGCTGTCGAATGCGTTGAAGTACAGCCCGGAGGGGGCGGCCGTGACGTTGCATATGGAGCCGCGGCGTGATGAAGGGTTGATGTTTGTCGATGTGACAGACTGCGGGCCGGGGATACCAACAGAGGAAGTCCCGCATATTTTTGAGCGATTTTATCAGGGTCGCACCAAGACACGACATGTCTCGGTTGGCAGTGGGTTGGGGCTGGCCTTGGCCAAAAAGGTAGTGGAAGCCCATGGGGGGCGTATCTGGGTCGACAGTGAAGTCGGAAAAGGAACAACTGTGCGGTTCATGTTGTGCCTGACAAAACCGGGGATACTGGCATAGTGTGGCAGCTGCGGAACAGGGCAGTACTGTTGGGATTCGGCATCTTGTCAGCCTGCAGCACGGTGTCTTCTCCCCCCGGCGAGACCCCCTATTTTTATGGTGATGGTAGCGACGGAAAGGCGTTGCAGGCCATTATACGTAAAGAAAGCCAGTTAGTGCCCAAATGCGCTAGTAAAAATACCTGTGATCATGTATTCTTCACGCGCGCCCTGGCGTCTCTGTATGAAAGTCGGGAATCAGCAAGCCAGTATTTTGAGAAAGTCATTGCTGTCGCGCCGAAGAGTCAGCTGGCAGCGTCGAGTCGCCTGTGGCTACAATTGTTGCAGTCTGAAGAAGTGCCTGCCGATCAGTCCTGGATCCGTTCCATTTGGAATGCTCCAGCTACTGCACATACGCAGAGGCTTCTGTCCCAGGCAATTGAGCGGACCGTACACGACTTGCTTGATCGCGAACTCACAATTCAGCAACTACGGGCACTGCAGGACAGTGAGGCTCAGTCGCTCGAAGCGTTGCAACGAGAACTTCAAGACCAGGAGCGGAAGGCGGAATTGTTCAATTCCAGAAGAGAACACCCGCGGATGTCGGTCGAGCCGGCTACACTCCAAAGCTTGCAACGGCAAGTCAGTGATCGAGATAGAAAAATTGAGGAGCTCACGAGTCAATTGGAAGCCCTCAAGCGCATTGACCAGGAAATGAGGGGAAAGACCCGCCCGATCAAACCTCCGTCGAATGTCTTTTCGCCACAACAGCCGGAGTCGTCCAAACCTTAGGGGCCGTCATGGAGCAGGAACGCATTCTTGTTGTAGATGATGACGAAGGATTGTTGCATCTGTTGAGGATGCGGCTGTCGGCGCTTGGGTTTTCTGTGACGCCGTGCACCGGTGGTCGAGATGCGCTCACGGCTGCTCGGCAGGAAACGTTTGACATCGCGATTACTGACTTGAGGTTGCGAGCTGAAGATGGGTTGGCCTTGGCCGAGGAGCTCATGCAGATCCAGCCAGGTCTGCCAGTCATCATTCTGACGGCTCACGGGAGCATTCCCAATGCTGTCGAAGCGATGCAACGCGGAGCGTTCGGCTACCTGACGAAACCGTTCGATGATAAAGAACTAAAGGCGACCCTCGACAAGGCCTTGATTCAGCTGCGCATGACGCGTGAGATTCAGCGCCTCAAATCTTTAGTGAAGGAGCTGTACGGACTGGAGAACGTGATTGCCAGAAGTCCCGCAATGCAGCGATTGTTCCAGCAAGTTGCGCAGATTGCGGATTCAGATGCGACCATTCTGTTGACTGGAGAGACTGGTACCGGGAAAGAAGTGCTCGCGCGCGTACTTCATGCCAATAGTCGTCGTTCTAAAGGTCCATTTGTGGCCTTGAATTGTGCGGCAATCAGCGAGACTCTCTTTGAAAGTGAATTGTTCGGACATATTCGCGGCGCCTTCACCAATGCGGTAGCGGCCAAGCGGGGTCTCTTCCAAAGTGCACATGGGGGCACTCTCTTTCTCGACGAGATTGCCGAGATGTCCTTACCCATGCAGGTGAAACTTCTACGTGCGGTGCAGGAGCGGGAAGTGCGGGAGGTGGGGGCGGAGTACGCAACCAAGGTAGACGTGCGTATCATTACAGCAACGAACAAGGATCTCGCAGAAAGCGTAAAAGCCGGAACCTTCCGTCATGACCTCTATTACCGAGTATCCGTCGTCCCTCTAGCTCTCCCTCCACTGCGAGAGCGAAAAGACGATATTCCGCTTCTTGCACAACATTTTTTAAAACAAAGCGCTAAACGTTCGAATAAGGATGTTCGTGGATTTACCCCTGCAGCCATGCATCGCCTCATGGTGTATCCATGGCCGGGTAATGTGCGAGAGCTTGAAAATGCTGTCGAAAAAGCTGTCGTAATGTCTCGGCAAGATATGGTGTTGCCAGAATTGCTTCCGACGGCTGGGGCGACCTCAGACATTGGCCTAAAACCATTGACCGAGGCCAAGGAGGATTTTGAGCGGACCTATTTGCGCAATGTGCTTCAGATGACAGGAGGGAATATCTCGCGCGCGGCACAATTTGCCGGCAGATATCGCGCAGATTTCTATAAAATGCTGAAAAAGTACGGGTTACACCCGTCCATGCTGAAAGAACGTTCGGATTTTGAGTTGAGTGACTTAGAAGAAGTAACAGAGGAGGTCAAGGATGCCTAGTGCTCAACCTGGGGAAGTATGCACAGGTGGCGTCCGATGAAACGTTCCGACTTGATTGCCGCTGAGCGATGAATTTTCTCGATATGGACTCCGAAGTCCTGCCCCCGGACCCACTGAACGATGGCCTGCTCGATTTCCAATGGAACCTGTTCATCAGGCAGGTCCATCCGCAGTGTGAGTCTCATGCCAATCTTGACTTGATGGTCCCCTTGGATCCGCCACCCTCCCGACGACATATCCCAAACGGTGCCTTTGCCTAGAAAATCTTCTGAGAGATAGTATCCTGTTCCGCAAATCTTGGCTCTCTGGTAAGTACGAAGTTTGAAGTGTTTCGGCATGGCAAGTACTTCCCGGGGGATTAATGTGCGGAAATAACTACAACTGCTTCTCATTCTGTACTGATCCAGCAAGGACACCCTGATTGTTCAATGTTGAGGAAGTATCGCATCCGGAAGTCCGGTGCACGAATTGTTCAAGTCGATGTTGTTCGGGTTTGGATGTGCGGATGAACTCGATGCCAACCTTCGAGTCTTCGGCCCATCTGACGGCGGCAAGTTCGACATGCAGAGGAGCCTGCTGGTCCGGTAGAAATAGCCGCAGTTGGATATATTCACCGGCGGCCAGTGTTTTTGAGCTTTCCATGAGGCATCCCGGCAGGGAGAGGTCGAGAATCCGTCCTTCAGCAACCATGCTCTCTCCGGCAAACATGACGGAACAATCTACTGATACTCGCTGGCTATATCGATTTTTCATCGCGCCTCCTTTGCCTCTCACTGGAACCAGCATGGGTCAGTTGAGTCGCTCTTGTTCTCAACTATATTCGGAGGTTTGCGGGAGGCCTAGTCCTCAAAGTCGGTAACTCTTTAGAGGGGATCGCTGTTAAGGTGTCCATTCTTGACCGTTTCGGTTCTATGAGGCTCTAGAGGTCTGAGGAACCAGTTGAGACGTGAACTGGCGCATCTTTCTGCGGCTCTGTTTCTATGATCGTTCTGGTATGAAGCGACGAGAGCTTGAAGGGGCTACAGCCTAGCTTCCGGACTAATCTGAATTGCAATAGAAAGAATGAAAGAACCCGAGACGCGAGGAGCGAATTCACGAGCCGCCACGTGCTTAACAGATTCGTCAGTGGAATTTATGGAGCTGGCGAGAGGAATCGAACCCCCAACCGGCGGTTTACAAACCAGTCCTGAGCCTCTTTCATCCCATCACTCCACAGCATCAGAACCAATAGAATCGCCTGATCCACCATTGGGTTAGGCGATAGTGCCATGTTGCTTGGAGTTGTCGTTCAAAAGGGTAAAAAGGGCCGTTACGGTTACACTTTTGGTTACACTTTTTTGAGGTGAGGTCGAACGTGGACAGGAACGAAAAAGAACCGACGCAGCAAACAAGACTGTCCCGCTCGGCCGGTGATGCCCGTGCGCGGGGTGGCGCAAGCCACCCGCGCAGGGGAGCCGCGCCAGCGGCCTCTCCTAAACTTGACAGGAGGACATTTCTCGGCGAACACACATGGCCTCACATCACACTACCTCCCGCAGGAAACATCTGGTCCGTTACGATTCATGATTTCGGAAAACAATGGGTCGAAATGTCTTGGGGGAGATTAGACTCGATTCAGGGCAAGAGGGGAGAGAAAGGCGCATCGCGGAATAGAAAGATGAACGAGGTGCGGGCACGAGGCAGGGCCAAAGGCACAATTCGCAAGAAATGCCTGACCATCGGAGCCGACCATCTCGTGACCTTGACCTATCGAACGAATGTGGAGGATCGAGAGCGCGTATTACACGATCTAGGACGGTTACGACGTGCGCTCTCACGTTCCGGCTGTTCTATGCCCTATGTGGCGGTCCTGGAACGTCAACAGCGTGGGGCCCTGCATCCCCATCTCGCAGTGAAAGGGTTTCAGGATGTTCGGCTCCTACGACGATGCTGGTACAAGATCGTCGGGAACGGGCAGGGACAAGTCAATGTCAGAGGGCCTCGCCCCGGCAGTTCTCCTGTGAAGCTTGCTCGCTATCTCTCAAAGTACATCAGCAAGGATTTCGACAATATGCCACGTGAGTTTGAAGAACACCGGTACTTTTGCTCTTTAGGCGTGAAGGTGCCTACTGAAAAGCATGAGTTTGTGCTGGACCGAAGCGCAAAAGACGTTGAAAGGAAGATGTATACCCTCATGCGGCAAGAGGCGTTGCGTCGAGTTGGCGTCCGCTGCTGTCTTGCGGAGTGGATGGGTGGGTCGGGCACCTATGGATGGATGGCGGGTTTTGAGGATGCCTCGATACGATGGGGCAACGGAAGCTCTCAACCGGTGCCGATTACTTCAAGCTCGTGACACTGCGCCGGCGCCTGCTGAAGCGCGGGCGCACTTAGCTGGGGGGAGGGGGGTGTCGGAGACTACCCCCGGAGCGGTCCGTCGCCTACTTGGTCTCTTCCGCCACGGTGGTTGATGGGAAGTCAGGGCCAGACTCCCGACCAAAGAACTGTCTCCACAGATAGTCGGCGCAGGCATCTGCCAAAGTCTGTATTCCCGCTTTCACGGCTACACCGTAGTCATCTCCAAGAATGTCGGCATGAGTCAACTTTGGAGTCAAGGAATCGTCCTTCGTATATTCGCAGATCCCTTGCCAAAGAGTTTTTTGATCGTCAAGTCGGATCAATCGAGCCCGTCCAGTGTAGGATGGGCGATAGGTAATCGTTTCAAAGGAAAATCCACCTACAATGATCGGATCGACGCTCCATCGTTCCGTTTTGAAGTCGATCACGTAACCTTCGCCAAATTGCTGACGAAGCTTCTGCGAGCTATCATTTTTCACGAGATTCGATGTCCCCACTGCCGTGAGTTTTAGCTCTCGTTGCCATGCAGCTACGAATCGATTTTCTACTTGCGTGATGGGGTCGAGAAGTTGAGTTGACGAGATGAATTTCGCTCCGACCTCCTTGGCGTCCGTCTGCTGCATCCCACCCTCGATAGCAGCACCGATCAATCCAAACATGCTTAAAGCAGTCGTGCGTGTTTTCGGTTCTCCCGTCCAAATCATAAACTGTTCAGGATCATAATGAGCAACTGCCACCTTGGCATTCGCTCTTAGATCAGCAATGGCTTCAGATGGTGCAGGCAGCCGAGTCGTGCTACAGCCTGCTAAGCACACAAGAATCAGGGCGCCTAGTATCGGGGTGAGTCGCAATCGGAACATCGTGCATGGCCTTTCGAAAAGCTGTTCTGGTTACTTGTATTTCACGGCGATACCGCTAACCGATGTGCAGGTGAAACTATAGACATTGTAGATAGGAATAAAGCCATACAAGCTGGTCGAGACAGTTACGTTGATCAATGCATCACCACCTTTTTGACTAAGTGCTTCGTCCACAGCTTTTGAAAAACTGGAATCACCGAATGGAATGATGGCAAGGATGAAGTGCCGACAGCCAGATCCTTCCACCGGCCCAAGTTCTTCAAAACTCACACCCGATTTAAGCCTGTCGGCATTATTGGCCGAAGGTTTCGTGACAATGCCTAAGTTTCCGACCGACGTACAGCCGGTCATCAATGCAGCGCCAAGAACAAGAAGTGCGCACAATCTGGACGAACGTTTCATAAGGCCTCCGTTGAAAATCAATGTGAGCTGCAATATACGAGGTGAATGCATGCCCCGCCATTATGCTTAGAGGTGGAATGTCACCCTGCTTTGGGGGATGGTAGTGGTACTTAACGATAAGGGGAGAAGGAGAGGAGTAATGGGTCAAACCGACTGGTATGTCTTAATATCTGACTAAGGATTTCGATAACATGCCGCGTGAGTTCGAGGAGCACCGATACTTTTGTTCCTTAGGCGTCAAGGTGCCTACGGAAAAGCATGATTTGGTGCTGGACCGAAGGGCAAAGGACGTGGAAAGAAAAATGTACAGCCTCATTCGGCAAGAAGCCTTGCGTCGCGTCGGCGTCTGCTGCCGTCTTATGGAATAGATGGGTGGATCGAGAACATACGGCTGGATGGCCGGGTTTGAGGACCTCTCGGCGGCCTGGCATAGCGGAACACCTGAAGTGGTATCGATAAGTCCAAGTTCGTGAAGGATCTGTTCGAAGTTACCGAAGCCCCGCCGTGCGTTGGGAGTGATGGAGGCTGGCGAAGAGTCCACCTCAAAATCAGAATTTGATCTGTCCAGACGGACAGAGCGAAGGAATCGCCAATTTATGATCTAGGATTCTATGGTCCATTCACCAAGATTGGAAGGAACACCCGGCTCAGAATTCGGTTGAACACCGCGTGAAGTTAAGACATGGACCGGAAACGGCTGGAAAAGCTCCGAAGCGTGTTGAGCAGCGTCTTCCGCAGATGGGAAGCTGTCCAACACATTGTCTCCCTCGAACAACCAAAAGCGATTACCGATCTTTGCAATTCGAAGACGCTGAAACTTCCAGTAGTGGACCCAGTTTGGCCCTGCAAAAGTTGACTCCGGAGGCGGAACACCATCGCAATTGAGACATGATGTATCTATGGGAGTTCCATGAAACGGTTTCAAAGCTTCGCGGAGGGATTGGCGGACTTTCCGACCTTGACGCTGAAGGGAAAATGGCCAACGGTTGAATTCAAGCCGCTGAAGATTTTTCTCTAGTGCGCTGGGAAGTGAATTTATTGCCTCGGGGTTCTTAAAAAGAACGGGTTCGGCGTGACGTACGAGTCCTGTAAGGATCTCTGGTCCAATGAGTATGGGCACCACGATGGCCGCAGAAATGCTCCTGAATTGGGCAAAGGATTCGTAGATTGCGCGGTCACGTGACACTTCCCCAGGTCCATGAAAGGGGGAAAGCGACGATACTCGATCTGTTCCAATGCAAAATACTACCGGGTCCGTGGTATTTGTCCGTCTGGCTTGGTCATTCTTTTCTAGAAGCTTCCGAAATAATCGATGCTGATTGAGTTCTGTGAGGGGCTTTGAAGATTGTTCAAATGCGAGCGTAGCATCGATCCATAGTCGATTCCCAGCAGAAGTCTCAACAAGGAAGTCCGGACGGGCACTACCTGGTGTTGGTGGCTCGTATGAGATTCGACCGATTCGATTCGCCGCATCAGCCACAAGAAGTTCCCAAACAACACAAAGCCAGTCATCTTGCTTCAGTCTATGCCGCAATTTTGGAAGGATGCAGCCTGTTCCTTTTTCACATCGTGCCAGCAGATGAAGTATTTGTGTGTCCGTAAGCATTTCAATGACAATTTCGCATTCCTTCCTCTCGCGATTCAAGATTCTGTATCGGTACGATGGAGAATCTGAATCTTATATCGTGAAGTACTCCTGCATCGTTCCTATCAGTTGACGTTGACAAATATATAGCGAGCCGATATATAAAGCGTATAACGGAGGGCTATAAATGAGTCCGAAGCCAAAAAACACACCGCATCGAGTCCTGTTGTCGCTGCCCACTGACCTCTATGAGACGATTTCGCGTGTATCCGCTGCTATGGAAAAACCTCGAGCCGAAATCATCCGCGATCTGCTAAGCGAACAACAGCCGATTCTCGAACACATGGCCACGATGTTGGAGCAGGCAAAAACAGGAAAATTGGATCAGGCCATGAAGGGATGGAAGAAAATGACCGGGGAGGCATTAAAGGGCCTTGGAGTAATCATGAATCCGCCTGATCTTAAGAAATCCAAATAAAATATTAGCGACGTGATCGGGCGTCAGTGTGTAAAAAACCAGATCTAAACGGAAGGGGGTGATGCAAATGTCAGAGGAAGTATTCAAGCGGCTGTATTCGGTCAGAGAGGCGGCTCGATACCTTGGTATCAGCCAGTGGGCGGTTCGGCATCTCAATTGGTCCAGCAAACTGCCCTGTGTGCGGCAGGGACGACGGGTCCTATTCGATATTTACGATATGGACCGGTTTATCGAAAACAATAAGCGGGAGGGGCACCATGGGGATGATTTATCGACGCAAGAAACGCGATCCGACGACAGGGACTTTGGCCGAACAGGGCCCATACTGGATGAAGTATTACGTTGACGGCAGACCTATCCAAGAAAGCACGAGGACCAGTGATAAGGAGCGAGCCAAACGGATTCTTAAAATTAAGGAAGGGGAGATCGCTGCAGGGCTATATCGTGGGCCCAATATCGACAGAACACGCTATGAGGACCTGGCTGAGCTCGTGAGACAAGATTACGAATTAAACAAGCGTAAGACTGGACGTCGGGTCAATGAATATCAGCACCATTTAGAACCATACTTCCGAAAGATGCGGGTGTCCACCATCACCACTGAGCGAATCAAAGCCTATATTGTGAAACGCCAAGGAGAGGGCGCGGCAAACGCCACCATCAACCGGGAAACTGGATTTCTGAAGCGCATGTTTCGGATGGGCTTTCAACAAACACCACAACTGGTCGCTCGTGTTCCTCATATTCCTCAACTCAAGGAATACAACATTCGATCAGGATTCTTTGAGCATGAGGATTTTCTCGCCCTTCGAGGCGCGTTACCTGACTATGCCCAGGTCGCTGCAACGCTCGCATACTACAGCGGGATGCGAATGGGCGAGGTCTGCTCGCTGCAATGGCGGCAAATCAATTGGACGGAGGGGAAGCTGTTTCTACAGGCACAGGACACGAAGACCAATACCCCCAGGGTTCTCTACCTGACGGGAGATCTTTACCGGGTTCTATTGGCTTGGAAGACTCGCTGCGACCTCAAGTGGCCAGGTTGTCCCTGGATCTGCCATCGTGGAGGAATCCGCCTACAGAGTTTGAAGCATTCCTGGCGGAAGGCGTGCGAGACGGTCGGTCTCGGCGGGATGGTGAAAGATGAAAAGAAAAAGCACTTAGTGTGGGTAGGTAGAATCCCACATGACTTCCGTCGTACTGCTGTCCGCAACATGGTGCGGGCCGGAGTGCCGGAGAAGGTGGCCATGTCCATTTCGGGCCACAAGACCAGAAGCGTGTTTGACCGGTACAACATTGTGAACGAACGGGACCTCGAACAGGCGGCGCGTTCACTCTCTGCGTACTTTGAGCGTCAGACGGTTACACTTACGGTTACACTCGCAGAATTGCGAGGGGAGAATAGTGGCTCTGTAAGCCGCCAACCGGTTGATTCGTCAGTGGAATTTGTGGAGCTGGCGAGAGGAATCGAACCCCCAACCGGCGGTTTACAAAACCGCTGCTCTGCCAATTGAGCTACGCCAGCCCGAGAGATCAGCTATCTGATTTACTATCAAGAGAATGTGAAAGGAAGATTGCGAACCCTACAATTCTTCTTCTCACCTGTCAAGATCTAGGCCGGGTGCTATTAAAGAGAAAAGCTTTCTTTGTGCAGACTCTGATGGCTCACCTATGCAGGCCATCCTTACTTTCACTTGAATAAAGTTTCAATTCCCAATAAGCTGATTCTGTGTTCAATTCTTCGACGAGAGAGGTGTTTCTCATGGTACCTTCTGGTCATCCTTATAGATCCGAACCTGATTTCTTTGGTCCCCTCAGAGAGGAGTGCTCTTGATGAGCCAGTCACATATTCTCGTGATTGATGATGATCCTGCCGTGCGTCAAATCTTGGCGGAGACGCTCACCGGTGAAGGCCATCAGGTGACGGTCATGTCCAGCGGGCTGGAGGGAGTGGAGGCCGTCAAGGATCAGCCGGTGCACGTGGTACTGACGGATCTCCAGATGCCGGGAATCGATGGGTTGGAAACCATTGATCGAATCTCGAAAATCGACTCCAAGATAATTGCGATTGTCATGACGGGTTATGGGACGGTCGACTACGCCGTGCGGGCGATGAAAGCCGGCGCGTTTGATTTTATTACTAAGCCCTTTGAGCCCGATACCGTGGCGGTAGTGGTCCGAAAGGCCTTGGACGTCTACAAGTTGAAGCAGGAAAACCACCTGCTTCGAAAAGCCGTGCGAGATCAATATCGCCTGGAGCATCTGGTGGGGACGAGTGCACCGATGCGCATGGTACTTGATTTTGTCGAAAAGGTGGCGGATAGCGACAGTACGGTGCTGATTGAAGGCGAGAGCGGGACCGGCAAGGAATTGATCGCACGCATGTTGCACTTTAACAGCATGCGGAGGGAACGTCCGCTGGTTCCGGTGAACTGCGGGGCCATTCCGGAAACCCTCTTAGAATCCGAACTCTTCGGGCATGAGAAGGGGGCCTTTACCGGAGCGGCCCATACGCGCCTCGGGCGATTTGAGTTGGCTCATGGCGGAACCATCTTTTTGGACGAGGTCGGGGAGATGAGTTTGCCGTTGCAGGTCAAACTGCTGCGGGTGTTACAAGAGCGATGCTTCGAGCGCGTGGGCGGGACACGGACGATCAATGTCGATGTCCGCATCATCGCGGCGACGAATCAGGATTTGGCGCAAGCTGTTCAGGAGCGCCGGTTCCGACAAGACTTGTATTACCGGCTGCACGTGATTCCCATTCACATTCCGCCATTGCGGGAGCGCCGTAGCGATATTCCGCTTCTGGTAAACCATTTCATCGCCCAGTTTAATCAATTACGGCGGACGGAGATTCTCGGTATGGAGCCTGATGCGTTAGCGCGCATGATGGAAGAAGAATGGCCTGGGAATATCCGGGAACTTGAAAACATGATCGAACGCCTCTGTGTGTTGAAGAAACGAGGCATGATCACGATGGGCGATTTGCCTGAACGGCCGGTCAAAATGAATGCCGGTAAGGGAGTCGAATCGCCTGAGCAGTTCATTCGCTTCTCGGAAGACGGGATTAATTTGACCAAAGAACTTGAGCATTATGAAAATAGGCTTATTGGGGAAGCGCTGCGAAAGGCCAATGGAATTACTAGCCGAGCCGCGCAGTTACTTCAAGTGAATCGCACTACACTGGTGGAAAAACTCAAACGGAAAGGATTTGATCCCAAGACTCACGGGTACTCGATTCAAAACTAGCATTTCTCTCACCGTCTCTCCTCTCTCACGTCATTTTTTTGACCGGCCCCACGAAGTGCCTGTCGGGATTTCTGACAACACTTTCTACTCGGACTTCTCTGCCGACCGAAATCATCAAGTGATGCCGCTATTTGAATGATTTCCGAAGGGGCACAGGACTTGCTGATTTGCCCCCTGTGCAATACCGATCTTCGTCACAACAACCCGTCAGGATCCGGATAGGCCTGGCATTTTTTCTGGGAAGCCTGTTCCTCGCCGGAGGTTCTTCTGCCATGGCTGCCGGTGGACCCTCGACGATGCGACAAGAACTGCCAGCCATGATGCCTGAGCCGTCGGAATTGGTGCGAGGCGCACTTCCGGATCCAGGGCCTCGCTTGGAACGGGTTCCCGAGAGTCCTGAATGGGGTGAATTTGAACGGGGAGTGACTCTCTACACGCAGGGGCAGTATCCCGAAGCGCGGCTTCACTTGACCAACATGTTGCGAGACCATCGCGATCTTCCGCTGCGGTCGTCGATTCAAGCCTTCCTCACAGAAAGCTCCTTAAAGAGTAGCGCACAAGAACTGAGGCCGCTGGAAATCATCGATCTATACAAGGCGCTGATGCGAGAGGATCCCCAGTCGACAAATGCCAGGCGGGCCGCCTGGAGAATCGGCGATGTGTATCGTGTCGAGGGTTGGTACCAGGAGGCGCAGATCGCCTACCAGCATGCGCTCAGTCTCTCCGAGCGAGATTCCTATGATGCCAATCGAGCCATGCTCGGTCTGGGCTATGTCTTGCGCGGCATCAAGAGTTGGAAGGACAGCGTACAGACGTTTGATCACGTTTTGAAGCGAAGCACCGACCCCGCGTTGCTGGTGTCCGCTTCCCTGGGGCAGGCCCACAGCCTCTATCGAATGGGGCGGATCAAGGACGCTGATGCGTTATATGAAAGCCTCAGCAGCCGCTGGCCTGCCGCACTTCGGGCGGATCCATACGCATTGCTGCGTTATGCGGATACGGCGGGAGAAGCTCAGCGCGGCCCGGTCATGCGGGAACAACTCCTCCATTTCTACAATCTGTATCCCTCCAGACCGGAGAATCCTTTTGTCTTGATGCACTTGGCCGACAGTTACAAAGAGGCCGGGCGATGGGAAGATGCGAGCATGTTCTATGCGGCGTTGATGAGCCAGTATCCGGATGCGCAGGTTGTTCCCACGGCCAGGCTCCGATATGCGGACGTGCAGGAGCATCTCACTCCGGAAGGCGAGGAGGTCAATCTTCGACACACGATCGCCGCACATCTCGCAAACGTTCCCCTCAAACCCGGTGAAATGCTCAGCCCGCGCCAGTTGTTCGAAAGCAGCGCGAAGCAATATGAGGACTCACCGGTTGGAAGCGAGGCGCTATTTCATCTCGGTCAGGCGTTGGAGCGAGCAGGCAAACAGGAAGATGCGCTGAAAGCTTACGAGCGGGGAGTCCAGCGGGCGGGGAAGTTTGAGAACGATCCCTGGCCGGAGAAAAGCGGGGCGCAACTCGTCAGATTTATGCGTCCCAGGCTGGAAGCGGCACTGAAAGCAGGCGACGATTTTGAGCTCATCAACCTGTTCCACCGTAACGGCCCGTTTGCCGATCGGCTATACGCCGGTACGGAGCTCTTGCTCAAGGTGGCCGAGGCGCATCGTCGGCTTGGATTTCCAATCGAGTCGGCGCGGCTCTTTCAGTCGTTGATTCGAAATTCCAAAGCCGAGACCTTTCACGAAGTCGCTTTAATGGGGCTCGGCGAGAGTTACCTGGAACAAAAAGACATGCGGGCGGCCCGTGCCGTCTTCGAGCGGTATCGCCTGCAATTTCCCGTCGGCCGGTTCGCTGGACAGGCTCTGCTTGGAATCCTGACGTCCTTCGAGGGGGAAGGAAACACGGCCGGCTTAGTGAAGCTTGGAAAGCAGTGGTTGATACACAACCCGCGCCATCCGAACCGCGCATTGGTTCAGCTGAAGGTAGCCGATGCCTTGAGGCAAGCAAAACGGGACTCCGAGGCCGCTTCCCTGTACGAGAACGTGCTCAAGGCGGGGACGGACCTGTCCGCATTGGACCGGCTCCGATATGCCGATGTTTTGGCCAGACTGAATCGTCAAGAGCCGGCACTGGCTCTGTATAAGCAGGCATTGGTGGCGGGATTGGAGGCCGAGGAGGAAGCCTGGGCGCAATTGCAGATCGTGCAGTTGGCGCGGGGAGTGAAGCGTGACGAGTTCGCAAGGAACGGGCTTCGCGCACTGAATGAGAACAGCGACAGCCTCGTTCGGCGCATGGCTGCCGTATTGCAGACCGAGTTGCCTGAATCCACTCCCGCCGCAGGAGGCAAAAAGCGATGACAACGCGCGAGGTCGACACATCGAACAATGACCTGCTGACACGTGCATTCCACGACTTTGACCAGGCTGCCACCGTCCTTCAACAGTCGTATGACGCCTTGACGACACGGCTGCAGCAGATGGATCTGGAACTCGCGCAAACCAATGCCAGTTTGCGCGAACATCTTCGCGAAACAGAAGAGATGCGTGCCCATGTGACGGCGGTACTGGAGTCGTTGGATACGGGTGTGATCGTAACAGACTCGCAGGATTCGGTCGTGCGGTGCAACCACGCCACGGAACGGCTGTTGGGAGTGTCGCAAGCCAGCCTCAAGGGACGTCGGGCGACGGAGGTTCTGGAGGAAATCAGGAAAGATCACGGCGAGTATCCGCTGGTTCTTCCGACGGGCGTCACCATTGCCCTCTCGCAGAGCGCCTTGACCGATGAAACCGGGACGTTGATCGGCAAACTGGTGTTGATCCATGACGTCACTCACATTCGCCAGCTTGAAGACCGTTTGCAGCGGCGCAACCGCCTGGAGGCCATGGGCCAGATGGTCGGGAACATCGCGCATGAAATCCGGAATCCACTGGGAAGCGTCGAGTTGTTCGCGTCGATGCTGCGCAAAGATCTCCGCGATCAGCCGCATCTGCGGACCTACGCGGAGCATATCTCGATGGCGGTGCAGGCCATGGACCGGTTGCTATCGAACCTCCTCGTCTATACCAGACCGGACTGTTCGAGGTTGGCATGGCTGGATACGGAATCGCTGATTCGGGAAGTACTCACGCTGGCGAGCCATGCCATGTCACCGGCGTCGATCGTGGTCCGTTGCGAGGTCGATCCCCGCGTGCCGAAGATATGGTGTGACGGCGGGAAAATGAAACAGGTACTCCTGAATCTTGTTTTGAACGCCGTCCAGGCCATGCCGGAAGGGGGCAGCCTGACATTGTCCGCTCGTATGGCTCCGGCAGGCATTTCAGAAGCACCTGCTATTCAACTCACGGTCAGTGACACCGGCACGGGGATTCCACTGGCGTTGCAGTCGCGGGTATTCGACCCGTTTTTTACCACGAAAGACCAAGGGACTGGACTGGGGCTTGCCATCGTACATGCGCTGGTCGAAGCTCATCACGGCCGCATCGATGTGGAGAGCAGACCGGGGCATGGGACTTCATTTGTCATGACATTCCCCCAGGGCTCCATGCAGCAAGCAACGATGCCGGCGCGAAATGCCGCATTGGTCGGACGGTCCGTGCAAATTAGTCCGATTGCGAATGTCACCGAAGAGGAGACCTACGAATGAGCGTGCAACAGGATTTACAAGGCCCCTCCGCCACCTCCGAAGACACTCGGATGGTCCTGATCGTCGATGATGAACCCTCGATGAGAACGGCCCTGTCTGAAACGGTCCGCAGATTGGGCTACCAAGTCCGGGGGGCGATCGACGGCGTCGACGCCATTGAGCAGATTGAGCGAATCAAACCGTGGTTGGTGGTGACCGACTTGAAGATGCCGCGCCTGACGGGGCTGGAACTCGTCAAGGCCATCAAACAAAAATCCCCCCAGACCTTCATTGTTCTGATGACCGCCTATGGCACGGTGGAGACAGCGGTGGAAGCGATGAAATACGGCGCGAATGACTACCTGTTAAAGCCTTTCTCCACAGACCTGTTGGAACGAGTGATTCTCAACCTGCAGGCCACCACGGCTACGGACGAGCAGGAAGGGCCCGCTACACTGGAAGCTCGGGCGATCTTGACGCAGGATCCCGGCATGATCCGCCTGCTCACCACTCTGGAGGGTGTCGCGGCGAGTCAGGCAACCGTGCTGATCAGCGGCGAGAGTGGAACCGGGAAGGAACTCATGGCCCGTTACATCCACGCGCGCAGTCCGCGCGCCCATCGCCCCTTCGTGGCGTTGAATTGTGCCGCGCTACCGGACAGCCTCCTCGAGAGCGAACTGTTTGGTCACGAACGCGGCGCATTTACCGGAGCCATTCAGAAAAAATTGGGCAAGTTTGAAATGGCGCATACCGGGACGCTGTTTCTCGATGAAATCAGCGAAATGAATTTGGGCTTGCAGTCCAAACTTCTGCGCGTCTTGCAAGAGCGCGAAGTCGATCGTATCGGTGGGCGCGAGCCCGTTCCAGTGAATATTCGCGTCATCGCCACCACCAACCGCTCGCTGTATCACGAAGTCACCCAAGGGAGATTCCGTGAGGATCTTTTCTATCGGCTGAACGTGTTTCCCGTCACGGTGCCTCCCCTTCGTGATCGGTCGGGCGATATTCCGCTTCTGGCGAGACATTTCCTTCGTTCCTCGGCACAGCGGAACGGGCTCACCATGCCGACGTTGTCCGAGCGCGCGATCGCCGATCTCCAGCAGCGTCCCTGGAAAGGCAACGTGCGCGAACTCGAAAACGTCATGGAACGTGCCATCCTGGTGGCCACCGGAGGAGCGGTGGATGTGGATCATCTGATGCCGGGCGATGGCACCGTGCCGGTACGTGAGGTAGGGGCGGTCGATACCCTCGTGACTGCCTCGGCACATGGATCGCTGTGGGAGATGGAGCGCGACCTTATTTTCAAGACCCTGGCGCGAGTGAAAGAAAACCGTACACATGCGGCGAAGGAATTGGGGATCAGCATTAGAACGTTGCGGAACAAATTGCGGGAGTATCGCGACATGGGCTACCAGGTCGAGGCGGAGAAGTCCTGATCGCGCCGGCAGGGAGATGGGCAGATTATTCTCCGAGGTGGACATTTTTGCCGGGTGCCGCTCGGAACGCCGCCCACAGAGGGGATGTGATCCCAATTCGATCAGCTGCAAGCGCGGTATACGTATTGCACACCCTGTGGCGGTGAAGCGTCATTAAGGAGCATGGGACATGACTATTTTTGACAGAACCATACAGCTGCTGAGTCGATCGCTTGATCTTCGCGGTGCCCGCCAGCAGGTGATCGCGGCGAATATCGCCAACGAAGAAACGCCCAAGTATCGCGCGAAGGATTTGAATTTCGGCCAGGCGCTGGCCAATGCGCAACAGGGCAAGTTGCCGATCTCCCTGGTGTCCACCAACGCGCAACATTTCGGACCACAAGGCACGGGGTACCAACGGGTCCTCGGCCAGCTTGAAGACGTACCGGCAGGCGATCTGCCGCTGGACGCCAATTCCGTCAACATTGAATTGGAAATGGCCAAAATGTCCGATAACGCCCAGCAATACAACACGGCGGCGACCATCATCGGGATGAAGTTCAAAGGTCTGTTGAGTGCCATTCGGGAAGGGCGGTAGGCGCGATCGTGGAACCTCCTCGATTCATGACTTTGGGAAGCAACCACAAAGGAGTGTGTGATGGAATTAACAGATAGCCTTGCGGTTTCTGTCTCCGCGCTGGATGCCCATCGGCATCGACTGAATGTCATTGCCAGTAATCTGGCCAACGCCCAGTCGACCAAAACGAGCACGGGCGGTCCTTATCGACGCCGCGATGTCGTGTTTCAGGCCGCGCCTGTATCCCCGACGTTTCAAAAGGCCTTCAAGCAAGTGACGTCCGGCCCCGGCCGTCAAGCCTTGGACGGAGTCAAAGTCGCCCGCGTCATCGAAGACAAGAAGCCCGGACAGACGGTGTACGACCCTCGTCATCCCGATGCGGACAAAAAGGGGTTCGTCACGATGCCTAACGTGAATGTCATGGAAGAGATGGTCAACATGATCGGCGCCTCGCGCGCCTATGAAGCGAACGTGCAGGCGATTAATGCGACCCGCACCATGTGGAATCGCGCGTTGGAGATCGGGAGGTAACCATGTCTGATCTGCGCATTGCGGGAGCGAATGGTCTCCGACCGATTGAGATACCTGAGATTCACGAGGCGGGGGCGGGCGGCGAGGCCGGCGCAGCCAATTTCATGGGCTCCCTCAAGGAGGCCATCGGGCATATCAACGACGCACAGACCGGCGCCAGCCAGGCCGTCGATGCGTTGGTGACCGGGCAGAGCACCAACATTCATCAAACCATGGTGGCATTGCAACAGGCCGATGTGTCTTTTCAGTTGATGATGCAGGTGCGAAACAAGCTGGTCACTGCCTACGAGGAAATTCAGCGGATGCAGATTTAGGCGGCGGGTGTCCGGTCAACGGTCGCACGCATAAAGGATTCCACACCGTATGTTTTCAAAATTCAACCAGTTCACGATCAACCAACGCTTCATCATTTTGCTCGCGCTCGCCGGGTCTATTGCGGGACTGGTCGCGGTGACCCTCTGGACCCAGCAGCCGGATATGCAGGTCCTCTTTGCCAACCTGGCGGTAGACGATGCCTCGGGCATTATCGACAAGCTGAAAGATGCGAAGGTGCCGTATGAGACGGCCAACGGAGGGACCACCGTGCTGGTGCCCAGTGCGCAGGTGCATGACTTGCGTTTGGAACTGGCTGGTCAAGGCCTTCCGCATGGCGGGGGTGTGGGATATGAAATTTTCGACCGGACAACCATGGGTATGTCCGATTTCGTGCAGAAGTTGAATTATCGACGGGCCTTGCAAGGCGAGCTGGCCCGCACGATCACTCAAATGCCGGAGGTAGAGCGAGCACGGGTGCATTTGGCGATTCCTGAACGCCGGCTGTTTGCCACCGAGCAGGATCGTGCGCGAGCCTCCGTGGTGGTGTCTCTGCGCGCCAGTCAAACGTTGTCGAAGGCGCAAATTCAAGGTGTGGTGCACCTGGTCTCCAGCAGCGTCGAAGGACTTCAATCACGCGATGTCACCGTCGTTGATGGCCACGGCAATTTATTGTCCAACACCTCCAGCGATGAATCAGCCGGGCTTTCCGGAACCCAGATGGAATATCAGCGGACGCTGGAAAAAGACATCGAGACTCGTATTCAAACGATGTTGGAACGGATTGTCGGCGTGAACAAAGCCGTGGTGCGCGTGTCGAGCGTGCTGGATTTCCGCAAGATCGAAACCACCGAAGAACGCTACGATCCGAACGGACAGGTGGTTCGTAGTGAGCAGCGCGGACAGGAAAAATCGAGCGGAGTGAACGGCACCTCGGGCGGCGTGCCCGGCGTCGAGTCGAACGTCCCCGGTGGCACCGAAGCCGAAGGAGGACAGACCAGCTCGAACAACAACCAGACGAAAAACGAGACGGTTAATTATGAAATCAGCCGGACGGTATCGCGCATCGTGGAGCCGACCGGCACCATCAAGAAGCTCTCGGTCGCAGTCCTGGTAGACGGCACGTATGAGGGCGGAGGTAAGGCGGGCGAGGCGGGGGCGGATCAACCCAAGAAGTATGTGCCTCGTTCCGAGGAAGAAATGAAACGCATCGAAGAAATCGTCAAGAAGGCGATGGGGTATTCGACCGAGCGGCAGGATCAAGTGGAGGTGGTGAGCATCCAGTTCGGGCTGGGAGCGGAGGAACCGACCGGCGGAGTCGAGGCCGCGCCGGATGCGAGCAAGGCCTGGATGCCCTACGTGCGCTATGCAGTAGGCGGGCTGCTGTTTTTCCTGATTTTCTTCATGGTAGTTCGCCCGTTGATGGTGATGCTGGTTCAGTCCGCGCCCGCGGCCGGCGGCGGCGAGACGCCGGCGTTGCCCGCGTCGGTGGGGCAGGTTGAAGCGGCCATCAGCGGCAAGCAGCCGGGGCAGATCCTCGATATGGCCAAGAACAACCCCGCCAATACCGCCGTCGTCGTGAAACAGTGGCTGAAGAATAACGCCTAACCGCGCTGAACATGAATAAAGAACTGTCGGGTGCACAAAAAGCGGCGATCTTACTTCGAGCCATCGGTGAAGAAGCGGCCGCGGCGGTCATGAAGACTCTCGACCCGAAGGATATTCGCAAGCTCGGGAGCTTCATGAAAGAAACCGCAAACATTACGAAGCAGGAAGAGGATAGCGTGA
The DNA here is from genome assembly GCA_000196815.1 of Nitrospira defluvii. Classification (GTDB taxonomy): domain Bacteria; phylum Nitrospirota; class Nitrospiria; order Nitrospirales; family Nitrospiraceae; genus Nitrospira_A; species Nitrospira_A defluvii_A. The sequence continues at coordinate 2,235,485 of FP929003.1, forward strand.
TCGCCGAATTTGAACAGGCGAGCTCATCCGGCGAGGTGCAATTCGAGGGACGCGAATTCATGGAAGCCATTCTGAAGAAGGCGCTGGGCCCCGAGAAGGCCGCCAGAATGATGGAGTCCTTGAATACGAAGACCTATCCCGGTATCGACGCTCTGAAGTGGGTCGATCCCCGAACCGTCGCGCAAATTCTCAAGATCGAACATCCCCAGACGATTGCCGTCTGCCTGGGACAAATGGAAGCCGAACAGGCCAGTGCCGTGCTGGCGTTGTTACCGGTACACCTGCATGCCGACGTGTCGCTGCGGCTGGCGACGATGCAGGAAGTGCAGCCGGAGGTGCTGTCCGAATTGAGCGATAGTCTGCAGGAAATTCTGTCGGCCTCGATGGGCATGTCGAGCATGTCGGTCGGCGGCGCCGAATTGATGGCCGATATTCTGACGCGTGTGGATAAGAACACCGAAGGCGCCATTATGGCCAAGATCACTGAGCGCGACCAGGCTCTGGCAGAAAGCATCCGGGCGCTGATGTTCGTCTTCGATGACCTGGTCGAACTGGATTCCCGCGGCATGCAGGAACTCATGAAGGAAATCAGTAAAGAAGACCTTCCGGTCGCCCTTCGTGGTGCCACCCCGGAGATCAAAGAGAAGTTTCTCAAGAACATGTCGAGTCGCGCGGCCGAAATGCTCAAGGAAGACATGGAAACGCGCGGGCCGGTCAAGGTATCCGATGTCGAAAAGGCGCAGCAGAACATTCTCAAAGTCTGTCGCAAGCTTGAGGAGGAAGGCCGCATCGTGATCGGAGGCGGGGGAGGCGAGGAGTTGCTGTAGATGGGTACTGTTGATTTGGGAAGTCGCCTGCCGCAGACGTCTCCCGCGGACAATGAAAAGGAACTCGCCCCACGGGCCATTCTTATCGTCGACGACGAGCCATCCATCGGCTTCCTCTTGACCGAAATGTTGCAGTCCACAGGGCACCCGATTCTCACGGCCGGGTCTGTCAGCGAGGCCCTGGCGCATCTGAAATCCCGTCCGATTGCCGTGTTGATCGTCGATGTTCAATTGGCCGGAACAGATGGTATTGCTTTTTTGCAACAGGCCTTGGAGGTCGATAGCCGTCTGCTGAGTATCGTCATGACCGGGCACGGCAACATCGAACTGGCTGTGCGCGCCATGAAATCAGGCGCTGCAGACTTCTTAACCAAACCGTTCGAAGTCGAATTGGTGAGACAATCCGTCTCGCGATTGCTGGAGCTCTATCGCCTCAGGCAGGAGAATACGGTGCTCACCCGCACCTTGATTCGTTCCGGCAACATACAGTTGCGGACGGTGCCGCTGGCCGATTTCAGCCGCGGGAACCGGCCCTTCGGAACGGATGACGTGACCGAATTCGAGCGGGGCGTGGCGGAGGGGGAAAAGCGCGTCACGGAGCGGGTCGCCGCGCTGCGCCAACGGGAACAGGCGCTGGTGGCTTCGCTGATGGCGCAATTGGAGGGAAGCTGGCGCAATCTGCACGACACGGTGGAAGAAGAAGTGGCGTCACTGTCGTTCATGATCGCGCAGAAGGTCCTGCGCGAACTGGTGACGGAAAAACGCGAGGTGATCGTGACGCAGGTACGAACGGCACTGGCGCATTTGCATGAAAGCGGGCTGGTCCGGATCCGGGTGCATCCGTCGGATCTGCCGCTGCTCGAAGCGTCGCGGGCGGCACTGAGTCAGACTCCGCACGGGCTCTTGACACTAAAATTTGAGACGGATCCCGGTATCAGCCCGGGGGGCTGTCTCGTGCAGGCGCAGAGCCTCTTGATCGACGCCACGCTGGATACCCAATTGCTGAGGCTCGGTGAAGCCCTAAGAAAGCGGGACGCCGGTGAAGCTTAGCGAACGCCTCGAACAAGTCGAACCCTTATCCGTCACGGGCCGGGTGGCCCAAGCCGTCGGGATCGTCATTGAAGCCTCGGGGCCGTTCACCTCTGTCGGAGAGGTCTGCGAGATCACCCGTGAGGGCGGCCATGGCGCCGTCATGGCAGAAGTGGTCGGATTCCGCGAGGATCGTGTGCTGCTGATGCCGCTGGGTGAAATGCAGGGCATCGGCCCGGGCAGCCGTGTCGTGATGAAAGGGCACGTGGCGTCGGTGCCGGTCGGACCGCAGATGTTGGGACGAATTTTCGACGGACTCGGGCACCCGCTGGACGGCTTGCCGCCGCTACGCACCGATGTCCAGGTTCCGTTGTATGCGCCTCCGCTGAATCCGCTGCATCGCGCGAGAATTACCCAGCCGGTCGATCTGGGCATTCGGGCGATCAATGCCCTGTTGACCTGCGGCCAAGGCCAGAAAATCGGCGTGTTTGCCGGATCCGGGGTGGGAAAAAGCGTCTTGTTGGGCATGATCAGCCGGTATACGCAGGCGGATGTCCGGGTGATCGCCCTCGTCGGCGAGCGGGGACGTGAAGTCAAAGAGTTCCTGGAGCGCGACCTGACCCCGGAAGCAAGGGCCCGCTCCATTGTCGTCGTCGCGACCTCGGATCAACCGCCGCTGGTGCGCATTCGCGGCGCCTTGGTGGCGACGGCCATCGCCGAATATTTTCGCGATTGCGGCAAACATGTATTGCTGATGATGGATTCCCTTTCCCGCCTGGCCTATAGCCAGAGAGAAGTCGGGCTTGCCATCGGTGAACCTCCCACCACCAAAGGGTATACACCGTCCGTTTTTGCCGTGTTGCCGAAATTGCTGGAGCGGGTCGGACCGGCACAGAGCGGGGGCAGCATTACCGGGCTCTACACCGTGCTGGTCGACGGCGACGACCTCAACGATCCGGTCGCGGATGCCGTGCGCTCCATTCTCGACGGACATATTGTGCTTTCACGTGAACTGGCTGCGCGCAATCACTTTCCGGCCATCGATATCCTGCAGAGTACCAGCCGGGTCATGCGGGACATTGTCACGCCGGCACACTATGCCGCGGGGCGGTTGGTCCTGGAACGCACGGCGCTCTATCGGCGCTCTGAAGATCTCATCACGCTGGGCGCGTATAAGCCCGGCACGAGCAAGGATCTGGATAAAGCCGTCTCCGCTCATGAGGGCATTACGGCGTTCCTGCGGCAGGAGACGAAGCAGTCCGTCGGGTTGTCGCAGTCCATCGATGCTTTGCTGGCGCTGGCAGGAACCATTCAATGAACGTGACCGTGCTCCGCACCTATGCGATCCAACTTGAAGAGGTCGCCAAGCTCGAGTTGGCGGAACTCGCGAGCGCGTTGCAGCAGACAGTCGACCGTATGACGATGTTGGATTCGCGGGCGAAGGCGGATGCCGACCGATATTTGCTTCAGGTCAAACAGGGGAGCACCGTGGACCAGGTGTACGGTCACCTTGACGCGATGGATCAGGCCATCGCCGCACGGAAGAGCATGGAGCAGATACAGAGGGATCAACAGGTCAATATGGAACACAAACGCGGAGAACTCCTGGAAGCCATGCAGTATCGGAAGAAGCTGGACCTCCTCGATGCGCGCGCTGCGCTGGAACGACGTCGACGACGAGAACGGCAGGATCAGCAACTGCTGGATGAACGAGCCTGGCGACGGAGTCCATTACAAAAGGGAGAACGGGCATGACCGTGATGGCGAGGGGTGACGTTCGCGCACTCTGCACAGGGGGGATCCTCGGCGTTGCCTTCGGTGCGGTCTTGCTGGGGAGTATGGGCACGGCAGCCTTCGCTGAGGATCTGGCGCCGGCTCAGGCTCCGGCAGCGGAGAAGGAAGAACCAAAAGCCGAGGCGATTAAGAAAGAGGTTCAGGGCCCCGCCATGAACGCGCCGCGTGAAATTTTTCAGATGCTGGAGCAGCGCAAACGTGCCTTGGACAAGCGTGAGGCGGCCTTGCGTGGATCGGAAATGCATCTCCTGGAACTCAAAGCGGAACTCGAGCAGATTGTAACTCGGCATGAACAGGCGGTGGAGGCCGAAAAAAAACGTCGTCAGGCCGCCCAGAGCAAGGCGACGAGTGAAGCGGAGAAGCCCAAGGCGACGACGAAACCAGGAGGGGCGGCCAACGTCAATCAGACGCAACTTGCGAAAATCTACGAAACAATGCCGGCTGAGGAAGCCGCCGCCCGCCTGGAGCGCATGCCGGATCGGAAGGCGATCGAAGTGCTACGCCTGATTAAGGGCAAATCCGCCGGCGCAATCCTCGCTGAGGTCAAGCCGGAGCGCGCCGCCCGCCTGACCGAGCAATTGCTGACAGCCCCGTAAACAGCTCCTTCGTGTTCCGGTGATTCGGCAGGTTTTGCCGTCACCTCCTGCAGAAACTTCCATCTTCCAGTCCTCAACTCTAACCCTCCTTGCGAAAATCGCGCGTCATGCGTGGTTTTCTCGTTCGACGCGGATGGCACGGCCTTTGTAATGCTGTTCCATGACAACGCACGGGGTTCGAAACGGACAGGAACACCTATGGCCACTGACATGCAGCCCTTCATGAACGGAATTCCAAGTCACAGCGCCCATGCCGCCCCGGTCGCGCGAGATCGCCAGGCGACGGCTCAGGGTTCATCGCCATCTCGTACATTCGATTCGTTACTTGACCGAGCAGAAGCTCACCGGGCGGCAATGACGCCTGAACCGGCTTCAGCTCGATCCGCGTCGAAACCGGTTGCACCGGCTCGTTCGTCGCACCATTCCAAGGTGGAACCAGACAAGCAAGGAGCGGCTCGCTCGACGGAGGCCGCACGACAGCAACGAACCGCCGGCCGGAATGAAGAGCCTTGTGGGGAGGCTGACTGTGTGTCCGACAAGGAAGTCGAGAGCCCCAAGGCCGAAGACACTACGCAACAGGCTGAGGATCAGAGCGCCCAACGGCAGGAGCTCCTTGTGGCTGCGATGCTTCTTCCCGCACCTGCGGTCGTGCAGACCGAAGTACAGGCCAGTGATGCACCGGATCCGGAATCGGACCCCTCTGCAGATGGCGTCGGGAAAGTGGCGGCTACACTCGTTACGGACTCTCACGAGACATCGTCCGTTCCGCTCGCAACGGTAAATACCTCGGTACAGACATCTGAAGAGGTACTCGTCGGCCAGGCTGCAACTGCTCAGGCGCAAAAGTCAGACATAAAAAAATCCGCTGAAACAGCACAGCCAGGGGAGGGAATGATTGATCTCTCAGCGTTTCCTCGGCCCGACAGTCGTGGTGAAGTGCCAGAAGTGAGCGCGGAGCGAATGGACGCGGCCGTCACCGCCAGCATGATCGACCCGGAGAAAGTCACGACTGTCGCTGCGGTTGTCACGACAGGCACGGCAGAGGCTGGAGCCATGAAACAGCCTGAAGGCGATCGGGTTGACCGGCCGGCATTTCTTGAAGACCTCGCGCAGGACAGCCGGGTGAGCGTCGAACAGGGAAGTGCGACCACCGGGAAATTTATGGAGAATGAGTCAGAGTCGTTTTCCGGCTCTTCTGCCGATGCCGATCGCTCGATGCCGAATCAGGCCATGAGCAATGGGCCGACCGATCGCCAGTTGTTTCTGGACCGAATGAACGGACTGAATCAACCGGCCCCGTCTCCAAACGACAGCGCCGTCGGCCGCAACGAGGCCGGCCAACCCGCTGCGGTCTTGCGAGCAGCTGAATCCGAACGCATGAGCGAACTGCGAGGAGCGTCGCCTGTGGCGCACAGTGTCATGCTGGATCTGGATCCCTTGGACATGGGCCCCTTGCGGGTCCGTGTCATGATGAGCGACCAAACGGTTCATGCGCACATCCGGACGGAACATGGAGAACTGGGACAAGGCCTGCTGCAACAGGGGCAATCACTGGAATCATCCCTCCGCACGACAGGCCTGGAAATGGGCATGTTGCGAGTGACCGTCGATCAACAACAGGGCCGAAGCGACAATGCCTGGATGTTTCAGCAGCAGCATCAGGATCGCCCGACGGCCTCGTCCGGCCAGCGGTCTACGACGGGAGAAGACGAGCGCAGTGCGAGGGGAGAGACCGGCGACTACACCAGTGAACGCGTCAGTATATTTGCATGATTGGAGGCCCCATGGATATCAGCAAGGTGATTACACAGGCGACCCCACCAGACTCATCCACGCCGACCACCGATGGTCCGAAGCCGCTCGGGAAAGACGATTTCCTGAAGTTGCTCGTCACCCAGCTTCAACATCAAGATCCGCTCAAGCCGATGGAGAACGAGGACTTCGTCGCCCAAACCGCGCAGTTCTCGCAGCTGGAACAAATGTCCAAGCTGGTGTCCTTGATGGAGAAGAGTGTGACGCTGCAGGAAAACGCGCAGAATAAAACCGCGACCACCGGCACGACGGCCGTCGCATAACGCCTGTCGCGCCGAGATGCGGGCGAACGCTCGGAGAGAACGTTTCAGGTCGTGGTAACAAGGAGGATGAGATATGGGCATTTTAACATCGATGTTTACTGCAGTGACCGGCCTGAGCTCCTACGGCAATGCCATGGGGGTGATCGGGAACAATATCGCCAACGTCGGGACTGCAGGATTTAAGTCCAGCCGGGCAACCTTTTCAGACCTGATTTCATCCAGCCTGGGCGGTGGCTCCGGCAGCGATCAAATCGGTCTCGGCGTATTCCTCAACGATGTGCAGACCAATTTCTCCCAAGGGTCGATGACGACCACAGGCAATACCTTCGACCTGGCGATTGATGGAAACGGTTTCTACCTGGTGAGAAACACCTCCGGCGCCAATTTCTATTCGCGGGCCGGCCAATTCAAGGTCGACAGTCTCGGTCAGGTCGTCGATAGCAGCGGAGCCCTGTTGCAAGGCTACCAGGCCGACACGAACGGCAACATCACGAGCACGATCGGCGGCATCACACTGACATCGAGTGCCGTACCGCCGGTCGCGACGACCAGCGCCGAGATACTCGGGAATCTCAATGCCAATGCCACGGCGCCGACGGCAGCCTTCAGCATCACCGATACGACCTCCTACAATTTCTCCACGGGCATGACGTTCTATGACTCCCTGGGGAACTCCCATCAAATGCAGTTGTATTTTAGGAAGACAGCGGCGAATGCCTGGGGCGTGTACTCTCAAATCGACGGGGGTGCGGCTGCCGCCCAAACCAACATGACGTTTAACGCCAGCGGCGCCGTGACGGCGGGCGGAACACAGACCGTGACTGCGACACTGACCAACGGTGCCACCACTCCGCAGGCCATGACCGTGGATTTGTCCTCTCTGACGCAATTCGGCGCCGCCTCCGGTGTCGCGAGTCAAACGCAAGACGGCTATTCATCGGGCACCCTCGACCGCATCAGCGTCGATAAAGAAGGGCGAGTGATGGCCCAATTCACGAACGGGGAAACGCGTGCCCTTGCCCAGGTCGTCTTGAGCCGCTTTACCAATCCCGACGGGTTGGTCAATGTCGGCGACAATCACTTTCTGGAGACGGTTGAGTCCGGGGCGGCTTTGGCCGGTGCCCCGACGATAAATGGATTGGGCAGAGTCTTGTCGGGAACTGTGGAGCAATCCAACGTGGATCTCGGCAAAGAGTTTGTGGACATGATTATTACCCAGCGCGCATTTCAAGCGAACTCGCGTGCGATCACGACCAGCGACGAAATGTTGCAGGAACTCGTGAATCTCAAACGGTAAGCGAGGAGGGCCCTGATGCGCTTGCTCAGCGCGCGTCAGGGCCCAACCCGCATTGTTCATGAGCACTTCTGCTGCAATCGCCGATTCATTGCTACGACGGGCCTTCGGCCGGCGGGCTCGCCCCTCGGACCCTCAACGTACTGCACGAGTACGCGTCGGGTCCTCCCGGCTCCGCGCGCCGGTCTCGCCACGCGACTCGGCGCTTTCGCGACGAACCGTCATGAATAATGCGGGCTAAGTCGGCAATTTCTACCTAGCGCTCGCCCACACCCGATCTGCCTCACGATTTCTCCCCTTCGTCAACATTCTGTCGGCCCTCGCGAAGTCTCCGTCACTCCGCTGACACGGTCACACGAACGGTCGGCGATGACGCGCGTCCGGAAGACGCCGTGACCTGAAATCAGTGGGTTATCGCAGGCGCCGCTGCACAGAGTGAAATCTGCACGGGACTCTTGTCGGTCGTTGCGTGGCATATGCATTGCACAACCGACCAACACCGGCAAACACTGTCCGCAGGAGGTCCGTATGTCAGAAGCAGCTGAAGAGAAGGCGCCCGCAGCGCCCGCGGGTATTCCCATGAAGATGGTCATCATCATCGTCGCGGGGGTATTGGTTCTCGGCCTGGGTGGCGCCTTTGCGATGTTCAAAATGATGGGCGGTGCCTCCGGGGAGAAAGCGCATGGCGAAAACGGTGGAGAGAAGCAAGCCGCTCACGGGGAGGCCGAAGACAAAGGCGGGGGCCACGGGGCCGTCGCCGATGCCAGTGCGATTGCCGACCTGGACCCATTTATCGTCAACCTCGCGGACACGCCGGAAATTCGTTATCTCAAAGTGACCCTCAAGGTGGAGGCCGACAACTCGAACACCGTTGAACAAATCAAAGCGCGCACTCCCCAGATCCGCGACGCCATCCTTGTGTTGCTGACCGGGTTGGATTCCGCCACCGCCCGTTCTCCTCAAGGCAAACACAAATTGCGCGAGGACATCACGGATCGCATCAACGGGTTGTTGCCGAAAAAGTCCGTGAAGTCGACCTACTTCACGGAATTCGTCATTCAATAGTCGATCGTCGTTCGCCGGGACGCCATGGATAAAATACTTTCCCAAGAAGAAATCGACGCCTTGATGGGCGGCGTCATGTCCGGCGAAGTCGAGACGGCTCCGAAGGAGGAGGAAGAACCGGGCGGGGTCAAAACGTACAGCCTCACCAGCCAGGAACGCATCATTCGCGGGCGTATGCCCACGATGGAGATGATCAACGATCGTTTCACGCGTCAGCAATCCATCTCCTGGAGCGCCGTGCTTCGCGAGAAGATCGAATTCAGCGTCCTCGGCACACAAATCATGAAGTTCGGCGACTTCATTCAAAAAGTTCCGGTCCCCTCATCTTTTAATCTTTTCGCCATGGAGCCGATGCGAGGCAACGGGCTCTTCGTCATGGACGCCATGCTGGTGTACCTGATTGTGGACTTCTTCTTCGGCGGAAAAGTGCAAACGCATGTGAAGCCCGAAGGCAGGGAGTTCACCACGATTCAACTCCGTCTGATCAAAAAACTAGTCCAGCAGGCATTGGCCGACCTGGAGAAAGCCTGGCAGGCCGTGATGCCGGTGAAGATCGGATACTTACGCTCAGAGAGCAACCCGCAGTTCGCCATGGTCGTGACGACGTCGGAAATCGTCGTGGTGGTGACGTTGCAGGTGCACCTGGGCGATATCTCCCGCGAAATGTTTATCGCTTATCCCTATTCCATGTTGGAGCCGATCAAAGAAAAACTGTATTCCGGTTTGTTCGCCGACAATGTGGAGCAGGACAGCAGCTGGGGCAGTCGTTTCAAGGACTCCTTGCAGGAATGCGACGTGGCTCTGACCGTGCAATTGGGAACCGCGCGCATCAATGTGCAGGACTTGCTCAATTTCAACCCCGGGGATGTGTTGATGCTTGACCAACATCCCGGCGATCCGATGCTGTGTCTGGTCGAGGGTGATCCGAAATTTCAAGGGCAGCCCGGGATCTTTAAGGGCAATCATGCGTGCCGCGTGACCAAGATATTGGGGTAGAGCGTCCCGGAACTAAAGGAGATTTGCGCATGGGCAACGGAGACACAACTGCACCGCCGGACGCGTCCAATGCCGGCGCCGGGGACATCAACGTGCAACCGACCTCGTTTCCTCCGGTCGATAATCAGAACGCCGTCCCCGCCAACAAGAACATCGAGTTTGTGCTCGATATCCCGCTGCAAGTGACCGTGCAGATCGGCTCGACGCGGATGCTGATCCGGGAGTTGCTGCAGTTGGGGCAGGGGTCGGTCATCGAACTCAACAAGCTGGCCGGCGAACCGATGGAAGTGCTGGTCAACAACAAACTGGTCGCGCGCGGCGAAGTCGTCGTCGTCAACGAAAAGTTCGGCATTCGCTTGACGGATGTCGTGAGCCCGAATCAGCGCATTCAGCAACTCGGGTAGCGGGCGCAAGCGGCGGCACTGCCGCTGATCCGGCGGCGAGAGGAATAAACGGTCTCCATGGAGATTTGGGAAAGTGTGGTTCGGATGGTGTCGGCGCTCGGGGTCGTCCTGGCATTGATCCTGGGGCTGCTGGCCGTGGCGCGATCCGCCGTCGGGCGGCGCTTTCTCCCTGTGAGCGGCCCTCCGTTGGTCAAGATTTTGGGAAGTGGTCCGCTCGGGTCCAGAAAGCATGTGATGGTGGTGGCCGTGGCAGGAGAGGTGCTGATCCTGGGCACCACCGCCACCGAATTGGTACCGCTCGGAAAAATCGCCGATCCCGACGTCGCGAAACGCCTCATCGCCGAGGCGTCCATGCTGCCGTCCGGAGCAGCAACCGGAATCCCCGAGTCCGGCAACCTTGAGGAGATCGCGCGTGCACGCAGGTAGTGTCCTGAGCCGCCCGGGACAGCCATCGGTCGCGCAACGTTCCGGATGGTGGACCGGCTGCCTCATGAGTGTAGCCATCTTCGCCTGCCTGTTCGTCGCCACTTCCGCATACGCCGATGGGCCATCGCTCACGATCGATCTCGGCCAGGGCGGGAGCAAGCAGACTGCCGTAGTCCTGCAGATTCTGGCTCTGTTTACCGTCCTCTCCCTGGCGCCTGCCTTGTTCATCATGGTGACATCGTTTACCCGTATGGTCATCGTGCTGTCCTTTCTTCGCCAGGCCATGGGGACGCAGCAGGTACCGCCCAATCAAGTTCTGATCAGCCTGGCGTTGTTTCTGACCATGTTCGTGATGGCTCCCGTCGGGCAGGCCGTCTACAAGGATGCCCTGCAACCGCTGCTCGCCGAGCAAATCGGGTACGAAGATGCCTGGAATCGGGGAATTCAGCCGATCCGGGCCTTCATGTTGAAACAAATGCGCGACAAGGATCTCGAACTGTTCATGGAGCTGTCGCACGCGCCAAAAGCGACGCAGGTCGAACAGGTGCCGATCCACGTGATCATTCCCGCCTTCGTCCTGAGTGAGCTGCGGATTGCGTTTCAGATCGGATTTCTTCTCTACATTCCGTTCCTCATCGTGGACATGGTCGTCGCCAGCGTCTTGATGTCCATGGGCATGATGTTGTTGCCGCCGGTCATGATTTCGCTGCCGTTCAAACTGATTTTGTTCGTGCTTGCCGACGGCTGGTATCTGGTCGTCGGATCGATGGTCAGAAGCTTTCAGTAGGAGCGCGACGCATGACGATTGAAACCGTCACAGAAATCGGTCGCCAGGCGATTGAAACTACCATGCTGGTGTCGGCGCCGATCTTGGGTTTGAGCCTGATCGTGGGGTTGCTGGTCAGCACATTTCAGGCGATGACTCAGATCAACGAAGCGACCTTGACCTTTGTGCCCAAGGTGCTGGCGGTGTTCGCCGCCACGCTCTTGTTTCTGCCCTGGATGATGGGCGTCCTCATTGCGTTTATGACCCATATCATCACGAGTATCCCGTCCCTGATTCACTGATAGGCCGGTACCATGATGAGCGCCGCGCAAACCCTGCATCTCGCCCTGCCTCAGTTCCAGGCCTTTTCCATCCTGCTGGTGCGGATTGCCGGCATTGTCAGCGTCTTTCCTATCCTCAACACGCGCACGATTCCCATGCCGGTCAAAACGGGGCTCGTCGCCACGCTGGGCCTGGTCTTGGCGCCGATCATTCACCTGCCGAACCTGCCGAACGATCCGGTCCTGGTCATCGCCGGGATCGGCAGTGAGTTTCTGATCGGACTGACGATTGGTTTGGCCGTGCGATTGCTGTTCTCGGGGTTTCAGGTCGCCGGTGACATGATCGGCACGCAGATGGGTTTCAGCGCCATTCAAATGTTCGATCCCATGAGCCACCAGAACACGCCGATCATCGCGCAATTTCAACTCACGCTCGGCTCCCTGGTATTTCTGTCTCTCAACGCGCACCTGCTGGTGGTGCATGCGATCGGCATGAGCTACGAATACGTGCCGCCGTTCGGCGCCTCCTTATCCGACGGTATCGCTCAGGATATCATTCACCTGGCGCAAAATATGCTGGGAGTCGCCCTCAAGCTCGCGGCTCCCGTCTTCGCAACTCTTCTCATCGTCAATACCGTGCTGGCGATCCTTGGTCGGGCGGTACCTCAGATGAATGTGTTTGTCACGAGTTTTCCGATCACCATCGGGGCGGGCTTCCTCGCGATGAGCCTGGCGATGCCCTTTACCCTGTTGTTGTTTGAAAAAGAATTCGAAACCCTGGTGGAAACCATCCTCGGACTCCTGAAGGCACTCGGTCATGGCTGACAGCGGACAGAATCGGACAGAACAGGCAACCCCGAAACGCAAAGCTGATGCACGGGCGAAAGGTCAGGTCGCTCTCAGTCGGGATGCCGCCATGGCGGTGGGGTTATTGGGAAGCTTAGGCGCGCTCTATTGGATGACGCCAGGCATTCTGAACGGGCTTCGGGAGTCGCTTCAATTGTGGCTGAGCAAATCCATGGAGGAGTCCACGCAGCGCACACTGAGTCTCGACCATCTGCATTTAATCCTGAGGCAGGTCGGAGTCGATGTGTTTGTCATGCTTGGCCCGGTCATTGCCGGGATCGCGGTGGTGGGCGTTGGCGCCAACCTCATCCAAACCGGTTTCCTCTGGAAGCGAGACGCCCTGCAATTGGAGTTTTCCCGCATTAGCCCGATGGCCGGGTTCTCACGGCTCTTCTCCGTCCGGTCCTTCAGCGAGCTGGTGAAATCGTGGCTCAAGATCTTCGCCATCGGAGGAGTCGGCTATCTCACGATCAAGCAGGACATGGTGCTGTTCTCTCCCCTGACGCAATTCGGCATGGAGACGCTCTTGCCGACGGTCGGGTGGGCGACATTCAAAGCTGCGCTCATGATGGGAGGGGCGGCCCTGGTGATCGGCGGCCTCGACTACGGCTTCCAACGGTTTGAATGGGAACGCGATCTCCGCATGTCACGCGACGAAATCAAAGAGGAAAGTCGGGCGGCGGAAGGAGACCCGGGGCTGAAGGCGAAGATCCGGAGCACTCAACGAGAGATGTCCCGGAAACGCATGATGGCCGCCGTACCGAAGGCGGATGTCATCATCACCAACCCGACGCACCTGGCGGTGGCTCTGAAGTATGACTCCAAGGCCATGGGCGCGCCGATCGTCGTGGCCAAGGGCGCCGGCTACGTGGCCGAGAAGATACGGGAAATCGGTCGACAACACGGAGTCATGATCGTCGAAAACAAGTTGGTCGCACGTACCCTGTTTAAACTGGTCGAGGTGGGTCGGGAAGTGCCCGAAGATCTCTATCGTGCGGTTGCCGAAATCCTGGCGTTTGTGTATCGCGTGCGCGGCAAACTGCCGCCCGCGTAAAGCGGATTGGAGTGGAGTGTAGATGACAAACGAGCAGACATCCGTATCCACGACCTCCTTGGTCAAACACCCGGACATCATGATGTCCGTAGGGGTCGTGGGCATTCTGATGGTCATGTTGATTCCTCTTCCCCGGTTCGTTCTGGATCTGCTCCTCGCCTTCAACATCACACTCTCCATCATCGTGCTGCTGGTCGGCATGCAGGTACGCCGGCCGCTTGAATTCTCGGTGTTTCCGTCGATTCTGCTGATGGTGACGCTCCTGCGCCTCGCCCTCAATATCGCCTCCACGCGCTTGATTCTCCTGCACGGCAATGAAGGCGCCGCCGCCGCAGGCGAAGTCATTCGGGCCTTCGGCACATTCGTGGTCGGCGGCAACTACACCGTCGGGCTCGTCGTGTTCAGCATTCTCGTCATCATCAACTTCGTGGTCATCACCAAGGGCGCCGGACGCGTCGCCGAAGTGGCGGCCCGATTCACCTTGGACGCGATGCCCGGCAAACAGATGAGCATCGACGCCGATCTGAACGCCGGCCTGATCAACGACAAAGAGGCCCGTCAACGCAGGAAAGAGATCGCTCAGGAAGCCGATTTCTATGGCGCCATGGACGGTTCGAGCAAGTTTGTGCGCGGCGACGCCGTGGCGGCCGTCATTATCACGCTCGTCAACATTCTGGGCGGGTTGACGATCGGTGTGTTGCAGCAGGGCATGACGCTGGCCGCAGCGGCGCAGACCTATACGTTGTTGACGGTGGGTGAAGGCCTCGTGGCACAGGTGCCGGCGCTCATTGTTTCGACCGCGGCCGGTATCGTCATCACTCGCGCCGCCTCCGAAGTGAACTTAGGATTTGAGATCAGCCGTCAGGTCCTCATTTCCCCGAAGGCGATCGGCACGGCTTCAGGGATTCTGATCACCCTGGGCCTGGTCCCGGGACTTCCCCATCTCGCGTTCCTCGCATTGGGCGGCCTGACCGCCTGGATGGCGTATCAGATCAACGAACAGCAGAAGACTGTCGAAGCCGCACCGGCCCAGGCTTCCACACAGGTCAAAGCCGAAGAGGCCGCGACACAAGTGGTTCCCCTGGATCTCATGGAAGTACAGGTCGGCTACGGCCTCATCGGGCTCGTCGATGGCGGGCAGGGCGGCGCCTTGCTGGATCGTATCAAAGGGCTTCGGCGACAGTTCGCGGAACAGATGGGCTTTGTCCTGCCGCCGATCCATATCCGCGACAACTTACAGCTTCGGCCCAACGAATATGCAGCGTTGCTCAAAGGCGTGGAACTCGCCAAGTCAGAGGTGATGCCGGCACATGTGCTCGCGATCGATCCCGGTACGGCTCAGCGGGGGGCCATCCATGGGTTGCCGACCAAAGAACCGGCGTTCGGCCTGCCGGCCATGTGGGTGCCGGAGCAGCAACGTGAACAGGCGCAAATGGCGGGGTATACGGTCGTGGATCCGGGATCGGCCATCGCAACCCACTTGTCCGAGTTGATCAAACGGCATGCGCATGAACTGCTGGGGCGGCAAGAAGTGCAGGGTTTGCTGGATCAACTAGGCAAAAATCACCCTAAGCTGGTTGAGGAAGTGATTCCCAATCTGATTCCGTTGGGCACACTCGTCAGAGTTTTGTCGCATCTCCTGAGGGAGGGTGTACCAATTCGTGACTTGCGGACGATTCTTGAAACTCTTGCCGACCATGCGGCAACCACAAAAGACGCCGATATTTTGACGGAAGTCGTCAGGCAATCGCTGGGACGGACCATCACGAAGCAATATCTCGCGCCAGATGGCTCGTTGCCGATCATCGGACTGGACCCGCGATTGGATCGCACGCTCGCCGATCAAGCGAATGCAGCCGGACAGGGTTCCCAGTGGGTGCCCGACCCGCTGGTGGCACAGAAACTGCTCACTGCATTGAAGGCTGCCGCGGAACGTATGGTCGGGCGCGGGCATCAACCGGTCATTTTGTGCTCGCCTTCGTTGCGACGACATCTGCGGAAACTGACGGACAGAATTTTGCACTCGGTTCCGATTTTAGGATTGAACGAGGTGGAGAGCGTGACACGTTTGCAAGCAGTGGAAACCGTACGGCTCGACCTTGAGGTCGGTGAAACCAGGAGCTTGGCATGAAGGTACGGACATTCCACGTCAAGTCGATGCATGAGGCCATTCGGTCCATTAAGGACACGTTAGGCCCGGATGCGGTGATTCTGTCCACCAAACGCGTACGTTCCTGGGATAACGGATTCGGCCTGTTGGGCGGGTCGATGCTCGAGGTCATGGCGGCCATTGAAGATGACGCCGCCGTCCCCGAGGACGCGCCGTTGCTCGGGGAAGATGAGCGGACACGTGCGGCCGTAGCTCCTGCGCCGATGGTGCCGGCGGAGGAATCGCGCTTTCAAAAAGCCCTGCAGGGTGCGATGGAAACGGGGAAAGAACCGTCGCGGCCTGCGGCTCGTCAAGTTTCCGGCCCTTCGCGGGAGAGTCGCGCGACACCGGCATCCGCTCGCAACAACGGGGAAAGCCAGGGCGCCACATTCCAGTCCTTCCAGCGCGTTTATGAAGACCTTCTGGCTCAAGGAGTCGAGCATGCCACCGCGGAAGCCTGTCTGCGGGAACTGCGTGAAACGCTGGTAGAGCAGGGGTCCGCTCAGAGGAACTCCTCACTCCAGTTGCTCCGGACAGTGTTGTTGGATCGGGTCACCACGGCCGGTCCGTTGCTGAGCGCGGCAGGGGAACAAAAGATTGCGTTGTTCGTCGGCCCCAGCGGAGTCGGCAAGACTTCGACCATCGCCAAACTCGCGACGCAGTACGGCATCGTCGAGCAGCGGAGTGTGGCCCTGATTACCATGGATACGTATCGGCCTGCGGCGGTGGAACACCTTCGCCTCTATGCCGAGGTCCTGGGTATCGAGCTTTCGGTGGCGGCTTCTTGTGAGGAGGCCCGCGCCGCGATTGCGCAGGCCCGTGAAGCGGAACTGATTTTGATCGACACCACGGGGTTCAATCCCTATGAACCCATCACGGCGCAACGTTGGAGAGGGTTGCTGAACGGGGCCTATCCCATGGAGGTCCATCTCGTCCTTGCGGCAGGCACACGAGTGCCGGATCTCGTGGTCAGCACCAGTCAATGCGTAGACGTGCCGGGCCTCCGGTTGTTGTTTACCAAACTCGACGAGACGGCGGGTTATGGCGGCATCTTCGAAGCCACCCATCGCACCGGCATCCCGCTGTCCTATTGGGGAACCGGTCAACGGGTGCCCGATGACCTGGTTCAGGCGCAAGTCGATCGCCTGGGCGACCTGCTGCTGGGAGGGCAGGTACGGACGCCGGCGACCGGCACCACTCCGGCATGGGAGCGGGAGACGACACCGACATGTGTGCCCGGAATCAAGACCTACGCGCGATAGGCGACTGGCGAACAAGAGGGGAGTGACGATGGCGATGCAACCAGGAATTTTGGATCCGCAGATGAGAGCGCTTGATGACAACGTCGGTCCCTCCCGCACGCAAGTGATCACCGTCACCAGCGGAAAAGGCGGGGTGGGAAAGACCAATGTTGTGGCGAATACCGCCATCGCCCTGGCTCAAACCGGAAAGCGTGTACTCGTGCTGGATGCGGATCTCGGGCTTGGGAATGTCGATATTTTGCTCGGCCTGACACCGAAATACACGTTGGAACATGTACTCGCAAAGACCTGCCGGCTGGAAGACATCGCGCTGACCGGACCGCACGGCATTACCGTCCTCCCGGCCAGTACCGGTATCTCCCAGTTGACGATCCTGACGGAAGCCCAACAGCTCATCCTTCAAGATGAGCTTGAGCGATTGGCATCGAACATGGATGTCCTGTTGATCGACACCGGTGCGGGCATTTCCTCGACCGTGACCTACTTTGCGGCGGCGGCCCAATCCATCGTTGTCGTGGTGTCTCCCGAGCCGACCTCCATGACGGACGCCTATGCGTTGATGAAAGTCCTGTTGCGGCAGTACCGGGAGCGCCGCTTCCATGTGCTCGTCAACATGGTGAAGTCGCCGAGGGACGCCGCACGGATCTTCCGGAAACTGGAGTTGGCCGTCAGTCGATTTCTGCATATTTCGCTGGATTATCTGGGTGCGATTCCCCTGGACGACTATGTGCCGATGGCCGTGACCCAGCAGCGGGCCGTCATCGATCTCTTTCCGCACGCGCCGTCCAGCCGTGCGTTTCGAGACCTGACTGAGGCGGTGGCTCAGTTGACCCCACCGGCGCTTCCCAAAGGCACAGTGCAGTTCCTCTGGCAACAACTTTTGCGGACGCACTGACTGAAAGGACTGTAGCGAATGATGGACGCTCGAAAAATGTCTGCGGTCAGAAACGCCCCGCGCCGGGTGATTGCGGAGGCGGATCGCGAACGGGTGATTCAGGAATTCACCCACGTCGTGAAGGCCATGGCCCATCGGCTGGCGTTTCGCCTGCCGGCTTATATGGACGCGGAGGATCTCATATCCGTCGGGATCATGGGCCTCATGGATGCGATGGACAAGTACGATCCGACTCGCGAAGCCAAGTTCAAAACCTACGCGGAGTTCCGTATCCGTGGCGCGATGCTCGATGAAATCCGGTCGATGGATTGGATTCCTCGCTCGGTCCATGAACGGATTACGCTCCTGCAAAAGACGTATTCCGAGCTGTTGCACAGACTCGGGCGGCCGCCGACGGACCAGGAAGTCGGCAAGGAACTGAAGATGTCCGCGGAGGAACTGGATGAATTCCTCACTCGCTCACGCGGCGCCGTGGTGATCAGCCTGGACGACCTCGGCGTGCAGGATGCGGACGGGCATAAAATCATCAGTGTATTGACCGACTCCAATCAGCCGGATCCTCTCTCGGTCCTGGTGAACGAACGGGCGCGCCACGTGCTCGAAGCGGCGATCCATGATCTGCCGGAAAAGGAACGGTTGGTATTGTCGCTTTACTATTTCGAGGAACTCACGATGAAGGAGATCGGGCAGGCGCTCAAGGTGACCGAATCGCGCGTATGCCAGATTCATTCGAAAGCCATCCTTCATTTGAAAGCGCGGCTCGAACCGGTGGATGTGTGAGATGACCACCCGGACGGTGTAGCGGTCGTTGCTGTTCGTTCGTATCGTCGGCCCCCGGGCGTTGTCGCGCGGGCCACCATGCCTTTAGTTTCGCCTCCACTTTTCCGATACCTCCCTAGTCCAACATCCCGTTGGCTGCGCTGCTCCATCGGGGAGGGTATGCATTCGTCACGTCCTGAACACAACACCTCGAACGACCGCAACGGGGCTGAGTTAACGAACCGGCATGGGTGGTCCGACGACGAAGCGGGTACCGAATCGCTTGAGAGCGCTCGACTCGGCGTCGTGGCTTGTATCCTGTTCATGGCCGGCGGATTGTATTGGACCGCCTCTGTGGGCCTGCTGACGCTCTCGGCGTTGACGGCCTATCCCGTCATGATCTCGGCTGCTCTTCTCCTCACGCTCCTGGTCTTCGGCGCCACGCTCTGGACTCCGCGTGGCCCGCAATCGGCATCCGGGATGCACTCGCTGTCGGAAGATGCGAACGGATCCGGCATGAACACCTATGACTCGGTCACCGGATTGCCGACCTATCGCCTCTTTGCATCTCTCCTCAAGCAAGCCCTGGCGCATGCCGGCCAGCATGGCCGGCCGGTAGCGGTCCTCATGATCGAGCTGGATCACTTCACCCCAAAGACCGACGAACAGGCGCGAATCAACCTCAACCTCATGTATCGCGTTCACGCCGCGCGTGTGAAGAGCGCCCTGCGCACGACCGATACGGTGGCAAGACTTGCTGAACGCACATTTGTCGTCCTGCTGGATCAGGTCACGGACCCCGAGGAGGTACTGGCCATCGCCAGGAAGATGCAACGCACGATATCGCTGCCGGTCACGTTTGACGGGCACGAACTGTTTCTAACCAGCCGGATTGGAATCAGTCTCTCCAGCCCTCAAACTGAGGACGATAACGCGCTCCTCGATGCGGCCACCCGGGCCGTGGCAACGGCTCGGGCCGAAGGGTACGCCCTCTATGGACTCCCGGGTGCGATGGCATCCGCCTCCGCCGATGCCAGGTCCACGATCGCTGCCTGATCTCCAGAACTCTCGTCGCGCACAATTCCATGTAGGCAGGACTTTCCCTGTTTCCGGCAAAGACTTCCGGGTTGCCATGCCGCTTGACAGGCGCCGTTGACGGCGGAAGAATTTTCCCGACGTCGCCTCAATTACCCTTCGGTTCCCATCTCTCGACAATCACAAGGATTTTCGTCCGGCCCTCGCTTGGGCTGCGGCAGGCCGCCCGGCGTATCGCGATGGCATGTCCATTGCTAACTCCTTCTGCAACACAACAGGTTCATCTGGAACAGACGAACAATGAATCGAGCCATCTACCCCATACTGTCAGGCGCCGTCGCCCAGGAAAAACAACTCACGGTCTTCGCCAACAATCTGGCGAACGTGAACACGGCCGGATTCAAGCAGGACCAGCAGGGATTCCGCGGCCTCTTTGCCCGTGCCAGTTCGACAGGGACGGGAGTGGTATCAGGAGGCCTCTCCTCCGCCATTTCGACCAGACCGGCCGGTCCCAGCGAACGGGTATTTGCCGAGGTGCATGGAGTTCGAACGGCCTTTGAGCCGGGGCGGATCCGCATTACGGGTAATCCGCTGGATGTCGCCATACAGAGCGATGGGTTTTTTGAGGTCAAGACTCCTGACGGCGTTCGCTACACACGCAACGGCATCTTTTCTCTCGACAGCCAACGACGCCTGGTCACCAATCTCGGGCATCCGGTCATGGGCACCAAAGGAGAGATCAAGGTGCCGCCCGGCAATATCCAGATCAATGCGGAGGGGGCGATTCAGGTGGACGGGACTCCGATCGGCAGCATCAAGGTGGTCGAGTTTCCTGAGAACGGGATGCCGCAGAAGTTTGCCGAAGGACTGTTTGTCGGCGGGAAACCGGCAGTGTCGACAAGGCCGCAGGTGCAGTCGGGACACATCGAGGAGTCCAACGTGAATTCGTTGAGTGAAATGGTGAAGATGATGCAAGGCATGCGCAGTTACGAGTCGGCGCAGAAATTGATCCAAACGATGGATCGCATGACCGAAACGGCCATTCAGGATCTGGGCCGGGTGCAATAGGAGGAGCGTATGATTCGCGCAATGTGGACGGCCGCGACGGGCATGACGGCCCAGCAACTGAACGTGGATACCATCGCCAACAATCTGGCGAACGTGAACACGAACGCGTTCAAACGCAGCCGTGCGGAATTCGGCGATCTGCTCTATCAGATTCAACGCTTGCCGGGCACGAACGCGTCGAACGTGGGCGTCTTTCCTGTCGGCGTGCAGGTCGGAGGCGGTGTGCGTCCCATTACCGTGGCCAAGGAATGGGTGCAAGGTAACATGCGGCAGACCGGAAACGATCTCGACCTGGCCATCGACGGCGCCGGATTTTTCCAAGTGACCCGGCCCGACGGGACCATCATGTATACCCGCAACGGATCCTTCAAGCGCGACAACGTCGGCAATCTCGTGACCGGCGACGGCGACCAGCTCAACCCGGTGATTACGATTCCGTCGGGGGCATTGAAAATCGATGTGGGCCAGGACGGCACCGTCTCCGTGCTGCTTCCCGGCGTCACACAAGCGTCGCAGGTGGGGCAGATTCAGCTGGTCCGCTTCGACAACCCTTCGGGCCTGGTGGCGATGGGCGGCAACCTGTTCCTGGACAGCTTTGCCTCCGGGCCCGCGCAACAGGGCACAGGCGGATTCTCGACCGGCTTCGGCACCTTGCAGCAGGGGTTCCTGGAAAGTTCGAACGTCAACCTGGCGGAGGAGATGGTCAACATGATCATCGCCCAACGGAGTTACGAAATTAACTCCAAGACCATTCAGGCATCCGATGAAATGATGCAGATTGCCAACAACCTGCGCCGGTAATCGGCGCCGCACCTTCAACCAAGGGTGACACCTGTGACTCGACTCAGCCTCCTGTCAGTTGCGACCATCAGCCTGGTCACGAGCGCGGTCCTACCGGCCATGGCAGGGGAGCGGGCTCCGGTGCGGCCGCTCTTTCAGGTGCAGGGGGCTGTTGCGCACAATACGCAGGGTTTCCCGCAGTCCCGTGGAAAACGGCTCATCTATCCGGAGCAGATCCACGGCGTGATCCACGATTTCGTCAAACGGGAACTGGCCGGCCGCGCGGTCGATTGCCAGGTGGCGATCGGCGATCCTCAGCAGCCGATCGTCGTGCCCTCCGGAGCGGTCGATCTGCAAGTCAGCGCCGGTCGATCGGACGAACCGCTCGGTCGTCGAGTGTTCCAGATTCATCTGGCTGTGAACGGGCGATTCATCAAGACCATCGATGCCACGGCCGATGTGGCCGCCATTGTCGAGGTGGTGGTGCCGGTGCGGTCGATCAAGGTCGACGAGGAGATCGCGGCCGACGACGTCACCACGGAACGGATCGTCCTGTACGACCTGAAGCAACCGTTTGTGACCAGTCCTGCCGAAGTCATCGGTAAAGCGGCCATTCGTCCGCTTCCGCCTCAAAATGCCATACGTACGACCTCGGTCCGGCGCCCCTTCGCCGTGCACAAGGGTGATCGGGTGACGATTGAAGCCCGGCAGGGCGGGCTCTCGATTCAAACCGTGGGAGTCACGAAATCGCATGGTGAATTGGGCCAAACCATCACGGTCTCCAATGTCGATTCCGGCAAGGAATTGCGGGCGACCGTCGTTGCCCCGGGGGTGGTCCGTGTCACTTTTTAACCGGTCTCTCACACACGATCACCGCACTCGGTTCATCTGGTTCGGCCTGGCGCTGTGCGCGATGGTCGGTTGTTCGGCCTCGCCCAGCACGAAGCAACAAAAGGTGGAGATGGCCAAATTGCCTCCCCCCAAGACGATGGGATCGCTGTGGCAGGAAGAGAACGGGCGGGCCTATCTCTATGAAGATCTTCGAGCCATGCGCATCGGCGACATCATCACGATTCTGATCGTGGAAAAACACAAGGGCTCGAAGAGCGCCGACACGAATGCAGAGCGGGATTCCACCATTTCGAACGGGATCGGCGGGACGGGGATGGGCTATCTGGGCATTCCGGGGATCCGTCTGGGCGGAGAAGCCAAGCGAGGGTTCGGCGTCGATGCCACCGCCAAGAGCAAGTTCGGCGGCAAAGGCGCAACCAACCGGGAAGACACGTTGACAGGCACGATTTCGGCCATCGTGACGGAAGTGTTGCCGAACGGCGATTTACGGGTCGAGGGGCGTCGTGAGGTGACCGTCAATTCGGAACGCCAGATCATGACCATCGGGGGCATCGTCAGGCGCGTGGATGTGAATACGAAAAATACGGTGCAGTCGAGCGCCATTGCCGACGCCAAGATCGAATATTCCGGCCTGGGAGTCGTCGACGATGTGCAGCGGCCCGGCTGGCTCGTCAGAATTCTGGATTGGGTCTATCCGTTTTAATCGCACGTCCGTCGGGAAGAATCGACCAGCCACAGGAGTCATCATGACGAGGCCGCGCAAACAACAACGGGCGATGATTACGCAATGCTTTCGTCTCATGCTTTCAAGCGGGGTGCTGCGACCGGCCTCAATGGATCCCGGCCTTCTCGCGCGCCCCTGGTCCCCTCCGCCGCCGAAACCGGCCCCTGTTCCTGAAAGACAGCCACAAGGAGCGGCCTGGTTTCGGCGCACCGCGGTGGGCATGCTGGCCTTCCTCACGATCACGCTATTTACGGCCTCATTGGCGCAGGCCGTTCGAGTCAAGGATGTGGCCACGATCGAAGGCGTGCGTGAAAACCAGCTGATCGGGTATGGATTGGTCGTCGGTCTCGACCGGACGGGTGATCAGGTCATCGGTGGCCAGTTCACGATTCAAGCCATGATGTCCATGTTGAACAAGATGGGCATCAATCTGGTGATCGATCCCATCCAGTTGCTCACCCGCAATATTGCGTCGGTGATGGTGACGGCGAAGCTCCCGCCGTTCGTGAAACCGGGCATGACGCTGGACGCGGTTGTCTCTTCCATGGCTAATGCGAAAAGTCTCCAAGGCGGCACGTTGCTCTCCACGCCGCTGAAGGCGCCGAACCAACAGGTGTTTGCGGTGGCTCAGGGGCCGGTCTCCATCGGTGGATTCCTCGGCGGGACCGGCGGCGCCGGCGGCGCGACGATCACCAAAAATCATCAGGCAGCGGGGGTGGTTCCTGCCGGAGCTATCGTGGAAAAAGAGCTGGTGGTGGATATCGAGAACTGGGACAGCGTGTCCGTGTTGCTGCGACACCCTGATTTCACCACCGCCATTCGCACGGCGGAGGCGATCGACGGGACCTTCGGGAAGGGCACGGCGGTTCCGGTGAATGCGGGCCTCGTGAAAACGTCGCTTCCCGCAACCTTTCACGGACGGGTCGTGGAATACATCGCCACCATGGAAGGATTGGACGTGACCGTCGATGTCGCCGCCAAGGTGGTGGTGAACGAACGGACCGGCACGGTGGTCCTGGGGGAACATGTTCGACTCTCCACCTGCGCGATCTCCCACGGCAACCTGACGATCTCCGTCAAGAACACACTCAACGTCTCGCAGCCTCCGGCTCCGTTGATCGGCTCGACCCAAGGGCAAACGACGGTCACTCCCGATGTGCAGACGGAAGTCACCGAACAGGAGTCGCGACTGATCGTGGTCGATCAGACTGTGACGCTTGGAGAAGTGGTACGGGCACTCAACGCGGTGGGTGTGACTCCACGAGACCTCGTGGCCATCCTCTCGGCCCTGCGTTCCGCGGGAGCACTTCAAGCTAATCTCGAGATTGTCTAAGAAAGGGGCACGTCTCCAATGGAAATACAGCACCTGATGTCAGGGCAACTCGATCTGGCCCAAATGGCGACTCCACAGCCGCTGGGATTTCGCGGCCCTGTAGAGCAGGCGCAGGGAGGGGATAAGGCCCGTGCGGCGCTCCATAAAGCCGGACAGGAGTTTGAATCATATTTCATCTCCTATCTTATTAAGAATATGAGGGAAACCGTTCCGAAGGGACTCCTGGACCGGAAAAACGAGCAAGTCTGGTACTCCTTTTACGATCAAGAAATAGCCAAGTTATCCACAGAAGCAGGGGGGATCGGCATTACGGCATTCGTGGATGCCTATGCAGAAAAACTTCCTTAATTCGATCGCTTTTCCTAAAGTTCCCGACCGGTCCCGCCGATAGAGTACTCGACTAGGGGAAAGGCCTTTCGGAACACCCTGGCAATGGGGGAGGAGAAGCAGTCATGGAGATCTCACATAACGGCCGGGCGGCAGATCTCGCGAAAATCCTGTTGGGAGTTCAGGACACTGAACGGACACACAACAAGAAGACCGCGTCTCAAGGGTCGCAGTCTCAGGATCGTGTCCAGATTTCCGAACAGGCCAAAGAACTCCAGCGTCTGAGGGCGTCAGCGGAACAGCCGGATGCGGAGCGTGATGCCAGAGTCGGTCAAATTCGTCAGTCCGTCGAAGGGGGCACGTACAACGTGGACGGGAAGAAGGTTGCGGATGCCATCATTCGCAACGTCCTGACCGACGCGGTCCTGTAACGCCCTTCGCGTACGGCTCGACGCTTCGATCACGCGGCCTCGCATGGCGGAACCGTTCGCTTGAAGGGGAGACATGGTGTCGACCGTACAGCAACCACTTTCCACAGCCTCCGCCCCCCTTCTGTGCCGCATGCTCGACAAACTCACGGCCTTTCAGGCTCTGCTGACTGAAGAGCAGGACGCCATTCGCTCCCTTTCCTTCGGACAATTCACATCCGTGACCGTACGGAAAACTCACCTATTGGATGAGATTCGAGAATTGGAACAGCAACGCCGGAACGCGTCGACGCTGCCCGATTCGTATGGCTCGCCGTCCGCGCAAGAGGCCGATCTTGTCGCGGCAATCGAGCAGACGGATCGGCTGAACCGGTTCAACGCCGCCCTGATCGGGCAGTCGCTCGAGTTCTTGCAAGGCACGCTCCGCCTCTGGCAACGGTCACCGCAGTCGGCGGCACTGTATTCATCCTCAGGCGCCGCGGTCGCAGGAAGCGGCGGCAGAGTACGAGCCAAGGGATAACGGGTGGTCGTATGTCGGGACTCAATGGATTATTCGGCATCGGTTCGAATGCGCTGGCTACCTTCCAGCGCGCCCTGTCCGTGACCGGGCAGAATATCGCCAACGTCAGCACCCCAGGCTACTCCCGGCAAGAGATCACCCTCAGCGAAAGCCTGCCCGAGAATGGTCAGCCGGGTCAGATCGGTACCGGCGTCACGGCCACCGAAATCCGGCGCTCCGTCGATAGCTTTGTGGAACAACAATTGTTGAGTTCCAACGAGCGGGTGGGGCAGTTCGGAGCATCGCACAAAGCACTCTCGCAAATTCAACTGGTCTTCAACGATGCGAACGACCAGGGCATCGCGGCGGGACTCAATGAATTCTTCAAGGCCTGGCAGGATGTCGCCACCAATCCCGCGGATCTCACGGCCCGCACGGTGCTGCTGACCAAGGCCGATGGATTGACCAAACTCTTGAACCAGGCCGACGCACAACTCTCGGCCCAGCGCACGTCCCTCGACGGCCAGGTGCAGAGCGGCATTAACGACGTCAATGCCCTGGCGAGTAAGATTGCCGATCTCAACAGCCAGATCAAGCTCACAGAAATCAGCGGTCAGCAGGCCAATGATTTGCGCGACCAACGCGGTCGCTTTCTCAACGACCTTGCCGGCCTGGTCGACATCTCCTCGATTGAAGACGCAACCGGACAGGTGACGGTATTCGTGGGAATCGGGCAGGTATTGGTCGCTGAGAAGACAGCCTACAGACTGACCGGTGTTGCAAACATCGCCAACAACGGGCTCCTGGATGTGCGCTACGATGGGGGAACCGGACCCAATACGGACATCACGTCGGCGATCAGCGGCGGTCGCCTCAAGGGATTGATCGACGCGCGTGACACGACCGCTGCCGGTCTGCAGACGTCGCTCAATACCCTCACGGCTCAACTCGTCTCGCAGGTCAACACCCAGCATCGCCTGGGGTACGGTCTGGATGGATCCACCACGCAGGATTTCTTCACGGCCTCAGGGACCACGGCCGGCACGATCAGCATGGCCCTGACCGATCGACAGAAGATCGCGGCCTCATCGACCGCCGCCGGCGTCCCCGGCAACAATGTGAACGCCCTGGCGTTAAGCAATCTGCAAACGGCCTCGGTGGCGGGATTAGGTAATACGACCTTTCAGGGATACTACAGCGCCATGGCCGGCAGCTTCGGCGGGACCCTGCAGGGGGCCACGCGCGATCTGCAAGGGCAGGAAATCCTGCACGATCAGCTGCTGGCGCACCGGGCGGAAGTATCCGGGGTGTCGATGGATGAAGAGCTCATCAATCTGTTGAAGTATCAGCGCGCATTCGAGGCAGCCTCGAAACTCATCACCACCAGCGATGAGATGCTGCAGACAATTCTGACTCTGAAACGGTAACGCCTTCTCATCTCACAGGGAGCCGCCATTATGAGAGTCGCCGACCAACAAATGTACGGAATCCTGCTCGGCAATCTTCAGCGCTCCCGATTGCAGATGCTCACCTCGCAAGAACAGATTTCCAGCCAGAAACGGGTCACCAATCCATCGGACGATCCGAGCGCGTTCGGACAGATCGTGCTCGACAAGTCCGCGCTCTCGCAAACGACGCAGTGGGTTCGGAATATTAATTTCGGAACCGCACGCGTGAATGCCGCCGATCAGGCATTGGGACAGGTTCAGAACCTGATCACCAGAGTGCGGGAGCTGACCATTCAGGCAAGCAGCGACACGACGTCAGCAGAAGGGCGTCAGAGCATCGCCAAAGAGGTCCGGCAGCTTCAGCGGCAACTGGTTCAACTGGGCAACACGGAAGTGGCCGGGCAGGCGATCTTCGGAGGGACGAAAACGGATGTGCAGCCCTTCACGATCACCTCAGGGGATACGGTGGCCTATCAGGGCAACAGCGAGACCCAATCGATCGCGGTCGGTGAAAATCAAACCGTGCAGATCCTCGTGCCGGGAAGCAGCATCTTCACCGGATCGACGACCAACATGTTCGATTCGCTGCGTGACCTCCTGACGGCTCTGGAAAGCAACAATCGCTCCGGTATTCAAGCCGGACTGGGGAACCTGGACTTGGCGACGGCTCAAATCAGCGATGTGCAGGGCACCGTCGGCGCGCTGGCCAACCGCCTCCAGGTCACACACGACGCCTTGGATACGGCCACCTTGACCATCACAAAATCCATCTCGGACAATCAGGATGCGGACCTCGCAACAGCCATTACCCAACTCCGTCTCCAGGAAGTTGCCGTGCAGGCCGCCAGTGAAACCTTCACCAAAATTTTTGACTCGTCGTTGATCAACTATCTCCGCTGATCGACGCTCAAGTTCACCTTTATCGAAACCGATATATCCATGTACTTGTATTCACACGCCAAGGAAGGCTTGTATGCTGGTCTTAACACGACGCCGGGGAGAAGGCGTGACCATCGGGCCCGATGTTCGCATCGTGGTGCTCGGCATCAAAGGCGGCCAGGTTCGGCTCGGGATCGAAGCCCCGCCCAATGTGCAAGTGCATCGCGATGAGGTGCATGCGAGGATCCAGGACGAAAATCGCATTGCCGCCGGGCCTGGGGTTATTCCGTTGGAGGCCTTTCGTCAATTGTCGAACAAAACAGGGCGCCGGGGAGGTTGAGGAAGCGTCATGAAGTGTCGGTCGACCAGATTCGGGAATTTTGAGGTACATGACGACACGCTCCTGGTATTTCCATCGGGCATCCTCGGCTTTCCGGAGTGGAGCAAGTACGTGCTGCTCGACCACGATACCGAGGCCCCGTTCAAGTGGCTGCAATGTGTCGAAGAACCGCAACTGGCTTTCGTCATCCTGGACCCGGCCTTCTTCAAGCCCGATTACCAGATCGAGGTCTCACTGGATGCGCTCATCGAAATTCAAAAGCAGGACAGCGATGAACTGTCCGTCGTCACTATCTTGACCATTCCCTCAGACGATCCCACTGCCGTGACGGCCAATTTACGGGGACCGCTGGTCATGAATCACCGGACCAGGCTCTGCAAGCAATTGGTCCTCTCGGAGGAATGGCCGACTCGATATCCTCTCTTTTCCGCCGCACCCGCACAACGCCCGTCTCCGGCGGCTCCGCTTCAGGCGACAGCCCGCTAAATCACACATCACTCATTTGCACACCAGGCTCAGCGTGCCGCTGCCGGTATGACAATAACCGGCAGAACGTGCACAAAGGCCTTCCTCCCGGTCCGTCGTCCGTGAAACGTCCTTCGTCTCTCATCCGTATAAAAGTGTGTCTGACATAGAGCTCATCGCGGCTGGTCAGAAATCGAGAGTGGGGGGATCTATATCGAGAACGCCGCTGCCGGACTGTTTTCGCAGCCTGCCGGCAAACGCACTGCGGTTTTCCGACGTACGGTGAATCGACTAACGGGACTGAGCCGGGTCGGTAGGGGCAATTTGACGCTCGAGTACGGCAACGAGTTGCTGAACCGTACGTTCGAGCTGGGAGAATAGGGCAGGGGCTTCGGCGAGCGTCCCGAGACGTCCGTTGGCCTCCAACTGACTTGCCAGGAGCACTACTTCCGGTGCGCATAAGTTGGCTGCCGTGCCTTTGAGGCTATGAGCCGCCCGCTCAAGAGCGACGCCGTCGGCCTGCTTGACGGCCGCTTCGATCTCCTGGACCATTATCCGGTGTCGCTCCAAGAACAGACGAATCAACTGATCGAACAGATCCACATCGCCGCCGATATTGACGAGCATCGTGCTCGCGTCGAACACGCGGGCATCGGTCTTCGACATTTCACGGGGAGGCGTCGGGGCCGGCGCATGGTCCGGTGTCGCGAGGGGAGCCCATCGCTGCAAGAGTCGACCGAGATCGTCCGTCTTCACCGGTTTGGAGAGATAGTCATCCATACCGGCGGCTTTGCAGCGCTCGCGGTCTCCCGGCATGGCGTTCGCCGTCAGCGCAATGATGGGAATATGGGCGCGGGTGCCGGATGCGGCAGGCTTCTGCTCCTGTTCGCGAATGCGGCGGGTCGCCTCATAGCCATCCATTGTCGGCATCTGACAGTCCATCACGATCGCGGCATAGAGACCCCGTTCAAATGCCGCCACGGCTTCCTGACCGTTGGATACGATGTCCGGCTGATATCCGAGGCGGTCCAGCATACGCACGGCCAGCTTCTGGTTCACCACATTGTCTTCTGCAACGAGGATACGCGGGCGGGCACGCTGTTCAGCCAAGGTGTGGCGGGTGATCAATGTCGGGACAATTGTCGGTCCCGTCGCCACCCCCGGAGCGTTGGTGGTGGCCGGTCCTTGCAGGCCAAACACGACGCGGAGACAGCCCTGAAGCTGGTCATGGCGTACAGGCTTCGTCAGGTAGGCCGTAAAGCCTGCGCGCCGTGCTCGTTCGGCATGCCCGGGCTGGATCAGGGAGGTCAAGACGATCAAGCGAACCCCGGCACCCTGAGGGTGGGCTCTGATCTCCTGGGCCAGTTGAAGTCCATCTTTCCCCGGCATCAGCATATCGAGCACCGCCGCATCGTAGGGCCGGCCTTGTGCCGCAGCCTGTTCGAGCATGAGAATGGCTTCATCGGCATGACGCGCCTGGCCGTCCTGCATCCCCCAGCCTGATACCAGATGATGAAGAATGGTGCGATTCGATTCGTTGTCGTCCACGATCAGAATGCGGCGACCGCTCAACTCGACCGAAGGAACGATCGCCGGCGCACAGACCGCCTGCTTCTGAAATCTCGCCGTGCACCAGAACGTGGTGCCCTGGCCCGGTTGGCTGCGTAGCCCGACCTGACCGCCCATGAGTTCCACCAATTGTTTGGAGATGGCGAGCCCCAGTCCCGTTCCCCCGTATTTTCTGGTGGTGGAACTGTCGGCTTGGGTGAAGGCCTGGAACAGCCGCGACTGCACGTCTTCGCTGATGCCGATGCCGGAGTCCGTCACCTCGAACTTGATGATGACCTCGGACGGGGAGTCGCGCTCCAGAAAGGCCTGCAACGTCACTTCTCCACGCTCGGTAAACTTGATGGCGTTGCCTACGAAGTTCGTCAGCACCTGACGCAGCCGTCCGGGGTCGCCTCGCAACGCGTTCGGCACGGCGGCATGCACGAGGCCCGTAATCTCCAGGCCCTTACGCTGAGCCCGTTCCGCGAACTGAGACAACACGTCTTCAACGGTCGTACGCAGATAAAAATCAAGGTGCTCCAATTCCAGCTTGCCCGCCTCGATCTTGCTGCATTCAAGCACATCGTTAATCAGTGAGAGTTGCGCTTCTCCGCATTGCTGAATGGTATTCGTGAATGACCGTTGCTCTTCGGTCAACGGAGTCTCCAGCAACAAGCTCGCCATCCCGATCACGCCGTTCATCGGCGTGCGCAATTCGTGCGTGATCATCGCTAGAAAAGACGACTTCGCCCGTGCTGCGGTCTGCGCCTGCTGAAGTGCCTGGTCCAACTGGCGGTTGCTCTCGCGGAGGCGATCGGCGGTTTCGTTGAGCGCCCGGTGAGTCGCATGCACTTCACTCAGATCGATGGCAAACGCCCGCACGAGGCCGTGTCCGGGGACCGGACAGAGAGTCCAGCTATAACAGGCCTCGCCTCTCACGACATCTTGGGACGTCAGGGTTCGTCCTTCCAATAAGCAGGTCGCGACAAGAGCGGGGAGGTTGTCCGGAAGAATCTCCGGCTTTCCTGCAAGGTCGTATCCGAAGCGACCGAGTACGTCTGCCATGGCCGGATTCGCATAGACCAGATTTCCGTGCCGATCGATTTCCACGATCGGATAGGGACTCTCCTCGGCCACCTCGGCCAGACGGTCACGGTCTTTCTCCAATTCGACTTCGCGTGACACATCGCGCAGGGTCATCAACGTAGCGACCGAAGGAATTCCGGAGATGCGAAGATGTTGCCATTCGATCACAGTGGAATGGCCCGTGTCGCTTTCATCGTCACTGGCGGTCTGGCCGGCGGGGGAAAACCGCCCGTCCGGCAGTTTCACGATCCCCGTGGCTCGAAGCGAGTCGCTCAGATCCAGCCGCTGACCGAGGAGATCCGATAGCGCGTGTCCGGCACAGGCCGCCGGAGACCGCGCGAACAGACGAGCAGCGGTCCGATTCGCGAAAATAACGGTTTGCTCGGCACCCAGAAGAAAGATTCCGAGCGGTACCGCATCCCACAGCAGGGTTAAGACCTCCGGTGGGACGGACAAGCCGGCTGCGTGTTGGGGGTGCGGGGTGCGTGGATGCTGCGGATGGTTCGTCACGAGCGAGCACCCACGGCAGGTTCAAGGTAGTGCGGGAGATCGACCTGTTCCAGCTTTGGATCCAATGCCCGAAGAATGGTACGGGTCGGTTGGTCGGGCGGTTGGTTTTGCAGGTCGACTTCGAAGGGGTCCTGCTGACTCTGCCCTTCCGCTCCCTTGATTATCCGGATACGTGGTCTCAATCGGTCTTCATGATTCAGACCCACGACCAATGCGCATTCATTGGTATTCAGCTTGATGAGACTCCCGAGAGGGTAGACGCCCAAGGCCTTGATGGCGACCTCCACCAGCGTCTTCTCATACCGGCCTTTCGCCCCCAGCACGAAGAGCTGCCGGATCGCATCGTGCGGCAGCAGGGGCGGACGCCCATGTCGCGCGCTGACTAAATCGTCGTAGCTGTCCGCCAAACCCACCAGTTGCGCCAGGGCGGAAAGACCCTCCTGCTTCAGGCGTTGAGGAAACCCGCTCCCGTCTTGATATTCATGATGTTGCAAGATAATGCGGGAGACCGCATCGGGGACCGCGCCCACTTGAGCGAGTACGGTAGCCGCCAATTGCGGGTGCTGTTTCATGAGGACCTGCTCCTGATCGGTCAGCGGAGTGGTTTTTCGATACAGGTTGCGCGGGAGCCGCACATAACCGATGTCGTGAAGCAACGCTCCCAACCCCAGGGCTTCCAGATCGGATTCCGCGCAGCCGTTTTCCACCGCCAGAATGAGAGTGAGGACGCAGACATCCATGCCATGGCTGGCGAGGGTGGCGTCAAATCGGCGGACTTTATCCAGACAGAACTGGATCAGCATCGCTTCCGGCTGTGCCACAATCTGTTCCAGGAGCCGGCTCACGATCGGCTTCAGGGCCGCGATCTTTGGCGGGTTACCCGCTTCGAGGTCACTGAAGACGCGTTCCACGGCGGCCATGCTTTCCCGATAGGCCGCGGCAGCTACTGCGGCCTGTGGGACTTGCTCGCTTTCCTGCGGCACGACGGCTTCATCGCTGACCGGCGGCGGTTCATCCGGAGGAGGCACCGTGGGCGGCGCAGGCGGGGTGGCAGCCCCGACGTCCAACCCGCGGTCAGTATCGATGGTGACGACGAGGATGCCATGGCGTTTGAGTTGCACGATGTCGTCGGGATTTGAAACCAACCACTTATGGAGGAGAAACGGGGTGCGGTACCAAGGCTGATCCAAACCGGCGATAAACATGCCGACGGTGAGTTGATCGATGGAGATGTGCTTTGTCGAAGCCATATCAGAGCTGTACCTACTGCTTAGCACGCCTTGAATTGAGCGCAGTGTTTCCGGTGTTTCATCTATGCCGTAGAGTACATATCGGTTGATCAGAGGCCGGTCTTTACCTCTGTGCGACAACACAGATCCACCGGTTCCTTCAGGTCTTGCAGAAGGCGACCGATAGAGCTGACGAGGGTGCGTCTACGGGCCGGCAGGCGGGAGGGAAGAGCCCATGAGCGAACTGGTCATTCATCGTCATCCGTCCTCGTTTCTGTCGGTCGGACTTTCGCTTCAGCTCAGCGTGCCGCAGGACGACACGCGCGGGCAATACGGCTCATCAGTCCTGGGGTGGAAACACCGGAGCTGGATCGTCTGTGAATGGCCCTTTCATTTGGGGCAGCCGATTCCCTGCGTGAGAGGAACGCTCTGCCTGTTGCGGTACATCCATGAAGGAAACATGATCGGATATCGCACGGAGGTCCTGGAAGCGCAGATGCAGCCTTTCCCGTTTCTACTGCTCGCATTTCCCTCCGAGTTGGAAGAGGTGCCGCTCCGGAAGCACGGGCGGGTATCGGCCCGGGAGCCGATTGTCCTGTCTGTCGTGCAGGAGTTCGCATCCAACCAGCCAAATGAACCCCCGATCCGCATCGGCGGGCTGCTGAAGGATTTGAGTGCCTCCGGCTGCGCCGTGCTTATTCAACGCCCGGTGCAGGACTTTTACCCCGGGATGGCTCTGCGGGTTGAGTTTGAAATCACCGGCACCGGACACGTCAACAATCTGACAGGGGTTGTCCGAAACCTGTCACCGCTGGCCGATGGGACGCATCTTGGCCTGGAGTTCCGGTTCGACGGCAAAGAAACGATCGAGTACCGGGGCTGGGGAGGATCGGTGCGGAACGCGCTTGAATCCTTCGTGCATCGAAAACATGCCTTCGAGTCCGCCTAGACTGCAGCGGTTGCCGATGACTGGGAAGTTTTTGCCCGGTCCGGTGCCGCCACTCCTTCTCAAAGTCCGAAAATCCCGTCCTTTCAATTCCTCCCGCAATAGACGTCAGTGGCATACATCTTGATTGGTATTCCGTTGCCACACCTCGTCTCGTGAGGGACGCAGGCCATGTTCGGGAGCAAGAGGGACGACAATCATGACGCTTCATGCACAGAGTGCCAAGCTCAATCCTCGCTGGTGTCTCGCGCAGGATACGATCGACCGGCAGGATATCGACCATTTGATCGAGTGGCTGCGGACTTATCCTCGCCTCACCAAAGGCGCGGTGACCCTCGACTTTGAACGCCAATGGTCGGAATGGTTGGGGCGTCCCTATTCGGTACACTGCAACTCCGGTTCGTCGGCCAATCTGTTGATGTATTACGCACTGCTGCGCTCCGGCAAACTGCGCAA
Organism: Nitrospira defluvii; assembly: GCA_000196815.1. Taxonomy (GTDB): domain Bacteria; phylum Nitrospirota; class Nitrospiria; order Nitrospirales; family Nitrospiraceae; genus Nitrospira_A; species Nitrospira_A defluvii_A. The sequence goes on from FP929003.1 coordinate 2,269,956, forward strand.
CACGAACGTGATCGTCCCGAGTGTCGGATGGGTGACGTCGATCGCCCCGGCGATTCAATTCGGCTTCACACCCATCATGTGCGAGGCCGATCCTGACACCTTCGGCCTCGACCTGAATCATCTGGAAGACCTCCTACAACGCCATCACGCGCAGACGGTGTTACTCGTTCAAGTTCTCGGCGTCCCGCATCGCATGCAGGAACTGCAGACCCTGAAGGACCGGTACGGGTTTTACCTGCTCGAAGATGCCTGTGCCGCCATCGGGGCGGAATATGGCGGTAAGAAGATCGGGACATTCGGTGATATGGCGAGCTTCTCCTTCTATTTCGGCCATCAGATGTCCACGATCGAAGGCGGCATGGTGTCGACCAGCGACAAGCAGCTGGCGGACATGCTCCTGATGCTGCGCAGCCACGGGTGGAGCAAGGACCTTGACCAGACCAGCCATCAGACATTGGTGACACAATACCAGGTCGACGATTTCCACTCGCCCTTCGTGTTTTACGAGCCGGGCTTCAATCTCCGCTCGACGGATCTCAATGCCTTTATCGGCATCGAGCAACTGCACAAACTGGATTGGATGACCGGGCAACGGCAGGCCAATCATGAACGGTACCTGCAGCACTTGGGTGGGCGGTTCTATACACAGCGCCCGCCGAATGGGAGCAAGGTCGCCAGCATCTCCTTCGGGTTGCTGGCGGATTCGACGGAGCAACGTCGTCGAATTGTCCGGGCGTTGGTCGCAGAAGGAGTGGAAACGAGAATCTTCTCCGCCGGCAATCTAGGGCTCCATCCTTTCTGGATGAACCGCTACGGGAAGACCAGCTTCCCTGTGGCGGACCGCGTCCATCATTGCGGCTTCTTCCTGCCCAATCACGCCTCCATGAACGAACAGGATGTGGCTCACATCGCACGGATTGTCCTGGAGGCCGCGTGACGGCATTGTTGTATTTCAGCAGCTACGTATTCATAGGGGAGCTTGTTCGATCATGACGACAGCCTCGACCCATGTGCTTGTGACCGGCGGCGCCGGTTATCTCGGCTCCGTGCTCAGCAAACGTTTATTGGATCGTGGTTACAAGGTCACCGTGCTGGACAATTTCATGTATCGCCAAAACAGTTTGATGGATTGTTGCGGCGAGGAGGGTTTCCAGGTGGTGCGGGGCGACTGCCGGGACGAACGCGTGTTGACCGATCTCCTGCGAACGGCCGACATCATCATTCCGCTTGCCGCGCTGGTCGGGGCACCGCTCTGTGACCGTGATCGCGTCGGAGCCTATACGGTGAATTTCGAGGCCGTTCAGCTCTTGTGCAAGCTCTCCTCTCCACGGCAGCGGATCATTTTTCCCGTCACGAACAGCGGCTATGGCATCGGGCAACCGGGAGTGCCCTGCACGGAGGAGTCGCCGCTACGCCCCATCAGCCTCTATGGCGAAACGAAAGTCAAAGCCGAGCGGGTGGTGCTGGATCGGGGAAACGCCATCACGTTGCGTCTGGCCACGGTGTTCGGCGTGTCGCCGAGAATGCGCATGGATCTGCTGGTCAACGATTTCGTCTGGCGCGCCGTGCAGGATCGCGCCGTCGTCGTCTTCGAAGGGCATTGCAAACGCAACTACATCCATATCCGGGACGTCGTCCGGACGTTTCTGCATGCCATCGATCACTTCGACGAGATGAAAGATCGTCCGTACAACGTGGGCCTGGACGATGCCAACCTCTCGAAACTCGAACTCTGCCGAGTCATCCAGACGCTCATTCCGCATTTCGTGTCGTTCGAGGCGCCGATCGGCGAGGACCCCGACAAGCGCGACTATATCGTATCGAATCAGCGTTTATCGGCAACCGGGTTCAAGCCGGAGTGGTCCTTGGAACGCGGCATTCGTGAGTTGATGAAGTGTTACACGATCATCAAAGCCGGGCAGTATGCCAATGTCTGATTCGGGATCGGGTGGACGGGGAGGGCATCGATGATTATCAGTCGAACACCGTTCCGGATGTCCTTCTTCGGCGGCGGCACCGATTATCCCGTGTGGTTCCGTGAACATGGCGGCGCGGTCCTTGCCACGACCATCGATAAGTATTGCTACATCAGCTGCCGCCGCCTGCCGCCGTTTTTCGAGCACCGGACGCGCATTGCTTATTCACGCATCGAGCTGGTGAAGAACCATGAAGACATCGAACATCCAGCCGTGCGCGGAGTCCTGAAGTATCTCAACATCCACGACGGTCTGGAGATTCACCACGACGGAGACCTGCCGGCACGCACGGGACTGGGATCGAGCTCGTCGTTCACAGTCGGCCTGCTCCATACGCTGTACGCGCTTCAGCACATCATGCCCAGCAAGGACCAGCTGGCCCAAGCGGCCATTCACGTCGAGCAGAACGTGCTGGGCGAGGCCGTCGGGTGTCAGGATCAGGTCCTCGCGGCGCATGGCAGTCTCTGCAAGGCCACGTTTTTTCCGAACGGAGAGATCGGCCATACCCCCATCATCATGCAGCCCGACCGGCTTGCCGCCTTCCAGAGCCACCTGCAACTCTACTTCACGGGCTTCTCCCGAATTGCCTCGGAAGTGGCGCGCGAGCAGATCGATCGCACGAAACAACGCACAGCCGAACTGTTTGCCATGCTGCAGATGGTCGAGGAGGGCATCGCAATCCTCACCGGCGGCGGAGATCTGGATGCGTTTGGAACCTTGCTCCATGAAGCCTGGATGCTCAAGCGCCGCCTGACGTCACGGATCACGACTCCGGCCATCGACGAGATTTACACGGCGGCGAGAGCGGCCGGCGCACTGGGCGGAAAGTTGTTGGGCGCCGGAGGCGGGGGGTTCATGCTCCTCTTTGCCAAGCCCGAGGACCATGAGCGGATTCGCCTGGCCCTGCCCGGATTGTTACAGGTTCCGTTTAAGTTTGAAGGTCTTGGGACACAGATCGTGTTTTATCAGGAAGATCATCTCATGCTCGACGACGTGTGGGCGCAACACTCGGCTGATACGGCCTCCCAATTAAAGGCCGCGTTACTCGGAAAGGCGGCGTGACAATGGGCCGGTTCGCGGGCTGCGATGTGGTCGTTCTATGCGGGGGACTCGGTACACGCCTGCAATCGGTCGTGGCGGATCGCCCGAAATCGATGGCGGAGATTCATGGCCGCCCGTTTGTGGCGTGTCTCGTCGAACATTTCCTGCGGCACGGCGCCCGTCGATTCATTTTCAGCACTGGATATAAGGGCGACATGATCGAGGACTGGTTCGGGCGCCATCGCGGCGGGTATGAAACGCTGTTCGTCCGCGACCCCACTCCGCTGGGAACGGGCGGAGCGGTCGCACAAGCCATGAAACTCGTTCGCAGCACTCCTTTTTTGGTGCTGAACGGTGACTCCCTCTGTGAGCTCGATCCGGAGCGACTCCTGCGGTTCCATACCCGTAAACGCGCTCGCGTGACGATCGCGGTCACGCAAGCCGACACCCGGGACGATACCGGAGCCGTCACGTTAGGGGAGGACGACCGCCTCCTGTCCATGGTGGAGAAGCCGCGCCGCAGAATGACGGGCTATCACAACGCCGGCATCTACTTGTTCGATCGAACCGTCGAAGCGTTGTTTCCGAAGCGTCATTCCTGGTCTCTGGAGCGCGAGTTACTTCCGCTGCTGATCACCGAACCGTGTTATGGATTCGTCACCGCCAGCCCCCTGTACGACATCGGCACCCCCGAACGTCTCGCGCATTTTCGCGAAGTCTGGAAAGATCCGTCGGTCCATTATCCGGTCATGTCCATGAATCAGGAACAAGGATCGCTGCTGTAATGGCTCATCAGACAGTCCCGGCGTCACAGATACCGAGCCGATTGGCATTTTCAGCGCGGGGTGAGCGCCTGATCGGGCAGGAGATGTTTCGGGTCATGGATCGAGCTCAAGCGCTGGAGCGGCAGGGGCACCGCATCTATCACCTGGAACTCGGTAGTCCCCGCATGGCTCCGCCCGATGAGATCGTCGACGGCACCGTCCAGGCGCTTCGCGAGAAACAACTGGGATACGCGCCGATGGCCGGCGTGAAGGAATTACGCGTCGCCTTGGCGGCTCGATACACCTCGTTGACGGGCCAGGCGTTGACGGACTCCCAAGTCGTGATCAGCCCGGCGAATCTCCTGATTCACCAGTTTCTGGACATCACCTGCAACCCCGACGACCGCGTGGTGCTGTTCACGCCGGCGTTCCCCTCCTACTGGGCCGCTGCAGCGCATCAGGGACTTCAGGTCACGCCGGTGCCGCTTTCTGAGCGCGATGGATTTCATCTGACCCGACAGGCTATCGATGACGCGCTGGCTGCCCAGCCAAGGGCGATCGTCGTCAACAATGCCAACAACCCAACGGGGGCCCTCTACGATCCGATGATCTTGCGCGCGCTTGCGGAGCGTTGTGAAGAGGCGGGGATCTGGCTGTTGAGCGATGAAACCTACGCCGATCTGACCTTCGATGGCTCGTTCTGTACCCTCGCCTCGGCGCAAGCCGGATATGTCGTGGCGATGTCGTCCTTTTCAAAAGTATGCTCGATCCCGGGATTTCGCACCGGATATGCCTGCGCCCATGAGGCCGTGGCGGCAAAACTCGCGCTCTCTAATTCGACCCTCTATTCCTGTCTCCCCCTGTTCACTCAACTGGGTTGCCTCGCCGGCATGAAGGTGCTCGATACCTATGCGAGCGAGGTTCGAACACGGGGCGCCAGGCTGATCGGATCCTGCCACAATCGCATCAATCGATCCGGCATCCTGCATTGCCACAAGCCGGAGTCCGGATTCTATCTCTTTGTAGATATCGCGCGCACCGGGCTCGATGACCTGACCTTTTGCCGGCGACTGCTGGACGATCATCAGACGGCGGTCACCCCGGGACGTAGCTTCGGCGACTCCTATGCGTCGTTCATTCGCATTGCCGTGTGCGGGCAGGAAGAGGATGTGGACGAAGGTCTGTCTCGCACGATCGCCTTTGCGCAACAACTGGGAGGTTGCCGTGTCCAAGCCGCTTGACGTGTTGCTGGTCACTCCGCCCAGCCGGGTGCAGGTCTATCAGGACCTGAGCCGCGATCTGGCCGCCATTGAACCGCCGGTCTGGTCGGGTTTGATCGCGACGTTCTTGCGACAACACAGCTGCTCCGTTGCCATTCTGGATGCCGAGGCAGAAGGGTTGAACCACCAGCAGACGGCGGAGCGGATCGCCGTCATCGCGCCGAGACTGGCAGTCTTCGTGATCTATGGGCAGCAGCCATCCGCCTCCACACAATGTATGCCCGCCGGCCGGACGGTGTGCGAAATCCTGAATACGCTGGCCGATATTCCCACGCTCGTCATGGGCACGCACCCCTCGGCACTGCCGAAACGGACCCTGCTGGAAGAGCCGTATACCTATGTCTGCCAGGGAGAAGGCCCGTCCACGATTCTCGGCCTGGTGATTGCCTTACGCGCGCCGCAACATTCGCTTCGCGAAGTTCCCGGCCTCTGGCACATGGAGAAGGGGGAGCCGGTCGGGAATGCCCCGGCCCAACTGCTGACGAATCTGGATCGCGAGTTGCCGGGGCAGGCCTGGGATCTCCTCGATATGACCCGGTATCGCGCGCACAACTGGCACTGTTTTGGGAACCTGGAGGCGCGCACACCGTATGCGTCGCTCCAGACCAGTTTGGGCTGCCCGTTTACCTGCTCTTTCTGCTGCATCAATTCGCCGTTTGGAACTCCGATGTTACGGACCTGGAGCCCGGACAACGTCATTGGTCAGATCGACCGGCTGGTCAGGGACTATGGCATCAGCAATATCAAGATCCCCGATGAAATGTTCGTGCTGAATCGACGGCATGTGATCGGCATCTGCGATCGCATCATCGAGCGGGGGTACCGCCTCAATATCTGGGCCTACGCCCGTGTGGACACGGTCCAGGATGAAGTGCTGGCGAAACTCGCGCGGGCGGGATTTACCTGGCTGGGGCTCGGCATCGAATCCGGAAGCCAGCATGTCCGCGACGGCGTCGAAAAAGGCCGCTTCGGCGAACGGGACATTGTGGCCACGGTCGACAAGATCCGCTCGTACGGCATTCATGTGGCGGCCAACTATATCTTCGGCCTGCCCGACGACACGATGGAGAGCATGCGCGCCACGTTGGACCTGGCCCTCACGCTCAATACGGAGTGGGCCAACTTCTACTGTGCAATGGCCTACCCCGGTTCACCGCTCTACACACAGGCGAAGCAGAAACAGTGGGCTTTGCCCGATGACCAGGGGGGCCCCGGATGGATCGGGTACGCACAGCATGCCTACGACTGCCGTCCCTTACCGACCGACCATCTCACGGCGACGCAGGTCCTGGCATTCCGCGATCGGGCCTTTATCGAGTATTTCACGCATCCGCAGTATCTGAACATGTTGCACCGCACGTTCGGACCGCACGTCGCTACACACGTGGCAGACATGTGCCGACGCCAGGTCCGGCGCCGGTATCAGGATGAGGCCACGAATGCAGCTGCCTAGGGGGCAAGAGGGGAAAGGAACGGTCATGATCAAGGTTGCGGATTTCATCATCCATACATTAGCGGAACGGGGAATCGACAAGATGTTTGTGGTCTATGGCGCCGCAAACGGCGACCTCATCGATGCGTTCACCCGCACCGCCGCCACGGAATACGTCGCCGTCATGCATGAGCAGGCCGGCGGGTTCGCCGCCGAGGCCTATGCCAAGGTGAAGGGTGTCCCCGGTGTGGCCATCGCCACGAGCGGACCGGGCGGGATGAATCTTCTCACGGCAATGGGTAACTGCTTTTACGACTCCGTGCCCTGCGTGTTTCTGACCGGCCAGATCAACTCCCGGTTTCTCCGGCCCGATCCTGCCATTCGCCAGATCGGATTCCAGGAGACCGACATCGTCGCCATGGCGGCTCCGGTCACAAAGTACGCCAAGATGATCGTCAAGCCTGAAGACGTGCGATATGAATTGGAGAAGGCGCTGTGGCTTTGTCAGGAAGGACGTCCGGGACCGGTGCTGCTGGATATTCCCCTTGATGTCCAAAAGACACTGATCGATGCCAAGCAGCTCATCGGGTTTGAGCCTCCCGCCGCCGCAGGCTTCGACCTTACCGTGGTCGATGAGCAGATCGCCCGTTTCATCGCAGAACTCCAACATGCTGAACGACCGGTCATTCTCGTCGGCGGCGGCGCGCGGCTCGCGAATGCCCAGGATGATGTACGCGCCTTGGGGCGGCGGCTGAACGTGCCCTGCTTTCCGACCTGGAACGCCTTGGACGTGATCAGCTCGGACTACGAAAATTACGGCGGACGGGTCGGGACGTACGGGGGAGCCGGCCGCAATTTCGGCATTCAAAACAGTGACTTGCTGCTGTCGATCGGCAGCCGTATCTCCGGCCGCATCACCGGTGGCAACGTCCAAAGCTTTGCGCGCCAGGCCAAGAAGTATCTCGTCGAAATTGACCCGGCGATGGTGCAGCGGAAGTTTCAGCAGGTGCCGTTCGATGTGAACATTCTCTGCGATGCGAAGGTGTTCACTCAGCGCCTCTTGATCGCCCTGGATCGTCGCAGTAAACCGTTGCCTGATTATTCGGGGTGGACAGAACGGGTAATGGAGTGGAAACGCCAGTACGACCCGGTCCGGCCCGAGTTCTTCGACCAGCGAGAGCGGGTCCACCCCTATGCCTTCATGCGTCGCCTTTCCGAAAAAATGGGTGCCACGGATATTCTGGTCGGGGACTGCGGCGGGAATATCGTCGTCAGCAACCATGCGTTTGAAACGAAGTATGGACAGAGAAACCTGACCAACAACGGCAACTCGCCGATGGGGTTCTCGTTTGCCGGAGCGATGGGCGCCTGGTTTGCCGCGCCGAGCCGTCAAGTCGTCTGCACGATCGGTGACGGCGGATTCAACATGAATCCGCAGGAACTGCAGACATTCATCAATTACGCCGTGAAGGTGAAGACCTTCATTCTCAATAACCACATCTATGGAATCACCAAGGCCTATCAAGAGACGAACTTTCAGGGCCGCGCAGAAGCCTGCGGACCGAAAGGGTACAACCCGCCGGATTTTCTCAAGATCGTGCACGCCTACGGCATCAAGACGGTCGCCATCGCGAACCATGCCGAGATGGACGCCAAGATCGACGAGGTGCTTCGGTTCGACGGCCCCGTGGTCTGTGATGTGGACATGCATGAATTCCACACCTACGAGCCAAGAATCTTCGGATGGAAGACGCCGATTGAAGACATGTATCCCTATCTGCCTCGTGAAGAATTCCGCGCCAACATGGTCATCGAGCCGGCCGAAGGGTGGATGAACCCGGAATACCCAGACGTCGTTCGCCGGAACGATCGGGCACAGCCGTAACGGGTGGACCGTCAAAGTGCGCTGGGTCTGTTGAGTCGATGATGGATCAGTGGTCGCTCACGTGAGGTGATGTATGAACGTCTTGTTGTTGTATCCCACATGGACCGGGGCCTACGGACTGTTCGGCCATTTCGCCCGCCGGAATTCGACCTGGCCGCCGTTGAACCTCGCGCTGTTGGCCGCGATTGCGGAACGCCACGGCCACAACGTCACGATCCTCGACGGCGAATCCGAGCAGGTTTCGCTGGACGACATGGTGCAGCGGGCGGTCGCGATGAAGCCGGATCTCATCGGCTTCACGGCGACGAGCCCGTTTTTTCACCTGAGCAAAACCGTGGCCGAAGGCATCAAGCGCCTGGCTCCGGACATTCCCATCGCCGTGGGGGGCCCTCATATCACCATCATGAAGGAGCAGGCGCTGTTGAGCTGCTTCGACTATGCCTTCATCGGGGAGGCGGAGGAGTCCTGGCCCCAATTCCTGAACGCCTGTGAACAGGGCAAGGACCTGTCGTCGGTCGCCGGGATCATCTATCGGCGTGACGCTGAGGTGGTCTCCACCGGTCAGCCGGAGGACATCACGAATCTCGACGCCTTGCCGATTCCTGCGCGACATCGACTGCCGATGTCCCGGTACAAACTCGGTACGCTACGCGGCCGTCTGCCGTTCACATCGATTCAGACCATGCGCGGCTGTCCCTGGAAATGTATCTTCTGCGCCTCCGAAGCGTTGAAAACCACTGAGATGCGCGTGCGCTCTCCGCGATCGGTCGTGAATGAAATGAAGCAGGTCGTGGAGACATTCGGCACCCGGCATTTTTACATCGTCGACGATGTCATGACGCTCTGGAAGGACCACATTCTGGAGATCTGCGACTTGATCGACCGGGAAGGCCTGCAGATCACATTCGAAGGCAGTACCAGGGCAAACCTCGTCGAGGAAGACGTAATCGCCCGGTTGGTTAAGAGCGGCCTCATCCGCCTGTCGTTCGGGCTCGAAACGGTCGACCCCGAAATACGGAAGACGATGAAAAAGCAGGTCCCGCTGGAGCACTACGTGAAAGCGAACGGCATCTGCAACAAATACGGAGTCGAGGCGTTGAACTCCGTGATGATCGGATTGCCGGGAGAGACCCGAGAGACGGTCCGGGCAACGTTGAAATTCTTGCGACAAGCCAGAGAAGTCAAACAAGCGAATTTTGCCATCGCCGTGCCCTATCCGGGGACCGAGTTCCACAAGCTGGCGGTGAACGGCGAGAAGGGCGTGAAGCTGATGACCCAGGACTTCTCCGAATATCGCCGCTATGGATCGGCGGTCACTACGGTCGGGGAACTGACGCCGCATGACCTGATCGACCTGCAGAACGAAGGATTTGTGAGTATCTACTCCGCCCCCTGGCGCTGGATACCCATGCTGCAAAAACACGGGGTCATCGGGGGCTCGCTCATGCTGGTCCGCGTGGCACGCCTTCTTTCTAAAAAGCTGTTCGCGGCTTCGGGGCGGGCATCGCAGGAGCAGCTCATCAGCCTGGGAGACGGGGCCTTCAGCCGTATACAGGAACCCGCCCTGAGCGCGCAGCCTGCGGGGGCCGGTCCGACCGGATCGAGCAGCACGGGTCCGTTGTTGACCATCGCCTCCGCATCACGAGCGGCAGCCGCGCCGGCTGGTCATTTCGGCCATCCCACGAACCCGAACGGCTAACTATCGGGTAGAAAGGCATTCTACGTATCATGGCACCACGCTCAACCAAGCATGCGCTCCTCTTGCAGTTGGAGTTTCCAACGTGGAAGCAAGCTCGCGCTTGGACGTATCCAGCGCATTTTGCGATTCAAGAAGGACTTGAGGCAAATGGGTGTGAGTGCCTGACGATTCCGGCTATCCCGCCATCGTCCTCGCCGGCCGACGCGAACTGGTTGCAGTATGCTGAGCGATTGTGTCGTGGTAAGCAGTTCGACCTAGTGTGGGTATGGTTAGTCCATTCTGAGTATGATCGTCGGCTTCTCGAATGGATTGCGTCGCTGGCTCCGGTTCGTGTGGGGTTCGTGATGGAATCGCTCTCATATACTCAAGATGAGCAGCGCTTTTCACCGATCACGGCCAAGCGGGCGGCGGTGGCCGAAGCCCAACTCGCATATATGACTCATGCGGTTGTGGTTGATGAGGTCGATGCCGCTTCAATCAATGCGAAGGGGAAAATACCCGCGTTCTGGTGCCCTGCATTTGTTCCGGAACGCTTTATCGATCCTCCGGACGAGCATCCAGTACATGGCGTGGCGGCGTTTCACGGCACACCCTACGGCCATCGCCAAGCATGGCTCGATCATCCCGGGCTGAATGGTGTGTTGGTTTCCCCGAGCTCTTCGCCGTCTACGATTCAGCAGCTCTTTGATCAGTTGCAGTTGACGGCGGCTGAGCTGTTAGCGTGCGACCCTGATGCCGTAGAGGCCCTATTGCCAAAATATGTATCCGATCTGCAACGCGTGCGATTGGCTGAATTTACCCAATGGATGAAGAACCTGAGGACATGGGCGTGCATCGTCAATTTACCTGGGTTTCAAAAGGGATATGGCGGCCGTGTATATGAGGCGATGGCAGCGGGAAGGCCGGTCATTTCCTGGGATATTACGAATCGTCCCCGTAATCGCGCCCTGTTTGAAGAAGGCAAAGACATATTACTCTTTCCTAAAGATGATCCGGGAACGTTGGCTCAGCGCATCGTATCGGTACTCGGGCAGAAAGAGTACGCGTACGAGTTGGCCCGGAACGCGAATCGAAAAATGCTCTGCCATCATACGGCTGAAAAGCGCATACAACAGATTCTCGCATGGATTGCCACGGGTTTCGTCCCGTCATTTTCAGACAACGAGCAATCGACCATCCAGGGAGAACCAACGTTCGCTGACTTGCAACTCAGCGCTGTATTGAAGGTACGTCGTCACATAGACGTCGCGACCGCAAACGAGCCGAGTAGTGAGCCGACTCTGTTGGGTAACGGACGACTCCCGAACACGTCTCACGTATTGACCAGGAACCACTCTTCAGAAGTGCGGCATTCTGAGATCGACGGTGAGAGGCCCCGAGCTGTCCCAAAGGTTTCGATCATCATTCCTTGTTATCAGCAAGCGCATTTTCTCGCGGATGCCGTGACAAGCGTCATCGCGCAATCTTATGGCGATTGGGAATGCTTGATCGTCGACGATGGAAGTCCTGACGACACGGCAGCAGTTGCGGCTCAACTGATCGAACAATATTCGACTTATCGTATTCGCCTCATTCGTAAGACGAACGGCGGTCTCGCGGATGCAAGAAATGCCGGAATCCGAGCCGCTCGAGGACCATATCTGCTTCCGCTCGATGCCGACGATCGATTGCATCCCGACTACCTGAACGAAACTGTGTCAATTCTCGATCATCATGCGGAAATTGCCGTCGTCTATGTAGACGAACAGAACTTCGGCGAAGCGTCGCATATCCATCGCAAGGATAGCTCCACATTAGCGCGACTGCTTCAGAGTAATGTGCACGATTATTGTTCTCTCTATCGACGTACGGTGTGGGAGACGGTCGGCGGATATTCCCCGGCCATGTATCTTGGCGCAGAAGATTGGAGTTTCTGGCTCTCTGCAGCCAAGAAGGGGTTCCGCTCTCACCATCTGGGGAAGCCGTTGTTCTTGTATCGCAACCGTCCCGGGACCATGGTTGCGCAAGTACACGCCAATCAGGAGCTCGTGAAGGCTCACTTGGTGATGCATCATCCAAATGTATTCAGTAAGGACCTACAGATCTCTGCGAGGGCACGTCTTTCACAATTGAACCCGGCGCACACCGAGAAGCTGGCACGAGTCTGTGCACTCCATCCTACGAATGAAATTCTGCAACTATTTCAGCAACTCGCCAAGATATCGACGGCCGTCCCGAGCTCTCTACTAAAAGAACAACAAGGAGTGCTGATGCATAGTCAAACGTCCGGTATGGATGAGCACGCACATGAAGCGGCCTATTATGCCGAGTTGTTCATCAAGAATCCGGAATGGTCGACTCCTGAGCCGAACAATGATGAAACGGCTCGGTGGGTCAAGATTGCTGCCTACCTGGAACACATTGTAAGACTGCGTGTTCGAAAAGGGGAGACCTCGCGTCTCCGGATTCTGGATCTCGGCTGCGGCCGAGGGTGGTTGACGAACATGGCATCAGCATATGGTGATTGCACAGGCGTCGAACCGGTTGCCGCTGTGGTGACACATGGTCGAAAACTCTATCCTCATTTGCGGTTCCATGCTGGAGATGCGGAGACGCTGTTGCAACGCGCCGATTTCCAGCCGTTTGATGTGGTGCTCAGCTCGGAGGTTATCGAGCATGTGCCTCGACCCGGTCAGGCTCAATTCGTAGCCATGATTCGCCGCTTGGTGAAACCTGGCGGGCATGTTATTGTCACGACGCCGCGAGCGGAAGTCTTCGATCTGTGGAAGAAGCTTGCACCGCCAAATCAGCCGATTGAAGATTGGCTAACGGAAGCTGACCTCAAGCGTCTGTTCATCGGCAATCAGTTCGTTCGTCTCGGCAATGATCGCGTCAGCATTGAGTTGCCAAGTTTCAGATTCCTTCCTGCGCCCACTTCTGCCGAGTGTTACCAGCGAAAACTCATTCCCTTTTATCAAGTGTGGGCATGGCAAGCGCCGGATGAACAGGGGCAGGCTATCTCGGCCGTTCCCTTCGATGTCCGACCACTGGTCAGCGTGATCATTCCAACCTACAACCGCCCTGATCGTCTTCGAGAAGCGATTCAGAGTGTGCTTGCACAGACGTGCCAGGACTTCGAGATCGTCGTCGTCAATGACGGCGGGCAGGATGTCACCTCCGTCATCGACGGCTTCCATGCCGGTGCGCGGCTTATAGCTATTCAACATGCACACAATTGCGGTCTGGCCGCTGCACGCAATTCGGGGCTGCGAGCCGCGCAGGGTACATACATCGCCTACCTCGACGATGATGATCGTTATTGTAGCGATCACCTAGAGACGTTGCTCGCGGCATTGCAGCGAGGCGAGCACAAAATCGCCTATACAGATGCGTGGAGAATCCATGAAAGTCGGCAAGGGGAGCACTACGTGGCGACCGGACGAGACCTCCCGTATTCACGTGATTTTGATCCGCGAGAGCTGTTGATTCGCAATTATATTCCGGTGCTGACAGTCATGCATGAACGTAGTTGCCTCGATCAAGGAGGATATTTTGATGAATCCCTCTTTGCTCACGAAGACTGGGATCTCTGGATTCGTATGGCGCTTCATTATCCCTTTTGCCATATCAAGAAGACTACGGCCGAGTTCACGTGGCGTAGGGATGGCTCTTCGATGAGCAGCAGCATGAGTGATACCTATCGACGGACGATGGACCTGATTTATCACAAATATCGACCCTGCGCGGAGCGGCTGTCTGGCGTGTTGGAAGCTCAGAAGAAGAGTCTTTTGGCGTTTGAGGGTTCGATCACCAAGAAGACTCCTGCCGCTCGTGCCTATGACTGCTCGATCGTCATCCCAGTCTGGAACAACGCTGCGTTAACTGAGCAGTGTCTGAGAGCATTGGCCGAGGTAACGGATGGCGTGAGTTATGAAGTCGTGGTGGTCGACAATGGCTCGACGGATGGGGTGGAGACATTTCTTCAGAGCCTGGGCGGCGATGTCAAGGTCATCAGAAATGAGCAGAATCTCGGATTTTCTAAGGCCTGCAATCAAGGCGCACACGCTGCACGCGGTGAATTCCTGGTGTTTCTCAACAACGACACGATTCCACTCAAGGGATGGCTGTCGGCCATGGTCGAGGAGGTCCGCGCCTATTCCGATGTGGCGGTGGTGGGAAGCAAACTGTTGTACGAGGACGGCACGATTCAACATGCCGGAGTTGCGTTTTCGAGAGAGTGGTTTATGCCCTACCATCTTTATCGCGGCGGTAACGCCCAAGCGGCCTGTGTATCCCACCGGCGTGAGCTCCAATGTCTCACGGCCGCCTGCATGCTTGTCCGTCGAAACGTCTTCGAACAGGTCGGGGGGTTCGATGAAGGCTACCGCAACGGATTTGAAGACGTCGACCTCTGCCTGAAGATCAGGAAACTGCAGTGGAAAATCGTCTACCAACCGAAGAGTGTGCTGTATCACTTGGAAAGTAAAACCCCGGGACGGAAGACCCATGATCTAGAGAACGGTCGACGACTCCAGGAGCGTTGGGGCGCCTGTTGGTGGTTGGCTGACGAAGACCTCCTGCATTTTGAAGACGGCTATGCGATCCACAGCTACGTCCAAGACGACCTGCTCCGCTACAAGTTAGAACTGATTGCGGATTCGAAGACCAGCACGCAGCGAGCGATGCTGGCAGATACTCAACGTGCGGCGTTGCGTCAGGAGAACGACGTAGTCGCCGCGTACCTACGACGCGTGCAGGAATGGCCAGCCGATGTCTGGATTTTGCGCTGGGGGGGCTTACTCTGTAGTGGAGTTGGGCAACCGAAACTGGCGATCCCCTTCTGGGAACGCATCCTGACCTTGGAGGAAGATTCCTACGCCAGGGTCGGATTGGCGAAGCACGCGTTGGAGATCGGGAAGTTCGACGACGCTGACCGTCATTTGACGGCATTGCTCGAACATGAACCATCACACGGGGAAGGCTGGCTCTTGCGCGGGATCGTCGCGATGCAACGGCTGGCCTATGCGGAAGCAGAACGGGCATTTGAGGAAGCCAAACGCGGGGGAGCCGATCAGCGAAAAGCGGCGATGGGGCTGGTGATGGCCGCGATCGGCAACAACCGGCCGGAGAGAGCCTGGTCGGAAATTACCGCAGTCTGCGCGCAGCAACCGGACGACGAAGAGTGCATGCACTGGATGCTCAAATGCGGCACGATGCTCCAAAGCTGGGATGTGCTCGCATCACGCCTCTCCTCATTTGTCGCCCGCAATCCGGGCAATATTGCTATGCGATTTGCCCTCGCCGGAGTATTGTTGAGAGCAGGACGTCGAGCGGATGCGCAGCGGGAATATGACTGGCTGCGTGCCATGGCGCCGACCTTCGAAGGCATGGACGAGTTGGCAAGACAACTGGCCGAATCCGAACGCCATCTGGTGCCGAACCATGCCGCATGAGCCCTCACCGGAATGCCGCGACCTGGTGATTCAACTGGCGCGCTTGGGCGACTTGGTTCAAACGCTTCCCGCCATCGAGGCGTTGCAGGAAGTGTATCCGGAACGAACACTGGATGTCCTGTGTGCCGCTCCCTTGACGAGCGTCCTCTCCGGAGCCCGTCGTCTGGGCCGTGTCATTCCCTGGGACGGGGCACAATGGCATGCCTGGACCCATCAGTGGAAAGAGAACCCACGTCAGACCTTGCAGGCCATGCAGGCCTACGTCGCGTCTCTCGGCAACATGGCGTACGAGCATGTGTATGCGTTGAATCGGCATGCACGGAGCTGTCTCATGACGCAGCTCTTTACAGGCCCTTTCTCGCGTGAGGACCAGCAGGACCGCACAGAGGCGCGCGCACGTCCATGGACCGAGTATCTCCGGCATATCGCGACACGACGCGGGAACAATCGGGTTCATTTGGCTGATGCCTGGTGCGGCATGAGCGGAGTCAAGCCACGTGGCCGGGCGCCGCGCTTCCAGCCTCCGGCCGTCGAGCTGCCTGATGACCTCGCTTCCATCGGTGAGCGGCAGGGGCTCTGGGTTGCGCTGGTGACCGGGGCGGGCGAGGCGGATCGTTGCATCCCGGCGGCCACATGGGGCCGGTGGACCCAAGAGTTTCTGACACGGACAGACGAAGGACAGGTCGTGCTGATCGGAAGCGGGCGCGAGCGTGAAACCGGACAGGCCATTCTCGAATCGATTCCCGCCTTGCTCCAAGGACGTGTCTGGGACGCGACCGGCCGCACAAGCATCCCTCAGTTGATGAAGCTCCTCCATGCATGCCGCTGGGTGATCGGTGCCGATACCGGCCCGCTCCATCTGGGCACGTTGATGGGCAGTCGGGCCATCGGACTCTATTTTTCTCATGCCCGGGTGCACGAAACCGGCCCCTACGGTGAAGGGCATTGGGTGTATCAACATGCGACGCAAGCCCAGCCGGAGTGCTGGCCTATCATGGAAAGTATCGCGTTGATCTGCGATGACCAACGTCGTGCCGCCTCCGATTGGATCCTCTGGAGGAATCGCATGGACCAATGGGGGACGAGTTTTGAGGACGGATCCGGACAAGAGGAGGGCGTCGAGGACGCCCGCGCGACTGTCTGGCGCGCGCTCTCTCCAACCTTGTGCGAATCGGTTGCCGCATGACGCTCTTCAAGGACAACATTGCCTGGTTGGCCGCAAGGGATACATCCCTCGCCGCGGCCGTGACGACTTCGGCCGGCGGTGTCCTTACAATCGAGCCGGCACGGAGCGGCGTCCCTTCGGCTCGGCGATCCGGGCGGTGGATTCACAGCGCCTATGATCCGATCCGCGAAGCGGAATCATGGGCCGACACCCATGCGCCCGCCTGTCGGGCAGGCGAGACCGTCGTCGTGGCCGGCGTCGGGCTGCTGTACCACGTTGCGGCTCTTCGGAAACGAGTGGCGCCGGAGATTGCGGTTGCGGTGCTGATCTCCGACCTCGACGAATTCCATGACGCGCTCGTCGCGCGGCCCCTCGCATCATGGGCCGAGCACATCCTCTGGCTCTCCGGTACGCCGGTCGAGATCGCTGATCGGCTGAGCAAGACGGGCCGCCCCCTGCGCTGTCTGTCCTATGCTCCGGCCACACACAGTGATGCGAACTTCCGCAGCACGTTCGAGCAGGCCTTGCGGCGCGGAGTAGCGCGCCAGACCGGCGGGCAGCTCACGATCGCACTGGTAGGGCCCATTTACGGCGGTTCGCTGCCGATTGCACGATATGTGAGACGGGCACTGGAAACGATCGGGCACAAGGTGCAATGGATCGATCACAGTGTACATGCGTCAAGTTACGAGGCCATGGGGGCGCTGAAAGATGCGCGCAATCGCCAACTGATGCAAGGTCGCTTGGCCGAAGTGTTGAGCCAATGGACCCTGGCCTCCCTGGCCGAGTCACCTCCCGACCTCGTCTTGTCCCTGGCTCAGGCGCCGTTGACCTTGCCGGTGCTCGAACATCTCCGGAGGAAGAAGCTGCTGACCGCCATGTGGTTCGTCGAGAACTATCGCCACCTGACCTATTGGCAACAGATGGCACCGGGGTATGACTACTGGTTCGTGTTCCAGCAGGGGGCCTGTCTCGATGCGTTCCGGCAGGCGGGTGCGCGGCATGTCGGCTTTCTGCCCATGGCGGCAGACCCTGAGTTGCATCGCCCGATGGATCTGTCTGATGAAGAACGGCGCATCTATGGTGCGGATGTCTCCTTCGTCGGCGCGGGATATGCCAATCGCCGGCGCCTGTTCCCGGCACTGCTACGCCGACCCTGGTCGTTCAAACTCTGGGGAAATGAGTGGGACGGGGCCGACGAGCTTGACTCGGTGCTGCAGCTCAACGGCGCGCGAATCGATACCGACACCTGCATGAAGGTGTTCAACGCCACAGCGATCAATTTAAATGTCCATTCCACGACCGGCGCGGGCCTCGACCCGCAAGCCGATTTCGTCAATCCACGGACCTTTGAACTGGCAGCCTGCGGCGCGTTTCAGCTGGTCGATTCCCGCTCCCAGTTGCCGGACTTTTTCACCGACCGGGAGATGCTCTCGTTCGGGAACTTCGATGAAGTCCCCGGACTCGTGGATCGATGGCTCGGAGATCCTGCCGCTCGACAGGCTATGGCCGCTGCAGCCCGCGCACGTGTCCTGGGTGCGCATACCTATGTGCATCGAATGCGGGACTTGTTGGGACATATCGGATTGTCTCAGCCCGATCGAGTCGGAGCCGTGCTGCGGGGAGACCGGCAGCAGGAATCCCTGCTGTCGCGTTGCGCCGGGGATGTTCCGCTGGAATCGTTGCTCAAGGACTTTCCTGCCGGACAGCGGGTCGAGCTGAAGGATGTCGCCGCACGAATCCGCAGCAAAGGCTCGACCGCGACGCTCAAGCGGGAAGAATTGATGGTGTTGATGTTGG
This sequence comes from Nitrospira defluvii, assembly GCA_000196815.1. Lineage (GTDB taxonomy): Bacteria > Nitrospirota > Nitrospiria > Nitrospirales > Nitrospiraceae > Nitrospira_A > Nitrospira_A defluvii_A. The sequence goes on from FP929003.1 coordinate 2,288,430, forward strand.
ATGAATACCGGAGCGAGACACGCGATCTGTTATGAATAAGCAAGTGCTTCTCATCAATATCACCCGGATGGGCGATCTCGTCCAAATGGGCACCCTGCTGCAGCGCCTCCAGCATGAGTGGCCGGGGGTCGCCGTCGATCTGGTCGTGGATGAACGGTTTGCTCCGATCGCGAAACTCCTGCCTCATCTCCGGCACATCATCGATTATGACTTTCATCGCCTGGTCGACGAGAGTCGGGCGCAAACGAAGGATGTCGTCACGCTCTACCGTGAGATGACTGACTGGGCAGCGCCGTTAATCGAGGCCGGCTACGACCGCGTCGTCAATTTGACCTTCAATCGCCGGAGCGGACTGCTGGCCTCCTACGTCGGGGCCAAAGAAATTCGAGGCATCGCGTCTCCGAAAGACGGGGACGTGGTCATCCATAACCCGTGGATGGCCTATTTGACCGATGTGCACAGTCAACGGCAGTTCAATCACTTCAATCTGGTGGATATCTACGCCTTGGGCGGAAGCGGGACCGGACCGTTTGCGCCCTTGTCGCTCGACATTCCTCCGGGCACGGCGCAATGGGCGCGTGACTTTTTTGAACCGCACGGCGGGCAACAGATGCCTTGGATGGCGGTGCAAGTCGGGGCCAGCGATCCGATGAAGGCCTGGCGGCCGGAACTCTTCGGTCAGACCCTGGCGGTGCTGAGTCGGCAGACACGGGTCGGGTATGTCTTCATCGGGACGGAGAGCGAGCGGAAGGCGATTGAAACCGCCCAGATGGCCTATCGGAAAGCCGGCGGATCCGCGCCTCTCTGCGACGCGGTGGGGCGGACGACACTGCCTCAGCTCGCTGCGGTGCTGGCCCAGTGCCGACTCCTGCTGACCAACGACACCGGCCCGATGCACCTCGCAGTCGGAGCGGGCATTCCGGTGATCGATCTCTCGGTCGGGCATGTCGACTTTCGCGAGACGGGCCCCTATGGACCGGGGCATTGGATCGTTCAGCCGGATATGGGCTGCGCGCCTTGTGGATTTGATCAGGTCTGTCTGCACCACGCCTGTAAAGACCGGCTGGTGCCGGATCAAATTGCCTCGCTGTGCCTGCATGTACTCACTGGAGCCGCATTTCCGGCAACATTGACCGGTATCAAGATCTTTCGCTCCCGCGTGGATGAGGACGGGCTGGGCGGTGCCGATATTTGCGCGGGACGGGAAGATCCGACGATCGGCTGGTATGGCCGCTTCTGGCGTCGGTTCTGGTTCGAACAATTTACGGGCCGTCCCAGTCTGGTCCCCATGGTTTCGGAGCCTCCGCCCGACTGGAAGGAGAGTATGGCGATCCTGGATCGGGTTCTCCCTCTCGCAGCCGGGTTGGTCTCAAGAGCGAAGGAAATGGTGCGATTAACCGCCAGACGGCCGTTGCCGGTCAGTGCCTTGCAGCAGATGCAACTCGAGGAGAACAGGGCGCGTCAGACCATTGTGGCGCTCAGTCTCCAATTCCCGGCCACCGCATCCCTGGCCGTAGCCCTGGTGCGGGATACCCACAATGACGACAGCCACGAACTGACCGGCATGGCAGAAGCCCGTCTTGCAACCTATCGACGCTGGCAGAACCGGCTGCATGCGGTCGCGGCCGGTTTCCGTGCTTTCAAGACACCGCAAGGTTTCGCACCGCGTGGAACCAGGATGGCTCTTCCCATGGCGCCTATCGGATAGCGACAGCAGACGTACGTTTGACACTCGGCCAAAGGAGTCCTGATCATGCATATCACGCTCGACGGCGAACAGTGGCAACTGCCGGATGACACGTCTCTCATGAACGCCCTGGCGTTTCTCAGCGACAAAGCCCATGCCCAACATCGGATTGTGACGTCGTTGACGGTCGGCGGGAAGAGCATCAACGATAGGGATTTGGATCCGGCCTTTTTGAATCAACGGGGACAAGATGTGGGCGAGGTGGCCGGACGATCTCAATCGCTGCACGCCATCATCACAGATGCGAAACAGGCCATCGATCGGTTTGCCGCGCAGTTGCGAGCCGATGGCCTGGGCCTGCTCGGCCCGCTACGTTCGGGAACCGGGCAGGTGGGAACCATCGATTCCTGGTTGGGCCGTCTTGCAGACTATACGGAAATGTTGGAGGCCGGACAAACGCAGGGTGTGGCAGGACTCTCATCCGCTCCTCTCCTTCCATGGATACAGGAACTCCTGGGTGCGCGAACCTTCGCCGATCCCATCCGTGTCGCGGATCTGTTGGAGTATGAATTATTACCCCTGCTCGCTGAGTCCAGTCAGGCTGCTTAGTGCCCGTTGTTCTCCGATGAGCCACTTCAACGAATGATGCCTCCCATTGCACCCGTTTCCTGCCTGGCACGGCGCTCTTAAGTCTTCCCGACAGCCTACCGATAAGGGGCACAGCAATACGGTAGCAAGGCGCAGCGGGGATGTGGCCACATCTCCACCAAACCTGGCTACCATCTCGTCGGCACGGACGCTGGCGACGTTCCGGTAGTAGTGCGGAAGCTTCAGGAGGAAGTAGTCATGGCATTAGTCGTCAATACCAACGTTTCATCTCTGGCAGCCCAGCGTAACCTGTCGATCAACCAAGCCCAATTGGGGCGTTCAGTTGAACGATTGTCCTCGGGCTTGCGAATCACCCGTGCGGCGGATGACGCCGCGGGATTGGGCGTGTCCGAAACATTGCGGGCGCAGATCCGCAGTATCAATCAGGCCAATCGAAACGCCGGTGACGGCATCAGCTTGACTCAGGTCGCCGACGGCGCCGCGGCCACGGTCGGCAGCTTGTTGTCTCGTATGCGTGAGCTGGCGACTCAGTCTGCCAGCGGGACGCTCGGGGCGACCGAGCGTTCCTACCTGGACCAGGAGTTTGTGGCGTTACGTTCGGAAATCGATCGAATTGCAACAACGACCGAATATAACGGTCAGCCGCTCCTGAGCGGAAGCAGCAACACTTTTGAAGTCTTCATTGGTTTCAAGAGTGGATCGGGCAATTCGTTGAATGTGGCATTGGCCGATCTCGACGTCGCGGCGGTCGGATTGACCGGCGCGAGTGTGTCGACGGCAGCAGCCGCACAGACCATGCTTTCCAATATCGACAGCGCGATCAGCGCGGTGGCAACCGCCCGCGCGAATTATGGATCGATTCAAAGCCGGTTCGAAGTCGCGATCCAGAATTTGACGGTCACGGCGGAGAACTTTACCGCGGCGGAATCTCGGATTCGAGACGCGGATATTGCCCAAGAGACATCTGTGTTCACGAAGAACCAGATCCTCACCCAATCCGGCATCGCAATTTTGGCGCAAGCCAATTCGTTGCCACAGCAAGCCTTGGCGCTGCTGCGAGGATAAGGCATCAGCCGCCGGATAGCCCTCCCTTCGGGGAGGGCTATCCACGGATTGACCCTAGGAGGGTAATATGGTCCACCAGGTTTCGAATCATAAGGACCTCCCCGCAGCCGCCACCCATGCGAGCCAGAGCGGACCTCAACATGCCGTTGAAAAGAAGGTTGAGGCCCAGCTCCCTGAACCTGAAGCGTCCACGCCTGAAGTCAAAGGGAAGGATCTGGAACAGGCCCTGTCGCGAGTACGCGAGGTGTTCCAGAAGGCAGACTCCAGATTGGAGTTTACTGTCGATCCGGATCTTGATCGGGTGGTGGTGAAGGTCATGGACGGGGAGTCAGGAACCGTGATCCGCCAGATTCCGCAGCAGGAAGTCATCGATCTTGCGAAGAGGTTGGAGACGCCGACCGGGCTGCTCCTGCACCATAAGGTGTAACCTGCTTCACGGCATGAAAGGGATGTCATGGCGATTAGTTTCGGCGGGTTAGGAAATGGTGTGGACTTTGGTCAAGTCGTCTCCGAGTTGGCCAAAGTCCAACGCCTGCCCATCGACGCATTGACGGCGAAGAAGAAAGATCTCCAGACCAAACTCACCGATTATGGCGCGCTCGGCAACAAGCTCCTCGCGCTTCAGAGCGCCGCGAATGCGCTCCGGCTTCCCAGCAGCTTCAATCGATCGACCAGCACCGTCAGCGACGATACTATTCTCACGGCTCAAGCCGGGGCAGGAGCTGCGACCGGCAGTTATACGGTACAGGTCACTCAGCTGGCCAAAGCCAACCAAGTTACGAACAAAGCCGCCAAGGCTGTCTCCGGCACGACTGAGGTAATCTCGAGCGGCGCCGGGACCTTTACCTTTCGGGTCGGCAGCGGAACGAATCAAACGGTCAGCCTCAGCGCAGGCGCCACGCTCGACGATCTCCGTTCGGCGATCAACGATCTGGGAGCCGGTGTCACCGCCTCCGTGATCAATACCGGAACAGAAGCGAGCCCGGCTTACCGGCTAACCTTGAGCGCCACCTCATCGGGCGCGGACAATACCATCACGGTTGTGGCCGATACGACCACTCTCGACCTCACGAACACGAGCGGGACAGGCGGTACCGATACGTTGCAGGCCGGGCAGAACGCCATCGTGGTGATCGGCGATCCCGACCAAACCACGATTTCCATCGAGCGCGCCTCCAACGTCATCACCGATGCGATTCCGGACGTCACGCTCACGCTCAAGTCGAAAACCGTCACGACTCCCGATCCGGAACCGGTCACGGTGAATATCAGCACGGATCCGGAGAGCGTCAAGACCAATATCAAAACCCTGGTGACCGCCTACAACGACATCGTGAAGTTCGTCAACGAGCGGACCACGTACGACATCACCACGAAGACCGGCGGGATCTTCTTCAACGAGAGCACGGCGAAAAACGTCTTGAGCCAGTTGCGCACGGCCATCTCGGGGGAGGTCAGCGGACTCTCCACCTACAAGACGCTCGGCGCGGTCGGATTTAAAACGGAACGCGACGGGACCCTCACCGTCGAAGACGCGAAGTTGGACTCGGCGATGGCGAGCAACTATGCCGCCACACGGGCCTTGTTCGTGACGCAGTCGAGCTCCAGCGGCATTGCCGACCGTCTGGTGAACGCAGTCGATGTCCTCGACAGCGTCGACAGCGGCGCTTTCACCGTTCGAAAAAATTCCATCACCAGCCAGATCAGCCGGCTGACCGATGAAATCGGCCGTAAGGAAGACGTGGCTGCGGCATACGAGGAGCGCCTGCGACTTCAATTCGCCTCGTTGGATGCGTTGTTACAGAAACTACAATCACAAACCAGCGCCCTTCAGGCGCTCAGCTAAGTTATAAGGTCACTATGATCGCCACTGCCGCGAACGCCTATCAACAGACTCAAGTCATGACCGCCAACCGGGTGCAACTGATCGTGTTGCTGTACGACTCCGCGATTCAATCGATGGAGCTAGCCCGGGAAGCCATTCTCACGAACAACTACAAGGACAAGGCCCGTTTTCTCGATCGCAGTATCGCGATTGTCGGAGAACTGTCCAGCGTCCTGGACTTCGAGCGAGGCGGGGAGATCGCGGTCTCGTTGCACCGGTTGTATGACTACATGGTGCAGCAATGTATCCAGGCCAATCTTCGACACAACGGCAAGCACCTGGACGGACCGGTTCGCTGCCTCACGACGTTACGAGAAGGCTGGCAGGTTGTCGCACGGCAGGAAGCGGTGGCCCATGTCGGCAGCTAGTTCCCGAGATACCGGTTCTCTCCACGATCGCCGCTCCATCGAACGGCTCACCATCCAAGCTCTGGAGGCCGCTCGGGCCGGCGATTGGGATCAGGTCGACGCCTGCTATAGCGCGCGCGGACTCAGCCTTGCCGCTTGCGAACTCGATCGCACAGTCGCACAACGACTGGTGAGCATGGATGAAGAAGTTCGCGCGGCCATCCTGGTGGCGCAAGCAGGGATATCCGCGCAACTCACCGATGCCGCTCAAGTGAAACGACACCTGCGCCAATTACGTGAAAGTAGCGGACAAGTTGCCTCCGAACGTGTCACGATACATCGTGCAGCTTGACGGGCGCGAGCCCAAGCCACATGCCTCGGTCGTTCTCCTCCACCGCAGAGGTTCGGTATGACTCCGTCACATGACCGGTTTCGTCAGAGCCCCTACACCGACATCAACAATGAAGAGCGACGCGAATGGCTGCGCATCGAAGATCGATTGCTCCTCGAATACCGTCGTTCCGACGAACCGGCCGAAGCCATGAACGCCCATCTCCCTCCGGCAACGGAAGATACGATCGCCACCGCTGTCTCAAAACCGACCATTGATCTGCTGGTCCGGGCAGGGGAGACCTTTGCCGGATCGCCGTTATTACCCTGGGTCTCCAAAATCGACTGGATGTTGGAGACGATTCTCAAGTCCCTCGTGAAAAGTCATCCGGGAAGCGTCGCCATCGCACGGCTGACCGATGTCGATATCAGCGCGGGAGGACTGGGATTCGATACCCCGCGTCAGTTTCAGGCGGAGGATCTCTTGGTGCTGAAGGTGATCCTGCCTCCATTCAGCATGATCGAAGCGACGGCGCGCATCATCCGGGTGACTCCGGCCGAGCGGGACTCGACGGGCTACCATGTTGCCACACAGTTTGTGGAGTTGGGCGGGGACGAGCAGGAGCTGATTATCCGGCATATTCTGCAGGTGCAAGCCGAACGCCTGCGGGCGAGAAAAGCCGCGCACTGAATCCGGTCGTACCCCCGGTCAGGAAGGAATGGGACTGTGCGTAGCCTGTTCCGACTCAGGGAAAGGCTCGGCGAGTGTCTCTATGCAGCGGGCCATCGCAGCAAGCAACGCGTCGGCCGCCTGAGTGAGGGCAAGGGAAGCCGGTGCTGTCGGCTCGCATTCGACGACGGGTAGGAAGCTGCGGACCGCGCGCGTAACGGCCGGATCATCAGGAATCTCCCCCAGCGTCTTCAGGTCACCCCCGACATACTCCTGCAGCAGTTTTTTCAAGTGCAACACGTTGACACGCGACTTGCCTGAGACCCGATTAACGATCAGGTGCGGCTGGAACCCTTCCAGGGTGCGGCTGGCCACCTCGCGCGCGTTGGGATCCGTCTCGCCGACTGCCTGAATCACTTCATCGATGCTTGAAAAATCGCGTTCAGAGAGGGCCTCACTCACGGCATCCCGCGACAGAAAAGCCGACAGGACACGGCGGATGGCCGCGAGCTTGATGAAACGGTACAGGTCAAGAACCGAGGTAGGGTCGGGAGTCGCAACCGTCACGTAATGGTCGGCCATAAGAAAAAAATCGAGTGCGTGATAACTGGTGCCGGCCCCGATGTCGACCACTATCACATCGGCCTGTAACTGTGTGAAGTGGCGAATCAGCCGCTTTTTCTTGGCATAGGGGAGGTTCGCCGTCGTCAGCGTATCTCCGGTACCCGGCAACAATTGGAGAAAAGGATGCGCCGAGATCGGTTGCAGCACCTCGTCCAACCTGTCTACCCGGCGATCGATGAAATCCGTCAACGTGCGAGGCGGGTTCAACATGCCGAACAGGATGTGTGCGTCGGCGCCCCCCACGTCCAGGTCGGCGAGGACGACGCGTTTCCCCCGTTTCGCCATCAACATGGATAAATTAGCGGCGATAATGCTTTTCCCGACACCGCCTTTGCCAGACCCGATCGAAACAATCGTAGCCATTCGAATTAGTCTCTCACCATTGGTTGTGGGTGCCACTCACGCCGTCAGCCATTGAGATCACCAGCCTGAGCAGAATGGGCCAGGGGGACGAAGGACTATCCGGACCGATGGCCTCACCTCATGTGCTCTATTAAACCTCATCACACACGAACGGGCAACTAAAGTTTAAGACGGCGCCCACCGATATCGTATCCGTCATGAATGATGCCATCACAGCAACAACCAAAGTGAACCTCGACGGTGCATCGTCTTCGGATAGCGAAATTCTAACCGTGCTGGATGTGGCGCGCTTTCTGCGCGTGCCGAAATCCACGGTCTATAAGCTCGCGCGCCTCGGACAACTGCCGGCGTCCAAAATCGGAAAGCATTGGCGGTTTCTTCGACGCGATATTCACGACTGGATGCACAACCGGACCCAGCAGGGCTGATCTCTTTCCGAGAGCGCATCTGCCGGGGTTCCAGAAGCATGAGCGACCCGGACGGCTTTGTCGTCCGATGCTCGGGCCTATCATCACGGACGAGTTAAACGAGGGAATTGATGGCCGACACCAACACAGTAAGAAAAACGGATCTCCCCGCGCCCAAGCTGTCTTCCGACACGTTCAAACAGCTGAGGGATCTGGTCTATGAAAAGACCGGCATATTCTTCCAGGACAATAAAACCTACCTGCTGGAGAGCCGGTTACTGCCTCGCTTACAGGCCTGCCGCTGCCAGACGTTCGAGAGTTATCTCAACTTCCTGCGGTTCGATGCATACCGGGACCGTGAAGTCACCGAACTCTATACGGTCATCACCACCAATGAGACCTATTTCTTCCGCGACGAGGCTCAGCTCGACAGCTTTATGAAGGTCATGATCCCGGAAGTGATGAAGACGAACGCCGGCACAAAACAGATCCGTATTTGGAGCGCCGCCTGCTCCACCGGTGATGAGCCCTATACCCTTGCCTTGCTGCTGCGGGACTATGCTCCGCTCTCAGGCTGGACCATCGACATCCTGGCAACTGATATCAGTGAAAATGTCCTGAACATCGCGCGGACCGCGACGTACAGTTCCCACTCCCTGCGCAAAGTACCTCCAGCCATGCTGAGCAAATATTTCACCGGCAAGAAGGAGCAGCAGACGCTCGTGCCTCAGGTGAAGGACATGGTGCGGTTCATGAACGTAAACCTCTACGACCGTCCCAGACTCAAGCTGATCCGCGGCATCGACATCGTGTTCTGTCGCAACTGCCTGATCTATTTCGACGACAAAGCTAAAGCGCAGATTGTGTCGGACCTACGTGATGCCTTACGCCCCAAGGGATATTTGATGATCGGATTTTCCGAGACGTTGCACGATACCACCGGGCATTTCAAGACCATTCATGCAGGCCGTTCCGTCATTCATGAGAAACAGTAAGGAGGATGATTCATGCCAGCCGATCCAAATATGAAGATTCTCGTCGTCGATGACATGTCCACCATGCGCCGCATCGTCAAGAACATCCTGAAGCAGCTGGGTTTCAACAATTTGGAAGAAGCTGAAAACGGACAGGACGCGCTGACCAAGCTGAAGGCGGATACCTATGGGTTCGTGGTGTCCGATTGGAACATGCCGGTCATGATGGGCATCGATATGCTGCGCGCTATTCGTGCGGACGAAAAACTTAAGAAGATCCCAGTACTGATGGTCACAGCCGAAGCGCAAAAAGAGAATCTGATGGAGGCCGTCCAGGCCGGCGTCAGCAACTATGTCGTCAAGCCGTTCACCGCCGAGACGATGCAGGAAAAGATCAACAAGATTTTCAAGTAATCGGCTCTTAACCGGTGAGGGGCACGATGGCACAACCACAGGCGGCAGCTAAACAGCAGAGTGCGGTCAATGACGATGAGCAGGTGGAAAAGGCGCCTGACACGAAACTCTACGAGGAGTTGGGAGAACTGGCACGGTTCATCGATACCACGATGAAGACCCTCTCCGAATTCAGCGCCCCGGTCAATGCATCGACGGAACAGTTGCCGCAAGCGCAGACTCACCTTCTCAATCTGAAAACCCAGACCGAACAGGGAACGCACAGGGTCATGCTTGAAGTGGAGGCCATCCAGGACAACCATGCCCAGATCAGCAAGATGCTGAAGGAGATGACACAGACGCTCCAGCAAGCGAAGGTTTCCCCCGCACTCATACAACAGATGCAAACACTGGGGCAAACACTCGGGCAGGACGACAAGCGACTGCTCGATATTATGACGGCGCTGTCCTTCCAGGACCTGGTGGCGCAGAGCGTCAACAAACTCGTCACGATTCTGGATGAAGTCGAGCATAAACTGCTTCAACTCGTGGTGGTCTTCGGTCCTTATCAGAAACAGGCCGCGAAGACCGATCAGGGCAAAGCCAGCGAAATGTTGAAGCAACTCGAAGCGACGAAGAATACGTCGATGGATCAGGATCTCGCGGACGAAATCTTGAAGCAATTCGGTTTTAACTGAGGTGGGTTATGAGCGATGAAATGCAGGAAATACTGAACGACTTCCTGACCGAATCCAATGAAATGCTGGAAGTCTTGGATCAGCGATTCGTCACCCTGGAATCCGATCCCACTAACACGGACCTTCTGAACGAAATCTTTCGTGCGATGCATAGCATGAAGGGATCCGCCGGCTTTCTCGGCTTTAATCACCTGGTGGACGTCGCGCATCGCGGAGAGAACATTCTCAACAAGCTGCGCCAGGCCGAAATGGCCGTCAGCCCGGCGATCATCAGCGTGATTCTTGAAACCATCGATGTCATCAAAGCGATCATGGCCGACATTCGCGAGTCGGGTACCGATAACCATGTTGTCACGGCCGCCATTGCGTCCAAACTGGACGATATCCTCAACGGCACAGCACAGAGCGCGCCTCCGGCCTCGGCACATGTTGAACCAACGCCGGCTGCGACGAAGGTCGAAGCCTCCACACCCGCTCAGGAGGCCCCGGCGGCCGCGCCGCCGACGTTGGGTGAAATTCTGGTGAACGACGGCCTGGCCTCCAAAGAACAGGTCTTCGATGCGCTGACCGCCCAACAACATCAGCCGGAGCCCAAGACTCCGCTGGGCGAAATTCTCCTTCAGGCGAAGGCCATTACCGAGCGGGCGCTGGATCAGGCGCTTCACAAGCAGGAAAAAACACCGAAGCCGGCGGAAGAAGACGCCACCATCCGAGTAGAAACCAAACGTCTCGACAGCGTGATGAACTTGGTCGGAGAGCTGGTCCTGGGACGCAATCGTCTCATCAAGATCGGCACCCAACTGGAGCAACACCATGAGTCGGATCCGCAGGTTCGCGTCTTGAGCGAAACGCTCGCGCAACTCAATCTGGTGACCACCGACTTGCAGCTGGCCGTCATGAAGACGCGCATGCTGCCGATCAAAAAGGTGTTCGCGAAGTTACCTCGCATGGTGCGGGACCTTTCGCAAAAGCTCAACAAACAGGTCCATCTGGAAATGCGCGGCGAGGAAACGGAGCTCGACAAGTCGGTCGCCGACGAAATCGGTGACCCGCTCGTGCACTTGGTGCGCAATGCGATCGACCATGGGATCGAAACCCCGGCCGAACGTCAAGCGAAAGGAAAGGCGGGGGAAGGCCATTTGACCATTGCTGCGAGCCAGGAAGGCAACAGCATCGTCATTCGCATCAACGACGACGGGCGCGGGATTCAGGTTGAAAAGGTCAAGGAAAAAGCCCTGGCCAAAGGCCTGATCAGCGAGGCGGAACTCGCGACGATGGAGCACCGTGAAATTCTCAATCTGATTTTCCTGCCGGGATTCAGCACGGCCGAAAAAGTGACGGATGTATCCGGCCGCGGCGTCGGTATGGACGTGGTCCGCACGAACATACGAAAAATCAACGGCAGCGTGGATCTGGAGTCCGAGCCGGGCAAGGGCAGTCAGATCATTATCAAGCTGCCTCTGACAATCGCGATTATTCAGGCCTTGATGGTAGAAGTCGAGCGTTCCATTTTCGCCATTCCTTTGAGCACCGTTATCGAAGCCGTGCGCATCTCGCGCTCCGAGATCAAGACGATCAATGGGCGTGAAGTGCTTCACCTGCGTGATCGCGTGCTGCCGCTCATTCGCTTAGCACAGGAATTTGATATCCCGACGGATGCCGATCGCGAGCGGTTTTATGTGGTCGTCGCGGCATTGGGAGATCGTCGAGTCGGGGTGGTCGTCGATGAGCTTCGATCCCAGGAGGAAGTGGTGATTAAGTCGATCTGGGATTATCTGGAAACCGTCAAAGGCGTATCCGGCGCCACGATCACCGGCGAAGGCAAGGTGGTGCTCATTCTGGATACCTCGGAGTTGGTTCAAAATGCTCAAGCTTGGCATAACCCGGGTATCGCCGCCTGACCCAAGAGGCGCACGCCACGGCAGGGAAACAGGAAACGGGTGCTCAAAAACAGTCGATGAACAGGGGCCCGCGAGATCGGAGGAAGTATGTCCACACTGATTAATGAAATCGATGCCAGGACCCGGCTGGCCGGCGCAAACCAGATGGAGTTGCTGCTGTTCAAGCTCGGCACGAATGAAATTTTCGGCATCAATGTCTTCAAAGTTCGTGAGGTGATGAAGCTGCCCGAGCTCACCCAGATTCCGGAAGCCGATAGCCGCATTGTCGGCATGGCGAATATCCGGGGAATCATGGTTCCTGTCGTAGGCCTCAAGCGCAGTTTGGGACTTGGCATGGAAACAGACGGGCAGGGCAATGGGTCTCCCGGGGGAAACCCGTATCTGATCGTGTCCGAATATAACGGTAGCTTGCAAGGATTTCTCGTGGCCGGTGTGGATCGCATTATTCGCTTCTCCTGGTCGGCCATTAAGACGCCTCCGGCGATTGTCCGGGAAAACAACAAAGGAGCCGTCACCGCCGTCACTATGCTTGAAGATGGTCGGATGGTCCTGATCCTCGACGTGGAAAAGGTCTTGAACGATATCTGCCCCCGCACGGACGACGATGTCTTCGCGAGTATGACCATCGCTCCGGAATTGAGATCGAAATGCGTTCTGTACGCCGATGATTCGTCCGTGGCCAGAATGCAGATTCGCAAAGCGCTCGACCGCCTCTCCATGTCGTATGTGATCGCGACGACCGGCGGAGAAGCCTGGCACAAGCTGCAGGCCCTGGCTGATCAGGCAACGGCTGAGGGGAAAGAGCGGGTGGATCAGATCCAGTGCATCCTGAGCGACATCGAGATGCCGGAGATGGATGGATTCACCTTGACCAAACACATCCGTGCCGACCCGAGACTGGCACACCTGCCGGTGATGCTCCACTCTTCCCTGACCGGAGCCTGCAACATGGAAAAGGGACGGACCGTCGGCGCGACGGATTACATCACGAAGTTTGACGCGAAGATGCTGGCCGAGAAACTGGCGCTCTACATTCAAAACCCGAATGCCAATGTGAAAAAAACGGCCTGATCTGGCCGCAGACCCTGTCGTCATCGTGAGAGCTGATTCAAGCTTTTGTCAGAGACGGCCGATGTATCGGTAAAGACCCTATGGCACTCCCACTCACACAGCCCCAGAGCGTCGCAAACCCGGTTCGCGTCTTGGTCGTCGACGATTCCGCATTCATGCGGAAAAGCCTGACCACGATGTTGGAAGAAGGGAAGCAGATTCAGGTGGTGGGAGTGGCACGTAACGGCGAGGAAGCGGTCCAACAGGTGCAACAGCTCAAGCCCGACGTCGTCACGATGGATGTGGAAATGCCCGGCATGACGGGGCTGCAGGCACTTCAGCAGATCATGACCAAGAATCCCGTCCCGGTCATCATGGTGAGCTCGGTGACAGTCGAAGGCGCACAAGAGACGTTGCAGGCCTTGGAGTGGGGAGCGGTTGATTTCATCCCCAAGCAGTTGGACGGCGTCGCCTCCAAAATTTCCGAGATCCAAAAAATTCTGGTTCCCAAAGTTCTTGCCGCCCGATACGCAGGCAGCAAACTGAAACGGCTGAACGTCACGGGAACACCAAGGGCCGCCGTACCTGTGGCCAAGGCGTTGAGCAGTCGATCCGTCTCCGTGACGCGCGGTACCAAACTGATTGCGATTGGATGCTCCACGGGTGGACCGCAGGCCTTGTTTGAAATTGTCCCGACTCTCCCCGCCGACTGCCCGGCCGGCATCGTCATCGTGCAACACATGCCCAGCTCATTCACCAAACCCTTTGCCGAGCGCTTGAATAACCTCTGTGCGCTGGAAGTGCGAGAAGCCGTCGACGGCGACGAAGTGAAACCAGGCCGCGTCTTGGTAGCTCCAGGCGGAATGCAGTTCCGGATCGTGAAGAAAACGATCACCACCTCGGTGGTCAAATTGTCGCCCAACTATGAAAAGCATCCCCACGCGCCCTCGGTCGACATCATGCTGCAATCCGTCGCGGCCTTGTTCGGGGAACGAAGCATCGGGGTCATTCTCACCGGAATGGGACATGACGGACTGGAGGGCATGAAGGCCATCAAAGCAGCAGGAGGTCGAACCGTGGCGCAGGACGAAGCATCAAGTGTCGTATACGGCATGCCAAAAGCCGTGGTCGAAGCCGGCTGTGCAGAGAAAGTGGTAGCGCTGTCAAAAGTCATCGGCGAAATCATGAATATGGTGTGAGAGGAATCGTCAATTCAACCGTTCACGCATGGAGAGGGAAGAGGAGGAGTTATGGGGAGCATGATGAAGCATATGTCGATCGGGCCTAAATTCATTTTATCGATTTCCTTGGTGGCATTGATTGTTATCGGGATCGGCCTCGCCGTGTTGTACCAGCAAGAAGAATCCAAGATGGACACGATGCTGAGCGGGCGTGCCAACGTCGTTGCCACTCAAATCATGATCAGCCGCGCCTACATCACGCAGAATTATGTCGCCAAGATCAAAAAATCCAAGGCCGGTAACGAAATTCAGGTGGTCAAAGACCATGCGAGCATGGCCGATGCTATCCCGTTCCCCGCGACAGCCGTTCGGGAAATGGGTGAAGAGGCGAATCGAACCGGGCTGTACAACGCTCGCCTCATCAGCCAAAACCCAATGAATCAGTCCAATTCACCGAAAGATAATTTTGAGAACGAAGCCATCCGGGCGATCATGGCCGGAGCCGAATCGTATGCTCGCCGGGACGAAATCAACGGAGTGCCGACATTTCGTCGCGCGACTGTGGACAAAGCGACTTCAACAGCCTGCTTGAGCTGTCATACCAATAACCAGGTCGGCGATGTGTTGGGCATGCTGAGCATGTCGGTGCCGATGACCGAGGCGATTGCATTGTCGAACCGCTCCATGTGGCAGACCGGCGGCTTAATGGGCGCCATCGTTGTCATTATCCTTGCCGTCACCTATATGCTCCTCCGCAACATCGTCCTGCAGCCGATGGCCAAAATGAGCGAGATCTCCCGCGACATCGCCAAGGGCGAAGGCGATCTCACCAAGCGCGTGCCGGCCGATGGCCATGACGAAATCGCGCAGATGGGCCAATACTTCAACGAATTCATCGAGAAGTTGCAGCACATGATCAAGAAGGTGGCTCACGTGACGGATAAGGTCGCGTCCGCCTCGGTCGAGCTGTCGGCCACCGCCGAAGAAATTTCGAAGGGCACCGATACCCTGACGTCTCGTGCCTCCCAAACCGCAGCCGCGGTGGAAGAGATGAACGCCACTGTCGGACAGGTCGCGCAGAATTCCGGGAAGGCAGCCAGCCTGGCGCAAGATACCGTGAAAACCGCTCAAGAGGGTGGAACGGTGGTCTCGAGCACCATCTCCGGAATGCAACAGCTGTCCGAGGCGGTGTCGAACTCAGCGACCATCATTTCTGATCTTGGCAAGTCTTCCGATCAAATTGGCGAAATTGTCCGAACGATCGAAGACATCGCCGACCAGACCAACTTGCTGGCCTTGAACGCCGCCATCGAAGCGGCACGAGCCGGCGAACAGGGGCGTGGATTCGCAGTCGTGGCCGATGAAGTCCGGAAGCTCGCAGAACGGACGACCAAAGCCACGAAGGAAATCGGCGATATGATCCGCCAGATCCAGCAGGATACGCGGGGAGCCGTCGATTCGATGCAGCAAGGCACGCAGAAAGTCACGGCGGGCGTGGACCTGGTCAACAAGACCGGCGAAGCCCTCTCCCAGATCGTACGGATGGTCTCGGAAAGCGCCGATATGATCCGACAGATTGCCGTGGCCTCGGAAGAGCAGTCGGTCGCGACGCAACAGATCGCGAGCGATATCGAAAACGTGGCGAAGGTCACCAAAGAGTCCTCGTCCGGCGCACATGAGTCGGCGAAGGCCAGTCAGGACCTGAGCCAGTTGGCGGTCGAACTGCAGGGAATCGTGGGTGGATTCAAGCTCTAAGCAGCAACCACGAGAAGGAGCCCAGCATGAGTGCGACTGAACAACAGGTGCAACCTCACATCCAGGCGGCCGCAGACAACTCTGCGGACCGTCTGGCCGAGAAGTCCGCTGATGATCTGCTGCAGTTCGTGATTTGTCTGATCGGGAGCGAAGAGTTCGCGGTGGATGTCCTGAGTGTGCAGGAAATCAACCGGATCGTGGAAGTGACGCGCGTCCCAAAGACGCCTCCCTATGTTGAGGGAGTCATCAATCTGCGGGGCCGCATCATTCCCGTACTGGATCTCAGAAAACTCTTCGGCCTGACCGGGGCCCAACAGACCACTCAGACACGTATCGTGGTGGTCTCGGTGCAGGCACGACTGGTCGGATTGATTGTGGATTCCGTGGAAGAGGTCTTGCGGGTGCCGAGAAGCGCCATTGAGCCGCCGCCTTCGGTCGGCACAATGGCCGGGGCCGAATTCACCCAGGGCGTCGGGCGGATCGATGACCGCCTGCTGATCCTGGTGGATCTGAGCCGACTGCTCTTAGCCCGGGAAGCAGCGTAGGAAGCTGCCTGACCATGATGGGTGTGCGGCAGGGGCGTTGTGATCATCCAGGAATGCGTTAGGAACTCTGGGGGTCGGAAGAGGGTGGCTGGGAGGGTCCGCGACGGCTTCGGGCGTCAAGGACCCTCTCCAGCAACTGCAAGGACTCCGTCAACACATCCGATGCGCAACACAAGGTGACATGAAACTGTTGCATGGCTTCCGGCCAACGCCCTTCTTTCTGCAGGACCTGAAACTTCCGATGTTGCTCATCGAGAATGGCTTGTTTGGCATCGAGCATCAAGCTATCGGCAGGACCCACAAGAGCACCTCCATACAAGACAATTGTGACTCGATCGCACGCTATCAGAGTGCTTCCGAACGACGCAAGCCCACCATTCTGGGTACGGCGATGCGCTGCGTCCGGAAGCCGTGGTGAGGTAATCGCCCCGTGGATATCGCAACAATCTTAGGTGTCGTCATCGCGATCGGCTCCATCCTGGGCGGCCAGGCGCTCGAAGGCGGCCATGTCGGATCAGTCCTCCAGCTGACGGCGTTTATCATCGTCATGGGTGGAACGATCGGAGCCTGTTGCGTGCAGAACCCGCTGTCCGTTGTCTTGAAATCCATCAGCATGGTCTCGCTGGCGCTGACCAATCCGCCTCACGACGTGAAAGGGACGATTACCCAGATCCTCGACCTGGCCAACGTGTCACGCAAGCAGGGATTGCTCGCGTTGGAAGGGAAAATAAAGGACCTGCACGATCCGTTTTTCAAAAAAGGTATCCAGCTGATCGTGGATGGCACCGATCCGAAACTCCTTCAGGAAATCCTGGAGATCGAGGTCGAACACCATGAAGAGGAAGGAGTCCATGCGGCCAAGGTTTGGGAAGCCGCCGGCGGTTATGCGCCCACCGTCGGAATTCTTGGCGCCGTACTCGGGTTGATTCACGTAATGGAAAACCTGGCCGACCCGTCAAAACTCGGCGGCGGTATCGCCGTAGCGTTCGTTGCAACGGTCTATGGCGTCGGCGCCGCGAATCTGTTCTTCCTGCCGATCGGCAACAAGATGAAGTTCAAACTGAAGGAAGAAGCCGGGTTGCGGACCATGGTCATTATGGGGCTCGTCGGCCTGGCTCAGGGCGAAAATCCCCGGCTCTTACAGGAAAAGCTCGAGAGTTTCCTGCCTCCGCATGAGCGGAGTAAAGAAGACAAGAAATAACGTCACTCGTCGTGCGGAATCCTATCTCGTAGCCTTGATCCAACACTTCACGTTTCACCTGAAACGAGTCACGGGCATTCGATGGCGAAGAAGAAACACGAAGAACACGAAAACCATGAACGCTGGCTGGTGTCCTATGCGGACTTCATTACGCTGCTGTTCGCCTTTTTCGTCGTCATGTATTCCGTCTCGTCCGTCAACGAAGGCAAGTATCGAACGGTGAGCGACTCGATCAAAGCGGCATTGAATCCGGTGAACAGCACGCCGTCTAGCCGCTTGCCTTTCGCCGTCGGCGACGCGAAGCCGAAGATGATCAATCCCGACATGTCCAGCGCCAACGAGCCGGTCATCCGGCGGATGAAAGAGATCATGAAAAAGATTCATCCGTCGCTCGCGCTGGAAATGCCGGATATCAAAATCATTGAAACCGGCAACGGGACCATCATGATTTCCCTGCCCGAATCGATTCTCTTTACCAGCGGAGAAGCACGGGTGCGTCCTGAGGCCTTACCGTTTCTGAAATCCCTGGCTCAGATTCTGATCGAGATGGATCGGCATGTCCGCATCCTCGGTCATACCGACAATGTGCCGATCAGGACCGCCCAATTCCCATCGAACTGGGAACTGTCGGCGGTCCGTGCCGTCATGGTCGTCCGGATTTTTTCCGAACTCTATGAAGTGCCGATTTCACACCTCTCCGCCACTGGATTCGCTGACTCAAAGCCCGTCGCCACCAACGACACACCTGAAGGCCGGACGAAAAACCGTCGGGTTGAAATTATTATTCTGGAGAAGAGCCTGACCGAAGAGACGCTCGATTCCATGTTGCCGGGCAATACCCCCCCGGCTCAACCGCTCTGAGAACGGTCGGCATCTCCAGCATCCGTGGTGATCGACCGGTACCCTGGGCGTCTACAGTAACACCCTTAAGTGTTAAGAATTGTCCGACAGCGACCGATACGTACCTGAGGCGGAGTTCACCTCTCGAAAGGAAGACGTTCATGATCCTCAAGCCGGCTGGTGATTTAACAATATTTGAAGTCGGTGCGTTGTACGAGGAGATCAAACAGGCGGTCACAGTCCACCCTCAAGTTGAACTGGACCTGTCCGAAGTGGACAAACTCGATGCCTCAGCGATTCAACTGCTTATTGCCGTCCGTCGGTCCGAACGTATTGTGCTGACAGGGATGACAGATCCGATGCGATCGCGCATGGCGGAATTAGGCGCGTGATCGTTGTCACACTTCGTCACTACGTACGGGAATCAAGCCGATGATGTCATACTTATCAGTCTCTCTGGGGGCATTCTTCGCCGGGACCTGCATTGCCTGGATGTGGTGTCAACGCCAAACCGCTTCAGCAAAACGGGCTCTCCAGGCCACCCATGACGCCATGCTGAAAGAGCAGGCGGAGCGGACGGCCGCGTGGGAGCAACTCGGACAGTCCACCATTCCCCTGGTCGCGGTCTTAAACGCTCAAATGAAAAGCGTGATCAGCCAGACCGAGCAGGCTGCCACCGATCTGGGGCAGCGGTTCAGCATGATCGCGTCGCGCGCCACGGTACAGGCCAAGGAATCGACGCATCTCTTCGGTGACGGCGAGATGAGTCTCGATACGGTCTTGAAGACCACGGACACCATGCTCGAAGGCTTTGTCGGCGACGTCATGAAGTCATCGGAAATGGCGCTGCAGATCGCGACCATTATGGATGAAGTCGAGCGGAGCACCAAAGCCATCACCGGCATGATCGGCGAAATTGAATTTATTGCAGACCAGACCCGCTTGCTGGCCCTCAACGCCGCGATCGAAGCCGCACGAGCCGGAGAACATGGTCGCGGGTTCGCCGTCGTCGCCGATGAAGTGACCAAACTGGCGAACCGTTCAGGACAGGCTGCCAGCAGCATTAACAGCCTCGTCATGGACGTTCAGAAGAACACCACGTTGGCGATGGGGACAGTGGAAAGCCTGGCGTCTGTGGATCTGAGCAAAACTTTGTCGATCAAACACCGCCTCGACACGATGACGCGTGATCTCGCCGAACGGAACAATACGCTGAAATCGGCCGTGATGAACTCGAAATCCCATGCGGATGAACTGGCGCGGGACGTCGGTCAAATCATCATGGCACTCCAGTTCCAGGACATCACCAGACAGAAACTGGAACACGTCATCGAACCACTCACCGAAGTTCGCGCGGTGATGGATGCCCTGATCCAGGGATTTCCGCAGGAGCAGGTGGCCGCCAAGATGGACTTCCTCACGAAGCTCGACCGCAGCTACACCATGGAAGACGAGCGCGCGGTGTTCCACCAGGCCGCAACCGGGTATGTTCCCGCGCCATCCCAGGAGAGTGCCCCTTCGGAAGACGCCAATGTCACGTTGTTTTAGGTAACGTCGGTTTATCAGAAGAATGAAGGAGTGCGCCATGGCGAAAACAGTGTTGGTGGTCGACGATTCTCCCACGATGCGACAGATGGTGGCGTTCACCCTGACCAGCGCGGGCTATCAAGTTGTGGAAGCCGGCAACGGCAAAGAGGCGGTCGGCAAAGTGAACGGCGGGGCGAAGCCGGACCTTGTCGTCACCGACCTGAACATGCCCGAGATGGACGGCATCACCCTGATCAAGGAAATCCGGAAGATGCCGGCCCTCAAGTTCACCCCGATCTTGATGCTGACGACCGAAGCCTCCGACGACAAGAAAAAGGCGGGACAGGCCGCCGGAGCCACCGGATGGATCGTGAAGCCGTTCAATCCCGAGCAGATGATGGCTGTCATTAAGAAGGTGCTGCCCGGCTGAATCGCGTCACCCGTCAATGGTCACGCGTCATCCGCAATCGGAACGTGGTAGCGACCAAGTGGGTGTGACTCTTTCATTTCGATTGACGAACGACGATTGACCGATGACGAGGCCCATCACATGAGCACTGATCTCTCACACTTCAAAGACGCCTTTTTCGAAGAGTCCCAGGAACACCTGACGACGATTGAAGAAGGATTGCTCCAGCTCGAACAGCGGCCGGGGGACATCGACCTGCTGAATCGAATTTTTCGCGGGGCCCATTCCATCAAGGGCAACAGCGGCATGTTCGGATTCACCGCCGTCTCCCAATTCACGCACAAGATGGAATCGGTGCTGGACCAACTGCGCAGCAGTCAGATGGTCGTGACGGTCGCCATCACCGACCTTCTGCTGCAGTCGCTCGATTGTCTCAAGACATTGATCGATTGTGCACGCACCGGTGCCGCTCCCGACGAAGCCCACGTGGCCGCCCTTGGAGGCAGGCTTGAAGCCTGCCAGGGCACACCGGCTCCCGGCCAAGCGACGGCGGTGCCGGCTGCGGATGAGCGTTCGCTGCCACCGGGCACACATCGTTTCACCATCACGTGGGCGCCGCCGAGGTATCTGTTTCAGCGTGGGCTCGATCCCGCACAGTTCCTCAAGGAACTGGCCAGCCTGGGTACCGTCACGCATCTCGCCTTGGATGCCGGACGATTACCGGTCCTGATGGAGTTAGATCCCGAACAGTGTTATCTCGGCTGGACGCTGGAACTCGAAACCGGCAAAGACCTCAAGGTCATCGACGCAGTCTTTGATTTCGTCCGCGAGGACAGCACCCTGACGATCGTGGACAATCCGGTCGAAACACACCCGACCGCCGCAGTGTCCGACGGGGCGAAGCCATTGGGCGAAATCCTCGTCGAAACCGGGGTGGTGTCACAGACGCAGTTGAATCAGGCCTTGTCCCAACAGAAGAAGGTCGGGGAAATCCTGGTTGAACAGAAAGTGGCCACTCCGGAGCAAATCTCCGAGGCGCTCAAGAAGCAATCAGAATGCACCGTACCGGCCAAGAAGGCTGAAACCCCGTCGATCAGGGTCGATACCGTCAAGATCGATCGCCTCATCAACCTGGTCGGGGAGTTGGTCATTACTCAGTCCATGTTGAGCGATCTGGGGTCTCGTTTCGAAATGAGTCAGCTCCCGGTCCTGCTCGAACGCGTCGCGCAATTGGAACGCAATACACGGGAAATCCAAGAGCGCGTGATGGGGATTCGCATGGTCCCGATCGGGAATGCGTTCAGCCGGTTCCCGCGTCTGGTGCGCGACCTGTCCGGCAAAGCCGGAAAGAAAATTCAACTGATCCTCTCCGGAGAAGAAACCGAACTCGACAAGACCGTGATCGAATCGATCGGCGATCCGTTGACCCATCTGGTGCGAAACTCAGCGGATCATGGGCTGGAACCGCCGGATGAACGCCTGGCCGCGGGAAAGCCGGAACAGGGCATCATCCGCCTCAACGCCTTTCATGAAGGCGGCAGCATCTGCATCACCGTCGAAGACGACGGGCGCGGTCTGAATCGGGACAAGATTCTTGCGAAGGGCATTAAGCAAGGATTGATCGCGGAGTCCGACAAACTGTCGGACGAGCAAATCTGGATGCTCATCTTCAAACCCGGGTTCTCCACCGCTGAAAAAGTCACGGATGTGTCCGGCCGCGGTGTCGGCATGGATGTCGTGAAACGCAACATCGAAGGGTTAGGCGGCACGGTCAGTATCAAGACCGTCACCGGCAAAGGCACCACGTTCACGCTCAAGCTTCCGCTCACTCTCGCGATCATCGAGGGCATGACGGTCCGGGTCGGTCAGGACACGTACATCGTTCCACTTCTCTCGATCCTGGAATCGATTCAGCCGAAGCGCGAAATGCTCAAGAGCATCGTCGGCAAAGGGGAGTTGGTCAATGTTCGGGGCACCTATCTTCCTCTCATGCGCCTGTACGACGTGTTTCGGCTGGAACCGGAACTCTCGGATCCTACGAAGGCTATCCTGTTGATTCTGGAAACCGAAGGCGAACGCGTCGCCGTCATGGTCGATGAAATTCTCGGCCAACAGCAGGTGGTGATCAAGAGTATGGAGCAGAACTTCAGGAAAATCGAAGGGGTGGCCGGCGCAACCATTCTGGGCGACGGCACGGTCGGCTTTATTCTGGATGTGCGCGGATTGCTGAATATCTCTCGGAACGGGACGGCTCAGGCGGCGTAAGGCAGGTGGTCGAACGATAGCGACGACGATTTCACGAACAGGGTGGGAGGGTACGATGGCAGAACAGGAATTCGCGAACAAAGAATTGAATCATCAAACGGGAATCAGCACCGACGGCAGTCAATTCCTCACCTTCCAGCTGGGGGAAGAACTGTACGGGGTCGACATTCTCCGGGTGCAAGAGATCAAAGGGTATACGGCCGTCACGCGTATTCCCAATACCCCGGCCCATATTAAGGGCGTGTTGAACCTCCGTGGAACCATCGTCCCCATTGTGGAGCTTCGCACGAAATTCGGAATGCCGACGATCGAATACACCATGTTCACCGTGATTGTGGTGGTGGTTGTGAAGGAAAAAATCATGGGACTCGTCGTGGATGCGGTCTCCGACGTGCTCGATATCGATAAGAAAGACATTCAGCCCGCACCGCAATTCGGCGCGCAAGTCGATGTCAGCTTCCTGAACGGCATCGGCAAAGCCGGGGACAAGCTGGTCGCGTTGCTGGACATGGATCGCTTGTTGACAGACGGAGACATGACGGAATCCGAGAAAATCGCAGCTTAACCATCGCACCCAGGGAGACTACGACATGGGATTACACATCGAATTGTTGGAATCGAGCTTCAAACTTGTGGCGCCCCAGGGCGACGCGCTGGTGACCCGGTTTTACGAGCGGCTGTTCGAAAAGTACCCGGCCGTGAAGCCGTTGTTCAAGAATGCGTCGATCAGTGAGCAGAAGAAAAAGCTGCTGGCCTCCCTGGTGTTGGTCATCCAGAACCTGCGTCATCCGGAAAAACTCACCCCGGTCCTGCAGGACATGGGAGCCCGACACGTCGGATACGGCGCCAAGCCGGCCTACTACGACGCGGTCGGGGAGAATCTGCTGGCCGTGTTGGGCGAATTTGCCGGGGAGGCATGGACGCCTGAGGTCAAACAAGCCTGGACAGACGCCTACGCCGCCATCAAGACCATTATGCTCGAAGGCGCAAAACGGGTACACCACACACAAGGAGAGAAGAAGATGAGTAAGGCACCGGCAAAGACAAAGACGAAAGCGCCAGCGCAGGCTGATATGAGCGAGTTTTATCTCGGTGCTCTCGAGCAGTCGCAGAACAACATCCTGCTCTGCGACCGTAATTTGGTCATCACCTATGCCAACTCGACGGCGAAGAAAACGCTCGTGGCTCTGGAGCCAGAAATTAAGAAGGTGTTACCGAAGTTCAATGTGAATACGGTGGTGGGTACCTGTATCGACGATTTCCATCTGGATCCCAGCAAGCAGCGCAGAATCTTGTCCGATCCGGCCAATATGCCGCACAAGGCGGACATCCAGATCGGTCCGTTGACTCTCAGTTTGCTGGTCACCGCTGTGATGGGTCCAAACAGGGACTATCTCGGGAATGCCTTGGAGTGGGCGGATGTCACTGAGAAGCGAAAAATGGAGCAGCAGGCTTTGGCGATGAGCAAGTCGCAGGCCGTGATCGAATTCAACTTGGACGGAACGGTCGTCACCGCCAACGACAACTTCCTGGCCTGCCTCGCCTACACGCTGGATGAGATCAAGGGAAAACATCACCGGTTGTTTGTCGACCCGACCTATGCCAACAGCCTGGAGTACCAGGCGTTCTGGGCGAAGCTGAATCGCGGTGAGTTCGACACCGGCTCCTACAAGCGAATCGCCAAGGGTGGCAGGGAGATTTGGATTCAAGCCACCTACAATCCCATCTTCGACGCCAGCGGAAAACCGTACAAGGTGGTGAAGTTCGCCACCGACATCACCGCGCAGAAGCAGTCACAATTCGAAATGGAAAAACTTGTCGCCGAAGCCCAGAACGTCCTCGGTTGCCTTGCAAACAACGACCTCACGCAGGAGATGACCGAGACCTATCGCGGCGATCTGGACAAGGTCAAGACCAGCATCAATGCCGTGGTTCAAAACCTCAGCCAGACGATCACCACGGTGCGCGAGGCGGTGCAAGCCGTGTCGGCCGGCGCCGAGCAGATCACCAAGGGGAACGAAGATCTGTCTCAACGCACATCGGAGCAGGCGAGTGCGCTGGAAGAAACCTCGGCGTCCATGGAAGAGATGACCTCGACCGTGAAGCAGAACGCAGACAACGCGAAACAGGCCAACCAATTGGCCATCGCGGCGCGCGACATCGCCGACAAGGGTGGGTCCGTCACCGTCCGCGCAGTGGAAGCCATGGGCGAAATCAATAAGAGCAGTAAGAAGATCGCGGACATCATCACCGTGATCGACGAGATCGCGTTCCAGACCAATCTGCTGGCTTTGAATGCCGCGGTGGAAGCGGCCAGGGCAGGCGAACATGGTCGCGGCTTTGCAGTCGTGGCGGCCGAAGTACGCAACCTCGCGCAACGGTCGGCGACGGCCGCCAAAGAGATCAAGGGCTTGATCAACGAATCGATCCAACGCGTGAACGACGGCAGCGAGTTGGTCAATCAATCCGGCAAAACGCTGGAAGAGATCGTCAGCTCGGTTAAACGTGTGACGGACATCATCGCCGAAATCACGGCTGCCTCGCAGGAACAGGCCCAGGGCATCGACCAGGTCAACAAGGCCATCATGCAGATGGACGAGACGACCCAGCAGAACGCGGCGTTGGTGGAAGAAACCACGTCGGCCAGTCAGTCGATGAAGGACCAGGCCAAGGAACTGATGGGTCAGATGGATGTGTTCGTCGTCAATGCCTCCGAAGGCCATGCGCCTGTGCGCACAGCAGTGTCTTCGGCGAGGACTGCGGCCAAGCCTGCGGTTGCCGCCACGAAGCCGGGCTTGAAGAAAGCGAGCTTCTCGGCGAAGCCGGCGGAGACCAAACAGCCTGTGGGTGTCGCAGCCGGGAACGGCCACGATCGCCACAAGAAGGATGACGACTTCGAAGAGTTCTAGCATCCTGATCGCGCGGGTGGGCACATATTACCCACCCGCGCGCCTCCCTTACCTGAAACGCTTTCTTCAACTCCCACCCACATTTGCAGCGTGATCCCCCTCAAGAAACAGATTCACACAACCGATAAGTGACGGTGCGGGTGTATTCTTGCCGGACCCGATTCGACGGCTCCGGCCGATTTCACCTCTAGCCCAGGGACGGATCATGGACCTTAAAACAATTCTCTGGTACCTCGTCCTCTCCAGCCTGACTGTTGCCTATCTGGTTGTGTTGGCCGGTGTGCGAGCCGCCAAGTCGCACGATGTCTCGCATCATTCACATCGCATGATCGTAGGCTGCACGATCGTCGGGATCTGGCTGGTAGCCTACGTCCTCAAACAAGCGATCTTCGGCCGCGAATCGTTCAAAGGCCCTGACAGCGCCTACTGGAGCGTCTATGTGCCGGTGTTCGTCACGCACATGCTGCTCGCAGTCACGACCATAGGTTTGGGCGCCTATAACCTCTACATGGGCCTCCACCGTCTGCGGTACGGAAGCGTCGGGGCCATGGTGGCCGGCATGACGACCCACCGGCGGATGGGTAATGCGCTGGTCTGGACATTCAGCGGCACGATGGTCACCGCATATCTCGTCTATTTGATGTTGTTTGTCTGGTACCGGAGCTAACACGATGGATTATGCCATTACGAAGCAGGAGTATGAGCGGATCCGCACGTTGTTATACGACGAAAGCGGCATCTCACTGGGGGACAGCAAGCAATCCTTGGTGGTGTCCCGTCTTACCAAACGTTTGCGCGATCTCCAAATGGAGGATTTTTCCTCGTACTACGAGTACGTCACTCGAGATGAGAGCGGGGAAGAATTCACGCGGATGCTCGATCTGCTGTCCACAAACAAGACCGACTTTTTCCGCGAACCCAAACATTTCGACTTTCTTCGCGAGCGCATTCTCCCCACGCTGGAACAGGAGAAACGCATTCGCATCTGGTCTTCCGCCTGCTCGACCGGAGAGGAACCGTACACCATCGCCATGACGTTGCACGAGGCCGTGAAGAATCCGGCCTTGTGGAACTTTCAGATCCTCGCATCGGACATCTCCACACGCGTGCTCGCCCATGCCGCGAAAGGGCTGTACGCCGAGGAGCGAGTGCGCGAGGTGCCGGCCGACATCGTGAAACGCCATTTCCTACAGGGACGCGGGGACAGCGCCGGGCTCGTCAAGGTGAAGCCGCACCTCTCCGCCATCATCAAGTTTCGCCGTATGAACCTGATGGACGAGCGTTTCCCCATCAAGGCGCCGCTGGATCTCGTCTTCTGCCGGAATGTGATGATCTATTTCGATCGTCCGACGCAGGAACGGCTGGTCAACAAGTTCTATCACCATCTCAAACCGGGCGGGTACCTCTTCATCGGCCATTCAGAGAGCCTGCAGTGGGTGTCCCACCCGTTCAAGACCATCGCGCCGACCATTTACTGGAAGGAAGCCTGACCTGCATGGCTCGTATCGACACCGACACCTTCTCCCACATCCGGCGAATGAACGATAACCGTTTCCCGACCGAAGTCGCCTGCATTCTCCCGGGCGAGTTTTTCGTGAGTCGGGAACCCATGGTGGTCTATACCGTGCTCGGTTCCTGCATCTCGGCCTGTGTCCGGGACCCGATCGCGGGAGTTGGTGGCATGAATCATTTCATGCTCCCGGCGCCGAAAGAGCACCAGTCGGGCGATGCCTGGGGAGGGGAATCCACACGTTATGGTTCCTTCGCCATGGAGCAGTTGATCAACGAGATCCTCAAGCGCGGTGGAATGAAGCACCGGCTGGAGGTGAAGTTGTTCGGCGCCGGACGGATTTATGACGGCAATATCGATGTCGGCGCCCGGAATACAGAATGGGTCATCCAGTACCTCAAAACCGAAGGCTACGCACTCGCGAAGAGTGATCTGGGCGACGTGTTCCCGAGAAAGGTCTACTACTTCACCGATTCGGGCCGCGTGCTGATGAAAAAACTCGAGCGGGTGAAGAATCGGACGATTGTCGATCGGGAAACCGAATACCAGCATCGGATCGAAGTCGAACCGGTTGCACAAGAGAGCAATGTCACACTGTTCTGAGATCAGACGAATGGTGGCGGCAGGCGGTAGGCCCTCACCAAACAACCAGGAGATTCCTCGCCATGGCTAAGATCCGGGTTCTGACGATCGACGATTCTGCGCTGATGCGGCAGGTGCTGGCCGAACTGCTTTCCAAGGATCCTGCCATCGAAGTGATCGGCAGCGCGCCGGATCCCTATGTGGCCAGAGAAAAAATCAAGGCGCTCAACCCCGACGTGCTCACGCTGGACGTGGAAATGCCGAAGATGGACGGGCTCACGTTTCTCGAAAAGCTCATGCGCGGGCGTCCCATGCCTGTGATTATGGTGAGTTCGCTGACGGAATCCGGTTGCCAGACCACACTGCGGGCATTGGAACTGGGAGCCGTCGATTTCATTACCAAACCCAAGATCGATCTCCGTGAGGGGATGGACAATCTCGCCGACGATCTGATCGCAAAAGTCAAAGGCGCTGCCACGGCCTGCATTCGGCGAGGAGCCCCGGTGTCCAGCCCGGACGGCGCCCGGCCGTCGGTCTTGAGTTCGGCCATGATTAAGACCACGGATATGATCATCGCCATCGGCTCTTCGACCGGAGGCACTGAGGCGGTCAAGGAGGTGCTACAAGTCCTACCGCCCAACACTCCTCCGGTTCTGATCACTCAGCACATGCCGGAGCGGTTCACCAAAACCTGGGCCGACCGGATGAACCAACTCTGCCGCATCTCCGTGAAGGAGGCCGAGGACGGAGACAGCGTCCTGCCGGGGCACGCGCTGATTGCTCCCGGCAATTACCACATGACCCTGGTCCGCAGCGGCGCGCGCTATTCGGTCCGCATCAACCAACACGAACCGGTCAATCGCCATCGCCCGTCGGTCGACGTCATGTTCGACTCCGTCGCGCAATATGCCGGCGGCAACGCGGTGGGTGTGATCCTGACCGGAATGGGCGGAGACGGCGCCAAGGGACTGCTGCGGATGAAGGAAGCCGGCGCCTATACCATCGCGCAAGATGAGGCCTCGTGCGTGGTGTTCGGAATGCCGAAAGAGGCCATTAAGCTCGGGGCCGCCGAGATCGTCCGGCCGCTCAACGATATTGCGACGACTATTTTGAACCATGTTACCCGTGCCTGATCGTTCACCTTTGCGCATAGAGGAGCCATCATGAAAATTTCACAGGAAACAAGTAATAAGAAAGCGACCCTGAGACTCGAAGGAAACTTTACCTACACGCAGCGCAAAGCGTTTCAGGAGATGCTGAAGACCGTCTGCACCGATCAAGTGGAAGAAGTCGTGATCGACCTCTCCCAGGTCGCGTTTCTCGACAGCGCGGCATTGGGGTTGCTGATGATCAGCCACCGGCAATTGGAAGCCGAACGACGCAAACTCTCCCTGGCCTATCCTCAGCCGACGGTTCGCCAGATCATCGAACTGGCGAATTTGCACAAGACGATCTCGCTGATCGATGCCGGCGTGTCGAGCCTGGCTAAGAAAAGCGCCTAAGATCGGGACTGAGCCCGGGAGAGGAGCCGTGCATGCAGATCACTGAACGCCGTATCGGACAGTCCATCATTCTCGATCTGACGGGAGAACTCAGCTACGCCAATCGCACCACGTTCAAAGCGGCGGTGGAGCGGAGTAAGCGAGCCGGCTGTCGGCATCTGATTTTGAACATGCAAGGGGTTCGCTTTCTGGACAGTTCGGCACTGGGCACATTGGCGCTGTTGGCCCAAAGCTTTCCGGCCGCGCAAGGCATGGTCAGCCTGCTGAACCCCCAGAGCTATGTCAAAGAAATCATCACCTTGGCGAATCTCCATCAGATCCTGCCGGTTTATAACTCCGAACAGGATGCCCTTGCGGGGAGCCGTCTTCCGGCGGCCGGATAACACCGGGATCAGGAGCAGCAGACGTGGCTGAGCCAGCGCATCG
The DNA here is from genome assembly GCA_000196815.1 of Nitrospira defluvii. Taxonomy (GTDB): domain Bacteria; phylum Nitrospirota; class Nitrospiria; order Nitrospirales; family Nitrospiraceae; genus Nitrospira_A; species Nitrospira_A defluvii_A. The sequence continues at coordinate 2,318,085 of FP929003.1, forward strand.
CATCGTGGATGATCCTCTTGCCGGGAAGGCCGCCAAGCCTATGCCGGTCATCCTCCTCGTCGACGACGACCAGATTACTCGTATCAGTATGGCCGGACGGCTGAAACGACTGGGCTACCGTGTCATCGAAGCCGGCGATGGAATCGCCGGCTTGGCTGCCATCCGCGCACAGCGTCCGGATCTGGTGATTCTCGATTGGATGATGCCGGGTCTCGACGGCCCCAGCGTCTGCGAGGCGATCCGTGCGGATGGGGAGTTACGGTCCAGCCAAGTCGTACTCATGACCGCGCACGACCAGCCCGAGCAAATTGCGGAGGGGCTCTCGCGCGGCGCCGACGATTTCCTCAGCAAAGCGGCGAGCAAGCAGGAAGTCCTGGCACGGGTGCAGGCCAGCCTTCGATCCAGTGCGCTGGTCCGTGAAATCGAACGCACGCGCGACGATCTCGATCGTTCTCATCGGTTACTCTCCGCGAAACAAACTGAATTGGAGAGCGAACTGCAATCGGCCGCCGACTTTGTCCGTGCACAGCTTCCTCTGCCCGGTATGCCGGCTCCCGGAGTCAGCATGCAGTGGGCCTACCAACCGTCTCTCGCCTTGGGCGGCGACTTGTTTCAGGTGAGCGTCTGGGGTTCCGAGACACTCGGTCTCTATATTCTCGATGCGTCGGGCCACGGTGTGGCCGCCGCTTTGCGCGCCGTCGCACTGATGACGTTCTTGCGTGAGGACAATCTCGCGAAAGTCGTCGGAAGTTTCGATCCCGGAGCGATCATCACGGAAGCGAACCATCGGTTTCCGCTGACCCAGGACGGGGAATATTTCACCCTGTGGGTCGGGCGTCTGCATCTTCCGTCGCGCACCCTCTCCTATGCAGCAGCGGGGCACTCCGGCGCCTTTCTCCATTCCCTCCAAGGAGTCTCGCAATGGTTATCGTCGGCGAGCCTGCCCCTCGGGTTCGACCCGACAATCTCGTTCGACAGCGCGACCGCACAATTGCTGCCTCGGGATCGTCTGTATCTCCTGAGCGATGGGATCTATGAAGCCCCGTCGCCGACCGGGGAGTTGTGGGGGAGGGATCGTTTGCAGGCCACACTGGAAAGCCACCGGGCGCACACCTTGGCGCACAGCATCGGAGACACCATGACCACCGCTCGACAATGGCTAAAGGGCGACATTTTCCCCGACGATGTGGCGCTCCTCGGCGTCGAAGTGCTCGACGGCACGGCACCGGCAAAGGAGAAGTCATAATGGACGCTCAACCCGTCATGGACCTGGCGGCCGCCATGGAACGGTTCGACGGCGATCAGGACTTATTTCTGACCTTGGCCGAGATGTTTCTCGAGCGTTCGCCCGCCGCTCTCGCTGCAATCCAGACCGCTCTCGCGGACCAGAATCTTCCGATGCTGGCCAAGGAAGCGCACAAATTGAAAGGATCGGCCATGGAGTTTTGCGCTCGCCCGACGGTGGCCGCGGCAGCGCAGCTTGAAGAATCAGCCCGACAGTCGGCCGTGAGCGACATGGCGGCGATCGGAGAGCGGGTCCAGGCCGAAGTTCAGCGACTCACGGCCGCCCTGCAGGTAATCATCGAGAAGGGATTTCCGTCGTGACGCGTCCCGCCGCATCCAGAACGCTGTTGATCGTGGAGCCCTGTGCCGAGACGCTGGCCATGGTCATGGAACAGGCGAAGACCCGAGACCTCTCGATCATGACAGCCCCTGATCCGCATGTGGCCTTGGCGATGATGGACATGGCGTCGCCGGATGTGCTCATGACCGATCTGTTTCTCCCTGAGCCAAACGGGTTGATGCTCATCCGCGAAGCGCTCAAACGCAATACACGGACCGCGGTCATTGCCACCACCCGGGCGGGGAATGAACAGGCTCTCCTGGAAGCTGTTCGAGCCGGCGCGGGAGATTGTCTGTACAAACCGGCTCAGGGAGAAGAACTCGGCGTGGCGCTGGATCGGGCGCTCCGGCGAATCCCTCAGACCATCGATGATATCCCGGGCATCGAGCAGTTGGAGTATCGCCTGGTCATTGGAACCGATCCCGGCGACGTTGAATCCTGCGTGGCCTGGCTGATCGAAAGCACGGCTATGGAGCTTCCGGAAACCCAACGGCTGCACCTTCGTACAACCTTGATCGAGCTGATTGTCAATGCGGTGGAACACGGCAGCCTGGAAATCTTTTATCGGGAAAAACATGAGGCGTTGAGTACCGACCGGTTTGATGCCCTGATCGATGAACGACGCCGCAACCCGCGCTTCGCCCAACGTCGAGTCATCGTCCGGGCACTGTATGACAAGTTCTACCGTCGCATGCGATATGCCATCACGGATGAAGGAAACGGCTTCACCTGGAACCGCTTCCTGACGCGATCGGATCAACCCTGCGACAGTCGCGACGCAAACGGGCGCGGCGTATTTCTCGCCAAGGCGTTCTTTCCCGATCTCACCTACAACGAGCGCGGAACCGAGGTCACATTTTCTGTGCCGCTGCCATAGCCTGCACAATCTCGCGATCTCGCGACGAAACTATCGAGAGGCTACTTGTGGGGTTGCAGCGGAGTGCTCGTGAATCCTGCAGGCTAGGCATGCACGCAGGAAGCTACTATAATGCCCCTCACATGTAGGCACATTTAGAAAGTAGCGGGGTACGGCGCTATGGTGATACGAAGCTATACGGCGATTGTCGAAAAAGAAGGCGCAGGATATGTTGCACTGTGTCCGGAACTCGATGTGGGCAGCCAGGGCGACACGGTCGAATCAGCAACGGCTAACCTCAAGGAGGCCGTCGAACTGTTTCTGGAATGCGCCGATTCGGGGGAGGTCGAGCGCCGCCTTCACACTCAGGTCTTTGTAACCAGATTCGAAGCGGCCCATGGGTAGGCTCCGCGTGCTCTCCGGGCGAGAAGTCTGCAGCATCTTGGAGCAACATGGCTTTCAGGCAGTCCGACAGCGTGGCAGTCATATCGCCATGCAGCGGCAGACCGATGGAGGCACGGTGACGGTTCCTGTCCCCAATCATCCAGAACTGAAAATCGGCACGCTCCTGTCGATTATCCGCCAGAGCGGCATCACGCGTAACGCCTTCGAAGAGTAACACCACAAATCCTGGGCAATTCACTCTCTTCCGCGCAGAGCGCGACGGAGGTGTGCCTCGATGAAGGCCGCTTGACGGAAATACACACGCGGTCTATCCTCTTCCTCCGAATCAAGCAGTTGCTTCCTACACCTAATAGAGGCACAGCATGACAACACTCTCTCGCGTCTCGTGTTCCCTCCTGGTCGTATGCGTACTGGCCGCATGCAGTACCAGCGAATGGGTGCATCCCAACCGCCCGAAAGATCAATTCACGCTGGATTACAACAAGTGTCAAGCCGACACCCTGCGCGATCCCAAACTCCAACAGGGGATTCAATTGCTCATCATTCAGGCCACCGAGCGCTGCGTCCAGAAACAGGGATGGCGCTTGGTCGAAAAAGAGTAGGCGCGCGCGACTGTATCCCTTCCGAGCCGATCAAGACCCCTCCGGAATGATTCGCTGCACAGGCCCGTTCGCCCGGCTGAGCTTCAACGGGAGGACGGTTTGACTCGCAGGACCGCACCCCGGTATCAATGCCCGCCCGCTCGTGAACAGAGCCGTTTTTGTTGACTGACGGGTCCGGCTCCGCTATGTACATGATGAGACGCCCCTCGCCATAACATGCCGTCGGTTGTACCACGTGCATCCCGGATCAGCCGGGGCCGTGCATCGGAATCGGGCCGTCTTTCAGCTCATCGTCGCGTGAGCATGTAGGCATTGAACCTCATTGCCCTGCCTCGCCGGCGAGGACGGAATCGCAGATTGCCCAAACCCAGACAGGATTAGACTTATGAAACGTATCGATCTCATTGCCGGCGCCCGGCCGAATTTCATGAAAATCGCGCCGATCATCGACGCCTTGAATGCCGCTCGCTCGAACGGCAGCGAGTTGCGCTTCCGCCTCATCCATACGGGACAACACTACGATCGAGCCATGTCGGGGAGCTTTTTCGAAGAGCTCGGCATACCGGATCCGGACATCAATCTGGAGGTGGGGTCGGGGACACAGGCCGAGCAAACGGCCGGTATTATGGTGAACTACGAGCGGGTTCTGACGAAAGAGAAGAGCGACCTCTGCCTGGTCGTCGGGGACGTCACTTCAACCATGGCCTGTTCGATCGTAGCTCGCAAAATGGGCATTCCGGTGGCTCATGTGGAAGGCGGCATTCGCTCGAACGACTGGACAATGCCGGAAGAGATCAATCGTGTCGTCACCGATTCCCTCACCAATTGGTTCTTTACCACCAGCGACACCGCCAACGATAATCTGCGGCGCGCCGGAGTGACGGACGACCGGATCTTCTTCGTCGGCAACACCATGATCGATACGCTGCTGAAGCAACTCCCACGGTTACGACCGCCGTCATGCTGGAGCTCGCTCGCGCTAAAACCCAACTCATACTTTGTCGTGACGCTACATCGACCGGCCAATGTGGATGGGGAGCAGCAACTGCTCGGGCTGTTGCAGGCCATTGCAGACGGCACCCACGGGTTGCCGGTGGTTTTTCCGGTGCACCCGCGTACCGCCAAGAATTTGCGCGAAGCCGGCAAGACGCTTCCGTCCATGCACTATGTCGATCCGCTGGGCTACCTCGAATTCAACTATCTCGTGAAACACGCCCGCGGGGTGATCACCGATTCAGGCGGCATCACCGAAGAAACGACCGTGCTCGGAGTGCCCTGTCTGACCTTGCGCGATAACACTGAGCGGCCGGAGACCGTCACGATCGGGACCAACGAACTGATCGGAACCGATCCGAGCAAGCTCCCTCCGGCTCTTGCGCGCTTGATGGCCGGTGAATGGAAGAAAGGCGCGATTCCGCCGAAATGGGACGGGAAAGCGGCGGAGCGAATCGTGGGACATCTGGAGACACTGCTGGTGCGACAATAGAGAAGCCTCCGAGGCCGACACCTGAGCCTGCAGGAAGAAATAACAATCTCCGATGCCATGGAGGAAACCATGAAGGAATTGAATCCTATCACCACGGACCCAGCGGTCATGGGAGGGAAACCCTGTATCCGGGATATGCGAGAACCGTCGGGACAATCATAGGTTTAATGGCGGCGGGAAACGCGATTGAGGAGGTGTTGGCGGCCTATCCCTACATCGGACGGGAAGATAGTTTGCAAGCCTTAACCCACGCTGCTTGGCGCTCGGAGGAAAAAGACCTGCCGTTGGTCTCCTGATGAAATTTCTCCTCGACATGAATCTGACGCCTGGCCTGAGGCGCTTCACATTGTGCTCATCAATACAATCAAGCAATTCCACCGGGAACTCGAATCAGGGGCGCTGATCTCTATCGACCTTCAACGTGCTAGAGCACGAGCCTTACCGTTCGATTAGCCGGAGAATCGAAGCGGCGCACTGTTCATTCGAGAATCTGGAACGAGATATTGTCGGGTTGTTCAGAAGCAGACCGAGCGGCCCGAGACCGTGACGGTCGCCACCAACGAACTCATCTCTCTCATTTCCCTCTTCTCTCGACGGCATGCGGACACAATCTCGGCGAAGCCTTGACGTACATACATGGCGTATGTACACTCACCCCGTGAGTTTCGAATGGGACGAAGTAAAACGAACCACAAACCTTGCCAAACATGGCATCGATTTTCTGGATGTCCCGGAGATCTTCACCGGCCCAATGGTGGTAGGCCCGGACGTTCGAAACGACTACGGCGAATCCAGGAAAATCGGCTTCGGGTTCATTCGCGGGCGGCTTATGGCGGTGGTATTTACAGAGCGAGCCAGGGTCATTCGCATCATCTCCGCACGAAAGGCAAACACCCGTGAAGAAGCACGCTACAAAAAAGCGTTCGAGGACAAACTGGGCAACAATTGACGCGCTCCAGGACAAGGAGATTGATACATCCGACATCCCGGAACAGGGGAACATCTTCTTCAAACGCGCCGTGCTCAGGCTTCCCGAACCGAAGACTGCAGTCACCATCCGCTTGGATCGTGAGGTCTTGGATTGGTTCAAAGCAAAAGGGCCCGGGTATCAAACGCGAATCAACGCGCTCCTGCGAGCCTACATGCAGGCGCATCGATCGTGAAACGTGTCCACTGCCTGCAAACGTCTGCGAGAAATTTTGCAATTCATGGCCGGACAGTGGAAGAAAGGCGCGATTCCGCCGAAATGGGACGGGAAGGCGGCGGAGCGAATCGTGGGACAGTTAGAAAGGCTGCTAGTCTTATGGTAAGTCCGGCCAGGGATCGACTGGAATTTGTCGTCGACGAGGACGGACGGGTGGTTGTGCTTCCCGCGAGTGTCGATGCCTCGGAGCTTGCCGGCATGCTCAAGCGGCCGGCAAAGCCAGTCACTGTCGAGGGGATGAATCAAGCGATTCGCAAGCGTAGCGGGCGACGGTGATCGGGATCGATACAAATGTGCTCGTCAGGCACTTGGTACAAGATGACCCCCGACAGTCACACGCGGCCGCTCAAGCATGAACGGCCGGAACGGTCACGATCCAAACACTGCTTCTGGCACTTGCACGCTTGATGGCCGGATAGGCGACGGGAGGCGCGATTCCACCTGCGGAGCGCTTCAGTAATGGAAGCGCAGCTGAGCGATCATCAGAGCATCATTTTCAAGACGGTACACCATGCGATGTTCGTCAGTGATTCGGCGAGACCAGAATCCTGACAGCGCATGCTTTAACGGTTCGGGCTTGCCCATGCCCGCAAATGGCTCGCGCTGCGTCTCGCGTATCAGCTTATTGATTCGCTCGACCATGCGCTTGTCTTGCTGTTGCCAGTACAAGTAATCTTCCCATGCCTCGTCGGCGAACATCAGCTTCACTTGGCTAACTTCCGCTGAACACCTTTGCCGGCGTTCAGCTGTGCCGCGGCAGCAAGAAGACGTGTGGCGTTGGCAGGGGTGCGCAAGAGATAGGCGGTTTCTTCGAGCGCCTTGTAGTCTTCAAGTGAAAGCATGACGACGGACTGTTCTCCATTCCGAGTAATGATTAAAGCCTCATGGTCCTCGCATACGCGGTCCATGGCGCTTGCGAGGTTTGCGCGAACGGTCGTATAGGTAATTGCATCCATGGCAGGCCTCCTTATATGTACGTGTTACTGTACATTGCGAGCGATCGAAAGTCTAGCTCCGAAAAAAACGCCAACCTGACATCGTGAACCTGACTGTGTGCCGGGTTCTGCGTGCAACGAACGCGGCACTCATCGGCCCAGTGTCACCGGAGGATAAGAATATGGGATGCGAGCAACTACTGCCGAGGAAGGCCGCAACAAGGTCGCGGGCGGCAGGACTCGGTTAACATAGCAGGAGCTTTTGAGAAGGGTACTTGAACGACCTAAGAGGATAGAAAAGCCATCGCCGGGACAGACAAGTATCCGGGATGCCGGAAAACAGCAGGAAAGCCACTAGCAGGATGCGGAAAAAGTCCGCCAGCGGCGTTCTCGCATCGCTCAGCGGCTCACCGTGCCGCAAGAGTACGATTCGCCCCTGTGCTCGCTGCGGCCTTGCTGGACGGCCTTTTTGCGCATCCTGCGAGGCTGTTCAACGTCGTCCCACACCGCGTATCTGTGGTGGCTTTGGGACTCAACATGAGTTTTTCCGCAACCTGTTAGGAGTCTGTCCGAGTCATCCTTCGTTGCGAGGCGAAGGAGCTGCTGGTAGTTGTGAGGCTGCAGGCGCGAAAAAACCGGAGGTATATTCACTGGAATACGTTGAGGATTTTTTCGGGCCGAAAACGACGCAGATGCCGGCAGATCGTTATTCGCAGCAGAATGGCATGACTCGAGCAGACTCCTACACGAATCGCAAACGCGTCATGAATTCATGCGGGATAGCACCGGTATAGGCGACCCGCAGCGTCGTGATTGGATGCTTGGAACCATACCGTGTCGAAGCCCATCCGCCCACCGGTTGCACGCTACCCTCGCAAAGGGTACTTGTCCCTCCCTCAACGGTGAGTAGGAGCGGGTGATCGAACCCTTCCAAGCGATAGCCCCCCTCCACGGGAATCGGTCGGCAGCCTAAGTGCCAGTTCAGTTCAACATGATGCGTGCCGGTGCCCGTCAGCCAGTCCCAGATCATCCAGGAGCCGGGCGGCTCATACGAGACTCCCCGCAAATGAGTCACCCCTAACCGTTCCTTGTATCCATAGTGCCTGGCGATGACGGTTATTTTTCCCTCGGGCGTCTCGTCTTTGTACACGAGATGCGTATCGAAGGGCAGAGACCAGGCCAGTGGACCATCCTGGACCGCCTGGTCCAACCCGTCGATGGTCACCGTATTATGGGCGCGTGTACTACGAAAATACGTCCGCCACTCATCATGACCCGTACAGGTATAGGTACCCGGGTCGATCAGCACATCACGCGCTCCCACCTGAAGCAACAAAGACAGCGCATCGGCATGACCGTGCCGATACCGTGGGGCCATCCCCAGCGCGCCATGATCGAAAATCGCCTTGTCTCGCATCCGGCCGCGAAGGATCGAATACCCCGAAAGATGAAAGGTGGTCAGCCCGGGAGAGTGCGCCTTGGTAGGATGAATAAAATGCATGTATGGAGACAGCGCGTGCTCATCCTCGCCTTCCCCGATCGGCGGAAGCTTCCCGTCGGTTGAGTTGCGGAATGCATCCAGAAAATCGCGGCTGCGCGCAAACACCTGGCGGATCTTCTCAGGCACAGGCGACTGCCGGTGATCGAGAAGCGTTAACACCATCCCATACAGATCCGTACAGAATTGTAGGTATCCCACTCCCTGCTCCTGGCTGCCGCCGTCATGACTGATGTGCCGGGGAGTTTCTTCTTCCAACAGGTAATGCCCGAACGCGAGCCATCGCTCGGCCATGTCCATTTCAGGAAAAAGACTGCCGGCATAGATCAACGCCACCGCAGCCGCCAGCGTGTCATGAGGGGTAATCAAGCGAAGCGACAGACGTTTTCGGATCAATTCCGCATGACCGGCAATGAGGGTCAGCACCGCAGGCCACACTCGGTCAGAAGTGGGCGCTAATGGACGGAGTGCATCCATCGCATGACAGACCGCCAGGAGGCGCAGCGCGCATTCTGTCGGAGAGATGTAGTGGATCCCGGTCAAAAACGGATTCGCCTCAACCCAGGAAACGAGCTGTGCCTCTACCGCCGCCACGGCCGATGAACGCACAACCGGTTCAGCCTGCTGTGCCAACATAGCCAGGAGCACCAGGTGCTGGAGGCGTGAAGGCTCCCACGCCATGCGAATATCTCCGCAGGGGTTGCCGGACTGAAACGGGATGTCGGCAAAAAACCGTCGTGGCCAGAGAGCTCCCGTATCCGGCGCTCGATGCCAACAGGAGCCGTCGGGAGCCCAGGCCCAGGAATACCCAAAGATGGTCACGACGCCTTTGAGCAGAGCCTCCAGCCGGTCATCGTCTGCCGGAAGATGCCAGGGCAAGGGAGGCAGCATCGGCGAGGGACCGGCGCAGAATGAATAGCGCGGCACATCCTGCGCCGTAAATGGTCGATGGAGTGATTGCCGACCGAGTCCCTGCCGCAGGTGCAGCAGCGAAAACAGCGCGCGTTCTCTCGCATGACTCCACCATTCCAATCGTCCCGGCGCGGCGAGGGCTTTCACCGACGAAGCGAGGCGTTGGGGAAGGGCATTGGGATTGAATGACAGCGTTACGCGCACTGACAAGCCATGCAGAATGAATGGGAAAGAAATTGGTGAACAAGGCTCCGTCCATTCGGCCTTGATTAAGTGCCACGTCGAACAAGGCACAGTACATTCGTCGAGCGCTGAGGTCAATGCCGAAATACCACGTAACCCTGCACCGTTGGCGTGACGCAGGCGTGCCGACAGAGCGGGAGACGTGCGTCAGAATACGACAGCCGGTGCATGGATTTTCAGTCGGGGGCGGATGGCACTAACACTACGTAGCTGAATTGTGATAAGGAACCTGCTTTAGTGAATAGTTTTGCAAGAACATGTGTGATTGACTGGCCAACGTCGCCAAAGATTCTGTGGCGAAACACCGTTAGGCCTAACACCTTCTGGGGTGCGCAAGCGCGATGCACGATTAAAAACCCCTGCATCAATGGTTTCAGTAATATCCATCGTCAGCTTAAGGGGCCTCAAGCTCTTAGCGATTTCTAGCTATTCTGGTGTGCGGCTAATTGATCAATCACCCATTTCACCGCTCCCTCACGCAAAGGCGTTGAAGCCTCATATGCCACATTCGGCACTTCTGGCCTGCATGTGCGGAAGTCTACCCCTGGGAAGGGAACCAGTTTGATATTTATATGCATCAAACGACGCGCGACTATCTACTAAGGTGGGGAGATAACGATGATGCTAGCACCGCAATCGATTTCCCAATGTTTTCGTAAAATGAACGCACTCATTCCAACAAAATACGTCCAATGTGCGACTCCGAAACCTGCCGCTGGCTGGAAACAGACGCCAGGCAAAGATCAATGGCAGCAATCATATGCCAGACGGTTACTACCCATCATGGTTGGATGCCTACTGCTATCTCTGCCTGTTTCAGAAGCTTTTCCAGGAGCACGCATTGTTGCTTCCCGCGTAGATCCGCAGCCTAACTATCATTTCACGCAAGATGCAGGCGACGTTGCACAACTCACCGATGGCCAAACTGTGCTCTATCCACTCTGGAAAAATCGAGCCGCGGTAGGATGGGCAAGAGCTACGCCGATAAAAATTTGGTTAACCTTACACGGAGTACCTCCTACACAATCTCAGTTCTCAGGCCGGCTAAGCATTCATACCGTAGTACGCTCAAAATCAGGCATACAGATACCCAATCGAGTGGATGTCTACACCTCCGATGGGAAAAGTTTATGGGCACATGTTAATGGTATGCAACTGAAGCCTTCTGAATTCAAAGATGGGCAAGATCATTGGTTGCACATGGATATTAGCAGTGTTTCATCTAAACTCTTGGTAGTGATTCACGCAAGTGGTGAATATTTTTTCACTGATGAGATAATTTGGGAAGATACACCCGCGCCACCAGTTGCTTCTGAACGTCCAAATCTAAAAGGGCCCCAACAGGCTGTGACTGATAGTCTTTCACGAATGAAAAAAAATTTTACAGCGAGCACACTGGCCACGCCTCAGCAGATTTTACAATGGGGTTCGTCCTTCGGCGGGGAACCCATTGTGGCTTGGGTTGAAAACCCATGGGATACACTGACAAGCACCCCTAGCCCGACACGTATTCAGGATGGGGCAGGAAAATCAGTTCGCTTAAGTGGCATTCAAAATGAGTACGAGACAAGTTGTATAGGCATATTGAACCCTACATCGTCAGATCGCATGGTCTCTTTATCTTGGGATGGGGATGCAACTGTTGCGCAAGCCGTGCAAGTTCGCATCGTGAAAGCGGTGATGGCTGCGGACGGAAAAATTGTTTACGACGCCTTAATTCCGCATGCCTTAAGTGAACCAATCAACATGGCCCCGAATACTACTACCTATCTCTGGCTGACGGTAGACTTACGTCGCTTACCGGTGGGCTCTAGTACAGCTAGTCTTGAGCTGAGTAGTTCCAAGTTCAAGTTACGCATACCAATCGAAATTCACGTTGCGAACACTACATTACAACAAGGTGAGATAGGTGCGGTAAACTGGGCATACACCAAAGATCTACCGATTTGGCAAGCTCCTAAAGCAGCCGTGAATGACTTAGTTGCTCACAGGATCAACGTTTTTGTTATTCCGGCATCAGATCTACCCCAGCCAACCACAAGATCAACAGCTTATGCCGCCACTTTCCCGAAACTCTCTGCCTATCTACAACTATTCGGCACGAAAAGCTTCTATCTACTCTACTTCCAATGGATACCAGAACGATTTAACGAACAAGGCCTTTCCTGGCTGGATCCATCCAGTGGATTTGATCCACATCAACGGCGCAGAGCGGTGGAAGATTGGTTAAAGCTTATCAGAGATACAATGGCTCAGGCCGGTGTTAAAGAGTCACAATGGGCTCTCTATCCAGTTGATGAGCCGAGCGGAAAGCATCGGGCATTCATGCAATTCATGCTATCGCTCTTAAAAGAACTCGCCCCTACAGTTCAAATCTATGCTAATCCCATAGACACTCCCAGTAACCCGACGAGTGTGAGCGATTTACAGGCCTTGGAGCCATATGTGGATATTTGGCAGCCCGATATCAGTTTTGCAGAAAAATCCGGGAAAGGATTTTTCCAATCTCTTAGGAAGAAGTGGTGGATCTACGGCAATCCGACTCGCCCGGCAAAATCACAAGCACCCATGCATTACCGATCTATCTCATGGCGGGCTTGGCAATTAGGGGCTTCAGGTGTCGGATTCTGGTCCTACAGTAATACGGGTGGCACGTCCGCCTGGGATGACTTGGATGGGCGGATGCCGGATTGGGCTGTGGTCTACGAAGGCGACCCGCTCATAAGCAGTCGGCGATGGGAAGCGTTCAGAGAGGGCGTCGAAGATTTCCTGCTACTTCGCTACCTTGATCCCCAACGAACCTTATTGGAGCAACAATTCAAAGAATATGACAATAGAGAAATCAGTGCGTACATGAATCGCTCACGTGAAGCGCTCTTGGCGCGCTCTCTAAATATCAGGCACGGGGAGCCTTGATGGTGACTGAGAACTTTCTGGTTACTCCAGCAGAGACTATCAAGCACGAGCATCACGGAGACTTCCTTGCTGGCCTCTTTCTGACCGGCGCACTCGTCATGTCAACCTCCCTGGATTATCTTTGGTATGGACCGCTTCCGGCGTGGTTGATTGTCAGTCTGACCGGTCTTGCAGTTAGCACCCTCTTGCCAAAGCACCGCTCAGCCATGGGACAAGTTATTCGCCATGCGGGGCTTTCGATCATTCTGCCATGGCTCGCATTTATCCTCCTGGTCTCAGCTCTGGATGCGACGAAAGGCCTCATTGAAGAGAGCTTCTCAAAGCGCGTTCTGCTCAGTTCGTCCACGCTTTTGTTGCTGATTATGACGGCTGTATGGGCCGCACGCGTCAGACCGGCAGTGGTTGTATACGTACTCGCTGTCATCATCGCCGTGCAAGGCATTGTGTGTATGGCTCAGTATAGCAACATAGGCTCTGCATGGAACCTACCTGAGACTATTCTGAAGAAGAGCGGGGCCCGAGCAGATAAAGTTACTTTATATGATATTGAATTCAAGGATGTGGGCAGAGTTCGTGGCACTAACCCTCTTGTGCATAAGTTTAACAGCATGCAAGGGGTTGCATCGGTATTTTTGTTGGCGGTTTTAGTGCTTAATCTACAGTTCAATAATCCGCTACGCATACGCATGGCATTATTGGTACCCCTGACTCTCTGCGGTAGCGTTGGAATGGTCCTTACCTTCTCGCGATCAACCATTTTTGGTACCGTCGTGGCACTCCTTGTTATTCTTTGGAATATTCGCAAGGCAGGAACTGTATTGGTGCTTGTGGTAGCCGGTGGACTTATCTACTTAGGCGCAGAGCAGCTGGGGATACGGGAGGCGAAGCAGTTCAATCGAGTCACGGATTTCTCCCTAACTCGAGCGACTAACGCTAGTCGGCTAGCGCAATATTCTTATGCCTTAAAGGAGATTTCAGAGAACCCTTTGATGGGAAAACCCGAGGGCGCCTCAACTGATCGATTGCTCGTACATTCTGTTATTCTGCGCCTTATGACAGACTACGGACTGATAGGAACGCTACCTTATCTGCTAGTCCTGCTGAATCTGACACTGTTCTTTTTCCGTCATCGCGCGGAGAGAGGCCATCATACCAAAATCCTGGCACTCGCAAGCATCTGTTCTCTTTGCGTCGGAGTCCTTGATGCCTGGTCTCATTCGAGCGGGATCATGGTTCGTGACGTTGCTCAACCTGCAATGTATGGTGCCTTTTGGGGAGCGATGCTTCGGCAACTTCCAGCACCTGCCCCACCGCCAAGAATTCGAGATATATACTCGTCGCAAGATGCGTTTTTACTTCCGACTGTTCAACAACGATGAAATTCATTCAATATTTTCACTCCGCCACCGGTTGGCTGGCGATCGCGCTTTTCCTTCGTTTAGGATCAGGGATTCTGCTTCTGCCCCTGATCTTGCGATATGTTCCGGAGAACCAACTAGGCCTCTGGTATGTCTTTCTGAGCGTAGGCAACGCTGCAGTTATGATTGATCTGGGGTTTTCCAAAACTGCGATTCGTTCGGTCTCAGCGCTATGGGCGGGTGCAGGTCAACTCACAGCTCAAGGCGTGGCGCTAGCCGACAGGGCCATGCCAAACTATGGCGGTGTGCGAGACCTCCTTGCTGCCATGCGGCTGCTCTATCTCCTAATGGCTCTTGTCGTAGCATTATATTTGATTATTGCTGATTACTTTCTAATTCCTTGGGGCGCGGTGAGTGACTTGACACCGAACTCGCCGCGGTTCGCATGGTACGTGTATGCCGCGGGACAGGTCGTTACAGCCTATACTCGATGGCAAATCCCGGTTCTGTCGGGAATAGGCAAGATGCGTCTATCGCAACAATACGTCGCCGCAAGCACGGTGATTTACCTCGGCACGGCCGCCTTCCTGCTGGTAATTGGTTATGAACTTCTTGGAATCGCGATAGGGCAACTCGTTCAAATCGTCCTAGGTCGAATCTTGTTTGCCAACGCGCTCAAGAGGTTCGTGCCTGTCTCACTGACACGCATCTCGCTGTCCAAACTTTTTAGTATTGTCAGTACGATCTGGCCAAACACGTGGCGCCATGGCTGCATGATTCTCTCTGGTACGCTAGTTGCCAGTACAAATACTCTCATTGTTGCAAATCAGTTAGGGCTGGAACAGGCGTCTCGGTTTGGCCTCAGCCAGCAGCTTTTTGGACTGCTCGAGCAACTTGCAGGTATCTTGGTGGCTGCTAAGATTGCCGATCTTACAGCGTTGCAGGTGCAGGGAAAGCTCGATGCAATGCGGAGAATGGTCTTACCTAGACTATCGGCGAGCTGGTTACTGTTTAGTGCTGGGGCTTTCGTCATTATACTAATCGGCCCCTCCATTCTGCATCTCCTCGATAGCAAAACCTCTCTGCTGACACCCGCTGCCCTTCAACTGTTTGCCGCGGAGCGTTTCTTCCAGTTCAATCAAAATCAACACGTCAGATTGGTTGTAGCTACCAATCGAATTCCCTTTTTAACCGGCTATATTGTGTCAATGCTTCTGGTGCCGCCTTTAGCGTGGCTTGGGGCTTCCTATGCAGGCATAATGGGCTTGATTGCGGCAAATTTCATTGTGCAGTGGTTATACAACAATCCAGTCTCGGCGTTTCATGCTGCGAATGACTTGGGCTTTGGTGTCATGGAATATTATCGTGCAGCGATCATGTCCCTGGCGGAGAAATTCGGAAGGCTTAAATCAATGTGCACGGTTGTGCTGTGACTCCAGATAAAAGAATATATAAACTTAGCGTTGTCATTCCTGCCTATAACGTTGCCGGCTATGTGCAGCAGGCAATACACTCCGTGCACGCCCAAACAAGACGCGCTGACGAAGTCGTTGTGGTGAACGATGGTTCGACAGACGAGACCGCTGCTCTCCTGGCTGACCTGCCGGGTATTAAAGTCGTGACACAAAGCAACCGCGGGCTCTCAGCGGCTCGAAATGCGGGAACACGGGCCGCCACTGGTGACTTTATCGTACTGCTGGACGCTGATGATTATTGGCATCCGCAACATCTAGAAGTTATTAGTCGTGTACTCATCTACCGACCAGAGGCTAAGTGGATCAGCACATGTTGGACCTCGTTTAACTCGCCCAATCCCACTATGCCTCTCCCCATCACGATGCAAAAGGTTATCCGCTACGATTATCCGTTGTATGCTGCCTATCGTAATCGCCTCCTTCCCAGCGCCACCGCCGTAGCCAGAGATACGCTTGTTTCAATAGGTGGATTTCCAGATGATGTCCGCCGATCCGGTGAGGATAAGATCTGCTGGGCCAACTTGGCAGCGGCAGGGCATCATCTTTATTTTGTAAAGGCGGCAACATGCTTTTATCGATTACACCCCACCTCTATCAGCAGTACCGAAGCCGCATCGACTGAGCGGCTCTCAACTCTGTTCGACCGACATAGTCGAGTGCAGCACGCGATCCTAGCGGGCACAAGTACAGCGTCAACTCTCGCATTCCTGCGTGGCATGGCCTTAAGAACTCTATTGCCCGTCCCTGACTATACGGGTAGTGCGGAGGCGTTGCGTATCTGGGATCAGAAATGGGGCCCTTACGCTGGTCTGATCGGAAAACTGTTCCGTCGAGCGATAAGCATGCAGCGCCCCATTACCCGCTTATCACAGTTCACTTTGAAGGCCTATCTCAGGCTAGCAGGCATATGGACCGCACGTCGGGCACGCGTATGTCAATTTGTCTTCCAAGAAGATAGGTAACGAGGATTCGCTTGAGCACAACCCAGTTAGTTACCAACGAAGGTTCCGTATGAGACATTTGCTTAGAACATTTCAGCAATACTATCGGACGTTAGGTCCGAAGGGGATTGTGTACCTACTCCAAGCTTACGCCTTCCCCAGCTCAGCAATGCGCCAGATCTATCATCCCGACATAAAGCATTCATTCTACTTACGGATCGGTAGTGCAGATGTTCTTACCTACCGCCAGATTTTCGTCGATGAAGAATATGCCTTTGAACCATCGCGCACGCCGAGAAGCATCATCGATGCCGGTGCGAACATCGGTTTGGCCACACTCTATTTTGCTAATCGTTTCCCGGACGCGTCTATCATTTCCGTCGAGCCGGAGGGACATAACTATCGATTGCTGGAGAAGAACGTATCTGCCTATCCACAAATTAAAACCGTCCAAGCGGCGATTTGGAAAGATAACGAAGAGATAAGTGTAATTGACCCTGGGTTAGGCGAATGGGGCTATCAAACGGCAGCCGGAGAAGGTTTACTTACATCGCCTTCACGCCATGCCGTGCAAGGCTTAACAATCGATCGGCTCATGGCAGATCATGGAATAGACTTCGTCGACATTCTAAAGATCGACATTGAGGGCGCAGAAAAGGAAGTCTTTGAGAATCCATTCCTTTGGATTGATCGAGTTGGTGTCCTGATCATCGAATTGCATGAACACCTGAAAATCGGCTGTAACCGAAATTTCTACAACGCAACCAATCATTTTTCTTCAGAATGGCTACAAGGAGAGAACGTTTTTCTTACACGATGACCGCATTCGTGAGCCACTGATGCGTAAGAAACAACGTTCGACCACATTTGATGGAAGCCCCCATGTTTAACAACTACCTGCGTCGATTCAACCCTCGGAGTTGGAGCAATGACGAATTGCGCTTTGTCTTATCGCATTGCCCGAAAGGTGGCCGTGTTGTAAACGTATCTGGTTGGCAGGACCGAGACAAGGAAGGAGGTCTTTACAAAGACTACTTCCCGAGACCCACTTTGTATCACATCTCGAATTATGAGGGCGATGCTGCACGCGGAGCTGCTGCGCGGACTGACCTTGTGCTCGACCTCACGAAGCCATTAGCGGCAGCATACGAAAACAAGTATGACATTGTGTTCAATCATACGGTACTCGAACATCTGGAAGAGCCAACTTTCGCTTTCGCCCAAATCGGAAAACTGACGACCGACATGATCGTGACCGTAGTACCTTTCAAGCAAAAATTGCACTTCGAATACGGCATGTTTGGTGACTATTACCGGTTTACACCGTTCTCGATGAGGCGGTTGCATGCGCAAAATGGCTTCTCTGTACTGTATGAATCATACACCCCAAGACCTTCACTCGATGTATATCTTCTGTATGTCGGAACCCGTGATGTTGCAAGACATGCAACATTTCCGCAACAGCTGGCCGACATGCGCTCACTGAATCAGCGGATTGGCAGCTTCAGTGCGAGCGATCTTGCGGCCAACATTGCAGCCCGATTTCTGAGTAAGTATGTCAAGTAACAGAGGGGACATGTTGCGTGTTCTGCAAATAGTTATTGCGCCGCAGGTACAACGATCCGGTCAACCCATTGGCGTCACCGGACCGGAACGACGTGCCGCAAACCTTGCCCCATATTGGCGCGAGTATGGAATCGAACCTATAGTGTGCTATCCACAACGAGGCAACTTGCGAGGACATTTTGTCGGTGCGGGTTTGAAAGTCATCGATTTCGAGATAGGAAACAAGCTGAATCTATCCGCGATCAGACGTATCGCGACCCTGGCATTAGAGCACTCGGTGCAGTTGATCCATACCCAAGGCCCGGCCTCACTTGATATGCTCGCATGCTTCGGAGGCTTGTATGCGGGTATCCCTGTAATTATAACGAGGCCGGTAATGATAGAAGATCAAATCACATACTCGCCACCACGCCGGCGGCTCTATAGCCTCATTGATCGTGCAACGACTCTCCGGCTCGTACGGCGCGTGATTGCTGTGAGTCACAGGGGCTACCAGCATCTCCATGACTACTGCAGGCTCGAAGAGAGGCGCTTGCAACGGATCTACAATGGCATCAATCTACGTCGCTTTGAGATTCGGCAGCACAACGAAAATCGCGGCGAATCTAACGGCCCGCCACTCGTGATTGGTATGGTGGCGCAACTGTTTGCCCCAAAAGGTTGGCCGGATTTCATCAAGGCAATCGCTCGGCTGCGTGATCAAGGTGATAATGTATTGGGGCTGATAGTCGGTGAAGGCGAATTGCGCGACGCCCTGGAGGCCGATGTTGCCAATCGTGGTCTGCATGCCAACATCGAATTCACTGGCTTTCGCGAGGATATGGCCAAGATCTATCAGCGCATGGACTTCTTGTTATTCACCACTCATCGCGAAGGCCTGTCTGTCGCCGTCATTGAAGCCCTGGCCTCAGGCCTTCCGATTGTCGCAACCGATGTAGGCGGTATCCGGGAACAGGTAGAGGAGGGCCGCAACGGCCACATCGTCCAGGTCGGCGATCTCGATCTAATTGTACAACACTGTACGCGACTAATCCGCGACCCTGCCCGGCGCGCAGCTATGGGGCTTGCATCGCGCACAATCGCCGAGGAACGATTTTCAGAACGTCGAATGTTGGAAGAATATGTGACTTGTTATCAACAAACAGCTAGCGGAATATCGTAACGGAACGCTCATAAGCATGGCTACTCTAGGAATTTTTACAGTCAAGAAAGTGTGTTCGCACGATGGGCAATACTACACCTATGGAGGTTTTGGGGAATATCTCGCAGCCATGCGTGCAGAATTTCCTCGCGTCCTCCTCGTCGCTCACGTCAGGAACGCTGTTCCCCCCAGGGGCTATTACCTGATTCCACCAGGTGATGACTTAAGAGTCATTCACCTGCCGTGGGTAAATTCTGAGCTCGGAACATGGTTGATCATGCCGCTTGTGTTCTGGCGCGCATGGCAGGCGTCCGGGCAGATAGATGTCGGGCATGCACGGATGCCCAATCATACCGGAGTCATAGGTGCCTTCTTGTGTCGGATCCGTGGCGTGCCAGTCTTTTGCCAGATTATTGCTGACTGGTATATCGAAGCACAACGTATGCCAGTCACGCGCAAATATGGCCTTGGGCTGGCAATGAAACTGCACCTGTATCTGTACGATCTGATGGAGCGTCTGGTCTGCCGTGGCCAGATGGTCTTTGCGCAGGGACAAACGTGTTTTGACAAACACCATGCGCACAGTGACTGTGAGTTGGTGTTATCTACAGCCCATCATCTGCGCGATATCGTTCTACCAACAGGGCGATTCCAGCAGCGGCCGTTCACGATTTTGACCGTGGCACGCCTCACACGAGTTAAAAACCAGGAGCTCACACTGCACGCGCTGTCACGACTATGCTCTGAGGGGGAGGATTGGAACGTCGTGTTCGTCGGTGAAGGACCACGCCGAGAGGCCCTCGAAATGTTAGCGCATGAACTGGGAGTACGCACACGTGTAACCTTTGCGGGCCAGGTGCAACGAGGCGATGCCCTCTGGCAGTACTTCGACACCGCTGACTGTTTTGTATTGTCGAGTCGCTCAGAAGGGACACCGAAGGTCCTGCTTGAGGCCATGGCAAGAGGCCTTCCGGTTATTGCTTCAAATGTTGCTGGTGTTCCGACTTCCGTTACCCACCAAGAACGAGGCCTGTTGTTTGAAGATGACGATCTTACAGGGCTAGTGGCGTCTCTACGTTGGCTTGCAGCAGATCCAGCGCTGCGTGAATGTGTAGCTGCGAACGCTCATCACTTCTGTATCGAACACACTGTAGAGAAGGCCACAGGTCGAATGCTGGACAAGGTATTTTCTTGCTGGCCTCATTTAGGAGGTTCCAAGAAAATGGCCCCTCTCAACGCCCACGTGCAACAGGTGAATGATAGCGCGAGCTAGGTATTTCAGTACGGGCGTACTAGCACGGCACTCGGCGATGCACAGATGAAATGTCCATGCTGTACGTAGTATGTCTAGGCACTCTACCGTGAGTCGGCTCACGGCAACTTGTGCTGAGGGTTCTTCTCAACATGGAACGCCATGAATCTCGGCAACGCGCTCTGACCAAACCCAGACTAACACTTACCTAATGTTCAATCGGCACGTGTATGCAGAAATTCTTTGGACAACACCGGCATAGCCTATCTGCTCAACGATGCGTGTGCTCGGAATGGGCGGTCAGGCTGTAGATGCCAGCGATAACATAAATGAAGACATCGACACATGTTGTAGTCTGGATTCACCACGGGTTGGGCGACGTCATTATGGCGTTACCGATGCTGATTTCCGTCGATCGGCAATTGGCGGAAGGATCGCGCCTTACGATGTTGGTCAAATCCATACATGAGGAGCGGCTGCTACAGTTAGTGCCTTGGCGCTGTCAGGTCGAGTATGTAAACCTAGGCTATTATGGTGCCTGGAACTATCGCGCGGTGCTGACGGTAGGATTAATGCTGCGCAGTCGTTTCCCGGATGTTTTCATTGCCCCGCACGCAAGTGCGGGGCTGCTCCCTCCGCTGTTTGCCCGACTCGTCGGGGCGCCGCGTTCCGTAGGACCCGAAGGGCTCTGGCGCCAATTAGGATTCACCTATGCGGTCCCACAGATCTTGGGTCAACACAAGGTTGAATACTATGGGGAGTTCGCACGACAAGTTGGATTAATCGGGCCACTCACAACTCACATCCAGCTAACGATCAGCGGGGCGAATGAACAAGCTGCCGCGCAACTACTGAATTTGGAAGGACAGAACACCTCACGGTGGATTGTTCTCGCACCCGGCTCTTCGCCAGTCGAACTCCACAAGCGGTGGCCTGTTGTGAGATATCGCGAGTTGATTGAACGACTGGTCGGTCTGAACTCGGACCTTCGTATTGCCTTATTCGGAAGTCCGAATGAAATACCCTTACTAAAGGATCTCGCTGAATTTATCCCCTCCGGTCGCGGCCGAATTATTGCGCAACCGAACATCGAGTTGTCTCTCGCCTTACTACGTCGTGCGGCGTTGCTTGTATGTGGCTGCACCGGAGCCGGTCATATGGGCGCTCTCGCCGGCACACGCATTCTTGGAATCTATGGGCCGACAAACCCAAGCGTGACGGCCCCATTCACACCGCAGTTCAGACTCCTCCGTCAGAACTATGCCTGCGCACCCTGCTATCGCCCAGGATTCGAGCATGGCTGTGGAACTCCAGTCTGCATGACGGATATCACCGTCGATCAAGTGATGCTTGCCATCCAAGCAATGCTTCGCGACGAACCTGTCCCGAAAATGCCACAGCTAGTGACCACCACGGCGACACATCCATTACGGGAAACAGCAGTCGTATGAATGCAATCACGCCCTGCAAACTTGCACGCCGGCTCTACTTGAGTCGCATTCCTGTGTTACCAAAACTCATTTACTACCTGATGTTTCTTGTGTACAACTCGTCCATTCCATTTAAAGCAGAGATTGGCCGAGGAACCCGGTTCGGTTATGGAGGAATGGGTGTAGTGATACACGAACGCTCTCGCATCGGTGAGGATTGTATCATATCGCAGCAGGTCACCATCGGTGGTCGCGCCGGGCATATAAACCCACCACGTGTTGGTAACCGGGTATATGTTGGGGCCGGTGCTAAGCTCATCGGTGACATCGACATTGGAGATGAATGTGTAATTGGGACCAACTCTGTCGTGATGCAGAATGTGCCTAACCGCTCGGTCGTGGCGGGCATTCCGGCTCGAGTTATCAAGTCTAATATAGATATAACCTATTACATGAAACACGCTGAATAGATATTCCCTCATATTCTTTGATGCACCTAAACATAGATTTTGTCTATTTCGTCGGGAGAATATCCCTGCTGGTTAGGTCTCATGCGTCGTTGCAGATTTCGCGTTCTCCAGAACTTTCTGGGAATATATAAATCCACGGACAACCTAAAGGAAGCGGACGGTCTGTATTACACCCCTTCTTGACGCTCTTAGGACGAGCACCTCAAGCACGCTTTTCGATCGCAGAACTTCTGAAGCGACACATTATAGCCTTTGATGTTAATTCCCTAGACTTGCCGGTTCCTATAATGAAGCGACTCCTGCTTTACGCAAATACCTTGCGCCACCTACGTACTTCCCAGATTTCCGCGCTAATTCGCAAACGCCTGTTGCCGACCGCTACTCGATCGCTGCACGTGAACGATGTGCAATTACGGGCCGGGATCGGACTCAGTTCCAGTGCTTGTCGGACACTTTCCACGGGCAGAGCCTATACGTTCCGCTTCTTGAACTGCGAAAAGGGCTTCTCTAATGCACGAGTAGATTGGGAGAGCGCCGATATGCCGAAGCTCTGGCGCTACAATTTGCACTATTTTGATTATCTCTCCGAGCCTGGACGAAGCCACGATGAAAAGGCGGCGTTGATTTCGGACTGGATCGAACACAACTCACTGGGAGCGCCGGACGCCTGGGAGCCTTATACGCTGTCCTTACGGATGGTGAACTGGATTAAGTTCTTCGTAGAGACCAAGATGACGATTCGAGAGGAATGGGTACGAAGTCTCTATATACAAGGGCTTTGGTTAGAACACAATATTGAGGATCACCTCCTTGCCAACCACTATCTCAAGAACGGCGTGGCGCTGTTTTTTGTCGGCGTGTATTTTAAGGGAGCCGACGCAGACCGATGGCTTGCGAGGGGGCGGCAGATCCTCGCCGAGCAGTTAGACGAACAGTTTCTGCCCGACGGCGGCCACTACGAACGTAGTCCGATGTACCACGCTATCAGCCTGGTGGATTACCTGGATGTGTTGAACCTCATGAAAGGATCCAGGGAGGCACTCACTTTCGATGAGCAGGGTCGATTCACGGGCAGAGTAGAGGAAGCGCTTACCTTCCTGGAGGACGTTTGTCTTCCTGACGGCAATATTCCATTATTCAACGATGCCGCGTTCGGCATTGCCCCATTGCCCGAGCAGATTGTGGCCTACGGCAATCGTATCGCCAACTATCGATGCCGACCAGTCCCAAAACATCTCACAGTGACCGACAAGCCTCATACCGGCTACTACGTGATACGGGACAGGTCGGACATGATGGTGATCGACTGCGGAGCGGTGGGCCCGGATTATCAGCCCGGCCACGCCCATGCGGATACGCTGAGTTTCGAACTCGCGTTGAACGGCCACCGCATCATCGTGGACAGTGGAGTCTATGACTATGAACCAGGACGGCGCAGGACCTATGCACGCAGCACCAGAGCGCACAATACGCTCTGCATTGATCAGCAGGACCAGTCTGAAACCTGGGGGGTCTTTCGGGTGGCCCGACGAGCCTATCCGATCTATGGACGCATCACAGAGGATGGAGAACATCGTGCGACGTTTGAGGGAGCTCACAACGGGTATGCCAGATTACCCGGCCGACTGACGCATTCCCGAATGATTGAGTATTTATCACCGGGCGAGTGGACGGTTCGCGACACAGTGAACGGGGAGGGCGTCCATACGATCGAAAGCTTGCTTCACATCCACCCCAATTACCGACTCCTGTTAGTGGGTCAGTGTGCAGAGATCCGAAATGACAGGGGCAATGCCATCCTCGTCATCGCGCCGACACCGAACGTGGCATTGAGTATCGAGCCGGGATGGTATTTCCCTGAGTTCGGTTTGGAGTATCCCAACAGTACGCTCGTCATGACCTATCGGGGGACCGTACCCGTGACCATAATCTACCGGATGACGAAAACCGGTTCGACGCGTCCCTGTTTCGCTGGATGTCCCCTCTGAGATAACCCATGCATATCCTTTTCCTCTCTCACTATTTCCCGCCCGAGGTAAACGCTCCGGCCTCTCGCACCTATGAACATTGCCGACAGTGGGTACGGGACGGACATCGCGTAACGGTCGTCACGTGCGCCCCCAATCACCCCCAGGGAAAGGTCTATCCGGGCTATCGCAATACGTTGGTGACGCGTGAAGAGAAAGACGGAATCACGGTCATTCGTGTCTGGACCTATGTCACAGCCAATGAAGGATTTTTGAAGCGAACCCTGAACTACGTCTCCTATATGGCGGCGGCAATTGTGGCGGCGCCGTTCCTTCAGAAAGTCGATATCGTCATCTCCACCTCACCCCAATTTTTTAACGGGCTGGCAGGGTATGTCGTCAGCCGCATGAAGCGATCCCCATGGGTGCTGGAGATCCGAGATCTCTGGCCTGAATCCATCCTCGCAGTGGGCGCCATCAAGAATCCATTCATCATACGTCTATTAGAATGGCTGGAGTTGTTTGCCTACCGGCAGGCCGATCGAATCGTACCGGTCACCGATGCGTTCCAACGGCACATCGTGAAAAAGGGCATCGATAGAGCGAAGATCACCGTAATCAAGAATGGGGCTGACCTTACGTTGTATAAACCGGTCACCGGTACGAACAGGCTGGCTGAATCGCTTGGAGTGCAGGGAAAGTTCGTGGCCGCTTATTTGGGCACGCACGGAATGGCCCACCACCTCGAAACGGTACTCTATGCGGCGCAACGGGTACGCAACTATCCGCATATCGTGTTGCTCCTTGCCGGTGACGGCGCCGAGCGTCGGCGATTGATGGCGTTGCGGGAGGAACTTGGCGTGACCAATGTCCTCATGTTGGAGCAACAACCCAAGGAACAGATGCCTTGGGTCTGGGCACTCGCCGATGTCAGCCTCATCCTGCTCAAGAAATCCGCTGTCTTCAAGACCGTCATTCCCTCAAAGATTTTTGAGAGTATGGCCATGGAGAAACCGATTATCCTCGGGGTTGAAGGCGAAAGCGCTGAACTTCTTCGGGCTGCGGACGCCGGCTATTGCATTGAGCCGGAGAATGATCGAGAGCTTGCAACGCGCCTGATAGAACTGCATACAGACAAGGCGCTCTGCCAAAAATTTGGCACAAATGGCCGCATGCACGTTACGAACTACTATGATCGCATCCAGTTGGCAAAACGCTTCATGGAATTATTGGAAGCTACTCATAACGAGAAGTGCAGACACATGCGATCCCACCTGTAGCCGCTCGAAGGTGAACGTAGCGACCTTCTCCCGACAATTTGGTCGACGCGCTTAACGGCCCGATCCTTTTGGCCCTACCATCAGTCTTGCAACATTATCTATGTAAAATACCATAGTCGCATTCCTGCGCACTCGACCACGCATATCGTATCAAAATGCGACAAATTGTAGGTATTTCCATTCATGCCATGGAAATACCTATGCAATTTTAGAATTTTCAGAAAAAAGTGCTTGCGCAGTTTTTTGGTTTTAAGTATTGTTCAAGCAACGTTCAGGATAAGTAGTTGAATAAAGCGACTTTCTGTTTCGTATAAGGGCAGGTACGCGTGACATTCACTTTCCCGTCTGAAGGAGAAACGATGAAAATGACAAAGCTGGATCCATCTATGCCTGTCATGGCCCTTAAGGCCGGAGTGCTGTGTGCTATTTTGCTTTCTCCCCTGGCGAGCACCGCAGCTCCAATCTCGTTTAATTTCGGCGGTTCAGTCGACTCGGTTCATGGCGGAGTCTTCACTGCAGGAGGAACCGGTACAAACGGATTTAGTTCTTCACTACCCATGAAAGGGAGCTTCACGTTTAACTCGAGTACGCCCGACAGTAATGGAGGTGCACTCATCGGCCGCTACAACGGTACGATCCAAAATTTGACCGTGACCGTCGGCAACTACACAGCTACCTATAACCCAGGAAGCAGCTTCATCCGCGTGGAGAATAACCCCGGAGTGGGTAGCACCTATCATGTCGAAGTGACCAACTTGAGTGGCCCCTCTGTGAACGGACGCGCTCCAAGCTCTTTCGAAATTACTCTGGAAAATCCAACCGGGACTGCCTTTGCGAATGATCATCTCCCGACTACGCCGCCAAGCCTGTCGTCTTTTGCGTCGAGTTCATGGCGTCTAATTTTCGGAGGGGTTGGGCACAGAGTACAGGGTGGACTGACCTCACTGGTTCCTCTACCTGCTGCCGTGTGGTTGTTCGGTGCCGGGTTGATCGCCCTGGTCGGGTTGGGGTCGCGTGGGCTGGTCACAAGAAAAGAGTCGTAGATTTGATTCGGAAGCTGCGGGCCGGCTTTTCTTACGCCCGCATTGTTTCGCTATTCGAGGTGTCTAGCGGCCACCTCACTTCCGGCGAAACGATCAGGGCTTTCATCGCTCACCCTCTTCTTTCCTCTCCCCCGGCTGGGGGAGAGGATTAGCATTACATCCAGGTGCTCAGTGGCTGTCATCGGATTACTGACTGTAGCCATTTTGGGCTACATCTACGCCGACAGCTTAGTGTTTCTGTTCAGCCAATGGGGGCGAGACGACTATAGCCATGGGCCATTTATCCCGATCATCAGTGCAGTGCTTATTTGGCAACGATGGACACAGGTGGCGAGGGTCGGAATCTCCCCGTCCTGGTGGGGGCCGATGCTCGTTGCCATCGGAATGCTGCTCTTCATCCTGGGCGACTATGCCACGCTCTACGTCGTGCTGCATCTCTCATTATGGATCGTGATCGTTGGCGTCGCCCTCTCCTTCATCGGTCGTCCCGCGTTGCGAGTACTGGCCTTCCCGTTGGGCTATTTGTTAACGGCCATCCCTCTGCCGATTTTCCTCTACAATACACTCTCAAACCAGCTGCAGTTATGGTCCTCGGCGCTGGGGGTCGGATTTCTGCAGGCGATCGGGGTCACGGCTTACAGAGAAGGCAACGTCATCGACCTCGGTCCCGTCCAATTGCAAGTTGCCGAGGCGTGCAGCGGGATCCGGTATCTTTTTCCTCTCACCTCTCTGGCTCTTCTGTGTGCCTATCTCTACCGCGATCGTCTGTGGAAACGCATCGTGCTCGTGGTATCGGCTCTTCCAGTGTCGATCTTCATCAATGGCCTTCGCATCGGAATTGTCGGGGTGCTCGTGGAACTCTATGGTCCGCAGGCGGCCGAAGGATTCCTGCACCTCTTCGAAGGCTGGGTCTTGTTCCTCGCCACTTTGGCACTACTCCTGCTCGAGATGTGGGGCTTATCGAAATTCCAAGCTCCGCCCGGATCAGAAGGGTTGTCGGAACGGTTCTCATGGCAAATCATTCCGGAATCGACGGGAGCGGCTACGGTCACGTCAGGCAGACCACCCAGGATACAGCCCAAGATACCCGCCTATGTCGGGAGTTTAGCCCTGATTCTTCCCGTTGCGGTCTTGGCTCCGTCGTTCGGGGAGCGAACAGAGATCGTTCCTGATCGTTCAGCGTTTATGGATTTTTCCATGCGCATCGGGGAATGGCAGGGCAATCCACAACCGGTGGAGCCTCAACTCATTTCAGCTCTGCGATTTGATGATTATTTGCTGGCCGACTATGCAGCACCGGGAGGTGGGCCGCTGACGCTGTACATGGCCTATTACCAATCTCAGCGCAAGGGCCAATCCGCCCATTCCCCGGCAAGCTGCATTCCCGGTGGAGGGTGGGAAATCACCTCTCATCGCAGAATAAGCCTGCCCATGGATGGACACCCCGAAATGGTCAACAGTGTGCTGATTCAAAAGGACCGACAGAAACAATTGGTAATCTATTGGTTCAAGCAGCGGGATCGGGTTTTGTCCAATGAATATCTGGTGAAATTTTATTTATTCTGGGATGCATTAACGAGACAACGCAGCGACGGAGCACTCATTCGCCTCTCGGCTGCCGTCGAACTCGGCGAAAGCGAACAACAAGTCGAACATCGACTGCTGGAATTTGCCCGAAGTATTCAACCTCAACTCACTCGGTATATTCCGGACTAACCATGACCAGCGCGGTCTTTTTCAGCTTCATTACCTCCCTCTTCATCTGCATGGCGTTGATCCCGCCACTGCAGTTGAACGCGGGGCGTTGGAGCTTCATGGATCTGCCCGGCGAGCGAAAGGTTCATGCGAATCCGATT
This sequence comes from Nitrospira defluvii, assembly GCA_000196815.1. Taxonomy (GTDB): domain Bacteria; phylum Nitrospirota; class Nitrospiria; order Nitrospirales; family Nitrospiraceae; genus Nitrospira_A; species Nitrospira_A defluvii_A. The sequence continues at coordinate 2,346,545 of FP929003.1, forward strand.
CCGCGGATCGGCGGCATCGCATTTGGCTTCGCGGCACTCCTCTCCATTTTCTTCTGGGTACCGCAAGATCCGGTCATTGCGCCGGTATTGGTGAGCGCGTCGATTATTCTCGGATTCGGCATTTGGGACGACCGTGCCAACCTGAACTACAGAGTCAAACTCGTGGGGCAACTGTTGGCCGTCTTCGTGGTGGTCGCCATTGGTCATATCCGGTTCGAGCAGATCCCGTTTTTTTATGAAGAAGAAGCACCGGTTTGGCTGACGGTACCCCTGACGGTGGTGTTTCTGGTCGGGGCCTCGAACGCCGTCAACCTCTCCGACGGCCTCGATGGGTTAGCCGGGGGACTGGCCTTCCTGAGTTTTGCCGGTACTGCCTACCTGGCATACCTGTCGCGTGATCTGACGGTGCTGGTACTGGCCTCCGGTTTCTTAGGCGGATTACTGGGATTTTTGCGATACAACACCTATCCGGCCCGCATTTTTATGGGTGACGCGGGAAGCCAGTTGCTCGGGTTCTCGATGGGAGTGCTCGTTCTCCTCTTGAACGACCCTGCGCGTGCTCCCTTCCCTGGGGCCATCGGGTTGCTGGTGCTGGGGCTGCCGTTCCTCGACACACTTGCGGTCATGGGGCAACGGCTTGCGAAGGGTCGATCACCCTTCATCGGCGATCGAAATCATGTGCACCACAAGCTTCTGGGGCTTGGGCTGTCGCATTACGAAGCCGTCATCGTGATTTATGCGATCCAGGCGGTGATGGTAGGTCTGGCGTATCTTCTGCGATGGCAATCCGATGCACTGATTCTCACCATGTACGCCGCCTTTGCCTTGGCCATGTTCACTCTGTTCGTCGCGACTGAGCGCCGCCGTGCTCTGTCGTCAGTGTCATCGAACGGCCGGGTGCTCTCAGACACCAAACTGGCCAGGGCAGGATTGTGGCTCAGCGAGATGGCCCCTCGATTTCTGGCCGTCGTCGTTCCACTCTTTCTTGTCTTTAATGTTTTCTTGCCGGGTCGGGTGCCGATGGATGTCGGATACGCCGCACTGAGTCTCTTTGGAATCGTTATTGCCGGAATGTGGTTCATGCCGCAATATCGCGCCCACTTCGTGCGGGGAGGGTTGTATGTCGGCGCTGCCTTTCTCATGTACATGGGGGAGCAATCCGGCGTACCTGACATCTGGCCGATCTATGTCACGCAAAATACGCTCTTGGCCCTTATTGCCATTCTGGTGTTGTTGAGTATGCGATTCAGTCGCGGCAATCGATTTCAAACCACCCCATTGGACTACCTGATGGTGTTTTTCGCCTTGATCGTCCCCTTGCTGCCGGAAATGCGCGCGGATATGCCCACCCTGAGCATCCTCGCCGCCAAGTTGATCGTCTTGTACTTCTCATTCGAGCTGTTGCTCCATACGTTCGTCGATCGAGTGAAACAATTCGGATTCCTGTCTTTATGGATTCTGTTTGGACTGGGAGTGAGAGCATGGCTGTAGGTTCAAGGCAACCAGTGCATCGTATGATCTCGATGACCGGCCTGCGGCCTTCCTTCCTCAGGCCTTGCACGGCCATGATCGCGCTGGCCGTGATACTCACGTTATCGGCCTGTGGAGGGCCCCAGGAGCGGAAGGCGCAATATCGCAGCAAGGCGCAGGACTACATCCAGGCCGGCAACTTCCCGAAGGCCCGGGTTGCCCTCCGCAACGTGTTGAAGATCGATCCCAAGGACGCGGACGCCTACTTCCTCGTGGCACAGGTCGAAGAAAAGGAAAAAAACTGGCGCAATGCGGTCGCCAACTACCAGCAAGTCATCGAGATCGTACCGGACCACAAAGAGGCCCTGATTGTCTTGGCCAAGTATTATCTCGAAGCCAAACTGGTGGATGAGGTGGGACGGGCGGCGGACAAGGTTCTGGAAAAGCATCCTCAAGACCCGCAGGCTCAGGCGCTGAAAATTGCCATGCTCGCACAGCAAGACAAAATGGACCGAGCCATAGTCCGGGGGGAAGAACTGATCAAACAATACCCGACCGAGCCGGATGTCGCCATTCTCCTGGCCACGCTGTATGGTCAGATGGGCCGCTTGCAAGAGGCCAGAGCGACGTTGCATCGTGCGCTTCAGGCGCATCCACATCACCTGGATCTCTTACGCAATCTGCAAACCATCCTCGACAAAGCCCACGACGACAAGGCTACGGAACAGGTCTTACGCCAGATGATTCATGAAGAGCCCACGCTCTATGACCCCCGGCTGAAACTGGCTCGTTTTTTCGACCAGCGCCACGCAACTGACCAGGCCGAAGCAGTGCTGCGCGAAGCGTTAACAGTGTTCCCCGAGAACGAACAGGCTTGGTTGGCCCTGGCTGACTTTTTGAACATACGCCGGGGAAAGGACGCAGCGCGGGTCGCACTTCGGCAAGCTGCTGAGCAGCTGCCCTATTCCACTCAAATACCATTCGCATTGGCTGCGCTGTATGAGTCCCATAAAGATCTCGCGGAAGCGAAACGGGTTTACGAAACGCTTGCGAAGGACTACGACAAGAAGCCGGCTGGGTTGGATGCCCAGGTCAAAATCGCACAACTCGACTTCAACGCCGGGCATCAGGCAGAAGCCGATCGACGATTGTCGGAAGTGTTGCGGCAGAATCCCCGTTCGGCCCAGGGGTTGATCCTGCAGGGCAAGGTGTCTTTGATCGGGCGAAACGGCAAGGATGCGGTGCAGGCGTTTCGGACAGTTCTCCGTGATCAGCCGGAGCTTGCCCATGTGCAGCACCTTCTCGGCCAAGCGTATTTGATGACGGGAAACTCGGCGTTGGCGCGTGAAAGTTTCGAGCGTGCCACGGCCCTCTCTCCTGGCTTACCCGAACCTGGATTGGCCCTAGCGATGATGGAGAGCCAAAATGGGCAAACTCAACGAGCCAGGACTCGATTGAAGGACATATTGAAATCTTATCCCGACCATCGGCAGGCGATGGAGCTCATGTTTGACTTGGACCTTGCGGACGGCAATTGGAATCATGCCGCGTCGACTCTAAGCCGCCTACGGCAATTGGAGGGAGAAAGTGCCGCTCTCCTTATGGCAGAGGGCAAGTTATACAAGAGTCAAAAGGACTTTACCCGTGCCATCGCCGCCTATGAGCGAGCGGTGACACTGGAAGCCGATGCGCAGGATCCTCTGGTGGCAGTCGTCCATCTCGATCTTCAGAATAAGCAGCCTGAGCGTGCGAGACGCCGCTTGGAAGCCATCATCACCGCTCGTCCCAATCATCCGTACGCCCATGGTTTGATGGGAGAGGTGTTGTCCCTCATCGGACGGCAGGATTCGGCCATGGCCCACTTCCGTGAGGCAACCAGAATCAATCCGACCTGGATCACTCCGTGGCTAGACTCGGCAACACTTTCAATTTCACAGGGACAGGCAGACAGCGCGATTCGAACGTTGCAAGAAGGCTTGGCCGCAAACCCGGCCAGTGAAGAGTTGAACATGTTGCTCGCATCGGTGTTGGCAAGCCAAGGTTCGGTCGATGAGGCCATTGCGGCCTATGACGCCGTACTGCGCATGAATCCACGTAATATTTTTTCAGCGAACAATCTCGCGTCGCTGCTGGCGGATCACAAAAGCGACGCACCGAACTTGGAGCGTGCGTTTTTATTGAGCCGTGAATTCGAAAGAGACGCCCCACACCCGCTGTTTCTCGATACGCTGGCATGGGTGCGGCTAAAAATGGGGCATCTCGAAGATGCGCTTCGCATTATGCGGCAGGCGATTGTGAAGGCCCCGGATCTCCCGGTCCTCAATTATCACCTCGGTGCGGCACTCTATCAGTCAGGCCGCAATGTCGAAGCCAAGGTGTATCTCGCGAAAGCGCTGAAGAGCACAGAACAATTCCAAGGTCGACGTGAAGCGCAACAGTTGCTCGCCCGGACGAGCGGATAGGAGTCGTGAACCATGCAGTGCAGTATTCAGATCGTTCAGAGAATCGCGTTCGGATTGATCATAGGGCTGTGCCTGACCTCCACTGTGAGCTGCCAATACGCTGATGTGCGCCGCACGCTTCAGGAGGCACCAAATGCCGAGCAAGGGTATCAGCTCGGCCCCGAAGATGTGCTGCTCATTTCCGTCTGGAAGGATGAGCACCTCACAAGAGAGGTCGTCGTCCGGCCAGATGGCATGATTTCGTTTCCCCTGGTTGGAGATGTGGCGGCTGAAGGGCGAACGGTGGAGGAGCTGCGAATAGACCTCGCCAAACGATTGATCAAATATATTCCTGCTGTCAACATCACGGTCGCCGTCATCAAGCCGTTGAGTTATAAAGTGTATGTCGTCGGGAGAGTGGCAAAACCCGGTGAGTTCCTCGTCGGTCACTACACCGATGTGCTCCAAGCCTTGAGCCTCGCGGGAGGATTGACTCCCTTTGCGGCAGAAAATGACATCAAGGTCGTGCGCCGGGTCATGGGACAACAGCAGACCTTTCCGTTCCGTTACGGTGATGTGCGAAAAGGAATCGATCTGGAGCAGAATATCACCTTACAGCGCGGCGACGTTGTGATGGTGCCGTAACTCGTGAAGTTGTCGTCGCTCAGTTGCAAGAGAACATTGAGAGATGGGCAGGTCAGAAAGCACCTGTCTTATTCTTCGATTGTGACTCTAGTCTTGGCCATCACCGCCCCTTGTCTCGCGACCGAATGGTCTCTGACGCCATCAATGAGCACAAAGGCCTATTACACCGACAATCTGTTGCTGACTAAGCTGCCTCACGACCCGACCTATGGCTATTGGATTTCGCCGGGGGTTGAATTTGCAGGAAAGACGGAACGCCTGGAGCTGAGCGGGAGAGCGACGCTGGACTTCGTCGACTATTATGGAGGCGCGTCGACTCGTTTCACAAACGTCTTTTTGCCGCTGACGATGAAGTATCGGACTGAGCGAGACGAATGGGGATTCACCGGCGGATTCACCAGAGACAACACTCAAATGGGTGAGCTTTTAGCCACTGGTTTGCTTCTGCGATTTACCCAGCGAAACCTTTGGAGCCTAAATCCTACATGGTCCAGAACGATAACAGAAAATTTGGCATTTCAGAGCACATTTCAATTCAACGATGCATCGTATGAGGATGGGCTTCGATTCGGTCTAACTAACCACCGTGTGCTTGGGATATCTGCCGGGTTTCTCTACCATGTGACCGAAAAGGATGATGTTCAACTAGCTGGATCCTACACCAATTTCCGAACGACCAATGCGCCATTGAGCCTGCGGGCAAATTACCCGGGCGCAACGGTAACGATCACTCATGCGTTTACAGAAGAGTTAAAAGGAACCGTCTACGGAGGACCACGCTTCATTTCCACCACTAGTCAATTGGCAGATGGTGATGCTCACACCCAGTCAACTACATGGATTTATGGTGCAAGCTTGACGAAACAGTTCGAACGCGCTTCGATTCAGGCGATATTGAGTCGAGAAATTTTTCCCAGTGGCTTCGGATTGTTACTCCAGACAGACCGTTTTGGAATATCAGCATCTTACAAAATATCTGAAGCGGTAACGTTCTTGCTAGACACATCCGCATATGTCATTGCAGGGGCAACGCCGCAGACTCGTGGGGGAGAGCTACCGGAGCAACGGCTTCTGTATAGTACCCCCAAGCTTTCATGGCATTTTTCCGAGTGGTGGACCGCTGAGATTTCCTACAATCACAGATGGCGCGATGTGGATCATCAGGGCGATCCTGTTATGTCCAACACACTAATGTTCATGTTGACCTATTATCCTCCAAAACTTGCGCGCTCTGAATAACGAGCTTTGAAACCGTACTTTAACTTATGGACTAGAGACTTATGCCTACTCATTCACCGACCAGCCAATTAGAACCGACGTTCAATCTTCGTGAGTACCTAGCGATACTACAGCGGCGACGCCTATCGATTCTTCTTGTCGGCGGTCTATTGTTATGCATAAGCCTGACCGCTGCTATTATCTGGCCAGCAAGCTACAAATCAACAGCCACCATCCTTATCGAAGAACAAGAAATCCCTGCAGAACTAGTACACAGCACAATTACTAGCTATGCCGACCAGCGCATTGAAATGATCAAGCAGCAGGTGATGAGTCGGTCAAGTCTCTGGCGTGTGGTAGAACAGTACGATCTATACCCAACCATGCGACTTGAAAATCCCACAGAGGGTGTGATCAAGCAGTTTATCAAAGACATCGAGGTCGAGGTGCTGAGCGCAGATGTCATCGACAAACGAACTCAGCATGCCACCAAGGCGACCATCGCATTCACCGTTTCCTATAATAGCGGAACGGCCCAGACGGCACAGAAAGTGGCGAATGAGCTCACCAGTCTGTTTCTCGGTGAGAATCTCAAGAGCCGCGAACGGCAAGCACAGGAGACCACCACGTTCCTCAAACAGGAGGCGGAGAGCCTTGCGGCGCATATCGAGGAGGTGGAGGCCAAGCTGTCCAAGTTCAAACAGCGAGCGAGTGGGGCGTTGCCCGAGTTAATGCCGTTGAATCTCCAAATGATGAACCAGGCGGACCGTGAGCTGATGGACCTCGATCAACAGATCCGCAGCCTTGAGGAGCGAAAGTCGTATCTCGATGGAGACTTAGCGACGATCAAGCCGAATACGCCCATCCTCTCCGTCACTGGAGAACGTATTCTCGATAGCGTGGAGCGGTTACGCGGACTCCGGGCCGAATATGCCGGAGTGGCCGCGAATCTTTCACCGGACCATCCGGACGTGATCAAGATGAAGCAGGAAATCTCCGCACTGGAGAAGGAAACCGGCGCGAATCCGGAAACCCAGGAGATCGCCAAGCAATTGATCGATGCGCGAGCCAGACAGGCCACACTCGCCGACCGTCTCGGGAAGGACCACCCCGACGTGCTTCAGGCCGCCCGAACCATCGGGGCGCTCGAGCGGGAGCTCAGCCGGATCGGGACCACTCCAGGTAATAGGCCAATGCAACGGCCTGAGAATCCGGCCTACATCAACATCCAGGCACAACTCAATTCGGTGAATTCTTCGCTGGAAGCGCTGAAAATCAGCCGCACGACTATCAAGCGGCGCCTCCAGGATTATGCCGCACGTATTGAGCGGACACCCGAACTGGAACCGGACTATCTCGTTCTCGCGCGCGACCGCGACACCTCGTCTCAAAAGTATCAGGACATTCGCTCGCGACTCCTGGAAGCCAAGGTGTCGGAGGGCCTCGAGGTGCAACGGAAAGGCGAACGATTTTCGCTCATCGATCCGCCGGGCCTGCCGGAGTCGCCTGAAAAACCCAACCGGAAAGCCATTGTGTTGTTAGGGTTCATCCTGGCGTTGGCGGGTGGCGCAGGAAGCGCGGCAGTCGCGGAACACCTCGACCGCTCGATTCGCACGCCGGAACAAGTGGTTCGATTGACGCAGGCCTTCCCGTTGGCTGTCATTCCCTATATGCCGAACAGGGAAGACCTCGCTCGTGCGTTGAAACGCAGACGAATGATTCGAACCGCAAGCTTCGGGGCCCTTGTCTTGGTCTTGCTCGTGAGTCATCTTTTCTGGACTCCCTTGGATGTGCTCTGGTACGCAACGCTCAAGCGGTTCGGCGTTGAATGATCGTTGGCAGGTGTCAGAGGTGATGTACAATAGTCGCGATAATTCACGAAGGACGAACTAAAGGGGGCAGCCATGGAATGGTTTCAAGCCGCGCTTGATCGATACAAACAGCAACAGCCCCAGAATCGTCCTGCGTCCAGGATCAACCGCGGTCCGTCCGCTCGAACGGCTCCTGCTCAAATCGTCTACACCCGGACACGGTCGCTCCACATTCCTGAAGCGGTATTGCGTGAGCGTCGCATCATTGCTGGTTTTGAGGGCGGGCGGTTCGTCGATGCCTTCAAGATTCTTCGCACTCAGATCACCCATCGAATGCGCGAGAAAGGCTGGAACGTCATCGGCGTGACCAGCCCCGGCCTGGGGGAGGGCAAAACGCTCACGGCAGTAAACCTTGCCGTCAGCCTGGCGATGGACGTCACCCAATCGGTCCTGCTCGTGGATGCCAATCTCCAGAGTCCCACGATCCACGAAGTGTTCGATCTCGGCCCCAGCGAAGGGTTGGCCAACTATCTCCTCGACGATACCCCGCTCGAAGATCTGTTGATCCATCCCGGCATCGGCCGGTTTGTGCTGCTTCCGGGCGGACGTGCTGTGCCACACTCAGCAGAGGCCTTGACCTCTCCCAGGATGATTGCCTTGGTGGAAGAGCTGAAACATCGCTACCACTCGCGGATCATCATGTTCGATCTGCCGCCGCTCCTAAACACATCCGACGTGCTGGCCTTTTCACCCTATATCGACGCGCTGCTATTGGTCATCGAAGAAGGGCAGACGAAAGTCGAGGATGTCGAACGGGCGTTGTCGTTGGTGAAGCACTCAACCCCGGTGCTTGGCACGGTCTTGAACAAAGCGGGGCGGGCGGGGATCGGCCCGGCTGAGATGAAGAAACTCGTCTGATCGTTCGAACGGCCGATGTACAAACCAGTATGGGCTTGGAAGCAGGTCCGGCAGCTGTTGAATGGGAGCCGTTACTTGCAGGACAATACCGACGCACGTTCCTTCACACCATGAAACAAATTCTTCAGCATAAGCGGTCCGGTGCGGTGACGGTAGAGGAGGTGCCTCCCCCCTGCCTTCGCGGCAGCGGCCTGCTTGTGCTTAACGAGGCGTCTCTCATCAGCCCGGGCACCGAAAAATCGACGATCCAGAGCACGAAGCAATCTCTCGTCGCCAAGGCCATGGAACGGCCCGAAAAGGTCAAGAAGGTGCTCAGCGCAATTCACACGGATGGGCTGGCTCTTACGCTCTCCCGGGTGTTCGACAAGTTGGACTCACCTGCCTCGCTGGGCTACAGCTGCGCCGGCACGGTGGTAGACGTGTCCCGCGATGCAGATTGCTTTTCCGTTGGAGACCGAGTGGCCTGTGCCGGACAGAATTATGCCTCTCACGCAGAAATGATTTACGTGCCGAAACATCTCTGCGTCAAAATTCCGGACGGCGTGGACTCCGAGGATGCCTCCTTCGTGACGCTCGGAGCGATCGCCCTCCAGGGCGTCCGTCAGGCAGAACCCAGGTTGGGAGACCGGATCGCCGTCATCGGCCTTGGGCTGTTGGGTCAGTTGACCGTGCAATTGTTGAAGGCATCCGGATGCCGCGTGCTCGGCTCCGACTTAGATCAATCCAAACTGCAATTGGCGCAACAATTAGGCGCAGACCTGGTCGCGCCGTCATCCGATCTCGTCCATGCCGCCGCAACCTTTTCCGACGGCCATGGCGTGGATGCAGTCATCATCACGGCCAGCACCAAGGACAATGGTCCCGTGGAAGTCGCCGGCGAGATCGCCAGGAAAAAGGGCAGGGTGGTGGTGGTCGGCGCCGTAGGGATGAACATTCCGCGCGAGCCCTATTATAAAAAGGAATTAGAACTGCGGCTGTCTATGTCGTACGGGCCTGGCCGTTACGACACGCAATACGAGGAACATGGACGCGATTACCCGTTCGGATACGTGCGCTGGACGGAGCAACGCAACATGCAGGCGTTTCTCGAATTGGTTGCGGAACGCAAGGTGGTCCTCAAGCCGCTGATTACCCATCGTTTTGCCATCGAGCAAGCTGAATCCGCCTACGCCCTGATGATGGAGGGTTCGGTACCCTACATCGCCATGATCATTACCTATCCCTCCAACCGCGCTCACCCCTTGCCGCGAACCATTTCCGTCGGAACAGCGCACCCCGCTCGTCCGGTGACACTGGGGATTATCGGAGCGGGGAACCATGTGAAAGATATGCTGCTGCCGCCGCTGCAAGCCATGAACAATGTCGGCATTCGCAGCATCTGCACCGCCTCAGGCATCACCGCGAAAACCCTCGCCGCAAAAATCGGCGCCGCCTCTTGCACGAGCGACAGTCAGTCCATCTTGGACGACCCGACAATCAATACGGTGTTGATCGGCACTCGCCATGATAGCCATGCAGCCTTGACAATACACGCGTTGCTCGCGGGCAAACATGTGTTCGTCGAAAAGCCTCTCTGCCTGACGGAGGAAGAACTGCAGGAGATCCGCTCAACCTACGACAAAAAGGCCGCTGAGGGTCTCCATCTGATGGTGGGGTTCAACCGGCGATTTTCGCCGCACGCGAAGGAAGCGCGGACATTCTTTTCTTCGCGCTCGAATCCGCTCGTCATGCTCTATCGCATCAACGCGGGGCGTATTCCAGCGGATCATTGGGTACAGGATCCGGACGTGGGCGGGGGGCGCCTCATCGGTGAAGTCTGCCATTTCGTCGATTATATGCACGCGCTCTGTGCGTCGCCGCCCACCTCGGTGTTTGCCTGTAGGATCGGGACACATAGCTCCGGCGTCACCGCAGACCAGTGCAGCATCTCACTGACGTTCGGAGACGGGTCCATCGGCACCATCGTCTACACGGCTGAAGGGAGCAGCGAGCTCCCGAAAGAACACTTTGAGGCTCACGCGGACGGAAAGTCGCTCGTCATGAACGACTTCGTCGAGACACGGACCTATCAAGACGGCAAGTGCGCTGTCTTCAAGACCTCAAAACGGGACAAGGGATTTGCGGAAGAAATGGCGCAGTTTGTACAGGCTATCGAACGGGGCCTTCCTCCGGTCATCCCGTTCGAGCAGATCGACGCCGTCACCCGCGCCTGTTTTCTGGCAGTGCGAAGCCTGAGCAGCGGCGCTGCCCATCAGCTCTAGCACGGTGGGGAAAATGGTCGTCGGTTTTCTGGGAGATTGTGGTTCAGGCCAAGACTGAGATTGAGAGAGTCTGTATCGCACAGATCGAATTCCTCGTGTCGCAGGACACTCTGCCTGCTTCGCTCTCGATGCGTTGCCCAAAGTACATCACGTCGTGCACCAATGAAGTCGGCTGACGCCAATGAATGCTATTGACCTTCAGACGGTTGTCCCGTAAGTAGGAGCGTATGTACGAAGCCTTTTATAACCTGAAACTCAGGCCCTTTACGCTGGCACCGAATCCGGATTTCCTCTATCGGGGAGACACGCATCGGCTCGCGATGGCAACATTGGAATACGGCCTCCTTAACGAAGCCGGCTTTGTCGTACTCACAGGCATGCCCGGGATGGGAAAAACCACCCTCCTGCAACAACTCCTGGCTGAGCATCAGCGCCATTTCACGACCGGGTTGATCACCAACACCCATCCCGGCATGGATACTCTGCTCCCCTGGATTCTGCTCGCATTCGGTCTGGGCGGAGCACACCCAGACAAACTGCAGGCCTTCTATGAGTTTGAGCAATTCCTCGCGAAGGAGAGCATCGCCAGACGGCGGGTGCTCTTGATCGTCGATGAAGCACAGAATCTCGGGGCGAATCTGCTGGAAGAGCTGCGCCTACTCTCCAACCTGAATAAGGACAAGGCGCCTATTCTCCAGATCATTCTGTCCGGGCAACCGGACCTGCGACAGCTTCTACAACGCAAAGATCTCACCCAGTTCGCTCAACGCGTCATGGTGGATTACAGTCTCGATCCCTTTCAGGAAGAAGACAGCATAGGCTACATCGCCCATCGTCTGCGGGTGGCGGGTCGCGAGGAACCGATCTTCACCCAGCACGCCACTCGGATGATTCATCGACTCACCGGCGGCATTCCACGCCTGATCAACCAACTGTGCGATACGGCCCTGACCTATGGGTACGCGGAGGGCGCCCCCTTTCTCTCCACCAAGATCGTGGCCGAAGCGGCGAAAGACCGGAGCAAAGGGGGCATTCTCCCGCTCGCGGGCGCCGATGCGCTGACGGCCATGACACCGGAACAGGAATCAGCGGAGCAGACTGAGCTCGCCACGTTTGCATCACAAACCGTTTCTGCTCCCGGCAGCGCCGACCGGTCGGTCAACAGCCCGCAGGCAACCTCAACAGCCAGCCTGCCCGGTCGTGACGCGCAGGAAGCCTACGAACGCGGCCTGGCGCTCAAGAAAGTCGGGCTGCATAATGATGCGCTGCAGCAGTTTTCGCTTGCCGCCCTGGATGCGTCTCTCGCCTTCAGGGCCATGGCGCAAGTCGGCATTTGCCTGAAAGCCCTCGGCCAATCCGAGGAAGCCGCCACCGCATTTCAAAAATCCCTGCAGGCGCAACGAGGCATATCCGCCGATACGATTCAGGTACGGTATCTGCTCGCGCGCACACTCGAGTCCTTGGGACGAATCGAGAGCGCGCTTGAGCATTACCGTTGGATCAGGCGGGAAGAACCTGCCTTCAAGGACGTAGCCGAACGACTCGACCGCCTGAGCAGCCGCCGACCCGCATCGACTCGTGACGGGGAGCACGGCAGCGACGGATCCTCCTGGATGGCCCAACTCCAGCGCATCCTTGGCGCCTCCAAGTAGCCCACCGCTTCGCCAATCCGCCAACCCGATTGAGTGGCATTCAAGTTTCGCCTGGTCGCAACCGATGAGGATCCAGGGGAGTGCCGACATGGGATTGGAAATCATTCAAATCGTCGAAGACGATCACAGTCAAGCCAAGTTACTGGATCAAATCCTTCGTCAGGCATCATTCCGCACCAACGTCGCATTCGATGGCCCGTCCGCCATGCAGGATGTCTGGCGCATCAAGCCCTCGTTGATCGTGGCCGACGATAATCTGCCGGGCCTGAACGGACGCGAAATGTGCAAGCGTCTGCGACAAGATCCCTCCACGAAACATATCCCCTTCATCGTACTGTCCGGTTATTCCTCAGAGGAACGCCGGGTTGAAGCGCTCGATAGTGGAGCGGATGATTTCATCGTCAAACCGTATGGAGCGGCCGAACTGGTTGCGCGAGTCCGCGCACTCCTCCGTCGAACGCAACAAGGGCAGGGGCAGGAGGAGGAACTGGGCGAAGACCTTGCGCTCACCGAGAATCTTTATGCGGTGGAATACCGTGGGCGCAAGCTCATCCTCTCCACAGAAGAATGGAAGACCTTACGCCGATTGGTCGGCAGCGTCGGAAGCGTGGTGCCTCGCGAAGAACTCAGTACCCTGTTGTGGGGAAACGACGCACTCCTGCACGACGGTGAAATGGACCGCTGCATGGAACAATTGAATACCAAACTGACCGGGGAGGGGCCGGCGGTGGGAAGCATCAAAATCGTGCCCGGCGGATTTCGACTGCTCCTTCCATCATCAGAAAAGTCAGACGTCCTCCCGGCTCGCTAACGTCTCGTTCCGATCCACCCCCATCCACAGCTGCCCGGATGCCAGGACATCCGGCAGCCAAGCTAACTCTCCCGGTACTCGCCTGGCTCGTCTGCGAGCCCGCTTCCAATCCCGCTCGATACGTGCCTGCACGGTGAGGTTCAGCTTCTTGCCCCAACGCCTAAAATCCGCCAATTCCTCATAACGCCCCAACAAGGCCTGCACCGGCTTGATTCGTTTCAGCACATCTTGTTTGATCGAGGCTCGCCCCGGCAGCCATTCCGTCTGATACCGGATCGTCTTGAGCATGAGGCGTAACGCATGGAGACGTTTGCGACGCGGCTTTTCCAAGGCCTTCTTGATCAACTGCGAGAGGACACGCTCATGCTCATGTCTCAACACTTCCAGCCGGCGCTTCAGGGAAAGACTCGCGGGAGTGATCAGTGGAAGCGCCTGCTTCCAGACGACCTGTTCAATCTTGTGATAGGCCTGTGCGCGAGTCAGCTTATGTTCTCGTCCGGCGATCCAGACCTCGACGGCCGCGATGTCCGAATCGGGGGCCTCAATCTTCATCAGATATTGCCGGAACACGTGTGAGGCCCGGAGCCGACTCAAGCGACTCACGGCCTGAGCCATCACGGTGGCGCGATCTCGATTATCACAGAGCTCCAGTACTGCTTGAAGTCTCCGGCAATGAGTGCGAATCGAGTGGACGGTCTCAGCGGAGCCTTCACCTGCAATCGCATGGCGTATCAGGCCAAGGACTGTGGATTGATACGCCGCCGCCGTCCGAACGATATCTTGCCCGAGACCGGGCGGTGCGGTATGAATAGGGGAGCTCTGCCTTCTCACGGCAACCTGTGAGTGGACGTGGGTGGCGACAGACAGAGGACAGCGGCAACACTTCGAGTTATGATTGAACTCATGACTGCCCCCCGATCACCCACGTTCTTGCTGCTGGAGGATGCCCGATGGACTGCCTCTTCTTTCGACATGGTATCGCAATCGAGCGTCAGAACTGGAACGGGCTGGAAGAGGACCGCCCCCTGACCGACCAAGGCGCCGCCCGGACCAAGGAATCCGGCAAGGGACTCCTCAAGTTGCGCCTGAGGCCGACCCACATTCTTTCAAGTCCCCTGACACGGGCGCACGAAACCGCTGTCATTCTTCAGTCCTTGATTCGTTCCAAGCCGAAGATCCGGATCTGCACAGAACTCGATCCTGCCGCGGCACCGCGCGCCCTGTTTTCGCTATTGGATGCCTTGCCGGCGGATGCCGTCGTGTTGTGTGTCGGCCACGAACCGCACCTAAGCCTCGCTGCGGGAATCCTGCTGACCGGCAAGCCCTGCAGCGGCCTGTCGCTCAAAAAAGCAGGCGCCTGCCTGATGCACATTGAAGAGTCCGTGAAGCCTGCGGCAGGACGGCTCGAGTGGTGGCTGACAGCTGGACAATTGCGCGCGCTCGCGTGATCTCCAGCCGGATCACAAATCAATCGAACCAGCAGCAGGGTGCGGGAAACGTCCGCCGCCGGTGTTCTCGCGACCTGCGCGCCCGGCCGCGTGGACCGACGTTTCAGGTAGTTTCGTCGTCCTGGCTTGTCAGGACGAACTGAATCGGCCGCTTGAACACCTTCTCGAACAAATCGCTGCGACCCCGCGCCGCCCAGATTTCCAGCTCGGCATCACCGGAGACCTGCACCGTTATGACGACGGACTTCCCGAGTTTCACATCGACGTTCCGCACCACGGAAAACTGGCTTCGATCTAATCCGTCGGCAATACGGAGCAGGGCGGACAGCACATTGATGATACGTTGGTTCCCTTGCGGCAACGCGGTGAACTCACTGTGTTTCCGGGTGGGAACCGAACGGCGGTGATACCGCGCGACATTCGCGACCAGATCGATTTCCTCCGCGGTGAATCCGGAGAGATCGCTGTTCTTGATCAGGTAATAGGCATGTTTGTGATGTTGCCGTGAATTGATCAAATATCCGATATCGTGCAGGATGGCCGCGAACTCCAGCCACTCACGCTCCCGCTGCCCGAATCCGTGCAAAGACGTGGTTTGATCGAACAGCCGTAACGCGAGTCCGGCGACATGGAGCGCATGCGTCTCGGAAACATGACACCGACGAGCCAGGGCCAGGATGTTCCGTTTTCGGACATCGGGAATGTCCCGCTCCGCCTGAATGCCCTCGTGGTGTCGCTGGATAAAATCGTAAATGATCCCTTCGCGAATCGCCTTGTCGCAGATCGTCAGCTCCTGCTTCCGTAACACATCGAGCAGAATTCTGAACACCATCGTCGCAGGAAGCAGGGTATCCACGCGCTTGGGATCCAGCCCAGGCATGGCCAACCGGGTTTTGAGCGTGGCCTCAGCCAGACGCTTTTCAACGGCGGCAATTTCTTTCGCGGAAATCTTTGTGAGATTGAGCTGCTGGAGCGGGCGGCCGGTGCGCTGCAGGTAAATGACTTCGGCGAGATTGCCCGCCATCCCGGAGGTGGCGATGATCTGCTCCACGCGTTTCGTCTTATAGGAACGAAGCGCCTGCTTGAGTTGTCCGGTCACGGCGTCTTCCAATTCGTGCAGCATCGCTTTGGAGGGCGGCGTCTTGGTCAAATACAGGTCTTTCAGGCGAATGGCTCCCAACTTGAGGCTGCGAGCGTGATAGATCGTCTCCCGGTTTCCAACGATCACCTCGACCGACCCGCCTCCGATATCGATCACGAGGGTCGGTGGCTCAGGCAGAGCCACGCTGTTTTGCACGCCGAGAAAAATCAAGCGGGCTTCTTCCCCACCCGTGATGACCCGAACCGTCAAGCCGGTCTGCTGCGCGACATGATCCAGAAATTCTCCGCCGTTTCGCGCCTCCCGTACCGCGCTGGTCGCCACGCCTTCGATCCGCTCGTAGCCCTTGTTCCTGGCCAGCGTGACCAGGTTCCGGATGACTTCGAGGCCGCGCATCATCGCCTGATCGGACAGGCGGCGCGACGTGAACACTCCGTCACCAAGACGGGTCATGTCTTTGAAGCGGTCGAGGATTTTATAGGTGTAGTCCGGCTGAACTTCCGCCAAGACCATATGAATGGAATTGGTGCCGATATCGAGGACGGCCAGCTTGGGCATCTACAGGCTCGCAGAGGGGGCTACGTGTCGGATGTTCTTGCCTTCAACCATGTAGACGACAAGCTCCGCAATATTAGTGGCATGATCGGCGATCCGTTCGAGCGACTTCGCCACGAAGGTGAGGCGGATCGCGCGGGTGATGGTCCGCGTGTCTTCCAGCATAAAGGAGAGCAGTTCTCGAAACAACTGTTCGTTCACCTCATCGACAAAGTCATCGTCGGCGCATACCTTCCGCGCCAGCACCGGATCTGAATTCACGAAGGCATCCAGACAATCCTTGACCATGCGCATCGTCCAATTGGCCATGCGTGGAATGTCGATATAGGGCTTCAGCTGCGGCTCGCCGTTCAGCTCCAGGGTGCGCTGCGCGATGTTGTCGGCGAGATCGCCCATCCGTTCCAGTTCAGACGAAATCTTCATCCCCGTCGTCACGAACCGCAGATCACGGGCCGTGGGCTGCTGCAGCGCCAGCAACTGGATGCAGAGTTCATCGATCTCGACATCCAACGCGTTGACATCGTGGTCCTGCTTGATGACATCGACCGCCAGATCGGAATCCCGATCCACCAACGCCTGCAGAGCCTGTTGAATCTGCGATTCGACGAGCCCGCCCATACGGAGCAATGTCTGCTTGAGATGCGCGAGGTCTTGATCGAAATGTCGTTGCATGCTCCAACTCCTCCCGCGAGTTATCCAAACCGGCCGGTAATGTAATCTTCCGTTCGTTTATCATGCGGGGTCGTAAAAATCGTCTTGGTATCGCCGAACTCTACCAATTCGCCCATCAGGAAAAAACCGCATTGATCCGACACCCGCGCAGCCTGCTGCATATTGTGCGTCACGATCACCACCGTGTAGGTATCCTTCAAGGTATAGATGAGTTCTTCGATCTTGCCGGTCGCGATGGGATCCAGGGCCGAACAGGGCTCGTCCATCAGAATGACTTCGGGTTGGACCGCCAGCGCGCGCGCGATGCACAACCGCTGTTGTTGTCCGCCGGACAGTCCCAGGGCGCTTTGCATCAACCGGTCCTTTACCTCATCCCACAGTCCGGCGCCCTGCAGACTATGCTGCACGAGTTCATCCAGAGACCGTTTATCCTTGGTACCGTGCAGACGCGGCCCATAGGCGACATTGTCGTAGATCGATTTGGGAAACGGGTTCGATTTCTGAAAGACCATGCCCACGCGCTTCCTGAGATCGGTGACGTCGATGGCGGGATCGTAGATGTCGACACCGTCCAGTTCCACACGCCCCACCGCGCGCGCCCCTTCTACCAGATCGTTCATACGATTCAGACATCGCAGCAATGTCGATTTTCCACACCCCGACGGACCGATGAAGGAGGTGACCGAATGGGTCCGTACCGTCAGTGAGACCCGAAAGAGGGCCTGCCGTTGGCCATAGTAGAAGTCGAGATTACGGACCAGCACTTTTGCATCGACGGACGTTCCGTGCGCCACGTGGGGACGAGTGAGACGCGGTTGGGGAACCGTCGGACGCAGTGACATGGCCGGCGTCGGCGACAGGCTACGAGTCTGGATATCCATGCGCAATCCTTTCTGTGATCACACTGTCGATGCGGCAAATCGGCGCCGTAACCGGTTGCGGAGCCGCACCGCCGCCCAATTCAGCGACACCACCACGAGGATCAGAATCAGCGTGGTCATGTATACCATCGGCTTCGCCGCCTCGACGTTCGGGGACTGAAACCCGACGTCGTAAATATGGAACCCCAAGTGCATGAACTTTCGATCGAGATGCAGAAAGGGAAGGTATTCGTCCAGCGGGAGGGCAGGGGCCAATTTTACGACCCCGGTCAACATCAACGGCGCCACTTCTCCGGCGGCCCTCGCCATGGCCAGGATCAGTCCCGTTAAAATGCCCGGTAACGCGCAGGGGATGATCACATGCCGGAGCGTTTCAAATTTGGTCGCGCCCAGTCCGAGCGAACCTTCCCGGAAATCGCGCGGGACTGCAGACAGTCCTTCCTCCGTCGCCACGATCACGACCGGGACGGTGAGCAGCGCCAGGGTCAACGACGCCCACAGAATGCCGCCCGTGCCGAAGGTGGGATTCGGGAGCGCCTCAGGAAACAACCAGTGGTCGATGGTGCCACCCAGCGCGTAGACAAAAAAGGCGAGGCCGAACACCCCGAAGACAATGGACGGCACACCGGCGAGATTGTTCACCGCGATCCGAACCAGCCTGACCAGCAGGCCCTGTGTTGCGTATTCCCGCAAATAGACGGCCGCCATCACGCCGAACGGCATCACCGCCAAGGTCATCAGAAAGACCATCAACACCGTACCGAAGATCGCCGGAAAGATCCCGCCCTCCGTGTTCGCTTCACGCGGCTCAGTGGAGACGAACAGCCACAGACTCCGGACATAGGCCAGGAGTTTCTCACCCCAATGCATCCCGTTCGGCCGACTGACGGCCAACACCTCATCGAGAGAGAGCCGCACCGACCGGCCGGTGGAGAGGGTCAAGAACAGGACTTCCTGCCCGGCATCCTTGTGGAGCCGCTCAAGCGCCTCAGTCTTGGCGAGATAGTCTCGTTCCAGCACGGCAATCTGATCGAGGAGGAGCCGGTCTCTGTCGGCGTCGTCGGGGTCGAGTCGGCCGCCCAGGGTCAACGCATGCCGGGCGAGCCTGGCCTTCTCAATCCGATAGTTGATGGAGCCGATTTCCTCCCGCTCCAGATGTTCGATCCGCCGACGTAACTGATTGGCCCGCTCCACCAGCGTCTTCACCGTCGTCCATGAACTTCCGCTTGCGCTTCCTGTCGCGGCCCCCTCCACGCCGACCGTGATGCGACCAAAGGCAGGCCCCCACTCACGCCGCTCGACAAGCGTGAGATCCTCGGGACGCGCGCTCGACACAATATCCGCGGCATTGATCCAACGATATTCGGACCCGAACACATCCCGATTGCCGACGCGATACCGAAACCGGCGCTGTCCGGCCGGCGAGTCCGGCGTGATCGAATTGGGGATGACTTCTTCTCCCACCACCTGACCGATCACCGTCTCCTGCGTCTTCAGCGTCGTCTCCTGCAAGGCACCGGGCCAGAATTGCCCCAGGCCGTTGACCATAATCAGGCCAAGCATGCCGGCCACCATCAACAGGCTGAGCGCCACCCCGGAGGCCGTCATCCAGACGAACAGTTCGCCCCCGCGCCAGAAGTCCCTCATGAGCTTCGACGGCTCACCCATGGCTGTACTTATCCCGGAGGCGCTGACGAATGAGTTCGGCCAACGAGTTGATGACAAACGTGACGATGAACAAGAGCAAGGCGGCCAGGAATAACACCCGATAGAGACTGCCGCCATGCGGGGCTTCCGGAATTTCCACGGCGATATTGGCCGACAACGTCCGGAAACCGTTCGCCCAGTTCCAATCCAAGATCGGAGTATTTCCCGTGGCCATCAGGACGATCATGGTGTCCCCGATCGCGCGTCCGAACCCGATCATCACGGCGGAAAAGATCCCGGGACTGGCGGACAGCAACACCAGATGCAGAACGGTTTGCCAACGGGTCGCCCCCAATGCGAGCGAGCCGGCGATTTGGATTTTCGGCACATTGGAGAGCGCTTCTTCGGCAATGCTGTAGATCACCGGGACGATGGCAAATCCCATCACGATGCCGACGATCAGGGCGTTGCGCTGATCGTATTGAATGCCGAGCCGGCTTGAGAGCCAGGCCTTGACGTTCCCGTCGAACCACCAGCCTTCGATAAACGAATTGGCCCAGAGACACCCGGCGATGCCCAGTCCCAGCAGAGGGATCAACAACAAGGCTTCCTGGCCCTGCGGGAGGTGTCGTTTCACGGACAACGGACAGAGGTACCAGCCGAACGAGGCCAGGACAACCAGCAGTGGCAACACGAGCGCCATGCCGGCCACTGCGGGGAGCATTCGTTCAAGGAGGGGAGCCAGCCAGAGCCCGGCAAGGAAACCAAGCACCACGGTCGGCAACGCCGCCATAACTTCAATAATCGGTTTAATTTTTGCGCGCAGGTCCTGATGCATGAACTGAGAGGTGCACATCGCCGCCAGAATGGCAATCGGCACGGCGAGAAACAGGGCGTACATCGTCCCTTTGAGCGTTCCGAATGCCAGTGGAAGCAGACCGAGCTTCGGCTCCACATCATCCGACCCGGAGGAGGATTGCCACACATGGGCCGGCTGATCGTACCCCTCGTACCAGACCTTGCCGAACAATGTCTCAAGCGTCACTTCAGGATAGGCATTCTGCACCTGGTACAGAGACAGTTGCCCGGCCCCGTCCAACGCGATCAACCCGTCGCCTTTCGGCGCGAACGCCACGGCACGGATCGGAAATTCGCTGTTGGCCAGCCGCAACAACGTTTGAGAAGAGGTCGCATGGTGCAGGAACAGATTGCCCTTCCTATCGCCGGTCACAAACCCCTTGACCCGCTGCGACGGAGCAAATGCGGTGACCGGCGCATTGTGAGCCCGGAGGGTATGGATTTGGGTCAGGGTCCAACCGGACGGGGCGTCGGCGCGTCGCACAAGTCCCCAGGTCGAGACCGCACCGTCCCCGGACATGACCACCAGGCTACGATCGCCGCTCAGGAACCCCAACGTCGTGACGGCCGTCGAGGAGGCGGCGACGGTATAGGCGGCCCTCATCTCCGGCGGTTCCGTCTCAGACAGGCCGACATGCACCACCTGTCCGTCCGCGGTTCCCACATACAGATTTTCAAGTAACGCGTCCAGGGCGAGGGCCGTGACCTCACCTCGCGGCTGCGGCAGTTCTGTGATGATGGGATGGTGGCCCGCCACGTCATCCGCCGCGATGCGCGCGACGAGCAGCCGGCCGCCCTTCGACAGGAGGGCCAGCAGGCTTCCTTGATCATTGGCCCGATAGGCCAGCCTGACGATGGGGCTTTTCGTCAGTGGAATCGGTTGACCGGCGCGAATATGCGGGCGCTTGCGTCGCTCGCCTTGATCGGTGAATTCCGTCGTGGTGCCGACTTTCAAGAAGAGGACTTCGCCATCGGCTGTGCCCACGGCCAACCGCGGAGCATTGCCGCCACCCGACGCCATCGCCGTGATCTGGCGGGCCTTCACCTGTGCCGGCGTCTCCAATGGGATGGGTTGGCCCGATGCCAGGTCGAAGAACTGGATGGCTCCGGATGTGAACACCTGCGCGATCTCACGATGTTCATCGACCGCCACTTGAGCCGGACCTTCGTCCACCAGCAGGGCAGGCACACTCAAGCGTTGAGTCAACTTCGCGCTCGGCGCGGTGAACAACGGGGTGACTTCGCGAAACAGAAAGAAGAAGATCCCGAGAATGCTGATGATAGTCGCGAGCCCGCCGACGGTAATAACGGCCCGGGCGAGCCGATCGAACCATGTCCGGAGATGCACAGGCTTCAGCATCAGTTGGAATCGCTCGGTGATCATTACCGGATCTGGCTCAGCTGCTTCTCGGCCAAGGTGGCATCGACCGGGAAGTAGCCGTCCCTCAGCACGTCGGATTGCCCCTCCCTGCTGTACACGTAGGCCAGAAACTCTTTCACGATGGGGGAGAGTGGTTTGCCCGGAGCCTGGTTCACATAGATGTACAAGTATCGCCAGAGCGGATACGTGCCGTTCCGCGTGTTCGCCTGGGTGGGTTCGATGAACGGTTGGCCCGGCTTCACCGCCAGCGGAAGCATGTTCACTCCGGACGTGCTATAGCCGATCCCGCTGTACCCGATGCCGTAACGATCTTCGCTGATCCCTTGCACCACCGAGGCGGAACCGGGCTGTTCCTTCACCTGATCCTTGAAGTCGCCATTTTTGAGGGTATGTTCCTTGAAGAATCCGTATGTGCCGGAAGCAGAATTGCGGCCGTACAGACTGACCGGCGCAGCGGCCCAGTCTCCGGTCAATCCGAGTTGCCCCCACTTGTTCAGGTCGACGGCATGGCCCTGCCTTCGGGACTTGGAAAACAGCGCATCCGCCTCCGCGACCGTGAGTCCCTTGATCGGATTGTCTTTGTTGACGAAGAGCGCCAACGCATCCACCGCGACAGGGTAGGCAGTCGGCGGATACCCGAACTTCGTTTCGAATGCATCGATCTCGCTCGACTTCATCGTTCGCGACATGGGACCGAGCTGAGCCGTGTTTTCAATGAGCGCAGGCGGCGCCGTACTGGACCCCTTCCCCTCGACTTGAATTTTCACATTGGGATATTGTTTCCGGAATCCTTCGGCCCACAACGTGATCAAGTTGTTCAAGGTGTCGGAACCGATGCTGTTGATCGTCCCGGAGACGCCACTGACCTTGCCATAGGACTTGAGCTTCGTATCGACGTTTCCCTGTTCAATGGCAGCAACGGGCTCAGCGGCACCGGCTGTCCAAAGATCGGTCGTCATGAACGGTCCCAACACTGCGAGCGTCATGCTCATACAGACTCGGCCGGGAGATAAGGACATCTTCGCACTCCTCTATAAATGTATTCGCACGTCAACCGTATGAACGACACCATAGGCGCACACGATTGCACCTTGTTCACAGCCGTGTTAACGCAGAGTTAACTCTTTTTGCACTGCCAGTCCGTCGCCACGGCCGGAGATGCGGATCCTGCTCACTTGAGAGTACGGTGTGCGAGGGGGCATCCGTAGTTAACGATTCTGTAACACTGTCGCAATGCTTCCGTGACGGACTACTGATAGACCTCGACAAGGCCTGATATTCATTGATTGCGATTCTTCGAGATTGTATGAGAGGAGACTGTATGAGCCCCCATCTGCGACAAGCCATGACCGCGAGTCTGGCCGGGATATGTCTGTGGAGCCTGGGAGTGGCGGCCTGGGCGAGTGAGAGCGGACCCTTATCGAAAACTCCAGGGCCTGCTCCAGTCGCCGCACAAGGGGAAATTGCTGCTCCCGTCCCTTCAGGCTCCCAGGGGCCTACAGTCCTCCCCCCGGGCGGGACCTCCGTCGAGGACCTGTTGCTGCAAAAAGGCACGATCACGATGGACGAATGGATTCAGATCCGTGCGGAACAGGAATACAGCGGAGCAGAAAGCGCGAGGCGGATCGATGCAATCGAGGACTGGAAAACCAGAACCGAGCTGTTGCCGATGTTGCGGGACAAAGTCAATTTCGGCCTGAATGCGCTGCAATTTCTTTACAGCCACCAGGACGCGCACGTGCCGGAAGGAAAGAGCCAGGACAACTTCTCGATTCGCCGCTCCGAGCTACTGTTCTGGGGGCGGATCAGCGATACCTTGCCCCGTTGGCATGCGCTCATGGAGTTTCAGAGCATCAATTTCGGACGTGAAACCCCGACCGGAGGAAGCGGCGCCGCCACAGGGCAGCCGATTGCCGCGACCTTTTTTCGGGAATCGTATATCGACTTTCGTCCTTTCCAATCCTGGGCGCCCTACATGAACTTCATCCGTATGGGCATTTTCCGGATGCCCTTCGGCATTTTCACCGAGACGTCCGGCGGTCTCCGCGACATCATCAGCTCGCCTTATCTCACCTCGGTGGGTAGCGGTAACGGCAACAGGACCGGATCGGCAGGTAGCATCGATTTCCTGCAGGAACGGGATTTCTTCGTCGACGTCCGCGGAAAACTCTTCAATCGGCTTGAATATGTGGCCGGCATCATGAACAACAACAACTTTCATGCGAATGCGACGGGAGCCAATGCCCCGAAGAGCTTCTACACCCGCGTACGCCTCTTCGGCTCAGACGTGTCCTGGATCAGCTTCACGACCATTCAAGGCGAGTCGAACAACGCCAATACCAATATCAACGGGCGCGGCAAGGGAGCATTCGACCGGTACGGGCTGGATTTCCGCTATACCTCGAAAATCATACCGGGATTCATGGTGCAAGGCGAATGGTGGCAGGGCCATGACGGTTCCAACCAGACCACGGTCGGTCGGCCGGCTAACGGGGCCTGCCTCGACCAATCGATCTGCGGTGGATCCGGGGCCCCCGGCGCGCAGCGACGTACGTGGTACGTGCTGGCCAAATATTTGATTTCCGATGGTCTTTTCCAGAACTGGGAGCCGACCGTCATGTACGAACAA
This sequence comes from Nitrospira defluvii, assembly GCA_000196815.1. Lineage (GTDB taxonomy): Bacteria > Nitrospirota > Nitrospiria > Nitrospirales > Nitrospiraceae > Nitrospira_A > Nitrospira_A defluvii_A. The sequence continues at coordinate 2,370,942 of FP929003.1, forward strand.
TTCGACCCCAGCACCAGCATGTCCAACGACCTGTACACAAGAACCATTCTTGGCCTCACGTATTACTTTGAGAATTTTCCCCCGAAGGTCCAATCTAAGATCCAGTTCAATTATGAATTCAGGCACCACCAGGGAAACGGACCGGGCGTGGCGTACGATACGACCTTCGATGCCTTCGCGCAGAATGCATTCCTTGTCCAATTCCAAATCCGATTCATGTAGTGTACGCAGCGGCCTGGACCACGATCATCTCCGTGCGGTTGCAACGCGGCAGAGCAAGGAGTAAGGAGGGTACTCATGACTCGTCACTGTGGAAGCGTTATCCTGGTCATCGGGCTTGCGCTGGCGGCCTGCGGGCCGACCCAGATTTTTCCAGGCGCCATGATGGACGGCGTGGAAACGAACTTCGATTTCACGGCCTGGCGTACCGTGCCGAACGCCCAAACCGACCGGAAGGTGCAGCTTGGCGGACGCATCGTGCAATCCAATAGGGAGCAGGGCGCACACGTGATCATCGTGACCCAACTCCCGATCGTCGAGCAGCCGGCCTATGGGCCGAAAGATATCGGCAGGCGTTCCGGCGAGTTTGCCGTCGTGTACCCGGGCGCCCTCGATCCCAAATGGCTGGCACCGGGACATCGGCTGGTTGTCATCGGCACAACCGGGCAGGCCAAGGCGGTGATGGTGGACGACGTGCAGCGAAGTTTGCCTTCCCTGACCGCTCGATGTGTTCACATCTGGAGGACTGCGGGACGGGAAATCTCAGACTTCCCCCATAATGCCGGCGGTGGGTATGAGCCTTTGGAAGAGGAAACTCACTGCGCCTCCTGAGCCCGCGAAGAGCGGGAACCGCCTATGAAGATGTCGACACGACCACTCGGATATGTTCTCCTCCCGGTTCTACTGGCCGGAACAATCGGCTGCACTCACGAGGCCACCTTCGTCCGGGAGACAGACCATGGCGGCCTCGTCTCCTATCCGTTCCAAAGCGACGCCGAAGTTCTCGCCTCCTCAGGCCGTCGCGACGCCATCCAACGGATGACCGAGAAATGTCCGAAGGGCTCACGTATCGTGCGAGAGGGAGAAATTCCAAAGGTGAGTAAGGCTGCCGACCGCGCCTGGCGGGGACAGATGGGGATGGATCGCCTCTGGGGAATTGAATTCGTATGCGGACAATCCTAGGCCGGCACCGTCGCACACTGATCACGTGGCGTCTGACCCTCTCGATAGGAGGCTGTGCGCTCCTACTTACAGGTTGTCAATTCTTCGACCACCAACGACTCACCTTCAACGAGCGAGGAGTGAGGGTCGGCATTGAACCCGATCCATCCGTGCACCGTTCGTCCCCGGCCGCCTTGAACGAGCATCCGGGACACCTGACCCCTCAAGAGATTCAGGCCTTGCTGGGAGCCGTTCGTGTGAGCGGATGGAGCGGAACGGTCGTCGGCTGGTTTGACCAGCCGAGGCCCGTTGCACTGTTTGATGAGGCGGATCTTCAGACCATCGCCAAGCCGATCGCCGATGCCGTCCAACAGGCCTCACCGACGGAGCGGATCGTATTTTCCCTTTCCAATCCAACGTCCGCCTATGGCGACGCCACCACCGGTGCCCTCTTCCTCCGGCATGCATCCCTGCACCTGGTTGTCACCGATCATAAAGCGTTCCTACGTGCGGACACTGCAGGGGGAGATGAAAAAGACCTGCGGGATACCAAAGGGATGACCTTGAGTCTTCCGCGTGCCTATCAAGCCGCGGTGCTTCGCCGCGCAGACGAACCGGATTGGGCGCCGTTTGAACGGGTCCATCTCTCAATGCAGGTGAAGGAGATGCTGGCTCAAGCTCACCGGACCGTACATGGCACGGGGACGCCCTCTGAACACATCCAGCCGGAGCTGAAGTCTCAGCCGCCGGTGGTGACCGAGCCGGCCGCGGCTTCACAGGAACTCCGACTGCAGATTCGCGAGTTGACCCAGTCGAATCTCGATCTGCGCGATCGACTTAATCGACAAACCGAGCAACTGCAGGAATTGAAGGAGGAACTGACCAAGCTGCGTCGGGAGTCGGAGGGCACAAAATCCAAGCGGTCTCCATCTAGGAAACCCGTCGCGCCCTGAATCTCTCGGAGAGACGTCGGCTCAGCCGACTATTCTTTCGCAGGTGCGGGCGTGTGCGGGAGAAATCCCAGGGCAACCGACAACTTTTCCACCTGATCCATCGGCAGGGGATAGAAACCTGCTCGCACCACAGATTCCTGACCCTCCCGGCTCTTGACGAACGCCAGGAACTCCTGCACCGCCGGCGATAATGGTGTTCCAGGCTCCTTATCCAGATAGAGGTAGAGGAGGCGGCGAAGGGGGTAACTCTGATCGGCAACGGTGGCGGCCGACGGAGTGATCGGCGGCAGGCCCTCGATTTCGGCCAGCGGCAGGATCCGCACGCTGGACGTCTGCAGACCGATCCCGCTGTACCCGATGCCCAGCTGATCGCGGCTGAGCGCCAAAATTACCGATGCGGCTCCCGGTTCCTCATGCAGGGTCGGCTTGAACTCTCCACCGGCCAGGACATGTTCTTGAAAAAACGCTCTGGTGCCCGACTTGCGATCACGTCCATAGGATTGAATCGGCGCGGTCTCCCAACCTTGACCGAGGCCCAAGTCTCCCCACACCGTGATGTCCTTCTTGTATCCTCGCTGGCGGGCCATCGAAAAAATGGCATCCGCCTGGTCCAGAGTCAATCGAGTCAGGGGATTGTCTTTGTGCACGTACAAGGCAACGGCATCGATCGCGATCGGAATGGCGAGGGGCTCGTAGCCTCGTGCCGTGGAGAATTGTTTTTTCTCGGTATCCAACAGCTCCCGGGAACTACTCACCAGCAGGATCTGTTTCGCCCGCTCCTCTTTGACGACGATCCGGCCCGGCTGAGGAGGCTCGATAAACTCTGCAATCGCCTTGGCTGACCCGCCGGATTTTAGGTCGATGGCGACCTTGGGTTGGCGAGCCTGAAAGTCACTGACGAGCCGGCGCATCAGCGCATGCATCGTGTCGGATCCTTGCACTCGAAAACCGCCTGCCACTTGGGACTTCGGGCTATATCGTTCCAGGCTGGAATCGACCACTACACCCGCGAACGGCCCGCTTTGCTCCGCCTGAGTCCGATCAAAGCCGCCCAGGACAAGCACCAACGCAGCGAAGGCTATCCGGATCCCGGACATCGCCTGCCGCGTGAACGGAGTCTTCTGAGTGTTGTCGGAAGAGACCATTTCTTGCCTCCTGTCAATCGAGTCGCTGGAATAATTCACGTATCGCGCGGACTATAAACCAATCAGATTGCCGCGGAAACACGGCCATGTTACCGAATTGTTAACTTTTCCTGCCAGATATCGCGTACCTCAAGTTAACAGCACGGTAAAACCAGCAAGACGGGCAGGAAACATCTCCGCAGTAGCATTTCGATCTATGACCGCTTCGATCGTCCAGATTATTGAAGACGAGCCACTCCACGCCGACCTGCTGGACCGCGCGTTGCGCCAGGCCCAATTCGCGACGACGCTGGCCGCGGATGGTGAAAGTGGATGGCGTGACGCACAACGACTGCTGCCTTCGTTGATTCTGCTCGACCTCATGCTGCCGGGTCTGAGCGGCCATGAGGTGTGCCGATTAGTCCGACGCACACCGTCCACGCGCCATATCCCGATCATCATGCTGACGGCCGTCGGAACAGAAGCAGACCGTATCGCCGGCCTTGAGATGGGAGCAGACGACTACGTGGTGAAGCCGTTCAGCCCGAGGGAGGTCGTGTCCCGCGTTCAGGCCGTGCTGCGCAGAGTCCATGAGACACGTCGTGAGGACCCTGTTCTGTTTTCCGATGCCTCCATCACAATGGAGGGGCCTTACTTCGTCCTGTCCTTGCAGGAACGGCAAATCACCGTCTCGAGCACAGAACTGAAGTTGCTTCAGTACCTGCTGACTCGGGACGGGGAATTAGTGCGCGGCGATGATTTGTTGAAGCTTCCAGGCGAGGAACTCGGGAACGCGAGCAGAGAAGAACTGGATCACCGTGTTCGCTTTCTTCGCCGAAAACTGGAGAACAGCGGAACGGGATCGATTGAGATTTTGCCGGGGTCTCGCTATCGCTTCCTGGCCCATCCGAGGCCGACCTGAGACTTCCGGCCGGACGACCGCCTCATTCGGAACGCTGCGGCACTCACACACAACCACCCGGCAGGGACAGGCTATCTCAAAGTGTCACCTGAGACCTGTCACACGAGGATCAGCCGGCGCAGGCTAAGACTCGCGCCTTTGACGACATCCGTTCGATCTCGTACTCGAAGCCCCTTCGAAGCAGGATGATCTCTCCGCGCCGGCTCAGCTCGTCGACGGTCTTAAAGACCTGGTTCCAGCTGAGCTCCGGCAGCAGGGTCACGACCTGCTCCAGCGTCAGGGAGTTTCGCAGGCCTAAGAGATCGAGAATCAGACCTTCGCTGGTGGGGGAAATGGATGGATGCACCATGGTGCGCCTCCTAGTTGGGAATCCTTCACTCACCCTTGTCGCAGACCCGGGCAGCTGTGGAGTCGGCGATCACGTGCGGCCGCTAACATGAAGAAACCGTATGTCGATGCCATCACCGCCGCATCAATTCCGAGTTAACTCGTTCCAGGAGTCACCTCACCGCTAGATTTCCTCACGGCCGCAGGACGATCCTCTCCCGGTTCCGTCGCCCTGTGCCGGCGAACAGCGCACCGCCACCACCCGAATCGCCCCGAGCGCCAGGAGAATGGCTCCGAGCGAGAGCAACTTCATGTGGTCCGCATCCTTGAACCAGAGAGAAATGATTTCCGTCAACATGACCACGAGGATGGTATCGACGATGAAGGTGACTTTGACGCGGCCTTCAGAAAAATAGGTCAGCGTGGTTTTGAACACTTCCACCACCGCGAGAAGGATCAGCGTATCGACGATGATCTGCCGGAGTCCGATCTCCACCGGAGCATGCAGCAGCAGTCCGATATCCAGAAACGTTTTGACAACCCCGCCGGTCAGGGCAATGAGGATCGTCAGAATCAGCAGGCTGAGAACTGCCTTGATCCCTTTCATCCAGAGTTCGGTGAGATCCGTGTCGATCACATGCCCGATCAGATCGGAGAATCGATGCGCCCGGGGCTCAAAATTCGCAAAACTCATGCTTCACACTCCTTGTTGTGAGGGTACGTTTTGTATAAACGGCACAGTTCGACTACTCATATTTGATCAAGATGGACCACAGGCCGAAAAAGAGGCCGATGAGCAAGATCATGGCAAGATGGAAAGCGTCATTGGAGAATTCTGATGTCATGAAGTCGGCAGTCTGCATATACAACCCTCTCAGTTATGAATAAGCATGTACCCATCGAAGCCCCACTCTTGATCCACTATATCGAGACGCTGTTCCGGGAAGGTCACTGCTTGGTTACGGCCTTGTTACTTCTGAAGAATAGGCCCGGGACTCTCGCTGGGATGTCGTCGAGTACCCAACCGCAACGAGCGACGGTCTGTGTCCCGATCACGCAGGACCGAGAGTTAACACCGAGTTAACATCTCGCTAATTGACCGGCAATTCACCACAGGTATCCTGGCACCAGTTCAAGACAGCATGTTGTTGTTTTTTCTCAAGAGAGCAATCCAATGAGCAGCATTCATCACTTGATACGGAGGCGTCAGATGACAAGACAGCAGCAGACAGGTTTCAGACATCCCCGTGGCGCGCGTTCAGTTTTTACCGCGCTGGCTACCGCCGCGGCGCTGGCTCTATTCGGAGGCTATGCCGGAGCGGAACATGCGGGAGGCCTGGAACGGCCCACTGCAGATAGCTCCCTGGTTGCGTATGAACCGGCCAAGGGGATCGAAGGGCGATTGACCATCACGGGCTCGGATACGATGGCGCCACTCATGGATAGACTGGCTAATGAATTTACACGGCTGCATGGGTATCCCAAGGTGAATCTCTTCGTCGAACATCCCGGAACTAATCCGGCGATGCGGCAATTCTTGTTGAAATATTCCAATCAGCGGCGCGGCGATAAAGCCCGCACTGGTCACACCGGAGCGGGGTTTCCTGAAGTTCTCGCGTCATCCCGCGCGATGTCGCCAGAAGAACGCGCTATCTTCAAATCCCAAAACGGCCATGAAGTTTTCGAGATCCCGATCGCAATGGATGCCGTGGCTCTTTACGTGAGTCAGCAAAACCCCCTTCAGCGCTTGACGATGGTTCAGGCCGATGCCATTTTCGGCACCGCTCGCAAGCAGGGTGCCACCGCCGACGTCAACACCTGGGCTGCTGCCGGTGTTGCGGAATGGTCGTCTCAATCGATTCATCTCTATGGGCGTACCCGCACCTCTGCAACGCACGATTTCTTTGCTCAAAACGTGTTGAAAGGCGGTACCTTTAAGTCACAGATCCAAGAGGTACCGGGAACGGCCATGGAAATGCTTGCCGTGGCTCGTGATCCGCAGGGTATCGGCTATGCCGGTATTGGATATGAGAATTCCTTTGTCAGAATGGTGCCGCTGGCACAGACAGCAGAGAGCCCCGCTGTTGCACCAACCGCCGAATCGGTGACGAATGGAACCTATCCGCTCAGCCGGACGCTCTACCTGTATATTAATGAAGATCCGACCAAAGTCATTGCCGACCCTCTCCTTCGCGAATTTCTCAAGTTCGTCAATACCAGGGAAGGACAGCAGGTCGTTGCGGATGCCAAGTTTTATTTACTGCCGAAGGAACGAATCATGCAAAATCTCATGCTGATTCAAGGGCCGACGACCACGGCCTCTCTCATGGACACAAGGCAGCAGGCCGTGACGGTTCTTGTCGAATAACGGAAACTCGTTTGGTCAAGCGAGCGAACGGCGCGCAGCCGGTCCAAGCGCTGCCGGCGACATTGATCGCATGGTTCATATCGGATGTTGCAGGTGTGGAAGGAGGAGCAAGGATGAGTATCAGTCACAGTCAAAGCATTGGGTCCCTGTTCGTGAAAGCGACAGCCTGTTCCATTTTCACCGCGACACTCCTTAGCAGCGGCGGCGCCTTGGCGGAGCGTGCCAGCGTGGCAGAGAATCCCACCATTGATGGATCGCTGACTGCCTATGAGCCACTCAATAAACCTGAGGGAAAGCTGACGATCACCGGCTCGGATACGATGGCGATGTTGACGGATCAGCTGGCCTTCGAATTCACGCGGATGTATGGGTATCCCGCCGTCACGGTGTTTGTCGAGCACCCGGGCTCCAACTTCGCGATGCGTGAATTCCTGGTCGGCTTTTCGAAACAGCGACGAGGCGATAAGGCCAGAAGCGAAGGACACGAGTCGGCGGCCTATGCGGATATTTTGGCATCCTCGCGGGCCATGACCCCTGAGGAACGGGGACATTTTAAATCACGATACGGCCATGACGTCATGGAGATTCCAATCGCCCTGGATGGTGTCGGCATCTACGTGCATGCCGCCAATCCTATCCCGCAGCTCACACTGCAACAGGTCGACGCCATCTTTAGTTCCAGCCGCAAGCAAGGCTTGCCCTCGGACATTAAGAATTGGGGCGAGGCCGGTGTCGAGGGATGGTCGTCGCAGGAGATCCATCTGTATGGTCGAGATTCAAAATCTGGAACGCGCGAGTTCTTCATTCAAACCGCGTTGGGCGGCGGCACGTTGAAGTCCGAGCTTCATGAACAGCCAGGATCCGCGATGGAAATTCTATCTATTGCCCGCGATCCACAGGCTATTGGATACGCCGGGATCGGGTACCAAGGCTCCTTCGTGAAGGTGGTTCCGATTGCGGCAGAGGCCGAAAGCCAGGCGGTTCTGCCGACTGCGGACACCGTCACGAATAACCAGTACCCGCTCAGTCGCAAGTTGTACCTCTATGTCAACCATGAGCCGGGCAAGAAATTCGAGAATCCGGTGCTGCGCGAGTTCCTCCGGTACGTCAACAGCCGTCAAGGCCAGGAAATCGTCAGCAAGGCCCAATTTTATCCGGTGACGAAGACACAGCTCGCGCAGAACCTGGTCTTGATTCAAGACAAGTCGGCCACAGCTGCGTTGTTAGAACCGACGAAATAAGCAGCATGCCGACGGAACGACCCTCGCGTTGAATCACGTGATCTGGTATACACACGCACCAGGCAATGATCGACACGGTGACCGTGATCGATCATTGCCTCGGCCCCATCTTGCAAAGGCTTGACCATGACTCGATTCTCTCCCACCGTTCGCCTGCTTCTCCTTGGTCTCGGTCTGACTATGGCCGCTTGTGCTGCCAGTCCCGCACCACGCCTTGTCTATAAAGACGCGACGACCCTCGTCCAGGTTCAGCATGATGTTCACGCCGAGTCCGGCAACAGTCATCCGGCGAGGCTTTCTGTTCCGACGATCAAGCAGGTGTTGACGGGAGTGCGCGTGCAGAAACGCGGGGACATTGTTCTCAGTTTGGTGACGGGAGAAACCGAAGCCGTACCCGCCTTTTCGAATGCAGAGATTGAGGATCTCGCTCCGAGAATCAGCCAGGCCCTGGCGACTGCCACCCCCACGGAACTTGTCGGGTTCTATCGCCGGGTTTCCGATTCCGGGCTTGGCCTTGGCGTGACCTCCGGCGGCATCCTTGTCAGAGACGGACTCCTGTATGTCGTGCTCGCCAACCATCGGTCAAGGTTTTCCGATGCCATGCGGGAGGGGCTGTCCTATGAAGTAGATCCGGTCCGCGACCCGCTCCTCTCACTACGCTCCCGCGCATTCAAAGTATCCTTTGTCACGGATCGAGCCGTTGCCCACCCCGTCAAGGCCTGGGACTATATCGACTCCGGCAAGCTTGTGGTCCTTGAGATTCAAACGCTGGAAAGTCTTTTCCAGCCCACACCAGCCTCCCAACGTTAGTCACCAGCTCGAACGAGTGTTCTATCCCTCCACGGCAAGCGTCCTGTTGCACCGTCACCTAATCTTCAGACGACGCTTAGGCCGAAGCGCAGCTCCGCCCCCTTGCACATCTCCACTCTCTAGCAGGCTACGGAAAAACTCGGTCTTTTCTCAGGAGCTCGCAATCAACTCACGTGCTTTGTTGGGGTCAGAATCACCCGCAGAATGAGCAAAATGGCCGTCCAGCAAGGCCGCAACAGGGTCCGCGACGCCGAAGGATCATGAGTCTTACGTCTGCGGACGGGCGCGAGCCGGTGAGCGCCCCGTATCTCAGAGGCGAATTGTTCATTCTTACCCCCCATCCCGAGCCTGCCAAGACAGGCTCTTGTCCCGTGGCCGTAGGGTGAGCCTCTGAGGTTCACGACGCGCGGAATAACGCGCGTCACGTATGTGAACGCCGCTAGCGGCCTTTTTCCGCATCCTGTTAGGGACACATCCAGCTCCTCGCTTGGTTTTGCTCCGTATCAAACTGTCTTGTCTTCGCCCAGCTTCGTGTTGTCCATCATGGAATCGGCCGCAGGAAGACTTGATAACCGATGGTCGTCATGGAGAGCCGAACGCTACATGAGGGAGCTGCAGGTCACCAGGGAAGGACCGTCTTCGTGCTTGAAAGAAGTCGGAAAAGATGATTCTCTCCGGATCATTGTCAATGGTTCCGGATTACAGAGACCTGGCAGATCCGTCGGTTTATCGGCACTCAGACATGCGGATGCAGGTGTTGGAGAGTGTCATACCGGTTCGAGAATGGGTAGAAGCCGGTATCAAGCCGAATGCCGCTCGATACCGGCTCATCCTGCAGATTAGTTGAAGAAATATTGGATCTGAAAACGCAGCCAGTGTCCGTACAGCTCATCCTGTGAACGATTCAATGCAAGGACTGTGGTGTCCAATCGGTCGTGCAGTGAGTATTCCGACACAAGCCGGAGATGGGTATCAGGCTCCCACACTAAACCAAAGTTCCACATGGTATTATCAGCGGCTGCCCCTTGAAAATTCTTCATGCCGCCGTGGTAATAGCTATACCGCACATACGGCGTCAATTGACCTACATCTGAGTAGCGCCAGGTATAGTTGACCTGGGCATACCCTCCATGGAGTTCCTGTTCCGCGACAAAGCCCTGCGCATTGCGCTCTGGTCCTCGACCGACCGTATATTCGCCCTGGAATCCCCAGGGTTGTGGAGGGGTGAAGATGTACGCGGTGACACGTTGATCCTGGATTTCACACCCGCCGTGTGTCAGGACTTTGGCGCAGCGAGAACCGGATGTACTGGTCGGGGCACCGACGTTTTGTACATTGTAGATTCCGGTAAAGGCCAGGACACCGGCTTCCAGAAGTCGACCGTTAGGCAACTCGAACGGGTAGGAGAGTTTGGCGCCGAAATGTTTATCTCGGTTTCGTTCGATTTGGTTGCGGCCTTGTCCATTGTAGACCATGATGCCGAAAACCCCGTAATCTCCAGGGCCATTGTGGTACGTCGTCATAGTTGCGAACCGTTCTTGAGCAACCTTGGGGCTCCAATAGTACGCAAGACCGAAATCTCGCTCACCGGGAGCGCCGGTCTGAACGGATTCGGATCGATCCAATTCTTGTCGTTGACTGCTGGACCGATAGGTGTCGAACGAGTTGGGAACTCGTTGCAAACCGGCACGGATCCGATGTTCCTTATTCTTGGTTATATAATAATCTGCATAGGCGTCGACCATTTCCGCATTGGACGTCTGAAAGCCATTTCCTTCGTAGGCTCCCTGAATGAAAAATGAGATCCGATCGGACATCTGGCCTTGAAAGACCATCCGGATTCGCCGATAGAAGAAATCACCATTGTTATTGTTCGAAAAACTCTCTCCTTGCTGATTGGTCAGATTATTCTGAGATCGCGTGGAGTATCGAAACTGGGCATAGCCGTTCACATTGATTCGTTCGAACCATCGTGGACTTGCACGAAATTGTCCTTCGGTTAGTCGTTCGAATGTTCGACGTTCCTCTTCGGCCTTCGTGCGCAACCATTCGTCTCGGGAAATGAGGTTTTTCTCTAACAGGAGATCTTCTAAAGGGGTGCTCTGCAATGGCAACCCCGCTCCCATTCCGGCCGATGGTCTCACCGCGGGGTCGGATGGCGTCACAGGAACACCTTGGGCAACCGTTATGTCCTGGGAGGAGCGACTGATCGGAGTGCCCTGAGCTTGCGCGTGAGTCGTTAGGCCCACCATCAGCAACAGGCAGGCTGCAAAGGTGTATCCTCTGCGTCCAACGGACATTACTTCCGATACGATTCCGGCCCTTGTTCGAACAAGCTTCACATCTTCCTCCTTCCACGGTGTGTTGCGACGGTCTGTTCATCCACGAAACGCGGCAGAGTATCGTTCTGAAACATGTCGTCCAATTCATGGCTTTGTAACATCCGCGTAAACTCTCCTGAACACCCGGAGTCGTCCGTGAATGGAGGCGTTGCAACGTCCACATAGCTGAGCGAAAGGCATCTACCAACCGACCTGCACATGGCCGATCCGATTCAGCGATCAAACACAGAGCTAGAAACACGTCGCACTGAACAGGTGACGGATCGAATCGAACGTTGAAGCTCACAATGAAATGAGCTAGGAGCGCTGCTGATGCGAGCGATACTCGTTAGCACCTGGGGGCGAGCCTTGAGTGAAAGGATCGCGATGACGTGCTCACTAAGAAATCGGAAGCCGGCACGAAGTTAACGTCGTTGTAACGTGGGGGCAACCACCCCCTAATCGACACCTTCTATGTTGTTGGCTGTGATTTAGGAAGATAGGATATGACGGATAGAACAAGATCAATTCTTCTCGTCGCCGTAGCGAGCGCTGCCGAGCACGCCCTCGCGCCTGTACTGAAAACTAACGGCTATACCCTCACCGTGACATCCACACTTGCACAGGCGCTCGCCGAAATCCGCAGAGCGCCTCCGGCCCTCATCCTTCTGGATCGAACATGGATTGCGACGGCCGCCCTGCAGAGAACCGAACTTCCCGTCACCATCCCGATCATTGTCGTACAACCGTTCGATCAATCGTGCGGACCGGATGAATGCCTCACCGAGCTAGACGCGGGATTCGACCTGATGTTTTGTTCTCCTCACTACCGCGAACTGCTCGCGCATATCCGGGCAATACTCCGGCGGCACAACATGACATCGGCGCCTCCATCCATTCTTCGCGTCGAAGGTCTCGTGATGGATATCGCGCGCCATGAGGTGACGGTCGGGGGAGCCCTCGTCGAACTCACACCGAAAGAATTTCGCATCCTCCATCAATTTCTCTTGTCACCCGGCGTCGTTCTGTCGAGGCAGGATCTGCTTAATCGTGTCTGGGGTGAGGACTATGCCCTCGAAGAACATGCGCTGGATGTTCACATCCATTCGTTGCGCCAGAAGATCGAGGCAGATTCTTCCAAGCCGAGTTTCATCGTCACAATTCGAGGGATCGGATACAAACTCCAGAACCCCTGACCCTGTTCTTTCGAATCTCTTTTTCCTGTACACGGCTCATGTTGTCGCAGACCGCCGCCGCGTTTTACTGTGGTGCGATATCGAACGGGGGCAAGATAGGATCCGGGAATGGGCATAGGGGTGGCGAATGCGCCGTCAGGCAGGTGACAGAACAGGTGATGGGTGAGGAAGAGGGGAGTTGGCCTGCTCAGACCTGGCAGGCCGTCGATGGATAGATACCGATGCGGTGGCGATCTAGAACTCGTCCACCGACACCGGCTGCAACAGATCCCGTACCGAGAGGACCCCGACGATCGCGCCGCTCTTCAACACGCCCAGATGGCGGGTGTGGTGATGTTGCATGAGATCGGCCGCTTCCGTGATTGACCGCCGCTCATCGAGGCTGATGACGGGGCTGCTCATGATGGATTCCACGGGAACGAAATGCACCGGTCTGTTTTCTCCCACGACTTTTCGAACGATATCGGACTCGGTCACGATGCCCACCACACGGTCGTTCTGCTCGATAAACACGCTCCCGACATGGCGCTCGTTCATCACTCTGGCTGCGTCCGCCGCCGAAGTGCCGGCCGGCACCGTCACCAGTTTTTTCGTCATCAACTCACTGACTGTGACCATTCTTGCATCCTCCTTGTTGAATGTGTGTCATCGGCTGCTGCCTCTCACCATGCCGATGCTCTAACTGGGAGGATAGTCCTGTCACGTTCCAGGACCGTTAGGCCTACGTAAATTCTATGTTACGAATGAGTTCGACGTGGAATGCGGGGAAGACAGGCGCGGCATAGGCGAGGGGCGCCCATGCCGCGCCGTGAGAGAAATGCCGGGAAACGACTACTCTTTCACCACAAAGTGGACGCTACGGTTCTTCTGCCAGCAGACCGGATTGTGCTGGAGACACAACGGCCGGTCTTTTCCGTAACTCGTGACATCGACCTGGAGCTGATTGATGCCCAACGATTCGAGGTACCGCTTCACGGACAGGGCTCGTCGTTCCCCCAACACCAAATTGTATTCGGAGGTCCCGACTTCATCGCAACGGCCTTCCAGCAACACTTTGGTGATCCGGTTGTCTTTCAGCCGCTTGGCGTTGGCCTCGACCGCCGTAAGCGCATCGTCCCGCAGGACATATTGGTCAAAATCAAACAGCACATCGGGGAACGGGATGTTCTGCTCCCCGGTCGCATTCCGCGCGGCCATCTCCACCGATCGCAACGGCACCGGAGCCGGTTCGGGCGGGGCGGGGATTTCCTGGACCGGAGCCGCAGCCACACGCTCCTCCGCGCGGGGGGGCTTCGGTGGAGTCGCCGTCGCTCCTCCGCTGGTTCCCGATTTGCTCGCGCAGCCGTCAAGGAACAGGGGGCCGGCGACGGCCAGCAATCCGAGCAGAACAAACGGGCGCAAACGTATCATGAAAACCTCCGGCGCTAGATGGGTTCGTGGAGTGGACGAGGCACAGAATAATCAAATCGAACGAGCAGGGCAAGTTACTTCTTCTCGGCACAGCATTCGTAGACGCGTCGCGAATCCGACAACGGTTCCCACCGTAGGATTTGCAGCGCGTCGTCCACGTAGGCCGGGGTGCGCATTCCGTTGAGCACGGACGTGACGCCCCCCGTGCTGGCGAGAATCCACAGTGCCTTCTGCGACAAGGTGGCCTTCCGTCTCTGCTCAGGCAACAGCGGATCGATGGTTCGATGCAGGTCTTCGGCACGCAGGCGGCTGCGTTCACTGGCTTCACGATGTAACGTTCGCAGCAGCGCGAGGAGTTCCGGTACGTAACGGTCACGCCAGGCTTCCCACTGCTCGGCAATGGGTCCCGTCAGTGCTTCGGAGAGTGCCCGTAGCACCTGGTTGACGTGGGGCGCAATCATCTGCGTTTCGATTTGCTCCCAATGTTCCAAGCCCTGCACCTGCGTGCGGATGCGGTTCAGTTCGTCGGCCCATCGGAAAAAATCTGCGGGAAGCATGCCTTGGCCGCTATGGGCCACCGCCGGCGCAAGATCCTTTCGATACGCTTCTTCCAACAGAGCGACCTTCTGTCGTTGCGTTTCGAATTCCGCCTCCGGCGCCGGCGCCGGCGCCGGCACCGGCACATCGGCCAATCGCACCACGCCGCCGCGCTGGGCCGGCATCGCGTTCAGCGGGCGATTCACTAGCACCGCGACACCTTCCTTCACGGCTTCAGCCAACAAGGTGCTGCCGTTGTCCGGACCCGTATTCTTGATCAGCGCCGCGCCGGATTCGTGCAGGTTCATCGGACATTGCAGAACCGTGAAATGATGGGCGGACGCGCCGACCTTCCTGGCCGCCGCCTTCGCGGCTTCAATCATGCGAGACAACGACGTGGCACCGGACTCATCCGGAGAGGCCGTGGATGTATTGGACGAGACACCGTACCCGCGCAACCGGCCCGACTCGACCTGTCGCTCGCAATACTCGAATGCCAGTTGCATTCGCACATACAATTCATCGCGCAGCCTGGACAGATCCCGTTGCTCACCGGCGCCGAGCCGGGTCGCGTGGGACAGGAAATACTCCGGGTTGTGGAGCAAACAGACATCCAGCGTCGCCAGTCCCAGTCGATCCAGCGACAGCGTCAATTGATCCGCCAGAAACTCCGGATGGATGCAATGCCAGATGTCATCGCCGTACTTCACCATGTCCGGATAGGGCTTGCCGGATTTCTCCCGCGTTTTGGCCTGGGCCAGATTCTGGCCCTGCACATAGCCGATCTTCGACACCACGATGATTTCCTCGCGGGCCACTTCACCGGCACGGATCAATTGCTGGAGAACCGAACCGACCACTTGCTCGCTCTCGCCGTCCATGTAATTCGTCGAGGTGTCGATCAGGTTGCAGCCCGAGCGAAGCGCCTTGATCAAGGCCTCTCGATGCTCCGCTTCTCGTTGTCCGACCCGATACGTGCCGAATCCGAGACGGCTCACCGTCAGTCCCGTCGCCCCGAACGGCCCGAACCCGTTCGCCAACGAGCCGGCCCCGGTGGCATCGTGGATCTTCCGGGCCGCGTAACCGGCCGTGCCCTGAACGGTCGCGGCCCCCGGATACACATTTCCGCTCAAGACCTTTTGTTCGGAGGCGGTCAACGGCGGTGCGGCTTTGTGCGATGGATCGAGCTGGGTAGGAAGATCCGCGGGATCGGTGATCGGCCGGCGGCAGGCAAAATTCCGACAGACATAGAGCGCCGACTTGCCACCGACTAGGGCCTTCCCGTGCAACAGCGGATGGGTCGGCTCGGACTGCTGCGACTCGCGAGAGGCAATGACACGATTCGGAATGTAGGTCCGGCTGACTGCAGCGCGCAACGCGACGGTGTTGGAATCGTCGGGCGCCCCGATGACGGCAATTTCTACCGGCCCGCTGGTCAACAGATCGACGACGATCAGACTCTTGGCGAAGGCGCGCGGGTAGCGGGCGATCTGGCGACCGTAGGCACGCACGGCCCCCGCTGCCGCCTGCCGGAAATCTTCCCGCCCGAAGTGATAGGACAATCGGGCCAGCGCCGCTGCCGCGACGGCATTCCCGCTCGGCGTGGCTCCGTCCGGACCTTCACGACTGCGCACGATCAGGGCTTCATGGCCCGTGGCGGTGGTGAAGAAGCCACCCTGTTGACCGTCTGAAAAATCCGCCAGGATGCGCTCCGCGAGCCGCACCGCCGCAGACAAGTACCGCTCGTGGCCGCCTGCTTCATAGGTGTCGATCAAGCCTTCGGCAAAATAGGCATAGTCTTCAAGATAGGCATCCAGATGAGCCGTACCCGCGCGATAGGTCCGCAGGAGTCGCCCATCCGGCTTGGACAGCGTCGTCAGGAGAAACTCACAGGCGCGCTCGGCAGCGGCCCGATATCGCGGCATGTCGAACACCCGCCCGGCTTCCGCCATGGCGCTGATCATCATTCCGTTCCAGGCCGTGATCACCTTGTCATCGAGTCCGGGCGGGACCCGTTTCGCGCGCGCCGCATAGAGCAACGGCTTGACTCGATCGATGGTCGCCTGCAGGTCCTCAACGGTCAACCCCAGCTCCTTCGCCACCGACGCGACGGGCTTGGCCGTATGCAGCACGTTCTTGTGTTCCCAATTGCCGGCCGGTGTGACATCGTAATAGGTACAGATCCGCCGCACGTCCTCTTCGTTCGAGAGCACCGCGCGAATCTCATCCGGCGTCCAGACGAAGAATTTCCCTTCCACCCCTTCGGAATCGGCATCGGTCGCGGAATAGAACCCGCCCTCGGGGGAGGTCATTTCCTTCAGAATATAGTCGAGGGTCTCACAGGCGACACGACGATAGTTCGGATCGGCCGTCACTTGGAAAGCCTCGACATAAACGCGGGCCAGCAAGGCGTTGTCGTACAGCATCTTCTCGAAATGGGGCACCAGCCACCGGTCGTCGGTGGAATACCGCGCGAAGCCGTCCCCGATCTGATCGTAGATCCCGCCGGCCGCCATGGCATCCAGCGTGGTACGGACCATCGTGAGGGTCTGCGGATCCTTGGTGCGGTGATAACAATGGAGCAGCAGCGAGAGCCCGGTGGCAGGGGGAAACTTCGGGGCGCCGCCGAATCCTCCGAGCTTGGCATCGAAATCCTCCGCAAACTGAGTCACGGCCATGTCGAGCTCGGCTTCGCCGACCGTGGTCGGGGAAGGGGCGTGACTGCCGTCCTGCAGGCGTGCCGTGAGCGTGGCCGCTTGCGCGACGACGCCGGCGTGGTCCTTCTCCCAGTACTCGGCAATCTTCTTCAGCAGGGTGGGGAAGCCCGGACGGCCCCATCGATCCTCAGGCGGAAAATAGGTCCCGGCAAAAAACGGTTTCTGATCGGGAGTGAGGAACACGGTCATCGGCCAGCCACCCTGATTCCGGTTCAGTGCCAGCGTCGCTTGCATATAAATTTCATCGAGATCAGGCCGTTCCTCGCGATCCACTTTGATGCAGACGAAATGGTGATTCATGAGCCGGGCGATCGCCTCGTTCTCAAACGATTCCCTCTCCATGACATGACACCAATGGCAGGAGGAATAACCGATGGAGAGCAGGATCGGTCGATTCAGCTTCGCCGCCTGAGCCAAGGCCTCCGGCCCCCAGGGATACCAATCTACCGGGTTATAGGCATGTTGCAGGAGATAGGGACTGGTCTGCCGTATGAGGCGATTCGGCTCGCGGCCGGGGGTTGTGCTGGTCATGCGCGAACCGTATCACGCACCGATTGAATGGGTCAATGAAGCGGAGGGGAGAAGGAGGAGCAGCGCGCGAGGCAAAAAAAATTGGCTCGCGCCGGCATCCGGAGTCGCGAGCCAATTAAGACTACGAAAGAACGTCGGAAGCGGGGATCAGTGTCCGCCCTTCTTTTCGTCCTTCTTCTTGTCTTCGCCGAACACGGTCTGGGACAGGTGTCCACCCTTCTTCTCTTCCTTCTTCTTGTCATCGCCGAAGAGGGTCTGGGAGAAGTGGCCGCCCTTCTTCTCTTCCTTCTTCTTGTCGTCACCGGCGAACGACGGGGCAGTGAATGCAACGAGAATGGCTGCCGCTACGAATGCAAATAGAGCACGCTTCATGGAAACCCCTCCTTGAAAGGTTGAGAATATAAGTGCCCACCACAAGGGCGGGCCGAGGGTAGCCAACCTGTCAAAAAAAGTCAACGAAACTCTTCACCATCTTGTTTCGCCTACGCAGAAAGCCCGGCAGGGCCAGGGGCATCCCCCCTGGGGAAGCACTCCACAACCACCCGTGGTCGGATTCGAAACTAATCCACGTTCTCAATAGGATATGAGCTGAACATCAATGAATGATTACGCCCTCATCCTCTTCAGACTGGCCTGTGGTTCAGCGTCACCGTTCCTGCGACTCTGCCTGCCTCGAAGGTCTTTGGCGACAGTGGCTATTGGGTGGGACGCGGCAGCCCTGCGCAGCGAGCGGCGCTTATGCTCCGCGCCCGCTGGTGATCCACTGTGATACACTCATGAACAAGGCCACTCACCTCCGGGTCGCAGCCTATGACCACCGATGACATCGGTCCCTATTCCAACTACCGCCTGACCGTCCGCCTCGCACTCCTCAACAAACCGGGCATCTTCGCAAAAGTCGCCGGGCTGCTGGCCGAAGAGGGGGCCAACCTCGGGGCCGTGGATATCGTGTCGGCCAATGCCGAACGCATGATCAGGGACATTACCTTCGACGTGCAGAATGAGGCGCACGGAGACCATGTCCTCGAACGCCTCGAAGCCCTGCCGGAAGTGAATGTGCTCTCGGCGTCCGACCGGATTTTTCTCCTCCATCTGGGTGGAAAAATCAGAGTCCAGAGCAAAGTCCCGGTCAACACACGCAACGTCCTCTCGATGATCTACACCCCCGGCGTGGGGCGTGTCTGCCAGGCCATCGCGAAGGATCCATCGAAAGCCTATGCCTTCACGATCAAGAGCAATAGCGTGGCCGTCGTCACCGACGGGTCTGCGGTACTGGGTTTGGGCAACCTCGGTCCTGCCGCCGCGCTGCCGGTCATGGAAGGCAAGGTCATGTTGTTCAAGGAATTGGCGGGCATCGACGCCTGGCCGATTTGTGTCGCCACGCAGGACCCGGATGAGATCATCCGCATCGTGCGCGGCATCGCCCCCGGTTTCGGCGGCATCAACCTGGAAGACATCAGCGCCCCGCGTTGCTTTGAAATTGAACGCGCACTCAAAACATCCCTCGACATTCCCGTCATGCACGACGATCAACATGGCACAGCCGTCGTCCTCCTGGCCGCGCTCACCAATGCCTTGAAGGTGGTCGGAAAACGGATGGAGGATGTCCGGATCGTCGTGAACGGTCTGGGCGCGGCCGGAACCGCCTGCTGCCGTATTTTGCTCGCCGCCGGGGCGGCCCATCTCATCGGGTGCGACAAAGAAGGCATCGTGTTGATGGGCGATGCGGAGGAACTGCGCGCCTGCCGCACCGATCTTCACGCTTGCATCCGTCGGGATCAGCCGCGCGGGACGCTCCACGATGCCTTGAAAGGCGCCGACGTGTTCATCGGGCTCTCAGTGGGCAATGTGCTGAACCGGGAGGATCTCGAGCGGATGAATCAGGACCGGATCGTCTTCGCGATGGCCAATCCTGATCCCGAGATCGAGCCGAAGGTGGGCGATGAGGCCTCACGGATCTTTGCCACCGGCCGGTCGGACTTTCCCAACCAGATCAACAACGCCCTGTCGTTTCCCGGAATTTTCCGCGGGGCGCTCGACGTGCAAGCCAGCGAGATCAACGAAGCCATGAAGCTGGCGGCGGCCGAGGCCATTGCCGGTTGTGTGCCGGCAGAGGCCCTCTCGGAGGACTACATCATCCCCAGCGTGTTCGATCGCGACGTGGTGCCGCGCGTCGCGAAGGCAGTGGCCGCGGCTGCGCGCGCAACCGGTGTGGCCCGCCGCCGTATCCGGATCGACGACGACCTCCGCTGACCTGCCGTCCCCACACCCGCCGCATTTTTCTTTCCTCGTTGGCGTGACACGCACAATCCAGGTAGAGTACGACAAACGATCATTGCTCCAAGCCGGTGCGCCCGTGCCACGACAGCCCCCGGTACAGGGACCCCCAACAGGAACGCGACGTGACGCCAAGTAGCATCGAAGTCATCGGGACTCTTCTGTTTGCGGTCGCCATCGCGCATACCTTTGCCACCTCCTTTTTCCAACACCTGGCGCATCGGCGGCCCGCTCATGCCGGCCTATGGCACCTTCTAGGCGAAGTCGAGGTCGTCTTTGGGTTCTGGGCGGCGGTCCTTATGGCGGCGATGTTCGTAACCGAGGGCGCGACCGCTGCCTTGCGCTATATCGACGCCTATCCCTTCATCGAGCCGATGTTCGTATTCGCGATCATGGTCATCGCGGGGTCCCGTCCGATCCTCCAGACTGCGCGGCAATCGACGCAAGTGCTCAGCCGGCTGTTGCCCCTCCCGTCGAACGTGGCGTTTTATGTCACGGTGATGGCGATCGTTCCCCTCATGGGGTCACTGCTCACCGAGGCGGCCGCCATGACCCTCGCTGCGCTGATCCTGCGCGATCGGTTCTTCCGACACGGCCTTTCGACGAATTTGCAATACGCCACCTTAGGCGTCTTGTTCGTCAACGTGTCGATCGGCGGCACCCTGACCCCGTTCGCCGCGCCGCCGATCCTCATGGTCGCGGGTACCTGGAAATGGGATATGACCTTTATGGCGTCCACCTTCGGATGGAAGGCCGCGATTGCGGTCTTCGTCAACGCCATCGTGCTGACAATGCTGTTTCGGCGAGAGTTGGCCGCGCTCCCGAGTGAGGAACGTCCGAAGGAAGGCGCCCCCACTCCGTTCCCGTTGATGGCCATTCATCTGTTGATGCTGGCCGGCGTCGTCGTCTTCGCTCACCATCCGGCCATCTTCATGGGCCTCTTCCTGTTTTTTCTCGGCTTCGCCCATGCCTATGAGCGGTATCAAAACCGGCTGCTCCTCCGTGAGGGACTGCTTGTGGCGTTTTTTCTGGCGGGGCTGGAGGTGCTGGGGGGACAACAACAATGGTGGCTGCAACCGATCCTCTCGCAATTGAGCGAGCACGCCGTATTTTTCGGCACGACATTCTTGACCGCCTTTACCGACAACGCCGCGCTAACCTATCTGGGCTCGTTAGTCGAAGGCCTATCTGATGCCTTTAAATATGCGCTAGTGGCCGGCGCGGTCACCGGTGGAGGCTTGACGGTCATCGCCAACGCGCCGAACCCGGCCGGTCTGGCGCTGCTCCGGAACCATTTCGAGGAAGAGAGTGTGAGTCCGGCCAAACTGGCCCTGGCAGCCCTGCCGCCGACCGTCATCGCGGCCGCCGCCTTTTTGCTCCTGTGAGATTCTCCCTGCCTCGCCCCTTATCCATCCGGAAATCGTTGTGCTAAGATGCGGACGACCCTGCCGGAACCCCGGGAGTCACGCCCAACGAGGACTTGTGGCCTTTTCGACCAATCGCCTGTTTAAATATCAGCGAGGTATGCGACGGCGCATCGGCATGTTGCGCGCCAAGAATGTCGACAGCATGGAGTTTGCCGTCGATTTCATGATGCAAGAACGGGTGGACAGTTACTTCCGCATCGAGCCGGGGCTCGAAGAAATCGAACGCTCGCTGCAACAGATCGAAGAAGAGCTGGAGTTAGTCAGGGATGTCTCGGGCGCCATTCGGCTGGAGTCCCGGTTGGAGTTCGTCGAAGACCGCTGGGACGAACTCGACAGCGAAATCCGAGAGCGCCCGCGCCGCCGGCGCCGCAAAATCAATCTGGCCGACTTCCTCAAGGCCGCGGGAGGGGAGGGCAGTCCAACCGGCGCGACCAATGAAGTCACCAATGCGTACGATGCCTATCAGATTCTGGGTCTCGAGTTCGGCACTCCGCTCGCCGATGTGACCACCTCGTTCCGTCAACGCGCCAAAGAACTCCACCCCGATGCGCGCAACGGCGACCGTAGTTCAGAACCCGAGCTCCGGCGCATCCTCGAAGCCTATCAATTTCTCAAAGAGTACTTGAGCCTGAGCAACACCGAACCGCCGATTTCACGCGGGGCGGAATATCGTCCCACTGAGTAACCCATGGCCACACTGGAACCGGATCAGACGTTCATTACCTCCGACGATGCCCTCGATGCCCTCTGTGATCAACTCATCCACAGTTCGGTCATTGCCATCGATACCGAGTTTATGGGGGAGGAGCATTTCATCCCCCGCCTGGAGTTGATTCAGGTCGCGGCGGAAGGGGTGGCGGCGGTCATCGACTTTCCCGCCGTGCAGGAGGCCGCGCCGATGGCCCGATTCTGGGAGATCGTCTGCGATGCCCGCATCGAAAAAGTGCTCCATGCGGGACGGCAGGACCTGGAACTGTTTGCACACCATGCCGGGCGTCTGCCGAAGCCCTTTTTCGATACACAGATCGCCGCCGCCATGGTCGGATACGGCGCACAGACCGCCTATGCCAACCTGGTCCAACGCGTCCAGGGCGTCAAACTCGACAAGGCCCATACGTTTACGAATTGGAGCCAGCGGCCGCTGAGCCGGGAGCAGCTGGTCTACGCCCTGGACGACGTGACCTTTCTACTGCCGGTGCACCGGCATCTCCGGCAGAAATTGTCTGTGATGGGTCGCTCGGAGTGGGTGGATGAGGAGTTCGCCCGCCTGGAAGTCTCTCTTGGCGCACAGGCGCGGGACCCCCAGGAGCGGTATCAACGCATTCGCGGATGGGATAGCCTCAAACCACGCGCGGCCGGCGTTCTGCGTGACCTGGCGGCCTGGCGTGAAGGGGAGGCCCGGCGTCGCAACGTCCCGCGGGGACGAGTGATGCGTGACGAGGTGCTGGTGCAGCTGGCGCGTCAAACGCCGCGCACGCTGGATCAATTGCGCGGCATGCGGGGGATGTATTCGTCGGAAGTCGAACGGAACGGACAGGCGCTTCTCGCCACCATGCAGCAGGCGTTGGCGCGACCGGAATCGGAATGGCCCGAGGTCCCGCGGGATCGCAAGCCCGATCCAGAATCCACCGGGGTGCTGGAGCTGCTGCAGGCGGTGCTGAAGTCCCGTGCCTCCGTGGAGAACATCGCCCCGACGTTGATCGCCACCACGGGTGACTTGCAGGCTCTGGTCGAACGCGCGTCACCAGTGGAAGAAATGGACATTCCCGTGTTACGAGGCTGGCGACGGCAACTGGTCGGAGAAACGCTCCTCAGCGTCCTATCCGGCGACCTGAAGGTGTGGATCGACCCGCAACTCGGCAAGCTCCGCTTCGGCCATCTCGATCACGCGTAGCCTCCGCGGTCTACCGCGTCGCCCTTCCGGTCGTCTGAGCCCGGCTCTGAGTCCGACGCTCTTTCCACAACCCCAACAACAACGTCAGCAGGGCCAGGCCGATTTCGTCGGCCAGCGGGATCACGTCCGGCACAATGATATCCGCCAGCGTGAGCAGAGCGAACAGCACGAATAAGGACGGAAAGCGCAGGTTGAGCCGCTGCAGAATCCTCCCGAGCAGCGACACGCGATCAACGGAACTGAATGCGAACATCGGTCCGGTCCTCCGTCATGCCCGTCGGCCCCTCCGTAACAGCGTCTGCAGAAGCGTCCAGCTCGCACTTTCCCTGAAAACTCACAGCATGTGAGTGATCGTGTCCGCCGGGCGCGCCAGCATGGCCTTATCGCCCTTTTCGACGAGCGGACGCTGGATCAAATCCGGATGCAGGACCATCAGGTCGAGCACATGGTCCTCGGTCAGCGCCGGATCGGCCAGCTTCAGCGACTTGTAGAGATCTTCTTTCGTGCGCAAGACCTCGCGAGCCGTGAGTCCGGCTTTCTTGAGCAGGGCTTTGAGTCGGCTCTTTGTGAACGGTTGCTCATAATAATTGATCGCCTTGAACGGTTGGCCGCTCTCGCGCACGATCCGCACGGCCTCGCGACACGTCGAACAGGTGGGTTTCTGATAGATTGTGATCTCCGCCATGCTGTCAGCCTTGCTCCTTCTTCGTAGGTTCTCTTGACGCAAATTTTTGACCTGTGTTACATGGACACACGAGACTTCACCCTCAAGCGATACGATTGACTTATGCCGATTTTCGGAACCGACACCAGCGACCAGGCCGGAAAATTTTCCTGTGCGTCAACGACGCAACGCACCCTGAAAGATCTGCGCACCAAACGCAAGGGGCAACCCGTGTTTGTCGTCGGACATCGTTTGGAACGGAAAGGCAAGGAAGCCACCTTTGAAGTCTTCAATGATCGCCTGGCCATCATTCGCTTCGATGACGACGCGAAATTAGGGTACGACCCGCTCGAACTGCTGCTGCCGACCGAGATCGACGAGCAGGGGGTGGCGTATTTCGAAATCCGAACCTGCCGGCAGTGCGAGCAATTCTTCCCGCTTACGGCCGACGAATGCGACGCCGACGAGGAGCCGACCCTCTGCCCCGATTGCGCATCGTAGCGGACCGCTCCCAGGATGCGCAAAAAGTCCGTCCTCATAGTCCGTCGCTCGTGAAACGTCGTTCGTCTCTCGCTTCAGCCCAATTGCGGTTCCCGACGAGATACGCGTCACCATTCAGACTTCACGAATATCGAACGCACCGCTGGCGGATTTTTCAGCACCCTAACTAGTCTGCCAACGGCGCAATGTCCACCGCCTTCTTAATCAAGCAATCTCCGGCATATCCCTGCAGCGCCATCGGCAGCATACTGGCATCGAGAACCCGTGCCGTGCTGACCTTGAATCCATCTCCCATCTTCATTCCTTCAAGCTTGAGCGCATGACAGACTTCCAGGGTGCGCCAGACCGGATTCCCGAGGATCGTGTCTCCCGGCAGGAGCTTCAAGTCGGAGACGGCGCCGTCGAGCAACGCCTTGGCCGACACGCGCGACCTGTCTTTCGGCACATCGCTGACGACGGCAAACACGACCGTGTCGTCGTCAGCCCAGGCCGGGGTGAACAGACTCAGTGTCACCGATGCCACGATTCCCCACGCCCGCAAGCGGAACCAGCTCATGCCTCACCTCGTGGTTGCGTACGAAGACTCATTGGAAGGGATTCGGCGATCGGCGGACGGGGCTTCCGCCGGCGCGACCGGGATAGATCCCGCGCCGGGGCCGCCATGACTCAAGGTACTGCGCCCGATGCGTGGTTCACCGGAAGAGACTGCCGGCCGCTCATCGCGCCCGAGCATGAACAAGGCCACACCCAACACTAGAAGCCCGAGCAGCACAAGGATCCGTGTCACACCGCTCACTTCATGCCTCATAGAGAGTCACACGTCGTTCCAGTGAGTATGCCAAGCGGGCCGCACCAATTCAAGGTGAGAGCTGAGTCGGCACCGTGGATCATGGTAAGCTCAGCCAGGCGCATGTATGGACGGTGGCCGTCGGACCAGCGGCACGCGGGGACGAAGCTACAGGCGCCCGATGCATCCGTGATGGGTCATCATTCGTGTTCTTGAAGAGAGGAGAGAGAGACTATGCCGCACGACTTCATGCCGGGGCTTGCCGGTGTTCCTGCCGCAAAATCAGCGATCAGCGATGTCGATGGGACGCGGGGAGTGCTTGAATATCGCGGCATCCGCGTTGAGGAACTCTGTCAGCACTCGTCGTTTCTTGAAACGAGTTATCTGCTGTTGTTCGGTCGATTGCCGACTGCGCCTGAGCTCACACAATGGGTGGATGACGTCACGCATCACCGACGCATCAAATTTCGCATCGTCGATCTGTTGAAGGTGATGCCCGAGCATGGGCATCCCATGGATGCGTTGCAAGCGGCCGTCGCGGCACTCGGGATGTTCTACCCGGGCCGCAATGTGAAAGACGTAGCCAATAACTACTGGTCGGCAGTGCGCCTGATCGCCAAACTGCCGACGATCGTGGCGGCCTGGGCGCGCCTGAGACGCGGGGACGAGTACATTCCGCCGCGGGACGATTTGCCGTTTTCCGATAACTTTCTCTATATGCTGACCGAAACCGTTCCGCACCCGCTGTGGAGCGAAGTCTTCGACGACTGCCTGATTCTGCACGCCGAACACACCATGAATGCCTCGACCTTTGCCGGCATGGTGACGGCCTCCACTCTGGCCGACCCGTATACCGTCGTCGCCTCCTCGATCGGCGCCCTGAAGGGCCCGTTGCACGGCGGCGCGAACGAAGAGGTCGTGATGATGCTGAGGGAAATCGGCACCCCGGCTCAGGCCCGCGCGGCGGTGGAAGCCAGGCTGGAAGGGAAACACAAACTCATGGGGTTCGGGCACCGGGTCTATAAGGTGAAAGATCCGCGCGCGACCGTGCTGCAGGACCTCTGCATGCGTCTCTTCAACGTCTGCGGAACGTCCCCGCTGTATGAGGTGGCCGTGGCGGTGGAGCAACTCGCGGGTGAGCGACTGACGGACAAGGGGATTTACCCGAACGTCGACTTCTACTCCGGTATCATCTACGACAAGATGGGCATCGAGGTAGATCTCTTTACGCCGTTGTTCGCCATGGCGCGAGTGAGCGGCTGGCTGGCGCATTGGCTGGAGCAATTGCGGGAGAACAAACTCTATCGGCCCGACCAGATCTATTCCGGCGAACATGACCGGCACTATGTGCCGATCGAGAAGCGGTAGTCGAGGAACGGCTACTCAGTGCGACCGATGAACCACCACAAGACAATCGATGTCACAAACATAATACCGCCGAGCAGCGCATAAGACATGTATTCCAGCATGGTCATCGCCTCCCTGTGTGAAGGGGGCTACTAAATAATGCCGGGGGTCTCAATGTCAAGACCCCGTCGCCGACTTTAACTCTTCCGGCCCGGGCCTTGACTTCAGCAGCGTGGAGATTACCTCCTTTCTAGTACGTAGGATGTTCCAAGGGAACAGCATCAACACATCCACACAAGGAGGTTCCACCATGGCGATTGTACGATGGGATCCGTTCAGGGAATTGGAGGAGATGTCCGACCGGTTGAACCGGATGATTGCGCGACCCTCAACCGGCACGCCTGCCGGGCAAGGGAAGGAAGTTATGACCGTTGCCGACTGGACCCCGACCGTCGACATCAGCGAAACCGAGAGCGAGTATGCCATTAAGGCTGAACTGCCCGAGGTCAAGAAAGAAGATGTGAAGGTCACGGTCGAAGATGCAGTCCTCACCATTCAGGGTGAACGAAAACAGGAAAAGGAAGACAAGGGCAAGAAGTACCATCGTATCGAACGGTCGTACGGTCGGTTTGTCCGGAGCTTCACACTTCCCGATTCGGTCGACGAGAGCAAGGTAAGGGCAGAGTATGCGGACGGCATCCTGCACCTGCATCTTCCCAAGTCGGAGAAGGCGAAACCGAAACAGATCGACGTCAAGATCTCCTAACAAGATCAGGTGCCCTGAGAAGGAAGGCCCGCCCCCCGCGGGCCTTTTCTTTTCCACCCTCCTGCCTGCCATCGACGTCCATCTCACTGTCGGCCCAGACCGTTCGACTCGCGGGCGGCTGAACGCACGTTCTATTCCCGGACGCAGCCATGCTTGTGCTTCCGCACGGGGACCGTTTAAGATGCGCGGCTCCAGCACGTCAACCGCCAGCTATTCGAGGAGACCCGACGATGAAGAACGCTTCGCGCACAACCGGCACCGCTGCATCCATGACCACCTCCACGCGCATGGAGCGCGACACGATGGGAGAACTGCCGGTTCCCTCCAATGCCTATTATGGGGTCCAGACCGCCCGCGCGATCGAGAACTTCCCGATCAGTTCGCTTCGTATTCCCCGCGCGATGATCCGGGCCATGGGACTCATCAAACGTGCCGCCGCGTCGGTGAACCATTCGTTGAAACTGCTCGACAAGAAGCCGGCGGACGCCATCGTTCGGGCCGCCACCGAAGTGGTAGAGGGACGCCTGGATGCTGAATTCCCGGTCGATATTTTCCAAACCGGCTCCGGCACCTCGACCAATATGAATACCAACGAAGTCATCTCCAACCGTGCCACGGAACTGCTCGGCGGCGCCAGGGGCAGCAAGCTGGTGCACCCGAACGACCACGTGAACCTGGGACAATCCAGCAACGACGTGGTTCCGACCGCCATCCACATTGCGGCTTCGGAAACCATTCAACGGCAATTGATTCCCGCGCTCACCCGGCTGCATAAGGCGCTCAACGGCAAGGCCCGCGAGTTCGACAAGATCGTCAAGATCGGGCGCACCCACTTGCAGGATGCGACGCCGGTCCGGTTGGGACAGGAATTCGGCGGCTATGCCAGACAAATTGAATTGGGTATCGCACGGATGAAGCGGGCACAGGCGGCCCTCAGCGAAGTGGCTCTGGGAGGCACCGCCGTCGGCACCGGACTCAATTGCCATCCGAAATTCGCCGGCAAGGTCATGGCCATCATTTCGAAAGAAACGGGCTGCGCCTTCAAGGAAGCCGTCGACCACTTCGAAGGACAGTCCGCCCAGGACTCGTTAGTCGAGGCCAGCGGAGAATTGCGCACCCTGGCGGTCAGCCTGATGAAGATCGCCAACGACATTCGCTGGCTCGGGTCAGGTCCGCGCTGCGGACTCGGCGAGATCAATCTTCCGGAAACCCAGCCGGGCTCCTCCATCATGCCGGGCAAGGTCAATCCGGTCATCGCGGAATCCGTTACCATGGTCTGTGCCCAGGTGATCGGGAATGATGTCACGATCACCGTCGGAGGCCAGGCGGCCAATTTCGAATTAATCGTCATGCTACCGGTGATGGCCTACAACCTGCTGCAGTCCATCGAGCTGCTGGCAACGGCCTCGACGAACTTTGCCGTGAAATGCATTGAGGGGATCAAGGCGAACGAAGAGCGCTGCAAGAGCCTGATCGAGGAAAGTCTCGCCATGTGCACAGCGCTTGCGCCGGTGATCGGCTACGAAGCGGCCGCAAAACTCGCCAAGGATGCCTATAAGTCCGGCAAGACCGTCCGGGAAGTGGCTCGCGAACAAAACGTGTTGCCGGAAAAGCGACTCACGCAACTCCTGGATCCCTGGCGTATGACTCAGGCCGGCGGACCGGTCGGCAGTGCAGGCGGGTAGGCAACTGCCTGACCGACGCATCGGGCATGACAATCCGCCACACCGGGGTTCACCGGGGCGGTCGGTGATTTTGACAGCCCGAGGAACCCTGTGCTAACGTGCGCAAAATTTTTAAACTTTCGACCGTTCGACGGTCTTCGTCAATAATGACTCACTTTCGATATAGATTGAAGGGTAGATAATGAGCGCAACCGGTTCTGAGACAAGCGGGCATGTCGTAATCGTCGTGGGCGCAGGCCCGGCTGGAATGGCCCTGGCCAAGAAGATGGCGGATGCAGGCCACGAGGTCATCATTCTCAATCGCGACATCAAGTTCGGCGGATTGGCCGAGTACGGGATCTTCCCCAGTAAGCTCAAACTGCGTGGTGGGTTGAAAAAGCAATATTGGGAGATGCTCGAACAGCCCAATGTCCACTACTTCGGCAACGTCTCCGTCGGGCAGGGTAAGGACCTCACGGTTGAAGATTTGCGCGGATTGGGTGCCAGCGCCGTCGCCTTCTCCATCGGCGCGCAGGGAACCAAGGCCATCGGGGTCGAAGGAGATTCCGCCAAGGGCGTCTTCCACGCCAAGGACGTGGTCTACCACTTCAATCGCCTGCCTGGCTTAGGCGACCGTCCGTTCGACATGGGCAAACATGTCGCCATCATCGGCGTCGGCGACGTCATGGTCGACATTGCCCACTGGTTGATCAAGTATAAGAAGGTGGAGCGCGTCACCGCCATCGCCCGCCGCGGTCCGGTCGAGCGTAAATACAACCCGAAAGAAATCCGGGCCGTCTGCACCAACATGGATCAGGACGGCATCGCCACAGAGTTCGCCCGCATCAAGGACCGGCTGGCCGCAGTCGGTCAGAATGCCGACGAAGTGCTGGCGAGCATGACCGCAGAATTCACCAAGTGCGAACCGACGGGCAGCCCCTCCAAGATGGGCTTTCGTTTTCTAGCCTCCCCGAAGCGCGTGCTGGTCGACGCCAACAATCGCGTCCGCGCGCTTGAGATGGAAGAAAATAAGCTGGAGCCGAAAGGGGACGACACTGCCGCCGTCGGACTCAAACAATTGTACGAGTTTCCGGTCGACAGCGTCGTGTTCGCCGTGGGCGACCGCGTTGATGAAACCGTGGGGCTCCCCTATAAGAACGGCGTCTACGTCACCAACCCGAACAAGACCGGAAATGATCCGGACGATGCCCTCTTCCAAGCCTATGATGAGAAATCAGGACAGATCGTGGAAGGCATCTTTCTCGCCGGATGGGCCCGCAAAGCCAGCGAAGGTCTGGTGGGTATCGCTAAGCGGGACGGGGACTGGTGCGCGGAAGTCATCACCCGCTACCTGGCAACTCAAACGACGCGCTCGCGGGGAACGATGGATGGAGTGATCGCGAAACTTCACACTATCCTCAAGGAGCGAAAGAGCCGGCCGGTGGACCTCGAAGGGCTCAAGGCGCTGGACGCAGTGGAGAAAGCTCATGCCGCCTCTCCCGACGCGATCGGGGAGTTTAAATTTGCATCGAACGCCGACATGCTGGCCCACATCGAGCGGGGGCGCGGCTAGCCGCGCCCACCTCGACGCTCGTTACCCGTCGCCCCATTTCAGTTTTTCCCGCAACACCTCATAGTAACTACTCTCCGGGAAACGGATCAGTCTGGTCATGTGCTCGAAGGCCCGGATCTCCGCCGTATCGCCCTGGGTCAACGCCACTCCGACCTGGCCGTCGAGCGTCGCCATCGCCCCATCATCCTTACTGGTCAGGATCACTTCAATTTCTGCGCTGGCAGGCACAATCAGAGGTCGATGTGTCAACGTGTGCGGACAGATCGGCGTCAGAATCAATGACGGGACCGCCGGGTTGATGATAGGACCGCCGGCTGAAAGCGAGTACGCAGTCGATCCGGTCGGGGAGCTGATGATCAGACCGTCCCCGCGCAGGTTCGTCACAAACTGTCCCTGGATTGCAATCTTGAGCTCGATCATCCGGGCGAGCGTGCCTTTACTGATGACGACATCGTTTAAGACCACGCCGCGGGCGACCGTCTCACCGTGCCGGTGAACATGCGTCTTGAGCATCAGTCGCTCATCGAGCACGAAATCGTTTGCGAACACCCGCTCAAGCGACGGGTACAAATTCTCCAGGACGACTTCGGTCAAGAATCCCAGACCGCCCATATTCACACCGAGAATCGGAATGCCGCGCTCGCCGGCCAATCGCGCCGCATTGAGCATCGTACCGTCGCCCCCCAACACGAGCAGAACATCGGCCTTGCTGGCGAGATGGGTTTTTTGAAACCCGCCTTGCTCGCCCAGCAAGGTCGTTGCGGTCGTATCCAGCAGAACATCGATGTTCCGGGAACGAAGCCAAGTGACCACGGCTTGCACGGTGCTTTTCACTTCCGGAAATTTTGGTTTCGTCAGGATGCCGATGCTCTTACTTTTCATACATGAGACCAGATCGCGAGGAGATGAGAAGCCGGTTGAAAGGTGCGGGATTGTATCGGGATGATTCTTTTACTGTCAAACGAGCATGCAGAGAGGAGGAGATTTTCTCCGTCGCGCGCGGCGCGGTTTCAGCAGTCGCAGCGCGGCGCTCGCGTTTCTCTCAATACCTTGACACCCCATATTGCGCTAGTTAGAATCACATCATCAGTATTTTCGAGCCTTTGACGTGCATTCAATCACTCAGCTAAGGCTTCTCTTACAGACCCCATCACCATAAGGAGGCGGGATGTTCGAACGGTTCACGGACAAGGGTCGCAAGATCATCATCCTGGCACGTGAAGAAGCCGAGCGCCATCAGAACGATTACCTGGGCACCGAGCACCTGGTGTTGGCCATCCTTCGCGAGACGGATGGGATTGCGCTGATGATCCTCAAGAAAATGGGGCTCTCCACCGAGCAGATTCGACTCGAAATCGAGCGGAATCTCCCGGGTGGGGGCACAACGATGACCTTCGGGGAAATTCCCTTCAGCCCGCGGGTCAAGAAAGTCATCGAGTACGGGGTGGAAGAAGCCCGGTTGCTCGGTCATAACCACATCGGCAGCGAACATCTGCTGCTCGGTCTCCTTCGGGAGGAAGAAGGCATCGGCGGGAAGATTCTCCGGAGTCTGGGCGCCAACCTCCTGACCGCGCGGCAACTCACCGTCACCTTCCTGCGTAAGTCTGCGCCGCGTGAGCGGGATCGCAAGAGCAATACGCCGGCTCTCGATGAATTCGGACGCGACCTGACCCAGCTGGCCCAGGAGGGGCAGTTGGATCCTGTCATCGGTCGCGCGGACGAAATCGAGCGGGTCTTGCAGATTCTCAGCCGACGGTCGAAAAACAATCCGGTCCTCATCGGCGAATCCGGCGTGGGAAAGACAGCCATCGTCGAAGGACTCGCGCAGCGTATCATCGCGTCGGAAGTCCCCGACAATCTGCTGTCTCGTCGCGTCATCGCACTCGACCTGGGCTCGCTGGTGGCAGGCACGAAATACCGCGGCCAGTTTGAAGAACGCCTCAAGGTCGTGATGAAGGAGATCGTGCAGGCCGGGAACATCATTATCTTCATCGACGAATTGCACACGTTGGTCGGGGCAGGGGCGGCAGAAGGATCGATCGATGCCTCCAACATGCTCAAGCCGGCGTTGTCCCGCGGTGAAATTCAGTGCATCGGCGCCACGACGCTCGACGAATACCGCAAACACATCGAGAAAGACGGCGCGCTCAAACGTCGCTTCCAACCCATTCACGTGCAGCCGCCCAGCACGGATGAAACGGTACGGATCATCCAGGGCTTGCGGGACCGGTACGAGGAACACCATGGGGTGGAAATCACGGAAGATGCCATCGTGGAAGCCGTCAAGTTGGCGGATCGTTATATTACCGACCGGTTCCTTCCGGACAAGGCTATCGACCTGATCGACGAAACCGGCTCGCGAGCGAAGTTGCAGACCTACGCGCTGCCGACTGAGCTCAAAGCGCTGGAGCAAGAGCTCAAGAAAATTTCCCGCGATAAAGAGCTGGCGATCTCGATGCAAAACTTCGAGGAAGCCGTCCGTCATCGCGAAGAAGAAGAGCGTCTGCGAAAGCTCCTCGACGAATCCAAGCGGGAGTGGAAGAAGAATCAGGAGAAACACAAGCCGACCATCGGCAAGGAAGAAGTCGCGTATGTCGTCTCGAAGATGACCGGCATTCCGCTCTTCAAGTTGGAAGAAGAAGAGTCCAATAAACTGCTCCGCATGGAAGAATTCCTCCACAAGCGGGTCATCGGACAGAACGAAGCTATTTCGGCTGTGGCGCGTGCCATTCGTCGATCCAGAGCGGGCCTCAAGGAAGCGAAGAAACCCATCGGCTCCTTCATTTTCCTCGGCCCGACCGGTGTCGGAAAAACGGAATTGGCACGGACCCTCGCGGAGTTTCTCTTCAACAGCGAAGATGCGCTCATCCGGATCGATATGTCCGAGTATCAGGAAAAGTTCACAAGCTCACGCCTCTTCGGAGCCCCTCCGGGATACGTCGGCTACGAGGAAGGCGGCCAGCTCACTGAAAAGGTTCGACGTCGTCCTTACTCGGTCGTGCTGTTCGACGAAATCGAGAAAGCGCATCCGGACGTGTTCAACGTCCTGCTGCAGGTGCTCGACGACGGTGTCCTCACGGACAGCCTGGGTCGAAAGGTCGATTTCAAGAACACGGTCGTGATCATGACCTCGAACATCGGCACGAAAATGATCCAAAAAGGCGTCTCGCTCGGATTCCAGAATGATGAAAAGGGCGGACAGGCCTTGCGCCGCAAAGAAGACGTGATGGGAGAACTCAAGCGTTCGTTCAGCCCGGAGTTCCTGAACCGGATCGACGAAATCGTGATCTTCCATTCCCTGGAGAAGGAGCACTTGATCCACATCCTCGATATCCTGCTGCACGAACTGAATCTCCGCCTGATCGACAAGAGCGTCAGCATCGAGGTGGACGACGAAGTGAAACAGTGGCTCATCAAGGAAGGATACGAGCCGCTCTACGGTGCGCGCCCGATGCGCCGCATCATCCAACGGGCGATCGGCGATCCCCTGTCTGAAGAACTCATCAAGGGTCGCTTCAAGGAGAACCGGAAGATCAAAGTCGTGCTGCGCGACGGCGCGCCGGCCTTTATCGAGCAGGAAGCGATGGCGGGCGTCTAGCGCGAGCGACGACCGTTACGAGAGGATCGACTCGTCGTTGAGATCCTAGAGACCACCCGGCAACCCCCGCGGTCCGCAACCGGATCCGGGGGTTGTCGTATTTTACGGCAGGATAGGTGTTGACCCGATTTCCTTACGAACAGCACCAGACACAGTGTCTGACCACTGCGCCTAGCCCCGCCCCTTGGGATCGCGCACGCTTATATAACCATATTCACATGCCGTCACCCTGTCGGCTGTTTGTCCTATGACCCCCCCTGCGTCCATGACGATTCTTGGCATCGAAACATCCTGCGACGAGACTGCCGCAGCGGTGCTCGACGGTGAAGGCCATGTTCTGGCCAACGTGATTTCTTCCCAGCACACCGTCCATGAACGGTTCGGCGGGGTGGTGCCGGAGTTGGCCTCACGTGCTCATATTCAAAATGTGGATCACGTCACACGTCGGGCTCTGGACGCAGCAGGCCTCACCTGGCAGGACCTCGGCGCCATCGCCGTCACCCAAGGTCCGGGCCTGGCCGGCGCCCTGCTGGTGGGTATTAGTTACGCCAAATCCTTAGCCTACGCGCTGGGCATTCCACTGGTGGGCGTAAGTCACCTCGAAGGCCACATCGCCTCAGCCTGGATCGACCGCCCGTCATTCCCGAGAACCTGCGTCGTGTTGATCGCGTCGGGCGGACATACGCATCTCTTCCACGCCGACGAATCCGGCGGGCTCCGCCTCATGGGACGAACGATCGACGATGCTGCAGGCGAAGCATTCGACAAGGGCGCACAAATGCTCGGGCTCGGATACCCGGGTGGACCGCTCATCGACCAAGCGGCCAGAAAAGGCAATCCGGTGACCGTGCGATTTCCTCGATCGCGCGTGAGAACCGGACAACTGGATTTCAGTTTCAGCGGTCTCAAGACAGCCTTGCTCTATCATCTGCAACGCATGGATCAGCAAGCCATCACCCGACAACAGGCCGACCTGGCGGCGGGGTATCAGGAAGCGATCGTGGACGTGTTGATCCGTCAGACATTCGCGGCCGTGCGACAGGCGGGCGTCTCAGCCCTTGCCGTTGTCGGCGGGGTTTCGGCCAATTCTCGGCTGCGAGCACGATTGACGGAGCGGGCAGGCGAGGAGGGGATTGAATTGGGCCTCCCGGCCCTCTCATACTGCACAGACAATGCAGCCATGATTGCGGCGGCAGGGCAGCGGGCCCTGGAGCAGGGCAGGCTGGCATCCTTCGAGTGCGAGGCGATGCCGAATTGCGCGTTGCCGGCATCGTCCGGGGGCGGAACGGTGCGTCGCAAATCCTAACCGTCGAGTCTCAAGGAGCATCACCATCCCTACAATTCACGGGCACGTCACCGGTCTCAAAGCCAGTCACCTCGCGGCATTGGAGCGACTCTATCGACGACGTGTGCCGTCCTCACTCGTGATCACTGCCGAGCTCGCGCGCACGACCTGCCAGTTGACGCGGGAGATTCGACGTCCCATCGGTCTCCTGATCACTCGCCGCGGTGTCGTCGAACAGGTACTTGTGGGAGCCGGCTGCGCACCGACCTTCGAATCGCTGGTAAAGTTCAGAGTCGGATCGCATGCCCTCCGCGGTCTGCGGTTGATTCGCACCCATCTCCATGATGACCCGCTGAGCCAGGACGATTTGACCCATCTGGCGCTCCTGAGATTGGACCTGATCGGGGTCCTGGGTGTAGACGAAACGGGCGAGCCCAGCCTGCTGCATCTGGCGCATCTGCTCCCGCCCAATCAGCAGGGAGAAGTCTGCCGGCTCCTGAAGCCGGTTCCGTTCCATGATCTCGACCTTCAACTGGACGTTTTCCTCCATGGGCTCGATAGCGATTTGCAGCGAGCGGACAGCACGCATGACGTCGCCGGAGGGAGCGAATCCGCCATTCTGGTCAGCGCGGCTCCCAGAAGTCACGCCGAGCAGGAAGAACATTTGGAAGAGCTGAAAGAACTGGCCGAATCCGCCGGGGTCCGCGTGCTGGATCGCATCGCCCAGCGCACCCACGAAGGGTTCGAGCGATACTTGCTCGGAAAAGGCAAACTGAAAGAGGTTGTGATGCGCGCGCTCCAGAAGGGAGCCGACCTCGTGATCTTCGACCAGGATCTCGCCCCGGCGCAAGCCCGCGCCATTTCCGAGGTCACGGATCTCAAAGTGATTGATCGCACGCAGCTCATCCTGGATATTTTCGCCCGGCGCGCCCATACCCGTGAAGGCAAAGTTCAAGTGGAGCTGGCTCAGCTTCGGTATCTTCTGCCGCGACTGTCCGGGCATGGCACCTCGTTGTCGCGCCTCGGAGGCGGAATCGGCTCACGCGGTCCCGGTGAAACCAAGCTGGAAACCGATCGCCGCCGCATTCGCGATCGCATCGCGCACCTGGAGCGGGAAATCGACGACGTGGCCCGCCATCAAGATCAGCGCCGATCCCGACGTGTGCGCCAGGGGCTTCCGATCCTTTCCATCGTCGGCTACACCAATGCAGGCAAATCGACGCTGCTCAACTCCCTGACCCACAGTCAGATCCCGGCCCAGGATCGTCTCTTTGAAACCCTCGACACGACAAGCCGCCGCCTTCGTTTTCCTCATGATCGCGAAGTCATCGTGACTGATACGGTGGGGTTCATCCGGGATCTGCCCAAAGATCTGGTGGGAGCCTTCCGCACCACACTGGATGAATTGCGGGATGCCGACCTACTCCTGCATGTGGTCGATGCGTCGGCCCCCAACGTCGATCAGCAGATCACCGCCGTCGAAACCGTCTTACAATCGCTCAACTTGGACACGATTCCCCGCGTGATGGTCCTGAACAAGTGCGACCGCCTCTCGGCACACGAAGCCGGCGTTCTCTGCGAGCGGTATCACGCAATCGGAATCTCGGCGCCGAACCGTGAGACGCTGCGCCCATTGATCGCGCACCTCGAAACCCTCTTGCCCGCCGTCCCGACACTGCCGGGACAGGAGGAAGATCCCGACCAGCCGCCCCAGGACCTGGCGCTTGCATCTCACTCCTGACCTCTGCACAATTGGCCGCCACTACACCGCATCATGAAAGTCGCTACAACAGATCAACAGGCCGGCGTGACGGCCACACGTCGCCTCGCACGGATATTGACCGCATTACGCGCGACCTCACCGGCCATGAACGTCGAACTCGACCATCGCACGCCCTGGGAGTTGCTGGTGGCCACGATCCTGTCGGCGCAATGCACCGACCAGCGGGTGAATCAGGTCACCCCGAATCTCTTCCGTCGCTATCAGCACCCTCACGAGTACGCTTCGGCCGACCCCGCGGAATTGGAAGCCCTCATCCGGCCCACCGGCTTCTTCAAAACGAAAGCCAGGAACCTCATCCGCTGTGCGAAGACCGTGGCCGAGCAGTTCCACGGAGAGGTGCCCGATACCATGGAAGCACTCACCACATTACCCGGAGTCGGGCGAAAGACGGCGAATGTCCTTCTTGGCAACGCATTCGAGAAGCCGGCCATCGTGGTCGACACACATGTGAAACGAGTGGCCGGGCGGCTCGACTTGACCCGCCATACGGATCCCGAAAAGATTGAGATGGACCTGCAACGCTTACTACCGGCAGACCAGTGGACGGAAGGATCGCAACGGCTCCTTCTGCATGGCCGATACATCTGCCTCGCGCGCACACCGAAATGTCGGCACTGTCCGATCTATGCCGATTGCCGTTGGAAGGGGAAAACCGCACGATGATTCGAAGCATGACGGGATATGGGAAAAAGGACGGCACGTCGCAGAAAGCCGGCGTCACCGTGGAGATCCGTTCGGTCAATCACCGTTTTCTTGAAGTGGCAGTCAGACTGCCCCGGTCGTTGGCCCAACTGGAGGACCAGGTTCGAAAAACAGTCCAGCAACGCTGCCTCCGCGGACGAGTCGATGTGTCGGTGTCGGTCCATTCCGCCGGCGGCAGCCTGAAGACGGTCCAGATCGATCAGGCGTTGGCCAAGCAGTATCATACGGCCCTCAAGAAGCTGCAGAAAACGCTGGGGCTGCGCGGTGCGGTGGATGTCTCCACGCTCGCAGGATTCCGGGACATCCTGTCCGTTTCCGATGAGCCGGTCGATGCCGGGCAACTGACGAAAACCGTCCTGCGGGTATTGGGAGGCGCGCTCACAGACCTTGAGAAGATGCGCCGACGGGAAGGGGAGGCGCTCGCCAAAGACCTGGTTCTCCACCTGGATGCGATCCGGGAGGCCAAGTCCACCGTGGCGGAGAAGGCCCCGGTACTGGCCAAAAATGCATTTGAGCGCATGAAAGGCCGGATTGAGTCCCTGTTGCAGGCCGAATTGCCGGATCCGGCCCGGCTCCAACAGGAATTGGCGGTGTTTGCCGACCGTTCGGACATCTCAGAAGAATTGGTCAGACTTGAGTCACATATGCTACAGTTCGACCAGCAGCTCCACAGTAAGGAGTCGGTGGGGAAGACCTTGGAGTTCCTGCTCCAGGAAATGGGGCGGGAAGTGAACACCATCGGCTCAAAGGCCAACGACGCCGATATCGCCGCGTTGGTGGTCCGAATGAAAGCCGAACTGGAAAAATTGCGCGAACAAGTTCAGAATGTCGAATAGCGTCGGCCCTGCGCCGGCATCGAACACCCTATGAATACCGCGCCCGTTTCATCCAAGGATAAACCGCCCCAAGTACGGCGAGGCATTTTGTTTATCATTTCGGCTCCGTCGGGAAGCGGGAAGACGACGTTGTGCAAACAGATCACGGCCAATGTTCCCGGATTGTGGCACTCGATCTCCTACACCACGCGCAAACCGCGGCCAGGCGAGGTGGATGGGCAGGATTACTATTTTCTCGATGAGCCGGCCTTCCGTCAGATGATCGATCGAAATGAATTCGTCGAATGGGCGCATGTCTACGGCAATTTGTACGGCACACCGCGCAAGATGCTGACCGAGAAAATGGAACAGGGTATCGACGTGCTGCTCGAAATCGACGTGCAGGGCGCGCGCTCAGTGAAAAAGAAGTTTGAAGACGGCGTCTATATCTTCATTCTGCCGCCGTCGTTCGACACGCTGCGGACAAGGCTTCAAAACCGGGCTGGAGACTCGCCGGACGAAATTCAACGCCGCCTCCAGAAGGCCAAAGAAGAGGTCTGGAGCTACCGGGAGTACTACTATATCGTCCGGAACGACGACCTGAAGCAATCCTTGAAAGAGCTCGAAAGCATTTTCCTGGCGGAACGGATCAAAACCAAACGCCTGAACATGACGTGGTTGGAAGAAAAATTCATTCTCGACAAAGAGGGTAAGCAGGGGAATTCTTCCTCCGCCCCCGCATCAAAGGAGCACTTGCATCATGGGTGAAATGTTAAGTTTGTTACCGGAATACGCCACCGGGGAGTTCGATTCACGCCACCGGCTGGTGATCGTCGCGGCGCAGCGGGCGAAACAACTCGTGCAGGGCGCACGCATGGCGTCAGCATCGAAATACACGAAAGAAACGAGCATCGCGCTCGACGAAGTCCTTCGGCACAAGGTTAAATTCCTGATCGGACAGGAAGCACGCGAGGCCATTAAAGAATCCAAACGGGTCAAGGAAGGTGAGACGGAACGCCTGGCCATGATGACCGGCGAGGACGCCAAGGAAATCAAGAAAGAGCTCAGCGTCTACGTCGACGATACCGTCCAGCCTGCCCCTGCTCCGGAGGGCGAGGAGTAGTTCCGCTTCGTGCAGACCACCGGCCCCTCACTTACCGGTGTCCGTCTTGTGCTCGCCGTCACGGGGAGTATTGCCGCCTATAAGGCAGTCGGGCTCTTGCGCATGCTCCGTCGCGAAGGCGCGACGGTGAACGTCGTCATGACGGCAGGGGCCTGCCGCTTCGTGACCCCGCTGACCTTCGAGGTGTTGTCCGGTTCCCACGTGGCCACCGACCTCTTCGAAGCCCACCAGGAAATGCTGCACCTTTCCTTGCCGGAACAGGCGCAGGCTATCCTGATAGCCCCGGCCACCGCCAATTGCCTGGCGAAAGCCGCGCTCGGGCTGGCCGACGATCTCCTCTCGACCATGCTCCTCACCACACAATGTCCCGTGGTTTTCGCGCCCGCCATGGATGGGGATATGTGGCAACACCCGACCGTCGTAGAGCATGTGGCTGCGCTGAAAAAGCGCGGCGCAGTCATCGTCGAACCGGAGGAAGGCCCGCTGGCCTCTGGCCGTTCAGGACAGGGACGGCTGGCAGATGAGCCCCGCATCTTGTCGGCCCTTCACGCAGCCCTTCATCCGCGACGCGATTGGACCGGTCGCCGTCTGCTTATTTCCGCCGGTCCTACGCAGGAAGCCATCGACCCCGTGCGGTTCATTTCCAACCGGTCCTCCGGAAAGATGGGATATGCGCTCGCCGAAGCCGCGCAGGCACGCGGCGCGGAGGTCGTGCTGGTCTCAGGCCCCACGGCCCTGACCCCGCCGGCCGGCGTGGAGTTCTGTCCGGTGACAACGGCTGAGGAGATGCGCAAGGCTGTCACCGGGCGGTTTTCCTGGAGCGATACCGTCATCATGGCGGCCGCCGTGGCGGACTTTCGCCCCACACAACCGGCTGCACAGAAACTCAAAAAACGGCAGCATCCCGTCACCAGCCTGGGACTGTCGCCGACCGAGGATATTCTCAAGGAATTGGGCGAGCGCCGGACGACACAGGTGCTCGTGGGGTTTGCGGCAGAAACCGAAGATCTGCTTGCCCATGCGCGGGAAAAGCTGCAAGCTAAGGGCGTCGATCTCCTGGTCGCCAATGACGTGACGGCCGCAGGATCGGGCTTCGGGTCGGACACGAATCGCGTGTTCATTCTATATCGTGACGGCAGCGCGGAGGAACTCCCCCTGTTACCCAAACGGGACGTTGCACACCTAATCCTGGACAGGATTCTCACTTTGCAGACCGGCCGCCGGTCTCCGAAGACAGCATCGCGAGTACGAACGAATCGCAAGGAGTAGGGCGTGGCCTCTTCATCGCGTATCGATCCATCGACCGCCGCCGAAATCGACCGCCTGGCCACCGCCGTCGCCAAAGACCCGCGCTCGAAAGAATTCCTCCCCCTCGCGGACGAATACATCAAGGTCGGCATGTGGCAGGAAGCGGCGGGCGTACTGGAAGACGGCCTCAAGGTCTATCCTGGTTTTGTCACCGCCATGGCGGCATTGGGCCGGGTGTACGATCAATTGGGCCAGCCGGCGAAAGCGAAAGCTATTCTTGAAGACGTCGTCAGACAGCGCCCGGACAATCTCCGCGCGCATCGTATTCTCGCCAAACTCTATCACGCCGAAGGGAACGCCGACTTAGCATTGCTGTCCTGCACAGCCATCCTGAACGCCAATCCATTCGATGACGAGGCGGCCGCGATGAAACGGAGCATCACCGGTACCCCTGATGGTCCGCCACCCGCGAAGCGCGAGAAGAAGCGCATCGGCGCCGAGCCTAAACCCGACACAGCAAAAGTTGCGCCTCCCGTCACGCCGGCGTTCGAGCCATCCGTATCCACGTCATCCCTGGCATCTGAACCGGTTTTGGAAACCACGATTCAGCCGGTTCCTGAACCGCCTTCGGTGAAACATGCGGCCGCAATCGCGCG
Organism: Nitrospira defluvii; assembly: GCA_000196815.1. Lineage (GTDB taxonomy): Bacteria > Nitrospirota > Nitrospiria > Nitrospirales > Nitrospiraceae > Nitrospira_A > Nitrospira_A defluvii_A. The sequence continues at coordinate 2,412,670 of FP929003.1, forward strand.
ACTGGAAGCCTGGCTGCAAACCATTCAAGCCCAACGCGTTCACTGACTGCATCCCCCCAAGTGACCCAGCGCTTGTCGCGGCTCTCCGGAACAACGTTTGACCCACTCCTGACACCCTGTTAGAATGCCGCCGCTGCTGGCATCTCTATCCATTGCAGCCTACTGATAACGGGGGCGCGCGACAGACACATGCTGCGGCTGCTAGTGCTTCATGGTCCCAATCTCAATCTCCTGGGTACGCGAGAGCCATCCGTCTACGGACAGGCCTCTTTGCCCGACATCGACAAGTCGATTGTCCGTCGCGCAGGCGAGCGGGGGATTGCGGTGCAGACCAAACAGACGAATGTAGAAGGGGAACTGGTCACCTGGATTCAGAACGCCAGGGGCCATTTCGACGGCATCATCATCAATCCGGCCGCGTATACCCATACCAGCATTGCGATTCGCGATGCGATTGCCGCCGTCGCCCTGCCGACGGTCGAAGTGCACCTGTCGAACATCCATCAGCGGGAGGAGTTTCGCCATCACTCCTTCATCGCCGGCGTCGCCTTGGGACAGATTTCCGGATTCGGTCCCACCGGCTATCTGCTGGCGCTGGACGCATTGGCCGCGCACCTCGAGGCCGGCGGCAAGGCATCACGCCCTCGGACGGCCTCGAAGAATAAACCCACGGCTTCGCGCCGTTGAACTTGTTGTACCAAGGAGAGTTGTTGTGATTTCGACCGCAGAGTTTCGGAACGGCAGCCCGTTAATGGTAGAAGGTCAACCCTTTTATATCGTGGAATTCCAGCACGTCAAACCCGGCAAGGGCGGGGCATTCGTCCGGACGAAGCTGAAGAGTTATCTCTCCGGCAACGTCCTCGACAGGACCTTTCGTTCCGGAGAAAAATTCGACACCCCCCAGATCGAAGAATGCGACATGCAGTTCCTGTATGCCACGAACGATTCCTACACGTTCATGGATACGGAGACGTATGAGCAGTCGACCTATGAGAAGAGCCAGTTGGGAAGCAACGCCGATCTCCTCAAAGAGAACATGATCGCCAAGATCCTGATCTACGAACACCGGCCGATTACCGTCCTGCTGCCCAACTTCATCGAACTCAAAGTGGTCGACGGCGAGCCGGGCGTGCGGGGCGACACGGCCTCTGGCGGCAACAAACCGGTGATCGTCGAGACCGGCGCCACAATCAAGGTGCCGCTCTACCTGGAAATCGGGGAAACGATTCGCATCGATACGAGAACCCGTGAATTTGTGGAGCGCGTGCGTTGAACTCATCAGGTAAAAAGACAGGAAAAGGCCGGGGTGCCGGGAAGCCAATCGTCCTACCGAGCGCCTTTGCACCTCGATCGACGGCCGCTGAGACATTGCTCTCTCCGGACCAGGCCGCGCAGATTCAACAATTGGCCGATCTGCTCAAGCGCAACCATCTGACCGAGTTGGAAATCGAGCGCAGCGGAGTCCGTATCCGCATCCGGCACGAGCCGGTGATTCGAACCACGACGGCCCAGACGGTGGAGACCGTCACCAACCAGTCGGCCTCAACCGGGACGACGCCGGCGGCGCAGACCCGTCCACCCGCAGAAACGGATGGCCAGGTCACGATCACGTCTCCCATCGTCGGCACCTTCTATCGCTCGCCCTCACCCGATGCAGACCCGTATGTGGAAGAAGGGGATTTCGTGAAGAAGGGCCAGGTGCTCTGTATCGTCGAAGCCATGAAGCTTATGAACGAAATCGAGTCCGAAGCCGACGGACGCATCACGAAAATACTGGCGGAGAGCACCAAGCCTGTCGAGTACGGACAACCTCTCTTCTTGATCGACCCCAACGCCACGCCCTAGCCGACGAGATCATGCGGGTTCATGGCGAGACGATCCGGGGATTCGTTCCTCAAGCATGTGGGTCCGACGGCAGACGGCACATGCCGGGATCCTTCGAGAGAACCGGATCAGGTCTCACCCGTGGCGGAGCAAACCGTTTAGAATCAGGCGGACACAGCGAGTGACCCGCGCCGGAGTATTCTGTGTTTAAGAAAGTGTTGGTTGCCAATCGTGGAGAAATCGCCCTTCGGGTGATCCGCGCCTGCAAAGAGCTCGGCGTCAAAACCGTTGCGATTCATTCCGAAGCCGATGCCGCAAGTTTGCACGTGCGGGCTGCGGACGAGCACGTCTGTGTCGGACCTCCGGAAGCCGCCCTCAGTTACCGCAATATCCCTAACGTCCTGAGCGCCGCCGAAGTGACCGGGGCCGATGCCATTCATCCCGGCTATGGATTCCTTTCAGAGAACGCGCACTTTGCGGAAGTCTGCGAATCGATCGGCGTCAAATTCATCGGCCCGACTTCTGAAAACATCGCCCTGATGGGCGACAAATCAAAGGCACGGGAAGTGGTCGCTAAGAAGGGCCTCCCGGTCACCCCCGGCAGCCCCGGCGAACTCCGGAGCGAACAGGATGCGCAAGAGGCCGCGAAAACCATCGGCTTTCCCGTGATCATTAAGGCCTCCGCCGGAGGCGGCGGACGGGGCATGCGTGTGGTGAACAAACCGGAGGAGCTCGCGCGGGCGTTTCAAGCGGCGCAAGCCGAGGCGAAATCCACCTTCGGCCACGACGGCGTCTACCTTGAGCGCTATTTCCTCGAACCACGGCACATCGAAGTACAAATCGTGGCCGACAATCGGGGCCATGTGGTCCACCTCGGCGAGCGTGATTGCTCCATTCAACGACGTCACCAAAAGCTGGTGGAAGAAACCCCGTCGCCGGCCATCGATGAAGAATTGCGGCGCGAAATCGGCCGGGTGGCCGTCCAGGCCGTGAAAGCCATTCGCTATTGCAACGTCGGCACGGTGGAGTTTCTGCTGGATAAGGACCGCAACTTCTTCTTCATGGAAGTGAATACCCGCATCCAGGTCGAGCACCCCATCACGGAAATGGTGACCGGGATCGATCTCGTGAAAGAACAGATACGGATCGCGTCGGGCATGCCCCTCTCGTTCAAGCAGCAGGACATCAAGCTGAACGGTCACAGCTTCGAGTGCCGCATCAATGCCGAAGATCCGGAAAAGTTCACACCCTGTCCAGGACAGATCACCAAATATTCCGCCCCCGGTGGCTTCGGCGTGCGCGTCGATTCCGCGATGGAACCGAACGCCGTGGTGGTTCCGTACTACGACAGCCTGATCGCCAAATTGATTACGCACGGACGTGATCGCCAGGAGGCCATGGCCCGCATGCGCCGCGCACTCGATGAATTTGTCATCGAAGGCATCAAAACGACGATCCCGCTCCATCGGAGAATTTTTAACGATCCCGATTTCCAGAAGGGGCATGTCTCGACGACATTCCTTGACCGCTTTCTTGCCGGCCAGTCCTCGTAACAGTTTCCCGACAAACAGATCGCCTCTAGCCATGGGAATCACCCGCAGGCCGTTGAAAATAGCCGTCCAGCAAGGCCGCACCAAGCGCCGTGGCGAATCGCACGCCTGTCGTACGGTGAGCCATGGAGCGACGAGAGCACGCCGCCGCCGGACTTGTTCAACAGCCTGCTAACCCAGGGAGCCCGCCACGTCTCAGGCCACCCGACACTCGCCCCTGAAAGGGCTCTATCTCGTGCTCGACCCCACGGTCAGGCCGGATCGCCCGCTGCCCGATCTCCTGCGCGAAGCAGCCGCGCACGGTGTCCGGCTCTTTCAATATCGAGACAAACAGGCCACGATGAGAGAGGCCTATGCGAAGGCACTCGCGCTGCGTCAAGCCGCTAGCGACGCCGGCGCCCTCTTGATCGTCAACGATCGTTGCGATTTGGCCATGGCCGTAAACGCGGACGGGGTACACCTCGGGCAGGACGACCTTCCCATTGTCTACGCCAGACAATTACTGGGACCTGAAAAAATCATCGGACTCTCGACACACAACGCCACTCAGGTACGCGAGGCCGTCACCGCACAGCCCGACTACGTGGGGTTCGGCCCGATTTTCAGTACGTCCACAAAAGCGGATCACGACCCGGTGGTCGGTCTGGAAGGATTGCGCGCGGCACGCGCGTTGACCTCGCTGCCGATGTTTGCAATCGGCGGTATTACGGCTGAGTCGCTCGGTGAAATTATGGCGGCAGGGGCGGATGGCGTGGCGGTGATCTCTGCGATCCTCAAGGCTCCGGACCTCGGCGCGGCGATCCGGGCATTCCAACAGCATGTGCCCACACCAGATTCGCAAGCGCTCTGATGGGATCGCTCTGCGCCAGCATTTCGACGGCACCGGACCAATCAGAGCCAAGGTGTGGTTGATAGGACAGCGGTCCCAACACCGGAACACCGGCTCGCTCCCGCAACAGCGCGACCGTAGACGCACATTGCTCCTGCTGCGCAGGGGTGGTGGACAACGCCGTCTCGTTCATCACGACAGCCATCACCGCACAATGACGTTGCCGAAGGCCCTCCAGCGTCAGAAGCGCATGATTGATCCCGCCTAGCCCGGCCCGCCCCACAAGTACGACGGGCAGCCCGATCCGGCCGATCAAGTCACGCAGATCCCAATCCTTCGCCATCGGCACGAGCAGGCCACCGGCGCCTTCAACCACGACGCAAGCGTACCGGGCCGCAAGCCGTTCGTAGCGTCCCAGGATCTCCTGTATCTCGATCACGCGGCCTTGCGCGGATGCAGCGGCGAGGGGAGCGAGCGGCAAGGGGAACCGGTAGGGAGACACCTCTTCGATCCCATCGCACGTTCCCGCTGCAGCCAGGAGTCGCCCGGCGTCGCTCTCGCTCAGTTGCTCGGGAAGCACCCCGGTTTCGACCGGTTTCATGACCCCGACAGAGCGGCCCGTCTGCGCCAGCCTCCGGACCAACGCGCAGGAGACAAGCGTCTTTCCAACGCCCGTATCCGTGCCGGTGACAAATACCCCGTTCCCCATACTCTCTTCTTCCCGGTTACTACCTGTGACACACACTGCTTCGTGCGGTGAAATCGACGACTCAATTTCCAAGCAGGATGCTCACAACGTCTGCCAGCAAGGCCGCAGGGAGTGCGGCGACTGAGGGGGTACATACCAGACTTCGTTTGACCCGTTCGCCGCTATAGATACTCCTGGCGAACGGATAAACCCCGCCAGTAGTCCCCTTTGACCACTTATGCGTCGCAAGGAGACGTACGACCGAGAACAAAGCCGGCAGCCGCTTCTAGCATCCTGTTAGAGAATGCGACTGTCCAGGTTCCACACTTGCCCCGACATGTCGGAGAGTTGCGCGAGTTGGCACATCGTCCGGCTCACATCGGCCAGGTTCGAGACACGTCCCAGCACATGGTCGTCGAGCCGTTCACCGGTTGGAAACGAATCACCGGCCATGCTCGTTTGCTGCCAACCGGGACAGACCAGGTTCACGCGAATATTGTGCCGGCCCCATTCCCGCGCCGCGGTCTTCACCAGCCCGATGAGTCCCGCCTTCGACGCCGCGTAGGCGGCCTGGCCGTGTGTGCCCTGCAATCCGGCAAAGGACCCGATGACGAGGATGGCCCCGCCGCCCTGCGCCATCATGTCGTTCACCGCAGCGGTCATGCAGCGATAGGTGCCCGTCAGATTCGTGTCGATGATCTGTTGCCATGCTTCCTCCGGGCAATTCACCACCAGATGCTTCGACGCGATGCCGGCATTACAGAGCAGCGTATCGAGCCGGCCCCGCTGCGCCCGGATCGCATCCAGCATCGCCCGGACCTCATGGCTCGATCGGATATCCGCCTGGTAGAGGGCACCCTGGCCGCCGGCCCGCGAAAGCAGCGCGAGGGTTTCTTCGCCTGCCGGCCGTTGGCGGAAGTAATGCACTCCTACCCAATACCCGGCATGGGCGAAGGCCAGACAGAGCGCACGACCGATTCCGCCGGACCCACCGGTCACCAGTACCGTCCGGCGTTCACAAACGTCTTGCGCTGCGGGAGATAGTGGTGGCATCACGGCGTGCGATTATGAGAGGCGGCACAGGAGAAGGCAAGGCGGGACCTGCCGGCTTGCTGCCGCGAATCGGGTATGGTACCGTGATTTTTTTGACTGGAGGACAGCCGTGATCGTTCAGACCTTGGTGCGCTCGACCGTGATCGCAGTGGGCATGTGCGGGTTCCTGGGCATCCCGTTGGGTCCCGGGCAGGCCCAGGCAACGGAGGCAGGGCAAACCATCGCCCAGTCTGCCGACTATTTCCCCGATACCGTCGGCACACGCTGGCAGTACCGCGGACAGATCTCGGAAGGGCCCCTCCAAACGATCGAGAACAAATACTTCTTCAACGTGTCGTCGGTGACCGGAACCCGCACCCTGAAGGGCGGCGTGGTCGTCAACGTGTTTCACGATACCAACCCGGGCAACCATGGCGCGTCCGACAGCTTTTACCGCCGCGATGCAGCCGGCGTGGTGTACTACGGCTCCGAGCCGGGCACGCCGCTGGAAAAACAGCTCGTGCCGTATCAGATCATCCGGTTCCCGATGAAAGTCGCCCAGTCCTTCCAACAGTTCAATCGCACGGACATCGATTTCGGCAGCGACATCGACGGCGACGGCACCAATGAACATGTGGACGTCGAAGGCGTTTCGACGGTGATCGGTCAGGAATCGATCACGGTGCCCGCCGGCACGTATCCCGACGCCGTGCGCGTGGAAGCGCGGATGACCCTCAAGATCCATCTCTCCTCCGCCGATCGGACGGCAGTCGGCACCGATGTGATGACGGCCTGGTTCGCCAAGGGCGTGGGGCTGGTCAAATATATCGAACGGCAGGAATTGGCTGCGCTCAAGGAAGACCGGGGCAACATCACCGATATCACAGAAGAACTGGAAGAGGTCAGCGTAAAATCCGCGCCGGCGCTACAGGGTCGGAGCGAATCCACGCCGGAGGGTTTGCTCGCTGACGACACGCGCGACCATGAATTGTTTGAGGTACTCTTCACCCCCGGCCTTCGCCCCGATACCCGATAACCGGTGGCCGCCAAACGGTTGCCGACCGACTAATGCGCCCGTAGTCGAACGGTTGATGTAGAGGTTGCCGACATCGAATGCCTGACGCGCCAGCTCGATATGCCGGGGACTGCGCGAGTAGAGTCCCCCGGTCAATGCGTAGGTGGTGCCGTTGGCGAGCCGGAGCGCCTGTTCGAATGAGGACGCCCGCATGACCGCCAGCACGGGGCCGAAAATTTCTTCCTGCGCCAGCCGGTGAGTCGGCTCGATCCCTGCGATGACCACCGGTCCCACGGCATAACCGGGGCCCTCCATCGACCGATCGACCACCACCCGGCCTTCTCGTCTCCCGATCTCCAGGTATTCCCGAATCCGTTTTTGAGCCCGCCCGTCGATCACCGGCCCGACCTGGGTCGCCGGATCCTCAGCCGCGCCGATGCGCAGACTCATGACCGCATCGGCCAGTCGTTGGATGAATGCATCATGAATCGAATCCATGAGTATCACACGTGAACAGGCGGAACATTTCTGTCCCGCATAACCGGTACACGATTGCACCACACCGGTCACGGCTTCATCGAGATCCGCCGTGTCATCGACGATGATGGCATTTTTGCCGCCCATCTCCGCGATGACGCGTTTGACGAACTTCTGTCCTGCTTGTTGCACCGCAGCGGCCTGCACCATGCCCAACCCCACATCCTTGGAGCCGGTGAACGCAATCGTCGCAACGGATGCGTGGATGACCAGCTCACGCCCCACGTCGGGACCACCCGGCACGTACTGCAGAACACCCGCCGGCACCCCGGCCTGTCGCAGGATTCCGGCAAGCCGGTAGCCAATAATCGACGCGCGCTCAGAGGGTTTGAACAAGACCGGATTGCCGGAGACCAGAGCCGCCGCGACCATACCGGCAGGAATGGCGAGCGGAAAATTCCAGGGCGCGATGACCACCGTGACTCCGCGCGGACTCCAGAACAACTCGTTCAACTCACCGGGATACCGGCCCAAGCGGGGCGGCGGATCAAGCTGCTCCATTTCTCCGGCGTAGTACTCCAGAAAATCGATGGCCTCGGCCACATCGGCGTCGGCCTCTCGCCAGGGCTTGGCCTCCTCGAACACTTCCCAGGCCGCCAGCTCCCAACGTTGCTCGCGCATCAAGGAAGCGGCCTTCCGCATCACGGCGACCCGTTCCGCAACCGCACGATGTTTCCATTCCTCCGCATGGGACTCAGCGACCTTCACGAGACCAGCCACGTCGGCAGGCAGATAACTCTGCACGATGCCGACCAGTTGTTCCGGCTGAGCGGGATTGAAGGAACGTACATCCGCTCCCGTCGGGAGATGCGTATTCAGCTTCGAGACCTCAAGCCGCTGCCCCAATTGTTTGCGCACCTGATCGATGGCCCCGGCCATGGCGACCCGAACGTCGTCTCGTGAAAAGTTCGCCACTGGCTCGTTTACAAACCGAACGGCCCCGACGGTGGAGGAAGCGCCGGGTGCGGTCGTCATCGAAGAAGGAGGCGAGGGGAGGGCCGCCTCGGGCGGAGACAGCAACAAGGACAGCGGTTGCGACTCCACATATTCCTTCCGCAGGAACGATTCGTTCGACGTGTTCTCCAACAACCGCCTCACCAGATAGGCCATGCCGGGAAGCAGCTCTCCGACCGGGGCATAAAGCCGGAGACGACGGCCGCGGTCACTCATTGCATGCTGAAACGGCTCCGCCATGCCATAGATCATCTGGTATTCCCAGGCATTCGGTGGCAGCGTCAGCGCCTCAGCCGCCGCTTCGACCACGGCCAGGCTGCGAAGGTTGTGCGTGCCGAACGCGGGCCGGATCACAGCACTCTGCTCCAGGAGCAATCGAACGAGCCTCTCATAGTTCATATCCGTCTGCGCCTTGTGCTCGAATAGAGGCATCGACCAGCCACGTTGCCGATAACGAATCGCGTCGGAGTCCCAATACGCGCCCTTCACGAGCCTGATCGTGACGGGTACCAGCCGCTCCCTGCTCCAAGCCAACAGCCGTTGCACGTCGTCATACGTATCGGTGCGATAGGCCTGCAGCGCAATCCCGGCATGGGGAAACGTCCGGTAGGGTTCTTCCATAAACAGGCGCATGAAGATGGAGAGAATTAATTCCTTCGTGTCCGCTTGTTCCATATCGAAAATGACCGAGGCGGGAAGCGTGCCGGCAAGGTTCAACAAGGGCCGCAGGCGAGCAGCGACTGCGCGATAGCTGGATTCGGGATCGATGGGGTCGAGCTGCGAATAGAGCGCCGAGATCTTGATCGACAGTTGCACGCGGGGCAGGGGACCCAGATGATCCCGTTCGAGTAACGGCGCAGGGGACCAACCGGGACAGGCCTCACCAAGTGTCTGCAAAGCCGCCAGACAGCGGTCCCGGTATCCATCGGCCTCTCGCTCGCTGACACTGGCCTCGCCCAGTAGATCCACCGAAAAAGCCCGGCCGTCCTCCCATAACTTACGGAGCGCCGGCACGGCTTGCTCCATCGACGCACCGGCGATGAAGCTGGTGGCCATCTGTTCCACCTGATGCCGGATGGCTTTTCCACTGAGCGATGCACCGAGCTTCGTGGAGGCAAGCGCTTTGAGTCCCCATTGGGCGCCGAAGAGGTGTGCGCTCATCTCGCCGAAATATTCCTCGGCCAACCGCACGACCTGCGCATCGTCGTGCAACGACGGCAGGACATCGATGAATCGGAACAACTGGGCTTTGAAGGCGGGATCTTTCATCGCCAGGTTGATGGCCGCCTGCGACCACCAGCGGGAATCGAACAGGCCGGGCGACATCCCGCTGGATCGGCTGGCTAAATCTTCACCGATGGCGCGAATACGGGGTTCGAGCAGGGCAGGGTCGAGAGTCATGTGGGCCTCCCGGACGACGTGAAGAGCTCTTTCCTGCAGTATACACCGCGCCTTGCTGCTTGAGAATTTGGCTGTCGGTTCAACAACGCCCCATGATTCTCCGATTAATACGGGAGAAAGAGTACCAGGCGCACTCGTAGAAACCGTAATTGTCCGCATCAGCCTCCGCCAGCATGCGGAGCCACGTGGTGACTCTGCACGAATCAGGGCCATAAAGCCCTCTTGTGTCATCCAGCACTTTCCGCTATCTGATGTTCTGGTCTATTCTCAATCAAGGGTCGGCAGGGATACGCGTAATCAGGGGGCGCCTAGAAGGGAGCTGGCCAGGTTCTTCGGCGTCGAGTGGACTGATCAGACGGCGGTCCTGGTGCGGCAAGTGGAAGTTACCTGTACCAGTACCACGAAAGACGGGCGTGTCTCTCACTTCAACGCGCGGGGATGGCTCAGGGCCCAGCGCGATCCCAGAAGGCGGTGATCGGGATGACAGGATTTCGGCGTCATGTGACCATGTTTCTCTTTATTATATGTACGGTCCCTTCTTTTATAACGTCTGTGGTGTTGATCGTTTCATTAATCTTGTATCTCAAAGGGGGCAGTAAGTATCTATTTGATGCCTGGAGATCAAACCAGCCTGGTGAATTTTGGATCGCTTGGGTGAGTATTATATTTGGAGCTCCTATCGGCATAACCTTGGGTTTTCGGCTGTGGCGGTGGCTTGTCCTAAAATTGTCATTGGTTACAAACGAGGAATTCGATCGCCTTGTAACTGGAAGCGATGGCAGGAAGGCATGAGCTTGATGAAACCTTCGTTTATTCGGGAAGCTCCAAGTGCAATACAGTAATTGGATAACAATGTCTCAGCAGGAAATTCTATGGAAGAATTAAGTCTTCAACTGATCCATCCAGGGGGGTCAAGTAGTAGGCGCAGGAGTACATCTGAGTTTTGATTATGGCTTTTTTACCGATTACTGCTCCAAAGCCCATACGACAACGTCGTTAGCTTAGAGCAGATGTTCAGTCGTAGTTGGTCGAGCCATCTGCCATTGACAGACAAAACAAATGGCTATTACTGAAGTCAAAGTGCTACTGAGCAACTATATTATTGTGTTGGTAGCTGGAATCGCCCTTGCAATTTCGGTCCAGGTCAGCTGGTGGTATCTCTTCCCCTTCACAGTAATAGAAGCTTTCCTGGTTCGATACTATTTAGGAATCAAATGTCCGCAATGCGGGCTTCCGGTGCATAAGGCGATCGAACCATACTATTTCTGGGTTCCAGTTTCGTGTATTCAATGTCAACGACCCTATGATTGAGTACAGCATCTTAGAACGGTAGTGAACCAGGCATACGTAGGTATTTCGCGACCTTTATTATTTAATTTCTCGAGCGATACCGATCCTGTCGATTATTCAGGCTGCAGTGCTAGCTGCAGGAGTAGTTGGCCAATTGCCAACCCCAACACACGATAGAGGTGAACCGACCGGACCTCACAGGCTGCATTCGGACAGGAGCGGCCTAAGGCCCTATCCTTCACGCTCTCCAATCCCTACAAATATGCCCATCGAGACCACTCACGACCTCATCGAACAAATTCTGTCGAAATGGGCAGGGACGATCGGGGAGGATTACCAGGGCTACAGGGGACATGTGTATCGCCTGTTCAATTTCTGCCTGACGTTGCGCCCCTGCACCGAAGAGGAGAAGACAAAGGTAGCCATTGCGGCCTGCTTTCACGATCTCGGTCTGTGGTCTGATTGCACGCTCGACTACATTCCTCCTGCGGTGTCCCACGCAGCCGAATACCTGGCCAATACGGGGCGGCAGGCGTGGGGTGCAGAGATTGCCCTGATGATCGGTATGCACCACAAGGTGCGCGCCTATACCGATCACCAGTACCCGCTCGTGGAGCTGTTTCGAAAGGGCGATCTGGTTGATGTGTCCTGGGGTGTCGTCCGGTATGGCATTCCCCGATCGTACATCGCGGCCGTGCAGAACCATTTTCCCAACCAAGGTTTTCACAGGTTTCTCATGCACACCGCCGCATCCTGGTGGGTGAAGCATCCCTTGAATCCCGCACCCTTTCTGCGGTGGTAGCGCAGACTGTGCGATGGCAGGGAATGACGACCGACATCTCGCTCGATAAGCTTCACGGAACCATCACCTGATCCGCGTCCCAACATCAGCCCCCCGTCGACGAATGGCATGAGCCGCCGCGTTTCTCCTCTTGAAAATCTGACAGCCGCTCCGTTACAGTGCGCCGTTTGCCTTCACCTATACCCTTAGTCTGGCGGTGCACTGTGGCGAAGAGTTGCGCACAGGTTCCGAAGGAGTACGATGGCCGACTCATCCACACAATCCGTCTGCTGGGGCACCGTGGCCCTGTTTACTGCACTCACGCTGCTGACCTTCGTCGGTGTCCCGCTCTTCGCCTACTTCTATGACTACACTCTGCTCGACTGGGTCCTGCTGGCCGTCCTCTATGTCGTGACCGGCATGGGGATCACGGTGGGCTATCACCGCATGATCACCCATCGCAGCTTCGAGAGCCATCCTTGGGTCAAAGCCTGCCTGCTGGTGATGGGCGGATGGGCCGTGCAAAACTCCGCCCTCATGTGGTGCGCCGATCACATCCGCCACCATGCCCACACGGACGAGGAGGCGGATCCGTACAACGCCAGCAAGGGATTTTGGCACAGCCACGTCGGCTGGTTGTTTTTCGATACCCCGCACCGTGAAGACCGCTTCGCCGCGAAATTGCGTACCGACCCGATGATCATGTGGCAACACCGGTATTACTGGGTCATCGTCGCATCGGGCCTATTGCTGCCCTTTGCGCTCGGGTACCTGAACGGCGGCTTCACCGGCGGGCTGGGTTGTTTTCTGCTTGCCGGCGTGCTGCGAACCGTGCTGGTCCTGAACTCCACGTTTACCATCAACTCGCTCTGCCATATGGTCGGTACCCAACCCCATGGCACGCAGGACAGCAGCCGCGACAGCTGGCTGATTTCGTTCATTAGTTTCGGCGAGGGCTATCACAACTATCACCACACCTATTCGCACGACTATCGAAACGGATCGAAGTGGTACAATTTCGATCCGTCGAAGTGGCTGATCTATTCCCTGTCCCTCTTGGGGCTGACGTATAACCTGCACCGGGAACGCACCTAACGGACGTGAACCGTCAGGCGTGCAAGGTGAAACGTTCCTCGCGTCGTCACTGAACATTCCCGGGACCTGTCGTTCCACCCTTTCGTCCCGCCCTGTTCTACCCGGCTGCGCACTGCGTCTACTGGCCCATTTCTTTTCCTCGGGGCGATAGCTTAATATGCGATGAAGCCCGCGAATTCCATCCGGACCCGCGAGGTGGTAGGAGGCAGATCTATGGCAGAACAACAAGGTGGCGCACCGCATCAAGACGAGGCGGCCGCCAAGCCCAATATGATTCCCGGCGTGAAACACGTCGTCGCCATCAGCAGCGGCAAAGGCGGCGTCGGGAAATCCACCGTGTCGGTCAATCTGGCCGTCGCCCTCGCCCTCACCGGAGCGAAGGTCGGATTACTGGATGCCGATATCTACGGCCCCAACATCCCGATGATGATGGGCGTCGAAAAAACACCCGAACAGAAAGACGGCAAGATCGCCCCGGCGGAAAGCCACGGCGTCAAACTGATCTCCATGGGATTTTTTGTGCCGGAAGATACCGCCGTCGTGTGGCGCGGTCCGATGGTGCACACCGCCATTCAACAGCTCTTCCGTGACGTTCTCTGGGGCGACCTGGATTATCTCTTAATCGACCTGCCGCCGGGAACCGGCGACGCGCAATTGACGCTGACCCAGCTGGTATCCCTGTCGGGCGCCGTCACGGTCACGACCCCGCAGGAAGTGGCGCTGCACGATGTGCGCAAAGGCATGATGATGTTCCAGAAGGTCAACGTGCCCCTGCTGGGCATCGTTGAGAATATGAGCTTCTTTCTCTGCGGTCATTGCGGCGAACGCACGGAGATTTTCTCCCATGGCGGCGGAGAACGGGCCGCGGAGAAACTGGGTATTCCCTTCCTTGGACGGGTGCCCATCGATCCGGCCATTCGCGCCGGCGGCGATACCGGAAACCCGATCGTGGTCGCCAAGCCTGATTCACCGCAAGCTCAGGCGTTTCGCGAGATCGCCGCGAAACTTGCGGCCGCACTGCAAACGGGCGAGGCAGGGGCGGCGAAGAGCCGGATCGCCAGTCTGCTGGATAAAATCAAACGACCGGCGACGGGAAATTGACCGGAACCGGACCAAGGAAGACGGACGTACTCAGGGAGGATGTATGGGCGAGCTGATTAGAATCGCAGGAACCGCCGACGTGAAGCCGGGAGCCGGCATGGTTGCGGAAGTCAACGGCAAGGCGATCGCGGTATTCAACGTGGATGGCGCGTTTTATGCCATCGACAATACCTGTGTGCATCGCGGCGGCCCGCTGGGTGAAGGCGATGTGGTGGGTGATGTGGTCGCCTGTCCCTGGCACAACTGGGAGTTCAACGTGAAGACGGGCGCGTGCATGAATAACCCTTCGGCAAAAGTGACGGCCTACGAAGTCACGGTCGAGGGCACCGATATTAAAGTCCGGCTGTGACGCAAGACCGGCTCGCGCCGGTCGCACACTCACGGCAGCGAATGAATGATTCCGGCACCACAGTGAATGGAGGCTCCGATGGCAGACAATACGCTGACCTCGAAACACATTGAGATCGCCGAAACCTTCGTGCGGCTCTACGTCTTTCTGACGCAGTACATCGACCGTTGCGAAGATGAAGCTGCGCGCAAGGAATACCCGGAAGCAGAACTCCAAAAGCACCTCGGCGAAACCCGCGCCAAGATGATGGAGATCCTGAAGGTGAATCCCGTCGTCAAGGGCAAGGTGGAAAAAGAATGTGAACGGGTCCTCGCATTGGGCAGCAAGTGCCTGATGGGCGGAACCGAAAAGGTGGCCGCGCTGGACGTGCTGGGAGCCGAGCGGGTCATTCTCAAGAACAAAACCATCGCCTTGAGCGATCTGTTAGCCGTGTATCGCGCGCTCTAATCGTTCGATGTCCACCCCGGCTGGAGAGAAACACCAACTCGCCGGTTTCGACGTGAGGGAACGAGGGTTCAATCGTCCCGTGGACTTCGTGCGGACAGCCACGGGATACCAGGCGACGTTGCGCTACGAAACCACGCACATCGTCACCCCGGAGGCGCCGAGCGCAGGCGAGGCCCTGCAGCAATTGATTACCACCCTCCAGCAACAGGGGTACACTCAGCTGCGCAGCCAGCAGAGTTATCGCGACGGCATCTACCTCGGCTCGCAGGAGCTGTGGGTGGAATATCCGGACCGGCAGGCAGCCCCGGAAGTCGGACTCCTGGGCCTGCTGAAGAAGTGGCTCGGCCGCTCATCAGGTTGAGAGCCGCCACAAATTCCACCTCGCGCCCGGCGACATTGACTCTCCTCGGCCTCACGCCTATAGTCCACCCCAGGTCCCCAATCTGATCGTTCGTCCCTCACGCTTCACCAGACAGGATCCGGCACCGGAGAATTGACGATGCGCTGGGTTCACGTCCTGCTTCTCACTCTGGTCGCAGTCCTCCTACCTGGCAAAGGAATCGCGAAGGTCTACCGTTGCCAAGGCGCCAATGGCGGCACAGTCCTGACGGACCAGCCGAAGGGCAAGCCGGGCTGCGTCGCCATCGACACCGCGACCCCCCCGCTCCCGGGAGGGTTCACCCCTCCCGTCGAGCCGACCGAACCGGCACAGATGGAACTACCGGCGAATGCGACTCCGCCGTCCATGTCAGCCGCACCGATGGTTCCGCGCCAACCCGCTCCCGGCGATCCCGCATTATCGCCGCCCGGTTCCAAAGACACCCCCGAAAAGGCCGCACCCGAAGCGCAACGGTGCTCACCACGCGTCAACCCCCTGAATCCCTTCGCCGGAATGAACTGCTCACCGGCATCCGGCGACCCCCCGGCAGAGAACAAACACCAGTAGCCCCTCGTCGCGCGCGTCGCCGCAGGCTCGATTGACTCTCCCGATGCCCCTTCATATAATGCCGCAACGAACCGTTTAAGCTGATCTCACAAGCACTTATGTCTGGCTTCTCCGCTGGTTTTTTATCCCGTCGCGCACAGGATCTTCGAGCCGGTCTCCGGCACGCGTTTGCCGTGCGTCCTGAACACACCGCCTTCACGATCGAAGACCTGGCCCTACTCGAACGGGTCGCCGACGCCGTCGTCTCGCGCGGTATGGCCGCACCGGCCACGTTGTTTCTCGAATCGATGGGCCCCATGAACTTTCTCGGCAGCCAGGCGCTGCACTTCCTGGCACCCGTCGTGGAATGTGTGCTGACCGGCACGGAGATCGCGCAGATCGCGCGCCTGCTGGAACGGCGCGATTCCATTCAGCGACTGACCGCCCTCATCGAAGCCAAGGCCGCGGCTCCCGAAGGAGCGCCCGCTCGATGACGGAACAGCCTCCTTCGCCTGCGGCAGCAGCCGTGACTCATCCCCTGAACGTCATCGTCGCGACCGATTGCGGCAGCACCACCACCAAAGCCATTCTGATTGAAAAAGTCGGGGAGGAGTATCGCCAGACCTACCGTGGTGAAGCGCCGACGACCGTCGAAGCCCCCTTCGAAGACGTGACCCGCGGCGTGCTCAACGCCATCGCCGAAATCGAGGAACTCTCCGGACGCACGATTCTGGAGGGCGACCGCATCATCACCCCAAACCAGTCGGCGCAGGGCGATCCCAAGCGAGGTGTGGATATATACGTGTCCACCAGCAGCGCCGGCGGCGGATTGCAGATGATGGTCACCGGCGTGGTGCAGAACATGACCGGCGAGAGCGCTCAACGCGCCGCCCTGGGCGCAGGCGCCATCGTCATCGATGTCCTGGCCTCCAACGACGGACGGCTGCCCTACGAAAAGATCGAGCGGATTCGGACCATGCGCCCGGATATGATCCTGATGTCCGGCGGCACCGACGGCGGCGCCGTCACCCATGTGGTGGAAATGGCCGAGTACATTGCCGCCGCCGACCCGCGACCACGCTTCGGCAGCACCTACCGGTTGCCGCTCGTGTACGCCGGCAACACCGATGCCCGGCCGCAAATCAAAACAATTTTAGGCGAAAAGACCGCCTTGGATTTTGCCGACAATATCCGGCCGGTGCTCGAACGCGAAAACCTTGCGCCGGCCCGCAATAAAATCCACGACCTGTTCCTCGAACATGTCATGCAACAGGCTCCCGGCTACAAGAAACTGATCGAGATGGCCGGCGCGCCCATCATGCCGACCCCGGCGGCGGTCGGCGTCATCATGGAGACCATCGCCAAACGGGAAGGCATCAATCTGATCGGCGTCGATATCGGCGGGGCCACCACCGACGTCTTCTCGGTGTTCAACGGACTCTTCAACCGCACGGTCAGCGCGAACCTCGGCATGTCCTACAGCATTTCGAATGTGCTGGCGGAGGCGGGGCTCGACAACATCATGCGCTGGGTGCCGTTTACCATCGACGAACAGACGCTGCGCAACCGCATCAAGAACAAGATGGTGCGACCCACCACGATTCCGCAATCGCTCGACGAACTGCAGATCGAACATGCCATCGCCCGCGAGGCCTTGCGACTGGCGCTGATCCATCACAAGTCACTCGCCACGGGGCTCAAGGGCATCCAGCAGGAACGCACCATTTCCGATGTGTTCGAGCAGCGGACGTCCGGCAAGACCCTGATCGATCTCTTGAAACTGGATTTGATCGTCGGCAGCGGCGGCATCCTGTCCCATGCGCCACGCCGCATCCAGTCCATGCTGATGATGGTGGATGCCTATGAACCGCTCGGTGTCACAACGCTGTCGGTCGACAGCATTTTCATGATGCCGCATCTCGGCGTACTTTCCACCGTGAACGAGCAGGCCGCCACCGATGTATTTATCCGTGATTGCATGGTCTATCTCGGCACCTGCATTGCCCCGATCGGACAGGGGAAGGACGGGGAGCGCTGCGCCGACTATGAAATCGCGCTACCCGATGGACGAATCGAGAAGGGGCAGCTGGCGTTCGGAGATCTCAAACTCTTTGCCTTGACGCGAGAGCAGCAGGCCACGGTGACGATGCAACCGGCCAAACAGGTCGATCTCGGAAACGGACCGGGACAGTCGTTCACCAAAACGGTACAGGGCGGTGTGGTCGGCCTCATGCTCGATGGACGCGGTCGTCCGTTGCAGTTGCCGGGCGAGCAGGCAGCCCGCGTCGCCATGCTGACCAGATGGTACCAGGCCGTCGGCTTGTACCCGAAAGGGAGCTGAGAGCCGCACGCCGGGAGCGTATGGTAAAGAGCGGGGAGCAGATAGCAAATGGTACGGAGAAGAGAAGCTGTGCAATCGCATCCTCCATTCAAAGTGTACACACAACACAATCTCCAATTCGCTCTTGGCTTCGGGCTCGTTGCCATCGGCTATCAGCCATTCGCTATTAGCTCCGAACACTGACCTATGGCGCATTCGTATACACCAGGATTGACCGTCACCGAACAGACCACCGTTCGCCGCAGGCGCATCCTGCCGCTGCCCGGGACCGTCCTGGTTAAGGTGGGGGACGCGGTGCACGCGGACACAGCGGTGGCCCGCGCCGAGTTGCCGGGCAAAGTCGTCCCGCTCAACCTGGCGAACCAGCTGGGCATCGCGCCGGATGAGATCAACGACTACCTGATCAAGAAGGAAAACGATTCCGTCCGGAAAGACGACGTGCTGGCGGAGAATAAACCGTTCATCAAATGGTTTAAGACGGAAATCCGTTCCCCGATCACCGGCAAAGTGGAATCCGTGTCCACCATCACCGGCCAGATCCTGTTACGGGAACCGCCGCGCATCCTCGAATTGCGCGGCTATGTCGACGGCTCGATCGTCGACGTGCACCCCGAGCAGGGCGTGACGGTCGAAACCTCCTGCAGTCTGGTGCAGGGCATCTTCGGCATCGGCGGGGAGACTAGCGGGGAATTGGTCATGGGTGTCACGGCGCCGGATCAACCCATGACGCCTGAGCATTTGACGCCGGCGATGAAGGGCAAGATCGTAATCGGAGGCGCATTCCTCTCCGCCGCTACCATGGCCCGCGCGAAGGAACTCGGCGTCATCGGTCTCGTCGTCGGCGGGATTCACGACAAAGATCTGCGCGCGCTCCTCGGGTATGATCTCGGCGTGGCCATTACCGGCACCGAACAGGTCGGCTTCACGTTGATCCTGACGGAAGGCTTCGGCACGATCCCGATGGCGCCCAAGACGTTTGCGTTGCTGTCCGCCCGGGCGGGGCACAAGGCCTCTGTTTCGGGCGCGACGCAAATCCGCGCCGGTGTGATTCGTCCGGAAATCATCATTCCACAGACCGCACGCACCGTCGCCGCCCGGCCGGACCGGGTCGAACGCGAAGGGATTCAACTCGGCGATCCCGTACGGATTATTCGCGATCCGTTGTTCGGCAAGATCGGCGCGGTGTCCGGGTTGCCATCGGAGCTCAGAGCGATCCCGACGGAAAGTGAAGTCCGCGTACTCGAAGTCCGGTTTCCCGACGGCACGACCACCGTGGTGCCTCGCGCCAACATCGAAGTGATCGAGGGAGCATGAGCCGCCGACAGCCTCGCCTTCGTATTCTGTTCCTTGCCATCGCGATGCTCGCGTGCCTGCCGTCGTTCGTCTCGGCACAAACTCCGCCGCAGCGGCTTCGGGTCATCGACACACCCAGCGACGGGGGAGGCAGCCTCACGGTTCTCTGGGCTCCCTCGGCAAGCGACAGCGCCGCGTGGAAATATCAAATCCTCCTGCACGAAGGCAGCGTGCCTTCAGACCCGTCCGCATGGAAGATCGTGGCGGAATTTCCGGCCAACACCCGCTATGTCCGCGAGGGCAAGACCGCCTGGTGGACAAGATCCGGCGACCCCGGCGACCACATCTTCCTGCTCAAGAACGGGAAAGGCATCGAGCTTAAGGCGACCCAGTCCTATGCCGTTACCGTCGCCGCGGTGAACGGCCAGGAACGATTCATCGCGTTACCGCTCGTCGCCTCCCCTGAACCGAACTGGATGAACTGGAACCAAGTCAACAACCTGGTGCTGGCCTTGATGTTCGGCGGCATCGTGTTTTACGCCATCAACCTGGCCAAGCGGAAAGAGATCTTCTTACGGCGCATTCCCGGGCTGGATGCCGTCGATGAAGCCATCGGGCGCGCCACGGAATTGGGCAAGCCGATCCTCTACATGACCGGGGCGCACGACATGAACGACCCTTCGACCATCGCCGCCGCCGTCATCCTGGGGCGCGTGGCCAAGAAGGCCGCCGCCTATGAAACCGAACTGCTGGTGCCGCACCGCGAGCCGATCACCATGGCCGTCTGCCAGGAAATTACCAAACAAGCCTATATGGAAGCCGGCAAGCCGGACCTCTTCAAGGAAGACGCGAACTTTTTCATCACGAGCGACCAGTTCAGTTACACCGCGGCAGTGGACGGCATCATGCTGCGCCGCAAGCCGGCGGCCAATTTTTTCATGGGCTCATACTTTGCCGAATCGCTGCTGTTGACGGAAACCGGCGCCAGCACCGGAGCGATTCAAATCGCCGGCACCGACTCCGATCACCAGCTGCCGTTCTTCGTGACCACCTGCGACTACACCCTGATCGGCGAAGAACTCTATGCCGCCAGCGCTTACCTGTCGAAAGAGCCGATCCAGATCGGGACCCTGCGCGGGCAGGACCTGGGCAAGGCGTTCGTCTTGGGTGTGATCGGAGTCGGAACGTTGCTGGCCACGCTCGCCGTGATCACCGGCAACAACTGGGCGCAGCCGCTCCTCGACCTCTTCAAGGATCTCAAATGATGTTCCTTCGCCGACAGTTGCCGCTGCTCATCACGATGGTCACCGGCCTCGTCATGGCCGCGCAGTACTATGTGCCGCATCCGGCCTCGGAACAACTGCTGACCACCGTGACCAAATGGCTGCAGATCATCGGCGGCTTCGCGCTCGTGCTGGGCATTACCAGCCTCTTTCACGTGCATGCATCCAAAATCAGACGGAAGGAAGCCGGATGGGCGTACAGCCTCGTCCTTTACGTCGGCATGCTCGGCACCATCATCGTGGGGCTCTGGAACGGCGGCAAAGAAAGCGTCGACGGCGCATTGACCTCGTTTGGATGGGTCTACTCCTACACGCTGGTCCCGCTGCAGGGGACCATGTTCGCGATCCTGGCTTTCTTCATTGCCTCGGCCGCCTACCGGTCGTTCCGGGCACGCAGCCGCGAGGCGGCGGTATTGTTGGTGGCCGCCGTCATCGTGATGATGGGCCGGGTGCCGCTCGGGGAATATATGTTGCCGATCAGCGGGGACCTCTCCAGCTGGATTCTGAATGTCTTAAACGCGTCCGTGCGGCGCGCCATTTTGATCGGCGTCAGCCTGGGCGCGGTAGCCCTCTCGTTCAAGATCATCTTCGGCGTCGAACGCTCGTATCTGGGCGGAGGGAAGGAATAACGTGACGCGTCGCTCGTCGCTCATGAAGCGCCAACGTTTCCGGACGAGATACCCGTCACGTTTCACGAGGAACGGCGTATGAGTCTCGCTGAACGCATGTTGCGGATCGACCGGCGGATCATCTTTCTGGTGATCGGCCTCTGCACACTCCTGCCGCTGCTCTTTCCCGTGGGACTGCCCATCAAGATCTCGTCGGAAGTGCGGGGCGTGTACGACTACATCGAAAACTTGCCCGAAGGATCGGTCTTCCTGTTGTCGCTGGATTTCGATCCCGCGTCCAAACCCGAGCTCTATCCGCAGGCCATCGCCATCCTGCGCCATGCCTTCAAGAAGAATCTGCGCGTGGTCGCCATGACCCTCTGGGTGTCCGGCACCGGGTTGGCCGACCAAATCCTGTCGCAAACCGCGAAGGAAGCAGGCAAGGAAAACGGGAAGGATTATGTGTTCCTGGGCTGGAGTCCCGGCGGCAGCGCCGTGATCCTCAACATGGGGCAGGACCTCTACAATGCCTTCCCCGCCGACTATGGCGGCAAGGCGACCAAGGGCCTGCCGGTACTGGCCGGCGTGCAGAACCTGCGCGATGTAACCTATGCGGTGAGTTTGGGCGCAGGTAATCCGGGGGTCGAAGCCTGGTACGTCTTCGGGAAGGACAAATATAAGTTCGAACTCGGCGGCGGCTGTACCGGCGTGATTGCGCCTGGCCTGTATCCATTGCTCAGAAGCGGCCAGATCAACGGCTTGATCGGCGGGTTGCGCGGAGCGGCGGAATACGAAACCTTGATCGGGCAGAAGGGGAAGGCGGTCGCCGGAATGGATGCGCAGTCGGCCACGCACCTCGCCATCATCGTGCTCGTCGCCATCTGTAACCTCTTTTACTTCTCGTTGCGGCGGCAGCAACGCCGGCACGACGGGTTAGGATCGTAGCCGCATGGATCTTTCGTTCGACGTCATACTCGGCGCCTGGATCGCCACGGGATTGACCCTCTTCATCCTGTCGTTCCTGTATGAAGATAACCCGCTGTTCAAGCTGGCGGAGCATCTGTACGTCGGCGTCTCGCTCGGGTATACGATCGTCAAAACCTACGACACAGTGGTCATGACCCTCATCGTGCACCCGATCCTCGACAAGGGCGAATGGTCGCTGTTGATCCCCGTCGCGATCGGCATGCTCATGCTGACGCGCTATGTGCCCAAGGCCGCCTGGCTTTCGCGGTATGCCTTCGCCTTTATCGTGGGCATCGGCGCCGGACTCGCCATCCCTCGCACCATTTCGTCGTTTATCCTGAAACAGATCGAAGACACGGTTCGCCCGCTCCTGGCCGCGGCCCCGGGCGGCGGCATCACGTTCGACTATTCACTCCTGAACCCCGCAAGCCATTTAAACGGCATCATCATTCTGATCGGGGTGGTGTCGGTCCTGTTCTATTTCTTCTTCTCCGTGGAACATTCAGGACCGGGCAAGGCTGTCGCACGCGCCGGCATCCTCTTTCTCATGATCTCCTTCGGCGCAGCCTTCGGCTATACCGTCATGGCCCGCATGTCGCTGCTGATCGGCCGCCTCACGGACCTGATCGAATTCTCCGACGCCTCCTATGGCCGCCCCACGCTCTGGCTCTTCCTCTTGACCGTCGCCACCCTGATTGTCCTCAGCCGGCGCGGCAACGCCCATCCGCCGAAACAGTAGGCACCGGGCTGCCACCCGGTGCCGTCGTTCGTCGCTCGTATCTCGTCGTGTGCAAGAGCAGATCGGCAGCGACCCTGTAGCCATCAGCCCCGCATGCAGGATGCGCAAAAAGGCCCTCCAGCAAGGCCGCAGCGAATGAAGAGTTGAGGCGTACCCTCGGCGGTACGTTGAAACTCTGAATGACGCGAGAACGCCGCTGGAGGCATTTTTCCGCATCCCGCTAAGGCTGTTGCGCCTGAGAAGTGGCCTCCGCTACAATGCCGCTCATTATGGAATCAACGCCGACCATCGCCGCTAAAGATCCCGCGCAGTACCCGCTGTTGCGTAACCTCCAATTCTCGCCCATCAAGGAAGGGGAGGAGCAGTACATTGTCCTCTGGGACCCGACCGGGCTGAGCAAGGAACGACTGGTCCTGCCGTTGAATTACTTCTTCATCGTGCAGCACCTCGACGGGGAGCACAGCGTCCAGGATATCGGCGCGCTCTACCTGAAGCGGTTCGGCGAGTTCCTCATGCCGAATAAGGTCGAGCAGCTGCTCGCCGATCTGGACACGAAACTCTTCCTGGAAGGAACACGCACCGAGCAGGCCAAGCAACAGGCGTTGACCGCCTATCGCCAGGCGCCCGCGCGACTCCCGCAGTTTGCCGGCCGCAGTTACGAAGCCGACGCCGCCAAGCTCCGCGCCCAGATCAACGGGTTCTTCATTTCAAAAGAAGGACCGGAGGTTAAAAAATCGGAGCATGCGGGGAAGCTCATCAAGGGGCTCGTCGCACCGACCTACGAACTGAAACATGCCGGACCGATCTATGCCTGGGCCTACAAAGAATTGCAGGAAGCCCAGCAGCCGGACCTGTACGTGCTCATCGGCACCGCCTACTCGGGGCTCGAACATCCCGTGGCGATGACGGACAAAGATTTCGAGACACCATTGGGGCTCGTGAATGTCGACCGCACGGTCACCGATCGCCTCCGCGAGCACATTCCTTCAGCCTTCACCGACGAATTGGCACATCACAATGAACATGCATTGGAATTTCAGCTGCCGTTCCTGCAAGAGAGTCTCGGCAAGGACCGGCCGTTTACGATTGTTCCGATCCTCACATCGTTTTCGGCGGACAGCCTGCGCGATCCGCAAATACGGGAGCAGGTCGAGACGTTTCTTCAGGCCCTGAAAGATGCCCTCGTGGCGACCGGCAGGAACTACTGTGTAGTCGTGGGGGCGGAACTCGCCCACATCGGCATGCGGTACGGCGACTCGGCGCCGCCGACGGATTTCTCCTTCCACCGCTGCATGCAGATCGATCTCGAAATGCTCAAGCACGTCGAGAACCGCGATCCGGAAGAGTTCGCGAAGTTCATTCAAAAGGAAAACGATCAGCGACGCATTTCCGGCTTCTCGCCGATCTACTCCCTGCTGCGGTTGATTCAAGCGGAGACGGGGCAGGTGTTGCGGTATGATCGCGGGATCACGGATCAGTATAATTCGACGGTGACGTATGCCAGCATGGTCTTCTTCTAGCGCAGGCTGCTGAAAAAACCGCCTACTTTCGTTCTCAGCTCGTCAAAATCCTCAACGTAGCCAGAGGCTACGCCTCCGGTTTTGCCTCACCTGCGGCCTCGGCAGACGGCTTTTTGAGCAGCCTGCGAAGAGACATACGCCGTCGTTTTCCCGTCTCTCAGCTCGCTCAACGTAGCCAAAGGCTACGCCTCCGATGCTTTCATCGGCTGCGGCTTCGCCGAATGACCAAATGAGCAACCAGCACCATATTCCCACATCTCAGAACCGTCGTGCGACTTTCAGTGCACATGTGTCTGTTCATCTGGCACGTCTTCACGCTTTCCCGCTCCGCAGGGCATGGCTAGGAGGGTCAAAAAGTCCGCTCAGCGCGGCCGCAGCGAGCGAAGGGACGAGGCGTACCCTTGCGGTACGTTGAGGATCGAAGCGATGCGAGAACAAAGCTGGGAGGCTTTTTCACCCTCCTGCTAGTAGGCCGGCATGCCGCCGGCCGGATCGGTATATCGGGTGGGGGTAGTGAAGCGGTCCCAGGTGGTGACGACGCCTTCTTCGAAGTACACACGAAATGCGCTGGTCACGCAGGCATCCCGGCCGATGGGCGGGTAGAGCCAGACCGTGACCATCCGCCCTTCGTCATCCACGTCCTTTTTACACACCGGCGACCCGAGTGCGAGGTAGACCTGATCCTGGTTCATCCCTCGCAGAATCTTCCCGTGATCGATAGCCCAGCGCATGCCCTCGGGGTAAGACGGATAGTGGTCGGTCATCAGACGGTGACGTTCCGTATCGCAGCCCGGCAAAACCATGATGACCAACAGAAGGCCGTTGCTCAAAATCAGTCGTAATCTCCTCATGGGTACCTTGCCTTGGCTCGTGCGAAGATCGATGCCACCTGGAGGCTATGCGGGCGACTCCGGAAGTAGCCGACAAAATAACTCGACTGTCTTCCGGAATAAAAATAATGCCGTATCTTGGGGGGAGGCAGCAATGGCAGAAGCCGCAGCCTGTTCAATGGCAGTTCGAGAAATCTCAAATCGATGGACAACGTAGAGCGCATCGTCCAAATCAAGCTCAATGCCTCGACGAAGTTTTGCGATCACAAAATCGACCGGCTCCAGCAAACGGATGCGCAGACCCGGATGAGAAACAAGGTCCGTGGCGCGTGCTCGATACCCTGGCGGCATCGCCACGATGGACCATCCTGAAATGTCCTGCGTGAGATCTGCCGGCACACCTTCATCGGTGAGAAACGTGACCAACGGCTGGAGTGGGCCGGTGAGTTCGCCGTCCACGTCATTCGTGTAGCGTTCTCGTAGACCATAACATTGCATCGCGAGCGCCCCGACAAGAAGCAAGTCAATCGGCTGTCCGGTTGTCTTGACGAACTGCTCCAGTAACGCAATCAGACGGTCAGCGGTGATGGTAGGCAAATTGGAGTGCCTCGGCAAAAGTCCGGTAGTCTCGAAAATCGATCGGCCCTGAATCATCGGGGAGGGGCGCGCGGTTAAACAAATAGGTAATCAGACGACGATACTGCGTGTACCAGCGACAGGCATTGCGATACACCGCTTCGAATTCAGGGTCATTCCGCCAGGCCGACCAGTCCGGTTTATCGTTCAGGACGATTTCAAGCCACAGGATGCGACGCCCACGTGGAGTCTGGAGTGCCTCGTTGATGGAGTCTGTATTGAGATAGGCAGGGAGCAACTTGAATGAGGACGGTGATGGTTGATCGAGGGCAGTCATGTCGCGAAGTGTAGCACAATACCACTCTGAGGAGAACCGACAGGATACAGCGAGTGCCCCTTCTATTCCTTCACCGTCACCTTCATGCGAATGGCTTCGAGCGGGTTGTCGCGCTCATCGCAGGGCAGCTTCGCGATCATGTCGATAATTTCGATCCCCCGGATGATTTCGCCGAAGATCGAATAGCGTCGATCCAACCCGCCGTTGTCCTGCAGTGAGATGAAAAACTGCGAACCGTTATCGTTGAAGTCGCGGGTGCTGGTGCCGTCGCGCGGCATCTTTGCCATGGAGATGGCGCCGCGTTTATGCGGCCGGTCGTTCGGCTCGGGATTCAAAAAGTACCCCGGCCCGCCCGTGCCGTGCGAGAGCCGATCGGATGTCTTGCTCAGCGGATCGCCGCCCTGGATGATGAACCCCGGCACCACGCGATGAAACGTCGTGTCGTCGTAGAAGCCCATCTTCGCCAAGTTGATGAAGTTTTCGACATGGCGCGGCGCATCGTCCGGGTAGAACTTAATCCTGATTTCCCCGAACTTGGTGGTGATCGTGGCACGCGGATCTTTTTTCTGAAATTGCATGATCATGGCGCAAATGTAACAGGGCGGAGATTCCAACGGCAAGAGGGCCGATCCGGCATGCACCGGACCATGCATCGCGAACGACGGCGTCCGTTTTGGCGGGCGTGATTTCTCCCAGTGAACGGCGTATTCTCTGCCAAAACCGTCGGGGCGCCGATGACCGAGCATAGTCGAGGGTCGAATCTAAGGATACGGGCAACCGGGATCGCCGCCGGCAGTCTTCATCAGCAGCCTACAAGGGGGGACCTATGCCTGACACAGTCGTGCTCAATATCGATCTGGCGGATGTGTGGGCGGAACGGGGTCGGAAGAAGCTGATCCGGACCATTGCCTGGGGCGACGAAGTCACCTTGTTAAAAGTAGCCGCGACACACCTGGAAGTCGGCATTACCATCTTTCGCGAGAAACCCGACGGCAGCATCCTCCCCGAAGCCATCACCGGCTATATCGAACC
This sequence comes from Nitrospira defluvii, assembly GCA_000196815.1. Classification (GTDB taxonomy): domain Bacteria; phylum Nitrospirota; class Nitrospiria; order Nitrospirales; family Nitrospiraceae; genus Nitrospira_A; species Nitrospira_A defluvii_A. Next base: position 2,440,013 of record FP929003.1, read on the forward strand.
GACAAAATCGTCCCGCATCAAAATCGCCAACCTGACCAGGCCTCTCGCAGACAATCAGGTCTTGAAGGTCAATTTCGTCGATGTCCAGCAGGGCGACGGCTCAGTGATCGAATCGCCGGACGGGAAGATCGTTCTGGTCGATGGGGGAGACAACCAGATGTTCGCGCGGTACCTGGCCGGCCGATTTCGAGGGACCACGGCAGAGAACCCCCAACCCATCGACTGCATCCTCGTCACTCACGGAGATGCGGACCATTTCGCAGGCCTTCCAGAAATCCTCAAGTCGGAAACGAACAACGTGAAGCGCAAACGCTTCTTCATGCAGCCGAAGCGGGTGTATCACAACGGCATCGTGAAACGCCCCAGCAAGATGAACAACAAGACCGTTCCCGACACCAAGCTGCTGGGGCCGACCAAAACGGTCAACGGACAACTCTACCTCACGGGGCTGGAAGACAATCTGCTCGACGTGGCCGATGCGGACATGAACGAGCCGTTTCGAGAATGGAAAAATACCTTAACCACGTACAACAGCCGGAGTGAAGTGAGCTTCCGGCGTCTGCAGTTCGGAGACAATCAGGCCTTTGAGTTTTTCAACCGGGGTGATCTGCGCATGGAAACCCTTGGGCCGCTCACCACAACCGTGGGCGGACAACCGGCGCTGAAATTTCTCGGAGAGCCGCCGAAAGGACCGAGAATCGGGCATGACTCGCTGAGCGAGACCGACGAAGGCTTCACCGGCCACTCCGCCTCCCACACCATCAACGGCCACTCGATCGTGTTCCGTCTGGTCTACGGCGGGTTCAGCTTCCTGTTTTCCGGCGATCTCAACGATGAAGCCAGCCGGACTCTGGCGCGGGAACACAACCGGGGCAACCTGAACCTGAGGTCGGAGGTGTTCAAGGTGCCGCATCATGGGTCGGCCGATTTCTCCGGCGCGTTCATTCAAGCCGTCTCGCCGATCGTGAGCGTCGTGTCGAGCGGGGACGAGAGCGCCCGCAAGGAATACATCCATCCGCGAGCCACACTCATGGGAGCCCTTGGCAAATGGTCCCGCGTGCCCGAGCCGCTCATCTTCGTCACCGAATTGGTCGCGTTCTTTGAGGAGGAGGGGCCGTCCCGCCTGCAGGACGAGAAGAAGGCCAAAAAACGAGGGCCGTTCTACGGATTCAGCCGCACCGCTTACGGCCTCGTGAAAACACGCACCGACGGCAAACGCCTGTTCGTCTATACGGACAGCGGCAACGTACAGATGAAAGAGGCCTACGCCTATGACCTGGATTCCTCCGGAGTACCGCAACCGGCCGAGGTCACCCGCGCATGAGGGGCAGGAGGCCTCAAGGCTCTCCGGACGTGACCTTTCACGAACGACATCTCCCTGATCTAGCATGTCTGTGATCAGCGCCGCTTCTCAGAACGGGGTGTCGGAGAATGCCTAAGAGTTGTGTCCGGATGGTCTTCAGACCATAATGCATCTGTTGCATATGTTGCTGGTGGGTTGAAAAGGAGGCATCGATGTCGACGGCGGAGAAAATCTTTAAGGAAGTGCAAAAACTTCCGGACCCTCTCGCGCAAGAAGTTCTGGATTTCATTGGATACATTGAAATGAAGCATGGCCTCAGGGATCGTCTCACCGAAGAATTGAAACAGGCACAGGAGCCGGCCATGCGCCATGTGTGGGACAACCAGGACGACGAGGTTTGGAATGGCGTGTAAGCCAGGAGATCTGGTCTTGATTCCCTTCCCATTTTCGGACCTGCAGGCAACGAAAAAACGTCCAGTGATGGTTTTGACTCCGCCTGATCGCCACGCTGATTTTATCGGTCTCGCGATCACCACTGTCGAGCAACAACATCACGCCCTCCAAGTGGGGGCGGCCAACTTACTCGACGGGGCGCTTCCCAAACCCTCATGGATCAGATTAGACAAAGTCTTTACCTTATCCGAGAGCAGTATCGTTAAGACGTTCGGCACCCTTTCTCCGCAAACCGTGCACAGTGTGCTGCAGGGACTTTGCGCCGTCGTCGGTTACGCCAAAAGATAAGCGGCATCCAAACCCAGCCGCAACCGGCCGAAGTCACCCGCGCATGAGGGGCAGGAGTGGCTCACGGCCCTCCGGACGAGCTGCTTTTCTTCCCCCCCCACGAGATACGCTTCACGAACAGCGCGAGACGGGTATTTGTTCCCCTGTGACCCCGGATGTCACGGTCATCGGTTACAGTCGCAGGTGACCGGGCAGAAGAGGAGGGCACTATGCGATCTTTATGGCTTCCAGTGGTACTGCTGCTGATTCTGGCGTCGACCTCGACAACCTGGGCAGAGCCGGGGTTCGACGAGAAGTACCAGCGGGACTTTAACATCTTCAATCCCATCAACCAGTATCAGCCGGATAACCCCTTGAACCCCGCCAATGCCTACGATCCGGCAAACCCCTTCAACCCGATCAACCAGTACGATCCCAACAACCCCGCCAATCCCATCAACCAATTCAATCCGAACAATCCGTTCAACCCCATCAATCGGTACCGCCCGGAGAATCCGCTGAACCCCATCAATGAGTTCAACCCGACCGTACCGTTTGCGCCGTTGGGTGGGCCTGGACAGAAGCGCTGAGGCGACTCGTGCCCTTCCCGATCCCGGCGAAAGAGGCTTCACGAACGACGAGCGACGATCTTCCGGATTCCGAGGTCCTGCTATCTGCCATACGCCATCAGCTTTTGTTTCCGAACGAGATACGCTTCACGAGATACGAGCGGCGAAGTTGTTCCCCTGTGACCCCGGATGTCACACCGCAATGCTAGGGTATGGATGCCGGAGGCAGGGAGGCGAGGGTGCATGACCGGAAACGTGCAGTCTATGGGCGGGTAGGCTTGCTACAGCGGTCAATGGAAAAACTTGTCACTTCGCAGGCTGATGGAACACGCGCCGTTGTAGAAACACCTCGCACTCCTACCAGTGACTGTACTCAAGGTAGCTGCCCTGAACCTAGCCATTCAACAGGGTGATTTCTTGGCACGAAAGCAGGTATTCTTCGCCGGCGCGACCTGGCAGATTTGATCTGACAGCGATCCTCTTCTCCTGACCAAGAGGCCGATTCACATGGCACTGTCCCTCAACAAACCCAAACTCGACAATCTGGCCGACGAAATTTGGAAGTCCGCCGAACGGCTGCGCGGCAAGTTCAAAGCCTACGAATACCAGAACGTCATCCTGCCGATTATCGTCATCCGCCGCTTGGAGTGCGTGCTCATCAAATGGCGAGAAGACAAAACAACAGAAGTCCGAGCCAAGCGTCCGAAACTGACTGAAAAGGAATTGGCCAAGCTCGTCAAAGGCCTCGAACTCACCACGGCGCCGTTTTCGAACAAGACCAATCTGACGCTACGCAAAGTCTACGAAGAAGAGCCCACACTACTGGATCAGACGTTCAGAAAATACATTAACGGCTTTTCCAAGAACGTGGACGACATCATCGATCACTTTAACTACCGCAACACCATCGGCCAGATGGTGAAGAACAACCGCCTCGCGCCGATCCTCAACCAGTACAAAGAACTGCCGCTCGGCCCGGCTCAGCTCTCGCCGTTGGAAATGGGATATGTCTATGAAGAACTGCTCCGCCGATTCTCCGAACAAAGCGGTGAAGAAGCCGGAGAACATTTTACGCCGCGCGAGATCATTCGCCTGATGGTCGAGTTGCTGGAGATTCCCACTCCCGAGCGGCACATCTCCATCTACGACCCGGCCTGCGGCACGGGGGGCATGTTGTCGGTCGCCAAAGAACATCTGCTCGACCGCGCAGCCACCGAGCAACAGCGGGCCAATGTGGAGCAATTCGTGACCGTGCACGGGCAGGAACTCTCGCCGACCAACTACGCCATTTGCCAGGCGGACCTGCTCATTAAGAACGACCGGCAAGCCAAGGTACATCTTGGTAATTCCCTGATCCCGCACGATCCCCGCAGCAAAGAGCCAGGGGATCAACTGCCTGAGTCTACATTCCGGTTCGACTTCATGTTGTCAAATCCGCCCTTCGGCGTCACGTGGGGCGGGAAGGACGGCTATGAGACGGAGGCCCGCAAGCTACAAGGCACGCGATACAAAGCCGGTATGCCGCGCGTGAACGACGGCGCGTTGCTGTTTTTGCAAACCATGTTGGCGAAGATGAAGGAACCGGAGAAAGGCGCAAGCCGCCTCGCCATCATCTTCAACGGATCGCCGCTCTCGAACGGCGATTGCGGTTCCGGCGAAAGTGAAATCCGCCGTTGGATTCTGGAGAACGATTGGCTCGACTGCATCGTGATGCTGCCCGATCAGCTCTTCTACAACACCGGCATCTTCACCTACATCTGGCTGTTACGGAACGACAAGCCGGCGTCGCACAAGGACAAGGTGATGCTCATCGATGCCCGCCAGCAATACGAAAAGGAGCCGAAGTCGTTCGGCAACAAACGCAACCGAATCACCGATGCGCATCGGCTGTGGATTGAAAGCCGTTACCACGACGGTTGGAAGGACGGGTTTGCCGACGAGCACGTCAAACTATTCCATCGCGAGGACTTCGCCTATCACAAGGTCAGCGTGGTGTTTTGGCAGTCAGACGACCAGGATCAGCCCGCGATCGTCACGGAGCCTTATGAAAAGTCCTTCACGGCGGCGAACATCAAGAAGGAACAGGAGTTCTATGACAGCGAGTTGATCTTCCGCGTGCGGATCAAAGAGGGCAGGAAGGAACAGATCGCAACGCTGAGCTTGGGTCCGAAGGACAACGCCACCAAGGTGTTTAAGGCCTTGATGACGAACGGTCCGGAGATTCTGACAGTCGAGTGGACCCATCGGCACTATGTGAAAGACGACGAGTACATCCCGCATGGCGAAAACATCGAGGCCTTTTTGAAGCGCGAGATCGCGAGGCCAATTATCCTCTGGGAAGACAGTCCGCAACTCGGCTACGAAATCCTGCCGAACAAATACTTCTACAAATACATGCCGCCGACGCCTGCCAAGGAATTGCTGGCTGAATTTTGGAGACTGGAGAAGGAAGCGGAAAAGATGCTGAAAGGGTTAGATAAGTGACTGAATGCACGTCGGCCAATTTCTTGGGAAAGGGCACAGCTTGGCCTTTGGACCGAATCAAGGACAATGTCTCAAAGATCGGTAGTGGAGTCACGCCAACTGGAGGGGCGACATCTTATAGTGACTCTGGTATACCGTTGCTTCGCAGCCAGAACGTTCATTTTGAAGGCATTAGGCTTGATGACGTTGCTTTCATCGATGAAGAAATTCATGCGGAAATGCGAGGCACTCAGCTAAAGGAAAAGGATGTCTTGCTAAATATCACGGGAGCCTCGATCGGGCGTTGTACGTTCGTTCCAGATGGCTTCGGTGAAGGAAACGTAAACCAGCATGTCTGCATCATTCGCCCTTCGAGCCGCCTTGACCACCGTTTCCTGACATACTGTCTTGCCGCACCTTGGGGGCAAGACCAGATATTCGCAGGTTTCACCGGAGCCTCCCGTCAGGGTCTTGGACAGCGGGATCTTGGCGAAATTCAGATTCCTCTGCCGGACAGGACTACACAAGAGAAGGTAATCGCCTATTTGGATGCGAGTTGCGCGGCGATCGACGCGGCGGTGGCAGCCAAGCGCCGGCAGATCGAAGCGCTGGAGAGGACCAGAAAGTCGACAATCACTCGAGCAATGGTACGCGGTCTGAACCCAGCGGTACAGCTCAAGACGTCTGGTCAGCATTGGCTGGGTAACATCCCTACCCATTGGACCGCTCCGTCTCTAAAGCGTCTTCTCATTGAGCCATTGACCTACGGCCTTAATGAAGCTGCCGAGCTCGAAGACCGCGAACTGCCGCGCTACCTGCGCATCACTGACTTCGACGAGAGTGGCGCCCTTCGCGACGACACGTTTCGATCCCTGCCACGTGAGGTTGCGCGTGAGGCACCGCTCGTGACCAACGACGTGCTGTTTGCACGAAGTGGGGCAACCGTAGGCAAAACGTTCTTGTTCCGCGACTACCAAGGAGATGCGTGTTTCGCGGGATATCTCATCAGGGCCAGAACCGCTCCATGGAAGATCAATCCACTGTTCTTGTATCTCTTCACTAAAACAACAGCTTACGAGACCTGGAAGAATTTGACCTTCACACAAGCCACGATTCAAAACATCAGTGCAGCGAAGTACAACTATCTCGTGATCCCACTCCCACCTCTTTCAGAACAGCACTCCATCTGCGGTTTCGTTGAGCAGTGCAATGCCGACTTTGCGAGACTGACGGCATCGATTAACCGCCAAATCACCACCCTGACCGCCTACCGCAAGTCCCTCATTCATGAGTGTGTCACCGGTCAACGTCGCATCACCGAGCACAATACATCAAATTTGGTGTTGCCATAACATGGAATTCACCGTAGAGTATTATGAAACTGTGGCGGGACGGTGCCCTGTACGCGAGTTTCTTGATGCGTTATTGGCAAGCGATCCGGACGACTGTGCGGCAATCTTCGCCGGCTTGGCAAAACTTCGAAGCCGACAGGCCCATCGAGAACCGTTGGCAAAGGCTCTGGGCGGCGGATTGTTCGAACTGCGCCACGTCGGAAAGCTGAACACTCGCGTGCTGTGGTTCTTTATGAAAGGCCGGCGAATTGTCGCCGTGCATGGCATCCGCAACAAAGGCCAGGCCATTGCGCCCCGTGACATCACGACTGCCCGGGAGCGAATGCACGATTGGCAGGAACGAATGACATGAAAAAGAAAACCAACTTTGACCTGCACCTCGAAGCTCAACTTCGCGATCCGAATTTCGCAGAGCGGTTCAAGCAAGCGGGCGAGGCGTGGGATGTGGCGTTGCAGATTGCGGTGCTTCGTGAAAAGGCCGGTCTCTCCCAAAAGGACTTGGCGCGCAAACTCAAGACGTCCCAGCAACAGGTCAGCCGGCTCGAATCGCCCTCCTACGAAGGACATTCGTTGAGCATGTTGCGCCGTGTGGCGCAGGAACTCCATGCCCGTGTACGGGTGGTACTCGAACCGGAAGATGCCGCCGATCATGTGGCCGAGCCACCGGCCTTGTATCGTGCGAAACGGCGCAGCGCAACGAACCGGGCCGCACGATCATGGCGCGCAAAAAAGCCCCGGAGCTGACCTTTCAACAGGACATCGCGGACTTCCTCCTTCGCCGGCACGGCTATCCGGTGTTGGAGCAAACCGAGATTACGGATACCGATCACTGCCTTGCAGAAGACCACCTCTGGGCCTTTCTCACCGCCACACAAGCCGAGCAAATTCAGAAATTAAAAGACGACTACGGCACGGACACGCGCGACGAAGTCTTTCGCACCCTTCGGCAGGAACTGGTTCGCACCCCGCTCTGGATGATCCTTCGGCATGGCCTCACGGTGCGTGCTTTGGAATTTCGCCTCTACTACCCAAAACCCCGATCGCAAGACAGCGCGGCGGCCAAGACCTACGGCGAGAATCGTTTAACTTTTCGGCCCCATTTCTATTTCGGGGAGACCAATCAGGAAATCGACTTCGTCTTCTTTCTCAACGGTCTGCCGATCGTCACGCTGGAACTGAAGCACGAGAAGAACCAGAACGTGCATGATGCGGTGGCGCAGTATGTGGCGCGCGATCACAGTCGAAAGATTTTCCAGTATCCCTTCCTCTATCTCGCCGCCGATACGAGCGACGTGATGACAGCGACCGACCCGCGCAGGACCGAGCACTTTCGCTGGCACAACAGCGGGCTCACAAACAAGCCGCAAACTGAAGGAGAGTATCCGGTAGAGTTTCTGTATCGAAAAGTCTTGTCGAAGGACCAGTTGCTGGAGTTGGTCTCCTCGTTTTTGGTGTTTGTGCCCCGGCGCGATGCCGAGGCAGATAAACCGGAGCGCCCGGCGTTCACCATCCTGCCTCGCTACCATCAGAGCCGCATGGTGCGGAGGGTTGCTGATGACGCCCTGTTCCACTTCACGACATCGGGGGACATCGGTCGCAAATACCTCATCCACCACTCGGCAGGAAGCGGCAAGACGCTCTCGATCTGCTGGCTGGCCGATCGGCTGCACAGTCTCTATAAGCCGGACACCAATGAGAAGCTGACCGATGTGATTTTCATTCTGACCGACCGCAAGTCGCTCGATACAAACATCCGGGACGATATCGAGAAGTTCACGCATCTCCAGCACGTGGTCGGTCTGGCGAGGAAATCCGAGGATCTGCCGCGGTTTCTTAAGGAACGCAAGCCGATCATCGTGACGACGCAGCAGAAATTCTCGTGGGTGCTGGAAGAGATCAACACGAACGCCGATCTAAAAACCTTACGCGTCGCGTTTCTGATCGATGAGGCGCACCGTTCGCAGGAAGGCCGCATGGGGGCCGCGATTCGTGTGCCGTTCCGAACACCCGAAGAAGCAGACATCGAAGATGCCGGAACCGAGGGTGAAGATGAGGAGGAACGGATTGCCAAGATCATCCGCGAACATGATCACAATCAACTCTTCGTGGCCTTCACCGCCACGCCTGCACCGGAAACGGTGACCCTGTTCGGCGCGCCCTTCGATAGCTACACAGAAGCCGAGGCGATCGCCGAAGGGTACATCGTGGATGTGGCGGCGAGCATCATTTCCTACAAGACACTCTATCACCTGCATTGTTCCATCGTGCCGACTCCTGGCGAGGAACGGGTCTATCCAAAGGGCGTGGTGTCGAAAGCGTTGCAGAACGTGGCCTACCAGGACGACGGCCTCATTCAATACAAGGCCGAGGTGATGCTGAGGATTTTCGAGGAGAACGTGAAGCCGCTCATCGGCGGGCAGGCCAAGGCCATGATTGTGGCGACGTCGCGCATAGCCGGTCTTCGCTACTTCCATGTCTTGAAGGAAAAGCTGAAAGAACGCGGTGCGGACTATAGGGTGCTGTACGCCTTTTCGGACTTCGTGCATCCCACCACCAACGAAGCGGTCAGCGAGCATGCCCTAAATGAGTTGAAGGAAGGCGAGTTGATCGAGGACCGGTTCGAGGGCAACGACTACCGGCTCATGGTCGTGGCGAACAAGTTCCAAACCGGCTTCGACCAACCGCTGCTGGCCGGCATGTTCCTCGATAAGCCAGTCGTGGACCGTCATGCGGTGCAGACGGTCTCGCGCCTCAACCGGAGTCATGAGGGGAAAACGGGTGTGGTCGTCGTCGATTTTACGAACAACGCGCAGGCGATTTTGAAGGCCTTCGCCAAATACCGGAAGGGAACTCCCTTTGAACCGGAAGAGCCGGACCCGGAATTGGTGACCACACTGATGTCGGACATTCTTGCGGCCGGGCTCTTTACACAGAAGGATGCCGACGAACTGATCCATCTCATAGCCTTAGGGCCCAAGAGCGATCCACAGGTTCAGTTCATGGTGGGCGGGCTGCGAGTTCGCTTTCAGGCCGCACTCGTGTCACCTGACGACCGAAAGGCGTTCGTCTATCTGCTTGTCCGGTTTGCCAAGGCCTTTCACTTTCTGTCCTGCTTCTTCTCGTACCCACAGGAGGTCAAGCAGTTTGCGACCTTCGCCGACTATGTCGGCCCTCAACTCATCAAGCAGGGCAGCGTGTCCGACTTGATGAAACAAATCAGACAGACCGAGGTTGTCAAAGCAGCCGTGGAATATCGAGGCGTTATGACCAGCACCGGGCCGGTGAAACTACAGCCCGGCAGGGGAACAAAGGGAGTAGGGCCGCCGGTCAGGAACGTCTCGGTTCAGGACATGATCGACGAGATTCGGACTAAGTATTCTATCACCGACGATGAGGCGCTCTACATCAAACAGGTGACGGAACAGAAGACGGGCGACCCGGCCATTCGCGGAACCGTCCAGAGTCATCGAGACGACCGGCTCTATCTCGAAGGCCCCTACCGAGGCCAAGTGAATGGCGAGATCCAAGTGGCTTACAACGATCTCGCGCGGTATGAGGAACTAGCCGACCCGAAGTACACCGACACCGGAGGGATCTTCGACATCATGGCGATCACGGTCATCCACACCCATCTGACTGCTATGGCGTAACCTCTATGGCGAAGCGGATCGGCGACATCCCGGAATACGATCGTCCGCGTGAGAAACTCCTGCGAAACGGCGCGGCGGTCCTGAGCGACCAGGAGCTGCTTGCGGTATTGCTCGGAAAGGGGACAAGCGGAGTTGATGTCATGACCTTGGCTGCCAAGCTGGCCAAGGTCATCGATGCGAAGGGATTGGCGGTGCGGGCGGATGACCTGCGTGCGTTCGACGGTGTCGGGGACGCGAAGGCGACGTTGATCTTGGCGGCATTGGAATTTGCACGGCGTCGCATTAAGCCGGAAGGCGCAAAGATTCAGACGCCCGCCGACCTGTTACCTCACGTGCGGCATTACGCCGACCGCAAGCAGGAGCATTTTCTCTGCGCGACTATCAACGGCGCCAATGAGATTCTGAACATTCGGGTGGTCACCATTGGATTGATCGATCAGACTCCGGTGCATCCGCGAGAAGTGTTTGCGGAGGCAGTATCCGATCGTGCCTCCGCCATCATCGTCGCGCATAATCATCCGGCCGGAAGTCTACAGCCCTCCACAGCCGACATCGAAATCACTCAAAAGATCAAGAATGCAGGGCTCACGCTCGGCATTGAACTCCTTGATCACATCATTTTTAACCGTCAGAGTTACTATAGCTTCCTAGAGGACGGGAAATTATAGAGATTTGCTCTATCAGTCGCGAGTGAACAACGTGCCTAGACCTCGCCCTTGCCGCCTAGTTTCATTCACTCCCTCAACCCCTCCGCCGCATTGATCTTCAGCCACATGACGCCGCCGCAGAAGGCGATAAGCGCCGCCACCAGCAACGACGTCGTCCAACCCCAGTGATCGGCGAGCCAGGGTGTGAGGCTGGAATGAAGGCTTACGGGGCAAAGAGTTCGGCCAGCAGGGTCAGGACTTGCGTGCGCGTCACATCGGTGATCGTTCCTACACGCTTGACCAAGCGGCTTTTGTCCACTGTCCGGATTTGATCCAGCACAACTTGCCCGGACTTACCCTTGAATCGAAGCGAGACACGAGTCGGGTAGGGGCGGCCTTTCGTCGTCATGGGTGCGATGATGACGGTGTCGATGTGCTGATTCATTTCATCCGGGGAAATAATGAGACAGGGGCGTGTCTTTCGAATTTCACGCCCTTCTGTAGGATCGAGGCGGACGAGAAAGACATCGAATCGGGACACTACCACGTCCAGTCGCTCCGATCCCATGTGGACATCGCTGCAGATTTCTGATCCAGCAAATGGTCATCCCCGTGGCGATGCATCTGCTCAAACGCTTGATGCCAACCGGCTCGCGGTTTGGATGCCGCGCGAATAACCAATTGTCCGTGCTGAATCTCTAGATCGACGTCTCCGTGCAGGTGACACTGTTCAATGACAGATTTCGGAATCCGGATGCCTTGGGAATTGCCGATTCTCACAACACGAGCTTTCATGGCGATTTCCTCCGCTGTCTTGCTGAACTCTTGTGTAATTACATTGGCGTTACCCGCTGTGTCAAGAATTCACACCACCGCCTCACTCCCTCAGGCCCTCCGTCGGATCGATCTTCAGCCACATGACGCCTCCGCAGAGAGCAATGAGCGCGGCGACAAGTAACGACGCCGTCCAACCCCAGTGATCGGCGAGCCAGGGTGTGAGGCTGGGAGAGATCACACCGCCCACATTCGCGCCCATGTTCATCACGCCCGACAGGGTGCCCGCATGGGTCTTGGAGAGATCGGTCGTCACGCTCCAGTAGGCGCCCACGGCAACATACAACCAGCCGATCAAGTGGGGAAGAGAAATGGTACCGGGAGTCTTTTCTGGAACTAGCCGAGATCCATTACTTCTTTGAGGGCGTGGGTTACGGCCCTGAGTTGGATCGTGGTGAGACGGGTCAACGGACCTTCAATCAATCGTTGATTATCGATCGCGCGGAGTTGATCCACCAGCAGATCAGAGTCTTTCCGAAGTTTGCCCTGGGCGGTCATTCTGAGACGGAGCGGTTCCGCGTCGTCAATGAGCTGGGTGGAGAGGGGAATGATCAGGGTGGAGGGATGTCCGGCATCGAGCAACGCTTGAGCTTGGACAATGAGCACGGGTCTGGTCTTTCCCGGTTCCGTCCCACGGCGAGGATTCAAGTCGGCAAGCCAAATCTCCCCGCGCTTACGCATGAAGGTCTGTCTCAATGGCATCAAACTCGGCGTTGATGCGCATACTCTCTCCGCGCACCTTGTGCGAGGCCTGGGTGAGACGATCGGCACGAAGCTGTCGCTCGGTTTCGCGGTTCATGCGTTCCAATGATTGTCGGATATACGCCGCCCTCGATACGTGGAGTGATTCAGCGTAGCGTGTGCAGCGCTTGAGCAATTCGTCCGGCAATGTCACGGTAATGGTACTCATCGATACCTCCATCAACTATCACATTTTGATATCGAATCATACTATATCAGGGGATGAGGGACAGAGCAAACTAGGCCGTATCCGCGTTCGTTATGCGCCACACCAATGCCTCGCCACCGCTCACTCCCTCAATCCCTCGCTCGCATCGATCTTCACCCACATCACGCCGCCGCAGAGGGCGATGAGCGCGGCGACCAGCAGCGAGGCCGTCCAACCCCAGTGATCGGCGAGCCAGGGTGTGAGGCTGGGAGAGATCACACCGCCCACGTTCGCGCCCATGTTCATCACACCCGACAGGGTGCCCGCATGTGTCTTGGAGAGATCGGTCGTCACGCTCCAATAGGCCCCGACGGTGAAATAGAGCCACCCCGCGCCAAGCGATAGGCAGGCGATGGCCACCGCCTGCGAATCGGCCCAGGCGCCGACGGCGATCAGTCCACCGGCCAGCCCCATGCCGATCATGCCGACGATCATGCGGGCCTTCTTCAGACCAAGGCTCGAGACCAGGCGATCCGTGGTCCAGCCGCCGAGCGGGCAGAAGATGAGGATCGCGACGAAAGGTGCAGCCGCGAGCCAGCCGCCACGCAACAGATCGATCCCGCGCACGTTCACCAGGTAGAGGTAAAACCAGGACATATAAATGTAGGCGACGTACCCAAGGCAGGCGTAACTCAACACCAGCCAGCGCAGGGATGACGAAGCAGCGAATTGCCGCCAGGGAACGACCACACGCGGGTGTAATGACGCCGCGCCATCCGCCGCCTTCTGCTCGCGGGAACAGAGCACCCACAACAGGGCCACCACCAGACCGATCAAGGCGGAGAGGTAGAAGACTGTCTGCCAGTGATAATTCACCATGACCCAGGAGGCGAGGGGAGGGGTGATCGCGGCGCCGATGCCGATACCGCCGATGGCAATACCGATACCGAGCCCACGTTGCGCAGGCGGAATCCAATCGGCGACGGCGCGATTGAAGTTCGGCAGGGCCACGGCTTCACCCACGCCGAGGAGAAAACGCACAACGATCAGCGCACCGACCGTCCCGACCATGGCGGCCAACGGCAAGGTTGCAGCCACTGCCGTCAAGGCCGTGAAGACCGACCACCAGACCAGCGCGCCGGCCAGCACGACCCGGGCGCCCCAGCGATCGCCCAGCCAGCCGCCTGGAATCTGGCAGAGCGCATAGCCGAACACGAAGGCGGAAAAGATGTAGCCCATGTCCTGATCGGTCAGGCCATAGGCAGGCATCATCTGTCGCGCCGTCACGGAGATGTTGACCCGATCCATATAGGTCACGGCGCTGATCGCGAACAGGAGCCCGAGAATGCCCCATCGCGGTTGTGTCGTCGATCTGCCAGTTGCCACTGGTCCTCCACCTCTTGCCCGCCCGGCGCGAGCGCGGGCATTATAGACCGGCTATCACGCACCGAATAAACTTATTTGCAGTACCCGCCTGCATATCGTCGTTCGGCTTTCGTCTCTCGTCGCTCGCAGAATGGGCTCAGGAGCGAGACCACCAGTCCTTTCTCTCCACGAGATACGCTTCACGTTTCACGAAATACGAGCCTGCACGGCCAGGACTCGTATGGATTTCCCTCTCATGCATCCAGTACACTCGGATTTTGACCTACCTGGTGGAGGTGCAGTGAGGGTTCGTCCGCGCGTTGTCGTGTTGTCGCTGCTCGGCCTGGTGGTCGTCGGCGCACTCCTTCTCCTCTATTCGCGCGAGTTGTTCGGCGTCGACGTCATCAAGAATTTCTTCCTCCAGCAACTCGAAACCAGTCTGCGGCGCAAGATCGAGGTCGACCGGATCAAGCTGGTCGTCCTGCCCAGCGTCCGGCTCGAACTCTCCAACGTGGGTGTCTACGGTCACGACGACCCGACCCACGTCGTCTTCCAGGCCAAAGAAATCGATATCGTCCTGCGCCTCCTGCCGCTGCTGAAGAAGCAGGTGGTGGCTAAGCGCATCTTTCTCGACGAGCCGACCGTCACCCTGATCCGCAATCGCTCCGGCCATTGGAATGTGCTCGCCGGGTTGCCCTCCGCGGCCAAAGACGAATCGGCCTATCAGATGTTCAGCCGTCTCCTGCAAATCCGTGAAGCCACGATTCAGCAGGGACACATCACGATCACGGACGAAGCTCGTCCGGACGGCGTCCGCACCACGAAGCTGGAAGCGGTCGAACTGGCGTTGAAGGTCTATCCGGGCAAGGCCCAGGGCGACTTGCACATCTCCGCCTCGTTGCCGGCGGAAGCGGCCCCTTCTTCCTTTTCCCTCACGGGCACCATCGGCTTGAGCGAATCCTCTTCGTCGCTGGCGGCGGAAGAACCCTATTCGGTCCATCCCGCGTTTCAGTTCGACGGCGAGATCGAGACCACCAATCTGCGCCTGCGCGAAGCGGCCGACTTCTTCGGCCCGCGCCCCGTGCCCGCTCAACTGCAGGGCGGCGCCAATCTGCAGAGCCGCATCCGCGTGGCGCCCGGCGTGGCCGGGTATGACGTGGTGCTCACGGAGATCGCCGCCAATGTGGATGAGCTGGCCATCACCGGCAAGGCGAACCTGGCGGGACTTCTGACCACGCAACCCACGTTCTCCATCACCTTTACCTCGCCCACCATCGACCTCAAGAAGCTCTTCGCCCGGATGCCGCCGCAATGGATTCATCCCCAATTGCCCGGCATCGTCGAGCAACGCCAACTGGGCGGGACGGTCGAAATCGTCTCGGCCACGCTGACCGGCGCCACCGCGCCCAGCCCGCAACTGTCGCTCACCGGTGACTTCCGGATTGAGAAGGGCACGGCGCTGATCGGAAACGACCGTGTGCCCACGCAGGATCTGTCCGCCACCATCTCCGTGGAACCGGGACGCATCCGGGTCGGCAAGGTGACGGGGAGCTACGGCACGCTCCAGATGACCGACGGCAAAGCTGTGGTGTCGTTCCTGGATGAAGGGCCTTGGATGGAGTTGGATATCAGCGGCAACATGACGGCGGCGGATCTGGTGAAGTTTTTGACCAAAACCATCCGCGCGGACCGGTTGACCTCGCTGCTCGCGCAATCGCGCGAGATCGAGGGACAAACGCATCCGACGTTCCGCCTCGTCGGTCCGCTGGACAAACCGGAAGGCATCACGTTCGCAGGCGGGGAAGTGCTGGCCGAGCAGGTCAGTCTGGTGAATCCCTCCCTGCCGCAACGGCTCACGGCCATGCACGGACGTATCCTGTTCTCGCAAACCGGCGGGGCCCAGTTCGATCAAGTCACTGCCAACGTGGGCGAGACGCAACTGCAGTTCAACGGCATGATCAGCGGCGGCACGCCCAGCGTCTTTCAGGATTTTGTCATTCGCGCAAGGGGCAGCGCCGCGCAACTTCGCCAGATGGTCTCTGCCGGAACCTTCCCCGACGATCTCCTCTATGGCATGGTCAACGCGAAGGTCCAGTTATCCGGGGCCTCCGGTGCGCCGCATCTACGCGGGGAGATCGGCCTGAACGACGCCAAACTCGTGCTGCCGATGGTCGGGGAGAAACCGTTCGGTTCACCGGCCTCCCTGGAGCTCGATGCCGATGTCACGCGGGGAGTCGGTTTGGTGATTTCCCGCATGGAACTCGTGATACCGCCGCTACGGTTGCCGTTAAAAGGACACATCACCCTGGGCGATCAATTTTCGATCGATGCCTCGCTCGCCTCCGGTACGGTGTCGCTGTCGAGCCTTCCCGAATGGATCTATCGCAGCGGGTTCGAGGCAGGCAATCTCGAAGTCTCCATGGATGTGAAGGGCACGGATGCCGAATGGAGGAACTGGCGCACGGGCGGATGGCTGGCGCTGACCAACGGCCTGATGTCGGTGAAAGGTGTCGACGGCCAGGTCGAGGATATTTACCTCCGGCTGAAATTTTCGAAGAACATCGCCGATATCAAACAGCTCTCCTTCCGCATCAAGGACAGCGATGTCAGCCTGTCGGGGGCGCTGAAGAACTGGACGAC
This sequence comes from Nitrospira defluvii, assembly GCA_000196815.1. GTDB lineage: Bacteria > Nitrospirota > Nitrospiria > Nitrospirales > Nitrospiraceae > Nitrospira_A > Nitrospira_A defluvii_A. The sequence goes on from FP929003.1 coordinate 2,456,445, forward strand.
GAAACCGGTCATCGCCGTGAAGATCGAATCGTCCCAGATGGATCTTGATCTGCTCATCCCCAAAGGACACCGTTCGCCGATCCGTGAATTTCTTGAGACCCTGGCTTCGACCAGTCAGGTCAGCGCCACCGCCACGATTGAAAAGGGCCTCTACAAACATCTGCGATTCGGCGGCTTATCCGGTCGCCTGACGATTCAAGACGGCATGCTGGATCTCGACCGTGTCGTCGCTCAATCGGGAACCGGCCATGCCGCCGGACGCATGGTCGTCCGGCTGCCCAAGGGACAACCGGCTGAAACCGAAACCTCGATCCGGATGACGGGCATCCCGGCCGAATCCCTGTTGCCGCTGCTCGGAGCCCATGATCAGCCGGTGACCGGCGAGATGAAACTGACCGGTGTGATCCGCGGGCATGGACGGAACCCCCATGGCGTCCTGCCGACCCTCAACGGCAAAGTCGAACTGGTGTTGCAGGATGGCCGTATCCTCAAGACCGAAAAACGCGCCATCTGGAAGATTCTGTCCATTCTGAATCTGCCCGCGGTCTTGCAAGGGAAGGTGGATCTGGAGAAAGAGGGATTGCAGTACAACCGGGCGAGCACCACCCTGACGATTCAAAACGGATTGGTGAAGACCCAGAACATTGTCCTGGACAGTCCCGTGTTGAAAATCTCCGCCGCCGGCAATTACGACATGCCCACCGATCAGCTCGACATGATCTGGGCGGTGAGTCCATTCGGGTCCTACTCGCAATTTCTGAAATCGATTCCGCTCTTCGGGCGGCTGATCGCCGGGGACCGCAAAGGCCTGGCGACGGCGCTGTTTCAGGTGAAGGGCTCCATCGACGATCCCGACGTGACCTATCTGCCGATGAAATCCTTTACCACGGGATTGACCGGTGTCGCGCAGCTCGCGTTCGACCTGCTGAAGAATACGGTGATGCTCCCGATCGACATTCTGTCGCCGCAGGAGGAGAAGGATCCGGTGTTCGATCCCTCGCTGGAGATTCAGACGCCGCCTTCCGCCGCGCCACCGGTCGAGACGCCGGTCACACCGGCACCGGCCACGCCTTGACCACCTCCGGACCGCGTGATAGCATCCGAATGACGTGAACGCATCCATCTCATGAGCCACTCGACCGAACACCACAGCCGTCCCGAGCAGAGCGCGACCCTCTTCATCGCCGCCAGCGAAACCGACTCCAATCTCTATTACGCTACCCGCTTCATCGCGCCGGATCCCTTCATCTACCTTGAAGTGAAGGGTGAACGGCTCATGGTCATGAGCGATCTGGAGGTGGACCGCGCGCGTAACCAGGCGACGGTCGATCGCGTGTTGTCTTACTCCGAGCTGGAGCGGCGCGCCAAATCGCAGGGCGTCAAAGATCCTGGCACGATCGATGTGATTCATCTGGTCTTGCAGGATGCCGGTCTGAAAGACATTCTAGTGCCGCCGACGTTTCCCTTTCTCCATGCGAGCCGACTCCAGGAACTCGGCTATCGGTTGCGCACCAAACGCGAACCGTTCTACGAACAGCGGGTGATGAAATCGGACGACGAGGTTCGACACATCGAGGCCGCCCAGCGAGCCACGGAAACGGCCGTGGCCGCCGCGCACCGGACCCTCCGACGCGCCGAGATTCGCGACAACGTTCTCTGGCTGGACGGCGAGGTTCTGACCTCCGAGCGAGTCAAAAAATTGATCAACGTCGCCCTGATGGAATGCGACTGCGTCGCGCAACATACCATCGTGGCAGGCGGGGAACAGGCCTGCGATCCCCATGATGAGGGCAGCGGCCCGTTGCCGGCTCATCGCAGCATCATTTTCGATGTGTTTCCGCGCTCCGCCGGCTCACGATATTTCGCCGACATGTCCCGCACGGTCGTCCGCGGCACACCCTCGCCGGAATTGGCGCGCCTCTATCACGCCGTCAAAGATGCGCAGGAAGAAGCCATCACCAAGATTCGAGACGGCGCCGACGGGGCCGCCATCCATCAAGGCATCTGCGATCGGTTCGAGAAGGCTGGCTACAAGACCGGCCTGGTCAACGGCCGCATGCAGGGATATTTTCACGGCACCGGCCATGGCGTCGGTTTGGATATTCACGAAGCGCCCCGTATCAGCAGGACCGGTTCGCTGCTGCAGGAAGGGCATGTCGTCACCGTCGAGCCGGGACTCTACTACCCGGGCCTCGGCGCGGTGCGTATCGAAGACATGGTCCTCGTGACGAAAGACGGCTGCCGGAATTTGACGAATTACCCGAAAGTCTTCGAACTCGGCTAGTCGGTCAAACGAAGAAACACTTCTTCCGTTTTCACGCTTCACGCCCGACGCTTCACGTTTCACGATGTTATGCGCCTGACCTTCACCATCCAGCGTTTTAACCCCGAAACCGATCAACAGCCCCACCGGGAAGACTATCGGCTCGACATCGGGCGCGGCATGACCGTGCTCGAGGCCCTGATCCGGATCAAGAACGAACTCGACGGCCGGTTGGCGCTGCGTTATTCCTGTCGCTCGGCCATTTGCGGCTCTTGCGCCATGCATATCAACGGCACGGAAAAGCTGGCCTGCCGCACCTCCATTCGCAAAGAACTGGAACGCCACGGCAGAATCTCGATCGAGCCCTTGCCCAACCTCCCGGTCATCAAGGACCTGGTGGTCGATATGTCGCCGTTCTGGGAGAAAATCCGGGCCGTCACGCCCTGGCTCACTCCCGAAACCCATCCCACCAAACGATACGGGTCATCCGGACAACTTCGGCTGCTGCCGGAGTCGTACCAGTTTCACAACGTAGACGCCTGTATCATGTGCGGAGCCTGTGTGGCCGCCTGCACCTCGCATGAAGTCTCACGGGGTTTTCTCGGCCCGGCGGCGCTCGCGAAGTCTGCGCGATTCGTCGCAGACCCGCGCGAACCGGCCGGGGCGAAACAGGCCAGACTCACCGCGCTCCAGGAGGCCGACGGCATCTGGGACTGCACCCGCTGCAACATGTGCGTGCAAGTCTGCCCGAAGGATGTGCAGCCGATGGAGGCGATCATTCGATTGCGTCGTTCGTCCCTCCGGCATGGATTGACCTCAGCCGAAGGCGCTCGTCACATCACCGGCTTCGTCGACCTGGTCCGCCACGAGGGACGTTTGAATGAAGCGTTGATGCCGTTGAAGGTCCTCGGGTTCAATCTCCGGCGGGTGCTCGATGTGATGCCGCTCGGCCTGCGGATGTGGCTCAAAGGAAAGGTGCCGTTGCCGTTCGGCCACACCATTCCGGGCATTGAGCAGGTCCGGGCCATCTTTGCCGCTGCGCGCCGTCGGGCTCCGCGCGTCTGACGCCCATGCCGGGGTCTTTCCGATTCCTCGACGACATCGCCCTGGCCGATATGGCATTCGATGCCGAGGGAGAGTCCTTGCCGGCCCTCTTCGAGGCCGCGACACACGCGCTTATCGAAAGCCTGGCCGATCCGGTCACCATCACCGAAACCTGGCGGCATACCGTGGACATGGAAGAAGCGGACATCGAAACGCTCCTGTTCGAATGGCTGGGACGGCTCGTCTATTTGAAAGATGCGCAGGGCGTGGTCTTCCATCGGGCGACCTTGTCGCTCACTCAGAACACTGCCCTCACAGCCTGGCACCTCCACGCCGAACTGACCGGTGCACCGGTCGATCCCGCGACACAGGACCTGCGCTCCGACGTCAAAGGCGTCACGAAACATCTGTATGCGGTCACCCAGGAGGGGACGAGCTGGAAGGCCAGGGTGGTGTTGGATGTGTGACGCTTCACGAGGCGTACGCATCGTACGTCGAGGGGATTGAGTGCCCGAGCACGACGTTGGAGGCCTTTTTCAGCATCCGGCTGGACGTATGAAACTGAACACCGACATGCAGGTCGTCAAGATCAACGACTACCTCTGGGAAATTCCGCCCTCTGAAAAACCGGGCATGCTGGTCCCGGCTCGTATCTACGCCAGCGCGGCGATTCTCGGGGCGATGGATCGGGGCGTCTTCGATCAGGTCACCAACGTGGCCTGTCTCCCCGGTATCCATCGTTATGCCCTTTGTATGCCGGACGGACATTGGGGGTACGGCTTTCCCATCGGCGGTGTGGCGGCATTCAACCCCGAGGACGGAGTCATCTCACCCGGCGGCGTCGGCTACGATATCAACTGCGGAATGCGGCTGATCCGTACCGACTTGTCGCTGTCCGAGGTACAACCGAAACTCGAACTGCTGATGACGGAACTCTTCCGTCGCGTCCCGGCCGGTGTCGGATCGCGCGGCTTCGTGAATCTCTCCCGACGGGACTTTCGCGACGTCATGCGACAAGGCGCGGGCTGGTGCATCGCCAAAGGTTATGGCTGGGAGGAGGACCTCGAACGCATCGAGGAGCGCGGTTGCCTGGATGGCGCAGACCCCACCCACGTGACCGACTACGCCGTCGAACGCGGCATCAATCAACTCGGCACCCTGGGATCGGGCAACCACTATCTGGAAATACAGGTGCTCTCCGACAAAGGGATCTACGATCGTGCGACCGCCGCGGCCATGGGGTTGACCGGTCGCGATCAGGTGGTCGTGATGGTCCATTGCGGTTCGCGCGGGTTCGGCCACCAGGTGGCGAGCGACTATCTCAAAGTGTTCGAGAAAGCCATGCGCCGGTACGGGATCTCCGTCAAAGATCAGCAACTCGCCTGCGCGCCGTTTCGCTCACCGGAAGGACAGGACTATTTCGGCGCGATGAACTGCGCGGCCAACACGGCGTTCGCCAACCGCCAAGTCATCACGCATCAGATTCGCGAGGCCTTCGAAACGGTGTTCGGAGAAAGCGCCCGGCGCCTTGGCATGCAACTCATCTACGATGTGGCGCATAACATCGCCAAGGTCGAACGCTACCGGGACGGGGAGTGGCTCGTGCACCGGAAAGGTGCCACGCGGGCATTCGGGCCCGGGAGCCCTGAACTCCCGGCCTGTTATCGAGGGATCGGCCAACCGGTGATCTGCGGCGGCTCCATGGAGACCGGCTCGTATCTTCTGGTCGGCACGGATCGGGCGATGCAGGAGACGTTCGGCTCGACCATGCACGGGTCCGGCCGGACCATGTCGCGCGCACAGGCGAAACGCACGGTGCGCGGCGAGCAGCTCATGCGCGACATGAAACAGCACGGCATTCTGGTGAAAGCCGTGTCCATGTCCGGTCTGGCTGAAGAAGCCGGGCTCGCGTACAAGAACATTTCGGATGTCGTGGGGACGGTGGACCACGCGGGAATCACAAAAAAAGTGGCGGAACTCAAACCGATCGGCAATATAAAGGGCTAGCCTTATACCAGATACCAGCGCTAGCCGATCATGGACCAACGCCACCATCCCCGTTATCCCGTTCACTTTCGAAGTTCCTTTAGTTCCGTCAACCGCGTCGGCGGGGACGGCGAGGTCGTCGATCTGTCCCTGCGCGGCTGCGGTATCCTGAGCACGACAGGCGTGCATCCCGGTACCACCCTTGAACTCCGCATTCACATAACGGATCAGGAAATCCCGCTCACCATTCAACAAGGCGTCGTCCGCTGGTGCCGCGACGGCCGCATCGGTCTTGAATTCGTCTCCCTGCAACCGGACGAATGGACTCGCCTCCAAGGCATTGTCAAAGAACTCACGCGCCAACCCTATGAACGGACCAACGACCGGCAAGACGGTCCCGGCACGTCACGACCCTGACCCGTTGAGGAGGATACAGCATGGCTCACGCGTCCCGATTGCCTCGCACCTGGCTTCCGGCGGTGTTCATCAGTGTGATGGTCTCCGCCTGCTGCGCGGCCGCGCTCTATGCGCTCCTGGCTCAACACGATCGTTCGCTCGTCGCACAGCGCAATGCGGCGGCCATCGTGGCGGCCGAGCAGAGCGCACGCGCCGTGGCGCGAACCATGGCCTGGTTCAGTGAATCGCTGCCCGGCGAGAGTCTGGCCACTGTTCAGCAGACCCTGGAACAACATGCCCGGCAGGCCAATCTCCTCGATGCCGCCGTCATCACACCGGACAACATGGTCGTCGCCGCCAGTAATCCGGCCTCCATCGGCACCCCGATGCAGGATGCCGCATGGCCGGCGGCACGCAACAGCCAGAACAGTTCCATCACTCACGGGGTCGACAAGGGGAGGCCGGTCCTGATTGTGATCGAGCCCTTCCGCCAGGACAACCGCATCGCAGGATGGATCAGACTGGTCGTCGCAACCCCGCCGGATGCCGCAGTCCTTCGTTCGGAGCACGATTTGGGGCGGGACGTGGCCCTGGTCATCGGACCGCTGCTCCTCGTGATGGTCGTCCTCTTGACCCTGACCATGCGGGGACTCATGAGCCGGGTACGCGCACTCTTGGCCGGCATCCTCATGGAGGCCTGGGAACAGCGCATCGTCCCGGTCGGCAATCCCGTCGAGACACCGGACAGGGGTTGATTCACCGGTACGGACATTTCCACAGTGCGTGTCTTCACCCTGACAGAGGAACATCCCCGCCGCTCAACAAGTGCTAATTATGTAGCGATTACGGAAAAGTTTGATACTCTGGCATGAACGCATCATGCTGAGACTTATCATCGACGCCCATTGCGCCATCGCCCTCCGGAAGGCGCAGAATTCATCATACGTGCGCATACTGTTGCCGTCGCACAACTAAAGACAACACCATGAGTCAAACCCATCCCACGATCCTTGTCGCCGACGACGACCCGCTGTCACGGCTCTTTGTTCAGAACGCGCTGGAACCGGCCGGCATGACCGTCGTGGAGGCCACGGGAGGACGGGACGCCCTGGCAAAGTTCGAGACCCTGATGCCCGATCTCGTCGTGATGGACATCATGATGCCGGACCTGGACGGCTATCTGACCTGCTCCCGGCTTCGTACGCTCCCTCGCGGCAAACGGGTGCCGATCCTGGTTCTCACGGGATTGGATGACGCGAATTCCATCGCCCGGGCCTACCAGCACGGCGCCACGGACTTCATTACCAAGCCGGTCAACGCCACGATTCTCTGCCACCATGTCCGGTACATGCTCAGAACCAACAACGTGCTGCACGCGCTTATTCGAAGCGAATCGCGGTTGGAATTGGCCCAGCGGATCGCCCGGATCGGCAACTGGGACTGGAATCCCAAGACGAATCGCTTGAGCATGTCCAACGAATTATGCCGGCTCCTGGGCGTGCGTCCGCAGGATTTCGGCGGCACCTTCGAGGCCTTCCTGAATCTGATTCATCCGGACGACCGGCCGGTCGTCACCGGCGCCCTGGAGCGATTGGTCTCGCAGCACACACCTTGCGATATCGACCACCGTGTCGTGTTGCCGAACGGGACCGACTTCATCATTCATCTCCAGGCCGAAGGGGTGCGCGAGGAAGAGACGGACGAGCTGACGGTCATCGGGACCGCCCAGGACATCACCGAACGCAAACAGGCCGAACGGGCCATCCATCAACTCGCGTACTACGACAGCCTGACGGGCCTGGCCAACCGTGTGTTGTTCAAGGATCGCCTCTCCAACGCTCTGTCCTATGCCGAACGCTACCATCAGCATCTGGCCACCCTCTTTATCGACTTGGATCGCTTCAAGATCATCAACGATACCCTGGGGCACACGGTGGGAGACCGCCTGCTGACACATGTCGCCGAGCGGTTGAGCGAATCGGTTCGCCAGAGCGACTCCGTCGGCCGGCATGCCGATCACGAACCCACCCACGCCCTCGCGCGACTCGGCGGAGATGAGTTCACCATTCTGCTCACGGCATTACCGACTCCGGAAGACGCAGGACGAGTGGCCAGGCGGATACTGGAGGCACTGGCGCATCCTTTCAGCATCGACGGACATGAGATTTTTATTTCCGCGAGCATCGGCATTTCGATCTTTCCTTCGGACGGCGCCACCGTGGAAGCGTTGCTCAAGAACGCCGACACCGCGATGTACCATGCGAAAGAGCAGGGGCGGAACAACTGCCAGTTCTATTCGTCCGGCTTGAATGCCGCCGCGGCCGAACGCCTCGATCTTGAAAACGAGCTTCGCCGCGCCTTGGAACGGGAAGAGTTTGTCGTCTTTTATCAGCCGAAACTGAATATCCATTCACGCAAGATACTGGGAGCGGAAGCGCTCGTCCGCTGGAAACATCCCAAACGCGGCCTGGTGCCGCCGGGAGTCTTCTTGAATGCGGCGATCGACACGGGCCTCATCCGCCCGATGGACGAATGGGTACTTCGCGAGGCCTGCCGCCAGGTGAAGGCCTGGGAAACGGCCGGCCTGGCGCCTATCACCGTGTCGGCCAACGTGTCCAATTCCCTGTTTCACGGACGGACGCTGCCCGCCACGGTAGCCGATGCGCTTCGAGACTCCGGGCTGAATCCCTCGCAACTGGAGCTGGAACTGACTGAGTCCATCGCCATGCGGGACGTCGAGGCCTCGGTCACGATGCTGGAAGGCCTTCGCACCATGGGCGTCCGTCTCTCCATCGACGACTTCGGCACCGGGTATTCGTCGCTCAGTTATCTTCAGCGTTTTCCCCTGAGCCGTTTGAAGATCGATCAATCGTTTGTCCGCGATCTGCTTACCAACGAAAACAACGTGAAGATCACCCGGGCGATCATCGCGATGGCGCACAGTCTGAACCTCTCGGTTTTGGCCGAAGGAGTGGAAACAGAAGGCCAGTTGGCACGGTTACGGGAAGAAGGATGCGACGAGGTGCAGGGCTACCTGTTCAGCCGACCCGTCTGCGCGGAGGAGTTTGAGACGTTGCTCAGGGGCGATGCCGATGCCCGTACAGCAGCGTGATATTGATGCGGCGGTTGGTGAACCCTTCCTTGAACGCAATGTCATCGGTTTCGTGGAACAGGTCCGAGTTGAACACCACCGCCCGGTTCGCCCGATAGGGGATCTTGATTTCCTTCGCTCCCTGCGTCGTCAGCCACTCGTAGATCCTGCCTCGGGCCTTGTCGCTATTGTACGTCTTGAAATCCCACTCCCTGGGCGCTTCCTTATCCCACACCACCAGTCCGCCGCTCTCAGGATTCAGGTTCGACTCATCCGGCGTGATCCAGAAATTGACGTTGACTGCCGCGGCATCGGCGTGAATGTTCAGACCGCGCCTGGCGCTGTCGTGCTTAAATGCCCAGGCCTGCGTCAGGCGATGGGTGCCGAAGATGCGGGGAAACCGGCGGCGTAACTCCTCGGCAATTTGAAGCAGCAGGGGAGAGGCGAACCCATCGCCGAGAAAGGCCCCGATATAGCCGTTCTCGTAGTCTTTCTTCCAGATCGTCGACGCCCAGCAGAACCGTCTCAACCGCTGTAACGCCTCGTCCGTCAACAACCCGTCGATGTACGTCACCTCCGGGTTCGTCGCCAGGTAGCGGGCCTCCACAGCTGCGCTGTCCAGGTCCGCAGCCAACGCACCTCCCTCGATCGTCTCACAAGGAGCGATATGGATCAGCCGGTTATACGAGGCGGCTATAGGCTGTATGTCGGCAGGCGACAGCGGCACACGATTTGACGATCCGGTGGCACCGGTCGCCGAGTGTTTCAGTTTCTCACACAGTCGACTGAGGGCCTCGTAATAGGGGTTCCATTCATCGCCCAACAGCCCGCACGCTCGAAGATACTGCAGTTGCTCGGCATCATGCTTGAGCCGGGAGCGAAAGACGGCCGTCTCCGTCACAGGGCGGCCGTGCGCATGTTTGGCCTGCGCGGTTTCAGCGAAACAGCGCAGCGCCCGCGGCATATCCTCCCGCCAGATCCAGGCAATACCCAGGTTATAGAGCGCGGTTCCATACCCGGGGACGATCTGCAACGCGCGCTCGAAACAGCGAATGGCGTCGTCCAACCGACCCTGTTCCAGGAGGACCAAGCCTAGATTGTTCTGCGCCTCCGCATGAGACGGCTTCAAGGCGATGGCCCGCCGATACGACTCCGCGGCTTCATCCAACCGCCCCTGTTCTTTCAAGACGACGCCCAGGTTGTTGTGCGCCTCGGCATGATCGGGGTTGAGCGTCAGGACCTGCTCATAGGCGGCTTGCGCGTCTGCGAGACGTCCCAGCTCTTTGTAGGCGTTCCCGAGATTGGTGCGGGCTTCGATGTAGCGGGGATTCCATTGGATGGCCTGGCCATAGGCCTCGACCGCGTCCACCGTGCGTCCGGCGCGTTGCAGCACGACGCCGTGATTGAACCAGTAGACCGGATTGCGCGGACCGGCGGCACAGGCCTTCGCCAGCCACCCGAGCGCGTCTTTCAGATTGCCGCGCCGGTAGGTCAGGAGGCCCAAACCATGGAGGGCGTCCGGCTGTGCCGGTGCGCGCTCGAGCAGGGACCGGTAGGCTCGTTCCGCTTCATCCAGACGTCCGGCCTGGTGATGCAGCTGCGCCTCGCGCAGAAGCGCCGTTGAGACATCGGCACCTCCGGCCTGCCTCCCATGCAATTTTTCATCGCGGCGGCGCTCATTGCGATTCACGACGATCCCTCCAGCGGTGACCTTACGGGTCGCCCCGGAGAGTAGCGCACATAGGGCATGGGGGTCAAAGTGGGAGTAAGAGAGCAGGGGAGCGAGAGATCAGGCTGCTTGCGCGGAGCTTTGACGCTTGCGGCGTTGGCCCAGAATATCGAGCGCGGCCACGCGATACCCTTCGGCAAACGTGGGAAAGCTGAAAATGGAGTCGATGAACCGGTCGATGGTGGCCCCGTCCTGCAGCGCCATCTGACCAAGGTGAATCAGTTCGGTCGCATGCTCACCGACGATCTGTACACCGAGCAGTCGTTCGCCGGAGGGGTCGGCAATCAGTTTTAAGAGTCCGTCGCAGGCTCCCGTGATCTGCCCCTTGGCGATTTCTGTAAACCGCGCGCGCCCCACAAGCGGGCCACGGTACCGGGCCGCGGCCTGTTCCTCATCGAGTCCGATGGAGGCGATCTCCGGAATGGTGTAGATCCCGATCGGCACCTGATTGAGCGAGTCGCCGACCGGAAGGCCCAAGGCGTGACTGACCGCCCGACGACCATCCTCCATGGCTTGTGAGGCCAGGGCAGGGGGACGGCCCAACATGTCTCCGGCGGCAAAAATATGCGGGACGGGGGTTTGCCCGTATTCGTTGACGGGGATCCGGCCCTTTTCGTCCAGCGTGAGCCCGGCCGCCTCAAGATTCAGTTCTTCGACGTTCGGTTGACGTCCCAGCGCGACCAGCATCTTTTCGCTCTTGACCGCCATGCCGTTCGCCAGCCTGGCGACGACGGAAGACACGCCGTCCCACGCCACTTCCTTGACGGTCTGCCCCACGTAAAACCGCCCGCCTTGCCGTTCGATACTGCGCTGAAACACCTCGACGATCTCAGCATCCATGAACGACAGGGGACGCTGGGCCCTGTCGATGAGCGTCACTTCGACACCCAGCAGCGCGAAGGTCGAGGCATATTCACAGGCAATGACTCCGCCGCCCAAGACCGTCAACGAGCGGGGCAGGTAGATCATCGACAGGATCGAATCGCTGTCCAGGACATGTTCGTGATCCACGGGAATTTCCGGAATCGAACGCGGCCGTGAGCCCGTCGCCAGCACGATCGTGTCGGCCCGCAAGGCCTGGCAGGCGCCGTCGATGGTTTCCAATTCCACTTCATTCGGCGAGAGGAATCGCGCGCGTCCGTGCCGATAGGTCACGCTGTTGCGGGTGAGTTGGTCGGCCATGTAACACTCGTGCGCCTTCACCACCTCATCCAGGCGGTGCAGCAGCACGGACATCGGTACATCGAGCCGCAGCCGTCCTTCGAACACTTCGCTCGAGCGTTTGAGACGTTCGAACTGCAAGGCCGTCTCGCGTAGCGTCTTACTGGGAATCGTGCCCCGGTAGACACAATTGCCGCCGATGCCCTGCTCCTGTTCGATCAGGACGACTTTCTTCCCGGCCTTGGCGCCTTGAATGGCGGCTTTCTGGCCGGCCGGACCGCTCCCCACCACCACGATGTCATAGGCATTGGGGGGCATCACAACGGCATCGCCTCCACGACGGCTTGTACCTTGTCTTTCAAGGCCAGCAACGCATCGATATCTTTGGGATAGAGATTCAGATCGGCAAAGACCGCATGCTCGCGGACCATCGCTTCATCGAACGCCACGGGATCGAGAAAATGGGTGGCCAAACGACCGGCCAGACAGGTCGTCATGCACTCCTGCTTGGCCGTCTTGGCATACTGGTAATCGCTGTGAAAGCCGATCGATTCCACGACAGGCGGCGGGAGCCCCCAATCTTCGGCGACGAGCAGGCCCACCTGGATGTAATAGCCTTCCAGCAGTTGATGCAACAACTCCTGCGTCAAAGTGAGATTCTGCTCCTTGGCCAGCGCGACCAGCGTCTGCAACACCACCGGTTTGCCGATCCCGTGCAGGAGTCCGCAGAGATAGGCGCTTTCGACGTTGAACCGGCGGACGCGGGCAATTTCTTTGGCGTAGGCGCCGCTTGCCAGGGAATACTGCCAGAGGCGCTTGACTTCATCGTCCCACCCCGGCACCTTGAAAGCACTGCCTTTGATGGAGGCGGAGAAGGCCAATTCCGACATCAAGTTCATGCCCAGCATCGAGACGGCATGTTGTAACGACACCACAGGATTGCGGGTCATGTACGCCGGAGAGTTGGCGATCCGGATGACATGGGCGGCAAGGGCCTGGTCCTGATGAATGAGCGCGGCAAGCTTGGCGGCCTCCGCATCCGGATCGTAGACCATACTCAGAATTCTGGAGGCCACCTGAGGCAAGAGAGGGAGTTCGATGGCTCCCTTCTGGATTCGCTCGATCAGATGTTGTTCCAACGCGTCCGTAGAGGCCGCGTCCGTCGCTTTGGGAAGTTCAGCGCTCATAGGGCTTGCACCACACGTCAAGGTTGCGGGATTGTCTGCCTTGTAGATCCTTTTCGGCTCATTCTTCCCAAAACCTTAACCGTCCGGAAGGGGATCGACGGGCACAGAACATGCCGGAGAATGAGTATAATGTGACCGCATTGGGCCGGATGTCTGTCTTCCATCTGACAACAAAAAGGAGTCCCCGCATGGCCGTGGCTAGAACGCTGGTGGTTCTGTACATCCTGGGTCTCTCCCTCACGCTTCCTCTCCGGGCAACCGCGGGAGACCAGTCGCAACCGTCTACAACCGACAGGGTGATCCGGGACACCAAGGAGGCCGTCGAAGCAACCAAACAGTATACGCTTCAGCAAAAGGAGACCTTCCGGAAGGCGGTGCAGGCCGAACTGGCCGAGATGCAGGTCAAGATTGCGGAGCTCCAAAAGAAGGCCAACGCTGCCTCGGCGGAAGCCCGGACTGAAATGCAGAAGGCCCTTCAGGAGCTGGAACACAAAAAAGACGAGGCAGGAAAGCAGCTTGAGGAGGTGAATGCCTCCACCAGCTCTGCCTGGAGTAAGCTCAAAGACAACATGAACGCCGCCGTCGAAGACCTGAAGAAAAGCTATAAGGAAACCGTGTCGAAACTTCCCTGATCCCGCCTGTGGCTCACACACCCGAGAGAATCCCGATTCCGTCTGTTCATCGAGGGGTGAAATACGTTATGTTGGGACGGACAGGCCGGACGAACAGGCGACCCACTCTATGCCCCTGAAATTTGCCCTCTATCCCGGTTGCGCAGCCAAAGGCGCCACCCCCGAACTCTATCAATCTACGATGGCCATCGTCGGCCGGTTAGGCATCGAGGTCGTCGAACTGGCCGCCTCCTCCTGTTGCGGCGCCGGCGTGATCGGGGAGGCCGATCCGGATGCAGCGCTTGCACTGAACGCCAGAACCTTCGCTCAAGCGGAGCGGCTCGGGCTGGACATCATGACCATCTGTGGCACCTGCCAGGGGGTGATGAGCGCGGCAAACCGCCGCCTGAAGAACGAACCGGGCACCCTTGAGCGGGTGAATACAATCCTCGCGCAAGACGGCATCAGCTACGGCGGCGGGGTCCAGGTGAAACATCTGCTCTGGATCGCGGTTCGGGATATCGGACTCACCCGCGTGGGGGAGACGGTCCAATCTCCATTTCGTCATTTCCGTATTGCCCCCTTCTACGGATGTTACATGCTCCGGCCCTCCTGGGAGCTGGGGTTCGACGATCCGGAGAATCCGAGTTCGCTCGAAAAAATTATTCGTGCCGTCGGCGGGGAACCGGTCGCCTATGCGGGCCGGACCAAGTGCTGCGGCTTTCCTATCATTCTGGAGAAGGAAGCGATCGCGGTGGCCATGGCCGGCACCAATATGAAGGACGCGAAGGACCATGGCGCGGACTTCATGGTGACTCCCTGTCCGCTCTGCCACATGAGCCTCGACATTTACCAGGAGCGCGCAGGGCGGGCCGTCAACACGGCGCTGAACCTTCCCATCCTGCATCTTCCACAGCTGCTCGGTCTCGCGATGGGTCTCCCTGCACAGGACTTGGGGCTCTCACGCCACCTGATCTCCGTCGACCGTATCGTGACGCGCCTGCACACACCGGACACAACACATTCATCCTGACCCGTGGAGCCCACGACATGAAGGTACTCACGCTTGCAGATTTTCAGCAGTTCAGTGCCGAGAAGATGAAGAAGAATAACCTCTTCCAAACCCCGCGCTTTTTTTGCGACATCTATTGCTTTGAACCGGGCCAGGAACAGAAGGGCCACATTCACGGCGAGCAGGACAAGGTCTACATTGTGCTGGAAGGGGAAGGGACGTTTCAGGTCGGTTCACACAAGCAGGTGCTGGGACCGGGCCAGGGCACCATGGCTCCGGCCGGCGATGAGCATGGAGTGAAGAATCACACGGCACAGCGGCTGAAAGTCCTGGTGTTCGTCGCGCCGAATCAGGCCTGACAATCGACAATCGGCGTTCGTTCCTGTTGTCGAAATCCCGACCGACGCATGCCGTCTCATTTTCGGATCGTCAGCGGGGCCGTAACGGTGATGGCCCCGGCAAGGTCGCCCTCCTTGTGCCCTTCTTTGGGATAGCCGGAGATGTCGAGATCCCCCTTCGGTTCGCCGTGGCAGGCGAGGCAATCCTTGGCGTAATAGATCGGCATGACGACGCGCAACGTACTCCCCCCTTCCGTCAGCTCACTGACATAGGCTTCCGCGCGTGGCCTGGCGGAGAGCCATTTCAGCACCGACGCCTCATATTCATCCGGCTCGTTCTTCGGATTGCGGGGCTCGATGGCCGTCTGTTTCAGGCGCACGTGCGCCGACTTGGAGAAGCGGGCCGAGGCCTGACTCCCATAGGTCGCCGGGATGAAATTCTTGTAGCCGATGCCGCGCTGGTTGATGACGACTTGCGCATCCCGCACGACTTCTCGGCTGGCCTGCACCAGCGCAGGTAGAAGTTCTTTTGCCAACGGCGGGATGAGGATCGAAACCGGCGCGGCGGGCAACGCGGTGAGATCAATCCCGGTCTTGGCCAGAAACTCCCGCACGAGCTGCTGCTCGAACAGTTCCGGCGTGAACCCCTTCTCACCCTTGTGGGGATCGTCGATCAACACCTGATTCCGTTCGATCACCATGCGGCCGGATTGCAGCAGCTTTGCCAGCAATCGCGCCGTTTCTTCCGCCTCCGCCCGTTCGACCGCACCGACCATCGACGGTTGAGCGATCAACAACTGGACCGCCGCCAGGATGCAGAACAGGTACCTTTTCATGACTCTTCTCCTCTCCGGGATGTTACGGCTCGACCTTGAGGCGACAGGTTCCTTGCGCGTAATGGGCCGCCATCTGTTCCACGTCAAACGACAACCCCTCCAGAGAAGCCCGGCGAGGAAAGGCGTACTCCTCGTCAAGCCACCTGGTTCGCATCTCACGGAGCCGGCCCGACTCATCGAGTTTCAACAGCAGGTCGTTCAGTAACCAGCGCAGGTGGTAACTCTCCTCGGCCACGACCACGCCGTAATCTGCTTTGGTCAAAAACAACGGACGACCGCTTTCGCGTATCAACAGAGACCAGTCTTTGCGAACCCGTGTGACCATATACTCCAGCACCGGTTGCGCCCCGAGAATCACGTCGATGCGCGGCTCCGCCTGCGAGTCGGCATACTCAAACGCCGCCGGGAGCGAATCGCACAAAATCAACCGGCGGGGGCTCAAATTTGCCTCGGCATAATAATAGGCGCTGGTTTCGTCCTGGACCGCGATCGTCAATCCGTCCAGCGCATGGCTGGTCGCCGCCAGCCGGTCGGGACTGGGATGCATCGCCTGCTCCCGAACATTGGCACGGACTCGCTCAAGAACCGCGGGACTGGTCGTGATCCCGCTGACCCCACCGCCGTAAAAGTAGGGCAGGGAATAGGCCACACCGGCCCGGGCCGGCGCGGGGGTGTTGATCGCCACGGCGGACATGAACCAATCGAGATGCCCTTCATTCAGCAGCCGGAACAGATCCCTGAACCGCACCAGGTGCAAGACCGGGGTCACCGTGCGGCCGCACCGTCGGGATAATTCATCGGTCATCGCCCGCACTAGTTCCACGTCGAGCCCGGTGACCCGAGCGCCCTCGTCGGTCCAGATCGTCGGGAACACAAACGGACGAAAGGGCTCCATCGCGAGGCCGACTTGCACCCGTTCACGTTCGCAGATGATATCGACCTTGTTGCCTGACACCGGCCAGACGCGCTCGACCGCGTCGATCAACAGCCCGCACCCGGGAAGGCACAGACAGAGGACCGCCATCCATCCCACGCGAACCTGCGACGCCCGCATCAAAACCGAACGCCTGTGAGAAATACCCATTGTTGCGCCTGTCCCGCCTCGCCGCGAAAATCTACGCCGTACTGGCTATATTGCACGCTGATATCGACCGACAGACTGCGTGCCACAGGAAATCGCACGCCCAGCTGACCTCCGATCAAATGGCCCGGCGCGTTGTTCCCCGGCCCGGGTAACACGCCTCCGGCCAGGAACCCGACGTACGGGACCGCCCGATCCTCCAAGGGACCGAACAGGATATGACGGAGCAGGCGGCTGATCGGTTTGTGGGTGGGAAAATCCAGGATGTCGATGAAGTTGTTCCAGCGGGGATTGAGAAACAGGGAATGCTGGTCGGTCCGGAATTCCTGGGAATGGATGCTGAAGTATTGGTAGATGGTCCGAACCTCCACGTTGCCATAGCGGAGCGCGGTGATTCCGAGTTGCACGCCGATCTCGCGGTCGTCGGGGGCGAAGGTCTGCTGGCGAAGCATGACATCGACATTGAAGGGCCGGATGGGAAATTCCAGCATCGCCTCCTGGGCCGACAGAGACGCGGCAGAGGCCAGACACCACCCTCCGATTGCGATCATGCTCCACAGCAGGCCGGTCCATTTGTGCGCCATGATGCCGGTAGTCTCCGCAGAGAGCTTCGGATAGACCGTGCCTAGTTTGGCCGAACGGTTCAAAAGTCGCAACCGCCGCCTACCTGGACAAGGGAACGGGCCCCGCAGAAATACAGGACTGCATGATCTCGACCCGGCAACCAGTATCGGGGCGCACGTGACGGCGCGCGACCGCCAAGAGGTCGTCCGGTGTGACCTGGCCGCTGACCACATCGATCAGCACATGATCAGGGACGCTGTCCGGCTCCACGCGCGTGACGCCGGGAACCTGCGCCAACTCCGCAGCGAGACTCCGGCTGAAGGAGGGACAGTCTTGGCCGGACAAGAAGAGCGCCACGCGCTCGTGCGAGGTGCCGGCATTGACTGGGCTCGCTAGGCATCCGGCGAACAGGAGCAAGCAGCACCGCGTCATCCCACGAAATGGCATCGGCATCTCCTAAAAACCACACGCCTTGGATAAATTGATTGGTCATGATCTTTCCTTCGGACTGTCCGGCCGACCCGTTCGAGCCGGCCGGGTGAATCAGTCACACGACCGGCGTTACTTCGCCGGCAATTCCCACGGCACCATCGGCATCAACGGCGCCGCCTTGGCATCCGGTCCGGCCAGTAACACCGCAATGGCTCCTCGCAACGCACCCGTGAGCGAATGGGTCACCAGCGGATAGGCGCCGGCAGATTCCACCACCACGTCGAAGGTGGCCGCGCTGCCCGGTCCCACCACGTAGGTTTGCACGCCCTTCAGATTATTGGCCGGGTTGCCGCTTTCATAGACGTTGTCCCAAATCTCTCCGATCGGGTGAAACGAGGAAAACTCGTTCGGGCCCGCGTTGACGAAATAGATCCGCACCCGCTCTCCCGGCTTCGCGTCGAGTTTCCCGCCGCCGGTCACAAACGGGTGGTACTTGAAAATACCGCCGTTGAACATCATGCCGTCGTACTTGCGATCGAACATCGCCTGCACGTCGTTCGGATTTTTGAAATACTCAGACTGCACCAAGACGTATTCCCGGTCTGCCTTCGGCCAGACTTTGGCGTTTTTGGGATCCACGATGATGGCGCCGAACATCCCCCGCGCGACGTGCTGGATCATGGGCGGGGCGCCGCAGTGGTAGAAGAACACCCCCGGCTTCTTCGCCGTGAATGAGAAGCTGTGTGTCTCGCCGGTATTGACGGCCCGGTAGTTCTTCAGGAAGTCGACTTCCGCAGCATGGAAATCCATCGCATGGG
This sequence comes from Nitrospira defluvii, assembly GCA_000196815.1. Classification (GTDB taxonomy): domain Bacteria; phylum Nitrospirota; class Nitrospiria; order Nitrospirales; family Nitrospiraceae; genus Nitrospira_A; species Nitrospira_A defluvii_A. Next base: position 2,474,994 of record FP929003.1, read on the forward strand.
GATTCTTATTCGTGGCCGGGTTCGTCAAAGTGAAGTTGACGACATCGCCTTCCGTGACCCGCACCACCGGACCGGGGAACTGTCCGTTGAAGGTCCAGGCGGCATACTTCTCACCGCCTCCGTCGATCACGATGTCCGTCTCGACTGCGGTCATTTTAATCTCGTGGGTCTTGGCCTGCGCGGACGAGTCCATCCCCGCCAGCAATCCCAGCGTCATTCCCAGGACGGGCAGAGCGTTGCGCAAGCTGCGTCCCGAGTGGTTGGTCGTTCTCTGTGTGTGCATGGTTGCCTCCGATTGTCCCTATGGTTCACCCGGCGACCGGGAACGCATCGCTCCCGGATCAACATTCGTCGAGATTGAATGCTGCGCCTCTGCCTGCACCATACGGGAGGGCACCAACAATAAAACATGACTATTGTCATGTTTTGAACAATAACGTCGCTGTCGAGAAAATAATTACGTGGAAGCGAGGAGGCGGAGCTTGGGAAGGTCGCGAATGATGAGGCGGGCAGCCGTTCCCGACACGAGACGCTCTTTCTTAAACCGCGCCATGATGCGGATGGCGGTTTCAGTCGTGACACCCACCATGTTCGCCATGTCCTGGCGTGTGAGACGGACGGAGACCCTGATCCCGTTCGGCTCTTGAACCCCGCTTCGTTCTGCGAGGTTCACCAGGAGAGAGGCCAACCGTTGGTCGGCCCGGTCCAACGCGAGGACCTTGGCTTTTTCCTGCGCTTCATTGAGACGGTTCCCCAGGTACCGGATGACTTCCATGGCGGCATCCGGATTCCCGCGCAACATCTTGAAGTACGCTTCTTTCTTCATCCGCAGCACACTGACATCCCCCATGGGCTGAGCCGTGCCCGGATGAGAGGCGCCGTCGAAAGCCGAGGCATCGCAACAAAACAGATCGCCTGGCATGAGCACTTTCAGCGTGCACTCCTTCCCGTCGAGGGACGATTTGACGCACTTCACCGACCCTTCCTTGACGATATGAAAGTACTCGGTGGGATCGCCCTCACGGAAGATGTACTGCCCCTTGCCGTAGCGGGTTTCCGTCATTTCGCCCAGGACCTTCTGACGATCCTGGGCGCTGAGGATCTGGAGGAGGGGAATCTGATTCAACCCGGCAGGGAAGGCAGGGCCGGATTGTTCAGCGGGAGGCTGTTTTAACGATTTCTTTGGCCGCTTCGACAATCGAGCGTACTCCAATACCAAAATGATCGACGAGCTCATCCGGCCTCCCGCTGCGCGGGATTTCCCGAACGGCCAATTTGTGCACCCGCACACCTTCCGATGCGAGCGCGCTCAAGACGGCATCGCCGATGCCTCCGTGTGCATAGTGGTCCTCGACCGTCAGGAATCGTCCGCCGGTCGCCCGCGCACAATCGAGCAACGTGGCGCGATCCACCGGCACGATGCTGTAGAGGTCGAGCACGCGGGTCGTGATACCCGCCGCCTTCAATTGATCATGGGCTTTTAAGGCCTCGAACAACGTCACTCCGGCCGCGACGATCGTCAGCTGGTCGGCGGCACTCTGCCGGACCACCTTGGAGCCTCCAATCTTAAACTGCTCATCCAGGCCATAAATCACCGGCGTCTTGGGGCGACCGGCGCGGAGGTATACCATGCCCTTGTGAGCAGCCGCCGCTTCCACCAGTTTGTACATCGAGAGCGCGTCGGACGGGTACAGTACCGTCACACCGGGCTGCGCCGACATCATCGCCAGGTCTTCAAGCCCCATCTGCGAGGGGCCGTCTTCACCGATGCTCACACCGACGTGCGTCCCCACCAGTTTGATGTTCGACTGGCTGATCGCCGCCATTCGAATGAAATCGTAAGCCCGCGTGAAGAACGCGGCGAACGTCGCCACAAAGGGAATCTTTCCGCAGGCGGCGATACCGGCCGCGGCGCCCAACATGTTTTGCTCCGCGATAAAGTTTTCCAGGAAACGGTCCGGAAACCGCTTTCCAAACTTGTCACTATAGGTGGAATTCTTCACATCCGCATCCAGCGCGACCACCTGCGAGTCGGCCTCGCCGAGCGCCAGAAGAGCGGCTCCGAATGCTTCCCGTGTCGCCGCCGAGTCACCGAGTTTGTACGGCGGAGGCGCCATCGTTCCCTTGGCAGGGGCCGCGGCTTTGACGGCTGTCGGCATCGGAATCTGCGCTTGCGTCGAGCCGGGCTTGAGTTGCCGCGTCAGTTCATCCAAGGCCTTCTGGGTTTCTTCGCCCTTCTTCATGGGCTTTCCATGCCATTCCGGATGATTTTCCATGAAGGAGATGCCGCGCCCCTTGAAAGTCTTCGCCAACAACACCGTCGGCCGCCCCTTGGTCCGCGCCGCTTCCTCAAACGCTGCCACAAGGGCGCCGATATCGTGACCGTCCACCACGATGGCATGCCAGCCGAACCCGGCCCATCGGGCACGATAGGCTTCCATGTCGTGCTGCAACATCGTAGGGTCGCTTTGTCCCAGCCGGTTCACGTCCACAATCGCGCACAGGTTATCCAACGCCGCGTGCCGCGCGACTTCCGCCGCTTCCCACACGGAACCTTCGACGGACTCGCCATCTCCCATCAACACATAGGTCCGGTAGTCGGTCTTATCGATCGATTTGGCATTGAATGCGAGCCCCACTCCGGCGGGCAGGCCTTGCCCCAACGAGCCGGTCGCCATGTCCACGAAGGAAAGGCGGGGCGTCGGATGACCTTCGAGATCGGACCCGAGCGTGCGCAGTTTGAGCAATTCTGATTTGGGAAACAGCCCGGCTTCCGCCCAGGCCGCATAGAGCAGGGGCGCCGCATGGCCTTTCGAGAGGACGAAGCGATCACTATTGGGCAGTTTCGGATTCTTCGGATCGTATCGCATCACGGAGAAAAACAGGACGGCAACGATATCTGCGGCCGAACAACAGCTGGAGGGATGTCCGCTCCCGGCTTCAGTCGTCGCCTTCACACTGTCCATGCGAAGGTGCGTCGCCTTATTGGCCAAAGCGGTCAGAAGGTCAGGCGTGGCGGTAGAGGCAGCAGAGGCAGTCATGCGCGATCCTTTCAGGATGGGAGCTGATAAATTCCGGGTGATTTGGATGATCAGTGAGAGGGACGGGCCGCCTCTCAACGGCACGAAGCTAACAAATGGCATGCAGGGAGTCAATGAAGGCAGTCGTCGCGCAGCACAGGCCACTCGGGGCACAGAATTCTTGACACGGTACGGGCAACTCGTTAAGATCGGCTCGCCTTTAACGCTCATCCTGTGAGGTGGGTAAGGAGATCATGACCACACGACACGGCAGCCAGCCGTCCGACAGCCCGCACCTTCTCATCCAAACCGGTGGGAAGGTTTTTTTATGCCCCCATCGACGCAACCACCTATGACAACCGAACCCACAACAGGCAACCGGCAGGGGCGTGTGGTGATGGATGCCGGCGATATCGCCCGCGCCGTCACCCGCATCGCGCATGAAATTCTGGAGCGCAACAAGGGCATCAAGGACCTGGCCTTGGTGGGGATCCGGACAGGGGGCGTACACCTGGCGCACCGCCTCGTGCGGCGCATCCACGACATCGAGGGCACCCAGATCCCGATCGGCGAATTGGACATCACGCTTTATCGTGACGACCTGTCGCTCCGAAAGGATCAGCCGATCCTCCGCAAGACCTCGGTGCCGTTCAAAATTTCCGATCTCAAGGTAGTCCTCGTGGACGATGTGCTCTTCACCGGCCGCACCATTCGCGCCGCCATGGACAGCCTGATCGACCTGGGACGCCCGGCGGAAATTCAGCTGGCGGTACTGGTCGATCGGGGGCATCGGCAACTGCCGATCAAAGCCAATTACATCGGCAAGAATATTCCCACCTCACGCGAAGAAGCCATTGAGGTCCATCTCGAAGAAAACGGGGAAGAGGATCGCGTGGTCATCCTCAGGGCGTAACCGGAGACATTGTCGTGGGGCTCAAACGGAAAGACCTGCTCAGCCTGACCAACCTGTCGGCGGACGATATCACGTTGATCCTGGAAACCGCGGATTCCTTCAAGGAAGTCTCCGGCCGGGAGATCAAGAAGGTGCCGGCCTTACGAGGCAAGACGGTCGTGAACCTCTTCTTCGAACCGAGCACCAGAACCAGAACGTCGTTTGAATTGGCCGCCAAGCGGCTCAGCGCCGATGTGATCAATTTTTCCCCCTCTTCCAGCAGCGTGGTGAAGGGGGAAACGCTCCTGGATACGGCCCGGAACATCGAAGCCATGCAGGCCGACATCATCGTCCTGCGGCACTCCTCGGCCGGCGCGGCGGAGACCCTGGCGCGGGGAGTGAAATCCTCGGTGATCAATGCCGGGGACGGATGGCATGAACATCCGACACAGGCTCTGCTCGACCTGTACACGATCCGCAGCCGGCAAATGGGCTTCGCCGGATTGCGCGTCGCGATTGTCGGCGATGTGGCGCACAGCCGTGTCGCCCGCTCGAATATTTTCGCCCTCACAAAACTCGGGGCGGAAGTGCGGGTCGTCGGCCCCCCGACCATGATTCCTCTACAGATCAGCCAGCTCGGAGTGCAGGTGTACCACAACTTGGACGAAGCGCTGCGCGGCGTGAACGTAATCATGATGTTGAGGCTCCAACTGGAGCGACAGGGGCGCGCGTTGTTTCCGACGATCCGGGAATATGCGCGACACTATGGATTGACCGGCGAACGCGTAAAACTGGCCGAGCCCGGGGCCATCGTCATGCATCCCGGTCCCATCAACCGCGGGGTGGAAATCGCCCCCGACGTGGCGGACAGTCTCTCGTCGGTCATTCTCGATCAGGTGGCGAACGGCGTGGCCGTGCGTATGGGCATTTTGTACCTCATGTCGGGAGCCGGCTGAGCGGGACGAAGCGACCGAGTGAATCCTTTTACCTTTTGCTTTGTGTGAGTGAACGATGACACTACTGATTCAAGGCGGTCATGTGATCGATCCCGGACGCGTGAACGGCGTGGCCGACGTCCTGATCGAAAACGGAACAATCTCGGCAGTCGGACCGGCCCTCAAGGCGCCCGCCGGTGCAACAGTCATTCAAGCCAAGGGGCAATTAGTGCTTCCGGGGTTCGTGGATCTCCACGTGCATTTCCGCGAGCCGGGGTTCGAGTATAAAGAGACGATCCAGTCCGGAACGGCTGCGGCCGTCGCGGGTGGATTCACGACCGTCTGCGCGATGCCCAACACCAATCCCGTGAACGACAATCAGGCCGTCACCGAATTCATGCTCGAACGCGCGAAGGCGGCGGGTAACGCCCACCTCTATCCGATCGGCGCCATCACAAAAAAGTCGGAAGGCAAAGAACTGGCGGAAATCGGCGATCTGCGTCGCGCCGGTTGTGTCGCCATCTCCGACGACGGAAAGCCGGTGATGAACAGCCTCGTCATGCGACGCGCCATGGAATACGCGCGCGCCTTCGACGTGCCGGTCGTGGACCACTGCGAAGATCTGCACCTGTCTGAGGGCGGGTGTATGAACGAAGGGCTGGTCTCGACCGAACTCGGCCTTCCGGGCATTCCTTCGGCTGCGGAAGATGTCATGGTCGCGCGCAATGTCTCGCTGGCTGAATTGACCGGCGCCCGTCTCCACCTCGCGCACATCAGCACCGCCGGTTCGGTGCGCATGGTGCGGGAAGCGAAGGCACGCGGTCTGAAGGTCACGGCTGAAGCCTGTCCGCATCACTTCACCCTGACCGAAGAACTAACACGCGGGTACAACACCCACGCGAAGATGAATCCTCCGCTGAGGACCATGCAGGACGTCCAAGCGATCAAAGAAGGACTCCGCGACGGAACTATCGACGTGATCGCGACCGACCATGCCCCGCATGCGACCCAAGAGAAGCAGCAGGAGTTCACCGAAGCGCCGTTCGGCATCGTGGGCCTGGAGACCGCCCTCTCGCTGACGCTGGCCCTGGTGGATGAAGGGGTGCTGACGCTCGAATCCGCGATCGACAAACTGGCGACCGCGCCGGCCAAAGCGTTCAGTCTCAATGCCGGAACCCTGGCGGTCGGCGCGCCGGCTGACGTCGCCATCGTCGATCCGAACAGGGAGTGGCAAGTGGACCCGTCACGGTTTCGTTCCAAGAGCCGCAACACCCCCTTCGCCGGCTGGAAGGTGAGGGGACGGGTGACGACCACCATCGTCTCCGGTCGCGTCGTGTTCGAACTCGATCGCTCAGAGCGACAGGCATAGGGATTCGACACGGTGCGCCAAGGACTCATCGCCTGTATGACCTGTGAGCTGCTGGCCCTGGCGGTCTGGATCGGCGGGCTCTTGGTGCTCGTTGCCGCCGTCATCCCGGCCGTGTTCAATACGTTCGGCGGCCAGGACACCGGCGGCTTCTTTCTGACCCGCGCCTTCGACGGGTACAACCGTTTGGTGCTCGGATCGGCGGCGATCCTGACCGCGGGACTCCTGTGGCGAGCGTGGCTGGTCCAGCGGGGCCTGACGGATGGCGAGATCACCAGAACCGAATGGTTGCTGCTCGGAGCCATGCTCCTCACCGCGGGGATCATCACGTTTGTGCTGCATCCCCAGGCGGCAGCTCTGCAGGCACAAGCCTTTGCCTCCAAAGGAGAGGAGGCGCGGAAAGCGGCGTTCGAAGCATTCTTTCAACTGCACAAACCAGTACGGGCCTTGTATATCGTGAATGTCGGACTCGGAATCGCGCTGCTGACCGTGCGGGTGCGATCCTGGGTCCCTCGATAAGGAGTTATCTTGAAGAAAGCGATTCTGGCGCTTGCCGACGGAACCTGGTTCGAAGGACGAGCCCTCGGGGCAGAGGGGGAGACCGGCGGTGAAGTCGTGTTCAACACCGCCATGACCGGGTATCAGGAAGTGTTGACCGATCCCTCCTACCGGGGACAGATCGTGACCATGACCTGTCCGCATATCGGCAACTACGGTGTGACACCGGAAGACATCGAGTCCACCCGGATCTGGGCGGAAGGATTCGTCGTCAAGGAATCCAGCCGGCTGGCGAGCAATTGGCGCAGCAAGGCCACGCTTCAGGAATATTTGCAGGCCGCAAACATCGTGGCGATCGAAGGCATCGACACCCGAGCGCTCACGACGCATCTGCGGGAGAAGGGCGCACAGCCTGGCGTGATTTCCCACATCGATCTCGATCCGCGTCGTCTCGCCGACAAGGCCCGGAAGGCGCCGAGCATCATCGGCCGCGATCTCGCCGCCACGGTGACCTGCGAGCGACGCTACACCTGGACAGCCGGAACCGGCGACTGGGCGCCGAAGCTGACGATACCCGCGCCCGGCGCCACGCAGGCAGCACGAAAGACCTGGCGTGTGGTGGCCTATGATTTCGGCGTCAAACAGAACATTCTCCGGCGGCTCGTCGATGTCGGCTGCGAGGTCACCGTGGTGCCCGCTTCCACCCCGGCGAAGGACGTGCTGGCGCTCAACCCTCAAGGATTGTTCCTCTCGAACGGGCCCGGCGACCCGGAAGGGGTGCCCTATGCCATGGACGCGCTTCGGGAACTGATCGGCCGGCTCCCGATTTTCGGCATCTGTCTCGGTCACCAATTACTCGGCCTGGCGCTTGGTTTCTCCACCTACAAGCTGAAGTTCGGCCACCACGGCGCCAATCACCCGGTCATCGACCTCCGGACCAGAAAGGTCGAGATCACCTCGCAAAACCATAACTTCGCCGTACGTTTTCCGATCGGGGCCCCGGCGGAGGGACAGGACATGCCGATTGTGGGCACACCGTTCGGGCGCGTACAGTTGACCCATACCAGTCTCAATGACGGATCGGTCGAGGGCATGATGTGTCTGGACCGCCCGGTCTTTTCCGTCCAATATCACCCTGAAGCCGCGCCGGGCCCGCACGATTCGGCCTATCTCTTTGAACAATTTGTCGCGTTGATGGAGACACATTATGCATAGGAGCCTGCCCGACGTTGACCTGTCTGCTGTGGCGAACGCTCTGCAGCCACATGCGAGGCCGCATCGCCGTCGCCTCGTCACGAACCACACAGTCGGACAGGCCCTGAGCCCGTGGTATCTCTGTACCGCGGTTGCCGTGCTGGTCCTCGCCCTGATGCAGGCAGCCTGCGTCACGATCAATCTGCCGCCGGGACCGGGCGCACTTGAAGAACATAAGGTCAGCGGGACGGGCAAAGACAAAGTCCTGCTGATGGACGTGTCCGGTGTGATCAGCTCCGAAAATAAGGACGGGTTTTACTCCTCGCCCGGTATGCTCGCAACCGTGAAGGAAGAGCTGGAACGGGCCACGAAGGATGAGCGTATCAAGGCCATCGTCCTCCGGATCAACAGTCCGGGCGGCACCGTCACGGCCTCCGACATCATTTATCACGAACTCAAGTCGTTCAAGACCAGCCGGAAGATTCCGATTGTGGCCTCCATCATGGATGTGGGCGCCTCCGGCGGGTACTACATTGCGGCCGCAGCCGATACCGTGTTCGCTCATCCGTCGACCGTCACCGGCAGCATCGGCGTCATCATGTTGACCGTCAATGCCAGAGGGCTCCTCGAAAAGGTCGGCGTGGAGACCAACGCCGTCACCTCCGGACCGCGCAAGGATATGGGCTCGCCTTTCCGGGCGATGCTGCCGGAGGAGCGCGCAATCTTCCAGGGAGTCATCGACGGCTTTTATCAACGATTCCTCCAGGTCGTACAGGACGGTCGCCCGAACATGAACGGCGAGACCATCAGGAAGCTGGCCGACGGCCGGATCTATTCCGGCGAGCAGGCGAAAGCTGCCGGGCTGGTGGATGACATCGGGTATCTCGAGGACGCCATCGAGCTGGCAAAGAAAAAAGCCGGTCTCACGGAAGCAAAAGTGGTGACCTATCGCCGACCGGGCGAATACCAGAACAATATCTACTCGCGATTGGTCGCGCCGGCGCCGAGCCTGGCCAGTCTGGCGAACATCGATTTGCTCTCAGTCGTACGAGGCGGGTCTCCGCAGTTCATGTATCTGTGGATGCCCTGAGGCGGTGAGTTGCATCCCGCGCCTGGTGCTGATTGAATGGAATGGACATGATGCATCCATCAGGCCGACATTCAATCGACACCCTGCTCAACACCTCGATGGGAAGACGGGCGGCCTTGGCCCTGGGAGTCCGCGCCGCCTATCTCCTCTCGACGACGGTGGGGCTCGGCGCGGCGGCAGGCCTGATGCAATCGCTTGCCGGCTGCCAGCGGGCGCCCGGCACCGCGCGGGAGCAGTTCATCTATATTTCGGAAGAAAAAGAAATGGCGATGGGCCTCTCGGCATTTCGAGAAGTGCTCCGGCAGGCCCCCTTGAGCGAGAATCCGGAGCTCAACGAAATGGTACACCGGGTCGGGAATCGCATCGCCAAGGCGGCCAATAAGCCTGAGTATCAGTGGGAGTTCGCGGTCATTCAGGACGATCGCACGATCAACGCCTTCGCGCTTCCCGGCGGAAAAGTGGCGGTGTTCACCGGAATTTTGAAGGTCACGAAAACTGAAGACGGGTTGGCGACCGTCATGGGCCATGAGGTCGCCCATGCCCTGCAGCGCCATGGAGCGGAACGGATGAGTCGCAGCGTGCTCGAACAGATCGGACAATTGGCGGCCCTGGGCGCCGGCGCGGCCGCGGGTCGCCCGGATGCGGCCATGGCGGCCATGACCGTTTACGGTGTCGGAGTCTCATTGCCCTTCGACCGCCGGCAGGAATCGGAAGCGGATTTCATCGGCCTGCGCTTGATGGCCGAGGCCGGATACGACCCCCGTGAAGCAGTCGCCTTCTGGGAACGGATGAGCGGCTGTCCGCGCGCCATGATCAATAAACTCTGTTTCCGCTCGCAGCAGGCCATCCCGGAGTTTCTCTCGACCCATCCGTCCGATGTGACTCGTATCAATCAGATCGAGGCCTGGATCCCGGACGCGATGAAACACTATCATCCCGCAGGAAAGGCTCCGGCGATCCCGTCCGGACCGATCCAACCCTACCGGCCACCGGTGGGGCCCATGCCCGAGGCGCCTCTGCCGACCGGCTAACTTTTTGAGTTGAGGTCAATTGTGCCACGACGGACAGACATCCGCTCCATTCTTCTGATCGGCTCCGGCCCCATCGTCATCGGGCAGGCGTGCGAATTCGACTACTCCGGCACGCAGGCCTGCAAGGCCCTCAAGGAAGAGGGCTACCGCGTCATCCTGATCAACAGCAATCCGGCGACGATCATGACCGACCCGGATTTTGCAGACCGCACGTATATCGAACCGATCACCCTGGACGTGGTGGAGAAGGTCATCGAATGCGAACGGCCCGATGCGCTCCTGCCCACCATGGGGGGACAGACGGCGTTGAACACCGCCATCGGCCTGGCCAAGCGCGGGGTCCTCGAAAAATACGGCGTTCGGTTGATCGGCGCGTCGATCGCGGCCATCCATAAGGCCGAGGATCGCGATGCCTTCCGGCAGGCCATGTGGAAAATCGGCTTGCGCGTGCCGGACAGCGGCGTGGCGACCTCCCTGGCCGAGGCCGAGCGCGAACTGGAACGGATCCGCTTCCCGGCGATCGTTCGCCCCTCGTTCACCATGGGCGGCACCGGCGGCAACATCGCCTACAACATCGAAGAATTCCGGACGCAGGTGGAATGGGGCCTGTCCATGAGTCCGGTCCGTCAGGTGCTCATCGAGCAGTCCGTCATCGGATGGAAAGAGTTCGAGCTCGAGGTGATGCGCGACCTGAAGGACAATGTGGTCATCATCTGCCCGATCGAAAATCTCGACCCGATGGGGGTGCACACCGGCGACAGTATTACGGTGGCCCCGGCCCTCACCCTGACCGACAAAGAATATCAAATGCTACGCGATGCGGCCGTGCGCATCATTCGTGAGATCGGCGTCGACACCGGCGGAGCCAACATCCAGTTCGGCCTGAACCCGGTCAACGGCGAGATGGTCGTCATCGAGATGAATCCGCGCGTCTCCAGAAGCTCGGCCCTGGCGTCGAAGGCGACGGGATTTCCCATCGCCAAGATCGCGGCCAAACTGGCTGTCGGCTACACCCTCGACGAAATCACGAACGACATTACCGGGGTCACGAAAGCCTCGTTCGAGCCCACCATCGACTACGTCGTCGTGAAGATTCCGCGCTTTGCCTTTCAGAAATTCCCCGGAGCCGATCCGACGCTGACCACACAGATGAAGTCGGTGGGCGAGGTGATGGCCATCGGACGCACGTTCAAGGAATCGCTGCAGAAAGCGATCCGGTCCATGGAGGTCGATCAGTTCGGATTCAGCTCGAAGATGGGGCTGGATCTCGCGGTGCCACCCGGTCTCGACCGGGAAGACGCGATGGAGCAGGTCCGCAAAGCGGTGCGCACCCCGCTACCCGATCGGCTGTGGCGGCTGGCCGACGGCATGCGGCTCGGCATGCCCAATCAGGAGTTATTCGCGCTCACCAAGATCGATCCCTGGTTTCTGCAGCAGATTCGTGAACTGATCGACTTCGAGGCCCGACTCGTCGCGGAACGGGCGACACTCGGCCCCACAGGCCTGCAACCGGATCTTCTGATCGAGGCCAAGGAACTGGGCTTCTCCGACCCACGCCTGGCTCAACTCCTGGGAGTGGAACAACAGACCGTTCGCGGCTGGCGGCTGGCATTGAGCCAAGGGGCTCAGCCGCGAAGTGTGACCTACAAGCGGGTCGATACCTGTGCGGCAGAATTTGAAGCCCATACACCGTATCTCTACTCGACCTACGAACGGGAATGTGAAGCCCGGCCGACCGACAAAAAGAAAGTCGTCATTCTCGGCGGCGGACCGAACCGGATCGGGCAGGGGATCGAGTTCGACTACTGCTGTGTGCACGCCGCCATGGCCCTGCGGGAAGAGCAGATTGAAACCATCATGGTCAACTGCAATCCGGAAACGGTCAGCACGGATTATGACACCTCCGACCGTCTCTACTTCGAGCCATTGACGGAAGAAGACGTGCTGAACATCGTGGAACGCGAACAGCCGATGGGTGTGGTCCTGCAATTCGGAGGACAGACACCCTTGAAACTGGCGCTCTCCCTGTCCCGCGCCGGTGTCAGAATTCTCGGCACCAGTCCGGATGCGATCGACCGCGCGGAAGATCGCGCCCGCTTCCGTGAGTTACTCGATAAACTCGGGTTGCGTCAGGCCGAGAGCGGGATGGCCCATTCCGTCGAAGAAGCGTTGACGATCGCCGCCGAGATTACCTATCCCGTGATGGTGCGACCGTCATATGTGCTCGGCGGACGCTCGATGCAGATCGTCTATGACGAAGCGGGATTGCTCCACTACATGAACACGGCGGTCAAGGCATCGGAGAAACATCCGGTGCTGATCGATAAGTACTTGCGCGATGCCATCGAAATCGACGCAGACGCCATTTCCGACGGCACCACCGTGGTCGTCGCTGGCATCATGGAGCACATCGAGGAAGCGGGCGTTCACTCCGGCGACTCGGCCTGCTCGCTGCCTCCATACACGCTGGATGCGACGATCATCGAGGAGATCCGGCGTCAAATGACTGCGCTGGCATTGGAACTCGGCGTCATCGGTCTCATGAACGCCCAATTCGCCGTGAAGGATCAGACCATCTATGTCCTGGAGGTCAACCCGCGCGGCTCACGGACCGTGCCGTTCGTCAGCAAGGCGATCGGCGTACCGCTCGCCAAATTGGCCATGAAGGTGATGGTCGGCAAGTCGCTGCAACAACTGCATTTCACCACCGCCCCGACGCCGGCGCATCTCTCGGTGAAAGAGGCGGTGTTCCCCTTTACCAAGTTCGCGGGCGTGGATGTGCTCCTGGGCCCCGAAATGAAATCCACCGGTGAGGTCATGGGGATCGACAGCGATTTCGGATGGGCCTTCGTCAAATCTCAGGCCGGCGCCGGCGCCATTCTGCCGACCTCCGGCACCGCCTTCCTCAGCGTGAAGAGCGAAGACCGGGCAGGGGCCTTCGATGTCGCGCGGCGGCTCGTGGCGCTGGGCTTCCGTATCACGGCGACTTCAGGCACCGCGCTGTACCTGAGCGAACAAGGCATGTGTGTGGACGTCGTGAACAAGGTCCAGGAAGGACGGCCGCACATCGTCGATCATATTAAAAACGGAGAGGTCGCATTGGTCGTCAATACCGTGCGCACCGCTTCGGCTCAGACCGACTCGCTGTCCATTCGACGCGAGGCCCTGCACAAGGGCGTGCCGTACTACACCACGATGCGGGGAGCCCTGGCTGCGGTCATGGGCATTGAAGCCTTGTTGAAAAAGGGGCTTGCCATTCGAGCGTTGCAGGAGTATCACCGGGTGCATTGAGCGAGAGCTCACGCGAACAGGCAATTGACAACAGGTTCCAGGAAGACCGCCGGAAAGCCGGGAGGTTCCTGGATGCGGGGCGACCGGAAAGACCACCGACACGCAATACGAAAAACCGGTTTCAATGGTCATCGGGGGGAAGATATGCCGACACCGATTACGCGAAAAGGATACGAAGCGCTGAAAGCCGAATTGGACCGGCTGCACAAGGTCGAGCGACCGCGGGTGATCGAGGCCATTGCGGAAGCGCGCGCCCATGGCGACCTCAGCGAAAATGCCGAATATGACGCGGCCAAGGAACGCCAGGGCTTTATCGAAGCGCGGCTGGCCGAGCTGAAGGGCAAACTGGCCGACTGCCGGATCATCGACATTGCAGGCCGCACCAGCGAAACGGTCGTCTTCGGCGCTACCGTGGTGCTGATCGAGCAGGAGGCGCAAGCCAAAAAGCAATATACCCTGGTGGGGCAGGATGAGGCCGATTTGAAATTCTCCCGCATCTCCGTCCAGTCGCCGGTCGGGCGCGCCCTCATCGGGAAACGGGTAGGGGACATGGTGGAAGTGACCACGCCCGCGAAGATCGTCGAGTACGAAGTGATGGAAATCCGTTTCGAAGAATTATAGTCGCCGATGTCGATTCTGATCCCGTCACACCATTCAACCTATCCTGAACCACCCTGCAGCATACGGATCCTGTCCTCGTCATGCCGGTAATGATCCCGCTCATCACGCTGCTGACGGATTTCGGCGAGCGCGACTATTTCGTCGCCAGCATGAAGGGCGTCATCCTCAACATCAATCCCCAGGCCAGGATCGTGGATCTCTCCCATCAGGTCACGCCGCACGATGTGGCGGATGCCGCCTATCTTCTCAAATCCTGTTATCGCTATTTCCCGGACGGAACGATCCATGTGGCCGTCGTGGATCCCGGCGTGGGCGGCACCAGGCGGCCGCTGCTCGTGTCGTCGTCGCGCTATTTCTTTATCGGACCGGACAACGGCCTGTTCACGCACATCTATGAGGAAGAACAAGGCGTCGAAGTGCGGCAGATCGAGAACCGTCAGTATCGATTGGACTCCGAGGGGGCGACCTTCGATGGGCGCGATCTCTTTGCGCCGGCGGCCGCCTGGTTGACCAAAGGCCAACCGATCGGCTCGTTCGGGCGACTCGTGCCGAACTACGAACGCCTCCCGATTGCGGAACCGGCCTGGGACAAACATGTGATGGCGGGACGGATTCTCTACATCGATCGGTTCGGCAATCTGATCTCCAATCTCACGGCCTACCACCTCAAGGAAGTGCGGGGTGTGACCAAACGCCCCGAGCCCTCTATCCGCATCGGCGGAATCACAATCGACGGGTTGGTGGGAAGTTATGCGGAGGGTTCGCCCGATACCCCTCAGGCCCTGATCAACAGCAACGGATATGTGGAAGTCTTCCTGAAGGAAGGACACGCGGCCGACCGATTGAAGGTCGAACGCGGCCGGCGGATCGAACTCTGCTGAGTCCTTCACTCGCCGGTCACCGGAACAGCCCATCCCTCCGGACATGGGGTCGCCTCAATTGACAGGCAAAAGACGTCGATGTTTTAATGACACAGTGAGCGAGTCGGCCGGGACGAATGAGTTGGTCTTCCCGGAACATGCTGATCTCCTTGCGTATCTGCCCGCAGACCGTTCGGATCGCACCGTTCCCCTTCGTCCTGCCCGGCGACTTCCGGCTTTTTCGGCAACAGGCATCGAGCAATCATGGGTGAATTTGTCCGCAGCAGGCCCTCTCAAGCCGACGGACCGATGTCTGCCGCGGCCACGCACTTGGCTTTCTCGGCAGACAGACCGATAGGGGACCAGCGAGAACGGAATGTTATGAAACAGCTTCTCTGCCAATTGTCGCTTATTCTCGTCGGCCTGACATTGGCTGGCTGTTCGCGTCCCGATCCGCCCGCACCCTCGTCGAAAACCGTTCAACCGCCGGTCGTCGCCACCCGCCAACCTGATATTCAAACGATGCTCATTGAAACCTCGCCCTCGCTTCCGGCCCTGACGCTCTCGGCCAGGGTGACCTATGCCGAGGATGGGTTTTCCAGAATCTCCTCCCCCCTCCAGGGACCGGTGCTGGATGTGCGGGTCAAACTCGGGCAGGCTGTCAAAGCCGGCGACGTCTTGATGGTCATCGATGCGGCCGACATTGCCACCGCCTACGCCGCGTATGTCGAGGAAATCTCAGAATTAGGACTGGCGGAACGCAACTACGAACTGACGAAAGACCTGTACGACGCCCAAGCCATGTCCCTGAAAGACCTGGAACATGCGGAGAACGACTTGAACCGGGAACGGGCCGAATTTAAGCAGGCGAAAGGCCGGCTCCTGTCTCTGCGCGTGCCGGCGGGCGAACTCAGCAAACCGCTTGCCCAACAACAGATCACGTCACGGTTCGAATTGCGCAGCCCGTTGACGGGTACCGTCGTGGAGCGCAATGTGACGCCCGGACAAATTGTAGGGCCGGCCACGGACACGCCGTTGTTTACCGTCGCCAATCTCGACCGTTTGCAGGTCGTCGCGGATGTGTATGAACATGACCTCTCGGGAATTCGAGTCGGAGCGGTCGCGCCCATGACCGTCGAAGCCTATCCGGGCATCGAGTTTCCCGCCACGATCAGCGTGATCGGCGATGTGGTCGATCCGGCCACGCGCACCATTAAAATTCGCGCGTCCGTCTCGAACGTGGATCGTCGCCTGAAGCCTGAAATGTTCGCACGAGTGACCATCGCAGGCCACACCATGCGCCCGAAGATCGTCATCCCGAAACAGGCCCTCCTTGAACATTCCGGCAAACAGTGGGTGGTGGTGCAACATGACGCCGGCCGCCTTGAGGAGCGTGCCATCAACATCGACAGCGTGATCGACAATCAGGTGACGATTCGGGAGGGGCTGACGACCGGCGAACGAATCCTGCTCACACCCTCGACCATCAACCACCTTGCGGCGGGTGACACCTCAGCCGGTGGAGCGTAACAAAGCCGCACTTCTGGAAGGGGCTATAGAGAGGCCACCAGAATACGTACGAGCCCGGAGAGATCCTCGGTATCGAGCCCTGCCACAGTCCGATTGGTCGTGTTGGTATAGGCGGCTTCCAGAGAAATCGTCGTGGGATGGCCGTAAATCGGGTCCAGATGCAACGCAAACATCCCCTTGCCCACGATGCTGTTCGTATCAATCAGTCCGTCACTCGAACTGGTGCTCGTATAGCCTCCCATCGCACTGACCAATAACCGTTGACTCTGTTTGTACAACATCGACACGGATGCCATAGGCGTCTGAATCGTCGCGCCGGACCAGCTTTGGGTCTCCGTCCGGTAGCTCAGCGTCGGAGCAAGGGTCAAGGTGTTCATGGGCCGATAGGTCGCCACCAAAGTCTGGGCAAAGGCGGTCGATTGGGAGCCCCCTCGCGTTTCGTCGTTCGTCAGGATATAGCTCGATGAGAGCCGCGCGTTCCACGTGAGTCCCGTATAGGAGAGCGCGGCCTCCATGCTGTTGCTCTGACTCCGCTGCGGGATAGCGCCGCTGGGGTCGAAACTGCTCGCGAGGGCGCTTCGCGTATAGGTCAGACTGAGTTCGGGCCAAGCCGGCTTGGCTACCGCGAGGCCGATGCGATTGAAGGTGTGTTGAATCCGGGCCCGGGTAGGATCCAGGTCCACGTTGTTCCAGGTTTGACCGGACGAGCTTCGAAGCTTGGTAATCCCCATTCCCCATTCGCCCCACATTTCCCGCACCGTCTGGTCAGGTGAATTGAAAAACGCCTTGCCGGCCGACCGATAGTTGATGCCATATCGAAACTGACCGTTGGTGCCCGTCAGCGCCATACGCACCATGCGTTTGGTCCCGTCATCCCGCTGATCGATGCGAGAGGGAATACCCGCATCATTCGTCGCATTGTTGGCCACCTCGCCTTCCGTCGTCAGCTGTCCCTTGAAAAATGTCGACGCCGCCACCACGCCTTTCGTCTGCGGCCGTTCCGAATCAGGCACCAGGTCTTTCAAACGCGTCGACGCGGTCGGCGGTGCAAAGGAGGTGGTCTGGAAAGAGGCGTGCAGCACCGGAGACGCAATTGAAAAGGGAATCGCCGATGAACCGGACTCGCGGGCGGTGTCGGTAAACTGAATCCGTTGAAGAAGGAGCTCCGATGGCTGGGCATCTTCCGCCAGAGCCGTTAATGGGAAGGCCAGCAGCAGGAGCCAGCCGCACAACTTCAGACGGCCTGTCATGCTGAAAAATCCGACGGAAGGATGTCGTGGCGCAGCATGAAATCAAGTGTAGCACTCGATTTTCAGCCGTCCGGGCGCCTGCGGGGGTGCACAAAAACTGTCGGGAGATGTTCATCGGCGAACGCCTGACGCCGCGTTCCAGCAAATAGAAATCGGCCGCAATGACGGGACGTTCTACGCCGGAGATGCGCTGCCTTCGGTCACGTCAACGATGGCCCTGTGCAAAATTGCCACCATCTTGGTTAATTCTTGAGGGCTGGTGGAGAGGGGAGGGACCAGTGCGATGACGTTGCCGAGCGGTCTCATCAAGAGGCCGCCTTGTCGGCAGACCTGGGCCACGCGATGGCCGATTCGCATTTGAAGCGGGTAGGGAGTGCGCGTCGTGCGATCCTGCACGAGTTCGATTCCGGCCATCAACCCACATTGCCGGATCTCGCCCACATGACCCAACGAGGCCGTCGGACGCAGCAGACGCGCGAGCAGCTTGGTCTGCTTTCGCACGTGCGTGAGCGTCTTCTCACGGCGAAAGATGTCCAGGTTGGCCAGGGCCACGGCGCAGCCCAACGGATTGCCCGTGTAACTATGCCCGTGGAAAAACGTTTTCCATTCGTCATACCGTCCCAAGAAGGCGTGATAGATCTCCTCGGTCGCCAGGGTGGCTGCCAGCGGCATGTATCCGCCGGTCATGCCCTTACTGATCGCCATCAGGTCCGGCGTCACACCTTCATGCTGACAGGCGAACATTTTGCCGGTGCGGCCGAAGCCCGTCGCCACCTCATCCGCAATCAACAAGACGTTGTACTTCGTGCACAGCTCGCGCACGCGGGTAAGGTATCCTGGCGGTGCAGTCAACATCCCCGCCGCCGCTTGCACGAGCGGCTCGAGAATGACCCCGGCCAGTTCGCGATGACGGGCCTTCAACAGCGACTCCAGCGGATCGATGCAGGCCATGTGACAAGCGGGATAGGTCAGGCGCAGCGGACAACGATAACAATAGGGCGGATCCACCTCGAGCGTCGGAAACAGGAGGGTTTTAAACCGCGCATGAAAGAGCTCGATGTTCCCGACGCTCACAGCCCCGATCGTGTCCCCGTGGTAGGCCAGCTTCAAATGTAGAAAGGAATGTTTGGTGCCGGCGGTCGGCTGCCGCTGTTGCCAGTATTGCACCGCCATCTTCAGCGCCACCTCGACCGCCGTGGACCCGTTGTCCGAATAAAACACCCGTTGAAGTCCCTTGGGCGCAACCCGGATCAGCTCCCTCGCCAGTCGAATGGCCGGCGGATTGGACAGACCGAGGAAGGTGGAATGCGCGATCTGTCCGAGCTGCGCCGTGAGGGCGCGATCCAATCGCGGATGCCGGTGGCCGTGAATATTGACCCAGATGGACGACGTGCCGTCGAGATACTTCCGGCCCTCCGTGTCGATGAGGTAGGAGCCTTTGCCCTTGTGGATGATCAGGGGCTCCTCCTGCTCCCATTCCTGCATCTGCGTAAACGGATGCCACAGATAGGCATGGTCCCAGGCCGCTAGTGAACGGTGCATGGATGGTCGAGTCATGATGACGGGAGAGTACAGAACCACTCGTGCGGCACGATCGCATCGACGACGCCGAACGACGCGCCGTGCGCGGATTATAACGGCGGGCGATTTCTTTGACAACCTTGGGAGCGGTCACTATAATGAACCGATTTTGGGGAACATGAGCCAGGATTTGCAAAGTCTCATCCGAAATTTCTCGATCATCGCCCATATCGATCACGGTAAATCGACCCTCGCTGACCGGCTCCTCGACGCAACTGGCGCAGTGACTGCCCGGGAGGCGAAAGAGCAGATCCTCGATGCGATGGACCTGGAGCGTGAGCGCGGCATCACGATCAAAGCGCACGCTGTGGCCATCCGCTACAAGGCTCAGGACGGGAAGACGTATTTACTGCATTTGATCGATACGCCCGGTCACGTTGACTTCACGTACGAAGTGTCGCGCAGCCTCGCGGCCTGCGAGGGCTCGCTGCTGCTCGTCGATGCGACGCAGGGCGTCCAGGCCCAAACCATCGCCAACGTCAACCTGGCCATGGGCAACCACCATACGATTATTCCGGTCATCAATAAGATCGATCTCGCCAGTGCCGACGTCGAGGGCACGAAACAACAAATTTCCGATGTGCTGACTCTGGACGCCAGCGATGCCATGTTGGTGAGCGCCAAGGAAGGGCGCGGCGTTCCGGAAGTGCTCGAGGCGATCGTCAACCGCATTCCGCCGCCCTCCGGCGATCCCGATCGCCCCCTTAAGGCATTGATTTTCGATTCCTGGTTCGACAACTACCAGGGCGTGATCGTCCTCACCCGCATCATCGACGGCTCCGTGCGCCCGGGGATGAAGATCAAGGTGATGTCCAACGACCGGCTCTTCGAAGTCACCGAGGTCGGACAGTTCACGCCGAAACGGACCAAGGGCACCCAGCTCATGACGGGGGAGGTCGGCTACCTCTGCGCCAATATGAAGGAAGTGGCCGACGTGAAGATCGGTGACACGTTGACCGAAGCGGCACACCCGACCGAGCAACCGTTTCCCGGCTACAAAGAAGTCAAACCCCTGGTGTTTTGCGGGCTGTATTCGACGGACACCGCTCGCTACGAAGATCTGCGGGATGCGCTCTTGAAATTGCGATTGAACGACTCGTCGTTTATCTATGAGCCGGAAACCTCGCTCGCCCTCGGGTTCGGCTTCCGTTGCGGCTTCCTCGGCCTGCTCCACATGGAAATCATTCAGGAGCGGCTGGAGCGTGAATACGGACTGACGCTCATCACCACTGCACCGACCGTCATCTACCGGATCCTGACGACCAAAGGCGACGTGCTCGAACTCAATAACCCGGCGGAACTTCCTGAACCCAGCTCAATCGCTTCGTTCGAAGAGCCGTTTATCCTCGCGACGCTGATCGCACCGGAGCGCTATCTCGGCACCTTGCTGCAATTGTGTCAGGAACGACGCGGTATCCAGCGAAGCATCCACTACCTGGATCCCACCCGCGTCGTAATCAGCTACGAGCTGCCGCTGAACGAAGTCATCCTCGATTTCCACGACAAGTTGAAATCGAAGACGCAAGGTTATGCGTCGCTCGACTATGAACTCCTCGGGTATCGGGAATCCGAACTGGTGCGCCTCGATATTCTGCTCAACGGTGAGCCCGTCGATGCGTTGTCTTTCATCACGCATAAAGAGCGGGCGTATCAGCGCGGGCGTCAGGTCGCAGAAAAAATGAAAGAACTGATTCCCAAGCAGATGTTCGAAATCGCCATCCAGGCGGCGATCGGCAACAAGATCATCGCGCGGGAAACGATCGGCGCCATTAAGAAGAATGTCACCGCAAAATGTTACGGCGGCGACATCTCGCGCAAGCGAAAGCTCTGGGACAAGCAGAAAGAAGGCAAAAAACGTATGAAAGCGGTCGGACGGGTGGAAGTGCCCCAAGAAGCGTTCCTGGCCATCCTCAAGGTGGGCGAGGAATGAGTCTCGACCCCAATCCACGTCCCGACGACAGCTCCTCAACGACGGGGCCGGTCACGCCCCCCGCACCCTCGGAACAAGCGACAGAAGCCCCCACGGTCGTCGCGGTCGGTCAGCCGGCCCACAAGTCGATCCTGCGGGAATATGCGGAAGCAATCATCATCGCGATGTTGCTCGCCTTTGCCATTCGCGTCTTCGTGGTGCAGGCGTTCAAGATTCCCTCCGGTTCGATGATTCCCACGCTGCTGGTGGGTGATCATATTCTCGTCAGCAAACTGTCGTATGGCCTGCAATGGCCGACCGACTGCAAGATTCAACCGGGGTTTCCGCCTGTCACCTGTTACTCGTCGCGAACGCTCATTCCATTCGGCTCGATCCAGCGCGGCGATATCATCGTCTTCCGGTTTCCCGAAGATGAGGATAAGGACTTTATCAAGCGTGTCATCGGTCTCCCCGGCGATACCATTCACGTGCGGAATAAAGTCGTGCACATCAACGGGACGCCGTTCGACGACCATGCCTTCACGCAACACACTGATCCCCCCGTGCATGACGGGCGCATCAGTCCGCGCGACAATTTCGGCCCTGTGACAGTGCCGGAGGACGCGTACTTCGTGATGGGAGACAATCGGGACCATAGTCTCGATAGTCGCTTCTGGGGCTATGTCCGCACGGAAAAAGTGCGCGGCAAAGCATTTCGCATTTACTGGTCGTGGAGCGGCCAAGGATCATGGACGGAATGGGTACGATGGGAAAGGTTAGGAAAAGCCATCCAGTAGGGCGAACCGGACAGACCGGAACGTCGAGCGGGCAACCGGGCGAAGATGCGACGCTTGATTACGTCGCACTCAGCGCCTACGTCCAGCGTTTCTCTCAGGCCAAAGTGCTGGTGATCGGGGACTTGATCCTCGACCACTACGTCTGGGGACGGGTGAGCCGGATTTCTCCGGAAGCACCGGTTCCGGTCGTTCACGTGGAATCGGAGTCGCTCAAGCTGGGCGGCGCGGCTAACGTCTTCAACAACATTCTCGCGCTCGGCGGGCAGGCGGATATCTGCGGCGTGATCGGAGCGGACGAAAGCGGGCGCTTGCTCTTGAAAGAACTGGGCGGGCGCCGGCAGGGCCGCGGCGGTGTGGTCATCGACCAGAGCCGGCCGACGACCAGAAAGTCTCGGGTGGTCGCCCACAATCAGCAGATCGTTCGGTATGACGTCGAACGCCGCACGGAACTCTCGGCCCTGCTGCAACGGCGCATTCTTCGGTATGTGGAATCGCGCTTGAAAGAACTCTCCTGCCTGGTTGTCTCGGACTATGCGAAGGGGGTCGTCACCGCGTCGCTCATGACAGAGTTGACTCGACTGGCGGGGCAGCGCAAAATTCCCATCGTGGTCGATCCCAAGGTGGAGCATTTCAGCTATTACAAAGGTGTCACCGTCATCACCCCCAACCACCTCGAAGCCACTCAGGCTGCCGGCGTGCAAGGGGAGGACGACAAGGCGATTACAAAAGCCGGCACCATTCTCCGTCAGCGACTGGGGTGCCAAACTGTTTTGGTGACGCGGGGTGAGCGAGGAATGAGTGTCTACCAGGCTCATGGCGACCATTGGCACATCCCCACACGCGCCCGACAGGTCTTCGATGTCACCGGTGCCGGTGATACGGTCGTCGGAACACTCGCGCTGGCGCTCTCGACGGGCGCAAGCATGCGTGACGCAGCGGTACTTGCCAACCAAGCCGCCGGGGTCGTCGTCGGCATGATCGGCACCGCCACGGTCACGGCCGCGCAACTCACGGATGCCCTGGGACAACATTGACGTGAAACGTTCGGTGACGGTGGTGATTCCAGCCCGGTACGGCTCTTCACGATTCCCGGGCAAACCGCTGGTTGAGTTGCTGGGCAAACCGATGATCCAACATGTCTATGAACAGGCACAGGCTTGTCGCGCGGTCGATGACGTGCTGGTCGCCACGGATGACGAGCGCATCAAAACGGCGGTTCAGCGCTTCGGCGGCCAGGTCGTGATGACGACGGAGCCCTATCGCACCGGCACCGACCGCGTCGCCGCCGTCGCCGAGAGCCGCACCGGCGACTGCTTCGTCGACCTGCAGGGCGACGAGATCCTGCTCCATCCCGATCTCATCACCGACCTGGTCGAGCCGTTTCTGGACAGCGATGCCACGATGGGCACCTTGAAACGACAGATCGATTCCGATCAAGATCTCCACAACCCGGGTGTGGTCAAGGTGACCACCGACCGCGAGGGCTACGCATTGTATTTTTCCCGCGCGCCGATTCCGTTGGTGCGGGACGATCCGAAGCGGGCTGCGGTGCCGGGACTGCATTTCATTCACCTGGGCTTGTACATCTATACCCGGGACACATTGCAACGCCTGACTGCCTTGCCGACAGGGACGTTGGAAGAGGCCGAAAAACTCGAACAACTGCGCGCCTTGGAAAACGGTATGCGCATCCGTGTGTGGGAAACCATCCACGGCTCCTTGCGCATCGATAGCCCCGAGGACGTGCCCGGCGCACTGAAACACCTTCACAGCCGTGCAACCGGACTCGGCATCACTCACTCATGACGAGAGAAGGTGCCACGATGAGCAAACTGATTTTTGTGACCGGCGGTGTCGTATCGTCGCTCGGAAAGGGGCTGGCTTCCGCATCCATCGGCAATCTGCTGGAAAGCCGCGGGCTGAAGATCACGTTCCTCAAGCTCGATCCCTACATCAACGTCGATCCGGGCACCATGAATCCGTACCAGCACGGAGAGGTCTACGTCACGGAGGACGGGGCGGAAACCGACCTCGATCTGGGCCACTATGAGCGGTATACCTCCCTGACTCTGACACGCGAGAACAACTACACCACCGGCCGCATTTACCACGCCGTCATCACCAAGGAACGGCGCGGCGATTACCTGGGCGGAACGGTGCAAGTCGTGCCCCATGTCACGGACGAGATCAAGCAATGCATCATGCGCATTTCGCAAGGCATGGACGTCACGATCGTCGAGATCGGCGGCACCGTCGGCGACATCGAAAGCCTGCCGTTCCTGGAGGCCATCCGGCAAATCCCCTACGACGTGGGACGCGACAACGTGCTCTATGTTCACCTCACGCTGGTGCCCTACATAGGCGCCGCCGGTGAACTGAAAACCAAACCGACGCAGCATTCCGTGAACAAGCTGCGTGAAATCGGTATTCAACCGAACATCCTCCTGTGCCGCACCGATCGTTATCTGCCGCCGGAGCTCAAGGCGAAGATCGCCATGTTCTGCAACGTGGAAAAAGATGCGGTCATCACGGCCAAGGATGTCGAGACCATCTACGAAGTGCCCATCGTGTTTCGCAAAGAAGGACTGGATGAACTGATCGTCCGCCAGCTCAAGCTGGAAACCGGCCCGCCGAATCTCCGCGAGTGGGATGCGATGGTGCAGAAAATCAAGCATCCCAAACACGAGGTGTCGATCGCGTTGGTCGGAAAATATGCCGGCTTGAAGGAATGTTATAAGAGCCTGGCGGAAGCGCTGGTACATGGCGGCATCGATCACGAAACCCGCGTCAACGTGAACTGGATCGAATCCGAAGAGGTGGAGCGTCAGGGGACCGAGCGTATTCTCCGTGAAGCCGACGGGATTCTCATTCCAGGCGGTTTCGGCGCACGGGGGATCGAAGGCAAGATCGTCACGATCCAATATGCGCGAGAACATCAGATTCCGTTCCTCGGCCTCTGCCTGGGCATGCAATGCGCCACCATCGAATTTGCGCGCAACGTCGCGGGCCTTGTCGGTGCCAACAGTGCGGAATTCGATGAAAAGACCCAGCATCCGGTGATTCACCTGATGTCCGACCAACAGTCGGTCAACGACAAGGGCGGCACGATGCGGCTCGGTGCCTATGCCTGCAAGCTGGGCGAGGGGACGCTGGCGCAGAAGATGTACGGGGTCGGTGAGGTACGCGAACGGCATCGCCATCGATATGAATTCAATAATGCCTATCGCGCGCAATTGACGGCCAAAGGACTCATTTTGAGCGGCCTGTCACCGGACGGCCGCCTGGTTGAAATCGTCGAGTTGCAGAACCACCCCTGGTTCCTGGCTACGCAGTTTCATCCGGAATACAAGTCACGGCCGCATCACCCGCATCCGTTATTCAGCGGGTTTGTGGGGGCGGCGTTACGTCGCAAGTGCGGCCACTAAGAGGGATGCTGAAACTGCCTTTCAACGGCGTTCTCGACTCGACACAATCCTCGACGTAGCTCCGCTACGCCTGCGGTTCTGTCTCGTCTGCGGCCTTGCTGAAAGATCAGTTTGAGCATCCCCTTACTTACACGAACTCATCGGAGACTATGGCGTACGAAGTGGATTTGGAACAGTTTAAGATCGGGGCGGGGCATCGGCCGTTTTTGATCGCCGGCCCTTGCGTGATCGAAAGTGAGCAACTTGCCATGGATACGGCGGGACGTATTGCGGAGATCGCCAAGGCGATCGGCATGCCCTACGTCTTTAAGTCGTCCTTCGACAAGGCCAATCGCACCTCCATCACCTCCTTTCGGGGACCGGGCTTGGAGAAGGGCTTGGCCGTGCTCGCCAGGGTCAAGCAACAGATCGGGGTGCCGGTGCTGACCGATGTCCATTCGGAAGAACAGGCCACAGAGGCCGGTCGCGTCGTGGATATCCTGCAGATTCCGGCCTTTCTCTGTCGCCAGACCGACCTCTTGATCGCCGCTGCCAAGACGGGCAAGGTCGTCAATATCAAGAAGGGACAGTTTCTGTCCCCGCCGGAAATGGGCAACGCGGTGAAGAAAGTGGAAGACAGCGGGAACCGGCGCATCGTGTTGACCGAACGGGGCTCCTCCTTCGGCTACAATAATCTGGTCGTGGACATGCGCTCCTTTCCCATCATGCGCCGGTTCGGCTACCCAGTGGTCTTCGACGCGACCCACAGCGTGCAACTCCCCGGCGGAGGCGGCACGAAATCCAGCGGTCAGCGCGAATTCGTGGAAACATTGGCCTGTGCGGCGGCAGGCGCCGGCTGCGACGGGTTCTTCATGGAAGTGCACCCCGACCCGGATTCCGCGTTGTCTGACGGACCGAACATGGTCCCGCTGCATACGCTTCACTCACTTCTCGAACGGGTACTACGTATATGGGACGCAGCCGCAAAATAACCGGGTCCGCCACATCACCCGCACCCAAGCGCGCCGCTCGACGCCCTCAACAGGATGCCAGCGTGCAGGAGGGGAGACGTGTCCTGGAGATCGAAGCGCGAGCCGTTCAGGAATTGATGGCTCGTCTCGACGACCGGTTCGCCTCGGCCGTCAACTTTCTCTACGAATGCCAGGGCAAGGTGGTCATTTCCGGTATGGGCAAGTCCGGACTGATCGGCCAGAAAATCGCGGCGACATTGGCCAGCACCGGCACCCCTTCCTTCTTCCTGCATCCGGCGGAAGGCGTCCATGGCGACCTCGGCATGCTGGCTCGACGGGATGTGTTGATCGCCATCTCCAATAGCGGCGAAACACAGGAAGTCCTCCAATTGCTGCCCTTCGTGAAACGCATGAATATTCCAGTCGTGGGAATGACGGGAAAAATGGGCTCCACGCTGGCGAAAAACAGCGATGTCACCCTCGATGTATCGGTCGATGAAGAAGCCTGCCCGCTGGGATTAGCCCCGACGGCCAGTACCACCGCCACCCTCGCCATGGGTGATGCGCTCGCAGTCGCGCTGCTTCAAAAGCGCGGCTTCAAGCACGACGATTTCGCGCAGTTTCACCCGGGCGGCACCCTGGGGCGACGGCTGCTGGTGAAAGTGCGTGACCTCATGCAGCATGGGGATCACCTGCCGCGTGTGCGCGACAACGTCTCCGGCGCGGACATGATTCTGGAGATGACGTCAAAGAAACTCGGGATGACGACCGTGGTCGACGCCAAGGGGGCGCTGTACGGAATCGTGACCGACGGGGATTTGCGGCGCTTCATTCAAGCAGGCGGGGACTTCAGCAACATCACCGCCGGGGATCTCGCCAGTCGCCAACCGAAAACCATCGGGCCGGACGAACTGGCCACGACGGCCGTCGCGCTGATGGAACGGTTTTCCATCACGGCGCTGGTGGTCCTGGAGAGGCCGAATCGCCTGGCAGGCGTCATTCACTTGCATGACCTGCTCAAACACGGCATTGTGTAGGGGAGCCATCGCGCGCGGCGCGTCGAAGGGTTTGTCGAAGGAGTTATGGCAGAAAACTGGAAACAAGCCGGGCTGGTACTGATGCGGTCAGCAGGGCAGGAAAGCAACATCAATCTGCCCAATGTGCTGACGCTCGTCCGCATTCTCTTGATCCCGGTCTTCGTCATGCTGCTCATCGACCCGACGCCGGATCGAGCCTTGGCCGCAGCCATCGTATTCGTCGTCGCAGCCGTGACCGACCTCCTGGACGGATACGTCGCGCGCAAGACCGGTCAAATCACCAAACTCGGACGACTCTTAGACCCGATTGCCGACAAACTGCTCGTGTTGTCCGCATTGATCTTGCTGGTGCAGGTCGATCGGGTCAGCGCGCTGGTGGCGATTCTGATCATTGCGCGTGAAGTCGCCGTCACCGGCCTCCGGGCCATCGCGGCCTCCGAAGGTTTGATCATGTCCGCCGAGGTCACCGGCAAATACAAAATGGCCCTGCAGGTCATTGCCATCGTCCTGCTGGTGCTCGAAGGTACCGTGGTGGAAGCGATCGGTAATCTGCATTTGGCCGGCATTGTCACCTTGTATCTGTCACTCATCCTGGGCTATGTGTCAGGCGCACAGTATGTCTGGAGCTTCTGGCGTCAGGTCGGAGCGAAAGGTCTCTAACCGGACGATTCGGCCGACGCTCGTATCCGGCTATCCGGGCAACGATTGATGGACAGTCCCTGGCTCATCGGGTTCCTCATCTTTTCCAGCTATCTCCTTGGATCGATTCCTTTCGGAGTCGTGGTATCACGCCTCCTGGGTGCTGTGGATCCACGCACCGCCGGCAGCAGGAACGTGGGATTTACCAATGTCCTGCGCGTGAGCGGGAAAAAGGCCGGAATCCTCACGCTGCTGGGCGACATCGGAAAAGGCTGGCTGGCCGGCTGGGTCGGCACGATGTTGTTGCAGGAGGAGTCGGCCATTCTCTGGGTCGCGCTGGCCTCGGTCATCGGGCATCTGCACTCGGTGTTTCTGGGATTCAAAGGTGGAAAGGGTGTGGCGACCGCACTGGGCGCAGCCCTTGGAGTCGCTCCGTGGATCGGACTGACCCTGATGGGTTTGTGGGTCGGCGCCGTATTCCTGTGGAAATATTCGTCGGGCGGCGCGCTGTTCGCCTTTGCCATGTTTCCAATCGTGGCGTTGCTGTTTCATCGATCTTGGACTTTTATCGGCTTTACCTGTGTCGTCAGCCTCTTGATTTGGGTGAGGCACAAGGACAATCTGGTTCGGTTGTGGAGTGGGACGGAATCTCGAATCGGACAAGCAAGTTGACATAATATATCTTATCGGACATTTATCCGATGTTGTCTTTTGAGCTGTTAGCTCGCCTCCGCAAAGAATTGTTCCTCACTGGCAGCGCACTCTACGAGACGATTGTCGCCATCGCGGAACGCGTCAACCGCAAGGTCCATGTCCTGCGCCTCCATGGTCAGGCCACCACGATTCTCAATCAGATTCACGCCATCCATCGACAGATCGGCTGCCGCATCGCAGAGCTGGGCACCAAACCCTCCGGCACCATGCCGTCGGCCGCTCCCGCCACACGCGCAACCCTGGAAGACACCCTCCGCACAGCCTCCGATCGCATCAAGGGGCAACAGGTCGCCTTGCAACAGATCGAGCGGCATATCCGTGACCTCAAGATCGAACTGGCCCACGAAGACCTGCTGACCATGCAGCGCGACCTGGGTCTGCGTGACGCGGCCATCGAACGCGTGGTCGTCTCCCGTGGTGCACCGGTCATCGGCCATCCGATCGGCGAATTCGACCTGCCGCCGACGACCCACATCGTCGCGGTGTTTCGAGGACCATTCCTGCTTCCGCTCTCTGATTCCATGACCCTCCGGCCCGACGACATTGTGATTCTGGTCGGCCTTCGCCACGACCTGGCTCACTGGCTTCCGCATTTCCAACGGTCGGCGGCCTCCAAGTCGGCCTAAGCCACCTCGCTTCCGTTGCCGCTCGAGAATCTGCTATTCTGAAGCCAGGTCAGGTGTGTGAGATTCGGCTCCCGGAGCTTGTCCAGCATGAAGACACAAACGCCCTTCGCTACAGCACTTGTTCTCGGTCTCGCGCTCTCCGCAGGGCTGGCAGGGAATCCGGAAAGCACCCTGGCAGCTCCTGACATCGCGTCACCACCACGGAAAGAATCGTCCGGGCTGCGCATGCTCGAAGAACTCCAAACCGTGATCACCGACTTAGCCGAGGAGGCCAAACCGTCGGTCGTGAGCATTTTCCCGATTCAAACCCTGGGCAAGTCGCGCGACGGATCCGGCGAGCGGGTCCCCAACTCCACGGGCTCCGGCTCCGGGGTCATCATCGATCCCAACGGCCACATTATTACGAATAACCATGTGGTGGGTGATGCCACGGAAGTCGAGGTTCGCCTTTCCGACAAGACCAAGCTGTTCGCGCAAGTCGTCGGCAAGGATCCGGACACCGACCTGGCTGTTCTGAAAGTCACCACCGATCACCCCCTCCCCGCCGCCCGGTTCGGTGACTCCACCGGAGTGAAGGTCGGTCAGTGGGTGCTGGCCGTCGGAAACCCCTTCGGTTTAGATCGAACGGTGACGCTCGGGGTGGTCAGCGGGATTGGACGGGAAAACATCAATCTCTCCCGGTACGAAAACTTCATCCAGACCGACGCCTCCATCAATCCAGGGAACTCCGGCGGACCGCTCTTCAATCTGCGGGGAGATGTCATCGGCATCAATACGGCCATCATCAACTTTGCCCAGGGAATCGGATTCGCGATTCCTTCCAACATGGCCAAACAGGTGATGAACCAACTCATCTCGAAGGGGAAGGTCGTACGGGCCTGGCTGGGCGTCGGCCTGCAGCCACTGACACCGGACCTGGCCAACAAATTCGGCGTGGATGAGAATGAAGGTGTCCTGGTGAACGAAGTGTTCGAGCGGGACCCGGCCGCTCTGGCCGGCATCAAGCCGGGCGACGTGATCACCAAAGTCGATGGCGCGCTCGTCGACACCCCGAACAAGCTGTCCCGTCTGGTGGCCGCATTAGACCCCGGCTCCTCCACGCGCGTGGAAGTGGTCCGGGACGGTAAACGCCTTACACTCAATGTGGCCCTGAGCGAAC
Organism: Nitrospira defluvii; assembly: GCA_000196815.1. Classification (GTDB taxonomy): domain Bacteria; phylum Nitrospirota; class Nitrospiria; order Nitrospirales; family Nitrospiraceae; genus Nitrospira_A; species Nitrospira_A defluvii_A. Next base: position 2,505,409 of record FP929003.1, read on the forward strand.
GCCGAGATGCAGTGGTCACGGCGTCCCTTCCCCAGAGCAGAACGGACTTGAAGTTGGGCATCGACGTGCAAGACCTGACGGCGGGTCTGGCGGAGAAGTTTCGACTGAACGAGAGCAGAGGCGTGCTCATCTCGAAAGTGGAAGCAGGAAGTCTGGCCCAGGCCGAAGGGTTGCGGGAAGGCGATTTGGTCAAGGAAGTCAACCGCGTCGACACAGGCACCGTCGGAGAATTCACGGTGGCCGTCTCCAAGGTCAAACGCGGCGACACGATTCTCTTGCGCGTGCTGCGCGAAGGGCGGGCGTTCTACGTCGTCCTGAAGCCCGCCGATCGGTAAGAGCGATAGCCCGACGATCCTTCCTTCCGGCGGATCCCGCCGCTCAATGCACCACGGCCCCGTGGCGCTCCATCTTGTGTTCCTCAATGATGCGGCCGGCCAACTCGCGCGGCACTTCCTCGTAGTGAGCATGTTCCATCGCGTAACTCCCCTGTCCTCCCGTCATTGAATTTAATGACGCGGCATAATTGAGCATCTCGGCTTGCGGCACCAGGGCCTTGACGATTTCAATATGACCGTTCGCTTCGACCATGAGGATCCGGCCCCGTCTCGCATTCACGTCGCCAAGGACCGTCCCCACACATTCGGCGGGGACCTCGACTTCAACCGTCATCAGCGGCTCAAGCAGGATCGGATGGGCCGCTTCAAGCGCTTTTTTAACTCCCATCGATCCGGCGATTTTGAAGGCCAACTCGGACGAATCCACCACATGGTAGGAGCCATCGTAGACGGTCACCCGCACATCGACGGCAGGATACCCGGCAAGCGGCCCCTCATGCAGCGCCTCCACGACACCTTTTTCGACGGCCGGCACGAAATTTCGTGGAATCGCGCCACCGACGATTTTATTCTCGAACTCGAACCCCTGGCCGCGCGGCAACGGACCGACTTCCAACCAGCAATCGCCATATTGGCCATGGCCGCCGGTCTGCTTCTTATACTTCCCCTGTGCCTGGGCCACGCTGCGAATCGTTTCCCGATAGGGAATTTTCGGCGCGTGCACGATCACATCCGCACCGTATTTACGGTGCAGCTTTTCCAACGCGACATCGATGTGTAATTGGCCCATGCCGCTCAGGACCATCTCCTTCGTCTCGATATGGCGCACGAACTCCAGGCTCGGATCTTCCTCGATCAACTTATGCAGCCCCAGGCTCACCTTTTCGATATCTGTCTTCGATTTCGGCTCGATCGCAAACGACACCACCGGCCTGGGAAACGGAATCCCGGGATATCGGATCGGCACATGCTCATCACAGAGCGTATCCCCCGTCACCGTATCCTTCAGCTTGCCGATCGCCACGATCTCGCCGGCCGCCGCACGCGTGATCGGGGTGTATTTTTTGCCGAAAATTGAGAACAGATGCCCGCCTCGCTCCCTAACCTGCCGCGTGGAGTTATACACGGCGGTATCCGCCTCTAGGGTTCCCGAATACACGCGCATGTACGAAAGACGGCCGATGAATGGATCGATGAGGGTTTTGAAGACGAGGGCGGAGAATGGATCGGTCGGCAGCGGATTCCGGGTGATCGACTCCCCGCCTTCAATCAGCCCTACCCCCTGCAAAGGCGCGACGTGAGCCCGACCGGCCGGTGAGGGCACCAGATCGACGAGACTCTGCAACAGCGTATGCACACCGATGTGTCGAATGGCGGATCCTCCGACAATGGGTACCAGCGACGCGCATTGAACTCCGGCCTGCAGTCCCTCCAGCAACGCCTCGTCCGTCAATACGCCGTCGGTCAAATACCGTTCGAGCAGCGCCTCGTCTCCCTCTGCCACGAGCTCCATCACGCGACGCCTGGCTTGATCAACCCGGTCACGCCACTCAGGCGGCACCGGCGCCGGCTGCGACTGCGGACGGTCCGACCGGGTCGTCACCACACGATTCTGCAACAGATCCACGATGTCGCCCAGTTGCGCACCGTTGCCCATCGGCAGGATCAGCGGAACAGCCGTCATTTCCAATTCCTTGGTCAGAGCTTCCACCGTGTTCTCGAATGCCGTGCCGTCCTTGTCCAGATCGTTGACGAACACGACACAGGGCAACCCGGAATCACGGATCATCCACCAGAGCCGCTGGAGGGCGCTGCGCACGCCTGATGCCGCACTCACGACCACTATCACGCCGTCTACCGCGCGCAAGGCCGACCGCGTCTCACCAATGAAGCTGGACGAACCCGGAGTATCCAAAAGATTGAGCACTCGATTCTGATAGGAGCAACGAATGACAGCGGTGTTGAGTGAGGTTCGGTGATGGATTTCTTCCGGTTCAAAATCCGACACCGTGGTTCCGGCGGAGACGGAGCCGGGAGCGGGGAGACTGCCCGCGCAGTAGGCCAGCGCTTCGACTAGTGAGGTTTTGCCCGATCCCGCATACGATACCACAGCCACATTCCTGATGGATTCGGTGAGGGGAACGTTCATGATGACCTCCTCCGATGAGTCGGCGGCCGCGGTGGGCCTGGTTAGAAAGACACGTGCAGGTGATGCCATCCTTTCGCAACACATCCGATCGAATTCTGCCGGGAAGAAAGCGAGCGCAATTGGTCGCCGTGGTTCAGGACCTCGCGCCTTCCCCGTTCAGCCACCCCTGGTCGGCAAAACTGACATAACGGCCGTCCCCCACGATGAGGTGATCCAGGACCTGAATTCCCAGGAGAGAACCGGCAGACACCAGTCTGGCCGTCAACACACGGTCTTCCTGACTTGGCGTGGGGTCCCCGCTGGGATGATTGTGAAGGAAAATGACTCCGGCTGCAGACGCACGCATGGCGGGAATAAACACTTCCCTCGGGTGCACGATACTCAAGGTCAGACTGCCTTCAGAAATCGTCACGTCGCGGATGACTTGGTTCTTGGCATCCAGCAGCACCACAGCGAAAATCTCGTGCCGCAAGTCCCGCAACCGTGCGTGGTAATGTTTAAACAGGTCGGCGCTCGAGCTGATGCGCATCCCGGTCGTGAGCGGCGCAGACACCGCGCGCTTCCCGACTTCAACCGCCGCCTTCAACTGCGCGGCCTTGGCAGGCCCCACTCCCGGAATGGTGCAGAGCTCCTCGGCACTGCAATGCAGGAGACCGGAGATGCCTCCGACACGATCGAGCACCTCCATGCCGACTTTGACAGCGGAGGCTTCCTGACGTCCCACGCGCAGCAGAATGGCCAATAATTGCGCATCCGAGAGGCTTTCGGCCCCCTCACGGAGCAAACGTTCTCGTGGACGTTCAGTCTCCGGCCACTTTCCGATCCCGCGCCCTGTTTTTTGGGGTGTCATCGACTACTTCCTACGACAAAAAAATGTCGGCTTGCACCTTTTTGTGCCGGAGACTTGACGCCTAACCGATCTCCTGCTAGGCAGTTGAACAACATAACCATTTGAAATAATTACATTTGACATTTTGGTGCAGCTCTTGCTTGAGAGGTGACACAGCTGTAAACGTCACCACCCAGGAGGAGCAAATGGAATGTCCGAAGTGCAAAGGCATGATGATGTTGGAACGGTTCTCAGACTTCTTCCTCATTTTCTACGCCTGGAAATGCATTAACTGCGGAGCCATCATTGATCGGACGATTTCGGCGAATCGGAGAAAGAGCCTCGCCGCTCGCGAAGCTCAGCCCGTCGCGACCCGCTAGTCCGGGGCGTTCGCTGCTCTGTTCTCTGTGTGATGTGGTGGTGTGACGAGCCTGGAATTTCGGCCACCTCCTCAGCCCGCGTGAACCGAGTCTTGGTGTCGCCCGATTATAGCGAGCCTCTTCCGACGCGTCAAAGCGCACGCACTCCTCCTCGACGTCTGCAGCGCTCCCCGCCCCGCGGCGGGGAGAAGACCTTTTCGGTACCCCCATCTCCATCATCACACCCCGTCACCTTGACCCCTTCAAAAACGCTGTGTTACAGTCTCTCACTTCTTAGCCTGAGACGAATGGCTCTCACCCGAATACGATCATGCGCGTCATCGCAGGGCTTCATCGGGGCCGACGGTTGCTTGGTCCCAGAGGACAGGCGATTCGACCGACGTCCGACCGAGTGAAAGAGGCCCTCTTTTCGATCCTTGGCGAACGGACCACGGGAGCTCGTGTGCTCGACCTCTATGCCGGTACCGGCTCGATCGGAATTGAAGCGCTGAGCCGCGGCGCGGCACATGTGACCTTTGTGGAAGCGGATCGTCAGGCCCTACGCCTAATCAACTCGAACCTTGAGCAATGCGGCCTGCAACAATCCGCCAATGTCTGCGCCTGCCAGGTCAGCCAGTTTTTCCGCCGGGCAACCCAGTGGTCAGGCCCCTACGACATTGTGTTCTGCGATCCACCCTACCAATTGACCCCGGAGCTCATCACGATGGCGCAGGAGTGGAACGCCGGATGGCTGGCCGACGATGCCGTGGTGATCATCGAGCACGGCAAGAAAGCGGAAATCCCGCAGACCCTGGGCCTGCTCTCGCAGGTCAAACGGTACGACTACGGCGACACCGCGCTCACACGATTTCATGTTACAGCGAAGGCAACCCAATCGCGATGAAGATCGCCGTCTATCCCGGCACATTCGACCCCATCACGCACGGACACAGCGACATCATCCGGCGCGGATTCCGCATGTTCGAGAAGATGATCGTGGCGGTTGCGCCCAACCCGTCCAAACATCCGCTCTTCAGTGCGAAGGAACGACTGGAGATGGTTCGCCTCGTCACGAAGGATCTACCTAATCTGGAAGTCACGACCTTCGAAGGACTCCTGGTGGATTTTGTGCGGAGCAGCGGCGCACATGCTATTCTGCGAGGGCTGCGGGCGATTTCGGATTTCGAACACGAGTTTCAAATGGCACTCGTCAATCGCAAACTGGCGGAAACCGTCGAAACGGTCTTCCTGATGCCCAGTGAGGAATATTCCTATTTGTCTTCCACCATCATTAAGGATGTCGCCAGCCACGGCGGATCGCTCCAGGACTTTGTGCACCCCGAAGTGGCTCGGAGACTCCAAGAACGAATTCGGAGTTTCAAAGGATGAAACTTGCAGCCCGTGTCGGACGAATTGTCCCCTCCCCGACCCTCAGCATTACCGCCACCGCCAAGTCGATGGCGGCACAAGGGATCGATGTCATCGATTTCGCGTCCGGAGAACCGGACTTCGATACCCCTGAACCGGTCAAGGCCGCGGCAGAAGCCGCCATTCGCGCGGGCTTCACGAAGTATACGCCCTCGTCAGGCATCGATGAATTGCGCGGAGCGATTGCGGATAAGTTGAAGGAGGAGCAAGGCCTCCAGTACGACAAGTCCCAGATCCTCGTCTCTTGCGGCGCCAAACATTCGCTCTACAACCTCGCGGAAGCCCTGCTTGAAGCGGGCGACGAACTGATTATCCCCGTTCCCTTCTGGGTCTCCTATCAGGACCAGACCCTGCTCAACGACGCCACGCCCGTCCTGCTCCAGACGCGGGAAGAGGAAGGGTATACGATCAGCCAGGGAGCGCTGGAAGCCGTCATCACGCCACGGACCAAAGCCATCATCGTCAACAGTCCCTGTAACCCGACCGGCGCCACCTACGACCGGAAAACTCTCGAAGGTATTGCAGCCGTCGCCCTACGCCACGACCTGGTGATCATCTCGGACGAGATCTACGAGAAAGTGCTCTACGACGGCACCCAACACATCAGCATCGCGACCTTGAGCCCGGAAGTGGCGGCTCGAACCGTCGTCATCAACGGAGTCTCGAAAGCCTACGCCATGACAGGTTGGCGCATCGGGTACGCCGCGGGACCCAAACCCCTGCTGACGGCCATGGCGAATATTCAAAGCCAGAGCACCTCGAACCCCTGTTCGATTTCGCAAAAGGCTGCGGTGGCGGCGCTTCGCCTCGGAAATCCCTTTACCAACATCATGGTGACGGAATTTGACCGTCGCCGACGCGTGATGGTCGAGCGTCTGAACAAGATGCCCGGCGTCACCTGCCGCATGCCTACGGGAGCGTTTTACGCGTTCCCGAATGTGAGCGGCCTGTTGGGTAAGCGCTGGAAGGATCAGCCCATCGGCTCCGCAGCGAACCTGGCCACCTATCTGCTCAACGAGGCCCAGGTGGCGGTGGTGCCCGGCGAACCGTTCGGCAGTGACATCCATATTCGGTTGTCTTATGCGACTGCCATGGAAGCGATCGAGCGAGGACTGACCCGTATCGATGCGGCGCTCCGCCGGTTGTCCTAAGATCAGAGGATCCGGGCACCTCGTAGCACTTGATTTTCGCCATATCGAACCTACTACAAGAGGAAGCAGCGGATCAGGGCAAGTCGAGCCCGGGACAACGCGCGACGCTCTGTGATGAGAGGAGGAATGACCCGTGCCAATATATGAATATCAATGTACGAGCTGTGCCCACCGCTTCGAAGTGAAGCAAAGCATTAAGGACGAGCCCATCAAGGAATGTGCGCGGTGCGGAAAAGAAGTGACGAAGCTGATCTCGTCCCCTGCCATCATGTTTAAAGGGAGCGGGTGGTATATCACCGACTATTCGGACAAAATGAAACCCGGCTCGGGAAGCGATACCTCCGAGAAACCAGTGGCCTCCACCACGGATAAAACAAAAGCATCGACCTCCCCTGAAGGCGGAGGTGCAAGTTCGACAACTACGCCGGCGCCTACCGCTGCGGCAGCTCCAAGCTCGACAACATCGACGACTACCAGCACTTCCACGTCCAGCCCGAGCACCTCTGGCTCAAGCTCATCATCGGCCTCCAGCACGTAGCAGGTTCTTGTCAGAGGGTTGCCCCTCCTGTGCGCTTCAACGCCGGCGCGGGCAGACATTCCCTGCACAATCCTCCTCAGGCCCGCTCAAACTCGCTGTCCAGAGGAGCCGCAGCAAAGCCTGCGGCGCGACAGTAGAGAGCGCCAGGTCTCTGGACGCCGGCGAAACGGTACACTGACAGTGTTGTAGGCCCAACGCCTCCCCCTGCAGTCCTGCGAGGCTGTTCAACGTCGTCCCGCACCGCGTATTTGTGGTGGCTTTGGGACTCAAAATGAGTTTTTCCGCAACCTGCTAGACCCTGCGGGAATGCCGTTGACGATTTTTTCAACGTGGACCGGTCCCGAGTGCAGAATGGGGGGACTCCACCGGCAACAGGAGCGACGGGGTGTTTACCTCACCGGGGCGGGTTTTGTTTTTTTGGTGCTGTGGGACCTGACCGAGGACTTGGCGGCGGGCTTGTGCGTCGGCTTGACGGACTTCTTCACGGCTGGTTTTGCGACCGGCTTGACGGCACTGCTCTTCGTGGCTTTCACCGCGCGCTCTCTTGCGGCGGCGATCGTATGCTCCAGGTTCGCGATCATCGCGGACTTTTCTTTATTCACCCGCGTCAAATCTTCCACCCGAATCTGCAGTTCCTCTTTCGCCTTGTTCGCGGCGTTCAGCTGATTCTGCAGCAGCGCCTTATCTGCGGCCGCCTGTTGGGCTTCCGAGTGCAACTGTTCGATCTGAGCCTGAAGAGCCGGCGGCCAGAAATCGCACCCCGACAGCAGAAGCATCGCACCGACCCCGAGCGTAGACAGTCCCATCACCGCGCGACGTGAACGAATGAGCATAAGTGATCCTCCCATGAGGGTGAATTATACCGACAACCGAGCATCAAATCATGATGAAAGTTCGTATCCCTGCCGCGCCAGCGCCGCGCGAATCAGGTCCGTGGGGAGGGCCCCGGCTCGAAGCAGATGGGGGCGGTCACGTGCATCTACCATGGTAGAAGGGAGACCGCCCGGCGTGGGCCCTCCATCCAAGATGAGATCCACCCCTGCCCCCAACGCGCCCTGCACGGCCGCGGCGGTGTCGAGCGACGGTTCTGAAGAGCGATTGGCACTGGTCCCGGTCAGTGGGCCTGTGCGCTGCAACAAATGCTGAAGCTGAAGCAAGGGAGACAGTCGCACCCCGATCGTTCCGGTCCCCGCGGTCAACAACGCCGGCAAGTCAGGCGCCGCAGGAAACACGATGGTCAAAGGTCCGGGCCAGAACAGTTCCATGAGAAGGGCGGCGGCGGGAGGAATGGAGCGCACCAGCTGAGGCAATTGGTCCGGGCTTCCGATGAGCACCAGGATCGGCTTATCGGCAGGCCGACCCTTTAATTCCATCAGATGCTGCAGCGCTGCGGTATCCGTCGGGCGGACCGCCAAACCGTAGTACGTTTCGGTGGGCAGCGCGACGACGCCATGCGCATCCAACACCTGTCGGACATCTGACAGAACGAGATCGCAGGTGGTGTCGGTAAAGGGAAGGACCAGAGCCATGAAATAGGGACCGAGAACTACCCGAATCAGATCTTGTGCGGCAAGGCCCGATGCGCGATATCGGTTCGATAATGGCGCCCTTCAAACACAATAGAAGGCACCGCTTGATACACCTGCGCCCGCGCATCGAGCAGCGACGGCCCCCAGGCGGTGACCGCCAGAACTCGTCCGCCCGCAGTCACCACACGCCCCGAATCACGTTTCGTGCCGGCGTGAAACACCGCGACGCGTGAGTCACCGGATGGAGTAGGCAGCCCCTGAATGGGAAGGCCGGTCGGATAGGCACCGGGATAACCCGGCGACGTCATCACGACGCAGACGGCCGTGTCCGGATGCCATTCCACCGTCAATTCATCCAGGCGATGCTCGACCACCGCCTCCATCACCTCGACGAGATCGGTTTTCAGGAGCGGCAACACGACTTCAGTTTCAGGATCCCCCATGCGCGCATTGAACTCCAGCACATACGGGGTCCCCTTCACGACCATGAGGCCCGCGTAGAGCACACCTTGAAAGGGAGAACCCAGACGGGCCAGCGCATCGACCGTCGGCTGAAGCACCTGCCGCGTCACCTGTTCACGAAGCGCGGCCGTAGCGATCGGCGCCGGAGCATAGGCGCCCATACCGCCGGTATTGGGTCCGCTGTCGCCGTCTCCCACTCGTTTGTGGTCCTGAGCCGGCACCATGGGAACCACGGTCTTCCCGTCGGTAAAGGCCATGAGCGTCAACTCTTCCCCGTCCAGAAACTCTTCGATCAACACACGATGCCCGGCCTGGCCGAACACGGATTTTTCCATGGCATCGCGGACCGCCTGCGTAGCCTCCTCGCGGGTCGTAGCGACGACCACCCCTTTGCCCTGCGCGAGTCCGTCGGCCTTCACGACGATCGGAACCGGCTGCTCGTCCAGATAGGCCAGCGCCTGCTCCATGCGCTCGAAACTGCGCGCGGCCGCGGTCGGGATTCGGTTGGCGGCCATGATGTCTTTGGAGAAACTCTTGCTGGATTCCAGGCGAGCGGCGGCCTTGGTCGGACCGAAGATTTTCAGACGCGCCTTGCGAAACTCATCCGCAATGCCCAACGCCAGCGGCGCTTCCGGGCCGACTACGGTAAGATCGATCTGTTCCTTGAGCGCAAACGCCTTGAGTCCCTCGATATCATCGGCCTTAATCGGGACACAGATGGCGAGACCTTCGATGCCGGCATTCCCAGGCGCACAGAATATCTCCGGCTTCCGTGGACTTTGGGCGATCTTCCACACCATGGCATGTTCCCGCCCACCACCACCGACAACAAGAATCTTCACAATTCAACCTTTACTTTATGTGAAGCGCACACGATGCTCGCACCCGAGGCTTCTCAAAATGGTCGTCCCGCAAGGCCGCAGGGAAGCCAGAGGCTGAGGCGTACCATCGTTGGTACGTTGAAGCATCTGGCTGACTGAGAACACAGCTGGCGGCCAGTTTCAGAAGCCGATTAATGGCGGAAGTGGCGCATGCCGGTGAGTATCATCGCCATCCCATGCTCGTCCACGGCCTTCGTCACTTCAGGATCGCGGATCGAACCGCCCGGCTGAATCACACAGGTAATGCCGGCTTCCGCCGCCGCGTCGATGCCGTCACGGAACGGGAAAAATGCATCGGACGCCATGACGCAGCCCTTCACAGGCGACTGGGCTTTCATAACGGCCAGTTTCACCGAGTCCACCCGGCTCATTTGTCCGGCTCCGATGCCGACGATTTCGCCCGGCCGCCCGTAGATGATGGCGTTCGACTTCACATGTTTACAGACCACCCAGGCAAACGCGCAGGCGGCATATTCTTCCTCGGTCGGCTTGCGCGAGGTCGGCACCGCCAGTGCCTTGATGTCCTTGATCGTGCCCAAATCGCGATCCTGCACGATCAATCCGCCGACCAGCTTCTTGAGATCGTATCCCTCCGCCGTCGCCTTGCTCAGCGGTCCCACGTCCAGGAGGCGGATGTCCTTCTTTCGCTTGAGTTCAGCCAGCGCGTCCTCGGCGAAGCCCGGCGCGATGACAACCTCCACGAAGGTCGAGGTAATTTCCTTTGCCGCAGCCAGATCCACCGGACGGTTGAACGCAATCACGCCGCCGAATGCCGACACGGGATCGGTCGCGCGCGCCTTCACATAGGCTTCCACCGGCGTCGCGCCGAGCGCGCAGCCGCAGGGATTGTTGTGCTTGATGATCGCCACAGCGGTCTGATCGAACTCTTTCACGAGCTCAAGCGCCGAATTGGAGTCGAGGAAGTTGTTGTACGACATGGCCTTGCCGTGCAGGATTTTTCCGCGCGACACGGCCGGTTCCTTGGCATTCATTTCACGATAGAATGCCCCCTGCTGATGCGGATTTTCTCCATAACGCAGCGTTTCCACCCGCTCGAACTGCAGCGAGAGGATGGCGGGGAATTTCACCTCGCCCCCCTGCACCTGCTTTTCGAGATACCCGGCGATCAGACTGTCGTACCGGGCCGTATGCTGAAACACCTTCATCGCCAACTCGCGTCGCAATGCGGGCGTCACGGCCCCGGACTTCAGCGCCTCCAGCACCCGGCCGTAGTCGGCGGGATCCACCAGGACCAGCACGTCTTCATGATTCTTCGCGGCGGATCGCAACATCGACGGGCCGCCGATGTCGATATTTTCGATGGCCTCTTCGAACGGACAATTGGGCTTTGCGATCGTCGATTCGAAGGGATAGAGATTGACCACCACCACATCGATGTTGCCGATACCGTGCTGCTGCATCTGTGCGACATGATCGGGCACGCGACGGCGGCCGAGGAGCCCGCCGTGAATTTTCGGGTGCAACGTTTTCACACGCCCGTCCAGGATCTCCGGCGATCCCGTATAGGCAGCCACGTCGGTGACAGCCACGCCTGCCTCACGCAAGGCCTTCGCGGTTCCACCCGTGGATAATACTTCGGCGCCCAGGGCTGCCAGCCCCTTGGCCATCTCGACGACTCCGGTCTTATCGGAAACACTGATCAGTGCCCGCGCAATGCTGGCCATGATGAACTCCTTCAACTATTGATATCGTGTGGGTGGGAAACCATCCGCTAGATGAAAAGCGCCGTGACAATAGCAGATGGCTCACGGCGACTGCAAGCCGAACCCACCTGAACCCGACCCCGAACGGCACGGTTGCGCGGCGCGAAATCACTCGACAAACGCCGGCCTCTTCCGAAGAATCCAGGCTAGCATGAGTGCTGGTGATGTGATACCCTTCCGCCGATAGAGATGCGCCAACATGAGGTGACGCATCAGCTTAATCAAGTAACACTCGAAGTCTTGAAACGACACCAGCCCACGGCGACTCGATGCCGCAGCGGGGCCTTGTGCCTCAGACGATAAAGGCTTGCGCATGTCGCGCGGAATTATTTTCGGCGTAGGGCTCTTCGCCCTCACATTGTTGGCATTCCTCTGTATCCCTCGACACCTGCCGGTGACGTCGTCGGCGACCGGTCATCCCGCGTTCAGCGCCCACCTTGAAAACGGTCAGCTGACACTGTCCGGCGCGGTGGCCAGCGAAGAGGCCAAAGCCGCCGCGGTGGCGCGTGCTCAGGATCTCGCCAAGAGCCTCAGGTTGCGTGTCACCGACAATCTGGAAGTCATCGAAGACGGCCAGGCCGCTGGATGGGAAGCCGCCCTCCCCGCGCTCCTCACACAAGTCGTGACGCTCCAGCACCATCCGGCCACGGTCTCCCTCTCAGGTCAGACCGTCACAGTCAAAGGCACCGTGGCCGGCACAGACCTCAAACACAAACTGCTCCATGAAGTGGCGTCACTGCTCGGCACATCCGTGCACGTGCAGGATCAGGTCACTGTCGCATCGGCAGGCTCGACGAGCCCGGCGAACCTTTCGCCGGCAGGCCAGCCCTCGCCCGCACCGCATGCATCCCGGGCCCAGGTCCAAGCCGGGTTGGATGAGATTTTACGGGGCGAGCATATCGCATTCGAAAGTAACAGCGCGGTCCTGACCTCGAAGGGACGAGCCGTGGTCGACAAGCTGGTGCCGGCGCTCAAGCGGGCGCCCGAGGCCATCATTGAAATCGGCGGCCACACCGACTCCTACGGCGACCCCGAGTACAACCTGCAACTGAGCCGCACCAGAGCAGAAGCGGTCCGGCAATACCTCGTGGAACATCAGGTGCCGAATCGGCTGACCGCCGTCGGTTATGGATCGACACGCCCTCTGAGCCAGGACCGGACGCGCGCCGCGTCGAAGAAGAACCGGCGCATCGAATTTCGTGTGAAAGAGGAACGGTGAACCTATGGGAGCCATGATTCTGCAAATGGTGGGGTGCTTACTGGTGGCAGCGACCATCGGACTGATGATGGGGTGGCTGCTTCGCAGCTTTGCCACGTCCGAAAAACGTCAGCAGCTGTCCGAAATCGCCACCCGGCTCCGCGGGCGTGAACATGAACTGGACACCCTCAACCACGAGTTGAAGGTGCGCACCTCGGCCGTCCAGATGCTGGAAGGCAAGATGATCACCTCCGAAGCAGCCCTCAAAGACCTGACCGCCGATCTCGCCACCAAGGTCGAACAACTCACCACCTTGCAGACGGAAGTCCGGGAAAAGGGGGTGCGCCTGCACGCCGCCGAACGTGAGCGGGATACCCTCCGACGCGAAGTCGAAGAAGCCGAAGCCAAGATCAAGGCACAATCGACTGGATATGCCGAGATGCAGGCGCAGATGGAAAACGCCGAAGATGTCCTGATCGCCCGCGACCAGGAGATTGCCACCTTAAAAACCTGGGTAGAGCAACTGGCGCCGAAAGATGCCGAGATCGCCCGGCTACGCGCCCGTACGGAAGAGTTGGAACCGTTCCTGGAAAAGAGCCGCCGATTGGAGCGCGAACAGGAACAGGATCGCGCCCGCGCGTCGTCCATGCTGCAGGCCAAGGAACAGGAGCTCGCACAAACCCAGTCACGCCTCAACGCGATCGAACTGGACCTTGCCAACCTGCGGACGCAGAACCAGGAAGATCTCACGCGATTCGGAGAAACCTTGCAGGAACGGGACGCCGAGATTCAGCGCCTGCAGACGACGGTTGCGGAGTTGGAGATGTTCAGGGGCGAGGTGGAGAAAAAAGACATTGCGCTCCGCGAGGCCGAAGAGCGTCGTGTGATGGATGTGAGCGAGCGGGAAGAAGAGATCGGAGCGCTCCGCAAGCGACTCGTCGAGTATCGCGTAGCCCAGCGGTTCAGCGCGCAAGCCAAGTCGACGGGAACCACCGAATCGGGTTCAACCGGTGGCGCCACAACAAGACGGGGCGCAGGAAAAGGTCACCCGGCGCAAAAAGACGACCTCAAACAGATCCACGGAATCGGACCGGTGATGGAGCGCGTCCTCAATCGCATGGGGATGTTCACGTTCCGGCAGATTGCCGAATGGAAGGAGCAAGACGTCGAACACATGGCATCGGAACTCAACACATTCCCCGATCGCATCCGGCACGACAACTGGATCGACGGCGCCAAGGAGCAGCATTTCCTGAAATACGGCGAGGAACTCTGACCGGCAGCACGCCGCTCCATCCGGGTTCCCGACCATCTGCACCGCGTCAGCCACCTCAACACTGCACTGATCGGCAGACCCTCAGCTCCTCTTCCCCGTCCTTCACTCATCCAGGCTGGGGCGAATAAGATACGGCCCATAGACCAGCGCAAACAGCAGGTAGGCCCCGCTCCATGCAGCCCCGGCGGAGCCCAAGACCAGGTTTGTCGAAAGGCCGGTGCCGGGCCCGAAGACCCGCAACGTGGCGCCGAGGCTCACCAACACATACATGCAGACCGTCACGGTACCGGCATGTTTGATACGCCCCGTATGGCCGAGGCTGGCGCGGGTCATCACCGCCAGGGTCATCGCACCGACAGCGCCGGCGGTCAATGCATGCACCGCATCTTCTTTCGCAAGCCCGATTCCCAGCAGCGCGCCCCCGAGAACCAGCATCGACAGGGTGAGCCAACCGTAGCCAAGATGCAGACTCAGCACCAGCGGTTCCCGCCACGTGAGCCAGCCGTACCAGCGCAAGAGACGAACGAGATTCACGGTCCCGGCAGCAAGGAAGACCCAGCCCGTCGGCGACGCCGCCGGCTGTACCGTCCAGGCCAGCGCGGCCATGAGGACCAGTGCGATCGAGAGTCCGTCGAAACGGGAAAACGGCGCAGGTCGTTCGTTCTTCCCCTGACCCGCCAGAAATTCTCGTGTGAAGTTCGGCGTGAGTCGTCCGCCGATGAAGGTCAGCAGGAACAAGTCCAATGCGAGCGCCAGCCGCAGCGCAAGGTCCGTCTCCGCGCCGCTCACTGTGAGGACATGGAAGGTCACATTCGCGGCGGCGTACAGACTGATCGCCACGCCCACCGGCGCATGGTTCCAACTGTTCCCGGCGGCAAGTTCCCGCCATAGCAGTCCCGCCAACGCGACGAGAAACGCCCCGTCCACGATAGCGGCGAACAACGGTAGGATCAACGGAATGGCCATGGCTACACGTCCGGCCAGCCACAGGGTAAAGAGCAGCATCAGCTCGCGCCCATGAATCGCCGGACGGTCCGTCCAATTCGGCACCGCCGTGAGGAGGAAGCCGGCAATCACCGCAGGGAGAAACCCGAACAGCATCTCATGCACATGCCAGTCGCGAGCAGCCGAAAGCAGGACCGGATTCCCGGTTCCGGCCAGGATCAGAATCCAGGCGGGAATCGCCACACCGGCGAACAGCGCAGCACCCAGGAAAAACGGGCGGAATCCGTACGAAAAAAACGTCGTCATCGGCGAGACCGCGTGTCGTTCCAATGCATTCCCCATCGCCCTCACTCCTCCCCCTCGCCTATCCAGGCCGAGACATCGATGCATCGATGTGACCGCCATAGTAATACCACAGCGACCGCGATGTCTCGGCAGAGAACGTGATGCGCTGAACAGGCAGTGGGGAATGAAGGTGAACCTACCTTACTCCAGATCGTACCCGCGAACCGGCAGGTACGGACCGGGCGCGTGCAGCAATCGAAACGCTTCCTGTGCATCGACCCGCACAGTTTCCGCGGAAGGTGCGGCAACCGGAGCGGGCCCGATCTCCACCGGCTCCCGACGGATCTCCTGACCGGTCCGGCTGCGGAACACCAGCTCGTCGGTCTCCAGATCGTATTCAGGCAACTCGGGGCTCTCCCACCGCTGCATGAAATAGTGAGCGTAGAACGTATACAGACCGTGCTCCTTGCGGTTCCGCTGCAGGACATACTCCGGCATGGTCTGACTATCCAGATCGGCATGGTAATGCTGCAACCAGAGATAGTCACCGAGGATCACCAGCTTGACCAGCGGAGCATCGGCATAGAGCTTCAGCTTCACGACCTTGCCGATCGCCTTCAGACGCTTGAGCAACGCGATGCTCTGCCGAACTTCTTCACGAAAGGCCGGGTACGTGCAAGCGGGATGGGCCAATGCCTGCATGCGGGCGCGCGCGTCCCGATTGAACGGATTCACCAGGAGGATCTTGGCCTCCAGACATTTGTCGAGGACCGACGACAGATCGCCGACTTGATCCATCAGGGTCTCCGCTCCGCTGGACCCGATCACCATCACGGAACGACCGGTGCCCTGCTCATCTTTCAACGCGTGAATGCGCCGGCGCGCCTGCGGCCCGCGTCGCGGAAAGAATGAAACGAGGCCGGCGCCAAGCGCCGCTTCGGCAAGCGCCCGATCCCGCAGACTGCGGTGGACAGAGTTGAAGCAGCCCATCAACAGAACAGCGGCGATCATCTCGACGGCAATCAGTGAAAATGTGTCATGTTCGACATGCGACCAGAACGACAAGAACCGGCCGGCTCCGGCCGGCAGGAGGAGCGCAATGCCTGCGCTCATGGCGACGATGACAATGTGATACAGGCTCCCTGCCGCATGGCGGAGGAATGCCCGGAGAACGAAACAGGATTCTTGAAACAACGAAACACCTCTAGAACAGGTAAAGAAAGATTCCCACGGCGGTGACGAGCTGGCGGTGCAAACGACGGAGGAACAACCTTCGGCGGTAGGCTCAGCAGAGACGACACATCTGCGGGCACAAACAACAATCGCGTAAGACTTCGGAGATTCGAGGGCTGCTGCCCCCGGCTACTGAAGGTCTTACGCGAACGTTTGCACTGTACCAGGTCCGGTCACGCGAAGCAAGGACGGGGATGCTGGGAGGAGATCCACACAGTGATTCGATACCGGTCGCTCAGCTCAGTTCGCCAATTGACCGGTCAACCAATCCATCGCATCAGCCGATGCCAGCCAGGCTTCGGCAAAGTTCGCAATATACAGGGCCGCTTCGTTCCGGTCTCCGGGACTATAGTGGGCCGGCAAGCGAGCCGGCGGTTTCCGCTTGCCGGCAAAAAATCCAGCCACGTGCGGATTGCCGTGCATTGCCAGGACCAAATGCTCCGTCGCTGCGACCTGATCTCCCCTGCGAAGGTCGAGCAGGACACGGCTCCACAAAAACGCGGCGGAGGCGTCGTGCGGATAGTCACGAAAGAGTCGTGCTGCGCCCATATCGTTCCCCAGCGCCAGATAGCGACTCAACAATCCATGGCGAATGCCCTGATTGTCGTCAGGATTCAGTTCCAGTAACGCTTCGCAATGCGTGATCGATTCTCGCTTACGGCCTAGGGCCCACAAACAATCGGCCAGCCCCCGGCGCGCACGCAGGTACGGTCTGGTTTCGATCATGCCCCAGAAGTGTCCCCTGTGCTCGTCAAAAAAGGCGTTGCCGAGACTCCGTCTCCCGGCATCGACTCCATGCTCATACAGCACCAGAGCGTCTTCAGCTGAACGTGCCTCTGCCCCTGCCAACACATTGTAGGCGTCTGCACAGTCGGGAAAGATCTCCAGCGCCCTTCGGGCCAGGGCGGCGGCTTGTCGTTGAGTCCGTGCCTCCCAGGCCTGATCGATCAGCGCCTGCGCCTGTTCTTCCGGCGCTTGTGCCCGCATGGTCCTCGTGAGATCAGTCACGACGTCTCCGGCACCGATTCGTTTCGGGAGCAGCGGGGCAACAGGCATGGTCCCCGATGGACGGTTGGCTCTGGGTTTTTTAGGCATCATCAAAGGCTCCGAACAACGCGGTTGCCGAGGCTCACGCCCCTCTATTCTCACCCTACGCGCTGGATAGAACAGCACATCGACCGGCCACGAGACCGTCAGAAGATCGTCGCCAGGTACTCCAGCAGGAACAGGAGCCCCGTGCCGCCCGTGGGCAACGCAATCGCACCGAACAACGGATGGCGGGTAAACGGCAGAAACGCGCCCTCCTGGTAGTCCTCGATCAGCGCCGCCATTCGATCAACCTGCTCTCGCTTTTCCTTCTTGAAGACGACTTCGCCGGACAATCCATCGAGCCGGGACTTCAATTGCGCGACGGCGGCTCGTTTGGCCTGTTCGGCGGAACGACGCAGAAACACCCCGTTCCCGAATGCATAGGCGGCGTTCAACCCGAAAATCGCCATGAGCCCGAGCGGAAAATCCCATCGGTCGAAATAACTGTGCCGGGCAACCCCCATGAGGAACACCACCACGAACGGATAATAAATCATGGCGCTGATGACCGCCGTACGCTTGGCAATGAACTCCACCGCGATCCACTCATGTACGTAGGCCTGGTCCACTCCCCGCTGTGTAGCCTCCCGGACGAGCAGCCGGTCCGACCACCAGATAGTCGTGCCGACCATGATTTTGATCAAACGCCGGCAGAGCCGCGTCGCATCGACGACATAAAACATCAACAGGGTCATGGCCAGGACACTGAACCCCAGCACGGCATAGTTGATCGCAAAGCAGGCCGACCCGCGGCAAGGCATCACCGGAACCCCGAAGAGCGCCATCAACAGCGCTCCGAACCCCACATAACACAGCGACTGCGGCACGATCCGCACGAGTCGCTCCTTCCAGCTCCCCAACGCCAGATATTCCCGCCACAGCACAGCCGCCTCTGCATCGCCCATGGGTTGCGGACGCCAGTGGTGAATGCCGACGAGTGAGCCGGCCTGAATCGAGAGCGGTGCCCGTGGACGTAAGAACCGGAAGCGTCGGCTCAGCTGCTTTTCATTGTCCCGCAGCCGTCTCCACGAATGTCCGAGAAAGAGCAGGCAGAGCAGAAACGCGAGCAGCCTCAGGCACGTGGTCGGCCAAACGCTGATCCCATCGGTCAGCGAGAAGGGTTCGCCCGCCGTTCGATCGCTCATCGCCCAGCAGAGCAGGCCGAGCAACAGGCACACCATCAAGACAAGACCGACCACCGCTCCCTGGACCCAACGAGATTGCGCCCATTGCCACAACTCGCTGTTGATCAGCAGCGCACAGAGGGCCATGAGACTGAGTGCGGATAGGAGCAATGCGATCGTCTTCGGGCTGAGCACGCGCAATTCACCGGTATCCGGGTCCAGATCGGGACGCGGAAGATGCAGGTTCGGAAGCGCCTCCGGTCGCCGACCGGCCGGGTATGGTCCTTCCAGGCTGATATCGACGGGGCCGTGACGCCCGACTTCATACAACCGCGGAGGCACCGTCCGTGGAAAGCTCACCGTGGCAAGAATCTGCAAGTCGCTCTCGGCTGGTCCGGGGACGATGTCATCCACGGCCCGCAGCACCGAATAGAACAACGCGGTCTGGTAACTGTCACGGAATGGGGGAATCGGCGTCTGAATCAGCGGATGAAGTTCCAGACCGAAATGGGAGGCAATCACCAAATTCCGGGTCCACTGGAGCTGGCTCGGATGGGTCAATCGTGCATCGAGATCGGTCGTGAAAAACAGGGCGTGGGGAAAGTCGCTCCGCAACGCCTGGAGGATCATCAGCTTGTCATACACATCGCTGCCCAACACGCCGATGGCCGTAAACTCGCCGTCGCTGCTCGCTTCTTCGCGCTTGAGGGTTTCAACCAGCCGTCGAAGATAGTCCAACTGACTGCGGCCGGCCGGCGTCTCCGCCAGACTCTGCTCCACACGCAGCCCTCCATCTCCGATTTTTCCTTTCGACTGAGCACCACCGGTGTCTTTGTCGGTATTCTTGGGCGGCAGCTCGCCATCGAGGCCGGCCAGATACGAATAGCGGTGCACCCAGTCCGGATACTGTTCAGTGCGCAAGCGATTGAAGTGATACTCGAAGCCCCGAATTGCGCGATCAGGCCCTGTCTCCGCCAGACTGCGAACCATCGCGACGAATGTACGCGGCAGGGACCTGCCGTAGAGCGTGTCCCATTCTGAGATCAGAGCGATATGTGGAATCCGGCACTTCCCGTCCGAATGCCGGGATGACACCGCGGCAGAATCCGGGTCTGCCTCCTTGCACGACCCGGCCTCCCCCCGCGGAATCGTCAGGTCGATGCGACGGCGTTTCAGTTCCTCCACCAGTTGCTCCGCCAGTACGACGTCCGTGCCGATCGTCCGGATTAACGTCATTCCACCGGCCTCGAACCACTGCTCCACGCCGCGTGCCGCATCCGGCCCCTGAAGCTCCCCCAACAGAACCGGGTCTGCTGCCGTGGCCCAGGATGAATAAAATTGAACGCCTTTCAGCCGGTCCAACTGCCGGCGAGACGAAGCCAGAGAGGGCATGGGGGATCCGCCTGAGTGTTGATCGGCGGCGAACAGCGACGTGAGCTCGCCGACCATGGCACCCAGCGAACCGGACGAGCGGGGACCAATCACGCGATAGGCCGCCTTCTTCGTCTTCACTGCTTCGTGGATCTCTATGATCAACTGGTTGAGCGACAGGAGCGGATTCGGACTGAAGTCCTGCTCCTTCAGCCACAGCACCAACACCTGCGTCGACTGCTTCGCATCAGCCGATGCGGGTCTCCCGAGAAATGCCTCGACCGGGACGACGAGATGCTCGCTCCCCGTTCGGATAAAATATCTGATGGATTCACCGGACTCCGGCTGATATCCCGCCGCTCCTAAGGCCGACACCAGGGCGTAACGATCCCGCAACCTCGACTCGACACCGCTGGCATAGGGGCTGCCGTCCACGAAGACCGGCAACAATAACAAATCAGACGGCGCATCGGCTTGAGTGACCGCCGTCAGCAATCTGAGAAAGGTGTGGTGTGCCTCCGGGGCAGGATGTTGTGCTGCAGCGGCCTCTTTCTGTCGATGGGTCGAGACCGCCTCGAAGGGATCCTGCCAGAGTCGCGCCTGCACGCGATCCGCACCGACAGAGCCCACCTTTTCCGCTTCCTTGTCGATCGGCCGCGACGTCTTGAGCGGAACCTGGTAGATGACGAGGCTGCTGACCACCGCCAACAGCAAGGCCACGATGCCTGCCAGCGGCAACTTGGATTTCTCTTCCTTCTGTTCAGCCATCGAGGCGATCCGTCTTCCGGCAAATTGCGTCAGTCGCGCGTTCGCATTCCAGGTCGCGCCAGGCATCTTCTTCGCGTCGAAAACAGCGACAGGCTAGTCTTGGGCAACCAAACTGTCAATGGAGAGAATGAAGAAATGGTGGTGATTCGACAAATCCTGCCAAGCTTGCTGAACTTCCTCACCATAGTGACGGTCGAGGTGTCTGGTCGCCCACTGCGCGCATCGGCCGAGCCAATGATCCTTCCAAGCTCGCTTGCCTTACTTCCCAAGAGGGAGGTCTGGGGTAGCCTCCAATTGCGCGCGTCCAACGAGGGGCTTCCGAGCCCGCGCGTTGCGCGAGCACGGAGGTTGCCTAGACCTCCCTTCCCTCCTCTCCGTTTGACTTCAACTTTCCCTCTCTCTACAATTCGCCCGTGGCATCACAATTCGTTCATCTGCATCTCCATACCCAATACAGCCTCCTCGACGGCGCCAATCAGATCGATCCCCTGATGCAACAGGTGAAGTCGTTCGGGCAACCGGCCGTCGCGATGACCGATCACGGCAACATGTTCGGGGCGGTGGAGTTCTACCGGAAGGCGAAGGAAGCCGGGGTCAAACCCATCATCGGGTGCGAAGCCTACATGGCGCCGGGCAGCCGCCTGGAGAAGAACTCTCACCTCGCGCACAATGACTACTACCACCTGATTTTGCTCGCGACAAACCTCAAGGGATACCAGAACTTAATCAAGTTGGTGAGCAAAGCGTATCTTGAAGGTTTCTACTATAAGCCTCGGATGGACAAGGAAATTCTTCAGCAGCACCATGAAGGATTAATCGGCCTCTCAGGCTGTCTCAGCGGCGAGGTTGCGTACCTCATCGGACAGAAGGATCTGGCGGGTGCCACCAAGGCGGCCGGTGAGTATCGGGAGATTTTCGGCAAGGACAATTATTACCTGGAACTCCAAGCCAACGGGTTGGAGCATCAGCGCATCGCCAACGACGGCCTGCTGGAGATCCATAAGAAACTCGACATCCCGCTCGCCGGCACCAACGATTGCCACTACCTGAAGAAGGAAGACTCCCGCCCGCACGACCTCATGCTGTGCTTGCAGACCGGCAAGACGATCAACGATCCCAACCGCATGAAGTTCGATACGGACCAGCTCTACGTCAAATCGACCGAGCAGGCCTTGTCTGAGTTCAAAGAAATGCCGACGGCCGTCTCGAACACCGTGAAGATCGCCGAAGCCTGTACCCTCGACCTGGCGCTCAATAAGACCTACCTGCCCCAGTTCAAAGTGCCCGAGGGCTACACCCGCGAATCCTATGTGGAGCAGC
The DNA here is from genome assembly GCA_000196815.1 of Nitrospira defluvii. GTDB lineage: Bacteria > Nitrospirota > Nitrospiria > Nitrospirales > Nitrospiraceae > Nitrospira_A > Nitrospira_A defluvii_A. Next base: position 2,527,403 of record FP929003.1, read on the forward strand.
TGGCCCTGGAAGGATTGGCGGCGCGTCTCAAGGAACGGCCGAGCTCCATTCCCGAGATCGCCTACCAGGTCCGACTGAAAGAAGAAGTCGCGGTGATCTGCTCGATGGGATTCGCCGGCTACTTTCTCATCGTCTGGGACATCATCAAGTTCGCCCGCTCGCGCGGCATTCCGGTCGGGCCCGGACGCGGCTCCGCCGCCGGCAGCCTCGTCGCCTATGCCCTGCGCATCACCGATCTCGATCCGCTCGTGTATTCCTTGCTCTTCGAGCGATTCCTGAATCCTGAGCGTGTGTCCCTCCCCGACATCGACATGGACTTCTGCATGGATCGCCGGGATGAAGTCATCAACTACGTGATCCATAAATACGGCGAAGACCACGTTGCGCAGATCATCACGTTCGGGACGATGAAGGCCAAGGCCGCCATTCGAGACGTGGGCCGCGTGCTCGAAATGCCCTACGCCGAAGTGGATCGGATTGCGAAGCTCGTCCCGGACGATTTGAAGATGACGCTCGACAAGGCGCTCGAACAGGAGCCGCGCCTGAAGGAACTGGTCGATAAAGATGTGAAGGTGAAGGAACTCATGTCGGTGGCGCAGTCGCTCGAAGGCCTCGCCCGCCATGCGTCCACCCACGCGGCCGGTATCGTGATCTCCGATCAGCCGCTCACCGAACACGTGCCGCTCTACAAAGGCCCCAAGGACGAAATCGTCACCCAGTATTCAATGGGGGATGTCGAAAAAATCGGCCTGGTGAAGTTCGACTTCCTCGGGCTGAAAACGCTCACCATGATTCATCGCGCGGAAACGCTGGTCAACGAGGTGCACCCCGATCAGCCTCCCCTGCGCGTCGAGCAATTGCCGTTCGACGATCCCGACACGTTCGCGCTGCTGTCGTCCGGAAAAACCACCGGCGTCTTCCAGCTCGAAAGTTCCGGCATGCGCGATCTCTTAATGGGCTTGAAGCCCGACCGGTTCGAAGACATCATCGCCATCATCGCGCTCTATCGCCCCGGCCCGATGGACCTCATTCCGGACTTCATCAAACGCAAGCAGGGCAAGATTCCGATCGCCTACGAGATGCCCGAGCTCGAGCCGATCCTGAAGGACACGTACGGCGTCATCGTGTACCAGGAACAGGTCATGGCCATCGCCAACAAGGTGGCAGGCTTCTCGCTGGGACAAGCGGATATTCTCCGTCGCGCCATGGGCAAAAAGAAGCCCGAGGAGATGGAGAAGCTCCGCGTCCAATTCCTGGAAGGCGCGAAACAGAAAAAAATATCTGAGAAGAAGGCCGACAAACTCTACGAACTTATCCAGAAGTTTGCCGGATACGGCTTCAACAAATCGCACGCCGCCGCCTACGCGGTGGTCTGTTACCAGACGGCCTATCTCAAAGCCCACTACCCCACCGAGTTCATGGCGGCGCTGATGACCACCGACATGGGCAACGCCGACAAGATCGTCGGTTACTTCACCGAATGTCGCGGGCTCGGCATTCCGGTCCTGCCCCCGGACGTGAACCAGAGCCAGAAGAATTTCGCCGTCGTGGATCAGAGCATCCGCTTCGGGCTCGCGGCGATCAAGAATGTCGGCGAAGGCGCGGTCGAAGCCATTATCGAAGTACGCAACGAAACCGGCCCCTTCCGCTCTTTTTTCGACCTCTTTCGCCGGGTCGATTTGCGCAAGTTGAACAAACGCATGATGGAAGGGTTGATCAAGGCGGGGGCCTTCGATTCCATGGGCGGACGGCGATCGCAATATCTGGCCGTGCTCGACCAGGCCATGGACGAAGGGATGAGCATTCAGAAAGAGCGCGCGCTCGGCCAGACCAGCATCTTCGGCGACGACACGGTCGGCATGCCGCAGCAACTGGACGAACCGGCCCTGCCCGACGTGCCCGAGTGGAACCAGGGCGAGCTGTTGAAATACGAGCGTGAGTTGACCGGCTTCTACATCAGCGCCCATCCGTTGGCCCGGTACGAAGCCGCGATCCAATTGTTCGCCAACACCACGACCATGCAGATCCCCGATGTGCCGGACGGACGCGAGGTCAAACTCTGCGGGATCATCACGGCGGTGAAATCCATGCTCACCAAAAAGGGCGACCGCATGGCCTACATCACGCTGGAGGATTTACATGGGCTGGTAGAAGTGATAGCCTTCCCCGACCTGTATCGAGACCATGCCGACATGATTGTGCCGGAACGGGTCGTGCGATTGACGGGCACCGTGGATCGCGGAGACAAAGGCACCAAGTTGCGCGGGACCAAGATCGAACCGCTGGCTGATTTACAGAACACAGGGATTTCGCGGGTGATGATTCGCCTGCACGACGGACCGACCGCTTCCACCAGACTGCCGATGCTCCGGCAGGTATTCCAAAAATATCCCGGTGCCTCGAGCGTCTCTCTGGTCATGGCCCTCGGCGGCACGATGGAAGCGCGGACCTCTCCCCTCCCCAACGTCAAGATCACGCCCAGCGAGCATTTCGTCGCCGATATTGAGGAAGTGCTAGGCAAGGGCGCCATCACTTTGGTAACCTAGGCGAACCTAGGCAACACCCTTAAGGGGGTTCAGCAGTATGAGAGACTACCTCGACTTTGAAAAACCGATCCGCGAACTCGAAGAGAAAATCGAGAAGCTGGCCTCCGCCGAGTCTCCCAAGTCCGGCACACAGGACGAAATCCGCAAGCTCCGGACAAAACTCGCCCAGGTCGAGCACCAGCTCTATACGACCCTGACGCCCTGGCAACGCACCCAACTGGCCCGCCATCCTCAGCGGCCCACGACCCTCGACTATATCAACGAACTCTCCCGTGAATTCCTTGAACTGCACGGCGACCGTAACTTCGGCGACGATCGCGCAATCGTGGGAGGGTTTGCCCGTTTTAATGACCGGTCGGTGATGATCATCGGCCATCAGAAGGGAAAGACCCTGAAAGAGCGCATGCAGCGGAACTTCGGTATGCCCAATCCGGAAGGCTACCGGAAGGCGTTGCGGCTCATGCGGCTGGCGGAAAAGTTCGGCCGTCCGATCATTACACTGATCGACACCCCCGGCGCCTATCCCGGTATCGGCGCGGAAGAACGCGGACAGGCCGAAGCCATCGCCCGAAACCTGTTCGTCATGTCCAGACTGTCAGTGCCCATCATCTCCGTCGTCATCGGCGAAGGCGGCAGCGGCGGCGCCCTGGCGTTGGGCGTCAGCGACCGCATCCTCATGCTGGAACATTCCGTCTACTCCGTCATTTCTCCCGAAGGCTGTGCGGCCATTCTGTACGATGACCCGTCGAAGGTCCCGGATGCCGCCGCTTCGCTGAAAATGACCGCGCAGGATCTGGTCGGACTCGGCATCGTCGATGAAGTGATTCCGGAACCCTTGGGCGGCGCGCATCGTGATCCCAGAGCCATGTGTGATCGGGTCGCCAAGGCATTGGCCAACCAGCTCTATGCCCTGGCTGAACTCCCGACCGACCAGCTCATCGCGCAGCGGGATCAGAAATTCCGCAAAATCGGGGTGGTCGGCGGACTCGTCCCGGTCGGAGCCTAACCCCCTGGAGTGTTTCCTCTCCGCCAATGTACGCCTGAGGTAACGCGGTTCTATCCCCGGCATCCGGCCTCGGCCATCAAGCCCCGCTGAAACCACCTACATACTCGCCCTGATTTTCCATTGCCCGACGACTTGTTACACTGCCGCCCGCCTGCGTGCGCTGAATGGGTCCCGTCTCGACAAGATCACCTCGATACGCGTCGCCCCGTGTTCGTCCTCGTTCGCAGGATCATCCTTCATCACATGACAGGGATTTTTTATAGGAGGTAGGTACGGGTATGTCGAAGTCGATCGTGAGAGCATTCGTGGCGATCATGTTATGGAGTTGGGGAGTCTGGACCGGGGGCGCCTTCGGGCAAGCGCTGCTCACCGGCATCCCGTTCGGTGACACGCCCACGCCGGTCTTCTCGGCACAAACGCCAGGACTGGAAGGCCGCTCCTCGTCGGATCCTTTGTGGACGGACGCCCTGTGGCAAGCCGATCAACAGGGTGTGCGCCGGTTTTTCCCCCAAGACGGATTCCTCCGCGTGCGCGGCTGGGTGGACGGCGGGTATACGTATAATGCGAGCAACCCGCGCAGCAACTTCAGCGGCCCCTACAACGCCATCGACCGCGACATTCCGGTCCTCAACCAGTTGTACATGATTGTCGAGAAACCGCTGACCGCCTCAGGCAGTAATTGGGGCATCGGCGGGCGCTTGGATTTCATGTATGGGTACGATTACTTCCTGACACAGAGCAACGGGGTCGAGCGGCGCGAGAACGGCGCGCAGCGTTGGAACGCCCAGGGTCAGCACTACGGGCTGGCGATGCCGCAGGCCTATGCTGAAATCGGGAACCAGACCTTCTCGGTGAAGGTCGGCCACTTCTATACGATCATCGGCTACGAAGGCGTGCCGTCCATCAACAACTTCTTTTACTCCAAATCCTTTGCCTACCAATTCGCCGGCCCCTTCACCCACTGGGGCGGACTGGCCACCTGGCACCTGAACGACCGCATCACGCTGCAAGGCGGCCTGGTGAACGGCTGGGATTCGCTGGACCGGACGAAGGACAGCACCACGGGTCTGGCCAGCATCAAGTACACCGCGCCGGAGAATCTCTGGTCGCTCTCATTCTCCATGGTCACAGGCAACGAACCCAGCGCCGTGGCCACACAATTTGAAACCCGCACGCGATACAGCCTGATCTTCACGGCACATCCGGCCGAGCGATGGGAATACGTCTTCCACCATCACTATGCCTATCAAAACCAGGGCAAGGTCGACGGCGGCACCGCGCGCTGGTACGGCATCGACAACTATCTGTACTATGCGCTCACCGATCAATGGCGGGCCGGTCTGCGCTTCGAGTGGATGCGCGACGAAGCCGGCACCAGGGTCGGCGGCAACCCGGTGCGCGACAACCCGAACCTCGGGCCGTTTGCCGGGTCCTTCTATTCGCTCAGCGCCGGCCTCAACTACCGGCCGCACCCCAATGTGTTGATCCGACCGGAAGTGCGCGCCGACTGGTTCGACGGGCAACGCTCGCCGTACAACGACGGCCTGAACAAGAATCAGGTCCTGGCCGCCATCAACGGCACGCTGCAGTTCTAGCGCGAGGTGGAACGGAGCAGGCGGGTCGGAGATTACCGGCCTGCCTGCCCGGCAGGCAGCAAGCCCAATGCGATGAATCGCTCCTGAATGACCGACAGGATATGGGACCGAAGTTCGGTCCGGTACGGCGCGAGAGAGGGATCACCGAGATACCGGTCCACCGTGCGAGGCAGCTTCCTCCACCAGGTGCGTGCCGCCTCCCGCGCCTGGTGAGCTCCGGTCTCCCCGCTCGCCAGAATCGCCCTCAATTCCTTCTCGAAGAATCCGACATGCACCTGTTCGTCTTCGAGGATATCTGCCAGATCCGGCCGCACCGTCGCGAGGAGTGTCGCGAATTCCAGTCCCAGCGCCTCATACCCGAACAACAACACCGCCAGCATTTCCCACTGCGAGGGCACGGTCGGCAGAGTCGCCGCCCGCTGCGAAGTGGTACCCAGCATCCCTTCGAATTGCCGCAGGTGATCCTGCTCGTCGGTCTCGTGTCGCTGAAGAAACGTCTGGACGTGGCGGGGCAGATTCTGCGTCTGAGCGGCCCGCACCGCCCAGAGCGCCATGGCTTCGGCGCGCAAAAACCGTTCGAGCAAGGCCCTTTCACAGGTCTGAGGCAGAACCATCATCGCACCGTCAGTCCTCACTCGGGGGAGCAATCGGCCCGGCCCACTCACCCTTCGTCAGTCCGACTTCCTGCGAGGCTCCATCGGGCCATTGGAAATACCCGACCTCATCCACATAGAGAATCAGCGGATCCATATCCTCTCCCAGCCCGCGCCACCAATACCATCCGGCCTTAGCCGGTTTGTCGCTCGTCCATACCAAGCTCGTCATGATCCTCCCGTGAATCGTGAAGCGTCTCTCGTCGGGGATAAGCACGTATGGCCGATGGCGTATAGAATATGCCCGGAGGCCAAACACCCTACCAGCTCCGGCGACAGGCAATTCGTCCAAACCCCTATCCCATTCGCTATAGGCCATGTGCTATAGGCTATAACCTCTTCAGGAGACGCACCCTACCATGGTCCGATTACCAATAGAAGAGGCGATCCCGGCACTGCGTCAGACCCTGGCAACCGGACGCGCGGCCCTGCTGACGGCGCAACCGGGCGCGGGAAAGACCACGCGTGTCCCGCTGGCTCTGTTGCATGAACCCTGGCTGGCCGGACAGAAACTGGTGCTGCTGGAACCCAGGCGACTGGCCGCCCGCGCCGCCGCAGCCTACATGGCTGCAATGCTCGGTGAGCCCGTCGGCAAGACGGTCGGGTACCGCATCCGCCATGATACCAGGGTCGGGAAGGATACGCGGATCGAAGTCGTCACCGAAGGCATCCTCACAAGGCTGCTGCAGCACGACCCGTCACTCGCGGGATACGGCCTCGTGATCTTCGACGAATTTCACGAACGCAGCCTGCAGGCGGATCTCGGCTTGGCCTTCGCGAGAGAATCACAAAGGCTGTTCCGGCCGGACCTCCGTCTGCTTGTCATGTCGGCGACACTCGACTGCGCGGCGGTCACGCGCCTCCTGCAGGACGCGGACACCATTTCCTGCGAGGGTCGCCTCTTCCCCGTGACCACGCAATATCTCGACCGGCCGATCGAAGGGCATCTTGAACCGGCAGTGGTCAGGAGCATTCGCCAGGCCCTGGCGCGTGACGAGGGCAGTCTATTGGTGTTTCTCCCCGGCATGGCGGAGATCCGGCGCGTCGAGCGGCAACTTGTCGAGGCCTCCCTCGGCCCGGATACGCTCATCGCCCCGCTCCATGGAGAACTCCCGCAGCACGAACAGGAACAGGCGATTCTCCCCGCGCCGGCAGGACGGCGAAAAATCGTGCTGGCGACATCGATTGCGGAAACCAGTTTGACCATCGAAGGTGTGCGGGTCGTCATCGATGCAGGACTGATGCGGGTGCCGCGCTTCGATCCCCGCTCAGGCCTCACCAGGCTCGACACCATTCGTGTCACCCAGGATGCGGCGGATCAACGACGCGGACGCGCGGGCCGCTTGGAGCCAGGCACCTGTTATCGCCTCTGGACGACGGCCGAGCAGCAAGCACTCCTCCCTCGCCGCCCTCCGGAAATCCTGGAGGCGGACCTTGCGCCGCTGGCGCTGGATCTCGCGGAATGGGGTGTGATTGAAACACAGGAACTTGCCTGGCTCGATCCACCGCCGGCAGGCGCCATCTCCCAAGCCCGTGAGCTTCTGCGACAGCTCGGAGCGCTCGATGCGCAAGGAGCCCTCACCGCACACGGCCGCAGGCTCGCCCACGTCACCGTTCATCCACGCCTGGCCCACATGATGGTCACCGCTGTGCCGGTCGGCCTGGGTGCCTACGCCTGCGACCTGGCGGCGCTGCTGAGCGAACGGGACATTCTGCAGGGGGGACCGGGCTGGAGACATGCCGATCTCCGCATCAGGGTTGAAGCCTTGCGTGGCAACCGCGAGCATCTCGCAGGAGCGACCGTCAACCGGGCTGGTGGTGAACGCGTCCGGCGGGCATCGGAGCAGTGGCGGCGACAACTCCAACTGGGCGCACCATCCGGCGACGGCACCGAGCACACCGGTACACTACTCGCCTTCGCCTACCCCGACCGCATTGCGCAACGGATTGCAGGCAGCGAGGGTCGTTATCGTTTGGCCAACGGACGAGGCGCGGCATTTCACACCGTAGAGGGGCTCTCTCAAGAAGAGTATCTGGTCGTGGCGCAACTCGACGGCACCGGTGACTGGGCGCGTGTTCTCCTGGCCGCGCCGGTGGGATTGGCGGATCTGCAACACCATTGCGCCGGGCAGATCCAAGCCGTCGATCTATTGGAATGGGATGACCGGTCGGAATCCGTCCGCGCCAGACGGCAGCGCCGGTTGGGGCAACTCATCCTCGATGATCGGGCCACCCACGACCCGGACCCGACTCAAGTCGCCGCCGCCTTGCTTTTCGGAATCCGGCGGACGGGACTCAGCTGTCTGCCCTGGACCAAAGAACTGCAGCAGTGGCGCGCACGCGTCGGGTTTCTCCATCGCATCGACCCCACCTGGCCGGACCTGTCGGACGACGCGCTCACAAACCATCTCGACGCGTGGTTGGGGCCATTCGTCAGCGGCCTCACAAGCCTGGCGCAGGTCTGCCGCCTCGACCTTCAGTCGCCGCTTGAAAGTCTGCTGACATGGCAGCAGCGGCAGGAGCTTCCCAAGCTCGTGCCCACACACCTCACCGTGCCCAGTGGTTCCCATGTGAGGCTGGATTACGACCAGAACGAGACGCCGGTGTTGGCCGTGCGCTTACAGGAAATGTTCGGCTGTCAGGACACGCCGCGCATCGCAGGTGGCAGGGTGCCGGTGATGGTGCATCTGCTCTCGCCGGCGGGACGGCCTGTGCAGGTCACGAAAGACCTGGCCAGCTTCTGGCGCTCGGCTTATCAAGAGGTGAAGAAGGAACTGCGTGGCCGGTATCCACGCCACCACTGGCCCGATGACCCGCTCACCGCAACCCCGACGAACCGCACGAAACGACGAACGTAGAAACAAGTCCAGCCAGGGGGGTCCGACCGGCGCTTGCTAATCTGCGACAATTGCAGCATTCTACGCGCAACCTGCTCCCTGCTTGCGACCGACGAGATGCCGATGAACCATTTTGCGATCATCACCGCCTTCGGACAAGACCGTCCCGGTATCGTCGCCCTGATGGCCGATAGCCTGTACCAGCTCGGCTGTAATATCGAAGACACCTGCATGACCCGCCTACGCGGCGAATTCACCATGATGCTCATGGTGCGCCTTCCAGAGAGCATGGCCGCCGAGGATCTTGCCCGACGCCTCATCCCGTATACGACTCCGTTGGACCTGGCCGTCTTATGCAGAGCGATGCCGGACCTGGCGGCCACCAGACAGACGGCGCTGGAGATACCGACGTTCATCTTGTCGGTCTACGGGGCCGACCATCCGGGGATCGTGGCGCAGGTGGCCCGCACCGTCGCCCGGCACCAGGGAAACATCACCGACATGAACACGCGCGTGGTCGGATCGGGAGATCGTCCCATCTATGTCATGGTCCTGGAGGTTCAATTGCCGGAGGCTCAGCAAGCCGACCAGCTCAGACAGGCCCTGGAAGAATTGAAGCCGCTGCTGGGTGTTGACTTGACCTTCCGTCTGCTCGAAAGTGTCACCTTCTGATCGTGGCTATCCGTCCGATTCTGCAGTATCCCCATCAGGCACTCAAATCCACGAACGCCGCCGTCGCCCCCTCCGATCCGGCCGTGCAAGCGGTGGTTCAAGATATGCTGGATACGCTCGCCGCGTCACCCGGCGTCGCACTGGCCGCGCCTCAGATCGGGCATGCCGTGCAAGTGATCGTCGTGGATGTGTCGCGCAAGAAAGGCGAGAGGGGCCATGGATTGGTCGTGCTGTTGAACCCGGTCATTCTCTCGCTGGAAGGGAAAAAAAGCGTGCGGGAAGGCTGCCTGAGCGTGCCGGACTATACGGGAAATGTGCTGCGCTACGAAGAGGCGCTGGTGGAGGGGCTGACACCCGAGGGCCGGGTCGTCACGGTGAGTGCCTCAGGATTCGGGGCGCTCGCCTTTCAGCATGAAGTGGACCATCTGAACGGCATGCTCTTCCTCGACCGCATTGAGTCGCTCAGCACCGATCTCTTCAGACGAAAAAAATAACGCCCGACACCGACGAATCATTTTCTCGGTCGCCATCCCTTGAGGCGTGCCGCAATGGCTTCATGTTGTTCGACGGTGAGCATCGCCGCCAACGCATCACGGCGGAGTCTGGCGCGGCTGCTGTCCTGACGACTCGCGAGGGAATACCAGAAGAACGCCTCCAGCACATCCTGCGTCACCCCCTGCCCCTGCTCATACAACATGCCCATGTCCCGTTGCGCCAAGACGTGCCCCTGGTCGGCCGCCAGCTGCAACCACCGCACCGCCTCGGCCTCATCGGTTTCCCCGAGACTGCCCGTGAGCAAGGCCTGCCCTAACATCCATTGCGCATTCGCATCGCCCTGGCCGGCAAGCGCCTGCAGCTGATGCCGGGAGGAAGGGTCGGCAAAGGCCGACGAGAACGGACAGGACAACAGCACCATCATCGCCGCCAACAGCCATCGCCATCCGAATCGATTCGTGACCAACGCACCCCGTCCGCTCAAGACCGTCCCCTGTCTGCGACTCCACTCAATGGTCGGCCAACAACGCCGCGGCGGCTTGTCGACCGGACAGTAGTGCCCCATCCAACGTCCCGGTCTCGCAATAGTCACCGCATTGATACAACCCCGGCCTCACACGCGGCGATACGTTCGATGCCTGCGCCGTGAGGACCTCAATTGGGGTCAACGCGCGCTTGATGTGATCGGTCCGCAGGTGTCGCCAGGCATGCACCTCCTCACCGAACCACTCGCGCAATTGCCGGCGCACCGCTTGCTGGACATCACCGTCGACGCGCGATCGGTGCCCCGACAAGCTGACAGAAACCAGCGCCCGTCCAGAGGGCGCATACCCGGAGGCAACCTCGCTCAAGACGCAGGCGGTGCCGACCGGCCCCTGACCTTCTCCGTTCAACATCAACCAGGGTCCACGCATCGGTGGAGCGGGTGCGTCGAAATACAGGCAGATCGCATCGCGGCCGGGCGCGGCCGGCCGGCTCTCGCCTCGTAATGCGGCAGCGGTGGCATCATCCGTGGCCAGGACCAACGCATCGGCAGCAAGTCGTTCACCGGATGCCAGCACCACCGTGCTGTCGTCCACGTGACTGACCGTTGCGCTCAACCGGATCGATTCGGCGGGAAGCGTCGCGGCCAGCTGGCTCGCAATCGCGCCCATACCCTGTTGTGGCAACGCAATGTCGCCACAAGAGAACGCCGCCCAGACCAATTCAAACAGCCGACAAGGCGTGGACAACGCCTCATCCAGAAACACGCCACTCAGAAAAGGCTGGAAAAAGCGTTGTTGCATGGCGGGAGAAAACCCATAGGCCTGCAAGGCCTCCAGCGTGGTGCGCTCGCCTCCGCCCGCCTGCCCGCAAAGCCGTCGGCGCAATGCATCCCGGCGGAGCCGGAGTACCTTCAGCTTGTCACTGAACGAGCCGATCGGACTCGTCATCGTGGAGGGGAGATCCTGCGGCCGTCTGAACGGATCGCTGATCCGATGAAAACCCCCGGCATACCGCACCATCGCGCCGGGGTGAAACGGGTGGAGTTGAAGGGCCGGATAGTCCAGCATTCTCCGGGCTTCGGGGTACCCGGTCAGAAACACCTGAAACCCTCGGTCGAGTTGGAATCCCTCTACCCGATCGGTCCTCACTCGCCCACCCACAGCATCGGATGCGTCAAGAAGGGTACAGGCAAGTCCGGCCTGCGACAGATGCCGCGCACAAGCCAAGCCGGCAAGACCGGCGCCGATGATGATAACACGAGGCGTAGCAGACATGATGGGCGGCATTCTAAACGCAGGCGGGGCCAGACTCTAGCCGAGTCGTCATGATTCCCATCCTGCTAGACGTTCTTGCAGGCAATTTTCAACTCCGCCTCGCCGTCACTCCCGGGTGTCACCCGCGACCATTCCCTGGTTCCTTTCCCGGACTGCAACGGACGACCCTTGCCCATCTGTGTCGCGTAGTACTTGGTCTGCAGCGGACGGCTCTTGTGGGCAAGACAATCGATCTGCTTCTTGATGCGCACGGAGCGATACGTCCCCTGCGGAATCTGCCGATCCACTTTGAAGTCCTTCAGGGTCCAGAGCGTCACGGTCTTGCCCGTCGGACCGACCGTGGCCACGTCCACGTATCCGTCATATTTGTGCGTACCTCCGACCAGAATCCATTCCGCCCACGCCGCGTTGCAAAAGAGTAGCGTTGAGAACATCACCGGCACCATGTATTTCAGCATGTTTGCCCCATCACCAGCGTTCACTATTCACGTGTCAGAACATTCCGGCCATCGTTGGCTAATAGCCTCGCCCGCTGCTCCCGCCTCGGTCCATGCGATCAAAGGGAAGCGCGTCATACCGTTTCTTCACATCCGGGTGCTGAGAGAGATACCCTTTGACGGCGGCTTCATCGGCCAATACGTCTTTGAGCCGCTCGCGATAGCTCTCAACCGTCAGATCGTATTTGGCCAGGAGCGGCTCGAGCTTGGCATTGATCTCGGCCCTCATTTCCTCCATCCGCTCGGGCGACGGACGCTGTCCCTCTCCATAGCGGTCCCAGCCCTGAAAGTAACTGGTCATCAGCTCGCCGACCTCGACCCGCGCATTCACACACTTCTCCACCTCCGCCGGCTCAGCAGCCCAGCCGGTTCCCCCGCACAGGACCAGCGCCGACAGGATGCCGCTCATCAGACGCGCCGGATTGATCACCATGGTGTCCTCTCAGAGAATGGTCCCTCGTTCGCTGCAAAGCCGCAGCCATCATACCACCAGAGGGAGGCGACATACATCCAACTGACCCCCGCCGTACATGACACCGCAGCTGCAATCGATCGACTTCTCTTTCCGCCCTCGGCAGTGTAGAGTCACAGCATGCTCCCACACTGCGACCACTCCCACTCGGAAACCCGATGAGCATGACCGGCAAACCGCACAGCACACAACGAGTTCCGGCGTCGTCCGACAGGGTGCCTTCCGCTACCCGAAATCCGCCGCAGAGCACGCCACGCGCCAAGACAAGCAGTGCGAAACGTGTGACGCTGGATCGCCTGCTCTCCAAACTGGGGATCGCCAGCCGGAGCCAGGCACAGGAGTGGATCAGGGCCGGACGAGTCCGCATCAATCGACGCCTGGTACGCATGCCGGACACCTGGATCGACTGGCCCGGCGATGCCGTCACACTCGACGATCGGCCGATCGAGCAGCGCCCTCCGCAATTCATTCTCTTCCATAAACCCAAAGGTGTAGTCACAACCCATCAGGACGAGAAGGGTCGACCCACCATCTTTGATGTACTTCCTCCTGAGTTGAAAGGTCTCCACGCAGTCGGTCGCTTGGATCAGGCGACGAGTGGTCTCCTCCTGCTCACGAACGACTCGACGCTCTCCAGCTTCCTGACCGATCCGAAACAGCAGGTGCCCCGCCTCTATCTCGTCACGGTGCGTGGTGAGGTCTCGGAGGAGACAGGCCGGGCGGCGCTCGACGGGGTGGACGATCAGGGCGAGCGGTTGCACTGCGCCTCCGTCACCATTCAGAAACGCTCAGGCCGTGAATCCCATCTGGTCGTCACGTTGACCGAAGGCAAGAATCGTGAGATCCGGCGGCTCTTCAAGGCGCTGGGACATGAGGTGACCAGATTGAGGCGGATTCAATACGGCCCCTTCATCCTCGGCGACCTCCAACCGGGCGCCTGGCGCGAACTCCCGATCGAAGCAGCCAGGGCGCAACTCCGGTTGCCGTCGGCTCATGCTGCAGGGGTACCTCAGGCGAAACCAGATCCGCTCGACAGGCGCGCCACCTGAGCGCCCGCTTCTCCCCCCCACAGGTCAGCTGACATCATTCAAGGCCAGGGCCGACACCTCACTGAAAAGTAGCTCTCATCGATGACTCCCTAACCCGCATTATTCATGAGCACTTCTGCTGCAATCGCCGATTCACTGCTACGACGGGCCTTCGGCCGGCGGGCTCGCCCCTCGGACCCTCAACGTACTGCACGAGTACGCGTCGGGTCCTCCCGGCTCCGCGCGCCGGTCTCGCCACGCGACTCGGCGCTTTCGCGACGAACCGTCATGAATAATGCGGGCTAAGCTGTTTCCCTCAAGCCCGCCGTCTCCCGGCCGGAGCGGGTGAAAGAACTTGCCAACCTGCTTGCCTGTGCTATGGTGAATACAGCACACGACGTTTCGGAGAGTCACTGTCCGCAACGTCGTCACAGTCGCCACCAGCTGTAGTCCACCACCAACAAGACTCGCAGCCACCCGATGCCAGGGGAATGGTACATCTGCGATCGCAAGCGGTCGCAATAGAGGAGCACGAGAACAATGACCCAAATGACAAAGCGATTGGCAACCATGGTCACCATGCTGGCGTTCGTCGCGAGCGTCGCCGGACCGGCGATGACCGCCGCGGCCACCCCGGAAAAGACACCCGTCGAGATTAAGGTTCGAGTCAGTGAAAAGGGGTTCCTGGATGAGAAGGGCCGACCCTACGGAGCCAAGCGCGCCCTGCAGGTGCCGAAAGATACGATGGTGAAGATCACCTTCGTCTTCGGTGAAGACATGACCAGCCTGGCCGTGGGAGACACGCACCAGATCACGATCCGGGCCGAAGACGGCTGGAAGCAGGAAACCGGCTCAGTCTGGGTGATGAACCGGGAATCGAGCGTGAGCTTTCTGGCCGGAGAAAAGAGCCGAACCCAATATCGCGCCTATTGCATCCTGGACTGCATCGGCATGGAACATCTCACCAATCTGCTGATCCAGGTGGTGTAGGCCACCACGGTGCGTCGTTCGTATCTCGTCTCTCGTCGTTCGCAAGCAGCGGGCGAACAGTCTACAGGTTGTTCATTCAGAAGCGCCGTGCGACTGCAATGACGTGGCTCACAGGGTCATTACAAGGTTGCGGCCCTGCAGATTCCTCAGATGGCCGGGCTGAACCACACCGGCCGCGTCCAACGAGGGTCTTTTGAGACCGCACGTTGCGCGAGCACGGGGGACTCACCCGGCCTTCATTCCTAGTAGCCCCGTCCGGTGCTCCCTCCTCCACCCCCGCTCATCCGATTCAACGGGAGCGCCTCATACCGGGTCTTCAGATCCGGATGCTGGGCGAGATATCCTTTCACCGCCGCATCATCGGCGAACACGTCTTTGCTGCGCGCGCGGTAATCCTCCAGCGTCAAGCCATGCTTGGACAACAGCGTGGTCAGTTTCGCGTTGATGTCGTCGCCCATCTCCTTCATTTTCTCCGGCGACGGCCGCTGCCCGGCCCCGTAGGACTCCCCGCCCTTGAAATAATTCGTCATCATTTCGCCGATCTCGATGCGGGCGTTCACAAATTTCTCCACATCGGCCGGTTCCGCCGCCAGGCCAGTCCCTGCGAACAGCACGACGCCCAATGAGGCCGTGATAAAGAGACGTGTCGAAAGCTTAGTCATGATGTCCTCTCAGATGGTGAATGAAGATCCGGTCGAGCAACTATCGGCATCATACCATTGTTGCCGTCCGTTTCGAACGGAGGATCGAGCCTCCGGGTCGAGCAGGCGAAGGGAATGGGCGGGACAGAGCGGACTCGCACAGACGGAGCCTCCGCAGGTCGGTTGCCTGCAGCGAAACGTGCGACATCTTACCGCGGCAGGCCTTTCAGAAAATTTCCCAGCACGGTGCGAAACTGGTCGGGATCTTCCGCCATCATGAAATGGCCCGTGTCGAATTCGACGACCTTCGCGCCGGGGATTTGCGCCTGAATCCCCTTGGCGATAGTCGGCGTGGCCACTCCGTCTTTGGCTCCGACCATGACCAGGGTCGGGACGGTGATGCGGCTGAGCCGGCCATGCACGTTGAACTGCGACATGGAAGTCAGCGCCTCCCGGATCACCGTGGCATTCCATGTGGGGATCCGCTCAAGCAATGGCCGGTAGGTATGAGCCGGCGCATCGGGAGGAAAACTGTCGACGATCATGTTCTTCGACACCTCCCGATAGTCACGCGGCGCACCGATGGTCGGAATGTCGTCGTCGAGAATCATCGCCCCGTCGGTTGTGGACACCAGCACCAGCGCCCGCACCCGCTCAGTATGATCCAGCGCGAGACGCTGCAGAATCATCCCGCCCATGGACACGCCCACCCACACCGCACGGTCGATCTTGAGCGTATCGGCCAGCTGGATCAGGTCCCTGGAAAACTGATCGATGGTAAAACCGGTGGGTGGTTTTTCAGAATCTCCATAGCCGCGCAGGTCCACGGCGATGCCGCGAAAGTCCGGCGAAAAGGCACTCACATATTGAGGAAAGATATTGCTGGTCGTGACCACGCCGTGAACAAAGATAATCGGATCGCCGCTGCCTGCCTCCAGCACGCTGAGGGTCAAGCCGTTGAGATCGATCATATGGCGTTGGAACAGATGGCCCGGGGGCATGGACTCGGCTAAGGCCTGCTGAGTGCGGTTGTTACGAGCGGGCTGAGTGGAGTCCGCACAGCCGGACGCGCCGAGAACACTCAACGTGAGCAGGATCGCAATCAGCCGCATGCAACTCCCCTTTCTACAGAGACTGGTGGATAGCTCTGCAGCCTAAGCTGTCAGGCGAGCAGATGCAATGCTGAGATGCCACCCGACATTGTCGCTCCCACTCAATTTCTTCGACTCCTCGAATTGAGAACTCCAGGCACTAAGTGGCTGCCCTGCGCACCGGAACGCAAAAAAGCCACCCGACAGATTGTCGGGCTCCTTACATCGACGGGCCGATCGCGCCACGCTGGTGGGCAAGTTGACAATATGCCGACCGCGCGACGATCCGAACTTACTTAATCCGCGAGATGACCGCCCGGACCGGCACCCATTCGATCTGCGGCTGCAGAGTGAACAGCACGTGCGCAAGCCCCCGGTACGCCGTCTCCAATTCATGACAGCGCTCGACGAATCGACCGGAGGCCAGCCGCGGGAAGTAATCGCGGTGACGCTCGTAGAAGAGCGCTCGCCGTCTCCAGCGATCGGCATGGCTCCTGAAAACCAGGGCGGCGAACCCGGAGGGACCGGCGAGTGCCAACCAGTGCCGGTTCCGTCTGAGCGGACATTCAGCCATTGAGGTGGATGTGGTCACTGCTTTCATCGTGTCTCCTCCTTGTCCCGTT
The DNA here is from genome assembly GCA_000196815.1 of Nitrospira defluvii. Classification (GTDB taxonomy): domain Bacteria; phylum Nitrospirota; class Nitrospiria; order Nitrospirales; family Nitrospiraceae; genus Nitrospira_A; species Nitrospira_A defluvii_A. Next base: position 2,544,309 of record FP929003.1, read on the forward strand.
CGCCTGTGTCATCGATTTGAACGTCGTGACAGAGGCCGCTGTGATGACACCCGTCTCCGTGTACCCTGCGCTTACTGTAGTCCCGCTACATGAGGAGATGATTAGTGCAACATGAGAAAGATTTCATACACGAAAGACATGCAAGCGATGGGAGTGGATTCACACACTGGAGGAGGAAACTGCACAGGAGGCGCGCATAACTGAAGACCGGATCGGTAACCCGGAGGCCTGCTTCGCCGAGCACAGCAGTCAGAATGACCGGCCCCCTGGGAGCGACCTTCGCAGATCGGCAACAGAGACTGGCTCCGGCAACCGGATCCACTGTCCTCCGGATGCGTGGGCCTGATCGGTTGATCAGCCGGTCATCGCACCCAGGGCGGTGTAATCGTCGGCGGAGGCGGAGGCCCCTCGAGCAGTCCCGGTGCCCGCTTGGGAGGTTCCGGAGGGAGGGCCTGACCTTCCCCTTCGACCCTGCGCTTGAGCCGGACCACCAGTGCGCCCATCACATCCCATTGCTGAAAGTTTTTGCGCACCGCACGGGGATGCTGGTTGTGACAATCGACGCAGGACCGCACCAGCGCCAAATCCGCCGACACCGCCTTGAATTCATCGCCGTCCACGAAGCCGATGACACCGCGTTGTCGATCCTTTTCCAACTGAAGTAACGCCGTCATCTCCGCGTCCGTGCGCGGGCGGTTGGCCGGATTCAGCGGCGTCAAACTGATCAGGCCGATCTCCAATCCCTCCACTTGCTCGGCCGCTTCCTTGACGAACTGGGCGGGAAGCGGGAGGAAATGAGCATCTGTTTTCCAATCCTCGCGCGGCGAGAGTCCCGCGTCGCGCGCATGTTCGACGACATGGAGCACGTAGGCGGTACGAAACGCTCTGACAATATTAAGGATGTACCCGGCCGTCTGATCAAAGGAGGGTTCGGCCCTGATCACACCCCACCCGGGTATGGTCAGGCAACCGGCCAGGCTGAACGCCATGACGACGTGACGTATGCGCATAACACCTCGCAACGGATCGGTTCGGGAGCGGCAGACATGCAGCACGAACGCGAGGAGCCTAGCCGATTGAAACTCCACCGGTCAACCATTGCCACCCATCGCCTCCCGGCCTCGATACTTCAGGCTCGACCCAGGACTTCACGAAAAACAGAGGCCAGATCGCGCAGCGCTTGCGCACCGTCGCCGACATAGACGGAGCCGTGCATGGTCGCCACGGTCTTCGGCTGCAGTGCCGCCAGCCGGGCGAGCGTAGGATCCGTCAGCGTGCAATAAGGCATGTAGTTCGCCAGCGGGCCCTGCTGATATTCCACGAGCACGTCGCGACAGCGGCCGACCACGTCGGAGTGGGTCACCGGTTCCACATTGCCGCCTTGATGCAGGAGATCGGAGCAGAGCAGGGTCCGCTGTGTTTCTTCGAACATCAAACCCGACTCCCAGCAGTGCGGCACATGCGGTGTGGCCAGAAACCGAAAGCGATACTTCCCCGTCTCCAACACCTCGCCATCTGTCATGCCCTTCGCCGGCCGGAGCGCGAGACAATCATCCACACTCACGAGTTTGCCGACCACACTGCAGACCGCATCGGACTGGGGCGCCAACTGCTGCCACTCCGGCAGCGACCCGCACTCATCGGCCTCGAAATGGCTGAACCCGATCCAGCGCAGGGTGCGCACGTCGATCAGCGACGCCACTGCCTCCTTCACCGCCGGAAACAACATACGCGGGCCGGTGTGATACAGGAGCGGCTCGGCATCACGCACGAGAAACTGACTGAATTGGAGGTTGAACGGTTCGAGGAAGGTGGTGATGCGGAACAAATCGGGAGCGATTTCAGTAATCTGTGCCATAACGCCTCCACACAAGATGAGGCGGGCATGGTACCCGCTCGGCTAACGCGCTTCAACTGAGCGAAGGGTATGAAGGCAACCGACCGGACTGATGCGTCAGGAAGACGTTCACCTCGCTCGCGCCACCTCCATGCCTTCTCGACCATGCGTGACCGGGTCGCGTTCCCCGGTCTCCCACTGAACTCCCGCGGGTTCCTCAAGGCCCGACGGATCTCTAGCGGTGCGAAGAGATCGAACAGATCGACCTACGAGCCGGGCGAGACACAGTTGGGTTGCTTGCGCAACTGACACAAGCGAAACCGGGTCAACTGCGACCAGTACTTCAAGGCGCCGTGCACGTCGTTCCACGAATCGAAGACCTCCGCGTCGAGAAAGCGCCCGCCGACCCGCCGATCCACGGCTGCCGCGAGGATCTCTCCAGACTCCGCATCCATGAGTTTGCCCTCGATGGAGGCCGCGCCTTTGAACAGCGGTTTTCCGGTGGTGAGCGTCTTGATGGTCGAGGCGACAAACGCGATGTTAAACGGCGCCGGCACACTCGAAACAATATCCAAGGCTGGGTAGGATTGTTCGGCATCGGTGAGCGCGGCCTGCATCCGAAACGTCTTGGGGCCCGGTTCGCTCACCATCTCGTAGTCCTTGGCAAGTTCCTGATACAGGAGCGCGTAGAAGGAATCCGCGATCACCTGGGCCTCCTTCGGATCGAGCCCATCGACCTTGGAGTCTGTTCCCCTCCAGATCATGACCGGATCTAAGAGAATCTTCCTGTACGCGGCCTTCGCCTGCCAATCGACTGCCGGATTGCGATACACCAGGAGCGCTTCGTCGCCCTTCCCCTCGCGCATCTGCGCAGAGAGGTCCCGCAGAAATCCGGACGGCTCCACCGACCTGGCGTGCCGGGTCGCCCCGCAGCCGGCGAACGCGACCGAGACAGCCATGGATAACAAGACAGATCGCCACATCATGAGACCTCCCTGGAACAGGCCGTGAGGCTCGATCACTCGTCATACTTCCTGGCGTTGCCATAGGATTTCTCGACGGGATACTTGGCCTCGTTCTTCTTGAGCTTCGCCAGCACCGCAGCATTTACGTCCAGACCAAGATCATGACAGAGATAGGAGAGGAGAATCACCACGTCGGCGATTTCATCTTCAACACGACCGCGGGCCTGGCTTTCCAGAAGGCGGGCCACCTCGTCGTGCGATTTCCATTGGAAGATCTCCAGCAATTCGCTCGCCTCAACCGTAATGGCGGCCGCAAGTTCTTTGGGCTTGTGAAACTGCTCCCAATTGCGCTTCCGTCGAAATTCCAGTACCGCCGCCAGCACCCTGTCGTTCAACATCGAAGTCCTCTCTCTCGTGGGGTCAGGTCTTGCAATCATACAATTTCACCTGGCTTCACAGCCGCAGCCGGCCTGTTACTCGTCGAACTACGCCGGAATCATACAATCGAATTGTCCGTTCTCTGCCCGCCCTTGTCCTGCCTGGGTGAAGATTACGAGAACCGACGAAACCCACACGGAGCGATCAGACTACCGGCAGTGTACGGCCTTACAGTGGATGATTGCCAGGCCTGCTCCCCCGTCAAGCTGGTCACTCGATGGAGCCCCCGGCAATACGATTGAAAATTAGGCGCGAGTGGCGTAGAGGATGGGATGGGATCCGACAGACAGCGGCCAATCTCTACTCGCAGGTGGTCTCGGCACGGCATGCAGGAGGTTCGACCATGAACGTACGACTCGTGGTTGCGTTGTTTCTACTCTTGTTGCCCGGTGCCTCTGCCCAGGCACAGAGCCCTTGTGCGGATTGTTTCAACGCGGCGCAAGCGGAAGCGAGAAAATGCCTCGACAATGCCATTAGTGCAGGCGATCGGAATGATTGCCTGGAGACCCGGCAAACCCGGACCAAGGCCTGCAGCGACAATCAATGTCGGGAGGACAGAGAGGAAGTAGCGACCACGGAGACGCAACCGACGCGCAGTCGGCCTGGCGTCACGCCGTACACACCAACGGAAGGCGAGTGGCTGGCATTACTCATGCGAGCCGGGCTGAGACGAGAGGCCACTCCCGATCATCCCTACTCGCTCGACATTGTCCTCGCCGATCCCCAAACGCTCCACATTGTCGTGCGACATGCTTCCACGCTGGACCGGAACACGCTGAACAAAGCGATTGAGGCCGCGCGGGAAGCGATCAGAAGCACAGCCAGAAATTATGGATGGGACAAGTGGGTCAAGATCCGGGAGACGGTCGAGGCATATCCCGCCAAGAAATGAGCCTCCCCCCTTTGACGGGGTCAGGTCTTGCAATCACACATTTTCCTGCTCGGCCCGCTTCAAACGGCGGCTCACCGTGGCGGCATGCACACCCAGATGGTCCGCAATGTCGGCCAGCCGATACCCGTACTGCCGATAGGCCTGATGGATCGTCTTCTCCAGGGCACCCTTCCACTCAAACAGCGTCTCCAACGAGGGCCGCTGAGCCTGCGTCTGTCGGCGCGGAATGTCGCGGATCACTCGATTCGGTTGGTGCTGCGCCACGAATTTCTCCGACCCCAGGTAGATCTGACCCGTAAGCTGCTCCCAAGGGGCTGGCCCACCCCGTCCCTCAGCCACAAAGGTGCGATACCGCGCCTGCGCCGCTCCTCCGCGTTGGCCGAATTGACTCAGAATCCAGTCCGTCGTCAGCCAGCCAGGCGCCTTCGTCTCCCCCACCGTCGCCCGATAACTGCTCCACACCCATAACCGGGGATGCGACACGATCTTCGCGCGGACGGGATTCAGCACGACGTACCGGCACAGTTCAAGCAGATGCGCGTCCTTTTCCACCAGGATCGCCGTGAAGCGCCCTTGAAACACATGCCCGACCTGCTCATGTCGCCGGTTGTAGGCCTGCGTATAGCGACCATTCAACTGCCGCATGCCGATGGAAAGATTGGGCTTTGGCGTTTCGATCACCAGATGGTAATGGTTGTCCATCAGACAGTACGCATGACACAGCCATCCATAACGATCGACGACATGCGCCAGCAAGCTGAGCCACTGCGAGCGGTCGCGGTCGTCGGCCACGATGTCGTGCCGGGCGTTGCCCCGACTGGTGACATGGTAGACGGCACCAGGGAATGACAGACGAAGCGGACGTGCCATGAGCGGGACTGTAACGTGTGAGATTGTTCGATTGCAAGACCTGACCCCGTGGTGGGGAAGAATAGCGGCTAACGTACGGGTCCGGCGAAGAGGCGATGAATGTACACTTGATAGAAGATCACCAGCAGCAGGCCGGGGGGAACCCACCAGAGGCCGGATTCGAGGCCGGTCCGGTCGGTCGCGGCATTGAGAGTCGTAAGACTGTTGGCCTGCCCGGTCGTGGCAATCAAGAGATTGGGAAAGATACCCCAAGCCGCTGCGACGAGCAGGCTCCCGACCAACAGGCTCGACGCCACGAACCCCACGAACGGCCGTTGACGGCCGGCGCTCACGTACCCGATCACCAACACGACCACCGCCGCCAGGGGCCAGACATAGCCGATAGGAGCACCCGCATAATGTGCGCCGAAGGCAGGCTGCACGGACGGCAACGCCATGACGACGGCCACGAGCAACAGCTCAAGCACGAATGTGACGGGCTTCGCCAAGGCGTCTGCCTTCGCCTGCAACTCCCCGCGCGTCTTCATCGCCAGAAAACTTGCGCCATGCAGCGCCAACAGAACGACGAACATCACACCGGTCAGCAGCGTGAACCAATCGAGCAGGCCCGGCAGCGGACCGGGGCTGAAGTCGCTCCAGAGCGGAAGAAAGAAATAGCCGCTCGCATTCAAGGGCACGCCCCGCAGGAGATTCCCCACCACCAGCCCTACCACGAAGGCCAGCAGGAGATTGGCCAGGAAGAAGATCGTATCCCAGAACGTTCGCCACAACGCGTGATCGACATGTTCCCGCAGTTCAAAAGCCAATCCCCTCCCCATCAGGAGCCACAGCATGATCATCAAGGCCAGGTAGAACCCGCTGAACCCCGACGCAAACGCCTTCGGAAAGGCCAGGAACAGAAGGGCACTGCCGGCGATCACCCACACTTCGTTGCCGGTCCATACCGGTCCGATCGCCTCCCGCAGCAGGCGGCGTTCGCGCTCCTGCCGGGCCACGAATGGCGACAGAATCCCGACGCCGAAGTCATAGCCGTCGAGTACCACGTAGGCGGTCAGCACGAACAGCACCAGGGCATACCAGATCGTCTCCACGTTAACTCCCCGCCTGCACCACAGCCGTCTCCGTCGGCCCGTGGCGCAGGATTTCCAGGAACAACAGGACGAACAGCAGCCCCAACCCGAGATAGATTCCCAGGAAGCCCAGCAAGGTAAAGAGCGCGTTGCCGGAGTGGACCAGCGGCGAGATGCCCTCCTCCGTGCGAAAGAGCCCGTACACCAGCCAGGGTTGGCGGCCGAGCTCCGCCGTCATCCAGCCGGCCGTCGTCGCGAGATAGGGAAAGGGCACGCTCAACAGCAGGAGCCAGAGCAACCAGCGGGCAGTGAAGAGCCGGCCACGCCAGAGCCACGCCAGGGCCAATCCCATCACCGCGAGCTGGAGCGTGCCAAGCCCGACCATGATGTGGTAGGCGTAATACAAGAGCGCAATGTGGTCCGGCCACTCGTGCGGGGGAAATGCATCCAGCCCCTTCACCTTCGCATAGAGATCGTCATAAGCGAGCAGGCTCAGCGCCGACGGCACGGCGAGCGGATTGTCGATCGTCATGGTTTCCATGTTGGGCTGACCGATCAGCACGAGGTCGGCACCGCGCTCGGTACGAAAGAGGCCCTCGAAGGCGGCACCCTTGACCGGCTGGAACTCGAACACCTGCCGCGCGCTCTCGTGTCCCGTCGGCGTGATGAGTAGCACCGACGCAAACGCACCAGCCACAACGCCCGTATGCAGACAGGTTTTGGCCAGCGGGGGATGTCTTCCCGCCAGCTGATAGAGAGCGCCGACCGCAGCCATCACGAAGGCACCGGTAACGACCGCCGCCGTCATATTGTGAGCAAACTGCCAGATGAGCCAAGGATTCGTGAGCAACCCCGCCAAACTCTCGACCGTCAGCCGACCGTCAGCCGCCACGTGGTAGGCCACGGGATGTTGGATCCACGCATTCGTCGCCAGGATGAAATAGCCGGACAACCAGGAGCCGAGCCACAACAGCACCGTTGCCAGCCACAACGTGCGCCGGCTGACCCGCGATTCGCCGAACAGGAGCAGACCGAGAAACGACGATTCCAGAAAGAAGGCGAACACCCCTTCCATTGCCAGCGTCTGTCCGACGATGCCGCCCGCATAGTTGGAAAAATTGGCCCAGTTGGTGCCGAACTGAAATTCGAGCGGAATGCCCGTGACGACGCCGAACGCAAAGCTCAGCGCGAAGATGCCGGTCCAGAATCGTGCAACCTGGTGATAATGCCCCCCCTCACTGAGCAGGTCTCTCGTGCGCAAATAGACCAGCAACAGGGCGAGTCCCATCGTGAGTTGAGGAAAGAGATAGTGAAACGTGGCCGTGACAGCGAATTGCAGCCGGTCATATTGCAGCGCAGTCTCCATCAGCCCTCTCTACCCGGATGAAGGTGAACAGGCCCGCGCTATTGTGACTGATCGAACCCGAGGGGAGAGCTAGTGACTTCCCCAGGGTCGAGCAATTGTTTGATTGCAAGACCTGCCCCATATGTCGAAGGAAATCTACAGTTTGGGGATGTGGAGGGTTTTGCTGATCATCAGGGTGCCGGAGAGGACGAACATCAGGGACAAGGGATGCAGGTCGCCGGGGCCGACGGTCCAGACGCCACCATAGAGCTGCTCGCCCAGTCGCTCCTGCCATGCGGCCAGGGCGAGGATACCGGTCAAGAGCGCGGTAGTCGGTATGGGGGTGCCTTCGAAATAGGCCACCTTGTCCTGCCCCGCCGAGAGGCGCTCGGCAGTCACGTTGTACCGGGCCAGGCGGCTCACCCCGCAGCAGACGAAGTAGGTCAGCGCGATCCAGTCCCACCCTCCTCTTAGACCAGCCGCGAACCCGAGCGCGGCCGGAGCGACGCCGAAGGAGATGATATCGGCCAGCGAATCCAACTCCCGCCCGAGCACCGACTGTTGATGCCGCCATCGAGCGACCCGGCCGTCCAGCCAATCGAAGAGCAGCGCCGCAGGCGATAGGGCGACGGCCGCGAAAAAATGGACCGGCGAGCGGCTGGTCATGTATTCCATGGCGAAAAATACGCCTGCGAGTCCGCAGGCGGCGTTAGCCAGCGTGAGCACGTCGGCGAGATGAAACTCGCGGAGCATCGAGAAATGTTTTGGAGGTGTCGCGGCCACGGCAGGAAAATCTACGCCGAATTGTGCTGAATGTCCAAACTCTGAACATTGATGCAAGCGGAGAGGAGTCAGACGGCGCTGCCAATCGCTCCCCCACCTGACCAAGCCTGGCGGCAGGCTCGCAGGCCCGCCGCCAGGGGCCGAGGTCGGATGGATTACTTCTCAACCCGCTGCAACGTGGTCACATGGCCCTTATCGGTGACGTAGGCCTTGACCATATCGCCTTCAACCACCTTGTCGAGCTTCGTGCTCTTGTCCACATGCACTTTGACGAGTTCCCCCTCTGTATTTCTGATCTGATAAAACTCCCCGTCCATCTCCATGAGGGTGCCCTTCACGGCATCCTTGGTGATCCTCTCACCGATGGTCGGCGTGGCTTCCTTCTCTTTCATGGGATCGGCCGCAAACGCGATTCCTCCCCCTCCGGTGACCAGGGCCGAGACAAGCAGCACTTCAAGACTTCGTTTCATCATACGTCCTCCCATGTGGTAACTGAGCCGGTATCAACTGTTACCGTACCCCTCATGCGAAGGAGGACATACTGGGAAGATCCCCTGACACAGGGCCTCTGTGAGTCATGTGGGGGAATGCAGGCGGAGAGGTGGACGACTAAATTCGAACCAGGGATTCCATGTTGAGAGGAAACGAAGTGACTGATCTGAGCTTCGGTGCGCGGCGATGGTTCCCCAAGTGGTCCGCAATCACACCGACTGATACCCACCCGGGCAACAGGCCGGCTGAACCAACTTCTCGGGGCCGTACTTCCTCTCAAACCCCCCGAGGCCTGACACCGCCGCCTGAGATGACCCGCGCAAAAGACTTCATGCTGACCTCCATCGATCAACTGTTTGATTGCAAGACCTGACCCTAACTTTGATTCGTCCCCTCAACGCGCGAGCTTCCTTTTGATAGCAGCCAGGTTCTCGGGGGTCGATCGCACCCGTATCGTGAGTCCCTCGGCATCGTATTCTTCGGACAGGATACGCATCCGGGCGCGGATCTCCGCAACGACGCCTTGAGCCGTAAACGGAATGCGTAATTCCTCGTCGATCATATCGCTCTCAAAGTACCCCATAATACGCTCACGGAGCGCCTGCAGATCCTCCTTGTTTCTCGTGGACAGCAACACCGCGTCGGGATATTCCGCCTTCAGGGCCGTGAGCTCGTCCGGCCCGAGACGATCCCGTTTATTCAACACCAACAGACTGGGGACATCCGTGGCGCCGACTTCGGCTAACACCTTCCGCGTCACCTCCAGTTGGGAGCGAAAGGACGGATCGGAGGCATCGACGACAAACAGCAGGAGCGAGGCGCTGGCCGCTTCATCCAGGGTCGACTTGAACGACGCCACCAGGTCATGCGGGAGCTTCTTGATGAATCCCACCGTATCGGACAGCAGCACTTTGGGACGCGTCTCCGGATACAAGGGCCGGATCGTGGTATCGAGCGTGGCAAACAGCTTGTCGGCTACGAGCACCTCGCTCCCCGTCATCGCACGCATGAGCGAGGATTTCCCGGCATTGGTGTACCCCACGAGCGCGACCGTTAATTCGTGCTCTCGCCTTGCGCGGCGCGTCTGATGCTCGTCTCCGATTGCGGCCAATTCGGCCCGGAGTTCTTTCGTGCGATCGCGAATTCGGCGCTTATCGAGCTCAAGACTCGTCTCCCCGGCCCCTTTGCCGCCGACTCCCCCGCCTTGCCGCTCGCTGCCGCCGCCGGTTTCCCGCAACCGTGGCGCGAGATAATTGAGCCGCGCGATCTCCACCTGCAGCCTGGCCGCTCTGGTTCGCGCGTGCCGGCTGAAAATCTCGATGATGACCCCGGTACGATCGAGCACAGGAACCCCGGCGGCACGTTCAAGATTTTTCAATTGGGACGGCGAGAGATCACAGTCTACGATGACGATCTGCGCCTGTTCGTCAGGGCCTGGAGAGACCTCGGGACTGTCGTCCGATTCGTCCTCGTCGTCTGATTCGTCCGTGACGTCCGAAGCCGCCGCCTCGCGCTTCGAGGCCGCTTTGTGCTTCGGCCGCTCAAACGCCGATTCGATTTTTCCGGAACCCCCGGTCCATAGCGCCAATTCGGCAAGTTTGCCTTGACCCAGGACCGCCGCATATTGATCGGAACTACGCTTTTGCGTCACACGGCCCACGACGCGGTACCCGAGAGTATTCACCAGACGGGTGAGCTCTTGCAGCGAACTGTCCAGTTCCTCCGCAGTCACGCGGGGGGTGCGGATCGCTACAAGCACGGCATTCGATTGTGAAGGCTTCGACATCACAGGCCTTTCCTTGATCACTTGTTCGTAAGGGCCATGCATCTTAACAGGAAACGACCGCCTCAGGTCAGCCCACATCGCACCCGGCGACCGGGGATCTTGCCTCCAAAGCTCAGCTGGTCAGGGAAGCACTCATGACACTGCGGCACCATCGACGTCCGCCTGGTAATCATGGGAGGTCGGAGGCAGACGAGACCTTGAGATGGGCTATACCGAATATGGTATAGTAGGGCCGGTCATGTGGGAGATCTACGAACACCGCCGAGCAAGCAAGAGCCTCGATCGCCTTCCCCTCGAATTGCTGAAACGCTATGAGAAGTGGAAAGACATCGTGCGGATCTCCGGCCCGGCAGGCCTACGCCTGATTAAGGGGTTCCACGATGAACGTCTTCAGGGCGAATCGGACGGTCATCGCTCATCAAGGCTGAATGCACAGTATCGAGTGATTTACAAAGTTCAAGAACAGCGCGTTTTGGTCGTGATCATGGACGTGACAGCACACGATTATCGGAGGCAATGATGAAAACCAAAGACGTTCGCCTGGCAAAAGCGCGAGTTGTGGTCTCAGTAGGAGAATCCGTTCGGATCGTTCGGGAACTCCAGGGGCTCACGCAAAGCGAGTTGGCTCGAAGGACCAAGATTTCACAGTCCACCATCTCGGCCATTGAAAACGACACCATCAATCTTGGCGTCGAACGGGCAAAAACTCTGGCGCGGGTCCTCCAGTGCCATCCAGCCGTCCTGGTCTTTCCTGGCTGGGAGGTGACCAAGCAGTCCGCAGCCTAACGACTACAGCTTGCTATAAGAATCACCCGAGTCCCCTGATACACCACGAAGCGCTTTCTTGACGCCATCTCACACAGGGCAAGATCAGGTCCCAACTATTTCCTTTTTAGCCCTTGCTCCACACTAAACGCTCAGCCCCTCGCGTCACCGTCGACGGCATAGACGACAGGCTCGGCCAGCCTCACATCATGGGAGGCTCGGTCACGTCCCCTGTTCCCAACTCTTAAAGTCCCTCAGTTCTTGAGCAATGCTGTTCAGCACCCAGGCAATCACCGCCGCATCATCCGCATAGCCGACCACAGGAATGAAGTCCGGGATCACATCCAGCGGGCTGATGAGATACAGAATCGCCGCCACGATGGTTACAAGCTTGTGGACCGAGAGGCCTGTATAGGCCCCGCTCACGGACGCTTTCAGCAGCCGCACCAATAATTGAAGGTCCTTCAACAGCTTGCCACCGCGACCCTGCGCAATCGAGACTGCCGCGGCCAACAGGTAACGAAGCCGCTCCTTGTCTCTGAGATACTCCGCCGCCGTCTGTGTGAACCCTCGAAACATGGTCAACGCCTTCAGGAGCATCGCTGGAGTCATTCGTTTCATTCCATCCTCCCTGAGGGGTGAGCACTGCCCGGCACACAATCACGGTTGAGAATAACAGGCAGTCTGCGAAGGTTCAATTTGGCCCAATGGCACAAAACAGAATCGAACCATCAGCGGCTTGGTGGGGACGGAAAGTCAGCGGCAAGCGATGCGTGAGATGGGGTGACTGGCGACGAAAGAGGTACCGGCGGTCAAGGATTGTGATTTTCAGAAAGAAAAGGCTCCCGATCCCCTAACTATCCGTAATTTCCTCATGGGCGGTGTATCATTCTTCGCAGCTTTGGCACATCTCCAGCCTCACCGTCTAGCCTGTGCAGCATCTGATGGCAGTTCGAACAGACAGTAATGAGGTCCTCAATTGAGGACTCAACCGTGCTAGAAAGTCTACTGAGAGGGATGACATGGTGTGCTTCAGCAAACGTCCGTCCTATATCTCCATACACTTCTCTGAATGTCATCTCGCAGACTCGGCACCGATAGTTATCTCGCCGCTTGCAGCGTTCAGCGAGATCGCGACTACGCTCTCGTGACAAATGCAGCTTGACCACGCGCCGTTCTATGCCGGTATACACGTCTGATTCATCAGGTGCGCCAAGGTCTACGGCCGCCGGCGTAGTGCGAAGACTCGCAAGAACCTCTTCAAAAAATGACAGTGCGCGCCCGACGATAGCCGCCAGCGCGTTGCTGTTCTCCGACAAGGATGAATCGAAATGCCCGAAGTAGGAATACCGTTGTCCAGACTCTCGATATTCCTCATATATTGGATGGTTAAAATATTCCTTCTGGAGAGACCGCTTCATGACATAGTCCTGCCTTGAGCCATTTGCGAGCCGCAAGTCCAAATCTGAAAATTGTTTAACAGGCCGCAGGGTCTCAGGAAGACAATCAATAAATGCGCGGAGGTTTTCGGCCTGTGCTGCATAAAACCCGTACCAGAAAAACCGCTGCCCCTCTTTGGGATACTGGCAGAACCAGACCTCCAACCTCACATTTCGGTGCTTCAAAGCCCCAAGTTCTACGCGCCACCCCTTGGTGTAAGACTCCTTCAGCTTGACCTCCGTGCGAACATTGGCAAGGCCTCTGAGTTTTACCGGCAATGGTCGCAAGATATCTTGAGCGACAATCGTTAGCTTTTCTTTATCTTCTACATCTGACATCTGGAACCCCTAGTTACGACCGTTACAGTTGTCCGTCAATTGCTCGCATGGCGGTCATGGCACCGCCTGAACTTGCGCTTGATACAAGTACTTCTAGAATCCAGAGAACGCCTGGCCGACCTCTTCGGGCCTTTCCAGATCGGCTACGGCGTCGACGATGGAGTTAGCGTTAGGCAAAAAAGTCCATCCTCTATATTATGTGAATTACGTTTTCCCTAAATCTCCACGGCATACCGCGCTAACAGATTCTTCACATGCTGGGGTAGCCAATCCGGTAAGGGGTTTCTCTGCCAATCTTCCCACAATTCAAAATAGCTCAAGGCTTCGAACCGCAGTACATCACCACTCATTGCCGCAGAAAACCGCGCAACTTCATCACGATGCCGCCTGAAAAGGTTGGCTTCAACACTTTCCGCATAGTTGATATAGCGATCACCTGAGGTGTCCGGAAGCGACATTCCTTTACTTGCCCAAAATGCCTGGCGAATAGCTCGCTTCGAACGTTCAAGAGTCTTGTTATCGGACATGAAGCGGTTCCTCCCAGGATAAGAGAACAAGGATTTGGGCCGGCGTCAGCAAGGCATCGGGTTTGTGCTGACCGAGCCAGTTGATTGCCTCTTCTCCGGATAGCCCCAAGACATCCTTGGCCATCAGCGCAGCAAACAAGGCCGTTCGCCCGAGGCCTGCGGAGCAATGAATCAGAACATTATGACCATCCGATGCCCGCGCCCTCGCCTGCTTCAGCACATCAGCCAGTTGGCTATTGGAAGGAATGCCGTAGTTGGGAGTGGGAAGAGGGAAAACCGTCAGGCCTTCCTCTCGATACACCGCAAGCAAATCTCTCCCCGTCTTCTCCCTGCACTCTTCTATTTCCGCCAGGAGAACGATTGCGGAGATGTCGGCGGCTTTCAAATCCTGCAGGAGCGTTCCCCCTGGGTCATACAGCCCGAATGGCATGGGGCTGCCGTAGACCTGACCACGGAGATTGAGAGGATAGACGGTGAGTGACAAGTGAGAGCGCCTTAATTTCCTGCGGCTATGGTCTCGCCTGGATCTGAGGTTGATACAGATACTTCTGAAACCCCGCGAAGACCCTTCCGATCTCTTCCGGTTTCCCTAGGTCGGCCACCGCATCGGCGATGGCATTGTGATATTTGAGCTTGAGCAAGGGCGAGAGCTTGTCTTGAGCCAGTTCTTCCACGCCGACCTTGATGTACTGCGCCAGCACGAAATCCAGAAAGGCCTGCTGTTTACCGGTGAAATGCATACTGATCTCGGGCCTGGCCCGAGCAACCCGTTCCTCGCGCGTGAGAGGAGCCATCGCATAGGCTACATGCGCCAGCACGTCGAAGAGATCGCTGTTCTCCGCATCGATGATGCGTTGCATCTCCGCCATCTGTTCATGGCCGAATCCCTTATCTGAGAGGCCCTGCAGAAGCTTACCCCTGGTATCGGGCTGGCTCCAGATCGCGCGGAGTTCTGCTTCGTCTTTGAAAAACTCCGGCAACTTGCCGAACAGCAACTCCAGAAATTGCTGGGCCGACATGGGCGTGCCGTCAGGGTGCCAGAACGTCGTCACCATCATGTGCTGGATCGTGCGGGCCTTACCGTCGGCCAGCGTCACCTTTACCTTTTTATTGCACAGGCACGGCCTTTGGCCGCATTTCACACAAGGCTCTCGCTCGCAGGCGCATGGATGTTTGCCGCATACCCCACAAGGTTGCGGTGGCCGTTTCTCGCATCGGCAAGGAGATTGTCCGCATCTCGCGCAAAGTTTCGGCTCCGGCTCGATCGGTTCTCCGTCCCACTCAGGGTCGCTGAAGTGGTGATGGGCCTTCACGAAATCGTAGATGGTGAAATAGTCCTTCCCGTCATAGAGCCGCGTACCGCGCCCGATGATCTGCTTGAACTCGATCATGGAGTTGATCGGGCGCATCAACACAATATTACGGATATTTCGGGCATCCACGCCGGTGGAAAGCTTCTGCGAGGTCGTGAGGATCGTCGGGATCGCCTTTTCGTTGTCTTGAAAGTCGCGGAGGTGCTGCTCGCCTAATTCACCATCGTTCGCCGTGACCCGCTGGCAATAATTCGGGTCGGCACTCGTCTTCATCTGGTTGATGAGGTCACGGACGGCCAGCGCGTGGTCCTGTGTCGCGCAAAAGACCAGCGTCTTTTCACGTTGATCGATCGCCTGCATGAAGATCTCGACCCGCTTCTTCTCACGGTCTTTGATCTCGATAATCCGGTTGAAGTCCGCTTCGCTGTATCGTTTGCCATACTCCACCGCCCCTTCCATCACTCGGTCGTCCGGCGTGTAGACATAATCGTCCAGCGTCGTGGAAATCTGCTTTACCTTGAAGGGCGTCAGAAACCCGTCGTTAATCCCATCCTTGAGCGAGTAGACATAGACGGGCTCACCGAAATAGGCGTAGGTGTCCACGTTGTCTTTGCGTTTGGGAGTGGCGGTGAGACCGAGCTGTACGGCGGGAGAGAAATATTCGAGTATGTCGCGCCAGTTGCTTTCGTCGTTCGCCCCACCACGATGGCACTCGTCGATCACGATGAAATCGAAAAAGTTGGGCGGATATTCTCCAAAGTAGGGCGACGGCTTGCCGTCCTTTGTGGGCCCGCTCATGAAGGTCTGGAAGATCGTGAAGAACAGACTCCCGTTCTTTGGCACCTTGCCCTTCTTGCGAATGTCGTCGGGCGCAATCCGCACCAGCGCATCCTCGGGAAACGCGGAGAACGCGTTATAAGCCTGATTGGCGAGAATGTTGCGGTCGGCAAGAAACAGAATACGCGGCTGTCTCGACGGTTCACGGCTGAGATTCCATCGGCTGTGGAACAGTTTCCAGGCAATCTGGAAGGCGATGAACGTCTTGCCCGTGCCGGTCGCCAGCGTCAGGAGGATCCGCGGCTTGCCCGCGGCGATAGCGTCCATGACCCGCTCCACCGCGATGTCCTGATAGTAGCGGCTTGGGTGCGAGCCACCTTTGTCTTCGAACGGGACCGCGGCAAAGCGATCGCGCCAGGTATCCTGTTTGGCGAAGGTCAGCGTCCAGAGTTCGTCCGGGCTGGGATAGTTCGGCCATTCCCCTTCCTTCCCCGTCTCCATGTCGATGCCATAGAGTCCCTGGCCGTTCGTGGCATAGGTAAAACGGACGGACAGTTTGTCCGCATACTGCTTCGCCTGCGCCACACCCTCGGTCAGTGCCTCATTCCAGGCCTTGGCTTCAATGACGGCGAGCTTGTGGTTGCGATAGACGAGTACATAATCCGCGATCAACGGTTTCGACCGCCGCCCCAAGCCTTCGATGCGGCCCGGCGTGATGGGATACTCCCGCAGCACGCGGCTCCCCTCCACCACGCCCCACCCCGCCGCCTTGAGGGCGGGATCGATATGCTCGGCTCTGGTGTCGGCTTCGTTCACGTCAGATTCCTTGAGCCAGCATGTTCATGATCAGGCGGATCATCGTGTCTTTGTGGATCAAGCAGCCAACTGTTTCCATTTTGGAAACAGTTGAGGAGCGCTCTAATTCCCCGCTGGCAAAGATATTCTTGAGATCTTTTGAAACAGCCGCCTTCTAAACATCAAACAAGGCAGCCATCTGTTCCTGCGACAGCCAGACGGTGTCGCGCTCAAGCCGCACTTCGATGCTGCCGTTGGTGGCTTCGTAGATACTAATCTCGCTCAAGTCGCCATCCATGTCAGGGTTGTCTGGCTCCGGCTTCTTCAAGAATCCGTTATACCCGGCGCGTACCTTCGGGTTGAACTGCTAAGAAATCCTTAGCAGTTGCCGCCTCTCGTAACTCCGCATCCTGAAAGATGACCACGGTCGTTGCAGATCTTCCATCACATCTCCCGTAGGTTCGTCATCAGAGATTCCCGCTGAAGGCTTGGTGCAGCAGCGACTTCTTCAACTCGTTCAGCCGGCGAGTTTGTGGTCAGGATACACGAGCCCACCCGCAGCCTTCGATGCGACCGAGCGGGATGGGATACTCGCGCAGCACGTGGCTCCCCTCCACCACACCCCAGCCCGCCGCCTTAAGGGCAGGATCGATATGCTCGACGTTGGTGTCGGCTTCGTTCATGGCTGCTTCTTCTTCGACGCCTTCGGCTTCTTTGGTTTCCGCTCGACACGAACTCTGGGCCTCGGCATCTTTTGAAGATGTTTCGTGGCCTGCTCAAAATCACGATCGACACGACGTGGCTGCGCATCCACAATCGCCCGGTACTGATCATACTCCTGCTCGGCTTTTGCCTTGGCCGACTCAGCAGAGATCGTCCCTGCATGATCCAATAGCTCGCGCCCGGACAGCCTCAAAAATTCATCCAGCTTGGTAATCCAGTCACGCATGGTCATCGGCCTGCGATTGAGCGCCTGCAGCTCGGCAAACTCCAAATAGGCATTTACAATCAGGTTCAGTGCACGCAGCTCATGTTCGGTCAGATAGTTTTTCGCGACCGAGACATCGTCCTTCCGGATAATCCCGCCAGGGCGCGTGCTGGTCAGACCCATGAGCGGCTTGGTCGCGTCCGCCCGCCGATGGATCACTTCCGCCGCCGTGTGCCCATGCGTGGCCCAATGCATCTTGTTCTGCACATTGGCAAAGAATTGTTGAGAGATCTCGACGTTCGCCTGGTAGTCCACGCTCGTCGCATAGATATCAAGCACCTTCTGATAAAACCGCCGCTCAGACGAGCGTATATCCCGAATGCGCTCCAGCAGCTCATCGAAGTAGTTCGTCTGGCCCTTACCCGGCGGATTCTTCAGCCGCTCGTCATCCATCGTGAAACCCTTGACGAGATACTCGTTCAACCGTGCCGTTGCCCACTGGCGGAACTGCGTCCCCCGATGGCTGCGGACTCGATACCCGACGGCGAGAATGGCGGGAAGATTGTAGTGCTCGATCTCGCGTGTCACCTGCCGCGTCCCCTCAGATCGAACTATTCGGAATTTCCGAATAGTTGCCGTGGCAGCCAATTCGCCCTCGGTGTAGCTGCCTTTGAGGTGTTCGTTAACAGTCGGCACGGTGATTTGAAATAGCTCCGCAATCTGCGCCTGGGTCAACCAGATGGTGTCATCCTCAAAGCGGCACTGAATACGTGTGCGGCCGTCTTCTGTTTGATAGAGAATGATCGAAGATTGGGGTGATGTCTCGTCTGGCATTGTGAGTCCTAAAGTTTCCCGCTGCAGGCTTCGTGCAGCAGCGATTTCTTCAACTCGCCCAGCGCGGCGAGCTTCTGCTGATAGATGGATTCGAGGCGCTGGGTTTCGGCGGCAAGGGCATTAAACTTCACAATAATTCTCCGCTGGTCTTGAAGCGGAGGAAGATGTAGCACCGTCTCCTTCGCCGCGCCGACGTTGAAATGCTTTTGTGCAGCGCCAACCACTTTTCCACTGACGTGCAGTTTGCCGTAGGACGAGTTAAAAAAGGCAGCGAGAAATTGGGGTTCAACTTCACTCCCGGGGCGCACGATTACGAGGTCCGCGCAATTGGCTTTGGGCAATGATGCTGGAATCACCGCTGCGGTGCCAGGATATCCAGTCCGAACTACCGCTACGTCGCCAGGTCGCAAGCGTGACTTCGCAATCTTAACGTCGAACTCACGACTGATGGACAGGACGTTTTCAAGCGAGACATGAAATGGGCGGATGTTTTGCGAGCGGAGAAATGTGACTCCTGTATCTGTATATTCACTCGCCATCGGTCCGACATAGCCGACGGTAATTTCGCGACAGAGTGAATCAAGCTTCCTATCCACCCACCCCTCCCCACGCTGAGTGACGACAGATTGCAGGTGGCTTTCGAAGAGGGCGCGGGCGTTGCGGAGGTTCTGTTCGGCGTTAGCTGTGGCGCGAGCGAGGCCGTCAAATGCTTCGTCGAGGATACCGACGATTCGCCGCTGTTCGGAGAGCGGAGGGATTGGTATTGGCGCAAGCTTGATGTCGCGCAGAATGATTCTCTTGATCGCGGCTCCAGTCATCTGGCCCGTGATACTCTCTAGTCCATCAGGACTTTGAATGTAGTAGCTCAAGAAGCCCGGTTTGAGGGCGTCAGGCTTTGTTTTGATCAGACATACACTCGAAAGAAGGCTGAAGGGTTCGTCCAGTGTGTTGAGGGTCACGTTCCCAGTATTTGCACCATCTTTTGTGAGGAGCACATCTCCAACACTGGGCTTGCATCGTGGATAGATCCGATTGTGAAAGTCTTCTTCTACATATGAGACGTTTCCCAAATCGAGGCAGTTGTTTCGAATGTTCTTCGACGTGATATACAAGAAGCGACCTTTGCCTGGGCTGTCGAATTGTCGCTGCGGTGATTCGTGCGCACCATCTTGAATTGTAACGCACACATCCCTCAGCTTCTTAGTTTGCCACCCCGCTTTCATAGCAAGGCCTTGATATTCCCCAACACTTCCGCACTCTCGGCATCTAACGCGGTGATCTCATCCATGATCTCCTGCGGGCTGCGGTGCGTCACGACTTCGCCACCGTTGGGATTCTTCGCAGACAAATCGAACGTGGTCTGGTCAATGTCCTTCGCGTTGATACTCCAACTCTTGGGCGAATCGGCAAAGGACTTCTGGAGCTTCACGAACTCCTTGAGATCGTCGTCGTTCAGCGGATTCGTCTTGCCGAGGCTGCGACCCGGGTCGAGCTGGTAGTACCAGACCTTGCACGTTGGCGCGCCCTTCTCGAAAAACAGCACCACGGTCTTCACGCCCGCGCCCTGGAACGTGCCGCCAGGACAGTCGAGTACCGTGTGCAGATTGCAGCTTTCCAGGAGCAGCTTGCGCAGACTCACCGAGGCGTTATCGGTATTGGAGAGAAACGTGTTCTTGATGACCACGCCGCCCCGCCCACCGGCCTTCAAGCTCTTGATGAAGTGTTGCAGGAACAGAAAGGCCGTCTCGCCGGTGCGGATCGGGAAGTTCTGCTGCACTTCCTTCCGTTCCTTGCCGCCGAAGGGCGGGTTGGCGAGCACCACGTCGTAGCGGTCTTTCTCCTGAATGTCGGCGAGATTTTCGGTGAGCGTGTTGGTGTGGATGATGTTCGGCGCCTCGATGCCGTGCAAGATCATATTCATGATCGCGATGACATAGGCGAGCGACTTCTTTTCTTTCCCGTAGAAGGTTTTTTCTTGAAGCGTCTTGAGATCTTTCGTGGAGAGGTCGCCCTTGGCGGTCAGGTAGTCGTACGCCTCGCACAAGAATCCCGCCGACCCGCAGGCCCCGTCGTAGATGCGCTCACCGAGCTTGGGCTTGACAACTTGCACCATGGCGCGAATGAGCGGGCGCGGGGTGTAGTACTCGCCGCCGTTGCGCCCGGCGTTGCCCATGTTCTTGATCTTGGCTTCGTAGAGGTGCGAGAGCTCGTGTTTTTCTTTCTGCGAGCGGAACCGCAGCTCGTCGATGTGGTCGATGATCTCGCGTAGGTTGTAGCCGCTCTGGATCTTGTTTTTGATCTCGCCGAAGATTTCGCCGATCTTGTACTCGATGGTGTTCGGCCCGCTGGCCTTCTGCTTGAAACTGTACAGGTAAGGAAAGAGCTTCAGGTTGACGAACTCGGTGAGGTCGTTGCCGGTAAGGGCGACATCGTGATCGAGCTTGCCGTCTTTGCCCTTCGGCGCAGCCCAGCTTTCCCAGCGATAGGGCTTCTCCAGGATGAAACTGTAGCGCTTGCCTTCAAGCTTGGCCTCGTCGGCCTTATCCTGCTCCAGCGCGTCGAGATACTTCAGAAACAGCAGCCACGACGTCTGCTCGGTATAGTCCAGCTCCGTCGTGCAGCCGGCTTCTTTCCAGAGCACGTCGTCGATATTTTTGAAGGCTTGTTCAAACATGAAGACTCTCTCTACCACGCACAATTACGCCATTGTGCGCCGCAGGATACTCTTTCCCGAGCCGTTAATCACTCGCGTTTTTACCGGCAACAGCGGCTGGTGGGTGCCTAGGGAACTGGGGATCGTCGCTCGTATCTCGTGAAGCGTCGCTCGTTGAGGAACGGAAGGCTGAACGACGGTATGGGCACGACCGTAAAGTTATGCTGCCCGCCCCTTTCTGCTGCGGCCTTCGCCGCTGATCGCTTTGGCAAGATCGGTGGAATTGGCGCCGAGGAGCAAGAGCGAGCTGACCAAGAGGTCCATGGACACGGAGGGGTCGCCGGCTTCCATCTTTGCCACCCTGGATTGGCTGGATTGGATGCGCTCAGCCAGTTGAACTTGTGACAGACCCTGTTTAGTTCGTCGATCTCGCAAGCTTCGGCTGAGGGCCAGCTTCATGTCGATGAGCGCCGCTTCCGCGTCTGAGAGCTCCAGGAACTCTTTCACCGACCCGACGGCCCATCCGGCCGCTTCCAGCTTGGCTCGTTTTGCATTCTTCATCGTGATGTTCCTCCTACGATCCCATCATTCGGTCATAATCTCTAAGCCGACGTCGGCAGGTCTCAATGACCGATTGAGGCGTCTGTTGAGTCTTCTTCTTAAACACGTCGAGAATGACGACAGCATCTGCATCTGCTCTGTATATAATACGAAACGTGCCGCCCTCATCGGTGATCCGTAACTCATGGCATCCTGTTCCAATGACAGGCATGGGCCGTGAATGCGGAAGTCCAAGGGATTCGCCTTCCTGCAATAACCTCAAGAGATATCCCGCTTCAAGTCGCGCAGCTTGGGAAAAAGGCGGCGTCTTGACTTCACTCCGAAGCCAGATAAGGGGTTTGTCCATCCTGCCCATCAGTCAGACACCGACGATTCGTTCGATGACAGGACTATATGTCATATCTGACATATAGTCAAGATTGGTACTGATTGATGGGATTGAAGATATTGAAGTCGCGCTGGTACTTCTCGTCGAACCCCTGCTCCGCCCCGCTGGTCCCGATCGACGCGAGCCAGAGCAGTCCGCCGATGATCGTCGCAGTCCACACCTGAGCCTGTCTCATGGCCGCCTCCCTTGTCTCGGTTTCGATCCTGCCAGGCAGCCTACACCATGACCGTGACATCCGGGGTCACTCTTGGGAAGGAGACGTGAAGTGGGAGATGCAACAGGTGAGAAACTCGCACCATCGGGCAACCGACGCCCGAGCCTCGGAAGTCTTACGTTATCCGTCTATCGAACCAGCCTCAAGCATCCCCACCTACGTCTTTGGTGCGGCATCCCCAGGTGGCCCGTCCACGAGGAGCGTGATGTGGAAGGCCGTGCCTTTTCCTTCCTCGCTTTCGACGCTGATGGTGCCGCCATGCGCATCAACCACGTCTTTGACGATCTTCGTCCCGAGGCCGGTTCCTCCTGCTTTGCTGCTGATCGCGCGATAAGTGAATAGACTGTCGCGGACTTCTGGCGACATGCCCTTGCCCGTATCGATGACGGAGAGCACTATTCTGGATCCCCCTGGCTCGGTGCGGCCTCGCACTGTGACCGAGCCGACCGGCGGGACTTCGGGAATGGCGTTGTTGACGAGGTTGTAGAGTGCGTTGAACAGCCGGTGTTCGTCGGCACGGATGACCGGGAGATCGTCGAGCCCGTCGGTCCGGAGTGCCACCTGCCTTTCATCGGCAAGGACGCGCAGCGTGTCGATGACGCCGGCGACGACGTCGGCCACGCGGCAAGGGGCAAACTGCAGCGGGCGGGTCAGGCCCTTCACCGAATCGGCGATCTCCTTCACCCGTTCGTGAATGCGTTCGGAGGATCGCCGGATCATCTCGATGAGCTCCTGCGCGATGTCCTGGCTCGGCTTCATCGACCGCAGGGCCGGCTCCGGAAGTTTTTCGAAACAGTCCCGCACTTCGCTCTCCAGCAGCTGAGCCCCGCTCATGATGGGCATGAGGAGGTTCTTCAGATCGTGGCCGATGTCGCCCAAGACCCGTGCCACTTCAGCCAGGCGCTGCTCCTCCGCCAATCGCGCTTCGGTCCGGCGGAGCTCTTCTTCGGTGCGCATGCGATCGATGTACAGGCCGAGCCGGATGCCGAGATTTCCCACCATGTCGAGCACATCCTGATCCGGCTCGCGAATCGCGCGGAAGAAAAATTCCATCACGCCATAGATTTCTTGGCCCTTCTGCACCGGAAAAGCAAACGCCCCATGCAGGCCGGCCTTCTCGGCCAGTGTGGTCCGCCGGAACAACGGATCGACCACCACGTCGGGAATCCACAACGGCTTGCCGGCCGCCCAGGTGCGCCCGACGAGTCCTTGGCCGCGCGCAAAGGTCCGGCCGCGGCTGTCATGCACGAACTCCTCCGCGTCCAGCTTCGGGATATGCCACAGATCGACGAACCGGAGAACCTGGCCCTGTTGATCCAGCTCCCAAAACATCCCCAACTCCCATTCGAGCGTTTCGCCGATCGCCTGCAGCACGGCATGTCCGACATTTTGGAGCGTCACCGTCTCGGTCATGACTCTGGTCACTGCGTATTCCGCCCCCAGACGCCGCGCCGACCGATTGGCCTCGCCGAGTGCCGCTCTGGTGTCGTCGACCATCCGCACGTAGCCGCGGCTCACATAGATGAGCGCCATGAGATACCCCGCGAATCGCACGCCATGCCAGATCCACCAGTCGCTTTGCCAGGGGGCAGAGAAGAGAAACATCGTTTCGGCCAATCCGAAGAGAATTGCCAGCGTCCCCAGGAGCTGGTGCTCCAGTCGGCCGGTCCGTGTGGATTCGATCCAGAACCCCGCCGCCCCTGCGAAGAACAAGCAGGCGGCGAGCCCGTTCACCGCAAGAGCCATCGGCACGAATTGGGCCTGCTCGGTGAAGCGGGGCAAGCGATGGGGCATGGTAACAACGAGCAGGCCGAAGGCAATCGTTCCACCGCCGATGAGGTAGGGCATCAACGCCTTGGCCCGCTTGCCGATCAAGCGCGGCGGATGCCACACGAACGAGAAGGCCACGCCGCCGAGCAGGCTGGCGGCGCTGCGCAACAACACGAAGCCGTGATCCGGAGAAGAGAGGGCGTGGAATCCTTCAAGAATTCCCATGCCCAGCAAGCCGCTCGCGATGCCCTGAAGCCGCTCATCGTCCCATTCCACTTTTCGCGCGAGCAACACCAGGCCCGTGAGGATCGCCGCCAGGCCACCCAAGGCTTCCATCGTGGAATGGAGCGGCAGGTTCACCCAGATGACATGCGGCTGGAAGACATGGATCAGCAGGCCGGAGGGCAGCGCGATCGCCACGAGGACGACCAGCACCAGCGGATGCATCAACGGTGGGAGGCGCATCTCAGGTTATCGGGTCTCGACGAGTCGACAGCTGGGCCCTAGCATGGGCCGGACGATGAAGAAGGTCAAGGGACGAACACCTCCTACCCCTCCACGACTGCGCCGGTGATGCGCAGCGTCAAGGAAGAGGTTCAGAGCACGTGCTCCTGTCGGACCTCCGCCAACCGCACGTCTTCATGGATGAGCCCTCCTCGACTCGGCACCCACGTTCTCGCCCGTAAGAATCGTCCGACGTACTGCGTCTGTCGGACAATTCTTTCCCATTTTCGCGTTGACGGATCTACGTAGTTATGTCACAACCGCTCGCCGCACGAACAGCCTGCTTCAGTGCCTCGCGGTACGATCGTACTGCGACAGCTCAAACATATCTTTCAAAGGAGACCCCATGCCTCAAGACATAGAACGCGTGAGACGGATTAAGGCCGCCGCTGAAGATGACCTCCTGAGCAGGCCCGGCGTAACCGGTGTGGATGTCGGATACAAGTTCGTGAACGGCCGGAAAACCGATGAGATCGTCATTCGTATTCATGTGGCAGAAAAAAAGGACGTTCCTCAGGATCAGAAGATCCCCGATACCATCCAGGGCGTAAAGACGGATGTCATCCAGAAGCAGTTTCGACCGGCGGGAGATCGTGGCTACTACAACACGATACTCGGCGGAATCGATATCGGCCCCCTACGCATCGTCGACTTGCAGTCCATCGCCGGCACCCTGGGCGCCATTGTCATCGATAATAGTACCCAGGACAGGATGCTGTTGAGCAACTACCATGTCCTCTGTGTGAACGAGGGATGGAACCAAATGGGCGATGCGGGACGGCGCATCACGCAACCGTCCTCCGGTGGCATCTTGGTTGCGACGATACAACGAGGGATTCTCAACAAGGATGCAGATGCGGCGGTCGCTCGTCTGGACAACATCACGAAGTATACCTGCGGGGTACAAGACATTGGCGCCATCAAAGGAACCGCCGCTCCGGAACTCGGCATGGCGGTTCGCAAACGGGGTCGGAGCACTGGTTTGACCTACGGTACGATCCATGCTTTGGACCGGACCGTACAAGTGCCCTATGCCCACGGCGTGGGCACCATCGTTTTCAGGAACCAGGTGGAAATCTATCCCGACACCACGCGGAACCCTCAGTTTGCCGATCAAGGAGATTCGGGATCAGTCATTGTGAATGATGCAGGCCAAGCCGTAGCCCTCCTCTTTGCGATCGACGCGGATTCCACAGGCACAGGCACAGCCACCCCCATCCACACGGTACTGGAAAAGTTGAACGTGAGCATGGCCATTGAAGGAATCGGCGGATTTGATGTGTCCTCCTCAGACGACCAGGCCTTCGCGTTGGACTACACCGGCGCAGGCAGGTCGAATCACTTGGTGTTCTATAGGCCGGGGAAAGGCACCATCTTCATCGTGAAGCAGGGCGGTTCCAGTGGTTTCGTACCCGTCTACCAGGGCCATTCCGGCATTGGTTCCTTCGATCTGTCGGCGCCTCAGGATAAGGCATTTGCCCTCGACTATGACGGTGTCGGCACAGCCAATCATCTCGTCTTGTACCGGCCTGGAAAGGGCGCGGTGTTTATCCTCAAGAAGGATGGTGTGGGGACGTACTTTCCTGTTTTCAAAGGCACGCCCAGTGGCGGCGGCATTGGCGGCTACGATCTGTCCTCGGCTGATGATCGCGGGTTTGCGTTCGACTACGCCGGTACAGGCAAGCTGGACCACCTGGTGTTCTACCGGCCCGGGAAGGGCATGGTGTTCATTCTGAAAAAGGACGGCCCCGGCACGTTCTCGCCTGCCTATCAGAGCCATTCCGGCATCGGTGGGTATGATCTGTCGTCCTCGGACGACCGGGCGTTTGCATTCGACTATACCGGCACAGGCAGATTGGATCATCTGGTGTTCTACCGGCCTGGCAAGGGAAGTATCTTCATTCTCAAGAAAGACGGTACCAGCGGCTTCACACCTGTCTATCACAGCCAATCTGGAATTGGAGGCTTTGACCTTTCTGATTCGAACGACCACGTGTTTGCCTTCGACTACGACGGCAGCGGGACAGCCAACCACCTTGTGTTGTACCGGCCCGGGACCGGCGCGATCTTTATCATTAAGAAGGACGGTACCGGAAATTATTATCCCGTGTACCAACAGACCCCAGGTGGAAGCGGAATCGGCGGTTATGATCTATCGTCGTCTGACGATCGCGCGTTTGCGTTCGACTATGCGGGGACGGGCAAGCTGGACCACCTGGTGTTGTACCGGCCCGGGAAGGGCATCGTGTTCATTTTGAAGAAGGACGGCCCCGGCAAATTTTCGTCCGTCTACCGGGCGACGAAGTAACCCGGGTAGCGAGACGCGATCGCCTTTGCGGTCCCCGGCTGCCGCGGAGCCGCTCATTAGCCGGCACGGACGGCGCCATGCCGGATCTCCACGAATTCCTGATTGACGGGAATTTTGAAACTGCCGCTCGGCTGCGCGAAGTGCGTTGTCAGATAGGTCTCCACCTCTCGCTTGGTCGGCGGGTTCGTCAGATCGAGAAGGTTGAGCATGAATTCCGCCACGGCGTTGGTCTTGGCGAGATCGGGCATCTCGACGTGGGCCGGGTCCATCGTTATGGTGACTTCATACCGATCGCCGTGCTTAGCGCAAAACCTGTCCATCGTCTGCCGGAGCTCGAAGCGATGGCCGAAGAAATGATGGAGCATGTTCATGCACCCACTCTCGCGGTGCTGCAGGACAAGGACCGTGACGCCGCCTGGCGCCATCCAGGACACGAGCCGCTCGATGTGCGCGAGCCAGTCCTTGGCGGGAATGTAATAGAGCGTGTGGGAGCAAAGCACGAAATCGCCCTGGGCGGTCGGCTGCGCCTCCATGATCGGCTGCTCGATCGCCTCGACGGCAGGCAATGCCTGGCGAAGTTGGTTCAAGAGATAGGTATTCGGTTCGATCGCGATGGTCTGCGTGAAGGAGCCGGCGAAGGTCTTGGCCATCTCCCCGTTCCCCGCCCCTGCGTCGATGAAGGCCCGTCGGTTCGGGAGCCCCTTCACCACCCGCTCAAGCCACTTACGCGCGTTGCGCTTCTGGTCCGTATGGTCGAGGAAGATCTGAAACGCTTGCTTGTAATCCTGTCCCTGGCTATCGAAAATCCGGATACGTGCCTCGTCCGTCATGGCGCTCCTCCCGGCCGTGCGACGAGCGCAGCATACAGGAGTCTGGATAAGCGGTCTATGGAGAGAACAGGAGAGACACTGCAGCGCTGATGGCTGATAGCCTATGACGAATGACCGGAAGCGAAGGGCGGATGGCGTGAACGGCACGGTGGGATGACACGCATCGATCTGATTCAACGGATTCTCCGGGCGATAGCGATTCACCGGATTGAAAGGATTGTTGGGGTTGAACTGGTTGATCGGATTGGCAGGGTTGCGAGACGTCGGTCGTGAAACGTCCATCGTGAGCGGTGAAACGTGAGACGTAAAACATAGAGCTGTTTTAGCGTATACGAACGACGGTGCGCGCACGGCCGCTAGGCTACGCTGCCCGCCCCTTCCTGCTACGGTCTTCGCCGCTGAGCGCTTTGGCAAGGTCGGCGGAGCTGGCGCCGATGAGCAATAGCGAGCTGACCAAGAGGTCCATGGACACGGAAGGTTCGCCGGCTTCCATCTTCGCCACCCTGGATTGGCTGGATTGGAGGCGCTCAGCCAGTTGAACTTGTGACAGCCCCTGTTTAGTTCGTCGATCTCGCAGACTCCGACTGAGTGCTAACTTCATACCGATGAGCGCCGACTCTGCCTCGGACAGGCCCAGGAACTCCTTCACCGACCCAACAGCCCATCCGGCCGCTTCCAGTTTGGCTCGTTTTGTATTCTTCATCTGAAGTACCAGCGGAAAGTTCTACGCAGCTTTTGCGGCCGCTTTCGCCAGGAGTTCATGAATCAAGGATTGATAGGGCTTCCCTGCTTGGCGGCCATCTTGCGAAGCTGGCTCAGAAGTTTCGGGGACAGACGAATGGCGATCAACTGCTTGGCCATGCCGCTGGCCGGCCGGCCGACTCGACGCATACGTTTCAACTCTGCGTCCGTCGCTTCCGGGATATCGAAGAAATCAATTTGCGAGTCCGGTATATGCTTGACGCTCTTTTCGACTCGCCTGCCTTGCGCTGATGAGCCGGATGGTTTCTTTCTCATGGCCTCTCCTTCGTATCGTATACACCACAAAGAGGATTCGCCCTGACAGAGACCGGTCTATGTTTGCGCCGCGATACGTTGTGCTTCCTCTCGCACCGCTTCCCGCAGGCTGTCCGGCTTAAGCACCTTCACGCCGCTGCCGAAACTCAACACCCACCCAACACATTTTCTATTGTCGGCAATACAACCCTGGGCCCACCATCACACCGCGCTCGGCGGGACGCGCAGCTTGACTACACCAACGCCACATCGCGCAACAACATGATCGCCCCCCTTCGTCGGGCGGTCCTTTCATATCGCGCATCCGCCGTGACCAAGACCGCATACTGTAGTGGCAGTCCCACTGACAGAACCCATCATGTCACAGCCGACCTGACTCCCGAGCCCGACGGAGATCGCGCATCGGCACCGGCAATCTGGATCGGCGACGGCCCAGCAACGCGTCGATCGCTTCACTCCTGCGCTTCTACACCAGCTGTTCCTCAACGGTTTGCGACATGAGGTCGGCAATGACCCGGCTCTTATTCTTTCCTGCGAATGTTCGATCGAATCGCTTCTTTACAGCCTCAGGAATGCTGAAACTTACTGTCGCCATTGTCGTCTCCCGGTTTCGAGAAATGAATGTAGATCAATCCTTCAACGTCAGCGTTCTCTTATGGCACCCCCTCGCCCCCTCACTCCCCTTGCGCCGCGATTCGTTGCGCTTCCTGACGCACGGCTTCGCGCAGGCTGTCGGGTTTGAGGACCTTCACCCCGCTGCCGAAGCTCAGCACCCACCCGATTAGTTCTCGGGTATCGGCCACGGAGAGGGTCATCCGCAGGCCGCCGCCTTTGGTGCGCTTGCTCCCCTGCGTGGCGTGCCAGACTCGATCCTTCACCCAGGCGGCAGTGGCCTTGTTGAACTCCAATTCCACCTCGATACGCGGCCCGCGCATGACGGTCAGCGCATCCTGCACGAAGGCGTCGAGATCGAAATGCAGCGGCATCTGATAGGGATGGTCGGTGGGCGTGACGGATTTGATCCGCTCCACGGCGAACATGCGCGGCTCGCGCCGCAGGTGGCAATAGGCAATGAGGTAGAGACCGCCGGTCGCATACCAGAGACGGTAGGGATCGACTTCGCGCCTGGTCGTGCGGCCGCGCGAGGCGGAGTCGTAACGGATCTGCACGGTGGTGGCGTCGGCGATAGCTCTAGTGAGTCGGTCGATGGTTTCGCGATGTTGCCGATACCGCTTGTGCGGACCGAGGCCCACGCTGAAGGTGCCGTCGAGTTGTTGCACCAACGCCACGCCCTGCGGCGGCAGCGCGGCGGCGGCTTTTCCCAAGGCAGACTGCAAGGAGGTGTGGAGTTCGGTGCCTTCCAGCGGGGTGATGAGCCGACGGCTGAAGGTCAGCGCCATCAGTTCCGAGGGGGAGAAGCGCAAGCCGGGGACGTTGCGAAATCCCTCCATGAGGCGCCAGCAGGTCTGGCCGTTGACGCGTTCGGTGACGAGGGGGTAACCGGCTTCTTCCAGCGCGGCGAGGTCGCGACGGAGGGTGCGGGGATGACGCGTGGAGCCGGGCGCGAGCGACTCGGCCAGTTGCTCCAGCGTGAGGCCCTGCCGCGACGCCTCCAGCTGCTTCAACACCACCAACAGACGCACCGCCTGATCGTTGCGCGCCATCGTCTCTCCGCTTCCGGCCCGGTCGATTGCGGCGCCAGTCTATCAGGATGGCGCGAGGGAGAGAAGAGCTGCGGAGAGGGGGAAGAGCCGTCTCTCGTGAAACGTGAAGCGTATCTCGTAGGGCCCCGAGGAGGCATTGCGACCGGACCGAAACGTTTCACCGTTTACGTTTCACGTTTCACGGCCCTCGAGGCCCTCGCCCGCTCAGGTAGGAATATCGGTGGTGCCGTCGTAGGAGGCGCGGGATTGGTGGGAAATCTTCAACACGTCGCCGTCTCTCACAACGGAATCGAGCGACCCGACCTTGCGATTCACGGTCACGAGCAATTCGCCGCGCACCACATACGGCGCCAAGCCGTCCAGCAGCTCGGCATTGCCCTCGATCAGTGCCTTGATGGCCACCGGCCCTTCCACCTCCAGATCCAATTCCGTTTCCGTCACCCGCTCTTGTAACGTCGGCCCAAGAATCAACACTTTGACCATGATCTACAGATCCTTCATGAGATTGGTAATAGGAGCGTATGGCTTATAGCATATGACTAACAGTGGACGACGGAGTTTTCGATACGAGAGACGAACGACGTTTCACGAGCGACGGCCCTCCCGTCACCCCTGAACCCGCGCGTGGCAATGCAGGCAATCCTGCCGCTTGGGATGCTGTACCGGTAAGGGACGAGCGCCGGTCGGCACGTGGCAAGCCAGGCAATCCTTCTCCATCGTCACGGCCTGATGCGCGCTGTTGGCCGGCACCTTCGGGTTGCGGTCGCGCGGGGAAGGCAGCAGCGCCACGCCACCCACCACGAGCAACGCCAACACCACAAAAATGATATCCACTTTGCGAAAGGTCATTGGCCGGCTCCTGGTCCTCTGTCGGTTGCTGCGCCCGCCTCATAGGCGTCGTTGAGTAGCTGCGCCACATGTTTCACCGCCACGCGGCCGCGCATGCCGTTGCTGAGCTGAATCATGCAGGCCGGGCAACTGGTGGCCACCGTCTCCGCCCCGCTCTGCTCGATATTTCGCCGTTTCCGGTCGAAGACCTTCTGCGACGTGTCGTAGTCCTTCACGAGATAGGTCCCGGCCCCGCCCGCGCAGCGGTCGGCATCGGTCATCTCCACATAGTCCGATCCCGGGAGCTGTTTGAGCAACTGCCGCGGCTCCTTGGTCACCCCGGCGGCTCGCAGGTGACAAGAGGAATGGTAGGTTACCTTGCCGGTCCGGGCTTCTGGCGTCCCCATCGGTGGATGCTGGTCGGATCGCGCCACGAATTCCGTGATGTGGACCACCTTCTTCGCCAACGCGTCCGCCGCCTGCTGTTCCGGACCACTCTCGAAAAACTTCTTGTATTCCTTGAGCATGAGTGTGCAGGAGGCGCAGCCCGTGACGACCTGATCATAGCCCGCCAGGGACTGCAGATTGAAGCGAGCATTGTCTTTGACCAGATCCACATGCCCATAGGTTTCGATCGGCGTCCCGGAACAACGCTGCGGAGGAAGTTCCGGCTCTACGTGATGTTTGCGCAGGACGGAAATGACCGCGTCCCCCACCCCGTCCTCGAAATAGTTCGCTGCGCAGCCATGAAAGTAGGCGACGCGGGAGCCGGTCTTGGACTTCGCAGGTTGCGTGAGCTCCGAATACCGGTCGCGCAAGTGGGTGGTTGCGAGTGTGGGCAGGACCATATCCGCCGGAAGTTTGGCCGTCGGGGCAATGCGTTTTAGGAGCGGCGCGGCCAGGCGTTCGAGCAGGGCGCGCGGAGCAGGCCGATCCCACCACGATTGCGTTCTTGCCAGAAGTGTAAGTATCGCTTCAAATACAGGCAGCTTCGCCTGCAGCGCAAAGAGCCAGCGCGATCCCCGGTTGGGATTCTCGGCGCGCCGCTGGAGGATCAGCTCGGACACATCCACCCCGGCCGGACAGATCGTGCGGCAGGATTTGCAATTCAAGCAGGCCTCTACCACCCGCTTCGAGTCGAGATAGCTGTAGTCCTTCGCCGTGACGATTTCGAACCAGCCGCGCGAGCTCATATCTTCCGACTGGAACACGTCGTAGACCGGACAGACGGAGTTACACTTCGCGCAGGTCGCACAGGATTTCGACAACCGCTGGTAATCGATGTGTTCGGTAAACGGCGTCTCGCTGATCTTGATGCCGGGATTCATCACGTTCGCGGGGTCGAGCGTCTGCTTCACCTGCACGAAGAGTTGATACAACTCGTCGCCGAACATCTTGCGCACATATTCCGCCCGCACGCGACCGTCGCCATGCTCGCCGCAAATAGACCCCTCGAACCGGGACAGCACGGCTCCGTGAATCTCATGGTAGGCCTGCACCATCTTGTCGAAGTCCCGCCGGTCGTTCACGTCGAGCAAGGGCGTGATGTGGGCGTTCCCATTGCCGATATGGCCGAAGATCGCCACCGGCACATGCTGTCCCTCGAAGAAGGTTTCCAGGTAGCGGATCAATTCGCTGATGCGTGTGGCAGGCACGACCACATCGTCCACGAAGTTGATCGGCTTCTTACGCGGATCGAACCGGTAGAGCGTGGGGTACAGGGCCTTCCTGGCTTTCCAGAGCTGGTCGCGCTGCTCCTTATCGTAGGCGATGGTCAGGTCGCCGCAGAGTTGATAGCGTCCGCAGATGGCAGCCATCTGATCGGCCCGTTCGCGCAGGTCGCCCTCGCCTGCGCTGCTGTCGAGCTCAGCCAACAGGGTGGCGGCCGCATCGGCGGGAATGCCATGGGCCGACCGCCCGATCAGGTTCAGAGTGTTCGCATCCATGACTTCCAGCGCGCTGGGCCTGAGGCTCAACAGATGCGGCACTGCCTCCCCGACTTCTTCGAGACGGCGAAAGTGAATCAGCGCCGTGAGCGTACCCTGTGGTTTCGGCACGAGACGAAGCGTCGCTTCGCTCACCACGCCCAGCGTGCCCTCGCTGCCGACGAACAGTTTGGGAAGATCGAAGCAGCCCCGACTCAGCCCGTCGGCGAGACCGAACAGGTTATACCCGCAACTATTCTTGCTGACCGTCGGCTTCTTGCTGTCGATCAGGCTGCGCTGCCGCTGGACGAGGTCGAGGATCGGCTTGAGCGACGGATGGGCCGCGAGGGTCCGATCCAATTCCGGATCGTTGAGGTTCATCGAGGAAGCGGAGAGCCAGGAGCCGGACGGCAGGCAGACCCGCATAGCCTGAACGTTGTCTTTCACGGAGCCATAGATGAGGGTGTGGGGGCCGGCCGAATTGTTGGCGAGCATGCCCCCGAGTTTGCACATGTCCCCGCTGGACGGATCGGGGCCGAAGAGGAGATTGCGTCGCCCGAGCTGCTTGTTCAATTCCGCCAGGACGATCCCCGGCTGCACGCGGGCCCGGCGCTCCTCCTCATTCACTTCGAGGATACGGTTCAGCTTGGAGATATCCAGGATGATGCCGGAGCCGATGGCAGAGCCGGTGAGATTGGTGCCGGCCGCGCGCGGCGTGAGGGGGATGCCCCGTTCCACCGCAAATCGCACGACGGCCTCGATGTCGCCTTCATGTTCCGCGAGCACGACGGCTTGCGGCTGCACCCGGTAAATGCTGGCATCGACGGCGTAGGCGGTCAACGCGGGCACGTCGTTCCGGACCTTCGCCTGTCCGAGGAGTTGCCGAAGGCCGCTGACGACGACGGATGAGGTGTTGGGAAGGATGAGGGTCATGCTTGTGATTACGTTGCGTCATTGTAGTCGCTCGGCAGAGAGCAGGACAAGTGAGTTGTTGCGTCGCACCCGATTCGCTAAGATACGTGCCATTCGAACGAGGCGTCATGTCACCTCCCATCCTCTATATTTCCCGCCTGCTGCCCGATCCGGTCATGGCGGCAGCCCGCCAGCAGTTTCAACTCTTCAATGAGCCGCGCGACATCGCGCCATCGTGGGAGACCTTCAAGGCAGGACTTCGCGAAGCGGACGCCGCCATCTGCACCCTGACCGATCGCGTAGATACAGCGCTGCTGGCCGAACCGACGAGACTCAAGATCCTGGCGAACTATGCCGTGGGGTACAACAACATCGACCTCGCCGCCGCGACGGCCAAGGGCATTGTGATTACGAACACGCCGGACGTGTTGACCGACTCGACGGCCGATCTCACCTGGGCCTTGATCCTGGCGGTGGCGCGACGCGTGGCGGAAGGCGACGCCTACGTGCGAGCGGGCGCCTGGCCCGGTTGGGCACCGACTCAGATGCTGGGGACGGATGTCTCGGGCAAGGTGCTGGGAATCGTCGGCATGGGGCGGATCGGACAGGCGGTGGCGAGGCGGGCCGCCGGGTTCAACATGCGCATTTGTTACAGTTCACGGACCCCGCATACGCCGGGACAGGGCTCATCGCAATGGGACCAGCGCGCCCTGCCCGACCTGCTGAGGGAGGCCGACTTCGTGACTCTGCATGTCCCGCTCACCCCGGAGACTCATCACTTGATCGGTGCGCGGCAGCTGGCACTCATGAAGCCCACGGCGTTTCTGATCAATACCTCGCGAGGTCCGGTGGTGGATGAAGGCGCGTTGGTCGATGCGCTCCTGCGACGTCGGCTGGCCGGCGCGGGGCTGGATGTGTTTGAACAGGAGCCGGTCTTTCACCCCAGCCTGCGCGACCTCCGGCAGGTGGTGCTCCTTCCGCACCTGGGCTCCGCCACCCTGGCGACGCGTGTGCGCATGGGAATGATCTGTCTGGAGAATATCGCCGCAGTCTGTTCCGGAAGGCCGGCCCCGAATCAGGTGAGTCGCACGCAGGCGTAGTGACTCTGCGTTCGCATCGGCCCACCATCGTCAGGATTCTTTACGGAAGCAGGTGTTAGTGGCCGGCGAGTGGCAACGGACTGATCTGACTGGAAGCCGGAAGTTCCGGATGGGCCACCCCGTTGGTGCCGAGGCTGCGTAGCGCTTCGACCCGGCGGGGCACATCGTGGAACGAGGGAATGGACTGATACATGGCCAGCGCTCGGTCGCGGGCGCCGGTTTTCTCATAGAGCATGGCCAGTTCATACCGCACGAGCTGCGCATTGCCTCCCCGGCAGCGCGAGTCGGCGATGAGTTTCTCCAGCAATTGAATGGCTTGGTCCAACCGGCTCTGTTCCTTGAGGCAGAGTCCCAGCATCAGGCAGGAATCGACGAAAAACCCGGAGTCCTTCATCGAGGAGACGAACTCTTCCTTTGCTTCCTCCAACAACCCCATGTCCTTGTAGGCCATGCCCAGCGCGTACTGCGTTTCCGCGTCCGCCTGGACGACGGGCGAAGGGGCCACCACGGGGACTGGAGCCGGCTCGACAGGAGCGGCCTGGGAAACAGGCGGCGCCGGAGCAGGCACAGATGGCGGTGGCGGAGTGACCTGTGCCGCCACTGGCGACGGCGCGGGGGCCGGAGCGGCTGGAGCCGCCGGGGCACCCTGTAATCGAAACGGCATATCTTCTGCCGGTTCGGCGATGGCCGGAGCAGAAAGCGGTTCCGGTAGTGGTTCCGGTTCGAGCTGGATTGCGACAGGCTCCGGTGTCACCACCATCGGCTCAGTGACTTCCGGTTCGGTGGACGAGGAGGCAGTCGGGTCGAACGCCGGCGCGAGCTTGCGGGCAATGGCACTGCCCGGGGCCAACGCCTGGACCTTCTCGAACAGCTCAGCCGGCAACGTGGGCATGCCCGGTTCCGGATGTTCCAGCAAAATCTCCACGGCCCTGCCGAAATGCTGCGCTGCCGTGGCGGCATCCCCTTTTTCCTGATAGAGCTCACCGAGCAGTTCCAGCATCGGTACGGACGCCGGTTCCACCTTGAGATAGTCGTTAATCAACAACTCGGCCATCGCATAGTCTTGCGCGCGCAACGCGGCGCCGGCCAGGAATCGATATTCACCCAACGCGACTTGCAGATTGCCCTGCAACAGATGCAGCCGCGCCAACAGTTGGCAGATTTCCGGATTGCCCGGCTCCCGGCTCAACAGCTGCGTCAACATGGCTTCGGCGCCGGCATACTGCCCTTCTTCGATCCGGCGCGTCGCTTCAGCCATGAGATCGCTGCCTTCACCCGGCTTTGCCGCGGCCGCAGAGGGTTTGGCGGCGCGTGCCAGGCTCAAGGGCGCGCTTCCGCCCGCCTCGATCATGGTGACGATTTCTTTGGCTTCGGCGTTCTCCGGATTCAGGCGCAAGACCGCCGCATACATGGCATTGGCCTGTTCATATTGTTGGGCGGCGGAACGCTCCCGGCCGAGCTGGAGATACACGCGAATCGCTTCGTCGACTAATTGTTCCTGCTCACAAAGTTCCGCCACGCGCAGCTGCGCATCCAGATTCGACGGATCATGTGAAATGATTTTGCGGTAGATCTCCAGGGCTTCTTTGTTGCGGCCGTCCTTAAAATAGTGCTTACCCAGGGTCAGATAGTCCTGGACGGCGCTGCTTAACAACCCCCGCTCCGCATTCAAATCGCCGAGGTGTCGATAGATGTCGATCTTGGTGGGATCGACCTTGAGAATTTTTTTATAGGCGGCAATGGCCTTGAGGACAGACCCTTCGGAACGGAAGGCGCCGGCGGCTTGAAGAAAGGCGGCGACGGCGTCGGGCGTGGCATTGCGTTTCAGCTGGAGGTCGCCGATGGAGTTGAAAATCGTCCCGTCGGCCGGGGTATCGGTGGTGAGTTTTCGCCATTCGGCGATGGCAGCTTCGTACTGCCCCTTGGAGGCAAAGAGCTGCGCGTTTTGGAGAACTGTTCGGCGATCGACAGCCAAGAAGACTCCTCACCCGACGTTGAGAGTCAACGCTAACAGTCTGCCTTTTCTTTGTCAAACAAATGGATAAAAGAGCAACACCGCGAACGCGGCGTCCAGAGCGGACGAAATCAACGGGGGCAAACCGGCGGCCCCTCCGGAACAGGGAGGGGCCGCGGATTACGATGCCACGGCAATCAGGAGGCCGTCGCGAGGTCCTTCAACACGTTGGCCGCTTGCGGCCCCTTGGCTCCCTGCACGATGTCGAACTCGACGTTCTCACCCTCTTTCAACGTCTTGAATCCCTCGCCTTGCAGCGCGGAATAATGCACGAAGACATCGTCTCCGCCATCGAGCCGGATAAACCCGAACCCCTTACGATCGTTGAACCATTTCACTGTCCCCTTGGTCTTCATACGGTCCTCCCTTTCTCAACGCACAGACATAATGAGCGCATCAGCTCGCCGGCTGAGTCGCGTGGCATGGTAATGATGACGATAAAAGGAGAAATAAAACCGACGAGCGTGGAAGCTCTTGCGAGGCGTTGAGACAATATTCAACCCGAACCATCGTGACCTACTGAAAAGTGCGCAGCGATGTACCATGGGGTGCAAATCTTGTCAAGCGGATAGTTTCGAGAATGGCTCTCAGATCTGTTTACAAGCTCCGTAGACTCTTCTATAGTGCGGCAACCCAAGTCATCGTTGTAGGATTTCGACCGCCCTCGTGCTGCACACCATCCTCGATCGCTATATTTTCCGCGAGCTCTTCTCCCCGTTCGGCATCAGCCTGGCTGCGCTCTGTTTCGTCATGCTCACGAAAGAGCTGTTGCGACTGGTGGAACTGCTGGTGACGAAGGGGATCGGCTTTCTCTCGGTCCTGAAAGTATTCGCTCATTTGCTGCCGTCGTTTCTGGTCCTCACCCTGCCTATCGCGGGCATTATTGCCACCATTACAGCCTTCGGCCGGTTATCCCTCGACAAAGAACTCGTCGCCATGCGCGCTGCCGGCTTCAGCCTCCTGCGGCTGTCCCAGTCGGTCTTTATATTCGCCGCGCTGGTCTGCGGCCTCACGCTGGTGATGGCGCAGTACGGGCAACCATGGAGCAACGTCAATCTCAAGAAGGTGGCGCTGAACCTGTTGCGCGACGAACTCGTGCTGGAACTCGATCGCGGCGTCTTTAATGAAGCCATTCCCAAGATGACGATCTACGTACCCGACGCCCAGGAGGGACAGGACAACCGGGGCATTTTCGTGGCCGATGAACGGAACCCGGCCGATCCACGTATCATCGTCGCACAGCAGTATCAGGTGATGACCGATCCGGCCAGCAGCCAGGTGGCGCTGCGGCTGATGAACGGCGTCATCCATAGTCGCCCCCAGAATCCGGAGGAGTATCAGAAGATTTCGTTTACGTCCTACGACTTGAAGCTGAGCCTGAGCGCGAGCCTGTACGGCGCGGAGGAACGCACGCCGATCGACGTCATTCGCGCCAAACTGGAGAGCACCGGCTGGACAGATACCAACGCGTTGCGGCGCTTGATGGAATATTATAAGGACCTGGCCTTCCCGGCGGCCTCGCTGGTGTTCTGTATCCTGGGGGTGCCGGTCGGCATCGTGTCCAAACGTTCGGGCAGCATCGGCGGGTTTGCGGTCGGCGTGCTGGTGGTCATCGCTTACTATGTCATCAATGTGGCCTGCGAGTTTCTGGTCACCACTCTGTGGATTTCCCCGTTCGCCGGCGCCTGGCTCCCCAATGTCATCTTCACCGTGGTGACCATTCTGTGGTTCTATCGGGTGAGCCGCCAATAATCCTATGAACATTCTGTTTCGCTATATGCTGCGCGAGTACGTGAAGATCTTCGGCATGTGCTTCGCCGGGCTCATGACGATCTACCTCGTCATCGACTTCTTCGAGAAGGTGCGCCGCTTTCTGCGGTACGACGCCCATGCCCTCGATGTGCTGGCCTACTTCGTCCTCAAGATGCCCGCGATTTCCTACCAGATCGCACCGCTGGCTGTCCTGATGGCGACCCTGCTCACGATCGGCCTGTTGTCGCGCAGCCATGAAATCACCGCGATGCGCAGCTGCGGTATCAGCCTCTATTGGATTACCTCCCCG
Source organism: Nitrospira defluvii (assembly GCA_000196815.1). Classification (GTDB taxonomy): domain Bacteria; phylum Nitrospirota; class Nitrospiria; order Nitrospirales; family Nitrospiraceae; genus Nitrospira_A; species Nitrospira_A defluvii_A. The sequence continues at coordinate 2,583,254 of FP929003.1, forward strand.
TTCCTGTTTCTCGGCACCGTCTTGGCCCTGGTCCTGTTTGCCTTCAGTTCGACCGTCATTCCCCTCGCCCTCGCCAAGGCCGAGCAGATCAAAACGACCCGGATCGAAAAACGAGCGGTGCCGGTCTCGGTGAAAGCGGCACAGCCATGGGTCAGCCTGGGCGGCCAGACCTTGATGAACATCGACACCATCGACCCGGGCGGCGCGGTGTTACGAAAGATCCGCCTCTATCGCCTGAGCCCGACGTTCGAACTGGAGCAAATTGCGGAGGCACAGCGCGCGGTGTATTCGCCGCAGGGCTGGGTCCTGGAAGACGGCATCCGGCGCTCGTTCCGGCAGGATGGGACGGTCTCGGTGAACAGTTTTCAGACCGAACCCTTGCCGCTCGCGCAAATTCCCGACGACTTCACGACCTGGCTGGAGTTGGATTCGGAAACGATGACACTGCCGGAGATTCGCGCCTATGTCGATCGGCTGCATCTGGGCGGCACGATCCTTCCGCGCCTGCTGACGGATTATTATGGCCGGATCGCCTTCCCCTGCGTGACCTTTATTATGGTGGTCGTCGGTATTGCCTTGAGCCTCCGGCGCACCGGCGTGCGCGGCAGCGGGATGGCCATGGGCATCGGACAGGCCATGGCAGTGGGATTTTTTTACTGGTCCACGCATTCCGTGGCGATTGCGCTGGGACGCGGCGGGGCGCTCGCGCCGATGCTGGCAGGCTGGATGGCCAATCTGGTATTTCTGACGTTTGGCTTTTATCTGCTGTTGAAGGTCCGTTACTGAGAGGATCACAAAATAGTCCGCCAGCGGCGTTCGCCCATTCGACAGACGTAGTATCGCCCGCGAGCGCCTGATGCTTACAGCATTGACTGTGGCGCCACCGTACGGTAAGTAGACAGGCCGCACAAGGCATCACCGGCAAGCAGTGAAAGGGTTCTATGTCGACGAGAGTCGTCATCACAGGTCTGGGAGTCGTCTCCCCCATCGGCATCGGGGTGCCGCAGTTCTGGAAAGCGGCATTGGAAGGCCGGTCCGGAATCTCGGCCATTACCTCCTTCGACCCGTTCCCGCTGGAAGGGTACCGGTCGCGCGTGGCCGGACGCATTCTCGGATTTTCCCCCGAGCAGTATCTCCCGGCCGGTCAAGGCGACCGGGTAGATCGCTATGCCCAGTTCGCCCTCGTGGCCGCCAAGGAAGCATTGGCGGATGCCGACTTCCGCATGGAGCGGGAAGAGCCGCACCGGGTCGGGGTCATTGTCGGCGCCGGCATGGGCGGCATGGTGATGGGCGAACGGGAAATCACGCAACTGTATGAACAGAAACGCCCGCACCGGGTGCATCCGAACTTTATTCCCGTCATCACGCTGAATTCGGCTTCCGGTATCGTGGCCATGACCTATGGCGCCAAAGGACCCAACCTGACGATTTCCACGGCTTGCTCATCGAGTGCCCATGCCCTGGGTCAGGCGATGCATGCCATTCGCGCCGGCACGGCGGACGCCGTGATCGTCGTCGGCGCCGATGCCAGTATTACGCCCCTGGTCTTTGCCGGATTTTGCTCGCTGCGCGCGCTTTCGACCAAGTATAACGAGACGCCAGAACGGGCCTCCCGGCCCTTCGATCGTGGACGGGATGGCTTTGTCATGGGTGAGGGCGCCGGCGCGCTGATTCTCGAATCGTTCGCCCACGCGAAAAAACGCAAAGCCCGGATGTACGCGGAAGTGGCCGGCTACGCCGCCACCAGCGAAGCCCATCATATGGTGATCCCGCGCGAGGACGGCGAAGAGGTGGCGATCACAATGCGCCTGGCCTTGAAGGACGCGGGCGTCACGCCGGCACAAGTCGACTACATCAATGCCCATGCAACCTCCACGACGGTGGGCGATGCCGTCGAAGTCAAGGCCATTCGTCTCTTGTTCAAGTCCAGGGCCGATAAGCTGGCGGTGAGCGCCACGAAGTCACTCGTGGGCCATACGCTGGGTGCCGCGGGATCGCTGGCCGGGATCGTCTCGGCCCTGACCCTTACCAGCGGACAAATTCACCCGACGCTCAACCTTGACGATCCGGATCCGGCCTGCGCTCTCGCGGGGCTGTCTGCGCAACCGCAAACCCGCAAAACCAAGGTCGCGCTGATCAACGCGTTCGGCTTCGGCAGTAACAATGCCGCGGTCGTCTTAAAATCTCTGTCGGCCTGACCCGCGTCGGACGACGACATTCGTGCACGTGCGATGTGCCGGCAAGGAACGAAGGAACCGGTTATGGCTAAGACTTCAGATGTTTCGGACAAGATCATTCAGGCGCTGGCGGACTATCTCAAGCGGGATGCGGCGTCGATTCAGACGACCCATCACCTGCGGGACGATCTGGGGTTGGATTCGATGGCGGTGATCGAGATGCTCTACCGCATCGAAGAAGTCTTTAATCTCCAGATTCCCGACCAGGACCTCGTCGGACTGACCACCGTCGGCCAGGTGATCGCCTATGTACAAGGCCGGGTCGCCCCTCCGAAGGCTTCCGCGAAGGCAGCCGAGCACACTCCGGCGAAAGCCGCGGCGAAGAAGCCCGCAGCCAAGCCTTCTACCAAAAGCAAGAAGGCCTAGCCATATGACGACCGCAGCGAGACGCACGCCGCTGACACTCCGCGAACTCCACAGTTATGTCGGAGGAGAACTGGTCGGTTCGCCGGATGCGACCGTCACCGGGGTGGCGAGCCTGGAAGAGGCCGGGCCTGGCGACCTCGCCTTCCTGACTTCCGAACGCAATTTGAAATCTCCGCAGACCGCTGTCATCGGAGCCCTGCTCGTCGGGCGTCGCCTGCCTGATTGCCCGTCTCCGCAGCTCGTGGTGGATAATCCTGCGTACGCCTTTGCACGGGCCGCCCAGCAGTTTTTTACGCGACCGACCCGCAGCCGCGGCATCGCCCAGGGCATCACCCGCGGCGAGGACGTGACCATCGGCGCGGATGCGTCGATTTGGCCGGGCGTGACCGTCGGAGACCGTGTCTCCATCGGCGCAAGGGTCACCCTCTACCCAGGGGTCTTTATCGGCGACGATAGCGTCATTGGTGATGATGCCCTCCTCTACCCCAACGTGGTGGTTCGCGAAGGCTGCCGTCTCGGCGCTCGCGTAATCGTGCACAGCGGCACGGTGATCGGCAGTGACGGATTCGGCTACGTCCAGTATCAGGGACGTCACCAGAAGATTCCGCAATTAGGCGGCGTGCTCATCGAGGATGACGTGGAGCTGGGCTCCAATGTGAGCATCGATCGCGCCACGTTCGGCAATACCGTCATCAAGCGCGGAACGAAGATCGATAATCTCGTGCAGATCGCGCACAACGTAACGGTGGGTGAACACAATATCCTCGTCGCACAGGTCGGCATTGCCGGCAGTACGACGCTGGGGAAATATGTCATGGTGGGTGGCCAGGCCGGCCTCGCCGACCATTTGCAGATCGGCGATCAGGTCATGATTGCCGCAAAATCCGGTGTGACACGAAGCCTGGAGCCCAATCAAATCGTCTCCGGCGCACCGGTGATGGCCCATGCAACGTTTCTGAAGGCCCAGGCGGTGATTCCGCAGTTGCCGGAACTACGCCAGCGAGTCCGCGAGTTGGAAGAACGACTTGCGAAGTTGGAGCAGGTCCGTCAGGCACCCGCCAAATCCCGCACACCCCGTCGCAAATAGCCGGCGCCGCCGGATCGTCAGTTCTTCAGCACCGACTTCCAGAAGAAGAGTTTTGCCCAGAAGAATCCGGCCCAGGGTAAAAAACAGGCCGCGATCGGATGGACTGCGCCGTAGAGCACGCTGAGCATCGAGCCGGCAAGCAGGAGCGCCAGGCCGACCATATAGGCGCCGGGAGCCCACGGCGACCCGCTGGCCTGCTCCTGAGTCGCTGCACTCTCTCGTTTGGGTTTGCCGCTCTTGCTCACTGTCGGCTGCCGCATGCGCGCTGCAAACACCTCCGGGCGATTGCTCAGAATCCACCGGTGATAGGTCGTCTGCAGCCACCCGAGCACCCCGCCCAGCAGCAACAGCCCGGAACTCTGGAGAAAGGTCCACCACGTGTAGGTGTCCGTGGCGATGAGTTGGTACGCGAGCCCGCCGACCCCGCCGATCATGGAAATCAGGCCGAGGATACCGGCCGGAAATAACATGTAAGCTTTGATATAGGCCGTCGCTCGCGCGTCGTGTCCTTCTTGCTGTTTGAGAGAGATCAGTTTTGCCATGGGCGTGATGGTCGTACAATCGCAACCTCAACCGCAAGAGAAAATGTATCGGACGTGACAAATTCCAGCGAACGGCGACGTAAGCATCCCTGTCCCGTGCAGCGCCACCTCTTCGATCGACGAGTAGGAGCCGAGACCACGCGGGGCGTAGGCCGACGGAGTTGATTCCCTCTAAGCAGGCGCAGAGACAGGTGTTGAGCGAGCAGTGGATCGATCGTTCAGGATTGACGTGAGAGACCGGCGATCTCAACGGACTGGCATCATTCTTCCCCGTCCACAAGAACTGTGGACGGACTGTGCGCAACCATGTGGACAGACACCCACAAGCAGTAGCTGCGTAGGAACGCGCGCAATGTGCTCAATAATTAGGCGGCGTGACGTGAGGTATCTCAGCAGAATGGAACGGTGTTCAGCTTTGAACGGTTGAGGGAGAGCGGCAAGGAAGAGGAGGCAAACCGGCTATCAAGCCGGAGGGGTTCGCCAAACCGCTATGCGATGGGGAGGATGTCAAAAATGGCTGCTCGTTCCACGCGACCGACATCGACCCATTGCTGGGCCAGCGGGATCAGCGTCGCCAATCGTTCTTCCACAGCTGCCAATCGCTCGCGAATCACCGCCGGTTTGTGCTGAGCCGTGACGCGGAGGAACGTGCGGAGACCATGCAGGAACAGGCTGATATTCGCCGCAGCCACTCGCTCGGCCGCATCGGAGAGCGCCTCGATTTCGACAAAAATGGGTTCCAACGCCTGGGGTGGAAATACGCGATCCTCACTCGTGAGCGCGACATGCCTGAGCGTGGCGATCACCGCCGGGATATGCGCCTGCATGTGCGCAAGGAATCGCTCATCCAGCTCATCCAACTCCTGCAACAGTCGCCCGATGGCACGCGCATCCAGCACGCCTGCCCCCTGCTGCATCTCCTGCTCGGCGCGCTGAATTACGGTATCCAGTACATCGCGCACCGGTTGGAGCGATCGACCTCGCGCTTGATGCAACTGCCGCAAGGCGTCAAGTATGGATGCGGCCGGCAACGGGGCGGAAGGCGCGTCATCCGGCATATGAGCCTCAACAGCCGCGGGCACGTCGACGACCACCGGCACAGGAGTTTCAGTCACAGGCTGCCGCACAGCTACGGTCGGTTTCGGACTATCTTGTGGAGGACGTTCGACGGCATGAAGGGCCTGCACCGTCTTGCTGATTTCGAGCAACCCCTCCCGAAGCGACGCCACGTGATGAGCCGCCACGGTGCGCTCATGTTTTGCGGCGGCCTGAAGGAGCGGAAGCATCCGGGTCGCCATGTCTTCCACGGCCGTCAACCCGACGGTCGCGGCGGATCGCGCGAGGTTGCTGACGCTCTGCCACAAAATCGTGCTCAACTTGGCGCGGCGTCCCTGTTCACTTGTCGTGTCGAGCCGCTCGAGCGCCGTCTGGATCTGATTGAGCCATTCACGGGCCTCCAATACAAACAGGCCGAGAATTTCTCGCCGGACATGCGGGCCCTGGTCAGGCGCTTCGATGGCCGACTGGACCTGCACAGGCTGCGCGGCTGCCTTGGGTTGCCCCACCGCAGCCTGAATCACGCCGGCGATCGCATCCAGACTTTCGAGCAGCGCGGCAAACTGATCCGATGCGCTTGTCGGCGTAGCGCGCTCGGCAGCCGTCGGTGCGGTTGCAAACGTGACGCGCTCCAATGCCGGTGAATCGACAGTCTCTGCGACCGACACCTGAGGCAACTGACTGAGATCGAGGTACCGCGGTGGATCGCTCACCGCGGTCTCCTGTGCGCCGGTCACACGGAGCACCGGACGGGATGGGTATCGAGGCGTGATTCTCACCACCACACCTTCTTCGCCGCTGCTCAGACGCACCTTGGTGCCCAGCGGGTAGACCGAGAGTTGCTCGACCAATCCTTTCATGATTTCACGGGGAAACGCAGTACGCTCCGTGTTCAATAACTCACGGATCGCCTCGTGCGGGAGGAGGCGCCGGCGGTACGGGCGCGGACTGACCAACGCGTCGAAGATATCGACGAGTCCGATGATCTGCGCCAGCTCATTGATTTCACGCCCCTTCAAACGGTTCGGGTACCCCTGCCCCTTCCCGCGCTCATGGGCCTGCAATACCACTTCGGCCAACCAGGCATAGTCCGCACCGAGACGTTCGATCACTCCATACCCCAAGCGCGGATGTTGCTCGACCAGAGCCCGTTCATCGGAGCTCAGGCGGCCGGTCTTCGTCAGCAAGTGCTGCGGCACGGCAAAGATACCGATGTCATGGAGGAGCCCGGCCAACGCCAGACGCCGCAACTCCGCGCCGTAATAGCCGAGGCCGATCCCGACCTTCGTCGCGAGAATGCTCACATTGACTAGATTGGTAACCAGCGGAGGGCCGACCGGACTGGACAGGGCCTCAACGACTAATTGATCGTTTTCCTGAATCGACGCGACGATGGTGCCGGCAAGCTGGGTCAACTCCGTCAGGTTCACCGGTTCCTGCCGTTGCACGGCGGCAGCGACCCGCATCAGCGCATCCTCAGCCTGCCGGTAGTGATTCTGCTCCATTTCCTCTCAGCCTCCAGCCTCGATGCGCTTCGTCACCCGGCGCGCCGTTGTTTCCACCTGTGTATGGTCCAATGGTCCAAGTCAGGGGGATCAGCACAGCCATCCGGAATGATTCTCATGGTGGAGATGCGCCGTCAACTCAATGAAGCCTGTCCGGGAAGTCTTGTCCGAGGCCGGTCGCGCACTGTGAGGAGCGCCCTCAGGCGGCAGGCAGCAGCCGGCTCATCAGATCCCGTTCCTGCTGTCCGGCGGTGATCCAGTCTTCGATCGTGGTCATCACGGCGAGAATGCGCCCTTCCACGGCCTCGACGCGCTGGGACGCGATCACGATACGGCGCTGGACGATCAAGGCCAGGAAGCTCTGAAGGCCGGTGAGAAAGGTCACCAGCGGGGTGGCATTGACCTGCTTGGCCATGCCCTGAAGCTGTTCGATCTGCTGCATGCAGGTGCCAAGCACGTTGTTTGGCTCCAAACCCGTTACCCCCTCGACCCGGAGCCTGCTCAGATTGTGCGCAATGCCGGGCAATGCTTCTCGCAGCGAGTCCAGGCATCGGGCATCCGTGTTTTGGAGCTCACCCAACAACTGCTGAAACGCAGCCGTCTGTATCCGGCTCTCCCCCTGCCTCGCCTCCTGCTCCAATCGATGCATGACTTGTGGAATTAAACTGCGGGAAGCGACTCCCTTGGCAACCTGCTCGTCTTGAAGCATGCGAAGCGCGTTCAGGAGCGTGAGGAAATCGATGGCCGGCTCCGGTTGTAGGGGCGTGTCCTGGACAGGACCAAGGTCCAGCGTGATGCCAGTGGCCATCGTGACGGACGCGATGACGAGACAGAACTGTTCACGGACCGTGCCGAAATCCTGCTTGGTCGCCGTCGTCCGGTCTTTCAGGGTGTCGATGAAGGGAAGCAGCGCGAAGGTGGCACGTTCGACATCGGGGAGGTTCACCGTGGCGGCAGAACCACCGAGGCTGGTGATGCCCCTGACCACGGCATCCACCAATTGGGCATGCCGGTCGGTATCAGGCTGGCTTTCCAGCTCGGTCAAGGCGGAATGGATCTGAATGAGCCACTCTTGCGCCTCCTGACCGAACAGTTCAATCAGTTCTTTTTGAAAATCGTCTTCGGTCTGTTCTGGTTCGGTCGACACAGTAATGCCCTGCTTCTGACCTATGCACTCGCCCGGACATACGGACGAGTGACGGCCTCCTAGCGTTTGCCATTCCCGAGTTGGGAGGCCAGCCCGGCAATCTCACCCAGCTTCCTCGCCATATCTTCAAACCGGCGAGTCGACTGCTCCGCCATGTGCTCGGCCTCCATCGCCCGTTTCTCGAGCTGCATCGAACGCTCCTGCTCACTGACCAGAGCGAGATCCAACTCACCGACACGCTGCGCCGCCGCCTCCAACTGCTTGACCTGAACCAACAGAGCCGCTGCGGCCTCCCGTTCAGCCGAGAGCGCCGCGTCGAGCTCAGCGATCTGAGCCTGGGCTTTCGCGCCGGCTTCTTCCAGCGCCGGCACCTTGTCCGCACTGTGTTGCAGCTCGACACGCTCCCGTCGCTGCAGCTCTGCCTGCTCACGTTCAGCCGCCAGAGTCGTTTCGAGCTCGTGGACGCGCGTTTCGACCTGCTCAAGACCGGTAATTTGCTGTACCAGTTGATTCGCCGCTTCCCGCTCTGCCTCCAGATGGGCCTCCAATTCCGCAATACGCGCGGCGTGACGGACCCCCTCCGAAACCTGTTGGGACAATTGCTGCGCACGATGCTGCTCATCGGCGAGAGCCGTCTCCAGCTCGCCGATCCGGAGCATCTGCTTTGACACTTCTTCCAACTGTTCTGCGAGAGCGGTTCGCTGCGCCCGCTCGTCGGCCAAACTCTGGTCCAATGTTTGTGTGTGGGACGACAGAGCTGCAACCTGCTCGTGCTGCTCATCCAACGCACGCTGGATGTGCGCGATCTGCTGGGTCTGCTCCAGACTGCGCCGACGCTCCTCGTCCAACTGCGCTTCGAGCTCGCTGATCCGCGTGTCACGTTCCGCCAAAATTGCCTGATGATGCTCATGATCATGTGCCGGCGGAGCCGGCTCAGCGGCATGGAACGCGGGAGCCGCATCCTCCATGGCGTCGCGGGTCATCATCGCAGGTATGGCATGAGGCTCTTCAGGACTGATCGTGATCGGCTCGAGCGACGGCCGATGCTCCTGAGCTTCTACATGGGGCGCTGCAATTTCTTCCGGCACAGGCATAGCGGGCACGGCACACACCTCTGCCACGAAAGATGACTCCACAGTCGTTTGCGGCTGCGGCATTTCCGGGATCGGAGCAGGTTTTTGTGGGCGCTTTGTAAGCAGATCCAGTACACGATCCTTGAGCGAGGAACCCTGAAACGGCTTCTTCAAGACCCCGTCGGCCTTGCACGACTCTGCTTGCCTGGACACTTCCTCGTTCACAATGCCGCTGATCAGGAGTACGGGGAGATCCGCGAGGTTTGCCTGTCCCCGGATGTACGCACAGACCTCATAACCGCTCTTGTCCGGCATGATGACATCGGACACGATGAGATCGGGGCGATCCTTACTTAGCAGCGCCAGAGCCTCCGATCCGTTCGCGGCCAGCGTGACCCCCATCCCGGCCTCGGTCAGGAGACGCTCGGCTACCTTACGGACTGCGATACTGTCGTCGGCAATCAAGATCTTTGGCATGTCGTTCCTCTACACAAGGCAAGGCTCATCAAGCGGGACGGTTCGATGAGACCCCCAAGGTTGTCAGGTTGATGATAGGAAGTTCTTCTTCGCCGGCGATACACGTTCCCGCAATGTCAGGATCGTGACCGACGCGATACTGTACTGCCGAGCGTGCCACCATGTGCAGCGAAGGAACCTGGGAATCGATGCAGATCGCCAGCGGTCCGTCCACATGTTTGACAACCAGACACAGCGGCTCGCCATCCTGCAGGGGACGATTGAACTTCGCCGCCAGGTCGAATACCGGAAGACACCCCTTCTCCTGTCGAACCAGCGCGCACACAAACGGCGTATCGCTGGGAACCGCCGTCGCGCCCGTCCACGGCATCACTCCGGCGATCTCCTCGGTTCTGGCGGCCAACCGCTGACCGCCCACCGAAAACACCACCATGTGCTGCATCCGCGCCCCGGTCGCGCCTGTGCTACCTGTGTGCGGTTGTCTGCGTAGCTGAGTACGTAACATGGTCGATCCTCGTACCCTATTTCGCCGATCCGACTGACATCGCCGACGCCGCTTCCAAGGCTGCCGAAGGCAGGCGGAGTCTGGAATCGAATTCGCCCGGCCGCCGTTCCGACGCCTGAAGGGCAAACACATCCAACACATTGTTCCGGGACGGAAGCTCGAGGACCCAAAACGGATTGGCGATGAGCGCGATATACGACGACTCGACAAACAATCCGAGCAATCGTTCCCGCTCCCCTCCTCGAAACTGCGCAGGGAGCGGCTGGATCAGGGCCCGTTCGACATCGATGAGGCCCACGACCCTGTCCACCGCAAACGACCGCGACCGTTGCTCATTGGCATAGAGCACGATCCTGGTCTCAGCCGTGACGCCTTCGGCTTGGATCTTCAAACGACGGGCGAGATCGGCACGTTCGTAGGAAGCATTGGCCCAGGTGACATGCCCGTCCGCCCCCTCCTCAGCCGGGGTCACAAGGCCGCGAACCCAGTGAGAGGGAAAAGCCATATGCATGGGGCCCATGAGCGTCACGAGAAACCGGACCGCCAACCCGCTCGACACCACTGCCGTCTTATGTCCGCGGAGCCCCATGCCTGTCCTTCATTCTGCCAGTAACGGTACGAATCGACAAAACGTTCCTATTTCTTCACGACGCTTTCACGGCCTGTCCACTTGCGGACTTCCTGAATCAAGGCGCGTTCTTCCACCGGCTTGGCAATGTACCCCGAGGCCCCGACACTCACAGCCATCTGGCGATGCTTTTCCCCCGCCCGCGTGGTCATGACAAGAATCGGGGTGGCCTGAGTCTGAGGCCTGGCGCGAAGCGCCTGAATGACTTCAAAACCGTTCAACTTCGGCATTTCGAGATCGGTGATGATGAGCTGGTACTGCTGCACCAATGCCTTGCGACAGCCTTCTTCTCCGTCGGTCGCCGTTTCGACGGTATACCCGGCCGACTCCAGCATCCGTCCGACAAACTTTCTGATGCTGAGCGAGTCATCGATCAACAAGAGCGGAAGCTGCCTATCCGAAATCTGCGGCGACGGGGGCTGCGCCGGTCCCTCAAGCATCGGCGAAGAACCGGGGTTCTGAATGACCGACATGGCCTCATGGTATTCGCGAGTCGTCAACCGGCTGACGTCAAGAACCAGCACGACACGCCCCTCGGGATCGATAGTCGCACCACCGAACACGGACCGCTCATACGGCTTCAGGCCGCCCAATGATTTAATGACGATTTCCTGCCGGCCCAGCAATTCATCAACCGCGCAACCGAGCGCGCCGGTCGAGGTTCGAACAACGACCACAGGAGTCGCCCCGTCGATGGTGCCGGCATCCCGTCGAATGAGGCTGCCGAGCGGATACACTTCAATGGCTTCGTCGCCGATCTGCAGCACCGACCGATCCCCCATCTGCTGAATCGTCGACGCAGTGGACATCGTGACCTCGCGCACACTGGGGAGCGGAATCGCGTAGCGCTCTTTCCCGACCCGAACGAGCAGTGCGGTTGCGATCAGCAGGGTGAGGGGCAAATGCATCGTGAACTTGGTGCCCTGCCCGTAGACCGATTCCACTTCGATGTGGCCGTTCATCGTCTCGATGACTCGCTTGACCACATCCATGCCGACGCCGCGTCCGGCCTGATCCCCGACCGCTTCGGCGGTGGAAAATCCCGGCAGGAAGATGAACTTGATGACCTCGCTCTCCGGCAGTGAGTCCGCGACATCCGCTCGCACGAGACCCAGCTTGACCGCCTTGGCCTTGATCTTGGCGATATCCAGTCCCGCCCCGTCGTCCTCGACTTCGATCAGCACCGAGTTCCCTCGATGCGCGGCGTGGAGATAGACCGTGCCGGCCGCCGGCTTCCCTTGGCTGCGACGGACACCCGCGGGCTCGATCCCGTGGTACACCGCATTTCTGACCAGATGGACAAGCGGATCGACAAGCCGCTCCACGACACCGGTGTCGATTTCCGTATGTTCGCCGGACGTGACCAAATTGACTTCTTTTCCGGTGGCACGGGCCATCTCACGGGCCGCGCGACGGAAGCGCGTGAACGGCGTCCCGATCGGCACCATGCGGGCGCGCGCAATCTCATCACGCATACCCAAGGTCAACTGTTGCAGCGACCCCATGTCATCCTGGGCGCGATGGATCGACCCGCTGAGCTGCGACATGGATTCGGTAATGTCCGCGGTGACTTCGCTGATTCGCCGGGCCAGGATGTTGAAGTCGTCGTACTTGTCGAACTCCAGGCTGCCGAAATCGCTGACGCCCGGATACGCCTGTGGCGTGTCCTCGCCGGAGGACGCGGGAGAGGGTTGGAAGGAAAAGGTGTGCTTGTCTTCGAACGTGCGCACGGCGTCGGTCAACCGGTTCTTGTTGGCCAAGACCTGTGTGGCCAACTGATCCAACGTGCGGAGCCTCTGCTCCAGCCGTCCGCGATCGATCACCAATTCACCGACCAGATTGAGGAGGCGTTCCAAACGATCACGGCTGACCCGGATCACCTCTCGCTCTTCGCCGGTTTTTCCATCGACGCCTTTGGCCGATTCCTGCCCCTCGGCTTCGCGAATTTCTTCCACTGAGGCGCCATCGGCAATCGAGGAGACGAGGGGGTGATTCTGGTCCGGTGCCGACTGAGTCTCTCCCAGTCGTTTCAACTCCTGCAAGGAGTTCGAAAACCGCTGCCTCGTCCGGCCCACCATGGACAAATCCCGTCGCATCAAGGCGCGAATGACATCGATGGCGCGCAGCAGCACATCCGTATGACCCGGAAGCAGTTCCAGTTGCCCTTCCCGAACGGCGCCCATGAAATCTTCGATGTGATGAGTCAGATCACCGATCGCCTGAAAGCCTACGGTATACGCCGAGCCTTTCAACGTATGGGCGGTGCGGAACAGTTGGTGGATTGTGTCGGGATTGCCCGCGTCCTTATCGACACGCAGCAAGTCGGCTTCGAGGCTTTCCAAATACTCCTGCGCCTCCGGCGCGAAATAGGACATCACCTCAGAATCGAGGGCCGGGATCAAATAGGCCTCGGAGAGCTCGCCGGTGTCCGCCTCGCCCATGGAGTGCCCGACGGAATCGTGATCGGATGGGACCGCAGGCACGGATTCCTGGATCGACGTCTCTTCAGGCCGGCTCAGCGCAGTGGCAGCCGCTCCAGGCTCACCCTGACTCACGCCCTGCCCCAATTCTCCGAGCATCGTCCTGATACGAGGCACCTCCTGACGCAAGCGGGCCAATGATTGAGCGTCCCGCGCCATCAGGGAACGGATCACGTCCACCGCCTTCCGCAGAACGGCGATCCAATGCGGCGCGACCGTCACAACGCCCTCACGAACGGCAATCATGCAGGATTCGATCGGATGGGCGACATCTCCCACGACTTCAAATCCCACGGTATAGGCCGACCCTTTGAGCGTGTGTGCCACCCGATACAATTGATGAATCGTGTCGGCATTCGCCAGGTCGGATTCCAACCGTTGGAGCAGGGTCTGAATCGTGCTGAGGTATTCTTCTGCCTCCGGCGAGAAGTAGGAGAGCACCTCTTGGTCCAGGACAGGAATGAGGTACTCATCCGCCGGCTGATCGAAACGCTGCACAGACGCGGCCGACGAGTCGCTTGAAACGGCCGGCAGCAAGTCGGAGTGGCGCCGGACGAATCCCTCAACCACCGAGGCCTCTTCCCCTCCCCCACGCCCGATCTGCTCGACCTGCCCTCGAAAGGACGCGGCAATTTCGCGCATCAGTTGCATGGCTTCGGGCCAGCGCGCCGCCGGAATCTCCTGCACGCGTTCGAGTGTATCTTCGAGTAAGGCCCCGAGTTGCCCGAGCCCCGGGAACCCGTAGAGAAGCGCGGCGCCTTTGAGCTTGTGGCCGACTGTGTGAAATTCGGCGACGTCGGCCGGTTCCGGATGCGCCTTCCCATCTGGATGCAAGGCTTTCCAGAAGCGCCCCATATCGTCGCCGGCCTCGGCCACGAAAATATCCAGCAACTGGTCGCGATCGAAATCAGCGCTCATTCACCCACTCAGCATCCGAGCGGAGACCATTCACCGCTCTTTAAGAGTTCTCTTACGCGAGCTTGAACTGAGCGACCGAAGAGTTGAGACCTTCGGCCAGTTTTGCCATATCTTCGATCGTGAGTCGCGTCGAGTCCGTCTGCTTTTGCGTCGCCACGGCACCGCCGGTGAACTCCTTAATGGCTCGACCGACTTTTTCCGTTGAAGCGGTCTGTTCGGACGCCGCGCTCGCGATGTTCTGGGCCAACTCGGAAGACCGTTTCGCAATGTCTGAAATTTCAGCGAACACGTCGCCGGTCCGGAGCGCCGAAGCGGATCCGGCTTCCACCGCCTGCGTTTCGTGCTCCATGGCCACCACGGCATCCTGAGTCTCGGTTTGAATCACTTTCACGAGGTCGGCGATCTCACGTGTGGCTTGCGTGGAACTTTCCGCCAGCTTTCTGACCTGGTCGGCGACGACGGCGAATCGGGCGCCGGCCTCACCCGCGCCGGCCGCCTCGATGGCGGCATTGAGCGCGAGCAGGTTCGTTTGATTGGCGATATCGCGAATCGTCGACACGATTTGCGAAATTTCGAGTGACCGGTCACCGAGGCCTTTCACCTGCTTGGACATACGTTGCACCGCCGACCGGATACTCTGCATGTCACGCACGGTTTCCTGCACCGCGACGTTGCCGCGTTCCGTGGCCGACAGCACCTGCTTCGCGGAGTCGGACGATGCGCCGGCCGTGGTGGCCACTTGACGCATACCGGCGGCCAACTGTTCGACCGCGCCCAGCGTGCGTACCGATTCTTCCGCCTGCGCCCGGGCCGTGCCGGACATATGACCGGCTGAATCCCGAAGGGTCCCGGCCGACTTGTTCACGCGGTCGGCCGCCTCGCGCACCTGCTTCAACAGTTGTCCGAATCGCGCGATCATCAGGTTGAATCCGTCCGCAAGGTTACCGAACATGTCGGCCGTCACTTCGCCTCGCCGGGTCAAGTCTCCTTTACCGACTTCGGACACCAGCACGAGGAATTGCATGAGCCGTTTTTGCATCAGGTCGCGCTCTTCCTCCGTCGACACCAGGACGGTAATACGATCGAGCATGGAGTTGAATGCAGTGGCCATCTGGCCCAACTCATCGTGTGACTGGATTTTCGCGCGGGCCTGTAGATTGCCGCCGGCGGCCTGCGTCGCGACATTGGCGATGTGGCTGATGCTCCGGGAGAGGAATGTCGCCAGCAGATATCCGACGAACAATCCGAGGGCCACGGCGACGAGACCGCCGGCCACCAGAATCAGGGTACCGTTGTTGGCCAGGCCTTGCGCATCATCGTTGAGGTCCTTGGCGACGGCCTCAATGGCCGTGACCTGCTCGTTATGGCGTTTGACGGCATTTTCGAACGAGGGCGTCAGGTTGACCGTCAGGGCCAGGATACCGAGGGCCCGCATTTGCTCCGCTTGCGTGGAAGACAGGACGTTGCGATCGAAACTATCCGCCATGGCGCTCAGGGCGCCGTCGGCATCCTGGAAGTATTTCTTCAAGGCCGGTTCAAAGAGGGTCAGATCCTTCGCCTCGTCCCGGCCCGACCGCGATACACGCAGCGTCGTGCTCCTATAGTTATTCACCACCTTGTCGATCTGGGCTTTCAAGGGCGGCAACTTGGTCACTTCCTGGGCGAAGTCGGCTTGTTTGGTGGCGGACGCGACATCCAGCAGAATCTGGTGGTGTTTGGTCAACGCGGTTCCCATCTGGGCGAACTCAGCCAACGGCACCGTATAGTCCGCATACACCGTTTGCGACTGCGTGCTGAGTTGGCGCAGGGTAAACACACCGACGCTGGCCATGATCATGATGATGACACTCACGAGACCGAAACTGACCAGCAGCTTCGTCTTTGTTTTCATGTCCTGGAATTGATTCTTGACGCCTTGCCCGATCATGGTGCGCTCCTCCTTGTTCTGCTTTCCTCAACATCCGGTGGCCGGTCGCACAATCTTTGATGACACAGGTTCGCGATGACTCGCGCCCCTGCTGTTTACGCGATCGACAATATCGCACTCCCTCCGTCAATCTGTGCAAAGACCTGCGGCACCTCCAGCACTCCCCCCAGACGTTCGTCCAGACGAAGTACTGCCGAGACACAAGGACGCGCCCCCGCCGGTCCCGCTTGCATGGCCGGCAGCAGGTGCTCACGACTGACGGTGTGAATTTCAGGAACGTGATCGACGAGCACTCCCACCTGTCGGCTGCCATGGCGAATCACGACCGCGAACGGCAGCGCGGTTCCGGTCACGGACAGCCCCAGGCTTCCTCGCAGATCAACCAGGGTAATGACCGTTCCCCGGAGATTGGTGACTCCGGTCAACAGGCTCGGCATGCTGGGCACGACGGTCACCGCTTCCACCTCAAACACTTCACTGACGTGGCGGAGATCAATGGCGAACAACTCGCCCCCCAGCGTGAGGACACACATACGGAGCGTGCCGTCGATCGACGCGGCAGAAGACCTCGATGGGCTGGAGGGTCCGTGAGCCGGAGATGAGTCCGAGGAGTGAGGCTGGATCGTTGGCACGTCGTTCATGGGTTAATTCAACGCCCGCTTGACTGCGGCGACCAGATCTTCGGCTTTAAACGGCTTCACCACATACCCATTGGCCCCCTGCTGTTGGCCCCAGAATTTGTCGCTTTCCTGTCCCTTGGAGGTGCAGAGGACGATCGGGATGCCCTTGAAGCGCTCATCACTTTTCAGGTCACGGCAGGCCTGGAACCCGTTACGCCCGGGCATCACGACATCCAGCACGATCAGGTCCGGCTTGTCCAACGCCAGTTTGTCCTCGAGTTTGTCGGTGTTCGGATACGACACGACTGTGTGATTGGCAGACTTCAAATAGCCTTCGATCAACTGCAGTTCGGCGTACGAATCATCGACGACAACGATCTTGCTCATGAGTACGTCCCCCCTTCAAACCTGCTAAATGTGTGCGCGAGACAGACGGTTGACCCGTCGAAAGCTACCGCATGGGAATCACGATGCTGATCGCACCGGCCAGATCGCCCTCATGCCATCCTTCTTTTTTGGCGCCGGTGATGTCACGTTCGCCTTTCGGGTCGCCATGGCAGCTCAGACAGGTGCTTGCGGCATACTCCGGATCCATCATGCGCAGTACCGGCTTCCCGTCCAACATCGTGGCCTTGCTGTACGGCTGGCCTTTCGGATGGCGGGTGTCGGCAAAAATCCTCAACACTTCCGACTCAAACTCATCAGGCCGGTTGCCCGGAAACCGATAGTCGGTGCCCGTGAGCTTCACACGAATTCCGGTTTTCCGATAGAACCGCTCGCCGGACTTGCGGGCGAAGACGGCAGGGATAACCCCTTTGAACCCCACACCTTGCTTATTGATGACGGGCTGCATCTCGTCGATGACTTCTTTTTCGGATTCCACCATGGCGAGATAGAGCGGCGCTTGCGGAACCGTGGCGGGCCGGCTCAGATCGATCTTGGTGGCTTTGCGAAACCGTTCGATCACCTGATTGGATACAAAGTCACCGGTAAACCCTTTGTCGCCCTTACTGGCGTCATTGATTGTGGCCTGGTGTTCGGAAATCACCCCACGGCCGACTTGCAACAACTTGATGAGCAACTCGGCCGTTTCCACCTCGGTATTGGCCGACGCGGGAGTCGCCGCGCCCATGCAGGTTGCGGTCAGTGCAGCCATCACGATTCTTTGAATGATATGTTTTGCCATACCGTCTCCTCCTGCCTGCCTCGTAGCGCCCGGTCAACCGAATGCCCCTAAGTCAGCCAATCCCTTGTCAAAGATAGCGCAAAATTCTTCGTTGACAATTTCATCGACGCACGGAGCCACGCCGGAACCCTGCAGCCCAGGCAGACGTTGTGCATGATCGGTGCCAAACAAAACAATTAGTTAGGATTGCGGAGCGGAAGAAATTCCTACCGATGAAGTCAGCGATTTTGCGGATGATTATGTGTGGATGGTCTACTATACCCACTATGCTCAGCTAGGCTGACATGGGTGCGCAATTGTTCACGACGCAAGTCGGAGCGCCAAAGTTTGGTCGCTTTTCGAGAGAAGTGTCAAAGTCCCTTCAGAACCTCGACGAAGAGAGGATGGCGGCCGGCCTAGACCGTCCCGCCTTGGCGAAGGAGCGCCCGGATCGGGGTAAGATCAAGATATTGTTCGACGTGGTCGGCCCATCGATCCATCGCACCGGATCGCTGTCGGTTCACCCGTTGCGACCACTCCATGTCGGCGGCTGGAAGCCCCTTTCTGATACGCAACCGGTTCAACCATGCGCGTCGACAGAGGGGCTCGTCGAACAGGCCATGGATGTAGGTCCCCCAGACCAGACCGTCGTCACTGACCGCGCCGTCGAGCCATGCATCATCCCGTTCGGCGACGTCGCGATGACCTGAACCCGACGGCTCCTTTCTCTCCAATTCGAAGCAGGGTCGATGTCCATGGCGATCCGTCCGCCCCATATGAATCAAGTACCCTCGCGCCGGGGGCGCCGTCGTCCCGCCGAGATGCAAGGCACGCGCTTCGACCTGCTCGGTGATTTTCTCCCGCATCAACACCGTCGTCACCTGCAGCAGGCCGAGCCCCTCGCCGCTCCCGCCTGATTCGACCGCGTCCGGATCGGCAATCTGTCGCCCTAACATTTGATACCCGCCGCAAACTCCGACCACTTCTCCTCCGCGGTGGACATGACCACGCAGGAGTGATTCGAATCCCTTGCCTCGCAGATAGGCGAGGTCCGCCAATGTGGTTTTGGAGCCGGGAAGCAGAATCGCATCAGCCCCGCCCGCGTCTTCGGGGGTCGCCGCATATCGCAACGCCACATCCGGTTCGTCCGCGAGCGCATTGAAATCGGTGAAGTTGCTCATGTGGGGCAGCAGCACCACCGCGATGTTGATTCTGTCCGGCTGAAAGGCGACCTGCCGTCGGATATCGACATCAAGACTGTCTTCCTGATCGAGTGCCAGGTCGCAGAGAAACGGCAGCACACCCAGGACCGGAATCCCCGTGCGCTCCCTCAGGAAGCGGACCCCGTCGGCAAAGAGTGCCGCGTCTCCCCGGAACTTGTTGATGACGATTCCGCATACGCGGGCGCGCTCCTCCGGCGTGATGAGGTCGAGCGTGCCGATGATCTGCGCGAACACGCCCCCGCGATCGATATCCCCGACCAAAATCACCTTGGCATCGGCCATCTCGACGACCGGCCAGTTGACCAGATCGCGATCTCGCAGATTGACCTCCGCCGCGCTGCCCGCCCCTTCGATGACCATAACCTCATACTGCGAAGCGAGGCGGGTATAGCTGCGCTCCACCGCCCGAAACAATTCAGAGTCCCGGTTGCGTGCGAAATAGGCCCGGGCCTCACGCGTGGCAAATACTTTCCCCTGGACGATGACCTGAGACCGGGAATCGGATTCCGGCTTGAGCAGAATGGGATTCATATCCACGTGGGCTGGAATTCCACAGGCTTCGGCTTGCAGGGCCTGAGCGCGCCCGATCTCTCCACCCTCCGGCGTGACAAAGGAATTCAACGACATATTCTGTGCTTTAAAGGGCGCCACGCGGAACCCGGCGCGATACAACAGGCGGCAGAGCCCGGACGTGATCATGCTTTTCCCGACGTCCGAGCCGGTCCCCAGAATCGCAATGGCTTTGGCGCGGGGTGATTGGGGCATAAGAAGTGATAAATAGTTACACGCGATGTGTTGCCGTCCACTCAGTCGCGCGCGCCAGACCTTGTGTCAGGCACTCGGCAACGACCCGCCCGATCAAGGATCCGATCATGGTATGAGTTCCGGCATAGTCCGACCGGGGACCGCTTCCCCGCAGGGCACAGGCAACAACCACCGCGTCCGTCCCCGTGCCTGTCGCGCCGGAACGACCGGTCCAGCTGGGCACCGCATGGTCACGCAACACTCCGGTCTTGCTCTCCGTCACCACCTGCACCGCACAGACCAGGGCCGGCACGGCGAGGCAGGCATTGGTCACCACCATCAAATTGATCGTTCCGGCTCGACGGACAGTGCCGTCAGCTTCTTCTCGCGGCGGCGGCTCACCGGCTCGCACCGCGTTGGTCACACCGACGGTGGCAAAACACTCGACCCAGAGGCCATCTGCCTTGTCACGGCACGTCACAACCTGTTTCATCGGAACTGCCGTCATCAGGCCGACACAGTCAGGGTCCACGCCCAAATCCACCGCGATTCGCTTGAGGTAACGGGCAGGATGTTCCCACTTCGAGTGAGTCGCCTGTCGAACAGGATTGGAGGGCACTTGATGATTCAGGATGTAGCGTGCCGTTCGAATCCCTCCCCCTCTTGGAGCGGACGACAACACTCGCATGCGGGTTCCCAAATCAAGTATGAGCGTGTCCTTGGCGATTCTCGAGCGAGTGCTGAAACCATCCGGACACATCGTCATGCGCCACCCCCACGAAGAAGAACCGACAGGGCTCGCAGGAGACGGTCATTGTCGGCCCTCGAGCGAACCGCAACTCGCATCGAGCGCGCATTCAATCCAGGGACCTGCGAACAATCCCTGATCAGGAGGCCCTTCCGGCGAAGAGCGGCCACCACGGCCGTCGATTTCTGCCCGACCGGCAACTCCATCAACAGAAAATTGGCGGCAGAGGGAAAGACCGTGCAACCGGGTAACCGGGTCAGTGCCGTCCGGAACCGTGCTCGCTCCCGTTCCATGAAATGAAGGCTTCGCCCGGCGTGTCGCACATCTTGCAAGGCGGCGACCGCAGTTCGCTGCGCCAACATGTTCACCGACCAGGGCGGCTGCTGCGCCGCGATTCCGGCAATCACAGCAGGCTTCGCCATGGCATATCCCACACGCAGCCCCGGCAACCCATAAAACTTGGTAAAGCTGCGCAGCACGATGGTCCTGGCGGGAAGAGGCTCTGACAAGATCGACGCATGATCGG
Organism: Nitrospira defluvii; assembly: GCA_000196815.1. GTDB lineage: Bacteria > Nitrospirota > Nitrospiria > Nitrospirales > Nitrospiraceae > Nitrospira_A > Nitrospira_A defluvii_A. The sequence goes on from FP929003.1 coordinate 2,604,228, forward strand.
CATATTCCGCAAAGGATTCATCCACGATACACCAGAGCCCCCGGCGAGCCGCCAGACGCGCAAGCGTCCTGACGGCTTCGGCCTCGCAGGCCTGACCGGTGGGACTATTGGGATTACACAGGAGTACCGCACCAATGGCAGGGGCGTCGCTCGCAGGCTGACGCCGCTGCTTCAACGCTGCACGGACCGTCTCCAGCGGAGGACGATATCCATCGGCACGATTCGCCAACAGCATGCTGACCTGTCCTCCGGAACGCGTCATCGCCTCGGCATATTCGGAAAACGTCGGACCGATCAGCATGAGATGTTTGATTCCCAATGCCCTGGGAAGAAGATGGATCAACTCGGTCGATCCGTTACCGACCAGAAACTCCTCACTCGGGCGATCCCAATACGCGGCCAGCGCCTGCCGCAGTGCCCAACAGGCCGGATCGGGATAATGACCGAGCCAGGCCTCGGCTGCTCGCAAGGTCCGCACTGCGGCGGGAGAGGGTCCCAGGGGATTGATGCTCGCGCTGAAATCGATCACTCGATGCAGGTCTCGCCCTAACTCACGGGCCGCCGCATACACATCCCCGCCATGACCGATCCGCGTCATGAGACCCATAGTGAGAGCAGCGCAAAGAAGAGCCCCAGCCCGGCGGCGATTACCATAATGCGAGTGGCCTGATCGATGTGCCCGGGTGTCAACGCGGTGCCGGCATCACCGATTAATTCACCCTCGTGAGCCACGCCGTCGTAATAATTCCGTCCGCCGAGTTGCACGCCCAATGCGCCGGCCATGGCCGCTTCCGGCATGCCGCTGTTCGGGCTGGCATGTTTGTCGCCGTCCCGATGCAGGATGTACCAACTGTCCTGCACACGATGCCACTGCGCGGTCGCCAGACCCGAGGCCAGCGCGATAAACCCGCCTGTCAGTCTGGCAGGCACCCAGTTCATCACATCGTCCAATCGGGCAGAGGCCCAGCCGAAATGTTCATACCGCTCATCGCGATGCCCCACCATCGAGTCGAGCGTATTCACCGCCTTATAGGCCAGCGCGAGCGGCGCGCCGCCAAGGGAGAGGTAGACGAGCGGCGCAATGATGCCGTCGGCGGTGCTTTCGGCGATCGTCTCCACAGTGGCACGCACAATTTCCGGCTCCTCCAGTGCGGAGCTGTCCCGGCCGACAATCCTGGCCACAGCCTCACGCGCCGCTGCAAGATTCCCTTCCTGCAACGCACGACTGACCGGCTGGACATGATCGAACAGATCACGGCCCGCCAGTGAGGTATAGGCCAGACCGATACTGACCAGTTGTCCGAAGAGCGGAGAGAGCGTGGCCGCCTGCGCAATCAGCCAGGTGGCCGCCGCATAGGCCACTGCCGGTAACCCCAGCGCAAGACAGGCTCCGGCAATTTGTAAGGCTTGATCGCTGCGGCAGAAGGTCCTGACCCGGTGATCGTACCAGGCAATGAGCATACCCATGCCCCGCACCGGATGGGGCAACCAGCAGGGATCTCCCGCCACAACATCCAGCGCCGCCGCCAATACCAACTCGCCGCCGGTCATCGCGCCATCACCAAGACCGGGATCGATAAAAGGAAGAGAATTTCGATCACTTCATTCGTGGCGCCGAGCAGATCTCCCGTCACCCCGCCGAACCATGCCTGACAACCGCGCCGCACCACGACCACCACCAAAGCTCCCAAGCCGATGGTTGCCGCTGCCGCATTCACTCCTAAACCGGCCGTCAGCGCACAGGCCAACACGAAACTCGCCAGCAACACATGTTGCCAAGAGAGATGAGTCAGAAACGCCGCCGCCAGCCCGCCTTCACTCCTGGCATAGGGAGACGCCCAGGCGACTGAGACCATCGCCCAACGACCCAGCGCCGGCATACAGAGCAGCACGGGAAGCCGAACCGGTTGAGGAAGAGCGAGCAGCCCGGCGTACCGCAACAACAGCGAGAGGAAGAGACCGGTCGCGCCGAGTGCCCCGACACTGGGATCGCGCATGATGCGAAGGCGGTCGGCCACGGTCCGCCCGCCGGCCAAGCCATCCAGGGTGTCTGCGAGCCCGTCCTGATGCAGCCCGCGTGTCAGGAGCACCAGCAGCACGATCAGCAGGACATTCACCACCTCGGCCGCCAGGAACAACCGCAAGGCAATGTCAGCCGCCGCAAGGAATCCACCGATCAGCAGCCCGACCGTGGAGTACCAGGCCATCGACGTGGCCAGTTCCGCGGACGACGGCTCGTGGTGGCTTCGGCTGATCGGAATCGCCGTGAGAAAATGCCAGGCAAAGACAAAGGGTCTGGTCATGGCGGCCATCTCAGTCACGTTGCGACACACCCGCTTCTTCGAACGTCGCCATCTCGGTCAGAATCTTGATCGACGCCTGCACGAGGCTCATCCCCAGGCAGGCTCCGGTCCCTTCACCTAACCGCAGGTCGAGATCGAGCAGCGGCTTCAAGCTCAGATGCTCCAGAATCGCCTGATGACCACGTTCCACCGAACGGTGCGAGGCGATCAGATAGTCCCGACAGAGCGGCTGCAACCCCACCGCAATCAGCGCCGCAGCCCCGGCAATGAACCCATCCAACACCACAGGGACCCGTCTTGCCGCCGCACCAAGAATAAGTCCGGCCAAACCGGCAATCTCCAGACCGCCGACCTTCACGAGCGCATCGATGGCATCGGCCCGGTTCGGACGATGCCGGTCGAGTGCCTGCTCGATGACGGCGACTTTGCGGGCGTGACCCGCTTCGTCGATGCCGGTTCCCCGCCCCGTGACCTCAGCCACCGGCCGTCCGGTCATAACTGCTGTGATGGCGGCACTCGGCGTTGTGTTGCCGATGCCCATCTCGCCGGTCCCGATCAGACCGATCCCTTCACGCGCGGCCTCTGTGGCCAACTCGATCCCGACCTGCAACGCTTGCACCGCCTGGTCACGACTCATCGCGGATTCCACCAGGAGATTGTTCGTTCCCGCCATCACCTTCTTGTGAATCAGGCCGGAGACCGACCCAAAGTCGTAGGCGACTCCGATATCCACCACGCGCACGTCCACCCCGGCGTGACGAGCCAGCACATTGACGCCGGCGCCGCCACGGAGAAAGTTCAACACCATTTGTGGCGTGACTTCACGCGGATAGGCGCTGACCCCCTCAGTCGCCACACCATGGTCGGCCGCAAATGTAAACACGACCCCGCGCGGCACTGCCGGTTTCACCTCGCCCGTGATCGTGGCATACCGCACCGCGGTTTCTTCCAGCCGCCCCAGACTCCCGAGGGGTTTGGTCAACCGGTCCAGGCGGGCTTGCGTCTGCCCTGCGATTGCTTGCTCCACAGGTTGAATGCGTGCCAACACTTCCTGGAGTGTCATCGGGTCTTCTCTCCTGTCATTTGAGTTTGAGCGACTGGCCGCTTATGACAAAGTAGACTTCGTCGGCCGCTCCCGCGATCTGTTGATTCACCCGACCGGCGACATCGCGAAACGCGCGCGCACTGCGACTCGTCGGCACCAGCCCGAAGCCCAATTCGTTGCTCACCAGCACCACCCGCGCCTTGGTTCCGCGAATAGCCTGCAGCAACTCCTCCACACGAGGGACCATTTCAGCCCCGGCCATGCGACGTCCGCACACATTGCTCAGCCACAGCGTCAGACAATCCACCACGACGGTTCGATATCCCTGCGCTTCCGCTCGAAACCAGCCGGCCAAGTCACGCGGCACCTCGGCGGTGATCCAGTCGGCGGGACGGGTCTCGCGGTGACGCGCAATACGCGTTTTCATCTCACCGTCCAGCGCCTGCCCGGTTGCAACAAAGGCCTTCGGGCCTCGGCGGCCTGCCCGATCGAGCGCCGCCTGACTTTTTCCCGATGCGGCGCCGCCAAGTACCAGAATGAGATGGGATCCTGTGGACGACTTCTTCATCGGCCTAATCGGCGGTCGCGCCGGATTCGCGTTGCCATAAAAACTCAGGTTCGCCTTGGGTCTTCGACACCCAACGGGCCAGCACGAACAGCGCGTCGCTCAACCGGTTCAAATACTTATTCAGCTCGGCTGCCACCGCTTCCTCCCGGCTCAACCGGATACAGATACGTTCCGCGCGGCGGCAGATCGTTCGCGCTTGGTGGAGCGTTGCCGAGACCTTGCCGCCACCGGGCAGAATGAACTCCTTCAGCGGGGCGAGCTCCTCCTGGCATCGATCGATCATCTCCTCGAGCTTCGTCACATCCTTCGCCGTCACCTCCGGCATATTGGGAAAGGTTTGGCCCGGCGCCGTGGCCAGAATACTGCCGACATCGAAGAGCTTGTTCTGCACCCAGCGCAAATCCGCCTCCAATTGCGTCGACGCGGCAGAGCCATTCCCGGCTTCGGCGTTCATCGCGCGCACCAATCCGACGGAGGCATTCAACTCATCGACTGTGCCGTAGGCCTCGACCCGCAGACAGTCTTTCCAAACCTGTTGTCCGCCGGCTAACCTCGTTTGGCCCGCGTCGCCCGTTCGTGTATAGACCTTGGTGATTCGCATCCCGGTAGTCTCTCCTTCCCTTCGACTCTCTGACCCCATGCCTCATAGTGCACCAAATTTTCGACAGAAAGCCTGGCTCGCCACCCGGCGGCCTCAAGGTCCGGCTTCTTCGCAAACTCCGACACATATCCGAGACAGAGATAGGCCAGGACCTTGACCGGCCTCGGAATACCCAACAGGCGCTTCAGCGCCGCGTGATTCAAGATACTGACCCATCCGACCCCGATCCCTTCGGCGCGTGCCGCCAGCCAGAGATTCTGAATGGCGCAACAGGTACTATAGAGGTCCGTATCCCGCACCGTCGAACGGCCTAACACACGCGGGCCGCCTCGTTGCCGGCTGCAGGTCACGCAGAGATTGACGGACGATTCTTCAATACCTTCCAGTTTGAGGCTTCGATACAGGTCCGCACGAGGCTTTGTGTACCGCAGCGCGGCAGCCGCATTCGAATCGAGAAAAAGCTGCTTCACCGCGCGCTTTGTCTCATGCGTGCGGACAATCACAAAGTCCCAAGGCTGCATGAAGCCCACCGATCCGGCATGGTGCGCGGCGTTCAGCAAACGTGCCAGCACCTCGTCGGGGATCGGTGTCGGCAGAAAATTTCGACGGACATCCCGACGTTCATAAATCGCCCGATAGACCGCCTCTCGTTCAGCCTTGGAAAACAGTTCGGACGGCTCGGCCGTTGTTCGAGTCAACCGCTCTCGTTTGTCACGTACCATGAGGCGTTTCATTCGAAGGCTGCGGTCCAAGTACTCCATCCGCGACCTGCTGCAAACAGACGGGGCAAAGGCAGTCCTTAAACCGCGCGGCAATCCAATCCATCTGCTGTTCGGTAATACCGATCTTCCCGCACCAGCATTGATACCCGACACATTCGAACGGCTGCCGGCAATGCTCACAGGTTTTCGCCACCGGCCCTCTCAAAACTCCACCCCTGCCTGCGCCTTGATGCCTTTTCGGAACGGATGTTTTACCTGCTTCATCTCCGTCACCAGATCCGCAGCCTCGATCAATTCCTCCGGAGCCCCTCGGCCGGTGATGACGACATGTTGCATCGCCGGCCGCTGCTGCACACGCGGCAGGACTTCAGACACCGCCACATAGCCGTGGTGCAGCGCAATATTGAATTCATCCAGGATCACCATCGCATAGGACGGATCGCGCATGAACTCGCAGGCCTTGGCCCAGGCCGCCTGCGCATGGCTCGTATCGCGCTCCCGATCCTGTGTCTCCCAGGTATACCCTTCACCCATACGGAGAAACGTCACGCGGTCGCCGAACGATTTCAGGATGCGCTCCTCTGCGGTGTCGATCGCCCCCTTGATGAATTGCACGATCGCCACCTTCATGCCGTGGCCGAGCACACGCAGCGCCATGCCAAGCGCGGCAGTGGTCTTGCCCTTCCCCGCGCCGGTATAGACGATCAGCAAGCCCTTCTCGTCCTGCGCCGCCTCAATACGACGGTCCACCGACGCCTTCAGCCGCTGCATTCTGGCCGTATGTTCACCTTGATCCGTCATCTCATACGCTTCCCGCTGAAGCCACGTCCCGTCGCGCGCGACGCGCGGCCGCAAGCAGATGGTTCACCACTTCCGGACAACTGCCGAAGTGTTGATGACTATACAACGCCAGCGTGTTCCGCCTCATCACCCCATCCCGCCCGACCGGCTTGCCGTCCGCATCCGCTAGCGCACAGGCATACTGCAGTTCGTCGCTGGCCTCCAGCAGTGAATAGTGGAACTCATGCCCTCGCAGCACCGTGCCCGCCGGACCAAGCAGACAGGGCTGTGTCAGCTGCACGGTTCGATACCCCAGCGTCATCCCGGCCTTCCGCATCACCGCCTCAGCGGATATGACCCCGACCATCTCATGTCGGCGCCCCGCCATATCACGGATCGCCTGTGTCAGATACATCAATCCGCCACACTCGGCATAAATCGCCCCTCCCTGGTCGCTGAATGTTCGCACCGCGGATCGCATCCCGACGTTAGCCGCCAAGGCCTCTCCGTAGAGCTCAGGATACCCGCCACCGAGATAGAGCAGATCGACATCGGGTATCGTGCCATCGCGCAACGGTGAAAACATGACGAGCTCGGCCCCCGCGGCTTTCAGCAACTCAAGGTTGTCTTCGTAATAAAAACAGAAGGCTGCATCATAGGCCACCCCGACGCGAACCCGTTGTTGCGTTTCCGCCGGCCTCGCCGGAGGGAGATGTTCGCCCGGGAATGCACCGGCAGACCGGGCCAGAGTCGTCACCCGCTCCAACTCGATGGTGTCTGCGGCGGAGCGAGCCAACCGGTCATAGAGCTCGCCTGCTTCTTCCTCGATGGCGGTTCTCAGCCCCAGGTGGCGATCCCGAATGGTGACAGCCTCGTCAGGCCTCAGATACCCTAGGACCATGAGATCCGTCTCAGCCTCCACCGCCTCTCGCAGCAATCGGTAATGCCCCTCACTTCTCACTCGATTAAACAGGACGCCGGCCACGCGCACCGTCGGATCGAACCTGGCGTACCCGGATGCCATCGCCGCAGCCGAACGGGCCATGGCACTGCCGTCGATCACCAGCAGCACCGGAGCGTGAAGCTGCTTGGCCAATTCAGCCGTGCTGCCCTTCTCGGACAGCGGCGAACTGCTGTCAAAGAGGCCCATCACGCCCTCGATGATCGACAGGTCCGCGTCAGCTGACGCGCGTGAGAATATCGCTCGATTCAGGGTTTCGCCAAGCATCCAGCCGTCGAGATTGCGCGATGGCCGACCGGTCACCATCTGGTGATGGCCCGGATCGATGAAGTCCGGCCCCGCTTTGAAGGGTTGAACCACGAGCCCCCTGGCTTTCAGAGCCGCCATCAGCGCCAGAGCGACGGTGGTTTTGCCGACACCGCTGTGGGTGCCGGCGATGACCAGACGAGGATGGTGCATCGGTCGTGCGCTCACGCTCGCCTCACGACTTTCCCCCGAATGTGACCCGGACGCCGCCGAAGATCGATCGGATCGGCACGCCCGCGCTGGCGACTTCTTCGTACTTCTCATTGAACAGGTTTTCGGCCCGGAGGTAGGCCTGTAGCTGTTTCGTGACGTCGTAGGTGACCGCCAACGACCACACATCGAATGCCGAAAGCGGTTGCCGATCGCCGGTCGTATTGAACCGCGATCCGACGTACCGCCCGATGACCGTAATCCACAAGGGATCGATCGGTTGGTAACTTACTGAGGCGCTCCACTGATCGGTGGGCCAGCGCGGCAAACGACTTTGGCTATCCAGATCGCGCGTGAGCGTGTTCGTATACTGGGCCTGCACGACCACGCCTTTCAACAGCGGCCGATCGCTGGAGTAGGTATAGGTCACTCCCGCTTCCCATCCCTTCGTGGACGCTTCCCCGAGCTGCTGCGGGCAGAACCCGAACGTGCTGAACGGCGCGCAAAAGACCGGATCGAATGTGGTCGTGATCAAATTCCGGTAGCGATTCCAGAAAAATCCTCCCGAGAACTTCAGCTGCTTCGACAGAACATATTGGTCGATTCCCACGTCCATGCTTTGGCTTTTCTCCGGTCCCAATCGGGAGTTGCCGAAATTGGGAAAATACAGCTCGTTCATGCTGGGCGCTCGAAATCCGGTGGAATAGCCGGCCCGGAGTTTTGTGTCGGTTTCTTTGTGGTAGTAGCCGCCGGTCAAGCGGTAGGTGGTCGCGTCGCCGAACACGTTGTAACTGTCATGGCGAATCCCGGCCGTCGCAAACACACGATCCCACAGATTGAACTGGGCCTGCGCAAATCCCGCGTTGGAGCTCAGGATACGATTGGTGAGTCCGGTGTCGTTCTCACCCTGCTGTTCACGAAACTGATACCCTGCGGTCAACAGCAGAAGCTTCGTGATTTGAAAATTGTGTTGCCACTCCAGTCGATTGGAGAGGACACGCGTTTCATTCGAAGCCCCGAACGGTATGCCAAACGCTCCGGTCAGGAGACTGCGCTGGAGAGTCCCTGGCAGAAAGAGCGAAGCCTCCTGTGCCCGTGAGAGCGTGAGCTTCTGGGTCCACCACGTCGTGATCGGCTGCTCATAACTGCCGCTGAAGACATATTCCTGGCTGCGTATTTTCGAGCCATACACATCGTTCGGCGAAGTGGCGGAGATGTTGTCGAGTTGGACATCCGAATTCATCCAGCGCATGGTGAAGTCCAACCGGCCATCCTTCGGCAGGTCGATACCAATTCGCCCGGATCCCTGCCAGTTGCGATAGGAATCCCGTTCGGTCGCGCCGCGCCGGTAGTTGACGGTCGAAAAGCTCGACGTGTCCCAGCGGGAAAGGGACAGGCTATAGTCGACGGCGCCCTGCTTCCCCGAGACGGAGCCGCCCTCACGGATGGAGGCGAACGACCCGTACTCCATGAACCCGCCCGCGGTGAGCGGCCCCTCCCCGCGTTTGGTCACGATATTGATGACACCCCCCATCGCGTCCGATCCCCACAACATACTCTGCGCGCCGCGCAAAATCTCGACGCGTTCGATATTGTCGGTGGTCAGGTTGGCGAAGTTATAACTTCCCAAGGTCGCGCTGTTGACGATGGCGCCGTCGATGAGGACCAGCGTCTGATTTGCACTGCCGCCGCGAATGGTGGCGCTAGCCGCCGTACCCGGTCCGCCGTTCGAGAAGATCGCGACGCCCTGGGCCAATCGAAGGGCCTCGATCACCGTCTTGATGTTCTGCTTTTTCATGTCCTGCGCGGTGATGACCTCAACCGCGCTGGTTACCTGGCTGACCGGCACCGGAGTTTTTGTGGCCGACACCACGACTTCCTCGGTCTCGACGACGGGGGCAGGCTCGGGTGTTTCCTCAGCAGAGACATCCGCCGCCCGCAGCGGCGAGACACTTACGAGGCACAGCAGCGCACAACAGACAAACCACTCCCTGACCATACACAACATCCTGACACTCCCTTTCGCTCGAAGGGTTCAGTGGTAACAGCCGTCAGTTGGGTCTCCTGACTTGCGGATCATCGTGTCTCTGCGCCTTCCCAACCGGAACGTCAACCGTTTCTCGTGAAGCGTATCTCGCGGACCTCGGTCCTAGGAAATACGTGACATGATCACAGTTCACGAACCAAGTCAGTGGCTCACTGCAGAGTCACTCCCCGCTTACAGTGGCGGCACCGTGATGGATTTGCACCATCTTCCCCGACGCTGACGGCGTCTTCCTGATACACCATTCTCCAGTGATAGACTCGCCCCTTGGCTTCACACGAGGAGGCCGGGCGCGAACCCCTCTCGCAACATCCGATTAACCCCTGAACGGCATCCCTTGCCGCGGCAACGTGATCCGAGGCAATCCCGACTGGGGATGCGCATCAATCAGGACCTCGCAGCCATACACCTCCCGCAACACCTCCACCGACATGACCTCGGCGGGCGCGCCGACCGTCCGCACCTGCCCCGCCCTCAACATGGCCACACGATCACAATACTGACTGGCAAGGTTCAAATCGTGCGAGACGATCACGACCGTTAACCCGCGCTCGTCACACAGTCGGCGCAAGGTCGCACAAATGCCCAGCTGGTGCTGCAAATCCAGAAAGGCCGTGGGCTCATCGAGCAACAACACACGGGGAGCTTGTGTCAATGCCCGCGCAATCATGGTGCGCTGACGCTCGCCTCCGGACAGGTCGGTCACGGCTCGCCCGGCGAGATGCGCAATGTCCATCGTGACCATCGCCTGTGATGCCGCCTGACAATCATCCCCATCCTCCCAGCCGAATCCCAGGCTCCACCCCGACCGCCGACGGTGGGGAAATCGCCCCATCAAGACGGTCTCCGCGACGGTGAACGGAAACATCTGCGGACTGTCCTGCGGCACCACCGCGACGGTCTGCGCCACCACCTCGTGAGAGAGGCCGCGCAACGGTCGTCCGAACAGGGCGATCTCCCCTTCCTGTGGCACAGCCAATTTCGCCAACAGTTTCAACAACGATGTCTTGCCGGACCCATTCGGCCCGACGATGCCCAGGATCTCGCCTTGCGCAACCTCCAGCGTCACATCTCGAAGCACCCACGGCTCTCCCTGTGATCGCGATTGTCCGTAACGAAAATGCACCCCGCCAACCGTATAGGCAGGGTGCGCCACCAGACCGGCCTCTAGGCCTCCGGCCTCGGTCAGAGCGGTGTGGTCGATCCACGTCATGCCAGTCGATCCTTTCGCCACACCAGGAGATAGACGAAGAACGGGCCACCGGCTAACGCCGTGATCACCCCGACCGGCACTTCCGACGGCACAAACAGTGAACGCGCCACCGTGTCCGCCGCCATCAAGAACATGCCGCCGACCAATGCGGAGGCCGGCAACAACAATCGGTGGTCGGCTCCGAGCACGAGGCGGACGGCGTGGGGCACGATCATACCGATGAACCCAATCATGCCGCTGAACGACACCACGGCCCCGGTCATCAGGGCCGACACCAGAAAGATGAACCGTTTGACACGTTCCGCATCAATGCCCAACGAGCGCGCCGGCTCTTCACCCAAGGCCAGAATATTGAGCACGCGGACCTGCTTGAAGAGCAGCACCAGCCCGATCAGCAGATAGCCCGACAAGGCTGCCAGTACTGGATAGGCGGGTGCCGTGAGCGATCCCATGAGCCAGGCCATCATGCCGAAGGAACGATTCGGTTCCATAATCGAGGTGATGAACATGATCAGCGCCGAGAAAATCGCATTCAGGATCACCCCCGCCAACAGCACCGAGTGAATTGGCAGACGCTCATGGGTCGACGCCATCCGATAGATTACCGCGAGGGCCACCAGCCCGCCGACAAACCCGCACACCGGCAACAACGACAGAGCCAGCACCGTAGTGCCGATACCGAACAACACGGCGACCGCGACACCCAAGGCCGCCCCGCTGGAGACACCCAGCACATAGGGATCGGCGAGCGGATTCCGGAGCAAGGCCTGCAACGCCACGCCGACTGAGGCAAGGCAGCTCCCCACCAGAAATCCGAGCACCACCCGCGGCAGCCTGACCTGAAACAGAATGACGCCGGCCGTGTCGACCATCTGCTCGTCACCCGGTCGACCGAACAACGGCGACGAGACAAGGCCGAGGATGCGCCCCACCCCGATGTACTGTGTCCCCAACTGCAGACAGACGAGAGCCGACAAGCCTGCGACGAGGGACAGCAGGGTCATCACGCGCCACCAGCGGGCCGGCGTCAGAATCGAGCCCTGAACCGGCCGGTCGCACGCGACCGTCGGCGGACCAGATGGCACGGTACCGGTGGACAAGGTCGATGCAGTCAAGGCGGGCGCGGGAGGCGTGGGGTGGCCGGTTGCTGGCATCATGGCTGTACGGGCACCGATTCCGACGCGAAGGCTTCAGGGTGGATCGCCCTGGCCAGCGCCTCCAGCCCTTCCATGACGCGCGGGCCTGGGCGGTTGAGGGCATCGGCCGACACTTCACGAAGCCGGCTTTCTCGAACGGCGGTCACCGTCGTCCAGCGCCTCCAAGCCTCCTGCTCACTTCGCGACACGGTTTCAACCGACCCTCTGGGAAACAGCAGGATTTCGGGATCTTCCTTCAACACCGTTTCCATGGTGAGACGCGGATAGGGCGCCTTCGCCTCCGCGGCGATATTGAGTCCGCCGGCAAGCCCGATCATCTGGTGAATGTAACTTCCCGGTCCCACCGTAATGAGCGGCTGGCTATTGATGACATACAAGACCCGAACGCGTGCCAGATGCTCGGTTCTGGCGGTGAGTTCCGCCATTCGGCTCCGCATGGCCGCAGTCATGGCATGGGCTTCCGTCGAACGATCAAAAATGCGTCCCAGCGTGTGAATGTGTGAAAAAATGCTCTCCACCGAGGTGGCTTCCAACAGGAGCACCGGGATCTTCAATTCCTCCAGCTTGGCCAGCACGTTTGCGCGGTGGAACTCCCGCGGCGCGACGATCAATTCGGGCCGGAGGGCCACCAGGGATTCCAGATTGGGGTTGGCGTACCCGACCTTGGCTTTGGCCTTGGCCGCGACCGGGAAATTGCAAAAGTCCGTGACCCCGACGATCTGTTCGTCCAGCCCCAACGCAAACAACATCTCCGTGATACTCGGCGCCAAGGACACGACTCGCGTGGGCGCCTTCGCGACATAGAGTTTCCTGCCCGCATCGTCGATGAACGTGCGCGGGGTAATGTTGGCCATGAACGGCATGCCCGTGAGGATGCCTTGCTGACGACGTTTCATCACCGTGTGATCTTCCTGAGTCTCTCCGAATGCGAAGGCAAGGCAGGCCACCAGCATAGACGCGACCACGCCGATGCATGCGGCTGCGAACCGGCGACCGGGGATGATTCGAACGGCGCGCAAATAAAAAAATCCCCAGGGCCAACATGGAACCCTGAGGATTGCACCCGCAATATCATCCTCGCCTATTCCCCAGCCCACGAGGGAATAAAGGGTCTCCCTCAGGCAGGTCTTCTGGCTTATGGTTCATCCTACTCCCCGCGCCTTCCCACTCACCGAACGGTGAGCAGTGGCGCCTGCGGGTTTCGTCCCCATTTACAGCGGCGGGACCGCGAGGGTTTCTCACCCTCTTCCCTTGACCCGAGGTGTCTTGAAAAGAGACAAACTCTAGGAGCGTATGGCCGATCTTGTCAAGCTCAAACTTGCCCGGCCCGGACTTGGTGAACTCTCCCGACGCGGATGCGCACGAGGTCGTCCCGCGCGTCCACATCCGGATACGCGTGTTATGAGCGATATCTGAGCTTCAGGATGAGAATCGCCAGGGTTAGCACCAAGGTCACGAGATTCGCCAGAATAATGGGCAAGGCGCCGAGCATGAGCCCATAGATCAACCAGAGAAAGACCCCGGTCACGAAGGTGAGCAACATTCCCAGCGACACGTCCTGGGCGGAACGAGTGCGCCAGGTCTGTTGCAGCTGAGGAATGAACGCGATGGTGGTGAGGGTCCCTGCCAGCAATCCGATGAGCGTGACCTGATCCATATCTGCAACCTCAGTGGAGTGAGCGGCGCGAGCGGGAGAGGGCATCCTGGTAGGGAGAATTCACCTCAGCAGCTTGTCATGACCTGTGACGCTATGGTAGCATCCCCTCCCATCTAAGGACTAGTCGTTGAAAGACGCCGCAACAAAGGAGTAGGGCCGTGGCATTTGCCTGTGATCTCTGTGGGAAAAAGCATCAAACCGGTAATAACGTCAGCCACGCAAATAACAAGACGAAGCGCGTCTTCAATCCCAACCTGCAGCGTGTGAAGGCGCTCGTGAACGGGTCGGCCTTGCGCATTCGGGTGTGCACGCGTTGCCTGCGGTCCGGCCTGGTCAAAAAAGCCGTCTGATTGCTCCGCTTTTCTTCCCCGTCTCATCAGCTCGTGATCTGATCTCGCGCCTGAGTTGCGCCTTCTCCCCGCTCGCCCTGCTTCAGATTCGGTACGGCCACACACACCACCACAAATAGTCTGCCGCCTCAATGGTTCCGGACTCGGAGAGACCGGGGACGATGCAGGAAATCTTCCCCAAAGGAGACGCGCCCCCGCTATCCGTGTACAATCCCCTGCCAGGCAAGCGGGTGAAAAAAACGGATCCCAGTCGAATCGGGAGGCAACATGATACAGATCAGTCGGTCGCTCAGCCTCGTCATCATCTCCATGCTGATCACAGCATGCAGCCATTTTCAGAACCGGGAAGCGGCCTATCTGGATTCCGCCAAGGGGTGGGCCACTCAAGCCCAGGTGCGGGAGAAACTAGGCGCGCCCAAGACAGTTCGACAGGACGAGGGCGGAGCCACCGTGTGGGTCTATGAATTGCGCGAGCAACAGTCCGGGAACAGGCTGACCGCACCCGGAATGTGGTGCGAACAGTATCTCCTCACTTTCGACGACAAGACCGTGCTCCAGAAATGGAGGCAGGTGTCCCATTTCCATGGCGGCGAACTGATGCCGCAGGAATGCATTCCGGGGGCAGAACCGGAGAAGTCCTAGCGAAAGTGCAGCGGGGATGGATGCAATACTCTGCCCTCTCGCTACCTGCGAGGCTGCCGAGTGTACAGAATATGATGCACTTGGAGAATGCGGGTAGCAGGAGCAACCCGGGGAAACATCGGTGCTGAAGCGGGAGATTGAGGGGATCGGTGGGTTGAGTCAGAACGGAAACTTCTGGCTTACGACTTGATCCAGAAGGTGCTTGAGGTCGAACAGCGAAGTGACTGAAATCCCATGGCAGGCCTGGCTGGATTCTGAAAAAGCATCCGAAACCAAATAACGGCAGATCTCAAGAGGTCTTTGAACCTGGATTTTCAACAACGACTGCGGTCTCGCACGGTCAGAAGAAACGTTGGGACACGACGATGATGTCGTCAGGCAGGATCGGCGCATCCAGGGCCAGCTCCACCGTCCGCTCCTGGCCGTTCACCTTCCGTAACACCTTCGGCGTCTTGGAGGCCTTGTCGGTAAAGCCCCCCGCCATCGTAATCGCCATGTGCAGCGTCAGCCCCCGTTCGTACCAAAAGTCGCCCGGCTTCTTCACTTCTCCGTTGACGTAGAATCGCCGCGCTTGCGGGATGACCAGCAGGTCGTCCGGCTGTACCGGGGCATTCGGATCCACCTGCAGCGTCGTCACCCCCTGTGCCCCCCGCCGCTCCACCCGCACATCCGTCTTATCCGCCTTCTCCGTGAACCCGCCCGCCATACTGATCGCCTTCTGCACGGAGATCCCCGCCTCATAGGTGTACCGCCCCGGCGTCCGTACTTCTCCCGTCACGTACACCTTCTGCCGCTCCGCGACGACGATCGTATCCTCCGGCATGATCGGCGACTCCAACGTCACGACGGGGTGCTCTTCCTGGTTGTTCACGATCCGCACGAGTTGCAGCCGCTCCACATCCCCTCGCTCCGTCACCCCGCCCGCCATCGCCAGCGCCTTCTGCAGGCTCAGCCCCTCCTTGTGCGTGTAGCTGCCCGGGTTCTTCACCTCGCCGCTCACATAAAACTTGTCGCTCTTCGGGACGACCAGGATGATGTCCTCCGGCAAGACCACAGCATCCTGCGGGACCACCGTCGTCTCCACCCCCTGCTCCGTCGTCCGGGTCAGTTTGACGACGCCGGCCTCCGCCTTCTCCGTCACGCCCCCGGCCACGGTCAACACCCGCTGGATCGTCGCGCCCGGTTCGTAGGCATACCGCCCCGGCGTCTTCACCTCGCCGGTCACATACACCCGCTGTCCCTCCCGCACGATGATCAAATCTTCCGGCTGCACCGCCGCCTCCAGCGACAGCACCAGGCTCTGCTCCTGCCCGTCCACCACCCGCCGCACCGTCAAGGCCTGCCGATCCGCCTTCTCTGTCGCCCCCCCCGCCATCGCCAACGCCTTCTGCAGGCTGATGTTCTCGTTATAGGGATAGGCACCGGGGGTCCGAACTTCCCCGCTGATATAAAACTTGCGATTCTGGGTGTTGACGGACAGGATATCATTCGGCAAGATCACGTCGTCCACGCCGATCGCCACCGTCTGAGCGCCGCTCTCCGTCACCCGCGTCACCTTGAAAGCCTGCTTCTCTGCCTTCTCTGTGAAGCCCCCGGCCAGCGAAACGGCTTTGTTGGCCGTCAATTGCTCTTCGAAGGGATAGGGATACGAACCTGGACGGGTCACCTCGCCCATCAGGTAAAATTTTTGCACCTGCCCGACCACAATGGTGTCGTCTGGAAAGAGAGGGGTATGCAGTTGCGCATTGACGATTTCATCCTGATCAGCTTTCCGGCGCGTGACCGTCAATAGGTTCTTTGCCGCCTTCTCTGTAAAGCCCCCGGCCATGGTGATGGCCTTCTGAGCCGTCAAGCCGTCTTCATACGGAAAACCGCCTGGCGCTTTGACCTCTCCGCTGACATAGATATTCCGATGACGGACAATGGATACCGTCACCTTGGGCAACCGCACGTACCCCGCAGCCAGGCGTTTAGTGAGGTCCGCCTGCAGATCCTCGGTGGTCTGCCCACCGACGTGGAGCACTCCCAACAGCGGATAATTGAGCTTGCCGTCCCCGCCGACCCGGCTCTCGAGGGTTAAGTCGTCCTCCCCGAACACTTGGATTCGAATCACGTCGTTGGGTCCGATGCGATAACCGGCCTGCGGAACATTCGGATTCGCCACCGCCCCGCTGAAGGCCATGAGCAGAACCATCGCGACGTTGACCCAACACAAGACGACCCGCTTGACCATGGAATGCTTGACCTCCGATTTAAGCGACACACAAGCACACTGCCGCCATATTGTTCGCATATCCCGACTTGGGCGGCAAGTGCGCCCTGCACGGTCAGAAGAAACGTTGGGACACGACGATGATGTCGTCAGGCAGGATCGGCGCATCCAGGGCCAGCTCCACCGTCCGCTCCTGGCCGTTCACCTTCCGTAACACCTTCGGCGTCTTGGAGGCCTTGTCGGTAAAGCCCCCCGCCATCGTAATCGCCATGTGCAGCGTCAGCCCCCGTTCGTACCAAAAGTCGCCCGGCTTCTTCACTTCTCCGTTGACGTAGAATCGCCGCGCTTGCGGGATGACCAGCAGGTCGTCCGGCTGTACCGGGGCATTCGGATCCACCTGCAGCGTCGTCACCCCCTGTGCCCCCCGCCGCTCCACCCGCACATCCGTCTTATCCGCCTTCTCCGTGAACCCGCCCGCCATACTGATCGCCTTCTGCACGGAGATCCCCGCCTCATAGGTGTACCGCCCCGGCGTCCGTACTTCTCCCGTCACGTACACCTTCTGCCGCTCCGCGACGACGATCGTATCCTCCGGCATGATCGGCGACTCCAACGTCACGACGGGGTGCTCTTCCTGGTTGTTCACGATCCGCACGAGTTGCAGCCGCTCCACATCCCCTCGCTCCGTCACCCCGCCCGCCATCGCCAGCGCCTTCTGCAGGCTCAACCCCTCCTTGTGCGTGTAGCTGCCCGGGTTCTTCACCTCGCCGCTCACATAAAACTTGTCGCTCTTCGGGACGACCAGGATGATGTCCTCCGGCAAGACCACAGCATCCTGCGGGACCACCGTCGTCTCCACCCCCTGCTCCGTCGTCCGGGTCAGTTTGACGACGCCGGCCTCCGCCTTCTCCGTCACGCCCCCGGCCACGGTCAACACCCGCTGGATCGTCGCGCCCGGTTCGTAGGCATACCGCCCCGGCGTCTTCACCTCGCCGGTCACATACACCCGCTGCCCCTCCCGCACGATGATCAGATCTTCCGGCTGCACCGCCGCCTCCAACGACAGCACCAGGCTCTGCTCCTGCCCGTCCACCACCCGCCGCACCGTCAAGGCCTGCCGATCCGCCTTCTCTGTCGCCCCCCCCGCCATCGCCAACGCCTTCTGCAGGCTCAGGCCATCCTTGTGGGCATAGCTGCCAGGCGTTTTCACTTCGCCGCTGATATAGAATTGGTCGCTCTTCGGCGAGACGAGAACGATATCGTCCGGCAGGACCACGGCATCCTGGGGGGCGACCGTCGTCTCCACCCCCTGCTTCGTCATCCGCGTCAGTTTGACGACGCCGGCCTCCGCCTTCTCCGTCACGCCCCCGGCCACGGTCAACACCCGCTGGATCGTCGCGCCCGGTTCGTAGGCATACCGTCCCGGTGTCTTCACCTCGCCGGTCACATACACCTTCTGCCCCTCTCGCACCACAATCAGGTCTTCGGGCTGTACGGCAGCCTCCAGGGGCAGCACCAGGCTCTGCTCCTGTCCATCCACCACGCGCCGGACGGTCAATTCCTTCCGGTCGGCCTTTTCCGTGACCCCACCGGCCAGCGTGAGGGCCTTTTGTAGACTGATGTTGTCGCTGTAGGGGTACGCGCCGGGCGCTTTGACCTCGCCGCTGATGTAGACCTTATAGTTGTGACTGCCGATGGCCAGAATATCGCTGGGCAGAATCAGGTCATCCGGCCCGATGCGGATCGTTTGGGCGCCGCTCTCCGTCACCCGCGTCACCTTCAGGGATTTTTTATCCGCCTTATCGGTAAATCCTCCGCCAAACGAGACCGCTTTTTTCGCCGTCAGTTGCTCTTCGAACGGATAGGGCCCGGGACGCATCACCTCGCCCATCAGATAGAACTTCTGCAGCTGAGCCACGACGATCACATCGTCCGGGAGCAACGACGCCGTCAACGGCGCGTTGAAGGTTTGTTCGTGGCCTTCCGTGCGGCGAGTGATCGCAAGGGTGTTGCGTACGGCCTTGTCGGTGAACCCGCCGGCCATGGTCACAGCCTTCTGCGCGGTCAGCCCGTCCTCAAACGGAAACCCGCCCGGCGCTTTGACCTCCCCGCTGACATAAACGTTCCGATGGCGGACGATGGATACCGTGACCTTGGGTGACCGCACATACCCTGCGGCCAAACGCTTGGTCAAAATCGCCTGCAAATCATGGGTGGTCTTTCCGCCGACCTGCAACACACCCAACAACGGATAATCGAGCTTCCCGTCCCCTCCCACCCGACCTTCGACCGTCAAGTCGTCTTCGCCGAATACTTGAATCCGTATCACATCGTTGGGCCCGATACGATATCCGGACAGCGGAGCCTGAGTCTCCGCGGCAGCGGCATGGAGGACCGTGAGAACCGTCAGCACGATGCTCAGCCAGCATAAGATGCCTCGTGTCTCCATAAGATGCCTTCGCCTCCACGTTCGACGGAACGAAAAGTGGCGTCGTACCCGGACGGATGTCACGGCACTGAGAACGAGAGTCCCGGAGTCATGCCGACAGGATGGTGCCGTCGGCTGCCGGAACTGCATGCGACGCAGGGGGAACCAGGGATTTGTTCCAACGCGGCACGGCACCGCGGATTCGCCGCGCTAGAAAAACCGCTGCGAGACCACGATGATATCGTCCGGCAGAACAGGCGCGTTCAATGAGAGCTCAAACATCTGTTCCTGTCCATCGACGATTCGAAGAACCTTGGGCTTTTTCGATGCTTTGTCGGTAAATCCTCCTGCCATTGTAATGGCCATATGAATCGTCAACCCGCGCTCATAGCCATAGTCGCCCGGCTTATGCACTTCTCCATTCACGTAAAATCGCTGGGCCTGCGCAACCAGAATCAGATCATCCGGGAGCACCACGGTGGTGACTCCGGCATCAATGATCTCCACCCCCGTCTCCCGGTGACGTTCGACCCGTATGCCCGCCTTGCTGGCCCGCTCCGTGAAGCCTCCGGCCATGCTGATCGCCTTCTGAACCGTGAGTCCTTCCTCATAGGAGTACCCACCGGCGGCCTTCACCTCTCCACTGACATAGAAGTTCCGGTGCCGGGCGATCGAAACCGTCACCCGGGGCTGTTTCAAGTATCCCGCACTCAACCGTGCCTTCAGGCCGGCCTGCAATTCTTCCGTTGTCTGTCCTGCGACCGGGACTAATCCCAGCAGGGGGTAGTCGATCTTGCCGTCCCCTCCCACCTTCCGTTCCACGGTGAGATCGTCTTCTCCGTAGACCTGGATGCGAACGACATCATTCGGGCCGATCCGATAGGGTTCCGGCGGGAGAGGTAACGACCCCGCCTCCGACGTCACGCCGAACCCGACGACGAGCAAAAAACCGAACAGTCCCTGAAGAAAATTTGTGACCATCTGCCCCACCTCGTGTTTCGTGGCCCGCGGATTGCTGCTCGCCTTCGGTGCCGAACCAGTCTCGTTCGACCGCCAGGACTGCATCGCGTTGCGCGGGCTGGAACGCCGGCACCAACGAACCGATCCTGGCCAACACCTCGGTCGCATTCTGCAGATAAGCCATTTCCTCCAACCCGGCGATCGCGCTCAGCAGCGCCTCCCGTGGGGGAACCTGGTTCAACCGAACAGCCAAAATCTCCTTGAGCGGCGACGCCATGACCGTCTCATCCGGCCCCACCAGTTCCTCGGCCAGTTTCTCTCCCGGACGGAGGCCGGTGAAACAAATGGGAATCTCCTGTTCCGGCACAAAGCCCGAGAGCCGGATCAGGTGCCGCGCCAGATCCTGCAACCTGACCTGTTCCCCCATTTCCAGCACGTAGACGGCGCCGGGATTCGCCAACGACGCAGCCTGCAACACCAGCTCGACCGCTTCCGGAATCAACATGAAATACCGCTGCACGTCGGGGTGGGTGACCGTGACCGGTCCGCCTCGTTTGATCTGCTGCAGAAAGTGCGGCACAACGCTGCCGTTACTGCCCAGCACGTTGCCGAACCGCACGGTGATGAAGTTGGTCTTGCCGGTCCGAGCCATGTCTTGAATGATCAGTTCCGCCACACGTTTCGTCGCTCCCATGACGCTGGACGGACGCACGGCCTTGTCGGTCGAAATCATGATGAACCGCTCAACACCGAATTCTTCCGACAACGCGGCAACGGTGCGCGTGCCGATGATGTTGTTCTTCACCGCTTCGCAGGGGTTGTATTCCATCAAGGGGACATGCTTGTGGGCGGCGGCATGAAACACGATCTGCGGCTGATAGGCCTCCATGGTCGATCGAAGCCGATCTGCATCCGTCACATCGCCGATGACCGGATAAATGTGGGGCGGGGCCGTGCGAGGACCCAACTCGCTGTGGATGGCATACAACCCGTTCTCGTACCGTTCGAACAGGATGAGGCATTCCGGCGCGTAGGAGGCGATCTGCCGACACAACTCGGACCCGATCGAGCCACCCGCCCCTGTCACCAACACCCGTTTTCCTTTCAACAGCGTAGCGGTCAGGGACCGATCCAAATCGACACGGGGCCGGTGCAGCAAGTCCTCCACTGAAAGATTGCGCAACTGATTCACCTCGGACTTGCCGTCCAACAGCACGCTGAGGTCGGGCAGAATCTTGATCGACACGTTGTAGGCCAACAACGCCTTGGCGATTTCCCTGGTGGCCGTGGCGCCGATGCTGGGCATGGCGATCAGAATGGTGTCGGGCTTGACGCGTTCCATGATGCCGGGAAGTTGCGCTCGCGTGCCCAAAACCTTGACGCCATGGATACGTTGGCCGGCCTTCCGCCGGTTGTCGTCGATAAAGCCCACCGGCTGATACCCGAAGGCCTTGTTCTGTCGAAGTTCGCGCACCAGCCGTTCTCCTGCATCGCCGGCGCCATAGATCAACACGCGCTTCATGTCGCCATTGGATGAAGAAGGATATCCGACACGCCGGGCGACCCGCATCCCGCCGGTAAGCACGATCAACAGCAACGCATCGATCAGATAGACCGTCCGCGGATACGCCGTCTGCCCGAGTCCATACCGTGTCACCAGAAAAAACACGATGCTGCCGCTCAACGTCGCGCCGACGATATTGCCGAGGTCCCAGAGGCTGGTGTACTGCCAGACCGTGCCGTACAGCCGGAAGGGAATGAACATCAGGAGACGCACGGCGACTAGAATCGGGAGGGTGCCCAGAAAGATGTCCATCGCCCAATCCGGAAGATCTCCGTCAAAGCGGAGCCAGAACGCCGCATAGTTGGCGATTCCCATCAGGAGGATGTGCACCAACAGCACGAGCAGGCACTTCGGATTAGAGAATCGAGACAGTGTCAACATGGTAATAGACCGATCAGTTGAAGGTGAATAAACCGTCGGAGCGGGCCGACACAGGAGCCTAGGCCCCGGTGAGCCGCAGAGAGATGAAGAGGAATCGATTATTCGATGGGACGAACAGCGGGATCCGGACAGACCGGCTGATTGCGCACCAGCCATTCATAGAATGCCGGAACCATACGAGCCATGACGGCTCCGAACAGGCTGGGAAGATAGGACAAGGCTTCGCGTCTCATGCGCGGGCCGCTGATCCGCTCACCGGACGGAGATACCACGTGAACCGTCGTGTCGCCTCCGGCGAAGATGATGTCGAACACGCCCCGTGCCCTCGCGAGGTGATATCGGGATGTCACCACGATCACCTTCGTGAACCGCTCGCGGGCAAAGATGCGTCGCAACGCCACGGCTTCATCGATGGTGTTGCGCACAGCGGTCGCACAGGCCGACCTGGAACCTTGCGCGCGCAAGCAAAACGGGTCGAGTAACGTGGACATGCTGTCCGGCGCAAGCCCCTGTGCCACGAGAGTCTGGGCATAGACCGTTCGATCGGGACTTCCTGCCAGCGCCACCACCACATCCGCCTTGCCGACCTCCGTAGGAGGAACCCCTTCGGCGTGGGCCACGAGCCACATCAACCAAAGCCATGACAACAATCCCCCCGCACCCGCCAGGCCGACTCCGTAGCCGAGCAGCCTCCAGGCATAGGCCGATTGAATGAGCTTCACGGACATGGCGAGACCGGCTCCCACGCTCCGTCCTCTCAGGCCAACAATTGCTTGACCTCCGCACAGACCGCGTCGATTTCCTGATCGGTCATATGGGAGTACAACGGGAGGGCCAACCCCTCCTGGCTCGCCTTCTTGGTCTGCGTCAGCTGTGCACTCAGTTTCATCGGATATTTCTGGAAGATCGCTTGCGCGTGGACCGGCGGGTAAAAGTACCGCTTCGTCTGAATGCCGGCCTTTTTGAGGTCCTCATAGACTTGGTCTCGACTGCGTTTGGCCTGCTCCCCGATGAAGAGCACAAAATAGTTTCCGCTGGTGCTTCGATCGTACGGAAACTCTTGCACCCAACAGCCAGGCAAGCTTCCCAAACGATCGCGATACACCGCAATCCGTTCGGTCCTGGCCTTCACGAGATCATGTACCCGTTGAAGTCCGAGCAGGCCGACTGATGCATGCAGTTCGCTCATCCTAGCCGACAGGCCCAGATGGACCATTTCTTCGCCTTTCACCGGATCCTTCCCATAATCACGCATCGACCGTATGCGCTCGGCGATGCCGGCGTCGTTCGTCGTCAATATACCGGCTTCAATGGCAGTCACCACCTTCGTGGGGCTGAGCGAAAACACTTCGCAAACCCCGAACTGCCCGAGTGGCTGGCCCTTGTAGGTGGCCCCCAGGCCCTGCGCGCTGTCGAAATAGACGGGGATCCCCCGCCTGCGGCCAATCTCCAGCAAGGCGTCAACGTCCGGCGGCAACCCGTACACCGAGACCCCGCAAATGGCGCCGGTGTTGGGGGTGATGTTGCGTTCCACATCCGCGGGATCCAATGTGCAGGTCCCCGGAAGGCAATCGCAAAAGACCGGCACGAGGCGATTCCAGAGCAACGCCTGAGCGGTGGCCGCAAAGGTGAACGATGGCACAATGACCTCGGTGCCTGGGCGTAATCCGAGCGCTTGCGGCACCAGCATGAGGCCCGCAGTACAAGAGGAGAGCGCAATCGCATACCGCGCCCCGGTGACGCGACAGGCCTGCTCTTCCAAACTTCGCACGACCGGACCGACGGTCACGATTCCCGTTTCCCACCCGTCGTGCATCATGGTGAGAATGGTCTCCAAGGCAGGGAGCGTGGGTCTGATGATCGGCATTGTGGTCACGGTATCCTCCGTAATGTAGGTGAAGCAGGTATCGGATGATGCTGGGCGAAGATTCCGAATAGTCGGGTGCGGCGCAATCGAGACAGGCGAAGGTCAGCGGTTCCGGCGCGCTCCTCGTGAAGAGGCAGAGACCGGACTTCGTATTGCGAATGGAGCCGAGGAGGCCCCCTCAGTCTAGAGTTTCTGGAAACATGGCTGCGGCAAGGCTCTGCGAAACCGGGGAAAGACATCGAGCACCCGGATGGGCGTCGACACGGAGGCGAGAAAATCCGTATTCAGCCGCCATACTCCCACGGTGTGTCGGCCATTGTGAGTGGTTTGACCCGTTCCCGACAGACTGCCTCGAGGACTTCCAGAATAACCACGGCATGATCACTCCCTTGGTCGACGATCTGGCGGACGGCACATTCCAGATACGCAGGCGCATTACTAAGAATGGGCGCGAGGGTGGTGCCTTCGGAAAAGGGTTCGCCGTTGATCGTTCCGTCTTGAACGGCCGTCGGCGTAAAGAACTTTTTTGCCATCTCGGTTTGTTCGTGGCTCAGTACGTGAAGTGCCGCCACGGAACTTTTGGCAAGACAACGAAATACGCTGTTGGTCGGGCGAACGGCGACCGTCAGCAGCGGCGGGGTGAAGGACGCCTGCGACACCCAGGTGACGGTCGCGGCGCCGAAACCGTCATCGCTGCGGGAGGTCAGAATATAGACCCCGTTGGTGAACATACGGAGCGCGTGTTTCTTATCGGTGACATTCATGCGTGATCTCCACAAACTGAAGCCATCTCGATCGACTCAACGGCCTGCTTCCGGCAGCGTCTTTGTGAAACGCGCGGCCAGCTGTTCTACGGGTATCGTGAGCCGTATCGTTCGCCCAAGGAGCACCGCCCCTCGACCGGCTATCGCTTCCCACCGGTCCGGCGCATCGAAACAGAGCAGCCGGCGCCGAGGGTCCAACCGATGGAGCGCGGCCAAGGCCGCCTCATCGTCCAGCAGCACCGATGAGGCAATACGGAAGAAGTCTGTCCCCAACCGACCGATCGTATAGGCGGCCCGCTGGGTGCTGAGCGCGAACTGGGAGAATCCGTATTGACTGTAGTCGTGGTCTGCAGGACCAAGAAAAGTCGATGACCAGGCTTGGCCCGCGGAGGGCGACACCGAAGGAATCGGCACTGCCGTCACGATGCGCTGCGCGACCGGCTCCAGGCCCAATGAGCGATACCAGGCGGCGGCTCGCGTATTGTCCTCGTAGACGTCCAGCGAAAGGGTGCGCGCCGCGCCGGTATTGAGCCCGGCCAGCCCGCGAGCCCACAACCAGGTGCCGACCCGACGGCCCTGTACCGACGGATGCACGAACAAGTGGTTGAGGAACAGCTCCTCGCCCTCGTACCGCCAGGCCGACATCCCCACGATGTGCCCTCCGACCTCGGCCACCAGAAACCGGTTTGCCGACGCCGACGCAATCTGATCGCGAATGAATCGATCCAGCCCGGTGCCACCCAGAATCGTCGTCTCTCGCATGAGCGGGCTTGCAGCCGCGCGAACGACTTCTGCCATGGCGATACTATCGTCCGGTGATGCCGCCCTGATGATGGGAGATGAGGCGCTGGCCATCGATACACCGCTGTCTCGCGAGGGTGATGGATTATTCAAGTCAGCCGTCTGGAAGTCAGGCGTCCACACCAGGCTCGGATGTGACCACCGACGCCGCCGGGACCGGCGGCAGATGGGGTGCATGGGGTACGGCCCTGCGATAGGCGGGAAAAAAATTCGTCGGAATCGAGTGATCTCCCCCGGCTTGCGTCGCTGCCACCTGCGACAGATTTTCATACCTGGATTGATCCACGATCAGGCGGTAAGAGTAGAAATCCGCCCGGGCATCTGAAAATCCTGCCTTGAAGTGGAACAACGAATCGTACGCGCCTCCGACTCCACCGCCCAGATGCAAGACCCGGTTCAACCGCTCCTGCGCCCAGGCCCGCATGAAGGGAATAATGAGCTTATTCGGTCCCAGGCGCAGATACTCCGTCGCCGTCGCCGACAGGTGATAATGCACCAATCCTCCCATCTCGACGAAGATGCCCCCTGCCACCACCGATCCGCTTGGGGAGCGAACGCAACAGAGATGCATGGCAGGACCGAGAATGGTCTTTAGATCGGTGAAATATTGCTCCGAATACAGACACGTCACTGCCCCCACCCGCTGCATCGTGGCACGATAGAGCGACGCGAATTCTCCCAAACGCCCCCAATCGTCGACCGACACGTCAAAGCCATCCTGGACTAGCCGCTGATAGTTCTGTTTGTGATTTCTTCGCACCTGCTTCCAGAACTCATCCTCCGTGAGGGACAAGTCGAGATAAATGGTCGGCCCATGGTGCACCAGCTGCCCGAATCGGCACAGATCTCCCTTGTTGAGCTCTGAGAAGGGATGGAGGCGAAAAAATGCCGCCACCATGTTCCGTTCCTTTGCCAGCGCGACAAAGGCCTCGATAAACGCCGGCAACTGCTCCTGCGTGGGAGCCACCAGCGGGGTGGAATACCCGTAGGGCGAGACGCAATCACACCATCCCGGAGACGCATTCAGCGACTCCGGCAGGGGGCGAATGATCAGGGGGACTAAAAACGACGCGCCTCGATACTGGGCGTAGAACGCTATGGGGATCCCGCCCTCATGATAGGCGCACAACTTCACATAATCCGGTAGATGGTAGAAGTCGTGCCAGTTTGATTCGAGATACCGCTGCCACCGTGGATCATCGGGCGAAATAAATTCCGCATGCATCGCAACCTCCCCGTCCAGCCTAACAAAGATGACGGAACGCCGAAGGGCCCTATGGCGCCACCGGCGCCGAATTCGTCGAGGTCCCAGCAGCCAGGCCGGCCGCTTCATTCTTCTTGCGCAGGACCGGGAGAGCCCTGGCCGGGTTTCCCAGCACGGTTGTGCCGTTCTCCACGGCTGCATAGACGGCCGCCCCCATGCCGACCGTGGCCCAATCCCCGACCGGCGTATTCAAGAGAATGGAAGCCCCGGCTCCCACGAGGGTGCCCTCCCCCACCTTGGCCCCACCGGACAACATCGCGCCTCCCCCGATGACGGCATAGGGTCCGATCACGACGTCATGCCCCACGAGCACCCCCGGATTGATCACGACGTGAGCGCCGATCACGCTCTGGGAACTCACGAAGGCCCGTGCCCCGACAATGACGCCGGGGCCCAGAACCACCGACGGTCGGATCAGAGCCGAAGCATCCACGATCGCCGGGAGCGACAACCCCCAGCTTTCGATCTCTCCGATCAGGTCGCGGCGGACCGCCGGACTGCCGATGGCCACGCACACCGCCGATTGCTCGGGATCGACGGCTCTCAGGAAGGCCCGAGAGCCGACGACCTCGACCCCATGCACGATGGTCCCTGGCGCGACGGTGTCATCGATAAACGCCAGCGCATACTGCGCCGCGAGGGGAGACGACTGGACGATGTCCACGACTTCCTTCCCTAATCCGCCTGCGCCCACAATGAAGAGTGTTCTCATGGTCATGTATCCGATCTCTGGACCTACGCGCCCGCCTGGTTTCGGACTTTCACGCGCAACATGTGAATCGTGTAGGGGATGCCTTCAGGACTCTGAAGAGTAGCGATCGAGTCTTTCACCGCACGGTCGCAATCGGCGCGCTTCTCGGCCGGAATGTCGACCAGCTGGCCCTCGATACGCACCCACCACGTCCAATGCCCCTCCAGGGTATCGAAGTACGTGTCGTGGGACTCCTCAACCGTCACCGCGCGTCCCGCAAAGGCTTTGCCGAACAGCTGTTGGGCCTCATCCTTTGTCAACTGCTGGCGCATCCCCGCCGACCGCAATAGCGCCGCCGGTCCCATGTATTTGAGAAACACAGGGGTCGTCTTGCGGATGAATTCATGACCGTTGTTGCGGCCGATGAAGAACAGATCCATGTCCCCGTCGTCCTTCAGCACACGCGCCAACTCCTCCGCCGACCGGGTGAGGTTCGTCGTCCAATGAAACGCCAAGATGCTGTAGAGATAGTCGATGCTCTTCGACTCCAGCGGAATCTGCTCGAACGACCCGTTGAACAGGCGGATGTTGGCCTGCCCGCGCGCCAATTCCGCGGCCAGGGCCCGCATGTTATCGGCCGGTTCTACACCGATGAAACGGCGATCGCCCCCTTCGTGAGACGCCAACTCGCAGAGGGCCCGTCCGGTCCCGCAGCCGATATCGGCGACCGTGCGATACCGCTCCTTGAGTTCGATCGCAGCCAAGGCTTTTTCCGCAGCCAGATACCAACAGGATTGCGACTCCTCGTCCCGACGGTATTCATCCGCCAGGCGCGAATATGTTTCGACGATTTTATTCATGAGTGTATTCCTTTCAACAGGGTGACGCTTGCGACATGGCACATCGACAGAGGCCCTTGATCGTGGTGAACTCACTCGGATCTATGTCGTTTAAATCAATGCGATTTCCCGTCTGTTGCTCAACCTCGAGCATCATTTCGATGAATCCCCGCGAATCCAGAATCCCGGCCGCGATCAGATCCGTGTCCTCTGAAAAGTCCGGTACATCCACACCGTTCGTGCTTCGGCCCCGCTTGACCCACTCGGTGATATGTTTCGCCAATGCTGTTTCCTGTGCTGTCCTCATTGCTGTTCCTCCTTCAATAATTCCCGCAACTTCATTCGATCCGTCTTCCCATGCACGTTCAACGGCATGTGTTCCAGAAACCTGATGCGGCTCGGCACCATGTAATCGGGCAAAACGCGCCGGCAATGTTGCAGGATAGGCCCGACCTCCTGCGCGGCGTCTCCGGCGATGAACGCGACGATTCCCTCGGCCAGGCCTTCCTTCACCGGCCAGGCCAGCGCCGCGACTTGCTGGGATCCCGAGGCTTCCCGCAAGGTGAACTCGACTTCAGGCAATTCAACCCGATGCCCCCGGATTTTCACTTGATGATCGATTCGTCCGAGATACTGCAGGCAGCCGTCTCGATCCTCCATCACCAGATCGCCTGTCCGGTACCAGAGTTCGTCGCCTGCTCCGGGCAAGGTGACGAACTGTTTCTTGGTCTGTTCGGGGTTATTCCAATACCCCTGCGTCACCTGGGAACCGGAGAGACACAACTCCCCGCTGTCTCCCGCGGCGACCGAATGGAACGTGGAGTCGATCACGCAGGTCTTCTGGCCCGTGAACGCGCGGCCGATCGGCGTGATTCCCGACTTGCAGATATCGGGCGAAATTTCGGAATTCCAACGATAGTGAGTAATCGCGATGGTGGTTTCGGTCGGACCATAGAGATTCTCGACCAACGAATTCGGCGCGGCCTCCTGCCAGACCTGGGCATGCCGACCGAGCAACGGTTCTCCACAAAACAGGCTCGCCCGCAACGTGGGAAACAGTCCGGGTTTGAGCATCCCGAGTTTTTCCATGACCCCGATGACCGACGGAACCGAGAACCACATGGTAATGGCATGGTCGCGGATGAACTTGGCGGGCGCCATGACAGTATGGTCCGGCATGGCATAGAGGCAGGCGCCTCCTTCCCAGCAGACGAACATGTCGTGCACGCTCAGGTCGAAGCTCATCTCAAACATCTGCGAGAAGCGGTCTTCGTCGTTCACCGCATATCGGTCGGCGATATACCGGACATAGGCCGCGAGGTTGCTTTGTCGAACCGGCACGCCTTTCGGGTCGCCGGTACTGCCCGACGTGAATAATAAATAGGCGATCGGATCGTCGCCTTCCCGGGGATCGGCAGCGAGAAGTGCTCCCTCTGCCATGGCGCTGCCGGGAACGAACTGGTGCTGTGGAAATGAGGCGCTGAGTCCGTCGAGATCCTCCATATCGGGGCAGATCAAGACGGTTCGCTGTGGAAGTTTCGGAAGCAGCAGTTCCAGATGCCTCCGCGCCTCTTTCCCGACGATCAGAATGTCCGGACCGGCCAGGGTGAGAATCCGCAGCAACCGTTCGGTCGGCAGCTTGGGATTCAACGGTACGTAGCCCTTCCCCGCTCCGAGGATGCCCAGTACCCCCGCGTAAGCCGTGAGGCTCCGATGGGCCAGCAAGGCGACCAGCGGCATGGGCGGCGGAGACGTTTTTCGAATCGTGGCCGCGATCCTCCCGGCCAGACGGCCCAACTCCTCATAGGAGTGAACCTTGCCGTCGACGTACAGGGCCGGCCGTGATCCGACCCTGCGCATGGATTCCATGAACCCCCTCAAGGGGCCGCGTATCGGTTGCTGTATCCCCATATGGTCACCCCTTTTCAGCCATGGCCCAGGCCTGTTGGAACGCCACGCCCGTGTGCCGCAGTTCTTCCTTGTCCGGTGGAATATCGAGAATGAAACTCCGATACCCCGCGCCGATATAGCGGGCGATCTCCCGTGCCACGGTCTCGTACCCGCCCACGAGATAAGGACAGAAGGTCTTGTAGTTCTGGAAAGGCACGAGCCAGTAAGGATTTCGATCCACCGTTGTGCTCTCGGCAAGGTCGGACAACTGCTTGTGCCAGAGGGAATCCGACACCTTCATCGTCAATTGGTGGGCCAACTGCCCTTTCCGGTCTTCCGGGAATCGTTTATAGGCCACGTTCCAGGCTACGTCTTCTTCGGGTCGTGCAATGACGCCGATCCTGATCCCGGCCTTCTCCAGTCCATCGAGAGCGTTCATTTCTTCGTTGGGTGCCTTGGGATATTTGATTGCGGTGGCGCCCAGAGCGCGGCAACAGTCGAGCCCCGCCTCGGATGAACCGGACAAGAAAATTCCGGGAAAGAGCTCCGGCGGCAAGACAGGAGTCAGGCGGAGATTGTCCACCGCGTAATACTCGCCCTGAAACGTCACCGCCCCTCCGGAAAGCAGGGCTTTGATGATGTGGGTGTACTCACGCAACCGATCGTACCGCTTATCATGGGGCGTCGTGTCCTTCAGCGTTTTGAGATCGTAGGCGAACCCGCCGGCGACCATGTTCAGATACACCCGCCGCCCGTGGAGAAAGGCCAAGGTGCTGACCATCTTGGCTACCGCATAGGGGTGCATGTAGAGGGGCTGCACCGCCACGAGCGGACAGAGGGTCTTCGTATTCTGGAGAATGATCTGCGCGACCAGCCAGGGATCGGCCAACCGGTTATCCGTATAGACGAGGGTACCGGTACAGCCCTCCTGCTCGCTCCATTGAGCGATCTCAATGACCTCCTTCAAATACGCATCCGTCGTGCTTTCTGCCGATTGGGGACTGGTGGCGAACACTTCGACTGCATCACCGAACGTGTGAGCTTTCATAGCGACCTTCCTTTGCCGAAATGGATCTGTTGGCGCACTGCAGATTCACGGTGGACAGAACTGCGATGGATCAGGCAGTCGGCGACGCAGGCCGCAGAGCGGATCCCCTGTCATGGCGACGTCCTTCGGAATGGTGTCAAACGGTGAAGGACGTCTCTTACGAGGCTCGTGTGGTCGGGAGTGGAGCAGACTCAGTTGCGGTAACCCTTGAACTCTTCCATGATCACCTGGCCAGGGTGTTGAATACCCTCGCGCCGGATTACCTTCCAGGCCGTCATGGCGAGGATCTTCAGATCGACCCAGAGGGAATGGTTGGCTACGTACCAGAGGTCGAGATCGAATTTTTCTTCCCAGGTCAGGGCGTTCCGACCATTCACTTGTGCCCAGCCCGTAATACCCGGCAAGACATCATGCCGGCGCTGTTGTTCGAGTGTGTAGCGATCGAGGTACTGCATGAGCAAGGGCCTGGGCCCTACCAGGCTCATATCGCCCTTGATGACGTTGATCAGTTCCGGCAATTCGTCGAGGCTCGTGCTCCGGAGCAACTTCCCGAACCTGGTCAGCCGCTCGCCGTCAGATTTCGCATCGGCCGCGACCCCGGGAGGAAGCTGGCGCATGGTGCGGAACTTATAGATGGTGAACGGCTTCCCCTCGATACCTGGCCTCCGCTGGCGGAATAACACGGGTGAGCCTTGCACGGCCCACGTCGCCAGCGCGAGTGTTGCCAGCAGCGGCAGCGCAACCGGCGCGGCCACAAGAATGAGGGTCAGGTCCAGCATCCGTTTGTCCCATCGCGTCCGGACAAACCCTTCGGAACACGACCGATCAACCGTCACGAGGTCCGGCCTCCCTTTTCCTTTTTTTCGATCGAGGCGGCAATGAGCGGCGCAATGCGATGCCCGATGTACTGCGCCACCGTCTCGTTCGCCGGCGGCGTCAAATGACAATCGTCCGTGAAGGCATCGTCTTTGATCTCGCCGAGGATGTCCGTCATGTCGATGAACGGCGCGCCCTGTGCCGTTGTCACCTGTTGCAGCTTGGCAGTCACGAAGGAACGCGCCCGATTCTTGAACTGTCGGTAGTTGATCGGCTGGGCTTGATCGACTTCCGCCGACAAGCGCTGTTCGAATTCCGTCAGCACCTTTCGCTGTTCGAACAAAAGATCCGGCTGCAATGTAAAGACCGGAACGATTCCCTCGTGGTTGAGAATCAGCGCGTCCCGCTCCACCATGCGAAGAAAGTTGCCTTCCGCATTGAGCTCGAGATTGTGCAGCGCCTCCTCCACATTGAGTTCTCGCCGTGGCTGCGGGCGCAAGTTTTGAATGGCCCACCAGAGCGGACGCAGCTTTTTCCCGGCCAGGTACACGAAGTGGCTCTTCCGATAGAGCCAAAATCCCGTATAGCCGGCCCAAGCCTTGAGAGAAGGTTCATCGAGGTAGAGGTGCGACCATTGGCGGTAGGGGTAGTCACGAAACTGATCATAGTTTTGTTCCCAGGGGTAATAGTCGTTATACCCGTCGACAAACACCACCATATCAGGACGATACTTCAAGATCGTCTGATTCAAATAGATGAGATGGTGATGGCTGGAGTGGCTTGGAATAGCCGCATTGATCACCTCGATACGACGAGAGGGCAGCAGGTCCTTCAGGTAGCTTTCCAGATAGTGATCGATGGTCTCCGAATTCTTGAGCACCGGATACTTCTGATGGCCCTGCGGAGACAACGACCCCAACCCGTAGGCGGTCGATCCACCCATGAGAAAAATCCTATAGGTGCCTGACGGCTTCGTCATGGCTACGTCTTCAGCCCGGCGAAAACCCTGGGCGTTGTGTATCACGCCTCGCGTGTCTTGATAACCAGGGGTCGGGTGAATGTTCTTGTAATCGTCGAACTGATGCATCATCAGATGCTGCCCGTCGTATCCCTCTGCCACACGCAAGTAGACATAGGAACACAGCTCCAGTAGGAGCGAACACGCAAGCACGGTCAACAGAAGCCCGGTGACAAGCGCCCGGCGTGAGATCCGACGCCCCGATCGAGTCGAGCCGGGTTCCCGATTTATTGCTTCGCGAGATTCCATATCAGAGATGTGCCTGGCCATGCGTTTCCCCACACGATTGGAGCTCGCGGGTGAGCCGATCAACCGGAACACGAAGCACCAATTGTTCCTCGACCATATCGAATCGATTCCACGGAATCTGCACCTGCTGTCCGCTGTTACGCAAAACAAGCAGGGCCGATACGATCCGCTTCGAGCAATGACAGATCGTCAGGCTCTTGACGTGTCCCACGACGCCCCCTTGACGAGTCTTGACCAACCACTGCTGCGTCTGCATGATGAGCTCACAAGCATTGGGCACGGGAATGGTCGGACTCTGCATTGCCCCGATTCTCGCGCCCGTGATCGTCCGCCGGTAGAAGGCCCTTGCCGCGCAAACAACGCACATATTCTTGATGAATGGCCTGCCAGATGCCTTGCGGGCGGAACTCCTGCAACACCCAGTCACGCGCCGCCGTTCCATGACGGCGACGAAGTTCCGGGTCGTTCAGGTACTCTTTGACGGCGGCCGCCAGCCGGCCGGAATCGTAGGGTGGAACCAATTTCCCTGTCACGTCGTCCTGAACCGCATCGGTGCAACCTGGCACACGCGTCGCGACGACCGGTACCTTCATCCCGGCGGCTTCCAGCAGGACATTCGGAAAGCCTTCCCGGTAGGTCGGCAGCGCCAGCACGTCCATCGCGACATACAACGGCGGGGTATTCCACTCCTCCCCGATCAGATGCACGCGCGCATCGCGCCGGAGCTCCTCATCCACCTCCGGTGATATGGGGTCCTGTGCTTCGTACGGCCCGACGAGCAGGAGATGCAGAGTCGGGAACTCAGCCCGCAATTGTTTCCAGGCCCCGGCCAACTCGATGATCCCCTTACTGCGGACAATGCGGCCGATGAATCCGAGCACCAGCGCATCACAAGGGATTCCGTAGCGCCGCCTGGTCTCCTCTCGTAGAGCGGGAGACAGATCCGCCCCGTTAAACCGCCGGACCGCATCGACCCCATTGCCGCTGCCTCGCGCAAGTACAGCGATTTTGTCCGGTCGGCAGAGCCCGTTCTCCAAGGCAACCTGACGGACCGATGAACTGACACAGAACACCTGGTCGGCAAGCCTGCAGGAGATCCGCTCGCTCCAGATGAGGAGCGCACGTTTCCAGCCGGAGGCGGTGGTAAAGGGCAATCCGCGCATGTGGTAGATCCGCACCGGGATGCGGGCGAGCCAGGCGCTGACCATCCCCAGGACGCCGCCCTTCGGCGTGTGGGCATGGACGATCTGAGGGCGGACCTGTCGCAACACTTTCCAAATTCCCACGACCGCCGCAAGGTCTCGCATGGGAGTGATGCGCCGGGGCATCTCGACCGGATGCACGACCACACGCTCCTGTTCGGCGAAACGAGAGAGAAACTCCCCCGGCGACGAGAGCCCGTGAATGTCGAATCCGCGGTCCTTCATATAGCCGACCTGTCCCCTGAGAAAGAACAGCGACTGCGGCACAGTAGTGACGTGGACGAGCTTGATGGACGCCATATCCGCCTGAGACAATCAGCACTGAGGATAGAAAAGAAGATGGTGTGCTCTATGCAAAGGCCTCGGTCGGTAGCGCGCCGACGGCTTCGCCGGCGCCCGCGGCCAAATGAGTTCGATAGTCATCCATGCTGTAAATGTCTAGCACACCCTGCTCCCTCAACTTGTGGGCATAGGCAAATATTTTCTCCAGCCCGGACAACATGGCGTCCGCATCCGCATTCAGATTGAAGGGGTGAAACCACAAGTGGTACAAGCTCCCGGTCCGAATGGCCTGCCGAATCCCTTGCTTACCCTTCCAGACGCGGCTGGCCATCGGAATCATTTTCCGAACGCCGTTGCGCGCCATATAGAAATGATTCCCCGGAATGTTCCAGAGTCCCGGCATAACCTCTTCGGCACGCACAGCCTTGGGAGGCAACCCCAGCAGTTGGTCAAGAAAGCTCAATGTCTTGTAGAGGACCCCTTTGGTCCGACGAAACCGAGTGGGGTCCGCCCCGCGATAGGCGCGGATGCCCTGTGCGCGCAACACGTCAAGATGTCCGACCTGATTCCGTGGGAACACGAAACTTCTCAGCAGGACATCGTGCTTGGAGGCGGCCGCCATGGCGGCTGTGAGATCGGCCCGGGCTGCCATGGCGCTGCACTCGGGGTCGCCGTAATAAATGTGGGCGAATGAATGCGACGCGATTTCATGCCGCACTCGTGTTCCCCTGATCCACTCCAAGATATCCGGAGCATACCAACCAGGTGATTGAATCGCGCTCGTACAAGGGTCGTGGACGTACCAGTCCTTCGGAAACCAGGAATAGTCCGGACGCGGCATCACCTCTGCATGAACAGCTCCGTCGTGCCTCGTGCAACCTTCAAGCATCAAATGTCCCACTGTCGCCCAGGTCGCAGGGATTTCGTATCGATCGAGCAGCGCCAGCAAGCGCTTGATCTGAATCCGTTCCTCCGCGGCATCAGCCTCGAGTACGGGCACCGGCACCTTGTCGAACCGCCCCCAGCAGAGTTCGAGATCCAGACTGACTACCATGGTACCGCGCTGTCCGTTCATGCAAGAAAGGTCCCCTGTTCGACAGAATTAGTAGAATTGACGTCTCCTGTCTTTCGCTCCTCATCTAACCAAGCCTGAAACATGAGCACATCCCATAGATAGTAGTGCCAATTGCATGTGCCTGATAGATGTTCGCTCCACTGCTTGCGTATGGGATCAGGATTAAAGATGCCCTCATCGAGTAGCCGTTTTTCGTCTAAGAGAGACTCAGCCCATTCTTTCAAGGGTTCGCGCAGCCAGCTGTCGATGGGAACCCCGAAGCCCATTTTGGGACGATCAAACAGCGTGGCAGGAACATATCGGTTCAAGACTTGTCGCAGGATCCATTTACCTTGCCCTTCATGAATTTTCATCGAAACGGGCAATTTCCAGGCAAACTCGACGACGCGATGATCCAACAACGGTACACGTGCTTCTAGACTCACAGCCATACTGGCACGATCCACTTTTGTGAGAATGTCATCAGGTAAATACGACAGCATATCCAAATGCATCATGTGATCGAAGATCTCCGCCGAGCGAGACCAGCGAGCATGATCGGTCAGCACTGTCAACGGCTCCGTGGAGTCAAGGACGACCTTAGTCGGGCTTTGCCAATGAGACACGATCGACAGATAAAGGGTTTCAAGGGATTCGGTTGTCAGGATTTCTGCCAGCTTGTGAGGCTTGTCTCCAGGATTGCGAAACCGCAGACGCTTCGGGAATATCGGTGCAATTCCACGGAACAGCGCCGTCCAAGTTCTCGGTGAGAGCCTTGTGAGGCTACGCGCTATAAGTTTCCTTAAAAATGGTGGGATCGCATCTACTTTGCCCCAGAGATTCGCCGCCCAAAAATAGCGCCCATATCCAGCAAACAACTCGTCGCCACCGTCCCCCGACAAGGCCACTGTAACCTGTCGCCTTGTCAGCTCGGAGACCAGGTAGGTCGGGATCTGAGACGAATCGGAAAAAGGCTCGTCATAAATGGCCGGCAACCTGGGTATGACCTCCATCGCTTCGGCAGGCGACACGTACAGCTCGGTGTGGTTAGTTCCTAGATGTTCAGCCACCGCTTTTGCATGATGGGCTTCATTGTAGGCCGCTTCATGAAAACCAATCGAAAAGGTCTGAACCGGCCTGCTACTTTGCGCCTGCATGAGCGCCACAATCGTTGAAGAGTCTATGCCGCCAGACAGGAAGGCTCCTAAGGGCACATCCGACTCCATGCGAAGTTTAACCGCATCCCTCAATAGCTCATCCAGGCACCTGATTGCCTCGGCAACAGTCCCCTTAAATGGTTCGTCTCGTCCTTGTTCCGCAGCGGAGGCTACCGACCAATAGGGATGGGTCTGCGAGGCAACGGCCGGATCTGGCGCGATGGTGACAATCTCGCCGGGGACTACCTTGGCAATTCCTGTATAGATGGAATAGGGGGCTGGAATGTAATTGTGTCGCATGAACAGAGCGACAGCCCCGCGGTCGATCACCCCTTCAAAACGTGGATGGGCGCGGATCGCTTTCAATTCGGACGCGAACAGGAACGTCTTGCCGGCCCACCCGTAATAAAGTGGCTTCTCCCCCATCCGATCCCGGATTAAATGCAACAGACGTGTTTCACGATCCCATACTGCGATGGCAAACATCCCATTGAAGCGCCTTACAGCCGAGTCCAGCCCCCACTGCGAAAGGCCCGCCAGCATGACTTCAGTATCCGAGTGCCCTCGAAAACTGTGCCCCTTCCCTTCTAGTTCCTCACGGAGAGCTCTGAAATTATAGATCTCGCCGTTAAAACTTGTGACGTATCGCCCGCAAACGGACCGCATCGGTTGATGACCCAATGGAGACAAGTCAAGAATCGATAGTCGACGGTGTCCGAGGGCAACGCCAGTAGCAGGATCTACCCAGGTACCCACGTCATCTGGCCCTCTATGGCGAAGGGTTCTGGCCATACGCAGAACTGTCTGCGTGAGGTCACGCTCACCCTGCACTCTCGCCGTATCAATGTATCCGCTAATCCCACACATACTTACCCCCAGCGAACCAATGAGTCTGACATTGACGGCCGCCCTGCTAATTCTTCAAAGAGCTGCTCATACCGCGACACGATTTCCGGCAAGTTATACCGCTCTGTCACACGCTGTCTGGCGGCCGATCCAAGCTGCTCGCGCACCTGAATATCCAAGTCGAGCAAGCGCCGCCATCCTGCCGCTAATGCGGCAGGGTCCTTGGTCGGGACGACCACCCCGGTTTCCCCGACAATCAGCGCCGCATCCCCGACATCTGTGACCACACAAGGAACGCCACAACTCATCGCCTCGCTGACGACGTTGGGGAATGCTTCCCCGAAGGAAGACGAGAGGGCGGCAACATCAAATGCGGCGGTCAACCGAGGAATATCATCGCGACGGCCCAGCAGATGACAGCAATCATGAAGGCCCATTTCGTCTACCCAGGCCATCAGCGTCTGGTTCTGAGGGGTGATCTCCTCCCCGCATAAAATGAAACGCACATCGGGTTTATCCCGATGGAAGAGCCCGGCTGCTTTGAGAAACGTGCGATGATCCTTCTGAGGGTCGAAGCGCCCCACGAGACCGATCACCGGAGCCGATTCCGGAATATCCAATTCCCTCCTGATGGCCTGGCGGGCTACGTTGTCTGGCCGAAAGGTATCGAGATCATATCCATTGGGAATGACCACCATTTTCTCAGCCGCATACCCTAAGTCCGCATGAACCTTCCTCGCGGATTCTGAACAACAGACGATTTTCTGAGGAGCCCAGCGTGAGAGGGGTGCGCAAAGCCTGGCAGTGAGATGAGTGAGTCGCTTGGACTCCTTGCCGCTGAGATCGCTATGACGGATATTCCAGGAAATCGCGATATTCCCGACCAGCTTCGCTGCCAGACTGCCTAACAAATCGGCATGATACATCCAGGTCTGAATGACATCTGGTTTGTCTCTTTTCAACCATTGAGCTAGTCTGGCTAGCGCAAGCGGGCTGGGTTTTCCCTGCTGCATACCGAGGGACCGAACCGGCACTCCCAACGTACGGATCTTCTCTCCCACAGGCCCCAATTCCATCATGGAAACAACTTGGGCATTGAACTTCGTACGATTCAGACGGGACAGCAGCCGGTACAACATCATCTCCGCCCCACCGCCCGTGAGGGCCGTGATGAGGCAGAGCACAGAAATCTGCTTGTCTCGACTCTGTCTTCCTGGCTCTTTGGTTATACTCATCATGCAACTCAGGGGGGGCTATTTTGCCTTTTCGTAGCTCGGCGGGAAGTGGTTATCCCCTCTTACCAAGGTATTTGCCGGAGAGTAACCGTAGGCTCTTTCCTGCACAGTGTACGGCCCTCGTCGGCACAAAGTCGTTCAGGAGGCCAGCCGTCCTTGGAAAGTCACTGAAATCATAGGACTCTCAAATATCGTCTTGCTTACAGGGCTGTGGGTATCCAGGCACGTTCATTGCTCCATCAGGTCACAGCGCGATACCTAAAAAAGAACCCGGAGGCAGTCAAGATGTCTACCTTTACCCACGTTACTAAGGTCAAAAGGATGACTTGTGTTCTGGCGACAATTTCGATTCTGACATTTCCAGGCCCATTTATGAGTACCTCACCCGCTGCTGCGGAGCGTCTCTTCTACGTTTCACCGAGTGGCGATGATTCCAACCCAGGAATAGAGGAAGCGCCTTGGAAAACCATCGGCAAAGCCGCTCGCACACTGGTTTCAGGAGATACGGCAATCGTAATGGATGGGACTTACACCGAAGGAGAAATCGTGTTTCGGAATTCTGGCACAGCATCAGAACCGATCACACTTCGGGCACAAAATAAACACTTGGCAATTTTAAGTTCAACATCCGGATGCAGCCCCAATATCAGCATATCCGCAAGCCATGTCACCATCGAAGGTTTACGTTCGAGCATTTCAGCATCAAATGTTCCTTGTTCATCCGTCAATAGCGCCTCTGGAACTGCGGTAAGATGTTGGTCGGCAAGTACACCTAGCACATCGAATCAGTCTAGCGGCCATGTAGGATGCAAGGTTCGAGGAATGCTGATCGACGCAAGTCCTGCTCGTGGACACGGTGTCAAGACCAACCAGGATTTTAGTCTCGTTGAAAATTGCGTAAGCTATTCAGGAATCGAAGCATTTAACAATACGGGAACCATTTTTAGAAACAACATTGTCCTTGGTAGCGATGCGTGGGGCACTAGTCTGGTAGCCAAAGGCGGAGTTCGAAACTTCCAAGCTTACAACAACCGTGTCCATATTCGATCTGCGTGGGGGTATGGGATTGTGTTGGGAGGTGCGTCCGGAAGTCAGTGGTTGTATGATCCGCCATCAGGCCTCGAAGCATACAACTCAGTTGCCTACAATAATGTTGTTCTGAATGAAAATGGAAGTACTGCATATTCCATTGGAATGAGAGGTGCAAAGGACAGCGCGATTTTCAACAACGTCATGATTGGTGGTTATCTCTTCCTTTCGCCTGGATACTCAGGCTCCCCTTCAATGAATCCCACTATCAAGAATAACATCTTCACATGTTTATCTGGCAATGTGTTGGGTCAATGGAATTACACCGGCACGTTAAGTGCGGACTATAATAATTTTTATAACTGTTCGGCATCCCCCACTCAGATACATCCCATCATAGGAAATCCCTTGTTTATCGATTCCCAATCCGATTGGCACCTGACATCCGGTAGCCCTGCGATAGGCAAAGGAACACCAATCCAGATGAATGGTTTCAACGGAGAAATAATCACAGTGAACATGGACAGAGACGGAAAGGTACGCACAGTGCCATGGGATCTTGGCATCTATGCTATGAATGCAGCTATCGCTGATACCACTGCCCCTGCAAGGCCGATTATCGTAAGAATTGAGTAGAGAACAAGCCTTACACTAATAAATCAGGCCTCATTTGGAACTCCCTCTGTTCAAACGGGGGTTATAGGCCTGACAGATTCCGATAGATGAGAGTGTTTATCATCCGTCATCGTAGCTACCAACGCCAATAAAAGGATAGTGTGTCTGGCACTTAGAACATCATGCGAGAAGAAACTGAGAAACATGACCGTAGCGCTGAAAACGATTGCCGTTCGTTGGTTTCCACCCTTGGCGCTTATTATTACTGCCAGAAGCAACAGTGGCAAAATCAAGACACCCAGCACACCATGGTCTTGCATAAAGGCAAGTGATTGATTGTGTGGCGCAAGTTCATCTTCGAACGAGGATCCGGTACCACTGCCCCAGAATGGACTTTCTTCAATCCTATCCCATGCACGTTTAGCCAGGTATATGCGCGACCAGCTAGACGCATCTGAGACGCCAGAAGGGTCAGTTAACCACGCCAGCCTCTCCTCCACATTTTTATTACTAGAACCGCTACGATCAAGAGCAGATGCGATCTCATCCCATCGTGGTATTAAGATGAGGGTAGCGCATACAAGAGCGATAGCGCCGCTAAACACAAAGTCTCTAAATCGCACACGACGAATGGCCATAAGCCCTAGCACCGCAATCCCCCAGCTTAAGATACTAGCCCTAGAGACGCTGGCCATAACACCTACCCCAGCCAACAATAGAAAGCCAGATCGGTATTGCAACGGCAAGACGGTAACAGCGCAAACCATTCCTGTCACCAGAGCCATTCCAGCAGCATTGGGATTCATATACAATCCTGCCGAACGCCCCGGTATCTCACTAAATGACATCGGAAAAAATATTTCATAGATTTGCAAAACAACACCCGTAAGAACAGCTATGACAAGGGCTTGCCTCGCAACCCGATTTGCTTGTTGGTCTGAAAAGATACCAATAAACATGAACAGTTCTATGATACTCAGAAATCGAGAACGTACGGCTTGCCATCCCACATCAGACTGCGAAGATCCCAAGAACCACATAATTGTCAGCCACGCATATCCAAAACACCAGATCAGCACAGGGGACTTCAAAATATCCGGCTCTACGACCTTCCTAATTAGCAATGGGAGAGCTAAAACACCTACTCCCCCTACCCACAAGTTTGGATAAAGAAAACCCAGCCGAACATGTGCATAGTCTGGCAGATTACAGAAAAATACACCGATGGAAATCAGGGCAAATATTTTGTGAATGCTCGAGAACATTTTAGAAACTATCTCAAAATAGTTGATTCAGAGTGAGAGGTGGCTTCGCTTGCTTAGACAGTTTCTGCCCGTTCATAAGTAGTGCCTCTCAGCTAAGTCCTACACGAGGGCAGGTCGTCCAGCCCGGTTCTCCCCGTACACGCAAGTAGTATAAGTTCAAACAACCATATAGGCACTAGGAGTCCTGCAGTGATAGATATCGAATAAAAGCTGTTGTTCTAAGCAGGATCAAATGCGTCCTCAGTGCCAGCATCCGCAAGAAGAATCTCGTCAATTATAGGGAA
Organism: Nitrospira defluvii; assembly: GCA_000196815.1. GTDB lineage: Bacteria > Nitrospirota > Nitrospiria > Nitrospirales > Nitrospiraceae > Nitrospira_A > Nitrospira_A defluvii_A. Next base: position 2,646,488 of record FP929003.1, read on the forward strand.
TTTTTACCTGGTCGAAGGAATAGATCCAGGAGTTCCCGCTCCGTCTTCAAGATAAGAGCCTCCAGTGAGAATCGATCAACTATGCGCTTGCGGACCTCCGCGGAGGCCATCCGGTGGTCTAATAGTCGCTGAATACCCCTTGCAAGGGCCGATGAATCCTTCGGAGGAATTAACTCCCCTAAAGAGCCAATAACCAGTCTGGAATCTCCCACGTCGGTAACCACGCACGGAATGCCGCAGGCCATGGCCTCCGCAATCACATTGGAGAATCCTTCTCCAGACGAGCAGCTCACCAGAGTATCGAGAGCACTATAAACATCGACCACATCAGTTCTCGTCCCTGCCCAGAGTATGCGATCCCCCAGCCCCATCGAGCGGGCCCGATCTTGTAACATTGCCCGATAGTCCGGGTGTCCATCTCCAACGCAGACAAATCGGACACTTTGTCGAGATTGCGAGAGCGCAAATGCAGCCTCCAGAAACGTCTCATGGTCCTTCATCGGATCAAGTCGTCCGACAAGGCCAACCAATTCCTCATCCTCCGTTACCCCCCATTCTGCACGAATCCTTACACGTGCCTCTTGGTTGGGGCGGAACCGATCCGTATCGATACCATTCGGAATCACGACCATCTTCTTTTCCGGATACCCATCGGCGACGTGGTCTCGTCGTCCAGCATGGGAATTGGCAATGATCAAATCAGCTGAGTGAGACAGCCGGCAGGCCAACCCGTAACTGACACGGAAAAGCCAATCATATCGGCTGAAATCCATATAGGAACTCCGCACCCCCCACACGATCTTGGTCGACGTCAGGAACGGCTGCACGACTACCGTAACGAGGTTGCTGATATAGCTATGCAGGACGTCGGGTCTATAGGATCGCACCATGTGAATCAACCTCAGCAGGAACCCCACGACATCCCAACGTCCGCGTTTCGCCAATGAGAGGATGGGAATGCCGGCCTCCTTCAGTTCTCCCTCCAACACACCGTCCGGATAAAACACCGCCACCGCCACCTCGTGTCCTCGTTTCAGGAGACCTAGTGCCAGAGCGACCAACTGGCGTTCCGCGCCCCCGACATTGAGCGCTCGCGTCAAGAATAGAATTTTCACCAAATCCTCAATCTTCTGAAAGGTTGAGATTAGAGGGGGCTCCGGAAATTCGGACAGGGTCCTACGTGGCAGCCTGGGTTCAACCACCCTACCGAGGGGTGGTAGACAAAAGGAGCGGGGCGCGGTGAAACGCACGCGACGGAGTCACGGCCCCACATTACGACGGGGCGCATCGCTTCGGAGAGGTACTCAGACAAATATATCAATAAGATTGTCCCAGAGCCTCATAACACGATCGGAACCAAACCGCTCAACCACTTCAACAGCCTTTTCCCCCATCCGTTGACGATCCGTTGCACTCTTCATCAAGAATTCTAATGCAGCAACCAACGCACCACGGTCATTCGGTGGCACAAGAATGCCATCCACACCATCTCTAATTATTTCCCTAGGCCCGCTTGGACAGTCACATGCAATCACAGGCAACCCACAGGCCATTGCTTCTATCAATGCGTTAGGAAATCCTTCGTATTCTGAAGTCATAACAAAAAGATCTGCAGATCTGAGAAGCACGGAGGGATCTCGAGCCTTTCCAGCAAATGTAGTGTTCTTGGCGACACCCAATTCGTAGGAGAGTGCCTCCAAACGCTGACGCTCAGTGCCGTCTCCGATTAGCAGCAAGGACCAATCTGGGTTGTCGCCAATACACTGGGCGAAGGCTTCCAGGAGAATATCGAATCGTTTTGATGGCGTCAGTCGTCCCATCCCAACAAGTACATACTTGGAACCTCGTTTCTTCTCGACACCATGAACGGCCACGATCTGTGGATCTATCGGATTGGGTATAACGTGAGATATGTGGGTCAGGCTCAGTTGACGAACCCAATCTAGAACTGAATTTGATTGCAAAACAATGCCAGCAGCATGCCGGTACATTCTAGTCCTAAGCACATTCCAACCCCGTCCTATTGTATGATGTCGTGGATCTGTACGCTCACACACAATGACGGGGACCCTTCCCCCCCAAGCGGCTATAAGAGTCAAGACGTTTGTTCGATCCATGAAACTTATTATCACATCAGGCTGCGATCTCCGCATGGCGGCTCGTAGCCGTAGTACCCTTATTACATTACAGAGAATTGCATGTGCTACGTGCCTCGAAGGCGACAATAGATCCAGCGCGACGCGCGTAATAGAAGGGTGTAGAGCATACCAGTCAGACTCACTGGCACTCAGAGTTATGACGGTCACTATGTATCCGCTTTCAGTCCAATGCTTGGCCAACATTGAAAGGACTTTTTCCGCGCCTCCGAGTGATAGAGAAGAAATCACCAGAGTGATCTGCGCTCGGCGGCCTTTAAGATAGCTGTGCATTTTGCCTTGTGCAGATGTAAGCGCCCCTGTCAACGAGACCGTATGAGAGGAGAACTTCCGGCTTTCAATTGAGCCAGGCAAATGGCTGGCGGCAGGCCCGCCAGCGCAGCATGGGGGCGCTCTTCGTCGTAGCGCTGTAACCACGCGGCACTGATTTCGCCCACCTGGTCTAACGACTCGACGACATAGGCATTCAGCACTTCTGTGCGATACGTGCGATTGAACTGCTCGATGAAGGCATTCTGCTCCGATTTGCCAGGTTGGATCTCGCGCAATTCGATGCCTCGCTCCGCACATCAGGTCATGAAGCAATCGGCGATCAGTTCTGGTCTATTATCGAGCCGAATCGCTTGGGGCTGCCCCCGCCAGGCCACGACCTGCTCCAACACGCGGATCACGCGATCCGCCGGGAGCGATGTATCAATCTCAATCGCCAAGCCTTCTCGCACCCCTTCATCCCAAATTTTGAAGGTCCGGAATCGGCGACTGCCGTACAGGGTGTCACTCATGAAGTCCACGGCCCACACCGCATTCGATTGCGGGAGCACCGTCAGCGGCTGCGGGGAGCCGCTTCTTCGTCCGTCAGGGGAGATTCAACCCCAGACCGCAATATATCTACCAGGCGCGTTTTGCATTCCACGGCTGCCGATCAAGCCGTAGCCGGTCGTAGCATTTCAAAAAACCCCAGCGTGAGTATGTGGTGACCACCGCCGTCAGCACCGCGATCACCGGCGCGCCGCGCCCAGTCCAGGAGCGGCCGATAGTACGTCACCCGCCCTACCCCCAGCGCGCGACAGGCCCGAGGCCATGTACGGCCACAAGATGCGTGACCACCTCCTGTCGCTCAGCAGGCCTTAGAGCTTTCTTGTAATGACATCCTTCAGCGCTTCACTCTCGAGCGATAGGTCGGCATACATCCGCTTGAGGCGCTTGTTCTCGTGCGCCAGTTCCTTCAACCGCTTCACATCGGACGCTTCCTAGCCGCCGTACTTGGCTTTCCACTTGCAGTAGGTGGCAAAGCTGATGCTCTAGTGCCGCCAGATCTCATTAACCGGGCAGCCAGCATCGGCCTCTTTGAGAATGGATACAATGTGGGTCTCGGTAAACTTCAATTGCCGCATGGGAACCTCCTGGCTAGGGTGATTATTCTGCCGGATGTTCTTCATTTGACTGCCTCGATTGACGGGGAGCTTACATCTGCTCTTTGGAGAATTTCGACCGCTTCATCGATCCACTCCTCTCGCAAGGTACCACCGAAGCTGCCAGTCTATTCTCGTTTTAGATTGCCGTCGTTTTCGAGGGAGATGTCAGACGGTGAGCTTGCACCTGACCTAGCGGTGGTCTCAGTTTCAAGGGGAGCAGTGTATTAGCGAATGCGGTTTTCACCATCGGCTCATATTTAGCCAAAACAACAGAAACACAAAGAACCAATATTAAGGACAACAATGGGTATAGCGAAACCCAAAGCCCATCATATACACGAAAGAGTTCAATGGCCAACCCCGTCACAAAGTTTTGGTGAACGAGGTAGAGAGGGTAACTTACCAAACCCAACCCCGTGATGAGTCGACTGGACATCGCCTTCGAAAAATGTTTTGAAGAAAAGGAGAGCCAAAAAATAACCACCACAAGAGAGGAATGCAGGAATACCTCATATCCCTTGCCAATCGATGCCTCAATTACCGCCAGACATCCAAATAATAAGGAAAAATAGGCGTTCGAAGAAACACCTGTTCTCCAATAGCGAAAGAAGAAAATGCCCACTAAAAACCAGCCATAATACTGAACACCAATAAATGTAAACACACTCAAAGCAGACAAGACCAAGTGCACTTCTTTAAATAGAAGACTAGATGCAAAAAACAACAGATATATGAGATATAACAATGCAATACCAACAGCCTTCTTGTCGCGGATGGTGTAATAGGAAAGCGCCGCAATCAAATAAAACTTAACCTCAACATAAAGAGACCAGAACGCTTCATCAAGACTACGAAAGCCAGCACCAACCAACTTATTCCAGACTGAAGGTTCAATAAAAGTTAATCCAGGGATCAGGTCTGAGAGAAGCGGAGGCCCTAGCGGTCTGTTAGGAATAAAGAACCCCGTTAGAAATATAAAGATCGAACCCAAAAGCATCGCAGGGAAAAGACGCAACCACCGCTTTACCGCAAACTGACACAGCCCAGGACACTTGTCCAAAGTCCAGTAGATAACGAAACCAGAAATGATAAAAAAGAGATCGACCCCAAGCCACCCATTACTAAACACCTTCTTTGTGAAATCATTCACCTCCCAAGGTTCAATGTGATTCCAGCGAGAGTACGCGTGAAAGAGTATGACACTTAGTATGGCCAAGCCACGCAGCCCATCCAAATGGAGAATCCGTTCATCTTTTTGCATTGATGTTTCTGCCTATTAAAGCGCGCGTAGAGCCGATCGTTGGATACGGTTCCGTCCAAGCCCACAGCCACTCCTATCGGACTTGCATAAGGAAGTACTCATTTATTTCCTTTGGCGAACCGCTGTCTTAGTTGCCAAACAACGCACCGACACTATCCAGAGAAAGCAAAATGAAACCATGTACATAGCACTTGTGGCAAGAGCGATACCCACAACTCCAAACTGCCGCATCAAGAAGTAGGTCAAAACAACGCACATCAAAATATTGAGGGTGTTTCCCCACAGCATAATGTGAGTTGATTTCATTGCCGCGATAAGCCGAACCGCGAGCATTCCTGCAATGCAGGGCGGGACTTGCAGTAAATACATAATCTGCACCTCACCAACTATTTTGGTATCGGACTCCGTGAAGGCACCCCGCTGAAAAAGCAATGCGATTACTGGCTCGGACATATACATTAAGAACGCCGTGACGGGAACTGTTACCGCCAAGAGTAGCCCTGTATAACTGAACAGCGTATCTCGAATTCCGTTCCAATCATTCAGGGCTACCATCCTGGAGAAATGCGGTAGAAACGCTGTCCCGACCGCAGTTGCCCCGATGCCGAGCAGGACCGCCGTCACTTTATTCCCATAACCCAACGCCGACACGCTACCCGGATCCAGCATGGCAGCCATCCCTTGACTGATGAGGTGCGTACTACCCATTAGAAATGCAGCCGCGACCATGGGCCAGTACTGTCCGAGCACCTCTCTGGTCGCCGGAGTGACTCCATACCAACGCGGCAACAATGAGATCCCCAACCGTTTCAATTGCCAGCCCAAGAGAGCCGCTTCGATGAAGGCACCGGTCACGGCAGCCAATGCTAAGGCATACACCGACCAGGAGCGAGCCAACCACAGCACGGCCAGCATGGTGGTGAGCGACGTCACCAGGGGAACGGCCGCGGCCAATGCAAACCGATTCCCGGCGTTTAATACTGCACCCCAGGTCGTTCCGATTCCGCTGAACAAAATCGTGCTCAAGAGCACAGCGTACAACGCCTTCGCTAAGGAGAGCTTCTCGGTAGCATACCCCCCGGCCAAGAGCGGCATCAGCCATGGGGCGGAAAGCATCAGAATGAGACAAGTGAGGACAAGAAAGCCGCTGGTCAGCAGCGTAACCGTCGAAAACACTCGTTGCGCAGCTTCCGGCCCTTCCTGCTCCCGGACTTGAATGTAGGTCGGAATCAATGCTGCATTCAGCGATCCGCCGAGCAATGTAATGGTGAATTGGGGAATGACCAGCGCGATGAGGAACGCGTCCAACTCGTCGCCACGCCCGAATTGATACGCAACGACCGCATCCTTGGCGAAGGCCGAAACCTTGCCGAGAAGCGAACACCCCCCTACCGTGAACAGAGCTGCTAACACCCGTCGATTGGATGCTTGACGCTGCCATGTGGCCCACCACTTTAACCCGATCCGAAGACTGTGATTCATATTTTTGCAGGACGCGGCGGACCAGGCCTCACGCCGAGTAACACTCCCGCGATATTCAACGCTGTTGCTGGTAGGCTCCGTAGTAGTAGGATGACTCCGCCACGGGTGCTTTCTGCATAACGACCCCCAACAGTCGCCCACCAGCTTGCTTAATGCGTTGTACGGCGAGGTGACAGGCATCACGCGTGGTTTCCCCCGCACTGACGACCAACAAAACGCCATCCACCTTGGAAGCCAATACCGCAGCATCGGCGATGGGAAGAACCGGGGGACAGTCCAGGATGATGTGATAGCGATTTGTCGCACCCCATTTCAGCAATTGGGCCATGGATTTGGAGTGTAGCAACTCCGTCGGATTCGCGGGACGCCCTCCGTGTGGAATGACGGAGAGGTTCTTGACGAACGTCTGGTGCACCACCTCGTCCAATCCCGCCTCGCCTCGCAACAGATGCCCCAATCCCTTTGGCGGTTGCTCCGGACTCCCGACATCGTAGAGAGGATGGATGTGCTGGTTGCGAAAATCCACATCGATCAACACGACCAGCGTATCCTCCAACTGAGCCATCGCCATCGCCAGGTTGACTGCAAGCGTGGTCTTGCCTTCGTTCTCTCCCGGACTCGTGATGAGGATACGCGAGGGCAACATGTCAGGGTTGGATAAGAGGAGACTGGTTCGAATAATGCGGAAGCTTTCGGCAACGGGTGTCAACGCATTGGGCGGTGCCAACGCCTTCTCCTGAGCTGCAGATTTGGAGAGCAGCGGCACAACCCCGAGTAAGGACACGTTCGGAAGATAGCGTTCGACATCGGCCGGCGCCATGAGTTTCTTGCTTCGGCCTTCGACGAAAATCGCCAACCCAACGCCACTCATCAATCCGGCCAGAAGTCCCAGCATGATGTTGAGCTTGGTCCGCGGCTTGGAAGGCACCGAACTTGGGGCAGCAGGATCGGCCAAGTACACGTTGTTCGCCCGCAACCCCGACGACAGATCTGTTTCCTTCGTCGCCTTGAGAAACACATCGTACAGATGTTGGCTCGTTTCTGCATCGCGCTCCAACATGCTGTGCTCGATTTCGTTCTGCTCCAGACGGATCTTATCGGAGCTATATCGGGTGATCGCCTCCTTGACGGCTTTGTCCTGCGCCAAGGCCATATCATACTGATGCTTCACGGAATCGTAGATTTTCTGTACTTCCTGCTGGATGCGCTGCCGAAGGTCCTGCAACTCCGCTTTCATGTGAGCCAATTTAGGATGGAGCGCCCCATACTTTTCCGACAGTTCCGCCACCTGTGCCGACACGGTGATTTCCTGCGCTCGGAGGGTCTGAATCAAGGGCGAATTCAGGACCTGAATCTGAGAGTCCAACTTCGACCAATCTACCCCTGCCGTTCCCGCGCCTTGCGGATTCAGAACGGCTCGAATCTGCAGGAACCGCGAGTGGGCCTCCGCCTTGGCCATCTCTGTTTTGACCAGTTGTGAATTCAACTCCGCCAGGGTGTGGGCCGCCACAGTTTTTCGTTCTTCCCCGGTCAACAACCCATGCTTCGCGCGAAACAAATACAGTGCCTGCTGGGAGTTTTGCACCTTTTGTCGCAACTCTTCGAGGTGTCCGGTGAACCACTGTGCGGCCTGCTCCTTAGAATTGGTGCTGAGTTCCTGATTCCGCTCGATGTACACCGACACAAGCGTGTTTGCGATCTGAGCGGCTAGCTCCGGATCAATGGCATTCGCGGTGACATGCGCTAACCGCGCCCCCCGAATCGGCATGATTTCGATATCCTGAGCAAACTGCTTGATTAAAGCTTCCTCTGCGTCGTCGACGGAATCGACAGCTTCTTTTTTTACCGGCTTCACAAACGCAAGCACCGAGTCTGGCAGCAGGGACTTGAGAAACTGCTTGATCGCAGAGGGCTTCGGTTGATACTCGGGTCGCTCTGCCAAATCGAGCAGTCTGGCCGTCCGCTGCAGCACAAAATGACTCTTCATCAATTCAAAATGGGTTTGGAAGTATTCCGGGCTATTGTCCGGATAAAACGACTTGTCTTTGTCCAGCCCTCCGGGAGTTGGATTATCGATGACGACGGTCGCCTTAGCCTGAAAGACCGGCACCTGCAAGAACGACCACACGGCCGCCCCAATTCCGAAACATCCGACAACGAGCACGATCAACCAGCGGTGTCGCCAGCAGGCGGTCGCATACTCACTGAGGGTGTGCTCGGATTCGTCCGACATAACGGCTTTTGCGTTCACAGTCTCTCCTTTGGCAATACCGTCCCATTTGAGCCATCGATCGTTCTGTTGCTATACATTCTCTGGAGCGCATGGTCTGAGCTCATCGGCTGGACGCATCCGTGAGGCCCAGAAGACGCTGAATCCGCCCGCTTGAAGCAGAGGGCTGGCAACCGCACTGTGCTAGAACGTGGTTTGAAGCGACAGCATGACCGAATTTGCATAATAATTGAAGCGATCCACGTTCGAGCTTCGATCTTCGAAAATATACTGCAGTGCTACGCCAGCCCATTTGACGGTTCGGTATCGAACCCCGACTGCGACATTCTTGATCAGGTCGACCCGATTGGGATTGTCGGGCGTCGGTGCTGGATTTTCGAAACTGTCATTTTCGATGCCCATATTCAGCGTCAACGCGGTGCTGTCCGTCAAGGTATGAATGGCGGAAAAATTAGCTCCCGTCGACGTAAAGAACAGGGTATTCAGCACGACGGACTGTTGAAAGCTTCGATACCCCTGAAGGTACAGCGTGAGGAACGGCGTCGGCTTCCAAGACAGATTACCTACGAAAAAGAAATTGCCGTACGAGTCGCTACTTCTCGGAAATTGAAGCCCAGCCACGGTCTGGCCGGACTCGGCATTAGCGAATTTGAGATGTTGATAGCCAGCCAAGATTTCACCCGAAGTCTTTTCCGTCACATTCCACTGAAGCCCGGTACTCGCGCTGTACGTGGTGCTATTAAGGGTCTTGCTCTCATCGTAAACCTCTTGATTGGCCGCCACATTGGCCACCAGCGCCGTCTTGCTCGTAATGTTGCCGAAGAGCGTAACCCCAGCGTAGTTGCTCAAGCGATTACGGAACAGGCTCTGCCCGTTGTTCAGGTATGTCCAGCGAGTGGATGAGAGGTTAAGCCGGACGCCAGCCATAGTCCCCACATAGGTCAGGTGGCCAAGCACGCTATTGGCAGTCCATTTATTGACCTCCACGTTTTGGGTATCCAAAGCCGAACCTCGCGGATCGTGTCCCAATTTATGCTCCCCCTGCAGATCAAGTCGCAAACCGCCGGGAAAATCGAAATTGAATCGGCCTGACGCGGTTTGATCCTGCACATTGTTCGAAGGGTTCTGATGAAACAATTGGATGTTGCTGCGATAGTCGGCCACAAAGGTGTGGCGGCCCGCAAAGGGCAATTCGGCTTGAATTCCAGGTGCCAGCGTCGTCGCAAAGTCACTGCGTCGATTGGTATTCGTTCGGAACACGTTGTCCGTATAAATTTCAGCCACGCCGATCATCGGATGGAGTCGGGCAGACCCGATTGCAATGCCCTCCTCTCCGGTCAGCCTGGAAAAGGAGCCCGGATAGATGGGATAGTAGCCGGTCTTAGGCCAATCCGGCGTCATGTAGAGAGCACCCACCAAGGCTGGGTTTGCAAACTGAGAGAACCACGCCCATCCCATCCCGCCAAACGAAAGGCTGCGAGTGCCTGTCGGTAGCGGCGAAGACACCTGCTGACTGAAACCTGATGAAGGAAGAACGGTCAGAGCCACCACGAGCGCAACGCAGATCGTGCCGTAGGGAATCGCCTTCTCGGCTATCCGACATAACATACTGTGGAAAGACACGTTCACCGATAAAACCTAACACCTGCACGCCAGCACAATTCACATCACCCAGAGCAAACTTCCGTCAATATCCTCGGCAACACGACTGCAGAGCACCGCCTGAGAGGACGACGATTCTTTGGGAGACCGCAGCTTGGATTCTCAACATTCCCGCCCCTTGCCGTTGATGAGCGCATTCCTGAGACTGGTGTAGTCCAGCCATAACTCGGCCACCTGCCTCTTCAGCCGTCGATTCTCGGATTCAAGATGATTCAAGCGGACACCTTCCTCACTCTTATGTGCGTCCACACTGGCTCTCCACCGGTAGAAGGTACTGAGGGAAATACCATACTCCTTACAGACCATCCTGACCGTGGAGTTGGTCCCCGCAGCAAGGATCCGCTGTCTCTCATCGTTGGTAAAATTAGAACGTTTTCGGGGTTTCACTCGCATTCAGGACATCCAGACGAGGGATCAGAGGAGAGAGGTTCGAACAGAGTGCGACGCTAGGCGAGGTTTCGGTTAATTGGCTGCACTTCACTCATATCGATATGGACAGTGGCCGCTTGCTGAATCAGATGCACACGGATAACCAGACAGTCCTGATTTGCCTTCCTAAGTAATTGTCCACGCAACCCTGTCAACGGGCCTCGCACCACTTCTACCCATGCCCCTTCGGTCAGATAGTCGTGGCGCTCGAATGCACGCCGGCTTTCCGCTAGTTTCTGAATCGCCGCCACCTCCTCATCAGGAATGGATTCGGGAATGAGCGATCCCACGATTCGGACAGTCCCAGGCGTTTGAAGCACGGCATGGCTGTTCATCAGCGAAAAGCGAGCGAAACAATAGCCTGAAAAGAGCGGGCTTTCGGTCCAAACCTTTCGATCCGTCCACTGGCTCAGTTTTTTCACCAACGGAAGAAACGGCTCAACACCGATGCCGGCCAGGCGATCCCGAACCAGCTTCTCGTGCCTGGAGCGTGTGCTGATAGCGTACCAGTGAAGATTTACTGCGGCATCGGCCGTCAGCGAATGCGGAGTGCGAGAACCAGATTGGATTGTGTTCAACATAGCTTCGCCCTCTGAGTCCCATCAGTGCGTGCATTCTTCTAAAGATTTCTGACTGTGTTTACATCGGACAATGGTGCTTTTCTTCTAGAGCGATCCGGTTGTGCACTCAGCACCTTTGTGCCAAAACGATGCAACGATGTGCGTGCACAAACGGAGCACAACGAATACTGGCATTTATTTCGCTTCGTTTTCGCATCCCTATCTAGTGATACTCGTCATGAGAACCTAGAAAAATCACTAGCTGTCACACCCGTAGAAGCACACATGCACAATCTTGAACATCTCGACCGTTCCATAAATGAAGGATGCCCAATCCCGGCAAACCGAATCCCGGCAATGCTTTGCGGCGAACAATCTAATGAGATTTGCTCATTGCCTGAAGAGGAAGCGATGTGCGAATATGCGCCATGTAGGCACACTCCATCACACATTCGACCTAGTACTCGTTGCGTAGCTGTTTGATGAACTACGTAGAGACCTTTCGGATGTGTACCCTGCGACTCGCTGGGGCGCGTTTCACTCGGGAGGATCGATGAGCAGAATCGTAGAAATACAAACCACCACCGTGGTCGCCATAGTCACGAACAACTATCTGCTCCGGCTCGGCCTGCAGAAGATCGTGGATGACGCGAAATGGATCCGGTTGGTTGGGCAGACTGCTCACGCAGGCAATCTTGACGAGATACTGACCAGCGAGCAGCCTCACATTGTCATTCTCGATACCGAAATCGGCGGCGCGGCGCCGGACTTGATTCAGCAGATCAAGCGAGTGGCACCGGGGGTCAAAACCATCCTGCTCAGCGGGTTCGATGATACTGAATGCACCCGGCAGGCGCTTGCTTCCGGAGTCGATGGCATTGTCCTCAAAGTGCAGCCATCCGCCGTACTCATTGCAACCATCACCTATCTTGCCGACTCAGGCGGGGAAGTCGTATTGCCGATCGGCAACAGACCGACTCCGTTGAAATTGAGTCACACCCCGGCTCTCTCAACCGCACCTCTCCCACCTCCCGCTCCCACTAAATGGTCGGACGGTTTGACGGAACGGGAACGTGAGGTGGTGCGATTAATCAGTGAAGGCCTTTCCAATAAAGACATTGCAGATCGCCTGTGCATCTCCAGCATTACAGTCCGGCATCACCTTACCAGTATTTTCGACAAACTCGGCGTCTCCAACCGCCAGAAGCTCCTTATCAGAGCGCACCAGCAGGGGCTGGTAGGATCGCCTGCTCTGGCGTAACAGCCCTCCCCTCTCGCGTCACCGCCCCCCGGACGGAAGTTCTTCCCTGTCCGATTCAACACCAGGGACTCGCGGGGTCTCTGGGCACACTCAGCATTCCTTCTCCGGAATGGCTTGCAGTGCTGTATTCTCTTGCCCTACGGTTTGAGCTGCACCAGTGCTTTCTCTTCCCGACTTTCGCAGGCCTCAATTTTTCGCTACCTCCCCTGCAGGAACGGCGCTGACCTTCCTATCAAAGGAGTGGTTTGCTGTATGAACACTGTCCCCGCGAGGTCAGCTGAGTTTATCAAGCTCTCCTAATGCCCGCGCGAGGTTCACGCGGGCACCATTGAGCCGAAACATTGCATCCACCGTATTGTCCCTCGCCCGGGAGAGGCTATACAAAGCATTCGTCACTTCGAAATTGCTGCCGGCGGTGAGAACCGTAAACCGCTCCTTCGCGAGGGCCAACTCTTTCATTGCTGCCTGCAGACCGACCTGAGAAATCGCCAACTGTTCCTTCGCAGACGACAAGGTCACAAGGGCTTCCCGAACGTCCAACACGACTTGGTTGCTGACGACCCGCATGCGAATGGTTTCCTGGTTGACTTGACTCCGCGACTCGCTGATTCGGCCTTCGCGCGCGCCGTCGAAGAGGGGAACCGTGAGGAACAACCCGATGTTATACGTATCCAGCGTATTGTGCATCCGGTTCCCGATGAGTCCGTAATCCCCTTGCGCCGCCAGGGAGGGGATGCGTTCGGTTTCCGTTGAATTCAAAGTTAAGGAGGCCGTCTTAATGCGTTGCTGTTGCGCTTTGACTTCCATCCGCTGATTCATCGCGACGGTCACGGCTTCATCAATGGTCGGTGGTTCCAACACTTCCAGCTTCAATGCATCAGTGAGCGTCAAACGGACATCGAAAGCAAACCCCAACCCATGTAGAATGTTCACCTTGAGTCGCTCTACTTCGTAGCGAGCGGCAGCCAATTGTTGACGCTCATTTTCCAACTGCGCCTCAAGTCTGGCCGTATCAAGTCCCGTCCCCATGCCGCCCCCGCGTCTGCTCCGCGCCAGCTCCAGCAGCTCCTCAAAGAGACGCATATTCGCGTTCCTGGTATTCACGGTCGCTTCGGCCTTGAGAGTCTCGATATACAGCAGCCCGACTGCGGACATGGTGTCAAATTTGGTCGTTTCCGACTCCAGCTCAGCCACCTTGAGAGCTTCTCGAGAGGCGCGCCACCGTTGGATCAAACTCAGACTGAACAGCGACTGGGAGACATTCGCCCGGGCATCAAAGATACTGAAAGGATCTGTGCGGACGGGCGCCAAACCAATCGTCCCGAGAAATATGTTCTGCCTCGTCTGGCGCACGTTGGTCGAGAGATTAGGCAACAGCGCACCCAATTGTGTCTTGCTCGCGGCGCGCGCGGTTTCGATCCGCTCTTTGAGCAATCGCACATTTGGATTGTTGTCGACGGCGGCCTCCATAGCCTCCCTAAGGCTGAGGCGCAATTCCGGCAAGGGATCCGGTACCGAGCCTCCCGGTTGCGCCTGTGCAGAAACTCCGCTGAGCAACAGAATCGAGAAAATCATCGCCATCACGTCTCGCCGCTTCTCATACATCTTCATACGATCCACCTTTCTCCTTGCCTCATGAACGCGGAGCCCTGACATACGAGTACAGGTATAAGCCTCATTCGGACAGCCTACTCCGCCGCCGTTGATGTTGTCTTGCTTAAGGAAGCGGAAAGGTGACTGATGAGGCGGGGAACTAATGCACGGCAAACCGGACTGTGCAGGAAAGCCCAGCCGGTATCTTATAGTCCGGGTTTGGAAGTTCAAGCAGCACTTCAAAGGTACCGCTGGCACTGTTGATGACCGGATTGACTACCGTCACGCGAGCCCGATGCAGGTCCGGTGAGGCCCATTCCAATCGCACGTCTCCCTCCATCCCGGCAGTAATTTTTCCAAGCCAGGATACAGGGGCAAGTACCTCCACGATCAACGGATCGAGCCGGGCCAACTTCATGATCGGAGCCTGCTTGACCAACTCACCGGGAGAGAGAAACCGCTCCACCACCACTCCTGTAATGGGACTACGGACGGTCCGCAACTCCAGCGCCGCCTTCGCACGATCCAATTCAAGTTGCGCGACCCGCTTATTCTCCAACGCCTCGATATGGGCAACTTGCGCAAGTCGTTCATCTGTTTCGGCTTCATCCACTTCGTGGTGCGCCATAGCGGATGTCTTGCCCAAATCTTTTGCACGGACAGACTTCCTCAGACTGAACTCGGCTTTCATTTGGGTGCTTTTCTCTGCCGCATCCATCTCGGCCTTCGCCTTGGCCAACGCAACTTCGGCCTGCTCCAAACTTGATTCAATCGTGGCCAGGACATCACCTTCCTTGACCACATCCCCCTGATTCACCGCCACGCTGCTCAGCACACCGACGACCGGTGTTCCCACGGTGAGCGTGACCTGCGGCACTACGAGACACGATAGCTCGGACTTTGCTTCAACCAATCCTGCAGAAAACCCGAGTAGTACGACGCAGAGGAATCGAACCATGGACACGGCTAATCGACTGGTCGCGCGTTTGTTTCCAATAAAGATCATGTGTTCTTTGTCGCCATGTTCTTGTTTTGGGTCCACCTGAGGAGCGGCAAGCCGGCACTCCGGCCGCTTGCCGCTCCCTGCCCGTTAGATCATCGGGGCCGGCGGAACTTTGACGATATACACATCGCGTCGTCCACTGGCATTACCCCAGTTGCTGGTAAAGGCGATAAACTGCCCGTCGCGACTGATATTCGCCTTGGGCTGATCGTAATAATCGTTTACCACACTTCGGTGATGCGCGAGCCGTCTCACCTGATTGCTGCCGTTAGTGGCCACTAACACGATTTCATTGTCAAACGTTTTGGCAACTCCACTCCCGGTCGTGGAATAGCGGCTGGCCAGTCCCCACCCTTCATTGTCGGCCAACATCGAGAAATGGTCCTGCTGGTTGTTCGGACCATACCACCAGTAGCCAGGAACGAGGGCGTTCATGACCGTAGGCGAGGACAATTGCCGAAATTGTAGTGCGCCGCCCCCGTTTGCTGTAAGGAGGTTCCCAAATCCTGCATCACGGTGAAAAAATCCCAGGCTCCCCGTCAGAGTAGCAGTGAGCTTTGGACCCCCTTGAAGGTCCCAAATCTCATCGTGACCATCTCGATAGACAGCCATAAAGTAACGGCCAGATTTGTCGACGTTTACCTCATCAAGATTGCTTACAAGATTCCGGAGCAAAACCGTATCAGTACTCCTTTTGTACACGACATACCCGACCGTGGATCCGCCACTGTTCACGATAGAGGCGGAAAATACATCATCGTTCAGGCTCTTCGACATCTGTGTGATATAGCCTCCGGCCCCGTAGGACGTCAGATCCTTAACAAGCGTCGCCTGTTGAGTCGAAACGTCGATCTGCCAGATCTTGTTCTGGCCAACCCCGAATGTCACTTGGGAATTGACGCCGCTCCAAACCAAACCATACTCCTGCAATCCAGATGGGGGCTTGCTCAGAACAAATCCACCACTAGACGAAAAATTCACCGGATCAAACGCATAGAACTTTGCCCGTTTTGGTCCAAGCGTTTCAACCGCCATGACATAGGTGTTGTTTTTGTTAAAGGAAGGGACGGTGCTGTATTGAACTGAAGCATCCGTGCTGCCGTCCCGACCGTCGGTTAGACGCAAAATCGTCGTGCCGAAGGTCGGATCAATGATTTTTGAACCAGAAGAAGGCAAAGATGGCAACGCTGGCTCCTTATACACACCAAAATCGGTTTTGATGCTGCCACTGGTGGTAGTCGTCGTAGGGGTTGTTGTCGTCGGGGTCGTCGTTGTTGAGGTGCTCCCATCCGTATACACCCGATAGGTGTAGGAGCGGCCATTCGTCAACGGATTGGAGTTGTCTGACGCGGAGAAATAGAGCGCATTTCCCCAGTGGCTGAATCGACCACCACCCTGTGTTCGAATATCTGCATGCACTGAATGCGCCGGTCCCAGTTCCTGCCCGTTTTCATAAATCCGTAATTTCGACACGGTCGGTGCGGCATTCGAGTCCCCGGTGGTCCCGAAATTCTGTGACACATAGTAGGCATACCCTGAATTATGGGACGCCTGTCCAATGTTAATCGCGCCCTGCACATAGGAAGACGTCGTCGTCGAGGTACTCCCATCCGTATACACCCGATAGGTGTAGGAGCGGCCATTCGTCAACGGATTGGAGTTGTCTGACGCGGAGAAATAGAGCTCATTTCCCCAGTGGCTAAATCGACCATCACCCTGTGTTCGAATATCCGCATGCAGTGAATGCGCCGGCCCCAGTTCCTGCCCGTTCTCATAAATCCGCAATTTCGACACGGTCGGTGCAGCATTCGAGTCCCCGGTGGTCCCGAAATTCTGTGACACATAGTAGGCATACCCCGAATTATGGGACGCCTGCCCAATGTTAATCGCCCCTTCTGTATACTGTTCCTGCACGACCGCCGCCTGCAGTGTCACACTTGCCAGGTCACCGGCCAACAGCACCCGCGCTTCGAGCTGCTCCATCCTGAAGGGAGAGGCGCGCTTCGTGCGCCGCCGTTTGGAGAGAGCCTCTTTGCGTCCTCTTCTCTCGTTCGATAAAAACTCGCGCAACTTCGAGAAATATCCGCTATCCCTCATCACTGACCTCCCCTCTTGGTAAAGAAAATGTGACTCTATTGCATTGACACCGACACGCTGCACTACTTACTGCCCGGCACAACCATGGAACACTTCAGCCCGGCCGCCAACTTCAAGTCCGGATTGGGCAATTCCAGGCGGACACCAAATGTCCCGCTGGCGGCATCCACGACACGATCCACCACTGTCACGACGGCTTTATACGTCCCGCTGACCGGCGCTTCAGGCTTCACGTGCATTTCCATGCCGACGGTAATCTTTCCAAGTAAGGACACGGGCACATAGGCCTCGACGCGAAGCGGGTTAATCTGAGCCAGTCGCATGATGCGCTCCTGCTTCGGGAATTCCCCCGGCGACATGTAGCGTTCGACTACGACCCCGTTGATCGGGCTTCGAATCGTCCTCAACCCAACTTCAGCCGAAGTCCGCTGCAATTCAAGATCCGCCAGCCGTCGATTCGTCAACTCGGCCTGAGCATGCGCGACGGCACCGGTCGCCCGTTCCAAACTCGTATCGAGAACGGCGAGAATTTGCCCCTCCTTCACGAGATCCCCTCGATCCACGGCCACCGTTTCCAGCAACCCCCCGACCGGACTGGTGATGGTAATGACGACGTACGGCTGGATCAGACAGCTCAACTCGGCCGCCTGTGAGACGCCGGGGGCCGACAGCAGAAGAAGGCTTCCAATCCAAGCGGCGGACAGACTGTATGACGTAAATGTTTTTACACGCATGGCATGTTCCTATTCCGAACGACCGGTGAATGCGAGGGTGGAATCCAACTGCTCATCCATTTTCATGACCGCTCGACGCATCCGAGCCTGCAGCCGCTCCGCACGCTGCTGAGCTCGCCAACAAAAGAAGTTCCCGAGCCATTGAGGAATGCGGGCGCCGAGGCAACCGAGCATCCCCCTGAGTCTCCGTCCGACCGATCCACCATGGTCGACGAACAACTGATCGTCCAGGGAGAGAATCGTTTGATAGGTCCCCGGATCGCCCTGACGTCCACAGCGTCCGAACAGTTGGCGATCGATACGACCGGAGTCATGGCGTTCCGTCGCAATGACATGGAGTCCACCCCGCGCAACCACATCCGGATCGAGACGGATATCAGTTCCTCGCCCTGCCATGTTCGTCGCCACGGTAATACGCCCCGACTCGGCGGCCCGACTGATGACGGCAGCCTCGTCCCGATCCTGCCGAGCATTGAGGACCTGATGCTCAAGCCCTGCGCCACCCAGCAAGCGGCTGAGATGCTCTGAAGCCGCGACCGTCCGCGTGCCGACGAGCACCGGTCTGCCCTGCTGTGTCATGTCTGCGATAGATCGGACGACCGCCTGCCACTTGTCGTCGGCCCTGACATAGACCTGATCCACGATCCTTCGCCGCCTCAGAGGGCGATTCGATGGAACACGGACCACTCCGAGGCGATAGACAGACCATAGTTCACGCGCCACCTCCTGCGCGGTTCCGGTCATCCCCGCGAGACGCAAATAGCGGCGGAAGAATCGCTGATAGCTGATTCGGGCCAGGGTGCTCTGATGATTGTCCAGCGGGCAGGCTTCTTTGGTCTGAATCATCTGGTGGAGACCGTGTTCCCAAGACCGATCAGGCATCAGGCGACCGGTGTACTCATCGATGATCTGCACCTTGGATTCCTGTACCAGATACTGCTGGTCGCGGTGAAACAGATGGAGTGCGATCAACGCCTGGTGCACGAGGGCCTCACGACGACGACGCCCGCGCCACAACCCGCCAAAGGCAGTGGCAAGTTCCGTCGTGCGCGTCTCCCCTGACGGCTGTACTCGTACGGTCCGCTCTCCGCGGTCGACGATGAAATCACGTCCCTCTACCAACTGCCGGGCCATGTGCAACGCCTGCTCGTACGCCTTATGTTCAGCGGCATTGTCTGTACAACGCGCAATGACCAGCGGTGTCTTGGCTTCGTCGATCAGCACGCTGTCCGCCTCATCGACGATCGCATACTGCAGGCCCCGCAGCAGAAAATCAGTCGATCGCGTGTGACTCCGGTGGAGACGGTCGAGATGCACCTGCAGCCGATTCGACGCTGTCCCGACAAGAATCCGGTCTTTCAAATAATCGAACACCAACTCTTTGCCGGTACAGTAGGTGATGTCGCAGGCATACGCGGCCTGTCGTTCCGACGGTGTCATCCCCTGCACTATCGTTCCCACTGAAAGGCCCAATGACTCGTAGACGGGCCTCATCAGATCCGCATCGCGGGCCGCCAGATAGTCGTTGACCGTGACGATATGAACCGGGAGACCGGCGAGTGCCGCAGTGCAGGCCGGGAGCGTCGCGGTCAACGTCTTGCCCTCGCCGGTTTCCATCTCCGCCACTCGACCGGTCAACAAGATCCACCCTCCGACGAGTTGCACATCGAAATGGCGCATTCCGATCGTCCGCGCGGCGACTTCACGCACCAGCGCGAATGCTTTCGCTGCCAGCGCGGGGCGAAATCCTGTCTTGGTCAAGGACGCGCGCAGGTCCTGCGCCATGGACTTCACACCCTCTTCGCGCAGCCGGGCACATTCGACGCCGGCCGCGGCGACCTGCTGCACCCAGTGCTCCCGCCGGACGACCGACGCACGCAGACGGCGAAGAACCGGAGCCACGGCGGCTTGCGCCCAACGATCCAACTTTCCTGCCTGAGCGGCCGAGCGCTCAGGGTACGCCAGTCCTCGTATGGTCGACAGTCCCAATGATCTAGACATTGAATCGCGCCAAAAAGAGTTGCCGGACCTGCCGAGTCCACTGCGCAGACAGGGGCATCCATCCGTGATGAAACCGCACATAGGCTCGACCGCCGGCATCCATCAATCCCATGGAGTTGGCCAGGGTGAGATCAGCCTGAAAAAACCGGCCCATCGCCGTGAGCCCTTTCTCGTCCGACGGCTCCAGCGGAACTTGTCCTCCGCCCTGACTTCCCAGCGCCGCACTAGGCAGTTGCTTCGTCGCCGCCGGCACGAGGCGGACAAGAGCCGCCGGCTGGGTCGCCGGCAACCGTTCGGCCAGACGCACATCGACTGATTCGAGCTGGTACCGGACCAGATCGATTTCTCCCTGTGGCACCACGGTCCGTACGGTGACGGTGCGCAGATCCAACACCTGTCCCATGAGATCACCTTGGCGGACATATTTACCGGGGAAATCCTCAGCACGTGTCGTGACGAAGGTCCCGGCTTGTTTGCTCCGTACGACCAGGCGATCCACACGTTCGCGAATACGGTCACGTTCTTGGGTCACGTACTTCGTCTCTTCTTCAATGATGGCAGCCTTTGTCCTATCGTTCGGTTCCTGCTCCGTGTGACGCGCCTTGAGTTCTTGAAGCCGGGAGTTTAATACGTTCAGCTGCGCACGCAGGTCGGCGTTCCGGCAGATGAACAGCACGTCGCCGGCCCGCACCTGGGAACCCGGTGTCGCCACCACTTGCGTCACGAATCCCTCGGTTTCCGCCCGGACCATCGCATCATCGGACAGCCAGACGATGCCCTCCGTCACGGTACGGAACGGCACGGGAACAAACCCGACCGCTCCCACCAACGCCGCACCCAGACAGACCACCGTGACTACGGCCCGTGCACGAACGAGATGCAGTCGCGGACTCGTGAACAGATAGGTCGCGCCCTTGACCACCGGCACCACCACCATCATGACCCCGGTAGATATTGCGAAGAGGATGGCCACCGGCGGAAACTGATCGCCCAAAAACAGGAGAATGCCGACGACCACCAGGATGCGATAGAGGGACGAGGCGGTCCCGTACAGCACAAACCAGACCCGTTCACCGGCGGTTGCATGCGGCATTTCCGCCTCTGGCTGCCACAGGAGATAGCGCTCCGCCAGGTAGGAAAAATACCGGCCGGCCCGATGCTTCATGTTCGGAATTTCCACATAGTCCATGAGCATGTAGTAGCCATCAAACCGCAGCAAGGGATTGGCATTGAACAACACGGTGGAGATGCCGGCAATCAGGATCGTGTTATACGCCAGCACCCGCACGATGCCGGGCTCCGCATTAATCCACACGATCAGCGCCAGGGAAGCCAGCGCCAGTTCGACCATCATGCCGGCCGCGCTCACAAGAATACGTTGCCACTTGCTCCGGAATCCCCACGCCCCGGTGGTTTCAACATAGGGGACGGGGGTAAAGACCAGCAGCATCACTCCGAGTTCATGCACTTCCGCGCCGAACGCCTTCGCCATGAAGCCGTGTCCCAACTCATGGCACAGCTTTAACAGAGGGAACAACAGCCACAACAACACCAGATTCTGCGGCGCCAGCGCCTGATCCGAGAAATCGTGGAACAGAGCCGTCCAGTATGTCCCGCCCCATAACAGTCCCATCCCGACGAGTGCCCCCCACAACAACAGCCCCGGCAGACTGATAAGAGGACGCACGAGGGGAAGGAATCGCGCCAGAAATCGGTCCGGGTCGCACAGGGGCATGCGCCAGGAGAATATGTTCGCCAGCCTGGTATATCGTTTTCGGCGCACCTGCGTAGCCGACCGCTTCGATAACTCGACCATGTCAGGCGGTGCATCGAAGAACAGGGCATCGCTCGTATGAAGTTGACTGATCAGGCCGATGACATCGTTCTGGGTCGGTGCCTCGTCGCCCAACCGTTCGCTCGCCTGCTCCCAGATTTCCTGGACCGTGCGGCGTCCGTCCATCAAACCGATGAGACCGTACGCTTCGGGCGAGAAGCGGTGGAACTGATCGGTCGCGAGATCCTGCAGGACGTACCAAGTCTGTCCACGGTATTGATGCCGATGCACGCGCAGGTGGCTGCGAAGTCTCGGTTTCAACCTTTCGACCCGGTACCACGATGGACTGAAAAACGATTCCGCCACTACATCTCCTTGTCAGGGAAGCCACGCCCACAGTTTCAACCGCAGCCATTCCATCGCGTCATGTGTCCAGATCCAGGACAGAAGCCGCCGGTCGATGGTGATCTTGCCGACGCCTTCCATGGCGGGCCTGAGTTGCGAGGGCTTCGTCAGGAACCGGCCTTCGACACGAAAGAAATTTCTTCCCTCCTGAGCGGTCGATACCGGAGTGATCTTCGCGACCTCGAACGGGAGCAGCTCCTGCGGTAGTGCCGACAACCGAAGATCGCCGGACTGGCCGACCGCGACATGCCCGATGTCCCGCTCATCCACCTGCAGCACGATCCGATAGGTATCCAGCGGGGCCACCTCAAAGAGCACTTTGCCCTCTTCCACCGGCGCATCCAGTTGCTGACTCAAATCGCCGGAGACCACCACGCCCGCAAAAGGTGCGACGATCTGGGTCCGCGAGAGCTTATCCGCGGCGAGATCGAGTTGTGCCTGCACCTGCCGCAATTGAGCGCTGAGGATTTCGGCTTTCGGCGCATTGCGCTCAGCGAGTGCCTGCCGCTGCTCCTTCGCCAGTTGCTCGCGCTCGTTCAGGCGCTTCAGACGTTCCAACTGGAGATCTCGATCCTGCAGCGTGGCCAACACCTGTCCGGCTTTCACGACATCACCGGCCCGGGCCGGTGCGGTGTGTATATAGCCCTGGAAGGGCGCTGCCGCCACCCGCTGCACCTCGCCCTCCAACACCGCTTTCGACGTCACGCGAAATTCACTCGCACTTGTGAGAAACCATGCGCCCAGGGCCGCGATCAGCAGAAGGGAGAGTTTCACCCCCAGATGGCCGGCCCCGATCACCGTGCCGATGTGTCGCCGGACGCTCTCCCAGATTTTGATCGGCAACGCACGATCATGCTGGCGCTTTAAGTCGAGCGCGGGCCCGATCAATGCCGCCATGGCTTCGCACAACTCGACCGTGAACCTGTCAAATAATTGTTCGCCGCCGCGCTCGCAGGTCAAAACGCCGACGATCCTGCCGTGGGCCCATAGGGGAAACGAACAGACGGACGCCGCGCCGTAGCGCCGGCGAAGCTCGTCATGAGCGCGCGTGCTTTGCGCCGGCCATCCGACCGGGGCGGGCACAAGGACCGTCTGTTGCTGATCGACCGCTTCCTCCATCGAAGCAGTGATCGCATTCAGAAGATCCGTCTTGTGGTTGAACTGGGCGCTGTGCGACAGCGCTTGCACACGAAGTTCGTTACGAGTCGCGATGCCGAGACTGACTCGATCGCACGCTAATCGGCTGGCCAAGGCAGTCACCACTGCCGAGGTAGATCCGGTGAATCGTTCAGGCTCCAGGGCCAGGGCCGTCATGTCAAGCACGGCCTTGAGTGATTCAAGGGGCAACTTATGTAGGTCGGCGGAAGACTCGCTCTCTAGGGGCGACGGACTTAGTACCGGAGCCCCTTCCGCGACGTTCTGCTTATTAAAATCAGTCATTACGTATACGCGTGGGCCTTAATAGCTCCCTCGTGAATGGTTGTTGTTGAGTGCCGCGTGGGCCGTGAAAGAAGTGGCGAGATGAGCTGCCGAAGCGCAACTGCCACGTGCAGCATAACGACCTTGACAAACAGTTGCAAGATGTAAAAATGGCCTAGGAGCGAAGGCTTACCTAGGTACGACTCCCAGTAACCACATATCCTACGTATTCCACCTCTATCGATTGACCGACCACAATGCACGGTACTGCGTGACCATCCGCGCACGGCCCAGTCCGTCGATCAACGGCCACGGGCACGGAGCGGAAACGAGCGAAGGCGCGCGAAACGTGTACACGCGGTTCTTGTTGGGGGCGGCGTGAATCGGGACGTGACAAACCCGGCGCCGCCGAACACTCGCACACCAAACGCGGGAGCTCGCAGGATGTTATGAGCACCGTGCTTGTCACTTGATCGCCGAGCGGCTTTCGAAAGCGGCGACGATAGACTTCACGTACATACGTTGTGAAGATGATGCTCACCCGCCGAATACTGTCATACCCGCTTCGCGCAATCCCTGCCGTTCGATCCTCGCCAATTCCGCATGCTCCCGCACCATGGTCCCGCGGCCATTCCGGCAACAACTCGCCAATGCCGCTCGACCTGATGCAACGTTTGGATCGAGGAGACACACGATCGTCAAGCGAGAATCAGTGGAGGACTATCCGATCGCTCGGGAGCAGTGATGAAGATCTTACGGCCGGAACAAGCAAGAGGATCGAAGACCGCCGAAGGTGTCTATCCGGCGGCAACCAGGGAAAGACCGCGTTCGAAAAGCCGCCCGTAGGCGCGAGGACGTACGAAAGAACGACTGAAGGGTTTACTCTTCCGCCAACAACAATGAAGGAGGCTCGTGATGGAGAAAGACTTGTTTGGAGCGGGCGATGGGATTTGAACCACACTCCGTCGCCGGGTCGGCCCTGAGGCCTGCCTCCCGGCTCCCACTGAGGGGGCCAGCCCCCTCGTGTCTCCCCACGAAGGGAGCATACTCCCTTCGAAACCCTCTGTCGTGGATTCAAATCTACTGAATGTTGAATTGGAATTTTGGAGCGGGCGATGGGATTTGAACCCACGACAACTTGCTTGGGAAGCAAGGACTCTACCACTGAGCTACGCCCGCCCCTTCACGAAGAAGGAACTGAATCCTACGCCGGAGCCGCTGTTAAGTCAAGGCAACCGGCGAGAGCCGACTACACCTTGTACTCGGCCACCGCGAACTTACGCCGACCGACGCGCATATGGAGCGGCTTACCGGCCGTTAACGGGATCGCGGCATTGGCATCGGTGAATTTCTGCTCGTTGATCTCAACCCCACCCTGCACGATCAAGCGCCTGGCTTCGCTTTTACTCGGCACCAGACCGGTTCTCGCAACCAAATCGACGAGTCCGATTGAGGGAGCGACGACATCCTTCACATCGGAGGACGTCAGGGTCACACGGGCGTCCGGCTGGTCCGGAAACTCCCGCGATTGAAATTTCTGCTGAAACATGGCCCTGGCTTCTCGACCGGCCTCAACCCCGTGGTAGCGGGCCACGATCAGCTCCGCCAGCGATTGCTTGGCATCCATGGGGTGAGCCGTCTTCACGCGCTCTAAATCTTCAGTTGTCAGCAGTTCATAATATCGCTGCATCAGCGCATCGCTGATCGACATGACCTTGCCGAACATTTCGTCAGGCTTGTCCTCCAGCGCAATGTAATTGCCGAGGCTCTTGCTCATCTTCCGAACGCCGTCGGTTCCTTCCAGAAGCGGCATGGTGATGACGACCTGCGCATCCTGCCCATAGTCACGCTGCAGGTCGCGCCCCATCAGGAGGTTGAATTTTTGATCGGTGCCGCCCAGTTCGACGTCGGCCTTGAGCGCAACGGAGTCATACCCCTGGATCAAGGGATACATGAACTCGTGGATGCTGATCGGCTTCCCCTCTGTGTACCGCTTATGAAAGTCTTCCCGCTCCAACATGCGAGCCACGGTGTAGTGCGCGCTCAACTCGATCAACCCATCGGCGGTCATCGCGCTCATCCAACGACTGTTGAACTCCACCTGTGTCTTGTGAGGGTCCAGAATTTTGAAGATCTGGCGCTCGTACGTCTTCGCGTTTTCCAGCACCTTTTCCTTCGACAGCGCGACACGCGTCTCCGACCGACCCGTCGGATCGCCGATCATGCCGGTGAAGTCGCCGATCAGAAAGATGACCTGGTGTCCGAGGTCTTGAAAGTGTTTCAACTTGTGGATCAGGACGGTGTGACCGAGGTGCAGGTCCGGAGCCGTGGGATCGAAGCCCGCCTTGACCCGGAGAGGTCGCTGCTCCTTGAGGGAGCGAACCAGCCTTGATTCCAGTTCGTTCGGATTAATAACCTCAACAATTCCTCGAAGTATGAGATCCAACTGTTGCGCGACGGAAGTCACAGAGTTCCTTTGTGTCTGGCCAGTGATCGGGTATTGGTGACGAGCACGTGGGGACGAAGCCGGTCGAACTTCTTCCGGCCGATGCCTTTCACCTGCTGAAGGTCTTCGACTTTTCCGAATGGCCCGCGTGCGGTCCGGTGATCGATCACCCGCTGGGCCAACTTGGGGCCGATACCGGGCAGAGCCTGTAAATCCGACGCGGTGGCGTGGTTGAGATCGACTTGCCTCGCCGCCTCGCGATGAACCGGACGCAGGCTGCTCGTCGGCTGCTCCTGTCGCACAGGAGCTTCGAATTCCTGGACTGTTGGAGCGACCGTGACATCGGGCACCTTGGCAACAAGGCTCGCTCCATCGGGAGGAGACACCGCCTGCGGGGGCGCAATCGAGACCTGCCGTACGGTCGCCGGAGCCGGAACCTCAGCCGCGGGCCGAACCGGATGCGACGGTATCTGCCTGACCGGTGTGACGGAACCGATCCAGATCAGAGATCCCAAGGTCACCGCCAACATCGCCACCTTGATGAGAAGTGAGCGCAGCATTATGACGAGGGTTTCCGTGCGAGATGAATGGCATGGCCATGGACGTCTTCCATGGCCTCCATGAGGCCCTCGGCCAAGGTCGGGTGCGCGTGAATCATCTCCGCCACCCGCGAGACTGTGCCGCCCAGGTGCATCGCCAGCGCGGCTTCATGAATGAGATCGGTGGCATGAGCGCCGAGAATGTGCACTCCGAGAATCCGGTCACTCCCCGCATCGACAATCACCTTCAGTAATCCTTGAATATCGCCTGTGGCCTGCGCCTTGCCCAATCCGCCGTAGCGAAAGCGTCCGACCCGCACCGACTGTTGCGGATCTTTCCCGACGGCCAGGCACCGGTCACGGGCCTGCTGTTCCGTGAGCCCCACCCGCCCGATTTCAGGTAACGTAAAGATGCCCGTCGGGATGACATCGTAGTCGATCGTCCGGGGGTGGCCCATAAAATTTTCGACGGCTACCTTCCCTTGCGCCGACGCGACATGCGCCAGCATCGCCTTGCCGACCACATCGCCGATCGCATAGACGCCGGGCACGTTCGTCTCCATCCGGTCGTTGACCACGATTTCGCCGCGCGGACCGACCTGTACTCCGGCTTTCTCCAATCCAATGCCACGCGAGTTGAACCCACGACCCACCGACACCAGTACCTGCTCCACATTGAGCGACAGGCCGTCGCGCAGATGGGCGGTGACGACCTCCGGCTGCCTGACGATCTGGTCCACCGTGACACCGGTCCGGATGTCCACGCCACGCTTCTTCAGCTCACGCTCCATCATCTGACTGATCTCTTCATCCTCCAGCGGCAGCAGACGCGGGACGAGTTCCACCAGCGTCACCTGCGTACCGAGCCCGCTGTAGAGCGAGGCGAATTCACAGCCCTCCACGCCCCCGCCGACAATCAACAGACTTGCGGGAATGCGGCTGAGTTCCAACGCCTGCTTGCTGGTGATGATTTGAGTCCCGTCAATGGGAAACAGCGGGAGATTCGGCCAGGACGAGCCGGTCGCAAGGATCAGGCCGTCGGCCTCAACCCGGATTTCGGCGCCATCCGGTTTCGTCACCCGGATCGTACGGGCATCGAGCAACTCACCCGTGCCCTCCAGGTGTTCGATGTTCCACGTTTTGAACAACGTGGCGATGCCTTTCACCAGCGTGGAAACGACTTTATTTTTTCTGGCCACCATGACGGCGGGATCGTAGGTGGCAGGCCCGCTCAGCTGGATACCGAAGTCCTTGGCCTTCTTCGCCTTGTCGCCGAACTCCACGACCGACAACAACGCCTTGCTCGGGATGCAGCCCCAATTCAGGCAGACTCCGCCCAGCGCCTGGTTTTCGATGACGGTGACACGCGCCCCGAGCTGAGCCGCGCGAATCGCCGCCACGTATCCGCCAGGACCGGCACCAAGAATGGCAAGGTGGTTCACGACGCGCCTAATGTTTCTGTTTGCTCAGAAATGTTTCGTACTGGGCGGCCGTCATCAACTGATCCACTTCAGCCGGAGCCGTGAGGTCGATGACCGCCATCCATCCCTTGCCGTACGGATCGGAGTTGACGACCTCAGGATGGTCCTTGAGATCGGCATTGATCTTCGCAATGGTTCCGCTGACCGGGGTATAGATCGTGGACGTGGTTTTGGTCGATTCCACTTCGCCGATCTGTTGGCCGGCGGTGACTTTGGCACCCACCTTCGGAAGGTCGATAAACACAATGTCGCCCAGCGCATCCTGGGCAAAGTGACTGATGCCGACTGTCGCCTGCGTACCTTCAGCACGGACCCATTCATGTTCCTGGTGGTAACGAAGATTGGACGGTATCATGACTCTCCTCTTGGATAGGTCGCTGAAACCCCTCCCCAGCGGCGTTCTCAGCCTGCTACTCTCCTCACCGTACCACAACCGGAGTACGCCTCGGAGACTGGCAGGCCTGCGGCCTTGCTGGAAATGCGTTTGAGCGACCTAGTTGATAAGACGCTCCATCAAAATTTTAGTGCCGCCGGATCGTAAAAGCTGTGAAAAACTTTGTCAAGGAATCACCACGGGTGCGTCCGGCACGAACACCAGGTGACGAATGTCGGGCGTGCGGAGTTCATCCGCCTGCTGCGCGAGCCCCGTGAACATGCCACCCCCGTGCTCCGCCGGGGTGCGGAGCAACACCCATCCCTGCGGAAGGGTTTGTGGCTCGCCCTTCTCCGAGTGAACGACATCGCGACTCCATCCCTTGTATGAACCGCCAAACGAGCGCACGTCCGACGCCTCACGAGACGGGCCACCCAGCAAGAGGTCGAACCCGCGGCGACGCGCTTCGGCCGCATCTTCCCCGTAGTTCACCAGCGCGGACGTCGGATTCGACAAGGCTTCCGGATGAATTTCGATCACCATCCGCAGACGCGGGACAGCCTTCTGCAAGTATTTCTTGAAGCGGGCCAGCGTATCGAGCTCCTGGCGCGCCTTCCACCCGACCCACCGCCAGAGGGTCTTGTCGGAAACCGGAGCCGGCTCGTTCGGGCGAAGTGCCATGCGATCACGAAGGGCCTGGGCCACCTCGGACGAGGGCTGATGGACCTGCGTTTCGAACTGCCGCAACACGCCGTCGCTCACCTCATAGGCGAAACTATTCTCGGCGCGGCTGCGGAACACCAGGCCATCGATGCCGGTCTTCAGCAGATCCGCCAGCAGCTGCGCCATTTGTTGCTGGACGGCGGGAGCCAGAAGATCGAACTGCGTCCAGGGATGCACCTTGCGTCTCGTCGGGTCGTAGAGCAGCATCCTGGATTCCGGGCGATGATCGGACAGCGGCGCATGGTACAGATCGAGCACGGCATAGACGGAAATCCCCAACTCATGGGCCTGCGGCACCATGACCCCGTACCAGTCCGTGAGCACGGGCCCACGCGACGTGGCAAACAACGCACCCCCGGGCAGAGTCGGCAGCGGGCTGCTCGTGGGTGGGCTGGTGGGGATCAGTGGCCTCGTAAAGGATGACTCCAGGCTGGCATCCATCAGGATGGCACTGATGCCCTGCGCGCTCAGCTGCCTGACCCAGGCCTCAACCTGGGACATCGGCGGCAGATTGCTGAAAGAGACATACAACGCGGTATGACCGGATCTCGCGCCGGCCGGCGAAGCCGGTTGGTTGCGCAAGGCGTCGATTCGATGCTGGGCGCGTTCGGCGTAGGAGTTTTGCGCGGAGAGGGACGCGCCCTCCGGACCGGTCAACGTCCGGTACTCTTTGATCGCCGCCGTCACTTCACCCATTTGTTCATAGGCCTGCCCCAAGTCCCAATGGGCCTCCAACGCGCGACGGGATTTCGGATAGGTCGTGAGATATCGTTCGTAGAGATGGATCGCGGCGGAATACCGTCCATCGGAAAACGCGGTGGAGGCTTGATACCAGAGGCTGGTCTCCGCCGCGACTGTCGGGGTTTCCGTCGGCGGCACGACAGCAGGCGTCGAGGTCGGCGGCGACCCGGCACAACCGGCCACAAAGACCATGAGCAGGAGGAGAGAGAAAAGTGGCGACCCGGCCCGACGGCCCGGCAAGGACCGTCGAGCATGGATCACATAAGACTTGGCTGCGCTCAACGTGCGCCTACCCGACCAACTCCATTTCGGCGAAGAAATACCCGATCTCGAACTTGGCCGTCTCCGGCGCGTCCGAACCGTGCACCGCATTAAATTCAATATTGGCTCCATGGGCCGCACGGATCGTCCCCTGTTCGGCCTTGGCCGGATCGGTTGCGCCCATCAGCTCGCGATTCTTCTTGATGGCATTGTCGCCCTGGAGCACCAACACCACACAGGGGCCGGACGACATGAACGTACAGAGGCTGTCGAAGAACGGACGCGCCTTGTGCACGGCATAAAATCCCTGGGCCGTGGCTTTCGACATATGCATCAGCCGCATCGCCACAGGCCGCAATCCCGCTTTTTCATACCGATTGATAATATCGCCGATCGCGTTCTTTTTCACGGCATCCGGTTTCACAATGGCAAGCGTTCGTTCACTCATGGATCGTCAGGCTCCTTCAGCTAAAAAATCGACATTCATTGAGGGGTCAGACACAGTCTCGCGGCATTATAAAGAAGCGGCGGAAGGGCTGGCAAGGTAAAGGACGAGCGGAAATGCCGGATGGCCATTCGCCGCTCCGACGACCCGCTCACGGTTATCGAGGCGGGAGAGCGGCGTAGCCGGCCTCTTACGATCGGAAATGCGCCGCCAGTTCTCCCGGCTTGAACACGCCCCGTTCGGTGATGATGCCGGTAATCAACTCCGCAGGAGTGACGTCAAAGGCAGGGTTGAACACCGCCACGCCGGGCGGAGCCACGGGATGGCTGCCGTGAATGGCAGTGACTTCAAGCGGATTGCGCTCTTCGATGGGAATGTCGGCGCCCGATTGGGTTTTGAGGTCGATGGTGGAATAGGGCGCCGCCACATAGAAGGGAATGTTGTGCGCCCGCGCGAGGACGGCCACCGAATACGTGCCGATCTTATTGGCCACATCCCCGTTGGCGGCGATACGGTCAGCACCCACGACACAGAGATGAATCTTCCCCTGGCGCATGAGCGCACCGGCCATGTTGTCCGTGATGAGCGTGACCGGGATTCGATCCTGCATCAACTCCCATGCCGTGAGCCTCGCACCCTGCAAGACCGGTCTGGTTTCATCGGCTATGACCTGGATCCGTTTCCCCTGCTCCCACGCCGCCCGAATGACACCCAGGGCCGTTCCATACCCGGCGGTCGCAAGGGCGCCCGCATTGCAGTGCGTCAGGACGGTCTGCCCACTCTGAATTAACGCGGCGCCATGCTGCCCCATGGCCTTGCAGAGGGCGATATCTTCTTCCAGAATCGTCTGCGATTCTGTGATGAGCTCGGCCTTGATCTCCGCGACCGATTTAGCGCTGAGCGCCACAAGCTTCTGTTTCATCCGGCCGATGGCCCAAAACAGATTGACGGCCGTCGGGCGCGATGTCGCGACATGGTCGCAGATCTCTCCCACCTGCGTGGCGAAGTCGCGATACTGGGTGGACGTCACTGCCTGCGCGCCCAGCGCCACCCCCATGGCGGCCGTGACGCCGATCGCCGGGGCGCCACGGACTTTCAAGTCCCGGATCGCCTGCGCCACTGCGCGATAGTCCCGACAATCGATGAATTCGACGTGCATCGGAAGGCGGCTTTGATCAAGCAGACGAACCGCTCCATCTTTCCATTCGACGGTGGGCACCATAGGCATATCCTCCGGTTACGCAAGGGGAAGGAATCTGCCGTCATCTCACGACGGCTCAAAATCGGGCCCATCATGACGATCAGGCAGGCGTGGGTCAAGGGTATGGGGCAGCGTTACCGGAGTTCCTCCTGCAGGATCCGCGATGCCAGCTTCACCTCCTCTTCGGTCAACGACGGATAGAGAGGCAGCGAAAGAGCGACTTCGTCGGCCTCGTCGCTGGCAGGAAAATCAGCCAACTCAAGATACCGATGCAACGGCCGAAAGACAGGCTTGCGGCACTGCAGACCTCGATGCGCCATACGCGAGAGATAGTCCGTGAATTCGTCCGGCGACTGCAGCCCTTTCTGTAGCCGCACGACATATCGATAGTAGACATGGGCTCGTCCCGATGGAACCGAGGGCGGAGTAAAGAGTTCGGCCGGCAGGCTGTCGCGATAGATCGCGGCCAACGCCGCCCGCTTCTCAAAAAACTCTCCGAGCTGGTTGAGTTGCGTGACGCCGATCGCGGCTTGCAGATCCGTCAGCTTGCAATTGAACGCCGCCGCATTGAGGGACGGCGCTTGATCGTACTCCCGAAGAGCCCGTACTCGCTCCAGGAGGGCCTCATCGTTCGACAGCACCATGCCGCCCTCGCCGGTGCAGAGCAGTTTCGTCGCATAGAATGAACAGACCGTGAGCAGACCGACACTGCCCACCGCGCGGCCCTGCTCCGTGGCACCGAGGGTCTGCGCGCAATCTTCGATCAGGGGAATCCCGAGGGACTGCAACGCCGTCAGATCGGCCGGTAATCC
Organism: Nitrospira defluvii; assembly: GCA_000196815.1. Taxonomy (GTDB): domain Bacteria; phylum Nitrospirota; class Nitrospiria; order Nitrospirales; family Nitrospiraceae; genus Nitrospira_A; species Nitrospira_A defluvii_A. The sequence continues at coordinate 2,678,992 of FP929003.1, forward strand.
GAACAGGTGCGGAACGATCACCGCCCTTGTGCGTGACGTGCGGGCCTTGCGGACTTTGTGTGGATCCAGATTGTAGGTCACCGGGTCGATATCGACGATCCTGGCTTGTGCGCCGACTCGCTGAACCGCCAGCCAGGGCGCCGAACAGACATAACTGGGCAGGATGACATTGTCGCCATGTCCGACTCCCATGGCCCGCAACGCCAACTCCAGGGCCACCGTGCCTGAGCTGACAGCCACCCCGCCCTGCACGCCGATATAGGCGGCCATGCCGCGCTCGAATTGCCCGACGACCGGTCCCCCGGCGATCAGCCCGGATCGGAGTACCTCGGTCGCCGCACGGATGTCATCTTGTCCCAGGGACGGTTTTGAATGCGGAATCGTCGTCATGGCGTCAGGAGCCGCTTGTCATGCCGGGGCGCAGGAAGCAGCCCGAAATCGTGCCGGCGGGAAATTTTACGTGGAGGGGCCGGCACAACACAACAGATTCCTCCAGTGCCGCGCCGAACGATACGTGCAGCGAGACCGTTGAAATGTCACCTGCGTGATTCGCAGCAGGCCGGTAGCAGCACTCAACAGGCCACGGCCTTGGGACTCAGAAGATTCTGGTAGAGCGGCTCCAACGGCCAAAGGCAACGACTCCAGTCGTACCAGATCTCGGCCATGTGGCGCGCGGCATGGCCGAACCGCTCGCGATCGGGTTGGCTCATGAGCAACGTGTGGATCGATTCAATCATGTCGACCGGCTGATCGGCCACCAACAAATCTCTCCCCGGTTGTACCTTCATCCCCTCGATCCCGACTGACGTGGTGATGATGGGAAGTCCTGCCGCCATGGCCTCCAGTAGTCTTGTGCGCGTCACCGCTCCGGTAAACAGAGGCGCGACATACATTGTCGCCGCGCGCAGATGCAGTCGCATGTCGGGAACCGCTCCGGTCACCTCGATGCCGGAGCCTGCCAAGCGGCGTACGCGGGGATCCGGGTTCCTCCCGACCAATCGCAGTTCGGCCTGGGGAAAATCCCGTCGAATAGCAGGAAACACTTCCGTGGCCAGAAAGAGCGCGGCTTCGACATTCGGTTCCGCCCCCATATCACCTGTGAACAGCAACAGGGGCGACGTGGCGGCATGATCAGGCTTGGGCAGGATCATCCGGCAATCGACGCCGTTGGGAACCACCAGCACCCGCTGGCCCGGGTGGACACGTTCGCAACGAATTCGATCCTCGTCCGACACGACCGTCACACAATGTGTCATGGGCCAGCGGAACCGGTCGAAGATCCCCACCTTGATGAGCCGGACCAGTTGTCTCGACCGACCGGTAGCTCCGCCTCGGCTCCTGAGTATCCGCAACGGACTCGTGGAGCTATAGGACCAGACATCCAGCACCACCGGCACCGGCATCTGAGGCGGGAGATAGGGAATCATCGCGGGTTTTTCTAACTGCACGGCCCCATATTGGCCGCTCGCCAGGCGTTCATGAACGACCGCAGCCAACCCTCGATCTTTGACATAGGGACTCACCTGGCCGATTCGATCGAGGAAACCGGGCCCTTGCGGTGGAACAAACATCATCTCCGCGCAGACATCCTTCAACAGTCGTTGCGCATCCTCCGCCCCGTCGAGCGCCGGAGCGATCAGATCCACCTGAAAGCGACTCCCCAGGAACCGCAACAGATGCAACATGCGCAAGGCTCCCCCACCCTGCCGGTCGGACGGCGGCGCCGGAGCCAGAAACAAGAGACGCTTCGTCATGGTCTTCCCGCTTTTTCTTTCCCACTCATCGGGATCAATCCCCCAACCTGATTGTACCGCCCGCCGGGAACTGCGCGGAGAATGCTCCGAGCCCTGTAGTCCGATTGCCTCGGTGCATCACACGAGCCTTCACTTTGGCACGCACCGGAAGAACCGGACAAACGCCTTTCGGTCTGCTGGGCAGAGCTGCCGGACCGTGCAGAATGCCTGCATGTGCTATGCCTTGCAGGGGCTCCACCGCTCTCACGCAATATTGACGACTTATGCGGAGGCTATTTCTGACTTGTCGGCAAAATTGACAGTCCGCTGCCACCCGATTCGGCTAAACCTGCACAGGAAGGTCCGGGTTGATTGATGCAACGATCTTCAGGCACGGGGTGGAGCTGAGGAGAGGCTCGCGGGTGCTACATCCAATTCCAGCGGCGCCATAAGCGGCGCAGATTGTCCTGCTCGATAGACCACATCTTCGCCGTGGGCAGCGCGGGTTGTAGTATCCCTTCTCTAGTGCTGTGTATCGACAGTCGCTGTCGTCGAAGCTCGAGATCGGCCCAGATGGCGCCATCCCGGTCTGTTCTCCACAATTGTGTCCCCACCGCCTCATAGGCCGCCAGGACGTCTCCGGCCGGATGACCATAGGGATTGCGCCGACCGGCGGAGACGACCGCGACGGCCGGCCTGATCGTTTCAAGCCATCGGCGCTCCAGCGAACTCTTCGCCCCATGATGTGGAACTTTCAAGAGGGCAATGTGATCGGAAGTCCCGGAATCGGTGAGACGGGTCAAGGCTTCCCGTTCGATATCTCCCGTAAACAGGAGACGCTGCTCGCGACAGACCAATTCAGTGACGACCGACAGGTTGTTCAGCGACTCGCTCTTTGCGGAGGTCGACGACTCCGGCCTGGGCTGAGGATTGAGCACCACCATGCGGCAGGCAGATCCTTCGGAAATCAATCGGCCTTCCGTCGCCACCGTGGCTTCCAGCTTCCGCTGCACCATCGCTCGCTCGATCCTGCGCCAGAATTCTTCCTGCCGCGACGCCCCGTTGGTCCAAAAGTTCTCTACTTGGAAATGAGCCAGGATCCAGGCCAGGCCTCCGACGTGATCCAATTGCGGATGGGTCCCGATGACATGATCGATGCTTCGAATCCCTCGATTCCACAGAAAGGGCGCCACCACACTCCGCCCCATGTCAAACCGCTCATAGGTCGCCCCGCCATCGATCAGCGTGACCGTCCCATCGGGCAATTCAATGACCGCACTATCACCCTGCCCCACGTCGAGAAAGGTCACGCGCACCATCTCTTCCCCACCGAATGGACGTGGAGACCAGAGCCACCAGAGCAGGATACACGCAAGGCCCGAGGCCATGGACCTTCTGAGTAGCGGTGCAGCATGGGCCGGCCACCCTGCCAACAGCGCCCACCCCAGCAGATAGAACAGCAGCATCATGGGAATCGTCGGTGCAGCCACGAACCATTCCGCGCCCGGTAGACCGGCCAGCACATGCGTCGACGCAATCAGCCCTTGCCCCAACGAATCGATGAACGCAGCGCCAGGGAGCGTACTGCTGTGCGTCGCCATCACCCAGACGGCCGACAACAAACTGATCGGCAAGAAGACGAAACCGACGAAGGGCACCATGAGAAGATTCGCGAACACACCCATCCATGACACTTGGTTGAAGTAACACGCGACCAGGGGCACAGTGGCAAGCGTCACCAACGACGTCAGGCGCAGCGACTCGTGAAACCAGTACACCATCCGTCCGGCAGGGGACTCCTGCGGAAGCGGCAATTCATCGACAGGCGTCTCGCGCGACAGTGCCAGGGCCAGCGCCCAGACCGAGACGTAAGACAGCTGAAAGGAAATGTCGAACAGCGCCGCGGGATGGACCAACAGCGTCAGGCCTGCGGCAGCAGCGAGGGCGTGAAGGAGATAATGCGGTGAACCGAGCCACACGGTCACGAGCGCAACGGCGATCATGATGGCACTACGAATCGTGGCGGTCTCCGCACCCGCCAGCACCGTATAGGCCAGCACCGGAACCAGTGTCAGCAACGCGGCCAGTCTCGTGGCCGTGAGCCACCGCGAGAGGCTCAGCAGAAGTATGGACGGCAGCAACAGGCACGCCTTCCTGACCAATGCGAACGAGAGCAAGGCGATGAGACCGAGATGCGAACCGGAGATCGAGAGAATGTGCACCGTTCCGGTCGTCATGAACCATTCACGGACTTCCGGTGCAAGAAACCCCTGTTCACCGATAGTCAGACTGAGAAACAGGCCTCGACTGGGCTGGGGAAGCGTCTCGGCGGCGGCTCTGACCCGGCCGCGCCATTCTTCGATGAGGGAGCCGAACAGGTGAAGCGGCGCCTCCCGGTCTGGATCAAGCACCTCGATGACGCCGGCTCCTGAGACCGATCCGACGGCATCGACGCCCAATGCATCCAGATAGGCCGCATAATCGAATCCTCTCGGGTTCAGGGTTCCCGATGGCGCATGGACATGAATGCGGGTACGAATCTGCAACCCGCGGCGAAGATCGCGGTCCGGATCTCGCCAGGTCAGACGCAAGTGAAACGGTATCGACAACTGAGGGTCGTCGCTGCCCGTCACCTGCACCATAGCCGTGAGACGGCCCGGCGCATGGCGAACGGCCTCAACAATCGTTCCGGTCAACCGGACAGGAAGCGCATCGGAACGATCCTGCAGCAGCACGCGCGGAGTAAACGATGCACACAGGGTCCAATAGAGACATCCGCCGAACAGACAGGCCAGGAGCACATGGCTCTGTCGTGACGTGAGGCGATGCTGACGCTCCAGCCACACGCAGCCGGCAGTACAAGCCAGCAAGACGATCGCGATGCTGAGTGGAAAATACGTGAGGTAGGAACCGAGAACGAGGCCGAGCACAAAGATGATCGTAAGAGTCGGTAACATCCGGCGCCTACGGCATCGGCCCGATGTTATCCGATGCGGGCACGCACGATCTCCGCAAGATGATCGGCGACCTCACGGATGGTGGAATCACGTTCGCCTTCGACCATGATGCGGAGCAGAGATTCGGTGCCGGAATACCGCACCAGCACACGGCCGCTCCCGTTGAGGGTCACTTCGGCGGATTTAATGGCCTGCTGAATATCCGGGATTTGGTTGAGATCCGGCTTATGCTTCACTTTCACGTTCAACAGAATCTGCGGGACGGCCGTCATCGCCTTCGCCAATTCAGACAGCGGCTTCCCGGTACGTTTCATCAGCGAGAGAATCTGCAACGCCGAGATCAAGCCATCGCCCGTGGTGTTGTGGTCCAGAAAAATAAAGTGGCCGGATTGCTCTCCTCCGAAGTTGTATCCGTCGGCCAGCATTCGCTCCATGAGATACCGGTCCCCCACGGGCGTGCGCATGAGCTGGATTCCGGCCTTCTTCATGGCAATTTCCAGTCCGAAATTACTCATGACGGTTCCCACCACGGTCTGGCAGGCAAGTTGGCCCTGCGCGTGCAAATCGAGTCCCAGCGCGGCCATGACATGGTCGCCATCGATAATTGTTCCCTGTTCACAGACAAAAATGGCCCGGTCGGCGTCTCCGTCCAGCGCAATACCGATATGGGCACCATGTCGACGCACGGCCTCCTGCAGGCGCTCCGGATGCACGGCACCGCAGCCGTCATTGATGTTCATCCCGTCCGGTGTGTTAGCGATCACTTCAATCTCTGCGCCGAGTTCACGGAAAACGGCAGGAGCGACCTTATACGCGGCACCGTTGGCGCAGTCCACCACCAGCTTGATCCCCTGAAAATCGAGATCCCTGGGAAGCGAGCGTTTGACGAATTCAATATACCGGCCTTCGGCATCATCGATACGATAGGCCTTTCCGATCGCGTCCGCCGTCGGGCGAAGATGTTTGATCTCGTCGGAAATGATCAGCTGTTCGATGCGCGCCTCAAGCTCATCAGGCAGCTTGAATCCCTCGTTGGAGAAAAACTTGATACCGTTGTCCTGATAAGGATTATGCGACGCAGAGATCACGACTCCGGCGTCCGCCCGCAGACTTCGCGTGAGGAAGGCAATCGCCGGGGTGGGCAAGGGTCCGACCAGGAGGACGTCGACCCCCATGGAACAGATCCCGGATGTCAACGCCGACTCCAGCATGTATCCGGATAAACGCGTGTCCTTTCCGATGACCACCTGGTGTCGGCCTGCGCGCCGCATGAACATATGGGCGGCCGCGCGCCCCAGCTGCATGGCGATTTCACTGGTCATCGGTTCGAGGTTAGCCACCCCGCGAACACCGTCTGTGCCGAACAATTTACGCATTGGATACCCCTACATGAGAACGCGCGTGACGGGAAATGGCTGACACGACGGATACGGTATCTCGCATCGATCCTACGTCGTGGACACGAATGATCCGGGCCCCTTTGAGGACGGCCACTGCCACCGCGCCGGCGGTGCCGTATCCTCGTTGCTGCACCGGCTGTTGAGTCAGGTTCCCGATAAACTGTTTACGGGAGACCCCTGCCAGAACCGGATAACCCAGCTTCGTAAAGGCATCAAACTCAGCGAGCAATTGAAGATTATGCTCTTGGAGCTTACCAAAACCGAAGCCGGGGTCAAGGACGATCTGACTTCCCTTGATGCCGTGAGCGATCGCAACCTGCACCCGTTCGCGCAGGAATGCAAGCACCTCTTCCACGACATGGCCGTACCGCGGCGCCTGCTGCATGGTCTGCGGAGTCCCCTGCATATGCATCAACACCACGGCCGCACCGGTTTCGGCCACCAGCGAACCCATTAAGGGGTCGCCGCGCAATGCGCTGATGTCATTCACAATGGTGGCACCGGCACGAATCGCTCGACGGGCCACAGCGGCTTTAGTCGTGTCAACGGAAATAGGCAGCGGCACTGCGTCATGGACCGCTTCCAGGATAGGAAGAAGGCGACGCAATTCTTCCGTTTCGTCGATCGGTTGTGCCCCCGGCCTGGAAGACTCGGCGCCGATGTCGATGATATCGGCACCTTCTGCCTCCATCTGTTTTGCATGCTGCAGGGCCTGCTCGACTGTGAGAAAGGCACCGCCGTCTGAAAATGAATCGGGAGTGACGTTGAGGACCCCCATGAGGAGCGGACCTGATTCAAAACTAAACGTCCGGGATCCAGCAGTTAACCGGAGGGGGCTTGAGGAGGAGGCCGTGGTCACAGTCAGGCAGATCTTTCTCTGTTACGGACCAGGAACAAAAATCAGCCGGCGAAATGGCGCACCGACGGGAAACAAATGAAACCGACGCCGGTCATGCGTAGGAGCTGCTTCCCGACCCGTGGCACGAATTTTATGGAAGCGCCATCGTCGCAGGGGCCACACACGCAACCCCTGCGGCGATAGCGATATGGAACTTAGGCGGGAACCGTCTGCGACGAGGACCCTTGAATGAGGATCTGATCGATTTCCAATGCGTCCAGCACTTCTTTTTCCAACAACGCCTCGGCGAGGGCCTTCAAGCTGGTCATATTGTCGGTCAAGATGCGCTTTGCGCGTTCATAATTTTCCGTGACCAGACGCCTGACTTCATGATCGATTTCAATCGCCACTTGTTCGCTGAAATCCCGCTTCGAACCCATCTCACGACCGAGGAACACTTCCTCTTCTTTCCTGCCGAACGTCAGCGGTCCTAACTTTTCGCTCATGCCCCATTCACACACCATTTTTCTGGCGAGGTCTGTGGCCCGCTCCAAGTCATTCCCTGCCCCGGTCGTCACATCGTGCAGCACTAATTCTTCAGCCACACGCCCGCCCATGAGGATTGCGAGGTTGTTGTAGAGAAAATCCTTCGAATAATTGTGGCGATCGTCGGTCGGAAGCTGCATCGTCACACCGAGCGCCCGGCCACGGGGGATGATCGTCACCTTGTGAACGGGATCCGTCCCCGGCAGCAATTTGGCCATCAGTGCGTGACCGGCTTCATGATAGGCCGTGGTGCGTTTCTCTTCGTCGCTGAGGACCATGCTCTTGCGCTCAGCCCCCATCAGCACCTTGTCTTTCGCCATTTCAAAGTCGATCAGCTCAACTTCTTTCTTGTTCCAGCGTGCTGCCCACAGCGCCGCTTCGTTGACCAGATTTTCCAGGTCGGCGCCGGAGAATCCGGGCGTGCCCCGGGCAATCTTCTCCAATTCCACGTCGGCAGCCAACGGCACCTTCTTGGTGTGAACTTTCAGAATCTCCGAACGCCCTCGCAGATCAGGCCGATTCACCACAACCTGGCGGTCGAAACGGCCGGGGCGAAGCAACGCCGGGTCAAGCACATCGGGACGGTTCGTCGCGGCAATCAGAATCACGCCTTCCGTCGTGTCGAACCCATCCATCTCGACCAGCAGCTGGTTGAGCGTCTGCTCGCGCTCATCGTGGCCGCCACCGAGACCGGCGCCACGCAAACGACCGACCGCATCGATTTCGTCGATGAAGATGATGCAGGGAGCATGTTTCTTCCCCTGCTCAAAGAGATCACGGACTCTGGACGCACCGACCCCAACGAACATTTCTACAAAGTCCGATCCGCTGATACTGAAGAACGGAACGCCCGCTTCACCGGCAATGGCCTTCGCCAACAACGTCTTTCCGGTTCCAGGAGGACCGACGATCAGGACGCCTTTCGGAATGCGCCCACCAAGTTTTTGAAATTTTCTGGGATCCTTCAGGAACTCAATGATCTCAAGGACTTCTTCCTTGGCTTCTTCAATGCCGGCGACATCTGAGAACGTCACCTTTTTGCGCTCTTCGGTCAGCATGCGAGCACGACTCTTTCCGAACGAGAGTGCTTTGTTGCCCCCGATCTGCATCTGGCGCATGAGGAAAAACCAGAGACCGAGGAAGAGGATAAAGGGCCCCCACGTCACCAGGAAGGTGATGTACCAGGGACTCTCGTCTGGGGGCCGGGCTTCGATCTGGACATCCTTCTCACGCAAGTGCTTGACCAACTCGGGATACTCGGCCGTGTAGGTCCGGATCCGGCTTTGGTCTTTTAAAATTGCGCTGATGTGGTTGGCCTTGATCGTTACCTTCATGACCTCACCCTTATCGAGCTTGGCCATGAAATCGCTGAATATGACTTCATCTTCCGGCGCGTGAGTCGGCACGCTGAACAGGTTGAACAGCAAAATCATGAAGAGGCCGACGACGACCCAGAACAACAGATTCTTTACACGTGAATTCATCCACCTCTCCTTTGAGGATATTAGGCAGACCGAAAAATTAGCTAACCCTGCAGAATGTTACCATACGTTCCGCAGGGGGAACAACCTTTCATGCGGACTCCTGCTCCTGTTCATCTCCCTGATCGAGCGCTGCAAGATACGGCAGGTTGCGATACTCCTGTCGATAGTCGAGGCCGTACCCGACCACAAACTTATTCGGGATCTTGAATCCCACGTACTCAAGATCCACCTCGACGGTTCGACGATCAGGCTTGCTCAGCAGCGTGCAGACCTTCAACGACCGGGGCTTTCGACGGGATAATGTCTTCATGAGATATTGCACCGTCAGGCCGGAATCGACAATGTCCTCCACCAGCAACACGTCCTTGCCGGCAATAGGCTCCGTCAAGTCAGACACCAGTTTCACCTTGCCGGAACTTTTCTTGCCGGCGCCATAACTGGTCACCACGATAAACTCCACCCGCATCGGAATCCGGATGGCCCGCGCCAGATCGGCATAGAAGGCATACGCGCCCTTGAGCACCCCGACCAGCACGAGATCTTTTCCGGCATAATCAGACGCAATTTGCCGGCCGAGTTCGCGGATGCGAGTCCGCATCTGTTCTTGCGTCACAATGGGGCGACCAAAAATGCGTTCCATTCCTAGAAGACTCCTTTCCGGCGTAAAGGCTGCGTGACACGGACCAAGACAAATCGGGTGGTCGAACCGGTGGCGGCAAAGCGGGCATCGACCCGCTGCCCGACGATCCAGGCAATGCCCTCACCCGACAGCACCAGTGGGATCCGTTCTCGCATAGACCGACCCAGTTTTGCATCTGTGAAGTAATCTTGCAATTTCTTTCGTCGCCCCGCCATGCCGGTCGGAAAAAACCAATCCCCGTGGCGCCAGGGGCGAATCGTCAACGGCCACGACAATCGGTCGGCATCCAACAGCGCCAGGGAAGACGATGGCTTCTCCAGGAGGACCAATCCCCGCTCGCGCGTCACCGCGCGCAGACGAATCACCGCTCCCGTCAATGGCCAGGAAACGGCCGAAGGGAGATCGGCTATCGTCACCACATCGGGGGCTGAAGCCGCACTGAGCGGCTGGAGACCCTCCCCACCTATCGGAGGCAATGGAGAGACCGCCGTCAATCGCACCTGATCCTGTTCGCAGGCCACCATCGCAGCACCGGCGTTCCAGATGCCTCCCGAATGTGAGGCCAGTGATGCCAACATCGACAGCAAAACGTCACTTCGCGGCACGCCGGTTGACGGCGCCACCGCCTGGATCGCTTGGCGGAGAATCCGGCGCTGTAGCGCCGGCGGCTGTTTGAGCAACACGGTACGATCGAGCACGATCGTAGCCGAATCGCGGCTCCGAATGGTCCGCTCGAGACGGTGTGCGGCCAACGCATCCAGCAGCCGATCATCGTCCCGTAGGAGATCAGCCTGGCGCGCCAGGATCCGGGCTGCAGCCGGGGCTAACGACTGCATCACCGGGAGCAATTCGTGCCGGACACGATTGCGAAGATAGATCGATTTGGCGTTGCTGGAGTCGGTCCGATAGGACAATCCCACGGCCTGGAGATAGGCCAGGATCTCCTGACGCGAACGACTGAGGAGCGGCCGAACGAATAGGCTCTCCCGGATATGCGGCATGCCGGCCAATCCTCGCAATCCAGTCCCGCGCAACATCCGCAAGAGCACGGTTTCGGCCTGGTCGTCCGCCGTATGTCCGAGCGCCACACGATCTGCGCCGAGTTCGACGACCACGTCACGAAACAGCCGATAGCGAGCCTCCCTGGCTCTCGCCTGCAATGAGCTCGACTCCCCGGTCCCTCTACGGTCTACTGTGAGCCGTCTGATATGACACGGAAGTTCGAGGCGACGACAGAGTGCCGCGACAAACGAGGCATCCCCGTCGGATTCGGCGCCCCGCAACCCGTAGTTGCAATGGACGACCGTCAGCAAAAGATTCCAGGCCGGTGCGAGCTGGTGCAGAATGGAGAGCAGCGCCACCGAGTCCGGCCCCCCGGACACGGCCACCAGGACCTTCTGCCCCGGTTGCAGGAGCCTTCTCGAATGAATAGCCCGGACGACCTGCTTATGAAGCGGGTGATGGAAATCTGACCGGGAACCTGTCATGGCTCATGACCGGGGCTGGAGGGCCGGAAGCGACACGGTGGTGCCTGCATCGCGCAACTGTGCACGAGCCGCATCCACATCCAACGCAATTTGTCGGGTCAGGGCTTCCGCTGAGGCAAAGACGCGATCCTCACGAATGAAACCGAGTAGGTCTACTCGAATCACTTCTCCATACAGTTCGAGCCGCTCATCGAGAATCGAGACTTCCAGGAGTCGCTCGCCGGCACCGAAGGTCGGCCTGGTCCCGATGTACACCACCGCATTCAAGCCACTCCCCTTCCAGGAGACCTGCGCCGCGTACACGCCATCCGGCGGAATGACACGCCCCTCGGGAAGGCGGAGATTCGCCGTCGGCCACCCGAGTTCCGTTCCTCGATGGGCGCCTGAAATCACGGTCCCCTCGATACTGTAGGGACGCCCCAGCAGGCGAATGGCCTTCTGCAGCTCCCCCGCGTGGATCAGCTGACGAATCCGTGTGGAGCTCACGACCTCGCCGTCGATGGTCACAGGCGCCATCGGATGAACGCGAAACCCGAGCTGGGCACCGAGTTTGAGCAGATCCGCGATGCGTCCGGCACGGCCTTTTCCAAAGGCAAAATGCTCCCCGACATACAACTCACGCGTGCCGATCCCATCGCACAAGACCTGCTTCGCAAACTGAGCCGGGCTCAGCGCGGCAAAGGCCGTCGTGAATTCAAGAAAGACGACTTCATCGATACCGGCGGCTTCGAAACGGGCCAGCTTCTCCTCCGGTGTCGTCAGAAACATCAGATTGACTTGCGGGGCCAGGATCTTAACCGGATGGGGATCGAACGTCAGGACGAGCGCCGTCCCGGCCTCGCGACGGGCTGTCGCCACCACCCGGTCGAGAAGAGCCCGGTGACCATGGTGATGACCGTCAAAATTTCCGATGGTCACAACCGAATAGGGTCTGGACGTGGACGGGGTGAGACCGCGGGAAATCTTCATGCGGGCCGTGACTGCAGAAGCCCGGCGGCCTCTTTGGCAAAGTAGGTCAAGATGATCTCGGCACCCGCTCGCTTGATCGAGAGCAGCGACTCCAGCATCGCGCGGCGTTCATCCAACCAGCCGGCTTGTGCCGCCGCCTTGATCATGCTGTATTCCCCGCTCACCTGGTAGGCGGCAATCGGCAGAAGCGTCCGTTCTCGCGCGGCGCTGATGATGTCCAAATACGGCATGGCCGGTTTCACCATGATGATGTCGGCCCCTTCTTCGATATCCAGGTCGATCTCGCGCAGAGCTTCCCGCTTGTTGGCCGGATCCATCTGATAGGACTGGCGATCGCCGAATTGGGGACTGGAATTGGCGGCATCACGGAACGGCGCGTAAAAACAGGACGCGAACTTGGCCGCGTAGGCCATGATGGGAAGATCGACAAATCCGGCGCGATCCAATTCGTCGCGAATCGCAGCCACGCGGCCATCCATCATGTCGGACGGTGCGACCATGTCGGCCCCCGCCTGCGCATGAGTCTTCGCCATGGTCCGCAGACAATCCAGCGTCTCGTCGTTGAGAATTTTACCGTCTCGCACGATGCCGCAATGGCCATGGCTCGTGTATTCATCGATGCAGACATCGGTGATCAGCACCAGATCCGGCACCTGCGCCTTCACGGCACGAATGGCGCGTTGCACGATTCCATCGGGGTCGAACCCGGAACTGCCGCGCTCGTCCTTTCGATCGGGAATCCCGAAGAGGATCATGGCCGGAATACCCAAGGCCTTGACCTCCTGCGCTTCCTTGACCAGCAGATCGATCGACAATCGCGATTGTCCCGGCATCGAGACAATCGGTTCACGGCGTCCCTGCCCTTCGGTGACGAACACGGGGTAGATGAAATCGTTCGGCGTCAGGCTCGTTTCTCGAACCATCCGCCGAAGCGGCTCCGTCTCCCGCAGACGACGCAGGCGCTGAATCGGAAAGGGCATGGTCCGCTCACTTCCTCGGCAAGTTGGTCAGGAACACCACCAGATCGCGCACCGAAATCATGCCGACCAGCTGCCCGTCTTTCGTGACGCCGAGGTGGCGAAGATGGGTTTGCGCCATCAAGTCGTTCGCGTCCAGCAGCGTCTTATGTTCTTCGATCGTCACGAGCGGCGCGGACATGATCTGCTCGACCGTCGTCTTGGTCATATCGGCCCCGGTGGCGACCACCCGCCGTACCATGTCCGTGTCCGTCAAAATGCCGATGACATCTTTTCCGTTCGTGACGAACAGACTGCCGATGTTGCGATCGCGCATGACCCGCCCCGCAGAGCGCACATCCATGTCACGTTCAACCGTGATGAACTTGTCTTTCGGAACCATGAATGACTTGACTGGAACCATCAGAATCCTCCCCTCTTGGTAAGAAGCCTCTTCACGATCACTGCCATCCGGTCAATGGCTTACCGCGGAAGCGGTTCGGCCATCAATAGGATTCACAACAAACTCCACGATAGCGTCGGCCAACGCTGGAACGGTGTTCTCTCGGGCCATCACCTGAACGGTGAGACCCGCCTCGCGGGCGGTCGCCGCGGTAATCGGTCCGATGCAGGCTACGGTCGTCTTCCCGACCGAGCGCAACAACTCGTCCTTCGTCGGAAACAACTCGACGAAGTTCCTCACCGTCGAGGAACTCGTGAAAGAAATCACGTCGATCCCGCCGGTACGGAGTTGTTCCATGAGGCGATCCGTCTCGACTGCAGGCCTGATCGTGCGATAGACCGGCACCACATCCACGTCCGCCCCCCGGGTACGTAGCTGATCCGGAAGCAGCTCCCGGGCCACTAACGCACGCGGAATCAACACGCGGGCCCCGCGCATCTGCCGGGCGGCCAACACCTCCAGCATTCCCTCGGCTTGAAACTGCTCCGGAATCACGTCGGCACGTAAGCCATAGGCGGCCAGAGCCTCAGCGGTGCGCGGCCCGATGCAACAAATGGTGAGGCCGGACAATGCACGAACGTCACGTTGCGTCTCCAACAGTCTGGTCATGAATGGAGCAACCCCGTTCACACTGGTGAAGATCAACCAATTGTAGGTCGACAGACGAGCCAGGGCCCGATCCAGCGGAGCCCAGTCTTCGGGGGGTACGATCTCGATGGTCGGACATTCTACCGGTTCCCCGCCTTGAGCCGCGATCAAATCGGAAAACTCCGCCGCTTGAGGCTTCGGCCTCGTCACCAGAATCCGTTTTCCGAACAAGGGCCGGCGCTCGAACCAATTGAGTTGCTCCCGAAGACGCACCACCTCGCCGACCACGATGACCGTGGGCGGTTCCATATGAGCGGCCGCCGCCTTCTCCACAATATCGTCCAAGCTCCCCACCACGGTTCGTTGCGAAGCTCGCGTCCCCCACCGAATCAGCGCAACCGGGGTCGTACCCTCTTTACCTTCAGCTCGCAGGCATTGAACGATTTTCGGCAGGTTGGTCATGCCCATGAGAAACACCAGCGTGCCATGTACGGTCGCCAGGCGCGGCCATTCGACCCCACTTCGATCTTTCGTGGGGTCTTCGTGTCCGGTGACGAACGTCACCGTGGAGGCCATCGTGCGATGGGTCACCGGAATACCCGCATACGCCGGCGCCGCAACGGCGGCCGTCACACCGGGGACGACTTCAAATTCCAGCCCGGCGGCCGCAACGGCTTCCGCCTCTTCCCCGCCCCGACCAAAGACGAAGGGATCGCCACCTTTCAAGCGGACCACCCGCTTCCCCGCTTGAGCGTGATCGATCAGCAACCGATTGATCTCCGCCTGATCGCGATACTGCCCGCGCCCGCGCCGGCCGACATAGAGACGTTCAGCCCCTGGTGACACATGCTGCAAGAGCGCTTCATTCGCGAGATAGTCGTACAGCACCACATCGGCCTGCTCCAGACATTCCTTGCCGCGTATCGTCAGCAACTTGGGATCTCCGGGACCGGCCCCGACCAAATACACTATTCCTGCGCGCGTCGTCATACCACTCAGGCCTGCCCGTAAATCTCCTTGAGAATCACGTCACCCCCATCGGCCAACAAGCGCTCCGCTAGCTTCGTCCCCAGTGCCTGAGCCTCACTGGCCGGACCTTGGATTTGATGGCGAATCACCCGACGGCCATCCACACTGGCCACCAGGCCATCAACCGTGAGCCTGTCGCCCTCAAGCGCGGCATGCGCTGCAATCGGCACTTGGCAGCCGCCCTCGAGGCGATGCAACAGCGCGCGTTCTGCCGTGACGGTGATGCGGGTGGGCCGATGTTCAAATCGGCTCAACAATTCGCGCACGAAGGTGTCGTCGCTGCGGGCTTCGATGCCGAGGGCACCTTGAGCAATAGCCGGCAAACTGAGATGCACGGGAAGATATTCGGTAATTTCCGCATCCCAGGCGAGTCGCCGCAATCCCGCTGCGGCCAGCACAATCGCGTCGAATTGTCCCTCACGGAGTTTCCTCAGGCGTGTATCCAGATTGCCGCGCAACATTTCGATGGTGAAATCAGGACGGTAATGCAACAACTGGGCTTGCCGACGCAGACTGCTGGTGCCGATTTTGGCGCCTGGCTTCAATTGGTCCAGCCGGCAACCGTCGCGCGTAATCAACGCATCCCGCGGATCTTCGCGCGGCGGCACGCACAGAATGTCCAACCCTTCCGGCAAAGCCGTCGGCACGTCTTTCATGCTGTGCACGGCCAAGTCGATCTCCTTGCTCAACAGCGCGTCTTCGATTTCCTTTACAAACAGTCCTTTCCCGCCGATTTTTGCCAGCGGAACGTCGAGGATCTTGTCGCCCGACGTCTGGATGCGCTGCAGCGAGATGGTCAGGCCGGGCGCAAGTTCCTGGAGACGGGCCTGCACCCACTGGCTTTGATGCACGGCCAGCTTACTACCGCGCGTACCAAGTATAAGTGTTGAACGATTCATGCGTGACCGTCACTCTCTCGAGCGGCCATAGATGCCCGGTCACATGTGGAAACCAATCTGATCATGAAATTTCTCAGCGGCGGTGTTAGCTCACCCGCCGACCTTGCTCCTTGCTTGTGTGCGGGACCAGTGACTCCTCGGGCAGGCGACCAATTCCATTCCCGGCGATGTTCTCGTCCGGAAGCTCCGGGACGTCGGATTGTCCGGTCGGATACACAGCGGGTGTCTCTTCCAGATTGAAAAACCGGCGGGCCGCATCGACATACGTCGCGCCGCTCGAGGATTTGGCCTCCGCCTTTAACGTCACCATCGTGCCATGGACCATCTTATTGACGATGGCAGACGCCAAGGCCTCCACCGCGGCTCGATCCTCAGACGACAGATGCGCCAACCGCGCCAGAATCTTATCGACTTCGCGCCGTTTGAGTTCTTCGGTCCGGCTGCGAAGCGCCACGATCGTCGGAGTCACCTCCAGCGACTGCAGCCACTGCCCGAGCACCGCGACTTCCTCAACGACCATTTGCTCGGCCTTCGCCGCTTCCCGCAGACGGTCCTCACGATTTTGCTCCACTCGCATGTGCAGGTCGTCGATATCAAAGAGGAACGCATCATCAATGGGGCGGACAGCCGGATCGATATTGCGCGGCACGGAAATATCGATCAAGAACATGGGCCGACTCATCCGCTGGCGCATGGCACGCTGCACATCGTCGGCCGTCACCAGGTAATGCGAGGCCCCGGTGGACACCAGCACAATGTCGGCCCCGGCCAGTTCCGTCTTATAGTCCTCGAATGGCACGGCCGTACCGTTGAACCGCTGAGCCAATTCCAACCCATGCTGGAAGTTCCGCGTGGTAATACGCACCTGGCGCACGCCGTTGGCGATCAGGTGCCGCGCCGCCAGCTTGGCCATTTCCCCGGCCCCGATCAACAACACCGTCTTCTCGGTCAGGTTCGAAAAGATCTTCTTGGCCAACTCCACCGCCGCATAACTGACCGACACGGCCGTCTCGGCAATTTTGGTTTCGGTGCGCACGCGCTTGGCCACCGAAATGGCCTTCTTGACGATCTTATTCAGCAACAGGCCGGAGGCTTTATGCGTCAACGCAACTTCGAACGCATCCTTGATTTGTCCCAGGATCTGAGATTCACCGACGATCATCGAATCGAGGCTGGAGGCCACACGGAACAGATGGCCGATGGCGCGATCGCCGGCATGCCAATAGAGATGAGGCGTCAGATGTTCTGAGGAAAGGGAGAGATGGGTGTCGGCCAGGAATTCCTGCACGCGACCATACCCGGTCTCCAACTCTTCGACGACCGCGTAGACTTCTACCCGATTACACGTCGAAAGCAGCAACCCTTCGCGCACACCGGGATAGGAACAGAGGCGACTGAGGGCTTCCCGGAGCCGGCTTTCAGGCACGGCGAGTTTCTCGCGGATCTCGACCGGGGCAGTCTTGTGGCTGAGCCCAACAACAATGACATGCATGTCAGGACACCGACCCATGACTTTTCAGGACGACACCGATCAGGGTCAGAATGACGCCGGCAAACCCGATGATCGTCAGATACGCGGCTCGTTTGGCCCGCCATCCGATGGTCAGGCGCCCGACCAGGACGGCAAAGTAGAAGCCCCAGGTCACCATCGCCCATGTCTGCTCCGGGTTCCAGTTCACATAGGTGCCACGGACGATCTCCGCTGAAAAAGCGCCGCTGATGATCCCGAGCGTCAGGAGTGGAAACCCCATCACAATTGACTGCTGATTCAAGTGATCGAGATAGTCCAGCGCAGGAAGTTTTGCGTAGAGGACGTTGAACCGCTTGGACTTGAGAAGACCGTCCTGAATGAGATACATCACCCCGGCGACGAATGCGACGGCAAAGCCGACCGTACCCAACATACTGAGGGTGACGTGAACCCACAGCGTTTTGAAGACCGGCTGTAGACTGGACGCTTCGTCGGAACGGAACGCCGCGGCGGTGACCAACGACACAAGCGCCAGTGGTACGATGAAGGAACCAAGGACATGCAACTGGCGGCGGAATTCGACGGCGAGAAACACGAGGATCAGCATCCAGGAGAAAAACGAGAGGGCTTCGTGAAATGTCGGTAGCTGAGCCTGAGCCGTGTCGGTCATCCGGGCGACCAACGCCACCGTATGGGTGGCAAACCCAACGGCCGTGATCCCGAGGGACACCTTCGACAGGGTTTCCGCCCGCCGGAGCAGATAAGCCAGGTAGCAGACCGTGCTCACGAAATACAGGCCCATCGTGAGCATGAAAAACACCGAAGACATTGTGCTCTATCCTCGCAACATTTCAGCGCAAAGCCACTTTTTCCGGTAACTGGAAATTATATCGATGGGACGAGAACGGAGTCAAGGAAAGCGCGCGCAATCTGCCGCTCCGGCAGGAACGTTATACATCGTCGGCGTGCCGATCGGACATCCTGACGATCTGACGATTCGAGGTCTCGCGACTCTTCGACAGGTTGATCTCATTGCCGCTAAAAATCCACAGGCCACGAACGCCCTCCTGGCCCACCACGGAATCCATACCACGATCACGACCTACGATCGAAACAATGCCTCCGAGAAAGTTCCACTATTGCTCGATCGCCTCAGGCAGGGATTTCACGTGGCGCTCGTATCGGATTGCGGAATGCCGGTTGTCTACGATATAGGTCGATTGCTCATCGCAGCCGCATCGAAGGCGCAGATCCCTGTAAAGGTCATCCCCGGAACATCCGCTGTGGTGGCGGCCGCCGCCCTCGCCGGAATGGACGGCAATGCCTTCGTCTTTGATGGACGTTGGACCGGTGGCGCCAAAACACTCACCTGTCGGCTTCGATTGTTACGATCCGAGCCACGCACGATGATTTTCTTCCCTCCGGCACAGGACCTGCCGCAGTTTCTGACTCTACTGCAACAGATGCTCGGTAACCGGAATGTCGTGCTGGCTCTCGACATGACCCGGGGTACGGAGAAGATCCTACGAGGACGAGTTCAGCAATTGCTCTCGCACAAGCCGAGCCACGAACACGCGTCACACGTCGCTGTAGTGGTAGAAGGTGCCCGATCGAAGAGGAAGACCGGCGAAAGGCAGTCGCGATAACTACTCGTCGAAGCGCTTACGGATCATGACGCGGTAGGACTGACCGGCACGTTCCTGCGATACCACATCGTGCCCGTCATCGCTCACACTACGAGGCACATTTCGAATGGGATCTCCGTCGTCAAGGTGAACCAGTAACAGCTGGCCCGGGGCCATACTCTCAAGCTTGAGTTTCGTCTTCACGAAATTATAAGGGCAAATGACACCGCGAAGATCCAGCTCTTCATCAGGTGCTTGGACATTCAATGGGAGATCGGACATAGAAGACCTCGATAGAAGTGATCGCAGATGGTATCAATCGAACCGTTACGTTGCAACGGGGCTGCGAGGAATCATGTGAACAAAAGAAAAGCGGGGTGCCTCTTCCGAAGCACCCCGCTCAAAACCTGCCACTGTTGTGGCGTAAGTCTTAGTTGCTCAAGCCCTTCTGCAA
This sequence comes from Nitrospira defluvii, assembly GCA_000196815.1. Lineage (GTDB taxonomy): Bacteria > Nitrospirota > Nitrospiria > Nitrospirales > Nitrospiraceae > Nitrospira_A > Nitrospira_A defluvii_A. Next base: position 2,698,531 of record FP929003.1, read on the forward strand.
ATTCGGCTTGGCACCATCGGTCCCGTAGTCAGACTTGTTCTGCACTTTGGTTTCCGGAGCGACAGTCTGGTAGCCCCACCCTGGCTGCGGTTCGCAGTTCCAGCAAGGAGCCTGTCCGGTAAATTCACCGACAGTGGTCGTAACCACGCCGCCGGTCACCGTTCCAGGAAACACACCGCCAACCGGTCCACCGACAACGGTACCAGAGTTCGTCTCGATTCCGCGCTCGGTCGCAGGATTCGGACGCTGCCCAAGGCCACCAAAGCCGGCCAATTTCTCGTTTCCGCGCATCAAATACACTTCACGCACCAGCTTGCGGCCCGTTCCATAGACACCAATGTCCGCGCGCTGGTTGGGCGCTTCCACGACCTGGAGGGAAATGTCATCACCAGCATTGAGCACTCTGATTTGATCCATATTCGTCTGGCCATCCAGATAGGTCGTGAGGGAGCTCATCGCACCTTGACCGGCTCGACCCTCATCGTGAGAGCTGCCACCCGTCTCCAGGTGAAGCTTTCCGCCCGGGATATCGATAGCCAAAACACGCCCGTAGATCGTCTCAGCCTGTGCGAGACGCTCCATGAATGCGGTCCGATCAAATGCTGCGGTCCGTCCGGAGTTACCCGAGACGTCTCCGACTCCGGTGCCGACACCGAAACCTGATCCCGACGAGGACTGTGGCAAACGCTCTTGAGCGCCTGCAACACCAACGGAGCTGATGAAAAGCACCGCAGCTCCAAGTGCCAACACGTTACGCATGTGCTGCCTCCTTAGTGAGTTGGAATTGATAAGAGAGTAATGATGAACGGCGATAAACTGAACAGGCCATAGTAGTTCCAAGCAAATTCGGGCGAACTATAGGCTAACACCCACATCATGTCAAGATGTTTTCAGGCACGACATCCACTATATAGTGTTGTCCCGAAAAGCATCGCCTATTTATTCGCATCGCATCAACACCAGACGTCGATGTCTGCATGAGCGCACTGGTTGCTGAAACCATGAAAGGGGTGTCGAAATGATGGTGCCCAGAGGGAGGGTCGAACTCCCACTCTCTTGCGAGAACCGGATTTTGAGTCCGGCGCGTCTGCCAGTTCCGCCATCCGGGCACGGGTGTCATGCGACGACAATTCCTTAGCTAGCCACTCGGCTTTTTGAAGGGACGCATTTTTAACATGAACCCGAGTAGGCGTCAATCGGCACGGCACACTCTTTTTTCTGCTGCATGCGAATGCTAGAATGCCGTGCGACTGACAATGAAGATCAGGCAGATTTAGGAGGCGACTATGGCAGATGTGCAATGTGTCACCTGCGGACAAGCAGGCGAAGCGATTACCGATATGCTATTCCTCGGCAAGCTCGAAGCCGAAATCAAGGCAAAGGTTTGCAAGCCCTGCTGGAAAAAATGGGAAGGGATGCGGGTCATGGTGATCAACGAGTATCAAGTCAATCTCGGCGACGAGAGCGGCCGCGAACTTGTTAAAAAACAAATGAAGGCGTTCCTCAAATTGGGAGAACAAACCGACACGTCCAAACTGGATCAAAACTTTCGCCCAGCAGGCTCTTAAGGTCATGACCTCCACTCTGACCGTGGCGTCAGGCAGAACGGCTCATAATCAATGCCTGTTCGTCACTCGCCTGAGGTCCGATCAAACCTTGAGGCCTCAGGAGTAGTGAGCCGTCGGCCCCCACTTCATCCATTGCCCGATCGAATTCATTGACACTCTGATTTCGGAAGTGCTAGAGTGCCCTATTCTTGAGGTTTTTGGCCGACATCGGGAAGGATACTCCCGCCGTGATCACACAAATGCGGGTCAAGGGTCTGATCTTCGACCCATATAACAACGCCTATATAGTGGTGTTGCGAGACGAAGAGAACTCGGACATGCTCCCGATCTGGGTGGGAAAATCAGAAGCGAGCGCCATCGGACTTGCGCTGGAGAATGTCACCGCACCGCGTCCCATGACCCACGACCTCATGAAGTCGTTCCTGGAAACGTTTGATGCGAAAATTATCAGCGTGGTGATTACAGATTTGAACGAGAACACCTACTTCGCCACGATTCACCTGATGTACGAAGACTCGGAATATACGGTCGATTCGCGCCCCAGCGATGCCATCGCGCTGGCGCTTCGAACCAGCGCGCCGATTTTTGCCAGCGAGAAGGTCATTAAGAAACAGTCGTCCGAAGAACTTGAACAGTGGCTTGAAAATTTGAAGCCGGAAGATTTCGGGAAACTGGATACCTAGTTCATGGACTCGGCGAAGCAGCAGAATGAGCCCTCAGAGCTGGTCGCTCTGACCGTCAAGCAGGTGCTGGACGACGGCAACACCGATACCCGCATCGTCGTGCTGAAAAATGATGACGCGAGCGTGACGCTGCCGATCTGGGTCGGATCTGCGGAAGGTAACGCAATTCGTCTTGCCATGGAGCGCGTGGTGACTCCCCGCCCTATGAGCCACGACCTGATACGGAGCTTTGCGGATCATCTTGGTGTGCGGATTGAGCGGGTTGTGATTACGGATGTGAAAGGCAGTACTTATTACGCCAGCGTGGCCTTTGCATCGAAGGGTGTGCATCGTACCCTGGATGCCAGACCTAGCGACGCCATCGCCCTCGCACTGCGCGCGGACTGCCCGATCTATGCCACACAAGATGTGCTCAACCGACGCACGGCCGTTCATCTGGATGCCTGGATCAATAAAATCGACACTAAGAATATCGAACCCCAACAGGCGTGAGGCCTGATACCTCACATTAGAATCCTATCGTGCAGGAGTAGATGGAGACCATGACAAAAACGTATCTTGAGAAGCCAGCTGATGTGAAACGGAAATGGTTCTTGGTGGATGCCGACGGCAAGACACTCGGTCGTCTTGCGGCGAAAGTGGCCACCTTGCTTCGAGGTAAGCACAAACCGACTTTTACCCCCCACGTGGATACGGGCGACCATGTCGTCATCGTCAATGCCGAAAAGATCCGGTTGACCGGCAACAAGATGGAAGACAAGACCTATTCGTATCACACGGGATATCCAGGCGGACTCAAGACCCTCACCGCCGAACATATCCACAAGAAGGACCCGACGAAGCTCTTGACACGCGCCATCGAGGGCATGTTGCCCAAGAACCCCCTCGGGAATCAGATGGCCAAGAAACTGCGCGTCTACGCAGGTTCAACCCATCCACACCACGCGCAGCAACTGGAATCACTTTCGCTGTGACCATTATTGTTCGGATTCGATCTGTGAAGGAGGCCGCCTGATATGGCAGCAATGACGCAGTACGCAACTGGGAAGAGAAAGAGCGCGATCGCTCGCGCATGGGTGACCGCCGCCGCCGGCGATATCGTCGTCAATGAGAAGCCGCTGGAAAAGGCGTTTCCCCGCCCGACGCTACGGAACGTGATTCAATTTCCGTTTGAGCTGGCCGGCGTTGCCGGGAAGTATTCCGTCCGGGCCACCGTCTACGGTGGCGGGCCCGCGGGCCAGGCCGGAGCCTTACGGCACGCCATCTCGAAAGCGCTGGTCATCATGAGCGCCGCATTCCGAAGCCCGCTCAAGAAGGAAGGCCTTCTGACCCGTGACTCACGCGTCAAGGAACGCAAGAAGTACGGACAGAAGGGCGCCAGAAAGCGCTTCCAATACTCCAAGCGATAAAGAAGCACTGGAGCGACAGGGTGTCAAAAGGGAAGGCTCCGCAGCCTTCCCTTTTTTTATGTGTGCGGTGAACTGACCGAGCAACAACTCGCGATAGGCCTGGAGGCGTGACATGACGTCGGTACGAGTAGCAGTGGCAGGGGGCAGTGGATACACGGGGGCGGAGTTGCTACGGCTCCTGTCGCAACACCCCAACGTGCAATTGACTGCGGTGACCTCCGAGAAGTCGGCCGGAACCCCCGTCTCCGCCGTGTATCCCCATTTGCAAGGCATCGTGTCCCTGACCTTCGAAGCCCTGGCGCCCGAGGCCCTGGCAGAACGCGCCGATGTGCTCTTCCTCGCCCTCCCCCATACAAAATCCATGGGCCCGGTAGCGAGTTGCATGAAAGCCGGCAAGCGCGTGATCGACCTAAGCGCAGACTTCAGGATCAAAGATCCTCGCACCTATGAAACCTGGTATCAGACCGCGCACGCCTGTCCCGATCTGATCGGAAACGCCGTGTACGGCCTGCCGGAACTGCATCGATCGGCCATCGCACAGGCCCGCCTTGTGGCCTCCCCAGGCTGTTACCCGACCGCCGCGATTCTGCAACTGGCGCCGTTGATCGCCCATGGCCTCATCGTGCCGGACACTATTGTGATTGATGCAAAATCCGGCGTGTCGGGCGCAGGAAGAAGTCCGGCCCTGCCCTACCACTTCCCTGAAGCACACGAGTCGCTGGAGCCCTACAAGATCGGCCAGCATCGACACATCCCGGAAATCGAACAGGAACTGAGCGGGCTGGCAGGAACTCGTGGACAGGCAGCCACAGGAGAGACCGCCGGTGTCACCATTGCGTTCACGCCGCACCTGGTTCCGATGAATCGAGGCATCTTGAGCACCGCCTATGCGCGCATGAAGGGCAAGCTCGATGTCGTCGAACTGCGGGCGCTCTATCGGGACTTCTACAAAGGGGAACGATTCGTACGCCTGCTCGAAGGCGCGATGCCGAATCCCAGACATGTGCGAGGCGCCAACTATTGCGATCTCGCGGTCCACACCGACACGCGAGCCGGATGGGTCGTGACCGTGTCGGCTATCGACAACCTGATCAAGGGAGCAGCGGGGCAAGCGATTCAGGCCATGAATCTCATGCTCGGCTATCCGGAAGAGACGGGCCTGGTGGCGCCGGGTATCTATCCATAACTTGAGTCCTGGGCGACTCCGCACTACGGACCACTTCCACACCACACAGGATCACTATGAAGATCATCACTGGAGGCGTCACCGCACCCATCGGCTTTCGGGCCGCCGGGATGTATTCCGGCATCAAGAAAAAGCAGAAGAAACAACTCGACTTGGCTCTGCTGGTCTCCGAGCAGGAAGGCCCCATCGCCGGAGTGTTTACCACCAATCAGGTCGTGGCGGCACCGGTTGTACTCGATCGTCTCCATCTGAAAAAAGGCGTGGGCCGCGCCATCCTCGTCAACAGCGGAAACGCCAATGCCTGCACCGGACCTGACGGCATGCGAGTGGCCAAGGAGATGGCGCAGCTGGCAGCCACGGCCCTCGACTGTCCGCCGCATACGATCTTCGTCGGATCGACCGGCGTGATCGGCCAGCCGCTTCCGATCGACTGCATCAGGAACGCCGTCCCGCTCCTCCTCGCTCGCGTCACGCGCCGCGGCGGAAACGAAGCGGCCCAAGCCATCATGACCACAGACCTCAAGCCCAAACAGGTGGCGGTGCGCGCCCGACTCGGAGGTCGGATGGTGACGGTCGGAGGAATGGCCAAGGGCTCCGGCATGATCCATCCCAACATGGCCACCATGCTGGGCTATCTCACCACCGATGCGGTCATCGGCCGGTCCGCCCTTCAGACGGCACTGAGTCAGGCGGTCGATCAATCATTTAACTGCATTACCGTCGACGGGGATACGAGCACGAACGACACGGTGCTCTTGCTGGCCAACGGAATGGCGGGCAACCAGACACTCAAGCCCGGCTCTGCGGACTTTCGAAAGTTCTGCGCCATGGTCGAAACGGTCTGTCGTACCCTTGCCTTGAAAATTTGCTGGGACGGCGAAGGCGTGACCAAGGTCGTGCGGGTAGAGGTCGTGCGCGCCCGGTCCACAACGGCAGCCAAACAGATCGCCCAAACGATCGCCACCTCCAACCTGGTCAAGACCGCGCTCTTTGGTGGTGACGCCAACTGGGGCCGTGTGATGGCAGCCCTCGGACGCGCAGGGGTACCCATCGATCCAGCCCTGGTCAGCCTGCAATTTGGGGATGTCCCGATGGTCCGGAACGGCCAAGGACTGGGCCGCGGCGCCGAGCAGAAGCTGACCAAGGTCTTCAGGGCGAAAGAATTTACGATTCGTGTCGACCTCGCGCAGGGCAAAGCCGGAGCTCACATGTGGACGACCGACTTGTCCTATGAATACGTGCGGATCAACGCGAGTTACCGGTCGTGAGCAGCCTCGCTGCGGTTGCAAAATATTGGGGATTATGCTAGCGTTCGGGCGTTTTCGTGCCGTGAATGATCCGTCCCATCGTTCACATGTTCGCATCAAAAATCAGGGACGTCTTATTTAAATCCACACCAGCGTGATGCGCACGCTGCGCAGCCTGAGAATAAGGGGCACATGCCCCTCGTCGTTGGCGTTCGCCAGGCGCTCTGCAGGCTTCGGAGGGAGGTGAAGGTATGGGAGTAGTGGCGATTAAGGAATTACTGGAAGCGGGCGTCCACTTCGGACACCAGACGAATCGTTGGAACCCCAAGATGAAGCGATTCCTGTTCGGGGAACGAAACGGCGTCTACATTATCGACCTTCAACAGACGGTCGAACGCATGGAACTAGCCTATGCCTTCGCGCGCGACACCGTGGCGGCCGGTGACTCCGTCTTGTTCGTCGGGACCAAGCGCCAAGCGGCGGAGATTTTAGAGGAAGAGGCGAAGCGGGCCAACCAGTTCTACATCAACCAGCGGTGGTTGGGTGGCATGCTGACCAACTTCCAGACCATTCGTCGTAGCATCGACAAAATGAAAAAGATGGAAACGACTCTCGCTGATCCGACGCACCAGGGCCATACGAAAAAAGAGCTCGGACAGATGCAGAAGGAAGTCGTGAAGCTGCAGAAGAACCTGTCGGGCATCCGCAACATGCGCGCCCTGCCCGGCGCGGTGTTCATCCTGGACACCCGCATCGAGCACATTGCGATCCTCGAGGCCAGCCGGTTGGAAATTCCGGTCATTGCCATCGTCGATTCGAACTGCGATCCCGATCACATTCAATACCCCATCCCGGGCAACGATGACGCCATCCGTTCCATCAAGCTGATTATTTCCCGGATCGCGGATGCATGCCTCGAAGGCGCGCATCTCCGGACGCAGCAAGAAGAAACCGAGTTCGCATCGGCACCAGCCGGCGGCGGAGCCAAACCGGCGACCAACTTGGCCGGTGTGTCCGCCTCCTAACGGCCGCGTCTCGCATGATGGCATTGTTCTATTCGATTAACTGAGGAACCCATGGCAAGTTTGAGTGAGCTCGTCAAAGAGTTGCGTGAAAAAACAGGCGCCGGCATTTTGGATTGCCAGAAAGCCCTGACTGAGAACGGAAACAGCATCGATAAAGCGATCGACTATCTCCGGCAGAAGGGATTAGCGGCGGCTCAGAAAAAGGCCGGTCGTGAGACCAATCAGGGCTTGATCCATGCCTACATCCATGCCGGCGGAAAGATCGGCGTGCTCATCGAAGTCAATTGCGAAACCGACTTCGTGGCGCGAAATGAGCAGTTCAAGGCGTTTGTGAACGATCTGGCGCTGCAGGTGGCGGCCGCCAGTCCGTCCTATGTCCGACGGGAAGAGATTGCCGAAGATGTCGTCGCAAAAGAGCGCAGCATCTATGAAGGGCAAGCCAAGGAACTCGGCAAGCCACCGGCCGCCTGGCCGAAAATCATTGAGGGCAAGCTCGAGAAGTTCTACCAGGAAAATTGCTTGCTCGAACAGGCCTTCATCAAGGATCCGTCCGTCGTCATCAAGGATCTGCTGGCGCAACAAATCGCCAAGATCGGCGAGAACATGAACATCCGCCGGTTCACACGATTCCAACTAGGCCAAGCATGAGTTCTGCCCACTACCGGCGCATCCTGCTGAAAGTCAGCGGAGAAATGCTGGCCGGTGAGCAGGGCTATGGCGTTCAACCCTCGATTCTCGAGGGACTCGCAGAAGAGATTGCCGACGTCGTCGCGATGGACGTCGAAGTGGCCGTTGTGATCGGCGGCGGCAATATCTTCCGCGGCCTGGCCGCCAGCGCGCGCGGCATGGAGCGGGCTTCCGCCGACTACATGGGCATGCTCGCCACGGTGTTGAACGCACTCGCCCTCCAGAATGCGCTGGAAGGCAAAGGTGTCAGCACCCGTGTCCAATCGGCGATCGAGATGCGGCAGCTGGCCGAAGGCTACATTCGTCGCCGCGCCATCCGACACCTGGAAAAAAAGCGCGTCGTGATCTTCGCGGGAGGCACGGGAAACCCCTATTTCTCCACCGATACCGCAGCCTCGCTGCGGGCGATGGAAATCGGCGCGCAGGTCATCATGAAGGGCACCAAGGTCGACGGTATTTATGACAGTGATCCGGTCAAGAACCCGCAAGCCAAGAAATATGCAGAGATTCCGTTTCTGTCGATTCTCACCCAGAACCTCAAAGTGATGGACTCGACGGCCATCAGCTTGTGCATGGACAACCGGTTGCCATTGATCGTCTTCAATTTGAAAGAGAAGGGAAACTTTAAACGTGTCGTCCAGGGCGAACCTATCGGGACCCTGGTCACCGTGGAAAGTCGCTAAGGGAGAGGCTGATGTCGACGGCGCAAGAAGTGAAACAACGCGTAACCGAAAAGATGGACCACGCGATCGAACATTTGAAGCGGGACCTGGCCGGACTGCGTACCGGTCGCGCCTCTGTGGCACTGGTGGACGGCATTAGAGTCGACTACTACGGGACCATGACACCGCTGAAGCAGGTTGCCAACGTCGCCACCCCCGAAGCCCGACTCATCACGATTCAGCCCTGGGAGCAAAACCTCATCAGGGAAATCGAAAAAGCCATCCAGACGTCCGATCTTGGCTTAACGCCGTCCAACGACGGCAAATTGATTCGCATTCCCCTTCCGCCGCTGACCGAAGAACGCCGGAAGGAACTCATCAAGGTCTGCAAAAAACACGGCGAAGAAGTGAAGGTACAGATTCGAGGCTTCCGCCGGGATGGCAACGAAGAACTCAAGAAGTTGCAGAAAGACACGAAGCTGACCGAAGATGAACTGCGCAAGTCGGAGGCCGAAATTCAGAAGCTCACCGACCAGTACGTGCAGAAAATCGACGACGTGATGAAGAAAAAAGAAGGCGAGATCCTGGAAGTCTAGCGCCCCATTCTGCCACCACAAGCTGCGTGTACACGCCGTCTCAGTTCCCCCCAACCTCCGTCTCAGTCGATCTGAATGCCCTCGGGCATAATCTGGCCCATGTGCGGCGCCTTGCACCGCGCTCCGAGGTACTGGCCGTCGTCAAGGCCAATGCCTATGGCCATGGGGCACTCGAACTCACACGCACGCTGCAACAATTGGCCGTCCACCGGTTCGGTGTCGCCACCGTGGATGAGGGCATCGTGCTTCGCCAAGCGGGCATTCATGATCCCATCTTGGTCATGGGCCCGACCGTCCCGGCACAATTTCCCGACCTGATCGCGCATCGCCTGACGCCCGTGCTGTACCGATCCGATATGGTCCAGGCCTTTGCCGCAGCCGTCCCGCCCAAGGCCGCGCCCTACTCCGTGCATGTCAAAATCGAAACCGGGATGGGTCGCTTGGGCGTGCATCCTCCAGAAATGCCCGACCTCGCAGCCATGCCGGCCTTTCGCGCCACTCTCCGGCTCGAAGGCCTCATGACACATCTCGCTGATGCAGACAATACCAAGACCACACACACCGAGACACAACTCACGGAGTTCCAGCAGACGCTCGATACATTGCGCCAAGGCGGACTGTCTTGTCCCCTGATACACGCCGCCAACAGCGCGGGCATCATCCAGTATCCCGCAAGCCTCTATACTCTCGTGCGACCCGGCATCATGCTGTATGGCTACCATACCCTCTCGAATGAAACGCCCGCACCTGAGTTGCGACCGATCCTCACCTGGAAAGCGACCATCGCGCACCTGCACAACATCCAAGCAGGCGACAGCGTGAGCTACAACCGGACCTTCATCGCCGCACGCCGGTCGAAAATCGCAGTCCTCCCGGTCGGCTACGCAGACGGGTACAACCGTTTGCTCTCGAATCGTGGCATGGTACTGATCGGCGGACGAAGGGTGCCGGTGGTCGGACGTGTCTGCATGGACATGACGATGGTCGATGTGACGGACGTGCCCGGGGTGCACATCGGACAGGAAGCGATTCTTATCGGGCAGCAGGGGCAAGAGCGTCTCACCGCAGCCGATCTCGCCGCATGGCAGCAGACCATTCCCTATGAAGTGCTCTGCGCCATCGGCCAGCGTGTGCCTCGCCACTATCTCCCGCTGCGCTCGGATAACGAAAAGTCCTCACCGAAGCCCTGAACGCTTGCCTTCCGTTTTTAACTCTCCCATAGTCGAGCAAGGGGTTCGGAACAAATCCGTATGACCGACACACATTGCGCCACCAGTATGAGGATAAGACGATGGGCGGACGACGCCGGTTCGATCGAAAGAGCCTGTTCTGCTTCTCTGCAGCCATTCTGAGTCTCTGCGCCACAGCACCTGCGGCAGCGGCAGGAAGCGACACAGCCCGGCACCAGCAGAGGGACGCCTCCAGCATGACGATTCATGTGCCCATTCCTGTGACCGCCCTGGCCGAGCAATATGGGAACATTCACCAGACGCTCGTCGCGCATCGAAGCTCAAGCCGAGACTGGGTGGCGTTGGGCGGAGGCACCGGATTCCTGAAGTACAGGATCTGGCCGGGAGAGCAGAGTTCGAGGACGATCGAAGGTCGCCTGCTGTCCCAATCCAGCTTTTCATTCGGCGTGGAATACGCGAAGCAGATCAAAGGCACGGTGACGAAAATCGCCGACTGCGGACAGCAGGATGCCACGACCGGCACAGGCCGATTGTCCGTGACCCTAGCAACCACCTTCAGCCAGGGCCAGGCCTATACCCTGCTGCCTGCGAGCAACGTGACCGCGGTGGAAGCGACCCGACCCTGCCTGCTCTCAGAACAGGGTGTGGATACGGCCCCCCTGATGGCGCAAGTCTATCGAAGTGAGCTGCAAGGGACCCTGCCGACGATAGATCGGAAAGCTGCCGCTCTCGTGACGCTGAAGCCCGCCGTCACTCACATTTGGAACGATCTGCAGGAACCCCTGTTGCTGGATGAAGCGGAAGGGCTCTGGCTCCAACTGAATCCTGAAGCCATTGGCCCCGCCGGAGTCGAGTCGCTGTCAGGCACTCCGGCTGCGGGGTATGGCGTCACGGCCAGACCGACCGTCGTGCGTGGCACCAAACCCTTGTCACGACATCTCCCCCTCCCCGACCTGCGGTCTCAGTTTCATGACGACGGCTTTCACGTCGCGTTTGCGCTCCAGGTCCCCATCGAGGAAGCGAATCAGCGCTTGCGCGAAGCAGTGGTCGGGCAGGAATGGTCGCTGGGCGTCGGCACGATCAAAATCGTCGGCGCGACATTGTACCCCCTGGGCAATCAAGTGGGAGTGGAACTCACCCTGCGGGGCTTACTTCCGCTCACACTCCGTTTGAAGGGAACACCGGCCTACGACGAATCGGCGGGGCGGATTTTATTTCGAGATGTCGACTACACGATCAAGGAGCGCACGCCGGCCACGGATCTGGCCGAAGAATGGTTGCACGAGCCCCTGCGGGACGAGTTAGCGGGAAGATTGGTGCTCCCCATTCGAGAGGAACTGGACCTGATGCGACAAGCGCTGGAGAAGGGACTGAACCGGAACCTGACCGGAGGGCGCTTGCGCGGCACGGTTCGCCGCCTGTCCCTCGAAGCGCTGACGGTGCAGACTGACAGCCTCTCGGTGCGCTTCAATACCGAGGGAACACTCCACTACGACGCACATGCGGGCATCGGAGCCCCGTAACGCGCACCTCAGCAGGATGCGAAAAAAGTTCGCCAGCGGCGTTCCCGCGTCGCTTCGCGGCCTTGCTGGACGGCCTTTTGCACATCCTGCGGGTTACGGTGATACCGACACGGCAGATACGTTGATGGTAGCGTCCGGCGCAACCATCGAGTGTTTCCGCAGCCTGCTAGACCTTCAGCTTTCGCTTCAGCTGCGATTCGACACTCGACACTTTGCTCGACAAGCGCCCCTTCGGTCCCTTCCGGTAGTCGATCTTGATGCTGCAGGACACGCGATTGCAATCCTTCCGCATGCGCATGTAGCACTTCTTGACCACCGCCATGACCTCGTCCCATTCCCCTTCCAGCACCGTGCCCATCGGATTCAGCCGATAGTCCACACCGCTCTTGTCGATAATATCCAGCGAGCGTGAGACGTATTTGCTGACGCTCTCCCCCTTGCCCAGCGGCGACATACTGAATTCCAGCAACACCATAATGAGAATCTCCTGCCGACAACTGTCGGCCGATGCCGAACGACCGGTCCTACGAACCGCGCTTTTCCCCTGCCCCAACGGCCGCCCGTTGGTCCAGCCACACCTTCGGGTACTGCACTTTTCCCAGGAGTCGAAATCCATCCAGCGCCTCACGCAACAGCGTGCGACGTTTCTCCGCGTCCGGTTCGTTGGCTTTGGCCTGTTCGCGAAGTTGCCCGAGCCAATCGACGAACGCGACAAACTCGTTGTCCAAAATACGCTCGAGATCTTCCTTCATGAATCCGGAGAGCGCCGGGGCCTGCCCGCTCGAGCTGATCGCCACACGAACATGGCCGGAGCTGACGACAGCCGGCATCACCACGTTCGACACATCGGGCTGGTCGACCGACCAGATCAAAAACTTCTGTTCGCGAGCCAATCGCATGAGCGAGTGGGAGAGTTCACGGTCATCGCGAATCGTGTTCAAGACCAGAATGACCGCCTCCAGGTCGTTCGCGCGGAAATGCCGTCCACGATGAATGATTTTGGCCGAGGCCGCCAGTTTACGAAGCACTTCGTGCAGGGTGGGACTGATGACCGTCACCTTCGCGCCTGCCTCCAGAAGCCGCTGCACTTTGTCTGCCGCTTCCTCATCACCACCGATCACCAGGACCGGCCACCCACGCACATCGAGTGAAATTTGAAACCCGGGATTTGCAGCCATTGCGTTGATCCTCCAACAAGTCGACAACAACGTGAGCGCGTATCATACAACAGCCGATTTGACAGGGTAAACCGGCTCCGCCATTCCCCTTTCCGGCAGGAGCTGGGTATAATGCGCCCGCTGGATGACGGGCAAGCCCGTCGCGCGCACCGCGAGTCAACAAAGGAGTCTATTGTGGCAGGATATACAGGACGATCCTTGGCGATGGCCGGAGGGATCATCGGCATTGCGGCCGTCGCGGCCTATTTCGGCGTCGCCCACATCGGGGAGCCGGATCAAGGCGGCGGATCGATTGCCGGGCAAGTGCAGATCGCACCCAACCTGGCCGACCAGGTGAAACCGACCGATGTATTGTTCGTCATCGTGCGGCGTCCGACCGGGCCACCGAGACCCATCGCGGCCAAACGGATCGACGCACCGAAATTTCCCGTGCAGTTTGAGATTACGAGCGCCGATGTCATGGTCCAGGGCACTGAGTTGAAGGGCATGGTGGATGTGATTGCGCGTCTGGATCGAGACGGCCAGGCCGGCCAGGCGCAACCGGGCGACATGGAGGGACGCTACCCGAAGAATCCGACGTTACCGGGCGGGAAGGATGTGAACATTACGATCGACAAGGTGTACTAAACAGGAACGGGGTGAGTTGTGAGTATTGAGTGCTAAGTTGCAGCATGAACGCAACGCTCACCACTCAGAACTACGACCTCTAGGGATCGGAAGGGTCGGCGTCGAGTTCCAGATTCCAATAGAGATAGTCCCGCCAGCTTTCCGGCGTGTTCCGAATCCCGATGGTGATCGTGACGGTAGGACTCCAGCGCGGCTTCACGGGTTTCTTGATCAGGCGCATATTGGCTTCTTCCGGCGTCCGGCCGCTCTTCCGGTTATTACATCGCCAGCAGGCCGTCACGATGTTCTCCCAGGTCTTCCGACCCCCTTTTGCGATCGGCACGACATGGTCGAACGTCAGTTCTTCAGTCCTGAACTTGTGTTTGCAGTACTGGCAGCAATACCCGTCCCGCGTAAAAATGTTGATGCGGGAAAACTTCACCGCGCGATGGCTGTCCTTGAGCTTCACCAGCTTCAGGAGGCGCATCACCGAGGGGAGCTTGATCGAGATCGAGATACCGTGGATTTGGCGATCGTAGACTTCGAGGACTTCGACCTTCCCCTGCCAGAGCAGGGTGATGGCCTTTTGCCAATGCAGGACACGAAGCGGTTCATAGGTGGAGTTGAGCAACAAGGTCATTTCCATAGTGGCTCCGGCGATCTCCTATGAGTGCACTATTTACAGGATAGCAAATGACGGCGCTGTTGTGACCCTTCCTTGAAAAATGCTTGCTCAATCTATGCCATATGCGACCAATGAAATCAAGCGCTTAGGCAATACCGCTCACGATGTCACGCAATATTGAGCCGGCCTGTACCCTGCCGTAACTTGTAGAGGACCCTTATGGAGTCGAAGCCAGACTACATCACCGTCGCCCAGGTGGAGCAGGTTCCACCGGGCACCTGCCGCACCGTCGAAGTCGAGGGAATTTTTCTCGCCCTCTGCAATGTCGAGGGAACCTTTCATGTCGTCGATAATACATGCCCGCACGCAGGCGGACCGCTAGGCGAGGGATGCATGGACGGCGAACTGATCGAATGCCCGTGGCATGGGTGGCGATTCAACGTTCGGACCGGTGAGCGGCCTGAAAATCCGGAGATCCGCGTGGCTCGCGTGGAAGTGCGGGTGCACGGCACGCACGTGCAGGTGAAAACGCCCCTTACATTGTAGGCGGAAACGGAGGGACCTCACCGCCCGGCGCGCGAGGGCGGCCGCTCTCCGGGCCTTCCGGCATCAACCCGTCGGCCGGCAAGGAGGCCGCGTTGACGCGCTTCGTCTCCAGATCCACGTGCCAGATGAAATCCCGTTCGAACCACTGGGTCGTCCCCTGCTCGCGCATGTAGATCCGGACTTCATAGCGCTGCCCGTCCTGTTTGATCACTTTCCACTCTCCTAAGCGCAAACCCAACTTGCGGGCGTCCTGAATGCGGGCCCGCTCGTTGAACGCCTGAAGAATCGTCGGATAACCGGCGGCCCGGTGGGTTTGCACCAGCGCGAGCGCCTCGGCCGCCTGCGGGTCGAGCATCGGGTTGAGACCGGGTGGTTGCATCCACCAATAGGCCAGTCCTCCGGCCAGGAGAAGCGCGAGCACCGTGTAATGGATCACTTTACTCATAGGTCGTCACAATAAACCGCGGTGGATGGTTGATCAATTCGTCATCATAGGTGGCGTGTGAATTCACTGTCAATCGTCGGGAGAACAGCGGAAGGCCATGAAACCGGCGACGCGCAGAAGCCCCCTGCGCTTGACAAGATCGCGCAACGCTATGGTACAAGTACCGGTCAACCTTCGCGACATAATCGGAGTCTCACTGTTCAATGAAGTTCTTCTTCTACGCGGACAATTTGAACCTGTCTCAACTCAAGCGTCGCGCCCCGGAACACAAGTTTCTTTTCACGGCGTACCTTCCCGACCACAGCATTCAGTTCTGCCGCTGGTCGACGCAATGGCGATGCGGCCTGGCGAGCGTGATTCCGTCGCCGGGGGAAAAAGTCTGGGGAGCCGTCTTCGAAATCACCGACGAAGATCTCAAGATCCTCGATGAATTCGAAGACGATGTGCCGCAGGGGGCCTACCGGCACCTGCCGGTCACTGTGATCACGGAAGACGGTGAAAAGTTATTGGTCACCACCCATGCGGCCAATCCCATCGGCAAGTTCAAGCCGAAAGAGCATTACATCGATTGGGTACTCAAGGGCATCAAGCAGTGGAAGTTGCCTGAGGAATGCACCGAGCAGTGGAAAGCGTATAAACCGGCCTGACGAACTCACGCAGTCGTCGCTCACCCCATACATTGAGGTCACGATGCCAAAACCGAAATATCATATTCTTGTCTGCACGAATGCCCGTCCGCCGGGCCACCCGAAACCGTCCTGCGGCGGCCAGGGCTCCGCGCAACTGCTGATGTCCTTCAACATGGGTCTCATGCAGCGCGGCATCATGCCTGGCGAAGTCCTCGTCACGGGCTCCTCCTGCCTCGGCCCCTGCGAGCAGGGACCGACCGTCGTGGTGTACCCGGACAACACCTGGTATTCGAAAGTCACTGAAGCCGACGTCGCCACCATCCTCGATGAGCACATCAAGGGCGGCAAGCCGGCGGCGAAGCTGAACCCGGATTCGGTCTGGAAGTAGAGCGCGCACGCCAACACCGAGATCAATCAAAAAGGCCGCCCATCGGAGCGAGTTCGATGCTGGCGGCCTTTTGAACCTTCAACGGATATCGATGTGAGTAGCCCCACAGCCCACGAACACAAACACCACGCACCCCGCTCCATCGGATGCATGGTCATTACCTGCAGCGACACCCGCGCGCCTGAGACCGACACCAGCGGCCGATTGATCCAGCAGTTGCTCAAGGACAAGGGCCACCACATCGCCGCCTACCACCTTGTCAAAGACGAACCGGCAGAGATCAAGGCGCGGATCGCCGAAGCCATCACCAACGAATCTGTGCAGGCCATCATCATCAACGGCGGAACAGGGATCTCCCGGCGCGACTCGACGTTTGAGGCGGTGGATGCGATGCTGGAAAAACGGTTGGATGGATTCGGCGAAGTGTTTCGCTATCTGACCTATCAGGACATCGGCTCACCGGCGATCATGAGCCGGGCCACCGCCGGCATCATCAAGGGCCGTATCCTCTTTTCGACTCCGGGATCAGAAAATGCCGTCCGCCTGGCGATGGAAAAACTGATCCTCCCCGAACTGGGCCATCTCGTCAAAGAACTCACCAAGTAGCACGTCGTCAGCTTTCAGCAATCAGCCTTCAGCTTTTTGGTTCGCTCAGAACTGAATACTGTGAGCTCATGATTGTTGTTGCTGGCCAGCGTCGTTCCGCCGGTCGGCTCCGCGACCGAGGAGGCTCAAAACGGTCATCCAGCGAGGCGACAGGGAGTTCGGCGACTAAGGCGTACCCTTGCGCTAGATCGGAGGGAGCCCTACGACTGAGAACGAAGTTGGGGAACGTTTTCAGCATCCGCCCAGTGAAGGATGTTCAAAACGGCTTTCCAGCAAGGCCGCAGGCGAGGCAAAACCGGAGGCGTACCCGCAGAGGCACGTTGAGGATTTTGATGAGCCGAGAACGAGGCTGGGGAACGTTTTCAGCATCCGCCCAGTGAAGGATGTTCAAAACGGCTTTCCAGCAAGGCCGCAGGCGAAGCAAAACCGGAGGCGTACCCACAGGGGTACGTTGAGGATTTTGGTGAGCCGAGAACGCTGCTGGAAGCCGTTTTCAACATCCTTTAATCTTGGCCAATTTTTGGTTCGGAATACACCTGCTTATCCGCCAGTTTCGATTGCGCGTACCGCTTGTAGTGCATCAACAGATCGCGCACCGACACCACACCGACGATCGAACCGCCCTTGGTCACCGCAAGATGGCGCACGCCGAGATCGCCCATCATATCTTGCGCGTCATCGACCGCCTGATTGCTCTCGATGGTGCACAGCGGAGTGGTCATGATTTTCTCGACTGTGAGCTTCGATACGTCCTGGCTGGTCGCCAGTCCCTTGCGGACAAGATCCGTGTCGGTCACGATCCCCACTATGTTCTTCCCCTTCTTGATCAGGAGAGAACCGACCCGCAAGTCACGCATCTTCTTCGCCGCACCGCGAATCGACGTCGTCGGACCAATGCTCTGGGGTTTCTTGTTCATGATCTGCGCAATACTCGCCATGTCACATACCTTTCTGCCCGTTGGGACAAGAGAGCCACTAATGAAACCGGTTATGAAACGCTCAGCACGATCTTACCAAAAAACTTTCGATTCAGAAGATATTCTTGCGCCGCCTTCGCCTCGGACAGCGGAAACGTCCGGTCGATCACGGGCTGCAACCTGCCTTGGCCGACTAACTGAGCGGCCTTGAGCAATTCACTCTGCGACCCCATGTACGAGCCCCGGATCGTGAGCTGCCGGGAATAGACATACCGGAGATCCAGCTTTACCTCCGCGCCTGTCGTGGCGCCACAGGTAATCAACCGGCCGCCTTTGGCCAATGCATCGATACACTGCGTCCACACTTCCGGGCCGATGTGCTCGATCACCACATCCACACCGCGACGGTGGGTCAACTCGCGCACCCGCTGGTTCACCTGCTCGCGGCTGTGATTGATCACCTCGTCGGCGCCGAGTGCCTTCGCCTTCGCAATCTTGTCATCGCTCCCGACGGTGGTCAACACACGAGCGCCGGCCAGCTTGGCCATCTGGATTGCCATGTGCCCCACCCCGCTGCCAGCCCCCATGATCAAGACGTCTTCGCCGGGCTGCACAGCAGCCAACCCGAACAACATATGCCAGGCAGTGACAGACACCAGAGGAAACGCCGCCGCCTGCTCGAAACTCAACGCCCCGGGAATCGGGAACACATTCCGCGCCGGCACCTTCACGTACTCGGCATATCCGCCATGGCACATCGCTCCGATCAACCCGTAGGACCGGCACATGTTGTCGCGACCGGCCCAACAGTGCTCGCACCTCCCGCAACCGACGCCGGGAGCCACATAGACGCGCTCGCCCTCGGCGACCCCTTCCACATGCGAACCGATCTGGTGCACCACGCCGGAGATATCGGAGCCGAGGATATGCGGGAGCGGCATCGGATAGGCGGGACTACCCTGCCGGATCCAGATGTCGAGATGGTTCAACGCGCAGGCGTTGACCCGCACGAGTACCTCATCGACGCCGATCGTCGGCATCGGCATCTCCTGATACTGCAGCTTTCCCGGCCCGCCATGCTCGTGAAACACGACAGCGTTCATGTCACTCCTCACTCGCGATTCGCGGCTATATTGCGTTTCCGCCTCAATGCACCCTTTCCCGGATGGTAGCTAGATACAGCTTTCTCGCAAGATGATCAAAGCCCCATCTGACAAGGCCACAGGGATCCCGGCGACTGAGTCGTACCCTTGTGGTACGTCGCAGGGAGGCGGGTGACTGAGAACGCGGTGAGATGGGGCTTTCATCATCTTGCTAGAAGGTGAGCGTCCCCTCCACAACCATCATGGCCTGTCCCCCGACCGTCACGCCTTGAATCACATCGTCATCGGAGTCCACCTGGATGAGAATACGGGACGGGCGATCGATCTCGTACCCCTGCTCGGCCGTAATCTCGGTCGATGGTCGGATGTCCACCACGCCATGCTGGACCAGATAGGCACCCAACGCCCCACTCGCGCTTCCGGTCGCGGGATCTTCCACGATGCCGATCAACGGGGCGAACATCCGCGTATGCACGCTGGACGACTGCTCGACGGTCATCGTGCTGAACACCATGATGCCATTGGCGCCATACTGCTGGGACAATTCCGCGATGGCCGCGACGTCGGGAATGATCTGCCGCACCGCCGTGAGCGTCCGCACCGGCACGATGATCACCGGCAGGCCCGTGGAGACGACCTGCACCGGGAAACGGGTCTCGGAAATCACCGCCTTGGTAATGCCCAGGGCGCGGGCAATCGCGAAGAGCGCTTCCGGCTCGTTGATGACATCCAGAAACTGCGGGCTCGGCTGCGCCATGACCACGCGCTCGATTACGCCGTTACACGTGTGGATATCGACGGGAAACAGACCGAGATTACATTCCTGCAGCACCCGCGTGACAGGCTCACGAAGCGCAAGACGGTCCAAGGTGGCCAGCACAAAAAACGTCCCGATCACCGGATGCCCGGCAAAGGGAATTTCCTGCGTCGGGGTAAAGATACGCATCTTCACGACGGCGGCCTTGTCCGTCGGGGGAAACACGAACACGGTTTCGGAAAGATTCATCTCGCGGGCGATTTGCTGCAATTCAACGTCGGTCAGGCCATCGGCATCGGGAAACACGGCGACGGGATTCCCGCCGAACGGCTGATCCGTGAACACATCGGCTTGATAGAATTGCAATCGCCTCGGACCGGGCATAGATTCCTCACGAAAGATGTTGGCGGCATGTTGCCCCGAGCCGGCATTTTTTGCAAGGGGGCGACTGAGCGCAAGCAGGTCGACAGGTAGGAATTAGGCCGGCTGGTCAAAACGGCATCCCGCTAGGCCGCAGGGAGCGGGGCGACCGAGGAGGTACATACCAAACTTGTTATGACCCGTTCGCCACTGAAATACTCTTGGCGAACGGATAAACCCCTTCCATGCGCTTCTTAGACTCCTCACGTCGCAGGGAGGAACGCCATCCAGAACGCCGGGAGATGCTGTCTTCATCTTCTGGTATTCGCATTTCAAAGGCTGGTCAAAACGGCGTCCCGCTAGGCCGAAGGCGAGTTAAAACCGGAGGCGCACCCTCAGGGGGTACGTTGAGGATTTTAACGAGCCGAGAACGACGCGGGAGGTTGTTTTCACCAGCCGGCTAAGCGGGGTGCGGCATGGCCTCATACGCACTCCTCAACGGATGCTTGAGGTATTGCTCGACATAGTTCTGGAGCGAGCCGTGGCGGTAGAGCTGCTGGTTGGCGAACCGGGTATCGATCTTGTGCAGCACCTTCACCCGCACACCGGTCTTTTTGGTGAACTGCTCCAGTGTGACCCCGGTGATGTCGGTATAGGGCCCCCGCCCCGACTGCATGATGCACTTGGGCACATGCACCACCTTCTCCTTAGTCAGACGTCGCGCAATGTCGTCGAAGGTCAGGAGCACCGTGCAGTCGGAATCGCCGCTGAGCAACGCGTTGGGGACATAGAGAAACCGCGCGCGATTTTTCCGGTACATGGTCAGGATTTTGTGGACACTCCCCGCCATCACCACCGTATCTTTCTTCTCCAATTCCAACGAATCGAACAGGCTCACGATACGCCGGCGGCTCAAGAACGCCGTCGTATAGGATTCCGTATGAATGGTCTGCAGATTCGGCAATCCCAAGTGATAGATCTGCGTCGCTTCATCCGGCAGGAACTTCCGTCCTTGCCGCATGAGCGAAGCCGTCTCCTCCTTGAGCCCACGCACCGGAGTCAGAGTCCCCATCCACAGCACACACTGCTGATTCACCTTGGAGATCGTCGCCGCATCCTTCGACATCGTGTCCTTGTCGAACGCGTAAAAATTCGCCGACGACACGGCGGGCCCGTCCAGCACCTTCATGAGATGTTTCACGGAGGGCGCATGAGGCATCAACCGCTGCCGGTAGTCGCTCAATGTGATGACCGACAATTCGAAGTTAATCCGGCCGGGATATCGCGCCACCAGCTGATGGATCTTGGGCACGTGCACGAAGCCGACGGTGAAGAATTGGATGCTCTTGTCCGTTTCACGGAGAAAGTCCTCCACCCATTCCATCGCTTTGGGATGCAGGAACAGGTCGGTCCATTCCATGAACTCGTTGCCGCCGAGACACCAGAACTGCGTGGGATCGGTGGGTTTCCTGCTGATGTAGTTGAGGATGAACTTCCAGTCTTCGTCGCTGGTTTTCGGGGGGTCCAGGGTTTCGCGGTAGGAGTGGTCGAGTTCGTAACAGAACTCGCATTTCACGGGGCAATCCCGGCCGAGGCTCAGCGGAATCTTGCCCGCATCCATTTCCCGGACGAGCACTTGCCGATAGTCGGTGCGATCTTTGAAGATCGGAGTGGGCTGAAAAATTGGAAGCGTGGTGGGCATGGTGAACCGGTTCGCCTATCGCCGCTCGGGCAGCCCGTGTGAGATTGACAGGGTCATCGCCGACTTGCCAGACTCCGTGACATGACCGAGAAACGCCTGACCGACGCACTGGAACTGTTTGCGCTCTCCCAGCCCTTTACCCGCGAACAACTCGATCAGAAACGCGAGGCCCTGCTCCATATCTGGACTCCGCGCCGCTTCGCCAACCTGACCAACAACCCCAAGAAATACATGCAGGCCTACACAAAAGCCGAAGAGATGACCCGCCTCGTCGAAGCCTCCTACACCCTGCTCTCTGCGTTGGTCGTTCCCGACGACGACCACCGTCTCTCGTGAAGCGTCTCTCGTATCTCGCAGGACCGTCGTTCGTATCTCGCGAGATATGCTTCACGCTTCACAAACAACGCGCCTGGTCTTGCCGGATGATCAATACCGCTATGTAGCAAGGCCGCAGGGAGCGTGGCGACTGAGAACGCCGGTTCACCAACCGACCCGATCCGCATCCCGCAGGATGCTCAAAACGACCTCGCACTAGGCCGCAGGCGAGTCACAAGCGGAGGCGTACCCTCAGAGGGGTACGTTGAGGATTTTGACGAGCCGAGAACGACGCGGGAGGCCGTTTTCAGCAACCTGCTATCCGACGCCGTGGGAGACAACGCGACTCATCCCCTCTTTTCCCTCATCGCCTTCACCGATCGCCATCGGCCAGGTCACGAGACCAGAGACACCTTCAGCCGTCGTCGCACCGTCCTTCGTCGCCGCATAGATTTGCGGCAGCTTGTTCGTGCCGAACTTGGAGATATAGAGGAACACGTGCTCGCGGCTGTTCACCCGCACCGCCCAAGGGCTGAAGTCGTTCTTGTAAAATTCTTCACAGAGCTGCATCGCATCAAGGCAGGAAATGCCCACCGGCTCGTTCAGCGTGTAATAGTAATCCAGCGGCAGGTCGTACTCCTCCTGCTTGTGGATGGTGATGCCGAACTTATCCGGGTTGCGCACCATCGGCGTGTGGCGGTAGGCCACGAAGTAAAACAGCTCCACGGAGTGAATCACCGGCTGGTTCTCAATGACGAACTGCCGCGTCTCCAGCGCCTCGTCGCGCGTCTCGCCGGGGAAGCCGTAAAACGCCATCACATGGTTCCAGATGCCGGCCTTCGCCGCCTGATGCAGATTGTTCTGAATCACGCTCTTCTTTGCGTGTTTGTCCATGAGGTTCAACACGCGCTCGTTCGCCGACTCCATGCCGTAGTAGAGCGTGCAGCAACCGGCCTTCGCCGCCAGGTCCCAGACCGCCTGATCCTGCAGGGTCTCTTCGAAACGGATCAGCGTCGTCCACTTGATGCCGACATTCCGGTCCACCAGCAGCTGCGACACCTTCTTGAACAACGCGGGGGGATAGGATTCGTCGGAGAACAGGAAATGCCGGCACTGATACTTATCCCGCAGGGCCGTGACCTGCTCGACCACATGCTGCGCCGTCATGCCGCGGTATTGATCGAAATACCCCTGGCCGTGATCGCAGAAGGTGCAGCGGCCCCAGTAGCAGCCGCGCGTCGCGAGATAGGGAATAATCCGCTCAGGCACGAAATAGTGATCCAGCGGCAAGCCCTCGAAATCCGGCAGCGGCAGCGCCGCCGTCTTCTCCGTATAGACTTCCTTGCTCTGCTGCACCGCGCCGGACGCGTGATACATCAGATTCGGCACGGACTCCATGGGACGCTGACCGTTCACCGCTTCGATGTACCAGAGCAACGCATGCTCGCCCTCGTAGAGGATGGCCGCGTCAAAAACCTCGGTGAAGAACCGCTCGTGCTTCGCCCATTCCTCCTGCAACCGCGTCACGACATTACCGCCGACCACGACGTGGATGTCGGGAAAACTTTCCTTGATCATCTTGCAGAACGTGAGGCCGGCCATCAGCTGCATTTGCGTGCCGATGGAGATGCCGATCACCGTCGGCTTTTCTTTGCTCACACTGGGCAACACGAGTTGATTGCAGATGTCGCGATAGACATTCACCTGCTCGTCGTCGAGACAGGCGAAGACTTCCTTCGAAACGCCTGGCCGATAGCCCAGATTACTTTCCATCGGATAAAACACGAGCGAGGCGGGATAATAAGCCGCGGAAATGTACTGCATCGCTTCGCGGAAGGTATTCAGCGCCCGCTCCAGCTTTTCTGCGTCGTAGAACCGTTCACCCCGCACAATGAGCTTCGCGTCCTCCGAACGCTGCGCCAGGTCGAACACGTCTACCGCATAGGCCTCTTCCAAGACGGCTTTCTGCGCGGCCTCCTGCTCCGTCAGCCTCCCCGCCTTTTCCTTGTCTTGCAGCGGCTTCAGCTGCATGCCCAGGCGACCCTTCACCCAGATCAAAAACTCCATGGTGAAAAAATGGTCGTACATCTCGATGTTGATGTCGCGCTGCACCACGGTGTGCCCCGCCTCCCTCAACACGGAGGTCAGCGCAGGCAAGGCGAGATAGGGCGCCGTCGGCACCCACTCGGGCGGGAACAACAACATGACCTTGGAAGTCTTCCGATCCTCTTTCCTGATCGGACTCAGACCGTCGATTTGGACCAAGCCGCTACTGCTCATGTGTTCCTTCGATGTATCTACTCGCCCTCTGGCGTATTATTCACAAACCGTCTCTCGTCTTTCGTGCAGCGTATCTCGCGAGAGACCAACGACGAGAAGTGGCGATTATCCTTCATGCGCTTCACAAGATACGAACAACGGCGCTGCCTCCGGCCCCTCACATCTTTCCGGCCAAGGACGGCGGGACCGTGGCCACCCTCGCCGACCGGAACTGCAAGTCCGGCAGCTTCTGCAACCCGAACCGCGCGATATAGAGGAAGATATACTCCCGGATGAACAGCCGCAGATCCCAGCCGGGGTTGTGATTGCGTTCGAATTCTTCGAACACCCGCTCGGCGTCCTCAATGCTCAACCCCTGCTTCACGGTGAAGTAGTAGTCGAGCGCCAGGTCCCACTCGGGATTCCGATAGGCGGTCACACCGAACTTCTCCGGATGTTTCGCCACCGGATTGTGCCGCCCGAGGTCGAAGGTGCCGAACCCCAGCGAATGCACATGGTCTTTGTTCTGCTCCAAAAACTCCACCGACGACCAGGCTTCTTCCCGCGTCTCGCCGGGAAAGCCGAAGAAGCCCATGCAGTGGTTCCAAATGCCGGCCTCGGCGGTGTACTTCAGGTGCTTCGTCATGATCTCGGTCGTCGTCGCCTTGTCCATCAGCTTCAACACGCGCTCGTTCCCCGACTCATAGCCGAAGTGGAGATACTTGCAGCCCGAGTCCTTGGCATCCTGCCAGACCTGATCTTCCAGCAGGCTCTTCTCGAACCGCATGTGCGTGGTCCAGGCAATGCCCATCTTGCTGTCGATCAGCCCGCGCGTCAGCTTGCGGAACAGCGCCGGCGGATAGGATTCATCGGTGAAATGAAAATGCTTCGCGCCGTACTTGTCGCGTAGATGCGTGATCTCGCCGAGAATGTCCTGGATCTTCTTGCTCCGGTATCCCGCCGTATACCCTTCGCCATGGTCGCAGAACTCGCAGCGGCCCCAGTAACAACCGCGCGTCGCCAGATAGGGAAGAATTTTGGTCGGCACGAAATACTTGTCGAGCGGCAAGCCGTCGAAGTCCGGCGGTGGTAAAGTCTGCATGTCTTCGGCAAAACTCGTCGCGGAGACATGCACGCCAGTCGCATCCTTATAGATGGTGTTCGGCACATCGGCCAGGCTTCGCTTCGCCCCCACCGCCGACACCAGCTGCACGAACGCCGTCTCCCCTTCATAGACCACGGCACTGTCGAAGTACTGAAACAGCGGCGACTGCGGGAGCACATCGCGCAGACGCGTGACCGTGTTGCCTCCGATCGTCACATGGATGTGGGGAAAGTGCTGCTTGATGAGGGCGCAGAACGTCATGGAGGAAAACATCTGCTGCTGCAAGACGATCGAGATGCCGACCACGTCCGGTTGCTCCGCCTCGATCGCCGGCTTCACCAGATGCTCGAACACGTCGCGGTAGACGTTCACCTGGGTGTCGTTCACCGCGTCCATCACTTCATGCGACACAAAGACTTTATAGGAGAGGTCTGTCTCCATCGGCGGCATACAGATCCGTGCCGGCGCATAGACCATCGAGATCACGGATGTGACTTCACGGAATACATGAATAGCCCATTCTAACTGGTCGATTTCGTAGAAGACTTCACCACGAATGATCGCCTTGGCCTTCTCCGCCTTCTTGATCAGGTCGTCGATCCGCTGGCGCGTCAGATCGCACAGCGTGAGCTGGAGATCCTGCTCCCATTCTTCCAGTTCGCGTTTCTTCGCCAGCTTGCGGAGCCGGTCGAGCTGCTGCGGCACCCGACGCAAGACCTTTTTCAGAAAGTCTTCGCTGAAGTACCAATCCCACATCTCGAGGTTGATGTCTTTTTGAATGACCTGATGCCCGGCCTGGCGAAGCACGGCGGTAAGGGACGGGAGACTGAGATAGGGTTCAGACGGAAACCAATCGGGCGGGAAGATCAACATGACCTTCATCTTCCGGCCGCTGGTCGCTTCGAAACTCTGACGATTGAGGAGGATCAGCTCTTTGGAAGCCCGTTCGCCCTTCGAATACTCCACACGCATGAAGGTGGCTCCTGTATCGGTCCGGCACTCCGAAACAGTCAGAATGCCAAGGGGTTAGCTTGGAGTTTCGACATTGTACGAGGGGGAAAGATGGAGATGCAAGCGTGGCTTGATTGCCCCATTGCTCGCGCAACGCGCGGCCTCAGCAGGCCCTCGTTGGACGCACGCACGTAGGGAACCCGCCAGGCCGGCCCTCTAGGAATGGGAAAGAGAAGGCATAAGAAGGAAGCATCAGGCAGCCTTCGCCGTCAGCGCCGGCTCACCGCGCTCGAAGTGGATGACCCGGGATTGTTCTTGCTGGCGCTACGAAATGTGGCGAATGCACAAGGAGGGGTCGCGTCGCTCGCCGAGAGAACGAAGCTGAATCGGGATAGTCTGTATCGCATGCTCTCGGAGCACGGCAATCCTGAATTTCGAAGCCTCGATGCCCTCCTCCACGCATTAGGTTTTTGGCTCGCGGTTGCCGTCAATCGCTAGCCGCACATCGCAGGGCATGTGAATGAGTTCCTGTGGCCAACAGAAAGACATCCCGGATGTTCGGTTACAAGACCTGACCCTAATTTTAGGATGGGAGATAGAAGAAGTGTGGCATGACAGTTCCCCGCGCTCGCGCAACGCGCGGCCTCAGAAGGCCCTCGTTAGACGCGCGCACTTGGGAAACCACCAGGCCGGCTTGCTAAGATTCATCTGATGCCATGGAGCCCATCCTTCTCGCAGATCGCAGTTTACACACGACGGGCTGCAGTGGCGAGGCGACGAAACACTTGATTCTCCGCTAGTCTAGGCGTCAGCTTGCGAATTTGAGCGAGGGCGTTAGCCAAATCATACGGGATCACAGCTCCTTCGCTAGTTCCAATCGTCGCATCAAGAAGTCGTAAGAGGGCGGCTGCCTTGTCTGGACTGTTGATGATCCCAAAGTTGGGTTGGCCATCTTCTTCATCCCTAAAGCCATATTCGGACATAGACCAGCACTCGAAAGGGACCAGAAAGCGTTCGACGGCATCCACGGCCCTCGTAAATTCCTCTCGCGCGGCTGAAGGAAGCTCAGCCAGCGCCCGGCTGATGCCTGGCGTTGTAAGTGAGTGCTCCTGTGGCCAAACTCTTTCAAAGAAAGGTGCAGCAGCGGAGCGAAAGAGTTCCTCGGGTGTAGGAGGATAAGGCTCTTCTTTACGAGGCGCAGAGCCCTCACGAACGAAACGTTGAATGGCTTCAGCTCCATATGCACGAACCTCTTCATCGAGCCCCCGGATCATCTGCTGGACGCTAACGTGGGGAACAGCCGGTTCGCGCCGCTCGTGAAACGCATGAAGACATTCGATGACGAGGCTGAAAACGAGTGACTGCCGGGTTTCCCTGCTAAGGCGGCGGTCGATAGCGCGCTTCGTCATCGCGATGCCGATAATCTTAAGAACATCTTCGAAATGGGTCTGGCGCGAAATCGCACTCCAAAGAGGTATCGCCTCTGAATCGTCGGCCTTTAGAGGCGCGAGTAGGTGTCGACGTGTCCAATCCGGGTCAGCAAGCAGGAAGTAGCGTAATTGTTCGATCATACGATGCAGGGCAATCAATCGCGAACGACCAGTAGCGGCGATGATTGCATCGCGCATCCTACGGGGTGCACTTTGAATTTCGAATGGGCGATCGTTTCCCTGAGTGTTTGGACATGCAGCCAGGAATACGTCGACGAGCTTTCCTGCTGGGGTATTCAACGTATCGAGGTCCACGGGCTCAATGTTACCGGCAGACTTCATTACCGTTGTGAGGTGAACATCTTCCTTAGACGGTTGCTTGACGTTTGTGGCTTCAATAACGATAGGCCACAGTTTGAGCCAAACATTGAGTCCTTCAGGCACAGCGATGATCTGTCTTTTCCATCCATAGAGCCACTCTGAAATACCCTTAATTGCCTGGCTGACGGTAGTGTGCGGTAGCTTGGTGAGAAGCGACAGAACACGAGCGCTCTCCGCTTGCAGATCGCGCTGTGCTGCATTTTCGTTTTGTCCTGCTGCCGGTAAATGTGCCCAACCGAACCGATCCCAGACTCTTGCAAAGGAAGCTCCGCCGTCCGGGACGGATTCAAAATCGGCAAGCACCTGGATGGGATTTCCAGACTGCTTGATCCAGTCTGCTGCCCCGCCGGCAGGACCTTCATCCCATCCTCCACGTGCTGACGAGAGGGCGGTCTCCAGAGCCTTCAAGCGCTCCTCACCAGTAAGCGAGTCATATCGACTATCCGGAGGTGGGGGGACATAGCCGGCTTTAGGAGATTCCAGAAAACCATCGCCAAGCCTGGTCATCTGCAGCAAATCCGGGAACTTATGGATGTTAGAATCCATCCACTCCTTGTCGCGCTTTGGCAGCTGGGTTCCGGCAATCTCAATTCGCCGCAGCTCCCGAACCGCCCAATAGGTCCGCGCGTTTTCAACGCGAGCAGCGTCAACGTTTCTCGGCCATTGATTACGAGGTGGGCGTTTTCTAATTCTGGTAGTGAGTATTGCCTGCTTATTGGTTTCAAGTTCCCCGAAACGCATTGCCCGCAGTTCAGTAATTTCAGGATACTCATGAAGATTCCAAAAGCGCCGATCGTCTAGTGAAACTAGCCAGGTGCCAATTTCACTGCTGGGCGTAACCCGTGAATCCTTCGATAGCGCCGCCCTCAGCCGCAGATGAATCGGCGAATTAGTGAACTGCCATCGACGAACGATTTCGCATGCGCTTGAACTGTCGACATTAACGAGTCGAGTCACTACTGCATGCAGAAGCTTTACTGATGGTGCAATCCCGCGGTGAAACCTATCGGGTTCGTGTGCTCCATCGGTACGTTCAGCAGCCGGCACATAGTAAACACGATGAAGCTGCCCGAGCCGCCACATGCGGTATTCTTCATCCCTACCAATGCGTCGAGCCATATCTAGCCCGTTCACAACAGTGAAATCTAGGGCATTGGCCAGAGACAGGAGGAAGGCACGATCAGTTAGACCTTCTAACTTGAGCATAGCAGGGTCAACGACTTCCCTGTTTGTTAGCCGCATAAAGAAAAGATCTTCGACCTTTTTCGGCCGTGTTGGCGGTTTTCTAAAAGCCTGATAGGAATCAAAAAATGGCTCTAGCTCGAGACGCGGCGCGACGAGTTCGACGATTGATGCGACAAGCGCCCCTGATCGTTCCCCCGCGCGAAGGCGATGCTGAAGAGCGTATATGCCGGTAGACGCGTGCTCTTCGGCTGCTGGATTATTCCAGCTTTCTTCGATCAGGCGCCACGCGGAGCGCCAGGGTTCTCGGATCTTTCTTCCATATGAACTATCGATTAAGTCGAGTACCGCCAAACGTTTGATGGTGTCGTTTGGTTTTAGATGTAGGGCCCAATGGACGGTCGCCCGCTCTTCAAGCCGACCATTCAAAAAAGCCATTGTGGCACGAAATGCTGCTCGATCTAATTCATTCAGATTCGCCCAGAGAGGCCTCATCAGTGATGCTCTCCATCGCTCTCCGTAGCGATTGCGGCGATCACGTCAAGCCAACCGAGATCTGCCTTCTGTTTGGATGCCAGAACAGACAACCTAACACGCTCATTCACGTCGCTACGGCGGATCAGATGATCGAAAAGATCGCGGTCAGCATCGCTCGAGGCACGACGGCTCGATCGAACAATTCGCTTCACCTCGGCATCAACGAAGCTCCTCTTGCCGTTGATGGCTGACAGGGTTGCCCATCGCTCCAAAGTCTCCAGAAGCGCCACATGGTCATTGGCTGCATCGTAAGGAATAGGCGTGATTGCTCGACTCCTCCAATCCTCCAGTACTATGGGATCGTTGTTTCCTTCGAACGTAAATCGTTCCTTGAGGTCTTCGAAGCGCGAGCCGTCTGCGGCAACGGCATTAAAAAGATATCGCATCGGAGGATCATTTGCGCGGTATCCGACGAGCACAAGATGGAACAGTCTGGCAGCATCGTGAATGAAGTCCGGCACCACACGCCGTCGAAGATAAAACTCTCCAAAATCATTGTCCGTGACGATCAGATCAGAGGTTCTGGCCGGATCACGGTCCAATACACCGTGGATATGAAGAACGCCATTGAATTCAGCACTACGTCCTGGCCTTGGGATTCCTCCAAGGGCATATGTCTGGACAACCGGGCGTGCCCTCTTCGCAGCGTCCTCAAGGAGTAGGTCAAAGTTGGTCGTTGCGATCGTCACTACTCCACCACGATCGGCAAGACTCATCAATGCTCGGTGAATTGGAGCTGGCTTAACACCCGGAGTGCGCAGTTCAGTTGCTACTGCCTGCCTGACTCGGCTCTTTCTATTGGAATGCCCGTCTATACGCCTTTCAAGCATTCCCAAGACAATGTCATATTCCTCCCGCTTGAACCTCACGACTTCTGCTGCTTGTTGATTGGTCAAGCGAGATAGGTCCATATGTAAGTGACTGCCGCCTGTGGTCGGGATACTGTCGATGACAGCATACACAGCTGCATCTAGTCGCTCATATACTTTCCGTACTAGCCCACGGAAGTCCGGCAACTTCGCAGGTTGCGAGATACCTGCACCAGCAATAAAAAGAACCTCGCCTCGCGCATGCGCAAGAAGAAGGCGTTCGGGAATAGAAGGCAGGCCGGAGCCCAGCGGAATGACTCGATCACTAGTCGCATTCACCATGTGGAAAATGACGGTCAGCCAAGGAGGGGCAGCATTTACCAGCTCACGGGTATTCTACCGAACCGGATTCTAGCCTTACTCCTGGCAGTTAACAAGAAACGGCCAATGGGAGGATCAAACGAGAGAGCCCCCAAGGCTGATCGCAATCCACAGCCATTCAGGTCTAAGCAGAAAAGAGACGACAGGCCGCATCACCACCTCAGGGCGGCATCCTGGCCCCGCGACGTGGACACTCTTCTAGCGTCGTCCGGCCTTCCGGACCAATTCTTTCTTGCCGCGCGGCAGGTGAAAATCGCACTGCAGCCGACGGAAAAACTCCACTCCTTCCAGCCTTGCGAGGTCCGCCGGGATCGCGACCTCTTTCAGCGACTGCCCTTTCATCGGCTCGATCCGGATATGGACCGGTTTCCCTTTGTGATCCTTACCGGGAGTGAGCAGGCCTCCCCCCACGATCGCGCCCTTTTTATCCGTCAACACATGCATGGTTCGTTTGGCTTTCACGGGCGACCTCCTTCGGAACGTCTATACGTTGCCCCCGCCTTGAATAGTAAAATGGGCCAGTTCCTCGCCGATGTTCGTCACGGTGACAGAATAGACGATGGGGCTTGGCGAACCGGGATGCAAGCGAATGGGCTTCTTCTCTTTGGTGTGCTGGCTGACCATGAGCCGCACCGGATTGATCCCGACCCCGTCGGCCATAATCCATTGTGCACCGAAATCATGCCCGCCCCATTCCGCCTCATTCACCAAGCCCCCGAGGGCGATATGAACACGCGTGGATTGACCGGGCGCCAGCCAGAAATCTCCGACCTGATTGAATGCCATACAGCACCTCCCTCTAAGAATTCGGGCGCATTATAGCGAACGGGTATGCGCAGGGGAATCCGAATTCCCGTCGGACGTGAGCGTTCCGACTCTGCAGCCGACTTTTGACATTGCGAAGGCAGGCCAAGTAACCTCGTCGTCACGACTCCCACTATAATGGGGACGCGGGTAGTCTCGTGAAGAGAGGCGGAGCATGGATATCGTATCCCATGGTCTTTGGGGAGCGCTGGCATTTGGACGTCGGAACCGCACGAGCTTCTGCCTCGCCTTCGCCATTGGCCTGGCGCCGGATCTGTTCTCATTCGGCGTCTTGTGGGTGGCGGCCACACTGGGTCTGTCGCCGACCCCCGATTTCAGTCACGGCACACCGCCGGAATCCACCATCCCGCTCTACGTCCATCATCTCTACCATGTCACCCATAGTTTCGTGATATTTCTCACCGTCTTTGCCTTGCTCTGGCTCTTGACGAAGCGGCCGGTCTGGGAACTCGGCGCCTGGGGCTTGCACGTATTGGTCGACATTCCCACCCATTCCTTCGCCTTCTTTCCGACCCCTTTTCTCTGGCCTCTCTCTGACTGGAAATTCGACGGGTGGCAGTGGAATCAGTCGGCCATTCTCATCCCGAACTTCACGGTGCTGTTCCTGCTCTATGCCTGGTTCCTCCTGCAGCAGGGACGTCTCGTCGTCAGGCCAGAACGGGTGCGCGAGTGAACTGAACTGATTCCAATCCCACGTCACAACCCATCATTTCTCCCGCTTCGCACCGACCACAGATCCGCAGACCGAACCTCGCGCCGGCACTCGGTTCGCCGGACTGGAGTGACAGGGTACGGGACCGCGATGCAGCCAGGGCAGAACACGTGATGCAGGCGCTCTCGACGATGTCAGATTTATAGCGCGTGAGGCGGTATCAGAAGCTGATCGAGCTGGAACGGCTCAAGATGGGTCCGTTCGTCGTCGCCGAAAAGAGGCCCCACCTGTGAGCTGCCGGCGTGACGATGCCCGTGCTGTTGATGCAGGTGCTGAAGGATGCCCGGATGAGACATCCCGAGAACGCACAGCAGACCGTTGGCCGGAACCCCAGCGATGAACGGCTAGGCCGGAGTCGGGTCTGCCTGGGCCGTCTTGCGACGCCGCCTGGCAGCCACGAGTTGCGCGCCGAGCAAACTCATCCCGAAGGCCGTCACAAGGAGAGCCGGCCACACCAAGGACTTCAGCCAACCGGAGCTTGAAATGGTTGCGGGCCACAACCAGGCCACCCAGGGTAACACCGACCCGACGAGGGAGAACGCCGCATGAATCGGAGGAAGGCGGAAGAGCCACACGAGGAGCGCTCCCGATAACGCGTATGCGGGAGGCAGCAACAACAGGAAGAAAAACACGCCGTTGAACATGGCCGCGAAACTGAGAAAAAACCAGAAGAAGCCTGTCAGAAACCCGGCGAACATTCCCACGCCTGTCCGCCCGCCCCGCTGGTGCCGGCTGTCCATGGTCACAGTGTAGCCCGATACTCCAGACCCACCAAGCAGTTCCACAATCGACGTTTATTGAGCGGTGATTGGTGCGCGGCCGGTACGTTCAGCCCGTATCTTCGAAGTCTCAACATCTGGCAGCGGTTGGCCGATGAGACCTCGAAGGTAGGCTTTGTCCACAGCCTCGAACAAGGACTGCCGCGCAGCGCCCTCCGGCCCGTGGACGGCGACCACGACGTTGTGCACCGCGAGGCCAGTGCTACGGCCGGCACTCGGCGTACCGAACGTCGCCACAGTGGGAGCGGATTCCGGAAATCGCTCCAGATTCATCGCCAGACCAAGCGCGAGCTCTTGTGGATAGGTTGCCAGCCGCTTGGCCTGAGCGCGCAGGACGTCGGTGCGCGGTTTCACGCCCGCGACATGATCACTGACGACCTTCTTCGCCGCATCTTCGAGCTTCTTTCCTTCCGCCATGGCGCGACTCACTTGCTCTTGCTGTTCGGGCGTGAAGGGAGGATCTTTCCGGCTGCGACGTGGTGCCGCATCGTAGGCGGCCTTCATCTGGCCGAGTAATTGTTTGTAGATTGCCTCTTGTTCGGGCGGCAATTTCTCCAGATCGTCAATTTGCTTCTCGATTGCCTTTCGTTCGGCAGACAGTCGGTCGGCCTCTGCTTTCGGAAACTTGTACAGATACCCTCCGCCGACGTCCACGGTGAAGGCCCCTATCTGATCGCCGTTACAAAAGGAGAGGCGCGGTCGCTTGGAAAAATCAAACGGTCCACCACGCCGTTCGCTATCGGCGATGGGTGCCGGCAATGCAGCCGCCAGAGCGGCCTCTGCTCGAGCCGCGAAGGCCAATTCGTCCGGTGTGGCATTCCGAACACCGTCTACGCAATCCGCCCGTGCCGCATCCGGCAGGCCACATATGACCATCGCGAGCACCAACACACCAGCAAACCCAGTCCCTGTCCTAGGCATCGCAGTCCTCCACTGTGGGCGCCAACAGCCATCACCGGTCAATGCCGGTCAACGCATCCGGAGTATTGTGGGACGCGACAATGAAGTCAAGACAGGTACTAGGTGGCATCTACACAATGCTTTGAACTGCAACCACGGGGTCCAAACAGCGGGTCAGGTCTTGCAATCACACATTCCCCGTCGCACCGCGGGCCTTTCCTCCCCTTCCACCTCATTCGGTCTCGTTCACCGATCGACTCCCTCGGCAGCTCGGCCTAGGGTTTCCCCTGCTCGCCCGCCCCATCTCCCCGTCCATCCACTGCTTGAACAACTTGTGGACGCCCGATCGTGGCCCCTTCGATCTGCTTGCGGATGTCCGGCGGTCCTGCAGAAACGCAACGTAGCCCGGAACAGGTTCGGACACTCACGCGTCGTCCTTCTTTGAAAGAAAAGAAATTTATCGCGGCGCGCATACCGTGTATAACGTTTTCCCAAGGACAAGGAGCATGGGCATCATTCACATCATAACCGGAGGAACCCGGCATGTCTGAAAACAATCACAGCAGCGCTCCGCTACCACCCCCACACGTCCAACTAATACAGATGGCCATGGCCCACTGGGTCTCCCGCATTGCCTACGTCGCCGCCAAACTGGGATTGGCCGACCATCTCGCGAACGGGCCGAAGACCGCCGACAACCTCGCCGCGCCCACGGGAACCCATGCCCCCTCGCTTTATCGCCTGATGCGGGCACTCACGAACCTCAACATCCTCACCGAGGACGCCACACACCGCTTTGCCTTAACGCCGCTCGGGGAAGCGCTCAAGACCGGCGCGCCGGGATCTGCGCGGCCTTCGATCTTGACGCTGGCGAGCGACTGGATGTCGCGTGGCTGGGAGCAACTTCTCTATTCGGTGCAGACCGGGGGCTGTGGATTTGAGCAATCGCTGGGCATGCCCATCTTCGACTGGTTGGCCAAGCATCCCGAAGAGGCGTCGTTGTTCAGCGAAACCATGGTGGGTTTTCATGGAGCAGAACCAGCCGCGATAGCCGCCGCGTACGATTTTTCCGGCTTGTCGACCGTGATCGACGTGGGCGGGGCCACGGGACATCTCCTGACGACGATTCTGGCCGGCCATCCCGCATCACGCGGCATCCTCTACGACCTGCCTCATGTGGTTCGCAACGCGCCGGCGTTGATTCAGGCTCGCGGCCTGGCGAACCGCGTGACGATCGAGTCCGGAAGTTTTTTTGACCGTGTGCCGAGCGGTGGCGATGCCTATCTGCTGTCGCACATCATCCACGATTGGACCGAACCCCAATGCCTTACCATCCTCGGCCACTGCCGCCGTGCGATGGCACCCGGTAACCGCTTGTTGATCATTGAGATGGTGCTGCCGTCCGGCAACGCTCCGCATCCGGGCAAGATGCTCGACATAATGATGCTTGTGGGCCCCGGCGGACAGGAACGGACTGAATCAGAGTACCGTACGCTGCTCGACAAAGCCGGATTCCGTCTCACCCGACTCGTGCCGACGGAAACAGCGGTGAGCGTCGTCGAAGCGGTGCTCGCGTAAATTGACACGTGACGTGAGCGGAGAGTACGGCGGCAGATAGAGTTGTTGCCGCACTCTCCGCTCTTTCCCTAATTAGGCAGTTCCCCCCAGGATCACTCGATGATCCTGCTTGCCCGCAGGTCGCCTGGCTGATTCGGCAACAGCATGATGCAGTTGGGGTTGAACCCCTGCGCCTTCAGCGTGTCGATGTTCCCCAGTACTGTATCCGCCTTCAGGTCGATCACCGTGATGGACCCATCGCTCATACCGTCCAGATTGAGGAAACTGTTTTGGACGAACAGGTAGCGCTCGTCAGGCGACAGCACGCTATGGTGTGCCCCGCCCGCGGCTGCAATGGTCTTGAGAAACTTCGGTTGCCTCGGATCGCTGTTGTCGTACAGATTGACGAAGCCGGGTTTAGCCGTCGTGACGAACAGTCGGTCCCCTTTGGCGTTATAGAGCATTTCGAGCGGCATGCCCTGCTGGCGGGGGCCAAAGTCATCGACCTGATGGAACGAAAACGCTTTGCTCGCCGGGTCCCACACCCCGGCCCACAAGGTTCCTTCGAGCATATTGGTGATATGCACCACGGGAGGATTCGAATTGGGGCTGAACATGACTTCCACGGGAGCGGCTTTGGCCGGAGACGGTTTCGACGAAACCTTGTGCGTCGAGAGCACCTTGCCGCTGGCGGCCTCGAGCACCGTGATCGAATCACCCGCATCGGACATATCCGGCTTGACGGTACTGGTCACGAGCAGGCGATCGATGCCGTTGTGAATCGCAATGCCGTGCGGATACTGAATCGTCGCCACAGACGGCTCCGCGGCGCTGACCGCTTTGATCGGCGTATCGAGGAGTGCGTCTCCCATAATGACGTTGTCCGAGCCCATGCAGGTGAGGTACCAGGTCCGGTTGTCCTCCGACACGGCGAGATCCTCCCCCATCTGACAATCCGGCACGTCGATCGCCTGAAGCCGATAGGGAAACATCCTGAGATTCACGACATGCAGAATACTTTTCCCCAACGCCGTGATATAGGCTTTGCTCCGGTCGCGATTGAAGAAAATATGGTGCGCCACGAGATCGGGCGGCAGCGGAATCTCCATCAGAATCTTCCCGAAATTCCCGGACTCGGGATCGATGTCCATAATCGCTATGCCTTCCCGTCTCACCGGCTGGTTCGGTTTGCTCTCATAATTGAGCAAAGCCAGAATTTCCGCCGAGGCAAGCGTGGAGCATGCAAGCAACAACCCCAGGGTCAACGTGAATAGTCTATATGGTTTCATGGTAGCCTCCTTTTCGATTGTGGAGAGCGGACTCATTGCATCATTCCCTCTTTAGATCCCCTTCAGCGCATGGGTACCGTGCGTGATCGCCCCGCCCGCGCGCAAGGCCGCGGCCACCAGCACGGATTCGGCGATCTCCGCCTCCGACGCGCCATACTCCCTGGCCTTGCTCGTATGCAGTTCGATACAGTAGGGACATTGCGTCGTGAAGGCCACGGCCATGGCCATCAACTCCTTGTACTTCACCGGAATCGCACCGGCCGCCAGCGCGGCTTTATCGAACGCCACGAACGCCTTCATCGCCTCGGGGGCGTGCGTCCCCAGATCTTTCATCTTCGCCAGATTCGCCAAGTCGTACAGGCCCGTCGTCTGATCCATCCCGGTTGTGGTTGCGTTTGTCATGGTGAGTCTCCTTTGTTCGAACCATTCAGGTTTCACGCCCGAATGCCGATGACTTCCAGATATTCGCCATACACGGTCGTGCAATCCGCCCCTGCCTGATTGTGCGCAGTCCAGAGCGCTTCCAGATCCCGGCGCAAGTGCGCCTGCCCCTCTGCGTCGAGGGAGGCAAAAGCCCGGTTGGTCGGTCCATAGTAGAGGCGGAAGAACTCCACGACCTCCGCGGGCGGAAACGGATAGCTGAAGAGATACTGCCGCCTGGTCAGATTGAGTGTGGACAATCCCTGTCCAAGACGCTCTTGCACCGTGGCTTCATTCCCCCAGAGCACCGGCGACGGCATGCCCGACGGCCCGATGAATTTCGCGACGTTCTTGAACATTTGTCCGACGAACCCCTCCGCCGTCCAGTTGGCCATCCCGATGGTTCCCCCTGGTGTACACACCCGCAACAATTCCTTCGCCACGAGATCAGGACGCGGGGCAAACATCGCGCCGATCAGACTCACGATGACGTCGAAACTGGCCGCTTCAAACGGCAGCGCTTCGGCATCGGCGACTTTGAATCGGGCGTTCACCCCTTCGGCACGAGCCCGCGCCTGCGCCCGCTCCACCCAATTGGCGGCGATGTCCACCCCCGTCACCTCCACCCCATCCTTGGCGGCCAGCAACGCGAGTTGGCCGGAGCCACATCCCACATCCAGCAGTCTGCTGCCCGGCGCAATCTGAAGCCGCTCATAAAACTCCCGTGCGCCGCCTTCCATGTAGCGCGAAAATCGATCGTAGTCCCCTGCCGTCCAAATAGTATTGAGACGAGTCTTCAGACCGTCCATTTCCGGTAGCACCGTGTTCGTCGTCATGGCCTCCTCCTTCCTGTATGTGTCCTGCGTGTCGATTTCCGACGCCGCGTCCTGTCTGGTCGCACTATAGGACAGAGGCTGGTTCGAGTCTTATCAGGGCGTCTGGTTCTCTTATCAGGAGCATGCTAAGCTGCAGGTCGTTTATCCGGGCGTCCGGCTGGCTTTGCTCAGCATCCGGCCTCGCCGAGGAAATTCCTATGGACGTGTTGTCCGAAGTCCTCAAGGCCGTGAAACTCGACGGCGCCGTGTTCTTCCATGGTGAATTTGCCTCGCCCTGGTGCGTTCGAGAGCCCGACGCCGGCACCATGGCGGCGTACCTGCCGACCCCATCCGGTCACATCATCATTTTCCATCTGCTGCTCGAAGGACAGGGCTATGTCCGCCTCGAGCATGAAGATCGCGCCGTGCCGCTCACGGCGGGCGACATCATCATCCTCACGCACGGGGATGTCCACTGTATGGGAAACGGCC
Source organism: Nitrospira defluvii (assembly GCA_000196815.1). Taxonomy (GTDB): domain Bacteria; phylum Nitrospirota; class Nitrospiria; order Nitrospirales; family Nitrospiraceae; genus Nitrospira_A; species Nitrospira_A defluvii_A. The sequence continues at coordinate 2,737,308 of FP929003.1, forward strand.
CTCCCGTCCCACCGATGGACACGTCCGAACAACTGCGACAGATCCTCACCGAAGGACGCATGCTGTCTCAACTCGCCGGGGGCGGTGAAGTCACGAAGTTGATCTGCGGGTATTTGACTTGCGACGCGCAACTCTGCCGCGTCGTCCTCGCCGGGCTGCCTGCCATGCTCAAGGTGAATATTCGGGATACCCCGTCGGGACAATGGCTGGAAAATACGCTCCGCTATTCCGTCGATCACGCGGAGGCCTCCGGCCCGGGAGGCGCGGCGGTCATCGCCAAGTTATCCGAAGCATTGTTTGTGGAGACGTTGCGACGCTACATCGCGCAGTTGCCGCACACCCAGACCGGATGGTTGGCCGGAGTTCGCGATCCGTATGTGGGCAAAGCGCTGGCGCTCTTGCATCAACGGCCGGCTCAGCCATGGACCATCGCCACACTCGCTGGCGAGGTCGGGGTTTCCCGGTCCGTGCTAGCCGAACGATTCCAACATTTCCTCGCAGACACACCGATCGGCTACCTCACCCGCTGGCGGCTACACCTCGCCGCGCAGCTCCTCACCTCCACATCCAAGAGCGTGGCCGAAGTCGCCGGCGATATCGGCTATGAGTCCGAACCGTCTTTCAACCGCGCCTTCAAGCGCGAGTTCGGACTCCCGCCTGCCCACTTCCGCAGCCAGGCCAAAACACCCAAGCAGTCGTCAATTGGTCGTGAGTCTATGACCGCTGAGCTCGAGACCACCCGGGGCAAATAAGCCATAGTCATCAGTCGTCCTTCACCTCATGCCTGTCTTCCCTGCCCAATTTCACACCGCTCAATGCAGTGTGAACGAGACCGGTACCACGGAGCGAAGAAGTCTGGGGCTTATGAAGATAAGTGGTATCGAAAAGGCGAGATCGCGGGGATGGCTACCCTGGTGTGAGAAACCTCGCCGCCGACGCGGCGGGAAAAAAGATCCGACCGAGACCGATGACCTAGCCCGCGTCGCCCGCACAGGCCCGCAGGCCGGCAATATCGCGCAAGGGTGGCGCGCCAAACGAGCGGCGGTATTCACGACTGAACTGCGAGGAGCTCTCGTAGCCGACCTGAAAGGCTGCGCTCGTAGCATCCAACCGCTCCGTGAGCATCAAGCGCCGCGCTTCGTTCAGCCGCAACCATTTCTGGTACTGCAGCGGACTCATGCTGGTCACCGATCGGAAATGATGGTGGAAAGTCGATGGACTCATGTTGGCCCGTCCCGCGAGGTCTTCAATGCGCACCGGCTCCATGAAATGCTGCTTCAACCACCCGATGGCCCGTGCGATCTGTTGGCTCTGACTTCCGGCGACCGCAAGCTGTCGCAGGAGCACCCCCTGCCCGCTCATCAGCAATCGATACAGAATTTCCCGTTGCACCATCGGCGCCAGGATCGGAATATCCTGCGGTTCACCCAGCAACGCCACCAACCGTTGAAACGCCGCAAGCAACGGCACCGTGGCCTCACCGATGGCGATGCCGCGACTCGAGGGTTGTAGTCGTGCCGGAGGAAGACGGCTCTCGACCAGCAACTGAGAGAGCGCGCGGCGGTCCAGTTGCAGAAGCAGACTGAGATACGGCTTGTCCCGACTCGCCTTGGTCACCTGGACGATCGTGGGAAGATCCACGGACGTGATCAAGACATGCTGCCCATCATAGTCGTAGACCTCATCGCCGAGGACGACACGCTTGACCCCTTGCGCGATGACACAGATACTCGGCTCATAGAGATGACTGACCGGCTGAGTCGGGGCCTCCCGCCGATACAGCGACAAACCCGGAATTGCTGTTGCGAGCTGACCGCCCTGTTCGGTCAATCGGGCAATATCGGTGGCAAGCGCAGTAAGCAGGCCTGCCTGGCCGAAGTGCTGCGATACCTCTGTTGTTCGATGCGTATTCTTGATGGTCATGACGCTGAACCTACCAGAGACCAACAAACGGTACAAGCCAACTCCAGAGAGATCGGAGGATTGGGCAATAATCGAGGAGGATCGCTCTACCAACCCAAGATCGATCAGGCGTACAACATCGTCAGGAACGAGACGCCGGTTCTTTCCGTCCACTCACACTCCATCCGACAAGAGGTGACAACATGAGCAGAATGCCCAAAGAGAGAATGGACAAGGCCTTGGCCCAACTGAAGACCATTTCCCGGGAGGATTACGCCAAAGTGAAGGGCTTGGCCGCGATCGTGAGGCCGCTGCGGAGCGTCTTATTCAAGACACCCGACGAATACGGCATGACCGGCTGGAAAGATCTCGTCATCCCCTCCGACGACGGCATTCCATTGGAAGCCTGGTATATCCCGGCCAAGGGCGGCGAGAGCAACAAGCTGATCATTTTCAACCACGCACTGCCGATGTGTCGCGCCGGATTTCCGGGCCATTTGGGGGAACCCTGGAGCCAGTACGACGCAGTCGAGATCGACTTTGTCATCCAGTACAAGCACCTGACCGATGCCGGCTATAACGTGCTCACCTACGATATCCGCAACCACGGCAACAGCAGCGCCGCCAACGGCGGACTCAGCGGGATCGGCCAATGGGAATGGCGGGACTGCGTCGGGGTGAAACGGTATGTGGATCGACACCCCAGACTCGGCAAGATGACCGTCGGCCTCTACAGCCAGTGCATGGGCGGCAACTCGCAATACCACGCCATTCACCGCCACCCGGAGCTGTTCGACAACGTCCGCTGTATGGTGAGCCCCATGGTCGTCTCCATGGCGGCCATTTATGATGCCTTCTCCGAGTTGCAGGGCGTGAGGCAGTATCAGGAACTCATCGATCTGGAACTGCTCAAGATGGGCGCGTTTGTGGCGGCAGAAATGACGCCGCATCTGTGGGCCGCCAGCGTCAAGATGCCCGTGCTGATGGTGCAAGTGCTCAAGGATGCCTGGACCAGAAATCCTGAAGATGCGCAGAAAACCTTTGATTTGCTCGGCAGCAAGGAGAAAGAACTCTTCTGGATCGAGAACACGACCAGACGTTTCAAGGATGGCTACAATCACTTCGGCAGGCATCCGGAAACCGTGCTCGCCTTCTTCGCCAAGCATATGAAGTGAGGCCGGGGATCCGACTCGCAGCCGCCGACCGGAACGGCGAACAGTCGGTGACACCTCAACAAGGATTCGTGGCGGCATCGAGGCCCAGGAGTTCCGGGGCCTCGATGCCCGAGTGATTCAGCGGGTGACGTTCCGGCTCAGACTCTCGCCGGGAAGCGACATGGCCTGGACGGCGGTCGGCACGGTGCCCAGTCTGCTGCTACCCTCTTGGCGCTTGGGTGCTCGGCATGGCTGTGCGCTCTCCCCCTGCCGCGCGTTCAGCTTCTCCGTCCATCCTTGTGAAACATCCGCGCTGTGCTCTACAATGCCCCAGATAGAGACGATCGGCAGCTTCCTACAATTCAACCCATAATGGTATTCCTTTACAGGAAAGACTCTGATCCATGTCTCACTATTTGAAACTCTCCCTCTGTCTGAACATCACCCTGCTGGGCTTCCTCCTCACCGGCTACGTCGGCCCCAGTGTCAAGACGACCTTCATGCCCGAAGTGGAGGCACCGGTGATCGGGAGCCACACGAGAATCCACCCGCTCGGCATCGTCATCGGCTCGGTCACGCTTGGTGATCGAGTGTTCGTTGCGCCGGCCGCCTCGGTTCGTGGTGATGAAGGGCGGCACATCCACATCGGCAACGATAGCAATGTGCAGGACGGAGTCGTGGTCCATGGCCTGGAGACGTTCGAGGGCGACCATGAACTCCCGGAGAACGAAGTCGTGGTGGACGAGAGGGCCTATTCGGTCTACATCGGAGATCGTGTGTCGCTGGCCCACCAATCCCAGGTCCACGGACCGGCCAGGGTCGGCAACGATACTTTCGTCGGGATGCAGGCGCTGGTCTTTCGCGCAGAGTTGGGGAACCGTGTCGTCGTCGAGCCGGGGGCCAAAATCATCGGCGTGAAGATCGCCTCAGGCCGCTATGTTCCCGCACTGTCCGTCGTGACAACCCAAGACGTGGCCGATAGTCTGCCGCTCATTACAGATCGCTATCCGTACCGGAATCTCAACGAGGGCGTCGTTCGAGTCAATGTTCAACTCGCTGAGGCCCTCCAACCACAGGCCATCGCGCGATAGGCAGCCAGAGGACAATGGATCGCATGAGGCGACCCTCCCATGCTACCCGAGAATCTCCGCTTCGACGAGTTTCGCGAGAAGGATCAACGATTCCTGCCAGCCCACGTAACAGGATTCCAGAGGGAATACGTCAGGGAGCCCCTCCTGCACCACCGTCATCTCGGTCCCGCACGACACCTTCCTCAACGTGACCGTCACCTGGATCTCTCCGGGAAGATTCGGATCGTCGAATCTATCCGTATAGCGCACTCGTTCGTGCGGTACCAGTTCGAGGTACTTCCCACTGAATGAATGAGTCTGGCCGGTGGTGAAGTTGGTAAACGACATTTTGTACGTCCCGCCTACCTTGGCTTCCAGATGGTGCACTTTCCCGGTGAACCCGTTCGGCGGCAGCCACTTCGCTTTGGCATCCGCATCCAGGAATGCGCGGTACAGGCGTTCCGGTGTTGTCCGAAAGACGCGGTGAAGGCGGACGGTATTCTTGGACATCTCTCACACTCCTTTCCTCTGAGCGCTTCATCAGCGCTCAGGCGAGCCCGCACCATAGACAATTTTCTAAGGATGCCGGATTGATACTCGAGTGTCTAGCCCGGATTATTCATGAATGCCGTCACGAGGCGTTTGAGACCGACGCCCGCCGGGGCTTCTCGCACGTAAGGCCGACGCAGGCGTACCGGCAGTCCGTCGAGAAGCCCGAACAAGAACAGCCCAGCCGGGCGAAAGGATCGGACGCCGTAGCAGGTATTCGTGAATAGTCCGGGCCAGGCGTCAAGCTCGTCATCGACGGTCGGCAGAACGAATGGCAGAAGCGTGACCGGTCTGTTAGAGTATGCGAGCGCGTCGGCTCCACTCGACCGACCGCTTCCGGGTTATCACATACACTGGCGGCGGCACTCACTGCTCGGGTTGACTGCCCGGCTGCATCAACCGCCCAGACAAGGATGGCAACATGCACTGTTCGAATCTCCTCGGCTCCCGCAGACTGATCTCTTTCTCGCTGGCTTCTGCGCTGGTCTTCTTCGGCCTGATCGGGTCCGGCTGCCAGACCGCCTACTATGAAACGATGGAAAAGCTCGGCTATCACAAGCGCGACCTGATGGTGAGCGACGTGAAAAAAGCCCGAGACGCCCAACAGGACGCGAAGGAGCAATTCAAATCGGCCCTCGATCGCTTCACCAAAACCTTGAATATCCAGGCCGGCGAATTACAGGATAAGTACGATGCGCTGAACGAGGAATATCAACAGAGCGAAAAGAGAGCGCAAGCCGTTCGGGATCGCATCGCGTCGGTGGAGAACGTATCCGACGCGTTATTTGATGAATGGACCGCTGAACTGAAGCAGTATTCCAACGCCACGCTGCGCCAGAAAAGCCAAAAGCAACTCACCCAGACGCGCAGCCAGTACGCGCAATTGATCAAGGCCATGAAGCGGGCGGAAGCGAAAATGGATCCGGTCCTGGCGAAGCTGAAAGACCATGTCCTCTTTTTGAAGCACAACTTGAACGCGCAGGCTATCGCCTCGCTCAAGAGCGAATTGACTACGGTCGAAGGCAACATCGACTCACTGATCAAGGATTTGAACGCGTCCATTCAGGAAGCGGATTCCTTCATCGCTTCCATGGAGAAGGACAACGCGTGATCGTGGCAGATGGATGCCCTGCCAACCGCGCCTTCGGTGTTGATCGACGGCAGCAGGCTCTCAGCGTGAGGTAGTCGCCGCGCAGATCTGCCGGACATGGCCCCGCAACCAGCGATGCGCGAGATCGGCGTCCAGCCGCGGGTGCCAGAGCAACGATACCGTGAACTCCGGCGTGGAGACCGGGAGCGAAAAACTATGCATTCCTGCTCGCAGAATCCCCGTGTGGTGCTCAGGGACTGTGGCGATCAGATCTGAAGCACGGGCGAGAGCAATCGCCGTCGCGAATCCGCCGACGACCGTGACAATGTCCCGTTCCAGTCCAAGCCGCTGCAAGGCTTCCTCAATCGGCCCCTTTTCAAGCCCCTGCCGCGAAACGGAGACATGCTGCCCCCCGGCATAACGGGAAGGCGTGATCCTGCCTTTTGACAGCGAGTGCCCCGCTCGCACGACGCCGATCAGACGATCCCGGAACAATGCTTGAACACGCAACTCCTGCGCAGTCGTCTGCTCGACCACACCGGTTTCCAGATCGACAGTGCCGTCGCGAAGCGGCGCGCTATCCTTATTGGCCTTCTGAAGGAAATGCAGCCGCACGCCGGGAGCTTCTTCGCCGACCAGTGCAATGAGATCCGGCCCGAAGTTTTCCACGAAACCTTCGCTGGTCCGCAGGGTGAACGTCCGGACGAGCCGTTTCAGATCGAGCTTCTCCGCAGGGCGAAGAACCGTTTGTCCCTCTTCCACGACATGACTGACCCGTTCACGCAGTTCGACCGCTCGAGGTGTGGGGACGAGACCGCGGCCGGCCCGTACCAGGAGTGGATCGCCTGTCGTCTCACGCAATCGCGCGAGCGCCCGGCTCATGGCCGACGGGCTCAGTCGCAGCCGTCTGGCGGCACGAGCCACACTGCCTTCCGCCAAGAGGACATCGAGGGTGATCAGCAAATTGAGATCCGGTGTGGACATGCGCCGACCATACCATAGCTTGACCGTGATATGGCGTCTCGCGCACGAATAAAGTGCAGATGAGGCGCCTTCCGCCAGGTCGTGTGGGACGCTATACTTCCGACAGTTCGATGACGAATCCGCCCGAGCCACACGCGCGTGCGAGGCAACTCACAGAAAGGTCACTAGTATGGAACCACAATTTTGGCATGACAGGTGGGCGAAGAATGAAATCGGCTTTCACAGAGGTGAGGCCAACCCGCTGTTGGTCACGTATTTCAAGGAACTCGCTCTGGCGAAAGGCAGCCGGATTTTTGTGCCCTTGTGCGGAAAGACGCTGGATATTTCGTGGCTGCTGTCCAACGGCTATCGCGTTGCCGGAGCCGAACTGAGCGCCATCGCGATCGAACAATTGTTCACGGAGCTCGGGGCCAAGCCCACGATCACGAGGAATGGTGGTATCGACCGTTACCATGCGCCCGACATCGACATCTTTGTCGGCGATATCTTCGATGTGACGAACACGATGCTGGGACCGGTTGATGCCATGTATGACCGGGCGGCGCTGGTCGCCCTCCCTGAGAACATGCGCAGTCGTTACACTGCACACGTCACAGCCATCACGAATCACGCGCCGCAGTTGCTCGTCTGTTACGAGTACGACCAACGCGCGGCGGAAGGTCCTCCGTTCTCAATCAGTCACGAGGAAGTCCGTCGACACTATGCGCATCGGTACCAGTTACGGCTCCTCGCCAGCGAAGATGTGCCCGGTGGACTCAAGGGAAAATGTGCGGCCACCGAACATGTGTGGCTGCTTCGAAAGAACTGATGATGATTATGCGATTCACGGCAGGACGAGATAAGGCCCAGGCCGCGATGACAGATCCGACACCTTCGATCCGCTGGATACTCGCCAGCCTGTCGTTATCCATGCTGCTGGCCTCGATCGGAACGAGCATCGCCAATGTGAGCCTGCCGACGTTGGCGCAGGCGTTCGATGCCTCGTTTCAGCAGGTCCAGTGGGTCGTCATCGCGTATCTGGTAGCCATCACCACCGTGATCGCCAGCGTGGGCCGGCTCGGTGACATGACCGGTCGCCGTCGGCTCCTCCTGATCGGTGTCGGCCTGTTCACCGTCGCCTCTGTCCTCTGCGGTGTCGCTCACACGCTCTGGCTACTGATTGCCGGCCGCGCGGCGCAGGGTCTGGGAGCGGCCATCATGATGGCCCTCACCATGGCATTTGTCGGTGAGACGGTTCCCAAGTCACAGGTCGGCAGCGTCATGGGACTGTTTGGAACGATGTCCGCGATCGGCACCGCACTCGGCCCATCGCTCGGCGGCATGCTGATCTCCGAATTCGGTTGGCAGACGATCTTCCTGATCAACCTGCCGCTGGGGCTCCTGATTTTTCTTCTTGCGCACCGATTCCTCCCCGTTGATCCTTCGCGACAGGAGGTTGATCGGGTCGGCTTCGACCATGCGGGGACGCTGCTGCTTGCGCTGACACTCGCAGCCTATACACTCGCCATGACGATTGGACGCGGCAGCTTCGGAACACACAACATGGCGCTGCTGGCGGTCGCGCTACTTGGAGCCGGACTCTTTCTGCTCGTCGAAGCAAGGACCGAAGCCCCGTTAATCCGGTTGACCATGTTTCGCAACCCTCTGCTGAGTGCGAGCCTCACCATGAGCGCGCTCGTCTCAACGGTGATGATGGCGACGTTGGTAGTCGGGCCGTTCTATCTCTCGCGGACGCTCGGGCTCAACGCGGCGCTTATCGGGTTGGTGTTGTCGGTCGGCCCCTTGTTTGCCGCGCTGACCGGCGTGCCAGCCGGTCGCCTTGCGGACCGCCTTGGCCCTCAACGGATGACCGTCCTTGGGCTTCTCGGAATAGCCACCGGTGCCTTCCTCCTGTCCGTCATACCGGCGACGCTCGGGGTCTACGGCTACACGGCCCCCCTCATGGTCATCACCGTCGGTTATGCGCTGTTTCAGACAGCCAACAATACTGCCGTCATGACGAATACTCGCCCGGAGGAGCGGGGCATCGTGTCCGGCCTGCTCAACCTGTCCCGCAATCTCGGGCTGATCACCGGGGCTTCCGCCATGGGGGCTGTGTTCGCGACCGCGGCATCGACCATCGACGTCACAACGGCGCCTCCCGATGCCGTCGCCACCGGGATGCGAACCACGTTCGCAGTCGCGGGGGTTCTGATCCTCCTCGCGCTCGCCATCGCCGTGGCAACCTATCGCCGTGATGTGTACGGTTGGGAGGTCGCTCCGACAACAGAGTCATAAGCGGACAGGCACCATTCCGGCTGACCCGTTTGTCGCTCGTCGTCGGCATGTGGCTGTCACCCAGCTCACAAACTATGCTCCACGAGTCCTGAATGGCTCCTGGCTGGCCCGCGATAGACTCAACCGGCGATACCACGTAGAATAACTCCGGTTCTTCTTGTCATCCCCGTGCAACACGGCATCAATTGGTCGGCTGCTGCTCAGCCTTGCACAGAAGCGGCCGCTGCTCCCAGGGAGCTACATGCAAAAGACTCGCATCATCTGCACCATCGGCCCCGCCACGGAATCCTACGAGATGCTGCACAAGCTCTACGAGGCCGGGATGAGTATCGCCCGTCTCAACATGTCCCACGGCGACCACGAGTCTCACGCCAAGGTCATTCAACACATCAAATCACTCAACCGGAAGGTGAAGTTTCCCATTCCTATTCTCCTGGACACGCAAGGTCCGGAGATCCGTACCGGCGATCTCTCCAACGAGCTCGACCTGCGGCAGGGTGACATTGTCTCCGTCACCACCCGCGGGCCGATGAACGTCGAGGAAAGCTCCATCCACATCAACTATGCCGACCTGCTGGAGGCGGTCAAGGTCGGAGACCGGATCACCGTGGACAACGGGCTGATCAACTTTGAGGTGCTGGAGAAGCACGAACGTCACATGCGATGCCGCGTTCTGGACGGCGGGCTGCTGAAGAGCAAACGCCATGTGAATCTCCCTGGGGTCCGTGTCAATCTCCCGTCGATCACGCAAAAAGATATCAAGGATATCCTCTTCGGTTTGGAGCGGGATGTAGACTTCATCGCGCTGTCGTTCGTGCGCGAGGCCGGAGATATTCAGCAACTGAAGAATTTGATGGGCGACAAGGTCGGGAAGGTAAAGATCGTCGCCAAGATCGAGGATCAGGAAGGAGTCCGGAACCTGGAGGCCATCATCAAGGAATCGGATGGCGTTATGGTCGCGCGCGGGGATCTCGGGGTGGAGATCAACCTGGAGGATCTGCCGAATGTTCAGCGCACCATCGTGCGGCTGTGTGCCGAGTATGGCAAACGCGTCATCGTCGCGACCCATCTCCTCGAATCCATGATCCACAATCCGCATCCGACCCGCGCCGAGGTCACCGACGTCGCCAACGCGATCTACGAAGAAGCCGATGCCGTCATGCTGTCCGGTGAAACCACAGTGGGGAAGTATCCGGTAAAGTGCGTCGAATTCCTCCGCAGGATTGCGCTGAAATCCGAAACGATCCCCGGATTACAGTTTGCGAAACATTTGCGCAACGCGGAGAACAAGCAACAACTGGCGGCGGCGGTGCAGCTCGCCGAGGGGGTCAAGGCCAAAGGCATTGTCGTCATCACCAGACGAGGGCTCATGGCCGATCTCGTCGCAAACTGCCGCCCGTTCGCCACCAACATCTATGCCTTTACCAACATGAGCCAACCGCGACGGACCATGATGCTCAATCGCGGCGTCCTCCCCTTCAAGATCGATTTCAGTTCAGACCCCGAAAAAACCTTACAAACGGCGTTCCGGATTCTGAAGGACCGCGAGGATTTTAAGGTTGGAGACAAGGTCGTCATCATCTCTGATGTCCTCGCCCAACAACGGGTCGACTCGATTCAGATTCGCGATGTCCCCTCTGACGACATTCTGCCCGACGTAGCCGGAGTGAGTCATTGAGCGAACCCCTCACGGGGCGATTGTCCTCGTTGCCGGTTCTAACAGGACGGTGAGTCCGGGCGGCGATGTTCGAAATCTATCACACCATTTCTTCCGTCCAGTTCGATGACGCAGCACTCCTCAAGCAGCATCTTCAGCTGCTTTCGGCCGCGCTGGACGCGCGACTTCATGCCGGGCAGAGAGAGCCCCAACCGGTCGGCGGCTTGTTTCTGCGTGAGTCCCTCCAGTTCAATCAGAGTCACCGCTTGACGATACTCCGGTTGCAGCCGTTCAATCATCGGCCGGAGGCAACCGGACAGTTCCAGCCCTGCCACCGCCTCCGGCTCCTCAAGCAAGTCCGAATGCATAGGCGCCATGTCCTCCGCCGACCCGCTCGGCAACTCCCGGCGACGGCCGGGCGCCCGGTAGTAGTCGATCAAGACGTGCCGGGTGATTTGAAATACCCAGGAGACGAGCCGATCAGGCTCCCGGAGTTCATCAATATGCCGATGCACTCGCATGAACACTTCTTGCAGCAGGTCATCCGCCTCCGATTCGTTGCCGACTCGTTTGGCGATGAAAGCCCGCAACCTCTCGTGGACTTGCTGCCAAATCTCAGCGGCGCGATGCTCCATTATCTCCTCCACGGACTGATTACGGTATGACCTCAGAAGTTGAAGTCCTGCAGGTTTTGGCTCCTTCCCCGCCGGGAGCGTGAACACAGCAACCGGTATTGGCCAGCGGCCCTTCAACGGGCAGTTGTTCATGCACGGTAAACACCTCCCAGGCGTTGCCGTCCGGATCGGAAAACCATACCTTATCCTGTCTGGCGTAGCAGCACGCGACATTCGCTTCCACCCGGTCGAGGATGCCGGCGTTCTGCAGACGTGTTTTCCAGGTTGCGACTTCCTCGATAGACTGCACCTCTATCCCGAGATGATCCACCGCACTAATTCGTCCGGTTGAAGACAACAAGGAGAAATTCAGGGCGGGCTCCGTCAGATCGAACTTGGCATAATCGCTCGTATACTTCTGAGGCGCGACGCCGAACACCTTCTGATAGAACTCCACGGAAGCGGGCACGTTGTGCACATCGAGGGAGAGATGAGGTCTCATGATGAGCGCCTTTCTTCAGGTTTGCCGAAGACGTGATTGTCTTCATCCCTAGAGACGGAGCTCATTCGAAAAGGATGCACACCCACCCCGACACCCTGATGCAAACGACCACGCGGCCCTACCCATGCGGAACACGGTATCGCAACTCAGCGAAACCGGGCCCCATCGCGCGGGCCGAGTCAAGAATGAGTGAGGGCGATGTGATCCGGCGCGGCAGGAGGGGCTTGCCCGATCCGAGGGTGACGGAACCGACCTGCACGATCAGTTCGTCGAGGAGTCCGGCGTCATAGAACTGCCCGACCAATTCACCTCCCCCGACCAACCAGACATTCCTGCCACGCGCCGCTTCTCTCATTTGTGCATGAACCGGGCACACGTCGCCCGCTACAAACCGGATGTCCGCACCTTCGACGCGGGAAAGGCCACGACTTGAAAACACCCAGGTAGGCTGAGAATAGGGCCAGGCAACCGGTTCGTGCCCCCCAGCGTTGATAACGTGGCGCAGCATCCACTCATAGGTGGCAGACCCCATCGCCAAGGCGCCGACCTCCTTGATGAACGAGGGATACCCCGTCTCGTTGATATCACCAAGGGGAAAGAGCCAGTCGAGAGAATCGTCGAGAGTGGCGATGAATCCATCGAGGCTTGAGGCCGTGTAGTACTGGGTGGTCATAGGCGATCCCTCTCCTTGCAGGCACGCACCGATTTAGCTTGTTCGACAGCACGAAGCAGCGGGAAGGCTGAAGAATTCGTCCGACGGCGCACCTTGCGATCGCACGATTCGCGCGCTCACCCTTGTCGCCAGGATGACCCGCCGAATGCACGGACGGCCAAATAGGCCACGTTGCGCTTCCAGTACGCGACCTTGCTCCGCGTCATCAATTCCAGAAAGAGGTCATCGGCCTCCCTCCGGTCAAAGCGCTTGTCGGCGGGGGTAACTTCGCCGTCGGGCAATGTCACGGTTCCGGCGGAGCCATAAATCAAATCGTGCACGATAGGCGCAACCAGCGACAGCTCAAATGACGCGATGACGCCCCACAACAAACGTGGAATACTTGCCAAGTCGGTCTTGAAGCCGCGCTTGGCCGTCACAATGAACCCATCCAATGCCGCACACCGACAATCGTCGAGCAAGACCCATTCGGCGTTGTTGTACGTCACAGCCGGGTCGGGCAACTCCAGCGCCCGGCGTGGATTCGCGGATCCGACGGCTGGTTTCGCCGCTGTCGCGTTCGCGATATGCGACTGAATCTCACCGATCGATATCTTCCGATTCGCTTCGCCGATGTCGAAGCTGAACGATTTGGTGAGAGCCGCCACAAGACTATCGTTGTCGGCCAACGCGGGCGCCTTGCCCGTCGCGGGCCGCTGGGGGGGAGCGGCACGCTCGACGACCTTATCACGGCTCACCGTGAGGGATATCGATCCGTCGCCGTCGCTCATGGTGATGGTAACCGTTTCCCCATTCTCGATGTGCTGGTCGATCCGCGCAAATTGCTCGATGAGTTGCGTGAGGTACGCATTCGTGTGCGTAAATTGCGCGTGGACGATGTCCGGCATAGAGTCTCTCCTTACTATGTCCTCAGCATGCTTCCGGCTCGTTCCGATGCACTGCCGGCCCACTCCTCCCCCGTTCGTACGATCGGAAGGCGGCCTGTTCCCGCTGCGCTGGCTAGCGGGGAAGCGGAAGGGTCAGCAGGATGCCCCCCATCACGTCATGCGGCTTGAAGTCTTTCTTTGGACTGTTGGGGTGCGCGTTGTGGCAACTCACACAGGTCTGGGACAGGGCCTTGTCCGGGTACAGTGCCTGGAAGACGGGTCTGCCCCCCTCGGTCGTCACACCGGTATGGGGACGATCGGGATTGATCAGGATTTCGGTGAGACCGGCTCGCTCGAAGTCGGTGGCCGGACGATTCGTCTTATTGATCGCCCAATTGCTGATGAGCCGGAATCGAATTCCATTGCGTTGCTGAGCAACGAGCCGACCCGATTCCAGCAGGAACTGCGCAGGAAGGGGAAGCCTGGAGGTCTCTCTCCAGTTTTCTGCGGCAAAGACGATTCCCCGCAACTGCATCCGCTCCACAATGTCGGTGCTGTAGAACTCCCGATCGGCTTGGATCACGCTATGCACATAATCCGCGACCATATCGGCCGGCAAACAGGGGGCCGTCCCCGCCTCCTTGCTTGCGGCACTCATCGTCCCCTGACTCAACAGAACGGTGGCCACGATGCCGACTACGAGACCGGTGCAAAATCCTGTCCCCTTCATGCTACACCCACCTTTCTTGTCCGCGCGTGGTTGCCTCGCTCCCCGACCGCAGCCATACACCCGCCCGGCCAGAAATTGCAGGTCGCTTCCCGCAAAAGCATACGCCGACACAGCGGAGAAATCGAGATTATGGACTAGCCTGTTTCTGAACCGGTACAATGCCGGAGGTGAGGTCGTCTGAACAAGGTGATTCCAATCCGTGGAGAGAAGACTCAGCAGTCGCTTCAGCGGGAATGCAGTCAATGACAGGCACATGTGATCCGGAATCCCATGAGTGGGCCAGGCATGAGCACGTCATTGTGTTCGATGGTGTGTGCAATTGGTGCCATACCTGGGTGAACGTTTTAATCGATCACGATCCACACGAGACGTTCAAGTTCGGCACCCTACAGTCCGAGCAGGGACAACAGATTCTGCATACACTGCAGCTTTCGACCGAAGACTTTTCGACCTTCCTCCTGCTGGAGCAGGCCCGCGTTTACACCAAATCCACGGCGGCGCTGAGAATTGTGCGGCACCTCCCCGGCTTCTGGCCCCTCTTCTATCTGGGCATTCTGATTCCACGCCCCGTTCGTGATGCGCTGTACGACTATGTTGCGCGCCATCGGTACCGATGGATGGGCAAAACCGATGCATGCCGGGTCCCCTCCCCGGACCAGCGCAGACGGTTCGTATAGTGCCTGCTGGCGGAGAGTTTCGCTGCACGCATGCACCTTCGCGCCTTGAGCCATTCAGGGGAACGGCGTAGACTCCGCTTTGTAACGATGGCGCCGGCATCGAGGCCCTGTGCATTCTCATACCTGATAGAGGGGAAGAACCTATGAACCACTTGCTCACGGCATCCCTATTCGTGGCTATCGCGCTGTCCGTTCCATCACCCGCGGTCGCACAAACATTCCCACCGTCGGTCACACAAAAGATTCGCGCGGCACAGAAGGAGGTCAAAACGATCGGCCTGGAGGAGTATCGAAAAGTCGTGGAGAGTCCGGGCGAGGCGTTAATTATAGATGTACGCGAGCCGCAGGAGTTTGCGGCCGGACACGTTCCGGGGGCGGTCAACATTCCCCGCGGGCTTGTCGAATTTCAGATCTGGAAACAGGTCGGGTTTCCAGCCGAGCCGGACACGAACAGGCCTGTCTACCTGCAATGCCAAAACGGCAACCGCGCGTCGCTTGCAGCTCAGTCACTTGCGGAGCTGGGGTTCACCAATACCACGGCCGTCGTGATGCACTTCGAGGAGTGGCAACAGGCCGGCCATCCCCTGGTGAAGTAAGCCGTTTCTTCACGCGCGATGAGTGCTTCGTAACACCACTCACAGATCCGCCGACGGATGCCGTCTTGGTTTGATTATTCAAGCGGGAATTATTCCCGTCTGACACCCGGCAAGCGCTTTCGGATGAGTCGCGTCGATTGTGAGCAGGCACTGCATACATCCACCGCCACCAGCCGGTGAGTCGGTCGGCCGATCCAGTCAATGCGAAACACGGCACGGTTCGGAGAGGCTCAGGACGACCCGATAGGCATCGGAATGATAGAACTGAGGCAGTGTGAACGAGAGCTCGTCATGCTCCACTGCGAGCGCGCGATCGAGCGTGACAACAGGCGCCTCGAGAGGACCGGATCCCACATCGGGGATCTGCTCGGCGCAGAGATGCACCGTCCCGCTCTGCTGCGAGGACAACAGGCGCCCGATATTCTGCAGCACGACGTGTGTGTCGTCCGGCGAATAGTCTTCGTATTTACCCAACAAGAGCCGTACCCTGCCGGCGGTCTTCTCCAGCGCGGCGAGGGCATGGAGCTTGGGACTATCCGTCATCGTGTACAGCCGGACACCTTCCATCTCCGCATAGGTCTTATAGACGTGCCACCCCGGCCGTTTCTGCTTCCGATCGACATACAACAATCCGTCCAGCGTAGGATTATCACAGGTATTTTCCACGTAGCTCCGGCTCATGTCCTGAGGATCAGGCCAACAGGAGCGCATCGCACTGAGGATGTCCGCCCGCTCATAGGCGGCAATCACTCCCGCTGTATAACCGGCACTCGTCCAGGACTCCTGCCCAAGGATCTCGTTCACTGAAATCGGCCGCGCCAGACCGTGAGCCTTCAAGTAGTCGCGCAACTCATTCACGTACCTGATGGCCTCCGATGGATCCGCATATTCATGATAGGCCACGACGTCGGGAAAGACCCCCTTCGAATCACTCCACTCCAGAAAGGGCTTGAGTAACCGGTATCGACTCACGCTCGGCCCGACGATCTGCGCGCCGGGAATCCGCTGCTTGATGCGCTGATAGGCCAGCCGCCAGCCTTCTTTGAGTCGTTCGTTGTCATTGAGTGGAACCGCCGCAAGATCGGGTTCGTTGTAGAGATCCCAGATCACCGACAGTTGTCGCTGCAGTACCTGATCGATCACATGATCCACATGTGTCAGCCAGGGCTCATAGTTGTCGTCGAGGCCGATCTGATTGATATCGAAAATCTGCAAGGCGCGATGCTCGAAGACCAGTCCGAGGGTGAGCTGAAACTCCGTCACCCCGGCCTGCTTGAGCCGGTCATAGTTGTTCAGCACATAGCCGGCATTCCCGCGAAAACTGGTCGGCTTCAAGGGAAGAATCAGTTCCATCGGCGGGTCCGTCGGTTCGATACTGACCAGATATCCGTTGGCCCGATGATTCATGGGGCCCTGCTCGACGGCCAGGTCGACCCTGATGGTGCCGGCCGGACTCCAGGGCGCGTACAGAAGCATGAGTCCGCATGTCAGCAGGCCGATGTTCGAGGCAAGTCGCACAGGCTCCTCCCATGACGCATTTCAATCACAACAAGACCATAGATGTTCGGTTGTACTGCCGGCAACGCGCGGGGGTCAAGACGGAGCGGGTAGAATCAGGCCGCGATACAGAGTTCGCGCCATCGTGGGAGCTGAGACTGAAACTGTTCGCGCGCCAGATACTGCTGATCCAGACCTGGGACTTCGATCGGGTTCTCAACTGGCAGGGCCTGGGCCTCAGCCATGGCATTCGCCACATGCACGGCGGTCACGGCACAGAAGCCGGATCCCTTGTAGTCGTCAGGATGGTGGTGATAGGCCACCGCTTCCACGATGCCGTCTCCCAGGCCCCAGATTCCAAGCAGATAGGCCCCGACATGGGCATGATCGGCCCCGAATACCTGCCGCTCGGCTTCCCAATCAGGCATCTGTTTCGTCCGTATCAGCTCCAGGACTCGCGCGTACTCATCGGGTTTGTTGGCCACCAGTACCAACACCCCGACGTCGTGGAGCAAGGCAGCGGTAAAGGCTTCATCGGTGACCTGCTGACTCGCACCGGCCTCCTTCGCGATTCGTCGCGCGCAGCTGCCGGCGAGCATCGCATGCCGCCACAACTCATCCAGTGAAAACGACGGGAGCTGCGCCTGGTCGAACTGCGCGAACACCTGACTGGAGAGCACCAGCGACTTGATCGTATCGAATCCGAGCAGCGCCACCGCCTGCTCCGGATCGGACACATGGGTGCGAAGCCCGAAGAAAGCGGAATTCACGAGCTGCAGGATCTTCGTGACCATGCCGAGATCTTTGGCCACAATACGGGAGGCCTTTTTCAACGAGGCCTGCGGAGCCTGCATCTCCTTCATCAACTCCTGGTAGATCGACGGGAGACTCGGCAGCGTTTTGATCTCGTTCGCCAGGCTGCGAAGCGCCGGATTGGCCAGCACGTCCCGCAATGCCTCCGCCTTCTCAATGGTCGCTTTCAGTGTAGCGACGTCGAACGGCTTCTGAAGAAATCGATGTGCGACCGACGCGGACCGCAGATAATTGGCAGGGCTCTGGTCTCCGGACAACACGATGCGGATCGCCTGCGGACAGACCTTGCGCACCTCGCCGAGAAATTGAGCGCCGTCCATCCCCGGCATCGTCATGTCCGACACCACCACGTCGCACGGGGCCTCACGGATGGCGGCCAATGCAGCCGTGGCGGAAGGATAGAACTCCATCGCCCATTCGGCCTGCATCGGAGCCAGTGTCCGTTGTAGATGCTTCAAAATCTCAGGCGCATCGTCCACAAAGACCACACGTCGCATTGGCCCCTCCTCCCGGCAGGATCTTCCTCCTCTTCTCATCGGTCAGCCGCGGAATAACCTTGAGTCTGTTCAGAAAAATCAGCAGGTAGTCGGGGCACGTTGATACGTCGTGACAACTACGGAAGCAGGCAGAGGATGACGGCAGGAGGATCAGTTGCGATCGAGATCCCAACTTACGATGTCGGCGTTTTTCCCTTCACCTCCCGGGACCCCGTCGGCCCCGAAGGAAATGATCTCGAACTCGCCTCCCTGTGTAGACGGAGTCGTGTACTTGTATGGAGCGCCCCAGGGATCGACCGGCACTTTGGGAAGATACCCTCCGGCCTTCCAATTTGGGGCGGCAGGACCTGATGCGGGTCGCTCAACCAAGGCCTTCAAGCCCTGCTCGGTTGTGGGAATATTGCCGTTGTCGAGCTTATACAGTTGAAGGGCACTGTCAATATTCGAAATTTGAGCCTTGGCCGCGGCCCGCTTCGCATCTTCCGTTCGCCCCATCACGCGGGGAATCAACAGCGTCGCCAGGATCGCGAGGATCACCACGACGATCATCACCTCGATGAAGGAAAATCCTCCGCAGGATCTCAATCTATTGAGCTGAGTACCGCAAGAATCGGTCACCGTCCCGGTGCAACGAGAGCCTGACCTGTTCGGATCGTGACGCCATCCCATATGCACGCTGCTCCTTCTATCGACAGACCTGGAGGACCTTCTCACCCGCAGACTCACGTCGGTCGGAAATTGTAACAGGAACTTCGCTCTCACTGTAGCCCAATTCCTTCAGACCTTTCCAACCCGAATCCGCTCAGGGCCGTGCAATCTGAAACAGCATGACACCCGGCTTTAGCTGCGCGCGTGGCAGCACGCTCTGATGCATCCGAAACGTCGGCAGCGATGCCACCGGCGTGATCGCCTGGACGTGCATTCCGGCGGTTCGACATCCGTCCGCTACCGTTGAAGGACCAACGACAAACGCGACGGCGCCCGGCAGAAGCTGCCGGGCTAGTTGCTGCATTCGGGCCGCCACCGCATTCGGTTTGGCATAGAGGCTGAACGGTATCCACTCGTAGGCCAGATCGTACGTCTTGTTGTTCAGATCTCCGCTCTCCTCGGCACAGGCGATCATGCGCACATGAGAGAGCCAGTCCAATCGTTGTGCGCGGGCCCACAGGTTCCATAACATCTGCGCCTGCCGCTGCGCGAACGCCGGGTGGTCGTAGAGCACGGTGCAGGCGCGCGGGCGGTCGCTTCCGATACAGGTCGTTATTGCCGCGTCGAATCGGCTGATCAACTGATGTCCTGCCCGCCCTACCTGCGCAGCCAACGGGCGATCCTGCTCGATGAGGTCCTGCAGATAGTCCGCGACGAACGGCTGCGTCGGCAATTCACCGATCTCACGTTCATCGTCCGGATAGAGCAGCACCGCACCAAACGCCTCATCCGGATTCACCACCGGCGCAGCCCCTCCGAATACGGCAGTCCAATCGATACCGGGCCGCGCCGCACTGACCATTGGCGGTCCGGCAATGGGGCCCCAGCTGTCGCCCAACGGAAGCAGCCGGCGGGTACCTCGATCCACCAACAGGAGCTGCTCCTGCTCAACTGCCACGCCACGCTCGCAGGGCGCGGCACCCCGCCGATCGAAGGGTTGATACGAGAGTCCGGCGGGATCATCCCAGCAGGTGGCCTTCAAGATCCGTTGCCCGTGAATCGTCACACAGAGCTTCTGCGTCGCATCGACATGCCGTCTGGGCGCATCCGGCACCGGAAGCCAGGTCACCATGTGCGACCGTGGGGGATCCATGAACAGGGGAAAGGGATCGCCCCCGCCCGGGATCTGCGGGGAGAAAAAATTGCTGAACAGCCGGTAGGCCGCCTCGGACGGATAGGTGGGGATGCCTCGATACCGCAGAGCTCGTGGGACTGGCTGTGTCCGGTTCTGATCGTCATACAGCCCGCGAATCAACTCAAACAACGCCGACCCGGTGCCGGGCAGCAGCGAGAGAAACAGCTCCACCACCGGCAGAAAGTCGATCTCCTCCCAATGCATGGCTCCCATACATGCCATGAATTGCTTGGAATCAAACGTCCCGTCCAGCAGGAAATAGATCGCATCCTTCCGGTGCCGGATCGTGGCAGCGCCCGTTGCCCCGATGGTGACATCCTGATCGTTGTAGAAGAACCGGACTTCCTCCAGTGGAACCCGCATCGCTTGCGCCGCCATGCCACGAAGATCGTCCGCCCTCAGTCGTTGCCACCCCGGCTTGCGCGATAAGTCCAGTGTCATGGCATTCACCAGGCCACTGGGAGTCAGACCGACCCACGCCCCCCAGTCAAGATGCACCCTTGCCCGCAGGAGGCGAAGCGCGCCATCGACGGGCCCCCACTCACATTCATGCAAGGGATGACCGTCCGGATCGGTCGCACAAATACGTCGGCCATGGCTTCCATAGACGACGAGATGGCCGGTCGGTTGTTGAGAAACGGATCCCGCCACAGCCGTCAGGTGTGGCAGGTCCGTGAGATTGGAGGGAAAGGTGAGCGTACCAGGACGCCTGAGAATCTCATGTACCAAGGAATCAGGCGGCATTTACTCGCGGATTTGACCGCTCCCGAGCACCACAAATTTTGAACAGGTCAATTCCTCAAGCCCCATCGGCCCTCGTGCGTGGAGCCGTGATGTGCTGATGCCGATTTCCGCCCCCAGGCCGAACTGGTAGCCGTCGTTCAGCCTGGTCGAGGCATTCACGAGTACCGCGCCGGCATCGACTTCGCGCAGAAACCGCATGGCGCGGGCATAGTCCTTGGTCACAATCGCCTCGGTATGCTGGGATCCGTAGGTGGCGATGTGCTCCAACGCTTCGTCCATGTTCTTGACCACTTTGATCGCGAGGACCAGATCCAGAAATTCCCGGCCGAAATCGTCGTCAGCAGCCGGCGTCACCTCAGGACAAAGCTGGCAGGTCTTCGCACAACCACGGACGTCCACCTTCGCCGCTGTGAGTTTCTCCACCAGGAGCGGCAACCAGGTGCGCGCGATACTGTGGTGGACCAACAGGGTCTCCATGGCGTTGCACGTCGACGGCCGCTGCACTTTTGCATTCAAACAGATGCGCTCGGCCACCTCGGGATCGGCATCCACATCGACATAGGTGTGGCAGACGCCTTTGTCATGTTTGAGCACCGGGATCGTCGCGTGTTCGGCGATCGTCTTCATCAGCGATTCCCCGCCTCTCGGAATGATGAGATCGATATACCGGTCCTGTTTGAGCAACAGCTGGACGACCTCACGTTCCGCGCGATCGACGAATGTAATGGCGCCCGCCGGCACACCGGCCTTCTCGGCCGATTCACTCAACACCCTGGCAATGGCCACGTTCGAATGCAAGGCTTCGGATCCGCCTCGCAGAATACAGACGTTTCCCGACTTGAGACACAAGGCAGCCGAATCCGCGGTCACATTCGGACGCGCTTCATAAATGATCCCGATGACCCCGATCGGTACGCGCATGCGACCCACTTGCATCCCGTTCGGCCGCGTCCACATTTTCGGCGTATCTCCGAGCGGGTCCGGCAATCGCGCAATGTCACGAATCCCTGCCGCCATCTCCTGGATACGCTCTGCCGTCAGCCGCAAACGATCCCCCAAGGCTTTTCGCTCCGGCGTGGCCTCGAACTGTTCGAGATCCTTCTCGTTCTCGGCCAACAGCTCCGCCTCATGTTCTTCAAGTCCGTCGGCCATGGCCTCTAAGGCCTGATTCTTGACCGCCGTCGGAAGGCTGGAGAGCCGACCGGCCGCTCCCTTGGCCCGTTTGACCAGGGTCGTGACATATTCTTCCGGAGTGAGCACTTCAACGGGAGCTTCCAGCTCCGGAACCGGGGATTCGGTAAGATCTTGTTCCATGTCGTGAATTCCTGCTGCTGGCCGCAGAGAAGGCCCGATGCCTCAGCGTAACGGCCGATCAAGATGGTGAACGAAGGCGCGGCGATCTATAGCGAGACAGGATACTGTGGGGTTCGGAGTCGGGTCAAGGGTTGCGAGCAGGACCCGGTGTCGGCGGGACACCCGGAGCAGCTCCATGCGGCCCTGGTTGCATCGGCATTGTGCCGGGAGCCAGGCCCATCATCGGCGGCATCAACATGGACATCGATGAGGGATTGGGATGTTGAAACATCCAGTCGTAATACGTCTTCCGGCCTTCGAAGTGACGGACCGCGAGGGGGAAATCGCGCTCCTTGATCGGTTTCGCTTTGCTCTTGCTCCGGACCCCCATAATACCGCCGGTCGGCGCGCGCATATACTCCCAATCCCCGCCGCTCATCGGGTCCTGATAGACCCTCCGCAGATACGGCTTGGGGGTTCGCGTCAACTCCGCCAGCGACTGAGGATAGATTTCGGTGGGCAGGATGCGCCCGATTTTCATCGTATTTGAATAAAGGGCAATGGCATTTTGAATTTCGATGCCCTTGGCCATGAGATCGGCTTCTTTTTCCCGCTGAACCATGACGGTCCATTGGCGGGCAGCGGCGGATACGGAGATTCCGATCAACACGATCGAAAACATCAAGGCCAGATAGGTAATCCCGTCATTATTTCTGAGATGACCACGCACCCCCATCACCCGCCTAATTCGGTTGCCCCTCAGCCCCTGGCGCATCCGTGACCGGAATTACTTGCGTGATTCTTGAGGCCACATCCTGGAGCGTAATCTCACTCATCGAGACTGCCTTCACCAACACCTCGCCGGCGATCACTTCGCCGACCTGCACCACATGCATCTCATCATTCTTCACGACCACGGCCATGTTCTTTTTTTTCTGCGAGCCCCCTCCCACCGCCATAAACCCCACATACCGGAACTGGTTCAATTCCGTCGCAATTCGCAGCCGTTCAATTTCTTCCGGTGTCGGCCCTTTGGGCTCTTCGACCGTCGGCTCCTCCTCGGTCTGCGGGGCTTCCACCACCGGTTCCTCTGCAGGTGACGCAGGCTTGGCAGGACCGCGCCCACGACCGCGACGAGGAGCCGGAGGCGACGCCACGACCGGCTCCGGCGGAAGGAGACTGGCAAAAATATTGCGCGGAGTCGAAAACGTGGCTTCCCGCTGCCCCTTAATGGCGGCCAGCCGTTCAAGATGCACTTGTAGATTGCCACCGGACGCGGCCGCAGCCGGCGCCTTGCCCACCGTCCGCTGTCCGCTGACATGCGTCAGAGGGACTCGCTCCTGTTCGCTGGAATGACCGAATTGCCAGACGAGCAACCCGATCCAGAGGACCACGAGGGTCAGCAGCAACAAACCTTGATTTTTGCTGACTCGATTCATATGAGTTACGGAGTCGGGGATTGCAAATGTTCCCCGCGCAGATAGGTCGAAATTCGGATATTAAAGGTCAATTGCTGGTCCTGTACGTTCCCCGATCGAATCAAGTTGAGGTCTTCAATGAACAACAGTTCCTCGGCCGATTCCAGGTTGTGCAGAAAGCGGCGCAAATCCTCATATCGACCGGTTACCGTGCCCTGCAGGACAGCTTTCGTCGCGTCGGGGACGGCGGTCTTCTCTGTCTTGTAGGAGAGGGCCGGCAATGTCACCTGGTCCCGCTTCGCCTCTTCGGTGACACCCAGCGCCAGCGGCGCAAAATCACGGAACAACGGTAACACGGCCCATACCCGTTGGAGATCCGCCTTCGCCTTCTTGGCTTCCTTGTGTCGATTCAACTGTTGGCGGGCTTTGAGCCAGTCGGCCTCAAGCCGCACCTGCTCCTGCTCTGCCGCCCCCAAGACCAGAGCATGAATGCCGTAACTCAGGACACACAGCCCCACCACAAACGCCACCCATGGAAGAATGGGCGCATAGGGTTGCCGCCAGGTCAATTGCAGTCGATCGAGTCCTGGAAACATCATGGGTTGCGATTCCGGTAGCGTAACGAGAGGTCGAACTCAACCAATCCATTTCCCATCACCCGGTGCTGCCCGAGGACCGGTTCCTTGAACTGGGGATGATCCTGAAACGTGACCGTCAAGGTCGTCACGTCTTCCAACGCCCGGGCGGAACCGGTGAGCATGATCGTGGCGTTAGCAGGATCGAGCCGGATGCTGTTAACCGCGATGCGTTGAGGAATGGCACGCTCCAACTCCGTCAAAAAACGGGTCCAGGAAAAACTCCGCTTCTCGATGAGGTGATTGGCAAACTCAATCTCCTTGGGCAGGACTTGCAAGGCGGCCTCAGACAGATCCAGGCCTTCTTGCTGCGCCTCTTTCAACAGGTCCCGGTCCCGGTCCTGCACCTGGTTCAGGGCTGACTCCATGGATTGGACATCCTGCCAGACCAACCAGGCCTGCGAAATATCCCACAGCATCGCCAGACCGATCGCCCCGGCCAACAGCATGATCACCAGCCGGGCCGGAGCCAGGTACCAGCGATACCGGCTGCTCAGATTGATCGCGAATGCGCCGCTGCGTGCCGAGGGCTGCCCGATACGCAAGGCGACATCACGAATCGCCGACACGAAGTTGTCCAACGACATGGCT
Organism: Nitrospira defluvii; assembly: GCA_000196815.1. Taxonomy (GTDB): domain Bacteria; phylum Nitrospirota; class Nitrospiria; order Nitrospirales; family Nitrospiraceae; genus Nitrospira_A; species Nitrospira_A defluvii_A. Next base: position 2,761,980 of record FP929003.1, read on the forward strand.
TATACGACCCCTGCAATCGCCGATAATGCGGCACTCGTCCGCGCCCCCGAGATGGTGCCCCCGCCGTACTGTTGCACACGGTCCCATTCCAGTTCCTGCACCGGCACGCCCAATCCCTTCTCCAACTGCTGCCGCAACCCGGCGCCCATGGCTTCATCGGCGATCAGCACGGCATGGCTGATGGCCAACTCCGGCGTCTGCTGCTGACAGGCATAAATGGAGTCCGCGCACTCTTGCACGATACGATTGAGCGCCATCTGCTCGGAACCCGATGCCAAGACGCCCACCGAGCCAATCCCACCCTGGAGTTTCGACCGGAGAAAGACCAACGTCCCATTGTGAAAAATCAACGCCGTGACTCCCCCGTCTGTGGCATTCACCCATAAAAAGTCAGCGGTCGAGCGAGCCGCACGCCCCGTCCCGTGCGCCCATAAGTTGAACAGTCGCAAACTTGCGACATCGACTTCCTGGGGAATCAACCCTGCGGCTTCGCAGACCGCTTCATACTGAGTCAGCACGGCTTCTTGCACCACGACCGCCAGCACGGTACAGGGCCCATCACCGGATCCGCCCGGATCGGACAGCACCTGCGAAAACACTTTGGCCCCGCTGAGGGACAACAGCTGCTCCTGCCCCAATCGCCACCGCACCAACGCATCGCGCTCATCGGAGCTCCAGGGAAGGTCCTGCAATCGTAACACCGCCAGTCGTACCGCCAGATCCGGCAAAATAATGGTCGCGGCGCGCGGGACGCCCGGAGTGGAAGAACGACCGGGGGCTTGAGTGGTTGCCGAACCGGCTATCGCCCGGATATGCGTCTCCAGTTCGTGTGGGGAGATGATGTTTTGTTCCAACGGAGACAAGCGAACGATCCCCTCGGGCAACGCGGACACCACGCACTGGTACCGCGGCCTTCCGCGCCAGTTCCGATGCACCTCCGCCCACGCCAGATCGCGCGCGCCGATTTTCAGGCAGTACTGCGGCCGGCTGGTGATCCAATCCCACATCGGTTATCGCTCTTCGCTAAACGTCACGCGGTTGATTTCGCGAAGCGTCGTCTCGCCGGCCAGCACTTTCTTCACAGCGGATTGCCGCAATGTGATCATGCCGTCCGTGACCGCGCGGTACCGGATCTCCGACAGGGCGCGATCGGCCAGAATCATTTCCTTGATCTCGTCGGTCAGGTCGAGGAATTCAGTAATACACTTGCGGCCCCGATAGCCGGTGTCGTGGCATTCCGAACACCCTTTCCCCTCATAGAACGGCGCGCTCTTGAACTCATCGTAGTCGAGGCCGGACTCCTCAGCGAGCGCCTGGTCAAGCACGACCTGATGCCGGCAATCGGGACAAATCACCCGAATCAGCCGCTGGGCCAGGACGCAGGTCAACGCCGCCAGAAAGTTGTAGGAATCGATGCCCATCGAGGCGAAACGTCCGATCACATCGAACACGTTATTGGCGTGCACCGTCGTCAACACCAAGTGACCGGTCAAGGCCGATTGAATGGCGATCTGCGCCGTTTCCGCATCACGAATTTCACCGACCATGATCTTGTCCGGATCGTGTCGCAGAATCGACCGCAACCCACGGGCGAACGTCAGGCCCTTCTTTTCGTTCACCGGGATTTGCACGACCCCCGGCAACTGATACTCCACCGGATCTTCGATGGTGATCAGTTTATCTTCCTGAATGTTCATTTCGCTGATCGCGGCGTAGAGCGTCGTGGTCTTTCCGCTTCCGGTCGGACCGGTCACGAGCACCATCCCGTAGGGTCTCGTAATGGCACGACGGAACCGCTTGAGGTCCTCCGGGTTGAAACCCAGACGATCCAGTCTCAGCGTCGACACGCCCGTGGTAATCGCCTCGCGGTCCAGAATTCGGATCACGACGGATTCCCCGAATACGCTTGGCAAAATCGACACCCGGAAATCAACCGTCTTCCGGTCCAGCCGCATGCGAAAGCTGCCGTCCTGCGGGACGCGCCGTTCGGCGATATCGAGGTCGGACATGACCTTGAGGCGGGACACCAACGGTGGGTGCAGCTTCACGTCGAGCGGATCCATCGCCGAGACCAGAATACCGTCCACGCGAAACTTGACCGTGGTGGCCCGATCCGTCGCCTCAATGTGAATATCGCTGGCCCGTCGCTGCATGGCGCTCAACATGATCGTGTCGAGGAGTTTGACCACCGGGCTCTGATCTTCGCCGAAATGATCGACGGTCAAGACCTCTTCGCCCCGTTCGTCCTCCTTCACCAGGACCGACCGGTATTCCGCCTCTAATTCACGCAATGCCTGACTGGACCCTTCGCTCCGTTCCAAGGCCGATTGGATGGCGCTTCGCGAGCTCACCACATAGTGGAGCGGACGATTGAGCAGAATCTCCAATTCATCCAGCGCCAGGAGGTTCTGCGGATCGGAAATCGCTATCGTCAACGCGCCAGCCTCGTCCTTCACCGGCACGAAAGGATGACGCCGCATCAACTTGACGGAAATCGTGTGATAAAACTCGGAGTCCACGCGGAACCCGGTGAGCGCGTCATAGGGCAAGCCATACTGAGCGGCCAATGCCTGCGCCAGTTGCGCCTCGGAAATGGTGCCTTCTTCGACGAGCGTCTGGCCCAAGGCGGTGGTGCTGCCTCCCAAACGGGCAACGACCTGATCCACGGTTCGTCTCGGCACAATGCCCTCGCGCACCATCACATCGGCGAGCGACGGGCGAGTGAGATGGCGTTGCATCAGCATATTCAGTCCCTCCGACCTCGGCACGGGTCACGACGCGTCGGGCACTGGGTCCCGCCGTATCGTCGGATTATTGAATCGTCCCGGCCATCTGGAAAATCGGCAAATACATAATGATGACGATGCCCCCGACCAGGAGCCCCATCACCAGCAACAGCACCGGCTCAATCCAGGTGGTCAGCGCACTGAGCCGCACGTCCAGATCCCCTTCATAAAACTCGGCCACGTCACGCAACATCGGTTCCAGCGAGCCCGTCTCTTCACCCACCGATAACATTTCAATTGCGAGTTTGGGCAGGATCTGGGGGCGCTCGATTGCGGCCGCCAGCGTGCTGCCTTCACGGATTTCGTTCACCGCCGACACCAACCCGCGGGACACGAAGCGATTCGAAACCGCACCACGCGCGATTTCAAGCGCTTCCACTAAGGGCGTGCCGCCGGCTAAGACCGTGGCCAGCGTGCGGGTCAATTGGATCGTGTGATGCTCCACAAGAATCATTCCGAGTAGCGGCAATTTCAACAGGCTCCTGTCCACGGACAAGCGACCGGCGGAGGTTTGATACCACGCCCGTCCCATCACCACCGCCACCACCGCCACGATCGCCACCGGAATCAATTGCGCTTGCCCCATATGGATCACCGAAATGAGCATGCGGGTGGCCGTCGGCAAATTGGCGGATGATTCACCATACACCGAGATGAATGTCGGCATCACGTAACTCAGCAGAAATCCCACCACCGCAACGCCGACCACCACGAGAAAGGCCGGATAGGCCAGCGCCTTGGTGACTTTCTGGCGAAGGCCGATCATCAGCTTCAAATACGCAATGTAGCGCTGCAACACCTCCGCTAGATTCCCGGACTGCTCACCGGCACGAATGGTGGCGAGGTACAGATCCGAGAAATAGCTGGAATGCTTGCCCAAGGCTTCGGAGGCCGACGCCCCGCCACGAATATCCTGCCGGACGGCTTTTAACGCTTCTCGAAACGGAGCTCGTTGGGTGCGATCGATGAGCAGATCCCAGACCCGCAAGACCGGCAGCCCCGCTTTGATCAGGGCCAACAACTCCTGATTGAACACGAGGAAATCTTGAAGGGGGAGCTTTCCCCAACGGCCTGCCGCCAGACCCGGCACACCGAATCCCGCTCCCCGCCTGGAGAGACGGAACACCAACAGGCCGTCGGACTCGAGCTTGGCTCGCACCAAGTGCTCATCTTCGCCTTCGATGTGTCCCTCGAAGGTCGTGCCGTCTGCGCGAGCTGCTCTGTATGCGAATACCGCCATGAGTTCATTCGAATGGACACATCACGCGTTGCCCCGGTCTCTATCGGACGAGGGTTTTCAGCGAGACCGGTTGCACAACCGCCTGCTGCAGCCGGGGCTCCGGCAAACGGAGCGTCCGTCCAGCAACAATGAGATTCGTCGGCAAACCATTGAGTGATTTCAGCGCTTCCAGGCTGACTTTGTGCCGGCGCGCCAGTCGCCACAACGTATCCCCCCCCTGCACGACAATCGTCCTGACCGGCTCCGCGGCGGACGGGGTCGGCATCACGATCGGTGACGCCTGAGGAACGTCTGAGACCGGAGCAGCCTCACCATCGGCAGGGGTGGATTGTGGAACCGCCTCCCCGCCCTCCTCAAGCGGCTTCACGGCCGACTGTTCCTGTGTCTCCGCAGCGGCAGGCACCACTTCGTCCTGGCCGGATGACGCACGCTTCCGTTGAAGGCGAACCCCGACCGGTGGGTGCTGAGCCCGGCTGTGGAGCGGAGCCATCGTCTGCGCTACCCGCTCCCGTTCGGTACGTGCGGATGCTAACTCTTCACGCTGCAACTCGATGACTTGGCGGGCATCCGCCAACCGCCGCTCGGTCTCCCGCAACATGCCCTGTAGTTGCGCCCGCGCCACTTGGGCATCCGCTAATTCCTTTCGCTGCTCCTCAAGTTCCGTGCGCAATTCGGACGCCGTGCGCTGCGCTTCACGCACCGCCGTCTTGAGGGAGTCCGCCGTGACCTGGAGATCGGTGGGGGTCGATTCCGGACTTGGCGTCACCCGCGCGCACCCTCCCCAGAACAACACACTCAGCGTTGCCACTATCGAGCACCCGAATCGTACGCCCACGACCGTCCGCCAAACAGGACCCGCTTGTTGGATCATGGTATTCATTGCCTTACCATTGGTTGTAGGGAACTCCGTTGGTGCCGACCAAATCGGACCCGGAAAACACATCGACCATGCCGCCCTCCCCTTCGTCGACCATTTCCTGCCACGTCGTCGTGGAGCCGGTCAACGGATCGGTCGGCACCCGCCGAAGATAGCCGGCCGACACCAACGCCTCGATGGTCTCGGGGTACTTCCCTTTATCGGCACGGTGCTGGTCGATCACATCGCGCAACGAAAATAAATCCTGGCGCAGCGCTCCTTCTTTCGCCTTGATGATCGCCGCATGGTAGGACGGCACGGCCAACGTGGCCAGAATTCCAACGATCGTCACCACAATCATCAGCTCGATAATCGTGAACCCATGCGGTGACGAGAACGCCCATGTGCGCTTACCAGTCTCGGTATTTCGTGCCATCCAGTGCCAACTCTTGACTATGAGTCGTAACATCGTACACATCTTCTCCGCACCAGTCCTTCACACTGGCGGGATCTCGATAACAACGCAGGCGCCAGTCGGCGGCTCCGGTCATGGGATCCAGGGGAATCGATCGCAAGTATCGCTTGATCGTCGTCCCGCGCACCGTCGCCTGCTCCCCCGTCAGCTTCACTCCCAACAATACATCCAGGGATTTCGGGTAGCCATAGGGCCCGGTGACGTCTTTACAGCTCAACTTGTTCTTGACACAGGCCGGCCCCGTCAGGGTATCCCCGTCACGCGACCATTCCAGGTGAAAGGTATCGATCGCGGCCCGGATCACCCTCAAGTTCTGCCGCAGTTCGATCTCTTTCGTCCGCTTGGTCGAAACCTTGGTGAACGGCAGGGCGACTGAGGCGAGGATGGTGAGAATGGTCAGGGTGACGAGCAGTTCAAGCAACGTGACGCCGGACTGTTTCACCGCACTCTCACCACTCCCACGGCTTCACCGGTTCCCTCCGGACTGTCGAGATCGTCATGCTTGGCCATCTGCAGGCGCAGCGACGACACTCCCGGAGATTTGGCGAGAAACGTCAATCGCAACAGGCGCCCCTCATCTTTTGTGGCGCTTGCGGACCGATGCAGGCGCAATTCGATCAGGCCCTCGGTAGAGGACGGCGTCGCCGTTACTGCAGCTTTACCGGCTTCGGTCCCCAACACCTCGCCAAGGGTGGCATCCCGAAACTCAAGAATCTTCGGATCGAATTCCAGCGTAAAGGTCTCGGTATCCAACCCGCGGGCCTGTGTCGCCAACACGTCCACCCGTAATTCCTTATTCATTTGAGCCGTGACGTCTGCAGGCTGGAGCGCCAGCTGAAGTTCGAGCGGAACAAGATCGGCGCTCGCCCCCGCCCCCTTGGAATGTTTCGAGGCCCCTTTTTCTGCAAGCTTGCCGGAACCGCTCAACGTGGACAGTCGCGCCGAAATCTTTTTCGGCTGCATGGCGAACAGAGGCGACGTGGAGTAGACGGATTCCGTTCCGGACCAGAATGCTTGCCCCTGCGGACCCGGAAGCCGCAACGAATTCACGATATGCGGGGTGATCGTCAGAATCACTTCCGTCGTCACCCGTTGAGTCTTGAATGAACTCAACAGATTGCCCAGGAACGGGATGTCACCGAGCCAGGGTATCGTCACCTTGGTTCGACGATCTTCTTCCTGCAGCAGTCCTCCCAGAACGATGGTTTCGCCGTCGCGCACATTCAACATCGTCTCGGCGGACCGGTTGCCGAACTTGAATTGTGTGATCGGGGGGGATTGCTGCAACAAAACGACATCGCCCAGGCGAATCACCTCGATCTTCATTTTCAACGCGAGTTCGTTTGCCAGGTGGATGTTCGGTTCAACCGTCAACTTGACGCCGGTGTCGCGAAACTCGATCGATGTCACGGTTGACGTCGTCGGAACGGCGCCCGTTGCGGCCTGCCCGGGCAACACGTTCGTAGTGGAGAGCAGGATCGGTTGCTTGTCCCCGATATTGACCTCGGCCTTCTTGTTGTTCAGCACACGCACTTTCGGTGCCGCCAGAGTCTTGGCGTCTGTGACTTGCTTGAAAAAATCCAATTGCACATTGGTGGGAAGTTTGAACAGATAGCTGTCCTGTCCCAGGCTGGCCAGGTTCCGATACGTGAACTGTTGCGCGATATCCCCGGCAATCGCTCCCGTAAATCCGGGCGGGATCAGCGCCGCACCGATTTGTTTGGGATACGACAATCCATAGGTCTGATCGACGGTGCGATTTACTTCCAGTACTTCCACGTCGAAGAGGACCTCTGAATCTTCACGATCGTTCGCCTGGATAATTTTCTCCGCCAATTCCACCTTTTCCGGCTGGTCCCGAATAACAATGGTATTCAGCGCTTCATTGCCATGAATGTGCTTCACATCCAGCATGGACTTCAGCAGCGCCACCATGTCCTTCGCCTTCGCGGACGATAGGTAGAATGTCCGGATCATGAGGTCCTGATACTGTTCTTGCTTCTGTTTGGTGTTGGGGCTGATGATATAGAGCGTGGGGCCGGCCTTCTGGGCAAACAGACTGTTGCTGTTCAAAACCAGCGACAAGGCCTCATCGAACGGCTTGTCCTCCAACGAGATGGTGACGGGATCGTTGCGCACATCCTTGTCGAACACAAAATTAACATGCGCCGCCTTCCCTAATGCCTCTACCACTTCCTTCAGCCCGGCATTGCGGAATTGCAACGTCACCGGCTGCTTCTGCCGGTCGTCGCGATCCACGGCATGCTGTTCTGCCGAGAGCCTGGCCACGCCCTCCAGCGCTTCTTTATAGGTGGGATCGAGTTCCACGGCCCGCATATATACCGCCATGGCCTCACTCGTCCGACCCAATTGCGCCAGACGCTCTGCCTCGCGATACCGCTCACGCGCTTCCTTGAGTCGCAAGGCTTCGGTCAATCCGGCCTCGTGTTCCTTGCTTGTCGGCTCGATCGTCAGGGCGCGTTTAAATTCTTCAGCGGCCTGATCGAACTGGTGGTCCTTCAGCAGCTGTCGGCCTCGCTCATCATGCGCCGCGGCTGCGCGCTCCCGGGCTACCGAGTATTTGTTTTGCAGTGACGGCTCAAACGGATCATCCTTGAGCGCCTGTCGATAGGCGACACTGGCCTCTTCCCAGTTTCCAGCCGCGAGATGCTGATCGCCGCGTTTGACGTCAGGAGAAGCAAACGTGCCACAACCGGTGATCAGGAGCCCACACATAATCCAGGCCGTCGAGCTCAGAACCCGACAGCACCCATGGTCTCTCGTCTCAACGTGTGTCGTGCGGAAGGATGAACGCATAGATCGGATCAACAAGATGGCAACCTCTTTGGTATATCAAACTGACACAGACGCGACAATCAGTTTCTCGCTTTGGACGGCAAGTGCCATGCCATCGTCCCGCACCTCTTTCGGCAGATCTGTGACGAGGCATTAGTCGGTCAGCACATGGAGCCGGCGGAAGGGACTGCGAGGCCGGACGATTAGTCCGGCCTCAGGGAGAGGGAAGAATCACCAGTAGGATTTCGGCAGACACTCGGAAGCGCGGGTGGAAAGTCTCCGTCTGATGATGTCGACGCAGCCTAGAGCCTCCAATACTTGACCGATCCAGGCAAACTGTCCGGGCTCAGCACACTCTTCACGTCGACCACCACATTATTCCGCTGCTTGCGCAAGGGCTTCAGCAGTTCTGAAACGCTCATCTGCATGTACTCCCGATGAGCCACGGCCAACACGATTCCGTCCAGTTGTTTGAGCTGATCCCAAGGCGAAAGGCGCAGGCCATACTCCCCCACCGCCTCTTCCGGTTCCGCTAGCGGATCGTGCACCACGACCTGAATGCCATATTCTTTCAGTTCGTTCACAATATCCGGCACTCGGCTGTTCCGTAAATCAGGAACATTTTCCTTGAAGGTCAGCCCCAGGACGCCGACGCGTAAGTCACTGACGGGTCGTTCTACCTGGCTCAACAGCTTCACGGTCTGTTCGGCCACATACTTGCCCATGCTGTTGTTGATGCGTCGGCCGGCCAGAATCACCTCAGGATGATATCCCACGGATTCTGCCTTAGCGGTCAGATAGTAGGGATCGACTCCGATGCAGTGCCCCCCGACCAGGCCTGGGCTGAATTTGAGGAAATTCCACTTGGTTCCCGCCGCCTCCAGAACGGATCTGGTATCGATTCCCAAGCGATGGAAAATCAGCGCCAGCTCGTTCATCAGCGCGATATTCAGATCTCGTTGGGTGTTTTCGATCACCTTCGCCGCTTCAGCCACCTTGATACTGGAAGCCCGATGAATTCCGGCCTTCACCACCATGGCATATGTCTGCGCGACAATCTCCAGGGACTCCTCATCCTGGGCCGAAACGACTTTGATGATTCGTTCCAGCGTATGTTCCTTGTCTCCCGGATTGATGCGCTCGGGCGAATATCCGATTTTGAAATCAATGCCGCTCTTCATTCCGGATGCTTTCTCAAGTATCGGTAGGCAGTCTTCCTCTGTCGCACCAGGGTAGACCGTTGACTCATAGACAACGATGGCTCCGGGAGAGAGATTGGAGCCGATCAGTTCCGACGCCTTTTTCAAGGCGGTCAGATCCGGCTGGAGCGCCTCGTTAATAGGGGTCGGGACGGCAACAATGATAAAATCGGCGGCTTTGAGATCACTGGGCTCGGAAGTGTACCGAACGCGACTGGCCTTTAAATCTTTAGATGACACCTCTCCGGTCCGATCAATTCCTTTGCGCAGCTCATCGACCTTGGCCCTGTTGATATCAAACCCGATCACCGGTGCAGATTTACCGAACGCCACCGCGATCGGCAATCCCACATACCCCAACCCCACGACTGCAATCTGCCGCTGCATCTTCTTCGCCATGTCACTCCCCTCGTCAGTCATCGCCGCCACGTCACCGATGTCGTAAAAAAGAATGGCAGAATATCTCCCATCCGTCAACGATTTCTGGAGACAAAGAGAAGATAGTGAGAATACCGTCCGGCGTAAACCATCGACTGAATCTCAGCGTTTGGGTTGATTTGCAGGTGACTCAGCAGATATACCTTTAGTGCCTCGCTTTCATCAAACCGGAGGTGGCCGGACTAGCCTGCACCAACCAGGCTCAATCCTGAGCCCAACCATGACACCATCTATGATCGAAGCAGCATGAGATCTTCATCTGGAGAGCACTATCTTGCTCTCGACCACGTCAGAGCACTGGCAGCCCTTCTGGTCTTCACGTGGCACTTTACGCACGCGTCGACCGGGTTTCCGATCACCTTTGACTACTCCCCCCTCCTGTTCCCGTTGTCTGTGCTAGATGAAGGGCATACAGGCGTTGCCCTTTTTATGACCCTTAGCGGCTACTTGTTCGCAAAATTGCTTCAGGGAAAAACTATCGACTACAAGGCATTTCTTTGGAACCGAGCCATCCGCCTACTGCCGTTGCTTGCTGTCGTACTTCTCGCTAATGGGGCGTATTTAGTGATTAGAGGGAAAACTACTCTCGTTGATTATGCGCACACTATTGCAGAAGGCCTCATCTTCCCCTCGCTACCTAATGGAGGATGGTCAATCACCGTTGAATTTCACTACTATTTGATTTTGCCCCTATTCCTTTACATGGTTAGGAAATCGAAGTGGTTACCAGTTTCTATCATTCTCAGCTCCATAATTGTGCGCACCTTGGCATATGGGAAGGCAGGAGAGGTCCAATCCTTGGCCTACTGGACTATTGTCGGTCGCATAGATCAGTTCGCCCTGGGCATGCTAGCATTTCAGCTGCGATCATTCGCTGCCAAACGCCACGGTTTCGTAGCTTTCTACCTCATCTCGTTTTTGCTGTTCTACTGGTATTTTGATGCTCAGGGGGGCTTTATGGCAGCCCCTTCTTACCCCTCCCCCAGTCGGCTTTGGATAATTCTTCCGACGGTCGAGGGACTCAGCTATGCGGTAGGTATCGCATGGTACGACAGCTCATTTTCACCATCGAACGAGGGCTTTTCAAGATATGTGGGGTATGCGGGTGCCTACTCCTACTCGATCTATCTTCTGCACTACAACGTGGTTTTTCGCGCCGCCAGATTCATCAACGACCACATCATGGACCTGTCCAATTTCTATCTGGCCTGTGCATGGTCCGCCGTCTGCTTTCTAGCAATGATACCCATTGGCTATCTCAGCTTTCGGTTCATCGAACTTCCGTTTCTTAAACACAGGAAGCGGTATGTAAATTCCTCCTCCAAAAACGTGATATTAAACGATAACCTCCCGCGGTTTGATCCAACTACCAAGGCTAGACCACGTCGCACTGGACATTCGCCACTTCCTGCAACCGCACCTGGAACTCACGACCGATTGTAAGCTGTCTTTGACGATGGCTCCGTTCTGAGACGGTTATTAACCGGAGCAGAGGGCATCTTAGCAGGCTGCGGAAAAACTCTTGAGTCTGTCTCTTTCCTGGAGTAGGTAGAGTGGAACTCTTTTCCCCTCACGCCAGGAGGATTGCGATGCGTGGTCAGGATACCCAACAAGCCGGCCTGTTTAGTTATTTGTCGCCCGAGAAATGAGTGCCGGCGACGCACCCTCTGCGACCGATCCGGCAATACGTCGATACCGCGTTGCCTGCCCTCGCTTCTCAGCTGGCGACCCTGTATGCCCACATGGGCCGGCCTTCGATTGCCCCGGAAAAGCTCCTGCGTGCCCTGTTGCTCCAGGTGCTCTACAGCCTCCGCAGTGAACGGCTCCTGATGGAGGAGTTGCAATACAACCTGCTGTTTCGTTGGCTTGTGGGGCTCGATTTGGATGCGCCCGTGTGGGATGTCACCGTCTTCACGAAGAATCGGGATCGTTTGTTAGAGGGCGAAGTGGCCACCGCATTCTTCAAGGAGGTGCTCGCGCAAGCCAAGGCCCAGCGCCTGTTGTCCGACGAGCATTTCACCGTTGATGGGACGCTGATCGAAGCCTGGGCGGGCCAGAAGAGCTTCAAGCAGAAAACCCCTGCCGCGCCCATACCCCCGCCGGAGGATCCGGGCAATCCCAGCGTGGACTTTCGGGGCGAGCGGCGGACGAATGCCACACACGTCTCGACGACCGATCCGGAGGCTCGGCTGTACAAGAAGGCGGCGGGCCAGGAGGCCAAGCTGTGCTTCTTGGGGCATGTGCTGATGGAGAATCGACATGGACTGGTGGTGAACACGCGCCTCACCCCGGCCACCGGTACGGCGGAACGGGAGGCGGCCGTCGCCTTCCTGGAGGCTCGGCCCACGCCACGCCGGATTACGCTGGGTGGCGATAAGAACTATGACACCCACCAGTTCGTGCAAGATCTGCGAGCATTGCAGGTCACGCCCCATGTGGCCCAACACACGACGAACCGTGCCAGTGCGATTGATGGCCGGACCCCGCGGCATCCCGGCTACGCGATCAGTCAACGAAAGCGCAAACGGGTTGAAGAGGTCTTCGGCTGGTTGAAGACGGTCGGGCTGTTGCGCAAAGTGAAACTGCGTGGAGTGCAGCGGGTAGGCTGGTTGTTCACCTTCGCGGCGGCGGCGTACAACCTGGTGCGGATGCGTAATCTTCTGGAGGCCGCGACATGAGCCGACAGGGTCGCCACGCGCCCCGTCTCCCCCAGCGGGCGGTCGTGGTGGAAAGCTACCCGGCCTGGATGGGGTTCGAAGCCAATCTTGACCGAACGTGGGAGGCTGCCGTCGCCTTCACGTCGCGTTTTTCCGCAGCCTGTTAGAGGTGGCCCCGGTTGGTTGGACAGCCTATTGCCATTCTTAAGTGGCGGGTGCCTGGCGGGGTACTGATTACGCGGCCGTGAGCCGTGTCGTCAGGTTGTCATAGTACACCTGGTCGGGCGTCTTGCAGTCAAGCGCCTGATGCGGCCGGGTCTGACTGTAGGATGTCAGGTAGCGCTCCAAGCCCTGGCGGCTGCATTGACGGTGTCGTATGCGTGCAAATAGACCTCCACGTATTTAATGCTCTTCCAGAGTCGCTCGACGAACACGTTGTCTCGCCCACACCCTTTTCCGTCCATGCTGATCTGGATGCCGTGCTGGGTGAGCAGCCCAGCGAACTCGTGGCTGGTGAATTGGTACCCTTGGTCAGTATTGAAGATAGTCGGAAGGCCGTGCCGGATAATCGCCTCCTGCACCGCGTCCAGACAGAAATCAGTCGTGAGCGTGTTGGAGAGTCGCCAGCCCAGCACCCGGCGACTGGCCCAGTCAAGCACGGCGAACAAATAGACGAAGCCCCGTGTCAATCATCAGCCGAAGTGGACCCTTTTGTTCTGATGTGAAATTGACCCCTCCCCGGGTTGACGGTACATCTGGTTGCGTTAGGCATCTGAATGGCTCGCGGCGCTGACGGGGGACTTGAAGAGGCCCGCCTTCCGTTTCTCCCGCAAGCGATAGCTCTCGCCTTTAATATTGACCGTGATGGAATGATGCAGGAGCCGATCGAGAATCGCCGTGGCGATGACGGGATCCCCGAAGACCTCGCCCCAGGCGCCGAGGCTTTGATTACTGGTGAGCACAATCGAGCCCTTCTCATAGCGCCGGGAGATGAGCTGGAAGAACAGATTGGCGCCCTGTCGATCAATGGGGATATAGCCGATCTCGTCAATGATCAAGAGCTGGGGCTGGGCCAGCATCTTGAGCCGGTCCTCTAGCCGATTTTCGGAGAGCGCTTTGCCGAGCGTGGCCAGCAATCCCATCGCCGTGGTAAACAGCACACGGTGGCCCTGTTCACAGGCCGTGATACCGAGGGCGACGGCCAGATGGGTTTTGCCGACGCCGGGCGGCCCGAGGAACAAGGCATTCTCGCCCTGCTCCAGATAGCGCCCGGTACCGAGTTCACGGATCAGTTTCACATCAATGGAGGGCTGGGCTTTAAAGTCGAAAGTCTCCAACGTCTTCTGGAACGGGAACCGCGCCATCGCCAACCGCATCGCCAGATGCTTATCCGTCTTGGCCTGCACCTCGCGCCGCAGGACCTCTTCTAAAAAGTCCGTATACGACTGCTCGGCCTTGGCCGCCTGCTCGAGTAAGCTCGGCAGTTCTGCGGCGACTTGATAGAGGCGCAGGCGCTGGCAGTGCGCCTGAAGCCGCTTGAGTTGGGGCGTGCTCATGCGGCACCGCCGGGTTCCGCCACCGCGGCATAGAGGGCCAGATCCCGGACCATCACCTCGCCGAGGTCGCCATACCCGGGATCCCACTGGGGCGGCCGGGGCGTCGCGGCGGATTCGCCCGCGCACAGCAGCCCGCGATAGTGCGCCCGATCCACCACCACGGCATGGCGGGTGGTCTTGGCATGCCGCACAATGCACATGCCGCCATGGAAGATCTCATAGTGGTGACTGGTCTCCTGCACGTGCACCGTCGTCCCGACATACTCTACCGGGACGGAATAGCGCGCGGCCGCGATGGCGACGAGCGCATCAGTCGGCACGCGCCGCAGGCGCACCCGTTCGTGGTGATACGGCGGACGCTGGCCCAGGGGCGTGAGCGTCTCCCGAGCGAACGGGTCGATCGGCCGCTCGCGGGCTGTCCCATGGACGCGCTGATCGGCGACCGTCACCGCCCACTCCTGCAGCCAGGCGTTCAAGGCCTCCCACGAGCCGAAGTGGCGGCCGGCCAGGGCATTGCGCTTCACATATTTGACGCCGCTTTCGACTTTGCCCTTCGTCTGCGCCCAATATGGCTGACAGGCGCGCGGGGTGAAGCCATACCGTCGCGCAAAATCCTCCCAGACCGGATGCCAGAGCACGCGGCCCTCGCGCCGCCCCAGGACGAGCGTCCGCGGGTTATCGTAGAGACACTCCACCGGCACGCCCCCAAAATGCTGGAAGGCCCATTCATGCCCATCGAGCAGCGCACTGAGCCGTTCATGCGGATAGGCCGACGTCCACAGGCGCCGGGAGTACCCGAGGGTGAACACAAAGATGTGGATGACTTCCAGCCGCTCGCCAATCCAGAGATGGGTTTGGCCAAAATCCACTTGGGCTTGTTGGCCTGGGTTCGTCTCAAACCGCACCGTCGCCACGGTCGCCCACGCCCGATCGGCCCGGAGCGGCTGCATCGCCCGTTGCACTTGTTGATAGGTCCCCGCGAATCCCAACGCCTGCAGTTCCCGATGGAGCACCCGGCCGTTCCAATTCACTTCAGGGCCGCGGCGCTCCAGAAAGCGCCGATAGGGATCGATTTGACAGGGACGATGGGCTGGTGGGCGGGGACGCCAGTCCCCCAGCCGTTGCCACCGCTTCACGATATTGCGGGCCACACCGAGATCCCGCGCAAGGGCTTTGATATGCTCGCCGCGCTGTAGTCGCGCCAACACTTCTCGCACGCCGTCTTCTCGCAGCATCCCAGCCTCCTCCGTTGGAGCCGTCTCCCGCGAAGATAGTACTGGGCTCGTCACCGCGTCTGCTAGTTCCATATGTCTCCTCTCCTGGTGATGGAGAGGGGTTCATTTCACATGATGACAGGAGTCAATTTGGCATGATTACTGACACCCCGTGCCATCGGAATATAGGGGTTTGAGTAGGACATGCGCGCCATTCCGGTCTTGCGACCAGCGGTTTCGCACGCCCTCTCGCCGAACCGGACATGCACCTTTCGCTATGCATCCGGCTCTCCAGTAAACGTGGTGAAGTCAGGATGTTGCATCCACCCCCGCTTGTAGCGCTCGACCTTGAGCAACGACATCTGAAATTGCTCGCAACCATCTTCTTGCCATACCCGACGCGTGCGGCGGATACAACTTGGACGGCGGTGGCGTAACAGCGTGCGTGGGCCTTCGGGTACTTCTTGCGCATCCATCGCCAGAGTCGGTCGCCGACATACCAGTCCAGATTTGACAGGATGTCTTTGGCTCCGGTGCAGTGACGATAGAAGTGGGCCCACCCACGCAGGATGGGGTTGAGTTTCTGGAGAAGTGCGATCAATGGCAGTGGTGTGGTGGCTCGTCCAGTGAGTTGCTTGACCGTGTACCGCAGGTCGGCAACCTTCTCCTTCGGAACCTCGATGCGCGGTGTCCATCCGTACCGCGTATCCCATCGCATTCTGACCCGGTGTCCAAGGAACTCGAACCCCTCGGTCAGAGGAGTGATGCGCGTCTTTTCGGGTGAGAGAGTCAACCCCATGCCTTGCTGCAGCACGGTCGCCAACTCCTCCCGTTCGGCGGCTGCATCCTCTGCAGCACCACTGACCAGGACGATAAAGTCGTCGGCATAGCGGACCGGGAAATACACGGCTCGGCCCGCTCGGCGGTCGGAGGAACGTGCCTCCATCGCCGCCGTGATGCCATCGCAACTCCCTCGCGCCCTGCGCTTGGTCTGATGATTGACAGAGCGATGTTGGCAAGCAAGGGCGAGATGATGCCGCCCTGCGGGGTGCCAGCTTCGGTTCGCAGGAACTGCTCTTCCGAGAGTGCCCCGGCTTTCAGGAACTGCACCAGCAATCGATTCACCCTGCGATCCACGCAGTGCTGACGAACATGGTTCATCAGCAGGTGGTGGTCGATATGCTCGAAGCAGCCCTTGATGTCCCCCTCGACCACCCATTGATACGGGGTGTCGTGACGCTTTCCGTCTCGTTTGCTTGTCTTGCGTGGCCGCGTGGCCATGCGAATATGCTCGAGTGCGCCGTGGCAGCCTCGACCCGGACGGAATCCGTACGAGACATGCCAGAAGCGTGCTTCGAGTATGGGCTCCAGAAACTGCTTGATCGCCGCTTGCACGACGCGATCAGTGACCGTGGGAATTCCCAAGGGTCGGAATTGCCCTGGTTTGCCCGGCTTGGGGATGAGTTTGCGCCGGCACGGGCTCGGCGCGTAGGCGCCGCTCCTGAGTGATCGGTGCAATTCCCCCACATACGCGCCTTCACCCTGTTGCTGGCGAATGCTGCCCACGGTCATCCCGTCGATACCTGGGGTGCGCTACCCTTTGTTCCGGGCCACGCGATCCCAGGCGCACCGCAGGCTACGGAGATCTGTCATCCAGTTCCATAGTTCGCGATAGGCCTCGCCGAGATGCTGTTGACTCCACTGATACAGCGTTCGTTGCACGCCGAGTAGCCACACCGTATCGGTGTGAAGATCCGAGTCCACGGATCGTTCCTCCGGTTTCAAACGCATATCGCTCACCTGTCCCCCTTCGCCCTGTGGCCGGCTTTCCCGACCTCAGACTACTACGGAGACTCCGTCCATATTGACCTTCATACCCGGTCGCCGCGGATAGCCCTTGTCCGTCAAGGGCGAATGCCAATAGGTTCCCATGTTCCGATTCCCGACCTGTGCGTCCGTAGGTGACGTGCTCGACCCCTGGTGGCTTCGGACGATGGCTCAGAGGAGCTCCCATCGTCGAATGCGCGTCGCGCATCCTTCAGTCGGCAACATCAAGACCAACCGAATTGCACCACAGATCCCTCCACGCCATTCCGTCATTGAGGGTTGGCGTTAAATACAGAGGCTTCCGGCGCCCATTTCGTTGTCTCACCCTCGACACTGTGGTAGCCCGGCCCGTGGAGAATGGCCCACGCCCGGTACAGTTCAGGCTGCTCTGCTTATGGCATCCCGCCGTCGGCACATGGCGGAACTTTGCAGCCCCCTTCCGCTCGGGTTCCTTCCCAAGCGGGGCAGCAGTTCAGCTGCCGGTCGGCAACCAGCCAGCGTGGTCGGTCGTTCTCCCACCACGCTTGCATGGCGCACTAATATCCGCCGCCCAGACGTGATTGGGGCGGATGATCGTCAGGCCGCGCAGGAGATACGGGTAGATCTGGTGGGCAGGATGCCGTTGACTCGTCCGCGGCCTGCGATACACCGGGGTGATGCCCATACGCCGCATCAGGGTCGCGACCTGCCGTCTCCCAATGGCATGGCCCTCTTGCCGGAGGAGATCCCGCAGCATCCGGGCGCCGGCAAACGGATAGTCCAGATGCAGTGCGTCAATCCGGCGCATCAGCGCCAGTACCGTGTCAGAAACTGGTTTTGGCTGATAGTACGCTGTGGACCGAGCCAGCTTCAGCAACTGGCATTGTCGCGCAACTGTTAACGCGTGGGTTCGATCGATCATCGCGTTGCGCTCAACAATCCCGCCTTGATGAGCGCCCCTTCTAAACAATCATTCTCCAGCGCCGGTTGCCCGATCTTCGCGTGGAGCACTTTGAGATTCGGCCCATCCGGCTTCGGCGTCGTGCCGCCAAATACGTCAGCGGTCCGCGCCGCAGTTGCTGCTTCCATTCGGTGATCTGCGTGGGATGGACATGGAACTGCTCGGCCAATTCCGCGAGCGTCTTGTCGCCTTTGACTGCCGCCAAGGCCACCTGGGCCTTAAACGTGGCTCCGTGATTCCGTCGTGTTCGCTTCATTGCCTCGCTCCTCTGGTTTGCCGCCAACTGGTGGCGTCGGTGAAGCCAGGCTCCCACTTACCAGACTGTCCGAATTTCCCGAGCCCCCTCTCTTCGACAATCTGGCTCCCCTGACATTGTTCGAGAAACTCGTTCGGGGTCAGGTGCCCCAGCTAGGTGGACGGCGCTCTCAGCACGGCCGAACCGCAATGCCAATGGTCTAGCTTTCAGAGGGAAGGGCAATCACAATCTACCTGAAAGGTCATATGCCATTTCATACGCTCAGTTGACAATAATACACGCGAGCTGTCAAAACCTCCTGTGCCAAGCTTGTGAGAGAAACGCTTCGACACCTCTCATATGGGACTCTCAGGCGGAAGGACATTGACTATGTCAAAATCGATAAAAACAATGAGGCTTCCATGTTGGTTGAAGCGACTGTCCATGGAACCACCCTTTCGTCTCTTCACGAGATTCCTGCTAGAACGCCTGACGGTTTCGGCAAGCACTCGCGACCAGTGGTGTTTGTCAAAACGCCCGGGATACCTTACCGGATTGCTTAGTGCCGCAGGCCTTGCCTACCTTGAGGGCGTTTCTGAAATTATCGCGATTGAATTCGGTGTCGCCGGAGGCCAGGGGCTGGTGACCCTGCAAGAAGAAGCCGAGGCTGTTGAACGTGAAACCGGAGTCCGGATCAAGGTTTTCGGATTTGACAGCGGGGATGGACTCCCCGAATTTACCGGCGATCATCGAGACCATCCAGATTACTGGAAGCCGGGAGATTTTCCCTTAGACGAGAAGTCACTTAGCGGAAAGCTCTCACCGCGTACGCGATTGCTGCTGGGGGAGGTAAAGAAAACCGTACCCGAATTCATCGAGCACATTCAGGATGTCCCGATCGGATTCGTCTCATTCGATCTAGACTTGTACTCATCAACCACGCATGCCTTAAAAGTATTCAGTCATCCCAAGAAGTCAATGCTGAAGAAAGTCCCTCTGTACTTTGACGATGTAAGAGAGACTCTGGTGAGCCATCAGTTTGCCGGCGAATTACTGGCAATCAAAGAATTTAACGAATGGAACGCCAGTGTGAAAATTGATATATGGCGTGGGCTCAAGGTGGGTCGGCCCTTTCCAGAGTCCCCTTACTTCGATTGCATGTATCTTGCCCACGATCTGGAGGCAATTGGTAGGATCAACCTGGAACGAGACATCCGGCACCTTCCTTTAAGCAGAAATTTGTAAACTTATGTGTGTAATTCGCACACATCGTTTCACGTAAACCGCCGTGATGGACTCCGACGTACGCAGACAACTGCTTTGGGTGAAACTCTTTCAGCAGACGAGAGATGCGGGGCTGGTGTGTCGTCGCTGCGGGATCTCGTACTCGACCTTTCGTAAGTGGATAGGCCGGTATCGCGAAGTTGGTGAGGTCGGCTTGCTAGTCGGAGCCGACGTCCCGCCCGATCTCCGAATCGACGCATCTTCGAGCAAGAACGCACCTTGATCCTCAATTTACGGACAGATCGGAAACTGGGTGTCAAGGCCGAAAATGGTTGTCCACAAATCACCGAAGTGAGGTGGCCCCTTTCCACCGATGACGATGTCCGGTTGATTGGCCACGAGTTAGGCGGTGGCAAGCACGTGATCGTTCAAGACTTCGCCTCAATCCGCAAAGCTCTTATTGCTGGTCACAACGGGGCGCGCACTGCATCACGCCAGCATGAGTCTCAAAGGCAGCTGTTGGGACAATGCGTGTGCAGAAAACTTCTTCGGAACACTGAAGCGTGAACAGATCTATCATTGCCAGTATCGAACGCGTGCGGAAGCCACGCAGGAGATCTTTGAGTACATGGAAGTGTTCTACAATCGGCAGCGGCGTCACTCCACCCTCGGCTACGATTCCCCAGCTGAGTTCGAACGAGGACGGCAGTGGCTTAACCAAGTGTCCACGGAATTGGGGAAGGTCAGCACTCAGGCGGCATGCGCAAGCGTGATCTGGGGCTCAACAACAGTGAAACGATGGCTCAGAATCGCACAATTTATGGGTAAGGTAACGTCGCCACAAGGAAGTTTAACGTCACATTAGAGTATTTCGTTACCCACCTATTTAAGAACGATTTTGACCGAGAGTGACCTCTAACCCCAACAGTCTCAATTACTAAGAGTCCCATTCCCCTATTGATCTCTACGATGTAGTGATCAAAAATCATGAAAGCATTTGCAAGGTTGCATAAGCTATTGCTATGGTGACTCGCCTGAATGTTACGTGGGCATTGATCTTGCTTAACCATACGAATACTCACAGTATAAGCCCTATTCAAAATCAAATTGAACTCGTAAACTTCTTTTCGATGGAAACCCAGACAAATGGAGTCACATGACCACAGTAGCAGTCGATAGGATTTTAACCACTTACAAGAGGACAATCATGGACGGCAACTTACTATTCAGTGCCTCCAAGAGGTTAATTACGGTCGCATCCACAATAACTGTATGTATGGGACTGGTTGCCGCCCCGCTGACTTACGGAGCAGGTGTCTGGACAAATGAACCTTCTGGAGCCAGCGTTGCCTTGGACTGCTCCTTCAATAACTCACCCTCCGCCTGCGGGATCCTGGATGTCTACTCATCAGCTGTCCAAGATTCAGACGGGTCAGCAACAGTATCGCCCTCTGGTGTCGCGAGATCAACCATCTATGCTGGCAACCAAGCGGGTGGATCACAGCTTGATTGGGTGTCAGCGCAAACCTATAATGAGATGTATATGGGCATGATGGTTCGGACCAACACTGCCTTTGAAGGTCGCACGACGGCCAACAAGATGTTTTTCCTGCGCGGCCCCGGACAGAACGGATTTTGGGGCCTTGATGGCAACCCTGGAGATCCGAGCGGATCTATTTATTTTGGCCATAACTCTGGGACCCTCGACAATTCTCATACCTGTTCGTATCAATTGGGGCTCAAATGTTTCCCGAATGTGAATGGTGTGCAATTGGTGAAGGGGGTATGGACGAAAGTCGAAGCCTACGTAAAAAAAAGCACAACGGCCACATCCAGAGACGGTATCGTACGCTGGTGGGTCAATGGCGTGTTATCAGGAAACTATACGAATATCAATTATGGTCAGGACGGCCTCAACGAGTGGGTCTGGAGCGAGACGTGGGACGGGACAGTGACAAATCCGATTCCCTCAGCGGACTGGAGTTGGTATATTGACCACCTGCATATCTCCATCCCTGGGGGGAGTAACTCCGCCGACCAACCCCCGGGGCCGCCCGCGAGCCCAACGATGCGGAGCGTAACGACTCCCTAGGTCAAATGTTATCAGCAGCGTGATCCAGAGGGGGCTCGAAGTACTTCAGATTACCTTAACTGGTCTCAGAACCACATCCAGTGCCTGGATAGTCGCAAGATGATGGCCTAGGAATATCTGCACCCGCCTGGGCAGTCGTTTCAAGAACGGTCGCTGGTGAAAATCGAGTCGCACGATCTCGAATCGTGCGTGCGAATAGTAGTTGTAGTGACTGAGTTCCGTCGTTCCATCCACCGTAAAATAATCAAATGTTCGTTCGGTGAAAAACTTCACATGCGTGGGGTCCTGAAACGCTCCCGCCGAATTATAGTATGGCACCTGAATGTGCACGATTCCTCCCGGCCTAGTGACACGCCACAGTTCTTCCATAACTTGTATCGTGTCGGGAAGGTGCTCGAGGAGATTGAACAAGACGCATCTCTCAACACTTGAATCTTGAAATGGCCAAGACTTCCTCGAAAGATCGCAAACCACACTCACCCCTGGCTGAGGACTCAGATCAACCCCTGTGTACTCTGGAAGCACCGATTTCCCGCAGCCTAAATGCAACTTAAGGTCTGCCATATTGAGCGTCCTTGGCTGTAAGATGAATGAGAAGATAGAGGGAAAGACGACGAACTACTAGTCGTCACGGCACACAGAGCTCACCACAGACGCGTACGATATCTGACAGAAGGCGGGACTCTCCACCACACCGCTCGGCATAACGCCGTCCCGCTTCAGCCGTTGCGTGACGTAACTCATCATCATTCCATACACGCACGATAGCGGCCGCCAGGGCTTCTGGATCCTTTGGAGCCACAATGACCGCCTCGTCCTTCAACATACCTCTGGTGGCCAACCCCTCGGTGACAATGACGCATTTCTTCATCGCCATGGCCATTAGGTACAAACTCAAGCCAGGCGCATACATCGTACTCGGCAACAACGGCACTACCACGATCTTTGCGCGACGAATATAGTCAACCCAACTTTGCTCCCCTTCGTTTTTTTCCGCAGCCAAATTAGCCGGGAGATTCGAAAGATCCACATCCGTGGCCGATCGCTTAAGCAAGGCAGCTTCTTCGTAAAGGAGAAGCCCAGGATAGTCAACCCTGCGCATGGCTTCGACAAAAGTTGAAAAATCGCGGTAACTGCGGCCCGCGGTAAATATGTAGTCCTCGACTTCAGAGGATCGATCTTCCGGTGAGAGTTTTTCCCAGTAGTTCACTTTGAAGGGGACGAATTCGCACCTGGATGGAGGGATACCATAGATCCGTTCGTACTCACTCGTATCCTTGAAATGCAAAATGAACCGGTCGACCTTTCGCAGCAAGAGCCCCTTGAACCAGGCCATGATGGACTGCCTCCAACCCTGCGGGCGAGATAAGATAAAGTCCACCGCCACAAGTTTGCATGGATTGAACGGCCACAAGAATCTCATCAAACAAAACCCAACGACTCTCCATGTTCCTCCTGTCAACACGAGAACATCTTTACCATGCGCTCGAAAGAATAAACACATACCATCCCAAAACGTCTCTTTCTCGCCAGCGTATTGACTGTTCGCCTCATACTGCTCGGTTTTTACCCCATTCAGACGGCGCAGGTTCGAAATCATCTGTATGCGCATCAACGATGTCATGGCTTCAAGATTGCCTCCCGGCACAGAGAGTCCGCACCCGTCGATTAACAACCCTTGACCTTCCGCGCAGCTGCCTCTTCGTATGCAGCTACGAGACTGTGCCCGATCGTATCCCATGCATAGGTCTGCCTGACAACATCAACGGCTCCTTGAGCCAGCAGCTGGCGCAAGCCCTTGTCAGCTAATAAGCGTACGATTTGCTCGACAAACGCCTCAGCCGTATCTGCGATGAGGAGGTGCTTGCCGTCACGCAACGCCAGCCCGGATGCCGCAAAGGTTGTACTGACCACGGGCATCCCCATCGCCAATGCATCAAGGATTTTCAAACGCGTCCCTCCACCATCAGTGATAGGACAGACAAATACCGTGGCTTCATGAAAATATGGGCGCACATCGTCCACAAACCCGGGGACATGCACACGCATATCGCGCTGAGATAATTCCTGCAACCAGGCTGGAGGATTTTTTCCAACGACGTCGATGTGAAGATCCTGCATCTTTGCTGACAACATAGGCCAGATGGAATGAAAAAAATAGGTGATCGCACCTTTGTTCGCCAACTGATCAAGACGCCCGCAGAACAATAACCTGGCCCCTCCAGGGTCTGGACGCGGCGTGAAGTACCCGATATCGACACCATTGGGAACAACGCAAACTTGGCTCCCCTTGCAGGAGGGTTTCACCAACGCTCCTTCATCATCGGACACCACCACGTTAACGTGGAACAATGGACACCATCGGCGCTCTGCGGCAAGCAAGTGCGCCGCCTCGCGCGACCAGAACATGCGCCACAACAGACTGCGTTCACTGGCAGCTCGCCTTTGGACAAGAGCCGATTCTATATCATGGTGATTGAGCACAGTGCCAGCATGAGGAACAAGAAACATATACGGAGCCAACCCAAGCGTATCGGCATGTACTACGTCGAATTGTAATCGCCCCGCCAGTAGTTCAAGGCGCTTCACCATCTGTTTGGACCGTAACCATCTAAATTCATACGGTTCGCCTGTCAACAAGCCACCGATCGCTCGCCAATAACGACCGACACCAAAAGAATCTCTTGGGAGCGGAACCCACTCAACACTGGCACAAAACTTCGATAACGCCCACACACAATCCTCAGGTGTGACCCCCGGTGGCCTGGATGCCGGTTGATCGAACACAAGCGCATGTACTTCATGGTACTTGGCCGCTTCCCTCAGCAAGTTGTAATTTCTCTGAAGAGGCCCACCCTTGGGCGGAAAAGCGAGGTTATGTCCTAGCCAAAGGACTCTCATTTCAATTCTTACCCAATGACCGATACATCGCAGCAGTTCGATTTGCCATTATCCTCGCACTAAACTCGCACTCGACTCGGCTCCGTCCCGCTGCACCGTATGCCGCCGCCTTCGCCGGATCTTCAATCAAATTCCTAATCGCCGACGCAAGTTCGGCCGCGTTCGACGGGCTTACCAACATTCCAGAATGGCCGTGCGACACCACTTCGGGAATTCCACCTACTCGACTCGCAATAACCGGCCGCTTCAGAGCGAGAGCCTCCAATAGGACCATCGGAATTCCTTCATGCAGAGACGGCAACACAAAGATGTCCATCATGTTGATGAAATCATAGGACTGCACTTGATGGCCACAAAATATCACTGATTGTCCCAAACCCAGCCTATTGGCTTCCGCCTCAATGTCTCGACCCAACGGCCCATCTCCGACAATGCATAGTGTCACGTTATGATTCGACTGGCGCAGAATTCCCAGCACCTCCAACAATACGGCATGGCCTTTCACTGGAACGAGCCGCCCGACTGTTCCAATAAGTACTGCCTTGTCGTTGATGTGCCACACCCTGCGCATCTCCGGCCGCTGCATGGTAACGTGGACGGCGTCGAGATCAATCCCATTGTGAATACAGACCACCCGATTCGAGCCATAGGTTCGGGCCAAGACCTTTTCAATATCAGAGGACACGGCAACCACCTTATCGATAAGCCGACCGGTCACCAACCTGTCTACAACCGTGTACCCAGCCATCTTCACATTTCTCAGTCCTCTGAATGGTTCAGGCATACCATGAACGACCCTAACTACATGGGGCACTCTCACAAATCGTGCGACGAGTGCCCCGAGAATGGAATCTTTATACTTGTGGGTATGAACAATATCCGGATGAAATTGCCGAAAGATCTTTGCAAGACGATAAGTAATGGCGATAGTGCTATGATGTCTTTCAGGGATCACCGTGAGTGACAGGGGAAGCTTCCGAAGTTCATCCGCTAACCTTCCCTCATTGAATAGGATCACGGACCATTCGAATCCCTGCAATCGAACCAGGTGGGTCATGAGTGCAAGCAATTGAACTTCCGCCCCTGCCCACAAGTCTCCCATCGCCACATGACAGACTTTGATGGTTGAAGCTCGCTGCGAAACATCATCCATCGCGATCCATTTTGTTCATGAAAATCTATTAGCCCCGTCGGAAACCGGACAATACAATGAAGGGAGCCTCATTACGATAGTTTACAGACTTGATTGCAGGCATTCGTCATAAAGCGACTGGTAGGCCCGCACCATGGTCTGTAAGCTGAACTGTCCTTCGGCGCGACGCTTTCCTTTCTCCCCAAACCGAGCAGCCTGCTGCCTGTTCGTCAGCAACGTCACCAAGCTGGACGCCAAGGCCTTTCCATCACGCGGAGGAACCAGAAACCCCGTTTCTCCGTCGAGCACCAGTTCAGGGTTCCCACCAACCCGCGTCGCCACCACAGGCTTTCCGGCAATCATCGCTTCGAGTATTGCCATCGAGAGTCCCTCCGACAGCGAGGGCAGCACGAACACGTCGAGCATGGCCAGAATTCTTGGAATATCCTGTCTCAGGCCGAGAAAGTACACTCGTGAATCCAGCCCGAGCCGATGCACTTGCTCCTTCAATTCAGTCTCGAGCTGGCCTCTTCCGGCAAAAACAAAAGACGTGTTGGGACATTTCGTCAAGACAGCGGGGATCCCGTCGATCAAATATTGATGCCCCTTCACGGGATACAAGTTACCCACAACGCCCACAATCTGACCATTTTCAGGCAAGCTCAACTCTTTTCTACACACATCCACGTCGGCACGGCCACAGTGCGGCAACACATCCACACCGTTGTAAAGCACTTTGACTCGATCCGAGGAGACTCCGGCTTTCTCAACGATGAATTGCTTCAAATTCTCAGATACAGCCACCATGGTTGCCCTGCGGCTGACCCACCGATAGGCCAGACGACGCCTGAATCTTTCCCAGAAGTAATTCTTCCCATGAACGGTTGCCACAAGAGGAATTCCTGACATCGCTGCGACAAAAGTTCCCTGCACGTTGGCATCAAACTCATGCGCGTGAATCAAGTCCACCCGCTCCTGTCGCAGCAGCCGCTTGAATTGAAGTGCCCATCGCCAATCGGTCATCCCGTGCGTTGGAATAATGAACGTTCGAATCCCGCGGTCTTCGCTCCGCTCCTGGATCCACCCGGGACGAAACAAGCAGAGAATGGCTCGATATCTCTCTGGATCCAGCGAGGCGGCCAAATTGCTGATGACGCGCTCGGCACCTCCAGGACCGCTGCTGGTCGAGAGGTACAGAATTGTTTTAAGATCGTGAGGACTCGGCATTTAATCAAATCTGCAGCGTGCCACCAGACAGACGCATCTGCCTAATGACCGGACTTAGCCAGATCATAGGCAATCCACATCCAATTAATCAGGATGTAGGAAAGCACGGGCGCCAGAATGAAAAGCTGCTTTCGAGCCAACGACCCGCTCGTTCGTACCTCTACTAAAAGTGAACGCCACCGTGTGATCGCGTTCGCTGCAAACACCAGCAGAAGGTAGTCGACGGCGTCCCGGTAGCGAGGAGAACCATATACAACAAAGGTCACGAAGATGGTGTACGCGATCAACGCCAGGCCGATCCACCAGAACCAGTCGCGCTTTCCGAATACAAATCCTGCGATACCTAGGACCACCACACCGGCACTCAAGACGCCTAGCAGCCCACTCAGCAAGGTAGCCTGCCTAGCCGGCAACTTATACAACTCTTTGATTTCTTCTCGTTCAAACCTTGGCCAAAGAAACCAGGCTACCTTCTTGAACCCCAACCGCAGGAAATGGACTGGGTCTTCCTGGATATACTTGAGCGCCTCTTTTCGATGCCACGCATCGGATTGCGGTGTGCCGAACCCCAGGCTGGCCACTTCCGATTCAGCTGAAAAACGAACCCATTTCCCGGTTGCCTCTGGGTTATTTCCTATATGCAAATTAACCCCGGACGTATAGCTGATCGGGAGTGGTTGCCCCCAGACAATGACGTTTCTCCACATCCAAGGTGTTAATGTAATCAACAGCATCATGACGAATACTGCAACATGCCTCAACCCATCGTGTCGTGAGGCTGAGGTCATGATCAGATATCCGCCAAATATGAGCGGATAGACAATGGCCACTTCCCGTGTAAGAAGACAACAGGCAATAAGGACCCCGAGAGCTAAGGCCTGGCGGCTGTCTGGGCAATTCGGCTTGAAAGAAATGATCACGAGAGAGCAGAGCAGGAACGTGGCGAACAGCGGCTCGCTCATCACAAATGTGTCTGCTACCACATATGACGGCAGCAAACCTCTAAGCCAAAACCCTAACCTGGCCCCTGCCTCTCCGGACAGATTTCTTATCAGCACAAACATCAAGACACAGTTGAGTACCCCAATGAGTGCCGTGGCAATCTGGCCTGTCAGAAAGGTTGCGCCGGGAACTAGGCTTAAAACCCCGGAAAGATAAACAAAATACATGGGGGCGCGATATCCAAACTCACCTCCTCCCTTCAACCACTCGGCCGATGAATGGACGAGCTGTTGTGAGCCGGAATAAAAGGCAAGCTGATCCCCACCAGGCGCCTCGTGCTGCCCTCCCCAGGCAATCAGGGCAATCCGTATCAGGAAAAGGGCGATTGCACCCAGCACCATCGTACGTGTGCTCATACTCGACGCATCTCGGAATCACATTGCGTAGTATCTGCTGGCGCAGGTCTCGCACGCACGCGTAAGCCGGTGCCTGACCGCACCCATTCCACATCAGCCAATGAATACCTACCACTCATCCAGAAAGTGCCATTATCTCGCCGGGCGAGGCCTGGGCCTGCCCCAAGAGGTCAATCGAGCAGGCGTAGACGGGGATACCGCTTCAAGAGAATTTTCAGAATATCGTTCAGTAGTATTTTTCAAAGCGACGGCAAGACCAGTCAAGATCCAAAAGGTAGGGTAGTACAGGGTCGAAATAAATGTGCTGGTAACGAGGTACGCCACGAGGGCCCCTAAAATTGCGTTCCCAAACCATGCTGCCTTTTCCAAATCGGCATCAACTGGGACAGCTTCGTGCCCATGAGCCAGGTGTTGTCGCATACCCAAGCGGTTGCAATACCTGACAGCCTTGTAGTTGAAAACCACCATGCTTCCAAAAATAAACGCGCCCAGAAGACCTAATTCTGGCAGCAGTGTGAAGTACAACGAGTGCGCTTGACGGCCAGCCAGGGACTTGGTCTGCCAGGTCCGACCGCCGAGATATTCGCCGATCGTCCAGGGGAAATTGCCTTGCCCCACACCGAAGACGGGATTGGCCAGGAACATTTCCCATCCAATTCCCCATGTGAACATTCTCTGACCGGCGGTGCCGGACTCCATCGTACTGTCATCGGTGATTGTTCGCATTCGATCCCAATATTCCTGAGGAGCGGCAACCAACACCAGCAGTAACACACCCGTCAACAAAACGATCGACCACACTTTTCGCGGTGAATAGAACCAGCAGAACGAACCGACAGCCAACAACCCAAGAAATCCTCCTCGCGACGCAGTGGCAATTGACGACAACACAAATATGCCCAACAGAACCAAGTATAGGACCTTTGCACCTTTCGCTGTCGTCCCTTGGTAGAGAAAAAATGCGAAGGGAACTGCGACATTCATCTCCATCGCAAAGTCATTTTCATCTCCAAGCCAACCTCCAACACCACGCCCCCCATGTAGCATTCCATTGATTGCCAACAAAGCATGAACCCCCAACCAGACCAGAATGAGTTTCTGCATCTTCCCAGTCGTATTCACAAATGTAATGATTCCCAAATAAAAACAGAAATACAACGTGAGATCCTTCAATAGCGAGAAGGCATAAAAATTATTAGTTGCAAAAGGCACCCAGAGTGCCATGAAAACCAATAGCCCCATCCACAATTTCGACTGCACGTTGGAAAGTCTTGCCCGTCCTGAGAAAATTACGGCCAAGGCAATAGAGGCATCTATTACTGAAGGAAACGGAATAACTTTGAGCGGAGGTAAAAAGTCTTGCGGCCGACCAAACTCAAAAAGCATGGCGAGCAAGACAAGGAGAAAGCCGAATTCCTTGTCTTTCGGCCTCGCTTGAGAGCCAGGTATTGAATGGCCCATTGTACCTTGCACGGTCGCCTGCAGCCCTGGCCTCAACATACCTTCGAATTGCCTTTCAGGTTCTACTTTCCAACCTACTAGTGAACTGTAACGTTTAAAATGGTAGTGTCATGACGCCTATGGAGGACGTGATGAAACTGACCAAGAGTGAACGTATGGAACTTCAGCGCCAAGCGAGAGCCAGCAATGGTCGAGCCGATTCCGCTCGGCATGCCCGTCTGATTCTGCTGCTGGCCGATGGCATGACGTGGGCCACGATTCGCGCCAAGCTGGACTGCAATGACAGTTACATCAGTCGTTGGAGTCAGCGCTTTGCCGCAGATCGGCTGGCGGGGTTGTTCGCCCGCTACGCCGGGCGTGCGCGCTACAAAGTAACCGATCGGATCGAGGCCCGCGTCCTGGCCTGGACGACGAACCACACACCGGGCGACGGATCGACGCATTGGTCCTCGCGCAAGCTGGCGGCGCAGTTGGGGGACCTCTCGCATATGACGGTCACGCGTATCTGGGCCAAGCACGCCCTCAAGCCGCATCGCCTGGAAGGGTATCTGGCCTCCAACGATCCGGACTTCGAAGCCAAGGCGGCCGATGTGATCGGCCTGTATCTGCACCCGCCGCAGCACGCCGCCGTATTCTGCGTCGACGAGAAGACCGCGATTCAGGCGCTCGATCGCAAAGACCCGGTGTTGCCCTTGTCGCCGGGGCATGCCGAACGCCATGGCTTTGAGTATGTCCGTCACGGCACCCTCTCCCTGTACGCCGCGTTCAACACCAAGACGGGCGAGGTCTTGGGCAAGACCGCACCGCGCCATACCTCGGCCGAGTTCGTCGCATTTCTAACCGACATCGTGACCCATCAGCCCAACGGCAAAGAGATTCACGTGATTGCGGATAACCTCTCGGCGCACAAGACCGCGCGGGTCGAGGCGTTTCTCGCCCAGTATCCGAGGGTGCAGCTGCACTTCACCCCGACGTACGCCTCCTGGCTCAACCAGGTCGAACTGTGGTTCGCCAAGATCGAACGCGACGTGATCGCCCGTGGCGTCTTTACCTCGGTGCCTGATCTCAAACGAAAGCTCATGCGCTATATCCGGCACTACAATACGCAGCCCAAACCTGTGAAGTGGAAGTACTTTGATGCGTCACGTCGAATTACTCCCGAATCAATCGTTACAGTCCACTAGTTGCAGACTGCGTTTTTGCACCGATCAGAAGATACCTGACTCACAGTGATTGGAGTCTCTTCATGAGGCTTTTGAAAACTCGCAAACCTGAACATTTGAGAAGTGTTCACTCAGACCACTTTCCTGAGAGCCACAATCATATTAGTTCGAAGTTTCCGGAAAGGCTGAGTCATCAGCAGCCGAATCCACAACAACTCCAGCACGGCCAGCGGCGGAAGCATAGCAAAGATGGCATCCGTGGCAATTAAATCAAGCTGTAACACCTCAAAGCCATTGGCTTGAGCAAGCGCTTTGACCTGGGCTTCCGTATTCGCCTTATAGTGTGTCGGAAAGACGTCATGCTCCTGCCGCCCCTCCAATAAGTAGATGAGTTTGCCCTTGAGCCATTCAGGCACAACCTTGGATAAGATCACTCCGTAGCCGAATGCGTTCGGAGTATGAAACAAGAACACGCCTCTCGACTTAAGGATGCGTCCAATCTCCCTAAACTGTTCGTCTGGATTATCAAGATGCTCAACCACCATATTTGCGGTTACCAGGTCGAATGCTTCGTTTCTAAAGGGTAACTTGGTGACATCGCCGCGCAACTTCTTGGCGATATTAGGATGAGCTTTGAGAGACGGAAGATCATAGTCGATGCCAAATATCGCCTTACAGGTTTTTACCAACTGACGTTCTTCATTCGCTCGCCAGTTGGGAAGGATGGAATGCCCACAGCCTATTTCCACCCATTCAACTGATGGCGTCACATACCGTTTCAGCGATTCCTCATACGAATACTGGGAATATCTCAGCGTCGGCACAATGGCACCCCGCAGCGTCCAATAGATGTGGAACAGTCTGGTTCGCAAACTCATGTCGATGCCGGGCCTCCCTTGATCCTTGGATCCTTGCCGTCTGCACTCACGTTTCGATCAAATCAACTCGATTCTACCTTTGCTTGCCCGAGGACAACATCTGCATCACCAATACATCACAGGCCTGCTTAATCATCGCGAAGCAGGTCTGAAAATCTTCCAGCGTTCCACTGTAGGGGTCAGCAACTTCTCGCACCGACTGATCATAAAACTGCCGAAGCAAAAACACCTTCTGTTTTGCCTGGGGATAGAGCTTGAGCATACGACGACGTTGCCGCCACTCCATGACCAAAATCATGTCCGCCCGCTCAACCTGTTCCTTGTGCAGCTGTTGCGTTGCATGCTGGCTGAGCAAGAGCCCGCCCTGCGTGCCGACGAGTTGCGCGAGCGGATGTGCCGTCTTTCCAAACGATGTGTCAAGCCCTGCCGACTCAATCACAATCGGTAACCCATGCTTTTCAACCTGATGCTTGAGATAAGCCTCTGCTAACGGACTGCGGCAGATATTGCCTTTACAGACGACCAAAATGGCACGCACGGGACTTGGGAACGCCTGCCGATTCACCAGACTCCGATAGCGCCACTGATCAAACGCCCCATTCACAGCTCTTTTGAACGAACGAGCCACTCCTCGTAGAGACGAAGCATCTACTTGAGCCATCACCACTCCCTATACCAGCTTAAGATACCGCATGACCTCAAAGCGGCTGGGGCCGAGATCATCGATACGCTCCACTTCATAAAATGTATCTCGTTCAAAAAACCGGCAGAAGGACATGAGCGCTTGAAACCGGGATGGGGCGCCGGGTGGAAGATTCAACGCACGATCCCCGTTCCTGATGCGCATGACCAGTTGATCTAAGTCACCCAGCAACCATCTGGACTTGACCCCGACACGGTAGCCATTTTCAGGTATCGTCTCGCCCCGTCCCATCGCCATATTAAGCAAGTGCAGGGGAAAATTTAGGCCCGCATCGATAGCCAGCTGGAGCGACCCCCAAAACCGCCCATTAATTTCCATAAGCAGAGGGCGCTGAGTGGCGGCATCTACTTTGAATTCCACCATGGCCACACCATGCCACTTCACACCCTGCAACAGCTTCAGAGTAGCGTCAACCATGGATTTCGGCAAGGCAATACTCTCTCGCAATACGCTGACTCCGCCGGAAGGCGGTCGTTCACGCACTCGCCGGTGTGCAAACATCCCCAACGGTGTCCCTTCCTGCATCAACACAAACAATCCCTGGCCTTCACCGATGACGCGCCGTTGAATCAACGAAGGCTGCCGCAGATAAGGCCTCTCACGGTAGAGGCGCAGAAGCTCATCAGGAGACTCGGCATAGCAGACACTGGTTTTTGTCCACTGATTGCCGCTTCTCACCAATGAACAGCCGGGCTTCACCACCACTGGAAAATCAACAATACCCTCTGCGATTCCTTCGACTCGACCATCAGGAACAAAGGTGGTATCGGGAATAGCAACGCCCTCCCTCAGAGCTTGTTGCATCAATCTATATTTATCGGAGATTTCTTGAAATGCCTGAGGACTGGGAGCCGGGAAATGCGTATATCTTTCGAATTGCGCCTTCTCCGGCCCAAGGACGTGCATAGCAATATCAGACAAAGGAATCACAACATCGACTCGATGAGTTCGCACTGCCTCCATCAATGTGGCGATGAAACGTTCAGGTTCTTGATAGGGAGACGGATAGGAAATGCTCTGTCTGCAGTAACGGGAGGAACCTGCAAGGGATCGTTGGGACTCTGCCCCAACAATCACCTCTACTTGTTCACTTCCAAGTGCCCTGGTGACCGCAAGCGCAGCCCGCTCATTTCCGTCGGTAATCAATACTTTCACAAGTATTCCCACCCCAAGGCGATTCCCCTCATATCCATTGCCCTTGTTGACTTACACCGAACTCGGTTGGGGACCGAACAATCGGAAAGAAAAAAGCGGGATGGTGTCCGATATGTCGTTGTGGATTCCTACTCGGCGAATGGCATACCTATTTTCTGGGCAGCTCCCTTCGAAGCCCATTCGCACTGACACTGCGGCTTCATATCCATTAGCTTTCACCAGATCCTCAATGGAAGCGTCGCTGTTCCCATTCGGGTAACAATAGACCGGCACAAAGTTGACACCCTGATCAAAAAGAACCTGTCTTGACCTCACAAGCTCTTCGGAAACCTCGTCTAATGTGATGGTCGTCATAATACGGTGTGTGCAGGAGTGGGAACCGAATGACACCCCTCCCCGGGACATTTCACGCACCTCGTCCCAATTTACAATCACCCGATCCAGGGGTAATGTCACTCGTAGTTCTGCTGCCAACGCCTGCACCAATTCTCGGATGCGCTCTATCGGCCAATGCTTACAACGCTCGATAATTTCATCCCCTAGTTGCTTTTGGCGAACCGACACTTCAACCAACCGAGAAACATCTTCACCCAGGAAACCGGACAACACACCCTCAACCGCTGCCAGAGGTTCCTGACGCTCTTTCCGATCCGCAACAACCTTACACAAAACCGCCAGCTGATCAGGCCAAAACCACTCGTTCCTTCCTACATAGTCAGTGGGAAGGAAAATCGTCGCGGGCATACGCAGCTGCTTCAAAACTGGATACGCATGGCGATAGTTGTCCAACCAGCCATCATCGAAGGTAATCACACAATACCGCGCATGGGCACTCCACTCGCCCCGTTGCCACAGATCCAGGAGTTCCTGGAGCGACAGCACCGTAAAATTACTCCTTACAAAAGACATCTGTTGAGCAAATACACTGTCAAGCACATACATTCCTGGCTGAACCGGATAACGAGCAACTTCCTCTTTCGTCAGGACGCGGTGATACATTAGCAGCGCCACCTTGCCTCGATGACGCCATCGATAGATAGATGAAGCGTGGAAGGGCCTTGCTACCGCAGAGCGAATTGTTTTTTTTAACCGTCCTACCGAGAAGTTCATCTCACCCGCTGAGTCCTCGAAACTAGAACAACGTGTAGATAAACGGAGCCACCGCTGATCCTTGCGTCAGCACGATCAAGCTGCCCAATAGCACCAGCATCACAATAATCGGCAACAGCCAGAATTTTTTCCGTTCTTTCATAAAGGCCCAGAGCTCTGTCAGGAACTCGCCCATACTGCCCTCCGTTTGCTTAAAATTGCCTATTCATGTGGTTGCGTGGCCTTGCCTGCCGCACGACTCGATAACTTTCGGCATCTCGGCTTAGCGCTCTTCGCATCGAGTCCCAACCAAAGATCCGCATGATCACCCCCATCGGGGTGATGAGTCCAAAATACAGAATTCCTAAAATGATCCTGGTATTGATCCATCCCATCACGTGGCCGACTTTCATCCACACTTTGAAAAGAGGCGCAAGAATGGTCGGCGCGGCTAATCCCAATGGAACTAACAGTGATCCCGGCACGATGGCCCATAGACGAATCCCCTCACCATAGCGGATCATAGGCCAGACGCCGATCAGAATGAAAACACCACCGACTATCAACCCAAAGTTGCGCAACTCTTTCTTTTCAACCATCGTATCCATTCAGTACCCCGCTGTAACTATTTTTCCCTACGCGACCGGCCGATCCATCGGCCCACCTCGCTCAACGTTTGGACGGCTCCCAACGAAACACCCGGTCTCCCCGAAAATACCGCATCCAGGCGTCAATGATGGAAAGGTTGACAAGGACAAAAAACGAGGGCAATCGAAACACATTGCTCCTTGGCATCCAGCTGCACCCGGCATAGGCAGCTGCAATGGCATAAAATAAAATCTGTCCCAGCAAAAGAACCCGGTACGGACCGGAACTTATTGCCAATACAATATTTGAGCCCAGCGTGCCAATCATCGCAAATGGCACTAACCATCGACATAGCTTGTGGCTGAACAGTTGCCAGGCAAAGATGCCATACCGAAGTGGGTTTAACATTGGCAGGCTGCGCATCAACACAGCAATCCCCCTTAAGACGGTCCGGACTTTGCGTTGGTACTCCTTTTTCTCATCTGTTAAGTTTTTATAGTAGCCTACACTCGCCGGATCCGACACACCACGTAGCCCGGCCTTCATCGAATTCAACAACGTATTAAAATCGCTTTGCAGATCGTCTGCCCAAGGACTACAGACCGTTCTCCTGGCGGCAAAGAATGATCCGCTAAGACCGACCAACGTATTCACCTTTGTTTCCAAATGACGCAATAGCATCTCGTACTTGACATACGCTCCTTCTCCACTGAGATTGCCCTGAGCATCGACAAACTGGTCCACACTACTAACACAGCCGACCGTGGGATCACTAAACGACTTCACAATATTGGCAATGCCCTGAGGAGGCAAAGTCGTAGCGACGTCCGAGAAAACCAGTATTTCTCCGTTCGTCTGGCTGACCGCCAGTTTCTGAGCCGCTTCTTTGCCTCTTCGTTCCTGGGCACGCACAAGCCGCACACCCAAAACCGCATACGATCGTACGATGTCATCGGTCCGGTCTGACGAGCAATCTGAGGCCACAACAATTTCAAGGCGCTCAGGGGGATACTGCTGGTGAAGGCTATTCTCAATCTTCTCTTTGATACGCGCCTCTTCATTGTAGGCCGTTATTACAAACGAGACTCTAGGCTGAATATCGCCGACCAACACGGGTCTGTTTCTGAAACAGGAAAGGACCAACAAAGCAAGCAAATAGCCTGCATAGGCATAAATTATGAACACCAACGAACCCCAGAAGATCCATTCCACCAACCACATGATTCAGGTTCCTACCGTTTTAACAGTCTGCCGTCACTCAAACCAAAATCACCCGATCACCTAAATATTTCGAGGCAGCTCAGGGACATGACGCTGCCCGTTTGTAATATTTGGCCGACGAATCGTTGCTGCGCCATCAACCCGCTCAGCCGCTTGAATAATACTGGAAATTCGAACGACGTCGGAGTCAGACACCAGTTCGTGAGTTGGGAGCGTAACAAGCCGCTCAGCGATCATAGTCGACTGGGGCACATCTTGAGATGAGAGCGTGTCAATGAGTTCGGCAATGTGCTGAAGAGATGAGGGATACAGGGGACTGATTCCAAGCCCCTGTTCGGCTGAGATCCGACACACCGCATCTTTTTCCTGCCTCGAACCCATCAGCACAGGCAATCGCAGATACACTGATCGCCCTCGTCCAGACGGCTTAATAGTCTGCACATTCGACAAGGCCAGCGAGCGGAGGATCTGCTCGGAATGAGCTACTCGACTCGTGGTCGAATTGGCTAGCCGCCGTTTCCAGCGACGCAGCAATCCGGCGCGTATCGGGTCCAGACGAGCAATTGGGAAATCAGTGTAGAACTTTGTCTCTCCCAGCTTTAGAAACGGAAGTCCAGCCGGCAGCCAATAGAGGGAAGGGTTAAGCAAAACCTTCGTTACTGCCACCTCAAGCCAATTTTTCAACATGTCCGCCAGCGACACCTCGGAAAGCAGTGCATATTCACGAGCCAAGACTTCACCTATCCGATCATCATTCGTAAGAATGGCACCTCCCGAACCGCACGTAATATTCTTCCCTCTCCCAAAACTCAGAAATGAAACATCACCCATCGCCCCGAACGGAACTCCATCGCGTTTACCACCGAACGCCTGCGCCACATCCTCCACCACAAAAATGCCCCGTTGACGACACAGCTCGACGACTCTAGGGACATCAACGCCAATTCCCAGTAGATGGGTAGCCAACACGCACAAGACGTTGGAATCAGCCACTTGGGAAAGTTGGACAAAGTCGAAATCCAACGACAGTGGATCCACGTCACACAGCGCCACCGACAATCGGGCACGAACAACCGCCGACGGCACAGAAAAACAAGTGTATCCTGGAAGAACTACCTTACTGCGCCCAGATAGACTATGTAGTGCCTGGAAGATGAGGCTGAGAGCAGCTTTTCCCGATGACACAAACCAGACATGCTTCACACCGAAGTATTGGCGAAATTCAGCCTGTAGTCGCCCAACGGTTTCGTGCGGGTGCACGAGCCCCATCAACCCCTGAATGAGATCTCGCCATTCGATCGGTGCGGCCGCTGGAGGAAGCGTTCGCTGAGCTTTCATGGAAGATGCTTCACAATGTAAGGGCCAATCAGATTAGCGACTCCCACAGGCAATTTCTGCCACAGACGAATTGCGAGAGCGTATTTCGGATTTTGCGGATTGAGTTGAGGGACCGGACGCCCATCTTTCATCCAATAATACCAATACAGCTGGTGTGGCTGAGCACCCCATTGCTCCTTGAATCGATAAGTTCCGCTGTCGGGAGATGAACGGCCAAAGTCAAAGACCTGAAAGCCCTGTTGGCAGGCATATTCCAACACCGTGCCGTAGAGCAACATATTTGGAGCCAGCTTATTAAAGCGCTTATCCGACGCGGCCCAAGGAATTTCTAAAGAAGACCGGAATCCGTATAGGAAACCTGCGGCAACCGGCGTCTGACCATGGGAAACAATGCAAATGCGCGCTTCTTTTGGAAACACCTCGAGGATTTTTTGAAAGAATCCCTTCGCATAAACCGGTGTCCCTAAATCACGCATGCATCTAGCGAAAACCTTGTAAAACTCATCGAGGCACTCAGTCCCTCCTACCCGTGCCGTCATGCCTTCTTTTTGGGCCCGACGGACCTGGCTTCGTAATTTTGAGGGAAATCCCTTTACTAGCTGCTCATACGAACTCGGCAACGGCAGCCGCATAGACACTTTTCGTTCGGTGGCCACCCAAGCCGTGTCCATTAGCGTCTGGTGTCGAAGCTCGATATGGTCCACGTTTAGTTCGCGAGCTTGCTCAACAGCACGCGCTTCCAGAAAACGATGTGCTTCTGCTGAACTTGCAACCACCCCGCCGTAGTTTACGAACGGCAGGGATACGAGGAAACGGCCAAACCCTCGGCTTGCCAAAAGAACCAGCGGCAGAACGCCCTGTAGTGCACCATCTTGCCCGTGCACAACCAGATAGTAGGTTGGATGCCCAAAAGCCTCCTCAATCACGCGACGCCAGCCGGACTGATGATACCCCGTCGCCAGGGGAGAACTTAGCACATAACTTTCCCATGCGAGGATTTCGGCATCGGTTCGGCCAAGTATTGAACACACCATCGTACTCATAACGACAACACTACGAACAGCCTTTTGTCCCAACGACCACATCGAGGACATCTGCCAATTCGCCGGTCAAGGAGCGATAATCGAAACGGTTCACACGCGTCACGTCAGGCTGAACAAGCTTTCGCGCGCCTGTTGCCAGCTCTTTGAGAAGCACTTTGATCGCGGCCAGCTGATTCGGGCTACTTACACCCAGGGCGTGTCGACTGACTAGATTGGCGGTTGCACCCTCCC
Source organism: Nitrospira defluvii (assembly GCA_000196815.1). GTDB lineage: Bacteria > Nitrospirota > Nitrospiria > Nitrospirales > Nitrospiraceae > Nitrospira_A > Nitrospira_A defluvii_A. Next base: position 2,801,003 of record FP929003.1, read on the forward strand.
CCCCAATCAACAACAGCGGTCGACCAGTCGCAACATATTCGTAAATTTTGGCCGGTACCTGCAAAGGGGAGTCAGGCTGAAGCACCAACAGCACGCTGGATCGTTGCATCTCTCGTAAGCACAAGCTGTGCGAGATCGGCGGCTCGCGTCGCAAAAAAGAGCATTTCTCGAGATCTGCTGCATATCGCTCACACTCCTGATCGGTTGAGTCCCATCCACCTACGAAGCGCAATCGGATGGCTTCAGGCTTCAACCAACCCTCTTGAAATAACTCCCACATTGCCTGCAGTAAGACACGCGGAGTCCTCTTCCCGTAGACCGTCCCGAAATGACAAAGTTCATACCCTATAGAGGGAGTGAGGCCATCCAATTGCTCAGCAGGGATCTGCCCAAGAGGCAGCACTTCCCGATCGAACCCGTTGGGAATCCAGGTACAGCGACCTCGGAGTTCGCCATATTCCTCAATGAGTCGTTGGCGAAGTTCCTCTGTATTGGCAATGACATGACTGGCAGCCTTGCAAACTCTCGCCTCAACCGCTTGTGATTTCCTGGTCAAGAACCGAGAACTGAAGGAATAATACGGGTTACAATTCCATGGATCGCGATAGTCCAGTACCAGTGGCCGATTGAACTGCTTGGCCAAGGTTGAGCCGACCAAAAAACTTGTCCACGGCCCACCCGTCGCGAAAACCACGTCCGGAATCTGCTTTTCGTCGAATTGCTGAAAATGCCGCACAACCTGCCTCAACCAGCCACATTGTCGATCCGGAAATGCAAATGCCCAATCCAGCAAAAAATCCTTCACCGTTGAACGGCCTGCTTTCGATTGAGGCAGCAAGGGAGTGGTCTGGGTTGTTTGCAGGTTCCCCGTCCTATCCTGCCCCACGCGTCTTTTCAGCATTCCCCGGAGTACGTCACGATAGTACAATATCTGCTGAAGGCGATCGGTATAGGGCACACGAGTCACTCCTACCGTCGCCGGCACACGTTCACCAAGCTTCCCATCAGCTTGGTGTACCGGATACACACACTCCGAAGAGGTTGTGAGCACATAAGGCTGCCACCCAAATGCTGAAAGATTTCGGCAGAAACCAAGCGGGCGCATTGCGCCACTTGCCGCAACCGGCGGGAAATAGTAGGCGATGATGAGGACTCGCTTCACAGCGTCACCACCCATCCCCCAACGAGGCCACGTTTGCGCGACAGACCTTCGGCAACCTGGCGAACACGAGTTTGATCACGACGGTGGAGATGAACGATGCGTTCAGAAACATGGCCATCACACAATAGGTAAGATACCGATCCCTAACGGCACTCACCAAAATAAACTGTCAGGAAGCGAGACGGGAATCGTGACGCAGGAGATCTGCAAAAATCTCGAATTCCGCAACGTGGAATAGCCTATTGGCGAAATCTGACTCTCCTCGGTGGTGCCGTTCTAAATCCGTTGTCAAAGCACCAATGTTATAGATACCTCGCTCGCGAACCGCTTGACTCCCCAGGATATCTCGAAGCGGCTCATAGAGATCATGTGCAAACCACTTCTTGCTTGCTGTGGGAAACCCCATCTTATCCACCCGTGATCGCACTGACTCTGGGATCCGCCCCTTCATGCCTTCTCGGAGCACATATTTATTCCAGGGCCCACGTATCTTCCAGTCATCTGAAAGACCCGACACGAATGAGACCAGGCGATAGTCCAAAAACGGAAGCCGCGCTTCCACTGAGTGGGCCATAGAGTTGCGATCCTCAATCCGTAAGTACAGAGGCAACGGCGCGGACGCAACGGACTGCTTCAATGAGTTCGACAATGTCGTAGAAGCCGGCGGGACATCTTCATTGATGAAATGCTTGGTGAGATCCTCACTAAACCACGGATTTTGACGGAGACGTGCCTGGCGCCGAGCCTGTGCCCACCTGCGATACGCATCGAATTTATACATTTCCCATGAAAGGCATCGGACAGCAGCCGCTAGTAGACGCTGACGTGAATTACCGCCATGAGCCTCTGTATAGGCCGTCACAGCCTGCCAAGCTTCTCCCACTCGCCCCTGCCGAAGAAGTGATACCCAATAGTCCTGGAAATAACTGGAATAGCCCCCAATGGTCTCATCAGCTCCCTGTCCGTTTAATACAACACGAATTCCCTGGGACGCAGCTAGACGCATGAGCTGGTAGCCCACTACGGCAGTCATCGTGTGCACCGGCTCGTCTTGAAACCAGAGGAGTTGTCGCAAGTCACTCCATAGCTCTGCGGGACTAGTTTCGAGCTGCCTGAGTTGTGCGCGTGTTTGAGCCAACGTGTCGGTAATATATTTCGACTCGTCGAACTCCTTTGCCATATAACAGAAGGCCTGGAGAGATTCGGACTGCCCAACAGCCGTCTCACCTCGCTGACGAGCCGCTGCACAAATAATCGCTGTCGAATCAAGCCCCCCGGACAAACATACTCCCACTGGGACATCGCTTCGCATTCGAATTCGAACCGAATCTTCAAACAGCTCTGCAAACGTCGCTGCAGGGTTCTTGGATGCCCTCAGAGGTAACTCATCAAGCAACCAAAAAGACCATTGATGCCAGGTGCCATCCAGCGTCAGTTCAAACCCGCTCCCCGGAGGAATCTGCTCGATACCTTGGTAGAACGTCTCAACCTGGCTATCCAAGCGGCCCTCGAACAGAAACCTGGCCGCAGTCCGCCAATTGATCTCACCCGGTTGATAGCCAGATGCTCGCAACGCCTTAATCTCCGAAGCAAATTGCATCACATCGGAGGTACGACTGTAGTACAGCGGCTTGACACCAAATCGATCGCGCGAGCCAAAAATCAGCCGATGTCGACGATCATAGATCACAAACGCCCACATGCCATTGAGTTTAGACAAGCACTCACGACCCCATTCACGATATGCCGCAAGCAGGACCTCGCTGTCCCCGCTGGACCGAAACTGGTACCCCAATTGACGAAGTTCCGATCGCAGTTCGACATAATTGAAGATTTCGCCGTTGAAGACCAACACATACTGCCCATCCTCACTGACCATGGGCTGATGGCCCGCTTCGGACAAATCAAGAATCGAAAGACGACGAAATCCCATGCCGACAGCACCATCCAGATAGATGCCACCGTCATCTGGGCCCCGATGAAGCAAACTTTTGGCCATCCGCTCAACGGCCACCCGCTCGATGGGACGTCCATTCAGCCCTATGGCAATCGCAATCCCACACATAATAACTATCTGCTGCCCCTGCCCTTTCTAACCTAGCGTCACCGAACACCCATTACCTTGCAATAACCTGACGAAAGTACTCCGTGGCCTTCCGAATACCATCCTCGAGTTCTACTTTCGGTTCCCAGTCTAAGAGACTCTTAGCTCTCGTAATATCCGGCCGACGAACCTTCGGATCATCTGCTGGGAGCGGACGCTCTTCGATTACACTCTTAGAACCGGTAATTTTAAGAATGATCTCAGCAATACCACGAACCGTAAGTTCTCGTGGATTCCCGATATTAACCGGATCATGAATACTGTCCAGGATAGCGTCGGACTTCTGAGTGAGGAACTTCGTACGATCAGTGCGTTCCGCCACAGACTTGTCTGACTTCACCATCAATAACGCCACGATACCACGAACCAAATCATCGACATAGCAAAAGCTGCGTGTCTGGGAGCCGTCTCCAAAGACCGTCAGCGGTTTTCCCTGAAGGGCCTGTACAATGAAATTCGAGACGACCCGACCATCCTTCGGCCTCATCCTTGGGCCGTAGGTATTGAATATCCGAACGATTCTTGTGTCAACTCCATGATATCGGTGATAGGCCATCGTCATAGCCTCAGCAAATCTCTTCGCCTCATCATAGACCCCCCGCGCGCCGATGGGATTCACATTACCCCAGTAGGTTTCCGGTTGAGGATTGAGCAATGGGTCGCCATAGACCTCAGAGGTGCTCGCCAATAAAAACCGCGCTCCTTTGGCTTTCGCCAATCCCAACGCCTTGTGTGTTCCCAAGGCCCCCACCTTCAAAGTCGCAATGGGCATCTCAAGATAATCCTGAGGGCTCGCCGGAGACGCAAAATGCATTACCGCGTCCAACTGCCCATCGACATGCAAATAGTCGCACACGTTGTATTTCACAAAGCTGAATTTCGGATTTCCGATCAGGTGAGAAATATTCTCCGCTCGTCCGGTGATCAAATTGTCCAGCGCAATCACATCATGTCCCTGCCCAATCAGCAGATCGGACAAGTGACTACCGAGAAACCCTGCTCCACCCGTAATCAGAATTCGCATGAATCAATTCCTCCTTCGCCTTCACTATCTACTGGTTAGTCGAGCTCAAACTCTTTCTTCCAATCTGAATCGCCTTCAAGCGGCTTTTGATCGGCCTTAAGCAACACGCAATTTTCCAGCACGAGCACGTCCATTTCCGTTCGCATAAAACATCGATAGGCATCTTCCGGCGTGCTGACAATTGGTTCCCCCCTCACATTGAAGGAAGTATTTACCAACACGGCATGCCCCGTCTTTGCTTCAAAGGCTTTCAGCAACGCATAGTACCGTGGATTTGTCTCCTGATGGACAGTTTGAATCCGCGCTGAGTAGTCAAGGTGAGTCACAGCGGGAATATCAGACCGCGGGATATTCAACAGTTCGATCCCCCACAATCCATCTTGCGCGGAACTCACAGGAAGACGTCGTTTTTCTACGACAGGAGCTACGAGTAGCATATAGGGGCTGTCGGCATCGAGGACGAAGTAGTCGGAGACTCGTTCGCGCAAGACCGACGGCGCGAAAGGCCGAAACGATTCCCGATACTTAATTTTAAGGTTCATCACCGACTGCATATCCCGATTGCGTGCATCGCCTAGGATGCTACGGCCTCCCAGTGCCCGAGGTCCAAATTCCATACGCCCCTGTAGCCAACCTACGACCTTCCCTGCAGCAAGTTCTTCGGCTACACGAGTATAGAGTTGATTTTCATTGAGCCTGACATACGGCGCATCAACCTTCTTCAGATATGCTTCAATTTCCTCGTTGCTATGAGAGGGACCTAAATATGATCCCTTAATACCATCCTTGCCGGAAGTTACCTTGCGAGGTTGTTGTTCATACTGATGCCAGGCAGTTAATGCAGCACCTAAGGCACCTCCGGCATCGCCTGCAGCAGGCTGTATCCAGAGACCCTTGAAGGGTCCCTCCCGAAGAATACGCCCGTTTCCGACACAATTCAGCGCCACACCACCGGCCATACACATATGCTCTACTCCGGTCTCCCGATGGAGCGTCCGCGACAGACGTAGCATGACCTCCTCCGTCACTTCTTGAACTGAACGAGCTAAATCCATCTCCCGCTGCGTCAGTTTGGATTCAGGCTTGCGAGGTGGTCCCCCAAAAACATCATCAAACTTGTCGCCGGTCATCGTCAGCCCGGTGCAATAATTGAAATAATCCATGTTGAGCCGGAACGTTCCATCCGGCTTGAGGTCCAGCAAATGCTCGTAAATCGCTTTCACATACTTCGGCTCGCCATAGGGCGCCAAACCCATTACCTTGTACTCGCCGGAATTCACCTTGAAACCCGTATAGTACGTGAAGGCGGAGTACAGCAGTCCGATGGAATGAGGGAAAGGAATTTCCCAGAGGGGAGTCAACGTGTTTCCTTGCCCAAGCCACGCCGAGGTAGTAGCCCACTCCCCAACCCCATCCATACACAAAACCACGGCTTTGTCATAGGGCGAGGGGAAAAACGCCGATGCCGCATGCGATTCATGGTGCTCTGAAAACAAAATCTGTGGCAAGGAAGATGTCGTCAAATCCGAGGCATGCTGGAGGAATTCCTTCTGCAGTAAACTTTTCAACAGAAGCTTCTCTTTCAACCACACCGGCATGGCAGCCACGAAAGATTGAACACCCCGAGGCGCAAAAGCAAGATAGGTTTCTAGCAATCGCTCAAACTTCACCAGCGGCTTGTCATAAAAGACGAGGTACCGGACATCTTTGAGCTCTATCTTTCCTTCACGAAGACAGTAGCCGATGGCTTTATGAGGAAACCCGGGATCATGCTTCTTCCTCGTGAAGCGCTCTTCCTGAGCCGCGGCAATGATTTCCCCATCCCGCACCAAACATGCAGCACTGTCGTGGTAGAACGCAGAAATACCAAGAATATTCATCGCTACTCCCCGCCTGTAAAAGAAATGTATTTGATCATTAATCTAGCACCGTTTAAGCAATCCCACAGTACTCTGTGAGAGGGGGTAGCCCCTGCTGCTACTGAAATGGTGATAATCATGATACTTACCGGTGGGCTTGGCACTCCTCGATGAAGCCAAGGTATCGCCGTGCAATCGCTTCCCAGTTGTACTCTCGACAGGCCCACTCTTCTCCCTGCTTAGCTAGAGTCTCTCGAAAAGCTACGTCGGAGCACAACCTGATCAGACCTGTTGCGAGAGCTCCAGAATCCCCAGCTGGCACCAGAATTCCGGTTGTGCCGTCATGAACAATTTCCGGTACACCGTCAATATTGCTCGCAATGACAGCTTTCCCACATGCCATCGCCTCTGCGATGACCAAAGGCATCCCCTCTGCTCGCGAGGCCAGCACAAAAGCAAGGCACGTCTTCATCAGGCTGAGTACCTGCCTATGTGATTGATTGCCCAAAAATCGAACCTGACCTGACACACCCTGCTCGCGTGACTGACGCATCAAATTCTCTCGTTCTGGTCCATCGCCTGCAACAACGAGCTGCAACACCACACCGCGCTCTTTCGCTTCCCGCAATGCGGCGATCACGAGGTCTATCCCCTTCCGCTGAATCAGGTGCCCAGCGGTCAATAGATAGTTTGGAGGCAGATCAGAACCCGCCTCACCTGCTTTAACCGCCCGGATAACGTCTAGCGGTGCGCCATTGGGAAGCTGTCGACTGCGCCTAAGATGGATGCCCTGCAAAACTGATTCAACTTTGGCCAAGAGCGTTCGTGAGACGCCTAACACCAGGTCAGCCTTCTCCAATAAGAACCGGACCAATCGTTGTTCTCGCCGATCCCATAGACATAAGTCATGTGCATCGTTTCCTTGATAGGTGATGAACAGAGTTCCTCCGAATACACGCTTCAATATCCCGAAATAAAACATCGCAGGAAGCGGATACTGAATTAACACTGCGTCCAGCTGCTTCTTCTTAGCCAGCCAGATGAGTTGTACCATCGTAATCGGAAACCAAATACAACACATGACCATGGCACGAAGAGGATACTGCGACGAGACAGGCGACCGGAGATACATGCCGTAGACTGGGATTTCATCCAGTGCTTCAATTTGACGAAGCCGATTCTCGCGGTCGGCAACAAAAATGGTGATATTGTGACCTTTCTTCTGAAATTCCCCAGTCAACCGCGCAACAACGGTACTGATCCCCCCGGTGAGGGAAGGTCTCCAGGGAGTGACGAGCATAATGTTCATAATTGAATTGCACCTACTCCTACAAACCGTCTGCCTGCTTTCGCTATTAAACTAGCGGGTTCGTTGCCGTCAGGACACTTGCCGGCTGACATAGGTCTTGGCGAAGTCCACATACAGCTCCAGATTTAGCGGCCACTGTCGGATTAAGGCACCAAGCCTTTGCCGCGCTGCTCCACCCGAACATTCCCGTCGCTCGAGATACGCCAGTTGCCGCTGAGTTGTGTACAGCTGCGCCTTCACCAGTTGCATGATCTCAGGCCCCTGCGACCGTTCAAGACCATACTCCGTTGAGAGAATTTCGTATATCTTCACAAAATCTCCCAGAAGCCGACGCTGGCTGGACATGAGACTCCCCGCCCTCCAGCGATATTGGCCCAGCGGTTCAGGCAGATATCCAACGCCATACCCCTGCAGACCCACACCAATCCAATGCAAATAATCCTGAGCAACCGGCAGGCGCGGATCAAATTTTCCTGCATCGTCAAATGCGGTGCGACGCTCTACCACCGTCAACGTCTGGATATGAGACCGCAGCAACAGATCCCTGACACACTGCCCCTGAGGAATAGGTCTCTTGGTGTCCTGATTAAAGCAGGTGTGCAGGACTGTGTCCTGTTCATCAATTACCGACACCTCTGTATGGACAAACCCGCAGGTGGAATGCGCATCAAGAAATTCGACCTGCCGAGACAACTTGTCGGGGCGCCATAGATCATCGGCATCCAGGTAAGCGATAAGTTCTCCGCTCGCTCTTGACAGGGCTGCATTCCTTGCCTCTGAAGCCCCCTGATTGGTCTGATAGACGTACCGTACCGACTCCCCGTAGGCCGCTACCAACGCTTGGGTACCATCCGTCGATCCATCGTCGACGACAATGATTTCGAAATCTCGGTAGGTCTGTCTCAACGCCGAGTCGATAGTCCGCCCAAGAAATTTGGCACAGTTATAAGTCGGAATTACTACGGATACACGAGGCATGTGGGAATGCACCCAGGAAAAGCGACCTATACAACCTTGCCCGACAGCCGCGGTCGCAAAGCGGTCAGTGTTTTCTCCGTCGCCGTCTCCCAGGAAAACCACTCGGCGGCGAGCTTGACAGCACCAGATCGAAGGCGCTCACGAAGATCAGCACGGTCCATCACTTCCAATAGGAGCCTCGTCAAGGCCGGATGATCTTTGGGTTCGCAGGTAAGAACATTTTCCCCATGGACAAATGCCTTGTCCATTAAAGGCCCACGGGTCACGATGGTGGGAAGCCCATGCGCAACCATTGAAGCGAAGGAGCTGTTGTTTAGTTGAACGCCTTCAAGAAAAGGTAGCACACATACGTCTGAAGCGTGAAGAAACAGCGATGCTTCCTCCTCCTCAGACTTAAATGCGCCTGTCCATGTTGTGGCTCCGTCTATCTGCAACTCCCTCGCCAGCGCCTGCATCTCATCAAAATAGGAGGCACCACCTTCGACCTCCAAGCCAACCTTCCCTCCAATGAACAGGAGACGGGCTTCGGGTCGTTGCACTGATACAGCAGCAAAAGCCCGCAACAGTGTTTCAATGCCTTTAATCGGATAGAGATATCCGAAAAACGTGACGACAAATTCGGATGACGTGACGCCCAACCGTTTCCGTCCGCGTTCGCGTGCCGTTCCCCCTACATTCGACGCGATGAACAAGTTCGGAGGTGGAGGGATTAACGCCACCTTTCGGCTGACGGGAGGCCATTCTTCGTGCAACATGGCACGGTGACGTTCGCACAATGCGATGACAGCATCACTATCCCGCAACAGTGTCCCCGAGCTATACGCCACATCCTTCCCACCAGCCCACTGAACCATCAGCTTCCTGAACAAACGCGAAACGATGCCTGTCTTCGACGGATCAGCCCCCACAAACGCACTCTCATACCGGGTTACAAACGGAACGTTTGGGAATAACTTCTTGGAAAGCGTGGGGAGGAAAGTCACCATCGGATGAAATTTGTACATGAGTCCGATGTACATGAGAAACACAGCATCCGGCGAACAGTTTTTGAGAAACGACCGAACCCTGAGCAACTCAATCCAGCCCCATGTCTGCATGATGGGATACACCCGAATCCGAGGATCGTCGGTACCAATATTGCCAACCGACGTGAGCACATGTATGTCAATGCCCCGCTCAGTCAATTGCCGGCACAAATGGTAGGTATTGGTAGCTTCCCCTGCGTGCATCGGAGGATAGGCTGCTGAAATTACCAGGACCTTCATGGCGTATGTATTTCTTCTAAAGCTGAACTAGCACAGATTTTTCAGATCGGCACATTCACCGCAGCGGACCGTTTCAGCCAGGACTGGTGAATTTCCTCGAAGATATGCTTCAACGTTTTCGTAATGCCCCAGCCGGGATACTGCGTGGTCATTTTCTTCAGATTACTGATGTAGCAAATATGATCACCTTCGCGATTCTTGTCGACATATTCGTACAGCATCTTTTTGCCAGAAATAGCTTCGATCATCTCGAACGCCTCATAAATGGAACAACTGTTTCCACGCCCGCCTCCGAGGTTGTACACCTCACCGCTTCGTGGGTTCTCGATGAACGCGTGAATGAATCGTGCGACATCCAGGGAATGAATATTGTCCCGAACCTGTTTTCCTTTATAGCCGAAAATGCTGTACCTCTTACCTTCTAAATTGCATTTGACGAGATAACTCAAGAATCCATGCAACTCCACGCCTGAATGATTGGGTCCGGTGAGGCAACCTCCCCGCAAACAACAAGACTTCATGCCAAAATAACGCCCGTACTCCTGCACCATGACATCCGCGGCCACTTTCGACGCACCGAAAAGTGAATGTTTAGACTGATCGATACGCATATGCTCGGTGATTCCATCAAAATCATTGGGGGACGCATAGTCCCAACGTTTATCCTGCTCGACGAGAGGCAATTCATTCGGGGCATCGCCGTACACTTTATTCGTGGACATGTGCACAAATACTGCTCCTGGCGTGTGCAACCTGGTCGCTTCGAGGAGGTTCAGCGTACCCACCGCATTCGTATCAAAATCATCGAACGGAATCTTGGCCGCGAGATCATGCGAGGGCTGTGCTGCCGTATGCACAACTACATCAGGCTTAAGCTCTTGAATGAGCGCCAATGCGCCCTGGCGGTCTCGGATGTCGAGTTCATGGTGCCGGAATTGTTTCAGATCAGCCTGCAGCCTGCGTTGATTCCAACGCGTGTCGCCTTGTGGTCCAAAAAACGTGGCCCGAGTGTTGTTGTCGACTCCATGAATCGACCATCCTTGACCATGAAAGTACGCGCACACCTCAGAACCGATGAGACCAGAAGACCCCGTAACAAGCATTCGCTTCATGATGTACTTACTCCCTCCCTATTCTCGACTCACTATACTCGACATTCATCAAGGGCGGGCCCCAGTTCTCATTTCAGCGCGAAAATGACTGGCGAGCGCCTCTGCTGCCAATTGATGCCCCCGCTCATTCCAATGACCACCATCTGCAGCGTAGACATCTTCCCCACGATGGTGGGCTTCAAGAACTACCGACGCTACATCGTCCCAATAGGCAATGCCATGACGAGCCGAGATATCACGAAATGCTTGATCGTAGGGCTCCGCTCGCACGCAATTGAATGCCATGATTGATCGATTTCCCACTTTCTTCCGAACCCTCCCCATCAACTCATCGGTAACTCCTACCGCACGAACAAATCCGGGATGTCGCATCCCCTCCGATTCAATAGCTACTTCAACCGTGTCACGAGTCCTCACCGCTCGCAGCCGGTCAATACGGCTCACAATAAAATAGAGGAACCGACTCCTACGGTTGATCCACTCTCGAACTTGAAGTGAGGACTCCTTCGGTGACAACAGCTGCACCTGCCCCTTCTGCAAATAAGGCCTGACCCACCCATTGTTATTCACAAGACTCAATCGCTCAAGCTCATTATCATTATTGATAAAGTCGTTCGCGCAATACTGCCAGAGAATGACGTCTGGTCGAATAATATCGACATACCGATCGAGTATCATGAGTTCCTGCAGTGTCCCGTAACCACCAGCACCATACGCAAATACCTCAACGTCCAGCAGCTGAGCTAATAAGGCATGATACGTACGATCATCCGAAACTGCCGTGGCATGAGTAAACGAATCGCCAATCACCAGAAGCCGATTTTTCTTGGAGTCCAGATCGCCGAACTGGCGAAATCCGTACTGTTTCTGAGAGCGCCGAACTGAATAGGGCCGACCTGCATTGGTTCTCTCCACCAATGTCTCCTGGTAATGTTCGGTCGCTTTCCAACCGAGTTCCTGATCTAGGCTAATAGGTCCAATCCTTCCACCGTCGACACTTTCGAAAAATGGAATTCCGTCTCTCAGCAAATGGATAGACCGAATCGTCAGTTCGCCAAGACCAAGCATGATCGCAGCAGAAACCACCGTGGCAACACCAAACGCCATGACCATCGCAAAACGTCTTGCCATCGCCGATCCCATTCTGTGGCCACATTGGCCCTATCGATCAAGCCGCGTGTGGCGTAATCAGATAGGGCTCCCAAAAAGAGCGATCGTAGCGTGGCCAGGCATGACAACCAAATGGCAACTGGCGGTGATTCATGTCGTAACACAAGCGAGGCGCCACCTCGAACGCAAAGCGTAGGCCGACTTCGACCGAGGCGACTCTGAAGTCAGGCACATAGTGCTTGGCACGATCAGACCAAAAATGGTCTTCATTCTTGGTCCCGTCAGGACGGAGGTGCCACTGCGACATCTCAAGACGTGCATTGTTCAGCCAGGATAGCCGCTTTGCAAACCGCCTCGGCAGATTAAGCATCCGGACATAGGCAGGCATCCCCGCATACCTTTCCCGCCAATATTCTTCCGGCTCCATCCAATAGACGTCCGAATGGAATACCTTGAGGAAACTCTCGATCTTCCGCAGTGACAACCCGCCATTTCCCACACGTGCTTCCTTCACCCAGGGGCTGTCCGCACAGTGAATCCATGGAGGACCGATGTAGTCCAGCTCCGTATCGCACCAGGCTTCTAACTGATCCGAAAACACCAACGCGTCAAGATGATAGATCAATATATATTGGTACTCACTGAAGGAACGGTAAAAGGTTTCGGACAATAAGAGGCGTGTATTCGCGGCGACACTCCCGAAATATTCATCGCCAAAACGCTTGAGCGAACAACCCGGCAAATCGATGCTGAGTGAGTTCGGCACAACCAGATACTTGTCATATGCGTGCAGATAATGCGTGAGATGCCGAAAAGAGATCTGCTCATCAGGAGTGAGCTCGCTCCGATTATGCATCGGCACTACGACGGCTACTCGTTTTTGATGTATTTTCACCGTTTCAACCCGTCCATTTCAAAGCATTCTGTACTGATCAACGCCACCGCAGGTTACAAACAAGTATGTAGCAGAACACACTTACCGGCTCGACTTTTCGACACACACGATCAGCAGACGTCACAGCTTCCCTAACTGCCTGAGCACCTCTTCGCCTACGAGCTTATGCCCGGCTTCATTATAGTGGGCGTATCGTCGAAACGGAAAAAGCGATAAAGGATCCGGATGGGTGACAAATACCTCATGCATGTCCATTACATGCAGCTTCAACCGCCTGGCTATCCCCAGCACGTTGTCGCGATCCTTGCTGGCCAATTCAGGGAGGCGATATCGTTCCCACGTGGGCAGATAGACGAACACGACACGCCCATCCCACGTCTTTGCCGTTGCCTGGGCCTCGGCCAGAATACGCTCGAACAGTTGAAGGTCTTCCGGAGCAGCAGGTGCGCCGGAATGACGAAGGAACTCGAGCAATTCAGCCGGAAACCCCTGTTCTGCTGGGCGGCGCTCATAAAATGACTGCACGGCATGACGGAGATGGTGAAGCTTCAGGATGTTCTCAAGAGAGATCGGAGCGGTCGCCTTTGCCATTGCGGCATCAAGATAGTCCCTTAACGAATGATCGATCTCAGGTTGCCGCTCAAATAAGTGTTGAGAAAATGAGGATGACAAATACTTCATCAAGAGCGGAGAGTTCTTCTCCCATCCGTCGAGATCTCTGAGATCATTGCCTTCATAATAAAACCACAGCACCAGTTTCGGCTTAAGTACCGGACCATACTCTTTAAGCGTGGCTAAGCTCGTGAGCGGACCATGGCTATTTACGCCCAAATTCATCGTATTCGGATGATGCCCCCGGACCACGGCCACGAATCCTTTGTCTGACGAAACACACACTCCATGGGTATAGGAATCACCCAGCGCAAGAATTTCGACCGGTCTGTGCTCCCACATGCCACGCGGATTGTGAAAGCCGTGTTCATCGCTTTCGTATACGACATATTCGCCGCTCTCGTTACAAAACACCGTCGTCGTAGTGGCCATTCCAGCCACGGGCAAGAATTCCTCATGCTGGCTAGTCAGTACGGATTGGATGCTGTCACTGGATGACGGTGCAAACAGGACCATCGGAAAGACATCCGGATACGCATTGACGCCATGTGCCCGCATATCCAGGATCACCTCCAAGCGCGATCGAGCATCGAACTTCTGGTGAGTCTCCTGCACAGTTTTCATTCGTTCAGCCGCAACCCGTACGTTTGCGTCCTGAGGGAAGCTTAACCACGCTTGAGCCCCCAAGGAGGTAATTGCTGTGCCGGAATAGGCGAGGAGCAATTCAGCCAGATATACCGCGACACATGTGGATACGCCGACAAGCACACTATTGATCCTGAGGGATTCCGGTATTCGTACGCCGAGCGCCAGTATTACGGCAAACCCCACGAACACCAGATAACGGAGCGACATGCCATGGCGCCATACCAAGAAAACTAACAAGCCCGCACAGAGCGCAGCCCCTAACAAAAGCACACAATTTGCCAATATTCCCAGCTGGCGCCCAAGCTTAGCCATTCGTCAATTCGCTCCCTACGCCCCACAGAGGCTTGACGGCGAAGACATGGTCCTCCGCCTTCTCCGAAGCGAACATCTTCAGGCAGATGCTGCTATCGTCTTCCATGCTTTGCCAAAATCATTTCTATGGTTGCACGATAGGAACGCGCAAATTTCTCCGGCGTGTTATTGTTGTGGGCCGCCTCCCACGCTTTCTTAGCCCTCCGACGCAAATCATCCGCAGACATTGCAGCAATCTCGCGCACCTGACGCATGATGGTTTCAATCGAGGCGTCTTCCAAAAGAAAACCAAAATTCTCCACGTCAATTGAAGCTTCATAGGTCACGACAGGGATTACCCCAGCAGCCATGGTCTCTACCACAGCCGCCGCCCCTGCCTCAGAACAAGAGGGAAAGACATGTGCAAGGGATTGCTCCAACACCATTCGAAACTCCTCACTGGACTTATCAAGCCAACCGACACACTTGATATTCGGCGTGTGGAACAATTCTTTCCTATAAACATTCACAAACTCTGGCTCATTGCGCACGGGCCCCACAATGGTGAGCTGGCATTCCGGCATTCTCACGAAAGCCTCCAGCACCAAGTCGAGTCCCTTGTGAACCATTCCTCGACTTCCAAACCAAAGAAACCGGCGACGGGACTCATCGAAATCTTTGTTCTCCGGCCAAGGCCACATCTGTTGGACAACCATAGGTAAGCGAAAAATCGGCTTATCCGCATAGGTATATGTGTTCACCGTAAACTCATTGCCGCAGGTTGTGAGGTAATCTGCGTGCTCAACCCCTAAATGCGGGGTTTCTAATCGATTCGGCGGAACCGTGAGCCCCTTCCGCCGCTGAAACGCCAACATTCTGACCATTTCTGCCGAGTTTTGGTAGACAATCTGAGCCGTATCACAGTGCAAAATCTTGATGCAGGTAGAAGGCAAATAAGGTTGTAGTCGCTGCAAATTCAGACGTGTATCAACCACGATATCGTACGGCTTCCAGGGAATGAATCTCTGATTCTCACAGTGAATCACATCTACGTCATAGCCCAAATCGACAAAGGTCTGAGCCATGATGATAGTCTTCAGAAACTGAGGGTGACTGGTGGGAATGGGTTGCCCTCGCATTTTACAGAGCAACCCATGATTGTCGTATGAAATCAACACGTGGCCGTGTGAACTCCCCGCGGCGTGCAAGGAAACAACACCCCCACGGAACTGAGGCCAGACACGGCAAACCGCAGTAATCACCTCTCGTCCCCATAGATACAGTTGGTACCGTTGCAAGTATCGCCACAACCGTTTCAGCACGTCGCCCTCTGCCACTCTTCAGGAATTGGCCAACCAATATGCCGCCCCCCACCTACTGCGGCAATCCATTGATGAAAATCCAGAGGATGGGAATCGATATGATGCATCCCGCCTTGGGTCCAGAGCCTCCAACTCGGACCGAATAATGGACTACGCGAAGCGGGCTGCTCACGGTAGGTTGAAGGAGTCAGCTCCGTAATTTCCAACGACCGTACTTTTGTCCCATAGACCGGAAAACAGTCCTGTTCAAAGCTAAGGATGCGATCGCCGACAACCACTACTCGTCCCGCCGGCCTTGCGATATGGGGGTTCTCTTGAATGATCGGAGATCGAGGATGCTCCTGCCAGGGACCTCCAAGGTTAGGAGCATGCCATCGACCGTGATAATAAAAGATGGAACTATCATTGAAACGATGGCCCCGGAGCAACGCGTCGGTACACTCCCACTTTGTCGGAAATGACCAAGCTTCGTAGAGACGCACACTCTCTGTCTGGTGGGCTTCCGGAATCATATAATATCGGCCGTGCCACTCAAAACGTAGGGATAAGACAGGTGCAATGATTCACCCACTACAACTTCCTGATAGCTCCAAGCAAACCCATTCTTGCTGGTGGCCCAGGCAATCTGACCACAATCAGCATCAAAATTATATACTTCGAAAAACATGTGCCACCGATCCCCTACTCGAAGCAGGAATGGATCCGCGACGAACATCGCCCTCACATCCGAAACATCTTCCCGAGTCAGTACCGGACTGAGTCCCCCTGGCGCGTGGCGAAGACGCAAGGGCGACGCCCCGGTGTCAGTCCTAACGACCAGAGTTGATGAAGAGCCCTCTGCCCCCAAACAATTGGTCCGCATTGCTCAAAGGACAAAGCTCGCGAATTTTTCGCTTCGCATACCACTTCAGGACCTGCTGCATCGCTGCAGCGGTCATGCACGCCCCATAGCAGCATGAGTAGTGTACCAAGCAATCGTCCGCCTCAATCCCTCATCCAGGGTAATCTGCGCACGCCACTTCAACAGTTGGTTGGTTTGCATGGTATCGGCGCTTCGCACCGGTTCCGACGGGCGATCCGGCAACATACCGAATAGCGGTTGCGTCCGCTCTCCCATCAGTAAGAAAATCCGCTCGACCACCGACCGGACTGTCCGGTTAGTTCCCGTTCCGACATCAAAACAGTTCCCCTCAATGTCGGGAACTGCCGCAGCCGCCAGGAACGCCTCCACGAGATCATCGATAAAAATCCAATCCACCTCCCAGAGGCAGGAAGACAGCCGGGGGGATTCTCCCCTGAGAAGTGAAAGAATGACGGATGGAATAATTTTGCTTCGGTCCTGGCCTGGCCCGAATGTCATGAACGGAGTAAGAACTACGGTCGGCGTCTGATAGAGCAAATGAAACATTCGCGCATAGGCGCTCGACGTCCATTTTGCCGCCGCATAGGGAGAACTTGGAATCGGTGCGTGCTCGCCCCAAGCCGGTTCGGTAAGTGATCCGGTCATCACAATACGGCCAGAGCCAGCCTCTGTTCCCGCCACAAGTATATTAACAGCGCTTACCACAAGCCCTTCGAGGGTAGGTAATACGAGAGCAAGGTCCGGTTTCGCGCCAGCAGAGCCAGCCAAATGGTACACCACCATTGGATTCAGGTCCGTCAGCAGTTTCCGCACACGATCGATGGCCGTAAGATCGACCTGCCACCAAATCGGCCCACCCGGCTCCGATCTCCGCTCAACGCGTGAAGTCGCGTGTACCTCCGCCCCCAGATCGAGCAACCGTCGACACAGATGTGATCCGAGAAACCCACTGCCTC
Organism: Nitrospira defluvii; assembly: GCA_000196815.1. Classification (GTDB taxonomy): domain Bacteria; phylum Nitrospirota; class Nitrospiria; order Nitrospirales; family Nitrospiraceae; genus Nitrospira_A; species Nitrospira_A defluvii_A. Next base: position 2,818,512 of record FP929003.1, read on the forward strand.
CCGTTACGAGTATTCTTTGGCCACGCCACAGATTAAGATTTGCCATAGAAGCAATACGTTTACAGAGACGAAGTGGGGGCATCCTTCGGTTTGTACTGCAACTCGCCGTTTTCCTGCGCGCCATCATCGTAGAGCGCGACGATCTCGGCAGGGATTTGGGACAAGTCTGTTCCGCGCAGGTAGTCTCGCATGGTCGTTCCTGTGCACTCTTCATCAACATGAGGTGCGCCCCGGCGAGCGGCAGCATCATCCACATTCACCACACGGAAATCGATACTGAATCGGGTCTTGCCGGAGGTATTCGGCACACTCGAATGCAGTTGAGCCGCCGAAAACAGAATAATTCCGCCGGCAGGAACAATGATGCGAATTTGGGGATCGATCTCAATCGTTTCAATAGGCTTGGAAAGGGGGCGTGGGTCGGCTTTCAGAAATTGAGAGACATGTCCGCCCCGATGTTGCTTGTTCCACTCATAATAATTGTGACTGCGGGAATCATTCTTGACAGCCCGATTCCAATACTTGGGATGAAAGGCCATCGCATTATCCGAACGGATGTCGTAAATAGGAATCCACCAATTGATTTGACAAGGCGGGGCCGAATACCAAGTATCCCGATGCGGATGCCACGCATAGGCTATCCCGGTCGTCAGATAGTTGTCGCTGGTTGAACTTCGCATTTTGGGGACATCAAAGTAAGTTTTCTCAGGATCAGCTCCCATCTCCGACAACAACCCTCGCAGGTGTTTCTTGGAATCCGGGTGATGAATAAAGTGTGGCTTCAGCTTACCTAGCACTTCAGCGTATTGCTCAACCGGCATCTGATATTGCGCGGTCTCAGGATCGAGCGGGGCAAACGCCTCTTCGATCAACTTGCGCGCATGGGCCACCAACGCCAGGGAATGCTCTCGAGGTGAATACGCTACCAACTGCCCTTCAAAAATCAGTTTTCTTCTCTCGTCATCTGTCAATTGGGCATCATAGTAAATTGTGTTATTCATTCGTTACCTCCTTTGGCGTTACGCGCTTGATGATGCGCGTTCGCAGCCGGACCGCGATGCAGCACTCACTCACAAACACCCCGCCCACCCAAGAACCATCCCACTGCGGCTAGCATCACTCCGAGTTCTGATTCCTACCTGGCACGCTCTCGGCAACTTAACCAGCAGGACGCAGCAATCCCTGCCCCTCCAACGCATCAGCGGCTAGCTTGATGGTTAAAAAGGGCAACCCCGCTCGCTCAGCTATTTTCAACAAGGTGTGATCCCCGTCAGAGAGGTTCAAGACCCAGAGAAGAGCCATCTCCGCGCTCCGCCCCGTGACGTTTCCTCCGATGGTGCGATAGAGACCACGTTTGCCTAGCTGCGGTTCGCAATAGGGGGACGTGTTGACGTACCCCCTATCTGACTCCAATACCTCTACGACTGACTGGACCACCTGAAGAGATCGCGACAGTGATGTCGGTTTGACAAAATCGAGATTGTCGCCAGATGTGTGGTACTCCGGATATCCTCCATTCGCCCGACGCATGAAACATCCGACGGGAAGGTTAAACCCCGGTGAACCGTACTGACGCTCATCGTATCCATAGGGGATAAACTCTGTGACCTCAAATGACTCTCCCGAGTGTCGTAAGACATGGGCAAATGCCTCATCAATGTCAGCATGACCAACTCGACTCTTCTTGTAGGTGAAGCCACCTTCATCGCCCACACCGGTCAGGACAAAGCCATGCTTGATGTTGGACACTTTCTGCTGGTTGAGGGCCAGCCAGGTGATCGCCCCGATAGTAACTGGAAGGAAGAGGAAACGATATGAGTATCGACGACGTGAACTAGTCTGTAACGATTTAGCCAAGAACGTCGCCACCGCAATTCCTGACAGGTTGTCATTGCACAAGGATGGATGACAGGCATGACATGAAATGAGCACTTCTTCTGCAGTGTCCCCTGGCAAATAGTATTCGCCATAGGTGAGGTGTCCCGGCTTCAAGGACGAGTCAATCACGACGTCATAGTCCTCATCACGAAGGTCCAGATATTGGCGATGGCTCAGACAAAATCCCCAAGACTCTTTGTAATAAGACGTTCTGTAGGGGATCCAATCTGGATGATCCGGCAGGGTGAAGAGGTGTGCTTTGAGCTCGCGTAGCGGCATACGCGCTGCGATCGGGGTGCTGTAGCTTACCACATGCAAGTTGGATTGCTTAAAATCAATAACTCGCACTCCCTGACGATCAGCCACGTATGCATCCCGAATATTCCACTCGAGCGGGACCGTCCAATCAAACACCTGCGTTCCGCTTGGCACGGCAGTGATGCTCAACGGAATATGCTGTTGAATGCGCCCGAACGTGTCCCGGATACCCTGCCCTGTAATACTTCGACAGATCGGATAGAGTTCAGAGATAAATCGATACATCTCCTCGCCGCAACCGTCCGGCAAAACTCTGCTTACACCAGAACTCTTCACGTCACCAGGCCCTCAATATCCTCACCCACCAAGATTCACTTGGCAAAAGAGCTTCCCTCTACATATTGATCAGGGCATATTCGAACTTCCGGAATCGGCACAACAAACTGTCCGCCCCAATTTCTGACGTAGCTCATTTGCTTCATGATTTCTTCTTTGAGATTCCAGGCAAGAATCAACACATAGTCGGGCTTCGTTTCCTTGATGCGTTCCGGGTCATGAATAGGAATATGCACCCCGGGTAGCCAATGTCCTTGCTTATATGTGCTTCTGTCCACGAGGTAATCGACAAAGTCCTGGCGTACCCCGCAATAATTGAGCAGCGTACTGGCCTTCGCCGCGGCACCATATGCGACTATTGATTTCCCCTCACGTTTTGCCCGAATCAGGAACTCCAGAAGCGCTCGTTTCACCTCTCGGGCTTTCTCCGAAAAGGAAAGATAGTGAGCGAGCGTCGCGAAGCCCTGTGCTTCCTCCTTCTTCTTCAGAGCCATCAATCGCTCAGTCACCGGCTTTAACTGATGCTCATCATGACGAGCGTAGATTCGCAACGAACCACCATGCGTCGATATCTCATCGACGTCGAAAATAGTCAGGCCATGTTTCGCGAAGACCTGATTCACGGTAGTCAGCGAAAAATAGGAAAAATGCTCATGATAAATCGTATCGAACTGATTCAGAGCCATGAGATGCATCAGATGAGGAAACTCAATCGTGATAATCCCCTCAGGTGCCAGGAGAATTTTGAGCCCTCCGACGAAATCATTCAGGTCCGGCACGTGTGCCAAAACATTATTACCGATGATCAAGTCAGGACGCCTTTCCTCCGCCACTAACTCTCGTGCAGTCTGGGTCCCGAAAAACTTTACACAGGATGGAACACCTTTCTTGATGGCCACTTCAGCTACATTCTTGGCTGGCTCGATCCCCAGCACGCGAATGCCTCGAGCAACAAAATTTTGGAGCAGATAGCCGTCATTGCTCGCGATTTCCACGACATAACTTTGAGCACCCAGCGAGAATCGTTCCACGGCCATATCGACATAATCTTTGGCGTGTTGGAGAAACACGTCGGAGAACGAGGAGAAATATGCGTAATCAGAGAAGATGTGGTCAGGGCTCTCAAATTCTTCTAGTTGAACTAACAGACACTGCTCACACACAAATGCCCGCAATGGATAAAACGGCTCCATCTGGTTTAGTTGATGGGCCTTTAAATATGAATTGGCCAACGGAGACATGCCCAGGTCAAGAAAGACGTGCTGCAGAAGCGTCCCACAAAATCGACATCCGTCACGAAGCATGACCTGTTCTCCTTTGGCTAGAACGATAACAGCAGGGGTGTGCAGTCACTCAAGCGAGTCTCTCTAAGTAAATTCTGGTGTGTATCCAACGCCGCGCCACACGACCCCTGCTGCGGCCATTGCTGCAGGCTCGAATACTCCACGGCCATCAATCACAAGAGCACGGGTCATCAATTTCAAAAAATCAGTCGGCTGAATACTTCGATACTCAGGCCACGCCGTCACGAGACAACAAGCGTCGCTCTTCTTCAACGCTTCCTCCCAACCTTCAGCAAACACGACATCCCGGAATTCCGGTCGCTTCTTCGCATGGGGCATGGCAATGGGGTCATGGGCGAGCACCTTTGCGCCCTTCCTCCGAAGCTCAGCCACCAAGGGCAAGGCCGGCGATTCCCGCAAATCATCCGTTCCAGGTTTAAATGCGAGGCCGAGCACGGCCACGGTCTTGCCTGCTAGCTTCAACTCTTTTTCCAGCAGGGCGACCATCCGGAGAGGCTGGTCGGCATTAATGTCCAACACGGCGTCCAACATCCGAGTCTGCTCGCCCACGGTACGCCCAAAGCTTCGAAGCGCCGCCACATCTTTCGGGAAACAACTGCCCCCAAACCCCAAACCATGCCAAAGATACTCTGTTACTCCTGCCGCCCCACCTACCTGTCCATTGATTGGCGTAAGCCGCCTATCAAGATGAACCCCCTTCCACACCAAACGCGCGTCGACACCGGGGACTGCGGAACACATATTGCCGATTTCATTCGAGAATGAAATCATCGTGGCAAGCAGGGAATTGGATACATACTTAATCATCTCAGCCGTGCGCGGGGTTGTCACCAATTTAGGACAGGTGAAATCGGCATAGACGTTCAGAAACACCTCTGCGGTCATGGAGTCTGTGACACCGACCACAATGCGGTCCGGAACACGAAAGTCCTCGACGGCACGACCTTCCCTCAAAAACTCCGGATTCATGCATAAACCCCAGCCGTCCCCCACTTTCCTACCCACGTGAGACTCAATAGCGGCCTTCACCGGTCCCTCCGTGGTTCCAGGCAATACCGTACTCTTCACTGCCACAACATGGTATCCACGTTTGCTCGCTAGAGCCGACCCGATCTCCTTTGCGGCAGCCACAATTTGCGACATGTCCATCCGACCATCCACCGTGGGCGTACCAACGCAGATTAGAGTTACATCAGAATCGAGAATGGCGGTCTTTGCATCCGTGGTGGCAGACAACATTCCCTTGTCGCGCGCCGAGCGAAGTAACTTATCTAATCCTATTTCATGAATCGGTGGACGTCCGGCGTTAATTTCCTGTACCACCTCAGGCCTGATGTCGATACAGGTCACCTGGTGCCCACGCTCTGCCAAGCAGGCCCCTGATACAAGCCCCACATATCCTGTCCCCATCACTGATATCTTCATGGTCACCCTAATGGTTAGCCGACACGTTCATCTTTCGCCAGCTCTTCCAAGCCAACGAACTGCTTGTACCATTGCAGCATTCTGCTCAGTCCGAACCGGAGATCGACCAGCGGGGTATAGCCGAGAAGCGATCGAGACTTCTCAAGATTCGGACAACGGCGGTTGGGATTATCCGTCAGATAGTCGGCTTCCTCACTCGGCGTATGGATAACTTTCCGCTTACTACCGGCTACCTCCAGCAACATACGACCGAGCTCTCGCATTGAAATTTCAGGCGAATCACTGCCTATATTGAACGGTTCAGCATGATGCGATGATAACAGGGTCAAGAGATATCCGGTCAGTGCATCCGAGACATAACAAAACGTACGAGTCGGACTCCCATCCGAGCGAAGGACGATATCGCGATCGGCCAGGATATCGCGACAAAAATCAGGCAACACGCGGCCGTCTGCCAAGCGCAATCCAGGGCCAAAGTTATTGAACGGTCGGACGATCTTCGCGCGCACACCATGTTGCTGGTGGTATAAATAGCAGAGCGTCTCGCCCAAACGCTTCGATTCGTCATAACACGCTCGAGGACCGATACATGACACATTGCCACGATAGGCCTCGTTCGTTGGAATTTCATGAGCCGGCGGATCACCGTAAATCTCACTTGAGCTGAAATAGAGGATACTTTCAGCCCGATGACTCTTGGCAAGCTCGAGCATATGCCGTAAGCCGGAGATATTCGTATCCAAAGTTTCCAACGGGTATTGTCGATACACTTTCGGACTGGCGATGGATGCGCCGTGAATAATGAAATCGAAACGATGGCCCGCTGATCCCATCCAGGGCTTGGTAATATCTTGCCGGACCAGCTGTATGTCGGGGCTAGCTGCGGCTAACTCAGTCAGCCAGCGTGGGCAACCCCGGATGTAATTGTCGGCGGCGACTATGGACAGCGGTTCAGTCTTTAAGAGGTTCCGATTTAGATACGAAAAAAAATGGAGGAATCCAAACCCGAGAAATCCCGCTGCCCCCGTAACAAGAATATGCTTCCCGCGAAACGCCTCCAATCGAGGGCCCAGCGTCTTCTCCATTCGCGCCCAATCTTCATCCAACCATGCCTGCGCCTGCCCGAACAAAGATGCATCAGCGGTCATTGACATGTACTCCTCTCTGCCTGTGCACGATGCCGCCAAGAGTCCGCGACCTTATGCATTTCAGAATTCGAATATTCAGTACTCGTCACCATAACTTCCAGGGAGCCTTGCCAGAATTCCACAACTCCTCCAGGTAACTCTTTTCTTTTAGGGTATCCATGCACGACCAGAATCCGTAGTGTTTATACCCTACCATCTCGCCGGCGTGAGCGAGGCGTTCGACTGGCTCACGCTCCCAAGCCGTATGATCACCATCAATATAGTCCAAGGCCTTTGTGTTGAGGACAAAAAATCCGCCGTTGATCCACCCCTCCCCAGACTCAGGCTTCTCAAAAAACTCAGTCACTCGGTCGCCGTCAAATCCAATCCGACCAAACCTCGCTGGGGACCGGACTGAGGTCATGGTTGCAATTTTCCCATGGGAGCGATGAAAATCCAGCAACTTGCTGATATTCAGATCTGCCACGCCATCCCCGTACGTCAACATGAATGTTTCATCGTTTCCTAGCCATTTCCTCAAACGCCTTACCCGTCCACCCGTCTGCGTTGTCTGTCCTGTATCGGCCAGATGAACGGTCCACTTCGGCTGGTTTCCATCATGAATTGTCGTTTTTCCCGTTGAGAGATCCACCGACAAGTCATTGTTGATGGCAAAGAAATTCAGGAAGTACTCTTTAATCATTTCCCCTTTATAGCCAAGGGCAATGATAAACTCGGTTACTCCATACACCGCATGAATTTGCATGATATGCCAGAGGATTGGCTTGCCGCCGATTTCCACCATCGGCTTTGGACGAAGCACGGTTTCCTCGGACAATCGAGTTCCCAATCCCCCAGCTAAAATCACCGCTTTCATGTCCCTACCTCCAGCAATCAATCATTGTCGCCATCCGTACTGACATGGATACCTACTTCAGAGCACATACCTATCTGCAGCGAGCAGGAGGCATAACTCCCCAGAACATCATCGAAAGCTCGCCAATTCCCAAACTCATAGTCGTATTCACAGAATGTGCCGTCCCACTCAATTCTGTTCCCACAGGCACGACAAACTCACCATGGCCGGTAGGGGGCATTAGTCTTTACCATATCATCTTTAAGCTGAAAGACCTCCTCAAATAGCATTCTACTCGCCAAGTAAGGTGGAGCTGAGCTTTCGCGTTAAGACCGCCCGTAGTCTCGCATCATTCACACAGCCCAAGGAGTCGGGAAACGCGAGACTTATTTCAATCTCTGGCTTTACACAGCTAACTATCTCTTATTCACGCCGGAATCCTATTCGCATGCCAACAGAGTTACTCACACGAACATATTTGCAAGCGTATTAGCCGATCACAGAACAACCAACAGCACAACCCTATCGATTGTCATGATTCCATGCTCTCAACCCAGCGAGGAGCAATCATACCAGTACTGACTAGTGGTTCCCTGTCATAGCGAGCTATGCTCTGTTGTCCATCGAAGCAAGGGCCTTACAACCCCTTCCCACCGTCCTGTCACGTCACCCCGTGCCGTATCCCTGGTCCCAGGATCCACAACTCGAAAACCCACAGCTCGCGGCACATCACAATGCTCATGCCAAGGATCTTCCGAAAAAATCCCTCCCCCTACTACCATTGTTCCCTCTGACAGAAAATTCCCAGGAATCCAGGCGGTACTAACATATCGACCCACGGGACGAGGACGCCTGTACCATGCTGGATCCCGGTCGTTGACGATGAACGCGATCACGTCTTCTTCGGTATTGAAACCAAATTGCGCAACAACCATCTGCCCCGGCTTGAGGATGTCATATTCGATTTCTACGCGCATAGGCTTTCGAATATCGATGACATCCGAAATCTGTCCCGCTTCGGATCTGACCCGCAAGGCACGGAGGCGCGCAACGTTATTGCCCGGAGCCTGGGTCGGATCCGGCCATTCCACTACCGGCTGGATGTGTCCGGCATGGAGGTAGTGATTCACCACCTCATGCGCCGGCCCTGCTTGCACGATCTCGCCCTTGTTCAACAGAATCGCGCGGGAACACATCCGGGTAATCGCCGGCATGTCATGGGAGACGAGGATCACCGTCCGCCCGTGCTGCCCCACATCTTCCATCTTCCCCATGCACTTCTTTTGAAACCGGACGTCCCCCACCGCCAACACCTCATCGACGATCAGAATGTCCGGATCCATATGGGCCAGCACGGAGAACCCTAACCGGACATACATGCCGCTGGAATAATGTTTCACCGGCGTGTCGATAAACTGCTCCACTTCGGCAAACGCCACGATCTCGTCGAACTTACGGGCGATCTCCTGCCGCTTCATGCCGAGAATCGCGCCGCTCATAAAGACGTTGTCGCGACCGGTCAGTTCCGGATGAAAGCCCGTGCCCACTTCCAATAAGCCACAAAATCGGCCGTGGATGAGCGCACGGCCTTGGGTGGGTTCCGTCACCCGCGAGAGGATCTTGAGGAGCGTGCTCTTGCCCGAGCCGTTGGTGCCGATGACTCCGAAGACTTCGCCTTTTTTGATCTCAAACGATACATCGCGTAGTGCCCACAGGGTGTCCTGGGGCTGGGGGGAAGCCGACGGGCCACCGATGAGGCGGCGGAGCCCACGCGTCAAGGCTCCGGCGAGAGAGCCGTCTTGAGCATGCGTCGTCCCCAGGCGATAGCGCTTGGAGAGCCCGGTGACGCTGACAGCGATGTTGCTCATCTAAATCAGATCGGCGAAGGTTCGCTCCACCCTCCGAAAAAACATGACACCCCCGATCAGCAAGAATCCCACAACACCCAAACTCACCGCCACCATAGTCCAGTCGGGGGCCGACTTGCCGAGTAGCGCCCACCGAAATCCCTCAATCACCCCTGCCATAGGGTTTAAACCGTAGTACCACCGGAGCGACTCGGGTACCAGAGATGCTGGGTAGAGCACCGGAGAGGCGAACATCCACAACTGCGTCACCAATGGGACGACCGAAGCCACATCACGATATTTCACATTGAGGGCCGACAGCCACAGACTTACCGACAACGCCGTGAGCAGTGCGACAAGAACGAACAGAGGCAGAAACAACACCGTCCACTGGGGCAGCACTTGATACCAGGTCATCATTCCCATAAGGATCAGCAGACCGACGGTAAAATCAACGAGATTAATGAAGGTGGCAGCGATTGGAATGATCAGCCGTGGAAAGTAGACTTTCTTAATCAGGCCGCCTTCGGTCACCACGCTCAATGTGCTGCGCTCCAGGCTCCTCGCAAATAGGGACCATGGCAGAATGGCAGCGAATGCAAAGAGTGGATAAGGCAGTCCATCTGAAGGCACTTTTGCCAAGTAACTGAATACTAGGGTGAAGATCAGCGTGCTGAGCAAAGGCTGCATGAGGGCCCAGCCAGCCCCGATAGCGGTCTGAGCATAGCGGGTTTTGAGATCACGCCATGCGAGAAAGTACAACAATTCCCGTGCAGCCCACAATTCACGCCATCCCACCTGGACATAACCTGTGCGGGGTTCTATTACCAGCACGGCCATGCTTTCTTGCTCTACTGTAGATTCCATCCTGATACCTAGCTAGCTATTGAATTCCGCCACCCGAGACCAAAGTTCCGGCACAACTACCTCTCTGCTCCTTCTAGAGCAAATGACCGGAATCCACTTCTTTTCATGGGTCTTCCCAAGTGGAATGTGTCAATGAATGTTGACGGATCCACACCACAAGAGTAGCACAGCCGGCAGGAAATGATTTCTATCCTAATCAAATGCGCTGCTTATGATCGAAGAATAGTGCACACTCAATGGAGGCAAGCAAATACGCTTCTCGAGAGGCAGAGAACCATCCTGTTGAACTACCAGCACCCGCGCTTATGCATGTGAGAGAAACGACTCGGGACGGGATCTGCTGATACCACTCTCGCAATGCGCCCCAATAGGCAAGAAGTCGACCCACGATGCGAATACTGAACGTCAGCACAGTTTGACTGTTGTCGAAAGTAGTAACTATCTAATCGCGAGCAACAAAACGTCAGAGAAACCTGGGCATCGTCAATTTCAAAAATTTCCCTGAGAAGAACACTAACTGGGTATAACCGCTGACGGACTCTTTCCAGAATGCACCTACACTTCCGAAATCTGAGGAACCAGCCGCGCACTGTGCATTTGTTCAATTTGTGGAAAGACTTCTCGAATTGGAGCAAAAGAGAAATCTTGCAAGAGTTCCCGCATTCGGATTTCGGTCTTATCAAGATTCAAGTAGTGTCGCACTCGCGACACCAATGAACCTTCCATTCTTGGCTGATCCGGGTCGAATTCCCACGGATGCATATACATCACTAGTGAAGTCCCCTCGGCTTCCAACTTGCGAAGGAGTGCACGCAACAGTGCATACGGATACAACCTAAAATACCCACCCCCAGCAACGGGTAGCCGCACCCCCAAGCACTTAACCGTTGAGGGGGGCACCTCCCACAGGAGACCTGATGCGGTCAACAGTTGATGCGCCTCAGGGTTTGCAGAGGGCACACCGTAGCGATCATGGAGTACCGGGAAAATACTGGAATCGTAGACATAGCCCTCTTCAACCAGAATCTGAGTCGCCCACATCGTATCTTTGGTGATGGAAAAGCTCGGTGCACGATAGCCAAGCATAGGCTGAGAAAGAATGTTCTCTAAGATACCTTTGGCCTTACGAATATCCTCGCGAAAAGTACTAGGAGTTTGGCTTGTTATGAGTTCATGGGCATACCCATGTGAAGCCACTTCGTGTCCACCGGATGCAATACGACGAACTAATGAAGGATACCGCTCTGCTACCCATCCTAGAATAAAAAAGGTTGCGCGAACGCCTCTATTTTCAAGCAATCCAAGCAGTCTGTCAGTATTGTCTTCGACGCGACTCTCAAATTGCCCCCAGTGCCTTCTTCGCATAGGGGTTTCAAATGCCGAAACCTGAAAATGCTCTTCGACATCAAATGACAAACAATGTCTAGGAATTGACTCAGGCATTTGCGCCCCCTACCGTGCCCCCTCACCCATCAACATTACTTTCACTGTATGAATAACAATTCGCAAATCCAAGGCCAGTGACAAATTCTTCACATAGAAGAGGTCATATTGAAGCTTGACGTGCGAGTCTTCCTTCGATGCACCATACCGAAAACGGGTTTGTGCCCACCCTGTGATTCCTGGACGGACGGTATGCCTGAGATCGTAATAAGGTATGGTGTTTCTGAGTTCCTGCACAAACACCGGCCGCTCTGGTCTTGGGCCAACCAAACTCATCTCGCCTCTCATCACATTGATTAGTTGAGGAAGTTCATCCAACCTCCACTTCCGAATCCATCGACCAACTCTGGATACCCTAGGATCTTCACTTGTGGCCCATCTCGCCCCGCTTTGTTCAGCATCCTGCCGCATGGACCTGAACTTCCAGATCATGTAAGGGCGGCCGCGAAGCCCAACTCGCATTTGCCGGTAGAACACAGGACCGGACGAGTCTACTTTGATAAGGATAGAGAGAAGCAATACTAGCGGCACCAGTGCGACTATTCCTACGATTGCCACTAAAACATCCAGGCACCGCTTCAAGAGCATCGTGACTAATCGACGCCGGAACCCCGTCGAAAAGATGAGTGCACTCGGCTTGAGATGGTCAATCGAAAGGCGGCCTGATTCTTCCTCATATAAATAGTGGCCATCAACAACATCACGCCCCATGGCCTTCATGTCCAACAGCGTTTGAACGGGCAGAACTGCGCGACGATCTTCCAAACACACGGCCACGGTATGAACTTGGTATCGCTCCGCAATCTCAAATAGTTGATCGTACGTGCCGATGATGCTCGGATTTACCAACCGCTCACCTACCCGACTCGCATCCTTATCAAGAAATCCCACTACTTCGGTAAAACCGGTTCGTTTAGACAGAAGGGTCTGACAGAGATCTCGAGCAAGGGGCCCAACACCTAGAATTAACACTCTCCGCGTGAACTTAGGAAAGCTAACCGACACCGAAACTAGTGGTGGTTGGTTGACCACAGTCTCGAGGCCGATCTCCTGTTCGGACTTACTTGAGCTGTTCATGGTGAGCTTCGCGGTAATACTCCTGCTGCATGTAATAGGGAGTGGTGTGTGCATCTAAACCATTCAAGATAATCCCCACATTGGTGGTATCACCGATGACTCTCAATGCCTTTTGTACAATATCGCGACCAGTCATGCTTGCCTTCACCACATAAGCGAGAAGATCTCCCATGCTAGCCAACACCTGCATGTCAGCAAGTGGCAACACCGGTGGAGCATCAATGATCACGTAGTCAAACCTTTCTTTCAGTTCAGCGATCAGATCAGCCAACTGATGCATTTTCGATAAGGCCAAAGGGTTATCTCCGACCGACCCTGCGGTAAGAATCCATGGGCCCGCCTCCCCAAGTCTCTGCAAACAATCTTCGACCACCTTGGTGCCACGCAGAACTTCAGCCAGACCCGGTTGCTGCCAAACTCCTGCATAGATATGTTGCATAGGCCGCTTGAGATCGCAATCGATCACTATTGTTTTACGATCAAGGTCTTTTGCCAGCACGTAGCCCAAATTAAGAGCTGTAGAGGATTTTCCCTCTCCCATGACAGCACTGGTCACAACTATAGCCGTACTCTTTCGATCCCCTGTCATCAACTCAAGCCGAGTGGCCGCAACACGGTATTGCTCCGCCACAAATGAAAGCGGTCGCCACATTGAGACCAACTCCAGACCAGGAGTTGGGTCATTTAGTTTCCCATTGGCACCTCTGGACTTGCTAACAGATGCAACAGGAAGGCCTCCAGAAATCTCCAGACTTTCCCCCTGTTTTCCATAACGCGGGAGCAACACCGAAGCATTTCGGCTTTTGCCAGAAAGTGCCCGCACGGTTTGCATTGATCCGCCGAACGCACTTTCGTAGAGTGGAATTGACGCAATCACCGGCAGGCCTAAAGTCAGCTCAACCTCTTCCGCAGACCGGAATCCTCGTCCCATAAGCTCAAGACCGACGGCACCGCCAAAACCTAACGCGCAGCCCAGGACAAGTCCCGCCGCCATAATCAACGGAATGTTGGGCACAACAGGAACAACGGGCGTATAGGCCGGATCTACGATGCTAAACTTGGCTCCCTTGCGTCCTTGGGCCAAACTCTTCTGCATGCCGGCACTGAGCTTCTTGTCCAGAAGCGATTGATAATTCTTTTGAAGGTTTTCATAGTCCCGTTCAAGTGTCTTTAGCTTCTGTTCCCGCTCTGGGGTATGTTCCACCCTCCGCTCATACTGAGAGATTTCACTAGAAATATGTGCCTGGTGGCGTTTTACCGCATCCAGCTCAAGAACAATCTCCTCACGCTGCTTGAGAAGCTCAGCATGGTATGGATCAATTGCCTTGCGCTTAGACTTTTTCCCAGCAGCCGGTTCTTCAACGCCCTCGCTATCAGGCAACAAATCGCGATATTGAGCTGAAGTCATTTCTCGGAGTTTCTTAATCTCCTCCTTAACTTGTACCAGATCGGGATAGGTCTCTTTATATGTTGAGGACAGCTCCACCAAGCGCCGTTCTAACTCCTTAATTCTCCCAAGGCGTGGATCCTTATTGCGCTTGCTGGAACCACCGACCGGCGAATCACTACTGATTTCTCCAGTTTCCTCATAATCTTTAATTGACTTGTCGATTTGGGCCAATCGATTGGCCAGATTCTGGGCCTGCTCACTTTGTGACCGCATGTCATCCTGAAGTCGATCTAGCTTACGAAGATTTGCATCTATCTGCTGCGGAAGTTCTCCGAGATGTTGTTGTTTGAACTCTGAAATAATTTTTTCCTTTACCTCGAGCTCAGCTTTTGCATGTTTCAACTCAAGTCCAAGAAAATCCTCCGCCGCCTCGACGCCTCGCTCCCGATCCTTCAACGTCTCCTCAATGAACAAATCACTAAGTCTTGAAGTCACATCTCTAGCGATGATCGGATCTTCATTAGAGAATGAAAGAGTGATAAATAGCTTGTCCTTGGTAGGCTCAACCTTAATCGATCCCCGCATAGCTCTGATGGCATTCTCTGATTCTGGAACATCCGGACGATCTTTTTCGTATCCAAAAAGCCCAAACTCTCCCGCAATTTGCCCAAGAGTTTTTCTCCCCATCACAAACTGTCGCACTTCCATGACGCGATCGTCGAGTGTGGGTGAGTACAGGCCTCCAGCTGGATTAGGGCCGCTTACAATGGACTCTTCTATCTTCGCACCCTCAAACCACATTTTGGTCGCTGACTGATAAATCTTCGGCATGAGTGCACATACCACACCAGCGATACTCAGCGAGACCAAGATTGCAGAAATAACGAACCACTTTCTGCTAACAACCGCTCGCCAATAATCCTCCGGAGACAATGTGCGCGTGTTCATTTCTTTGTATCCACTCCTCCTGATCCAGATTTGCCCGCTCCTGACTCAGTAGACGAAGAGGCGCCGGCTGGACCTTCCCAGAAAGCACCAGACCTGAAGAAATCTCCACGCGGTGAATACGCGTACGTAAAACCGAGCAGAACTACTTGTTTAGCAAAGCCAAAATCGGCAGCACTCACCCCACTCGTTTCAGTGTCAAACTTGAGCCACTGGTGACTAAGCATGGCAGTCAACATGGGCGTGATGAGATAGTTAAGAGATACCGTCGTGCCGTAGGTTGCAAAGTTCGTACCAATGGATTCCGAGGTAAAACTACTTCTCGCGTAATTAAAAAGCGCCTGAGCACTCAACCTGTCAGTAATGCCAGCGGTGCTTCCTAATAGAATTGTATGGGTATATATGGCTCCCGCAGATTGAACGAAGCTTGGAAATACGCCAAGATTATACATGAGGGTGACCCGATACGATCCTGGCGCCGCGATCACTCCGGGCATATTCATGCCAGCAAGAAGTGGAAGAAAGCCTCCACCTCCTACAGAACCAGCACCACTCGTTCCAGTCGCCTCTTGAATTTCACTACCTAACTTCCTAAGAAAAGAAGAGCCTGAGGCATAAGTTAGGCTAAAGCCCCCAGTTGGAAACATTGTGGCGGGGATTCTTCGTTGCCCTCCAGTAGTAGAGGTGTCCGGAATAGGCTCAACAAGAGTCAGGCCCCCGTTAAGCGAGGAACTCCACTCCTTGGTCCACGCTCTCCCCCAGCCAAGTGTCCCACCATGCGTCGCATAGTCGCCAAATTGAGCTTGAGACATTTGCATAAACGTATACTTCACGGTCAAGGTGTCGATGGCGGAAATGCGTGAAGTCGGCCCTGCTGAAATGGAATGGGTCGTGGTATCAAACACCGTGTTCTGGGCTTGTCCCGACACTGTCGTAGATGGGGTGAATGACCCACCGAAACTAAGCTGAGAATAGGTGTAGGTAGTTTGAAAATCTGTAGTCGGCGAAAGGGAGTAAGAGTTTGCAAACCCAGCGTTGAACATAGTGGTTCTAATTCGCTGAGTGAGCAGTCCCGAGTCAATCGGCCCTGCAATCCCGATCCCTCCGGCACCAAACCCTCCTCCCCCGAAACCTCCCCCTCCCATTCCAGCCCCACCTCCGAGGCTACCAGCACCGAATGCAGGGGCCGAAGGGGTATACATGTATGTTCCAAAGATCCGAGCCCCTCGCATTCGTGGCAGAATCCTACTCACAGCTTGGGAGAGATCAATTCCCGTACTCGCATTGAATCCGACGTTGTCCAGGGCTGAGTTATTCACGAATTTCTGAACAATCGCGCCAACCGACAGATTTGCTTTCACCAGTGAGTTACTCTGCATAAAATTCAGCTGAGGAGTAACTACAGTGATAAAATCATCGGCCTTTGTACCTGGTGCCAATAACGACTTCGGCGTGAAAAACACGTTACTGTCGTATTGCTCGATAACCGAGATTGACGGCACCACGCGTATCTGTTGCGCGGCAGAGTCGGATGTAGTCCAACAAGACAACAGGGCAAAAACGCCGTAACACAACCAACGTATCTTCACGCACTGGTCACGGCACAACAATGACATCACCAGCCTTGAGGAAGAAATTTCCCTCCGAGTTTTTACCTTGAATAATGTCTTCATAGGGAACAGGAATTTGAACCTGTTTCGGCTGCCCCTGACCATTGGGTACAACGCGAAGCACATGGATTTTATTTCTCGACGCAAACGTTGTGAAACCTCCAGCTAACGAGATGCCTTGCAAAACCGTCGCATAGGATTTTAGCGGCACCTTACCCGGCTTTGATACTTCGCCGAGGACGTACACATAATAACTATTGACCTCTTTGACTTGCACCGACACTGTCGGGTTGGACATGAACTCGGCCAACCCATCTGCGATTCGCTTTGCCAAGACATTGGATGTCATTCCTGCAGCCTGAACGTCACCGATTAAAGGCATAGAGATTTTCCCATCAGGACGAATAATAACTTCTCGGGACAGCTCTTGATTTCGCCATATATTTACAACAAGAACGTCCTCCGGTCCCAACAAGAACTCATTCGGTGGAATATAGGTGACATTAAAGTCGATTTGTTCATTCCCGATCCAGCACCCCGGGAGAGCCAGAAGCAGGCTGAAAACAATACATACCCCCCCTCGCAACCATCTGCAACCGAAAGTTTTCAATTTCCCCACTCCTTTGGCTCGCGACAGCAAAATGTCACCCGTAAATTCGACTGAGGAGGCTCTACCTGGACGGCAACACCACCATCGTCTCCGAGGGCACGACAATCTGATCTCCTGGTTTTAGCTCTATGTTTTGATCGGAACCATCCCTCAGAACAATATCGTCGTAACTCGCCTTAATCTTGTTCAGCCCCTCGCCGTCTTTTCCAAATCGAAATACCACAATCTTGTTGCGCGCAGCCACTTGCGTAAAACCATGCGCAATCGTAATCGCCTGCAACAAGGTTGTTTTGCTTTTTAAGGGGTACTTACCTGGTGCATTCACCTCACCAAGAACATATATTTGGTAACTATTTACTTCCCGAACCAAGATCGAAACCGTCGGGTTTTCCATATATGACTTCAATCGGGCAGAAATCTCTTCGGTCAGCTGAGCCGCCGTTCGTCCCACTGCTGAGACATCACCGATGAGCGGGAGCGAAATCCTTCCATCAGGCCGAACTTGAACTTGTTTGGAGAGATCAGCATTTTTCCAGACTGTAATTTCCAAAACATCTTCTGGGCCCATAATATAATCCGGGGTCACCGTGAGGGATGATTTTTCTGCCCCTTCTCCTCCATGGCGCACCCCAGATGAACTTGCCCCTGGAGATGATCCCGCCACTAACGTCATCTTAGGCGCCTGGTCAAATTGTCCGGCGTGCGCCACGCCGATCACATTTCCAACAAGAACAATACCACTCAACAAGGCCTTACCATTCATGACTTATTCTCCTGACGAAATTCCAGCTGGCCACTTGCAACAACTGCCTAGCATCTACCTTCCCGCCGAGAACAAAAACTTCAAACCCACGAAAAAGGATGCCCCACTTCCAGACGCTGAAAAGGGGACTTTTCTAATCCAGCGTACTTCCGCAAGTGTTGGGGTCTCGGCCAGCGCGACAGGGGTCGGAACATGTACCTTAATGACCTGATCAAGCAGTGGCGCCTGAGCCATCAGGATCAACATTCCCCCACTGCTAATGTTCAATGAGAGTGCTCGTCCGTGGAACGCGCTGGTTCCGTCTTGACCACCTTCACGATTTGGCAGGGACATTTCATAAGAGATTGGACGAAGGAGCGCTAGCCGCTCGGCGTGCTTCTCGCTGGCCGCAATTGTAGGCCAGTCCCATCCGTCTTGGGCTACAGGCCCATTTTGACTGCTTAGATCACGCATCTCTTGAAACCTCACTACCGCACAAAACTTTACAAAATGCCTGACTGAAACCAACCAGGGCCTATACCATTAATAACTAAGCAGTTTATGGTTGATGGACGGGTCCGGTACGTCTATTGAACAACAGCTGCCGAGGTCTTCTACCAGTTCATCTCATGCCAGATGCCCTACCCAGCGATAATTGCCTCTGCTTTTCCAGTATAGAAGTACGAGCGTCAACGAACAATACCAATGACGTACGGATAACTCCCCCACAAGTATAATTTGACTACCTCGAAAGTATTATGTAGCATTACTAGTAACGGGCACATGCTTTAGGTTATCAGAAATAGCCTGATTGTCTAGAGAGATTAAGGACCATACGGAGTATAATCGTGGCTCAAAACGCTGTTCACTCTCAGGAACCTGCAGACAACCTGGCCGACCAACGTGCAGGTGCCGGAATCGTCGTTTTATCCTCCTCCATGCAACTGCTGCATATGAATCGACAAGCTGCTGAGCTGTCCAAGCTCATCAATATGGCTGAAAACGGAGGCGCACCTGCAAAGTCCGCCCAGGGGGTGCTTCCCGCCGCCTTGACCGAACTCTGTACCGAAGTTCTGAAGGCACTCCAAGTTCGCACCGAGGCGAAGGACTGGGAACAATTTGAGGTCAAACGAATCGCAGGAAACCCAAATCAGCCAGTCCTCCTTCGAGGATTTGGCTTGCCCGATCGAGGTGGCATCCAGCATGCCCGCCTCGTCGTAACACTGGAAGAGCTTGGCCGCCGGCAGCAACTTAATACCGATCAAGCCAAGGAACGGTTTCAGCTCACAAACAGAGAACAATCAGTGGTTGAAAATCTGGCAAAGGGATGGACCAATAAGGAAATTGCCAACGCGCTGAAGATCACCGAGCAGACAGTGAAGGAACACATCAAACACATCATGCGAAAGACAAATTCAACGACTCGGACAGGAGTTCTAGTCCAAGTGTTCCGATCTTAACCTTCTAGTTTTCATCCTGCGAAAATAAGATTATGGATTTCACTAGGAGCCAGCCACAGACCTGACGCTCACTTACCAGCCTGAGCTTCACCCAAACTGCCATCCCGCACAAAACGCTCGAGCGAACCACCTCACGCCTCAATTCTCGACAAAATCCATGAACGCATTCTTGTTCTGACTTGGAGTAGTTAAGGGACGCCCGATATCCTTCCTGGCACCACAGCGTACTCGGACCTCCAACAAACTCGGACCACTTGAACGCTGCAACTCTTCCAGAGAGGACTGAAGTTCCTGCTTGGTTTGGACACAGAAGACCGATTCGTAGCCGCAAGCATGAGCAATGCCCGGAACATCGACATCAAAGGCAACAGTCGGCTGCCCGCCTACCGAATCGTGGGCCCCATTGTTCACAATGATATGCTTGAAATTACGGGGTTTGAGAACGCCGGTGATAGCAAGGCCCCCCATGTGCATGAGCAGAGCGCCATCTCCATCAAGACAATAGACGGAACGTCTGGGTTTTTGGAGCGCAATTCCTAGGGCGATTTGGGAAGCGTGTCCCATCCCTCCCACGGTTAAGAAATCCCGCTGATGGCCTTCTCCTCGCCTGCTTCTATACTCATATACTTCACGAGATGGCATGCCGGTCGTAGAAATGAGCACATCCCGTTCACCCAACGATTCGATCACCTGCTGAATCGCTTCTTCCCGAGAAAGCGGAAAATCTTTTTTCTCTACTTTGGGGGCAGCGAACGATTGAAAAGTCCCTTTTTTAATGACGAGCGCATACGGTGCGCTCATCTTTCGAACATGAGCCAAGGCATCCCTCAGAGCCGCCTGCGGATCAACTGTCTCAGGTCCTAAAATGGAATGAGGAATTTCCATTGCATCGAGCATCGAGAGCATCACCCGCCCCTGTTTCTTGTGTTGCGGTTCATCATGGACACCTGGCTCTCCTCGCCACCCGATCACAAGCAAGAGAGGAACCGAATACACTTCGGGGTCGGCCAACGACAAAAGAGGATTGACGATGTTTCCCAACCCGGAATTCTGCAGATAGACCAGCGGAACGTTCCGTGTCGCGAGATGGTACCCGAGCGCCAGCGCCACAGCTCCTCCTTCGTTAGCACTGATGATGTGGTGACCGGCACGAGGAACATGCTCAAGACAGGCACAGAACTCCTTCAACAGAGAATCAGGTACCCCTGTAAAAAACTCCACCCCACTGGCCTGAAGGTGCGTAATAAACTCCCGTGGATCAATCATGCCGTCGTCTCTCCTGAGGCCTATGCCTCTCATAGCCGGACCTCACCTGTGTTTCACTGCGGACAGGACTTTTCATCCGACCAACACCAACTAACTGAATATTACTTGGATTGAAACTCAGAAATTCCCAGCCTGGACAACATCCTCCAGGCTGTTGACATCCAACCAATGACCGACCGTATACAACACACGGACCGGGACGTCCCGTTTCAGGAGTTCCTGCAGCAATTGCGGAATGCCGGCCCTTCGATTCGCCGGATCGGCAAGCATGTTCAACAGGAGATCATTGACCTGGCTGGCCGCGCTGGAGGAGAGTTTAAGAAACCCCATCCAGACTCCATGGATCGACTCTTCGGGAACGGTCTTCCCCAATTGCTTGAGATAGATTTTTGCATTGAAGGCTTTCCGCGAATTCGGAACGGAACATTCGGCAAAACCGCCCAAGCGGGCATAGCTGCTTTGATCCCTCCAGTTGCTGTCGACAAAAATCACGCAGTCATCCTGCTCCTGGCACAGCGCCTGCGGAATATACTTATTGAACAAGACATCTCCATAGGAAACAATCGTCGGCTGGAAACGCCCCTTTCTGGATTGCAACGCCTGGGACAAGGAGGCCAATTCGCCGGTTTCAGCAAATTCAAGATTGTCGATATACGTCAAGTTGGGGAGGTCCACCGCCTCTTTCTTATAACCACGGACGACTAAAATATCTTTAATCCCAACGGCATTGTAGGCATCGACGATGTGGCTCAGGATGGGAACGCCCTGCACTTTCACCATGGTCTTGGGTTGGTCCTCGGTCAGTTCCCCCAATTCCTGTCCCCGGGACGCGGCCAATACCACCGCTGAGGTGCCCTCGGCACCTCGAGGCAGGTAACGTTCTTCCGCCTCCAATAACTCCGCGGCATTCTGCAGTCGAAATATTTCAGAGACCGGCGCGACCTTATCCTCAATGGAGAGGAGATGCTCACTCTCCTTCAACGCTCGCGCGGTTTTCTGCATGCTGGCCACGGCTGCGCGCAGCATATGATTTGCCCAGATCACCATCGAAAAACCATGCTGCCGAAACACATCCGTCGGCGTTGCATAGTATTTCGTGGGGACAATCACCACCGGACAACGATTGCCCCATTCCCGCTTGAACGCGAGGATCTCATCCGGCACCGAGAGCGCACTATGAATGAGAATGCCGTCCGCGCCCGCCTGATGATAGGCCTCCGCACGCCGCAACGCCTCCGCCAACCCCCACCCGCAAATAAAGGCCTCAACCCTGGCAATCAGGCAAAAATCAGGGTCGGTCTGCGCATCTTTCCCAGCTTTAATTTTGCCGCAAAATTCCTGCATATCGGCGAGCGGCTGCGCATCGCCCTTGAGAAAACTGTTGGTCTTGGGGAACAACTTATCTTCGATGCACACCGCGGCGATATTGCGCTGTTCGAGTTTGCGAATGAGCCGCTGCATGTTGTTGAAATTGCCGTACCCCGTGTCACCGTCGAGGAGGATCGGAATCCGGGTGGCATCGGACATGAATTCCAGGTCTTCAAGTACCTGGGTCCAGCTGGCCTCATTGTTATCACGTACGCCGAACTGAGCCGAAATGGAGAGCCCGCTGGCCCAAATACCGGGAAACCCGGCCTCTTGGACGATTTTCGCGCTGAGTCCGTTGTGGGCTTCGCAGATGAACTGCAGGTGTTCAGAGAGGAGCAGGTTTCTAAATTGACGTGTCTTGGTCAATGCTTGGCTCGCATTCATGAGCGGAGGAACCTTTCACCAAAAGGATGGCACTCGATACGGGTTGACTGCTGGGATATATGTCACAACGATCAGGCAGCTGCATGGCGACAACCGTCCCATCTTCGGAACCAGCTGCTTGAAGCAACGCGTGCCGCCGGGTTACATGACCCGTCACACGGTAAAGGACATGCACACCACGAATCCCGACAATATCAGCCACGCACAAAATTCGCTAGAGTCACAACCGCCGGCGCACGGCCGAACCATGTGACGGACATCCAGCCAACAATTGGCTGCTTCAGCTGTAACTATCGCTGGTGCCCCCTTCGCTCTATCCGTCGCTCGGCTGCAGAATAGTAGCCCAGTGACTGGGTACGCCGCCACCGCTTCGTCACAGGAATACCATCTCGCATCCGTCGTCCTGCGAGCGATGGCCGAGCACAGACTCGGTCATGGAGAAGTTCTCTACCACCGAATTTGCAAGATCAAGATACAGTCGAGGTCTTCGCAGGGCAACGCCGACCAGCACTGAAGACTCAGCCATACCAGACACTACCCGTCACGCCACCAAGCGATCCGCGCAATCTCGACGGCCGGAAGTCACGCCAGGGAAGTCACCATAGGACCATCGTCGCTCATTCAAGATGCCTGTCCGAACTCATCTTTCGTGTTCTATTCAACACAGTGACATATTATTGAGACAGGACCAGCCTCAAATACAGAACTTTATCTCTTCCATTTCAACCACTTATAGTTTCACGGCCTGGCCCGACACTTGCTCAATACCCTACTGTCTCGACAAAGAGACAGGGATCGGAGGCAGCAGCATATGAGCGATAAACGAGACATCAGAGCCGGCATCTTCGCCATTCTGGTCGCTTCCCTGTCCCTCGTCGGTTGTCAATCCAACCCTGCGACAACCTCTGTTCGCTACGATAATGTTAGGTTTATGGATGTGTGGAGCACCTACACACATTGCTTGTCCTCAGACCAAACCCAATCGGCCCTGCTTGATTCACACAAATTACGAGAAGTCAGTCAGGCCCAAGCTCTCCGTTCACCACTCGAAGACTTTCTCCCCACCAAGCTGAAGAGCATGGTGACCCAGCCGACCTCGAGACTGGCGGTGGACGTTCACGCCATGGCCGCAGCGTGCAGCCTGCATGCAGGAAATCTGGCCGTTGCAGTCGGAGAACATGATCTGGCACGTAATGAATTCAGGCAGGTGCTAGAAAACCAGACACAATCCGACTATTCCTACTACGCATCGCAAGCTCGGGAACGGCTGTCGTACCTCGACCTGACACTCCAAGCCGCTCTTCGGTAGTCTTTGCGCTTCGCGCAGGTGAGCGCTACTTCCGCTCTGGCTCTTTCCCTTCAAGCAGCTCCTGGAATAACTGCAGATAGATCTCGGCTGATCGAGCCCACGACAAATCCTGCTCCATGCCCGCCCTGACGATGCGGTGCCAATCCGCCTTTTTCCGATAGATCGACAATGCAAGCAAGAGACAGGTCAAAAGCGAGTCCGCACTGGTATCCGTGAAACTGAAACCGGTGGCGCGTGAGCCCTTGAAAGTACTCGGCGCATAATTGACCACGGTGTCGGCTAATCCTCCGGTCTTCCTCACGATAGGAACCGTACCATAGCGAAGGCTGTATAACTGACTGAGGCCGCAAGGCTCATAACGGGACGGCATGAGAAATATGTCCGCCCCGGCTTCAATCCGATGGGCTAGCCCTTCGTCGAAAACGTTGCGCACCGCGAGTCGCCCAGGATAGCGTTCGGCCAACTCACGCACCAGCTGCTCATACTTCACATCTCCGGTCCCGAGAATCACGACTTGGACATCAAGCTCCATGAGCTCAGGAATAATGTCGATCACGAGATCGATGCCCTTCTGACCGGTCAGTCTCGCAATCACCCCGATAAGCGGCCCCTTCTCGGTACCAAGCTTGAGTTCCCGCTGGAGCCCTTTCTTGCATCGCGCCTTGCCGGACATATCGGAGACAGAATACTGGGCCGGCAGGTGGGGATCCTTGGCGGGATTCCAAATCTCAGCATCAATGCCATTTACGATTCCATGCAGCACGTCCTTCCGCCCGCTGATCACCCCCTCCAGCCCACAACCATATTCCGGCGTCTGAATCTCCTGACTGTACGTGGGACTCACGGTAGTGAGGAGGTCGGCGAAGACGAGCCCTCCTTTCAAGAGATTCAGTTTCCCGTAAAACTCAAGCCCCGCGGGGGTAAACAGCTGTGCGGGCAGGCCGGTGAGGGAAAAATGTTCAGCCGGAAATAGCCCCTGATATCCCAGATTATGGACGGTCAGCACGCTACGGATCTTGCCAAAGGCGACCTTCGCCTGATAGAGCGTCCGCAAGTAGACGGCACACAGCGCGGCTTGCCAATCATGCACGTGCAGCAGATCCGCCTGCCATCCGTCCTTTTCACCGAAGTGCACCAGTAATTCCATGACGGTCCGGCAGAAAAATGCAAACCGTTCGAGATTGTCGGGATAGTCGCGGCCGGCCTCCTGGTAGAGACCTGAACGGGAAAAGAACGCATCGTGGCGAACAGTCAAGACTCGCAGGCGTCCGGAACCTGCCACATTCGAATGCGCGCCGGTGAGCTCCTGGATACGCGCCTCGACCAGCCCCTGCGCGGTCGGCACCGCCAACCGGGCGTAGTCGACCACCTGATAGCCCAGCGCATCCACCTGTCGATAGGCAGGAAGCAGCACACAGACATCATGCCCCAACCTGGCAAACTCGGTCGCGAGGGCTCCGACCACATCGGCGAGTCCACCTGTTTTCGCAAATGGGACAACCTCGGAGGACACCATGCAGATCTTCAAGGAAGGCTGATTGGAAGGAGCCGTCATAGGAGGATCCAGCACCACTTACTTCATAGCCGGAGACAATTCGAGGCGCGTCTTGAACTGGGACTCGTACTTCCAGGTCTTGCCGACGGCATGGACCTTTTCGGGCGTCATCGCCTGATGGTACACGAGCATCTCCTCAAGAAACACCAGATACTGGCCACGATCGGCATAGGCCAGGAATAACGCATCGCCCGCGGCAAGCCCGGTCTCCCACCCCTGCGGAGACTCTCCGAGCGCCATGCGCGACTGAGGAATCAGTTGCCCGTCCTGCATCCCGAAGAAATGCGTGAACTGCTGATGGGTATAGGTCGGCTCCCCCCAGGTTTCAACGAAGGCTCTCGGGGTCAGCTGATGGATTCGATAGTCCCCCTGCTGAACCAGCTGTTTTTGCTGATCCAACGAAGGCAGACTCGAACAGCCCGCCGAGAGCACAGCGACGAGCAACCACCCTCCCAAGACAATAAATCGAGCTTGCGTCATCTGAGTGAACCTCCCCTTCCGTCGGGCCCTTGAGCCCGCGCCGGACCGATCAGAGCAACCGTCTGGACCGCGTCTCCACAGGTTTCACCGGCTGGCAAACATCGCACTGGCACATCCGCCGAAGAAACGTATAGGAATAAATCCCCGTATCATGCCCGTCACTCCATGTAAATTGGAACGCATACCGTCCCACCGGCTGCACATCCTGCAACATAATGACCATCGGCACGTCATCCGGTTTCAACCGGAGTTCTCCCGTCCACTCATCCGTACAGGCGGCGCACGGGCAATGCTGCCGGAGATAACGGACAGGATAGAGCGCCTTGTGCCCGTCACTCCACGTGATGCTCAAGACACCCTTCGCCACCCATTCCATGTCGGTCGGTTCAAGCACTGTCTCACTCATAACAGGCAATGCTCCCTTACTCGGCTTCCGAAAATACCTGCACCACGCAAACCGGATACCCTTTTACACAGGGCTTCCACTGGTCAAAAAATCGACCGGCGGAAGCCGTCGCCCCGCCACCACCGTGACATAACTTTCTATGGCCGACTCGACTTCAGTCCGCACCTGGCCGGCCGCATGCAGTCGATTCAAGAGCGCCGGCTGCATATGTAACGCTTGATGGAGAAATGCGACGCTTCCGCGGGACAACGCCGTGCAACGAAACGGCTGGCGGCTCGCGCACCGCTCGCACACGATCCCCCCGGCCATGGGTGAGAATTGCGGGAGGGGGCTTCGATGCACCTGGCCGCAGGTCGCGCACTGCTCGGTTTGCGGCCGGAACCCCGTCATCCCCAACAGACGAATCTGGAACAAGAGGGTCGTCCATGCCGCGTCCCGACTCTCCAGCAACGTGCGCAGCCCCGACTCCAACATCTCAAATACCCGCGGCTCCGGATCGCCTTCCGCCATGACGGCACTCACCAGGTTGACCATGCGTCCCGCGGCGGTCATGAGGGTCAGATCGTCTCGAAATTTGGCAAACGGCTCATCCAACGCGACCTGTGAAATCCGGTAGAGTGAATCGCCGGGCTTCTCAAACAAATCAAGCTGGCAGAGGGTAAAGGGCTCGATCATACCGCCGAGACGGCTCTTCAAGCGGCGCGCGCCGCGCGCGACCCCGCGCAACTTGCCTAAACGCATCGTGTAGAACGTGACGATCCGGTCGGCGTCTCCCCACTTTCGGCTGTGCAGCACGATGGCAGCAGTCTTCACCAACGGCATCTCACCACCCAGCGTGACGGATGACAGGGAAACGAGGAGACCCACCGCGCATCATTATCGAATTTGCTCGAGGAAGATCGTCGCCAGCGTGAGGTAAATGGCAATGCCGGTAATGTCATTGGCCGTCGTCACGAACGGGCCGGCGGCAACGGCAGGATCCACGCCCATCCGCTTCAAGACGATCGGCATCACCGTCGCCATACTCGTCGAGACCAGGAACGCCGTAATGAGCGACACACCGACCACCATGCCCAAGAAGACCTGATGCCACAACCAGCCCACCACGGTCAGCATCAGACTACAGGCAATGCCCATCAGGAAGGCAATCTTCGCTTCGCGAAAGAAAATCTTCCACACGTCGGTGAGTTCCACCAGGCCGGTGGCGAGCCCTCGAATAATCAGCGTCGAGGACTGCAACCCGACGTTGCCCCCCATCGCCGCGATGACGGGGATAAAACTGACGATGGCCACCACTTCCTGAATGGTATACCTGAACATCCATAACAGCATGCCGGACAGGAGGCTCCCGACGAGATTGGTAAAGAGCCACGGCAGACGCACACGGGCAGCGGCCATGCTGGAGGACTTGAACATCGCGTCCTCTTCGATGGCGCCGGCCATTTTCAACATATCTTCGGTCGCTTCTTCACGGATGACATCGACGACGTCGTCTACCGTGATGATACCGACCAATTTGCCGTCTTTCTCCACCACCGGAATGGCCAGCAGGTTGTAGCTCGCGACCTGGCGCGAGACCTCCTCCTGATCCATGTCCACAGCCACGCTGATCAGATCCCGGGTCATGATGTTCTTCAACGGAGTCGCCGGAGGGACGGTCAGCAATTGGCGCAGCGATAACACACCGACAAGCCGGTCCTCCTTGTCCGTCACATAGATGTAGAACACCATTTCCGCGTCGGTGGCCTGCTGCAAGCGACGAATGGCTTCCTGCGCCGTGGCATCCTCGAAGAGCGCGAAAAACTCGGTGGTCATGATGCCGCCGGCCGTGCCTTTGGGGTACTTCAGCAGGTCGGCGATTTCAGTAGAGTCCTCCGTCCGCATCAGCGCCAGGATCTCCTTGGCGCGATCGTTCGGAATCACACTCAAAATGTAGGCGATATCGTCGGAACCGAGGTCTTTCAACAACCAGGCGGCATCGGAAGGCAGCAGATCGGATAACACCAGCGTGATGCTCTCGCCGTCCAATTCGCTGAGCACCTGCCCACGCTTGACGTCTCCGCGCACCAGTTCGAAGATTTCGCGTTTTTCTTTCAGTGAGGAAAGATGGTCGATGACGTTGGCGATATCCGCGGGATGCATGCGCGCCAGCATCTTGGCCAGATTGGTGATGGCGCCACGGCGCAGAAGCCGCTGAATGGAGACCAGCCGCACGTCGGGCTTCGCCTGTCCCCCGCCGGCGTCACGAGACGCATCTTTCCCGAGCGGCTCCCGATCAGGAAGTCGCGCAGGCTCGGGCGGTTGGATGGTGAGGTCGTTAATAACCTAACTCCGCAAGCGTTTGTTCGTCTTCCCGCCAGGATTCGCGCACTTTGACCCAGACCTTCAAAAAGACCTTCATCCCAAACAGGCGTTCCATATCTTCCCGGGCCGCCGTCCCCACCAGTTTGAGACGTTCGCCGTGTTTGCCGATCAGAATGCCTTTTTGCGACTCTTTCTCGACCAGCACCACGGCGCCGATCTTGGTCAATTTCTTGGTCTCGATAAACTCCTCGATCTCGACCGCCACCGAGTGAGGCACCTCTTCGTAGGTCTGCTGCAGAATTTTCTCCCGGATCAGTTCCGCCGCGAGGGTGCGCATCGATTGATCCGTAACCACATCGTCGCCGAACGTCGCTTCACCTTCCGCCAGGAGCGACACCGTCACCGACAACAGGCGATCCACATTGTCCGCGGTTTCCGCCGAGACCGGAACGATTTCCGTCCAGGGGAAAATCCGCAAATACTGCTCCATCAATGGCAACAATCGCGACTTGTTCACCAGATCGACTTTATTGATCACCAACACCACCGGCCGCGCCTGCTTGGCAACCGCCTGCTTCACATGCTCGATGACAGCGAGATCACCAGGGCCTGGCTGAGCGGTGGCTTCGACCACCACATACAGCACATCGGCATCGTCGAAGGTGTCCAGTGTCGTGCGCACCATCCGGCGGTTCAACAAGTGATGCGGTTCGTGAAACCCGGGCGTATCGAGAAACACAATTTGAGCGCCCTCAACATGCGCCACACCCAGAATCCGCGTCCTGGTGGTCTGCGGCTTGTCGGAGACAATGGCGATTTTTTCTTTCAGCAGACGATTGAGGAGCGTCGATTTCCCGACATTCGACCGTCCGATGATGGCCACACTTCCAAACTTCATGGTGTCCTCACCGTGGGAAACCGTTCCTTCTCTCCAATCGGAGCCAATTGATACACCGTTTCTCCTTTCCGCACATACCCTAACCGTTCCCG
Source organism: Nitrospira defluvii (assembly GCA_000196815.1). Taxonomy (GTDB): domain Bacteria; phylum Nitrospirota; class Nitrospiria; order Nitrospirales; family Nitrospiraceae; genus Nitrospira_A; species Nitrospira_A defluvii_A. The sequence goes on from FP929003.1 coordinate 2,847,749, forward strand.
GGCCAGTTCTTCGATGCGAGTCGGATCGTATTGCACGCGATCCAGATCCGTCCGCAGTTCGCCGTTCAACCGCTGAAGCTCGGCCAGCTCCTGATCAAGCTGCTCCGCATGGTCACGCAAATGCAAGTACCGCGAAATCCCCATCTCGCCGAACAACAGGGTTCCCATCATGAGGAACAGCGCTCCGAGCCCCACCCATTTGCCGGCGGAACAGAGCTTCCGTTGCCAATCCAACCAGTCGCGACCCCGGTTCGGCTTGATCATCATCACGATTAGGCCCTCGATGGGACCGCTGCACGACCTCGATAGACGGCCGCCGCACCCAATTCATCCTCAATGCGAAGCAGTTGATTGTATTTTGCGACTCGATCCGTCCGGGACAACGACCCGGTCTTGATCAATCCGCTGTTCGTCGCCACCGCGACATCCGCGATCGTCGTATCTTCCGTTTCCCCCGAGCGATGGGAGATGATGGCCGTATACCCGGACCGCTTGGCGAGCTCAATGGCATCCAGCGTCTCCGTCAACGTGCCGATCTGATTGAGCTTGATCAGGATCGAATTGCCGATGCCCTCTGCGATCCCCTTGGCAAAGATCTCGACGTTCGTGACGAAAATGTCGTCGCCCACGAGTTGCACTCGCTTGCCGAGCTTTTCCGTCAGAATCTTCCACCCCTTCCAATCCAGTTCGCTCAAGCCGTCTTCGATCGAAAGGATCGGATAACGATCCAACAGCTTGCCGTAATAGGCCACCATTTCCTCGGATGAACGCTCAGGATTCTTTTCAGCCTCCAGCCGATACCGCCCTTTTTCATACAGTTCGCTGGCCGCACAGTCCAAGGCCAGCGCGATATCCTGACCGGGGCGATACCCTGCGGCTTCGATCGCTTCCATAATGAGGGCCAAGGCCTCTTCGTTCGATTGCAAATCCGGCGCGAATCCCCCCTCGTCGCCGACAGCCGTGTTGAGCCCTTTTTTCTTCAGGAGCGACTTCAGCGTATGAAACACTTCCGTGGCCATCCGCAACGCATCACTGAAACGAGGCGCACCCACCGGCATGATCATGAATTCCTGCAGATCGAGCCGGTTATCCGCGTGCGCGCCGCCGTTGATAATGTTCATGAGCGGCACCGGCAACACCCGCGCGTTCGTTCCACCAAGGTAGCGATAGAGCGGTTGACCGGTCTCGTTGGCCGCGGCCTTGGCCACCGCCAGCGACACGCCCAGAATGGCATTGGCGCCCAATTTGCCCTTGGTCTTCGTTCCATCCAGCGCGATCATTTCGTGATCGACGGCCGCCTGATCCAACGCCTCCATGCCCATCAGCCTTGGCGCGATGGTCTTGCTCACATTCGCAACCGCTTTGGAGACCCCCTTCCCCATCCAGCGCTTCTTGTCGCCGTCACGCAATTCGATGGCTTCCTTTTCCCCGGTCGACGCCCCGGACGGCACCGCCGCCCGACCATGCGCCCCGCTCTCCAGAAGCACTTCAACTTCCACCGTGGGATTGCCCCGTGAATCAATGATCTGCCGCGCCTTCACGTTTCTGATTCCGCTCATTTCAGCTTTTCTCCTTCAAGAGTTTCGTCAAGCGTAATCACTGCAAATAGATATCAAATCCACCAAAGCCTCCACCTTTCCTGGCATTTACATAAGAAAGCCAGCCCATCATGGGCCAATCAAATCCATATGCGTTAAATAGGAGTCCTACTCCTCCGGAAGACGGCACCCCTGAAATAACCCACACGGACGCCCATACACGATCTGCCTCATCGCACAAATTGCGTAAATCACCGAGATTGGGCAATCCACCCCACATACATGAATAAACGACCAGATGTCTTTTTGTGTTCAAAGCTGCATTACAAGCCTTTTGAGTTTTTTTCTGAATCGCACCAGCCAACCGTATGGGATCATTGGGATCGCCGCTATATGCATACCGGGGGATCTCGGGAGACTGGCCCCCACGCCAAGCCTCACGAATTTTATAACCTCGTTCGTATGCCACGGTTACTTCAATTTCGAGGATCGAACGATCATGCTCTATTTCAAAATCTTTGAGAATAGTACCTTGCTCAACCATTCGTATTTTGCCGATGCATATCTTGCGAGAGAGACAGCACGAAAAAGTGGAAGCTATAAGTGCCTCCTGTACTGTTTTCTCATGCTCCTCCCCTTTTGAAAGAAACGCTTCGTTTCCAACTTCCGCAATATATTTTTTCGATCGATGAAGTAGTTCATCAGGATTCTGCCAGTCAAGAAATTTGGTCTCGAAGCCTGGTTTGGATATGAGGTTGTGCATATCGATTTTCGCTACGAGAGAGCAAGACTTACCGGGCTATGCCACACTTCAACCAGCCAACGCCTTCTTCAACAGTTCGTTTACTTTCCCGGGATTCGCCTTGCCTCCGGACGCCTTCATCACCTGCCCGACAAGGAACCCCAACACCTGCTGCTTGCCTTCCTTAAATTGTCCGACCTGCGCAGGATTTTTCTTCAAGACTTCATCAATCATCGTCGCCAAGGCCCCTTCATCGGACACCTGCGTCAGCCCCTTTTCCTGAACGATCTGGGCCGGTGCCTTTCCCGAGGCATAGACGTCAGGAAAGATGTCTCGCGCCACCTTGAGACTGATCACCCCTTGATCCACAAGGGTCAGCAACTCGACCAGCCGTTCAGGCGTCACCGGCGAAGCATCCGCCTCAGTCCCGGAATTGTTCAATTCACGCAACAATTCACCCATCACCCAATTGCTGACCGTCTTGGGCTGCGGGTACAGCGTCACGCAGGCTTCGAAATACACCGCCAGCGCTTTGCTCGAAGTCAGAATACCCGCATCATACTCAGGCACACCGTACTCCGTGATAAATCGCTGTTGCTTGGTCGAAGCCAATTCCGGCAATCCCTCGCGCAATTGCTCGATCCATTCGGACGAAATCTCCATCGGGACCAAATCGGGGTCCGGGAAATACCGGTAGTCATGCGCCTCTTCCTTGCTGCGCATCACGGCAGTTTCCCCGCGCTCGTGATTCCAGAGCCTGGTTTCCTGATAAATCTTGCCGCCCTCGTTGAGCACCTTGGTTTGCCGCTTGATTTCGTAATCCACGGCATCCTTCACAAACTTGAACGAGTTGATGTTCTTTAACTCGACTTTGGTTCCGAAGGTGGTCTGGCCGGCCGGTCGCAGGGACAGATTCGGTTCGCAGCGAAAACTCCCCTCTTCCATGTTTCCGTCACAGACATCGAGATACATCAAGAGGTCGCGCAGCGACTTGAGGTACGCCACCACCTCTTCAGAAGAGCTCAAATCCGGTTCGGTCACGATTTCCAACAGGGGCGTCCCGGCGCGATTCAGATCCACCAGGCTCATCCCGCTGCCGGCCTCGTGCAGATTCTTGCCCGCGTCCTCTTCCAAATGCGCGCGCCGGATGCGCACACGCTTGCGACTCCCGCCGGCCGCAATTTCAATCCAGCCGTGTTCACAGATCGGCGCTTCGTATTGCGAAATCTGATACCCCTTGGGCAGATCGGGATAAAAATAGTTTTTGCGCGCGAAGCGGTTGCGGACCCCGATCGTGCCGTTCATCGCCAACCCGGCGCGCACCGCCATTTCCACGGCCTTCTCGTTGATGACCGGCAATGTCCCGGGCAACCCCAAACAGACCGGACAGGTCTGCGAATTGGCCGTGAGACCGAACGTCGTCCCGCAAGCACAAAACAACTTCGACTGCGTGCGCAGCTGCGCATGCACTTCCACACCGATGACGACTTCGTATGCCACGCTCAGCTCTGCTCCCCCTTCGTGAAATGCTCGCGCTCCCGACGCATCGCTTCCCGCCCGGCATCGAAAGCATCGCGCAACACGGTTTTTTTCGATTCAATGAAGTCGCGCCCCTCTTCGACCGCCCCTTCAAGCCGCTCACCCGCTTCGCCGACTAAATCCCGCAACCCGTCCTCCGCGCGCCGGGCATAGCCGCGCAGCATCTCGCGTGATTCTTGTCCGGTTCGCGGTGCCAACAAGATCGCTGCTACCGCACCCAACGCCGCTCCGCTCAGGAATCCCAACAATACCGCTGCCGACGATGGACCTTGATTATCCGCCATTGTGATGCCCTCCCTCTTTGAAACGTTCCGTCACCACTTGCTTGGCCGCACGAAACCCCGCCACGACACTGGCCACATTGGCCAACAACGAACCGCCGGAGCCCCGCACCACGCTATGTACCTGATTGACCGATTCGCCGATCTCCCCCACGGCATGCAGCAGGACAGCGGCATGCTCAACCCCGCCACGCGCCTGCTCGGTCACATCATTCAGATTCTGACTCATCGTGCGCAATTCGGTGATCAGCGTCGGCAACTCGACATTCAACTTCGTCACCAGCTGCTCCGATTCGGCCACCATCTTTCGTATTTGAATCAAGAGCGGGACGAGGTAACCCACGAGCACCGCAAAGGCAATGGCGACCAGAATCGCGGCGACATCAACAATCATAGGGCCTCCTTGTCAGGCTCACCGAATCGCCGGCCGTTTTGCCCGCCAGTTCGTTGCCTGCTCGTAGGCATGCGCCCCACGCAACAGGGTCTCTTCTTCAAACGGCCGACCGATCAACTGAAAGCCGATCGGCAATCCCGCCTTGCTGAATCCACAGGGGAGCGCAATGGCAGGTAACCCGGCCAGATTCGCCGAAATCGTGTAGATGTCGGACAAATACATCTGCAACGGATCCTGGGCCTTCTCCCCGAACTTGAACGCCGTCGTCGGAGTCACGGGGGTGACGATCAGATCAACCGTCTGGAACGCCGCCTCGAATTCCTGCCGGATCAGCGTCCTGACCGCCTGCGCCTTCCCGTAGTACGCGTCATAGTAGCCTGCGCTCAGCACATAGGTCCCCAGCATGATCCGGCGTTTGACCTCAGGGCCGAATCCTTCCGCTCTGGTCTTCAGGTACATGTCCAGGAGATCTTTGCTCTCCGCTGCCCGCAAGCCGAACTTCACGCCGTCGTATCGGGCCAGGTTCGAGCTGGCCTCGGCGGTGGCGATAACATAGTAGGTCGCGACGGCCGCATCGGTAGTCGGCAATTTGATCTCACGGATGTCCGCCCCGAGTTCCCGCAGGCCCTCGATAGCCGTGCGCACCGCCTGGTCCACTTCCGGATCGAGCCCGTCGGCAAAATACTCGGCGGGCACACCCACCTTCAACCGTTTGAGATCTTTCCGTTTGAGCGCCTTGAGATAGTCGGGAACCGGCACGTTCGCGGACGTTGAGTCGCGCGGATCGTGGCCCGCAATGGCGCCCAATAAGAGGGCCGCATCCGTCACATCCTTCGTGATCGGACCGATTTGGTCCAGCGAGGAGGCAAATGCCACCAATCCATATCGGGACACCCGACCATAGGTCGGTTTCAACCCGACCACGCCGCAGAAGGCCGCAGGCTGGCGAATGGAACCGCCGGTATCGGATCCCAGCGCCGCGACACATTCATCAGCCGCCACCGCCACCGCAGACCCGCCGCTCGATCCGCCTGGCACAGTCTGAATGTTCCAGGGATTGCGGCTGGCGCCGAAGGCCGAATTTTCGGTGGAGGATCCCATCGCAAACTCGTCCAGATTCGTCTTGCCGAGCAACAGATAACTTTGCGCCCGCAACTTTGCGACCACAGTCGCGTCATAGGGCGGCACGAACGTGTCGAGCATCCGGGAAGCACAGGTCGTCCGCACGCCTTCCGTGCAGATATTGTCCTTCACGGCGAGGGGCATGGCCATCATCGGCGTGGTTTTCCGCCACCCCTTCAACGCCTGGTCGAGACGTTCCGCCTGCGCAAGGGCCGCGTCTTTGCACTGCGTCAGATAGGCGTTCACCTTCGGCTCGACCTGCGCCACCCGCAGGAAATAGGCGCGGACGATCTCCGTCGCCGTGACATCCCCGGCCGTGAACTTTCGCTGCAATTCCGACAGCGTGAGTTTGTGCAGCAACGTCAGTGACATCAGCGTTTCACAGCCTTGCGAGTAATACGGTTTTTGCCATCGACCTGGATGATCTTCGGCTTATGCCGCTTGATCTCTTCATCGCTGTAGTACTCGTAGCAGAAAATAATAATCTGATCGCCCACCGCCGCCTTGCGGGCGGTCGGCCCGTTCAGTACGATCTCCCCTCCTCCCCGCTTTCCCTTCATGGCGTAAGTCATGAACCGTTCGCCGTTGTTGAGGTTGGAACAGACGATCGCTTCATAGGGAAGAATGCCCGCCGCGTCCAACAAATCTTCGTCCACCGTGAGGCTGCCTTCATATTCCAGACAGGCCTCGGTCACCGTCGCTCGATGTATCTTTGCCCGCAACATTTGTCGAAACATAGTCGATTGATGCTCCTTCGATCGCTTAGGATTCTTGGATGATTTTCGGAACCCGGAAACACTGCGCCTCCGCATCGGGAGCATTGCTCAACGCTTGCTCGGTGGACAGCGACGCCTGCACCTGGTCCGGACGAAAGACGTTACTCTGCCCCGGCACGGTCGACGTCGGCTCCACGCCCTCCGTGGAAAACGATTTCAACTTCTGCACATAGCCCACGATCTGATTCAGTTGCTGCGAAAAGGCCGTGGTCTCGGCCTCGGTCAACGCCAACCGCGCCAACTTGGCCACCTTCTCGACTTCCTGCCTTGTGATCTCCATGACTCCCTCCCGGTTCTTAGAGGATGATCACCATGGTCTTCCGACAAGGCCGCAGGAAGCCCGGCGACCGAGAACGCAGTGGGAAGCCATGTTCATCATCCGACTATTCTACCGTCACGCTCTTGGCCAAGTTCCGCGGCTGATCCACATCTTCCCCACGCAAGACCGCAATGTGATAGGCCAGCAACTGCAGCGGGATCGTAAAGAGAATAGGTGACAGCAACGGATGCACGTCGGGAATCGTAAAGACGGCGTCGGCAATCTTGCCCAACTCGCGCTCGCCCTCCGCCACGAAGGCAATCACCGGAGCCCGTCGCGCTTTCACTTCCATGAGATTGCTGACGGTCTTCTCATAGAGACGATCCCGGGGGGCCAACACCACCACCGGCATATCCTTGTCGATGAGCGCGATCGGTCCGTGCTTCATCTCTCCCGCGGCGTAGCCCTCCGCATGGATATACGAAATCTCCTTGAGCTTGAGCGCCCCCTCCAGCGCGATCGGATAGTTGATCCCGCGCCCGAGAAACAAGAAATCCGGTTTCTTGTAATACCGTTTCGCGATCGCCAGAATCTCCGCTTCCCGGCCGAGCACATGCTTCACCAACGCCGGCAACGTGACCAGGCGATCGAGCCAGGACTTCCCGTCCGCCACAGTCAGGACACCCCGCACCCGGCCCAGATGCAAGGCCAGCATGTAGAGCGCCGCCAACTGGCTGGTGAAGGCCTTCGTAGAAGCGACGCCGATTTCAGGACCGCAATGGGTGTAGAGCACCCCGTCGGACTCGCGGGCCAGGGTGCTGCCCACCACATTGACGATCGAAACGACGCGCGCCCCTTTTTGCTTCGCTTCACGCGCCGCGGCCAGCGTGTCGGCCGTTTCACCCGACTGCGAGATCGTGATGAACAGGTCGTTCTTTTCAATCAGCGGGTCGCGATACCGGAATTCGCTCCCGATATCCACCTGCACCGGCGTGCGAACCATCTCTTCGAGCAGATACTTCCCGACGAGGCCGGCATGCCAACTGGTTCCGCAGGCCACGATCCAAATGCGTCCGACTTCGGCGAACTGTTTCGGCGTCAATCCGATATCCGGAAGATCGGCCTCGCCGCTCTCATAGGAATAGCGGCCCCGGATGGTATCCAGAATCGTCTGCGGCTGCTCGTGAATTTCCTTCAGCATGAAGTGAGGGTACCCGCTCTTTTCAGCGGCAGAGGCATCCCACGTGACCTTCGTCTTCTTGCGCGTCACGGTCCGGCCGTCGAGATCCGTAAACGTCACCGCGCCGGCCGTGACTTCGACCACATCGCCTTCTTCGAGAAACGTCACATCCCTGGTATGGGACAACATGGCCATCACATCCGAACCGACGAACGACGCCTCGGCCGTACGACCGATCACCAGCGGGCAACCGGACCGGGCCGCGACCAGCATGCCGGGCTCCCGCTCCGAAATCACCGCGATGGCATAACTTCCGCGAATCTCCTTCGCCGTCGCGCGCACCGCATCCGCCAGGTGCAGCTTGCTTTTCTTCATGTGTGTATCGATCAGGTGCGCCACGACTTCCGTGTCGGTTTCAGACTGAAACTTGTAGCCGTCCTTGACCAGGCGCTGTTTCAGCTCGACGTAATTTTCGATGATCCCGTTGTGCACCAGCACGCAGCTTTCGGAGCGGTGCGGATGCGCGTTCTGCTCGGAGGGCTTGCCGTGCGTCGCCCAGCGCGTATGCCCGATGCCGCACATCCCGCCGATCGCCTTCTGCTCCAGCGACTTCTGCAGATTGATCAACTTGCCGACACTGCGGCGAATCTCGATCTTCTCCCCGCGCTGAATTGCCACGCCGGCCGAGTCGTACCCGCGATATTCCAGCTTCGACAACCCGTTCAATAAAATGGGTACTGCGTCCTGATTTCCCACGTAGCCAACGATGCCACACATAGGTCGCCGTTACCTCCGTTTTGAACGTTGCACTGCCGGTTGCTTCTTCTTCACAGCACGCTTCGCGGATGTCGACGCCTTTGCGCGCGTAGAAATCTTCGCCCGCGTCACAGTCTTGGCAGACGTTGCAGCCTTCACCTCGGGAGCCGGAGGCGGGACCTGCCCGCTCTGTAACGCGCGCCGCCTGGCCGCCCAGCCCTCGCGAGTCACCTGGGGAACCCGGGCAATCACCAACGCATCCTTCGGCACATCCTGCGTCACGGTGGCGCCGGCCGCGATGATGGAACCTTGCCCGACCGTCACCGGCGCAACGAGCTGGACATCACTGCCGATAAATACGCCGTCTCCGACCACCGTGTGAAATTTCTTATAGCCGTCGTAATTGCAGGTGATCGTTCCAGCGCCGATATTCACTCCCGATCCGATCGTGGCGTCGCCAAGATAACTCAAATGGTTGGCTTTGGACCCCTCACCGAGTTCCGTCTTTTTCATCTCGACGAAATTGCCGACCTTCGCCTTGCGCCGCGCGATGACACCCGGTCGCAGGTGCACGAACGGTCCGAGATGACAGTCCTCCTCCACCTGCGACTCGCGAAGAATACAGTGATCCAGAATCTCTACCCTGTCGCCGATGGCGCAATCCGTAATCCTGGCGCCGGAATGCACGACGACAGATTCGCCGATCGCCGTCCGGCCTTCGAGCGTCACATTCGGATACAACACCGTGTCACGGCCGATGGTCACCTCCGCATCGATCCAGGTCGAGGCAGGATCCCGCATCGTGACACCGGCTTCCAGCCATCGCTCCTGAATCCGCCGGCGAATCACTCCCTCAGCCTCCGCCAATTGCACGCGGCTATTGATCCCGAGGCCCTCGTCGATATCGCGCAGCCGCAAGGCCGACACCGTGCGTCCCTGCTGGACCGCCATCTGCACGATGTCCGTGAGGTAATACTCGCCCTGCGCATTCCGGGGATCGAGTGTATCGAGCGCCGGAAAGAGAAATTCGCCGTCGACGACGTAGGTCCCGACGTTGATCTCGCGCACAGCCCGTTCGGCCTCAGATGCGTCCTTGTCTTCCACAATGCTCTGCACCGCGTTATCCGCCGCACCTTGCAACCATTCATCGCGACGCCGTCGAATGACCCGTCCGTAGCCGGACGCATCGTCGAGCACGGCGGTCAGCAGAGTCACCGCAGCGCCCTGCGCATCGTGCATCGCCAGCAATTCCCGCACCGTCGCTTCCGTCAATAACGGGGTGTCGCCGTTGAGGATTACATAGCGGGACGGCTTCCGATGCGAGCCACCGCTGAACACCGGACGCGCCTGCAACACCGCGTGACCTGTCCCCAATTGCTTGGTTTGCTCGGCGACGGCCACCTGGTCGCCGACCGCCTCCACCACCTTCCGCACCTCCGCGCCTTGATGGCCGACGACGACCGCCACACCCTGTTCAGCCAGGCTGCAGGCGATATCGAGTACGTACATCACCATCGGCCGCCCCCCCACCGGATGGAGCACCTTGGCCAGCGCCGACTTCATGCGCTTACCGAGTCCCGCCGCCATGATGATGACACCGAGCCCGGGAATGGAGGATGGCACAAGCTTGTCCTGCGACGAATGAGTCATTGAGTCTTCACCATAAGAAATCGACGCAGGGTCTGTCGAGTGCACGCGGGATCAACCGACCTGCACACCTGCATCGGGTTGCTTAATAGGCGCCCACGTCTTTCCGCCGGACTGCGACGCGCCGCCCGAGGGAGGAGTGGGCGTGTAGAGCCCTCCCGAGACGATCAATTTCATGGCCTCTTCCACCGTGATATCCACGGCGATCACTTCACGCTCGGGCACCAGCAGGAAATATCCGGACGTGGGATTGGGCGAGGTCGGAACGTAGACGTGCACCAGCGGGTCCGGCGAGAGCTGCTGCATTTCCCCCTTGGTCACACCGGTCACAAACGCAAAACAATAGTGGCCGTTCTTGGGAAACTGAATCAGCACCACCCGGCGATAACTCTCCCGTTCCGCAAACGAGAGAATGTCCATCATCGACTTGATGGTGGAATAAATACCACGCACGACCGGCACGCGATTGAGCAATCCCTCCCACTGCCGGACCACATGACGACCGATAAAATTGGCGGCAAAGAGACCGGTGACAAAAATGAGCAGGATCAGCGCCACGATTCCCAAGCCCGGCACATAGTAGCCGGGGGTCACCAACTGAGCCGTGGCGTCGCCAAGAATGCCGTCCAGACTGACGAACAGGGTTTTCAAAATCAGGATGGTCCCCCAGATGGGGATCATGATCAGCAAACCGGTGAGAAAATAACGTTTGAGTGAAGCTTTCAACATGTGCGGCTGAAGGGCCCTTGGTAGAGCTGCATGATACTGGTCTTTCACCAATCGTCGCAAGCCTTTTCTTGCTATTTTCAATCACTTGGAATAGGATCCGGCCCTCTTGCTCCGTAGTTTTTCAGACCCGAATGATGACGCCACGTAGCCGACCACCCCGGGGCCTGTTCATTACCCTCGAGGGAACGGAGGGGTGCGGAAAATCGACCCAGGCCAAACTCCTGGGCGAGCACCTCCGGAACCAGGGATACGACACGGTGGAAACCCGGGAGCCGGGCGGCACCCCGCTCGCGGAAAAAATCCGCTCGGTGCTGCTGGATCGCGCCGACGAACCGGTGGCGCCCGAAACCGAGGCCTTTCTGGTCCTCGCCGCGCGTCGGCAACATGTCGCCCAGGTCATCGAACCGGCGCTCGCGCGTGGGAGCATCGTGCTCTGCGACCGGTTCATCGACTCCACGCTCGCCTACCAGGGCTATGCGCGAGGACTAGACATCGCCACGCTCGAACGACTCAATCGCCTCGCCACCCATACGCTCATGCCGGACCTGACGCTGGTGTTCGATCTCCCCGTTTCAACCGGCCTGGCGCGACGGCGATCCGCCGCCGAGCTGAACCGGCTGGACCGCGAATCCCTCCGGTTCCATCGGAGAGTGCGAGCCGGATTTCTCGATCTGGCAAAGCGCCATCCCCGACGCATCCAAATCGTATCCGCGCGCGCCTCGCGAGAGACGGTCGCCCGCGCGGTTGCCCGTATCGTCACACCGCTGCTGGACCGGCCTGGACGAGCAAACAGCCGTTCGGCAGCGTCACGGCTTCAGCCATCACGCACATCGCAGGTCCGCCATGCCGTTCGCTGATATCATCGGCCATGACAGCGCCAAAACCTTGCTCCGGTCTGCAATCGCGCAGAATCGGCTTGCGCACGCCTACCTCTTCCATGGCGACGATCGCATCGGCAAACGTCTCCTCGCCCTTCGCCTGGCGCAAGCACTCCTCTGCGAAACCGTCTCGAACGAGCAGGCACCGAATGCCTGCGGCGCCTGCCGGGCCTGTCGCCAGGTGGACGCGCGCACCCATCCCGACTTCATGGTGATCGAGCCGGACCAAGAACTCGCGAATCCCCAAATCAAGATCGAGCTCATTCGCGACATCGAACACCAGATGATCTATCGCCCGCTGATCGGTGATCGAAAGATCTGCCTGATCGACGACGCGGATCGCATGACGATCGGCGCCGCCAATGCCTTGTTGAAAACACTGGAAGAGCCGCCCGACCACAGCCTGTTCATTCTGGTGTCGAGCCGACCCTATGCCCTGCCGGCCACGATCCGGTCGCGCTGCCAGGCCCTGCGACTGACGGCACCCGCGCAGACTCAAGTCGAAGCCGCCGTGATTCTCAAACGAGAACTTCCGCCGGCCGATGCGCACTTCCTGGCCGTGCTCAGTGACGGGCAATTGGGGCGAGCGTTGGAATGCGATCTCGAACAGGCGCGGAACAGCCAGAAGGAATTCGCCGTCATCTTTTCATCCAAAGGCCTCCAGTCCTATTCCACGGTGCTCGCCGCCGCCGAAGCCCTGTCGAAGGAAGAACGCGGACCGGAAGCCTTCGACTGGCTGCTGCGTTGGCTGCGCGATATCCTCCTGGTGGCCGTGGGCACCGGCTCCGATCATGTGCTCAACCTGGATCAAAAAGCCGGCATGCAGGCGCTGGCCGAGCGCATCGACATCGACGAACTACTGGACCTGATCAACGATCTCGAAAAACTGGAGCGGCAAGCCCATCGGAACCTGAACGTGCAGATGGCGCTCGAAACCATCTTGCTGCGGGTCCGTCACCTGCTGACGCCTCAGGACACCGCCGACACGCCGCGATAGTCTGTAGGCCTAGAAACCTTGTCGCAGGCGGTTCAGAAAGCCCGTCCGGCAAGGCCGCAGGAAGCACGACGACTGAGGCGTACCCTCTGGATACGTCGCAGGGAGACGCGCGACCGAGAACACCGGCGGCGGCCTGTATCAACAGCCTGCTAGCTTTCATCGCCGGCGTCTTGCTATCTTCACCCCACGGCATATGAACAAGCGCGACACGTTCTACATCACGACGCCGATCTATTACGTCAACGACGTCCCGCACATCGGCCATGCCTATACGACCGTGGCCGCCGACGTGCTCGCGCGCTACTGGCGACTCCGTGGACGCGACGTGTTTTTCCTGACCGGCCTGGATGAACACGGGCAGAAGGTCCAGCAGGCCGCCGCGAAGGCCGGTGTCGCCCCGCAAGCCCATTGCGACCGCCTCGCGCCGCAATTCACAAACCTCTGGCAACGGTTGAACATTTCCAATGACGCCTTCATCCGGACCACGGATAAGCCGCATCAAGCTGTTGTTCAACGATATCTTCAACAGCTGTACGATAAACAGCTGATTTACAAGGCAGACTACACGGGATGGTATTGCACGTACGATGAACGGTTCTGGACGGAGAAAGATGTCGTTAATGGCCTGTGTCCGGATTGCAAACGTCCCATCGAACGGTTGAGCGAGCACAATTATTTTTTCAAGATGGGCCAGTATCAGGAACGGTTGATCGAGCATATCCGAACCCACGACGATTTCATCCGCCCCGTCTCTCGACGCAATGAGGTCCTGGGATTTCTACAGACGCAAAAGCTGGGCGATCTCTCGATCTCACGTCCGAAATCCCGCCTCTCCTGGGGGATCGAACTTCCGTTCGACAAAGAGTACGTCACCTATGTCTGGTTCGATGCGCTGGTGAATTACGTGTCCGCCCTGGAATACAAACCGGGACTCGAGCGATTCTGGCCAGCAGATGCCCATCTCGTGGGCAAGGACATCCTCACCACCCACGCGGTCTACTGGTCCACGATGCTGATGGCGCTGGAGCGCCCGCTGCCTCACTCGATTTTTGCGCACGGCTGGTGGACTGTCGATGGCGAGAAGATGTCCAAGAGTCGCGGCAACGTCGTCGATCCCAACGCGATGATCGATCAGTTCGGTGCGGATGCCTTTCGCTATTTCCTACTGCGCGAAGTGCCGTTCGGACAGGACGGAGATTTTTCGCGTACCACCATGGTCACGACCATCAACAGCGCGCTTGCCAACGGCATCGGAAACCTCCTGAGCCGGACGCTCACCATGATCGAGCGTTCCTGCGCGGGCACCATTCCCGATCGTGGCCCTGCCGTCCTGCCGGAGCTCGAACAACGAATCGAAGACGTGGCCCGGCAACTGCCCGGCAGGATCGAAGCCGGTTACAATGCCCTGCTCTTCCGGGACGTGCTGCTCATGGTCGAGGAATTGAACAGCGCCTGCGATGAATACATCGACAAGAGCGCGCCCTGGAAACTGGCGAAACAGCCGGAGGCGCAACCGCAACTCCACACCGTGCTGAATACGTCCGCGCGCGCACTTCGCCTGCTGGCTATCCTTCTCTACCCGTTCATGCCCACAGCGGCGCAGCAGATGATCCACCAGCTCGGATTGTCACTGGATCTGTCACAACCAGTTTCGGACGAGAACAGCAGCTGGGACAAAACTCTAGCCGGCAGCCGGATCCAGAAAGGCGCCTCGCTGTTCCCCCGCATCGAAACCAAACCACAAGGAGCCAAACCCGTGAGCGAGACACCTGCATCTCCGCAGCCGAGCCCTGTCACTCCGAGCCCCGCCGCAGCCCAAAGCTCGGCCCCTCCGGTCGCCGCCCCCGCTGCCGCGCAACCGGCGCAGATCGGCATCGACGACTTCATGAAAATCCAACTGAAGGCGGCGAAGGTCCTGGCCGCAGAGCGAGTTCCGAAATCCGAAAAGCTGCTCAAACTCCAGGTCAGCCTCGGGAGCGAACAGCGACAGATCGTCGCCGGCATCGGCAAGAAATACGAGCCGGAAACACTGATCGGGAAAACCATCGTCATCGTAGCGAATTTGAAACCGGCCAAACTGATGGGTATCGAATCTCAAGGCATGGTCCTCGCGGCCGGGGACAGTGAAGTGCGCGGCCTTGCCACCTTCATCGAAGATGTGGAGCCCGGCACCAAAGTGAAATGAGTCGCCCCCGCTTCATCCGACTGATCGGCACCTGCCTCCTCGTGCTGCTGAGCAGTGCGGGCGCGGCATTTACACCGGAACCCTCCGAGTCCGAACTCGACAGCAAAACCCGTTACAACGATCCCCTCCCCACAACCGTCCTGGTGCGAGTCGTTGCACACCGCTCGCTGGTCCTCGGCCACGACGTCGGCGGCGCGCGCGTCACGATGACCGATGTGGCGAGCGGACAACTCCTGGCTTCCGGCCTTCAGCAAGGAGAACCGGGCGACCAGACTCAGATCATGCGCACGCCGCACCTCATGGACGAACCGGTCTACAGTGCCCGCCCCGCGGCCTCCTACACGGCCACACTCGAGCTCACGCGCCCGACGCTCGTGGAAATCACCGCGGAAGGTCCGCTGGCCTACCCCAACGCTTTGCAACGGGCGAGCACGACGGTCCTCCTGATCCCCGGCCACGATCTGACCAACGACGGCATCGTGCTGCACCTGTATGGGTACCTGCTGCAGATCGAACATCCGAAACCGGGTGAACCCCTCATCGCCAAAGAAGATGTCATGCTGCGCGCCTCGGTGCGCACGCTTTCGGGAGCGCTCGTGCGTCCGCACAGCGACTGGGACTCGCGGAAGATCCATATTTACGCGGAACTCCTGATCGGCGACCAGATCGTGGAGCGCCTGCAAATGTTTTATGCGGGAGAGAAGAGCCGCTTCGAAGCGCCTTTCTTCGTCCCGATAGCAAAGGACGCACCCGACGGCATCACGCTGCGCGTCATCGCAGCCGACACGGCGACCGGCAACTTCGGAATGGGAACCGCGCAATACCCGGTGCTCTCCGAACGGCTCAGGCCCAGGAAGAATTGACCCATGGGATGATCTATTACATGATATGGTGATGTCGTGATGGATGACATCACGAAGATCGAGCACCATCGACAGAACCCCTCAATCACCGATTCGACAATTTGTCCATGGATCCTAAACAACGGCAATTCTCCATCTGGTATATGTTCATCGCCCTCTGGGCGCTGATCCTGCTGCAGACGTTTCTCCCCTCGTTCTTCAACCCGACCGAAATCCCCTACAGCGAGTTCAAAGAATCCGTGGCGGCGGGGAAGGTCACCGAAGTCGCGGTCTCCCCGCAGATCATTCACGGGAAGCTGAAAGAGGACAAGGTCTTCCACACGATTCGGATCGAAGACCCGGATCTGCTCAGGAATCTTGCGGAACATCAGGTGAAGGTCACCGGCGTCATCGAGAGCACGTTGTTCCGCGACCTGCTGTCCTGGATCGTGCCGATCGTGCTCTTCTTCGGCGTCTGGTGGTTCCTCTTGCGCCGAATGGGTCAAAGCCAAGGCTTCATGACGGTCGGCCAGAGCAAAGCCAAGATCTATGTGGAAAAGGAGGTGAAGGTCACGTTTGCCGACGTGGCCGGGGTGGACGAGGCCAAGCAGGAACTGGAGGAAATCATCGAGTTCCTGAAGACACCGGAGAAGTTCCGTCGGCTGGGCGGCAAAATTCCCAAAGGCATCCTGTTGGTCGGCCCGCCGGGCACCGGAAAAACCCTCCTGGCGAAGGCCGTGGCCGGGGAAGCCGGCGTACCGTTTTTCTCCATCAGCGGCTCGGAGTTCGTGGAGATGTTCGTCGGCGTCGGCGCGGCGCGCGTGCGCGACCTGTTCGAGCAGGCCAAAGGCAAGGCGCCCTGCATCATCTTCCTCGACGAGCTCGACGCGCTCGGCAAGGCCCGCGGGGTCGGTCCGATGGCCCATGAAGAACGGGAACAGACGTTGAACCAGTTGCTGGTTGAAATGGACGGTTTCGATTCACGCGTCGGGGTCATTCTCGTGGCGGCCACCAACCGCCCCGAAATTTTGGACCCCGCGCTGCTGCGGGCAGGACGATTCGATCGCCAAGTGCTCGTGGACCGGCCGGATAAGATCGGGCGGCTCGCGATTCTGAAAGTTCACGCCCGCACCATCACCATCGCTAATCAGGCGGATCTGGAAACGATCGCCGCCATGACGCCCGGCTTCGTGGGCGCCGATCTGGCCAATCTGCTGAATGAAGCAGCCTTGCTCGCCGTCCGGCGAGGCAAAGACACCGTCAGCCTGTCCGAATTGCAGGAAGCCGTGGAGCGCGTCATCGGCGGACTCGAAAAGAAAAACCGCGTCCTCAACAAAATGGAGCGCGCCCGGGTCGCCCACCACGAGGTCGGCCATGCGTTGGTAGCCATGTCCATCCCGGGCGGCGACGCGGTGCACAAAATCTCAATTATTCCTCGAGGTATTGCGGCGCTCGGATACACCATGCAGCTCCCGACCGAAGACCGGTTCCTCATGACCGTGTCCGAGCTCAAGAACCGGATCGCCATCCTGCTCGGCGGACGCGCGGCGGAAGAAGTCATCTATGGCGAAGTCTCGACCGGCGCGCAGGACGATTTGCGAAAGGCCACCGATATCGCCAAGAGCATGGTCAAGGCCTACGGCATGAGCGAGAAACTCGGCCAGGTGAGCTTGGAACGGGATCGACAATCGATCTTCCTCCAAACCGGTCCTTCGCAGACACCGGGAGACTACAGTGAACAAACCTCCCGTGAAATCGATTGTGAGGTCCGGCTGTTGATCGATGAGCAATACGAACGCGCCCGCAACCTCATCACATCCCAGGAGGCCATCCTGCGGAAGGCGGCTCAGGCCTTACTTGAAAAGGAAACGATCAGCGGGGAGGAACTCAAAACACTCGCCGAGTCGCACTGATAGCCGCACGCTCCAACCGTCACCGCAACGCATCCCTCCCGCTCCCCCAACAGGACCATGACAACGTCTTGCCCCGGCCGGTCTCTCATGAGACACTGACTACAATGGTTCCTCACACCTACCATGAACTCCGCTCCCGATTGAGGATTGCCCTCGCCCTCAACGCCGTCATCATCGTCGCAGAGTTTGTCGGAGGCTTCCTCACGAACAGCATCGGGCTGATCGGCGACGCGGGCCATAACCTCGTCGATCAGGGCTCCCTGTTCCTGGCGTTGTACGCGCATATCCTGACGGCGCGCCCCGCCACCGACAGCCGGACCTTCGGCTATCACCGGGCCGGCATCGTGGCCGCATTCCTCAACTCCTTTATCCTGCTGCTCACCGCCGCCGGCATCACGATCATGAGCGCCGAACGCATCCTGACTCCGGTCCCGATTCAGGGCGGCTGGGTCATGCTCATCGCCCTCATCAGCTTTGTCGCCAATCTGTCGATCGCGCTCCTGCTCCAGCACGGGGCGAAAGACGACCTCAATATCCGGAGCGCGTTCTGGCACATGCTCAGTGATGCCTGGGTCTCGTTGGGGGTTGTGGTGAGCGGCGGGGCCATCATGTTGACCGGCTGGTCGGTCCTCGACCCGCTGGTGAGCCTCTTCGTCGTCGTGGCGATCGTTCGCGGCGCCTGGCCGCTCTTTAAAGAATCACTTGAAGTCATTCTGGAGTCCACCCCGCCCGGCGTCAGCCCCGCGCAGGTCGCCGCCACCATCGAGTCGATCCCCGGCGTAAAGAACGTCCATGACCTGCACATCTGGGCCGTTGAACCGCGCCTCATCATGATGACCACGCACGTGCAGGTCGATGGAAACGACGAGGCCTTAACGACCGACCTCCTTCAAGCGATCCGGAACCGGGTGACCAGCGGATTCAAAATCAAACATCTGACGATCCAACTCGAAACGGAATGCTGCCATCCCGAAGCCGTCCACTGCGACCTCTCCAAACTCCACGACCAGCATTCGCATCCTGAATTCCTGCATAGCCACCATTAATACTTTACTCACAAATTCCTGGGCGACCGTTACTAGTACAAGTCGCGCGTGACTCGGCTTTCGCAGTTAACTGGGACATTCCTACATTGCTAGATGGGCTTTTGCCGAGGCAGGGGGGAGGTCGATAGTATGCTGAAAGCTGGTGGCACTAGCCCTGATTCGCCTTACACGAATAGGTCAATGCATCGAACAACAGGAGATTGCCTCCTTGGACCGGGGGCATCTGAATGGGTTTCCCATTCTTCAAAAGCACTTTCACAATCCGAAACGCCCTCCCTGACCCACCGGCTCTTTCGTCCTTGACGGTAGACATATCAATCCCACTGATTTCCGGCCAGCTAAGGCTTCGAAGCTTCAGCAACGTTCGCAGCTGGAGCCCTTCAGGCATGATCGTCACCTCTTGTATGAGATTTCCCCATAAAACAAGAGCTCCCACGGTCATCGCAGCAAAAAATGCACTGGGTATGTAGGCACCCTGCATCCCTGAGAGGAGCGAAAAGCACGCGAATCCGATAGGTGGCAAAAATCCAGACTTGTTGGCCCCCTTCCATACACTAAAGTGCTTGATCTGTTCATGAACGAGCCGATCCCGATACACCTTTTGGTGAATCAATTCCTCCAGCTTATCTGCGCCGTCAAGCTGCCAGTCCATTTCCATGAGGAAACGATTTCCGGCCCCATAGAGCCTCAAACGATTTGCCCGACCTCGAGCTTCCACGGCGACGATATCACTCCAAGCAACTGATACCGCTGGCGCAGATTCAGGAATTCGCTCAATCCCGGCAACCCCTACAACGACCTTGTACTTAATCTGCTTAAGGGTATACAGGCACCAGAGAACTGCGGCAACAACAAGCATTGAGAACAAAAGCCCTAACCAGAAAATGACCGCTCTTTGACGCTGGTTAAGATCTTGGGTCCATGCAGATGCGACCATGCCTCCGGCAGCAGCTATCATAACTATCCCGAGTATTGTCGCCCCAATTAGGGAAGACCTGAATGACTTTGAAATACGAAAGACCCTCTCGTCCATTTCAGCAACCTCCTCGAGCTGTACACTCACCCTTCTGAGTAACACCCCACTCATTTTTTCGCATTGGAAATGGAGAAAAGGCGCACCTTCCTATCGCGGCCTCATGCAGGTAGAATGTCCCAATTCGTCTTTTTTCATGAATAGCCCCGCTCTAACCTATGCCCATCCCCTTCTACATGCTCTGTGGATCACTCGGCGCCGGCAAGACCACCTTGCTCATGCGCCTCCTCGAACATTGGAACAGCCAGGGACACAAAGTCGGCGTGCTGATGAACGAAGCGGGTGAGGTGAGCATCGACGGACCGCGAGCGGGCACCATCGCCGAACAGGTCCTGAACCTGGCCGGCGGCTGCATCTGTTGCGATACGAAAGACGATCTGGCTTGGAGCATCGCCCAATTGGTGCAGGATTATGAATCCACCGTGATCATTCTGGAATGCTCGGGGATGGCCGACCCGGCAGAAGTCGTCGATGCGGTGACCGACGCCTACGTTTCACGCATGGTGAAACTTGAACGGATTTTTGCCATGCTGCATCCCGTGCCGTTACCGGAGACGGGCATGGCGGAACTCGTCACGCGGAATGCCATCCGGTACGCGGATGATGTGATTTTGAACAAACGCGACCTCTACATTCCCGGCCATTGGGAACAGTTCCGCGAGACCATCACCCGCCTTAATCCGCACAGCCGGCTGTGGGAAACCAATCACGCCAGGCTCGACGTGACTGCCCTCCTCACCGCGCCCCAAACCCGTGCCACTCCGACGAACGTGTCGTTCGGAAAATTGCCGGAAGCAGAGCATAGGAGCGAGGCTCGTGCGTCGCATCACCCCATGGTAAGCACGGTGCGCTTGCCAAAACCGCTCGATCGCGCAAAGTTCATGAAATGGACGAAGTCCCTGCCGGAGGGAATGGAGCGGGCCAAGGGATTTTTTCGCTTTGCCGGGGAACCCGAACTGCAGGAGTTTCAGTTCTTTCCGCCGCGGACCAGCACGGTCGAACCGGTCATGCTGCTCGATGAACCGGACCACGTCGTGGTCTTGATCGGACGCAACTATGACCAGGACGGCTGTCGTACCTCCCTCCTCGCCTGCCTTGCTTCGTGAGATTGTCAGGAAATCGAGCCGGGCAGAGCCTGCGAGGAAGAAGCCGATGCAGTCACCGGCCTGAAGCGGGACCAGCGGCGAAGAAACCAGGCCACACCTGCCCCGATCAGCCCGCCCACGATCCAGCCCCCGATCACGTCCGTCAGGTAATGAGCCCCGATGTAGACGCGCGAGATCCCGATCGCTGCCACCAAGGGCCAGCTGATCCAGCCTGATTTCGGATAGAGGACCTGAAAAAACGCCGCGGCCGAAGCCGTGTTGGCAGCGTGATTGGAAGGAAACGAAAACGCCCCGCCGCAACCGAGCAACTGGTGCACATCGGCAAGCGTCACGCATGGGCGTGGTCGCTGAACTAAGCCCTTCAACTGTGTCCCGAGTGCATCCGTTGCGCCGACCACTGCGGCCAGCATCGCCCCGCCAATTACACACTCACGCCAATTGACCCAGGCCCAATAGGCTGCGGCCAGCAAAATGGGATACAGCAAGTTGCCCGGCTTGGCCAATTCGACTCCGATCCAATCGAGCAGGCTCGACTGCCCGGCCACGCCGTTGATGCCGCGAAAGAGAAGCTCGTCTACACCCATGCTCGTCACTCAAAGAGTTGCCGGGAGAGCTGCTCGCGAGTCAGTTCGAAGTGTGCCGAAACATCGGTGAGGATTGCGGAGAGGGTTCCGATGCGAAGAGGACTGTGCTGCGGGATCGTAATATGATGTTCGCCATGTTCGGTAGTCGTCAGCCGGAGATGGCTACCGGTTTGTCGCGTGATCGAATACCCTAACTTCCGAAGAATGTGGGCGAGATCGCCTCCCGACACATCTCGAGGAAGCCTCATACGGCGATGACTTCCTCCCGAACATGATGGAGACGAACCACCTTAGGAGCGGCCCCTTCCTCAAAGTGACAGCGGACCGCATCGCGAACTTTTGTTGGAAGTTCCGCCAGTGTATCGGCCTCCGTGAAAATCGACGGCCCAAGGGATCGAGCAACGAAACCACCCTCTGGTGCCTCCTCAACTATGAAGATTAGCTCTGTCATACGCGCCTCATCACCAGTAAACTTGGATCATGCTAATCGCATTCGCGCCCAATGTCTAGCTAACCTATCCTCGTTGGTCAGGGCTGATCCCAGTGGTAAGTTGCCCGTAGTCATCGTCCATCACTGCGTCCCGCTTGGCTATCCCCAGGAAGACAAACCTGGGTCGACATTGCCTATAGCGTATTCTGTGCATTCACTCCCACACTATATTCGTGACGCCGGGAATGAGCGGCACTAGCTCGGCCAGATGGGACCTCAACCGTTCGAGCTCAGGGGTAGGGTCAACACGCTTGAACAGGCGCTGCGTCACCGACAATTCCGCGACGGGATAGACCATCCATTCAGTGGTGCTGTCTTCGGTGTTGCTGCACGCCAGCCACAGCATGAATGGCTTACGCGAGATCATCACTATCCACCCGAAGTCTTCAGGAATGACCCCCTCCACCGGCACCCCACGCTCCTGAAGCCGCTCGGCCAGCCACTGTGCCAACGCTTGACCATAACATCCAGGATTAGTGTGCTCCTCCTCGCCCGGAATGGGTTTGAAGAAGTCGGAGGTGAAGGTGACTTGGGGGCCTGTGTTCATGATGGCAAATATTTAACGGGCAATGGCATCGTGGTCCGCTCCCATCACGATCGCCTCCCCCAGCATTAAAGATACCGTCGAACTTTGACGATTAAATAAAAAGGCCTGACCTCTTCGACCGTTTCCCCTGAGACCGCAAGGCAAGCTTCCGATCACGTCACGCTTCTACACAACCGAACCGTCACTGCGTTCTCCCGAACCGTTCTTGAAACCCGTCACGCGCGTCGCCGATGAACACGAGCAGGTCATCCTCCGGAACCATGACCACCTCGATGTTGAGGCGAGCGGCTTCCTGACACAACTCATCCGGAATCTGCTCTTCCGCAACGAACATCTTTGAGGGCCATGTGCCTGCGCGGTCATGCCCTTGTTGCAGCAAGTGGCGCGACTCTGGCTTGGACGGACCCGTGGCTCGGGCGGAATACGTTTCCATACCGACAATGTAGCAACTGGCCGCGTCCATCAAGGCGAGGCAATCAAAGTCGCCGTCTCGTTCCGTGACAATAGGCGCATCATTGAGCCGAAAGCCAATCCAGGCATCGTTGACCTCTAATTGATTAGGGTGAAGCATGAGTTGCACTACCTCTGTCGTCGAACAGCC
Organism: Nitrospira defluvii; assembly: GCA_000196815.1. Taxonomy (GTDB): domain Bacteria; phylum Nitrospirota; class Nitrospiria; order Nitrospirales; family Nitrospiraceae; genus Nitrospira_A; species Nitrospira_A defluvii_A. The sequence continues at coordinate 2,870,934 of FP929003.1, forward strand.
CCGATTCAGCGGCGGGCCGCGCAGCGGACCGTCCGCTGCAATTGGCTGTTAACCAGCCTGCTTCAGTCAAAGCCAATGACTCCGATTGCGAGTTCCTCTCGGTCAGGGCTGACCGTTGCGAACTCACGATATACGGTCCACACGAAGGCCCAATCGACTTTGATTTCAGCCAGATCGGGAGCATCGAGCACAAAGGCATCGTCACCACGCCCTTTGACGGCTGCAGCCCACCCTTCGACTGGTTGTCGCTGCTCGTTATTGGGAGGAACAGTGAACTCAGGGTCGTCGAGTGCGGCCCGGATTCGATCCTCGAGCTGCTCGGTGGTGATCGGACGAAACCACTCGGCGGCGAGTCGGTCGCACAGGAACGGGCCATGGCGCTGGATGGACTCTCCCCATTGCCCCGGATCGCAGAACGATCGTTGCGAGATCGGGGCGCGCAGGAACTCCGTGAGAACGTGATTGCAGTCCTGCCGCTCGGTAGCGGGGCCATCGACCTTGAAGCGCGTGAGGTCGAACCACCCGAAGTCCCACAGAGGTGTCATCGTCGTGTCGATCACGGAGAAGCTGAGTGCCATCCCGTCTCAAGCCCCGTGTGGCTAACTCACTAAGTTTAGGCAATCCGCATGAGAACCTGGTCCGACCATGTCAGCCCGCAGAACAGGCCGCTCCCGTTCGTGAACCATACGCCATGATCGTGATCGTTTCAATGCGTTCCGAGTGCGGATTCAGTGCGACACTTATTCGGACAGAATCAGAGCACCCCAGCGATGCCGGTTGCAATCTCACATGGAGATCCATCGCCTGGTCACACAACGGGCACGCAAGAAGGGGAAGCACACCGTCAACTTGGAGTCGTTGCTGAAGGAGCAACGACTCGCGATAGATCCGCATCGTCTATCTGATCATCGACCAAGAGATCCTGGTCGAAGTCGTCGCCATTCGAACACGCGATGACCTCGCGTTCTATCAGAAAGCACGCAAACGGTTCACCCGCCGGAACCGAGAGAATGACTATTCCTCACTGCGTGAAAGTATGAGTACCTCGTGGCGCCGTGCGCGCATTGACTCGTTCGACGCGGGCGCCGATAATGCGCCGCATCGAGGCCGACAGGGTGGATAACAGTCGCCTGTCCCAGACCGCCGCCAGTCGACGGTCGCGGATTTCAAGGAGTACTCAGTGCGGGGCCTCGACCACCCGCTCGAGTCGATTGTATTCTACGACGTTCATGTTTCTATGCCTCCGGTTCTGGGCCGGAACCTTCGTTCGAGGATCGTATGATTAGCGGACCCGGTGCGGCCATGTTGGACAGCAAGCTCTTCGTCTCACGCCTGAACGGCGACTTCCGCGACCTGTACGAGCGATGGTGGGATGGAGACGAGTGGATCTGGATCAACCACGGCAAACCTGCCGGCACTGCCGTCACCGGTACGCCCGGCGCGGCGATGCTGGATGAAAAACTGTTTGTCGTCGTGGCCGACGGCAGTCTGTGGGAACGGCATTGGCGAAGCGACCTCGGACGCTGGGCCTGGAACAGCCATGGGCGACCCGGCAATCGTCCCATTGTGCACGGTCCCGGCGCTGAAATGTTGAATGAGAAATTCTTCGTCGTCACGGACGACGGGCACCTGTGGGAACGCCATTGGAGGAACGACCTGGGGCGTTGGGTGTGGAACGACCATGGCACGCCGCCGGCCACCACCGTCGCCACGGCCCCCGGTGCCGCCATGATGGACAGTAAGCTGTTTGTCGGCACCGCGAACGGACGGCTCTACGAACGTGTCTGGAACGGGACTCAATGGGTGTGGGTCGATCATGGATTGCCGGTCGGCACGTCCGTGGCCACGGCGCCTGGAGCGGCGATGATGAACAGTAAACTCTTCGTCGGCACTGCGGACGGACGATTGTTCGAGCGAGTGTGGAACGGGAGTCAGTGGGTCTGGGTGGACCACGGCGCGCCGCCTGGAACGACCGTCGCCACGGCCCCCGGCGCGGCCATGATGGACAGTAAGCTGTTTGTAGGCACCGGCAATGGGCACCTGTATGAACGGCTGTGGAACGGCAGCCGGTGGGTTTGGGTGGATCACGATACCCCACCCGGCACCACCGTCAACGCCGCCCCCGGCGCCGCCATGATGGACAGTAAGCTGTTCGTATCCACGGCCAGCGGACGGCTCTACGAGCGCACCTGGGATGGGACTCGCTGGACCTGGGTGAACCACGGCACAGCCCTCCACGATCGCGCCGAGCATGTGGTGGGCCGCCCTGGATCGGATCCCAAACTCTCGATCCTGATCATGGGGGACGGCTATGCCGAGGCCGACATGCCTGCCTATCGGTCGCAGGTTACCAGCCAGGTTCTGGTGGCGTTAAGCCTGGATCAGTTGCTGTTGCATCAAGGCGCGTTCCGTGTCGTTCGGGTCGACTTGGTGTCGGTGGAGTCCGGTGTTCGAGAGCGCCGCTACAGTACGAGAGGCACCATCACCTCGGATGTGTTCAAATCCTCCCGGCTCGGCCTCATTCCCAACGACAGCTGGGATCGTTGCTGGTTCGATCTGTCGACGTATACGGACGCGCGCATCGAAAAACTGCGCCTGCGGTTCGCTCCCGAGGCCGACCATGTCATCGTACTCGTCAAGTCGGACACCTGGGGCGGGTGCAGCTCGGTCGGCCCCGGCACTGGTTATTTTACGGAAGGCAGCGGCATGACGACCGTGGCCCATGAGCTGGGACACAACCTGTTTCGCCTGGGCGATGAATACCTCAGCGACAGCGCCAGGGAAACGTACACCGGCGTGAGCAACTACCCGAATACCTCGGAGGCGCCGTCGGATTGGACCGCACTCAAATGGTTCGACCTCGTCCACCCCGATACCCCGTTACCGACGAATGCAGCCCGTCCACCCGCCGGGTGGAATCGCCGCACCAGCGTGGGCGCGTTTGAAGGGGCCGGGGGCTCCTATGCAACCGGGCTCTTCCGACCGGTGCTGGAATGCCGGATGAACCAAAACAATCCGCCCTGGTGCCCGGTCTGCGGGCGAAAGATTCTTTCCGATCTGGAGGTGTTCGAATGAGCCCACACCCGCAGTGGCGCGGACAACGGCGCATCCGGGTCGCGCTCGAATTTACGGCGCGAGGAGTCCGCCTCGCCGGCATGAAACCGCTGGAAGGGCCGGCCGTCCAACGGCCTGTCCTGGAGGGAAGTTATCTCGCTGAGGTCACGGTCGGTGGAGTGACGGCGATCGTGCATTCGTTCAACGATCCGCGATCGGTTCGCGGGATTTCACGGCCGCAGCAGCCGGGGCACAGCTTTGCTCGCCAGGATACGGCCATCGTCTATGTCGATGTGCCGATCGCCCACGAGGGTCCCCTTGGGGACATCTCGATCAGCGTGACCGATCTCTCGAAGCTACGCCAGCGGCCGGTTGATATGGCCGAGGTGCAAGCGCTGCTCGGCCGTGCGCCCAAGGGAATTCGCGCGGCGGGACGCATTACCAGTGAGCAACTGCGGGCGCATCCCGACTGGGGAGCGTTGGGGCTCCCCGGTGTTCCGTCGGCCCCACGCCTTGGCTTCTATGAGATTTACCGTGATCGAGAAAAAACGTTCCGCTGGCGCCTGCATCACAGCGATGGACGAATTGTAGCGGAGTGCGCCAAGCCGTACCCCAGCCGTGCAGCGTGCGAAGCAGACCTTCGCTGGATGAAAGAATCGGGCTCACGAGCGCCTGTCCGATCGCTCGATATTCCCACTCCACCGGCGACCCCGAAAAAGCGGAAGTAGCTGTCTGGTAAACATCCGGGCGCGGCGCACGCACACCTCTTTGCCGAACGATCGGCCCCGCCGAACGCTGATACAATTTCGTGCAGGCACTGCGGCAGGCGGTCACATCGTAGAGCGCTCCTAAAGGTGCTAGGCGAAACCCGCGGGCCATGCGGCCTGCCCCAACCGGTCAAGAGGCACAGGTCAAGATCTGCCCCCGACGTGCGTGATCTCGATCAACGCCCAGCGATTCGAACGGTTTTACCGCTGAACCACTCGGTAAAGCGATCGAGGCATTCGTCGTCGTCACACGATAGCCCTTTAGCTCGAGAAACAATGCAGCGGTCGCAATACTGAGCCGTTTATTTCCTTTGAGATCAAGGAGCTTCACCAGGTCAGACAGGTCTTCGGGCCGGTGCGGTTGGGGGCGGTGCAAACAGACCAATCACCCTGGCTCGTTGTGTTTGTGCGAAGGCGGATCGGGGTTCCCTCCCAGTTGCTCGGCAAGTACGGTGTGGACATCGTGACCGGCCTGCTGAAGCAACACCTCAGCAGTGCGAGGAAGATTCTCGTCGAGTTTAAATCGGATGAGCATCCTTCGGACTTAAGCGGGGATGGGAACGATACGTTCTCACGCCAAGTCCGCTGCATAGCCGGGCGCTACGGGAATGGGCCCAAGCCGAAGCGAGGGGTATTGATCGAGAATAGGCTCAAGCGTTTCACCTGCAGCGAAATTGTCCAACACCACCGAACCGGTATGCGGGAGCCTCCAAAGCACACAGCGCCATGCATAATTTGCGGGTCAGTCGAAATGTAGGGTTTCCAGTCCATCCCCATCCTTCCTGATACGACCATCACCATGGCACTCTGCAACTGTTCGCGCTCGGCAATTAAGGTACTACTGGCGACCTTCGTTACCACGGCCTAAACGGCCGGCCAGGACCACCATTGAGGGCGGTGCTCACTCCACATCCACGACGTTCGCGCGCCGTGCCACCCACAAGCCGAAGGTGTCGTATGAGATCGCACACGGGCGTCTGAGCCGTGCAATCCTGCCCCCTTCAGTCGCGTCTCATGTCCCGCTCCTGGACTGCCGCGGCAGACTCTCGTCAGAACGGCGCGACTGCAGTACAATCCGATCCCTCACAGCAAGGAGGGATGTCCCATGACCATACGAACCTTTGCTCCGCGTGTCGGCCTGCTGGTTGCGCTGAGTGCCGCACTGCTGCTGCCGGCCTCCACACCGTGGGCCGGGACGGGTGCCGTGCGGCCGGGAAGCGGCTACACCATCGCCGGCCATCCATTGGATGACCGCGACCCGCAGTACACGGTGAACGACTATCGCACCTACGTCATCGCCGGGTGCGTGCCGAAATATCTGCCGATTAAGGGGCCCGTCGGTTCCGTGTGGGTCGCCTGTAACGATCTGGATTACGCGAAGGACAAGGTAGTCGAAAGCCGGTTCGTATCCTGCCTGGAGATGTTTCCGGGCGGCGTGCTGCAAGGGCTGTTCATCAAAGAGGTGAACAACCGCACGTGGGAATCGTTCCGGTTCTCCTGCCGGGAACTGCAGGCCGACGGCACGGTCGGGTCCCGTTGGGAGAAGAGCCCGTTCCTCTTCAATTACGAAAAAGAGGGCACATTGTTCGAGACTACGGTGCCGACCAGCCGGCTCTCCATCGGCCTGTACGAGGTCTACAACAAGCTGCAACTCCGGGAGAGTCTCCTGCAAGTGGGGCTGGAACATGCCACCGCGGAGGATATCCACGAGAACGGGGTAAAAGGACAAGATCCGCAATCCATTCAGGTCAGCCCCAGGGTGCCGGATGCGTTCGGACTGGGAGGCATAGCGGGCACACACAAATGGGAATGTCCTCCGGGGATGGTGGTGACCGGCGCCGCCATCGGCCACGTGCCCGATAAGAAGGGAAAACACACCCGCCCGGTCTATCTCCTCATGGAGTGCCGGAAACTCTTTCACGGATAGGGAAGAGTCGGAGATAGGCCGAGCTGAGGTCAGGTCTTTTTCTGTGCACGCCCTCCGGTCGCAGCGTTCGCCTTGAAGCGGCCTTGCAAGACATGGCCCACCCGCTCGTGACGGCGGTTAAAGGCTTGGGTATAGACGCCATTGAGCTAGCGCATGGCGGTGGAGAGATTGGCCTCGGGTGCTTCCACCAGCAGGTGAAAGTGGTTGCTCATCAGGCTGTAGGCATGCAGCACGAGATGACAGCGGGCGACGACCCGCTCCAGCACGCCCAAGAACCGCCGCCGATCCTCGTCGTCGAGGAAGATGTCTTGGCGGGCATTGCCTCGAGCAGTAATGTGATAGAGCGCCCCGGCATATTCAAGGCGCAACGGTCGGGCCACGGGGGGCTACCCTATCAACCTGCACAGTTCAAGATCTGACCCTCTTGGCTCGGACGTTGTGACGCGGCGTCGCGGCGTGACCCAGCCTGCTTGATTTTCAAGACAGTTGCTGCCCCTTAGCGTCTGCCCTCACAGTTAGGCGAGCCGCCGCCCGCTGAGTAACCAGTAGCCACCGAGTACACATCCATAAAGCGCTACCCCGAGAACGACCAGTTCGAGCTGGCGCGACAAATCTGAGTCGAACACGCCGTAGCACCACGCAGTTACACCGAGGAAAAGAGCGATTGCTCCTCGATACCGAATACTACGAGCAGAGGGATTGGTTGACGTTTCGCCCAACAATTGTTCTGGTGGGCGCGATGAGATACCATACACAATTGGGCCGGCCATGATCCACGCGGGAAAGCCGATTACGACTACGAGTGCGGTCCATATCCGGAGACGGGCATCGGGTATTAGGAAAATGGCGTAAAGGAGAGCTGCGTATCCGAAAAACGCCCCTATCACCACCGCAAACAAGCGCCAGCGCCCCGACGTCGCAAGACGCCACAGACCCAAAACGAATGCAAACGCGCTGACAATCAGAATCAAACCGGGAGATGATCGGTATGGCATATTTGCTCGCCCAAACGTTGCGACTAAGCGAGCGCCTGCGCGCGCAGCGCGACGGGAACCCTACAGCGTAACTGTTTGGCGCTCCGCTTAAGCCGCGAGTTATACTGCCCAGATACCGATGCCGAACGCTGCAAACTGTTGCTCCCATGCCTTTAGTGCTTCGTTTCCAAGCTCGTACAGATCGCCGAGAGGCGCACCGCTGCCGTCAACGACTGAACCGGTAACAACAACCTGTGAGAATCCGCCCCCAGAGGCAATCTGCTTCGGCCCAGTGGCCGTAAACACGATTGCTATTCCCGATCCCGCGCCGGGACCAGCTGACATCCTTAGAACACGCTTCACGTTCAGCAGCTTGGGCGATCTCTTAGAGTGACCACCATCCCGCGACGGATAACCATGCTTGTCGTTGTTGGAGAGATCAATAATCATCTGTAGCGCCGCGCAACCGGCGATTGTTCTTTCAATATCTTTTTGATCTAGTCCATTCTTTCCAGCCCATCGGCGAAGATGATCTCGGAGGTTCGCGATGTTGTGGATCAGCGTATGCGCCAAGTTAGAGATCTGAGGCTCCGTAAGGCCATCAAGAAAATCCTGGTAGAGGCCGAACTGCTTCTCGTCAGCAATAATCTTCGGTGGGAACTTGCTCAGGTCGCCTTCCACGGCGGCGTCAATGGCCGCGTAACAGCGATGAAGCCTATCAAGCAGCTCATCTTTCACGATGCTTCACCTCGCTTGCAATGCAGCGGCGCCTCCTTCGACACCCAACGGCCAGCATCATCCGACGCCAAAACCGGCGCAAGTTCTCGGTGGCGTTCAAACTAACTCGCGGTCGGGTGCATGCCGTTGTTAGGCTGCAATGTCATGCCTGAACCTTGGTTTGAGCAGCCTGCAATTTCCAAAGGAAGTATCCCTTCTTGTCGCTGATTTCGCCCTGGTCTTTGAGCTGTGCGACGCGGTCAGCAATCATGGCTGCTGCGCTCACTGCCACCCCAGTAGTAATTGTTGTAACCGGCACTCCCATGAATGCAACTGCGTCCAGTCCGATTAAGCCTGTGAGAATACCCATCTTGCGAAGGACACTTGATTTCTCGATTCTTGTAAATGTCTTTTGCACATCATTCAGCGCGGCATCGATCTGGTTTCGTTGAATGCTTCGCACCTCTCTAGCAAACCCCTCAGTACCAACCGACGACTTAATGCCGTTCACTGAATCAAGAAGTGTCCGGCTAAACGCGCTAAAGGCGTCATAGTTGTCTTCCTTGACCTTTGAGATTGTTGTGATGTCAATCCCATCTAAGAATGGGACCTGCAGAGACAGCAACGCCTGAAGACGATCGTCTGTAAGCCATTCGTGCCGTTCATGAAACAGGGAATAAGAGCCGAACTCTTCTGGGAGGTTGACCTGATGCTTGAGAAACTCGAGCTCCATATTCAGGGGTGGGATGAACGGGGCGTAAATGATCTGGCCCGTTTTCATGTATTCGCGTCCGGGTCCTCCAATCCATTCCAAGAACTCAGACGGTATGCTGTGATAAGACCAACCAGCATAGGCAACTTTCAGCCCGTTGTTCAGTATCTTTGATTTGTTTGTCCAAGCAAGCTTCGGGCGATAAAGGAGCGTGAATGGAGAGGGCCGAAGATTCTGCAATTCGTCAAGTACTTCTGGAATGTAGCCCGGTCGATATTCATCGACGGGCATTGGAATGGATCGATAACTAGCATTGTCAGATGCCCAGTCTCGTGTATCGCGAAGGATCAGGGTGTCAGCAATCAGGAACACCTTCTTTGCAAGTGCTTCGAAGTTGCGGAATGACGTTACGTTGAGGATGAGATTGACCCCAGTGTGATCTGACAGGGCCGCAGACAGAGCTTCACTGTTTGCCCGATACCAGAACTCGACCAGACCACCGAAATCTTCCGGATCCCGATCGGTAAAGTCGAATAGGTCGCGCTGAATTCTAGCAAGAAGCATCCACTCTCACCACGGACCAAGTTTTCGCGATTGCAGCCCAACTATTGAGGATACTAGCCAGCACATGACCCACCCATAAAGCGTGAGATGGTGCGGGATTTTTGCGCACACTCAACAACTTGTCAATGGTTCTCCTGCTGTCCCACGGCATCGTATGTCCAAGGAAACAGTGCAAGGAATCACTGTGGCCATGAGCGGCGGCAGAACGGCGAAGCCATTCGGACTTCCACACGATGGAGGTTAGTCCACATTTCTGCAGTACTGCTCATCACTGGACTTTAACCAATCATCGAGTGCAGTAAGTGCTGCCTGCACGTCCGGCTTTAGCAACTCCGAAGCCTTTGCTTGGCCGTGTACCAGCTTGTTCCGCACGTTATGGACGTACCGGAACTGCTCGAACATCTGTGACGTCATCTTCTGCTCTTCTACAAGAATTCGAGCAGCAGCAAGTACGTTGGGCGCTCGACCGTGGGTATCTGTGACAAACTCTGAGTAATTGATGAGCCCCTTCTCGAACCGTGCCCAATTGAACATGAAGGCACCAATGACTTGAGTCTCCGGGATATCAGGGACACCCAACTCTTCATCGAACAACCGTAAGAAGAGCAAGCGTGCCAGCTCGGCATAGACGCTTACTTTGTCTCGCTCGACCGTCAGGCCGTTACCTTGGTGGTAAAGCTGATTACGAAGACGGTGATACCACTCAATTTCGCCAAGTTCGATACCGTCGAGTTTGGTTGGAGAAAACTCTTCCAGCGCATCAAGCAGCTTGGGAAAGCTTTCGGATATCTCTTGATAACGCGCACGCGGTACGTGAATCCCTGTTAGTCGCTTCGGAAGGCCAAGGAAGGTTTTGATCGTGAGTTCGACTGCGTTGTCGATGACGATCATGGCTAAACGACGATCGGCTTCGCCTCCCTTTCGAAGCAGCTCAAGCCCATGACGCAGGAGTTCCCGTGGACCCGACGCCCAAGGCGAAGAGCAACGCGGCATGATCGATTCTTTATCCTTTCCCACGTGAACCGGAACGGAGGCTGCGGATTTTCCACCAAGCTTGCAGTCCTGTCAAATAAGTAACCGTGCAAGCTCTCTGACGACGTAAACTCCCATTTAAGCTGTTGCAAATTCGCCTCCCCAACTAGGGCTCCTCCTAGGGTCGGCCCTGGCATTCGATGTGGTACTTCATGTCTGTACACATCGGGCGAACCCAGGAGGCCTATCATGATGACTAGACGCTTCGCACTGATTCCCGGATTATTGCTCACCCTTGGCGGATGTATGACAAATGCCACCGTCGAGCTGACGAAGGCGCCGTTCGACGCCACGACCCAACTCACCAACGGCACATCCGGGGCCACCAAAGAGTTTCTCGATCCGACGACCGAATTTACGTCGAGCACCACACCCGGCGCGCTCGCCGACGGCCGTCTGCTCAGGGCCAAACAAAAGGCCACCGTCTTCGCGATGCATACGCACGAAAATCTCCGCGCGGACATCGCCCGCGGCCAGGGAGAATATCTTGCGTCGTTGGCAAGCCTCACCGGCGTCTCCACCGATCAGTGGACGGACCTTCAGGACCGCATGAGAAATGCTTATCCCGATCTGTTCAATGAGCAGATCTCGCCGGCGCATTCCAGCGAGCGAATCGTCGAGATAGCCTGGGCACGCGGGTATGGCATGCAGGCGCCTGTTGATCGATGAGTGACTTGACGCCTGTTCCAGCGGGCTGACGCCTCCCCGAACCGTGCCATTGGGCTCGCTCCGGCCCGGACAAATACACGTATTCCCACGCGTGTCAGCGGTTGACAGGGTCGTGCGAGCGGCGTAGGTTTCGGTCACCTGACGGAACCTATGGCCAACATCAGCATCCATGGACGCGTCATCGATGAGCGGGGAGCCGGCATCGCCGGCTTGACCGTTCGCGCGCTCGACTTCGATCCGGTTTTTAGCGAAGACGATGTGCTGGGCGTCGGCAAGACGGAAGGCGACGGCACCTTTCTCATTTCCTACTCGCCGGACGCCTACCGCACCTGGAAGGTCGATCGGAATCCCGACCTCGTCGCCCAGATCTTCGGCCCCATCCACGCGGACCCGGCGCTCTTCGGCACCCGCCTCCTGCACGAAACCAAGGAAGCGAAAGATGTCACCGACTCGAACCACGAGGTCGGCACCATCACCATCCACCGCAACAACATCGAGGGCTGGCTCGTCACCCATACGACCTTGAACCCCGCAGTCGGAGAGCCCGTCGCGCTCTACCACCACAACCGCATCACGCACCTGATCGACGGGGCCAAGATGTTCCCCGAGGTGACCAGTGCCGCCGAAGGGGCCACCGAATCCATCAACCTGATGACGCTCTTTTTCGACGTCGACAACGGCTTTCTCACCAAATTCAAAAGCAGCTTCGACCCGCTCAATCCTCCCGCCACCGGATGCAAGCAGGCGGCGGAGACCACACTCGAAGAGGTACTCAAGAACAAGGGCGGAAAGCCGGTGAACGTCCTGGTCACGAACCTGCCGCTGTCTGCGGAGGACACCGTGACCGAGGTGGCGGAATTTTTCGCACAGACACCGGGCGTGCGCACCAACGCCTATAACAAGGGATTCGCCCTGCTGCATGCCAAGGCCATCGTGGTGGATGGGGACCACGCCATCCTCATGGGATCGCCGCTCAAACAGTACTACTTCAGCGATTCACGTCACGCCATCCGCGACGCGCGCCACAAGGGCTCGCTCATGCACGACGTCAACACCGATCTCAAGGGCCCGGCGGTGTCACACATCGAGAAGACATTCGCGAGCATCTGGAATGCCACCGGCAAACCCATGCTGATTCCTCCACCGAAAACCTTTCCCGACCTGCCCGTCACGCCGGACGGAGACGTGACCTCGGTGCAGGTCCTGCGTACACTGCCGGGCGGTTCGATCAAGCGCGTCAATCCCAGCGACGAGGACCTGCCCTACGGTGAAACCGGCATCCTCGAAGCCTACGAGCGCGCCATCGCCAACGCGCAACGCTACATCTATATCGAGAACCAGTACTTCACGTCGCCCGAGATCGTCGATGCGCTCATCGCGAGGATGAAGGATCTGACCAAGCCGCGCCTGCAGATCATCCTGGTCCTGAACCTGCGGCCCGACCTGCCGGGGTACCCGGATCGCCAGATCGACAACGTCAACCAGCTCCGCCTCGCCGCGAAAACAGGAGGCCATCACCTGGGCGTCTACACGCTCTGGAGCCGATCGGAGAAAGCAGGCAGCGGCGGCGCGGGGAATCCGCGGCGCTACGACGTGATGCCGGTGTACGTCCACAGCAAATTGGCCATCATCGACGACGTATGGGCTACCGTAGGAAGCGCGAACCTCGACGGCACCTCCCTCAACTACCACGAGATCGGCCTGATCGTGGGCGGCGCTCTCCTCGACCGGCTCATCGACAAGGCGAAGCTCACGAACGATCCCGGCAAGTTTCTCTGGGAGTTGTTTTGGTATCTCTTTTTCTTCGTCTTCAAACAGATACTTTTCGATCTCAAGACGTTGGTCATCCTGCTCTTCGTCGCCTACAAACTGATTTTCGACTTCAAGGAAACGCTGGAGACCATCAGGGAGACGCTCGGCGACGTGGCGGACATTCCTCAACTCGTCAGGGATATGTATACCCGCACGGCCCGGCACGCCGTCCCAAGCCGCTCACGTCAGCCGTCGCGCAGCGTGGAACTCAACCTGGTGATGTACAGCGGCATCGCCGGCCTGCCGGAAAACGGCGTCGTCCGATCTCTACGCGAAGCGCTCTGGCAAGAACACCTCGGGCTCGCCTCGCTGCCGGACAACCTCAAGACCATGCCGGCGGAACCTTCCCCCATGACCTGGGTCGCCGAATGGGAACACGCCGCCGCACACCATGTGGATGCGATCAAGAACGAACAGGCGCCGCCGGCCGACCATGCGCCGCACCTGCTGCCTTGGAAGCCGGAGACCGACCCGAAGGAATATTTGGTCGCCCTCAAGATTCGCACCTCAAGCCTGCGCAGCAAGGCGCAGAAGTTCGATTTCGGCACCTGCAAGGTCGACGATAAGAAAAGCCTGCTCCCATGGCCGATCATCTAGTCCAGAACGCCACCGCAGGGATCGGGCGGCTCCTGTCGTACCTCGACGTCGTTCACGGCGATATCGAGGAGGCGCGCGCGTTTCTGAAACTACTGGGATGGGACCTGCCGCCCGGTCTCGACGACATCGGTCTGGCCGCCCTCGATCTCGGTGATTTCCTCACGAAGCTCGATGCGGTCATCGGCGCCTCCGACGCCGAATGGAACGACGAGGTGACCATGGCGGGCCGCATCGTCGACCTTGCCTTCGCCATCGAAGCGCTCGTCGCTCGGATTCACGATCTGGCTCACACCCTGCCCGCCAGACTGGCATCTTTCGGCGACTACGTGGACCGGACGCAGATCCACAAGGAACTTCCCAGACGGCTGTTCGACTTCCTCGTGGCCAATTACCTGGCGCAGGCTTCGCCGCTCGCTTATGCCGTCCTCCACCTGATGAACATCATCGACTATCCCTACTACGCCGCCGATCCGGCGACGTTTCAGGTGGAACACGTGCGCGCCACGGTGCACTATCATCTGTTCAAAGTGCTGGTCACGGAGCCGAACCGACTGTTCACCGAGGCCTATGGCTGGGATACACCGGACTTCCAGTCCACCCTCTTTCTCAACCGGGTCAGCCAGCTCTTCCAGACGCTCGGGCTACGTAGTCGCATCCAGCCGTTGAGTCCTCAGGCGGAAGAAGCCTGGGTGGGACGTACCGGAGCGGGTGTCGATCCGCCGTCGCAGTTGATCACCTTTTTATATGAAGAGCGCGGCACGGCCTTCGGCGTACGACTTGGACTCTCCCTCTTCGGCGCAGCCCCCACGTCGGCAGGCGCGAACGATGCCGGCCTCGGCCTCGCGCCTCTGATCCAAGGCCGGGCGGAAGGGGCGGTGCCGTTTCACCGATTGGAAGACACACGCATCGAATGGTCCGGCAACGTGGAGGTGCTCAAGCGGCTCGCGGTGATTCTGCGACCCAACCGGGACCTCACCCTTCGCAAGGGAGCGGGACTCGGCGATGCCATCAACGGCCGCCTCACGTTGGGACTGCGGCATGGTCAACCGACCGGCGAGCCGCACCCGCTGGTGCGCCTGCCCGGTGGGTCGGCCCTGAGGTATCAGCAGTTCGCGGTCGCGGGCGGCATCGACGCCGCCTCGGCGACCAGCCCCGAGACATTCCTGGAGTTGGCGCTTCTGGGTCTTCGGTTCGACTTGTCGCTCGCCGAAGCCGATGGGTTCGTCCAGGGAACGCTGACTCGCGATCGCGTCGAAGCGCCGTTCGACCTCACACTCCGTTGGAGCAGCAAGACAGGACTCTCGCTCTCCGGCAGCGGCGGGCTCCACGTCTTTCTCACGTTGCAAAAATCCATCGGCCCATTACGGCTAGACGGCGTACACATCGGGATCGACGTGGGCGAGGAGGGCATCGAAACCGAAACCAGCCTGAACGGGCGCCTGACACTCGGGCCGGTCACCGCTACCGTCGAGCGGCTCGGCATGACCGTCAACATCTCGTTCGGCGAAGGGAACCTCGGCCTCTTCGGGCTTTCACCAGGCTTCAAGCCACCGACAGGCCTGGGGCTGGCGATTGCCGCGCCGGGTGTGGTGGGCGGCGGGTATGTGGGCTTCGATCCCCAGCGGGCCGAATACAGCGGCATGCTGCAGTTGGAGCTAGCCGACCGCATCGCGATTAAAGCCATTGGCCTGCTCACCACGCGCCTGCCCGACGGCAGCAAGGGCTACTCGCTGTTGATCCTGCTCACCGCCGAAGGGTTCACGCCCATTCCACTAGGCCTGGGCTTCACCCTCACCGGCATCGGTGGGCTGCTCGGCCTGCGTCGCACCGTCTCCACGTCCACGCTCCGCGAGGGCCTCAAGACCGGCACGCTGAATGCCATTCTGTTCCCGGTGGATCCCCTGCGGAACGCGCCGCAACTGCTGAGCGATCTGCGCCGCGTGTTTCCCCCCACCGCCGGCCGCCATGTTTTTGGCCCCATGGTCCAATTGCGTTGGGGCACACCCACCCTGCTGACCCTTGAACTCGCCCTCCTGCTCGAATTGCCGTCGCCCGTCCGGGTGATCGTCTTAGGCCGCCTCCAAGTCCTCTTGCCCAACCAGACCCACCCGCTCGTGCAGATCCGCATGGACGCCTTGGGGGTGCTCGATGTGTCGGCCGGCACCGTCTCGTTGGATGCCACGCTCTACGATTCCCGCATTCTGCAATTCACCCTGACCGGCGACATGGCGCTCCGGGCCGGCTGGGGGAGCCAGCCGCAGTTTATCCTGGCCATCGGCGGGTTCCATCCGCGGTTTGCCGCCCCGCCGGGGTTACCGGCGCTCAAACGCTTGGCCTTGAGTCTCGCCGACGGCGACACGTTGCAGCTGCGTTGCGCCGCCTATCTGGCCGTCACCTCCAATACGGTGCAGTTCGGCGCCCGGGTCGATCTCCATGCCGCGGGCGGCGGGTTCAGCTTCGACGGCATGCTGGGGTTCGATGCATTGATTCAGTTGGCGCCCCTGGCGTTTCAAGTGGACATCGGCGCCGCCTTGGCGCTGCGCTATCGCGGCCGGTTGCTGATGGGCATCTCCTTCAAGGGGAGCCTGGCGGGGCCCACGCCCTGGGAGGTGCAGGGCAAGGCCACGATCAAGATCCTGTTCTTCAAGGTCTCGGTGTCCTTCGAGCGGCAGTTCGGCACGAAGACCCCGCCGCCCCTGCCGGCGGCGGTGGATGTGGTGGCGCAGGTCGCGGCCGCCCTGGCCGACCGGCGCAATTGGAGCGGGACCCTGCCGCGGCGGGAGCCGCCGGTGGTGACGGTCCGTGATGGGGGGTCCACGACAGCCGGTCCGCTCCGGGTGCATCCGCTGGCGGAGCTGACGGTGCGGGAGCGGATCGCGCCGCTCAACCGGCCGATCACGAAGCTGGGGACGGCGCCGCTGGTGGGCGGGCCGACGACGCTCACGGTGACCGCGACGGGCAGCGGCCCGACGGCCCTCCCTTGGCGGACGACGCCGGTGCAGGAGCCCTTTGCCCTGGCGCAATTCGAAGATCTGCGGGAGGACGAGCAGTTGGCGCGGCCTTCGTTCGAGGCGCTGGCGGCGGGGCTGACTTTTGCGCTGGACGAGGTGGCGGCGGAAGAGGACCCCGGACTGACGGCGCCGATTGCCTACGAGACCCTGCTGATCGATCCGACGCGGCCGCCCGAGCGGCCGAAACCCGGCTATGTGCTCTCGGCGGCGGTGCTGGCCCGGGTCGCGCCCTTCGGTGCCGCCGGGCAAGCCGCGATTCGCACACGCCGGCGCACTTCGACAGTTGTCGCCTGAGATGACTACGTACCCTCGCAATCCGGCCCCTTCCACCACGAGCACCTTCGTACAGCCTTACAGGCCTCGAACGGGCGGCGAAACGTGCGGACATTGATTGCGCTGCACCGCCATAATGCACGTATTTACCGCAGAGATGCGTTTGACACTCCTTCACGAGCGGAGTACCTTTCGGTTCGTCCGATCGTAGACTTTCGTCGCCTGTTCGAGACGCTCGAGCGGACAGGATTGCTTCTTAACTTGTGTTAACCTCGGACGCCACAACGAACAGCTCAAGCCGTCATGCCGATCACCGGGATCAAATGGAAAACCAATCGGGAGTACGACATCCACCTGTTGCGTGGAAGAACCTTACCGGCCCTCCTCGATGCCGTCGATGTTCAGCTCCCTGACGGTACCACTCAAGATGCCGCGGCCTACCTGGCTGCCAATGCCGACGTCACCATCAACTTCCAACCGTCGTTCAGAAACGTGCTCGACCTCACCGTCGCGCCGCCGACCTGCTCCGGCTTCGGGATCACGATCAACAATAACAACGGAGAAACCCGGGTGCCTGCGCCTCCGAGCCCGGCGACAACCATTCATAATTTTCTCCTGCACGCCACGGCCGAAGATTCGAGTGACGACAAGGAATACCGCATCAGCGTCCGGATTCACCTGCATAACCGCGTGACCTCCGCCTGGTTGACGCCTTCGATCCTGACTCTTCGGCCGGACGGTCCGACCTTGCCGCAAACCACCTTCAGGCGTTTCAGTGTGCGCGCGCAATTCGATGACAACACCGTCGGTGACCTCACCAATCAGTCCGGACTGACCTGGGGCCCCCTCGCCAACGTAGAACCATCAGGTCGATTGATCGTTTCGGTCGGGAATAGCCCGAGTGACCCGGCCGTGGAGATCACGGCCACGCTGCCGGCCGACCTACGGGATCCTGCGAACCCCGCGCCAC
The DNA here is from genome assembly GCA_000196815.1 of Nitrospira defluvii. Lineage (GTDB taxonomy): Bacteria > Nitrospirota > Nitrospiria > Nitrospirales > Nitrospiraceae > Nitrospira_A > Nitrospira_A defluvii_A. The sequence goes on from FP929003.1 coordinate 2,888,013, forward strand.
CGGAGATCGTGGCTCGCGGCCATATCCGGTTCGCAGCGGATTGGGCCTCGGAAAGCACCATTCGAACCGAGACCGTACAGATCCAGGAGACCTGGCCGGGCACGATCAACCCGGAACTCGTCCCTAATTTCCTGTTCCTGTGCGACGGCTACACCACCGACGACAAACCGCAGTTCGAATCCCAAATCAGATGCCTGCTGGGGCTCATGAAGAAAAGCCGGCTGACGCGCCCTTTCGATTTACTCTCCACATCAATGAATTATTTTCAGGCCTTCGTGCCCTCCAGCCATCATGGCATTTCGGTGCTCTGCGAGGTTTTCCCGACACAGCGGAACAATGGGGACGTGCAAACCAATAGCGACGACACCGTGCACCTCTATTGCGTTCCCGATCCGGAGGATCCTTCCGCAGGGGAACGTTGGGATCTCCGCAACCTGCTATTCCGACTCGGGCTTCCCGTTCCCGGACAAGGGCTCGATCGGCCGATCAAGGAAATCCGTGATTACTGGGACAGCATCCTCGACGACGTGCCGCATGACAAAATCTCGAATGCGACGGTGCGTGAGTGGCAAATGTTATCCCGACGGACATTCCTCGAAGAAGCCGATTCGACGTTCGGATTGGCCTACGGCGACTACCCCAACGTCACGAACGAAAGTAACAATAGCGAAATCGGGTTTCATTCGCGACGAATGACGCGCGAGCAGTTGGACCCGATCTTGAACCGCCTGCACGACACCAATGGCAATCCCATAGGCCAGTTGTGGGCTGAACGGTCTGACGGCACACAACCCAACAGCTACCCGTTGATTTTTCTCTTCTCTTCGCTCAGATGGGACCGTGGGGTGAACTACCGTCGCAGGTACATCGCCATGAATGTCGAGGGGCGGGAAACAATCCCGGCGAGACCCGTCTCGGGGAAACCGACGTATCGTATCGACCTCACCGGCCGCATCACCAACAAGATCTCCCATGGGCGCCTGATCCGCGGGTGTCATGAGGTGGCACATTCGTTCGGCCTGGGCGATGAGTACAGCGAAAAGGGAACCTTGCCTCAGAGCCGCGAGATCGATCAGTTTTACGGGAATCTGCAGAAACACAGCGACCTGCTCGACTCGTTCGACGACATCGATGGCGATCTCATCAAATGGCGCTGGCATCGCATCCGCAAAGCCACCGTCGTCATGGGCGCTATCGGCCAAGCCACACCGGGCGTCTTCCGCATTCCGATTCCCTTGGGGCAGAGCCTGCAATTCAAACAAGGCAACACGGTGCTCCTGCGCGCTCGACGCTACCCCAATCCCCTCCCGCGCAATCCGGACATCAGCGAGCACCTCCACATCGTCGGACTCGCAGACCCCGGCGGCGTGTTCGACCTTTCAAAACCGGAAGGCCCGGACAATCCTCTGGGCGCAGCCATCCTGGTCTCGCCCAAGGACGGGCACTCATTCACCGCAGCCGATGCCGCTCGATTCGGGGCCGGCTGCGTCCTCTACCTGCCCGTCGAAGCCAGCGAATCGGCCCGCTCGGAAGACTACCCCTTCGCCGAGTTGATCGCCCTGAACGTCAAGGATCACATCACGGACCGGGGCCGCGCGCTCAACCAGGACCCCGACAGCGACGAGATCTGCGTGCCGGACAAAAACGACGTGCAAAAGCCGAAGAAGCTCGACATCGATTTTCCCCGCTGCTTCAAACATAAGAACCGGATCGTCGGCCTGTTTACGGGCGGCAAAACGTTCCACTGCGGAATTTATCACCCCACGGGCAACTGCATCATGCGTAACTCGGACAGTGACGGCAAAGAGTTCTGCCCCGTGTGCCGTTACCTGCTGGTTGATATCATCGATCCCCACCAGCATTTTTCCATCGACTTGGACTACGGCGAGATTTATCCGCAGAAATGAGCAACGCGGCCGGCACATTCGAACAGGTTGCACGCGCCATGATCGACGCGATGGCGCCGTTGCGCCGCGCCCTGAGCAGTCGCGATGCGTTCCGATCCTTCATGCTCCGCCTCGGCTGGGAAACCATCTCCGTTCCTCCGGCCTACACCGCACTGGGCACAACCATCAGCGAAGCCATGCAGGCAGTGGAGGCGCTTCGCGACGATCCGACAGCGGACGAGGTTCTGTCCCTGCTCAGGAAAGCGCAAGCCGCCTATCTCGCGATTCAACGGATCGATCAGGCGCCGGCGGGTGTCGATGCGGCCGCGTTTCTCAGTCAGATCGGCGAGCAGCTGTTCGAACTCCTGCTCACAGACTATCTCGCAGCCCACCAACCGGCTCTTTTCAATTGGCTCTCGATCCTCAATGTGATCGAGACGGTGGACATCCCTGCCACAGAACATCAGCGCGGCCATATCCGCACGCACTTCCATTGGGCCATGATCCCGGCGATCGTTCGCGATCCCTTGTCCCTACCACAGAAGGTGTACGGCTGGGGCTCGCAGGAGTTGAAGTTTTCATTGCTACTCCAGCATCTCAGCGAACTGTTCTTCGCCTACGGTTTCCCGGTCTACCTCAGCAGAACAGAGACTTCACTGACGCGCGGGTATGACGATGGCGAGCGGAACCTCGAAGAACACTCCGCGTGGCTCAAGATCCCGTTCTACTACATTACGATCGCCGACCGGGAACTCGAGGCGGCCATCAGTGTGGTGGAACTCAAAGGCAGCGACACCTCCTTGCCCGGCCTCGCCATCCAACCACACATTCCCAATGAATTCCCGCTTACCCTGCGCCTGGCGCCGACCATCGATCTGCGGGTGCGCGCCGGCACCAATGCCGCAACACAACTCGGCATCGTGCTCCGCCCCGGCGAAGCGTCGATCAAATACCCCTTCCAACCAGGGACGACGCCTCCCTCGGCCGGCATCGGCATCGGGTTCGATTTCAAGCCCGCGTCGCCGACCCTGCTGTTCGGGGCACCGAACGCCACGCGTCTTGAGTTCCAAGGGGCGTCGGTCGACCTCGGAGCCTCCACAGTCGATAACGAACTGGATATTCAGCTGGCGGCTCAACTCAAGGGGCTGACCCTTGTCCTTCAGCCAGGCGAGGCCGACTCCTTTCTGCGCAACCTGCTCGGCGACAGCGAACGCCGGCTGACGATCCCGCTCGGCATTGAATGGACTCGGCGCAACGGGGTGCGCTTCGCAGGGAGCGAGGCATTCGAAACGTTCCTGCCTACGAATCTCTCGATCGGCCCCATCACGGTCGAAGGCATTGCGCTGCAACTCTTTGCGCCCACCGACCATTCCGCGGATCTGACCCTGGCGGTCGGGGCACGGATCTCCGGAAAACTCGGCCCTGTCTCGTTTGCTGTGGAAGGAATGGGGTTCCACCTGCAAACGACCTTCGCCCAGGGCAATGTCGGTCCGTTCGATCTCGCCCTCGGCTTCAAGCCACCGACAGGCCTGGGGCTGGCGATTGCCGCGCCGAGTGTGGTGGGCGGCGGGTATGTGGGCTTCGATCCCCAGCGGGCCGAATACAGCGGCATGCTGCAGTTGGAGCTAGCCGACCGCATCGCGATTAAAGCCATTGGCCTGCTCACCACGCGCCTGCCCGACGGCAGCAAGGGCTACTCGCTGTTGATCCTGCTCACCGCCGAAGGGTTCACGCCCATTCCACTAGGCCTGGGCTTCACCCTCACCGGCATCGGCGGCCTGCTCGGCCTGCATCGCACCGTCTCCACCTCCACGCTCCGCGAGGGCCTCAAGACCGGCACGCTGAATGCCATTCTGTTCCCGGTGGATCCCCTGCGGAACGCGCCGCAACTGCTGAGCGATCTGCGCCGCGTGTTTCCCCCCACCGCCGGCCGCCATGTTTTTGGCCCCATGGTCCAATTGCGTTGGGGCACACCCACCCTGCTGACCCTTGAACTCGCCCTCCTGCTCGAATTGCCGTCGCCCGTCCGGGTGATCGTCTTAGGCCGCCTCCAAGTCCTCTTGCCCAACCAGACCCACCCGCTCGTGCAGATCCGCATGGACGCCTTGGGGGTGCTCGATGTGTCGGCCGGCACCGTCTCGTTGGATGCCACGCTCTACGATTCCCGCATTCTGCAATTCACCCTGACCGGCGACATGGCGCTCCGGGCCGGCTGGGGGAGCCAGCCGCAGTTTATCCTGGCCATCGGCGGGTTCCATCCGCGGTTTGCCGCCCCGCCGGGGTTACCGGCGCTCAAACGCTTGGCCTTGAGTCTCGCCGACGGCGACACGTTGCAGCTGCGTTGCGCCGCCTATCTGGCCGTCACCTCCAATACGGTGCAGTTCGGCGCCCGGGTCGATCTCCATGCCGCGGGCGGCGGGTTCAGCTTCGACGGCATGCTGGGGTTCGATGCATTGATTCAGTTGGCGCCCCTGGCGTTTCAAGTGGACATCGGCGCCGCCTTGGCGCTGCGCTATCGCGGCCGGTTGCTGATGGGCATCTCCTTCAAGGGGAGCCTGGCGGGGCCCACGCCCTGGGAGGTGCAGGGCAAGGCCACGATCAAGATCCTGTTCTTCAAGGTCTCGGTGTCCTTCGAGCGGCAGTTCGGCACGAAGACCCCGCCGCCCCTGCCGGCGGCGGTGGATGTGGTGGCGCAGGTCGCGGCCGCCCTGGCCGACCGGCGCAATTGGAGCGGGACCCTGCCGCGGCGGGAGCCGCCGGTGGTGACGGTCCGTGATGGGGGGTCCACGACAGCCGGTCCGCTCCGGGTGCATCCGCTGGCGGAGCTGACGGTGCGGGAGCGGATCGCGCCGCTCAACCGGCCGATCACGAAGCTGGGGACGGCGCCGCTGGTGGGCGGGCCGACGACGCTCACGGTGACCGCGACGGGCAGCGGCCCGACGGCCCTCCCTTGGCGGACGACGCCGGTGCAGGAGCCCTTTGCCCTGGCGCAATTCGAAGATCTGCGGGAGGACGAGCAGTTGGCGCGGCCTTCGTTCGAGGCGCTGGCGGCGGGGCTGACTTTTGCGCTGGACGAGGTGGCGGCGGAAGAGGACCCCGGACTGACGGCGCCGATTGCCTACGAGACCCTGCTGATCGATCCGACGCGGCCGCCCGAGCGGCCGAAACCCGGCTATGTGCTCTCGGCGGCGGTGCTGGCCCGGGTCGCGCCCTTCGGTGCCGCCGGGCAAGCCGCGATTCGCACAGGCCGGCGCACCTCGACAGTTGTCGCCTGAGATGAATGGGATAAAGAACGATGCCTGAACCAACTACTGCCAGCTACCGATTTTTCTCCTGGCTCCGTCAGGGACTGCTCGCGGGCCTGTCCAATCAGACCGGAGCCAGCCCTCCCCTGACAGGCGGCCATCTGGTGCTTCCGATCCGGCTGCGAGTCAACAGCGCCGCCCCCGTCGACGTCAACATCCAGCTCTACGGCCCGGGCGACATCACCGGCATCGATGCGCGCGAGGTCATCCGGACCGAGCCGCAGGCGCATATGACGGATTTCGAGCCGAACTACTTTCCCGCGATCGAGTTCGATCGCCCGGATTTTCCCTGGCTCTTCACCCCCGCCAAGGCCGATGCCGCCAGACGACTCCGCCCGTGGATCTGCTTGATCGTCGTACGCAAGGAGGGGGCCGCTCTCAGCACCGTTCCACGTCAGCCCTTGCCGGTCGTCACCTGCGGACGAGAAGAATTACCCGATCTCGACCAGGCCTGGGCCTGGGCCCATGCGCAGATCGTCTCCGGGCAGACTGCCGCTCCTGATCCGACGCTGCAACAGATTCTCAACGACCATCCGGACCGGACACTGTCGCGGCTACTCGGCGCGCGACGTCTCGATCCCAACACGGCCTATTATGCGTGTCTCGTGCCGACCTACGAGGTGGGACGCAAGGCCGGGCTGGGCGAACCGATCACCGCCGACGATGAGCAGGCGCTGAAGCCCGCTTGGTCGAAGGGGCCCGGCGCACCGACCGGCACCATCAGCCTGCCCGTCTATTTCCATTGGGAGTTTCGCACGGGGCTCGCCGGAGACTTTGAATCGCTGGCGCGCCGACTGGAACCCAAACAGCTCCCGACCACCGTCGGACTGCGCCCGATGGACATCAGTCAGCCGGGATGGGGCATGCCGGCACTCCCACCGAATGCGCCCGGCAACCTGCTGGACCTCGGCGGCGCACTCCGTACACCGGAAACCAATCCGCGGCCCTGGCCGGAAGCGGCACAGACCTCCTTCCAACAGTCACTCCGCACCATCTTGAATGAACCGGCCGCGCACACCGCACCGGACAACACGCCCGCGGTCCTCGGTCCTCCGTTATACGGACAGTGGTACACCGACCAGCAAACAATCCCCGCGGCCAATCAGCCGCCGCACTGGTTGCGGGAATTGAATCTGGACCCGCGTCATCGTGTGGCCGCCGGTGTCGGCACCCAGGTGATCCGATACGAGCAGGAACCACTCATGGCCTCCGCCTGGGATCAGCTGGAACAACAGCGGCAGGACCATGCGCGTCTCAAACGGGCACAACTCGCGGAGACGGTCGGTGACTCGTTGTTCAACAAACATCTCTTGAATCTGCCCGCTACCAGGCTGGTGCAACTGGCCGGACCATCCCGGACTGCACTGACCGCGTCGGGAGCCGCCGGCGCCCCGGTGCCAGACCCCGCGCGCGTGCTGTTCGCGAATCCCGCCTCCACAGGAGCCTTTCGACGAATCACGCGGCCTCGCGGCCCTCTTGCGGCACGAATGGATCGGCTCAGCGCCGCGCACCCGACCGCGCCGGCCCTGACCGCCAATCCGCAAAGGCAGCCCGGCACGATGGCGCTGTTCACCGCCGCCACCGGCACAAAACGCGCGCCGACGGCCAATATCTGGTCGGCGGTGAAAACCGACCTCCTCCTACGCCTCAATCCGAAGCAGGCGGTGCTGGCCGCTGTTCGGCAGACCTTGCCGGCGGCCGAGAGCACGGATTTGATCCGCTTCTCACCCACGTTCCCGCAGCCGATGTACGAGGCGATGCGAGACTATTTCCCGAACATGCTGCTGCCGGGTATGGACCAGGTACCGGCCAACAGCATTGCGCTCCTCAAAACGAATCCGGAGTTGATCGAGGCTTACATGGTCGGCCTGAATCACGAAATGAGTCGCGAGTTGCTCTGGCGCGGCTTTCCTACCGACCAGCGCGGCACCTACTTCCGGCAATTCTGGGATGCCGCCGGAGAACAGCCCCCGACCACGGAAGCGGAGCGGGAGTTGCGGCGCGACATCACGCCGATCGCCTCATGGACGGCGGACAGCCGGTTGGGTACGCATGGCGCCCGAGGCTCGGCGGTCGGACAGATGGTGCTCCTGGTCCGCGGCGATCTGCTCCGCCGGTACCCGCGCGCCATTGTCTACGCACTGGAAAGCGTGTGGTCGGCCGACGGCACGCGCCGCGAGTTGGGGACGACGGAGCGTTATCCCATCTTCCGCGCGACACAATCACCGGACATCACCATGCTCGGCTTTCCGCTGACCGAAACGGAGGTCCGCGGGGCCGACAACAAGGCCGCCGGACATCCGGGGTGGTTCTTCGTCCTGCAGGAACAGCCGACCGAACCGCGTTTCGGCATGGACGTCGCAAAAACCTACGGCGGCACGCCCCAACATTGGAGCGATCTGACCTGGGGGCACGTGGCGACGGACGAAGCGGGGCTCAAACAGATCGTGTACGTCCCGATCGACGGACTGCTGAAGAACGCGGTGGTCGATCAAATTCCCTGGGGCAAGAATTCCGCGCACATGGCGTCCATCACCAGACAGCCGCCGTTTCGCGTCGCCGTCCATGCGAGAACCTGGCTGCGGGAACCGGGACCGCGACCGTAACTCAGACCGACGAGAAGAGAAGCCACCATGCCCTACTTGCAACAAGACACGACTCGACTCCAGACCGAACTCCAGACCCTGATCGCGCAGCAGGCGCCGCTCAATGCGCAACTCGCGACACAGCAACAAGCCGTGACCGCGGCGCAGGCCCAACGGACGAACGCCGTCAACGCCGTGGCACAGGTCCAGGCGCGTGTTCCGCCGCTGCAGGCCGCCGCCGGTGCGGCAGACGCGCATGTGGCGGAGGTCGAACTGGAACTTCAGGATGCGGCCGAACCGCCGGCAGGAATTCCTCCTGTGAGCTGGAGAGTACGATTAACCGCTCTGCGTAAAAAACTCGCGCTCGCCAAGACTGCGGCGACCGCAGCCCATGCGAAGGTCGCCGAGGCGCAGCAGGGCGTGACGCAGGCCCAGGCGCAGGTGCAGGCGGCAGACCGTCAGGTGGCGGCGTTCTCCGCTGTGGTGCAGGCCACGCAGGCGGCGATCACGGCGCTCCAAACGCGCCAGCGCGACGTGCAACAACAGCTGGCTGTACTCGATCGCTGGGAGGCGGACATCGCGCGCGACCCGTTGACCAGGCCCTCGCTCGAACGGACGGCCGCTGAACTGTCCGCAGAGGCAGCCAAGCTCGAAGATGCGCACCTCGCGGCACGGTTCGAGCTGGAGGATGCGGTGGCGCTGCTGGCAAGTTTAACGGCCCGACGCGACGAGCTCACGGCCAAACTCAACGCCGTGGTCGCCCAACTGCCGGAGGCGCAGGCGCAACAGGCTGCGGCCCAGCAAGCCCTCGCGGCCGCCGACGCGGAAATCGCGACGCATCTGCAAGACGGACCGTAGGGGTGAGCCTTTGAACGAAGTGAGCACGAAGCTACAAGACTTGTTCACCATCCTGCCGACATGACGAAAGGAACGTCCGCGTGAGACCCATCAGTGAAGGACCGGAAATTCCGGAACGTGTCCCGCCCGCGCTGCTACGAGCCTGGGCCAACACGCTCCGCCGACTGCAGGCCGAGCACGACCGCGCCGTGGCACGTGCGCAGGCAGCCAACAAACGCGCAAATTCGCTGGCAGCCCAGCAGAGGCTCTACCAGGCTGAACTCAGCCAATTGCAGCCCCGGATCCTGGCCGCCCAGGCCGCCGTCACCCGTGCCACTTCCAATCTCGCCGCGGTGACCGCCCGGCTCGGGGAATACCGGAGCGCCCGCGATGCGGCGACCGCCCGACTCCTCGGCACCGACCGCCTCGCCGGGACCGTCGCCACGAGCCATCCGTTGCTTTTGTTGCCGGTGCGATTGGAAACCAGATTCGCCCCGCGCCGGACCGGAACGGGAACCGACCTCCTGCTGCGCGTCTACCCCGACGACATACATATCGACAGCCATGAACCGGGCGTGACCACGGAGGAGGAACGCTGGGGCGCCCAATTCTGGCAACAGGTCGCGGCCGTGCCTCCGGGGCCGGAGCAGCTGGAACGAAAACGACAGGCCTGGCAACAACTCACGGAGCGGTTCGGCGCCACACGCGCCGCCTGGATTGCCAATGCGCTCGATCCGGCGCGCAGTCAGGCCGTCACCCGACGCGACGACACCTGGACACGCGCGCCCTATACGCAGGTGTTGCCAGACCGCTGGGTCGCCATCGGCTATCGAGGAGACAGAGCGCACGTCACGGCCTGGGGCACACCCATTCCCGAGACAGTGGCCGTGGGGCCGGCGCCGCGCGGCACGACGCTCATCGAGGACAACGGTCTCCCGCCCATCGACGAAGGCATGCGCTGGCTCACCGACTTCGACGCCGCCGAAGCCGTCGGCATGGGCCTCCGGATTCCCCTCAGCGACGAGGATGCGCAGGCCGGATTCGATCGCGTCGTCGTGCTCGGCACAAAAGCTTCGTGGGACGCGACCACGACGGCAACGCGCCTGGCCCAATTGTTCGATGCCCATCACTACACCGGCGGTCTCGCTTTCATCGGACAGAATGTGCCGACCAATAACAGCGCGGAAGCGTCGTCCGGCTATCGCTCGACCGGGAGTCCTGCAGCGGAAACGCTGGAGATCGAGCTGGGAGCGCCACTCGCCCAGCCAGGGTCGGACGGCGAGGTCACGGCCAAAGCCCTGGGCCTTCCCACGAGCATCTTTGCGCATGTGCAGGGAGCCGGGGGATCGGAACAACGCCACGCCGCCGCCATGAATGCCGCCCTGCTCGCCCTCTGCGACAGCGCCTTGCTGCGGCAGCTCTCGGAAAAGACCGGCGCAGAATTTCTGCGCGCACATTTCGCGCAGTTCATGCGCGCCGCCGGGCCCCTTCCCGCGCTCCGGATCGATACCCAACCCTATGGCCTGCTCCCGGTCGCGGCACTCGACCGTTGGATGTCGAAGACGACTGCCGATGCGGAGTCGGCGTTGGCCGTCTGGTGGCAGGCGCAGCGCCGGCTTCTGCGTCACTATACCCGGCGTGCGCTCCATACGCTCACGGAGAACAACCCCGTCGTAATGTTGGCGCAGGAGGCCACGTCTTGCCGCTACACGATGCGTGAATTTCCTGAAGCCTCCATCACTCCGCCCGTGCCTCGCGCGCTCATTCCCGCTGCGTTGCGCAATCTGATATTGAACCGCGCACTGGCCGCGCCGCATGACCCGACGCTGGATGCGCTGCTCACGCTGCCTGAACCGACCCGTCAGGCGCTGCTCGCGGAATCGATTGACCTGGCCACCTTCCGCTTCGATGCCTGGGCCACCTCGCTGGCCACGAGACGACTGGCTGCGCTGCGTCACGCCGATTCCACCGGCGTCCGTCTGGGCGGGTACGGGTGGGTGGAACAGGTCCGGAGAGCGGCGCCGCTTGAAGCCGTGCCGACCCCACCGCCGGGAGTCTCCACTCCCCTCGCTCGTTCCGCGACCAACAAAGGCTATGTCCACACGCCCTCGCTGGGTCATGCGGCGGCGGCGGCGGTGCTCCGCAGCGGATACCTCTCGCAGGAACATGCGGCGGGCGAGAAACCGTTTGCCGTGGACCTCTCCTCCGAACGGGTGCATCGGGCCAAGTGGTTGCTCGACGGCGTCCGCCAGGGACAATCGTTGAGCGCCCTGCTCGGCTACCGGTTCGAGCGCGGACTCCACGACCGAGGGCTGGATCGATACATCCACCGCTTCCGCGCCCTCACCAGCCTGAAGGAGAACAAGCGCTTCGCAGACATTCACGAGAAACTCGGTCGCTCCGAACGCACGGCCCGGGAAGTCGCGGCTCTCTATGCGCAACGCGATCAGGCCGCAGGCCGGGCGGCGGATGCCCGCGCCTTGAAGGCCGAGCGGGAAGGCCGGGCGCAAACCTATCGCCTCGAACTCGACACCATTGCGCTGGTGGCCCAGCAGGCGCAGGCCGCGGATGCGCAGGTGGCGCAAGCCACGCAGGCGCTGACACAGCAACAGGCTGCCAAACCGCAAGGCAAGGTGATCCAGCCGTCGGTTCGACGCTACGCCGTCCAGCTACTCGAAGAACGCGACCTGGATCTGTGGGCCGATCGGGCCGACCAATTGATGCAGGCTCAATCGGTGGCGACAGCTCAGGCCGCCGTGGCGCATCAGGCCCTCAGCGCAAAAGCCGGCGCCCGCGCCATTGCGGAACGGGCCCAGGCGACGCTGCTCAATGCCAACGACCCGGGTTCGATTCCTTCGGCCCAAGCCGCCATCACCCGGGAAGAAACCATGGTCGCGGAGTTCGATCGCCAGGCCCTCGCCAAGGAGGGTGGCCAACGCGGCAAGGCCGAAGCCGATCTTGCCGCCGCACGGGCGGAGCTGGCGGCGCGCCTGTCACAACAATGGAATGAGGCCCTCGAATCCCTGCCGGCCACGAATGTCGTCGATGGATTGGCGTTGCAGCGCCGCTGGAAAGCCAGTCAGCAACGGACGTCTCCGCAATCGCCATGGGACACCACCACCATCCCGTTCGGAAATACCACGCTGGGATTTCCTGCGCCCGGCACCAACGATTTCACCTCGCTGGTGGCCCAGTTACAGGCCCTGGATGACCTGGTGGATTCGGTGGGCGACAGCGTCGTGGCCGAGAGCGTCTACCAACTCGTGCAAGGAAACCCGCTTCGTTCAGGGGCTACGCTGGACGCCATTGCCACCGGGGAGATGCCGCCGCCTGAATTGGACGTCATTCGCACACCACGGACCGGCATCGGGCTCACTCATCGCCTGTGCGCCTTGTTTCCGATGAGCGCGGGTACGAGTCCTTCAACGTGGCCGACGCAGCAACCTTCGGCGCGCGCTCAAGCCGAACCGGTGCTGAATGCATGGGTCGCCACCCTCCTGCCGAACCCCGCGCTGGTTCGCTGCAAGGCCGAATATGTGAACCCTCAAGACGGCCAGGTGTACCAGGCGGTGGAAACAGCGCTCACTGCGCTCGCCCTTGCTCCCCTCGATGCCGTCTACATGGCCGAGGCCACCGACCGGGCGCAGCGGGGGGAATTGGAACAGCGCTGGATCGCGCATCTGCATCGCACGAGGCCAGCCTCCGTGCCGGCGGAAGCGACCGTTCGCCTGCAGTTCGGACGCGCGCCCGGTTGGACGAATGACCTCGTCAGTATCGGAGAATTCTGCGAAGTGACGAGAACGGTCCGCCGACTCTTGAGCAATGCCCGATCCATCGACGGCCGGGACCTGTCGCTTCCTGAGTCACCCGCTGCATCGGGCCTTGATACCCAGGAGTTCACCGGCCGGGTGACGCAAGCAGGGCAATCGCTCACGGCTGCGCACCGGACACTGCAGAACCTGCTTCCGGCTGACCCGTCCACGGGTGACGGAGCACAACCGAATCTGGATGTCCTACGCACAGCCCTGTTCCATCTCGCATCATTCGGCATAGCCGGCGCCGTCCCCATCGACATCGGCGGCACGGGAGCGGAAGCACGATCGGTCCTCCTGACGCAAGCGCGATCGGTGGCAGTGGAAGCAGGGCGACGGCTGGAGCGCATCGCTGAAGCCGACCGCACGTTCGACGCCGCCGGCGCGACCCCGGAAGAACGGCGGGATCACGACCTGTCCAACCTGCGCATCGTCTTCGGCACAGACTTCCTGGCACTACCGCGCATGGTCGCAAGTAATGCGGCGCAGCTTAGCGAGGCCTTCGGAGCCAGCCTCTCGCTCCAGGCCAACGACCTCCTGGCTGCCACCACCTGGTTTCAGCGTGTGGCCTATGTCCGTCCGGGAGCCATGCGCATGCAGGCCGCGATGCTCTATGCGGAAACCATGGGCAATGGCGCAAGCCTGCAGTTTCAGGTGGGACAACTCCCCTTTTCGTCGCAGGACCGATGGGTGGCGTTGCCCGGCGCGCCCGATCACACGATTCCCAGGGGGCGCCTCTCGCTCGTCGCGCAGATCACGACCGCGCAGCCGCTGCGATTCGATCAACCGTTCACGGGGCTGCTGATCGACGACTGGGTGGAAACCGTCCCGAGCCGGCGCGAGACGACCGGCGTGACTTTTCACTTCGATCAACCGAACAGCGCGCCTCCGCAAGCGGTGCTCCTCGCCGTCCCCGCCGATCAACGAACGACCTGGGACCTGAACAGCCTGGAAGCGATCCTGCAGGAGACGATGGAACTCATCCGTCTGCGCGCCGTTTCGCCGGGCAGCCGCGCGGAAACGGTCTGGGTAGAGGATGGCTTGCCGGAAGGCGCCACTCCCTTCGGCGACGGCGAAGGCTGGACCTGGGTTCGGTCTCAGCCGGAACCCCTGTCGGGAACGCGAGCCCATCGCTCGGTCCTCGCCGCAGGCATGCACCAGCACTATTTCCGGGGCGCCAAGACTCAGCTGCTGGTGAGTGTCGGAGACCGGCTGTTTGCGCATATCTACCTTAATCCTGCGCGCATGCCCCGCGAAGTCATGTTGCAATGGAACGACGGCACCTGGGAACACCGCGCCTATTGGGGAGAGAACCTCATCGCCTGGGGAACGGACGGCACCGTGAGCCGGCAATTCATGGGACAGTTACCGCCGCCGGGACAATGGGTCCGTCTGGAGGTCCCTGCTTCCGCGGTCGGATTGGAAGGACGCCTGATCAACGGCATGGCGTTTACATTGTCAGACGGCACGGCCACCTGGGATCGCGCCGGAACATTGTCCACGCAGCCAGAAGGGCTGGCGAGCACGGACCTTTCGGCACCGGCGCTCTTCTTCACCGGCGGAACCATCGACTTCACCTCGGTCCTCGAACCATCGACGGGAGAATAGGGCATGGCTTCACAGATCAGACTGGAACTCAGCACCACCAACCCCGATCTGCAGGACGGGCTGCAGGCGCGCTTGCACGATCCCCTCTGGCTGTTGGCCCGCCAATGGCAATTCGGTGAATTCAACGGCGCGGACGCCGGGTCCCCTGCTGCCGCGCAGGTTGTGGTGGATACGACAACATTGAGCCGCTATCAGCCCGGCCCGCAATCGGCGGGCCATCCCGCTCGCCCCTACACACCGGAGGCGCTGGCGCTGGAAACCCTGGTCGAAAGCGAACCAGTCGGCACCGGCATTCGCCCCAACTGGAAACTCGCCGCCGAAGCCGGCAACCATCTGCTTCGTCTGCTGCAACAGAACAACGCCGGACAGACCCGCGCGTTATGGCTGAACAGCGCCTATGTGCTTGCGGAGCCTACGCCGGAACAGGAACGGACCCTCGATGCCGCGAGCCTGCAATTCATGCAGGTGATGAGCCGCCGCACGATCGACGGGCTTCGACTCGCGGCACACCTCCGCCCGCTCCAGGCCCGTAACGGCCTGACCGAACTGTTTCAGGAAACGCCGTTCGAACAGATCGCCACCGCCGACCGTCCCAAGGTGATCGCCGCGCTGACGGCCTGGCTGACATGGGCCGATACGTTCTTTCAACAGACTGCGCCGCCCGCCGCCTGGATGCCGGAACGTATGGAGTACGCCTTTGCCGTCTCGGGAAAAACTGCGTCGGGGGAAGTTGTCCTGGCTGCGCCGGAATATTTGGAGGGTCGCCTGGACTGGTTTTCGTTCGTGTCGAGTCCCGGACAGACACTGGGGGCCACTGCAAACGGCTCGTCGGTCAGCACGGCCTTCCTTCCCGCGCCGGTCACGTTTCGCGGCATGCCCTCCGCCCGCTTCTGGGAATTTGAGGACGGCGCCGTGAACTTCGCCCAGGTGGAAGCCGCGCCGCAGGATCTGGCCAGACTCCTCCTCGTGAAATTCGCGCTGGAATACAGCAACGACTGGTTCGTGCTTCCATTGGAACTGGCCGTGGGCACGCTGTGCCAGATTCGCGCGCTCGTCGTCACCAACACGTTCGGCGAACGGATGATGATTCCGCACACGAGCCAGGTGGACGGCGCCAACTCGCCCTGGCGCATGTTCAATCTGACCCGCGATACCCAACAGTTGTACTTCCTTCCTCCTGTGCTGGGCCCCGGTCTGGAGAGCCCTCCGGTGGAAGAGGTGCTGTTCCTGCGGGATGAAATGGCCAATGTAGCCTGGGGCGTGGAGAAGATCGTAGAGAGCGCAGCGGGTCGGCCGCTAGACCGCTACGAAGCCTACCAGGAGACGCGCCGACGACTGGAAGAAGCCAGCCCGCCGCAGACCCCCGAGGGAGACCAGACCCAGCCGCTCCCCTATCGCCTCGGTACCACCGTGCCGGACTACTGGATTCCGCTGCTACCCGTGACGGATGGAACGTCGCTCAAACTCAAGCGGGGTGCTATTCCCGATTTCAACGCCGGGGAAAGGCCGCGGCTGATCGAGCCGATGGGACGGATACTCGAACCAGGGCGCGAGTTACTACTGCAAGAAGAAGAGGTGCCGCGCGAAGGAGCCAGGGTCACACGTACCTATCAATACGCCAGATGGATCGACGGCTCGACCCATCTGTGGGTAGGCCGGCGCAAAGAGCCTGGCCGCGGCGAAGGCTCCAGCGGGCTGCAGTTCGACGTGGCGGAGAAGAGGGAAGAGGGGAATTCGTAAGTCTCCGGTGACCCTTAATCAGCGGGCCGTAGGTTCGCCCCCTACACGGCCTCACAAAATCAACCACTTACAAACCGAAATTTTCTCCCCAGTCGCCGGTGTAGACACCGTGTAAACGGATGGGAGTGAATTATTTTTCTGTCATTGTAGCTCGGATCCCTCGCCATCAGGATTTCCCCCTGTCTGAAAGAGCTCTTGCAAAGCTTTTTCACCTCTGAAAGAATAATACACTTTTCTTTCAAAGATAAAAACGCTTTGAAAGTCCCCTTACATTCAGGATTCCCACACTATGAATCCAAAAGACTTCCGAGCCGCAAGCGCAGGTAAAGTCGTCCGGACGCCCATGGGCTATACCGCGTTCATTCCAGCCAAGCTGCCGCCCACGCTTACATACGATGACCGGTTTGTGCTGTCGCTGTCTCGGGCCGATGCAGCCCTCAGTGAACTCTCAGGATTAGGCCGACATCTCCCTAACCCGCACCTCTTGATCGCCCCCTATGTCCGACGCGAAGCGGTCTTGTCCTCCCGCATCGAGGGAACGAGAGCCAGCCTATCTGATCTGCTCATAGATGAGATGGAAGAGCCAAGAAAGCGTACTGAAGATCATGACGTTCAGGAGGTACGGAATTATGTCGCGGCGATGGAACATGGGCTCGAACGCTTACAGAAGCTCCCTCTTTCGCTCAGGCTCGTGCGGGAACTGCACGGGCGACTGATGAAGGGAGTACGGGGCGAGCGAGCGACGCCCGGAGAGTTTCGCCGCAGTCAAAACTGGATTGGTCCATCAGGAAGCACCATCGAAACGGCTCCCTATGTCCCTCCGCCACCGGAATATTTAGACGGTTTGCTGGGAGATTGGGAACGTTTTCTCCACGAGCGGAATACACTCCCCGATCTCATCCAATGCGCCATCATGCACGAGCAGTTTGAAGCGATTCACCCGTTTCTGGATGGCAATGGTCGACTGGGAAGACTCTTGATCACCCTCTTTCTCATCGAGCGGGGTCGGTTGCCGCAACCCCTTCTGTACATATCCTCTTACATCGAAGCCCATCGCCAAGATTACTATGACCTTCTGCAACGCGTGAGAACTCACGGAGACTGGATGAGCTGGCTTCGCTTCTTCATTGCCGGCGTCACAGAGATTGCTCTTGAAGCCGTGGGACAGGCTGGCCGCCTGATGGATCTTCGTGAAAAATTCCGTGCTCGTCTCCGCGACAAAGCAAAAGCATTGGCATTGTTGGACGAACTCTTCTTGAACCCCTACATGTCCGTTTCACGGGCTGAGCATGTCCTAAAGGTCTCCAACCCCACCGCAAGACAGGCCGTGATGCTTCTACAAAAAAAAGGAATGTTAGAAGAAATTACAGGGCGCACGTGGGGAAAACTCTACCTGGCAAGACCCATCATGGAAACGATCGAGTTGACGGGGAAAGGCAAATAAGCGCCCTGAGGGGTTGAAGCGCACTCCTCGAAATGGGCTCGGGTTCGTACCGGCCCACTTCTCTTAATCAGCGGGCTGCGAACGCAGGTTGATGGATGGGCAGAACCCTCTTTAATGTTCGCGACATGACATCACCCTTCCCATCGCGGCCTTTCTTTCCGTAGTTGAATATCAACGTTTTTCTGCCGCCTGGGCTGTTTATCGCTCAGTGCTGATAACCTCTTCTATGGCATGATGCTCCGTGCCATCACGAATCCTCGCACGTTCTTGAGGATTGCTCTTGCTGACTTTGCCGAGGTGGATCTTCGAGAGAACTTTGAATCAGTGGTTGGTATTCTGGGTAGGGTTTTGCCGGGACTCCACATCACCGCATCTGTTCTGCCACGGTCTCGCGATAAGTAATGGCCAAAATGTAGCCAGGAAGCGTTGAGGCCCTTGACCAACGACTCTTGACGCTACCCTATTTCTACTCGCGCTACCCCTGCAATCGTCCCCACAGCTTCTCCAGCGTTTTGACGAACGCCTTACATTCCTGCTCGCTCAGTTCTGAAAATAGTTCCGCCACCTGCTCTTTGTATTCCGTGCAGCGCGGGGAGAGCTGGGTCATGACTTTGTCCGAGAGTTCGATCACGGTGGCCCTGCGATCTGTGGGATGCCGTCTCCGGACGACTAATCCGTCCTTTTCCAGTGAATCGACGAGTGCCGTGACGTTCGTCGCCGTGACGCCGAGTTCCTTTTTGAGGTCGCTCATGATCCTGGGGCCACGCTCATGAATGGAACCGAGAATGCGCAGCCGCTGAGGAGAGAGCCCTTTCTCCACCAACAGCGATTCCGACCAGCGCTGATAGGCCGGAGCAAAGCTCCACAAGAGTTCAACCAACCGGTGCCGTGGCAACGTCGAGATGCAGGGAGAGACGGATGAGGTCTCCTTAGCTTTGACTCGCGGAGCTGCTTTGGTACGTTTCATCGTTCGGATACGGTACCTCAAAAAGCGACAACATTCAATCATCAATTATTCATAGCTGCATCATTCATATATTGACTATGTTTTGCAGCATACCGGATACTGCATTCCAGGACGTGCGGAAGACACATCGACGATCTTGATCTGACGTGATTGTTCACGACCACTATTCCAATAGGTACACCATGCTCAATGTCCGATATACACCATGGCTGCTTGCAGTGCTGCTGACGGCGGCCGGCTGCAATAACGAACAGGCCAGCAGCGGCGGTCAAGCGCCTCCGCCCCCTGAGGTTGGGGTCGCGCAGGTGGTCTCGAAGTCGGTGCAACAATGGGACGAATACACCGGTCGCATCAGCGCGATCGACACGGTGGAATTGCGACCGCGCGCCAGCGGCTATGTGCAACGAGTGGCCTACAAAGAAGGCCAGGATGTGAAGCAGGGCGATTTGATGTTCCAGATCGATCCCCGTCCCTACCGCGCCGCGCTGGATAACGCCCTGGCTCAATTGGCACGCGCGCGCGTGGCGCAACGGCTGGAGACCATCCGCAACAAACGCGCCCAATCACTTATCGAGGATAACGCCATCTCGCATGAAGAGCTCGACTTGCGTCGTGCCGCGCAAGCGCAGAGCGCGGCTGATGTGCAGGCCGCCGAGGCTGCTGTGGCCACCGCCAAGCTCAACCTGTCCTTCACCGAAGTCCGCGCCCCGGTCTCCGGACGGGCAAGCCGGGCCCTGTTGACGGTCGGCAATCTGGCGACCGCCGACGAAACCCTGCTGACCACGGTGGTGTCGCAAGATCCGATGTACGTCTATTTCGATGCCGACGAAAACAGTTACCTGCGCTACAAGGAACAGGAGCGCAAGAGTGAGCGCACAGCGAAGGACAACGCCGTACACGTCGGCCTCGCCAACGAAACCGGCTATCCGCATACGGGGAAGGTCGACTTTCTCGACACCCAGGTGAATCCCACCCTCGGAACCGTGCGCGCTCGCGCCGTGCTCCCCAATCCCGACCGCATCTTTACCCCGGGGCTCTTCGCGCGCGTGCAGTTCGTCAGCGGCCAGAAGGCGCAGGCGCTCTTGATCGACGATAAGGCCATTCTCACGGATCAGGATCGAAAATACGTGTATGCGGTCGACAAGGACGGCAAGGCGCAACGCAGGGACATCGCGCCGGGTGGGATGGTCGATGGGTTACGCGTGGTCCAGTCCGGCCTCGTGCCGGACGACCGGATTGTCGTGGTCGGCCTGCAAAAAATCTTCTATCCCGGTATGCCGGTGATGCCCGCCGAGGTCCCGATGGACAAGCCGACGGCACCGGCTTCGCCGGCAGCCATGGCTGAGAAATAGGGAGCCAAGGCTGTGGACTTTTCCAAGTTTTTCATCGACCGCCCGATCTTTGCCGCGGTGCTGTCGATCGTGATCTTCGCCGCCGGCTTGATCGCCATCCCGATCCTTCCGATCAGCGAATACCCGGAAGTGGTCCCGCCTGCTGTCATCGTGCGTGCGATTTACCCGGGTGCGAACCCCAAGGTGATTGCCGAAACGGTCTCGACGCCGCTCGAAGAACAGATCAACGGCGTCGAGAACATGATGTACATGAAGTCGGTCGCCGGTTCCGACGGCGTGTTGCAGATGACCATCACCTTCCGTCCAGGCACCGACCCTGACGCCGCTCAGGTGCAGGTACAGAACCGCGTCAGCCAGGCGCTGTCGCGGCTGCCGTCGGAAGTCGTCAGCCTGGGCGTGACGACGCAAAAACAGTCGCCGACCTTTCTGGTGATGGTCCAGCTCCTCTCGCCGGAGGGAAAATACGACGCGCTCTACCTGCGCAACTACGCCAATATCAAAATCAAGGATGAACTGGCTCGCCTGCCCGGTGTCGGCCAGGTGCAGATTTTCGGCAGCGGCGACTATGCGATGCGCATCTGGCTCAACCCCGACAAGATCGCGTCGCGCGGGTTGACCGCCGGCGACGTCGTCGCCGCCGTGCGGGAGCAAAACATCCAAGTCTCGGCCGGGCAGCTTGGCGCGGAACCCATCGCGAAAGACACCGACTTTCTCATTTCCATCAATGCCCAAGGCCGCTTGCGTACGGCCCAGGAATTCGGCAACGTCGTGCTGAAGATCGGAGCCGGCGGCGAAGTCGTCCGCCTGTCCGACGTCGCCCGTATCGAACTCGGCGCCAACGACTATACGTTGCGCGGACAACTCGACAACCAGGATGCGCCGCCGATCGGCATCTTTCAGGCCCCCGGTGCGAACGCCCTGACCGTGCGCGATGCCGTGATCGCCAAGATGGAAGAATTGAAGACACGATTCCCGCCCGGCCTCACCTACCGCTCGGACTACGACACCACGGTGTTCGTGCGTGATTCGATCCAGGCGGTCGTGCAGACCCTGATGGAAGCGATTCTGCTCGTCGTGCTCGTCGTCATTTTGTTCCTTCAGACCTGGCGCGCGTCGATCATTCCGCTCATCGCCGTCCCGGTCTCGGTGGTGGGCACGTTCGCCGCGCTGTACCTCTTCGGTTTCTCCATCAATACGTTGACGCTCTTCGGCCTCGTCCTCGCAATCGGGATCGTGGTGGATGACGCAATCGTGGTGGTGGAAAACGTCGAACGCAACATTGAAGAGGGGCGGACCCCACTCCAGGCGGCGCACCAGGCCATGCAGGAAGTCTCAGGGCCAATTGTCGCGATTGCGCTCGTGCTGTGCGCCGTGTTCGTGCCGATGGCGTTCTTGAGCGGCGTGACCGGCCAGTTCTACAAGCAGTTCGCGGTGACGATTGCCATCTCGACGGTGATCTCTGCGATCAATTCGCTGACCCTGTCGCCGGCCCTGGCGGCAAAACTGCTCAAAGGCCACGGCACACCGAAGGATGCCCTGTCTCGCTTGATCGAACGTCTGTTCGGTTGGGTGTTCCGGCCGTTCAACCGTTTCTTCAAGGCCAGCTCAGACCGCTATCAAGGCACCGTCTCGCGAACCTTACAACATCGCGGTTCCGTCTTCGCCGTGTATGCGCTGCTGTTGCTCGCAACCGGGCTCATGTTCCAAACGGTACCGCGCGGCTTCATCCCGACTCAGGACAAGCTGTTCCTCATGGCCGGGGTGAAACTGCCGGAAGGCGCCTCGCTCGAGCGCACGGATGCGGTTCTACGCCAGGTCGTCGCGATCAGTAAAACGGTGGATGGCATCGCCCACGTCGTAGCGATGACGGGTTTGAATCCCTTGCAATTCACGAATACGCCAAATTACGGCATCGCCTTCCTGATCTTGAAACCGTTCGACGAGCGTCACCGCAGCGCCAAGGAAATCAGCGTGGAGATGAATCAAAAGATCTCCGCCATCAAGGAGGGTATCACCTTCGTATTGATGCCCCCGCCGATTCTCGGACTCGGCAACGGCGCGGGGTATGGGCTCTTCGTGGAGGACCGGGCGGGACTGGGCTTCGGGGCGCTGCAAAATGCGGTCGGCGCCCTGCAGGGAGCGGTCATGCAAACGCCGGGTATGGGCTACCCGATTTCTGGTTATCAGGCGAATGTGCCGCAGCTCGACGCCGAGGTGGACCGCGTCAAGACCAAGACACAGGGCATTGCGTTGACGGATCTCTTCGCCACCATGCAGATCTACCTCGGTTCGGCCTATGTGAACGACTTCAACCTGTTCGGCCGCACCTGGCGCGTGTATGCGCAAGCCGACGGCGATTTTCGCGGGAAGGTTGAGGACATTGCAAACCTCAAAACGCGGAATGACCGCGGCGAAATGGTCCCAATCGGCTCGATGGTGAAATTCAGCCAAACGTACGGCCCCGATCCGGTGCTGCGCTACAACGGTTATCCTGCCGCCGATTTCATGGGAGAGGCAGACCCGACGAAGTTCTCGTCGGCACAGGCGATGGACAATATTCGCGACATCGCCGCGAAGGTGCTGCCCAACGGCATGACCATCGAATGGACCGACCTGAGCTTTCAGGAGGCCTCGCAGGGCAAGGCGGCGTTGCTGGTATTTCCGGTAGCCATCCTGCTGGCCTTCCTCGTCCTCGCCGCACTGTACGAGTCCTGGACCCTGCCGCTGGCGGTGATCCTGATCGTGCCGATGTGCATGCTCTGCGCGCTTGCCGGCGTCAAGCTCACCGGGGGTGACAATAATACCTTCGTGCAGGTGGGCCTGGTCGTGCTGATGGGACTGGCTTGCAAGAATGCCATCCTGATCGTCGAATTTGCGCGTGAGTTGGAACTGCAAGGCAAGGAAATCGTCGAAGCGGCACTCGAAGCCTGCCGCCTCCGATTGCGCCCCATCGTGATGACCTCGGTCGCCTTCATCGCCGGCACGGTTCCGCTCGTGCTCTCACATGGCGCCGGTGCGGAAGTGCGTTCCGCCACAGGCATCACCGTGTTCGCCGGCATGATCGGCGTGACCCTGTTTGGCCTATTTCTGACCCCGGTGTTTTATGTCGGCCTGCGCATGCTTTCGGGACGCAAGCTGGTCAGACACGATGAATCGCTGGGGCACGAATCGTTGGCGGACGCATCTAGGCGGGTCGATGGTCCGCATTGAGTGCCCCGTGATGACTCACGGACACCCTGTATCTCTTCGCACTGCGGATCTCAGAGATATCGGCCATAAGCGACCAGCTCTGCTACTTTACTGCGACCGGAAGTGAATCCGCACGGTGAGTTCGCCGTCGACAGGATCATCGCCTTTGAGTTGCGGGGCGAAGGTCCATTTGTTGAGCGCGATGATGCCGGCCACAGTGAGCTCACGATGTTTGGCCGGTTCCAGCACGACCACGGTCACCTGCGAGTCCTTCGACACCAGCAGCCGCGCCTTCATCCAGTCATCGAGCGGCTTGCCGTCCAACGAGGCGGGAATGGCCGGCCAGGGCGTGGACTTCGGTACCGGCCCCGCCTGTTGATCCTTGTTCAGCGGCAAACCGTGCACATGCACTTCCGGCAATTCGATGATGTCCGCATCCAACGCATGGTCCGCCTCATGCGTCGCCTCATCCCCTGTCGCGGCCAAGAGGGTTACAGGCACTAGACACAGCATCCAGAGGGCTACCATGGGCACTGTCAGCGGTCGAATTCTATCGATGAGGTTTGTCATATCGCCTTCCAAGCAATTGCAGCATGATGATGCTCAACCGGGCCATCCGGCAATGCCGCAGTGTAGCAGCTTCTAATTCGCGCTTATACCTTCCGGTACTTCTGAGCAAGTTGCACTAACAGGCCATCCAACAAGGCGGTATTTTCCCCCTGTCGGAGGCAGATGCCTAACAAGGTTGTCCAGCAAGGCCGCAGGGAACTCGGCGACTGAGGCGTACCCTTGCGGTACGTCGCAGGGAGGCGAGTGACTGAGAACGCCGCTGGCAACCTTGTTCGGCATCTGACCTAGAAGAACCATTGGCCGCGGAAGAAGAACGATCTCGGCATCCCCGCGTGCGACACTCCCAACCCGATGCTCCCCTCTCCCTGATTGATGTAGTACCGTTGATCGAACAGGTTGACGATATCGAAGCCGAGCAGGAATTTCTGCCCTTCCCATGGCAACGGAAACACATGGGCAATCGAAAGATTGTAGATCGTGTAAGACGGGCTGTGGCTGGAATTCGTCTTGGCGTCCTCGTTCTCCAAGGTGCGCAGCCCTGAGGCAAACAACATCTGCCCCGTAAACGTCGTGCGCTCCAGCAGCCGGTAACTCACAATCGCCGAACTCGTCAGGGTCTGCATATGATCGCAGAACACCCCGCCCTGCGAATTGATGTCCGCAATCTCCTTGGCCTCCAGCAGGAAATGCCCGGACTGCAATCCGTAGCCTTTGCACTGCCCCCAGGCCACGTTGCCGCGCGCCGTGAGATTCTCGGTCAGTTGCAGTTTCAAGGCCCCGTCGATGCCCCGCTGCCAGCCGCGCTCGAACGCAAAATAGTTCAGCAACGGGGTCGTGCCGAACTGCCCGGCATCGGACAGGAAGTTGCTGAGCTTGTACCAGCCCGTGAATTGCAATGTGGCATAGCGGTTCAACGCATGGTAACTGCCGACCTCGAAGTAGTGCGCCCGCTCGGCGCGTACCGTGTTGTTGGTCACATCTTCCGGTTGCGCCCTGGTCCCGAGCGTATTGAGCTTGGCGAAGGAAATGGCTTCCAAATTCGGCGGCGTGAACATACGGCCGTAAAACACGTGGAACACGTTCGACGGATTGTACTTGTAGCTCACGCCGATGCGGGGGCTGACCTGGCCCTCGTTGCGTTGATATTGCACGATGTCCCCGCGAAGCCCGAGATTGAACGTCCACTGGTCGTTGGGGCTCCACTGATCCTGAATCCAGAACTCCTGACGATAGCCGATCTGGCGGTTGTCGGCATTGAGGCTCAACAGGTCGCCGGTCGGATTTCCGGCCCCGTCGTCCAAGAACGTGAACAGCCTGGTCTTGTTCACCGACTGGGTGCGATCGAGCTGGAACCCGGCTTTGATGAGGTGTTGTTTGCTGTGCACGTAGGTGTAGTCGAAGCGTACACCCGTGGAATAGGCATTACGATCCTGATCGGATGCCGAAAACGGCTCGGCCGGATCGGCCGTGTAGGCCAGCAGGTTCAACGGATCGGTCTTGAACGTGGCACGCGTGTGTCGCATGTAACCCGACAGGCTGAAGAAGTTGTTGGCGTTCACATCGTGCCGCCAAACCATGTGGCCGTATTGGTTGTTCTCCTTCTGGAATTCGTCGATCGCCTGCGAGGCGACGGGCGAAAACCCGGGCCGACTCCCTTGCAACAGCGGCAACATCTGCCCGCTCGGATCCAGTTCGCCGCCCGGCGCCGTGGGGATCTGATACTTGGCCACCGAATTCAGAAACAACCAGGTAAAGTTGTTTCTGTTGTCGTGCTGATAGTCGCCGCGGATGAAGGTTTGATTGCGTTCGCTCTGCCCGTGATAGACGGATCGGCCCAACGTCGGCGGCTCGATGCCCCGATTCGTGGCCGTGTGGCTGTTCAAAATATAGAACCGGAACTTTTCGCCGATCGTGCCGCCGTATTCGAAGGACGGATTGATGGTCTTGTTCGAACCGCCCATCATCTGCACCGACCCGAATGACGGCTTCGTGCCGCTCTTGGTCGTGATATCCAGCACCGCCGCCGCTTTGTTCCCGTATTGCGCTTCCATGCCGCCCAGGATGATGTCCGCCCGTTCCCAGGCCCGGGGACTGATCACATCCGAAAAAGTGGACGACACCGTGTCCGGAATCGGTACGCCGTCGATGCGGAGTTGCAGATTGGCATGGTCCTGGCGAATGTGCACTTGCTTGAGCGACCCGTAGACCGCACTCGGAATCGTGAGGAGCACATCGTGGAGTTCATTGTTATTCCCGCGCGGCAGGGCCTCGATCTCCTTACGGCTGAGCGCATAGGTTTCGCTGGAGGCTTTGTATTGAATGGGCGCCAAGGGAGACACGACTTCGAGCGCGATCTCCTGGGTCTTCGAGAGGGTCAAGGTCACCGGAGCGACCGGCCCGGCTCCGAGCTTCATAATGGCATATTCGCTGCGATACGTATCCTGAACCGCGCTCACCGAATACGTTCCCTCGGACGGCAGATCGACGGAGAATTCTCCGGCCTCGTTCGCGACCGCCGCGCCCACCACCGTCCCTTCCTGGTCCTTCACCTCCACCGAGGCCTGGGGCACCCGCCGAAGGTCCTGGTTTTGCACCATCCCGGTAATCGTTCGCCCTTTGGCAACCGCCGGCTCCTGCGCGAACACCGGCGAAAGACCGGGCGCAAGAGCCATCAACAACAATCCAAGACACAGTTGAGACACACGTCGAACCGACGACAGCATGCGAACCTCCCCCACAATAATTCCGCACAGGTCAGAGCCCGACACAACGCCGTGGCTGAGACGAAGCGGTGAAAGCCAAAATAAACGTAGCGATGGCGTTGAGGTTAGGTCAGGGGCGGCGCACGCGAGGTTCTGGTGGTCGCGAGAGACTGAGAACTGAGGATCGATCGATAGACAGGAGGTGGCGGAGCTTCCTCCAGGAACGAGCAGGGCGGCGGTGCGTCACCCACCAGCGAATGGCCGGTGTGATATTGCACCCACTGGCAGAGGTCGGTATCGGAATGCTCATGCCCGTCGTGGTCCGCTGCCGCCAGCTCGTGATGAATCTCCAACGCCGCGGCAAACGGCGCCATCGCGAGCAGCATGCAGGCGAGGAACAGCGCGACGACCGAGCTGGATTTTCTCTGGGCGAAATGACGAAACATGACCGTTCGGGCCGACAGATTCGTGAGCCGTGAGTTGTAACAAAGGGACCCTATGAATGCAAGCCGATCCTCCACACAACCGTCCACACTGGACTTTATCCCATAAAATTCGATATGTTGTTGGGCAATCCTGAATCGACGCGTGAACTCGCCAGACCTTTCAAAGGAACAAGTATGAACAGGCCAATCGATAATCAACATGTCATAGAGATAAAACCGCTCCCCTCGCCCCGCGATGTCAAAACGCGGCTGCCGATCAGCGACGAGGTGTCCGAGCTGGTCTTCCAGACGCGACAGGCGATCCGGAACATCCTGCACGGCCGTGACATGGACCGGCTCATCGTGATTGTCGGCCCCTGCTCGATTCATGATCCCGATGCCGCCTATGAATATGCCGACCGCCTCAAGCCAGTGGCCGACGCCGTCCGCGATAAACTCCTGATCGTGATGCGCACCTATTTTGAGAAGCCCCGCACCACGGTGGGCTGGAAGGGCCTGATCAACGACCCCCATCTGGACGGCACCTGCGACATTGCCCAAGGCATTCAGCTGGCCCGGACCATTCTCCTGAACATCAACGGCAAGGGCCTCCCCTGCGCGACGGAACTGCTCGACCCGGTCACCCCGCAATACATTGCCGACCTGTTGAGCTGGACCGCGATCGGCGCGCGCACGACCGAGAGCCAGATCCATCGCGAAATGGCGAGTGGCCTCTCGATGCCGGTTGGATTCAAGAACGGGACGGAAGGCAGCCTGCAGGTGGCCATCAATGCCATGATCACCAGCCGCAGCCCGCACCATTTTGTCGGCGTCAACGCCGATGGCATCACCTCTATCATCAAGACCACCGGTAACCCCGATCATCACATCGTGCTGCGCGGCGGCGGCGGACGCACCAACTACAGTGTCGAAGATATCGCCCGCGCGGAAGCGGCCGTCGCCAGCGAGGGCCTGGCCCGCGGCGTGATGGTGGATTGTTCGCACGACAATTCCGGCAAGAACCATCAACGTCAAGTGGAAGTCGCCGGAGAAGTCCTCAAGCAGTTCCAGCAGGGGCGCCGTTCCATCATGGGCCTCATGTTGGAGAGCCACCTGCAAGGTGGCCGGCAAAGCTGGGATCCGAACAAGGCGTTGACTTACGGCATGTCCATCACCGATTCCTGCCTGGGCTGGAGCGACACCGAAGCGTTGCTCTATGGCATGGCCGAGTCCTTGACGACCCGCCCCGTCTAGTCCTTCTCCGCGATTCCCGCCTATGCGGGTGCTGCCCCGGGCCGGTTCTGGATGCTACCTTCGCGCAACGTGAACTCCTTAAGGACAGCCCCATGCTGATCGATACCCATACCCATCTCGATGATGCGCGTTACGAATCCGACCGCGAGGCCATGATCGCCCGTGCGCGTGAGGCCGGCGTAGAATCGATGATCACCATCGGCTGCGACCTCGCCACCAGCCGATCGGCGGTCGCGCTCGCCGACCAGTACCCCTTCGTCTATGCCTCAATCGGGGTTCATCCCCACGAAGTCAAACACGTGGAGGACAGTTGGTACGATGAGTTCCGGAAGCTGGCGCGAGATAAGAAGGTCGTGGCCTACGGCGAGATCGGCCTCGATTACCACTACAATCATTCGGATCCGGAATTGCAGCGCAGGCGTTTTCGCGAACAGATTCAGCTGGCGCGTGAGTTGAGCCTCCCGGTCATCATCCACACCAGGGAAGCGCAGGACGATACCATTCGCATTCTGAAGGAAGAGCGAGCCTCAGAAATCGGCGGGGTGTTTCACTGTTTTTCAGGAGATGCCTGGCTGGCGAAGGATGCGATCGAGTTGGGATTTTATCTGTCATTCTCCGGCATCCTGACCTTTCAGAACGCCACCATGCTGCGCGAGATCGCCAAGACGGTTCCGGCGGATCGGCTGCTCATTGAAACCGATTGCCCCTATCTCACGCCGGTCCCGCATCGCGGCAAACGCAACGAACCGGCCTTTGTGAAATATGTGGCCGAACTCCTGGCAACGATCACCGCCGACAACGCCCCCCTGACCGCTGAAGACGTGGGCCGCCGCACCAGCGAGAACGCCCGCCGCCTGTTCAGAATTCCCTAAGCTGATGGTTTCGTTTACGTTGTGACTTCGGCAGCTTGCGGGGATTCCCGCCCTTGGCTTTGGATCGCTTCAGGTGATCGAGATCGCCGCGATCCAGCTCTTTAAAGGCGACGGTCGACAAGCTGGACGACCTATCTTTTAGTTTGGCGCGAAACTCCGCCGCCCCGATGACGAAGGCACCGGCCGCCCGGGCGGAATTGACCACTTCATGATCCGAGGACACCACCGCACAGTCCCTGCCATAGAGTCGGGCGAGGCGTTGAATGACCTGATCGGCGCGTTCGCCTCGTTTTGAATAGACGACTTCGACGCCGGATTGAAATTCACGCTGTTCCGCACCATGCCCGCCCTGCCAACCGTCGAAGACCACGGTAATCGCATGGCCTTTTCTCTGACGGTACCCGGCCAGGTTCTTCAGAAGCGTCTCGCGCGCCCCCTCCAGACGGCCGGAACCAGCCGGGAGAGCCATTCCGGCGCTGCCCACAAGGTTATACCCATCGACAAGAAGATGTGTTGCCATCTACAATTATGTGGTTTGAGGCCTTTTGTTGACATTACCATAAACATCTGAGAAAAGGCCTAGAGGGTATCCTATCGAGAGGAGTTCCGGTTCGTGTCCCATGTCGTCTCCTTGGTCCGTCACTTTCTGACGCTCGCGTTCGCCTGCGTCCTGTTGGGCGCGGGAACCTCATCGGGTGGCGAGATCCAAACCGAGCCCTCCTGGCCGACGGTTCCCCAGGTTGCCGCGGAAGAGCCCTCCCCACGTTTCCTCCTGGTCAAGCAAGAGCGCGCCGAGGCATCCCGTTATCCGATCATCGTCCGCGACTTGCGCACCTGGTCCACCGCCGATGGCACACGCCTCGTACTCGACCTGAATCACAAGACGTCCTTCTCCGAAACGCATTTACGCAACCCCGACCGGGTGCTCATTGAGGTCAACAACGCGATCCTCGGAAAATCCTCACGGCAGCGCGTCTCGGGGGGGACGATTCCGCAATCGTTTCAAATAGCCCAAAGCCGCCCGCGCGTCGTCAGCATCACGCTGACGCGTCACCAACACTCCCGTTACAAGGTGTTCTCGCTCGACAATCCTGACCGCCTCGTCATCGATATTACGCAGCGTCCAAAAGATCAGATCCGGCAGATCGGCGAGACCTCGGCGACATCGCCACAGGCCCCGGCCGTCTCCTTGCCGACTCCGCCGGCGATTCCAAGCCCCACCGTCACGGAACCGGCTCGCCCGGTTGCGCCCAAGCCGGCAAACCCGGTCCAGACGATCGTCATCGATCCCGGGCACGGAGGCAAAGATCCCGGCACCATCGGACACCATGGCACGACGGAAAAAGAAGTGACCCTGAAGGTCGGCCTGCTGCTGAAATCCTTGCTCGGCACCTTGCCGAATACACGTGTCCTGATGACCCGCGAACACGACGCCTTTATCGAGCTGGAGGACCGGGCCAAATTTGCGAACGGCAAAGACGCGGATCTATTCATCTCGATCCACGTTAATTCACACCCGCACAAGGGCGTCCGTGGTCTGGAGATCTACCATTTCGGCGAAGCGAAGGATCAGCGCGCGCTGGAAGTGGCCGCGCGAGAAAACGGCACGCCGTTGAACAATACCGGAGTGGGCTGGGAATACATCGTCGCCGACCTCCTGACATCCAAGAAAATCGAGCACTCCCAGGAACTCGCTTGGACCGCCAAGCAGGCGATGGTCACGAATCTCAACGGTCGTTACAGCACCATCGATCACGGAGTGAAGACCGCGCCATTTTACGTGCTCCGCTTCACCACCATGCCCAGCATTCTCGCCGAGATCGCCTTCATGTCGAATCCCGCCGAGGAAGAGCAGATGCGGTCACAGCCCTTCCTGGCACACATTGCGGAGTCGATTTTCGAAGGGGTCAAGACCTACCTCCACACCAATCCCCCCAGATGACAGGCGCCTGCCGGTTGGGCTAGAGTTCTTTCTTTCCATTCCACCTTATGACCACCTTTAAACTCGTGCTCGAGTACGACGGAACCCAGTACGCCGGGTGGCAGCGCCAGCCGAACGCGCCGACTATCCAGGCGGCGGTGGAGGAGGCCCTCGCAGCAATCGCCCAAACCAGGCTCACGATCATCGGCGCAGGCCGGACCGATGCCGGGGTTCATGCCTTCGGGCAGGTCGCCAGCTTCAGGACCGATCGCGGGCTCTCGCAACGAGAGTGGCTTCGCGCGTTAAACGCTCACCTCCCCGCCGATATCAGCGCCCTTTCGGTCAAAGCCGTGCCGGATCATTTTCATGCCCGCTACTCGGCCAATGGGAAGCTCTACGAATATCATCTGATGAATCGGTCTGAGCGAGCGCCCCTGCTCCGTGAGCGCGCCTGGATGCTTTATAAACCGCTCGACTTCGCGGCCATGACGGAAGCCGCCGCCTACCTGACCGGCTCGCACGATTTCTCCTCCTTCGAAACGGCGCCGACCGACAACGAGAATCCGCAATGCCGTTTGCAGCGGGCGGATCTGCGCCGCCAGGGAGATCTCATCATTCTCTCCTTCTATGCCGACCGGTTCCTTAAACAGATGGTCCGCTCCATGGTGGGCACCCTGGTGGAAGTGGGACAGGGCAAGCGTACCGCCGCGGACATGCGCACCGTCCTTGCCGCGCGGGCGAGAGCCGCAGCAGGAAGAACCGCACCCGCTCACGGGCTCTATCTCGTCAGAGTGGACTATACCGACGGGAGCATCCCTTCTCTCCCTTAAGGAACTCCCCCGCGAGACAGGTCGGGCGCCGTTTGTTATAGTTCCGCACACAACCCACGTTCATCTCGAAAGGAGCCCGCCATGAAACAGCTCTGTACGACCTTGTCCGTTCTCATGTTGGCAGCCGTACTCGCCACGCCGCAGCTCAGCTACGCCGGCGCGCAGCAGAACAAAATGAAAACCTGCAATGCCGATGCGAATGCCAAGGGACTCACCGGGGAAGGCAAGGGTGACGCGCGAAAGGCATTCATGAAGGAATGTCTCTCCGCCAAACCGGAGAAAGCCGCTGCCGGCGCGACGCAACAGAACAAGATGACGACCTGTAACAAGGATGCCAAGGCCAAGAAACTGGCCGGCGATGAGCGCAAGAAGTTTATGAAAGAGTGCCTGTCCAACTAGTCGCAGCGCCCCCGGCTGGACGACAGGGTTCAGCCGGGGCGCGATACGCCTCAGGGAATAGACCCGCCCTGCACCAGTCGCAACGACTGTCAGTTTCGGGAAGGAATGGGGTGATCAGAGGAGGAGTGAGGGGAGGCTACCGCGGGCTGTTGGCATCTCGATTCTCGAGCTTTTTTCGTAACTCGATCAGTTCCAGTTCGAGCGCGGCAAATCGATCGGCGGTCGGATCCGGCATATTGGTGTGGTCCATAGTCGCATCGGGAAGCCGCTCCCCTTGCGACTTGATGATCCTGGCCGGTACCCCGATCACCGTCGAATTGGGGGGAACCGACTTCAGGACGACGGAGTTCGCGCCGATTTTCACGTTATCGCCGATCGTAATCCCGCCAAGGATCTTCGCCCCTGCCCCGACGACCACATGGCTGCCGAGCGTGGGATGACGCTTGCCGCGCTCCTTCCCCGTTCCACCAAGCGTCACGCCCTGAAACAGGGTGACGTTGTCTCCGACTTCAGCCGTTTCGCCGATCACCACACCCATGCCGTGATCGATAAAAAATCGCTCCCCGATCTTGGCGGACGGATGGATCTCGATTCCCGTCAACCAGCGGGCCAATTGGGAAATCGCGCGGGGCAGAAACGGCACACGCTGTCCCTTCAACCAATGCGCGAGCCGATAGGCCAAGAGAGCATGAAATCCCGCATAGGTCAAAATGACTTCGAGCCTGCTGGTGGCGGCAGGATCCCGGTCAAAAATCGCTTGGAGGTCCTGAGAAACGGTCTTGAACATAGGTGGTACCAGCCCCGTGAGCACGCCGGCGGAGAGGCTCTAGCCTCGCTCGATCAGGCAGACCGCCTGCGCCGCAATCGCTTCTTCACGCCCGACCGCATCCAATCCTTCGCCGCTTTTCACTTTGACATTCACCAGATCCGGATCCACTTGCAGCACCCCGGCAATCATCTTCTGCATGGCCGCCAGATGCCCGCTCAACCGGGGTGCCTGCGCAATGATCGTGCTGTCCACATTGGCCAGCCGATACCCCTTGGCGTGCAGCTTCTGAACGACGTCTTCGAGTAACGTGAGACTCGAAATATTCTTGAACCGCTGATCCGAGCTCGGGTAGTGACGCCCGAGATCTCCTTCTCCCATCGCACCGAGCAGCGCATCGCAAATGGCATGGACTAACGCATCGGAATCGGAATGCCCTTGCAGCCCCTTGTGGTGTGGAATTTCGAGTCCACCCAGAATTAATTTGCGTCCCGGCACCATCGGATGAATATCCCATCCACATCCCACGCGTACAGCCGTCATTCCGCACTCCTTGCCGCCGTTCGTGAGTTGAGAATCGCTTCTCCGATCACGAGATCTTCCGGCCTCGTCACCTTGATATTTTCTCCGCTCCCCTCGACCACCACGACCGGTTTCCCGATCAATTCCACGAGGTGCGCGTCATCCGTCGCCTGCACACCGGCCAACAAGGCCTTGTGATGCCCCTCCTCCAACCAGTCACGACGAAACGCCTGCGGCGTCTGTGCCAACCAGAGAGGGCGTCGATCGACGGTCCGTTCGATCACCCCGCCGGCCCCCACATACTTCACCGTGTCGCGCATCGGCAGTGCGATGATGGCCGCCCCATGCTCTACCGCCGCGGCCACGACTCTGCGAATCATGTCCTCAGTAAGAAACGGCCGCACCGCATCATGAACCAGAACAATCTCGGTTTCCTGACTCACTTCGGCCAAGGCATGACGCACCGAATCTTGCCGCTGCACTCCCCCCGGCACAACCTTGGTTACCTTACTGAACTCACCCGTCGCCACGATATGGTCCAGACAATACTGACGTTCCGACTGGGGCACCGCCAGAATGATCTCGTGAATGAGCGGGGAAGCTTGGAGCACAAGGAGGGATTGCGCGAGAATCGGCCGCCCTCCCAACGCAAGAAACTGCTTGGGGATATGGCCGCCCATGCGAAGCCCGCGACCGGCGGCCGGAACGAGGGCCACCGTGCGCGGCCCTGCCGGCGACGGCTTCGCGTTACGAGCAGACACCGGCACACTCACGTGAGCAGCAACGGGGCAAGGCCGCACCGAAACAATCGCCTGAACTCGATACGCCTCCCCGGCGGACGAAGGATTCCGTTGGGCTACCGCACGTTCGTCTCGCCGAACTACCCACGCGCAACCTGGTACTCTTCCCGCTCAGACTCCTCCTTCAAGCGGGTGAAGATCATACGCCCCGCCGTCGTCTGAAGCACACTGGTCACGGTCACATCCACATTGCGGCCGATACAGCGTCGCGCATTGTCCACGACAATCATCGTGCCGTCATCCAGGTAGGCGACGCCCTGGCCCGCCTCTTTGCCTTCCTTCAAGACGAAGACCCGAATGGTTTCACCCGGCAACACGACCGGACGCAGCGCATTACAGAGTTCATTGATGTTCAACACTCGCACGCCCTGCAATTCAGCGACTTTGTTCAAGTTCAAGTCATTCGTGACGATGCGTCCCCCGACTTTCTTCGCCAGGACCACGAGCTTGGCATCCACTTCCTTTACATGGGGGAAATCTTCTTCGATGATCCGGACATCGATGCCCGGCATTTTCTGAATCTTGTTGAGAATATCCAACCCGCGACGCCCGCGCGCGCGCTTGAGAGAATCGGAAGAGTCTGCAATGTGCTGCAATTCATTCAAGATGAAATGGGGAACCAGAAACGGCCCTTCTAGAAACCCTGTCTCACAGAGGTCGGCCACACGGCCGTCGATGATGACGCTCGTATCCAATACTTTCAGACTGGCATGGGACGCCCCGCCTGCCGTCGGCCCCTGATCCAGACCGGGAAACTGTTCATTGCCGAACCGCGCACCCATGGCCAACCCCAGATAGGGCAACCCTAAGAGAAATACCAATCCACCGATATGAAACAGGAAGGTCTCCACATCGAAGACCGCGCTTCCGACCCACTCGACCAAACCTGTCAGAATGAGACCTCCGGCGAGCCCCACGGCACCGCCGACAATAATGCCGAATGAAAGCCTGCGGAGCGCATACTCGCCGGCCAGAATGAGTCCACCGGCCACCGCCCCCATTCCCAATCCCGCCAACAAAAACTCGCGACTTGGATCCTGGGCCCGAAGAAACAAGGCCATGCCGGCAAGAGCGCTGAGAAGAACAAATATGGCCCGTGTTACCATACTGTTTGCCTCCTCTCTGTGACCTACCCCGGACGGACGATCCGGTACGGTCACGGCCTCAGCGTCAGATAAATGGCTCGCCCCTGCCGTCTCAACAGGAGCAAGACCGCCTGGTCTTTCGGCAAATTCGCGGCGACATGTTCATACGCCTTTATCGTCCCCACGGCTTTGCGATTCACCTCCAATAGGAGATCACCTTCACGCACACCAGCTTCTTCCGCGGGACTCCCCGACTTCACCCGCACGACCACCACACCGCGATCGCTCGACTTCAAACCATACCGGCCGGCCAGCTCCGTGTTCAACTCCCGCACCTCGATGTCCGAAAGTAAGCCCGCGGGAGCCGCCGATTCTCCGCCCTCTTCAACCCCGGCTTGCGCCAGATTCTTCGGCTGCTCGGCAATCGTGAGCTCGATGGACTTGGACTTCTTTTCACGAATGAGCTTGACCGTCACCTTCTTCCCCACCACCGTCTGAGCCACCGCATTCCGCAAGTGAGCCGGGGAATCCATCGGTTTCCCGTCGTATTCGACGATCACATCGCCGCGCTCGAAACCCGCCTTCTTCGC
This sequence comes from Nitrospira defluvii, assembly GCA_000196815.1. Lineage (GTDB taxonomy): Bacteria > Nitrospirota > Nitrospiria > Nitrospirales > Nitrospiraceae > Nitrospira_A > Nitrospira_A defluvii_A. The sequence goes on from FP929003.1 coordinate 2,923,474, forward strand.
CGGACTGTCGTCCATGATGTCGCTGACGAGGACACCCTTCACGTCTTTCGGCACGCCGAACTGCGAAGACAATTCCGGCGTCAGCTCCTGAATCGAGACCCCCAACCAGCCGCGCACGACTTTGCCATGCTGCACCAGCTGCTCCATGATGGAATGAGCCATGTTACTCGGAACGGCAAAGCCGATTCCCATGTTTCCGCCGCTCTGGCTATAGATGGCCGTGTTGATGCCGACCAGTTCGCCGCGCACATTCACCAGGGCCCCCCCGGAGTTACCGGGGTTGATCGCCGCATCGGTCTGAATGAAGTCTTCATATTCGGCAATGCCGGCCGCGCGACCGAGCGCACTCACGATTCCCAGCGTCACTGTCTGCGTCAACCCGAACGGGTTGCCCACCGCCAGGACAAACTCTCCGACCTCCAGCCTGTCGGAATCGGCCCAGGCCACGGTCGGTAGTCCGCTCGCTTCAATTTTCAGCACGGCGACATCGGTCTTGGCATCCGTGCCGATCAGTTTCGCCTTGAACTCGCGCTTGTCGGAGAGAAAAACCTTGATCTCGTCGGCCTTGTTGACCACATGATTGTTGGTGATGATGAGGCCGTTCGGATCGACGATGACTCCGGATCCCAATCCTCGTTCCTTGCGTTCCTTCGGTGCCTCGAACCGCTTCATCCACTCTTCGCCGAAGAACCGGCGGAAAAACGGATCCTCAAACGGAGTGCCCTTCCCCTCCTCGCTCGATCCGTTCCGCGTCGCAAAAATATTCACGACAGCCGGCTTCACGACTTTGGCGACATCGACGAAACTCTGCCCCCCTGCGCCGGGCAGCGTGGGCTGCACCGCCGTAGAGACCGGCGTCGCGGCCGGAGGAGCGGCCGGTTCAGGAACCGCATGGCCCGTCGGCAACCAGCCAAAATCGGAGGTCAGAATGACCCCGATAATTACCCCCGCAATCAACAGGAGTGCGGGAAATATCCAGGAGCGCCTCGGGGACTGCTGCTCCGTTGGGATCTGAAAGTCGCTCATTGTGATCCGTGCGGACGGAGGCGCCGGTTAAGGCTTCTCTCCCGCATACAGGCCCATGATAGTGTTCAAGAACTTGACGGCCTCGGCTTTGGGACGCTGGAAGGAGTTCCGGCCGATGATGGAGCCGAATCCCCCGCCGTCACGAATCGCACGGACTTCATCGAACACCGTTTTTTCGTCGCTCTTCGCGCCGCCGGAGAAGATCACGATCCGGCGCCCATCGAACGAACTCTGCACGATATGTTTGACCCGTTCCGCCAGCGTTGAGATGGGTACCTTTTCAGCTTCATAGACCTTCTTGGCAGCCGCCTGTTCAAGATGGGCCGTGGGCAACTTCACCTTGATGATATGGGCGCCCAACTGCGCCGCAATCTGAGCGGCATAGGCCACGACGTCCAGCGCGGTCTCGCCTTCCTTACTCAATCCTGATCCGCGCGGGTAGGACCAGACCACGACGGCCAATCCGCAACTCTTGGCTTCCTCCGCAATCGCCCGCAACTGCTCATACATCGCATTGCAGTGGGACGAGCCCGGATAAATCGTGAATCCCACCGCCGAACAACCCAATCGCAAGGCATCCCGCACGCTGCCGGTCACCGAGGGCATCGGGTCCTTCTCATCATGGAGCGTATCGTGGCTGTTGAGCTTGAGGATGAGTGGGATTTGCCCGGCGAAATGGCCGGCGCCGGCCTCGATGAATCCGAGCGGAGCCGCATAGGCGTTGCACCCGGCATCGAGCCCCAGCTGGAAATGGTAATGCGGATTGTAACCGCCGGCATTGGGCGCAAAACTTCTGGCCGGACCGTGCTCGAACCCCTGGTCCACCGGCAGGATCACCAATTTCCCCGTGCCCGCCAGCTTGCCGTGATTCAGCAGCCGCGCAATGTTCGTCTTCGTTCCCGCATTGTCACTCTCGTACCAGCTCAAAATTTCCTGGACCCGATTGCTCATAATCATCCTCCCAACCAACCTCAGTCACATGAGTCGTTACGCACGTCCTTGAATATAGGCTTCCGCCTGGCTCACATCCTCAGCGCTCCCGATGATCAACGGCACTCTCTGATGGAGGGCCTTCGGTTCGACATCGAGAATACGCATCGTCCCCGTGGTCGCCTTTCCTCCGGCCTGCTCCACGACCATCGCAAGCGGATTTCCCTCATACATCAATCGCAGTTTTCCTTCCGGCTTGTCGTTCTCCCCGGGATACAAATAGATGCCGCCACCCAGGAGGATGCGATGAACATCCGCGACCAGACACCCGCTGTATCGGCCGCTATAGGGACGCCCGGTCGCCTTGTCCTGCACTTTTAGCGAATCGAGATATTTCTGTGTACCGGACGGCCAACGATGGTAGTTGCCCTCATTGACCGAATACACCTTGCCCTTCGAAGGAATTCGAATGTTCTCGTTGGACAAAAGATATTCACCGATAGACGGCTCGAGGGTGAACCCATGCACACCCTGACCGACGGTGAACACCAGCATGGTGCTCGCCCCATACAACACGTACCCTGCGGCGATCTGTTCGGTCCCCCGTTGCAGCAACTCGTCCTCCACAGGCTGCCGCTGCCCCAGCTTGGATCTGCGGATGGAGAAAATAGCCCCCAACGGCATATTCACATCGGTATTGGAGGATCCGTCCAGCGGATCGACCAGGAGCATATACTTGGCTCCTTCATGCACCATTTTCAGGGGTTTTTCCATCTCTTCAGAAGCCAAGACACACACGAGACCGCTGTGCTCGAACACACGCACGAAGGTATCATTGGCAATCTGATCGAGCTTCTTGACCACCTCGCCTTGAATATTGGTCTCGCCGGTGGTGCCAAGAATCTTGTTCAAACCGGCTCTGCGCAAATCATGCGCAATCATTTTTCCGACGAGGCCGATTTGGGTCAGCAGAACAGAGAATTCGCCGGTTGCTTCCGGATGCGCGGCCTGTTGTTCAATAATAAAGCGGCTCAATGTAATGGGAAATTTCGCCATGCTCAGGGTTCCTCGTGGATCAAACGACGAACGGTCGACATGAAGAGGGCTTCGGACAGAGCCGAAGCCCTCCCCACGAACTCGGCGTGATTATAGCGGTTTCCGTCCGGACGAGCAAACCAAGGCAGGCATGTTACGGCTGTGAGGTGGCGGCGTACCCCTCGGTCAATTCGGCCACGATCGACCCCACGACAACCTTGGCCTTCATTCTGACGGGGACACGGTGCTCATCGGTTGTGAACCAGACGCGAATATTGCCCTCGTTCAGGAAAATGCCCTGAAACGGCATGATGACGACCACCCGCGCGGTCTGTCGCTTCCCCCACACCCCCTCCACCGTTTCAAGGGCTTCGACCCGCACCTCCATCTTGTAGTTCTTTTTGTCGTGATGCACCGTCATCGCCAGCGACGCCCCCGGGACGAAGGGCAGCACCTTACGCACATAATAGAGGCACGACATGGCGTCCTGCGCATCGGGAGGGATCGGCAATTCGTCGCGTTTCCCGTCTTTCACGGCCTTGACCAGGCCTTCGGTGTGGCGGAACGTATAGTCGAAATCGTTGAACCGCTTGCCCTCCCTCCTGGCAAACGTCATGTGCCGGGGCAGGAAGGATTCGAGATCCACAATGGAAACCCCTCGGTTATCGACAGGGTAAAACTTGGTGACAGTCGGGCTCGATCGAGCCGTCATCGAAAAGGTGAGCTGCGGCTTGGCCCCCTCGACTGGGCCCTCCTGAACGACCATGGTCGCGATTCCCGCGCGCATGCCCAGCCAGGTCACGTCGTAGGACAATCGCTCGCCGTTTGCAAATGGAAGCGCGGCAGGAGCGGCAGCCTGCCCATCCGTTGTGGCGTAAGAGAGCGACGGGGCGGACGCCACGATTGTCGCCAGAACCGCGATGGCTAGGAAGAGGTTGAAACGGAGGAAGTAAGAGGAGAACGGCACACTACGCCGACAACACACGTCGTGCCTGCGCGAGCTCGGTTTCAATCGTCGCGCGAATGATATCCAGCCGGGCCGGCGACGGGGCCTCGAAGCGGAGCACCAGCGCAGGTTGAGTATTGGAGGCTCGAATCAAGCCCCACCCGTCCTCGAAAATCGCCCGCACCCCGTCGATCGTCACCAGCTCCCGCATGCGAAGATTCGAGGCGCCGACGGGTTTGCCGTCCGTGAGATAGGCGGCTAGTTGTGTGCGGACCTGATCGACCAGTTGAAACTTCAGCGTATCCGGGCAGTCGACCCGGATCTCCGGCGTCACCGTGGTCTGGGGCAGGTCGGCGACCAACGTGGAGAGCGACTGCTTGGTTTTCGCGAGAATCTCAACCAACCGGCAGGAGGCATAGATGGCATCGTCGAACCCGAAATAGCGATCGGCAAAAAACATATGGCCGGACATTTCGCCGGCCAGGACCGCGGACTCGGCTTTCAGCTTGGCCTTCATCAAGGAATGACCGGTTTTCCACATGATCGGACGCCCGCCTTTGGCGGCAATATCGTCGTACAGGCATTGCGACGCCTTGACCTCGGAGATAAAGGTGGTGCCCGGGCGCTGGGTCAGGATATCCCGAGCGTAGACGATCATGAGGCGATCGCCCCAAAGGATCTCTCCCCGCTCGTCGATCGCGCCGATCCGATCGGCATCGCCGTCGTAGCCGATGCCGACATCCGCCTTTTTCTCACGCACCGTCGCAATGAGATCCTGCAGATTTTCCACGACGGTGGGATCGGGATGGTGGTTGGGGAATCGCCCGTCCAACTCGTCGTACAGGCCCGTTACCCGACACCCCATCTGTTCAAGCGCCTGCTTGGCGACCAACGACGCCGCGCCATTCCCGCAATCGATCACGACATGGAGATGGTCCGCCCGCACGCCGGAAAAACTCGTTTTGAGATGCTGCAAGTAGTCGGCAATGATGGGATGAGAAGAGAGTCGCCCGGAACCGGCGGCGAATCGACCGGCTTCCATGAGCCGCCGCAACCGCTGAATCTCTTCCCCGTGAATCGCTTCTTTCCCGACGCAGATCTTAAAACCATTGTATTCAGCGGCATTGTGGCTGCCGGTAATCATGATGCCGCCGTCGACCGGCAGGGTAAATAAGGAGAAGTACAGGAGCGGCGAGGCACAGAGCCCCAGATCGACTACATCGAGCCCTCCGGCCAGCAGGCCGCGAAGCAAGGCCTCACGCAAACCAGGAGAACTCAGCCGGCCGTCCCGTCCAAGGCTGATACGCGAGGCACCCTGTTCCCGTGCCATGGTGGCGTACGCGCGCCCCACCTGTTCGGCGATGGCTTCCGTGAGTTCTTCTCCGACAATGCCCCTTAAATCATATTCGCGAAACAACGCCATCTGGATCTCCTATCGCGCCCGGTTCAGGCGGCCATAGTCATCTTGAAGCCGCACGATGTCGTCTTCGCCCAGATAAGGCCCGTTCTGCACCTCGATAATGTGCAGCGTCTCGGTGCCGAGATTTTCAAGGCGATGCGGCGTCTCGACCGGGATCGCCGTGCTCTGCCCGACTCGCAGATCCAGAAGCTCTTCACCTCTCGTGACCCGCGCCGTCCCGGCAATGACGACCCAATGCTCGCTCCGTTTATGATGAAGTTGCAGCGACAGGCGTCCTCCGGGATTCACCGTCACGCGCTTCACCTTATATCCGGGCCCTTCCTCCAAGACGGTGTAGGATCCCCAGGGACGAAATACGGTCACGTGCTCCAAGTGTTCAGGAGCTCCCTGCCGTTTAAGGATCTCGACCATCTGCTTCACATCTTGTGAGCGCGACTTCGGACAGATCAACGTGGCATCCGGCGTGTCCACGACCACCATATCGGAAAGCCCGATGGTTGCGACGACACGGCGATCGGCATAAAGCACGGAATTGGTGCTATCCATATCAATGACGCGCCCGCTGACGACGTTGCCGGACTTGTCGCGCGGGGCCACCTCCTCGAGGCTGCTCCAATTCCCCACGTCCGACCATCCGAATCCGACTGGAATCATCGCTGCATTGGCCGACTGTTCCATGACCCCGTTATCGATCGATACCGAGGGCACCTTCTTATAGGCTGCTTCGATAAGTCCCAGGTCAGCACCCGAGGCCATGAGCGCATGGACCCGCTGAATCGCCTTCGCCAGTTGCGGCTGGTGCTGCTGAATTTCTTCGAGAATAGCGGCAGCCTTCCAGAGAAACATCCCGCTGTTCCAATAGAAATGACCGTTCTTTAAATATTGCGCCGCCTTGGCCCGGTTCGGCTTCTCGACAAATCGCGCGACCGGATGGCCAGTCAGCCGTCCTTTCTTGCCCAGAGACTTCCGTCGATCGGGCTGAATATACCCATACCCCGTTTCCGGCCTGGTCGGCTTGATCCCGAACGTCACCAGATGTCCCTGTTCGGCCAGTTGCACGCCCAGCTCGACCGCCGCCTTGAACGCTTTCTCCCCCGTCACCACGTGATCCGCAGGCAAGACCAGCATCATCGCATGAGGATCGCGCAGCAGGAGCTCGGCAGCCACCAGCGCAATGGCGGGAGCCGTATTGCGACCGACCGGCTCGACGACGTAATTATCTTTCAACGCGGCCTTCCATTCCCCCAATTGCACGCGAATCGAATCGGCCTGGCCGGGATTCGTGGAGATGATGACCTGTTCGGGATTCGCGCAGGAAAGGACGCGCCGCATCGTCTGTTGAATGAGCGTCTCGTCGCCGATGATCCGTAACAATTGCTTCGGATAGAGATGACGGCTTAACGGCCAAAACCGCGTTCCGCTGCCGCCGGCTAGAATAACCGGATAGAGATGCCTCATCGAATCCATGGAGTGCCCTTCACTGTGACAATTACGTGCTCGAGAGGAGCTCAGCGTGGCTGCCGAGCCGCCAGAATGAGATCGGCCACTTCCCGCACCGCGCCCTCGCCGCCCTTTTTCTTGCACACATATCGAACCGTCTTCAGCACCGGCGGCATCCCGTCGGCCGGGGCGGCTGAAAAGCCGACTGCACCCAGGGCCTGGAGGTCGTTCACGTCGTCACCGATGTAGGCTACCTGATCCATTGAGAGCCCGTGCCGTGCGATCAACTCTTTGAGCACGGCGAGCTTGTCATACACTCCCTGGTGCACCTCTGGAATCGTCAGTTTTTGCGCGCGACGCATCACGATCTTCGTCGACTCCTGGGTAATGATCGCGGTCAGAATCCCGGCCTTTTGCAGGAGCTTGATCCCCATCCCGTCGTGCGTGTTGAACTTTTTCCATTCGTCGCCGGATTCGGAGTAATACATGCCGGCGTCCGTCAAGACCCCATCGACATCCGTCGCGAACAATCGAATCCCTCGGAGAGTTCCTTGTAGGGAAAAGCGAGGCTTCGCGGGAGTTGCTGTTCGGCGTTTTGTGCTGGGCATGCGAGGGCTTTCGACTGAGGCCGATGTTAACAAGCCATCGCGAGAAACTCAAGAAAACTCGGCCATGTCGGAGCATCCAGCGCCACTCGCGACAGGTCTGGTCGGGCACGGTCGGTTACGGACGGCGGCACGAAACATCAATACGCATGCCGGTGGATAAATCCTCGCCAGGCCGTGAGGAGCATGATCTTGAAGTCGAACCAGATCGACCAGTGCTCGATGTAATACAGATCATGCTCGATCCGTCGTTCCAGCGACGTATTGCCGCGCCAGCCGTTGATCTGCGCCCACCCGGTGATCCCGGCTTTCATCTTGTGCCGCAACATGTACTGCGGAAGCGTTTCCCGAAACCGGGCAATGAACTCGGGCCGTTCGGGCCTGGGACCGACGATGCTCATCTCCCCGCGCAGCACGTTCCAGAATTGCGGCAACTCGTCCAAACTCGTTCGCCGCAAAAACGCGCCGATCGGCGTCCGGCGATCGTCGTTGGGTTGCGTCCAGACCGGGCCGGTTTCCGACTCCGCATCGAGTTTCATGGAACGGAACTTCAACATTTCGAACGCCTGCCCGTCCAATCCCATACGGAGTTGACGGAAAAAGACCGGACCGGGGGACGTCAGTTTCACCAAGGCCGCGATTGCGCATAACACCGGGGCGAATACAACCAATGCGACCGATGCGCCGACCACATCCAGCACCCGTTTGATGACCAGATTCCAACCGTACAACGGCGATCCCTGCAAGGTGATGAGCGGAAGGCCCTCGAACATCTCGGCCTCCGCGCGCAGGCTCACAAATTCGCACATCGCGGGCAAGGCCTTCACTTCGACCATCGTCGTGGCCAAACAGGCAAACATTTTTTCAGCCCACTGCTCGTCCTCCGGAGGCAGGCAGACAAAGACGATATCGACACCTGACTGAACACGTTCCTGCAGGTCATCATACCGCCCGATCACCGGCACCCCGTTGATCCGCTCACCCACCTTCCGGGAATCGGCGCTCAAGAACCCATGCACTTTCACCCCTAGTTCCGGATGCTGAGCGAGCGCATCCACCACCCGGCGTCCCAGCCGGCTGGTGCCGATGACCAGCGCATGGCGTTGATTGTATCCGTGCCGACGCAGGAACCGAAGCGCCTCCCGGAACAGCACCCGCGAAAAGCCCAGGGTGATGAGGTTCAACAGCCAGAAATAGAGGAGCACCAGTCGGGAATATTCGTACTGCCGGAAGAAGAAGGTCAACGCCACCAGAATCAGCACGGAGAGGGTATTGGCTTTCGCCACGTCGAGAAACTCCGACAACCGCGTGCCCATCCGTCGCGGGCGGTAGAGGTCGAAGGCCTGGAACGACATGCCCCAGACTGCAATGATCGGCACCAGCAACAACAGATAGATCCGGATCGGAGGAATGCCCTTGGTGGCCGGTTCCACGATCTCCGAAAAACGAAGGTAGTAGGCGCCGACCCAGCAGGCGCAGATCAGCCCGAGATCGATACAGAACAGCAGACTTTTGAGAAATTGGGAGTGGCGTTTAAGCATGCTCCCTCTATGAAGCCGTACCGGTCAATGCCCCCATCGCGAAGGCTTTCATGCGCTCCTTGAACAGCCGGCGGTCGAAGGCGGCCACATGGTTACGAATGGCATGTGGATCAAACTCCGTTCGGCGACGCTCGAAAGACTCCATCGCCTCGACAACGGATTCGACCGACTGTGTGAAGAAAAACACTCCCGTGGCAACGTTCCCCCCGACGGTCACTGAACCGGTTCCCTCTCGCGCAGGTGCGCCCTCGGCGGATCCGGCACCCGTCAACGGCACCACGGTCTCCAGCGCTCCCCCGCGCCCGAAGGCAAGCACAGGCTTGCCGCAGGCCATCGCTTCCAATGGGACGATACCAAAATCTTCCTCGCCTGGAAAGAGCAACGCCCGACAGCGCGCATAGTGATCCCTGACCACATCGTCCGGCTGCCAGCCCAAAAATTCGACCGTCGGACCGGCGAGTTTGCGCAACCGCGCCTCCTCTTGCCCCTTGCCGATGATCTTCAGTCGTCGTTTCATAACATTGCACGCTTGAATGGCCAGATCAACCCGTTTATACGGCGCAAAGGCCGTGACCATAAAATAGAAGTCTTCCGATTGTTCCGCGGCTTGAAATGTCTGCCAATCGACCGGTGGATGCAGCACGGCCGCCGGCCGGTTGTAATACCGTTGCACCTTCCCGGCGATGTTCCGGGAATTGGCCACGAATTGATCCACCCGAGCGGCGGAGGCCACATCCCAGGCCTGCAGACGCTTCCGGAACAGTTCCATACCCAATCTCGCCACGACTCCCGATCGCCCGCCGTGCGCATAGTTGTCGAACTGATCCCACACATACCGCATGGGCGCATGGATATAGCACAGGTGTTTCGCTCTCGCCGGCGGGCGAATGCCCTTAGCCACACAATGGCTCGAACTTAAGACCAGGTCGTAGGACGGGAGGCGAACATGCTCGATCGCAGCAGGAAATACGGGCAAATAATACCGATAGTACCGCGCGGCCAGCGGGAAGGATTGAACGAAACTGGTCGTGATCCGGTGACGCTCGATCATGGGCGACACCGTCCCTTTGATGTGCAGCAGGGTGTAGAGATCGGCATCGGGGAATAGCTCGCAGAACGCCTCCAGACAGCGCTCGCCGCCCCGCATCCCGGTCAGCCAATCATGGACGATCGCAACTCGTAACGACTTCATTCAGCGACGCGATTTCATTTCGTATAGCCACCCATTCCGCCGGAGGTCCTCGTCACCAGCGCAGGGCCTGCTTGACTGGATACGTAGAAAAACAACAGCACGAGCACCAGGCATGGCTCATCATAGGATCAAGACACCCGAAGGGCGCACACGACGGCAGCGAGCTTTTCTGCCGTTGTGTCCCAATCGTACTGCGTGGCCACAGCCTGCCCGGCAGTGAGGTACCGTTCTCGCACCCCGCGATCACTCACCATCAGTCGGATGCGCTCCGCAATATCGGACGGGTCGTACGGATCACAGTACATGGCGCCTTCTCCATACACCTCGGGCAACCCCGCGACGCGGGAGACGATGACCGGACAGCCGGACGCCAGCGCCTCCAATGCCGGAAGGCCGAAACTCTCATAGAGCGAAGGCATCACCAGAACATCCGCGTATCGATAGAACCGACGGAGCAGTTCATCTCCATGCTCCAACTCACCGACACAGATCACTCGATCACTCATGGCGGAGGCCATCGCCATCGCCGACGCGTCGCCGGTAATGAGGCCATCCCGGCGACCGATGATCACCAGGTCATGCGGAATGTGCGTCTGCAGCAGGGCAAACGCCTCCAGCAGACGGGACAGGTTCTTGTGCGGCTTGACGCTTCCGACGAAGAGTATATAGGGTTTCCCGTGTGGCGGCCCGCCAGGCACCGGCGCGAACCATGAGGCATCCACTCCGTTATGCACCACCGTGACGTCCTGCCGTCCTTCGGGAACGAACTGCAGCAGTTGGTCCCTGGCAAATCGAGAGACACACACAATGGCGGCTGCTTTGGCCCGCACGGCTCGAAACATCAGACGCGCATAGGCCCGTCGATGCCACCCCTCCACAAATTGCGGCATCGCCAGATGAAAGGTGTCATGCACCGTCACCAAGAGAGGCCCCCGGTACCACAATGGAATATTGTAGTGAGGGGACCAATAGAGGGTGGTATCGCGGGGAATCCGCATCGGAAGCTCAACCTGCTCGCGTAGCGAATAGATCCCCGCCCGGCAATCGATGATCCTGATATTCGGATGCTGAGCCCAGCTGAAACCGCGGAGGAGGTCGGCCCGACCGAGCAGACAAAAGGCCGGCTGGGACAAAACCTTGAACAACCGCGGAACCAGTTCTTGCAGGTATGTCCCGATGCCCGCCGACTGCACCATTCGCATGTCAATGGTGATGGGTCCTCGTTGAATAGGCCACTCTCCTCTCGGTCAACCGGATTGCGCCAACTGCAGCAACCGCGAGACACGGTGTTTCCAATCGGCTTGTTCCGCATACGCGCGGTAGAGCTCCCGCTGAGGCTCGCGAGTGACGCAGCTTTCGATCGCCGTCACAAACTGTTCGGCGGATTCACACAGCATCGCCGGGCTCTGCAGCCGCTCCAGTTCCCGCCAACGGGTGGCGACGACAGGCAGTCCTGCCGCAAGATATTCATAGAGCTTCAAGGGATGGATGCTATGAACCAACGTCGGATGATTCTGCACGTCGAACGGAATGAGCCCCACATCCGCAGACCGCAAATATTCCGGCAACCGTGAAAACGGCCGCGGCCCGAGCAAATGCAAATTGGCCGCCGGCGCAAACCTGGCATGGGCATGGGGAGTTCCCCCGATAAGGACGAACGAGACGTCCGGCAAGGCCGCCACCACATGATTCAACAGCGCGTAGTCGAACCAGGCGTCCATATAGCCTGCATAGACCGCAATAGGCCGGCGGATCGAGGCATACTCGGACGGAACGGGCACATCAGGCCTCGCAAAGTGGGAGAAATTGACGCCGTTCGGCAAATGGGCCATGCGACGAGGCTTCAGGCCTTCCACATACTCCTTCAAGGTCTCCGCACTGTACACCACCAGGTCGGCAGCGGCAGCCAGTTCATGCTCAGCTGCCCGGGCGGCGGGCGTCGTGCGTCCGAATCCGGACGTGTTGTCGGCCACTCGAAACACCGTTCGCGCACGGGCGATCTGAGAGAGCCAGGACAGATGCTTGGGGCTATCGCAGTACAGGAGATCGACTTCGCCGAAGCCATGGTTCCGTACCACCCCGCCGACCGAAGGCCAGGTCAGATGGGCCCATCCACGCTCAAGCGCGAGACTGCGAAGCAGGGGCTCATTCCGCGGAGTGGCCAATGCCGCCGGAACGTAGGCCCAGAGTTTCTTGTCGAGATCCCACACGCCACCCTGTCGGTACAGCCGAAACCTGCTTGCCAGCTCTTTCCGCACATGACCCAGGAGATGCAGCGGAGAAATGGGATCCGACACGAACCCAACCGTCCATCCTGCATTCACGAAACCGCGCGCCAGATGGTGGCTTCCCACTTGGAACGGAGTCGTCCAGTAATTGGCGCAGGCCATCAAAATCTTCTGTGTCGAATGCCCTTGCTCCACTTACTTGACCGCATGAATGCAGATGAACCACCCCCATCGGGCAGGCAGCCACTGCGTCAGCCAGGCCGGGAGCCGCAGCCGGTCATAGGGCGTCACCACCGGAGTGGCGGTCACCTGAGAGAACTGCGCATACAACTCCCGCACCTCACGAATCGTATAGGCCTTCGTGCCCGGGCTCTCCATATGGTGAGCGACCACATCCGCCAGCGTTCTGTCAGGACGCCCGCGGAGCAGGCCATACTTTACCCACAACTTCAGGGCGACCAGTGAATGTCTCCCGTACAACATGCCGATGAACAGGCCATTCGGTTTCAACACGCGTCGAACTTCCGCAATGATGCGCTCGGGATGCTCCGCATGGTGAATGACGCCCCAGGAATAGACCAGATCAAAGGACTGATCGGGGAAGGGAAGAATTTCGGCATCGATCCGTCGCAGATGGCTGGTCAATCCGTACAACGCTAAACGCGCGCGTGTGACCTCGATGGCCCGTTCGGTCAGATCGACCCCGTGGCAGTCTAAGCCGGCTCGCGCCCATTGCAGGTGATCAGTCCCGGCACCGACCCCGATCTCCAGCATACGTTGACCGTGGTGACGGGTAAATTGCGCGACCGAGTGGATGAAGGGCTCCAGCTCATATCGGTAGGATTCGATCCGCTCGAACCACTCGCGACTGAGTTCCGGTACCTCACCCACGATGGGGCGGGCGGTGCCGCAGGCCTCCTGGTTCCAATACCGGCGGACGTCTTCGTTATCCTCTTGCACTGATGATCGCCGCATAGTTTCTTTTGAGCCTTCCCCGCTCATACCTCTACCTACAGCCGATTCATGACGACCGCCCCCGCGCAAGGAGTCCCGGGGTGAGCCGATGACATTCCCCGCGACATTGCCACAGAGATCGCGGGCCGCCGCTAGGCACCTCTCTGTCGAGACGCCTCGCAGAGGGCCGTCCAAAAGGCAGCCTTGACCACCGACGCATCATGCCGTGCCACGGCGACCTCACGGGCACGTCGGCCGAGTTGCTCGCGAAGCGATGGCTGCTGCATGAGCGTTCGAACAGCCGACATGACGGCTTCTTCACCGCGAGTGGCCACGACATGCCCCCACCCTTCCCGTGTCGCATAACGCGCTGTCGCCACGTCGCCGGGAGCATACACTAGAATCGGCGTTCCTGAAATCATATACGCCGGCGCCTTCGTCGGAAGGGAGAGCCGGATGTACCGGGCACTTCGCGCATCGAAGTTGTACGGCAGGACCAACAGATCCGTTCCGGCCAGCAGCCGCGCGATCGACTTCGGATCGGGCGGACCTTCGATTCGAACGGCCGGAGAGGACAGGTCGCGAAGATAGGCGGACTCGTGGGCCGGTGAATGAATCCGAAGCTGCACGTCGATGCCGTCGGCCGACAATCGGGCCACGGCGCGAGCGATGTCTCTCAGACTTTCACGCTGTCCGTCCGGCACGATCGATCCCACATACCGCAGGACAAACGGTGTGCCTGCCGTCCAATCGGTTCGAGAATCCGGCAACCACCGTTCCACATCCAGAGCGTTCTGAAACGGCAGAAAAGGATACCCGTAGCGCTGCTGATATTCTTCGCACATGTGCTCGCAGATGGCGAACCGCCCCACCGCCTCACGGAGCGTCGCCTTCAGTTCACGACGCAACATGGGTCCCACGACCGGCCCCAATAAGCCGCCGGTGTGCAGCACCGCCGGCCAGTCATCCATCATATGCACCACCAGGGGAATCGCCCATCGCTTCGCAAGCTGCCGAGTGAGATCCACCTGCTCCAGAGAACCCAGAAATCCGTAGAGCAGCGTCGGCTGAAATTCATTCACCCACGCCGTCAGTTCACTCGTGAGGTGGGCGCGCTTGGGCACACTATCACCGATGACTCGTCGGGCCAACTCGATGGAGGACGTGCCTGCGGACACACCTTGGGCACCGGCGGACTCCGGCGTCCCGGCGGAGCGGCGTTTGAAGTGCCCGTACGATCGTCTGACCAGCGAGAAGGGCCAGACCCAGCGGATTTCCTGCTCTGTCAGACGATAAAAATTCCGGCAGACCGTCCGGTCCACCGGAGTCGCATCATCGTGCAGATTGGCAAGTCGATCAGCCGGCCAGCCTCGGAACAGATTGGTCAGCGTGATGCCGCCGCCGGTCACGAGATTGAAATTATTCCCCGTCACCACCAGAATTCGAGGGTAGTCCTGCGTCACCCGGTACTCTTTTCAGTTGGCTCAAGGAGAAACATCCAGTCGGCGGACCACGAAAACGGCAGCAGGTCGGCCACGCGATTGTTCATTCCATAGAGCGCCTGTCGAAACGGCGGCAGCCGGAGCAGCACATCGATGTACGGCCCGCAAAGGAAGGTTCTGGCCCGCCGTTCCGTCACGCGGAACCCGCCGGCAGCGAATACGTCCAGGAGACGCCGCACCCGGAAAAACTGCACATGGCCGGATTCGAAATTCAAGAATCCGACCGGCTCCTGTTGGAACGAAGTCTGCACCGGCGCCGCCGCCTCGACGGATCGGGCTTGCATCGCCCGCCGCGCATGCACCAGGCGACGAACTACCTGATCGATCCCTATTCTGGTCAGACCTCGTTGCAGGCGGCAGAACATTTCATACGATCCATAGCCGTTGGGGGTGGTAATGATGAGCGCCCCGTTCGGCTTCAGCAGACGCCTCAGGAGGCTCAGACAGTCGAGTGGCTGCTGGAGGTGTTCGAGGACTTCCGAACAAATAATCAGATCGGCGGCCACCCCTTCCTGGATCAACGACTCGAGCCGGGCGGTTCGAAACAGCAGATTCGGCAGCGGATATCTGCGTTGCGCTTCCTGAATAGACGGCTCATGCATGTCCACCCCCAGCACGCGATGGCCCAGACAAGCCAGGGGATAGGTCACATGATCGCCCGTGCCGCATCCAAAATCGAGAATCGAGAGCGATGGAGCGCCCAGTCGCTGCGCAATTCCGGCCGTCCAGGCCTCGATCGTCTGCAGCCGTTTCACGATACCGTAGGAGGTTTCAGGGAAATTCCAGGCCCGGCTATCGGCCATGGATCACCGTCTCATACAACTCCTCGAACCGTTGTGTTTGCAATGCCATATCGTATTCGGCTTCCGCAACTTCGCGGCACCGTGCGCGCAGTCGTCGCCGCAGATCGGGATCGTCCAGGAGGCACTTGATGCCTTCCGACAGGTCGCCGGCATCCTTGTCGCGCGCCAGGTAGCCGGTCTCCATCGGCCGTACGGCTTCCCCTACACCGCCCACGTCGAAGGCCACCACCGGAGTGCCACAGGCCAGACTTTCCAGCACACCGTTCGGCAGGTTATCCGCCAGGGCGGGATGGACGAACAGATCCGCCGCCGAGTAGAGAATCGCCAACAGATGGTCGTCCTTCACGGTCTCGATGGCCGTCACGGGCACCGTCACGGCTGTCTCCCATTCACTGGCGCGGTTCCCGACCACCAAGAGTCGAAAGGGCTTCCGGGTCTTCCCCTTGAGAGCGTTCACAGCCTCTGTGACGAAGGTGCCGCCCTTGCGATAGGCCTGCGTCTCCACGGAGCTGAATAACACGAGATCCTCATCCTGGGGGAGCCCTAACACCGCTCGAGCCGACGCTTGATCGATCGGTCGAAACACCTTCAGATTCAGACCGTTCGGAATCACTCGCACCGGCCAATGCCCGACCAGCGGGCTTTGCTCAGCCAGCCCGGCGATCCACCGCGATGGCGCCACCACCGTCACGTTCGCCTCGGCATAGATACGCTGCTTCGTTCGCCACAGCAGCGCCGTCCGGTCCGCCTTCAAGGCAGGCTCGTCATTCAACAGCGGACAGGCACCGCATCCCGTTTTCCACCGTTCGCAATCATAGGAATAACAGCAATGGCCGGTCAGGGGCCACATGTCCGACAGACGCCAGACAAACGGCTTGCGCCGACTGGCAACGCCCAACACCGAATGACTGAAATACCCGCCGTGCGTATTGTAGAGCTGCACGACATCGGCAGCCCGAAACCAGGGATGGCGCAGCAGCCGCCAGGACGAAGGCAAGAACAGATACTGCAGACTCAAGGCATCGGTCGCCCGGCGGGCCAGCCAATCCGCCGCGCGCCATGGCATGCTGCCCCAAATCGGTCCCGCGTCCGAAGCACCATGCACCACCCCCGAGACAAGCATACGCGAGGTATGACCCCGCCGCATGAGGCTCGAATGAATTCGATAGGCCGCCCGGCCGGACCCGCCCAGGTTGTACTCTGTGCTGAGGTGAAGAATGTTCATACACCGTGCGGCGGACCTAGAGTGCCACCCCGCGAATACTGTTGCGAATCCGCCTGAGCGGCACCTCCACCACGACGTTCATCCCGTAGGCGAGCGCCACAGACAGTAGAATCGCCGCCAGCTGATACCGGGCGCCTTTCGCCTCCAACAGAGTCGCGAACCCGACGACGATGGCATAATGATTCAAATACAACGGGTATGAGAGGTCACCGAACCACCGGTCTGCGTTCTTCAATCTCACCCCCGCGCCGGCATAGGACAGAGGATAGATGAGTACTGCCGCCATCACAAGGAGCGCGAGGGCTGTCAGCCCTCTGCCTGTCATGAGGTTCGCGACCCAGGCATGATCGAGAGGCACCTCGCCCTGAATGTAGCGGGAAAAATGCAGCAGCACGAGAGGGACCACCACGACGACACCCGTCCATTCCACCGCACCGGCTCGTTTTCTCAGTCTATACAAGAGTACGCCGAGCAAAAAATAGGGAACGAACGTCAAGGGTCTGTAGAGCGTGTGCACATATTCATGGCAAAGATGCGCCAGAAGCATTCCCCCTCCCATGCAATACAACAGGACACCGACAGAAGCGTATCTGCCGATGAACCTCTGCCAGGACACCAGACATATCGCGAATACCGAGAGATAAAACATGACCTCTATGAACACGGCCCAGGCGTAGCTGACAAAGTGATAATACTCCTTCAAGCCGATGAGATTATTTACGTTCAGAATCGGGATGAGCTCCGTCAAATTGACGAGGATGGTTTCGACGGAGAGCATGTCAGCACGAAAATACGCAGCCGGTAGAGCATGGGCACCATGGTTGATGAGCGCCGCATGAACGATCACAGAAACGCCTATGGCAGCCCAAAACGGGGGGATCAACCGTAGGAACCTGTTGCCCAGAAAGCTATACGGCCGTCCCCAGTAGAACCGATCGATGGCTTCGGAAATAATAAACCCCGAGAGAATAAAAAAGGTCATCACTCCGATGTTGCCGATCCCGATCGAGGACAGGAAATGTCGCTCGGGTGCTTCGAAGGCAAACTCCCAGGTGTGACTCAACACAACCAGCAGGGCCAGCACAAAACGGTATATCCCGAATACCTTGTATGCATCCTGCCCCTGTTCCCCCTTTATCCTGTCGGCGACCTGAACGGAAGCGGATCCGGGTCGATCGGTCACTGACCTACTGCCCACTTCCGCTGGTGATCGCGAGAAGGCCATCTAGCGGCAGAGCTCCTGCCAGGAAAAATGCGGACATTCGGTCAGGGCCTGTTCGATATACAGATTGTGCCAGAGCTGAAACATGAGGGCCGTCCAGACCTGCGGATGGTAGTCCGCCCGGCCTTCAACATGGGGTTGAACGAAACGCGCATAAAACTCGGGTCGGAATATTCCCTGCTCGGCCAGCCTGGCGGGCGCAAGTAGCCGTTCAGCCAACGGACGGAGCGGTCCGCGTAACCACCGGGCCGTAGGGATCACGAACCCGCGCTTCGGCGCATGCAGCAGGTCATCGGGCAACAGATCGCGCACGGCCTGCCGGAGCAAGTACTTGGGGTCCTCCGGCTTCGTCCGGATCTGGGCCGGAATACGCATGACCGCCTCGACGAACAGGTGATCCAAGAACGGCACGCGCGCCTCCAACGAATGGGCCATTGAAAACCGATCGGTCATACACAGGAACTCTTCCGGCAACTGCGTCTGCATCGCCAGATGCATGACCGCATCGCGGGGCTGCTCGCTCTGGGACTCCCGGTAATGGTCTCGCAACAGCTCTACCGTGTCTTGAATGATTCTTCCGTCCGACGGCGACGTCAGGACCGCAGTCCGTTTCATGGACTCGGAGAGATAATAGAAGGCTTGCACGTAGTCCCATCCGAACGGATCGCGCCGCGCCTCCGGATAGTGACGCCATCGCTCCTTCCTTCGTAAACCTCCGATGCCATGCGGAATCTGGTCGACCAGCGACGCAACCAACGGCCAGCCGCGCTCCAGCCACGCCGGCAGCGGAGCGGCCTGTGTTCCCGGTGAAGTCCGCTGTTCCAGCTGAATGTATCGCCCGTAATCTCCGAACAGTTCATCACCGCCGGTTCCCGTCATCCCGACCTTGACGTCTTGCTGCATGAACTGAAACACGTACCAGGACGGCAGCCCACCGCCGTAGGGCTCATCCAATGCCCACACCATTTTGAGCAAATCCCGTAGCAGGTCTTCCGGCTGGAGCACCAATTCATGATGGTCGGTCCCCCACCGCTGCGCGACCGCTCGCGCGAGCGGCAACTCATCGAGCTCCGCGGCGCCCTCCCCCACAAACCCGAGCGAGTAGGTTTTGAGCTGCCGATGACCGCTCTCGGCCAACAGTCCGACGATGCTGGATGAGTCCAATCCGCCGGACAACGAGCAGCCGATCGGCACATCGCTGAGACTCCAACGACGAACCGCGGCGCCCAACTCGGCTCGAACCAGCTCACTCCATTCCTCCACCGACCGCTCCTCTTGCGGCGCAAAAGAAGGACGCCAATAACAGCGGGTTTCGAATCGGCCGGTCTCCAAGCCGTACCGAAACCAATGACCCGGTGCAAGCCGGGACACGCCACGGATGATGGAAGCCGTCCCCGGAACGAACCGTAGCGTCAGGTAGTGGGAAAGGCTGCTTTCATCGAGAGTTCGAGTAAGACCAGGCATCCGCAGCAGGCTCTTCAGCTCCGATGCGAATGCAAACGCATCGGGCCGCCGGGCATAATACAACGGCTTGATTCCCACCCGGTCCCGTGCGCCGAATAAAATGTTGCGCCGCTTGTCGTGGAGCACAAAGGCGAACATGCCGTTCAACTCCTCCAGCATGCCCTCCTGCTTCTCGTCATACAATCGCAACAGCGTTTCGGTATCGGAATTCGCCGTATGAAACCGGTGCCCGCGTTGCTCAAGTCCGCGGCGCAGATCCGGAGAATTGAAGATTTCGCCGTTGTAGACGATCCACACCGACTGCTCGGGATTCGCCATCGGCTGGTGGCCGTGCGCGAGATCCAAAATACTGAGCCGGCGCATGCCCAGGCAGAGCTTGGCCGGAGGATCGTCGTAGTGACCGCCGTCGTCCGGGCCACGATGGACCAGCGCACCGGTCATGGCGCGGACAACCTCAGCGGCTCCGGGCCCCGCCATTCCGGCTATGCCGCACATGACGACACCCTCGAACTGTGATGTAGACTGCAGAGTAAGAAACTCGTGTTAGGCATGCGGCGAGAGAAAATCTTCCTCTCCGGATTGAATCCACGCAGCGAGCGCGCGGAGATCGGCCGCCGCGTGCAATTCCTGTCCTTTCGGCAGGCAGACCCTGGTCTGCAGGCTCGCCTTGGCATCGCGCTGATATTCCAACGCCACCGCGCGCAGCGTCAGGGGGCGCGCGATGAACACGCCATAGGCAAACCGCTCCGCCAACTCGCGCTCCCGGGCCGTGAGCGAAGGAAGATCCTGAATGTGGGCCAACCGGTCCAGGTACTGCCCCCTCGATTCGGAGTCGACGGTGAACCCGAGACGGTCGTATCGTCCGGTCCCCGCGGTCAACACGGGAATGCCAAAACTGGCCGCTTCAATCCCCACGGTTCCACGAACCGTCACACAATAGTCCATGACGGAATACAGGGACAGGGTACTCAGGCGACTGTCGGGTTGAATGATGCGCACATGCGGCGGCGGACTCCCCCCAAGCGAACGGATCGCCGTCAGCTCGGATGGCTCGGACCCGACTCCGTCTCTCATGTTCTTGACGATGTTGGCGGGATGAATCTTGACGATCCAGTTCACGCAAGGATTCGCATACGCCACCTTCATCGTCTCCACGAACCATTCTTCGTAGCTCTCGAACAGATCAGTTCCGTAGAAGAAGGTGCCGTCCCAGAAGATGTGCGGAAAGATGACGACGGTTTTTTTTCCATCCTCCAGGCCTAAAGTGCGCCGAACCTGAGCGGGATCCTCCAGCTTCGTGTGAAACTGTGTACCGACCTCGCTGTACCATTCGCCGCTGGTGTAGCTGCCGACCAATTCCCGCCGAAGGAGATTACGATCCGCCTCCGTCCACGGCTTGGCTTGTAATTCGCCCCACGTGGAGTCCGACAGCGAGGCCGGATGGACTTCGCGGTTTCCCCGACTGTAGCGCTTGAGCATCAATTGATTATTTCGGTGCGCGGCATTCCACGTGATCGTGTCGATGCCGGCGGCCAGACAGAGATCGAACAATTCTCCGCGCGGGCTGTACCCCGTATCCACGGACAGCACGAGTTGCGGGCGGAGGGTGTCGACGATGGCCTCCGCTGTCCTGGCATAACACATGGCGCGATGAAGAAACGGCAGGAGCGCGTCGCGAACACTCCGGTCTGAAAGATCGAGCCGCCCCACCCGCAAGTGACGCAATACCGTCGAGGCCGCATACTTTCCGACCCGGGCGCCGCAATAGTCGGCCTTGATCAGCTGCTCGAAGGAACCGATGGATGCCATCACGTGCACCGCCTCGGCCATCGGCACCTGCCGGAAACAATCGTCCCAATACAGATGCTCTTGAACACCGATCTCACGGTAATAGGCGCCCATCCACCGGTCGTAATCCGTCAAGATTACCGGCCTATAGCCGGCCAACCGGAACGCCGTGACGAGAGCGATCTCAACCAACTGGCCCAAAGACCCCGAACTGACCACCAGCACCCGCTGATCGTCGGAGGATTCCGGGGGCGCGGCACGGCGAAACGCGGCCCCGTAGTCAGCGGCGAACCGTCGAAATGCTTGATCGAGACCGGCTTCCTGATTACGGAACTCACGATCTACACTCTTTCGAAGATGGTACTGAAGAGCGCGAGCGGCGGGAAGCACGTGGGCGCGCGAAAGGACGCGCTTGAGAGACGATTTCCAGTTGCGATGGGTCATGAAGGCGCGCGGATGAGGTGCGATCTCCCGTTAAGTCATTTCATCGATCAGGTACGGCAACTCGGTGCTTTCCCATTTTTCAAAAATGCTGTTCATTTCAATGATCCGTCGGATGCCGTCTTCCAGCGTGACACGCGATTCAAACCCCAACAACCGTTTCGCCTTCTCGCCGGAACAGTAACGGCGATGGATCTCACGGCTCGCATGACGGTCGGTGCCTTGAAAGTCGGCGGCATATTTGATTTCGACCGGGGAATTCCCGCTCGCTTTGACCACGAGATCCGCCAGCTCTTTCAACGAGGTGGGCCGGTCGCTGTTGCCGAGATTGATCACCTGACCGACGGCTTCCGGCCTGAGCAGGGCCTCCACGACGCCCCGGGCCGTATCCTCACTGTAGCAATAGGAACGGATTTGATCGCCGCTGCCGTTGATCACGATCGGCTTTCCCGTCATCGCATTCTGAATGAACTTGGGCAGGACGAATTGGGCGGCCTGATAGGGGCCGTAGGCATTGAAGAAGCGCAGAATCACATGCTCGAATTCAGGATACCGTTGCGCATACCCGATGCAGAGTTCCTCGCCGGCGAGTTTGCTCACCGCATAGACGGTCTTCCCCTGCGTGATGGTTTCTTCGGTGATGGGGTTCTCGATGGGTTCGCCGTAGACTTCCGACGAGGAGGCGAACACCAGCCGCTTGATCCGGTGTTGGATGGCACAGTCCAACACCCGCTTCGTGCCGTCCACATTGATTTCAAGGCAGCGCAGGCGATTGACCTCCGTCCGTCGCACACCGAGCAGTGCGGCCAGATGAATGACCGCCCCGCAGCCGTCCATGGCCTCGCGAATCGAGGAGATGTCGAGAATCGACCCGTAAAAGACCTTCGTCTTTTCCGGCAGGGCCTTCCGGACACGAGCGATCTGCTCACCCAGGTCCAGCAGGTGCACCTCGATTCCCCGCCGATCCAGTTCACGGCAAACCTGAATTCCGATACAACCGGCGCCGCCGGTGACCAATACAGGAGCATTCATAAATTCCGAGCCTCTAATAAGTCATCTGTT
Source organism: Nitrospira defluvii (assembly GCA_000196815.1). Lineage (GTDB taxonomy): Bacteria > Nitrospirota > Nitrospiria > Nitrospirales > Nitrospiraceae > Nitrospira_A > Nitrospira_A defluvii_A. The sequence continues at coordinate 2,946,298 of FP929003.1, forward strand.
TGTTGAGGAGCTTGTCGAGATCGACATCTTCCAATACCTTGCAGATCCGCTCGGAGCTGTTGCCGTCTCCATAGGGATTCTCGCAGGTCTTCAATATCGTCCTGAAGCGATCGTCATGAAGCGCGCGCTCGATCGCCTCTCCGATCAGCCGACGGTCGAATTGAGGGACCGTAATGACATTGCAGGCCCGCATGCGGCCGGTCTGGCGGCTGCCGATGTCCAATGCCGGCAACTTGAACGACGGGGCTTCCAGAATGCCGACGCTGGAGTTGCCGATCAAGACCGACACGGCGGTCAACAAACTTAGGAACACCTCGCGGTCCAGATTTTTGAACGTCTTAATCGTCGGGACCTGCTCGTACTGCCGGATCACGCCGATGATTTCCTGTCCTGCCGCATCCACATTGGGATAAATCACCAACGCCTGATGCCCGCTGGCCTTCACCGCCGCCAGAGTCTCTTCCATTTGTACTCTGGCGAGATGCACTTCCGCCAACACGGCATGCTGAATGACCAGCAAGACCGGCTTGGTGAAATCCACCCCGAAGCGCTTTGCCAACTCGTCCCGATCCAGCTTCTTGCCGTGCACGACGTCGTCTAGTTGCGGAGCGCCGACGTTAAAAATCCGCCAGGGTTCTTCCCCCATTTTCCGCACCCGTTCGGCAGAATCCTCACAAGCCGGAAGGTGGATGTGAGCCAGCTTGGTAATGGCGTGACGGGCAGACCCGTCGATATGGCCGGACAGGTCGCCGGATTGAATGTGCGCAACCGGAATATTCATATAGGCCGCCGTCACCGTCGCAGCCAGGATCTCAGCACGATCCCCTGCCACCAGCAGAAGGTCCGGCTTCAGCATATCGAACACCTGCGCGAGACCCTGCATCTCGACGCCCAGCGATTTCGACCAGGCCGTCGGTGTATCCCCGCCCACATACATGTCCACGCGGGCGGCCGGCGTAAATCCGTCTCGTACGATTTCATTGATCGACGATCCATATTCCTTCAACAGGTGCATGCCGGTCACGATGAGCTGCAATTCCAGCCGCTCGGACTGTTCGATCAAGTGCATCACCCGTTTGACATAGCCGTACGTAGCCCGGGCCTCGGACAGGACGGCGATTTTCCTCGGTTTCATGCGTTCAACTGCTCCCAGCGAATCTGACTGTCCTTCGGAATATCTGTTTTGGCGACCTTCCCGATCACTTTCTTCAAATCTTTCGCCGCCACCGCACCGGGCCCCGGACTCGGTCGCTTCACCCAGACCATTGTCGGCGTAATGACCGTGCCGCGCGGAATCGCGACTTCCGACACGACGCTCTCGCGCGCCCAGGCGACAATTTCGCGTTCCTCCGGAAAAATCTGCCGTTCGGCGCCCCGTCCCCGGAACACCGCATCCACCCCCTTGACCAGCTCACTCAATTCATCCGGTTCGATCGATACGGGATGATCCGGCCCCGGCTGTTGCCGGTCGAGCGTGAAATGCTTCTCGATCAGACAGGCTCCCAAGGCGGCGGCCCCGATGCCGGTATAAATCCCTCGCGAGTGGTCCGACAAGCCGACCGGCACGGAGAAGAGCTCACGATACCTGGCAATCATACCCAGGTTTACCCGGTCGTAGGGCGTCGGGTACGCGGACACACAATGCGTCAAGGCGAACGGGGTCTTCAGTTGCCGCAACAGCGCAACCGTCTCTCCGACCTCTTCGATCGTGCACATCCCGGTCGAGACGATCATCGGTTTGCCCTTGCGGCCGATATGTTCGATCAGCGGCAGATTGGTCAGTTCACCGGACCCGGTCTTGTACGCAGCCACCCCGAGCTCTTCCAGCATATCCGCGCCGATCCGGCTGAACGGCGTGCAGAGATACAGAATGCCCAAGGACTCGCAGAGTCGCTTCAGCTCACGATGTTGATCGATCGACAGGTTGGTTTTATCCAGCGTCACATAGAGCGGCTCGGCAAAGTTCGCCGATTGCGGCGTCTCTCGCAACATCTCGTTGTCCAGGACATGGATCTGAAACTTGATGATGTGAGCGCCCATCGCATGCGCGATGTACACCATGCGTTTGGCGGTCTCAAAATCACCCTGATGATTGACCGCTGCCTCGGCGATCACCAACGGCGAATGGTCCGGTCCGATGCGATAGGGGCCGATGGGAATGGATTCGATCTCAACCATGCTGCTCCTCCGTGAGACGCTGCGCCAGCACCGCCTCCGCCACAATAAAATCCAGGGGCTCATTGATATCGATGGCCTCGCGCGGATCCTCGACGACCACTCCATACCGCGTTCGGCCCAGGACCGATCGATCGCGCTCAAGCACATCGGTTTTCGTCACGTACACGGTGCTACTCTCTTCAAACAACGGCTGGCGTTCCTGCCGCCGTCTCGGCTGATCTGGAAACAGGTATTCGAAGCGGCCGTCCTGCAGACGACCGTAACATTTGCGGGTCTCCGCCACCGTCATCACACAATCCAGTTGCGGATGTCGGATCGCCTCGGCAATGCAGCGATCGATCAGCCCCGTGGTCCTGAGCGGAGACGTGGGCTCCAGGGTGACGACATACTCAGGCCGATACCCGTCTTTTGCCAGCACCTCCAGGACATGCAACAACGCCCATTCGGTCGGGGCTTGGTCGGTCGCCAACTCTGGGGGCCGCTCGATCACCTCCGCGCCATAGTCTCGCGCAACCCGGGCGATATCGGGATGGTCGGTGGAGACGACACATCGATCAAGATAGGTCGAGCCCTTGGCGGCCTGGATCGTAAATGCCAGCAGCGGGGTGCCGTTCAACGGACGAATGTTTTTCAAGGGAATCGATTTCGATCCCCCGCGGGCAGGAATGACCGCTAGGACATGCATCAGGCCCCTGCCGCCTCCAGCACCTGCGCTGTATTCACCACTTCCGCGTGCACCATGCGCAACCCCGAGATATGCCCGACCAGGTCCGTTCCGAACGGGGCCGGCTGCACCCGAGGTGTCGCATGGTACAGGGAGAAGTCGAAGTGGTTCAACGCATTCCCCTCCAGATAACGCGATGTTTCCAGATTCACCGACAAGAGTGTCCCGCCCGGTCTGAGCGTCCGCGCCATGAAACGGGGGTAGGCCGCGATGCGGGCACCGACCTCCTCCTCCCGCAGACACCGCACATAGTCCAACAACGTGCGCGCTTCTTCGCGGGTCGGCGAGAACGCCGTCTGAAACATGGTCTTGTCGCGAAGCGTAAATTTCATATCGCGTAGTCCCGGCAACTATGCAAGCGGCGAGAGCAGGACCCGGCACAGATAGAGCCGGCGCTGAATCAGGGCACGCGCCAACCGGACCTTCGAGGAGGCGTTCATATATTCCCATTGGTCCGGCGCCAGCCACTGCAGGAACAGCGGCAACTTGGCCGGGACCTGCGCGGCCTCCTGCTCGGAAAAATATCCCAACCGCCGACCGAGTTGATAGGTCCGGAGTAAGATCAACTTTCGCTCGCGTTCAGTCAGAATGTCATCGTACCCATAGGCCTTCGCCATATCGGAGACGACCTCCGCGGGTGTCTCCACGCCTTTCAAGCTGGAATTGATTGGCAGCGACTTCGTATGCCGACCGCCCAGAACGGTTTGAACCGTCGGCTCTTCGGGAGGCGCCACGCCCAGCCAGGAGCAAATATCGGTGACCGTGCGAGTCGGCGCATCGCAGATATCTTCATAGCGAACGAGATAGTGATGCGTCGGGTCCGTCGTAAGGCCACGCAGCGTAAATTCCGCATGCGGTATCCATCGGGATTCCAGTTGTAACCGGAGAATGTCCCCGCCTTGAAACCAGAAGGGCTTTTGTTTCAGCACCATGTCCGTACGTTTGAGCGAACTGTAATTGGAATAGGGATGCCGCATGATGTGAATACATTTCATGCCGGGAAACAGGGCCTGGTAGCGGGAAAGATCGGAGACTTCGATCGACTTGAACATCAGCAGCGGCGTAGCCGGCAGGTTTCGCTGGTCGTAACAGAGGCGGATCGCATCCAGATAGGATTCCAGATCGTGTTTCGCATCGCCGGTCACGCGGGCCATGATGCGCTCGAGCGGAACTCCGTCGGGTGTGATGGGCTGTACCAGCTTCTCCAGATAGGTCTGCTTGAGTTCATCAAGCTGGTCGGCTGCCCAGGCTCGAAACAACTGCCGCTGCCGCTGCTCGAACGTCTCCCCTGCTTGACCCGGCAGGTGCGACGCACAGGAAGCCAACGTCCGTTTCACGGCGCTCCTCAGCGAACGCGGCGCAAAACTGCGCAAGTAGTTCAGTTCGATCGGGTAGATCCACAGGCCGGGACTGCCGTCCAGCAGCCGCATGAGGAGCGACGACCCGTTGCGACCGGCGCCGAAAATACCAACCAGCACGGATGCCCTCCTAACGGACGCGCTCGATGTGAGCCAACCGGTTGACTGACTTCACGAGGCGAAACGATTGTTGCGCCACGATTTCGTCCAGCAACTTTCCGACCGATTCCGAATGCGTGTGAAAGACGGCTTCATCACAGGCATCGTCGAAGAGCACCGCGCCGCCGACTTTCACGCGCCGGCCGAACCGCTCGAAATCATTCTTCACGCCCTCGTAACTGTGATCGCCGTCGATGAACACGAGGTCAACCTCGCCGGTCTCGACTTCGATCGTGCGCGAATCGCCGACAAGCAAGGTCACGGACAATCCGAATCGCTTGCAAATGTCACGAATCTCGTCGTCAAACGTGCGCTTCGTCCCCCGCTGATGCAAACGCGCTTCCTTTTCGCCGAGGTCGATCGACCAGAACTCGCCCTGGCCGTTCATGGCCGCGGCAATCGTCAGGGTGGAGCCTCCCTTATATCGCCCGATTTCAATAACCTTGCGCGGTTTCAAGCGACGGACCAACCCGAACAGGTACGCCGTCTGCCGGACGGTCATCGCGATCACCCCATGGTCGAGCGAGGTACTGGCGAACAGGCCGGAGAGGTCTTCAAATTGCAACGGAGCGGAGGGAGACAAGTCGAACGGCATCGTATCCAGGGATGGCGTCCGGTTCAGCTTTGGGCCGAGCGCCTCCAGCAGCAGTTGCGGATTTCGCTCCGCTAATTGCTTGGCAAACGCCGTACACAGGAACTCCGGTAATAAGGTAGCAAGGCCTTCTCCGATTCGAGAAGCAATCGCGTTCTTCACGGTCCCCTCTTAATCTAACTCGCGCGGCGAGTCGTTGCTGGTTCTACAAGTGCGCATGCGCCCGTCAGTGGAGGGCAGCCGGGGCAGGGGCCGAACGGCAGCGATCCACCATGTCCTGAACAAGACTCAACATTTTCGGAACGACGACATCCGACCGATAATAGGTCTCGAACGTGTGCTGTCCCCCCTGACCGATTCGCCTTCGAAGCACCTCATCGTCCACTGCCGATACAATCAGCTCCGCCAGTTCATCGGGCGTCTTCCCCAACAAGGCATTGACCCCGTGCTCGATTTCAGGCATCGCCAGTCCGCTGTTCTCATGCATGATGACACAGGTGCCGAGGGCCCAAGCGAGCAGAATCCTGGTATTCCCCACCAGAAAGTCGGCGTTCACATTCGTGAGCACCAGGAAAGCGGACGACGATCGGAACTCCTCATTGATGTCCTCCACCCACCCGCGGATCTTGACCCGCCGATCGTTGAGCGCGGCGGCCGAAGCAGCCGACGGTGTGCCTTTCCCCAGCAGATGGATTTCAAACGGGCGATCCTTGAACCGGGCCGCAAGTCGAGGCAAGAGTTCCCGCCCCAGGTACGTCAGGGCGAAGGTATTGCCGGTCGCGCCGAGATTGCCCACACTGCCGATGATCTTGATCGGACGCGGCTGCGAGACGGACAGCGAGACAGGCCGCGGAGCGGGTTCGACGACCGGCCACATGTTTTGCAAATAGATCGAATGCGGATGCCCGTGAACTCGATAAAAATCCGCATCCAACCGTGAATTGTTGGCCGTGACCTCGCAGGCATTCATCATGCTGATATTGAGCCGCTTTCGTCGTTCATTCCGTACCCGCTCGAACCACAACCACAGACGATCCTTTATCGAGGCCAACGGAAGACCGAACAAATCGGGATGTCGGAGTCGCGCCTGCATCGGCAGATGATCCGGGTTCCCGTAATACACGAACTTCGGAACGCCTGAAATGTGATAGGTCGCGGCTAACGCCTCCCAACTCCAAATACTCAGAATGGCATCCGCACCGGCCTCGCGCACCCGGCGTTCCACCATGCTCCCGAGACCGGAGGCGGGAAACAGGCGGCGCAGGGTCAACGAGGTAAACAATCGTCTAAGTCGTGACACCAGGCCTCGTTTGGAGGACAGGTCCGCCACGTCTTCGACGTACAGCATGGGGCAGACTACAACGCCGGGAAGCCTCACCTCGCGAAGCGTCTGTTCGGCCTGCTGCGCGGCCGCGCTTCCGCGAGGATCCCGGAAGATTACTTGGAGACACACCGAATGTCCGAGCTGCTGCGCCTTCTCCACCACTTCATGCCCCACCACCTCGATCGCTTCACCGCCGGCATGAGGCGCATTGGACAACAGGACAAAAATCTTCATTGAAGGCGCCGGCCGGGGCTCGTGAACTCATCCTGCCCGGTCGGAAACCCCACCGGTATCCAGCATTGCCGGTCGTGGGCCAGGCGCATGGCGTCCATGACAACCTGCGCGCGCCAGCCATCTTCAAACGAGGGGGCCGCTGAAGCTCCGGATCGAATGGCACCCGCGAAACACTCGGCCATACGACCGACGAGCAGGGTCCGTCCGTCGGCCGCTCCTTCACCGGCAATCGACACGACCGGTATGTCCCGCCATGCTCCGGTCGCCGCATCCGACTGATACAGTCTGGTGCCGATGACGGTGTCGGCCAGGTTGGCATTTCCAACGATCAACGCCCCGCGCTCCCCGTAAATCGTGAGCCAGTGTCCGCGTCCGCCGGGTGTCGCATTCGACACCGTGATCGAAACAGGGATGTCGCCGTCCAAGAGCATCATCGCGTCCAGCGTATCCGCCGCGACGGGACGATCCATGGGAGCGGATTGCACTGGGCCGCCCCTGGTGCTCAGACGGGCGGCCACGCTCCGGACGGGGCCGACCAACCATTGAAGGTAATCGACGACATGCGCCCCGAACGCAAACAACACGCCCCCTCCGAAAGACGGATCAAACTGCCAGGACCAGGCACTGTTTCCGGCGGCGCGCCCCCGGACCGTCCATTCGACGGTCACTCTGATGATCCGTCCGATCTCGTGGCCATCGAGCAACTCCTTCAGGCGAACCCGCTCCGGCGCCATCCGAAACATATAGTCGACCATGCAAACCCTGTGGCTCTCGCGAGCCAGCGCCCACATCCGCGCCGCCTGGCCGGCATCGATGCCGAACGGCTTCTCGCACAACACATGCTTGCCCGCACGCAAAGCCGCCGTCACCACATCGAACTGAACCGACGGCGGAACGGCGACGACGACTGCCTCAACCTTCTCATCGTCGATCAACTGCTGCCACGAATCGTGGACGGTCGGAATACCCAACCCCTGCCCCGCCCGCGCCGCTTTCTGACGATCCTGCCCGGCAATCGCCATGACCTCGACGGCTGGAATCGTTTGAAACGCAGGCGCATGGACCTTGGCACCGAACCCGGTCCCGATGATTCCAACGCTGAGTTTCGCCATACGACGCTCCGGCCCCGGCGCTACCAGTCGAGAATGACGGGATCGGGCAACGGCATGATAAACTTCGATCGCAATCCCTTGCTGCGCAATTTACGAGGGATCGTCTCTCCCAAATGCCACGCCAATACCAGCGCGTATTCCGGTTGATCCTCAAAAAGACGCTTCTCATCCACCACCGGCACATGCGTGCCCGGGGTGAACAATCCCACCTTCAACGATGTCGCCTGCTCCGCCGTGTAGTCCAGATAGTCCGGACCGATACCGCAATAGTTCATCACCGTGCTCGACCGGCCGGGAGATCCGATGCCCGCGATCCGATGCCCCTTCATCTTCAAATCCGACAACAGGTGCATGAGTTTCCATTTGGACTGTCTGACCCGCTGGGCGAAGGTGGCGTACAAGGCAGACCCGTAGAGACCGTAGGCCTCCTCCTGTTTCACCAGCTCTTGCAGCCGGCCACTGGGATTTTTCCCGGTCCCTTTCACGGCATAGACACGAATGGACCCGCCATGATTCGGAATACGCTCGGCATCGACCACGCTGAAACCAAACCGCTTCATCATATCCTGCATCGGCTTGATCGAATAGAAGCGCAGGTGCTCGTGGTAGATCGTGTCATATTGGAGCGTGTCGATCAGATCCAGCAGATAGTGCGACTCGGAGATGAACGTACCCTGGTCCCCCAGCAGCGCATGAATACCGCGGAGACAGGGACCGAGGTTGGCGACATGCGCAAAGACGTTGGCGGCAGTGATGAGGGAGGCCGGCCCTTCCTTCTGTAAAATATCCCGCGCGACGTCTTCGCTGAAGAACGCCTGCCGAGTCGGAATCCCTTTCGAATTGGCAATCTTCGCGATGCCTGTCGGCTCCACGCCCAACACCCGCATTCCCCTCGCCTTGAACCCCTCCAAAATCGTGCCGTCGTTCGACCCGATGTCGATGACCAGACTCCCGGGCTGAAGACCCAAGGTCTCGATCACCTTCCCGGCCATCGCATCGAAATTACTTTTGAGCGCGCCGGTAATTCCGGTCATGTAGGGATACCCCTCGTAGAACAACTCCGCGGGATCGACCGCATAGTCGATCTGGACCAGCCCGCACCGTTCGCAACGCAGGAGATGCAACGGATAAAACGGCTCGGGTAGGGTCAATTGTGCCGGACGCACCAATGAATCGCAGGGCGGATGATGGCCGAAATCCATGATCGAGAGGAGCGGCTGATGCCCGCAATTCTGGCAATGGGTGAAATGTCCGCTGACCATTCCTGCCGGCTCGTCACCGACGAGCTGAGCGGACGCGCGCGCAGCGCCGCCGTCCTGCTGCAAAGAACCAGTTGACCTCTCACCTGCCATTTCCGTCTCCTTTCAAAGGTTGTCTCGCATGCATCGCTGCGACCGCTATCGCAGCCTGGTTGCACCAGGGCCGGCAACACACCGGCGTTCCATGCGACTCATTTCGGCGCCGACCAGAGTCGCGCCACGGCTTGCCACGACCAGAGGGGCGCCGTCTTGATCCACAGCACCGTCATGACAGCCGCTGCCATCATCAGTTTTGCCGAAAGCGGGAGCCCCACCCGATAGGTCATCACATACACGGCAAGCACGGCGCCCATACTCCAGAGCGCGCCCGTCTCAAGCCCATAGGGACACCCGAATCGGCGCGCCAGGAAAAACCGCATCCCATGCAACGCCAAGGCGCCAAAGACCGCCGCGCTCGTCGCCCCGATGACACCGAACAGCCAGGTGGCAGCCGCGACCAACCCCACCGTCCCGAGGCTCATTAGAATCGATGACCAGGACAGCAGGACGTTTTGACGCACCGTCAGCAGGTACTGGGTAAACGGCATTCCCATACTGTGCGCAAATACGAGGAAAAACCAGATCGGCACCAACTCGGCCGCCCGATCGAATTTCCCATGCGTCAGCAGATGGATCACCTCGGCAGAAAACAGCGTGACCAGCATGCCGCCCGCCGACACACAGAGGTACCACAGCGACACGGTCTCTTCAACTTGTCGCTGCGACTGGCGAGGGTTTCCCGCAAACAACTCCAGGAACGTGGGCGTCATGGTCCGGGAATAGGCTTTGGTCACCGTAACGAACATCCCGCGATAACTTTGTGAATGGGCATAGATGCCCAACGTCGAAAGATCCAGCCATCGTTGAATGACAAAGCGATCCATGCTGTTGGCCGCCACATCCATCAGACTGAACGGAATCGCCGGCAGGCCGCTTTGAACAATCTGCTTGCTCCAATGCAGGCTGGGCCGCAGAGATACGCGGCGGGCCGCATAACCGACTCCGTGCAGGACGGAGACAAGGCCCGCAGCAATCGGCGCGAGAAACATGGCCAGGACTCCGAGCTTCATCACCGAGAGGCCCACCAACGTCGTGGTCGCCCCTGCGGCCCACTGCAACGATTCGTTCGTCGCATGGCTGACAGGCGCGCGTTCGATGACCATCAAAGGACTGAGCGTCCCCCACAACGTACCGGCCAGTAACCCCAACAACACCAACCCGAAATACTGCTGATACTCGGGGCGATAGTCTCGAATGAGATGCGGCAATACCCACGGAGCCAGCAACCAGAACAGCACCACCCACACTGTTTTCATCCCGAGATTGGCCAACAGCAAGTTGAACAGCAGTTCTCTTCGGCCGGACTCCGGCGTCGCGTGCCAATGGGTCGAGAGCACCCAGTTGTCACCGGTCGAGGCAAGCGGCGTCACCAGCATGGCAATGGCAGTGAGAATGGCGACGGTGCCAAGATCAGCCGGGTCGAGGTAATACGTCGTGATCGGAACCATGACGCCGACCCCTATCAGGGTTTGGAGCAGCGTCGGCAGCAGAAACCAGAGGAAGCTCCTATCCACCACCGGCCGATCCTTTGAGGCTGAGTCGCCGAGCACCGCCACGGTCAGAGATGGCCACGGTTGACGACCTCCAGGATACGCCCGACCGATACAGACGGAGATTCACGACTGGTATCCACGACGATGTCGGCCTGGAGCGGCTCTTCATAGGGATCGGACACGCCGGTGAACTGCTGAATCTCTCCCCGCAACGCCTTCGCGTACATGCCTTTGACGTCCCGCCGGATACATTCCTCAACCCCGCAGCGCACCCACACCTCGACAAACGATCCCGGTCCTCCTACCTTCTCAATCATCGCGCGCACTTCGTTCCGGACGGCTCGAAAGGGCGAGACCGCCGCCACGATGCTGCAGACTCCGTGTTTGGTCAACACCTGGCAGACCCACCCGATCCGCAGGATGTTGGTGTCCCGATCGGCGCGGGAGAACCCAAGCCCTTTTGAAAGATGGGTGCGGACGACATCGCCATCCAACACTTCCACATTGGTCAGGCCCTGCGCCAGCAGGCTTCGAAAGAGCATGTTGGCCAGGGTCGTCTTGCCTGCGCAGGGCAACCCCGTCAGCCAGATGGTCAACGCCTTCTTCAACTCAGCTCCAACCCTCCAGCAGTCCGTCTACGTCGAACTCGGTGCCATAGAAGAAATCGTGAACACTCCTTCCACCGGAAGCGGGCCTTCCCAGCTCCAGCGGAGAAAAGGAGCCCGCCGCGCCCTGCCATATTGCTCCGCCACACTCTCCTCATCGAGACGCGGGGCGATGGCTCCAGGCGTTCCATTCGCGGACAACCGCGGACCGTCCAGCCAGAACCGCTGCCTGGGGGTCACCACCGACCATCCGTTTTCCGCGGGCTGCAACGAACAATGAGGCGCAAAGGTCAACGTCCATTCCAAACGATGCGGGTGAGAACCGCTCACGGGACTGAACAGATGATCCGTGACGCGCCACGACCCGTTCAGCCAGTCGGCCCGCAACTCGCGCCGGTGCCTCACCGGGTGGAAGAACCGTTCATATCCATCGTGGTCCGCCGCGGCCTGTTCCACGGGTCCACCGGTTTCCCATTGGAAACGGTGCAGCCGGCTATCCGGGTGCAAACAAAAGAACTTCCCAGGAATGAGACGGTTCTGCTCCGCTTGATCCACCCTAACGGTTGAGTGGTAGAGGGTGCTGCGAAATCGATTATAGGATTGCGGGTCGGAAGTATAGAGAAAACAACCCGAATCCACAAGAATATCTTCCCCGCCGAGGTGCAACTCCACTGCGAGCAGGTCGTTGTGCTTGTGGGTTCCGACACCCCCCGATCCAAGCGGATTGCAGTTGAGCAAGGCATAGTCGGCCCGCCCGCGCAGTATATAGAGTCCTGCCTCCGGAAAGGCCCGGCTCCCGATCTGTGCCGAGACTGGCTCCCTCCTCCACGCGGCACAGCGGAGACCACCGAACCACAACCCTTCGACCCACGAGGGGCCAGCCGCCGCCCACCAGTCCGGACGATCGAACAACACCGCGCCGACGGCGAGCAGGTGGCGGTGATCCCGAACATCGGCCTGCCCGTACCCGGTTAAAATATGCAGGCGACCGTTATCGGCGTCTCCGATCTGCGGTGCCAGACCATTGGGCTTGGTATAACCCTGAACGAACTCACACATCTTCCGCAAACGATCATGAAAGGTCGGCGGCAACTCCACCCCATAGTAACGGCACAGCACGCCCGACGACAGAAACATTTCCGTCACCAAGCGGTGATAGGACAGACTCGACTCATAGTGGGCGCCGTCGGCGAGCACCTGCCGATCCATCTCACGCACCAACTCTCGAAGCGCAAACGCCTTCCAACCCTCTGCATCACGGACTTCCTTCAAGCAAAGTCCGAGATAGAGTAATCCCACGAGATCAGCCAGGTAGTGATTGGTCGTGACTCCATCGTCGCGGACTTCGAGATTGCCCATAAGGAACCGCCCGTGAGCCACCAGCGACGCCAGTACCTCCGTCAGCCACGCCTCTGTCATGAGCGGCGACTCCGCCAACAAGCCGAGCGACCACAACCAGTTGACGGCGCGGATTGCGACATCCATGGGACAGGCCCAGTTGACCCCCTGCGCGGTCGGATTCGCGTCGATCCAGCTGGTCATTTGTGCCAAACATTCCCTTGCATACTTTTCGTCTCCGCTCAGGAGGGCTGTCTGCGCCAGCAGCACGAGGTGGTGACCACGTGACAATTCCCATGGCACCTTGATATCGACCCCGACTTCATGGCCATGGGCCACGTCAAGAAAGCACTGCTCGGGATTCCAGCGGTAGCCGGACTTAAAATCCCGATGCCAGTCGATCATCGTTCCCAATGCCACGGGGCCGGAACCCAGGAGGTCGAACACATGCCCGCATATCCGGTCGGCCGATTCGATGGTCGCCTCCAGTACCCCTGGCGCCTGCAGTTCATAGAGCCCGCGAATCGCCGCCACACTCTCCGCTGAAACCGGGAGACGCTGGTTCAAGGAGCCACGTATTCGCCCCACCACAGCGGAGAGGTCTCCTGGAGTGACCCCTAATGCGGCTGCCAGTTCCCCTCGCGAAACCCGGTAGGGCTGACGCAACACGTGAGCACGATGCCGCCTTACGCGCAGGGGGCGAATGGCCTTGCGGATGCCCATGCGCACAGTTGCAAGCAGTCCGATATGCTGCACTTTGGACAGGAGACGGGCTGCAAAATCGAGCGGCGCCTCGCTACCCATGGGAATCACTCCCAACGATGCTCTCGACAGGGAGGAGGAGGAGACGGCGGATGGAACCCGACTGGCTGTCACGCCACCCGACTTCCAGCAAGCTGCGGAAAAACTTGATGGTTGCGCAACAGGCTACGATCAATTCATGCGCCGTGGAGGCATAACAATCACCCGCAGGCTGCGCAAAAAGGCCGTCCAGCAAGGCCGCAGCAAGCGGAGAGGCGGATCGTCCTTTCGCCGGACGGGGAGCCTCCGAGCGCCGCGAGAACGCCGCTGGCGGACTTTTTCCACATCCTGCTGGATCCAGCGCACTAGGCAAGATACGCCTTCCACCACAGCGCCAGATTAAAGAGATACCAGCTGCGAGGATCGCGCTGCCGGCACACCAGATCCAGCACTGCAGCTTTATCCAGGATATCGGTCCGGTCGCAAAAATCGGCAAGTGTGTCCTGCATCAACGTACCCAGGCGGCCCTGCATCCATTCCTGCACCGGCACGCCAAATCCCTGCTTCGGCCGATCAATGATGGCGTCCGGAATCACTCCGCGCACCGCCTGTTTGAGCAGCGTCTTGACCACGCCCCCTCTGGTCTTGACCGCCTCGGGAACACTCATGGCCAGTTGCACAAACTCATGATCGAGAAACGGTACCCGCGCTTCCAGACTCGCCCCCATGCTCATCTTGTCGACGCGCATCAGCAATAACTCGGGCAGTCTGAAGTTGAGATCGAGATAGCTCATCCATTGCAGCGGGCCCTGCTCCCAGGCCTTGGCCTGGAACCGTTCATGGATCGGCCGGATGGCTTCCCAGGATGTCAGGTGTCGAAATTGTCGTTGCAAACGCGGCGAGAGCAGGCGTTGTTTCAAGGCTTCCGGAAAGGCTTCCGCGCCGCCCCAGAACACGGGTTGATGGAGGATCCCGCGTCGCAACCGTTCGTAGTGAATGCTCTCCCCGTACCCGCACCAGTGCAATCCGTGAAGGCCAAGACGTTTCAGCAAGGACGGCACCGGCCAATGGTTCCATTCCTCAAGCATCTTGGATGTTTTCCAGGAGGGATAGCCCCAGAACAGCTCATCGGCTCCCTCCCCGACCTGACAGACAATCACGCCGTGCCGGCGTGCCAGCTGAGACACATAAAACACCGGGACACAGACGGGATCCGCAATCGGTTCATCCTGCAGGGCGATCATGCGGGGTAAGAACGCGATGAGGTCATCGAGGGACAGCAACCGTTCGTGATGATCCGCACCGACCTGCTCCGCCATGAACCGGGCGTGACTCAGTTCATTGCGATAGCTCGGATACTCACCGTCATAACCGATCGTAAATGTTCTGACGCGTTGACTGTCTCCCTGCGAGAACAGGGCCGCATTGGTGCTGGAATCGACACCTCCGGACAGAAACACGCCGACCGGCACGTCGCTCACCTTGCGAAGCGCAACCGACTCCCGCAATTTCTCCAGGACCCGAGCGGCGATGGCCTCATCCGTCTCCCCCAGCAGGGGGGACGTGTGATCCCACACATCCCAATACCGACGTTCTTCCATCGTCCCATCGGCGCGCACGCGAAGCCAGGTCCCGCCGGGGAGCTTCCTGATGCCGTCAAACAGGGTTTGCGGAGCCGGCGTCGTGAGAAATGACAGATAGTGAAAGAGCGATTCCTCGTGCAGCGCCCGCGGCTGCTCCGGGTCCTGCAGCAAGGCCTTGATCTCGGAGGCGAAGACCAACCGGCCGTGGTGCAGGCTGTAATACAGCGGCTTCACACCAATACGGTCGCGAATCAGCCATAATTCCTGCCGCCGCACATCCCAGAGCGCGATCGCAAACATGCCGCGAAATTTGGCGACACAGTCGATGCCCCAGGTTTCGAACGCATGCAAAATGACTTCGGTATCCGAATGGTCCGTCCGCCAGCGATGCCCCCCCAGTGCCTCCAATTCACACCGGATCTCCGTATGGTTGTAAATCTCCCCATTGAACGCCACCCAGAGGGTTTCATCTTCATTGGCCATCGGTTGTCGAGCCGCCTCGCTCAAGTCGATGATCGAGAGCCGGCGATGCCCCAGACCGATCCGTCCTTGCGAATCGATCCACAGCCCGGCCCCGTCGGGGCCCCGATGGACGAGACTGTCCCTCATCCGCATCACATAGGGTTCTGAAATACGGAATGAACCGGGGGAGAGGACCAGCGCTCCGACTACACCGCACATAAGGAGAGGTTCCTACGATCGACGACTGGGGAGGGCGGTTCCTGGGTGAAGAACGTGCATGAGGACATCTTGTCGCCGACACAGGCACTCAACGGGGCCGCCCGCATGATCGCTCCAGACGATCTACGCACCGACAGACCGGCTGATGCTTCCACCCGTCATGACACACCTGACCGTGACTCGCCCAGCTGCTGACGGTACCAGCTATAGGTCCGGCGCAAGCCGTCCGCCAATGACGTCGCCGGCTTCCATCCCAGTGCGGCGATACGGCTGGAATCCATCAACTTCCGCGGCATGCCATCCGGCTTGGCACGATCCCACTGCATATCCCCTCGATATCCCACCACCTCGGCGACCTGCGCGGCCAGTTCTGCGATCGCAATGTCCTGCCCTGCCCCGACATTCATGATCATCGCATCGGAATAGCGATCCATCAGGAACAGGCACGCATCCGCGCAGTCGTCCACGTGCAGAAACTCACGCCGCGGAGCTCCGGTGCCCCAGAGGGTGGGAGCGGTGCCCTGTTCACGCGCTTCGTGGAAGCGTCGCAGCAAGGCCGCCAGGACGTGCGCCGTCTGGAGATCGAAGTTATCGTTGGGACCATAGAGGTTCGTGGGCATCGCCGCAATAAAATCGCAACCGTATTGCCGGCGATAGGCCTGGCACATTTTAAT
This sequence comes from Nitrospira defluvii, assembly GCA_000196815.1. Classification (GTDB taxonomy): domain Bacteria; phylum Nitrospirota; class Nitrospiria; order Nitrospirales; family Nitrospiraceae; genus Nitrospira_A; species Nitrospira_A defluvii_A. The sequence continues at coordinate 2,962,452 of FP929003.1, forward strand.
GCCCGCAATCTTCGCCACGGCATACCACTCGTTGGTCGGTTCGAGCGGGCCGGTCAGCAAATACTCTTCCTTCATCGGTTGAGGAGAATCCCTCGGGTAGATGCAGGATGAGCCCAGCAGCAGCAATTTCCTGACACCGTGAACATAGGCGTGATGGATGACATTGGTCTGAATGGCCAGATTGTCATAGATGAATTCGGCAGGAAATGTGCTGTTGGCGAGAATACCCCCCACCTTTGCTGCGGCAAGATACACGTAGTCGGGCTTGGTCTCTGCAAAAAATTCGGCCACGCGCCTGTTATCGCGCAAATCCAATTCCTTGCTGGTCCGGAGGAGCAGATTGTCATATCCCCGGGCCTTGAGCGCCCGCACGATGGCCGATCCCACCATCCCCCGATGCCCAGCCACATAGATGCGCGCGTGTGTATCGATCACCTAGGCCCCCTTCGATGCGGTGCCCTGCAACTTCAGCTGCTCAGCTTCCATATCCGCCTCCACCATCATGATCGCCAGTCGGTGAAAATCAACCGTCGGTTTCCACCCGAGCTTCCGCTGCGCTTTCGCCGGATCGCCGACGAGCAGATCGACTTCGGTGGGGCGGTAATACCGCGGATCGATCTTCACATACCGCTGCCAGTCCAACCCCAGATGGCCGAACGCCACATCGAGAAACTCGCGGACCGTGTGGGTTTCACCGGTCGCCACGACATAGTCGTCCGGCTCATCCTGCTGCAGCATCAGCCACATCGCCCCGACATAATCTCCGGCATATCCCCAATCCCGTTTGGCGTCCAAGTTGCCGAGAAACAAGTCCTGCTGCAGTCCCAGTTTGATCCGCGCTGCCGCCTTGGTGATCTTCCGCGTCACGAATGTTTCGCCGCGGCGCGGCGATTCATGATTGAAGAGGATGCCGTTGCAGGCGAACAAGCCATAGGCCTCACGATAATTGACCGTGATCCAGTGGGCATAGACCTTCGCCGCGCCGTAGGGACTACGGGGATAAAAGTGCGTGGTTTCCCGCTGCGGCACTTCCTGCACCTTGCCGTACATTTCACTCGATGACGCCTGATAAAACTTGGGACGCAGCCCCGACTCACGAATCGCTTCCAACAGCCGAACCGTTCCCAGGCCCGTGATTTCCGCAGTGTATTCAGGAATATCGAAACTCACCCTGACATGACTCTGCGCCCCGAGATTGTAGATTTCATCGGGCTGCACGGTACGGATGATTTTATTCAGTGAGCTCGCATCGTTGAGATCTCCATAGACCAGATGCAGCTTGGCTCCCGAGGTATGCGGATCCTGATAAATACCGTCGATCCGCGCCGTGTTGAAGGAACTCGAACGGCGAATGATCCCATACACATCGTATCCCTTGGCCAGAAGAAATTCGGCCAAATACGAACCATCCTGGCCCGTGATACCGGTGATCAATGCATTCATTGAGCAGGCACTCCGTTCAATCTTCCCGTCCTAAAGGAACTGAATATGGACAATGACCCACTTGTGATCGATCTGCGACGCGGTGTCAAGCACAGCACAGGTCCACACCGACACTAGAGACGTGGGCCGACACGCCGCCTATGCAGCCGGCTGCTGCGCCTGCGAGGTGCCCTCATCCTGAGGGCTCCCCGGCTGCCGACCGGATCCGCCCGATCGCCAGGACGACCCCGTCACGGTGAGGCCGACCGCCGCGAGCAGCCAAAATATGTGCGCCAGGCTGCCCATAAACATATAGTCGAAGAGATTGCGTACGGCGAAGCCGATGACGGCCAGCCCGATACCCGCAGCCAGCACCGACCACCTATCGTTCCATGCAGCCCCCCAGGGAATCGGAATGAGCCGGCGCAGGAGAGCGACAAAGATCCAGACAAAGCTGAGCAACGCAGGAAGGCCGCTCCCCAGTGCGACCATGAGAAAGGTGTTGTGCATGGCCGGAATGATGCGAGCCCCTTCAGGCACCTGTGCCTGTGCCTCAACCGAGTATTCAGGGAATTTTTTCACGAACGAATTATTCCCGTATCCAATCCCGGCCACGGGATGCATCGCCACCTGCCGCAATCCGATGGCCCACACCGTCAACCTGGTATCCACCGTACTGGCGGCCACCGTATCACGCTGAAATCCGGCTTGCGACGCGACCAACAGCCCAGCTCCCGCCATCGCGAGAAGTCCCAGCACCCACAACGCCAGACGCCGGCCACCCACCATCGCTGCCAATGCGAGACCTTGAGCCGCATGACCAAGCCACCCGCCACGCGTATAGGAAAACAGCTGCGCGCCCCCCATCAGCGCAAGCGCCAAGGCCTGTGCCGCCCGAAACCAGGCCAGGCGACCCAGGACGATGAGGCTGCCGACCACGGGAATCGTCATCACCATGTACGTACTGAGCCAGTTGTAGTCCGACCTGAACGCATTGGCCCGGATATACCGGTCTCTCCACGTGCCGCCCCTGCCGGCGAAATCAACCAATGAATAGACCGCAAGCGCCGCCCCGGTCAGTGCCAGCGCCCAGAGAATCTGCTGCGGCAGGTTCTCCCGTCGACAGCGATCCAACACGAGCAGGGACCAATACAATACGCCCGCCTGCGCCACGAATTTTTTCCATTCGGCAAAACTGTAAGCGGAGTCGGTCGCGAAGGGAACCGTGCAGAGCACCCAGATCATGAAGAGCCACAGAGGAAGATCCAGCGGAGTTTTGATCCAGGGACTCACGCGCTCGATCGCGCACATCCCCAGCGAGAGCACGACGAGCACAATCACGGCATGTTCCTGATAGCGAAACAGCATCGGGAAAAAACTCGAACAGGCGACCGCGACCATCACATACCCTTGGCATGCCCAGAAGAGTGCATGGCTGGAAACGGATCGCGCGTCCGTGTGAACGGACCGGAGGGCGGAATCGGCGGGCGGCGACGTCACAACATTCATTCCATCAGAGTCGAGGGTCACAGAAAGAGGCACAACGAACGACATCCATACACTCCACCCTCTCAGGCCGGACGCGCAGACGGCTCGTGCCCAAGAGCATCCCCTCTCGGCCTCCCGTGGCCTCGACCGGCATGTCGGTATTCTTGCGTGAAGCGGATCACCCGTTTACCGGTCCGACTGAGCAAGCACGCACACAGGCTCGAACTTACCGGCCACATACACCGGGCATCGTCACGAGAAACGCTACGAGGGCTCTGCGGAACCGCAGTATAGAGAAATCGCGGGGGTTGCACAAGAAATGTGTCTGACTGACACAGTCAACTGCGGGGGTGCATACGAAGCGAGACTGCTAAGAAACCGCTGAGGACACGGCCGGCAGGGCCTTCATGAATCGCTGCAATCCATCCTGCCAGGATGGCATGGTGAACCCGAGATGATGGAGACGATCTGCCGATAAGACCGAATAGGCCGGTCGCTTCGCCGGTCTCGGCATGTCGGCCGTCGTGATCGCCTCAACGGGCACAGGGCGTCCGGACAAGCGGACAATCTCCGTCGCGAATTCGTGCCAGGTACAGTCCCCGGCATTGGTCACATGCAATACACCCCGCGCCGAATGCGCCAGCAGCTTTCCGATCATGCCGGCAAGATCTCCGGAAAAAGTGGGGCACCCCCGCTGATCGGCTACAACTTTCAAACAGGGTCGTTCGGAAGCCAACTGCAATATGGTCTTGACGAAATTCCGGCCGTGCAGGCCATAGAGCCAGGCGGTACGCACCACCAGGGTGTTCTCACAACAGGCCAAGGCCCGCTGCTCACCCGCCCGTTTCGACTCGCCATAGGCACTGACGGGATTGGTCGGATCAGTCTCGACATACGGGCGTGTGCCCCGACCGTCGAACACATAATCGGTGGAAATATAGATGAGCCTCGCACCGACTAGGGCGGCCGCACGGGCTACCCGCTCGGTTCCCTCGGCATTCGCCGCCATGGCCAAGGCCGGGTTCCGTTCCGCCCCATCCACATCTGTGTGCGCCCCGGCGTGAATCACGACTTCGGGCACGGCCTCGACAATCACACGGCCGCAGTCCTGATGAGTCAGATCGAACGTCGGGAGATCGAGCAACGTCAGTTGATGCCCCTGCAGGACCTGCCGGAGATCCGTGCCCAACTGTCCCTGCGCCCCGGTGATTACAATCCGCACGCCGTCCCCTGCTGCAACCGCTTCGCATACTGCTGTTGATAATAGTCTTTGAACTCTCCGGACTTGATTGTCCGCCACCAGCGCTCATGCGTGCGATACCACTCGACCGTCTGCTTCAGTCCCTCCTCGAAGGACACTTGCGGCGACCAACCCAAGGCGCGCAGGCGGCGACAATCGATCGAATAGCGACGATCGTGCCCCGGGCGGTCCTCCACGAAACGAATCAACGAGCGGGATTTCCCCAGCGTCGCCACGATCTGTTCGGCCACCGTGATATTCTCCCGCTCATTGCCGCCCCCGACATTGTAGACGGTCCCCGGTTCCCCCTGTTCGAACACATGCTGAATCCCTGCCGCATGGTCGTAGACCGACAACCAGTCCCGGCATTGCCTCCCGTCGCCGTACAACGGGAGCGGCTCCCCGTCGATCGCATTGGTCGCAAACAGCGGAATGAATTTTTCAGGATACTGGTTCGGGCCATAGGTATTGCTGCCGCGCGTGACCACGACCGGAAACCGGTACGTCGTCCAATAACTCAGCACCAGCAGATCCCCTCCGGCCTTGCTCGCCGAATAGGGACTCCGCGGTTCCAGCCGATCTCCCTCCGTGGAACTGCCCTGCTCGACACTGCCGTACACCTCGTCGGTGCTGACCTGGAGAAACCGTTGCACCCCGGCCTGACGCGCTTCCTCCAACAGGATACCCGTGCCCACGACATCCGTGCGGGCAAAGGCTCCGGGATCGAGAATCGACCGGTCGACGTGGGTTTCCGCCGCGCAGTTGATGATGCCCTCGATGCGGTGTGTCTGCAGCGTGGCATGCACGGCTTTCTGATCGCAGATGTCGGCCTGCACAAACGCATACTGCGGATGGCCGGCCAGATCGGCGAGATTTTCCAGATTGCCGGAATACTTGAGCGCATCCAGATTCACCACCGAATGGCGGCCGCTCTGAATCAAGCGACGCACCAAATGCGACCCGATGAAGCCGGCCCCGCCCGTCACGAGAATACGCATTTAGAACTCCATCCTGTTCGCCCCGGTCTGGGCCACGAGCTGGTTGGCGGCCAGTAACGATTCGATTGTGCCGGCATCCGTCCACCAGCCATCCAACACATTCCAGGTCAACTCCCCGGATGCAATATAGGCGTTGTTGACGTCCGTGATTTCGAGTTCACCGCGTCCGGAAGGCTTCAACGTCCGGGTAATTTCAAACACGCGTGCGTCGTAAAAGTAGATCCCCGTCACCGCGTACGAGGACTTGGGATGCGCCGGTTTCTCTTCAATGCTGAGCACCCGATTCCCTTCAAGATACGGGACACCGAACCGCTGCGGATCTTTCACTTCCTTGAGAAGAATCTTGGCGCCCTTCTTCTGGGCGCGAAATGCCTCCGCCGCTTTCGCGATATTGCCCTGAATTAAGTTGTCGCCCAGCACGACGCAGATCGGTCCCTCATCGGCAAAGTGTTCTGCCAGCCGCAACGCATCGGCGATGCCGCCTTCCCCCTGCTGATACGTATAGCTGAGATGTTTGAGGCCGAAATCGCGCCCGTTCCCCAACAACTTCAGGAAATCCCCGGCGCTGTTCCCGCCCGTCACCAACATCACTTCCGTAATGCCGGCGTTGACCAGCGTCTGGATGGGATAATAAATCATCGGCTTGTCATACACGGGCAGGAGATGTTTGTTCGTCACCTTCGTGAGCGGCAGCAATCGAGAGCCGAGCCCTCCTGCCAGTACAACACCCTTCATCCATCACCCCCAGGGTCACAAGATCATCGAGTCCGGCGGGCCGTCTGGCCTGCGCAGAGAGACATCACCAGCCTCTCTCAACCGGATCATACCGTCTCGCCCGGCGTTCAGACCAGGAAATTCGCTCATACAGCCGGGGAAACGCCAACCAGGCCTCCTCCATGAATGCCGTCACGAAGCGTTCGAGACCGCAGGCCGACGCAGGCGCACACGCAGTCCATCGAGGAGACCGAACGAAACAGGCCTCGCCGGGCTCGAGCACCGGACGCCTGGACAGGCAGTCATGAAGTGTCCTGGCTAGGCGAGCCTCATCGTGTCGACGACATGCTCGGCAAACGGCAGTGACGAGGTAAATGCGGGCGAGACGGCATTCAACACATGCGTGGAACGCACCCCCGGCTCAATCACGAAATCACTGACCAGTTCCGCCGTTCTCGTATCGACCAACTGCGCCCGAATACCCGGCGCTTGCCCCGGCAGCAAATCGGCTTTCTCGAACCCCCGTCCGAGATCTGCCGCCTCACGGAAAAAACCCGCGCGCGTCAGCTTGATCATCTCGGTCCAGGCAATCGAGCGAAAATGGTCCCGGTTGCGACCGAAGAGTCGCATCAAATAGGCCAGCATCGTGACAGTCCCGCCGATCGTGGCCCCGGTCAGGCCCCGATACTGCTCACGACCCAGCAGCGGGAGGGCCGAAGGTCCGATCGTGACATCGCCCTCGGGCCGTCGAGTAAAATGCACGCCCAGGAAAGGGTTTCGCAGGTCCGGAACCGGATAAATGTTGCCACGCACTTGCAATGCGGACCCGGGACGCAGCTGGTAGAACTGTCCGCGAAACGGTAAGATTGCGAAGTGCAGACCGACTTCGTGAGCATGCGCAATTCGGTCGGCAAAGAGTCCGCCGCAATTCACGAAATGCCCGTAGGTCACACGGCCCCGATCGGTGCGCGCCGCCCCATCGCTCTCCCGCCCTTGCCAGGCACAGCCGAAGCGAAACTCCACGCCTTCGCGCTCGGCGTCCGCCACCATGGCCGCCATGACCCGCTGCGGGTTGACGACCGCGGTATCCTGCACGTACAGCGCCTGCTGGACGGTCTTCGCGCACGGTTCCACCTCTTTCAGAGCCTGTTGATCGAGCAGGCTCGCACGAACTCCATTGGCCTGGGAGCGTGCATACAATTCACGCAGGGCCGGCAACTCCGCTTCCGTCCGCGCCACAATCACCTTGCCATGCTCGTTGAGTGGAATGGCCTGCTGCCGACAATAGGCCCGCAACCGCCGGTTCCCCTCTACGCACAGCCGGGCCTTGAGTGTCCCGGCCTTGTAATACACGCCCGCGTGCAGCACACCGCTGTTGCGACCGCTCGCATGCCGACCGGCCGTGGATTCCTTCTCCAGCACGACCACCTTCACGCCATACCGACGCCTGAGTTCCCTCGCAATAGCGACGCCGATCACTCCAGCCCCGGCGATTAAAACATCGCACGTCTCTCGCGCCATATGATGCATCCCCTCGACATCGGGCAAGGTCCAGTCAGAGACCCATGACAACACAGCAGCGGCAACCTGTCGAGCACCATCCGTGTTGCTGCCGATCCGGTTCGCCCAGCGAGGGGCCACTGACTCAGCCTACTAGACGTCGATAGACCGCCACCGTCTCAACCGCGGTGCGATCCCATGAGAATGCGCGCGCCCGGGCCAATCCCTGGGTCCTCAATTCGTCCTGCAGAGAGGGGGACGTCAACACACGGGCGAGTTCCATGGTTAATCGAACGTCATCCTGCGGATCAACCAGCACCGCCGCATCGCCGGCCACTTCAGGCAGGGAGGACACGTTCGAACAGATCACCGGGCATCCACACCCCATGGCCTCCAACACCGGCAGCCCGAAGCCTTCGTAGAGCGAAGGAAACACAAAAACCGTGGCCTGCTGATAATACGCGACAAGTTCCCGGTCGGACACCATGCCGACCAGTTTCGTGTGGGCGCCGATGCCATGGCGCTCGACGGCCGCGCGAATATCCTGGCGTTTGCAGACATCACCGGCCAGGAGCAGATCGAAGCGGCTACGTAGCGGCTCGGCAAGTTTCGCAAAGGCATCGATGAGGACCCCGACGTTCTTGGTTGGATCCGCCCCGGCCACGCAGAAGACATAGGGTTTGCCCTCCCCCCGATGCTCGGCGGGTCCAAATCGTTCGGTATCGAGGCCCAGTGACGTCACGGTCACCTGCTCGGGACGAAGCGGAACATGCGCCAGAAGATCGTGCCGCGAATGTTCGGAGATCGTGATGACGTGGTCGATCTTCTTCCAGCGATCCCCGACCAGCCACTGTTCGATGCGACTATGGAGATTGGGACGGGCACGGAGCGCCGGGAACAGCAACGGCTTGACGTCATGGATGGTGGCCACGAACTTTCCGCGTTTCCAGGCCACGCAGGAATCGTACGGAAAGTGGAGCACGTCGTACGGGCCGACCAGGAGCGGAGCCATCTGCTCCCAGAAACGGCGACGGAACAGCGGGAACCGGATCACGCGATAGCGCATATTCGGACGCGCGGTGAACGGATGCTCCGCGTGAGGAATCAGAATCTCGTATTGATTCGTCTGATCGACGCGCCCCAACGCCTCAATCAGTTCCCGGGCATATCGCCCGATCCCGACGTTGAGATTCTTGAGATGCCATGCGGCTATGACGATCTTCACAATATTGCGCGGAAGAGACCTAAGGTGGAGGACAGGACCGGCTCACGATCAGGCAGAGGGGCCATCGCACGAACGATCGGATGCGATGGCGTGACGAAGAAGCCCTCGCACGCAATCGGCGGGCATGGAATCACAGCCTACCCGGCAAGTCAAGACAGCCGGCTCGATGTCCCCTGGATCGTCCCGCAGCAGCGCCGGTTGACTGCGTTCACCGCCTATGTTACCGATTAACGCCTCCAAGGAACTCACGCCCGTGGCACAGATCAGTGTCGTCATTCCCGCCTACAACGGCACCTCCAGGTATCTGAAAGAGGCCATCGATTCCGTGCGCGCGCAAACCCTGGCCGCCTCCGAGATCATCGTCGTGGACGATGCCTCGACGGACGGCACGGGCGCATTGGTGCAAGCCATCCCGCAGATCCGTTACGTGCGTCACTCACAGAACAGCGGACAAGCCGCCGCCAGAAATACCGGCGCGCGCCTGGCCCACACCCCTTATGTGGCATTTCTCGATCAGGACGATCTATGGGAGCCCACCTTCCTGGAAGCGACGCTCGGCATCCTCGAAAGCGCTCCGCAGGCCACCCTCGTGCACTGTGACGGGTACCAGGTCAATGAACGGAACGAGATTCTCGAATACGATGCCGCGATGAAACAGCAGCGCAGCATCACGCAATTGCTGCGGGGCGGACACGACGCCGCCACATCGGGCTCGCTTTTCCGCAAGCCCTGTTTCGATGCCGTGGGCGGCTACGATGCGGGCCTTTCGATTTGGGAAGACATCGATCTGATCATCCGGCTCTACGGTCCGGGCCGATTCATTCATCTTCCCACACCGCTCTATCGGCACCGGCTCTACGGACACAATGCGTCGCGGGACATCCCCTCGTTGCGCGCGCTGGACGGTCGGCGCCGATTCCTCGAAAAACACGCCGCTTCCTGCCGACCCGGCACCCCCGAAGGCGATGCCCTCTCGCACGATTGGGCCGTCTATTATGCCGACCTGGGCAAACACCACCTGCGGGCCCATACGCCCACCGCCGCTCGTCAGGCGTTCCAGTCGGCCCTGCGCCACGAACCGCTCAACGTCAAAACCTGGTCGCGGCTGGTCAGATCGTACTTTGTCTAGCCCGCGCTCCGATCTTTCCTGGCAGACACCTTCAACTCAGTCCCATACCCCAGATGCCCGACACAGAAACAGAACGGGCGGATGAGCACTTTCTCGATCAGCCGGCGACAGGGCACTGCGCGATTGAACCGCTCTTCACACAACCGGTCCAGGCTCGCCATAAAGTAGAGCGATCCCAAACCGGTGCGGACCGACTCAATCCGGAACCCGGCCGCCTCCAACACACGCGTCAGCGTGGCACGCTCATAGTGGTACAGATGGCGCGGCAGTTCCCATGGAAACCACCATCGTCCGAACAGTCTCGCTTCCAGGCTGCCGGCATTCGGACAGAGGATCACGACCCGCCCCTCCCAATCCACAATCCGCCAAACCTCCCTAAGAAGCGGCAACGGAGCGTGTACATGCTCGAGGACATGACTGAACAAGACCGTATCGAACGTTCGTTCCGGATAGGCCATCGAGGCCAGATCGCCCTGACGGACCCGGTCGCCGAAGCGAGCCTGCGCCTGCGCCACTGCCACCGCGCTGGCATCCACCCCCGACACCTTCCATCCCTGCTCCTGCAGGACCGCCAGATTGCCTCCCGAACCGCACCCGACATCCAGCACCCGCCCCTGCCCCACCCATGGAAGCAGCCCGCGCCCCCGCCAGCGGCGCCATAGGAACTCAGGCCATAACAGGAACCGGCGCGCCCATTGCCAGCGACGGGCCGATTCCGACACCGGATAACCATAGAAATCCTGGGCGATCCATCGCCGGATGTTTCCTGACCATCGTTTGGCTGTGCGGCGTAGATCGCCGGTCTGCCGAGGTGCGGCCTCGGGATAATAGGCGGCGGGATAGTACCCGCCGATCTCCTCGCGAGTGGGGCGAGGATTCAAAAACAGCAGGCGGCAGCCCCGACAACGAACAACCGTAAATAAATCGTCGGTGACGCGGTGCGTGAGATCGTATTGGCTAAAGAGGGCGGTGTTTGACGCTTCCCCGCACACCTCGCAACTGATGGTTTCCATAACCCCTCTGGCGATTGTGGTTGGAGGCGATCGGCGCGAGACCTGATGAACAGACACAGCGCCGGCGTTAGGGCTTCAGCGCACGCAGCCAGCGCGTATAACATCGCATACGGGTCGGGGCCTTGCGGATCGCTGCCCAGTAATGCCCGCGCGCGTCACCCCGACGTCCGGCCCGTTCTGCCGCCGCCCCTTTCAGGAGAAAATAATTCGCCCATTCCCGATCCAACGCAGCGCGTTGCGCCGCCGTCAGGGGAGCGAACCCCTCAAGGCGCATGAGAAAACGATCGCGACTGGCCAGGACGCGCTCTCGATGGGTCTGCTCATCGAAGGCCATGTCTCGATAGCCGTGCCCCCGCTGGAGCTTGTGCACCAACACCTCATCGAGGCACTCGAACCTGGTCACCCGAAACAGCCGGATCGTGAGATCGGAGTCTTCCGACCCGTACAGTTCAGGATCCAGACTCCCGATTTGATCGAGCACCGCTTTCCGGATCAGGAGTGTCGACGGCAGCGCGACATGACCACCGGCAAATGCTTGCACCATCGGCTCACGGCTCGACCGCGCCGACACACGCTCCTCCAAGGTGCCGTCCTCAAACCGCACCTCGAAGTCCGTATGGACCAGCCCCACGTCCGGACGGGCACGCATGATCGCCAACTGGGCGGCGAGTTTGCCCGGCAACCAGACATCGTCACAATCCAGCAGCGCGATGAACTGCCCCTGCGCGGCGGCGATGCCGTAGTTGCGGGAACGGGCCGGCCCGCCGTGGCTGCGTTGAAACCATCGAATGCCCTCGCGTTGCTCAAGACGTTTCAACACCTCTTGCGTTCCGTCGGTCGATCCGTCATCCACGACCAGGATTTCCACGGCACCATGTCCCTGCGCCCGCACGCTGGCTACGGCCTTGGCGACGAACGACGCGCCGTTAAACACCGGAATGACGACACTCACCAGTTCGTCGCTCATGTCTCTATCCTCGCCGGCGCACGGTCCAACATCCGGCCGGCCGCCGTACAGACCTCATCCACTGTTATCTGTTGCATACAACTCTCGTCCCCGCGCAAGCAGGTCTGATGATAACAGGCACGGCAATCGAGGCCTTTGTAGATCACCTGCGACGGTCCTCCGCGCGGCCCCCACCGTTGCGGATAGGTCGGCCCGAACAGCGCCACGACCGGCGTGCCCATCGTGGCGGCGATGTGCATGGCGCCGCCGTCGTTTCCGACGAACAACGCACAACGTTTGACCAACGCGGCGAACTGCAGGAGCGAAAACTTCCCCGCCACCACAATGGGCGCACAGCGAGTCTTGCGGGCGACGTGCTCGGCCACCTCGCGTTCACGCTGGTCGCCGCCGAGGAGAATCCGGCAGGCAAACCTGTCGGCGAGACGATCGGCCAGCTGAGCGAACCGTTCATGCGGCCAGACTTTCAGCGAGTAACGCGCCCCCGGCTGCAACAATATCAACAATTGAGAGGATTGCGCAGACAAGAGTCCGGTCTCCTGCATCCAGGTCGCCACCGCCTGCTCATCCGTCGGCGACGGGTACACTGCAGGGGCGCCCGGCTTCGTGTCCAGCCCCAGAGCCCGCAATGCGCAGAGATCGTAGTCCACTCGATGCTGATCCGTCTGGCGTGGCTTGGCCACCCGACTGTACAAGAGCCCACGCCAGCGATGTTCGGCGTTAAACCCGATACGGACGGGCGCACCGGTCGCCAGACTGATGACGGCCGAGCGATCGCCATCGGTCAGATCGACGACGCCGTCAAAGCCTCGCCGGCGTAGCATCTGCACATACTTTAGCTGCGTGTCCCAGGATCCCTTTTCGAGACACAACACCTCGTTCACGTCGGGATTGTTGGCCAACACCCCTTCCGTTCCACGATTGACCAGCATCGTCAGGCGCGCCTGTGGGAAGGCAGTCCGCAGCCCGCGCAACACCGGCGTCGATAGGAGCACATCGCCGATATGCCGCAATTTGATGATCAGAATGTTCTGAAGCTTCACCAGAGCGTCCTTAGCGAGTGATTGAGAAACGACTCCGACACCACTGAAATACCGGGCTGCGGGAAATCACGCGCCGGAACAGGATCCCCCGCAGGCTGTTCAAACAGTCCGTCCAGCAAGGCCGCAGCGAAGTCCGCGACGCGAAGCATAATGAACGTCACGTCTGCCGACGGGCGCGAGCCGGTGAGCGCCCAGCGTCCCGAGGCGAATCGGTCCTTGGTACCCGCCCACCCGAGCCTGCCAGGACAGGCTCTTGTCCCATGGCCGTACGATGCGCCTCTTTGCGATGCGGGAACGACGCTGGCGGGATTTTTCAACAGCCTGCCTCAGGCACAGAGTTCACGATAGAGAGCACTGGTACGCAACGCCGCCTGCTGCCAGGTAAACAGTCTCGCGCGCGCGAAGCCACGATCCCGAAGCTGCTGCCGCAGCGCCAGCTCGGAGAGCACCTTCACCATCGCCGCTCCCAACGCCTCGGCATCCTCCGGGTTCACCAGCACCGCCGCATCCCCTGCCACTTCCGGAAGAGACGACGTCGAGGAGGTAATCGTCGGTGCGCCGCACGCCATCGCCTCCAGCACCGGCATGCCAAAGCCCTCATACAACGACGGAAAGACAAACACGTCGGCGGAGGAGTAGAGCCGGCGCAGATCCTCACGATTGAGACGACCGGTGCAGCGCACGTCCTGCTCCAACCCGAGCGACCGGGCCGTCGCGAGATAACTTCCCTGCGGATGCTCCGCATCTCCCACAAGCAGAATGGCCCGCCCTCCAAGCTGCGAACGCGACTGCGCCACAGCCTGCAGAAAGACACGGTGGTTTTTTCGTGGATCAGCCCCGCCGACGAACAGGATAAATCCGGCGGATGGAATCGCCCACCGTGCCCTCAACGCATCCATCCCCTGCTCATCCTGAACCGGAGAGAATTCCTCGGTCACGCCGTTATGAATGACAACCACCCGTTCACGTGGAATTCCATACAAGGCTTCTATTTCGCGGGCCGAAAACTCCGATACGGTCACGACCCGTCGCGCGCGATTGGCTGTGGCGATGGCCCGCCGGGAGGAACCAGCCTGCCCCAACAACTTCCTCGAATACTCCGGATGCCTGGCCAGCCACAGATCATGGATGGTGACGATGCCGCCGGAGCGTCCCGTCGTATGCATCTTGAAGTTGGGGCCGTGATAGAGATCGAGCGTATCCCACACGCCCCGGCATGGCATCAGCCACCGCGGCGTTTCCACCCACCGCAGACGATCGTGGACCGGCCAGCCTGCAAGCCGGCCCGCTTGCAGGGACCCGGGCCGGAGATATCCGACATACTCGACTTGCTCATCCAAGGCCAGCAGCGACCGGAGCAGATGATACGTATGCCAGCCGACACCGCCCTTGTCCCCCACGATTGACGCCGCGTCGATCCCGATACGCATCAGGGAAACGGGACCTCCGCCAGGTTCACGCCGGGCAAGGTTGGATCGATCATGCGTCCCGCCTGACGTTCACACGCTCCCAGGCCTTGGCATATTTGACGAACGTGTGGAGGCCGGCAAACATCGCCACCACCAATCCGTGCACCCCGTCGCGATACCCTCCGCGAGAGAACAGGGTTTTGAGTATCGTACCGAGATGGTGCGTGGCAATGACCCAGCCGCTGATATGGGTGACCCGTTTGAGTTTCTCATCGGCACCGAGCGTCGTATACCGCATCATCTTGCGGATGTGATGGTTGACGGTGGGCATGCTGTAGTGATCGAAGGGCTCCCGAAGCCGCTCCCGACGCCCGCTGAGCGTGAAGTTTTCGTGCAGCGTCACATCGTCGTACCGGCCGGCAGTGTTTCGAAAGAGCCGCAGCTGATAGTCTGGATAGAGCCCGCCGCCTCGAATCCATTTCCCGTAGAAAAAATTCCGCCGGGGAATCTCATACCCTCCGATGTCGGCTGCCGGGGCCGTCGCCAGTAATGCGTCGATTTCCCGTCGCAATCCCCCGGTCACGCGCTCGTCGGCATCCACCACGAGAATCCACTCCGCCGTCGCCTGATCGATGCCGAAATTTTTTTGCGGGCCGTACCCGGGCCATGGGCGGACAAACACTTTCGGGGTGTACTGCTTTGCCAGCTCCACCGTCCTGTCCCGGCTTTCCGCATCCACGACGATCAGTTCGTCGGCCCAGCGCAGGGAGTCAAGACAGTCGGCAATATTCTTTTCTTCATCTTTGGTGATGACTACCGCCGCAATCGTCATCGTTCTCCGTCCCGCTCCATCGTCGGTGACCGTCATGCTTCGCCCTGCTTCACGGTCGCCGCCTGGCTGCCTTCAGTCGGCACCCGGGACTGCAACTCCCAGAAACGCGCGTACTTGATGAACGTATAGTAGGCATAGAGTCCGGATAAGATAAGTCCGGGTACCCCGTCGAGACACCCTTTCCGCCCCACATACATTTTGAGAAAAGTGAAACAGGGATGGGAGATCAGTTGATGCGGGGAAAATGCACGCCCCTGCTCGACCATGCGCCGTGCCATAAGATCGGAATAGCGCTCCTGCTTCGCTAAGTAATGGTCGATATCCCGGAACGGGTACTGCAGCGCAGCGGCCGTCAAGTAACCGATTTTCCCTTCCAGATCGAAGCTTTCATGGACGAGCTCCTCCCGATAACGCAGCCGGCTCTTGCGAAACAACTGCGGCTGCCGGTAGTCGGGAAACCAGCCGCAATGTTTGATCCAGCGCCCCAGAAAGTAATTCTTGCGGGGGACGAAGTAGGCATCGGCCTCCGGGCCGGCAGCCAGCACGCGCCGGATCTCGTCGCGTAACTCAGGCGTCGCCCGTTCATCGGTATCCAGACTGAACACCCAGTCGTGCGTGGCATGGGTCAGGGCTTCGTTCCGCAGTCGTCCGAATCCGTGAAAGTCATGCTGGTAGACCTTATCGGTGAATTCCCGGCTGATCCGCTCGGTGGCGTCCGTACTGTGAGAGTCCACCACGATGATTTCATCCGCCCAGGTGATGGACTCCAGGCAAGCCCGCATATTGGGCTCGTCGTTGTAGGCGATGACCACGGCCGACACCGGAATATGATTCACAGCAACAGATCCTTATCGAACAACGGCGAACAGGAAATTATGCCCCGCACGATCATAATCGTGTCCCGAACTCGCGCCAGGACCAGAGACGATTCGAATCGAGCGCGACATTCGCCACCTCGTAGAGAGCCATCAACTCCCGGTCGCGAGCAGCAAGCCGTCGTCGCCGGCCCGGCTCGTGCTCGGATAGCGCTTCGAAATTGAGCGTGGCCTCTTGAAACGACTCGGTCGAGAACGAATACAATAACAGCCCGTCCGGGCTGGCCAGGCCGACCAGATTGTCGTAGACACTGGTGAGATAGGCCACCTGGTCCGGCAGACAATCCCGCACCAACAGACAGGTCAGGTCACGTCCGGCAAACGCTCCCACGGCAGGCAGAATGCCGTTGAGCGCCAGCAGGGTCGGAGCCACATCGACCTGACTGGCAATGGTCGATACCGTCCGCGGGCGATAGGTGGCCGGAGTACGCAGCGACTCGTCCATCCAGATCAACAGCGGCGATGCAAAATGACCCGCCTTTCGCTCGATGTCGCTACTCCCCACCGGCTCGTGCCGGCCATGATCACCCAGAATGACGACGACGGTATTCCGCAAGAGTCCCTCGCGAACGAGCCTGGTGAACACCCGCTCCAACTCGTGATCCGTATATCGCAGAGCGCCGACATACTTGTCCTGCACCCGCTCCTGCAGCAGACTCACCTCGGGATGGTTCTGCGGGGCCGCGAAGGGATGGTGGGTCGACAACGTGAGGGTCGTCAGAAAAAACGGCCTGCCCTCCGCCTGGCGTTGCTTGATGCGTTCGTAACAGAGATCGAACAAGGCGCCGTCCACGATACCAAGGCCCATTCGTTCCGCATCCTTGGGAAAATCTCCCTCGTCGATCAGCTGCTGCAAACCATTGCGCGCCACGAATGACTGAAGCCGGTTCAGGTCCCGATGCTGCCCGATCACCATCTCCGTTCGGTAGCCCTGACGCTGTAACAAAGACGGCAGACAGAGGTAATCGTGGGCATAGCGCGTTTTCATCGCGGCGGCCCCCTGCCGCGGAAAGGCGCTGCAGAGGGTCGCAAACAGTCCCCGTGACGTTTGAACGCCGTTGGAGAAAAAGTTCTCGAAGTAGACGCTCTCCTGCTTCAGGCGATCCAAAAACGGTGTCCCCTGAACCTCGCCGTACGTCTGTTCGAGATACCGGCGATCCAGCCCTTCGAGAAACACCAACAGGATGTTCGCCTGCCCGGGTAACCGAACACCGTCCGAGGAAGCGGCCATGGTTCTGACCAGGGGATACCGTTGATCGACGAACGCTTCCCCGGGGCCGAGCAATCGCTGCGCCGTCTGGACGGCGACTTCATAGGGCATCGCCTCGGCGTTTGCCCGCTGTTCCATCGCCCCCCGTGAGACGACGGCAATGCGTAACGCCTCAGCCGCAAAGAGGACGGGATTCTGCGCCAGCGTGTAATAGACCATGCTTCCGATCGGCGCGATCCGGATCCCGTAGGGGCCGGAATGGTGAAAGCCGGCTCCGCCTGCCACCAGTGCGACTAGGAGGAAGGTGTTCGCCTGAAACCCCGAGCCGGGCCGCCAGCGAGCCAGCGCCGGCACAATGGCGCAGGAAAAACTCCACCACCACAGTCCCATCGCCACAGCCTGAATCCCCAGGAAGAGCGCGAGCCGAGCGGCCCATTTTCCGGTCTCGCTTAACTCTGCGCTGGTTTGCCGCATCGCCTGCGCATTGGTACTGTCCGGTGTCGAGGCAGGCGCAAAGAGGTCGCCGACATATTCGAGAAACACGAAGTCCATATGCTGCCGGTTGAACCCGTAGTACCCCATGTCCACACACAGCAGAACAAACAGCAACAAGCCGGTCAGCACAGACCCCACATGCAGCCCGGATCGAAAGGACAGAAGGAAGGGTTGGGTCAGACGGCTCAATCCGCTCCAGCCATGCCCTCGCAGAGCCCATGCCCCTGCCCCGACCCCGGCCAGCACCAACGCAAAGGTGGCGGTAATGAAATCCCCCCGTACACCGACGACCAGGGTCTTCAGCAGGAGCGGCAGACTGGGAACTTCGTGCGCAAACGCGTCGCGCAGCAGAAACATCCGCTCCGCCATTTGCATCACGACGAAGAGGATCCACCAGAACAGCACGCTTTTGCGAATCGAGGCGCGGGCGTCCGCCCATCGTTGCATCATCATGCGATCACCCGCCGATAGACACGCTCCAACTCATCCACCATCCGGTCGATCGAATAGGACTGCTCCACCGTCTGACGGCCCCGTCGCCCCATCGCGGCGCGAAGCTCGGGATCGATCAGCAGGCGACCGATCCGGTCGGCTAACGCACCGGCATCCCGCGGCGGGACGATGAACCCCGACTCCCCGTCGGCCAGCACATCGGGAATCGATCCGGTGGTCGTCGAGACGACCGGAAGTCCGATCGCCAGGGCCTGCATCAGCACCTGCGGAATCGTATCGCCTTCGACCGTGGGAATCACAAAGAGATTCAATGACCGGAACACATCCAGGAGGTCATCGCGAAATCCCAACATGCGCACGCCGGCGGTCAAACCGAGGCGTTCGATCTGCGCGCGGATGTTCTGCTCTTCCGGCCCTTCACCCACGATGAGAAAGGCCACTCCCTGGTGTTGCTTCAGCACCTGGGCGGCCGCCTCCACAAGATACCGGTGGCCTTTATAGTCCCGCAGGTAGGAAATCATCCCGACCAGCAGATGCCCGGTGGGAATCCCCAGCTCGACCCGGATATCGTGCTGAGGTTTGGCCGGCGAAAAATGTTCCACATCCAAGCCGATGGGAAACGACGCGACACGGTCCGGCGCCAATCCGTCCCGATGGATGAGGTCTTGCCGGTTCCGTTCGCTCCCGGTCACGATGACCATGTCGAAGAGACGCCGATACAACACATGCGTGGTGACATTGTTATTGAGCGGCGCCGAAATATGCCGCGTGCGAATGATCTTGGGGCGCGGATCGAGCAGGCGCGACGACAGCGCCGCGATCCAGCTATCGCGTGAACTGTTGACGTGGACAATCTCGGGACGCTCCCGCTTGAGCAACGCGCGAAAGGCCAGAATCGACAGCGGCAGCCGCCATTGCCGCATGACAAACGGTTCGACCGGAAGCCCTCGTTCCCTCGCCATGGCCATGATGGGGCTGCGCGGCTCCAGGACCAATCGAATGCGATGGCCGCGCTTCAGCAGACGTTCAGCGTGGAGCAGCACGGCCAGTTCCTGCCCGCCGACCGCCGTGCTCGATTCCGCGATAAGAATATTCACAATAATCCTGGCTTGTGTGATCGCTCAAGTTGCTGTTCGACGGCACGAACGACCGATTCCGGTCCCACGGCGGTCAGACATTCGAGGGGCACCGCACGGGCACAGTCACGGCGAAAACAGGGTCTGCATTCCACCGCATGCGACAGGACGACATGACCCTTCCCATAGGGCCCGGTTCTGACGGGATTCGTCGGGCCGAACAGGGCCACCACCGGCGTCCCCACCGCTGCGGCGATGTGCATCGGCCCGGAATCGTTGGTCACCAACACGGTCGCGCGACGGAGTAAACCGGGGAGCAAGCCTACAGGGGTCTGTCCTGTCAGATCAATTGCTTTCGTATGCATGAGCGCCGTCACCGCGAGCGACTCCGGCCGCTCGGCCGGCCCGCCGATCAACACCACCGGTAGGCCATGCGTCTGAGAGAGCCGGTCCGCAGCCTCGGCAAAATGTTGCGGCGGCCAACGCTTGGTCTCCCAACGCGCGGACACGTTCATGGCGACCCAGGGTTGCTGAGCGACAATTCCTGCCCGGGCCAACATCGTCTCCACGGCCTGCCGGTCTTCCGATCGATCGACGAATTCGAACTGCGGCTGCGTTGGTCGTGCCGCGCCCAGCGCCTCGGCAACCAGCAGGTATCGATCGACGGCATGCATCGGCACGGAAGGCACTGCCACCCGACTGGTGTAGAACATGGGGCTGCCCTCCCGCGCGTTGGCAAACCCGAGCCGACGGTCGCAACCGGTCGACCAGGCCATCGCCCCGCTCCGGAAGAGCCCTTGAAGATCGACGACCAGATCGAAGCCGGCCGCGCGAAGAGCAGGCACCCGACCCAACCAGCCCCTGAGGCCCTCCGACACAGAACAGACTTGGTCGACTCCGGCCATGACGTCCACCAACGGCGCCCATTGCCGCTTCACCAGCCAGGTGACCTCGGCTTGGGGAAACCGCTCGCGCAACGCCGCCAGGGTCGGCATCGCATGGACGATGTCGCCCAGTGAACTCGGTTTGATCAGCAGGAGTCGTCGTACGGGATCAGTCATTCGGCCACCAGAGATGATCAGCGCTGTAGGTCGGCGGCGGGCCTGTGCGTCGCATGGGCGACGATCCAGTCCACCGCCTGCGACAACCCCTCGGCCACATAGTCAGGAGGCAGATCGCGCGCCGTCAAGTCGGCCAGGGCCTCCGCACCGGACGGGCCGGTCATCACCAGCAGACTCTGCGCCCCCACCTGCTTGGCCAATTCGACATCACGAACACTGTCGCCGATCACATACGAGCGGCTCAGGTCCACCTGCAATTCGGCATGGGCCCGGTCGATCATGCCCCGGGCCGGTTTGCGACAATTGCAGTGATCGTCGGGATGGTGGGGACAGAAATACAGACCATCGAGCGTCACCCCGTCCTCAGCCAGCACCAGCCGCAACTTGCTGTGAATCGCTTCGAGATCCCTTGAGGTAAAATATCCCCGCCCCAGCCCAGACTGATTCGTGACGACGACCAGACGCGCCCCCGCCTGTTTCAACCTGGCCAACGCCGCCCCCACGCCGGGTAGAACCGTGAAGTCATCGGGAGACTTCACATACCCCGTATCGAGGTTCAATGTGCCGTCACGATCGAGAAACACCGTGACACCCGCCAGCGACGTGGAAGAAGGGCTTGGCGACGGCGACGCCGGTTCGACCGCCGGAGGAGGGGCCACCAGCGGCAGATGCTGCACCGCTGCATCGTGGACCTGCTCCACCGTCACCCCGGTCATGCAGCGGTGATCGATAGGACACTCCCGCAAGAGACAGGGCGCGCAGGAGACCGGCTGCCGGACCAACTTGGCGTCGACGCCGAACGGCGAGGTCGTCTGCCAATCGGTCGGACCGAACACAGCTACCAGCGGAACCTTGAAGGCCGCGGCCACGTGCATGGGCCCCGTGTCGTTCGTGAGAAACAACTGACACCGCTTCACGAGCGCCATCAATTCTCGCACCGTGGTCTGGCCGGAACAGACGACCGTGCGGGTCTTGATCTGGTCGGCGATGGCTTTTCCCAGCGGCTCCTCACCCTTGGCTCCCAGGATCGCCACGCCGACTCTGGCATCCGATTGCCCCTGGGCCTCCTTCACCACACGATTCACGACCTCGGCGTATCGATCCGGCAACCATCGTTTGGCATGGCCATAGGTCGAGCCGGGGTTCACCCCGATCACCAGATCCGACGGACCGATTCCGGCATCCGCCAGCCGCCCGGCGATCAGCGCCGATTCATCCGGCGTGACATACAGACGAGGCGCAGGCGCAGGACCGTGCCCGCCCAGCGGCTTCAGGAGATCCCAGTAATACTCGACCTGATGCCGTTGCGCGGCGCGTGGAGGCACGGTCACCGGGTCGGTCAGCAACAGCGTTCGGCCGTCCGTCGCGTAGCCGAATCGTCTGGGAATACCCGCCAGGAAACTGATCAGCGCCGCCTCGAACGCATTCTGAAACAGGATAGCCAGGTCGAATCGGTGACGACGCAGCACCGCGGCCAGGCTCCATTTCCCGACCAGCCCCGCATGGCGTCCCCGATCGTCATACACCAGCGTCCGGTTCACCGCCGGATGCTGCGCCAGCAGATCCGCAATGCCGGGCTTCACGAGCAGAGTGATCTCGGCCTGCGGAAACAGGGTGCGTACCCGGCTCAAAGCCGGTTCGCACATGACGGCATCTCCCAGCCAATTGGGCCCGCGGACGACGATGCGACGGATCCCTTCCTTACGCATGGCCTGCCATCCTGCCCGGTGCTGAACCGAGTCGCAACAATCGCTCCAACTCCTCCTGCCCCGACACAATCTCAGTGCGAAGCCTCACGGCCCAGCAAGCCTCTTTCGCGCCCAACAACAGCGCAACCTTGTCGGCATCTTTCTCCGTCGTCACCAGCAGGTCGGCGCCGCCGGCTTTCGCCTTGGCTCGAATGGTGTCGAGCATGTCACGCGTGTAGTGCACATGATCGGGAAATGCCAGCATCTCGACCACGGTGATACCCAATCCGTCGACCAACGCGCGAAAGGACTCCGCATTGCCGATCCCGCTGAAGAGCAGAGCCGACCGGCCGCGAAACGCATCCAACGGAAGCCGTTCGGCCGTCCCCACGCGCCGGAACTCCTCCGCCCGGAATCCCACACGAACCAGCGACGGAAGTGAGCCGCAGGCATCGAGCAATAGACACCGCACCGACTCCCCTCCGTGCACCTCATCGACCCGGGTAATAAGGACGGCCGACGCACGCGCCGCCGCCGAGAGGGGCTCCCGTAATCGCCCGATCGGCAATGCCGCCTGGATCCCCGCTGCGTCCGTCGCATCCACCAGCAGCAGATTCACATCGCGATGGAGCTGGACGTGCTGAAACCCGTCGTCCAACACAAAACAATCCACCGGGAGTTGCGCCAACACCCACTGGCCAAGCGCATATCTGTCCGCCCCCACCGCCACGACGGCCTGAGGACAGCGACGCGCGATCAGATAGGGCTCATCCCCGGCTTCGTCCGGCCCCGCTAAAATCCGTTGCCCGTCTGAGACCAGCAATTGCGGAGCCCTGCTGCGCCGCCGATACCCTCGGCTCAGAATCGCCACGCGTTTGCCCTGCGCCGTCAGTCGTTCCACCAGGTACATGACGACCGGCGTTTTGCCTGTGCCACCGACGGTGAGATTCCCGACACTGATCACAGGGCGAGGCAACCGGCGCGTGGAAAACCACCCTTGTGTATAACACCACAGGCGAAACCTGGCCGCGAGTTCGTAGGGATACCCGAGCCACCGTAACCAGGACCGCGGCCCTCTCGACATGGTCGCTGCCATTACGATTGCCGACTCGACAACTCACGCCCCTGTTCAACCCGCGCGTTTTTCGAGGCCTCCCGTGCCGGCAGAAACGTCGCGATGACCTCCGCGCTGCGCTGGAGCGCGCCCTGGTTGTCTGTCACGACCCGCTGCGCCGCCTGCCCCATCCGCTGCAACGCGGCGGGATCGCGAAGGAGCGCTCGCAAATCCTGCGCAAGAGCCTGTTCGTCCCGTACCACCGATCCTCCCTGCGCCTTCACCAGGAGCGCCGCCACTTCGGCACAATGGTCGGTGTGCGGACCGAACAGCACCGGTTTCCCCCAGACTGCCGGCTCCAAGAGATTATGCCCGCCCACCGGCGCGAGAGTGCCCCCGACAAAGGCCACCACCGCGTCCCGATACAACAGGGCCAACTCCCCGCGCGTATCCAGGACCAATACCCGCGCGCCCTCGCCCGCCATGGGCGCTTGCCCGCCTGTGCTACGCCGGCTCACCGTGAGGCCTTTCAGCAGGATCATCTGTTCCACCTGCGCCGCCCGTTCAATATGGCGGGGAGCCAGGACCAAGCGGAGCTCGGGGTACTCAGGACTCAGGATCCGATAGGCATTGACGATCGCTTCTTCCTCGCCGGGATGGGTGCTCCCGGCCACCAGCAACAGTTCCCGGTCGGTCAGCCCGAGCGCCGCTTTCGACACGGCCGTGCCGCCGGCCCCCGCCTTGGGAATCGGTTGATCGAACTTGATGTTGCCGGTGCACCGAACCCGTGACGGCTCGGCGCCTAACTCGATCATACGCTGCGCATCCCGCTCCGATTGCATGAGGCAACAGCTGATCATGTTCAGCATGGTCCGGTAGAAATCCCGGATAACCGGCACACGTTGCCGCTCAAACGAACGGGTGGACAATCGTCCGTTCACGAGAATCGACGGCACATTCCGCCGCTGCAAACTCCGCAGGATATTCGGCCAGAGTTCCGTCTCGACAAAAATATACAGACTCGGCTTGAGACGGTCGATCGCCTGATTGACGACCCATGGAAAATCGAGCGGCGCGTACCGGTGCTCGGCCACGCCCTCCAACCGCTGCTCCACTGCCTCGCGCCCGGTTTCGGTCACGGTCGAAACGACCAACCTCGTCTCGGGGTACCGCCGACGCAACTCCCGCACAAGCGGCGCCACCGCGACCACCTCGCCTAACGACACGGCATGAATCCAGATGCAACCAGCCCTGCCGCCTGGCTCGGAAGCGGGCGGCTCCGCGCGCAGTCCCAGTCGCTGCGGCAACCCGCGACGGCAACGCTGCTTGGCCAACAAGACGAACAGGATAATCGGGGAAACCAGGAGCAGAAGACTATTGTAGAGCAGATACCACATCACGGACCAGCCCGCAGGACGGCCTCATCGGCCTCGATCGTCATGCGGTTCAGCGTCTCTTCCAACTCCCGGCGGAACCGCTCGAGGTCGTCGGCCGAGGCATCGTGCGGCACGCTGATCGGCGGCCCCAGGAGAAAGAGGCCCCGCGAGAACGGATAGGGCATGATGAACCGGTCCCAGCTCGCGAAGAGTTTTTTTTTGAGCAGCCGAAGGCCATCGGGATGATCGGCAGGCCGGTGGCCCGCGCCAACTGCACCACACCGACCTTCGCAATCTGACGCGGGCCCTTCGGTCCGTCAGGGGTCAGTACCAGGTTGCCGCCGGACCGCCCCAGGCGAATCAGCTGTCGAAACGCTTCCGCGCCCCCTCTGGTACTGGAGCCCCGAACGGCGTCCAATCCGAACCGTGCCACGATGCGGCGGATCAATTCGCCGTCGCGATGCTGACTGATCAACACATGGGCTTCGAGTCCCGGAATGGCCAGCGGCATCATCAGCTGCTGAGCATGCCAGAAGGCCAGGATTACGCGCTTCTCTTCTGCAAACAAGCGGTTCACATGCTCTGAGCCTTCGGTGCGCCAGGTCATCGTGCGGCGCAGCATCTGAATGATCCGGTAGCCGACGGGAGGCACCACCGCGACCTTGAGCGCATTGACGATCCGCTTCTGCAACGGCTGCGGCTGAGGACCCGCCGCCGATCGATCAGTTGTCATTGAACTCCCATCCCCGCCTTCACCTGCGTCCCTACTCCGAGATCGCATCGGCAAACTGCATCGCATGCAAGCGCTTATACATGCCGCCCTTCCGCAGCAGCTCTTCGTGCGAGCCGACTTCCGCCACCTTGCCCCGGTCCAAGACCACGATGCGGCTGGCATTCTGAATGGTCGACAGGCGGTGCGCCACGACCAGAGTCGTTCGGTTGTGCATCAGATTGGTCAGGGCCAACTGCACGATGCGCTCCGATTGGGTGTCCAGCGCCGAGGTCGCTTCATCCAGAATCAGGATGGGCGGGTCGCGGAGGATCGCCCGAGCGATCGCCAGACGCTGCCGTTCCCCCCCCGAGAGCTTGAGCCCGCGCTCTCCGATCAACGTATCATACCCGGCCGGCATCCGGACAATGAACTCATGCGCATAGGCCAGCTGGGCCGCTCGCATCACATCGTCGGGCGTGGCGCCCTGCCGCCCGTAGCCGATATTGTTGCGTACCGTATCGTCGAACAGCACGACTTCCTGGGAGACAATGCCGATCTGCCCGCGCACCGACCGCAAACTGCAGGTCTGAAGGTCCACCCCGTCGATCAGAATCTGCCCGCCGGTCGGATCGTAGAACCTCGGCAGCAGACTCACCAGCGTGGTCTTTCCACTCCCGCTGCTGCCCACAAAGGCGATGATCTCGCCCGCCCGGATCGTCAGATCGATACCGCTCAGCGCAGGCTCGCTTTGGCCTTCATACTGAAACGCGACCTGCCGGAATTCGAGGGACCTGGAAATGGCCGGCAACTCCGTCCGGCCGCCGTTGTCCTCCTGCTCCGTCGGCAAATCGAGCACATCGAACACCCGCTCGGCGGCCGCCAGCGCCTGCTGCACCGTGTTGTTCGCGCCGGACAATCTTCTGATCGGCGTGTAGGCCATGAACATGGCCGCCAGGAATGAGAAGAAGGCGCCGGGAGTCATTTCATCGTGGATGACCAGATACCCGCCGTACCAGATGATCCCCGCGACCCCGAGCACACCGATGACCTCCATATGGGAGGAACCCAGCGAGGAAACCTGAATGGCCTTCATCGTCGTATGGATGAAGGCGTCGTTGCTCAGACGGAATCGCTTGGCCTCTTCCTCTTCCCGGCCGAACGATTTCACCATGCGGATTCCAGCCAACGTTTCTTGCAGCGTCGAGGCCATGTCGCCCATGCGTTCCTGGCCGCGCGTCGCCAGATTCCTCAACCGTTTTCCCATTCTCGCCATGGTCACCACGGAGAGCGGCACCACGATCATCGAGACCGCCGCCAGTTTCCAGTTCTGGTAAATGATCACGCCGATCATGGCCAGAAACGTCAGTCCCTGCTGAAACAGATCCTTGAGCACCCCTGCCACGGCGTTGGCCATCTGGTTCACATCGTTGATGACTCGGGAGACCAAACGACCCGACGTATTCGTGTCGTGGAAGTGAACCGGCAGTCGAACGAGTTTGGAAAAGAGCTGCTCTCTGATGTCGCCGATGACCTGGTTCCCGACATAGTTCATCAGATAATTCTGCCCGTAGTTGAACACCCCCTTGAGCACCGCCACCGCCAGGATCGCGATGGGAAGCACGAGCAGCAGGCTTTCATCCTTGCTGATGAACAGGCCGTCGAGGACCGGCCGCACCAACCAGGCATAGGCGGCGGAGAGTCCGGCCACGAGCAACGCGCACAGAAACGCCGCGCCCAGTCGAAACCGGTAGGGATTCAGATACTTGAGGAGCCGAAGATACTGTTTCATGCGCGACACTCGGCCAGGACGGCTTCTGCGGCACGACGCGACGCGCCGGGTGTGCCCAACGCCCGGCGCACCGACAAGAGCGCGGCCTTCATGTCTTCATAGGCCCGGGGATCC
Source organism: Nitrospira defluvii (assembly GCA_000196815.1). Lineage (GTDB taxonomy): Bacteria > Nitrospirota > Nitrospiria > Nitrospirales > Nitrospiraceae > Nitrospira_A > Nitrospira_A defluvii_A. The sequence continues at coordinate 2,989,332 of FP929003.1, forward strand.
GCCAACAGCCGTTCGGTTTCTTGCACCAGTCGTTCCGGCGTCGCCTCATCGTGAATCAGTTCCGGCACGATCCCCCGTCCGGCGACCAGATTCGCGAGACCGATCCAGGGCACCCGAATCAGGAGACGCGCCAACCGGTACGTGAGCCAGGATGAGGCCCGATAGAACAAAATCATGGGCGTTCCCACCACCGCAGCCTGCAAGGTGGACGTGCCCGACTTGACGACCAGCAGGTCCGAGGCCGCCATGACTTCACTGGCCTGATTGCGAAAGACCCGAATGGGCACCGGGCTCGCTTTCAGGAGATCGGCAAGGAACTCGTCTTGAATCGATGACGCCTGCGCCAGGATGAATTGAATCGCCGGATGCCGCTCGGCAAGGCGCTGCACCGTCTCCAGAAGCAGCGGAATATGCTCGAGCAGTTCGCCTTTTCGACTGCCCGGAAACAGGCCGATCACAGGGCCCGCATCCGACAGTCCGAACTGCCGGCGCAACGCTTGCCGATCGTACGACGGCGCGACTTCGTCGAGCAGCGGATTCCCGACAAACGTACACCGCACACCGGCCTGTTTGTAGAGCGGTTCCTCGAACGGCAGAATCGCGAGCACATGATCGACGCGCTGCTGAATCCAGCGCATCCGCCCGCGCCGCCAGGCCCACACTTGCGGCGCAATGTAGTACAACACTTTGAGACCGCAGGCCCTGGCCACTCGCGCAAAATGAAAATTGAGGCCGGGGTTGTCGATCAACACGACGAGATCCCAGCGTTCCCCCTTGATCAATGTCCGGATACGCGAAATCCGCCGCAGCATCGTTTTGACGGCAGACAGGCCGATGAGCCCCATCACATCCAGCTGGGGAATATCTTTCACCAGTTCCGCGCCGGCCGCCCGCATCGACGCGCCGCCGACACCCACAATCTGAAGGGCGGGGGACAGCTCCTTGAGCGCCTTGACCAAGTGAGCTCCATGGAGGTCGCCGGACGCTTCTCCGGTGACGATTAAGATGCGCGGCATGCTGCTCGTCTCGTGCAGATCGGCACAGAGGTCATCCCCTTACACATTCTCCCGGCCAAAGGCCACTGCCGCAGCCTCATCCGCCGAATGGCGTTGCGTAAACCGGCTGATGGCATCCAGGACCAGGGTCGCCAGATTGAGCGCCGCTTCCCCGTCTTCACCGGATACGACGGGACGAGTCCCGTTGTTCACCGCCTGAATGAACGAGTCCAGCTCGAGCCGCAACGGCTCCTCATCTCCGGCCTGGTAAGATTCGATGTCGATGGTCGGCTTGGCGCCGGCCGCCTGCACACGACGGGACACGACAGCCTGGCGCGTTTGAAAATCGATCGAGACGTAACGATCGCGCTGGAAGACACGCAGCCGGCGCATCTTGTTGGTCGAGACGCGACTCGCCGTCACGTTCGCGACACAGCCGCCGGCAAAGGCAATACGGGCATTGGCGATATCGATGTTCGACGAGAGCACCGGCACGCCGGCCGCCCGCACCTCTTCGACCGGCCCCGGATTGAACGACAACACCAGATCCAGATCGTGAATCATCAGATCCAGCACGACATCGACGTCGGTCCCTCGCTCACCGAAGGCGCTCAAGCGGTGACATTCGATAAAGGCCGGGCGTTCGATGAAGGGGCGCATGCGCTGCATGATCGGATTGAACCGCTCGCTATGTCCGACCTGTAACAAGCACCCGCGGCGCGCGGCCAGCTCGACCAATTCACGGGCTTCCGCCGATGTCACGGCGATCGGTTTTTCGACCAACACGTGCTTGCCCGCCTCCAGGCAGGCTTTGGTCGCCGAAAAATGCGCAGAGGTAGGAGCGGCCACACTGACGATATCGACCTGCTTGAGGAGGTCGTCGAGGTCCGTGCAGGCTTGTACGCCGTGCCGATCGGCAATCAACTTGGCACGGGTCGGCGAGGCATCGCACACACCGACCAGCGTTGCGCCGGGGAGAGTCGCATAGTGGCGGGCATGGTGCTGCCCCAGGTGACCGACACCGATCACGCCGGCTCGAAGCTGTTTCATCGCGCCCAATCCTGTCTCATCCGGACGGCCTTATTTCGCATCCTGCGTATTCTATTCAACCTGACACCTTACAGACGCTGATCGCTGCGCAGGGTGCACGACTCGAGTGTTTCCGAAGCCGGTTATGTCATTCCGATGATTGCGATGCCGGCCCGGTTCGCCTTCGCAATCGTGTCGTCACGATCCAGAAGAATCCCGCGTCCCGCTTCCAACGCCAGGACCGACGCCTTCACAGACTCCATCACCTCGATGGTGCGCGGACCGACGGCAGGAAGATCGAACCGGAGATCCTGCTGGGGTTTGCACCGTTTCACCACCACGGCGCCGCCATGCGCCAGTTCACCGCCCCGGCGGATCGCGCCATCGGTTCCTTCCACGGCTTCGACAGCCACAATCACCCGATCCTTCACCACGACGCACTGGCCGATATCCAGCGCTCCGATCTGTTTTCCGACATCCCAGCCGTACCGGATGTCTTCCCATTCTTTCTTGCTCGGCTCGCGCCTCGTCAACGTGCCTTCCTCGACCAGGATCCCTTCCAGGCCGAATGTAGACTCGCAGATCTGAATGCCTTCCTGTTCGATCTCTTCGGCCACCCGGCGGAGGATGTCGTCGTCCTTGAGATGAATCAGTTTCGCGGCCAGAGCCAAGGCGCGAAAGTCAGGCCGGACCGTGGAAAATATGTGCGTCTTCTTGATACCGCCCAGCATGACTGCACGCTGCACGCCGTCGCCCTTGAGCGCCTCGATCAACTTGCCGAACTGGCCGATCTTGATCCAGTGGATGTGATCGACATGCCGCGCGAGTTCCGGGTCGGTTTCGCCCTCATGCGCCACCGCGGACACGGAATATCCGAGTCGCTTCGCATTGTCGGCAAAAATGATCGGAAACCGGCCGTTGCCCGCAATCAGCCCGATCCGCTGCCCATCGGATGCGTGCCTATGCTCGGCCACTTGCTTCGCCACGTGCTACTCCTCTTCGCCCTCTTGTTCCTTGCCGACCGACCGGCAGATCCCGCGTTTGGTCCCTTCCATAAACGCGGCCACCTGCATGACATCCGGGCTGGCACTGAAGCTCTCGCGCGCCAGCTTGACGGCCTCCGCCACCCGGTGCCCGGAACGAAACAGGACTTCGTACGACTTCTTGAGCGCCGCGATCCGCTCGGAGGAGAATCCATGCCGTCGCAGACCGATGGAGTTCAGCCCGTACATCCGGGCGCGATATCCACCGGCAGCCCGCATGAACGGCGGCAGGTCCTGGCCGAGCGCGCAGCAACCGCCGACCATCGCATAGGCGCCGATCCGCACGAACTGGTGAATGCCCGAGAGTCCGCCGATGATGGCGTGATCGCCGATCGTAATATGGCCGGCCAGACTTGCCGCATTCGCGAGTATGAGATGATTGCCGAGGTGGCAATCGTGCGCGACATGGACATAGGCCATCAGGAAGTTGGAGTCGCCGATACTGGTGACTCCGCCGCCTTGCACCGTCGCCCGGTTGACCGTCACGTACTCCCGCAGAATATTGTCGTGACCGATCACGACCTTGGTCGGCTCGCCCTTATACTGCATATGTTGAGGCGGTCCGCCGACCGATACAAAAGGATGTAATTCGCACCGCTCTCCAATATCGGTCCACCCATCGATGCACACGTGGGACAAGACGCGAGTGCCTGCGCCGATCCGGACGTGTTCACCGACGACGGAATAAGCGCCCACTTCCACATCGTCAGCGAGCACCGCTTTGGGATGGACCACCGCGGTCGGATGTATGTTCACTCAAAACCTCCTCACCATCGACTGCTATGCTGTTCAACGCCACGCGACCGACACAGGGTTCCGGCTACTTGGTCCCGCCGGCCTGTTCATCCGTGACCATGGCCGTGACCTCCGCCTCACACACCAGTTCGGACTCGACGAAGGCCCTGCCTTGCATCTTCCAGAACGGCGCGCGCTTCTTCAGCACATCCACTTCCAAGCGAAGAATGTCACCCGGGACCACCGGCTTCCTGAATTTCGCCCCGTCGATGCCGGTCAAATACACGACCGGCCGACCGACCGCCCCCAACGACTTGAACGCCAGCACCCCGCCCACCTGGGCCAGTGCCTCAAGAATCAACACGCCGGGCATGACCGGACGACCGGGGAAATGCCCCTGAAAAAACGGCTCGTTGATCGTCACATTCTTGATGCCGACGATCCGGCGGTCCGGATCGAGTTCGCGAATGCGATCGACCAGCAAGAACGGATACCGGTGGGGAAGGATCGATTGAATCTCAACATTGTCCATCACTGACATCAGCCCCGCCTCCTGTGTTGCGTAGACGATTACACATCCCGGCTATTTGTTTTGCCGGTCGAACTCCTTGACGATCTGCTCCGTGAGGTCGACCGACGGATGGCCGTACACGACGATCTTGACGGTGGACTCGCTGCCCCGGTCGATGACGGCGATATACCCTTCCTTCTGGGCCACCGCGGAGACCGCCGCATGGATGCGCTGCGCGAAATCAAGGACCATGCCCTTCTGCTTCTCCTGCACCTCACGGTTGAAGTCCTGAATCCGGCGCTGATAGGCCTCCAGCTTCGCCCTGAATTGTTCCTGCTTCTCCTTGCGGATCTCGTCGGTGAGCGCGCTGTCCTGGAGCGCTTTCTCAAGCTCTTTCAATTCCTGGTCGTCGGAATCGATGATCTTCTGGCGCGTCGTCGAATAACTTTTGAGATCTTCAAGGGCGCGTTTCCCGGCCACGCTCCGCTCGACGACCTGTTGCTGGTCCATCATCGCGACCTTGAGGCGATCCGCCGCCTGCGCAGGCTGCGCCAGGCACGCCAACACCACCGGCACCGCACCCGCTACGATCCAAGTACGTACGTTCATGGGCTCCCTCATCATGGATACGTTTTATTGAATTCTTCGATCACCTGCGACGACACATCCACCCCCTCGTCGAAGTACAGCGTGGGCCCCCCGCGGCCGCGATCGAACACGGCCTGGAGTTCCAACCGTTTGGCCACTCGGCCCGACAAGGTTTCAATTTTTTCGCGGAATCCGTCCAGCACCTCTTTCTGCTTATCCTGCACTTCACGATTCAGGTCGGTGACCTTCTGCTGATACTCCGACATACGACGACGGAATTGCTCTTCCCGCTCGCGCTTGGCGTTGGCGCTCAACACACTGCCCTGCTTCATGAAGTCTTCTTCCATCCGCCGCAACTCTTTTTCCTCCAACTCGATCAAGGCCTGCCGGTTCTTGGCAAACGACGCCAGCATGTCCTTCGCCTTTTTTCCGGCATTGGTGTCGCTCAACACTCGCTGGGGATCCACCACGCCGATACGCGTGGACGTCGGCACCGTCGAATGGTTCGACCGGCATCCGCCGACCAGCACCGACAGGGTCAGGAGCGCCAGGCACATCCCGGCCCAACCGGCTCTCCTCGATCCGCTGCAACACACTGGTCTCCCCATTCCAGCGATTCCTTTCTCAGACACTCACTCGGCCTGTATTAGAACAGCGATCCGATCGTAAATTCGAACACACCCATTCGCTCCGTGGGCCGAGGATCCAGGTTGATTCCATAGGCCGCCCGCAAGGGACCGAACGGAGAAATCCACCTGGCTTCGAACCCGGCCGCGCTCCGCAGTTTGTTGAACTGCACCGGTTCGTTATCGTCGAATCCGTTTCCGTAATCGAAGAAGAAGACACCGTTCAGTTTCGCCTCGGACGAGATCGTGAAAATGAAATCGTTGTTGAAAATGAGTTCCTTCGCGGAACCCAAGAGAGATCCGTTCGGCGTCACAGGCCCCGCCCGCCCGAATACGAACCCGCGCATGGTGTTGATACCGCCGACGAAGAACCGCTCGGTGAGGGGAATGGGCCGGCCCCCGATCCCCTCCGTCGAACCGTACCGAACGTGCACCGAGAACCTCGTGTCGTAGATCAACGGCGTGTACTTGATCACGTCCGCATAATACTTGAAAAAGTGATTGCTGCCGCCCAGCGCAGGCGTTCCGTAGTCGACCCCGAGACTGAAGCGCCAGCCGGTGCGAGGATCCAGGTAATAGTCGCGCGTGTCTCGAAAAATCGACGTACGAAAACCCGTCGACGATTGCGTCCCGAGCTGGCGGCAGATGAGCGGAATAAAATCCGGGCACAGCCCTACCTCAGGATCGCTGTATTTGAGTTGCTCGCCGAACAGACTGATGCTCCCGTTCACATACTCCGACAACCATCGGCTCCACGTCGCGCTGACACCCGACTTGGACTCGAAGTAGGAGATGTAGTTGGTCATCGACCGATAAATATCCAGCTGCAGGGCATTGTACGAATCGTTCACGTAGGGGTTGCGGAACGTCACCAATCCCAACGACCGTTGCTGGCCCAATTGCCCGCGGATGCGACCCAACCAGCCGTTCCCGCCGAGATTTCCTTCGGTGATATCCGCGATCGCCACCAGTTTATCCAATGTGCTGAATCCACCGCCGATGCTGAACTGGCCGGTGGGCTTCTCCTTCACTTTCACATTGAGGTCGACCTTGTCCACATCAACCTGCTGCGGCAGAATTTCGACCGTCTCGAAAAAGTTGAGATTGTTCAATCGCTGGAAACTACGCTTCAATGCCAGGGTGTCGACCACATCCTGCTCGTCCAAGCGCAGTTCGCGGCGTACCACATTGTCGCGGGTCTTGTCGTTGCCGTTGACGTGGATCTCGCGGATCCGCATCATTTCCCCCTCTTTCACATTGAGGAGAATCGTGGCCGTGCGCGTATTGTTGTCGGGCGTCACGTTGGGCACGACGTCGGCGAACACATACCCCTTCGCACCGTACAAATCCGTGATGCGCGTGATTTCTCCCCGGATCTTGGCCCGCTGAAAAATTTCGCCCGGCCTGATGTTCAGGCCTTCGCGCAATTCATGATCCTCGAACACCGTGTTCCCGCGAAATCCGACTTCCTGCACGATGAACGGCTCGCCTTCAACGATCGAATAGTTGATTTCGAACCACTTCTTGTCCTCGCTCAGTTCCAGCGTCGGCTGGCTGATCTGCACGTTCAGGTAGCCCTTGTTCAAATAGACTTCCCGCATGCGCTCGATATCGTTGCCCAGTTCTTCGCGCTTCAGCACGCCGGCATCGGACAGCAGGGACGGCACCTTCAACTGCGTGATGATTCCGTACCAGGGAATCCATTCCCGGGTCGCCGTCACCTTAAAGACTTCTTCCTTGGTCACGGCCCGCATCCCCTCGAAATTGATATGGAGGACTTTGGCCTTGGTGCCTTCCTTGATGAAGTAGGTCAACCGTTTCCGGTCCTCGTCCACCGCCTGGATGACGGGAATGACCTGACAGTTGTAATACCCGTCCTCTTGATAGGCGAGCCGGATTTTTTCCGCGCTCTCTTTGGCCTGCTGCTGATCGAGGAACGTCTGGCTCTTGATCGTGATCTTTTCCTTGAGCTTGTCGTCGCTCAATTCCTCGTTGCCGTCGAACACGATCTCCGTGATGAAGGGCTTTTCCCGGACGACAAACCCGACGGACACACCTCCCGCCGCCGGTTCCGTCTCCACTTGTACGTCTTCAAAGTAGCCGGTGCCGTACAGGATCTTGACCTGCTCGCGGAGCGCGTCGGCCGTAAAACGATCGTTGGCCTTGAGCGTGAGACGCCCCTCGATCGCCTGGAGTTCAATGCGCTTCTGCCCGCTGATGGTGACCGACGTGACCGTCGGCACGCCGTCCTGGGCGTACAAAGGCGCCTCTACACCGAACGCGTAGAAGGCCACCAGCGCGAGAATAAGAATCGGCACCCACCGCCTGCCTCCCGACTTGGTCACCGCAATCCTTCCGTACCACTTGGGAATGCAAGCACTGGTTGTCCTGAAGTTCGAGATAGGAAACCACCGCGTTCCGTGTCGCGTCTGGTGCGCCGGGCCGACCGGCCTTGCGCAGGCACTCACGAACTGTTGTCGTTACCATCACCGATGCGCCGCTTTCGTTGCAGCACCACCGCACATGTGCAGAAAAACTCTCGGATTATATTGACCACATTTTTCAATGTAAAGGAGTTTCCCCGCGCAACGACGCACGCGCCGAGCCGAAAAGACCGGAGGAAATCTTGACTTCACTTACCCCATCACATACTATCCCCCTATGACGAGAACAGATGTACGTAAAGCTATTATTCCCGCTGCCGGACTGGGCACTCGCTTCCTCCCCGCCACCAAAGCCTCTCCCAAAGAGATGCTGCCGCTGGTCGACAAACCGCTGATTCAGTACGTCGTGGAAGAAGCCGTCGCATCCGGTATCGAAGACATCATCGTCATCACGGGCCGCGGCAAGCGCGCGATCGAAGACCACTTCGACCGCTCTCTGGAACTGGAAGAAAATCTCAAGGGCAGCGGCAAGGGGCAGGTGCTCAACCAGATGCGGCACATTTCGAATCTGGCAAACTTCTGTTACGTCCGCCAGCCGGAAGCCATGGGCCTCGGGCACGCGGTGCTCTGCGCCCAGCACCTGATCGGCGATGAGCCGTTCGCCGTCATTTTGGGCGATGAAATCATCGACGCGGCGGTCCCCGGCCTCGCCCAGCTCATTCATATTTACAAGCAACGCAAAGGCGCCGTCCTGGGCGTGCAGGAAGTTCCGCCCCAGGAGGTGAGTCGCTACGGCATCATCTCGGCCCGAGGCCTGGGCAAAGGGCTGCACCGGGTCGATGACCTGGTCGAGAAACCCGCGCCCGCCGATGCGCCGTCGAATCTCGCCGTCATCGGCCGGTATGTCTTGCCGCCGGAGATCTTCCCGATCCTCCGCAAGACGCCTCCGGGTAAGAACGGAGAAATTCAGTTGACCGACGCCTTGCGGCAACTCGTCAAGCACACCCCGATGTTCGCCCACGAAATCGAGGGACAGCGGCACGATGCGGGCGACAAACTCGGATTCCTCATTGCCACCGTGGAATTGGCGCTCAAGAATCCGTCCTTGGGACCTGCGTTCGGCGAGTTCCTGCAACAACGACTCCGACCGACCGCCGCCGACGTGCGTCGCCGCGGCCCAAGCCGATCCGGCCAAGGTCGAACACGCACCACCAACTAGCCCTGGGCATGACGGACTACCGTCACCCGAACCGTGCCACAGCACGTCACCATCACTGAGACCCTACAGCAGCAGACTGGAGCCTCATGGCTGAAGCAGTAGAACAAGACTTCTCAAGCAACCAGAACCTCGAACCGCCGGACCAGCTGCCCCTGCTGCCCGTCCGAGATATCGTCGTGTTTCCCTACATGGTGCTCCCGCTGTTTGTCGGGCGCGAGATGTCGATCAAGGCAATCGAAGCCGCGCTCGCGGGCAACCGCATGTTGTTCCTCGCCACCCAGAAATCCCTGGATGTGGAAAACCCGCAACCGGACGACATTCACGCCGTCGGCACCGTGGGCATCATCATGCGGATGCTCAAGCTGCCCGACGAACGGATTAAGATTTTAGTCCAGGGACTGGCCAAGGGACGGATCGAAGAATACATCCAGAACGACCCCTATTATTCGGTTCGCATCGAGAAACTCGTCGAGACGAAGCAATCCGGATCCACGCTGGAGACCGAGGCCGTCATGCGCACGGTCAAGGAGCAGATCGAGAAGATCGTCAGCCTCGGCAAGGTGCTGATTCCCGACGTGATGGTGGTCATTGAAAATCTGGAAGATCCCGGCCGGCTCGCCGACATGGTGGCCTCCAATCTCGGACTGAAGGTCGACATCACGCAGGCCGTCCTGGAGATCGTGGACCCGATTCAGCGGCTGCGCCAGATCAGCGAAATTCTCTCCAAGGAAATCGATGTCCTCTCCATGCAGCAGAAGATCCAGGCGCAAGCCAAAGGGGAGATGGACAAGACCCAGCGCGAATACTTCCTGCGCGAGCAGTTGAAAGCCATCCAGAAAGAACTCGGCGAGTTGGACGAACGGGCGGAGGAAGTGGCGGAATTCCGCAAGCGCATCAAAGACGCCAAGATGCCCGAAAAGGTTCTCAAGGAAACCGAGAAGCAGCTCAAGCGGCTCGAAAAAATGCATCCGGACACGGCGGAGTCGGCCACGGTCCGGACCTATCTGGAATGGATGGTCGAGCTCCCGTGGAATAAGAAATCGAAAGACAATCTCGACCTGAAAGCCGCAATGAAGGTCCTGAACGAGGACCACTACGACTTGGAAAAAGTGAAAGAACGCATCGTCGAATACCTCGCCGTGCGCAAGCTCAAAGAGAAAATGAAGGGGCCCATCCTCTGTTTCGTGGGACCGCCCGGCGTCGGCAAAACCTCGCTCGGCAAATCCATCGCCCGCGCGCTCGGCCGTGAGTTCGTCCGGATCAGTCTGGGCGGAGTCCGCGACGAGGCCGAAATCCGTGGCCATCGCAGGACCTACGTCGGCGCACTGCCGGGACGGATTATCCAGGGCATGAAACAAGCCGGCACGAACAATCCCGTGTTCATGCTCGACGAGGTCGACAAAGTCGGCATGGATTTCCGCGGCGATCCTTCGGCCGCGCTGCTGGAAGTGCTGGATCCCGAACAAAACAGCACCTTCACCGATCACTATCTCGGGGTGCCCTTCGATTTGACCGAAGTCATGTTCGTCACGACGGCCAACCTCATGGATCCGATATTGCCCGCGTTACGGGACCGCATGGAGGTCATCGACATCCCGGGGTATACGGAAGAAGAGAAACTCGGGATCGCGCAGAAGTACTTAATACCCAGACAGATGAACGAGCACGGCATTACCGAAAAACATATCCGCGTGAACGAGCCGGCCATCCGCCACGTCATCTCGCACTACACGCGCGAAGCCGGAGTCCGGAACCTCGAACGGGAAATCGCCAACCTCATGCGGAAAGTCGCCAAGAAGGTCGCCGAGGGCAAATCCGAGTGTCACGCTATCGACCAGACCAATTTGAACAAGTTTCTGGGTGTGGCGAAGTTCGTTCCGGAGGCGGAACTTGAAAAGGACGAAATCGGCGTCGCCACCGGCCTTGCCTGGACGGAGAGCGGCGGCGACGTGCTCTATATCGAAGCGACCGTCATGAAGGGCAAGGGGCAACTCACCCTCACCGGGCATCTCGGCGACGTCATGAAAGAATCCGCACAGGCCGCCCTGAGTTATGTCCGCTCCCGGGAGAAGACCCTGGGCATCAGCCCCGACATCTTTGCCAAGAACGACATTCACATTCACGTGCCGGCCGGCGCCACACCAAAAGACGGACCGTCTGCCGGCATCACCATGGCCACGGCCATCGCTTCGGCGCTGGCCCAGATCCCCGTCCGGCGCGACCTGGCCATGACCGGAGAAATCACCCTGCGCGGGCGCGTGCTACCGATCGGAGGCTTGAAGGAAAAAATCCTCGCGGCCAAACGGGCGAAACTCGCGACCGTCGTCCTTCCGAAGCGCAACAAGAAGGACCTGGAGGAAATTCCCAAACATATCCTCAAAGGCATCGAGTTGATCTTTGTCGATACAGTCGATGATGTCATCAAAGCGGCCCTGCGGCGATCATCGTCCCGCACACCGCGCGCATCGGCCCCGAAGACTCCCGTCAAGAAATCGGCGCGCGCGACTACATCCAAGCGGGCAACCGGCTCGCCCAGGAAAAGCCTCCACCTTCCGACGGCTTTGCCATCGTTGATGCTCTAATATGCCGTCAGGCCGATCCCGCCGGACCAGTTCTGTCGGTAGCGAGTTCGTCCTGATCCGGCTGCTGCAAGCACAGGCCGCCCGACCCGATCGTCAGGTGTTCAAGGGGATCGGCGATGACACGGCCATCCTCAAGACCTCGTCCGACCAATGGACCCTCATCACGACGGACCTCCTGGCTGAGGGTGTGCACTTCGATCCCGCCACCTCCTCCTATGACGACATCGGATACCGGGCGGCCATCGCCAACTTAAGCGATATCGCCGCCATGGGCGGCACACCCCGATTCATGCTCGTGGCCATCGCAATTCCGCCGACCTGCTCGACAGAACAGATTCAACGACTCTATCGCGGGATGATGCAAGCCGCCGATCCCTATCGGGTCTGCCTGGTCGGCGGAGACACGTCCGCCTCCAAGTCCGGCCTGTTTCTCAGCATCACGCTCACCGGAACCGTACAACCTCGTCGCACTCTCCTGCGTAGCGGAGCCCGCGTCGGCGACCGGCTGTACGTCACCGGCACACTCGGCGACTCCCGCGCAGGGCTGGACCTCCTGACGGCCACGGCCCGCGCCGGACCGGCGAAACTGCGTCCCGCATATACCCGCTTTCTGCTCGCGCGTCACCACCGGCCGTCCGCCCGCATCGCAGAAGGCCAATGGCTGGTGAAACATGGACTCAGCGGTGCGGCGATCGACTTGTCCGATGGTCTGACCGGCGACCTCCGACACCTCTGCGAAGAGAGCGGCGTCGGAGCGGAAGTGCTCGCCGGCTCACTCCCGATTTCTCCGGCCTGTCGGGCCTACGCCCTGGCGCATGGCCGTGATTCGCAGCAGATCGGGTTACAGGGCGGTGAGGACTACGAGCTCCTGTTCACCGTTCCGCGTCGCAAGCAAGAACAATTCGAACGGCTGGCCGCGAACACCGACTTTTGTTTCACCTGTATCGGCTCGATCACACCGAAGCGGCTCGGTCTGCGCTTACGAACGGCAACAGGAACCACGCAACCGCTGCCGGCCACCAGTTACGAACATTTTCTGCGGCCCTCTTAGCGATCTCCGGAATAAAGACATCAATGACAGACGTACGCTCGTTGTTTCGCCAAGTGCTCCATCTCGATGAAACACCGCACCGGACGGCGCTGGCCTTTGCCATCGGCATCTTCATCGGCTTTTCCCCGGCCTATGGTCTCCATATGGTGATGGTGGGGTTCTGCGCCTGGGCATTCGGGCTGAACGTCGTGGCGCTGCTCGCCGGCGCATTCCTCAACAATCCCTGGACGCTGATTCCCATCCTCGGAGGCACCTACTGGACCGGCGCCACCCTCTTAGGAGTGCATGACTTTCCCTCCTTTGACTGGAGCGATTTGTCTTTCATGGGGATTTATCACCAGGTCATGCCCTACGCCTGGCCGTTCTTCGTCGGCGGGATGGTTCTGAGTATTGCGGGTGGCCTGGTCGCCTATCCGCTCGCCTATCTCTTGCTCTCCAAATACCGGAGCACAAACCCGTCGGACGGTCATCAACCGTTGCCCCCCTCATCAGGCCTGCGCTAAGATCATCCATCAGTCGACCTCATGAAACTACCAACCGCACATCCCCCGGCTCCCTATGACGGATCAGCCCTCATCGCCGATCCCATCCACGAATACGTGTCGTTTACGGTGCCGTATGCGACGCCGGATCCCTCGGAACGCACGGAAAAGGATCTGATCGATTCTCCATGGGTGCAGCGACTGCGCTACATCTATCAGCTCCAAAGCGCCCGCTGGGTCTACCCCTCGGCGGAACATACGCGATTCGTGCATTCACTTGGGACGATGCACGTGGCAGGCCGCTTCGCGCGCCATCTCTATCCATTCTTGAAAAAGGCGGTGCCCGACGTTCCCTCGGCGGCCTTGGTCGAGGAATTTCTACGCATCACGGCCCTCGTGCATGACATCGGGCATGGTCCGTTCTGCCACTTTTTCGACGATAACTTTTTGCACGGTTTCGGTCTCTCGCACGAGAAACTCGGCCAGATTATCGTGCGCGAGCATCTGGGGCCCCTCATCAAGAAAATCCGCCGCAGTCCGTCGGGCCCGTTCGATCGCGGAGAAGAGCTGAATCCGGATCACATTGCGCATGTGATCCTGAAGGAGAAAGGCAAAGATAACTCCCGCATTCCGCGCTGGATCAACATGCTCCAGCCGGTGATTTCAGGCAGCTACACAGCCGACAACCTCGACTATGTGTTGCGCGATGCCTACATGTGCGGCGTCGCGGTGGGGCCGGTTGACCTGACCCGTCTGATTCACTACACCATCGTCACCGACAAAGGCTTTACCATTCATAAGACGGGGCTGCCGGCCCTGCAGATGTTTCTGAACACCAGAATGTATCTCTACTCGAACGTGTATTATCACCGCACAACCCGCGCCATCGACATTCATCTGCGCGACATTTTCGGGGACACGATGAAGCTGTTGTTTCCGTCCAACCCCGCCAAGCACATGGATGAATACCTGACCTTGACCGACTGGTCGTTGTTGGAAGATGTCAGGCGATGGAAGAAAGCCGGCCAAAGCAGCCTGCGTCGTTTGCATCAGGAATGGGCGCATATCCTGGGGCGCGACGTGAAGTGGAAGATGGCCTATAGCACGGTGCTCAAGGAAAAGGGCATCGAGCGAGGCATGGACTTTCCCAGCCACGAACAATTCCAGCAGCAGATCCAGAAGGCATTGCCGGCCAAATTGCAGGCGCTGCCGTTCCGCGTGGACATGGCTCCGCTCGATCCGCGGCCGGATCCCAAGGATACGCGCGGCATCCCCCTGCTCGTCTTCGATCCCGGCACGAAGGGTGTCTCAGCTGAACCGTTGGAAGAGTTTTTGGATCTGCTCCCCACCCGTCTCGTGCAATTCCGCATCTACGCCCTCGACCACAATCAGGACGCCGCCCTCTCCCTCGCCGCCGCGACCGTACTCAATAAGACCCCGTCGAGCATGGAGACGAATTTCTAGGCCCCCGGCCTGGTTTTGGAAACACGTTCAGCCGCTGCCTGTATGGTCCTCACCCGGGATTCCGGCGCTCTTCTTATACGCAGATACCGCACCTAGGTAAATTCCTAGGTCGGATTGACTCTACTCGTATGAGGTAATTAGGTGCATAGTAGCCTCGATTGCGATAGCCTCTTGTAATACTGGCTCTTTATTGAGATTCAGGACTCCTATATAGGAGCGACGTGGCTATAGCCGAGAACGAGGCGCTCTGGTCCAGCACGTGTGATCCTTCCCCTCGTGGGCGGGCCATCGTTAGCCTCATTGCCGTCTCAATCGGGGTCATCTTCTTCCTCGATGCGATGACGCCGCTCGGTGTTCCTGTCTGGGTTCTCTACCTCATCCCGTTGACCCTCACCTACCAGGCTCCTGTCACATGGATTCCCTACCTCACGGCGGGAGTGTGCGCCACCCTCACATTGCTGTGTCTCGCCCTGTCCGACCCCATGACCAGCATGCCCTCATGGATGCCTCTCATGAATCGCGCCGCCGCCTTGGGCATGTTTGCGGTCATCGCCCATCTGATCGTCCAGTACCGGGGGGCAACCGAACGCTTGATTCAAACGGCCGCTCTGGATGCGGAACACAAGGCCCTGCAATTGAAAGAGGGCCTGCTGCTGAAAAACGCGCAGGATGTACAGGACCTCTACGACCATGCCCCCTGCGGATACCATTCACTGAACTCGCAAGGCATGTTCGTCGGCATCAACCAGACAGAACTCGACTGGCTGGGCTATCAAAAAGACGAGGTCGTCGGAATCATGCGCTTCCAAGACCTTCTCACCCCCGAGTCTGTCGAACTGTTTCATCAACAGTTTCCACGTTTCATCGAGAGAGGAGTCGTACGGGACCTGGAGTTCGAGGTCCGTTGCAAAGACGGTACGCTGCTGCCGATTCTGCTGAGTGCCACGGCCATCAAGGATCCCGACGGCCGGTTCATCGCCAGCCGCTCCACCCTCGTCGATATCACGGAACGCCGAAAAGCCGATGCGGCCCTTCGCCAGAGCCATCAGACGCTCGAGGTCCTCGTCAAAGAACGGACCGCCGCGCTTGAGGACACCAATCAGCGCCTCGAGCAGGAATTGGCGCAACGTAACCTGATTCATCAGGCGCTGATCGCCAGCGAAAGCCGGTTTCGCGAACTGATCGAATCGCTTCCGCTCCCGATCTGGACGTGCCTTCCTGACGGCACCTGCGACTATCTCAGCCCGCAGTGGATGAATTATACGGGACGGTCCGCAGACGAGCCCTTCAGCACCGGATGTCTCCAGCACGTCCACCCCGAAGACCGCCCGAGAATCACCGAGCAATGGCGCGATGCAGTGGCTCGTACCCAACCCCTCGACGCTGAACTGCGTTTTCAGCGGGCGGATGGCCTCTACCGCTGGTTCCATGCCCATGCGGCGCCGATCCTGGACCGGGACGGCCGCGTCCTGAAGTGGGTGGGAACCTACACTGATACGCATGATCGTAAGCAGGGCCAAGAGGTCCAGGCCAGGCTCGCCGCTATTGTCGAGTCCTCTTCCGATGCCGTCATCAGCAAATCGCTCGACGGGCGCATTCTGACCTGGAACAAAAGCGCCGAACTGATGTTCGGGTACTCCGGCGAGGACATCATCGGTCAATCGATTTCTCTTCTCATTCCCCCGGACCGTCAGCTCGAAGAAACCTCTCTGATCGAACTGATCAAAACAGGAACACGGGTGCAACAGTACGAAACCATTCGCAAACGGAAGGACGGCAGTTCTATCCAGGTGTCCCTAACCGTTTCCCCCATTGTGGATGCCAACGGCCTCGTCAACGCCGTCTCCACCATCGCTCGCGACATCACGGCGCGAAAGCAGATCGAAGAGATGATGACCCAGCAACGCAGGCTGATCGAATTGTCGTACGAACCGATTTTCGCCTGGGAGCTCGACCAAGGCATCGTGGAGTGGAATCGCGGGTGTGAACAATTGTACGGCTATACTCGATCGGAAGCCTTGGGGCACAGCAGCAATCTTCTGCTGCAGAGTCGCCTACCCGCTCCCCTCAGCACGATCCAGGCCGAATTGGAACGGACCGGAGGATGGACCGGCGAGATTCACCATCGTACGAAAGACGGGCGGGACGTGCTCGTGGCCAGCCGCTGGGGATTGCTCAACACCAACGGCCGGAGCCTCGTCCTGGAAACCAACCGGGATATCACTCAGCTGCGCCAGTCCGAGACCATGATCCTCAAGAAAAACAAGGATCTTGAAACGCTCCTGTACGTGACCTCCCACGATCTGAAGGAACCGCTGCGGGCCATTGAAAGTTTTTCTGTCCTCATCCAGGAACGTTATGCGAACCGGCTCGATGAGAAGGGCCAGGATTTTCTGCGGCGCATCGTTCGAGCCACGCAACGCCTCGATCAACTGCTCACGGACATCCTGGATCTCTCCCGCGCGCAGCGCATGGATCCGCCCGTCGACGACATCGATGCCGAACAGCTGATGCACGAAGTCCTGCGTCGGCTGGAGCGGCGCATCAAAGAAACCGGCGCCAGAATCACGATTCGGTCCCCCCTTCCCCGCCTGCGTGTCAATACCACCTGGGCCATCCAGGGTATCTATAATCTGGTCGCGAATGCGCTCAAGTTTGCATCCGCCGGGCAAGCTCCTGACGTTGAGATTGCGCCGCATTCCGGGATGGATCTTGAAGGAAACGAACTCATCGGCCTGGTCGTGCGCGACCGTGGCCCGGGAGTGGCGCCTGAGCAGCGCGATCGGATATTCGAACTCTTCCGACGGGCAGTCGGACGCGAGATAGAGGGGACCGGCGCAGGACTGGCCATCGTTCGGCAGGTGGCCGAACGACACGGTGGCCGTGCCTGGGTGGAACCCCGCGAAGGCGGCGGATCAGAATTTTTCATTACATTTGGCGTCAACCAGTCTAGTCCGAGGAAGGTGTAACGATGACCATGCGGCCCTTTGATATTCTCATCGCAGAAGATAACGAAGACGACATCTTGTTGATCCGGGAAGCCTTCGAGACCGTGAACATGGCCAATCGAGTGGCCGTTGTGCGGGACGGCGAAGAAGCGCTGGCCTATTTGCGGGGGGAAGGTCCTTTCAGCCAATGTCCGTTCCCCGGCTTGGTGCTCCTCGATATCAATATGCCGAAGAAAACCGGACTCGAGGTGCTGGCTGAAATTAAGTCCGACCCCCGCTTTCGTCCGCTCCCGGTCGTCATGCTGACCGTCAGTGAGCGCGAGGAGGATATCGTGCGGTCGTATGAGCAGGGCGCCTGCTCATACATTCGAAAACCTGTGACATTCAGCCGGTTCTTATCGGTCGTGAAAGAGTTCGAACTCTATTGGACGCTGGTCTCGCGAGTCCCGACGCTAAAGAGGTAACACATGCATGTGTTGCTGATCGAGGACAACGAAGATGATGCCGAGTTGATCCAACAGGCGCTCTGCGAACGGTCGACGGAGGCTGTCACGATCAACTGGGCGGACAGGCTCCAGACGGGCATACAAAAACTGACGGAATGCCCGGTGGATGCCGTCCTGGTCGATCTGTCGTTGCCGGACAGCCAGGGCCTGGAGACGCTCGATCGGGTGCGGGCTCACGCGCATGACGCGCCGGTCATCGTGCTCACAGGCCTGGATAACGACGTGGTGGCGGAGAAATCCCTCCTGCACGGCGCGCAGGACTATCTCGTGAAGGGCCGGCTGACGGGGGACGCGCTCCGACGCGCCATCCGTTATGCCATGGGCCGGCACCGCGTCGAACAAGCGTTGCGGAAGAGCGAGGAGCGCTTTCATCTCACCTGCCTCGCCACCCGAGACGGCATCTGGGACTGGGAGATCACTTCCGGCGTGACCTGGTTCAACGAGGCGCACCAATCGGTCTATGGTCCGGCCCCTGAGAATCTTCGGCGGGGCCACATTCCATGGGCCGAGCAGATTCATCCCGAGGATCAGGCCGCAGTCCTCGCCAACCTCGCTCAAGTGCTTCAGTCGGACCAGAACCTGTGGACAGCCGAATATCGATTTCGTCGAGCCGACGGCACCTATGCCTATGTCATTGATCACGGGTATGTGCTTCGTGACCACGAGGACCACCCCTACCGTATGATCGGCGCCAAGGCCGATATCACCGAACGACGGCAAGCCGAAACCATGCATGCCGTTCAGCTCGCGGTCGGCCTCGCGCTTGAGGAATCCGCCTCTCTCAGTGAAGCGATCCCTAAAATTCTTCGCACCATGTGCGAGCTTCAAAGCTGGACACTGGGCGCATTGTGGCTGGTGCATTCACAAGACAAGACCTTGCACTGCAATGCCCTGTGGCATCAGCCGGGCCTCCCTGCCGAGAACTTCGCCCGAATCTATAGGGGCCTTACCCTGCGACAGGGAGCCGGTTTGGCCGGCCGGGTCTGGAAGACAGGGGATGCCACTCTCTGCCCGGATGTTCTCAAGGAGGCCGACGGTCCGATCCTTCAGGCGGCGCAAGACGCCCACCTCCACGGAGGGATCGCGTTCCCTATTCACACGGAGAAAGAGATCCTGGGGATCATGGAGTTTCTCACCTGCGAACGGCTGCGGCCCAGCTCACCTCGATTGGAACGGGCTTCCGAGTTGGGCGCCATGATCTCTCAATTCCTTCACCGAAAGGATCTCGAACGCCAGCTTCGCCAGGCGCAGAAAATGGAAGCCCTGGGACGCATGGCTGGAGGAATTGCACACGACTTCAACAATCTTCTGACGATTATCAATAGCTGGGCTGAGCTCTTGACGGGTGAACCGGGACAAACCACCCGGACGCAGCGCGGCATGGCACAAATCAGGGAAGCCGGCAACAAAGCCACTGCCCTCACCCGGCAATTGTTGGCCTTCACGCGTCACCAGATTGTGGAACGCCAACCGCTCAACCTGAATGACCGGGTGACCGACATCGTCGAGCTCATGAAACGTGTCATCGGCGAAGACATTCAACTCGCCCTCACCTTGGATCCTGCGCTTGGACGAGTCAAGGCGGATCCCGGTCAAATCGAGCAAGTCGTGATGAACTTGGTGGTCAACGCTCGCGATGCGATGCCGCACGGAGGCCGCCTGGATGTGGAGACGAAATCGGTTTCCATTGCGCACTCCGACCCGCTCTGGCCCAATCCGCTCACCCCTGGCCCGTACGTCACGCTTGCTGTCCGGGATACAGGATGCGGGATGGATGCCGATACGGTCGCTCACGTGTTTGAGCCGTTTTTCACCACGAAGGAGCTGGGCAAAGGCACCGGCCTCGGATTGTCCACGGTCTATGGAATCGTCCGGCAAAGCGGAGGGACCGTTGGGATTGAGAGCGAACCCGGACACGGCACCACATTTACGATTTATCTACCGTGCATCGACGAGGACTCCGACTCGCCGCGCCCTGTGGCTCAACCCAGGAACATCATTGAACAGTCGGAAACTATTCTCCTGGTCGAGGACAATGACATGGTGCGAGGCCTGGCGCAGACGGTGCTGGTCGGACAACATCATACGGTGCTGGCCGCGCGGACCGGCGAGGAAGCGCTCCAGCTGGTTCGTCAGAGGGGAGGGAAAATCTCACTCTTGGTGACCGACATGGTGATGCCCGGCATGGGTGGGATACAACTCGCCGCCGAACTCCGGACGCTGCAACCGGAGATCAACATCATCCTCACCTCCGGCTATTCGGATCGCGAGGGGTCGCTGCTGGAACAACTTGATGCACGGACCACATTTCTGCCCAAGCCCTATACCCCCGACTCGCTGACAAAGACAGTGAACGCCGCGCTTCATCCAACATTGTCGAAACAGACCTAAGAGAACCGGCCCACGGATCCTGAGAATTGATCAACCGGCTGGATGAGACGGCAAGCTGGCCGCGGGGCGCGTTATCGCGTATCTCCGCCGACGGCGGGGGCGCTTGATTCGACCTGTGCGGGGCGCGTCGGGACGGCCGACACAGGTCGTGCAACAGCGGGGTTCTGGGGAAATGGCAATTCGAGCAGCGCATAGGGATTCACGCGGGCGCCGTTGACCTTCATGCCCCAATGGAGATGCGGACCGGTAGCGCGGCCGGTGGCGCCGACTTTGCCGATGATCTGCCCGGCCTTGACCAAGTCACCTTCCTTCACCAGCACGTCGGAGAGATGAAAATACATCGAGTACAGGCCGAGACCGTGGTCCACAAAGATGCCGCGCCCTGAAAAGATATGGTCCACAATCAGCCGGACGACACCGTCATTGCTGACCATCACGTCGGTGCCCATCGGCGCGCCGATATCCTCTCCGTTATGCGGGTTTCTAGCTTGACCGTTCATGATACGAACGCTGCCGAAAACTCCTGTCCGCTTACCATGAACCGGTTCGATGAACCCGGCCTGCCAGAGTCGCATGGCCGACTCTTCAGCCAATGCCTTGCGAACCTGTTCCTGTTCCGCCTTCCAGCGCGCAGCCGCCTTCTCGTCGAGATCGACCTTGTCTTTCGGCAACTTCAGATGCTCGACGGAGAATTTCTCCTTCAGCACCAGCACTTGATAGGAAAAATGGCGCATCTGCTCACCCAGTTGGGCATCGATTGTGAGCTCATGCGCACCGGGCTCATCTTGCAGGTCGATCCCCAGCAAACCGATGTAACCGGCACCGCCGCCGGCAGAAGGGTCTGGAAAGAGCGTCACCTTGCGCCCAAGGAACTGGCCTTTGACGCCGGCCGCATCCTTGATGTCCGGCACGTGGATGAGGATCACCTGGCCCTGCTTGCCGCTGAATTGCCCGTCGCCGCCACGAGGCGCGGGCCCCGTGTTCGGAAAGAGCTCGACGGGAAACACACTCGTCAGCAACACGACCGAAATGATGAGAAAGCGATCCAGGAACGACATGGTCTTATCTCGTCTTCTGCCCGTGCCCCTCTGTCATCGATACAGTCGCGCGCCTGACACCTGCGACAACAATTCTTCGACCCGCCGGTTCACCGCACTAAACGGATCCATACAAAGAATGGTCTCTTCCCAGTACCCGTTCAACTTCAAATACGTCCAGTCGACCGTGTACGAGCGATTCTTGGCCCTCGCGAACCGGATAAAGTCGCCGCGGACTTTCGCGCGCGTGGTCTGAGGCGGCACGGACATCGCCCGTTGCACCGCTTCCTCCTCCACGACCCGCGCGGCCATCCCTCGATTCTCCATCAAATAATACAGTCCGCGGGTTCGTTTCACGTCATGAAATTGCAAATCCAGCAGGAACACCCTGGGGTCATCCCAGCCGCAATCCTTCTTGTCGGTGTACGACTGAATCAGATGCTTTTTCATCACCCAATCGACCTCGTGCACGAGTTGCATCGGATCCTCTTCCAGACGATCCAACACCGACACCCACTTTTCCCAGACATCGTCCAGCACCGGATCGTGCTCCTGCTCTGCCAGAAACTCTTTCGCGCGCTTGACGTAGACCCGCTGGATCTCGATGGCAGTCATCTGCCGGCCGTCATCCAGCTTCACCTTCTTGTTGAGGGTCGGATCGCGGGAAATTTCACGAATGGCTTTCACAGGATCTTCAAGTTCCATCCCGCTGACCGAGTACCCGGCTTCGATCATCGAGAGCACCAACGTGGCGGTGCCGACTTTCAGATACGTCGCATACTCCGACATATTGGAGTCGCCCACGATGATATGGAGCCGCCGATATTTCTCCGCATCGGCGTGGGGTTCGTCGCGCGTGTTGATGATACTCCGGGACGATGTGGTCGAGGAGGAGGTTTTTTCATGAATATGCTGGGCGCGTTGCGAGATGAAGTACTGCGGCTTGCCTGAGACTTTCAGGACTTTTCCGGCACCGGAATAGATCTGCCGAGTCACGAAAAACGGAATGAGCTGCTCCGTGACTTTCCAAAAATCCACATCCCGACGCATGAGATAATTCTCATGGCACCCGTACGTATTGCCGAGTGAGTCGGTGTTGTTCTTGAAGATATAGATTTCGCCGGACAGTCCTTCTTCGCGCAGACGCTCTTCCGCCGCCGGCAAACAGGCTTCCAGCAAACGTTCGCCGGCCTTATCGTGAATGACCAGATCGAGAATGTTGTCGCATTCCGGCGTGGAGTACTCGGGATGACAGCCGGTATCCTGATAGAAGCGAGCCCCGTTGACCAGAAAGGCGTTCGACGGCCAGCTGTTTGGAATCAAGCCTTCGAAGATATACCCCAGCACTTTCTCCATCGGAAGGTAAATCTTCCCGTTTGGAGAAAATATCAGGCCGTACTCGTTTTCTAAACCGAAGATACGTTGCTGCATGGAGAGACGTTTCCTCGAATCCGCTTCTCTCAGGATACACCGCGGCGGGTGAGGCTTCAACAGATGCCCGGCAATGAAAAGCATCTCACCGACCGGAAAACGGATGAGCACGCAGTTGCGTGGAGGGTGTGTCAGGCGAAGAGCTGGGAGATGTCCGCACTGCTCAACCGTTTGAACTTCCGCCCAAGGCGGTTCCGGTCCAGCACGGCGACTTCAAGATTTTCGGAAGGGATCTTTTGAGTGGCGACCTGCTCCAGGGCGGCAAGACAACGCCGGAGCCCATCCCTCAGCGTGGGTGGCTGCGGGGTCGCATGTTCCCGCAAATATTGCTGAACGGCTTCCGACCGTCCTCCGATCACTGCGAGATTTTTTTCATCCACGATGCTGCCGTCGAATGAAATGCGGAAGATCTCATTCGCCTGACCGTTCACACCGACCTGCACGACAAGGATTTCGACTTCCAACGGTTTGACGTCCGTGCTGAAGGCCGTCCCCAGACTCTGCGAATAGGCATTGGACAAGGTCCTCGCGCTCACATCTTCCCGGCTATACATGTACCCCGTCAGATCGGCATGGCGAATGCCGGCCTTCCGGAGATGCTCGAACTCGCTATATTTTCCGGCTCCGGCAAACGCGATCCGGTCGTAGACCTCTGACACTTTATGCAATGAGGAGCTGGGATTGTCCGCTGCGAGCAGGATGCCGTCGATATATTCAAGCGCAATGATGGAGCGTCCTTTGGCAATGCCTTTTTTGGCATACTCCGCCTTGTCCTGCATCATTTGTTCAGGCGAGACGTAGTAGGGCAACGGCATCGGTTAGGATCTCCTTCGCTCTGCGATCATGGTTTCGAACAAGGCACGCACCCGATCTTCCGGCACATCAGTGATACCGGCGCCACTGACGATTTTCGCCGTCGGATAAATACCGCGAACTAAATCAGGCCCGCCGGTTCCCACATCCTCATCCGCCGCATTGTAGAGGGCCAACAGCCCGACCCGCAGCGCCTCTTCTTCCTGGAGACCGGATCGGTAATGCTCACGCATCGTGTTGCGGGCATCCTTGCCGCCGGAGCCGATGGAATGGTGGTCGGACTCCTCGTAGCGTCCCCCCGTAATGTCGTACTTAAAAATGCGGCCTTCGTTCCGCTTGAGATCGTATCCGACGTAAAGCGGCATGACGACCAGTCCCTGAAATACCATCGGAAGGTTGGCTTTTACCATCTGCCCCAGCTTGTTGGCCTTCCCCTCACAGGACAACTGCACGCCTTCGAGCTTCTCGTAATGCTCAAGCTCCGTCTGAAACAATTTCGCCATCTCGATGCACGGCCCCGCCGCCCCGGCGATCGCCATCGCGGAATAGTCGTCGATACGGAAGACCTTTTCAATCCGCCGGTCGGCGATCTGAAATCCCTCGGTCGCGCGTCGATCACCGGCAATAATGGCCCCATCCCGATATTTCAACGCCAGGACCGTCGTCCCATACGGCACCGGGATCGTTCCGGGTCGGCCGAAATCCACGGGAGGCGCGGCTCGCTGCATGGCGATCTCACTCAAACCGGGTCTTAATTCAGGATGATGCTGGGTGAGGAAATCGAAGAAACTGGACCCCTCGTGATGTGGAAGGAAGGAAGAATGTTTCATTCAATGGTCGCAGTTCAGGTCGAAAGTTTAGCGAGCAGCGCAGACGCCGTCTCCGCATGCGCCAAAAGCTCCCCCGTGAGTGCTTCGGTTCCCCGCAGGGGATCCATCAAGGGGATTCTCTTGATCTTGTTCTGCCCGGTATCGAACAGCACGGACGTCCAACTCGCCCCGTAGACGACATTCGGGTACTTCTTGACGCACTGTCCTCTAAAGTAGGCCCTGGTCCCAACCGGCGGATTGAATTCCGCCCGCGCGATCTCGTGATCCAATACCACGCGCTCAATCCGATGATTCCGTTCCAGGGTGTAATACAGTCCCTTGTCCGGACGGACATCATGGTATTGGAAATCCATCAGGCGAACGCGCGGATCGTCCCAGCCACAGGATTTTCGCTCCATATAGGTTTCGATCAGGTACCGCTTGGCAACCCAATCCAACTCACGCACCAATGACCGAGGGTCCCGTTCCAGGCGATCGAGCACATCTTCCCATCGCACCAGCACGTCCTTCGTCACCTGGTTGAGTTCATGGCAGGCATAATAGCTCTGGGCGGCCTTGAGGTACGCTCGCTGCACGGCGAGCGCAGTGGATGAGCTCCCGTCACTGAGCTTCAAACTCTCCTTCACCTGCACATCCCGGGAGACCTGCTTGATAGCATTCACCGGATCGGCCAGGCTGATTCGAGGAAGGTCCGCGCCGGCCTCGAGCAACTCCAACACAATCGAGAGGGTCCCGACCTTCAGATAGGTTGATACCTCGGCCATATTGGCGTCTCCGACGATCACATGGAGCCGCCGGTACTTCGCTGAATCGGAATGCGGTTCGTCGCGCGTATTGATGATCGGCCGCCGCACCATCGTGTTCAGATCCACGAGCGTTTCAAAAAAATCCGCCCGCTGCGATATCTGATAGTCTACAGGGCTGGTCTGGTTTTCCGCGCCGACCTTCCCGGACCCCGCATAAATCGAGCGGGTCACAAAAAACGGCGTAAGAACCTGGGTAATGCGTTCAAACGGCACCGCCCGCGATATGAGATAATTCTCGTGGTACCCGTAGCTGTTGCCCTTGCCATCTGAATTATTCTTATACAGCACGAACTGGTCTCGACTGCGCGCCTTGGTAATCCCCTCCAAGGCCTGGGCGACGATGCGCTCACCGACCCGCTCGAACGCCACGACTTCCCTCGCATTGAGACACTCCGGCGTAGAGTATTCAGGATGCGCGCCATCGACATAGAGACGACCACCGTTGGCCAGGACTTTATTGAGTTGCCGATTGTAATCGGGGCCCGGCCGTTCCCGCTCGCCGTCGACCTCAAACCCGCGCGCATCCAGCAGGGGATTTTCGTTTTCGTAGTCCCACACCGCATGTGGAGCCGGAAGATTCGGGTAGTAGCCGATAAGGTGAATGGAGTTGGCCACCGGATCGGCCGCATTCGGGTCACGACTGGCGATACCGAATTCGGTCTCCGTGCCGATGACACGGGACGGATTGTGCGTAGGATTGTCGCTCATGAAATATCGCGCTACAGGTAGTGACCGGTGTTGACCGTTTCGATCTGACGCGCCTCTGCAGGCCCGCCGCTGATTGTCCGGAGGTGGACAATCTTCTCGCCTTTCTTGCCGGCGACCTTTGCCCAATCGTCCGGATTCGTGGTGTTGGGCAAATCTTCGTGCTCTTTGAACTCTTCACGGATCGCACGGATGAGATCCTCGGCCCGCAGACCGGTTCCTTCTTGCGCAATCGCCCGCTTCACCGCGAATTTTTTGGCGCGCGACACGATACCTTCGATCAACGCTCCGCTGGCGAAATCCTTGAAGTACAGCACTTCCTTTTCGCCGTTCGCATAGGTCACTTCAATGAATTTGTTTTCGTCCGTCGTTGCATACATGGCATCGACGGTCATGTTCATGAGGGAATCGACCAGCGCGCGGGCATCCCCACCATGCCGCGTCAGATCCTCCTCGGCAAACGGCAAATCGGTCGAGACATACTTGGAGAAGATATCCCGCGCCGCCGTGGCGTCCGGACGACCGACCTTCACCTTCACATCGAGGCGACCCGCGCGGAGCACGGCCGGATCGATCAAGTCCTGCCGGTTGCTCGCGCCGATGACGATGACATTGGTCAGACGCTCTACACCGTCGATCTCCGAGAGGAACTGCGGCACGATGGTCGATTCGATGTCCGAGGAGATACCGGTTCCTCGGGTGCGGAACAGTGCATCCATCTCGTCGAAAAACACAATCACGGGATGACCGTCGTCAGCGCGTTCCTTGGCTTTTTTGAACACTTCTCGCACCTGCCGCTCCGACTCGCCGACATACTTATTCAGTAGTTCAGGCCCCTTCACGTGCAGGAAGTAGCTGCGCAGCTGTTTGTCTTTGAGATGCCCCAGTTTTTTGGCGATCGAGCTGGCCACGGCCTTGGCAATCAATGTTTTGCCGCAGCCCGGCGGGCCATAGAGCAACACACCCTTCGGGGCGCTGAGTTTGTAGTTCGCAAAAATGTGCGGATACAGGAAGGGTAACTCCACCGCATCACGGACCTGCTCGATTTCCTTCTGGAGCCCGCCGATATGTTCGTAGTCCACATCGGGGACTTCTTCGAGCACCAGTTCCTCGGCTTCCGATTTCGGCAGCTTTTCGATGACGCAGCCGGACCGCGGATCGTATAACAGATGATCGCCGACACTAAGACGCTCGCTGAGCAATGGCTCGCCGAGTTCCGCGACTTTTTCTTCATCGAAGTGCAGCGTCACCAGCGCCCGATTGCCCTCCAGCACATCCTTCAAACGGACGACTTCGCCCTGCACATCGAATCCACGCACTTCGATGACATTGAGGGCTTCGTTGAGAATGACCTCCTGCCCTTTGCGGAGCGATTTCGCTTTGATGGAGGGATGAAGACTGACCTTCATCTTACGGCCTGATACGTAGACATTTCCCGTACCATCGGTGTCGAGGCTGGAGAAAATCCCGTAGGTCGAGGGCGGAGCCGTCAACTTCTCGACTTCGGCCCGCAACGTTTCGATTTGAGATTTGGCTTCCTGAAGAGTGGCGACGAGCTTCTCGTTCTGCTTCGTCGTTTGTTCGAGCTGATAGCGTGACTGATAGAGCCGCCGAATCTCCTCCTCCATGGACTGGATTTGGATGCGAAGTTTTTCTACCTCGCGGGCCTGTTCATCGTTCTTATGTGTCACGACTCCATCTCCGTCAGAAAGTGACTTGGTCAGGCGCTTGACGGAATCACGGAAGGACCGGAGTCGGCCTGAACTCCCTTTTGATTCGGCCATCGCCCCACTCGTTGGATCGATTACAATCCATGTCAGTGACGGTCATCAACACTGTTTCGGATTCTATCACCCGCCTATGGGGTGGTCAACAGCAGCAGGAGCCGATGCAGCGTGAAGATGTCGATGTGTGAGCCTGCCTCTGCGGCAATCCTCTTCATGATTCGCGTTCGATCGCCGCAAGGAATTTCTCGGTCTCGGCTTCGACATTCGACGCGCTCAGGATCGAAGACAACACAGCCACACCGAATGCTCCCGCCTGCAGCATCTCACGGGTGCGCGAGGTCGTCATCCCTCCGATGGCAAAAATTGGAATCGTAACCGCGCGCGCGGCCTGCTCGAGGACCTGGAGACCGAGCGGCGCCCCATACTCCCGCTTCGACGGCGTGTCGTAAATCGGACCCAACACCACAAAATCCGCGCCGTGCCGCTCTGCCGCTACGGCACCCTGAATGGAGTGAACGGACAGCCCCAACAACTGTGAAGGCCTCAACAGCGTTCGCACCACCGGGGCCGGCAAACTGCTCTCGCGCAAATGCACCCCCCGGCACCCCAATCCCACAGCCAGATCCACACGGTCATTGATAAACAGCTGCATGTCCGGCAACTCGCGCTGCAAGTCGAGCGACAAAGAGAGCAGCGCCCGGATCGGAAGATCACGTTCACGCAGTTGCACCGCGCGCACGCCGGCATTCACCGCCCGCCCGACGACCGACACCAGTGGACGGCCGGCGGTCTGATGACGATCAGTCACTAAATACAGACGGAAATCGACGGAGGGCATGCGAGAAATATTCTGGATGCTGAATGAAGCCAGTCGAATGCGAGCTTTCGAAAGATCGGAGCCGGTTCACCACTCACACACGCACTCAGTCCGGGTCGCCGACAACGAGCAATGACGGTTCTCTGGCTATTAGAGCATGCCGTCGATCGGGCTACTGGCTGTCGCATAGAGCTTGCGCGGAATACGCCCGGCCTTGTAGGCCAGTCGTCCGGCCCAGACACCATACTTCATGGCCTCGGCCATCGCGATGGGGTCTTGCGCGCCGGCAATAGCGGTATTCATCAGCACCGCATCCGCTCCGTACTCCATCGCCAGCGCAGCATCGGATGCCGTTCCGACTCCGGCGTCCACGATGATGGGTACCTTGACCGTTTCCATGATGATCTTGAGATTGTATGGATTACGGATCCCGAGCCCCGAGCCGATCGGAGCAGCCAGAGGCATCACCGCGGGACAGCCGATATCCACCAGCTTCTTGGCAACGATCGGGTCATCGTTCGTATAGGGCAGGACGATGAAGCCTTCTTTTATGAGGATCTTGGCCGCCTCAATCAATCCCGCCGTGTCCGGGAAAAGAGTCTTTTCATCACCCAGGACTTCCAGCTTGACCAGATCGGACACGCCGGCCGCGCGAGCCAACCGGGCATACCGGACGGCATCTTCTACCGTATAACAACCGGCCGTGTTCGGCAGAATGATGTATTTTTTCGGATCGAGATAATCCAGGAGATTTTCCTTGGACCGATCCGTGATGTTCACGCGACGAACCGCCACCGTCACCACGTCCGCACCGGACGCGTCGATAGCCTTCTTGGTCTCGACAAAGTCTTTATACTTACCGGTCCCCACCCAGAGACGAGACTTAAATTCCCGGCCGGCAATCACTAAGCGATCGTTGATCGTATCCATAAATGTGGTTACCTCGCTCCGCCACCAATAAAGCTCAATATCTCCACCCGATCCCCCTCGCGGAGTCCGCGGGTATCAAAATCCTTGCGATCCAGAATCTCCAAATTCAATTCGACGGCGACGCGATCGGCGCGGATCTCCAACTCGTGCAACAGCGCTGCAACCGTCTGACCATCGCCGATTCCGCGAGATTCACCATTCACATGAATGATCACGGCACACCTCAATTATTCAGATCATCCTATGAAACGGGAAAACCGGTTGTCAACCAAGCCCGGTTAGGCCTTGCCGTTTGGGATTCGATACTCGCACAATGCAGATAAAGACCGCCGGGCACACGACTATGGACGACCGCACTCATCAACTTGCGCAGATCTTTCGTGCGATGGCCAACCTGCTGGCAAGCCAACGTGCCAATCCTTATCGCGTCCGCGCGTATCGGAAAGCGGCTGATTCGATCCTGACGGTGACGGGAGACCTGGCCGATCTAGCCGTGCGCCATCAGCTTCAGGAGATCCCTGGAATCGGGCGGGACTTGGCAGTGAAGATTGAAGAGTTTCTGGCGACAGGAACGATTCGCGCTTATGAAGAACTCAAGACACCGTTGCCGGAGGAAGTGGCCGGCTGGGCTTCGTTGCCGGGCCTCTCCGATGCCCTGGTGAGTTACTTATATTTCCGGCTGAACATCCGCACATTGTCCGATCTGGAAAGCCTGGTTGCGTCCCATCTCTTACGAACGCAACCAGGCTTTTCCGGGTCGGAAGACACACTGCTCGCCGCCATCCGCGAACGGATCGGAACCGTGCCGACTACGCCGCCGGCCGCAGCTCCTTAAAGATCTTCCAGGTCTTCAAGAGCTCAACGGCCTTTTGAAGCTGCACGTCATCATCCAGCGAAATATCCCCGGCTCCATCCCCACCCGACACGGCGCCATTCTTATGCGCAGGCTCCTCACCCGGCTTGGCCGAAGGCGATGGATCCTTTCCAACTGCGGGCGCTTTTGCCGTCTTCGGGTCAGACTCTTTTCCGTCTTTCTCGCCGGCCTTTGCGACGGTCTGCGTTTGCAGTTTGACCA
The DNA here is from genome assembly GCA_000196815.1 of Nitrospira defluvii. Taxonomy (GTDB): domain Bacteria; phylum Nitrospirota; class Nitrospiria; order Nitrospirales; family Nitrospiraceae; genus Nitrospira_A; species Nitrospira_A defluvii_A. Next base: position 3,020,057 of record FP929003.1, read on the forward strand.
CAATGTCCGGTGTGATGCCGGTGGACTGAATCGAGCGCCCCTTCGGCGTGTAGTACTTGGCCGTCGTGAGCCGGAGTCCCGACCCGTCACCCAGCGGCAGAATCGTCTGGACGGATCCCTTGCCGAACGACGTGGTCCCGACAATGACGGCCCGTCCCCAATCCTGCAACGCACCGGCCACAATCTCCGAGGCGCTGGCCGAACCTTCGTTCACCAGGATGATCATCGGCGAATCTTCCAGCGTCTCCTTCGTCTTGGAGAACCACTCATCCTTCTTCCCCTCACGACCTTTGGTATAGACGATCAGCTTCCCGTTCCCCACAAACTGTTCGGACACATCGACCGCCGCCGTCAACAGGCCACCGGGATTGTTCCGCAAGTCGAGAATCGTCCCCTGAACCTTCTGCTCCTTAAACTGCTTGAGCGCCCGGCTGAGGTCCCGTCCCGTGGCTTCCTGGAACTGCGTCAAGCGTACATACCCGATCGTATTGTCGAGCACTTTGAACTTCACGCTTTCGATCTTGATGGTGTCCCGCACCAATGAAAACGCCAGCGGGTCCGCCGTGCCGTCCCGCTGGATCGTGAGATTCACCTTGGTGCCTTTGGGGCCGCGCATTTTCTGCACCGCATCCATCAGCGTCAAATCCTTCGTAGGCTCGTCGTTCACCTTCGTAATGAAATCACCGGCCTTGATCCCGGCTCGATGCGCAGGCGTGCCTTCGATCGGGGAAATGACGGCGAGGCGATTCTCCTTCACCCCGATCTGAATCCCGACCCCGCCGAATTCGCCTTTCGTTTCGACCTGCATTTCTTTGTACATCTCGGGTGTCATATAGGCCGAGTGCGGATCCAACGTGGAGAGCATCCCGCGAATCGCACCCTGTACGAGGTCTTTCACCTTTGTATCGTCGACGTAGTGCTTCTGCACCTGCGTCAAGACCTCGGAGAAGGTCCGCAGCTCTTCGTAGGTCTCGGACGCGTGGCCGGTCCGCTCCAATCCCTTTTCCAGCACAATGCCGATACCCAGGGCTACCGTCACCATCAGCAAAAGATATAACCATCGTCGGCTTCGCCGCTGTTCCATAACGTAGGTTTCCTTCCTTCCGATGCCTATCGCTTCGACAGCCACACGAGAGGATCCACTGGTTCCGCCCCCTCGCGCAACTCAAAATAGAGCGTATTCTCACCTGTCATGCCCGTGTCGCCCGTTTCACCAATCGCGTCTCCGGCTTCGATCCGGGCCCCGACTGACGTCAATATTTTCGACGCATGGGCATACAACGAAAAGACTCCGTTCGCATGATCCATGATTATAACGAGTCCGTAGCCTTTCAACCAGTCCGCATAGACAACCTGGCCGGCCAGTACCGACCGTATATTACTCCCTTCCGCGGCGCGAATCTCAATTCCTTTCCGCTGGATGTAGGTATTGAAGGTCGGATGCTTCTGCCGTCCGAAGTAGGACACCACTTGCCCTTCGGTCGGCCAGAGAAGCGTCCCACGTAACGCGCGGAGGCCTCCTGTCGCGGAGGGTGGACGCGCCGCCAGCGCCGCCCGACGTCTGGTTTCCAGTTCCTTCAGCAAGCTGTCGACCCGGCCGGCAGACCGCTCCAGTTCTTCGACGGCCCGGTCATGCGATTCCTTTTCTTGAGTGATTTTAGCGAGATACACCCGTTTCTGTTTTTTTAACCCTTGGATCTGAGCCAGCTTTTCCTCGGTGCTGACCTTGTAGGCCAGGATGCCCTGGCGCGCCTCTTCCCGACTCCGCTCGACCTCGGCAATCCGCTCGGCATCTTTCCGGTAGGTTTCCATGATCTCATACTCCCGCTGCGTCACAGCCGAGAGATATCGGAACCGCCGCTGAAAGTCTCCGGATGAACTGGCCGCCAACAACGTTTTCAGGTGCCAAAACCGTCCCTCGACGTATTGAACCCGCAAGCGGGCGGCGATGGCATCCTGCCGTTCATCGATGCGTTCCGACAGGCGGCTCAACTGCACGCTCATCTGTTCGATTTCCACATCCTTTTTCTTAAGCTTCTTGACGACGTCTTGATGGTCCTGCCGGTGGCGCACCAGGCGTTCGTCTAAAGACTGCAATCCCTGCAGAACCGACTCCCGTTTCTTTTCCGCCTCATCCGCCTTTTTGCGCTTCTCGACAATGGTGCCGCGCAGCTTTTCCAGCGTTTTCTTTTCCTGCTCGATCTTATCCGCGTAGGAGTCCTTGCGCTCCGCCCAGGTTGGAACCGTCCACAAGACCAGGTGAACCGCCGCCACAACACATCCCCATCCTGCCCACTTCATGCCCGCCCCTCTCCGAACCGGAGCAACGAGAGAAAACTACCGGCACAACCGAGAAAGAGCCCCACACAGACAAGCACCACACACATTTGGAAGGGGAAAAATGTCAGCAGCGCATCCACGCCCAGAAACCGGCTGGCAGACCGGATTTCATGGCGAAACAACTCAAACCCGGCTTTGAGGATCGCCAGCGAGAGAGTACTGCCGAGGAACCCGAGCGCCGCACCTTCAAGCAAATAGGGCACGCGGATAAAGGTCGCACTCGCCCCGATCAACCCCAGAATTTCAATTTCCTCCCGGCGTGAATACAGCGCCAGGCGGATCGTGTTCGCGATGATCGTGACCGACGCCGCCGATAAAATGAGGCCGACGATGATGGCAGCCACCTCGATATACCGGACAATGCCGGCCAAGGCCTCGACCCATTCCTGATTGTATTGCACCTGCGCCACGCCGGGGATCGACTGAGTGCGATGAGCCCACCGCCGCATCGCATCCGACGAACGGGACTCCACCGCAAGCGTCACGACAAATGAGGCCGGCAGCGGGTTCTGCCCAAGCCCCTGCAGCAGATGGGACTCCGCCGGGAACTGATTCTGAAAGTCCGCCAGTGCCTGCTCTTTGGACACAAAGGTCACCGACCCGACGGCACGATCGGCTTTCAGTTGGAGGTCGATTTCACTTCTCGTCTGCTCCGTCAGGTCATCCTGCAGGTACACCATAACCTGGATATCCTGCTCCAGCGAGGAAGCCAGCGTCTTCAAATTGACGTAGAGCAGCAGAAACACCCCGACACAAGCGAACGTGAACGCCGTGGTGGCCACCGCCACGACCGTGGTCGTTCGATTGGTCAGCACGTTGGCGACTGCTTCCCGCAGCAGATACACTAAACGCCTCACGGGCACACCTGTTCCCGCGAGACGACTTTGCCCTGGTCCAATATGATCACGCGCCGATTGACCTGCGCCAGGACATTGGGATCGTGCGTTGCCACGATGATCGTCGTACCCCGGGCGTTAATCGACTTGAACAGTTCGATGATTTCGCTGGTCAGCTCCGGATCCAGATTTCCCGTCGGTTCATCGGCCAGCAGCATGATCGGCCCATTGACGATCGCGCGAGCGATGCAAATCCGTTGCTGCTCGCCGGTAGAGAGGCCGGGGGGAAAGAGATCCTTCTTGTGGTCCAGCCCGACCGACCGTAATGCGTCCGTCACTTTCCGCCTGATTTCGACCGTCGAAGCCCCCTGTACCAACAGGGGCAACGACACATTGTCGAACACCGTTTTCTTGGGGAGCAGTCGGAAATCCTGCAGCACCACACCGATCTTTCGACGCAGTACGGGAATTTCAGACGGTCGCAGTTTGGACAAGCTGCGGCCCTGCACCAGGATCTGTCCCTCCTCAGGGCGCTCTGCGCCGATCAGCAATTTCAACAAGGTCGATTTTCCGGCACCGCTTGCTCCCATCAAGAGCACGAACTCGCCCTTCTCGATTTCAAGGGTCACATCGGCCAGCGCCAAACGACGGTCGTAATATTTGGAGACGTGAAAAAGTTGAATCATGGATGGTGACAAGAGCAGCCGCCGGACCGGAGTGACCTCTCGGGCCCCCGCCGCCCGGCATGACACACAGTGACTGGATGAATCAGAAGCGCGATTCCCATCCTACCATCGCAGATCATCCCCCGCGACGTCGAATGCATTCGCAATATGCTGCACAGGTTCAGCCGTCCCGGAATCATCCTGTATCAAGACGACATCAAATCGGCACGCACGATCATGAATCCGGTGTTGCGCCAGATACTGCGCCGCGAGCTGAATCAATTTGGCACGTTTGCGCGCATCCACCGCTTCAATTGCACCGCCGTAGGTCCCGGTCCGGCGCCGTTTGACCTCGACAAACACCAGCACCCCCTGGTCATCGGCAACCAGGTCGAGTTCACCCAATGGCGAGCGCACATTCCGTCCAAGGATTCGAAACCCCTGTCGACGCAGATAGGCCTCGGCTCGCCCCTCTCCCTCATCCCCTACCAATCGGCGTCGGTCGCGCATCGGTCCAGCGGGCCCTCAGACCTGGTCGACTGCGGAACACAATTTTCGAGCATCACCGACACAGAGCTGCTGCACAGGAGCAAAACTCCGGCGATGAATCGCACAGGGCCCGTGCTCCCGGAGCAGACGGAGGTGCTCCGGGGTCCCGTAGCCTTTATGCTCAGCGAAATTATATTGGGGATACCAACGGTGGTACTCAACCATCAACCGGTCGCGCGTCACCTTGGCGATAATCGAGGCGGCCGCAATGGAGCAGGAGAGGCCATCACCCTTGATGATAGAACGTTGAGGAATTGAGAGTCCGGAAAGAGTGACCGCATCCAACAGCAAAAAGTCCGGCTGGAGCGGTAATGCCTCCAGAGCACGCCGCATCGCCAACCGGGTTGCGTGAAGGATATTCAACTGATCGATCTCCGCCTCCGTCGCAGCGCCAATGCCGACGCCGGTTGCCCGGCGAACGATTTCGACGAACAGCCGGACCCGGTCTGACTCGCCGACCTGCTTGGAATCGTTGAGTCCGGGTAGGCTACATCGACGCGGCAACACCACAGCAGCTGCCACGACAGGACCGGCGAGAGGCCCACGCCCGGCCTCATCGAGCCCGGCTATATGCCGGTACCCGCGACACCGAGCCTCCACCTCAAACTCCTCGGTGGGGCCCCCTGTCGTCGGGTTCGGAGTACCAGCCAAACGTGCGCCTCTGTCCTGGTCTCAAGCGGAACACAGCACCAACGATGAATCAGGCCTTGGCAGCTGCGGCTGCCTCCAGCTTGGCCGCGGTTTGCGCCTTGCTCTCGACCTTAAATTCGCGATCTTCCACCTTGGCGAACTTACCCTTCTTGGTGCGCAGATAGTAGAGCTTGGCCCGACGAACGCGACCTTGACGGACGACATCAACCTTGGCCACATTGGGCGAGTGGATGGGGAAGGTCCGCTCCACGCCGACATTGTAGGACAGCTTGCGCACGGTGAAGGTTTCGCTATTGAGCGTGCCTTTTCTCGCGATGACCGTTCCTTCATACACCTGGATACGCTCTTTTTCACCCTCGACCACCTTCACGTGGACACGAACAGTATCCCCGATCTCGAACTTGGGCGTCGTCTTCTTGGTTAAGGATCGTTGGATCCGTTCTAGCCGATTCATAGTCCTTCTCCTCCTCTCAACGAACAGGTACCTGTACAAGACTCTCTTGCATCACTTCGCTTAACAACCGTCGATCTTCCGATCCAAGCTCGCGATCTCGCAGGAGATCCGGCCGCTTCAGATAGGTGTTCCGCAACGCTTCCTTCCGGCGCCACAACCGGATCGCCTCATGGTGACCCGAGACCAGCACCTCCGGAACCGCCATCCCGCGCACCTCCGCCGGTCTGGTATAGTGCGGATACTCCAACAACCCCTCCGTAAACGATTCCTCGGCCGCCGACGCCGCATCGCCCAACACGCCGGGGACCAGGCGCGCCGCCGCATCGATCATCACCAGCGCCGGCAGTTCCCCTCCGGTCAACACGTAGTCGCCGACGGAGATTTCTTCGGGGTGCAGCGCTAACCTGACACGCTCATCCATCCCCTCATAATGCCCACATACGAACACCACCACCCGGTCATCCTGCGCTAAGGACTGTGCGAGTTCCTGCGTAAAGGGCCGCCCTTGCGGAGACGGAATAATCACCCGCAACGTCGTCTCCGGATGAGCAGCCTGATAATGGGCCCGCAGCGCATCGACGGCCTGAAGCACCGGTTCGGCCTTCATGACCATTCCGGCCCCCCCGCCATACGGCACATCATCCGCAGTCTTATGCCGATCGAAGGTATGCTCACGCAGGTTTTGAACCGACACCTCCAGCAACCCCTTTTCCTGGGCACGCTTGAGGATACTCTGGCCAAGCACCGGGGCCACCATATCCGGAAACAATGTCAGAACCGCGCATCGCATCTTATAGTTCCCCGAACCCTTCCGGTAGCCGCACCGTCATGATCCGCGCCGGAACATCGACCGCGACCACGACTTGCTTTGCGGCGGGAATCAATAGTTCCTTCCCATCGTGCCGCACCAGAAAGTTCTGGTTGCCGGACATAGACACGACCTCTTCCAAGCAGCCCAGTACGGTTCCGGCTTCATCCTGCACGACCATGCCGATCAAGTCACATTGGTAGTATTGATCGACCGGCAGCGCCGGCGAGTCTCCGCGGGGAACTTGGATGAAGGCTCCACGAAACTCTGCGATCTGCTCAGGGGTCGTAAACGCCTCGAACCCCACAATCCATGTCGGCCCGCCGGGCCGCGCGTGGGTCACACGGGTATCGAGCGTCTTCCCGGCAGGCCCGACAATCGTTACCTGCCCGAGGGACTCGAACCGTCCAGGCACATCCGTGAGGGAACGCACCCGCGCCTCGCCTCGAACCCCGAACGATCGCTCGATCCTTCCAATGGTCACCAGCTCTTCTTGGTCGAGCGTCGCCATGTGATGCCGGCTACTTCTTGCTCTTTGCGCTCTTCTCGGTCTTTTCGGTCTTCTCCGCCTTTGCGGACTTCTCGGTCTCGAACTCTTTCCAGACCCCATGCCGCTTCAGCAGAGTCCGAACGGTCACCGTGGGCTGGGCCCCATGCCGCAACCATGACAGCACTCGTTCCGACTTCAACACCGGCACTGCCGGGTTCTTGAGCGGATCGAAAATCCCGAGAATCTCCAAAAAGCGCCCGTCGCGCGGTTTCCGTGAATCGGCCGCAATCACCCGATACATCGGCCGCTTATGTCGCCCTGTCCGTGCCAATCGTAAATGAACCGCCACTAGAACCTCCTCAGAGTAATGAGCGTTCAGCCCTAGACTGTGTCCGCTCGGTTAGGACTCTCTTCTCTACCTCGAATCGATGCACACTCGAAACACTCTTGGCATGCTACATACCTCGAAGCATTTGAGCCAACTGACGCCGGCCTCCCGCGCCACCCGACATGACCTTGGCAATTTTCCTGGCCTGCAGGAATTGCTTGATCAGGCGGTTGACCTCCTGCACACTCGTTCCGCTGCCGCGTGCAATCCGTTTCTTCCGGCTCCCATTGATCAGCGTATGGTCGCGCCGCTCACGCGTGGTCATGGAGTCGATCATGGCCGCAACCCGCTTCATTTCTTTTTCGGGCAGTCCGCTATTCGCGAGATCTTTCAACTTTTGGCCGCCGGGCAACATTCCCAAAATCTGTTCGAACGAACCGAGCCGATTCATCTGCCCGAGTTGTGAACGGAAATCCTCCAGCGTAAAGGTACTGCTGGTCAGTTTCTTTTGTGCCGCTTCGGCTTCTTCCCGTGAAAACGTCTCCTGCGCCTTCTCGATCAACGAAAGCACATCGCCCATCCCGAGAATCCGTGACGCCATCCGATCCGGATGGAACGGCTCCAGGGCATCGAGTTTTTCACCCATGCCGAGAAACTTAATCGGCTTGCCGGTCACAGCCCGGATCGACAGCACGGCGCCGCCACGCGCGTCGCCCTCGACTTTCGTCAGGATGACACCGGTGAGGCCGACCTGCTGATCGAACTGACCGGCCATATTGACCGCATCCTGGCCGGTCATGGCATCGGCAACGAGAAGTACCTCGTGGGGATTCACCGCCTGCTTGACCGCCACGAGTTCGGCCATCAACTCATCATCGACATGCAACCGGCCGCCGGTATCCAGCACAATCAGATCGTAGCCCTGCTCTTGGCCGCGCTCTACCCCGCGCTGGCAGATACGCACCACATCCGCGCGTGAGGCATCGATCTGATCGAATCGATGTACATCGATTCCGAGATCACGCCCGAGGCTGGCCAGCTGATCACCTGCGGCAGGGCGGCGCGGGTCGGCCGCCACAAGTAACACGCGCTTCCCCTGGCCCTTAAACAAGCGGGCGAGCTTGCCGGACGTAGTTGTTTTCCCGGCTCCCTGTAACCCAACCATCATAATAATGGTCGGGGGCCTGGAGGCGAGACTGATACCGGACCGCTCACCGCCCATCATGCCGCGGAGCTCGTCCCAGACAACTTTGACGACCTGGTGCCCAGGGGTCAGGCTTTTCAGGACTTCCTGCCCGACCGCCTTCTCCCGAACGCGGTCAAGGAAATCCTTGACGACCTTAAAGTTGACGTCCGCCTCAAGCAACGCGAGGCGGACTTCCTTCAACGCCTCAGCAATATTGTCTTCGGTGAGCACGCCCTGCCCACGAAGCTTCTTAAGGATCCGTTCGAATTTTTCGCTCAGCGCATCAAGCACGCGTCACCAAACAAAAAGGCCATCGAAGCCGGGGTCGAGCCAGAGCTCCGATCGCCTCGAAAAACATCACAAAAAATAGCATCGGGCAGTCTATAGAAGGGGTGTGCGTGAAGTCAAGATATTCGGCAGGGATTCCAAGCGATGCCCTCGGACCGTTCCAGTGCACCACTATTGAGACACGCGACACAGGGCGCCGGACGTAGTTGCATGAGAACTACTGTCGGACCTTCTCTCTGATTCACGCCGGAGCGCCGAAGGTGCCCTCATATGATCCCACCGATCTCCAGAAGAGGAGCTTTGCAATCAGCCACATGCATCCACAGCGGCCTCTGGCATGCATTTTGTTGACATCATTTTCCGCTTCCGATATGGTGCCTCAAGTCGGCACATGCACCCAGACCAGCGGGAACCAGGAGAGATATCGGATGAGAAAATCGATCGGCGTGCTGCTGATCTTTATCCTGATCGGCGGAATGCTGGGCGGGATTTTCGGGGAAATACTTCGCGTGATGGCCCCGAATGGCGCCATTCAAAACATCTTTGCCAGCAATTTCTCTCCCGGAATTAGCCCGCCACTCACCGTCGATCTGGTCCTCATCAAACTGACGTTCGGCTTCAGCATCAAGGTGAGCCTGCTCAGCGTACTGGGCATGTTTCTCGGGGCCTATCTCTACAAACAGATGTAGCAGAATTTCCGGCGTAGGCGGGACGGCTAGCCGCCGCTATTGCGCTAACTCCAACGCCTTCAACCTCAACGTTCGAATCCGATTTCGTAACTCCGCCGCCCGCTCGAACTCCAATTTCTTGGCTGCTGCTTTCATCTCCACCTCAAGCCGGCGAATCAACTGTTCCGTATCCCCCGTGGCTCCGTAGGCGTCCGCCGACTCCGCTGCCAGTTCGAGCTGCCCCTCATTTCCGGCACCCGTTGCATAGTCCAATACAGGAATCTGCTTCTTGATGCTCTCAGGGGTGATGCCGTGGGCCTCATTATAGGCTTCCTGAATATGACGCCGGCGCGCCGTCTCGTCCATAGCGCGCCGCATGGAATCGGTGATCGTATCACCGTAAAAAATCACGCGCCCGTCCAGATTTCTGGCGGCGCGGCCCGCCGTCTGAATCAGCGACCGATGCGACCGGAGATAGCCCTCCTTATCCGCGTCCAGGATCGCCACCAGACTGACTTCAGGAAGGTCGAGGCCTTCCCGTAACAGGTTGATCCCGACCAACACATCGAATACCCCACGCCGGAGATCGCGAATAATCTCCGCGCGTTCCAGCGTCTTAATGTCCGAGTGAAGATAGCGCACCTTCACGCCAAGGTCGTGATAATACTCCGTGAGGTCTTCGGCCATTCGCTTCGTGAGGGTCGTCACCAGCACTCGATTTCCCTTCGCCGCCTCCGCCCGCACTTCGGCGAGCAGATTGTCGACCTGGCCCTTCGCCGATCGCACATCGATCAGGGGATCCATCAGTCCCGTCGGGCGAATGATCTGCTCGATGACCTCTCCCTTGGCATGCTCCAGCTCATAGGGACCGGGGGTCGCCGACACATAGATCACTTGCTTCAGCATCCGCTCGAACTCGGCAAACTTCAGCGGACGATTGTCGACGGCGGACGGCAGCCGGAACCCGTAATCCACCAACGTCCGTTTGCGCGAGAAGTCGCCTTCGTACATGCCGCCGACCTGCGGCACCGTCGCGTGCGATTCGTCGACAATCAACAGGAAGTCCTTGGGAAAATAATCCAGCAAGGTCGGAGGTGGATCGCCCGGCGCGCGACCGCTCAAGTGGCGCGAATAGTTTTCAATCCCGTGGCAGTAGCCCATGGCGCGAATCATTTCAAGATCGAACTTGGTGCGCTGCTCGATCCGTTGCGCCTCCAACAACTGACCGTTCTTCTTGAATGCCGCCACACGGGCGTCCAATTCTTCTTCGATGCCCGTGATCGCCCGTTCATACCGGTCCGGCGCAATGAGATAGTGCGTGTTTGGATAGATGGCGATCTTCGGTAATTTGCCCAGCGATTTACCGGTCAACGGATCGATCTCATGGATGGCATCCACCACATCGCCGAACAACTCGATCCGCACCGATTTCGCTTCCGACGAGGCGGGGAAAATTTCGATCACATCGCCGCGCGCGCGAAAGGTGCCGCGATGAAAATCTACGTCGTTGCGCGCATATTGAATCTCGACCAGCTTTGCCAGAATCTTCTCTCGCCGCGTCTCCATCCCCTCTTCGAGGTACACCAACATGTCGTGGTACACCTCCGGCGATCCGAGGCCGTAGATGCAGGAGACCGACGAGACGATCAGCACATCGTTGCGCTGCAACAACGACGTCGTCGCCGCGTGACGCATCTGATCGATCGCATCGTTGATCGAGGCATCCTTGGCAATGTAGGTATCGCTCTGCGGGATATAGGCTTCAGGTTGGTAATAATCGTAATAACTGATGAAGTACTCGACGGCATTGTGGGGAAAGAACTGCTTGAACTCCTGATACAGCTGGCCGGCCAGAGTCTTGTTGTGCACGAGGACGAGCGTCGGCTTCTGGACGCGTTCGACGACATTGGCCATCGTGAAGGTCTTGCCGGAGCCGGTAACCCCGAGCAACGCCTGATGCTGCTTCCCGGCCAGGATTCCGGATGTCAGCTTCTCAATGGCCTGCCCCTGGTCACCACAGGGTTTGAATGGAGCGTCGAGCTTGAACGGAGGCATATGGACTGGATCAACTTTCTAAATCTGCATGCTGTACGTGGTGGAGACAGCGTCGCTATGGATCATCATACCATTCCGGGTCTTGACTGTCGGAAGACTTCCATGTGAGGGCCAGGCGGAGAAAGGCCATTAGGTGTTCCTATGTCGCGGAAGAGGCCAGCGGACATTCCCAGAGTTTCGTATAGACTGAGCCGGTGGGACGCAGTTCGCTTTTCATGAAAACAATGGCCTCGACCGGCAACATACCGATCGTCACCGGCCGTTCCAATAACCCGTTCTGAGCCAGCGCCTGTCCGACCTGCCGCGCCCCTTCCTTGATCCGCGCGAGTGTCAAATGCGGACTGAACGACCGCTCTTCCGGCGCGAAGTTCGCAGCCCGGCAACAGGTCTCCACTGCATAATGGAGTGCCGCGAGCCGCTGCGCCTCACGACCCTGCTCCCAACTCGCTGATGGTCCCAGCCACAACACCCGTGGGGCCTGCGGGCGCGGGAAAGTACCCAGCCGTTCGAGAGGAATAGGAATCGCCTGATGCGCTGACATGGACGCTTCGATGGCTACCCGGAGCGGTTCGATCGATTCGTCGGGTGTGTCGCCGAGAAATCTGAGGGTAAGGTGCATCGAATCCGGCCGCACCCAGCTGATCCTCACATGGCGATCAACCGTTCGTTCAAGTTGTCGCTTCATGTCCCGCTCAATGGCGGCGAGCGTCGCGCGCAATTCCTGTGGCAACTCAATGGCCAGGAATGCCCGGACCATCAGCATCCTTTCCGGATCAACCAGCGACGAAGCAGATCGAGCGCCGCCTGCGAGGACCGTTGCTTGATTACGGCACGGTCACCGCCGTGAAAACGAAACTCTTTCGTCAGTCCCTCGCCCGGCCCGCCGTCAAGCCCCACATAGACCAGGCCCACCGGCTTACTCTCGGTCGCACCACCGGGCCCGGCAATGCCGGTCACGCTCACACCGACGGCGGCGCCGCTCCGCTCCCGAATGCCCCGTGCCATCGCTGCGGCGACGTCCGCGCTGACGGCCCCATGCCGTTCGATGACCCCCGATGGCACACCCAACATCTCGACCTTGGCACGATTGCTATAGGTGACTGCCACCCGGTCAACGTATGCCGATGAGCCCGGTACCTGCGTCAAACGATGGCCGATCAATCCACCGGTGCAGGATTCGGCAACCGCGAGCGTCAGCTTCTGCTCGTTGAGCAACCGGCCGACCACCGATTCCATCGTCTCATCTTCTTCTCCATAGACAATGTCGCCGAGCCGTGTCCGGGCTTCCTTCAACAACTGCTCGATGGTGGCCCCCCCCTCTGCCCCAGCCGGTCCCGTCAATGACACCATGACTTCCATTGGGGAGGCATAGATGCCGAGTTGAATCGTACACCCTTTGGGAACAAGCCCGGCCAGGGCCTGATCCACAACCGATTCCGGCACACCGGACGTGTGGAGCACCCGACGAATCATGGGAGTCGCGCTGATCCTTTTTTGTGTGCGCATCCACGCCTGCAACTGCGGCAACACGCCATCACGCACCATCGGCTCCATCTCACGCGGCACCCCGGGCAAGGCGGCGAGAAACGAGCCCTTCCAGACAAGCGAAAACCCAGGCGCCGTGCCGACCGGATTGGAGAGAATCTCCGCACGGGCGGGAATCATGGCCTGTCGAAACTGCGACGTGGTCGGGGTTCGACCCCATTCAGCTAACCGTGCGGTCATGGCATCCAACGCGGCCTTTCGTCGGCTCAATCGATGCCCCGTCGCCTGCGCGACTGCCTCACGGGTGAGGTCGTCGATCGTTGGGCCCAACCCGCCGGTGAGAATCACCACGCGGACGCGCCGTAACGCGGTCTTCAACGCGGACACCATGTCGGAGAGATCGTCGCCGACCGTTGTCTTGTATCGAAGCTCAACTCCGCAGGCGGCGAGGCGATCGGCGATGAAGAGCGAATTCGTATCGAGACGGCCGCCGAGCAGCAACTCCGATCCAACGGCAATGGTTTCAGCCGTCCAGGTTTTGGTCTGACTCATTCGGGATATACCTTTGCGATAGGCAGCGCGATGGAGAGGAAGGCCTGATACTATTCGATCCGCGAGAAGTCCAGTTCGAAGCCGACCTGGCCGCCGCTTGAGGGAAATACCGTGAGTGTCGTCTTCGCCCGTGGATCGAGGTCCGCGTACGCGAATTGCGCAATTACCTTCGCACGATAGGCAGGCTGCTGCGGCCACACCGTCGTACGATCACCCCTGGCGTCAAATCGAACGGTGGAAGGCTTCACCGTCCGGCCGGCCTGCTCCAGCACAATGTAACTGTCGGCAGCAAAATTGACACGGTCTCCATATAACATCACATTGACCAACACATGCTCGTTTGCCAAGACCTGGGCAATATCCTGTTCGGTCGGCGATAGCGCGCGCAGGGCCAGGTGATTGGCCATCACCAGCAGGCTTCCCAGCTTCGTCATGATGAACCCGCGCGGAGCAAGGTCTTCAGTCGCACCGAACCAGGTGTGCAGCTGATCCGGAGAGACACCTTGGCCGGCAGCCAGTTTTCCACGCTCCAGCGTCGCCTGAATCTGTTCGGCCGTCGGCTGGACTTCGATGGCATGGGATGATCCGGCGATCCCCCACAGGACCACGAAGACGCTTCCCACGAACCAGGTTCCAACCGGCGATCTTCGCACAGCGCGCATCGTATACAGGCAGTATCAGATCGATTTAGGCCTGTCAATTCGAGCCCCGCGCACCCCGGACTCTGTTGACAGCCCCAGAGCCGAAATGCTAAAGAGCTAACTCTTATTCTTTTACATTATCAAGAAGTTGCCTGGAGGGTTCCTCATGTCCAGCCCCGAACAAGCACCCCGCCGTCAATACGTCAATTTCACCTTCTATAAGATCGATCCCGCCTGGCGTCGGCTTCCTGAAGACGAACGCACACGCGGAAAGCAGGAGTTTCTCCGTGCCGTTGAAGAGTATCAGGGAAAGGTGCTTGTCATCGCTTACACCACGGTGGGTATTCGAGGTGACTGTGATCTGATGCTCTGGCGTATCAGCTATGAACTTGAACTGTTCCAGGAAATGAGCACGAAGATCATGGCATCCGGATTGGGCAAGTATCTGTACAATCCCTATTCGTACCTCGCGATCACCAAACGTTCGATTTATGTCGACCACCACACGCATGAGAACCAGGAAAGCAAGCGGCTCACCGTGGTTCCAGGCAAGGCCAAGTACATCTTCGTGTACCCGTTCGTGAAAACCCGCGAATGGTTCCTCCTGACCAAGGCGGCCCGGCAGGGCATGATGGACGAGCACATTGAAGTCGGCCATCGCTTCCCCTCAGTGAAGCTCAACACCACCTATTCCTTCGGTCTCGACGATCAGGAATGGGTTGTGGCCTTCGAGAGCGACAAGCCGGAAGACTTCCTGGACCTCGTCATGGCGCTCAGGGAAACCGAAGGCAGCCGATACACCTTGCGCGATACGCCGATTTTCACCTGCATCCGTAAGAGCCTGAAGGAAGCCTTGGACACCCTGGGCGGCTAATAACGGTTAAGCAGCAGTCTGTGGGCACGGCCTTCGGTCACTTGATCGGAGGCCGTGCCGTTTCTAGCACATGCGCCGGTCGCCCCCACGTTCCTCATCCATGTCCACTCAGGCCTCTTCTTCCGCAATCCCTGATCGCGCCGCAGCGGTCTACTCAGCCCTGCTTCCCGGACTGGGACAACTCATTCGCGGACGATATCGAGCAGGATTCTTCTACGGCCTGGGCACCATCCTCTTGATCCTTTTGAGCCTGGCGCTCGGGAGAGTCTCCGGTCGAGCCGCTGAAGTCTTTTTCTTTATGTTGTTGGCCCTTCCCTGGTGGGCCCTTCAGAGCTACGACGCCGCCCTCGGGCCGTCCGGGAGCGGTTCGGATCTTGCTCGCAGCACTCGCATTGCCTGGGCACAGGGACACGATATCCGGTTTCTCGGACTTCTCTTCCTGATCAGTGCTGGGAACGATGCCCTCTTGATCGCAAGAAATCCCGATTACCTGCTCCCGTTTTTTTGTACCAAGCTGGACGGCTCGGCCGGGTTCATCACGAAAGCACTGTCCCCGCTTCTCCATACCATGGTCGGGTATGGCTTCTTGCAGATCAAGAAATGGTCCCTCCTGATCTATCTGGTCTATGCCGCCTACGGCACCACCAATGCCCTCGTCAATCTGGCCTGTTTTGGCCCCGGCCGGATCCGGAACACCCTCCTCATCGCCCTCATCATCTTTACGAGTTACGTGGTCGCGAGGAGACGGGTCTTCCGACATTGAGCAGCCCCATTTCAAGCCCCCAACGCGTTTTGACACTCGGGCTGGGGCTGTGTTACCTGTAATAGCCATACCGTTTCCACAACATCAGACGGAGCAGCCTCCATGGCCGAAAACAGCGCGGTCTATGCCATCCGCTTTCCCGACGGTTCCGTGACTCTGTACATCGACGAAGAATATGCCATCGACCGGGGCGTCGACCCTGCCAAGCTGGTGCGGGTCGAGATTCCTCGGGAATTGTTTGCCAGCGGCAGCATCCAGGAAATCCGTGAATATGTCGCGGTCTACCTTGAAAACAGCCATCAGGGCACGGCCTGAGCGAACCTTTTACGTCGCACGAGGGGCCACACTATGACCGCTTTGCTCACCCCAGAACTGATCGCCTCGACCATCGAGCAGGCCCCGATTCAGGGTCGCATCATGCTCAAGCTGCTGCTGTTGCAGCATTTTGACATCACGGAGGAAGAGATCATCCATATCGCAGCTGATCGACCCGATCCGCGTTGCGTCGCCGGCTCAAAACCGATTCATCAGGTTGTGAAACAGGACGCACTACGCGATGTGACCAGCCGCCGTGATGAATATCGCCGCCGGGTCCGGTTAAGACGAGAACGGGTCTGGCTTCAGATGGAAGCCATGAAGCGCATGATGGCGCTCGCCGAGGGGTTGATTCGTGCTGGGTCGGACCTGCTGCTCACACAACATAAGGTGGACGCTGCAGCCGTGACTGCCCTCAAACAGGAGGCCCGTGCGGCAGTTCCCAAGCCGGCGATCCGGCTTTTGAACCGTCGATGGGATGAAGACGACATTTCCGCCGAAGCATACCAGGAAGCCCGGCTTGGCCTTGAAATCCAGACGCAGCTGCGTTTACTGGAAAAATACCGGAAACGGTTCGAACTCTCAGAACGGGAATGGAAATCGCTTAATGCCGCGCCCTTGCAGGATCACGAAATTGGGCATATCTGGGGCATTCCGGCCGGAAGTCTCGCCGCGAGGAAGGTCAAACATCTCCACCAGTACCTTCAGGCCGTTCAAACGTCTCTCCAAAAGTCGTTAGCAAAAGGCCTTCCTGCAACTGCGCCGCTTGACATCTGGAAAGAAACCCTCGCCGTCCTGGGAGAACGACCGGTGGAGCGGTCCATTGCCCAGTATGACGGGCTGGAACGAACCGAAGACGCGCTCGTGGAAAAGCTTCGAACCTTCGTATGGGGCACCCTGGGGGAGGATCTCGAAGGGAAATTCTGGCTGTCGCTCGTTCATGGCGCCAGTTCGAATGCCGTCCATTCTGAGAATACCCGCTCGCTCTTCGGCCTGCAGCGCCTGATGGCGGTGCTGTCCGAAATCGATACCAGCCCGGACGCGCTCGAGCAGGAAATGTTGACCCGTACGGCCCCGATCAGCAAGGAATCCTTGGTGCTGACCGATGAAGCCGCTCAACCGGTCGTGGAAGAAGTCGGGCAGATGAAACAACATGTACTGACAAGCTTTATGGGTGAAGCGCACGAGGATCTAAGGCGGTAGTCGGATAGCACGCCGGCACCTGCTTTACTACGCTGGTGGCACATCATTCCAGTTGATCAGAAAAGTTTTTTCACGTCCGCCTTCTCAGCTTGGAGCGAATTTTGTATAATTTAACTATCATGCTGCGACGCAGAGACAGACGATCTTTCCGGCCCACCGCTATCGGCACCCTGTGCCTGCTCGCTGCGTTGACGATGATGGCTTGGGCATGGCCGGTCGGCATCCCGTACGCCGCAGCCTTAGTCGAAGTCACGGAACTTCTGGCCCATCCGGATCACTATGATCATCAGGTCGTCACCGTCAGCGGACGGGTAAGCAGCTTTCAGCTTGCCACCAATCGCGACGGTCACCCGGCGTTCGGATTTCTTCTGCAAGACACCGCAGGCACGGTCAAAGTTGTGGGCCTTGGAAAAGCAGATGTGCGGGAAGGTGACTACGTGGTGGTAGAAGGGATATTCAGCCGCCTACGTCAGGCCGGCCGCGCCATTGTGTATAACGAAATCAAGGCCACGTCGGTCCAGTCTATGGCCAGGATGAACCCGGACCTGGTCGGTTAAGCCTCTGTCTCTCTCCCTCGCATTCCCCCCGTGACAAGCTGGCGCTCACCACGCTGAATATCCACCACTCTCACATCGAACCGCAACGTCCTGCCGGCAAGCGGGTGATTGAGGTCGAGCACAATAACATTCGTCCTGATCTCGGCGACGTAAGGAAACACCACCCGGCCATCCGGAGCCGTCGTTTCCAACTTTATTCCGATCCGCTGCGCTTCCGTCGGGACACGATCTCGCTGCACTTCGAAAAACCCCTCGGGGTGGATCTCTCCATAGGCATCGGCCGGCTTCACCGTGATAACCTTGGCCGCTCCAAGCCTCATTCCCTCAAGGCCGGCTTCCAATCCCTGCAAGATCTCATTCTGCCCATGGGTATAACTCAACGGCGCCTCACCAACGGTTGTTTCGATCACGCGATCATCGTCCAGGCGAATGGTGTATTCGACTGATACGAGATCACCCTTAGATATGTTCATCATTCAGCCCCCTTGAGCGGCAGTCTCTGTTCCTGTTTGGGAAACAGACGGCAATGCGTTGGAGACGGTATTCACACGTACCCTATCACGACGCGATCGTGGGGTCATGGGAATAGCGGAATGATGCTCGGGCCGGCAGTCCGGTGAGGCCGTGAAATTTGCCGTGAACTGAACAGGAGCGGGAAGAACTAGTCGTTACCAGTGACGGAACGGACCGGAATCGAGATGGACAAACTTGCCACGCGGATAATATCCCACCCCGCCGCAACCGAGACGCAACGCCACCTCGCGCAAGGTCCGCAGCGGTACACCGGGAATCTGGACATCCACAGCCTGCCCCGACACGTGATAGCTGTGACGCGCCGCACGTGTGCCCATTCTGATGAGCTGCTCGTTATATTCGGGGGAGCGGTAACCGGACACGATAAGCACTTCACGACGGCCGCCGACCCGCTTTTGGACAAGATTGATGAATTCGATGAGCTGCACGTCCATCATGGTGGTTTCGTTCGTATGGTGGCAGCGCAGAAAATGATTGAGTGCATGAAGCGCATCCTGATCGTACGCGCCGGCCTCGTCCCGATACGTCACCGACAACCGTTCATCGGTATGGAGGTTGTACAAACTCACCCGGCCATCGGGTAACCGCGACGCCCACGTCTCCGACGGCAAGGCCAGGCGAGCCGCAGCCAGCGCCATCCCGGCCGTCGCCGCACGCAACAATCCGCGTCGGCTCAAGAGAGCTGGTGCATCGGAAACCATCGATTGACTCTGACTCGAAAACATACTTACTACTTTTCTCCGTCAGCACGTCGCCGACAAGGCTGCGCCCATAGATTTCTCAACCTGACATGCGTGAAACAAATCATTCACGCGGACCATTGTTACAGGATGA
Organism: Nitrospira defluvii; assembly: GCA_000196815.1. Taxonomy (GTDB): domain Bacteria; phylum Nitrospirota; class Nitrospiria; order Nitrospirales; family Nitrospiraceae; genus Nitrospira_A; species Nitrospira_A defluvii_A. The sequence goes on from FP929003.1 coordinate 3,039,133, forward strand.
GCCACAAGCCGAGGTGAGGATCAGTGCCTCGGAGAACAGCAAGGTCAGCGGTGATCAGAGATTGTTCTATGTACCAAATACCCGCACGACGGTCAACCGTTTTACACACCTATGCGCTCGCTCGACCGGCGAGAGCGACACGGTTGTATCATCACGGCACACCACCGACAATGAATCTCGCGATTCCGGCCACTCATCAATGCTCCGACAGCGAGGCGCGCGGGAACACCCCGAGCACTCGCCGCGCATCAAGCGTCCGGTCCATCCCGTACTGGCGCAGCCGTCGATACAACGTTGAACGACTGATGCCCAATTCCTGAGCGGCTCGACTCAAGTTCCCCTGCGACAGCGTGAAGGCCTTCATGATCAGATCGGTCTCGATCCGCTGTTGATTCACCTTGAGCGAAATCGAGTTGCCGTCCGGTCGCGCCACCTCATGCGGGATATCCAAGTCCGCCGGAGTCACGTGCGTGCCTTCCGCCATCACCACCGCACGACCGACCCTGTTCGACAATTCACGCACATTTCCCGGCCAGGCATAGGCGCGCATCGCCTCCAGCGCTTCGCGGGTAAAACCTTCCAGATGTTTATCATAGTGCGCTGCCGCCTGACGCAGGAACGCCATGGCCATCAGCGAGACATCCTCACCGCGCTCTCGAAGCGGAGGCACATTGATGTGGACCACCCCGAGCCGATAGTAAAGGTCCTCGCGGAACGTTCCTTTTTCAATAGCCTCCTTCAGATTCACATTCGTAGCGGCGATGATTCGAACGTTCATTTCTATCGGCTGATGCCCGCCCACCCGCTCAAACGTGTGGTCCTGGAGAAACCGCAATAACTTGACCTGCAAGGCATTCGGGAGTTCGCCCACTTCGTCGAGGAAGAGCGTCCCCCCTTGAGCAAATTCAACCTTGCCTTTTTTTTGGCTCACCGCTCCCGTAAAGGCTCCGCGCTCATACCCGAAAAGTTCCGATTCCAGCAAACTTTCCGGAATCGCCCCGCAGTTGATGGGAATGAAGGGACCCTGCCGCCGTAACCCTCTCTCGTGGATCGCGCGCGCCGTCAGCTCCTTACCTGTGCCGCTTTCCCCAGTGATCAAGATCGGTGCATCGTTCGTGGAAACCTTTCGTATCGCATCGAAGATACGGTGAATGCTGGCGCTGGTGCCGAGCATGCCGCTGAATTCTTCAGGGCCTCCTCTAACCATGACGCCTCGGGCCTCCCGCTCCAGATCAGCCACTCCCGCAGCCCGCCGGATGAGTTGTGTCAGGAGGGTGATATCCAGCGGTTTCGACAACACATCGTACGCTCCATACTGAATCGCGCGGACGGCGAGACGGCGCTCCGTCTGTTCCGTGCAGGCGATGACCTTTCCGGCATGGCCGGTTTGCCGGATTTCCTGCAGCACCCGCACGCGGTCCTCGACAGCGGGATCGGAGGAGGCTCCTAAATCCAGCAGCATGACCAACGGGGCCTGTTCGTGAATCTGAACCACCGCGGTCCGATCCCATGCGGCCACGAACACCTCACACTCGCTCTCGATCGCGCTGCGCACGGCGGCAACGGTTGCCTGATCATCTGTGAGAACAAATACCTTGGGTTTCGCCACGATTCGGCTCCTTTCAGCTGGTGAGACACTGGCACGATTGACGGCTGACCATCATCGCACTATCTATGCTGGGCGGTGTCTGGGCAAGCCAGGCGTGGAGGCGTATTACGAAAGCGGCGACGGCGGATCCAGCGAATCGCACATAAAGACATCAGCGCCGAAAGCCTTGGTCAGATCAGGAGCCACACCGTCTCGGGCAGCCGTTGATTGATCCACCATCGCAATAATCGGCACTTGCGGGCAGGTCATTTTAAGTCTGGGAACGGTACTGTGCAGCGGCGTCGGTGCGGACGACAATCTCACCACGATCACATCCGGACGAAGTTCCTTCAGGTTGCGCTCCAGGTGGTGGACTGCCGACGTCATGGTGGCTTGGTACCCGTGCAGCGCAAACCAATCGGCGCACTTGTAACCGGTCGTAACGTCTTCGTACACCACGGCGACCGTGGGTCGCTTCACGGCTCGCTGTCCGCTTCTGCCAGTCGGTTGCTCCATCAGTTCATCCGCGTCCGGATCGGCTTAGGTTGTGGTTCGAACCTCTGCGAGTTGTGTCAATCGACGCGCCATTTGAGGCCCCCACCAGGATAGGTCTTGCAACATCGCCGCTTCGACGGCAGTCAACCGGGTGAGGATGCCTGGCCAACCAGGGCGAAAGGACCCGGTTCGTCGATCAATACCGGACCGCTCGGCCGATCCCTGTCCCTGCGCAGCCTCAAAGACCGCGAGCAATGTCGTCGTAGTGGAGATCCACGGCTTCTGCATGAAGATGAGGATAGGCCCGAGGAGAGGAGGATGCTATCGATAGAGGTGCCATTCCTGTGTCACAAATAGACAGCACCTCAATGTCATGGTTATAACGACATGTGCGGATCGACCGATCCCATTTCTTTATACGACCAACCCATGCTGCAACGCATAACGCGTCAACTCGGCATTATTCTTCAGATTCATTTTATCCAAAATTCTCGCTCGATACGTACTGATCGTCGTCACACTCAGATGAATGCTTTCGGCAATGTCGCTGACGGTCTGTCCCGAGGCAATCAGACAGAGCACTTCGTACTCCCGGTCCGACAGCCGCTCGTGGGCCAACTTGTCGACCCCGGTCCTGACCGTCAATGCCAAGGCCTCACCCACCGAAGCACTGACGTACTGCCCCCCAGCCATGACTTTTTTTGCCGCATGGACGAGCTCTTCCGGCGCACTCGCCTTCGTGAGATATCCTGCCGCGCCGGCCTTAAACATACGAATGGCATACTGGTCTTCCGGGTGCATGCTCAAGATCAAGACCGGCAACATCGGCGCCAGTTGCTTCAATTCCTTCAACACTTCCGGGCCGCTCCGCCCCGGCATACTGATGTCCATGACGACGAGGTCATACGGCTGCTCACGAACTTGGTCCAGCATCTCCTGCGCATTTCCACACTCGGCCATGCTGGCGCCCTCGAATCCTTCTTCCAAAATATCCTTCACGCCGCGACGAAACGAAGGGTGATCATCGACGACGAGTATACGCACGGTCCCTGTTGTTCGCATAGTGCCCTCCATCATGTCCTGGTCCTTCGTCTTACCGAGGCAGCTGCAGCACGATCGTCGTTCCGCTGCCCTCCTTCGTCTCGATCTGTACATCTCCGCCGAGCAGACCGGCGCGCTCCCGCATTCCCAGCAGGCCGAACGATCTGGCATCCGCAAGGCGATCGGATGGAATGCCACGACCGTTGTCGCTGACCTGCAACAGCAGCCCCTCCCCCTGATCTTCCAAGCACACGTGCACCTCGGTGGCCTGAGCATGACGGGTCACGTTGGTCAACGCCTCCTGACAAATCCGAAAGACCGCAGTGGCATGCTCCGGGTCCACCCGCAAATCTTCATGACTGACGGTACAGTGACAGGCAACGCCGGTGCGGCGTTGAAAATCGCGACACTGCCATTCGATGGCCGCGACCAAACCAAGGTCATCGAGCACGCCCGGACGCAACTCCGCCACGATACGTTGCACAGAAGTGATGGTGCTGTCCACCTGCTCCTTCATGCCCCGAATTTTTTCGTCGACCTTGGCGCGATCCCGAGGCACCATCCGCTCGCCCAGCAATCCACCCAGGCGGGACAGATCGATCTTCAGACAGGTCAAGCCGACGCCCAATTCGTCATGGAGCTCACGTGCAATTCGTCCGCGTTCCTCTTCGCGGATCCCCTCCATCCGTCCCGACAGTTTCCGCAGGCGACGCAATGAATCCTGCAACTGCGCCTCGGCACGCTTTCGATCCGTGGTGTCTTTGAACACGACCACCGCCCCGACGATGTCTCCACGCTCGCGAATCGGCGTACTCACATACTCCACGGGAAAACTGGTGCCGTCTTTTCTCCAGAATCGGCTGTCTGCCTCCTCGCGAATCTCGCCTCCCTGAATGGTCTCCACTATGGGACTGGGACGTTCACTGGAAACTCCCTCATGGAAGTCGGGACGATGGACCAAGGCAGAAAACGGTTGGCCGATCAACGCTTCCGCCTCCCAATCGAACATTTTCGCCGCCGCCGGATTGACGAACGTCAGCCGTCCGTCCCGATCGATCCCGTAGATGCCCTCCCCGGCGGAATTGAGCACGACTTGATTGTGATGATGCAAGCGATCCAGTTCCTCTTCCGCCGATCGCCGCTCACTGATATCGCGCATGATGATCGTAAAAAAGAGATCCGATTTCCCTTTCCAGGAGGTCACACTCAGCTCAAGAGGAAATTCGCCGCCGTCTTTCCGACGACCGTGGAGTTCCAGCGTCCTGCTCGTCAGCTGCACCCGTTCAAACAATCGAACCCGCTGAACATTCCGTTCCAACTCCTGATGGTATCGCTCGGGAATGATCGTCGTCACAGGCTGACCGATGATTTCCTCGGCCGAATAGCCGAAGGTCGCTTCGGCGCCCTTGTTCCAGAACGCAACTTTCATGAGCGCATTGACCAGCACGATGGCGTCTTTCGTCGACTGCACGATGGAGCGCAACCGCTCCTCGCTGACCCGGAGCGCATCCTCGATCCGGCGACGCTCGGTCACATCACGAATAATGCCTAAGACTCCGATGACACGGCCCTGTCGCATTTGCGGGGTCCCGACGAACTCTCCGGTGACGTACCCGCCCTGCTTCGTGCTGATCTGCATCGAGCAGGTCAGCGGCGCCCCGCGTTCAAGAATCGCTTGCAACACATCCTGACAGAACCCCGCGTCATCGGGATGCAGCAGAGCCACGAGGGGCTCCCCCATCCATTGCGAACGCGACCAGTTGGTCACCGTCTCAAAAGCCGGGTTGAGCGAAGTAATCGTGATGTCCGCCGAGAGCGTGAAGATGATATCGCGCGCCCCTTCCACCAAACTCCGGAATCGATATTCCGATTCAAACAAGGCATCCTGCGCGCGCTTGAGCCACGTAATGTCGTGAAACACCATCACGGTCCCGGAGAGCACACCGGCCTCATCCTTGATCGGCCTGGCATTGATACTGATCCACCGGCCCGGCATACCCTGCGAGGCCCGCAGATAGACTTCGAGCCAGTCGATTTTTTCACCTCGCAGCGCGCGCGCGAGCGGCCACTCCTCCTGCCCGAACGGCGTCACCGTGTCCGCATGCAAAAACTCATACCGCTCGGCCCATGCCGTCAGAGGAACGTGCATGGGAGAAAATCCAAGAATACTTTCCACCGCCGGATTGGCAACGACCAGCCGCCCTTCGGCATCGGTCACCACCACCCCGTCGCCCATACTTCGCAAGACGGAGTTCACGATCCTGGTTTGCTCATTCAACGCCTGTTCGGATCGCTCAAGCGCATCGGCTCGCTCCCGGAGGGCCTGCTTCGCCTGCGCAATTCCCGCCGATTGCGTCCGGACCGCATTTTCATAGACCCGCAACAGTTGTTCGGCCGCAGCCAACCGGGACTGATGCCGAAGGCCGGCCTCTTGCTCCGTTGCGCCGGCCACCGAAGCCGACGACGAATGCGCATCGACACCGGCCTCCGAAGCTACGGCCTCGTCGCAAGCCAGCAACGAGGTTTTCAGGCTGAGGGCGAGGGACTTGCACAGGGCTGCCGTATCACGGGGGACCGGTGTTCTGGAGAATAAAATGACAGCGAAGAGGTCTCGGGACGGTAACATCCCACCGAAACACAAAACCGATTTTACCCCGTACTTCAGCACAAACCCTTCCTGCACCGGCACGTAGGGGCTCCCCACCGCATCCGGCACATAAAACACGTTGTACGTCTTCTCCTCCAGATCCACCAACCACTCCCCCTCCGGAGCCACGTCGACACTGGAGGAGAGACCGAACTGGTGCAGGAGTTGGGAAAACATCGGAAACTGTTTGACGAAATCGGCGCTGACCATCGGAATCGACCGGTAGCGATGGGACCGCTCGACGTGATTCCACTCCGCCTCCTCACCGGCCGTGGCCATGAGCGTGAAACACTTGAGGTCGGGGGACGGAGCGATGCCCCCGAGCTGTTCTCGAACCCTCTGCTGGGTCATCGGATTCAATCGGTTGTAGGAAACGGTCTTGAAGCAGCGAACCAGGACACAGTCGCGAGCCCCTGTTTCAGAATTGCCGAGGGTACGGAACAGATAGTCCACGGCTCGCGATGCCGCATCCTGGATCGAACTCGACTGCTCGCCAAGCTGACGCAGCACGGCCGAGCATTCGGTCATTTCCAACAGGGAAAAGCGAGCCAGGCTATACACAGGCAGGCCCTCGGGTGAACGATGGGGGAATACGGATCAACGCGCCACTGGTTGACGTTTGTCCGGAGATACCGACTCATGAGGGAAGGCGCGTCTCTGCAGAACACTGCCTTGCAAGGCGAGGCACAGAGTCACTCTCGTGGCGAGTCTAGTAAAGGGGAGCGGCCATGTCAAGGCAGACAGGCGGGCTCAGGCTGACCCGGAACGCTCGTGCCGTTTCACGCGATCGCCTCTCACAGCCCGGTCACACGCGGACCCTTGCGGCTAACGGGAGAAAGGCCCCTGGGAGAGCGCTTGAGACAACAACGCCACGTCCGATGGATACGTCAGACGACCGAGTGCGACTTCGCGATCGACCCACTGCACCTCTTCGACCTCTCCGTCGGGAACTCCCGCCTCCTCGAGGGCCGACATCTTGAACCACACGACCGTCTTGCGAAACCGCCGCCCCTCCCGCTGAAACCAATATTCGGTCGTGGAGAGGTCCGCCTCGATTCGGCAGCACCATCCGGTTTCTTCCAACACTTCGCGCAACGCGGCCTGCGCAGGCGTTTCCCCGGCGTCGAGCCGGCCCTTGGGGAACGACCAGACGGGACGCCCCTTGATATCGGACACCCGGATCAGCAACACATCCCGTTGCCGGAACACTACGCCACCTGCTGATCGCACCAACCCTGCTTCAGGCATAACCCATTCTTCCCCCCGCCGCACTCGCCAGTCCGTCTGACTTACCCCATCTAGCCCCGGTGGGGCAATCCTAGAAACCAGGCCAACAAACGATCTTGAGCGCGATCGGGCAGGATCCATTTCAGCATGGCTCTGAATCGCGCATCCGTGCCGACCAGATAACGCGCACGTGGTCGCGCGACGGTCAATGCGACGGCCACGACACGTGCCACCACCTCTGCCGGGATGGCGCGCGCGGCGGCCGCGGCCATCACCTCCTGCATGCGGGACAACGGCTGAGCATACAAAGCGAGTGCCTCCGGCTCGACACCGCCGAGTGTACGCGTAGCCGACATCGTGGCCCGTTGCCATATCTGCGACCGGATCGCACCCGGCTCTACCAGCGACACCGAGATGCCCCACGGCGCCAATTCGAGCCGTAGCGCATCGCTCATCGCCTCCAACGCAAACTTCGAACTGCAGTAGGCGCCGAGAAACGGCGTGGCCGCAAGGCCGGCGATCGAACTGATGTTGACGATCCTCCCGCGCGCCCGCCGCAGCAATGGGAGCAATGCTTGGGTCACCGCAAGGACGCCGATCACATTCACTTCAAACTGAGTTCGCACCTCTGGGAGAGGCAGGAGTTCCAACGGGCCGGCGACGGAGATTCCGGCATTGTTCACGAGGCCCCCCAATCCCGTGTCACGCGTAGCCTCGGCCAACATCTTGCAGGCCGCCTCGATCGACGCCGGATCCGTCACGTCCAACATCAACACACGGAGTCGTGAGGAGGCGAGACGTGTCAGCGCCTCCCCGTCCTGCGCGTTGCGAACACCCGCCCACACGGTGCAACCCAATGCGTCGAGATACTGCGCGCACGCCGCACCAATTCCGGAAGATGCTCCGGTAATCACAATCGGTCCCTGCACGGCCATACGTTCTCTTCTCCAGGCAGCATTAACTGCCATCCATGCCCGAGCCAGCGGATGAGCAGACGCAAGAATATCACGCGCCTGAGGCAAGAGGCATCATGGGTCTGAATGACCCGCTACCTCACGCATTTCAGTAGGTAATTGCAGAATTCAAAAAAAGAGATGAGTGTTTTCGAATATTTATCCCACTCATTCAGGCATGCTCTCACGGCACACAACGACGGGCGCGGGTCGATTTGACAATCGAGCATCCTCATCTAGACTTAATTCATGCGCGCGCGAACAACATGCCCCAGAAGCGGCACATTCTCAGGCATGGTTGCGGGAGTCGTCTTCTCCCTCACGGCCCTGCTTTCAGTGTTCCCCTCTACCGCCTCTGCCAGCCGAACCCTCATAGTCCCCATCTCCATCGCCACCTACACCGACGACCAAGTCGGCTTCCCGACCTTTGTGATGAAATGGGACGAAGGAGCCCAGCCGGATCCCTTGTCGTTGCGATGGGGGCGGAGCCAGGTTCCCGTCAGAGGGACCGGGATGAGTTCCATTCAGCGGGCCTTTCGCTTTGCCGTCGAACGCCTTGCGCCATCCGTTCGCCCGACCGGAACCTTGTCCCTCTATGCGACATTTTCCGGGCCGTTGAACGCGGAGGGCGCGACGGCAGAAGCCGCCTTGGCCATCGGCTTTCTCGCCTTGCTGAAAGGTGACCACCTGAAACAGGATATTACGATCACCGGTACGCTGGAGGGGGACGGCCGGATCGGACAGGTCGCGCAGGTGGCTGAAAAAACAACGGCGGCGGCGAGGGCGGGCTACCACGTGCTGCTGGTGCCGCGAGGGCAATTTTATGCCCCGCGAGTCAATCGGGTCAGCCTGAATCTCGAAGCGAATGTCTTGGTGCGTGAAGTGGAGACGATCGAGGAAGCCTACGAAATCATGACCGGAAAGAAACTCTAGCCTTTCCCCCTCCCACAGGGCCGTGCCCACTGTCCATCAAGACTCGGCTGACAGCTGAATTTGTCACAATAAAAGAGCCATCGCTGCAGGATCGATGGCTCTTTATCATTCGCGCACCAGAATCTTGAATCCTGCGCGCTCACATCCAATTGTTGATCAAGAGGAATGCGGCCCAGAAGCTGGGGTGCGTATGGCCGCGCTGAGAAAGGATCTTTTGCTGAGCCCGCTGCAAGGCAACGGCCTTTGACAGCGCGGGATCCTGCAATTGCCTGTAGAATTCCGACACAAGTTCCGTGGTCGTTTCATCATCCGAGGTCCACAAACTTGCCAACGCTGTCCGTGCCCCTGTCTTGACGGCCACACCGCTCAACCCGAGCGCCGCACGATCGTCTTCGGCAGCAATCTCGCAGGAACTGAGCGTCAACAGATCCAATGGCTGCTGTCGGTACTGCTGAAGACCCACCAGCTGCGACAACCGGTCCATCGTGATCTTGCCGTCATGAGCCAGCACAAACGAATCTCTCGCCTCGGTGCCGACGACCGTGTGCGACGCAACATGAACGATCCCCACTCCCTGGTCCTTGATCTCCTCCTCCAGAGACGGTGCAGAGAACTGCTTGTTCATCAGCAGCTTCCCGCCATACAGCGTCCTGATGGCTTGGACTTCGGTCTCCGCATATCGCGGAGCAGACAGGCCCTCGACTGATTCAGTCAGACCGACCGACAACAGACTGCCTTTGCGGCGCTGGGCAGCGCTCAAATCGGTCAACGCAAGACTCGGCGTGACGGCCACGGCAAGCGAATCGACGAGAAAATGTCGTCCGTCGTGCAAGGCCCCCATGGGAATGGTCCGGAGCGACCCCTCGGCCACCATCACGAGCGTATGAATTCCGGCCCCCTGCAAATCCTGCTGAAGGGGCGCAACGAGCCACCCATGCAAGGTCTGCGCGGAGGACATGTAGTTCTGCGATTGCGAATCCTGGATCAACCGCCTGAACGAACGAATTTCTTTTGTCAGCTTCTCTCCCGTCACAGGAACCCTGACCTGCTTCAGCCCATTGGCCGTTTCCAGGAGCAGTTCGAGCCGGTCCGGGAAAGAAATCGGATACACCACCGCGGTGCCGGGCGCCAGCGTGCCGGCGCCTCGATGACTCGCGACCGTCGTGACACAATCGTCCTGGAAATAATCCTGCAGCTCGGCCGCATGGGAAACTTCGACGGTGTCCTTTACCTGAACAAGCAATTGTTCATTCTGGTCCGGCGTCTTCGCCGCCGCCGCTCTCCGCAACAAGACATCCTCGTACTCCACAAACAGCGGCCCAACGGACTCGTAGTATGAGTGGTGCCGGCCTTGATACCCCACGGAATATTCGTAATGAATCGGCTTGAGAAGCGTCACAGCACGCTGATACGCGGCCAGCGCTTCTTCCTCTTTGCCCTCCGCACGCAACAGCCTCGCCGTTTGCCATTGCCACCGGTACAGCGACTCCGGCGCGTTCACTTTTTGAGCAGCGAAGGTGGCCTTCCGTGAATATTCCAACGCCTCGGGATTGCGGTGCTCCCGCTCCAGTAATCCGCCCAAATAGCCCCAGGCGTACGATTGTCCGCGCGCATCACCGGTGCGCCCGGCCACTTCACCGGCCGCGGTAAAGGCCTCGGACGATTGCCGTAACAGGCCGGCTCCCGGCCCCGCGGAAGCCACGGCCTCCGTCGCGCGGCCCTTCCCCGCATCCGATTTTCTGGCCACTCCGGACTTCGCGGTCGTGGCGGCGAACAACTCCTCATATCCAAGACCGATGTTCAACAGACCGGCCGTCTTCGCCTGACTATCCCCCAGCGACCGCACATCCGACCAGGCCTGATCCAAATGACGATGCGCTTCACTCAGTTGTTGGTTCTGGAGCAAGGCCATCGCTCCGTTGATTTGGGCCGTTGCTGCCAATGCCGACTGCTTGGCTTCAATGGCAAGGCTCCGGCTCTCCGCATAGACGTCGATCGCTTCGGCAAACTGCCGACGGGCCGTCAGAGCATTACCCAGATCGTTCAGGACCCCGGCAACCAACACAGGCTTGTTCTCCTCACGCGCCAACGTCAAAGCTTTGGTCAAATGTTCGGTGGCGGGTTCGTCCTTCCCGAGCAGGTGAAAGGTGTTGCCGAGCTGAGCGAGAATCGTCGCCGTGAGGCCACGCTCACCGTTCTGTTCGGAGAGTTTGAGCGCGGCTTGCAACGTGCCTTGCGCGCGACGGATCTGTCCTTCCTGCTGAAGCGCATGCGCGAGGTTGATCAGCGCCTGGCACAGCTCTTTAGCCTGCCCACTCTCTTCATACCCCCGCGCAGCATTCATCCAGTGCGCCGCGGCCTGAGCAAACGCACCCTGCTGAAACTGTGTCGTCCCCTGTCTCATTTCTTGCGAAGGCGAGATCGACGACGCACCCGAACCGCCAAACAATTCCAACGCGAGCCCGCTCGCAGGCCAGGCCAATCCGCTGAACGCAAGCATCCCCAGGCCCAGCATCGTCAGCGGCAGGGCACGAGCGCGCGTGAGCAATGGATCAGCGGCCCCATGGCTCCGCTTCATGCCGCGGCGAATGACCATGTTACGTTTCGTAGGCATGACGTCCTCCTTGGGGAGCTAGCACCCCTGCCATGATTCCATAAGTTGTGCCGTCGACTGCCCCTGCCCCTGTGCTGTTTGTGTCGCCGGAGCCCCCGGCTCGCCTTCGCCGCCAACCTCCTGCAGCACCACAGGAGCCGCCAGGGATCCACCTGGTTGCGACGGCGTGACGTCACGCGAGGCTTGCACAAGACTGCTGAATGCGCCGTCCTTCCGCGCTGCGCACCGGCTAGTCAACAAGGGGGCGGGCGGGGTTGGAGCATCCTGAGGGAGCAGCACCGCGGCGCGATTCAAGAAGGCCACAGGTTCGACGGGATTAGTCGTATTCACGCTTGCCGCATTCGCCGTAGGGAGGGGCGGAAGTCCACCCAGATTCACACCCACGACTTGAATTTGCGTCACGCGTTGATTAATCGGATTCGTCGTCGTGTTGGCCTGCGCTCCTGTGGGCACACTCACATTCGGAGTCACATCGATGGATGCGGGGATCACGCCTCCGCCACCCGCGACAATCAGCGTCCCGGGCAGAGCCTGGACCTGCCCGTTTCCTGACGCGCCGGAAAAAGGATTTCCGACAAATGGCTGGACACTCATCTCGCCTGCCGAGCTCGTGCTGCCGAGCATAACCCGCTGGGCGCTGATTTTCGATCCGTTGATCTGAATCCCGCCCCCCATCAAGCCGAGCACGGCCCCGGTCTGGAGCACCGTTGAGGGAGAAGACAAGACGATCGAGCCATAGGGGCCCTGTCCAAAAAACCCGAAGGAAACAGGTGAACCGACCGACAATGTCGAGTCGAACGCCAGGAGACCGGTGTTGGCCGTAAAAATTCCACCATCGCTCAGACGCAACTGCTGAGCCGTGCTGAAATAGGCAGACCCTGACACGTTCAATTGAGCGTTGGGGCCGAACACGATCCCGGAAGGATTGATAAAGAACAAGTTCGCGTTGAGCGCTTGAACCGTCCCATTGATGTTGGACGGCGATCCCCCGATCACTCGGCTGATGACGTTGGACACGCCGCCGGGATTCACGAAGGCCGCCACATCCCCCGTGCCGACGGAGAATTGATTGAAGCTATGGAAGAGGTTCGGACCGCTTCCCGGTCTGGTCCCGCCGGTGATGTTCGTGGTATTGCCCGAGGTGCTCAGGGAGGTCCCAAGACCGCCCGGTCCTGAGGGAGTCGCCACGATGTTCGTGGCCTGTCCGTAAGCGATCGACCCCGTATGGCCCACGAGCATCAGGAAGGCGAGTAACCCATGAATCAATAGCGGCAGTCCTGAGGGACGACACGTCATGGTAATTCTCCTCGTGTGATAAGAGAGGAAGGCCTCCTCTCTTACCCTAAACAGCGCACAACTTCAACACGCATAACCCCTTACTCCGCGAGACGACGTGTGCAGGACACCATCCATCGACCCTGGCCATTCGGCCCTAGAACGCCTCTACCACCAGTTGCAGATGGATGCCGTGATCCTGCAGGTTGTTGCGGTCGGTATCGTACCGCTTCAACTGTTTTCCATAATAGAGTTCGAAATGACTCCCGCGCCAAAAATTCCAGATGACGCCGGCACCCAGACTCGCCAACGTTTTCGGGGGGGTACCGGGCGTCTGGGCCGTCGTTTGCCAGCCATGACCCAAATCGAAAAAAGGCGCGAGAAAGACTGAATCCACACCGGCCTTCGTCGTATACACCGGCACCCGCGCCTCGATCGATAACATGGCGGCATTGTCACGAATCAGCGTGAATTCCCGATAGCCGCGCACGCTATACCGGCCACCGACTGCAATCTGTTCGAGCGGGAACAAATGATCGTTGGACAATTGCACCACACCGCGGCTGACTAATTGCGTCCGCCACAAGGGGAGCTGGCGGATCCACTGGGCTTCTCCCAACCAGGAGAAAAACCGCGCATCCGGCAGATTCGGGTCGCCATTCGCGGTCGCCCCCATCGCTCCGACACCGACGGAAAAACGTGACAAGAGGGAGATCACCTGATCGGCCGAACGCCGGGCATATTCCTGACCGAAGCGGAGCGAGGTCACACGGAACTTCCCGTTCGGCGACCCGGTGATGAGCTCGAACGGATTCCCTCCTAACGTACTTTCATTCCGAGCATGTTCGCCCGTGAGGGAAAAGGCCAGTTCCTGGTCGGCCGTCCGGATGACAGGATGCCTGACCGATAGCCCGAAAATCTGAGCCTTATTCTTGATATCCAACGCATCGAACGGCGATTCCTCCACCCCGAAATCGAACCGGCGATATTGCAGCGCGACGGTGGTATCACGCGGGCCCACCGGAATTTCGTATTTAAAGTTGAGCATCGGGTTCACCCCGGCCGACCGCCCGTATTGCAAACTCAGCGTATCGCCGAAACCCAGCAGGTTCTGGTGAGCCAGCGTGATGAACCCCTGCTCCGCACCCACGACCGGGGACTGGTAGTTGTTGAATTCCAGCCAGGCCTTCAAGGGATTGGCTTCCTTCACTTTCACGTTCAGCGTATTCTCGCCAAGGGTCGCGCCAGGCAACAGTTCGGCGTTGATCCGTGCGATCCGGGGATTGGCTTGCATCACGCGCAACCGTTCCTGGAGCGCTTCGACATGCAGCGGAGGACCGGCCGCCAGATTGACCCGGCTCTGAAAATACGAGGGGCGGAACCACTTGGTATCCTCGACGTTGACCTGTGTGATCTTTCCCTCGATGATCTGCATGGTCAGAACGCCGTCCGCGACATCCTGCTCCGGGACCACCGCACCGGAGGTCACATATCCATGGTTGACGTAGTAGTACGTGAGCGCCAGGCGCAACGATTCCAGATCCTCCGCCGTAAGCTCGCGATTGGCATAGGGCGCCGTGACTTCGGAGAGCTGTTGTGAGGTGAAGGCGGTATTGCCCACCAGCCGGATATCCTTGACCGTGATCTTGGGTCCCTTCGCGGCCTGATCGAGCGCGCCCGGAGGCGTCGGGGTCGGAAGCTCAAGTGCGGGGGGTTGTGCGGGTGGAGGCACAACAGGCAACTGCGGCGGCTTCGGGGGCAAGGGCCCGCCGGTCTGCGGGGGCAAGGGGCCGGTCTGCGAATAGGCCGGCAATGCCAGCGCGCCAAGCAATAGAAGAGCCGTCACAACTGCGAAGAGTCCCCCCGATGTCCGTGACGATTGACCGCGCTGATGAAGACGGGGTGCTCTCTCGTACACAGCCATACCCGCGCCAGCCGCTCTGGTCATCCCTGCGTTCTGCCCCACCAACTTCTTCACGCAAGCCATCAAGGCCTCCCCTCTTTCTTGATGACGGGGCACAGCGTAGCTGTCCCCCTGCCCGCAACAATCCAGACCACCTTCATTGCCCTTGCATCCGCGCGATGTCTCTTGTTGCGCCCATGTGCCTCTCCTCGCGAGAACCGTGCCTGTGCGACAATGAGACAGCCGCTCGATACGTATCTCTTTGGAGAGTCTTACCTGCGAAGGAACTGCTTATAACATGTCTCGAATCAAAATACTCCTGCCTCGAAAAAGTTTTTTCGTACAGGCGGAGTCCATCTTCTCTAGGAAAATTCGTGAGGGAGGCGTAGAGAACGCCAGCGGGAGAGATCGTGCACTCCAAGCCGAAACGGCGACAGTTCACACTCGGTCAGCGCCTGGCTCGGCATGCCGCATTACGCAGTCGGGGCTTATCTGCTGTGGTGTCGGGTGCGACGAACGTGACGCTACACGGCTCGGCGGGGAAGCTCCCGCATCGACCGCGTGAACCGGGCCAGCTGTTCCCGGAATGAACCGGCTCCTTCATACTCGAACACATAGCGGGTCATATCAAACAGCGGGGCCGGATCGAGGTCCCGGATCATCTCCGGTTTCCATGAGATCTGAAGCCGATTGATCATGGTGATGGGCGTAGGGGTGCCGACCATGCCGAGCGGGACCGTGCCGTAGGTTTGCGAGAAGATCAAAATTTCGCGATCGAACATCGCCGTATTCATATCTTCGGCAGCGCCGTGTTTTCTAAAATCCTCTTCGAGGCGCTGAAAGGTAGGCGACTGCACCAGCGCTTCCCGAAACGCATAAAACACCTTGACGCCGGCACGTTGCTGATCGTCCATGACGTTCACCGCATCGGACACCGTCATGCTGTCCTGCATCTGCGCCTGAGTAAGAATCAGGAGGCGCCTGATTTTGACCTGGCGCCGCGCGGCCGCCTGATTCGCCAACAGATAGTTGGGATACAGGGCTTCCCCCTTCTTCCAAATGTTCCACCGTTCCATCATGGCATCGACCGACTGCTCCGCCGTTTCCATCAGGCGGACCGCCTCGGCATTGGCGGCGGCGCCTTCATAGGTCAGGGTTTGTGCCTCCAGCTGCTTCAATTCCCTGCCGATTGCCTCGACCTTCTTCGGGAGGTACCGGGGACGCTTCGGCACATGCAGCATGACATCCACCGCCGTCAACGCCAAGGTCCAGTATTCCTTCGCCTGCTTCGGGGCCTTGTCCTTTTGCGCGATCAGCAAGAGTTCCACCGGATTCCGGTCGAGCAACTTCGCGATTTTGATGCAGAGCTCCGGTTTGGGAACCTTGAGACCGCGCCGCATCAAGTTGGCATCCGGTTGGGCGATGCCAAGCTTTTCTGCGAGCGTATAATCACTGGTCAACGCGTAGCGGTCTTTAATCGCCTCAAGATACCCGGAAATTTCCGTCATAGAGACTCCGTTGAACATGAATCTTGGGAAGCCACAACCACTCTCATCTCCGCCTCAAATCCCCGACCAGGCCTCCACCGATGCGCCCGTCACCACACCGGCCGGTTCGGCAACACCGGTCCGCCCGCCTGGACAGGACGGGATGATGCCCTCCTCCAACCATTCGCCTTCACCTGCAAGTATGTCTTTGGCCAGATGAAACAACCTCCGATCGTCATCCCACAACGGCGTCGTCAGGGAGAGCAACGGGGTGGGATGAAATGTTTCGTTGACTCGCAGGCAGAAATCTTCAACCAGCGCACGCGACAAGGCCTGCTCCCGGACTTCCGGTTGTGATCCGTACCACAACAACGCCTCGACGGCAAATAGCTGGAGGCCCGCTGTCACCAGACGTCTCAACACGCGTTGATTGCGCGCGAGCCCCTGTCGGTGACGGACGCTGGCCCACAGCGATTTCCGCGCGAGCGCACGACTTTGTTGCGACACAAACCGCTCCCACCAAGCCGCATCAGCCCTCGGTCGCGCACCTTGCGCAAGAAAGGGAATCGGATTAAAGGCACGCGCGGAGATTCTCGCGAAAAATGGCACAGCCTGAGCCATGTCCTCGATCCCGCGCTCCAGGAAAGCCCTGCCTTGCGTCACATATTCGCCGAGTCCTTCCCGCGCAATCCACAACGTCAGAATCCCGTTGCTCCCTTCCCAGATCACATTGATGAGCGCGTCCCGGATCAGCCGTTCGACCGGCACCGGCACGTCCCCATGAAGACGCAACGAATCGGGCGTCTCAAACGCGCGCCCGCCGTAGATGCGGAACAGATCCAGCAACGACTCCAACAGCCACTCAGTCGCGAGGACTTTCGCCGCCGCCGACTCCAGTCGTACATCCACCTTGGCATCGGTCCAGATTCCCGTGATCTTCACGATGGCCTCGAGCGCGAGCACGCGGGACGCCATCAGAACAATTTTCGAACCGATATCCGTATGCTCGCCGATCGGGCGGTCGTATTGAACGCGTTGCTGGGCCCGCACACGCGCCAACCGGAGACATTGCTTCAGACTACCCAGGCAGGCGGCAGGCAGTGTCAGTCGTCCGACCGTGAGACTCTCCAAGGCGCGCCGCAGGCCTTCGCCCTCTTCTCCGAGCCGGTCGGCCACCGGCACAAACACCTCGCGCAGATGCACCTGCCCATTGTAGATGCCTCGAACACCCATGAAGCTAAGACGCGTGCAGCGGCACCCCGCAGACTGCGTCTCCACCACAAACGCTCCGAATCGCCGCTCCTCCTTGGGGCGGTCGACGTCCTGAGGCACCGTGACGATCTGGGCAATGACGACGAGGAGTGAGGCCAGGAACTCATGATCCTCGCGAGGCGCGTTCGTCGTGTACAACTTCTCACCCGTGAGCCGATAGCCCACCAGGACGCCGCCTTCATGTACAGGAATGGCGTAGGTTTTGAGATCCCAGATATCGCACCCCGCACTCTTTTCAGTCAGCGCGAATCCGGAAATGTCTCCCCGGGCCAATCGGGGCAGCAACCGCTGCTGTTGCTCACGATTTCCCACCAGCTTGACCGGTTCCGCCACTCCGATCGAATTGTGGGCGGACAACAACACGCTCGTCGCCGCGTCATGACTGCCGAGGAGCGTCGCCACTGTGTGATACTCCGACTGAGAAAGCCCCAACCCGCCGTAGCTGCGCGGGATCTTGATCCCGAAGGCGCCGATCCTTCGAAACGCCTCGATCACCTCGTCACCGATGGCGCCTTCTCGATCGATGGCTTCCGGATCTACTTTCTCAACCAGCAGCAGGCGGAGAGTGTCGAGAAATTCTTTCGCGCCCCCGCTCATCGCCGGAATCGATGCAGCGGTAAAGAGCGATCTCCGAACGACCCCTTCAAATAGCCCTGCCAGAAATCCCGAATAGGCACGCGTATCGCGAGCGGCTTCCGCTGCCGCGAGCGACCCCTTGAACATCTCTGCTCCGTTCCTCATACGCACCTCTGGGCGTTGTTTACTTGGCCTTGCGCCAGGCCGCGCCGATACCGCCGATGCCTGCCGGCCCGACCATGGGCTGACGGATGTTCGGATCAGCCACCCTCGCGACTTCATCGAGCCGCGCAAGGCGCCGCCCGGCGCGGTCCTCGAACCTGGCCCGCGACATCACCAGACGATGGCGCGCGAACTGCGCGGACAGGTCCTCCCATCGATCTCGTGCCAGCGTCATCACCGCCACATATCCGGCCCGAAGGAGATGGATCCGGTCGTCGTAACTCAGAAAACTCCGCTCGAACAGCAACGCATCGGATTCCACCGGCGAAATGGCGAGCACTTCCTTCTCCGGATAGTCCTGCTGGAAGCGCTCCAAGGCCTGCGAGAAACGCACGTCGAAATTAATGCGGGAGGCCTGTTCACCGATGGACAAAAAGCCCCTGTCCCGCAATCGACTTCCGGGCTTGCCGACGGCCGGCTGCGCGTGCCGTGACCGAGCCTGCGGAGCTCGTGCCATCGGATTGATCATGATCATGAAGTCCACATGTTTTTGAACGGCGACCTCGAAGAAGGCCATGCGACCGATGCCGGCATCGATGTAGTCCCGGCCCTGGATCCTGACCGGGCAGAAATAAATCGGCACTGCGGAGGAGGCGGTCACGGCACGTGAGATCGGAACGTCCCGCCAATCCTCGTCGCCGAACAGCACGCCATCGCCGGTTTCCAGATCGATGGCCGGGATATACAGTTCTTTGGCGAGTCCGGCGAACCGGTCGCTCAACCCTTTGACGTTGAAGATCGCCTCGAGGTACTTCGCAAAAGGCTCCAGCGTGTAAATACCGCTCGGCAGCGCATCCTGCGCCTTATCGAGCAAATCGATGAACGTCATCTCCCCATAGTGACGCACATAGAGCTTCAACAGCGGGACGAGTTGCCGGGTCACCCGCCACACCGTTTTGAGCCCCTCGCCGATGGCAGGAGAAAACACGTTCCGATGATCGAAGTAGTAGGGTCTGGTGCCGGACAGATTCGTGTCCAGAATCTCCTGCGGCCTGACTCCATTGGCCAACAGTGAGGCTGCCGCCGCTCCGGCACTCACGCCGACATACAGATCGAGATCGTTCATCGTCACACCGTCCTCGAAGAGATCATCCAAGGCGGTTAACGCGCCGATTTCGAAGAGGTAGCCGGTGAAACCACCTCCGCCCAACGCCAGGGCCCGCTTGCTGAAAGACGGTGCCATGCTGGGCTCCACATCGCCTCAACGGCACAACGGCCGGTCATCGATCCATGAAATGCGGCTGCCGCTTCTCCAGAAACGCAGACAGGCCTTCTCGTCTGTCCGCCGTGTCGCACAACGCTCCGAACAGGCGCGCTTCCAAGGCCAGGCCGTCATGAAGATTCAGCTCGATACCCTGGCGGATGGCCCGAAGCGACGCGCGCACCGCCACCTGGCCTTTCGAGGCAATCGTGCGCGCCAACCCCTGAGCCTGGCGGAGGAGATCCTCGGGGGGAACGACCTCCGACACGAGACCGATCGCCTTTGCTTCCTGCGCCGAGATCGGCTCACCGGTCAGGATCAGCTCCATGGCTTTCGACTGACCGATGGTCCGGGCAAGTCGCTGCGTGCCGCCGAATCCCGGCATGATCCCCAGATTGATTTCCGGCTGGCCCAATCGGCTCCCTTCCGCGGCAAGCCTGATATGGCAACACAGGGCCAATTCCAGTCCTCCCCCCAGGCAAATCCCGTTGATGGCAGCAATCACCGGTTTTCCAACCCCTTCGATCCGATCCAGGATGGCCTGGCCCTGCAGAGCCATGGCCTCCCCTTCCTTTGACGAAGTAATCGACGCCAAGACTCGAATATCTGCCCCGGCGATGAAGAATCGACCCGTGCCGGTCAACACGACCACTTTTAGCGCTTCGTCCTTGGCAACCTGGTCGAACGTCGTGCTCAGCTCGGCAAGGAGTTCCGGGGTCAGGGTGTTGGCGGGAGGATGATTGATCAACACAGTGGCCACCGCACCATCGACAGTGCAAGAAAGCATCGAACCGGCCGTCGTCGTCATATGAGCCTCACAGCATTGAATGGTGGGTATTCCCACATGGATGCGATCGGGGAAGGGACGGGCATACCAACTCCTGCCCCGCAGACACGAGCATTAATAGGCAAAGAACCCTCGTCCCGCGAGCTGTCCGGTGAAGCCGGCGTCGACCATTCGGCGCAACATCGGCGCCGGCCAGAAGCGTAGGCCCAGCGTATCTCGCAACGCTTCCAATTCATGCAACACATGGTCGATCCCGAGCTGGTCGGCAACATGCAGCGGTCCTCCCTTCTCGTTGGGAAATCCGGTTCCCGCCACCATCGCCAGATCGATATCTCGCGCCGACGCGACGCCCTCCTGGTACGCAATCACCGCCTCATTCACCATGGCAAGGAGAGGGCGTAATCTGGTCCATTCCATCCCGGTCTGCCCGCCACTCTGCCGCACTTGCTGCAGCAGAGAATCGAGGGCCTGATCGCCGCTCCGTTCCTCGCCTCCCGAATACTCGTAGAAGCCCCGCCCCGATTTGATTCCCCATCGCCCCGCCTTGACCAAGGCTTCGAGAAGCGGCGCCGGCGCCATCCGTGGTCCGTAGGATCGGTGGAGAATGCGCGCGACTTCGAGCGCAATATCCAGCCCGACGGTATCCAGCAGCGTGAATGGGCCGACCGGCATGCCGAATGCCACCATGTCCTGATCGATCTCCTTGATGGACACATCGCCGTCTTGGAAGCACCACACGGCTTCATTCAGATAGGGAGAGAGCAGACGATTGACGAGGAAACCTGCGCATTCCTTCACGATCACCGGCGTCTTGCGAAGGCTTTCGGCAAAACCGACGACATCATCGACAGTCTGGGGATCCGTGGCCAGGCCGGGGATGACCTCCACCAGCGGCATCGCATAGGCAGGATTGAAAAAATGAAGTCCGAGCACCTTCCCGGGCCTCGTGGTTGAAGCCCCGATGGCTGAGATGGACAGCGCGGAGGTGTTGCTGGCCAGGATGGCGCTTCGCGCACAGACCCGGTCCAGTTCGCGGAACAGGCGCTGTTTCAGCGTGACCTCTTCTGAGACCGCCTCGATGACCAGATCGACATCATTAAGCGCCTCGAGGTTGGGCGAGGCCGTCACCAGCAACATTTTCTCTTCCAGCTGCTCAGGCGTCATCTTGCTTTTGTCCACGCGGGCTTGATAGATCGCCCGCACGGATTCGACGCCTCGCCTGGCCAGTGATTCCTGGATATCTGCCAGCAGCACCGGCACGCCGGCAAAACTCACCACTTCAGCAATCTGCGCGCCCATGGTCCCGGCACCCACCACACCGACTTTATAGATGTACATGGGACGACTCCTGTCGTTCGACACGCACCGGTCACATGCGTTCCAACACCATCGCAGCACCCTGCCCGCCGCCGACGCACAAGGCCACTGCGCCGAGTGCCGCGCCACGCCGCTGCATCTCGTACAGGATCGTGATGACCAGCCGGGCACCCGTCATGCCGACCGGATGGCCCAGCGCAATCGCGCCGCCGTTCACATTGACGCGCTCCCGCTTCAATCCCAACACACGTTCCACCGCGAGATACTGCACGGCAAAGGCCTCGTTCACTTCGATGAGTTCCAGATCAGTGAGGGTGACACCGGCGCGCTTGAGTGCCAACGGGAGCGCTTCGGCGGGACCGATCCCCATACGTGTCGGCTCCACGCCGATGAAGGCATACCCTCTGATGCGGCCCAGCGGGCGGCACCCCAACTCACGCGCACGCGCGGAAGACATGACGATCGCCGCAGCGGCGCCATCGTTGAGGGGGCAACTGTTCCCCGCCGTGACGCTCCCCAGTTCTTTGAACAGCGGCGGATAGAGCGCGAGTTGCTGTTCCGTCAACCCGACATTCGGCCCCTCGTCTTGCGAGACGACCACCGGTGCGACATCACGTCCGGCCACCGACTTCGGCACCATCAGAGGCAGAATCTCATCCTTGAGCCGGCCCTCCCGGATGGCTTTGAACGCCCGGCGGTGGCTCTCCACCGCATATCGATCCTGCTCCTCACGACCGATGCCAAACTCCTCAGCCAGGTTCTCGGCCGTCCGGCCCATCAATTGGCCACAAAACGCATCGGTCAATCCTTCCCAGATGCTGTCGATCAATTCGGTGTTGCGGAGCCGTTTTCCCCAGCGCATGTCCCGTGAGACAAACGGGGCGCGGCTCATGCTCTCCACTCCCCCCACGACTTGTGCGTCTGCATCCTCACTTTGAATGTTCTGGTAGGCATTGACGAACGGCTGGAGACCGGAGGAGCAGTTTCGCTGCACCGAATAGGCCGGGGTACGCACAGGCAGTCCGGCCATGAGCGCGATCGCACGCGCGACGTTGTACGCATCACTCGTGTGACCAACGGAGCCCACGATCACTTCGTCGATGAGCCGGGGATCCACCTTGGCACGCGAGACGGCTTCACGCACGACCAATTCCCCCATCTTGTGAGGCGGAAGGTCCTTCAGGGCACCGCCGAAGTTGCCGATGGGAGTGCGTACGCCGGCGACGATGACGACCTCTCTCATGGTGCCCTCCTCGCAGCCTCACATCGCCTTGCGCGACGCCTGCATACCGGCCGGGACCGTATCCGCCTCATCGCGCAAGGCGCGTCGCAACACCTTCCCGATAATGGTGCGTGGCAATTCAGTGCGAAATTCGATAGCCACCGGGACCTTGAATCGTGCCAGCGACCGGCGGCAGTGCTCGATCAACTCTCTCTCGGTGACAGCACATCCCTCCTTCTGCACGACAAACGCCTTGACCGCTTCTCCATAATGGTGGTCGGGAGCCCCCACCACCACCGCCTCACGCACGGCGGGATGCTGATACAGGATTTCTTCAACCTCCCGCGGATAGACGGTCTCCCCCCATGGCTTGATGACATCTTTCTTGCGATCCAGAAAAAAGAAAAAGCCACATTCATCCCGCCTCACAATATCTCCGGTGTAGAGCCAGCCGTCGCGCAACACCGCTTGCGTGTCCTCGGTTTTCCTCCAATAGCCCTGCATCACCTGCGGCCCGCGGACGATCAGTTCCCCCGCTTCTCCCGTAGGGATGTCCCGGAGGCCCGTTTCTTCATCCACAATCCGCGCGTCCGTATCGGGAAACGGCAACCCCATCGAGCCTTGCGGATGAACCCCGTGAATCGGGTTGCAATGGGTGGTGGGACCCGCCTCGGTCAACCCGTATCCTTCTGAAATCCTGACCCCGCTCAGCCGCTCGAATCGTTCCTGCACCTCGCTCAGCAACGGGCTGGCTCCGCAAAGGCACACCCGTATCGAATGTAAGTCGTACTGTCCGACTTTCGGACAATCTGTGATCATGGCAAACATGACCGGCACGCCCGACACAATGGTGACCCGGTGCTGATGAATCAGCTTCACCGCCTCCTCCGCATGGAATCTCGGGAGCAAGACGATCTGAGAACCGGTCGCGACGGCGAGATTCTGGCAGGTACTCAGCCCATAACAATGGAAAAACGGCACCGCGCCCAGGAAGACTTCCTTCCCCTCCTGAAAATCCGAACACCAGAGGCGCCCCTGCATCGCATTGACCACCACGTTACGATGCGAGAGCATGACACCCTTGGGGGTGCCGGTCGTGCCGCCGGTATATTGAATCTGGGCCAGCGCGTCCGGCTCCATCGATGGTAGAAGCGGGGAATCATCTTCGGTGTGGGGGGATGCCGCGTCGAGCAATGCAAGAAAGTCATAGACCGGGGGAGTTTTTTCGACCGCCACCCAGCGCTTTGCCAGCCGGGCCTTAAGCGGATAGAGCAGTCGCTTCACGGGCGGAAGAAAATCTCCGAGGCTGGTGATGATGATCCGTTCAGGCAGGCCCGTCTGCTCGCGGACGGCATGAACGCGGGGATAAAACAGATCCAGCGCAACGATAATCTCGCTGCCGGCGTCGGCCAACTGACTGTGAATTTCACGTTCGACGTAAAGAGGATTCATGGGCGCGACAATCGCTCCGGCCTTCAATACGCCGTAATAGGCGATGACCGCCTGTGGAATATTCGGCAGCATGAGAGCGACCCGATCGCCCCTCTTCACGCCGAGCCGCAGCAACCCACGTGCAAAACGCGTGGTCAGATCGTTCAGTTCACGGAAGGAAAGACGCGCGCCATAAAAGAAGAGTGCGGTCGATTCGGGGAAACATGAGGCGGAGCGACGAAGCAGGTCCGGGACGGTCCATTCCGGATAGGCGGAGGAGAGAGGAACACCCGCATCGTAGCGGCTGATCCACACGCGCTCCATGTGATCCTCCGACCCGCGGCCGGGTCAATGCGATTGTCCGCGCAGTTCACTCGCCAACTGCCGTGCCGGCCGAGGCCGGCTCCGTCGGATACCGGACACCTTTCGTTCCAGCCCCATCCAAAACCCTTCGAGATAGTCCAGCACCGCGTTCATTCCCAGGCAAAAATCTCTCTGCTCTTGTGCGCTGATCGTTGCGCACCCGTTCGCCCCCGCTCCTCCGACAGCTTCCACGGCATGCTCCATGGCTCTTTCATGCTCGGATTCGAGTTGGCGGTGGAAGGTGAAATACGTCATGTCCATGCGCGGATAGCGAACCTGCTTTAACCGGGCCAACCCCGGAATCAAATGATCCCACATCGTGATGGCCATATTCTCCAGACCAAAAGACGCTCCCAGCGCCGTCGCGTGACGCCTACTGCTATAAAGCCGTTCCATGCCCTGGATATACGCCCTTGTGCTGGGCTTCATGGGTGTGTGCATCGCGTCATGAATGTCGATGCCGATCGAACGGAGGAAGTTCCGGTACAGCAATTCGTGTCGATGCTTGACGACGCCGTCGCCCAGTTCCGAGTAGAGGACTTTCGTCAGCTCATCGGCCACGGCCTCATCTTCAGTGTTGACTAATTGAGCGGCAAGGATGCGGGGGAAGAATCGCGCAAAACTATAAAACTCGACGGCAAATTCATGGAACTCTCTGTCGGTCACCTCACCGGCTTGAAACCGTGTCAGGTAGGTATTATTGATCGCTCCATGCCGGAGCACGTCCGCGCGCACATGTTCGTAAAACGACATCGTGCACCTCCGCGGTCATACCGGGATGCCCCTTCTCGTCCCAACCGAACTTCGTGCGAATGTTCGTTCTCATGTTCATCGCCATGGCAAATGATACAAAATCTATATTGAATGATGCAACTCTTATGTTATATAGTGTGAGCATATGTGACGCCCGCTCTTCCCGATCGCGACAATGGCATGAGTTCCTTCCACGTTTTCCGAGGCCGCGTAGGAGGACCCACCATGAAAGAAGCCATCGGTTTTGATCACATCACGCTCTGCGTGAAAAATCTTGCCGCCGCCGAATCCCTCTTTACCACCGTACTCGGCTTTCACGTGATTTGGTCCGCTCAGGATGTCGGCAGTGACATGTCGAGCATGGACACCATCGTCGTTCAACGGGGCGATGCGAAGATCGCACTCATGCAAGGTCGCAATAAGACCCGTCGGTCCCAGATCTGTGACTTTATCGATAAATACGGCGAGGGGGTTCAGCACATCGCCATCGAGGTCGATGACATCGATGCGGTGTGCCGCGAATGGGAATCCCATGGAGTCCGATTCTCCGGAGAAACCAAGAATGGCCGCGACGGCTTCGGGCCCCTCAAGCAGCGATTCACTTATCCCCTGTTCCCCGGGTGCGGCCTGTTCCTGGAACTGACCCAACGGCAGCACGGGCTGGAGGAATCCAAGACCTTCGTGCGCGCCACCGTCGAGGCGCTTTATCGGGATATTGAGCGGGATCAAACCAGAGGAATCGAGCACACGATTATCGACTACGAAACCCTTCCGCTTCCCTTTAAAGACGCCCCATCCGAGTCGTTTCAGTCGACGTCGTAAAACATCGGTCCCTCCCTGAGGCATCAGGAGGTTCGTGATGTACCTAGTGAAAAAAGGCGCCCCTCCCAATCAGGCACACGTCGGCGTTCCGGACGGACTCCACGAGGAAGAGCATGGTCGTCAGGGGTTCAGCGGCCCCTCCTCCCACCTGTACCATCACCATCCGCCGACTGCATGGAGCCGAATAGAAGGTCCGCTCCGGCCGCGGGCGTTTACCTGCACCGAGTTGCCCACCGCCGACCATCATTCCGCCGACGGACGCCCCACCGTCGTCTTGCAGAGTCCGGATGCACGTGTCTCCTTATCCAGACGCGCGGAGACGATGCCGCACTTCGTGCGCAATGCCGACGGAGACGAAATCGTCTTCGTGCATCGAGGACATGGCCGGTGGGAAACGGAATACGGATTCCTGAGGTATGAACCGGGCGACTACCTGGTGATTCCGAAAGGCACCACGTACCGGGTTCATGTCGATACGAAGGGAGAACCGGGGCTGTTTCTCATTGTCGAGACCCCGGCGCCTGTCGAGATGCCGGATCGAGGCCCGCTCGGCCGCCATGCGTTATTTGATCCGGGAGTCCTCACCGCGCCGGAACTGGCGATGCCTCCGGAGGACGCCCATAGTCGCCAGGAATGGGAAGTGCGCATCAAGCGGGACGGTGACTACACCCGTGTGTATTACCCGTTTTATCCAATGGATGTTGCGGCCTGGAAGGGTGACCTCTGGGTCGCCAAGTTGAACGTGCGGGATTTTCGTCCGGTCGTCAGCCCCCGCTATCACCTCCCGCCCAGCGTACACACGACCTTTCAGGCCGGTGGATTGCTGGTTTCGACCTTTGCGCCAAGGCCGTTGGAAAGCGACCCGCGCGCGCTTCGCGTTCCCTTTTATCATCGCAACATGGACTATGACGAAGTGCTCTTTTACCACCAGGGATCGTTCTTCAGCCGCGCCGGCATTCACGCCGGCATGTTCACGCTGCATCCCCAAGGGATTCATCATGGCCCGCAGCCGCAGGCCATCGCCGCGAGCCAGACCAAGGAGCAGACGGACGAAGTCGCCGTGATGATCGAATCGCGACGGGCCTTTACGGTGATGCCCGAATGCGACGCCGTTGAACTGAAAGACTATGCGATGAGTTGGAGCCGCCCATGAAACTCGTCAGCTTCCAGGTACGCACTCCCGTCGGAACCTTCACCAGAATCGGTGCGCTGCACGGGGCCTCGATCGTGGACCTCAACATGGCGCACGCGCGACGACTCACCGATCAGGGCGAAACACAACCGCGCCGCCTCGCCGACGCGCAAGTTCCCGCCACCATGTTGGAGTTTTTGGAAGGCGGCCCCGCCGCGACAGACGCGGCCCGTCGCGCATTCGACTACGTCGTAGGCTATGATTCCTCCGTCACAGGTCCGGCAGGTGAGACCATCGTCTACGATCCGGCGAGCGTCCGATTGACGGCTCCCCTCCCCAATCCTTCGTCTCTGCGCGATTTTATCGCCTTCGAGGAGCACATTGCGGCGACCTCCAAACGACGCGGACAGCCGATCCCGCCGGAATGGTACAAGGCCCCGGTCTACTACAAAGGCAACCACCGGACGATCGTCGGACCCGACCATGAGCTCCGGTGGCCGCTCAACACACACAAACTGGACTACGAACTGGAGTTGGCGTGCATCATCGGACGCAAAGGAATCGATATCGCGGAACGCGATGCCGCGAACTACATCGCCGGTTACACGATCATGAACGACTTCAGCGCGCGGGACATTCAATTTCAGGAAATGGCCTGCCGCCTCGGGCCGGCAAAAGGCAAAGATTTCGCCACCGCCATCGGTCCCTGCATCGTCACCCCCGACGACATTCAGGATCTCGCGGCCCTGCGGATGATCGCCCGTATCAACGGCGACATCTGGTCCGAGGGGCGCTTCGGCACGATCCATTGGTCGTTTTCGCACATGATCGAGCACGTGTCGCGTGGTGAGTTCCTCTATCCCGGGGATCTGTTCGGTTCGGGAACGGTCGGCGGCGGATGTGGATTGGAGTTGGATCGATACCTGAAACCGGGCGACGTCGTCGAATTGGAGATTCAGCCGATCGGTATTCTGAGAACGACCATTGCGGCACAGGACGAGAGGAGCACAGGACGGTCATGATGTCATCAATCGCAAAATCCTCGGAACCCGCCATCCTGGAGCTGATGGAGCGACAGAAGACGTTCTACAACGGGTCGGAGCTTGACGTGCGGCTGGAACACCTCATTCGAGACACCCCGCATCCCACCCTGTCGTCCTGGGATATTCAACGCCTGCTCCGCGACTCGCGAGCGGTGTATTTCGATAGCCATGTGGAAGTGGTCTCCGGCCACCACACGGATGTCTATCTGCGCTTTGAATCCATCGCGCGATTCCCCGACCTCGTGACCCTGATTGCGTCCAACATGGCTGAGTGGGTCATGCAGACGTTTCGACACCATCCGCCGACGGGAATTATCACCACCTCATCCGACGCGCGTATGCTGGCCGAACGAACCAGCGACATCCTGGCCGCACAGATGCCGCTCCGCGTCGTCCTGACCCCGTTTAATCATGAGACGGGCAAGATCGGCACCGACATCATCCAAGGCACAGTCGAAACGGGAGAACGCTTTCTCTCCTTAAACGATGTGACCACTCGCGGCCTCTGCGTCAGCAAATTGGGGAAGGTCGTGACGGATCGCGGAGGACAACTGGCAGGCATGATGGTCTTTGCCAGGCGAGACAGCGGACAATTCCCGTTGATGGACGAACTCACGGCACGCTTTCCTTTTTACTTCGGCGTTGACCTGGACATGCCGCAGTGGGACGCACCCGATTGTCACTCGTGCAAGGAACACACACCCTTGCTGTCATGGCGGGATCTTCCGGCACTCTGAGTACCTGGCCACCTCACTCGGGAGGTCATCATGGACGTTGCGGTTATTGCCAATGAAATCAAACGCGGCGACCTCCTCGATATGTACTATTACCTCCGGTTGACGAGGAGCCTGGAAGACCGGATCAGCGCCCTCTACCGGCAGGGCCGCATCGTCGGCGGCGTCTATACGAGTCACGGGATGGAGGCGATCGCCGTCGGGTATGCCTCGGCGCTGAGGCCGGACGATGTCATTGCGCCGTTTCACCGCGATATGGGCGCGTTTCTCATTCGCGGCTTTTCCCCCGGAGAAATCATCGCCCAGTACCTCGGCAAGCAGGGCGGCCCTACCAAAGGAAAAGACGGCAATGTTCATATGGGCGATTTGAAACGCGGGATGATCGGATTCGTCAGCCATCTGGCCGACAATATGCCGGTCGCCGCCGGCGCAGCGCTGGCCTTCAAGATCAGAGGAGAGTCCCGCGTGGCCTTTGCCGGAACCGGCGACGGAGGAACGAGTCGGGGCGACTTTCATGAAGCCATGAACTTTGCGGCGGTGCGGCGGCTGCCGGTCGTGTTCTTCTGCACCAACAATCAATATGCCTATTCCACGCCGGTACGGTATCAAATGGCGATTACCGATGTGGTCGAGCGGGCGAACGCCTACGGGATGCCGGGCGAGATTGTGGACGGCAACGATGTGGCGGCCGTCTACCTCGCATCTCGGCAAGCCATCGCCAAGGCCCGGGCCGGCGAAGGCCCGACCTTTCTTGAATTTAAAACCATGCGGATGCATGGCCATTCCGAACATGACGCGGCCAAGTACGTCCCGCGCGAATTGCTGGAGGAATGGAAAACCAAAGATCCCATCCTGAGAGCCGAACGTCTGGTGACGCAGTTGGGGTATGGCGATGCATCGTACTTTCATGAGGTGGGAGAACGAGCCAAGAAAGAAGTCGACGCAGGGATGGAGTTCGCCGAACAGAGCCCGCTGCCGGAAGGGCGGGAAACGCTGGTGGGAGTGTTCGCCATCGAAGACGAGGTGCACCCATGACGACCGCGACGCGCGCGCAGGAAGTCACCTACATAGACGCGATTTCACAGGCCCTGGATGAAGAGATGAGCCGGGACGAGCGTGTCTTTCTGATGGGTGAAGACATCGGCGCCTATGGTGGGGCGTTTAAGGTCACGGAGGGGTTCCTCAAAAAATATGGCGAATGGCGCGTGCTGGATACCCCCCTCTCCGAATCCGGCTTTGTGGGCGCAGCCATCGGCGCAGCCATGATGGGACTGCGACCGGTGGTCGAGATGCAGTTTGCGGACTTCATTTCCTGCGCGTTCGACCAGATCACCGAAGTGGCGGCCAAGAATCATTATCGCTGGGGCGCGGCCGTACCGTTGGTCATCCGGGCACCGTTCGGCGGAGGCGTTCACGGCGGTCCCTTTCACTCCGAATGTCCCGAGGGCTGGTTCTTCCATTCTCCCGGACTCAAGATCGTCGCTCCGTCCACACCCTATGACGCAAAGGGACTGTTGAAGGCGGCCATTCGCGATCCTAACCCGGTCCTCTACTTTGAACACAAGTTTCTCTATCGCCGGATCAAAGCTGCCCTGCCTCAGGAGGATTACATCGTTCCCCTCGGAAAGGCAGAGGTGAAACGAACAGGCCGCGACGTCTCGCTCATCACATACGGAGCGATGGTCCATCTGGCCCTGGAAGCGGCGGAGCTGTTGGGCAAGGAAGGAATCGACCTTGAGGTGGTGGACCTTCGCACCTTGATCCCCCTCGACAAGGAGACGATGTACGCATCGGTGTGCAAAACCAGCAAGGTCATCCTTCTGCACGAGGACAACAAAACCGGCGGGATCGGGGCCGAAATTTCCGCATTGCTGGCGGAAGACTGTTTCGACTGTCTGGACGGGCCGATTCTTCGCATCGCCCCGCCGGACACGCCCGTGCCGTTCAGCACGCCGCTGGAAGAATTCTTTCTGCCCAAGGTGAGCGACATCGTCGCGGGAGCGAAGAAGTTGGCGGCCTATTGAACGAAGCATGATTGAGAGGTCCGCAGGTTTCGGCAGGAACGTTTGTGAGGCCGTTGCCGCTGAAGACCGATCGCCGGAGGGTGACGTGGCGACCGACATTGTGATGCCTCAACTCGGTGAAAGCATCGCGGAAGGGACCGTCGTCAGATGGCTGATCCCTCAAGGCGGAGCCGTCGAAAAAGATCAGCCGCTCCTGGAAGTGGAAACCGAGAAGGTCGCCCTGGACATTCCCTCACCCGCGACAGGGTTCCTCACCGAGATACTCGTGCCTGAAGGAACAACCGTTCCGGTAGGAACCATGCTGGCCAAGCTCGATACTCAACCGGCATCGGGCGTCGTCAATCGTGTCGGGGGCGTGACGGTCCGGCCGATGGAGGCAGCGCAGGGCGAGCGTCACTACTCACCCGCCGTTCGACAACTGGCGAAAGAACATGGCCTGGATCTCTCCGCGATCACAGGAACCGGCGAGGGCGGGAGAGTTACGAAGCATGACCTGCTCGACGTGATCGGCACGCGTGAATCGACCGGCAGGGTGCAGAAGACGTTGGCTGCAACGCCATCCCCGCCTCCCGCCTCCACGATTGAAGAGATCGTGCCCCTCTCTCAAATGCGAAAGACCATCGCCGAGCGCATGGTCCTGAGCCGTCACACAGCAGCCCATGTGGCGACATTTTTCGAAGCGGACTTCAGCGGCGTGGCCGGATTCCGCGAAGGCCGCGCGCTCACCTATCTGCCGTTCGTGGTCAGCGCCGTCACTCGCGCTATCAGAGAGCATCCGCTTCTGAATTCCTCCTGGCGGGAGCAGGGACTCGTGATGAAGAACGACAGGCATATCGGCATCGCAGTGGCACTCGATGACGGCCTGCTGGTTCCCGTCATTCGGCATGCCGATCGCAAAGGACTGAACCAGATTGCCCATGAGATCACAGACCTTGCCGACCGAGCCAGGAGCAAGCGGTTACGACCGGAAGAAGTCCAGGACGGCACCTTCACCATCACCAACCATGGAGGTTTCGGCAGCCTCTTCAGCACCCCCATCATCAATCAACCCCAAACCGCCATCCTCGGAGTGGGATCGGTGCAGAAACGCGCGGTCGTCATCAACGATGCCATCGCGATTCGCACGATGTGTTACCTGAGCCTCTCGTTCGACCATCGGGTGATCGACGGCGCCACCGCCGACCGCTTCATGGCCAGGGTGAAACAGCATCTTGAAGAAAGCGACTGGGAGAAACTGTTGTGAATGCCCGACACCATGCCGTCATCGTGAGCGCAGCCCGAACCCCGATGGGCAGCTTCAACGGAAGCTACAGCTCCATTCCGGCAACCACACTCGGGAGCCTCGCCATCGCCGAAGCCGTGAAACGCATCCAACTGCCGGGTGATCGGATCGACGAAGCCCTGATGGGATGCGTGCTCAGCGCGGGATTGGGTCAGGCACCAGCCAGACAGGCGGCCATCGGCGCAGGGCTGCCCCATTCCGTCGGTGCGGTGACGGTCAATAAGGTCTGTGGATCCAGCTTGCAGGCCGTAATGATGGCGACAAGGGCCATCGCGCTGGGCGAAGCGAAAGTTATGGTGGCGGGCGGAATGGAAAACATGACACGGGCCCCCTACCTGCTGGAGAAGGCCAGACAAGGCTACAGACTGGGGCACGGTGAGCTGACCGACAGTGTCATCAAAGACGGGCTCTGGGATGTCTACAACCAGTTTCACATGGGCAATGCGGGAGAGTTGTGCGCGGCCAAGTATCGTTTGTCGAGACAGGAGGTCGACGATTTCGCCCTGGAAAGTTACAGCCGGGCCCGTGACGCAATCGCCCGCGGGGCCTTCACGAAAGAGATCGTGCCGGTCGAAGTGCCGCAGAAAAAGGGAGCTCCGGCTCTCGTTTCGGACGACGAAGAACCGAATCGGGTGGATCTGAGCAAGCTGCGACAGCTCAAACCGGTGTTTCAGGTCGGTGGAGTCCTGACGGTGGGCAACTCACCATCCTGCAACGATGGCGCGGCAGCATTGGTCATCATGGCTGAAGAAGAGGCTGCCAGACTGGGCCTCGCGCCGATGGCCCGTATCGTAAGTTATGCCGGTGCGGCGCTGGCACCGGAATGGTTCACGATTGCGCCGGTCGACGCGATCCGGAAGCTGTTGAAACAGACAGGACTGTCGGTCAACGACGTCGACCTGTTCGAGATCAACGAGGCGTTTTCGGCCGTCTCCCTGGCGATCAATCGTGAACTCGGCCTCGATCCCAAGAAGGTCAACGTCAACGGCGGCGCGGTGGCCCTGGGACATCCCATCGGGGCCACCGGAGCCAGAATCTTGACGACGCTGCTGTATGCCATGGAGGAGCGCGACCTTCGACACGGGCTGGCCGCCCTCTGTATCGGAGGCGGGGAAGCGCTCGCCCTCATGGTGGAGCGATGATCAAGGAACCGGTATGACGATCGACGACATCAAAACCATCGGGGTCGTAGGCGCGGGGCAGATGGGGCGCGGCATCACGCAGGTGCTCGCCACAGCGGGATGGAATGTCCTCCTCGTAGATGCAACCGAAGAGGCACTGGAGGACGCGATCAGGAAGATCTGGCAGGGAGTCACGAAAGCGGTCGAGAAGGGCGCCCTGCGGGGAGATCAGGCCGGATCGGCCATGGCGATCATTCATCCGATGAGGCACATCCAACGATTACGAGAAGCGCAGGTGGTGATCGAAGCGATACCCGAAGATCCCGTCATGAAACGGGCGCTGTTCGCACAACTGGGGCAAGTCTGCGAACCATCGACCCTGCTGGCCAGCAATACGTCCTCGATTTCGATCGCGAGCCTGGGCATGGCCTCGGGTCGTCCCGATCGCGTCGTCGGGATCCATTTTATGAATCCCGTCCCGGTCATGCGGCTGGTCGAAGTGGTGCGCGCGATCGAGAGCTCCGAGCATACGGTGCAACTGGCCCTGGAACTTGTTCGCCGTGCAGGGAAAACCGCGGTGCTGTGCAAGGATTCCCCCGGCTTCATCGTCAACCGGGTCCTCATTCCCATGATTAACGAGGCCGTCTTTGCATTGGAGGAGGGCGTGGCATCGGCCGAATCGATCGATCTGGCGATGGTGGAAGGAACCAATCATCCCGTGGGGCCCCTGGCCTTGGCCGACCGCATCGGTCTGGATACGGTACTCGCCATTTGCGAGGTGCTCCATCAGGACCTGGGTGATCCGAAGTTTCGCCCCTGCCCCCTGCTGCGCAAGTATGTCGAAGCCGGTCGGCTGGGGAGAAAGAGCGGACATGGGTTCTACGTGTACGGAGATCAGCCGGCGATGAATGTACACTGACATCTGCGTTCCTTCCTGGAGGGCCGCATCATGAACGAGCGGAAATCTCGATTCTCCTCCCTCTCCGGATTGGAGATCGAACGGGTCTACGGCCCGGAGCATCTGAAGGGTTGGACCGTCGAGCAGGATCTCGGCCGACCGGGCTCATTCCCCTACACCCGCGGCATATACCCGGACATGTATCGCAGCCGCCTCTGGACCATGCGGCAATTCGCCGGTTTCGGCTCCGCAGACGATACGAATCGACGCTTCAAGTATCTCCTGACACAGGGCCAGACGGGCCTCAGCGTCGCCTTCGACCTGCCGACGCTCATGGGCCTTGATGCCGATGATCCGATGGCACGGGGCGAAGTGGGCCACTGCGGCGTGGCCATCTCCTCACTCGCCGACATGGAACGGCTGTTCGACGGCATCCCGCTCGACCAGGTCACCACCTCGATGACGATTAACGGACCGGCGGCGGTGCTCTTTGCCATGTATCTGGCCGTGGCAGACAAACGCGGCATCCCGTTCGACCGGCTCGGCGGCACGATTCAAAACGATATTCTGAAAGAATATATCGCGCAAAAGGAGTGGCTCTTCCCGCCCGAACCGCACCTCGCAATCATCGTCGATACGATCGACTACTGTACCGCTCATGTGCCCAAGTGGCATCCGATCAGCATCAGCGGGTACCACATCCGGGAGGCAGGCTCGACAGCCGTTCAGGAACTCGCGTTTACACTCTACGACGGACTCACCTATGTGGATGCGGCCGTGAAGTCCGGCATCGATGTGGATGCCTTCGCGCCGCGACTCTCCTTCTTCTTCAACGTGCACAATGACTTCTTCGAAGAGATTGCCAAATTCCGAGCCGCCCGGCGCTTGTGGGCGCGTGAAATGGAGCATCGATACCATCCGAAGAATCCCCGTTCACTCCAACTCCGCTGTCACGCCCAGACGGCCGGCTGCTCCTTGACCGCCCAACAGCCGATGAACAACGTGGTGCGCACCACCCTCCAAGCCCTGGCTGCGGTGCTCGGCGGGACCCAATCGCTCCACACCAACTCGATGGATGAAACCCTGGCACTCCCTACGGAAGAAGCGGTGACGCTGGCCTTGCGGACACAACAGGTCATCGCCTCCGAAAGCGAAACCGTCAACTGCGTCGATCCGTTGGGCGGCTCCTACTTGGTCGAATCGCTGACGAACCGATTGGAAGAAGGAGCGCGGGACTATTTCCGAACACTGGATCGGATGGGTGGAATGGTGACGGCGATCGAACAGGGATTTCCGCAGCGGGAAATTCTCGATGCCTCGCAACGGTATCAGAAAGAAATTGAACACCAGGAGCGGCCCATCGTCGGCGTCACCGATTATGTGGAACAGGAAGCACGCTCCATCCCCACTTTGAAGATCGGACCGGAAGTGGAACAGGAACAGGTCGCGCGCTTGTCCGACCTCAGAAAATCGCGTGATCCCTTCAAGATGGCCGGCTCGTTGGAGGAATTACAGGAAACGGCCGCCTGCCACCAGAAGCTCATGCCGGCGCTCATCGAGGCGGTGAAAGCGAAGGCGACGTTGGGAGAGATCTGCGCCGCGTTGAAAGAAGTGTACGGAACCTATCGCGAGCCGGTCGTGTTATGAAACTCGGTGCGTTTGACATCCATGCAGTGACCGACGGCCGGTTCCGGCTGGACGGCGGGGCTATGTTCGGGGTAGTGCCCAAGGCGCTCTGGCAGAAATGCTGCCCGGCGGATGAGCTGAATCGTATACCGCTCCACTTAAACTGTCTGTTGATCCAGGCTCACGGCAAGAACGTCTTGGTGGATACGGGTCTCGGCGACAAGGAGGATGCCAAGTTTCACTCCATGTTTGCAGTCGAGCGGATGCCGACCCTGCGGGACTCGCTAGCGCGCCATGGCCTCACCCACGACGATATTCATCTGGTGATCAACACCCATCTGCACTTCGACCATGCGGGAGGCAATACGGTCGCGAACGGGAACGGCCTGCTGCGGCCAGCCTTTCCCAAGGCCACCTATTATGTGCAACAGGGCGAGTACGACGATGCCGTGGCGGCGAATGAACGGACCAGAGCCAGTTACCGGCGGAATAATTTCTCGCCGGTCGCGCAACTCAATCAGTGGGAATTCCTCCGCGGCGATACGGAACTGCTGCCCGGCATCACCACGATGGTCACGGCCGGTCATACGCCCTTTCATCAGAGTGTCAAAATCGAGTCGGAAGGCCGGATTGCTTTCTTCCTGGGCGATCTGATTCCGACGGTCTCGCATCTGCCCCTCCCCTACATCATGGGGTACGACCTCGACCCCATGCAGACCCTCGACACCAAGCGCCGGGTACTGGATCAGGCGTTCGAGGAGGACTGGTTGCTGATATTTGAACACGATCCCCTGATCCAGGCCGGTCATCTCAGGAAGGATGCAGAAGGACGATATGGGCTGGAAGAGGTGACACTATGGCAGTAGCGACGACACCCCTGCGAGTGTTGATCGGCAAAGTGGGATTGGACGGACATGACCGGGGGGTCAAGCTCGTCGTCCGGGCGTTGCGCGATGCCGGAGTGGAGATCATTTACACCGGACTCCATCAGACGCCGGAACAGATCGTGGCAACCGCCATTCAGGAAGACGTGCAGGCCATCGGTCTCAGCATCCATTCCGGCGCTCACAACTCGCTCTTTCCCCGCGTCCTGCAATTGCTGAACGAGCAGGGTGCGGGAGACGTCACGCTGTTCGGTGGAGGCATTATCCCCGATGACGACGTACCGCGACTGAAAGCCGCCGGTGTACAGATGCTCTTTCGCCCGGCCACGCCGATGCATGACATCGTCGATTTCGTAAAGGGACTTCGAGTCGAGCGTTGAGAGGATGTCCGGCATGCGCGTCTTGAAGACCACCGTGAATAAGACATCGGAAGACTTTCGTCGTGCCCAGGCACAGTACGAAAGCCTGATGGCCGATTTGAACAAGCACCTGGCCATCGTGCAAGCGGGCGGACCGGCCGACGCAGCGGCGCTCCACAAGAAACGCGGAAAGATGACGGCACGCGAGCGCATTGCCGCCCTGCTCGATCGAGGGTCTCCCTGGATCGAACTCAGTCCCCTCGCCGCCTTTGGACTGTATGACCATCAGGTCCCGGCCGCAGGGCTGATTACCGGCATCGGCTCCGTCTCGGGACGATTCTGTGTCATTGCGGCCAACGACGCGACGGTCAAAGGGGGCACCTACTTCCCCATGACCATCAAGAAACATTTGCGGGCGCAAGAGATCGCCTTGGAGAACCGGCTGCCGGCGATTTATCTCGTCGATTCCGGCGGCATCTTCCTGCCCATGCAGGCTGAGGTCTTTGCCGACAAAGACCATTTCGGGCGGATCTTCTTCAATCAGGCGCGAATGTCAGCAGCCGGTATCGCCCAGATTGCCGTGGTCATGGGCATGTGCACGGCCGGCGGCGCCTATGTGCCGGCCATGTGCGACGAAAACGTGATCGTCCAGGGAACCGGCACGATCTACCTGGCAGGACCGCCGCTGGTCAAAGCCGCAACCGGCGAAGACGTCACCAGTGAAGAACTCGGGGGAGCCGACCTGCACACCCGTCTATCGGGCGTGAGCGATCATCTGGCCCAGGATGACCATGACGCATTGGACATCTGTCGATCGATCATCGCCACGCTCGGGCGACGGCCTCCGAGACTTCGTCGAGAACAGATCGACGCCCCCCTGTACCCGGCCGAAGAACTCTACGGAATCATTCCTGCGAACCCGCGTCAGAAATGGGAAGTCCGGGAGGTCATTGCGCGGCTCGTGGACGGCAGCCGCTTTCATGAATTTAAAGCACGGTACGGTGCCACGCTGGTCTGTGGCTTCGCCCGCTGGATGGGTCACCTCGTGGGAATCGTCGCCAACAACGGGGTGCTGCTCTCGGAGTCCGCGTTGAAAGGCGCGCACTTTGTCCAACTCTGCGGGCAACGGCGCATTCCGCTGGTGTTTCTGCAAAACATCACCGGGTTTATGGTCGGAAAAGATTATGAGACGAGAGGCATCATCAAAGACGGTGCCAAGATGGTGCAGGCCGTCGCGACCGCCGAGGTTCCCAAGTTCACCATCCTGATCGGCGCCTCACACGGCGCCGGCAACTATGCCATGTGCGGGCGTGGCTACGGGCCTCGCTTCCTCTTCACCTGGCCCAACGCGCGAACCTCGGTCATGGGCGCGCAACAGGCCGCGCAAGTCCTTGTCACCGTCAAGCAACAGCAGCGTGCACGTGAACAGGGACGGCTGTCGGATGAAGAACAGCGGCGAATCACGGAGGCCACGCGGCAGCAATATGAGCAGGAAGGCAGTCCCTATTTCAGCAGCGCGCGACTCTGGGACGACGGCATTCTGGATCCCGTGGAGACGCGAACAGTCCTGGGTCTCTGCCTGGACATAGCTGCGTCCACTCCGGCCAGAGAAACCCATGTGCCGGTGTTTCGTATGTGAGAATCGCGACGGCTGAGGAGGCACCAATGCGTCGATATACGACCCTTGCGATGGAATCACGGGGCGACATCCGCTGCATCACGCTCAACCGGCCTGAGCGGCGCAATGCCTTCGACAACCGGATGATGAGTGAGCTGATCCAGGCGTTCGACGAATCGGCTCAGGAGCCGTCCCTGAGAGGAATCCTGCTATCCAGCGCCGGACCTGTTTTTTGCGCCGGGGCCGATCTCCAATGGATGCAACCCACGTCTCCGGTCTCGGATGCCCAGGCAACAGATGACGCCCACCGCCTTACCCGCATGTATCGCGCCATCGACGGATCTCCCTGTCCGGTCATCGCCAGGGTGCAAGGGCCTGCCTTCGGAGGCGGGCTCGGACTGATGGCGGTCTGCGATATCGTCGTCGCGGCGGAGGATGCGACGTTCTCGCTCAGCGAGGCCAGGCTCGGCTTGATCCCGGCCGTCATCGCGCCCTTTCTCCTGCGCAAGGCAGGCGAATCGTTTCTTCGACGGTATGCGTTGACCGGCGAAACATTCACCACAGCGGTGGCCCACCGATTCGGCCTCGTGCACGACGTCGTGTCTCAAAGCGATCTTGACGATCGCATCACGGAACTCATCGACACGATCATGCGGGTGGCTCCCCGCGCAACCAGGGCAACAAAAGAATTGGTCCTGAAGATACGTCCGTTGCCTGATCAGGAACGTGAGATGAGCTGCGCAGAGGCCAACGCGAGCGCTCGTTGTGGCTCCGAGGCCGTGGAAGGACTCCGTGCCTTTGTGGAAAAACGACTCCCGCAGTGGGCCGTCGGACAAGCACAACCGTCGGAACGGAAGAGACCGAAGGAACACCATGTTGCAAGCCGGCCTACATAACTCGCGGCGAGCCTCCGTGCGGATCACCGAGGTGTCGCCGCGCGACGGGCTGCAATACGAACCGGAATTCGTGCCGACCCTGCGTAAAATCTCATTGATCAATGCCCTGTCACGAACCGGCGTGACTGAGATTGAAGCGGGCTCCTTCGTGTCACCTGCGGCCGTCCCGCAGCTTGCGGATTCCGATGAGGTCCTCCGCGCCATCGACCGCATCCCGGGCGTCACCTATTCGGCCCTCGTTCCGAACGAACGCGGCCTCGAACGGGCGCGGGCGGCGGGCGTCGATAAGATCGCCGTCTTCACGGCTGCCTCGGACAGCTTTACCCGCCATAACATCAAAGCGACCGTGCAGGAATCACTCGTGCGCTTCAGACCCCTAGTGGCGGCAGCGAAACGAGACGGTATGGCGGTGAGAGCCTACCTGTCCACGGTCGTGTTCTGTCCCTATGAAGGCCGGGTTCCGCCCACGCAAGTACGGGACGTGATGGATCGGCTGCTCGACCTCGCGGTCGACGACATCTCGTTGGGCGAGACGGTCGGCAGGGCTTCGCCGACGGACATACGAAAATTGCTCGATACGGTGCTGCCCCATGTCGAGCCGGCTCGCCTGTCGCTCCATTTTCACGACACCTATGGCATGGCGATCGCCAACGCCCTCACGGCCTGGTGGGACTATGGAATCACGGCGTTCGATGCATCGGCCGGAGGCCTCGGCGGCTGTCCCTACGCCCCCGGCGCATCCGGAAATGTCGCGACGGAAGATCTGGTCTTTGCGCTGAAAGCCACCGGCGCTGATATGCCGGTGGATGAACGGCTGGTTGCCGTTTGTGCGCACCAACTCGGTGACGCCGTGCGGCATCCGCTGAACTCGCGGCTTTCACAACTCCATCATCGTGACAAGCCACAGCCTGCGTGGCGGGAATGACATGAATCACGCGTGCGTCGGTCGAGTATCGAAACGGGAGGATGTCGAGACCATGGCCAGGCAAGTGCTGGCCGGTGGGGTCCGGGCTGTGGCGCGCGTGATCACCTGGCTTGAGAACCGGGAGCCGGTCGGAACCGCAGTGTTGAAGCGTCTGACGTCACCGGAGAGGCCAGCCATGGTGATCGGCATCACGGGTTATCCAGGTACGGGGAAGAGCACGTTGCTCGATCAACTCATCGCCGCGTACCGCCGCCTCGGCAAAAGGGTCGGCGTCCTGGCCGTGGATATCAGCAGCTCGCTCACCGGCGGGGCGGTGCTGGGTGACCGGATCAGGATGCAACGGCATGCGGACGATGCGGGCGTCTACATACGCAGCATGGCAACTCGCGGTCAGTCCGGTGGGCTCGCGCGGGCGACTCGCGATGCGCTGCAGGTCCTGGAGGCGGCCGCGTATGAGGTGATCCTGATCGAAACGGTCGGCGTCGGGCAGAGCGACATCGAGATCGTCTCGGTGGCCGGAACCGTCATCGCCCTGGTCGCGCCGGGATTGGGCGACGACGTACAAGCCATGAAGGCAGGGTTGCTGGAGGTGGCGGATATCGTGGTCGTCAACAAAGGGGATCGCGAAGGTGCCGATACTGCCGTGCGCGATCTACGCGAGTGGTGCCCGCACGTGCTGCGCACCGTGGCGGTCAAGGGGGAAGGCATTCCGGAGCTGATCGCCGTAATCGCCGAACAGCAACGGCTCCGGGATCTCGCGCACACACTGAGCTGACAGAACGGCCTGTTGTCGAGAGGATCATCATGCTGGCGGATCGGCTTGCGAGTTATACCCAGGCCCTTTGTTACGACGACCTGCCCGGCGACGTGGTCCATGAGGTCAAGCGACGGAT
Source organism: Nitrospira defluvii (assembly GCA_000196815.1). Classification (GTDB taxonomy): domain Bacteria; phylum Nitrospirota; class Nitrospiria; order Nitrospirales; family Nitrospiraceae; genus Nitrospira_A; species Nitrospira_A defluvii_A. The sequence goes on from FP929003.1 coordinate 3,080,697, forward strand.
TCTGGACAGCGCCGCCTGTGCCTTCGGCGCCTGGAAGGCGACTCCCTGCCGGATCGCGCGTCACGTGGCACAATCCGCCAAAGTACCCGGCGGCGCAACAATCTGGGGGACGACTCAGAAGACGCTGCCGGACCTGGCCGCCTTCGCCAACGGCGCGTTGGTTCGCTACCTCGACTTCAACGATACCTATCTCTCGAAAGAGCCGGCCCATCCTTCGGACAACCTTGCTGCAATTCTCGCCGCCGGCGAAATAGCCCATGCCTCGGGCAAGCGGGTCATCCAAGCCATCGCCCTGGCCTATGAGATCCAATGCCGGCTCTGCGACGCCGCCGCGTTACGCTCCCGTGGGTGGGACCATGTGACCTATGGATCCATCTCGTCCGCGCTCGGCGTAGCCAAAACGCTGAAACTGACGGAGGCGCAGACCACGCAGGCCATCAACCTGGCCGCCGTGGCGAACGTGGCGCTCCGGCAAACCAGAGTCGGTGAAGTATCTATGTGGAAGGCCTGTGCGTTCTCGAATGCCGCACGCAACGGCCTGTTCGCAGCCCTCCTAGCCCAACGCGGCATGACAGGCCCGTCCCCCATCTTCGAAGGCGAAAAGGGGTTCATGAAGCTGGTCTCCGGTCCGTTCGAGCTGCCGAGATTGGGCGGAGAAAGGGCTCCGGACGACAGGCCGGCATCGTTCAAGATTCTCGATTCCTACATCAAGCATTTCCCGGTGGAATACCACGCCCAGACTGCAGTCGAAGCGGCGCTGGCTCTGCGAGCCGAGGTGATCAAGGCGGAGGGGGTCGATGCAGTCCGGCACCTGAGCGAGATTGAAATCGGCAGTTACGATGTCGCGATCGAAATTATCGGGCGCGATCCGGAAAAGTGGCACCCGACGACGCGCGAAACGGCCGATCACAGCTTCCCCTATTGTGTCGCTGTGGCGTTGCTGGATGGTCGCGTCACCTTGCATTCATTCGACCCTCGCCGACTCCGAGATGCTGCGCTGCAGGCGCTCATCAAGAAGGTGCATGTCGTGCCGCAGCCGGAATTCGCGGGCCGTTACCCGGGAGCGATGCCGACCCGCCTCACGCTGAGGACGACGACGGGAAAGGTGTACACGAGGCATGTAGACGTCCCCCTGGGCCATCCCGGCAATCCCATGTCGGACCAGGATGTGGAAGAAAAACTACGCCGGCTCGCATCGAGACGAATCGGTCGCGCGCAGGCCGAGAAGCTCATCGGTTTCGTGTCGACCGTAGAGCGAGAGAAAGACATCGCCACCTTGATGCCTCTGTTGAGGGTGCCCCATCGTGATGCGTAACCACGTTACTCCTTCAAAAGCACAACGCCTGCGTGAATTGCTGGCCGGCAGGACCGTGGCCATCCCCGGCGCCTGTAATGCCCTGACGGCCATGCAGATCGAGCGCGCCGGATTCGAGATCGTCTATGTGTCGGGAGCCGCGATCTCGGCCGCCCGGGGCCTGCCCGATAATGGATTGATCAGCTTGACGGACATGACGAGGGAAGCGTCGGCCATTGCCCGGGCGGTGACACTTCCCACCATCGTCGATGGGGACACCGGCTATGGGCCGCCTTCGGTTGTACGGGAAGCCGTTCGGGAATTTGAGCGGGCCGGATTGGCCGGCATGCAGATCGAAGATCAGGAAGAGGCGAAGAAATGCGGCCATTTGTCAGGCAAACGACTGATTCCAACAGGTGACATGGTTGCCAAGATCGCAGCAGCCGTAGAAGCGAAACGCGATCGGGATTTCGTCCTTGTGGCGCGCACGGACGCACGGACCGTCGATGGGCTGCAGGCTGCCATTCAACGAGCCCTTGCCTATGCCGAGGCCGGCGCCGACGCACTCTTCCCCGAGGCCCTGCTCTCCGCGGACGAATTCCACACCTTTGCGTTGGAAATGAAGCGGGCAGATGTCCAGGTGCCGCTGTTCGCCAACATGACGGAGTTCGGCAAGACACCGTACTTGAGCGTGGACGAATTCGAGGCGTTGGGGTATCGCGGCGTGTTGTTTCCCGTCAGCACGCTCCGCGTCGCAGCCCTCGCTATTGAGAAGCTGCTGCGAGAACTCAGATTTTTCGGCTCTCAACGGGCTTGGCTCGATCACATGATGACGCGACAGGAGCTCTATAGTCTGCTTCGATACGAGGATGGGCAGGACCAGACAGGGAGGCCCCATGAACCAGGCGATACAAGAACAGCCCGGAACAAAAACCACGGAGCGTCTCCTCTATAGCCCCGGGCTTGAGGGGGTGATCGCGGGAGAATCGACCCTCTGCCAGGTGGATGAGGGAGAGGCAGGGCTTCGTTATCGGGGGTACGCCATCGGCGATCTGGCGGAATGGAGCCGCTTCGAGGAAGTGGCCCATTTGCTGCTGATCGGTCATCTTCCCACGCAGAACGAACTGGATAGTTTTTCCATACGGCTGAGAAGCCATCGAGTCCTGCCTGAGCCGGTGCAACGGTTTGTAGACCGCCTGCAACCCGGCCTGCACCCGATGGACGTGCTGCGAACCGGGATTTCGCTGCTGGGGCTCAGCGACCCCGACGCCCAGGACGGATCGCATGAGGCGAATCTCCGCAAATCCATGCGGCTGCTGAGCCAGATCCCGCTGCTGATTGCACACAGTTATCGAGTCATGTCCGGAACCTCGACTCAGAAACAGGACGAGAGTCCGGATTTTGCGCAGCATCTGCTGCACCTGGTGGCAGGCCACAAGCACGGTGACATCGGTGCGGCCATGGCCCAGGTGCTGAATGTGTCGCTCATCCTGTACGCGGAGCACGAGTTTAACGCCTCCACCTTTGCGGCCCGCGTCACGGCCTCAACCCTCACCGATCTGCATGGCGCCATCACGGCAGCCGTGGCCACCCTAAAAGGCCCGCTCCATGGAGGCGCCAACGAAGCGGTGGCGTCGATGCTCATCGAAATCGGCAGCCCTGAGAGAGCCGAGGCCTGGGTGCGAGAGGCGCTCGCGCAGAAACGGCGAGTCATGGGATTCGGGCATCGCGTGCTTCGGCAGGGCGACGCTCGATCAGCCATCATCCAGCGCCACGCCGAACGGCTCAGTCACCTCTGCGGCGACCACAGCTGGTACGACATCGCCTCCACCATCCACCGCATCATGCGGGAGGAAAAAGGACTCCATCCCAATCTCGACTTCTATACGGCCGTGGCCTACCTGCTGATGGGCATCCCGCGTGAACTGTCCACCCCGTTATTCGTCTGTTCCCGCATCACCGGCTGGTGCGCACATGTGATGGAGCAGCAGGAACATAACCGATTGATCAGGCCACGAGCCCTCTACACGGGGCCGGCACCGAGGACCTATGAGCCTCTTGACCGACGTCCATGACCGGATCGAACAGGCCCGCGCGGTATCAGGATGTGCCCCGGAACTCCACTGGACCTCGTTCGCCGAGTTCTTCCGATCGCGCCTGTACGACCCGCGACTCGTCACCAGGAACTTTCTCACCTATTGCGACGACGAGCGGGGCCTGCGCCGAACCTACAGTTATGCGGAATTCGGCACGATCGTCGAACGGATGGCGGAGATGTTTCATGCGAGGTTCGGCCTGACCCGCGGCGACCGGATCGCGACCCTGCTGTTCAACCATGATCTCACGGTGCTGATCTACTTTGCTGCCTGGACGTTGGGAGTCGCCGTCGTGCCGATCAATGTCGAAGAAACATCCGAAAAGAAGCGGTATATCCTCACACATTCGGAGGCCTCGGTTGCCCTCTGCTGGCAGGATGGCTATGAGGAACTCACGGCTCTTCAGCCCATGCTGCCGGCCTTGCGGGAAGTGGTCGCCCTGGGGGACGGTGGCATCCTGGACGGGAAGGAGACCAGGGGAAAAAGCCGAAAAAACAGCCACGCCGTTGGAGCCCGCTTTGCCCCGGGCCCCTCCCGACTCGATGATCCAGCCTTGATCATTTACACATCCGGGACAACCGGGCAACCGAAAGGCGTCATCTTGACGGTTGCCAATCTTCTGATCGATGCGGATGCCATCGCCGACCGGCATGGATTCGGTCTCACTGACCGTTTGATGTGCGTCCTGCCCGTCCATCATGTCAACGGCATCGTCGTCACTCTGATGACTCCGTTTTATTGCAAGGGAAGCGTCGTCCTGAACCGGAAGTTCAAGACCGGCAGCTTCTGGCGACGACTCCACGAAGAACAGGTGACCGGTGTCAGCGTCGTCCCCACCTTGCTTGAGTTTCTGTTGGATACCAATGAAGACATCGCCGCCTATCGTCTGGATCGCTTCGGTGGAGCGATCTGCGGCGCCGGACCGCTGCTGAAGGACACGGCCCTGCGCTTCGAAGATCGTTTTGGATTCCCGATCCGCCATGGGTACGGCCTCTCTGAGACGACCTGCTATTCCTCTTTCCTCCCGAACGACCTCACAGGGGAAGAACATCGTCACTGGCTCACGGATTTCGATTTCCCATCGATCGGAACGGTCCTGCGTCACAACGAGATGGCGATTCTCGACGAGTCCGGTAAGCCGGTTCCTGAGCGCAAGCGTGGAGAAATCTGCATTCGGGGGCGCACAGTCTGCGCCGGCTATTTCAAACGGGATGACGCGAACGAAGCCGCCTTCCAGTGGGGTTGGTTCCGTTCAGGCGACGAAGGCTTTTACATCGCCGACGACCGGGGATGCCCGTTCTTCTTCATTTCAGGACGCTTGAAAGAACTCATCGTTCGCGGCGGCGTCAATATTTCCCCGTTGGAAATCGACGATGTGTTGAAGGGACACACGGCCGTGCAGTTCGCCATGGCCCTCCCCTTCGAAAATCGCTACTACGGCGAGGAAATCGCCGCCTATATCGTGCCGAAAGACCCGGCATCGCCCCCGACAGAGGCCGACATCCGCGACCATTGCCGCGGACGATTGCCGTTTGCGAAACAACCGAAAGTGCTGCTGATGGGTACGGAGGTGCCCTACACTTCCACCGGGAAACCCAAGCGCTTGGAATTAAAATCCCGCTTGGCGGGCACCCTGGCCCAATATCGTGACACACAATTCAAAGATCCTGGTTGACCAGATCGGGTGAGGTCCCGCATGAACACCCTCTTTACAGGTTTCGAACGGATCGAAGAAGCCCGCGAACGATTCACCGGAAAGAGTTTCCTGGCCGGTCTCTATGACGGCCGACCGGACTTCGACCTCTTGCTGACACCTCCCGAACCACCGGAAGAGAAGGCCGCCGGCGAGGCCTTCTGCAAACAGGTCGAACACTTTCTGATCCACGAGGTGGACCCGGAGGAAATCGAACGCGAGGCCAAAATTCCTGAACGCGTCATCCAGGGACTGTTCAAGATCGGGGCCTTCGGCATGAAGATTCCCAAGGAATATGGCGGACTCGGCTTGTCCTATACGAACTACGGCCGCGTCCTGACCCTGATCGCCGGGTGGAGCAATATTCTGGCGCTGACGGTGGCCGTGCCGCAGTCCATCGGCATCGCCATGCCGATCCTCCTCTTCGGAAACGTAGACCAGAAGAAAAAATATCTCCCTCTCGTCGCGAAGGAAGCCATTTCAGCCTTTGCCCTTACAGAACCGATGACTGGATCGGATGCAGCCAATGTCAGAACCGAGGCGGTGCTGGATTCCTCCGGCACCCATTTCCTGGTGAACGGCGAAAAACTCTGGTGCACAAACGGACCGATTGCCCGGTACCTCACGCTCGTCGCTCGCGTTCCGGCTCTGCGTGTAGAGTGCGAGGGAACGGTCGAATGGATTCCGGCTCCACAGGGACAGCGGGCGGACGATCACGTCCACACGGCCTTTATTTTGGACATGGCCACACCGGGTGTGCTGGTGCGCCAACGCTGCCAGTTTGAAGGCTGTCGCGGGATTGAGAACGCACATATCGTCTTGAACAACGTGCGGGTGCCGGTCGAACAGGTGATCGGCGACATCGGCAAAGGATTAAAGTATGCCCTGACGATTCTGAACGTGGGGCGGGGCATCAGCATTCCCGCCATCTGCCTAGGCATGGCCAAACAGGCCTGGCAGCCGACTCTGGATCGGGCCAATAGCAGGGTCACGTTTCAGAAGCCCTTGGCAGAGCGGCAGACGCAGCAAATCCGGATCGGGGACATGGCGGGCCACCTGTTCGCCATGGAAGCGCTGGCGCTGCTGGTCTGGCGTCTGGCCGATCAACACCGCTACGACATTCGCATCGAAGCCGCAGTCGCCAAGATCTTCTGCTCGGAACACACGATCCGGTTCATCCGCGACGCGCAGACGATTTTCGGAGGGATGGGGTACGAAACCGCCGACTCCAAGCACGCCCGCGGGGAAGCCGCCTTCGGCATCGAACAACTCGTGCGCGATGCGGAGATGTATCGAATCGGCGAAGGCGCCACCGATATCTTGCGCCCCTTCGTGGTTCGCGAAGGGTTGAGCCCTCATCTGGATCGCGCCAAACGCTTCTATGCAGATGGTCTTTCCATACTCGAACAAACCCGGCAGGCGATGACGCTCATGCGCTTTTACCTGCCCTGGTACCTGCGACAATGGCGAAACCGGCCATTGCCGGGCCGTCGAGAACTCACTCACCTCCAAGTACGGCCCGCGGCTCTCTATGTGGAACGAACCAGCCGTCGGCTTTCGCGAGCAATTTTCTACGCCTTGCTGCGATTCCAGGCCTCATTTAGGGACGAGCAGCGACTGCAGAATACTATCGAATCCGTCGGCGAAGACCTCCTCGCCATATCGGCCACGGTGCTCTATGCCGAACAACAGACCAGGCTCGACGGGCACACCACCGTGTGGGAATTGGCCGATGCGTTCTGTGCTGCGGCGAAACAGCGAATTGAACAACGGCTCAAAGAGTTCCGGCATCACGGAGACACCACGGCCGCGACCACCGGGCGGCAAGCCCTCAAAGGGTACTATCCCACGCTGTCGGAGGGGATCGTTCGACGGCGTTTGGAGGACTATCGCCGTAACCGGCACATGACATGAAGGAAGACCCCGTCTCGCTCGCGAGTTCCAGTGCCGTCACTCAGTAACAGGCAGGCCGTATCGAGACAGACTCAGACCGATGCGGCTGCGATAGAAATCAGCCGTGAGGTGCCGCATGGTTACGATCATCGGCCTCGTTACAATCGTTGCACTGGTGTGGTTGCTGGCTTGGGCCATGGGATTGGAGAGTGACTCGGAACGGAGAAGAAGAAAGTCCGCCTCGTCTGCCGAGGCCCTCACTCATAACAACCTCGCAGCCGAACGGCAGACTCGCCGGGCGGCCTAGCAGCGGCCGGTCACCGGTTTCCCAAACGACCATGGAGACGCCTGGTTCAGGCTTCCGGTCAGCACGGTCACCGGACTCCAGCGGACTTTTTCCACATTCGGCTAGACCTTCTGAAGCCCCAGGCCTGCAACCACCTCCACTTTGAACGGAGGACTGGCCTCTCCCATACACAGAGTCTGATGCGGGAACGGGATCTCGATGCCCTGCGCGTCAAACGCCTTCTTGAGCCGTCGCCGGTATTCGCGTCCGACCTTCCACTGTTCGAGCGGCTTCGTCTTGATCCGCGCGCGAATCGTCACGGCACTATCGGCAAAATTCTCAACACCCACCACTTCGATCGGCTCAATCATCAGCGAGCCCAGTTCCTGATCATGGCGCAATTCTTCACCGACCGCCTGCATCACCGCCACCACCCGATCGGTATCCTCCCGGTACGCCACGCCCATGTCCAACACAAAGGCCGACCAGTCCTTGCTCATATTCGACAGGGTGTTGATGCCGCCGTTGGGAAACACGTGGACCACGCCGGAGAAGTCCCTCAGGGAAATCGTTCTGAACGTGATCGTCTCAACCTGTCCGCCGGTTCCATTGATCACGGCCACATCTCCCAACCGGATGTGATCCTCCAGGATAATGAAAAATCCACTGATCAAGTCCCGCACCAAATTTTGCGCGCCGAACCCCACCGCCAAGCCGAGTATCCCCGCGCCGGCCAGAATCGGCGCGATGTCCAATCCTACGACCTGCAACGATTCGATGATGACGACCGCCCAAATCGCCGTGAGTGCGATGGTCCTGAGGATTCCAGTGAGCGTCGCGGCGCGTTTGTGAGCCGTTCCGGACTGTTGATCCTTGGCGTCGCTCGTGAGAAACACCACCCGTTCGAGTTGTTGCAACCCCAAACGGGCGAATCGAATCGCGACATACCCGACCACGAACACCAACCCGACCCGCAACAGGGCGATTCCCACGGTCGCGGAAATACTCAGGAGCCAGGGAAGGGCAGTCTGCAGGGATACGCCGCTCATCGTCATTGAGGATCTCCTTTCGAATTGTCGGATGCAGCCCCTGACACCCGGGAGCCGCACTTCATTCCAATCAATGAGTCGCGTCGGTGCCTGAATCGGTTGGTCTCAAGCACGCCGGACCGGGTGGCATGAACGCCCCGGAGGCGAGCTGCCAGGCTGAAATTTCCGGCGTCGATCACAATCCCTTTCACGCCGCCCGCAGAGATGTCTATTTTGCGATGGTGATGGCCGGTGTGGGGGTTTTGGAGATGTCGGTCACGGTCATTTGATACAGCTGGGCCAACACCCGAAACGTACCCAAATTCCAGGGGTCCAACGTGCGGTCCTCACGGGACGCTTTGGCGATCGAATACCAGCGGTTTTCAAACTTGACGGCGAAGGCGGCGTCATCCGGGCGTGAGTCCGTTTCCACGATATTCATCGTCTGTACAGGGTTCAGCGCCACTTCACCCGTGCGATCGTCCGGGTTGACAGGGAATTCCCGGTCTGCCGCGATGCCGTTGGCAAGGAACCGCATGATCTTGTTGAAGCTTCTGATGACCAGAAACCCGTGCAAAGGATACTCCCCGCCGGGACCGTCCGGCCGGATGTCGATCAGAATATAGTTGCGTGGATACCGCTGCGCCTCCTCGTGGAGAAGACGGCGCTCCTCGTTCGGCAGTTGCATGGGATCGTAGTTCGTAATCACCGTCCGCCCCGTGACACGCCGTCGAACGGTGATCGAGGGTTCGTCACTGACCCCGCCGATCGCATACCCCCGTTCCATCGCATCGAGAATTTTATCCAGGCCTCTGACCAGATCCCCGGACCCCGAACGCGCCGACAAAGGCAGCGAGACGGATTGCTCGAAAATCAGCGGCGTCACTTGCAGCTCCCGCTCAAGATTCAATGCCGACAAGTGCATGACACGCCGCCGAAACTCCCGATACTCGTCTTCGAAGTACGGCATATTGCGGTAAAACGCCGACTCGCCATAACCGCTGGCCTGGATCCCGCTCGCCATGAGACGAAGAATGATCGCCGGCTCGACGCCCTGCTGAAACATGAAGGTCACGCGGCTTTCGTCGAACGGGGTCAGGATGCGGCTCGTAAACTCCTCGCCCTGAATCGGCACGATCGTCATCGTCGGACGTTCGGCAATGCTGCCGCCGAGTGTGAGTCCGAGGGAATCCGGACCGGGCAACGCGAAGGTCTTCGTCAATCCGGCATTGGCTTGAAATTCGAACGTCGCCGCCACGCTGGAGACGCCGGTAAAATGCTGCGGGAGAAAATGACGGGAGCGGGCGATATTGAGCAGGAGCATTTCAGCTTCGACCCTCCCCACGGCGCGATCATATTCCAATACGGCCTGATGGAGCGCGATGGGAGACAAACACCCGACCGACATGACACAGAGGATGAGAAGCGCCGCCGCACTGCAGTATCGCCGGAACGAGCGGAGGCCATTGCAGGAGACATCGGCACGAGGCGGAACAACGGAAGGCGCGCTTCTGGACGGCGGGGAAACCTGACGAAAAACCACCGGGATTCTATCGCTCCAATTCCGCGAGCTGTTTTCTCACCGCTTCGACCTTCTCCCGGTGATCCGGCTGCGCCTCGGCCAGCTTGACGTAACTGCGGTAGGACTGAATCGCCGCGCCGCGCTGCTGTTGAGCACTGAATGCCTCACCCAGATTGTAGTAGGCAATCGGATCGGCGGGCTGCAAGTCCGCCGCCGTGCGGAACGCGGTCAAGGCCTCGTCAATCCGGCCTTTGGTCAGAAGCGCGACTCCAAGGTTGTTGTGAGCGGCGATACTCTTCGGCGCCGCCTGCAACGCCGCACGGTAAGCCACAATGGCTCCATCGACATCGCCATTTTTCTGCAACAGGACGGCTAAGGCCTCTTGAGCGGGGCCGTGCGTCGGCCGGTAGGCCAACATGGCACGATACTCCGCAATCGCCCCATCACTCTCGCCGGCTCGTTCGAGGAGCTGCCCCACGTCGTAATGCACCGCGCCTTGCCCGGGATCGAGCTTCAACACCTCGCGAAAGGCCGCCAACGCCCCTTCGACTTCCCCCTTGGCCTTCAGCGCCAACCCCAGGTTGTAGTGGGCGTCGCCATTTTCCGGTTGCAGACGAATAGCCGTGCGGCCGGCGCCGATCGCGCCGTCGACCTCCCCCTTTGCCAGCAAGGCAGCGCTGAGGTTCACACTGTACAATGCGGCGGACCCACCGGCTTGAAGCCGCAATGCCGCTCGATACTCCCCGATCGCCTCATCGAGCAGACCTTTTTTCTGCAGCACGAGGCCCAGGTTGTTGTGAGCGGTGGCATTGTCCGGCTGCAATCGAAGACTCTCCCGATATTCGCCGACCGCGCCATCCAAATCCTCCTTGGCCTCCAGGGCAAGCGCGAGATTGTGATGAGGGGCGGCGTTGCCCGGCTGCAAACGAATGGCATGCCGATAGGCTGCGATCGCCTCGTCGACCTGTCCCTTCTCGCTCAACGCCACGCCCAGATTGTTATGAATCGCGGCAAATTCCGGTTGGGCGTTCAAGGCGACCCGATATTCGTTGATGGCCTCGTCCAGCGCACCCTGTGCCGCAAGCGCGAGCCCCATAGCGTGACGAGCCTCGGGGAAATCGGTTCGCTTCTGAAGCGCCGACCTGAACTTCTCCACCGCCTGTTCGTAATTCCCCTTCGCGTGCAGCGCGACCCCGGCATAATACAGCCCTTCAGCCTCGCCGGCCTGCGAGCCCGGGCGTGTCTTTTGCGGAATGATCTGAGGAACGGAAGAGGATCGGTGGCGGTGAGACGGGGTTTTCTTGTGCGCGGCAAGCCCATCCTGAAGCAACGCCGAACTGAGAAACCCGCTGAGCACGAACAACCCGGCTACAGAAACCCAACAGCCACGAGCATTCACACGGCCCCACCGGACCGCGGGACTACCTTGATCGCCCTGCCCGGAGTCCGCAGCTCGTGCCGGCATTGCCCCCTTACCTGCAAGATTGGAAAGAGATCGTATATTGCAGATCGCCAGAAAACAAATCAAGCCCAGAACCGTTCAGCAATACTGCGTGCGGTCCAACTCGGCCTCAAGTTTTCATCAGCAAGCCGGTAGACACTTCAACTCTTCTTCGGCTATTATTGCGGTTCACTTCGACCGGTCACGCATCCTCCAGTGGCGGTGTAGCTCAGTTGGTAGAGCAGCGGACTCATAAGCCGCGGGTCACCCGTTCAATCCGGGTCACCGCCACCAAACTTTCCCCCATCAATCGACGAGAGTGCCCTAGGGTCGCAGCCCAACTCGCGATGGAGCGTTGACTCCGATGTGTGGGGCGCGTCAGGCTGGAGAGGCGGACGAGGGGTTGGTAACAGGGCCGTGCGACGGAGAAGACGCTGGCGTCTATAGCCGTGGGCGCAGGCGTTGACGCCGGCCCGGCTCCTCTGCCGACAATGTAGGAATGGTCGCGCAGCAACCAGCCAGGAGCCTTCCTTTACGAACGGCCCAAAGCACAAATCCCACAGAGAGAGTCGTCCCCGTCAACGCAGTCACCTGAGCCATCAACGACTGAGGCTCGCGGTCCACAATGACCGCCTCCCGCAGGGATAGGATCACTTCATCCAATTTATTCAGGACCAGTTCAGTCGCCGAGGGCTGCGGCCCCGAATTACCAGCCCTGCCCGCCTCGATCGCATCCGTAGGCGAGACCGGGGATGAATTCCAGGACCCACTGTCATCCGACTGTACAGAGCGTGACGCGGCAGGTTGCCCTTCCCCATGACGAACATCGCCTGAAGGGGGCGCTACGCGCGGCGGCGTGCTGTCGGTATAGCGGCTCATCGTACCGGCGAGATCCGTCCCATTCATAGACACCACCGCATTCACCGGCTCCTGTCGCACTGCGAACGGCAGTGGTTCGTCATGAGGCTGAACGGATGTGCCCGCCTGTGCCGAGGGCATCGGAATGAGGGAGGAAGGAAGCAACGGACTGATCGCCTCCGCCCCATCCGTGACCCTAACCTGAATGGTTTGCATCGCCGTGCCGCCTTGGCTGTCGGTGACACGAACCTGCACAACATACACATTGTCGCCATTGGCGTCAGCGGCCGCTTCGAAATCAGGAGGGGCCACAAAACTCAGCGCACCGGTCGTAGCGTCGATCGTAAACTGCGCCTGATCCGCTCCGCCGCTGATTGAGTAGGTCAAGGCCTGCACAGGCACATCCACATCTGCGCCGGTTACGACCGTAATGCCGGTCACATGTTCGGCGACCGTGATCGAAGCGGCCGCCGTTCCTCCATCGCTGACGATGGTCGGCGCGTCGTTCACCGGTGTGATCGTCAGCGTCATCGTGGTCGTGCCCACCGAACCTCCCGCCCCGTCGCTCACCGCAAACGTAAAGCGATCGCTCAGCGTTTCTGATCCATCGTGACGATAGACCAGGCGGTTGGCCGCAAGATCAGCCTGGGTAAAAGTCGCCAGCGCCACGCCCGGCCTGGTCGTCAACTCCAGCCGACCATGGGCAGGACCGGTCCCGACAGAGAATCTGAGCTGGGCGGCAGAATTGTCCACGTCCACCACCGCAAGCTCTGCGCTCGTAATCGTGTCGAGTCCCCCTTCGGCCACGCTGCTCCCGCTGTTGGCGGTGATCACCGGCCGATCATTGACCGCAGTGACATTGACCGTGAGCTGGTTGGGCGTCGGGTCGTACAGACTGGTGCTGTCGCGCACGGAGAAGGTAATGCGGGCGTAGCCGGTCCCGTTGGCGTTGGCCGCCGGGGTAAACACCAGGTGGCCCGCCGCGAGGTCCGCCGTCGTGATCACCTGCCCCGCCGTCACCGCCACGCCCGACAGCGTCAGGGTCCCGGCCGTCGGCAGCGTGTCGATCCGCACCGCACTCAGCGCGTCGCCGGCATCCACATCGCTGAACCCGAAATTGGCCGCCGTGAGGATGTGCGACGTATCTTCGTTGATCGTGACGGTCGCATTGGTCCCGCTGGGGGCCTCGTGCACGTTGGTCAGGTGGATCGTGAACGTCTCATCGTAGGTCAGGCCGCCCCGATCGGTCACCCGGACGGTCACGGCATGGCTCGTCGCCGCTTCGTAGTTCAGCAAGGTACTGTTGGCGACCGTGAGGGCGCCGGTCGTCCGGTTGATCGCAAACCGCCCCCCCGCCGTATTGGTCAAACTGTAGCTCTTCGTATCGCCGGCGTCGGGGTCGGTCCCGCTTACCGTGCCCACCACGGTCCCATTGGCCGCGTGCTCCGCAATCGTGTTCGCCGACAGACTCAGGTCCGTCGGCCGATCATTGACCGCAGTGACATTGACCGTGAGCTGGTTGGGCGTCGGGTCGTACAGACTGGTGCTGTCGCGCACGGAGAAGGTAACGCGGGCGTAGCCGGTCCCGCTGGCGTTGGCCGCCGGGGTAAACACCAGCTGGCCCGCCGCGAGGTCCGCCGTCGTGATCACCTGCCCCGCCGTCACCGCCACGCCCGACAGCGTCAGGGTCCCGGCCGTCGGCAGCGTGTCGATCCGCACCGCACTCAGCGCGTCGCCGGCATCCACGTCGCTGAACCCGAAATTGGCCGCCGTGAGGATGTGCGACGTATCTTCGTTGATCGTGACGGTCGCATTGGTCCCGCTGGGGGCCTCGTGCACGTTGGTCAGGTGGATCGTGAACGTCTCGTCGTAGGTCAGGCCGCCCCGATCGGTCACCCGGACGGTCACGGCATGGCTCGTCGCCGCTTCGTAGTTCAGCAAGGTACTGTTGGCGACCGTGAGGGCGCCGGTCGTCCGGTTGATCGCAAACCGCCCCCCCGCCGTATTGGTCAAACTGTAACTCTTCGTATCGCCGGCGTCGGGGTCGGTCCCGCTTACCGTGCCCACCACGGTCCCATTGGCCGCGTGCTCCGCAATCGTGTTCGCCGATAGACTCAGGTCCACCGGCCGATCATTGACCGCAGTGACATTGACCGTGAGCTGGTTGGGCGTCGGGTCGTACAGACTGGTGCTGTCGCGCACGGAGAAGGTAATGCGGGCGTAGCCGGTCCCGTTGGCGTTGGCCGCCGGGGTAAACACCAGGTGGCCCGCCGCGAGGTCCGCCGTCGTGATCACCTGCCCCGCCGTCACCGCCACGCCCGACAGCGTCAGGGTCCCGGCCGTCGGCAGCGTGTCGATCCGCACCGCACTCAGCGCGTCGCCGGCATCCACGTCGCTGAACCCGAAATTGGCCGCCGTGAGGATGTGCGACGTATCTTCGTTGATCGTGACGGTCGCATTGGTCCCGCTGGGGGCCTCGTGCACGTTGGTCAGGTTGATCGTGAACGTCTCATCGTAGGTCAGGCCGCCCCGATCGGTCACCCGGACGGTCACGGCATGGCTCGTCGCCGCTTCGTAGTTCAGCAAGGTACTGTTGGCGACCGTGAGGGCGCCGGTCGTCCGGTTGATCGCAAACCGCCCCCCCGCCGTATTGGTCAAACTGTAACTCTTCGTATCGCCGGCGTCGGGATCGGTCCCGCTTACCGTGCCCACCACGGTCCCATTGGCCGCGTGCTCCGCAATCGTGTTCGCCGACAGACTCAGGTCCACCGGCCGATCATTGACCGCAGTGACATTGACCGTGAGCTGGTTGGGCGTCGGGTCGTACAGACTGGTGCTGTCGCGCACGGAGAAGGTAATGCGGGCGTAGCCGGTCCCGTTGGCGTTGGCCGCCGGGGTAAACACCAGGTGGCCCGCCGCGAGGTCCGCCGTCGTGATCACCTGCCCCGCCGTCACCGCCACGCCCGACAGCGTCAGGGTCCCGGCCGTCGGCAGCGTGTCGATCCGCACCGCACTCAGCGCGTCGCCGGCATCCACATCGCTGAACCCGAAATTGGCCGCCGTCAGGATGTGCGACGTATCTTCGTTGATCGTGACGGTCGCATTGGTCCCGCTGGGGGCCTCGTGCACGTTGGTCAGGTTGATCGTGAACGTCTCATCGTAGGTCAGGCCGCCCCGATCGGTCACCCGGACGGTCACGGCATGGCTCGTCGCCGCTTCGTAGTTCAGCAAGGTACTGTTGGCGACCGTGAGGGCGCCGGTCGTCCGGTTGATCGCAAACCGCCCCCCCGCCGTATTGGTCAAACTGTAACTCTTCGTGTCGCCGGCGTCGGGATCGGTCCCGCTCACCGTGCCCACCACGGTCCCATTGGCCGCGTGCTCCGCAATCGTGTTCGCTGACAGACTCAGGTCCGTCGGTCTCTCATTGACGGCAGTGACGGTCACGCTGATGGCCTGAGAATCCACGCCACCGTTTCCGTCGGACACTTGGACGGTCACATCGTAGATGTTGTTACCGCCGCTGTCGGTCGGCGCCTCGTAGTTCGGGGCGGAGACAAACGACAAGGCACCGGTGCTACTGTTGATCGTAAACTTGGCGGCATCGGCCCCCCCGACAATCGAGTAGCCCAAGGTTTGCCTGGTATCGGCGTCGGAGGCAGTGACCCTGGTGACCGCCGTGGAATTCTCCGCAATATTGATGAGGGCTGTGGCCCCCCCGCCATTGCTGGTGATCCTGGGAGCCGCTTCATTCACATCCGTCACGTTGATGGTGAAGGTCTCGTCGTAGGTCAGTCCGCCGGAATCCGTCACCCGTGCGGTCACAGTGTGGCTCGTTGCGCTCTCGTAATTGAGGAGCGATGCGTTGGCTACGGTAAGCTGGCCCGTGCTGCTATTGATCGCAAACCGGCCGCCGGCGCTGTCGGTCAGGGAATACGTCTTGGTATCGCCCGTATCCACATCGCTGCCGCTCACGGTGCCGACGACGGTGCCATTGGCCGCATTCTCCGCCACCGTGTTCGCCGACAAGGCCAGGTCTGTCGGTGCCTCATTGACGTTTGCCACTGTCACGGCGATGGCTTGGGTGTCCGTGCCGCCCTGGCCGTCAGACACCTGCACCGTGACGTCGTACACGTTATTCCCGCCGCTGTCTGCCGGGGCTTCATAGCTGGGTACCGAGACAAAACTCAGCTGACCCGTGCTGTTGCTGATGGTAAATCGAGCTGCGTCTGCCCCGCCGGCGATTGAATAGCCTAGGGTGTGCCCTGCATCAACGTCAGTAGCCGTGACGGTCGTGACGACCGTGCTGTTCTCCCCGACCGTGATCGACGCCGTCGTTCCACCGCCGTTGCTGCTGATCGTCGGCGCACTGTTCGCGGCGCCGGTGTCATAGCTGACCTGCACGTTATCGACATACAGCGGATCGCCCCCGCCCACCCCGGTGACGATGAATTGGATCGTCGTACTCGCGGAGGCATAACCGGAAATGTCGAGCTTAACGGTGCCGCTTCCGGCATTCGACATAGGGGAGAAGACGCCGTCGGTGAGCGTGGTATAGGTCGTTCCGTCGGCCGACACGCGAATCTCGATTTGATCGGAACCCGACAACGAGTTGGTGTAATCGAATGTGAGGATTGCGCCGCTCGTTCCTGACAGATCAACCTGCCGCGACGCTTGGTTTCCCACGGAACCGGCGTTGATCCTCAGTTGTGATGAAGCGACATGCACATCCCCGCCACTTGCCCCACCGCCGCCGGCATCGGTTTCGGACCAATCTGAGGCCCACTTCTGAGTCCCATCGTGATTGTCGTAGGAACTTGAGGAGAATTGGTCGCCGACAGTCTCGGTCGTCAGGATCCCCTTCCAGTCCATCTGCGCGGCATCGGTGATCGCGAGATCGGTTTCGATCGATCCAACCTGGGTTTCGAATTTCCAATCGCCGCCCAAATCGATGTGGCCGGTTCTGTCGCTGTTCGCCGCCACGTCAGCTCCGGTCAGTTCAGCCAACCGGGCCACAGCCGCCTGGCCGACATCCCCCTCGGCAAAATTACAGCCGTACACGAGAATATCGGCCTGCTCCGACAGGGTCTGCTGAATCGTTGTGAACTCGTCCGCGTAACGAGTCGACATCGATTCGGCATTCAACGTGCCGGTGCCCAATTGCAATGTTCCAGCATCGCCGTGCGAAATCAGATGAATGGCGTCGATGCCCGATCGCCCGCTTAACGACGCGGCGATCTGCTCGACCCCGTCTCGGGAGGCATCCAGCACAACGACCTCCACATTGGGCCCCATGCCCACGAGCAGAGATTCGTAATCCGGAACCGTGGGGTCGACGAAGACCACTTCTGTCGCGGATTCGCCGGGAGTGTAGGAAGCCATCGCGTGGAGTAGTTCCTGAGATTCCTGCTGCTCATGAGTCATACTCTCGACAGTCCCCTCCGATGAGACCGCCGCCTCGGCCTGATCTTGAGCCACCTGTTCGGAGTGCACCTCGGCCGCGGTCGCCGCGGCCGCCGCGTCAAACATCAACCGTTGCTCGAGGGTTAGAAGCGACTGCTTGATTGTGGAGGGAGCGGCAGACTGCGACGCCGCTGGGGCTTCCGCCGGCTTACGTCTCAGTTTTTTGAATAGATTGAACATACCTGCGCCCGACAGCCTCAAGTACACCCAGTTTCCCGCTTCTTTTTCGGTAGAAAGGCCGTCATCCTGAAGAAGGGAGCAGACGATATAACGGGGAGGCATGAAGCGAGGGCGTCGGCAGAACACAACGACCACTTACGGCCACGAATAAACAGCGTTCACCGGGCCCGCCCCGCGTACGTGTCGTCGGAACGAAGCCGGTCAAACACAAGACAGGAAATCACCGCCATTGATCAGAAGCCGCTTTCCCGGATCATCACCGCTACGATACGATCCCACACGCGCGCAGCGAGGCTCTGGGGCTTACCAATGACGTGAAGCAGTCCGGTCACGGCCTGGCCGGGAACTACACCATCATCCAACACTTCAAGTTCAACGCGATAGACCGATTGCTCCGCCCACAACCGTCCCTGGGAATCCTTTCGCACAGGTACCGCGCCGCCGTAGATCGACGCCAGATAGGGAACGGTAAAGTCCCGTTCGTCCACGTCTCGAATTTCGGTGACCCGGGCGCGGGAAGCCTGACGTGTCAGGTCGTGCGGAATGAAGCGTGCCTCCTGCCCGACCGCCAGCCCCCCTAGATCTTCTACCGGCGCGAAGGCCACAACGATAGCCGTTCTGGGATTCACCACATATGCCACCGACAGCTTCTCATTGATCCATCGGCCGGGATAGAGCGAATCGGCCTGATCAACCACCACGCCGTCGATCGGCGCCCGCAACGCGAGGCGTTGTTGTTTCTCAGTGACCCCGTCCAGTTCGGCCAGCTTGGACCGGAGCGATTCGGCCAGCACCTGAGCCTGCACCCGATCCTCTGCGTACCCGGCCTGACGCTGCAGCCGGAAATCCAACAGTTCGACCTGGGTCTGCGCCAACCTGGCCTCCTTGGCTAATTTCGGGTTTTCGAGTACGAGCAAGGTGTCGCCCGCTCGAACCGGCTGCCCCGCATGCACCGACACCGAGGCAATCCGCCCCGGCGCCGGAGGATAGATGGTTGCATAGGACCCGGCCTGCAACACCCCGGGGATCGCGACACGGCTGGACCATGGGAGACAGGCAAGCAACAGCATCGCGGCGACGACCGTTATCGTGACGGCAAACCGGCCCGTCGACGCATAAGCCGCACGGCGACTCCACCAGCTCGTCAGTTCTCGCCAGATCGGCAGACCGATAAAAAAGACGATTTCGACCAGAAACAGCAGGAGGCCGAGCACTTTAAAAAAATAGTGATAGACCGCCAACGCAATCCCGGTGAACAGGACGAGCCGATACAGCCAGATACCCCAGGCATAGGCGACCAGGATCCGCCTGCTGGACAGCCCGACCGCTTCGGGCGGAGGCGTGCCTGGCGCAAACAACAGTTCACGAATTCGCCATTGCCCGAATGCGAAGGCCCGGTCCTGGAGATTCGGAATTCCCAGTCCATCGGCCAGAAGATAATAGCCGTCAAACCTCATGAAGGGGTTGAGGTTGACCGCCAGGCTCATTACCCAGCTGGTCGTCGCCGCCACGAAGACGACGCTCCGGATGGCCCCATCCGGCAGAAATCCCCACAACAAGGTCGCAACCGCAGCGAGCCCAAGTTCGGCCACGACCCCGGCCCCGGCGATCCACAGACGTTTCCGCCTCGAACTCAGCCGATAGGCGTCGCTGATGTCCGAATAGAGCACCGGCATCATGACCATCAAGGCCACACCGATCGTGGGCACCCGGCATCCGAATCGCGTTGCGGTATAGGCATGCCCCAATTCATGCACGACCTTGACGACACACAACACCACGCCGTACATCAATGCCCCCTGCCAAGTGAAAAAATGCAGGAAGGTCGACAAGAAGGTGTCCCATTGCTGTCCCACCAGGAACAAGCCGGTCGCACCGATCATTCCGAACAGCCACGCCGCCATGTGCGTATAGAGCGGCGACACCAAGGGTAACGTGGCGTGCAGAAAGCGATGCGGGCGTATCAGCGGAATTTTGATGAAGAGATAGTGATGCAACAGCCACTGCCACCAGGCCTGGTGGCGTGCCACCTCCTGCTCGACGTAGTCCTTGACCCGCCCGCTGGCCGATTGCTCCGTCAGACTGTTGGCATACAAAAACCGCACTAAGTCTTCGACGTCTTCCGCCCGGATCCGGGTGGTAGTGTCGCGCCGGACCACCGCGACGAGCTTTTCCACCGTTCCACACGACCAGCGCTGGAGGAGCTGATAGACCTGCCACTCGATCTGGAAATATTTGTTGCGGACGGGATCGACGATCGTCCAGGTCGGCACCCCTTCCGGTGTGGGCGCGCCGCGGAGGAACTGCAGATTCTTTCTCAGCGGAGGCAATGTGCGTTCGTGAGGCGGGGACACTGAGGACAGGCCGGCCATCGGCTACACTCCGACCAGTTGGCGCAAGGCCATGAGCGGACGGCGGAACAACAGGAATGCCAACGGACCCTGTTCTCCATACACCTTCGCCGACCCTTGCCAGCCGATGCGGATGCGGGGATCGGCAGTCGCCAATTCAGCCGTGATCCGATACGCCAACATATCTCCGGGCAACACCTCCGCATGGTAACTCGCGCGCCTCACGGTCGCCTCGAACGATTCCAGCGGGAGCGCATCGAAGAACGCTACGGCATCGGCGCCTTCCCGTAACAGGAGGGCATCACTCACGGGAAGATCGATTCGCAACTCAATGCGACGCGGATCGGCAATATCCATGATCCGTTCGCCGACGGAGACCGGCTTCCCGATCCAGTCGGCCTTGTCGCTATACAGCAGCAATCCTTCCTGCGGGGCACGGACTTCCACCTGCGCCAGCATCTCCTGGGCATAGGTCAGCTCCGTCTCCTTTAGCGCCGCTTCGGCGGCTTTGAGCGGAGCCTCGGCCTTTCGTTGCGGATCGGCAAAGCCGCCTTGAATCGCCTGGGTATGTTCGGCCTGCGCCACCGCCAATTGCTTCTCCGCGACCCGGAATTGATTGCGGAGGTTCGTGTCGTCGTAGCGGAACAGCGGCCGATGTTGCGTGACCACCGTATTCGGCGGCACCAGGACCTCGGCAATCACTCCGTCCATCGGCGCGCTCACAATCGTCGGCTCCTTCGCCATCACTTTCACCGGCGCAACGGTCGACACGCGAACCGGCAGACACAGCGCCCCGACAACCGCTGCAGCCATCAACCACACCGAGGGCGTTTTGATCCTCGCGGACCAGGCTCGATGGCGCGTCGCCACGGCCTTCCAGGCATAGGCAAAGCTCCCCGCAAGCCGGTGCATGATCGCCCGATCATTCTCCTCCCAGGGATAGTCCCGCTCGAACCACCAGAAACCCAACACCGTTTCATCAGGGTGTTTCAGTGGACACCAGAGGACATGGCCCCTGACATGCTCGCGCCACCCCTCGCGGCAGGAGTCGGGGCACATCTCCTCCGTGACGGTAACCGGTTCATCCCCCGGGTGTGCGTGACTCAGAGCCTGAGCCATCTCCCCCAACCAGCGAATCATCGGCGCATCGCGTTCCACCACGGCCACGCTGGACGCACAGATCACTCGAGAGACGCCGGCAGCTTCACCGGCATGACTCAGCAGATAGGCCTGTTCATAGGGAACCAGCCGGCGGGTCTCATTGACGGAGATAAACTGCAGTTCCTGGACGGTCTTCGCGACACGGATCTGCGCCTCCAAATGGGTGAGGGTCGCCAGATGGACCAGCGTTGCGAGTTCCTGTGCGCTCGGTTGGGCGGATGTCGCCATACGGTTACGGTTGTCCCGATGCAAATTGCGCCGTGCCGCTCATCCCGGCGAGCACATCGGCCGGGAGGGCCCCGAAGCTGCCCACCACCTTGACCGTCTGGCTGGCGGGATCGACATTCGCCCCGATTTCCTTCACCTTCGCCGGATACTCCCGACGCGTCTCGTCGATGGTGAATGTGAACGGCGACTTCCGCTTGAGCCAGGCTAAGGTCGAGGAGGGCAGCACCAGCTCGATCTCCAGACTGGTGTCATCGAGAAGACTGAGCAGCTTGTCGTTGGGAAAGACGTTTTCGTGCTCATTGACCATGACCGCCACGACACGGCCGGAAAACGGCGCCGCGATATGGCAGCTGCGCACGTTGATCTCGGCCAGGCGAATGGCTGCGGCGGCTTTCTTCGCCTCGGCTTCGGAAATTTCCAATTCAAGCGTGCTGACGGCATTGAGTTTGGTGAGTTCTTTGTTGTTCCGGAAGGTTTTGTCTTTGGCCTCATGCTCGGCCAGGGCTCCCGCTAATTCCGCTCGATACTTGTCGCAGTCGATTGCGACCAGCGTTGCGCCCTTCTCGAACCGCTGCCCCTCCTTCACCGGTATCTGGCTGATCCGCCCCTGAATCTGGGAATAGAGCACGGCCTGCGTGCTGGCCTTCACGATGCCACGCAACGCGCCGTTGACACTCCGCATCAGCTGGACGGGCCGGTCGTCTTTCGGCCAGCCGACCTGCGGAAGGGCCACTGCCGTAGAGAAGATCGTCAGTGCGACAATCGAATTAATTGGCCAGTGGGATCGCATGGGACTCCAGCCTCCTTCCTGGCTCCGACACCGTGTCGACGGCAGGCGCCCGCTGTTTCCTCAGTTCATCGGCAAGGGCGGCCACGCTCTGCCCGTCGGTGCCGGTCGGCGCGGCATCTTCGCCCAGCGACGCCATCAACGTGGCATAGGCCGATTCGACGCCGGACTGCGCGCTGTCCATGCGCACTTCAGCCAGCACGTCATTCACTCGCTCCCGAATGAAAGTCAGGTCGTTGGTACTCTTCGTGAGCCACAGGTTCTTGGTATGGTCGGTAATCGCCAATTGCGTCTCGTGGTAGCTCCTGGCATTGAGATATTCCTGACTCGCCTGGGCGAACTGCAGCGCGCCGACATGCACCTCGGTCAAGATCGTCATGGTCAACGCGAGACTTTGGGCATCCAACACCTGGCGATGCGCCTCCACCGCCTTGAGTTTGGCCGGTACGCGAAACGCCGACAGGAGGTTCCAACTGAGCTGAGAGGCATACCCCAGCCAGTTTTGATAGAGGAAGAAGCTGTTGCTGCTGTAATACCCGCCGACACTCAGCTTCAAGTTGGGAAACATTTCCAGGAAGACGGCCCGCGCCTCCTTCGCATTGATCCGCTTTTGATAGTCGAGGGAGCGAAGCTCGGCGCGAAGCAGCAAAGCCTGTTCTTCCATCCGCCCGGTATCCGGATCAACCACCGGAACGGTGCTCGCCCGCTGAGGCACGGCCAGGTCGTACTCGGTTCCCGGAGGCAGCCCCATCATTGAAGCCAGCTGAACTCGTGCCGTGCTCAGTTCACGGTACAGGCGCTGGACCTCGCGCTGAATGTTCAACAGATCCCGGCGATAGTTGAGCGGGGTCAAGGGCGTCTGCAATTTCTTATCGACAATTTGCTGCGCGCGCTCCAACGCCTTGTTGACGGACTCATCCAGGAATTTCACCCGATAGAGCACCCGTTCCGCGCTGACCGCCCGCCAGTAGGCGCTGCGGACATCCTGGACGAGGCGTACGGCAATCCGCCGCCGCTCCTCCTCGGCAATCATGACGTTATCGGCCGCCTGTTGCGCGCGAACATACGAGAGACCGAAATCCAGCACGTCCCAACTCAGCGCGAGATTGCCCGACACCACGTTCTTATCGGACGACGTAAAGGGCTCGAGGACGGGCCGACCATCGACGAGCGATTGCGCCCCGCCTCCGCTGTAGGAATTGCGTCCGTCAAATCCCGCGTTCGCCGACAGCTGCGGTAACAAGGTGTAATGCGCCACATTCAGCTGCTGATGCGCCAACTGCGCCTGCATGGCCTTCACCTTGGCGTCCAGGTTGAATTTCAATGCACGCGCGATGGCTTCATAGAGATCGATCGGACCGGACAACGGTTCCCGGAGAGTCGACACCATCTGAAGATCATTGGCGGCGCGGGTCCGGACATCCTCGTCGGTCAACACATAGGGCTTGATCATGCACCCGGAGGTCATCACCATTGCCCCCACCCATGCCAATACCTTCAGGGGTTCGTTTGCCATCGTCTTCATGATTCCGCAGACACCGTCATCACTTTCGTGCGCGCACGGATCGATCTCACGGCACGACACACCCTTACTGCAGGAATATCGGTCGAATTCGACAAGAACTTGACGAAAGAGGCTGAAGCGGGATGCCGATGGCCGGAGCGATGTGGCGCACTGCAAGTCGCCCCTACTAAGGCGAGCCAGACGACACCGCCTCACGAATCTATGGAACGGCTGGGGGGAGAGCGAATCGAGCGGAGCCACGCCCTGGCAAGACCTCACCGTTTGTCGCCTGGGCATCGCAGCCTGGAGGGCATCGATCCTGGGAAGGCGCACAATGTGATCATGAAGCGCACAGGCAATAGAAAACCGACATCGCGAACTTCGAAGTTCGGTGCGTCAGCGCAGGATATCGACGGAAGCACGCTGCAATCCCGGTCGCTCCCTATTCCAACCTTTTCTTGAGCCCCCACGCTCCTTCCACAATCCCAGTCAGTAGCTCAGAAGTGGCACGCCTCACCGGGGACGGACTAAATCTACGCTCGCAACGAGAACGGCTACCGGGTGAAGGCATACCGACGAAGGTGCCCTCTGAGAACAGAGGTGACGATCGCGACCACCTCTCTCCCAGAGGGAAATGGCCTACCTATTTGATCAGACAAGCGGGGAACCTATGCTGGGGAAACTATTTAAATAACCCGGTAGGAGATGGATCAGTGCTGGTCAAGGTCGCGCTGCTGACAGAGCACTGTACATGCGGGAAGCTGTAAGGGAGCATCAGGCTGCCACACCAACAGCCCGGCGCAGCCAACCAACGATTCTGGAGTGTTACCTCGCGATGAATAGACCGGAGGGAACCATACGACCATGTTCCCCATCCAATCATCCAGACAGCGAGCGCGAGAACCAGAGATTCCGAACAGTCTGATTGACTCGACTCCAACCCAGGAGTCGAATTGCCAACAACAGCGGCCGAGCCAGGGCACAGAAGCAGCGGGCAAGCAATTCACAACAGAAACTCAAGACGCTTTCGGAAGGAAACAGGATATTGCCGGAAGCTGTGGCGTGCCGGCCATTCAGCCGACGATCACCCGGGGCCCGCGTGCGTGGCCTTTCCGATTTACCCGCAACAACCAGCTTCGAATTGCCGGCGCTGATAGGTCAGTACCAAACAACGGATACACACCTCCCGCACCACCTTCGCCTTCTCATCGAACCATGGCGTTCGTCGCACCACCAGCTGCCCGCAATCAGCACAACATCCAGCCGTCACTGCATCTAGGTCAGAAGAGACAGAGATCATGGCGTTCAATCCTCCTATTCTCTCGAATGGGATGCGTGGCGGGCATGACCGGTTTCATTCCGCCGAGAAGCGTTCGCAAGCGCGAGCCGCCGGACCACCCCTGAAACGTCATCCCCTTGGTATGCTTCAGCTCTCGCTGCAGTTCCCCGATGCGTCCATTGAGCCGGACAATCATGCGCTCCAGTTCGTCCACACGCTCGACCATGGCTTGTTGCTGATGGCTCATCATCATTATTCCTCCTTGAATTACGCGTTCTCGCAATGACGAATCACACCGACGAGCACCCCTTCGATGGAAAATTCATCCTCAGGTGTGACGACAAACGGTTTCATGGCAACGTTGGCCGGATGGAGTTCAATGTTCGTGGCGCGCTTGAAATAGGTCTTGATGGTCGCTTCCCGGTTCACAAGCGCCACCACCGTCTGGCCGTTGTGTGCCGTCGCCTGTTTACGAACGACGACAAGATCGCCAGGGAGAATCCCGTCCTCGATCATCGACTCCCCTTTCACGCGGAGCGCAAAGGTCTCCCCCTTTCGCACCATGCCTGGAGGGACCTCGACCCATTCCGACTGGGTCACCGGCTCGATCGGCAAACCGGCGGCAACGACCCCCGCCATCGGAATCTGTGTCCTATTGGCTAGCTGCGTGATGGCCACTTGAACCGCGCCGCTGATCCGGCGCATGCCGGATTCATAACGAGCAACCGACACCCGCGTCGTGCGCAACGCTGCGGCAAGCTCTTCCTGCGTGAGTCCTAACTGTTCACGGATTTGCCGAAACTCGCTCGACGTCATCATGTAACCGATGGTTACACATAAATTGAGTTTCTGTCAAGCGTCTACCCATCATCTTTCTTGACTATTCCGGCGGCCTCTTCCAGTGCGGTTTTTGAGATCCGAGCCCCTGTAATTTCCGCAGAAACCAAAATCTTCTGTGCATAAGTCAAGAGCCATATGGATCGTCAAAAAAAATAAAGCCACTATCCACAGCTCATTTTCAAAACACCTGGAGTCATGGACAAATATGAATGCTAATACATACACATAAGAGAGCCACTACTAGATATTGTGGTCCTGACAGCAATCATTCTCTATGCTCAATAAATAGGCAACCTGGTGCGAGACATGAATTAGCAGGTCTATTCGCGGTCAACCTGGTGACTATCAACAGAGATATCCACAGAATTTGGGGAGAGATTTTTTTGACGGAATCTTCATTTTCTTGATTGAAACCTCTGGTCCGTTCACCTAGAATCGCGCCGCGACTACCCCTCACTCCTACGTGTGGTGGCACTTCCGAGAAAGCTCAGATGACCGCAGGCTTCTTCCGCAGCTTGTTGGCAGGAATCCTCCTCTCCACCGGATGTGCAGCCAACGTCCGGGATACCGACTTACTGGCCAGTAACAGCCTCATGCTGCCGCCATCGACGGCGCGAACCGTCTTTCTCCAGAATCGGAACGCGTCGGACAATCAAGCTGTGTCGCTCAACGATCTGAGAACACGGCTGAATCTCAAAGGGTATGAGGTGGTTCAGGATCCCCAGGCGGCGGCCTATGTCGTGCTGACCCATATCGTCTATTGCAATCAAACTAAGGTCGAACTGCCGGTTGAAGACCTGGTCGCAGGCGGCTATGGGTCAGGAATCGGCGGCTCGATCATGTCGGGGCTCCATGGGCTGACGGGGATGGCCGGCATGGCAGGCCCGCAGGGCGCCCTCATAGGGGGCGCAGCCGGAATGGGTCTCAATGCAGCAGAAGGACTCGGGAATGCCGTAGGCAATATGTTCGACGGACCGTCACAACCCGATGCCAATGACAACATCAATTACGCCTGTGTGGCCGATCTCCAGATTACGGAGCTGGCAAGAACGGGCGGGACGCTGCCGGTTTCTCCACCGGGGACAACGCCTCCTGCCGGTGTCTATCAAACCAGGCTGGCGGCCAGCGTGTACCAGAAGAAACTGGATGAGCAGGAAGCGACTCCCTTGGTGCAGCAGCGATTGAGCGCGGCAGTGGCGGGACACTTCTAAGCAACCGTCGATGCACAGACGAGTGACCAGAGCTTTCTCTCCTTGTATAGCTGGCGGATGGCTCGTTGTGCTGCTGTTGCTCACCGGCTGCAGCAACATCCTGCGTTCCGGGTTAGTCAACGACACCTCCATCCTCCTCCCACCCAGTACGGCACGTACCATCTACGTGCAAATCCGCAATACGTCTGAGAATCAACACGCGACCCCTGCAGATATCCCCGCGAGGTTGACGGCCAAGGGATACCAGGTCGTGAACGATCCCCTGGGTGCTGCCTACTGGCTGCAGACCCAGGTGGTGTACTGCCACAAAGCGGGAGATGGGGTCAGACCGGAAATGGTCGCGAAGGCCGGATTCGGTGCGGGGATCGGGAGTGGAGGCACCCCGCTCGCCAACGCAGGCGGGCTCGACATGGACGCCATGGGCGGCATGTTCGGCCGATTAGGGGGTGGCGGGATGAATATGCACGCGCTACGCGAAATGGCAATGGGAGGCGGTGCGGCGCCGGACCTCAATGCCATGATGCGGATGGCCATGAGCGGCAGGGGCGGTTATCCTGGAATGGCACAGCCGCAACAGAACGACGACAGTCTGTACCTCTGCGTGGCAGACGTGTTGGTCACCGAGCAGGGAACCACCGGCCAGCCGAGACGCTACCAAATGCGATCAGTGGCCCATGTCCTCCAAAAGAAGCTGAACATCGAAGAAGCCACGCCCATTGTCCGGGAAAAATTCGGTGCCAGTATCACCGGTGCGTTTTAGCCCACCCCGTCTGAGCTAGCCGGCTATCGAACAACCATTCTAACAGCTTCGAAATAGCGAACCGCCCTCTCCCACGGGCAGTGACCGATGCACGTGCAGGATGTTCAAAAAGGCCGTCCGGCAAGGCCGCAGCAATGCCAAGAGGCGAGGCGTACCCTTGCGGTACGGTGAGCCACCGAGCGATGCGAGAACGCCGCTGGCGGACGTTTTCAACATCCTGCTACTCACCCTGTCTCGACACCAGATGGACCGAACCGGCCTTGATCGCAGCCACGACCGGAACGCCGGATGACAACCCGAATTCTTCGACCGTCGAACGAGTGACCATGGCAACAAGGGGAAACCCACAATCGATCGTCACTTGCGCCAAGGCCCCAAGCACCGTGGCCGAGACGACGGTCCCGGCCAGGTGATTCCGCGCGCTGCTCGCAGTGGCTTGCCCGCGTTCCAGCACCACATCCTCCGAACGGATACACACAAACACATCGCGGCCTGTCGATTCACCTTCCACGGCGGTCAACCTGGTCCCGTTCACGCTCACCTGCACCATACCGTCGGAGGATCCGACCACCCGCCCCTTCACAACGGTTTCAATCCCCACGACACGCGCAACATCCGCGTTGTGAGGCCGGCTGAACACCTCGATCGGCGCGCCTACCTGCAGCACGTTCCCTGCATTGATGACAGCCATCACATCGCCCAGAGTGAGGGCTTCGGTCCAATCATGCGTGACGATGATCGACGGCAGCGCCAGCTGCTTCAATAGACTCCGCAGCTCATCACGCAAGCGCACCCGTGTCGGCGCGTCCAAGGCGGAAAGCGGTTCGTCCAACAACAGCAACAACGGTCGAGGCGCCACCGCGCGCGCAAGAGCCACCCGTTGCTGTTGCCCGCCGGACAGTTCCCGCGGCTTGGCCGTCTCCAATCCACGCAGCTGGAACAGCTCCACCATCTCATCGACGCGCTTGTTGCGATCCAGCGCAGAGAGATGGTGGAGGCCATACCCGATGTTTCCCGCCACCGTGTAGGTCGGGAAGAGTGCATAGTCCTGCGCCATGTAGCCGATGTGACGATCTTGCGGCGCCACCCTGACCCCTGACGCGGTATCCAGCCACGTGCGCGATACAAATTGAATGCTGCCCTGTTCCGGCCATTCCAGCCCGGCCACCGATCGAAGGATCGTCGTTTTTCCCGAGCCTGACGGACCGAAGAGAATGAGGACCGTCGAAGCCTCGACCGGATAGGCAATGCGCGCTCGAATCGGAGGACGCCCGGGGAAGGTTTTGACAAGGTCGATGCTTATTTCTGCGGCCATGCTGCCCACACGTTCCGATTGACCGCATACACGAGGAGCAAGATGGCATATGAGACCACTAAGAGAAAGAGCGCCGTCTTGGCAGCCCCGGCATAATTTAAGGCCTGCACCTCATCATAGATATCGATAGACACGGTGCGCGTCTCGCCCTCCAAATTGCCTCCGACCATCAAGACGACTCCGAACTCGCCCATCGTATGGGCAAAGCTCAGCACGGCACCCGTCAACAGTCCGGCTTTGGACAGAGGCACGATCAACTTAAAGAACGTGCCAAGCTTCGACACCCCCAGCGTCCAGGAGGCTTCGATCAATCGCCGGTCCACTTGCTCAAACGCCGCAGCGAACGGCTGCACGGCGAAGGGGAGACTATAGAGGACGGAAGCCAGCAGCAGGCCTTCGAAGGTGAAGGGAAGCGGATGGCCGACGAGTTCGTTGTAAAACCGTCCGAGCGGGCTGTGCGGCCCGATGGCGACGAGAATATAAAATCCCAGGACGGTCGGCGGCAGCACCAAGGGCAGTGCCACCACGGACTCCACCAGAAACTTCCAGCGCCGGCGCGAAAAGCTCACCCAATAGGCAATGGGCAGGCCCACAACCAAGAGAATCAACGCCGTGGAAGCAGCCAGTTTGAACGTCACCCAAATCGCAATCCAGTTCATGATCTCGTTCACGACCGGTACGTTGTACCGGGTCTACTCCTACCGGATGCTACCGCAGACGACCAGGCGACAGAAAACTATTTTCCGACGAGGACGTCGGTCGCCTTCACCGCAACCGTGACGGCATCGCCGACGTTGACCCCCATACTTTTGACGGAGCCTTCGGTAATCGCCGACACCACTTCCAAGTTCCCGACCTTCACCACCACTTCGGCCATGGCCTGCCCCTCGGTGATCTTGGTCACGGTGCCTTGAAATTGATTTCTCGCGCTGAGTTTCATAGCGTCCTCCTAGTCCATTTCGGCTGAGGCATCAGCCGTTATGAGGGAACTCATTCTTCGTCGAATTGCTCATCGCAACACTCTATTTCCCGCCCGTACTCTGTCGTCCCCACCCGTCTTACATTCGAACTGAATCCCCCACCGCCTCGCCCCCTCCTCACCCTCAGCTCCCTCTACACTCGATCCGCTACTGTAACTTTGCACCTGCCCGTCCTTCACCACGTGGTAGCCGGCAGGGCATTTCTCCGCCATCACCTTCAGCGCCTCTCGTCGGTAGGGCGATCCCATCGGACCACCCCGCTCATCTTTATACAGATACGTCACCACACCGCCCTGTCCGGTTTCATGAGTCAACAGCACGGCCTCCGAACAACCGGCGATCATCGCGGCTGCGCCCAATGCAAGCGCTGGCACCCAGCAACTAATTCGGTAGCGTGAATCCATAACGAGTCATGACCTCCTGCCCTTGAGGGCTTTGCATAAACTGAAGAAAGTGCCGGGCCGCGTCCTGTTGTTTCGACTGTTTCATGATGACCGCGCCCTGCTCCAACGGCGGATGGGCCTCAGCCGGAATCAGCCAGTACGAGCCGGCGCTCTTCATGACCGGAGCCATCGCCAGGGACAGGGCAATGATGCCCACATCGCAGGCCCCGGACTCGATGAACTGCGCCGCCTGGGAAATGTTTTCTCCCAGCACCAGGCGATCCTTCACGTCCGCATACACTTGCGCGTGCTCCATCGCGGCAACCGCCGCGCGGCCGTAAGGCGCATGCTTGGGATTGGCAATGGCAACTTTCCGTATCGCTGGCTCACGAAGCGTCGTGAGCCCCTTCGACACATCGAGCGGCGAACTTTTCGGCGCCCAGAGGACCACCCGTCCGACCGCATAACGATACAACGAGCCCGGCACCGTCAGACCCGCCTCCTCGAGCTTCTTCGGATATCCGATGTCCGCTGAAAAGTAGAGGTCGAACGGCGCGCCCTGCTGGAGCTGGGCGAAAAAGTTTCCCGACGACCCTAACGAGAGTTTCACATGATGACCGGTTTGCTTCTCATACTCCACGATCAATTCTTTGATGGCGAACTGTAAGTCGGACGCGGCGGCCACCGCGATGTCATCGGCCAATGCTATGGCGGGCCGACACAACAGCACCAACATCACACACAGCAGCAGACGTGCCATAAACGGGGCTCCTTAGAAAAAGATTTGATACTGGATGCGGACGGCATTTTCAATGAGCGTCCCGGCCCGCGAATCGAGCGGCACCGTCCCGGAAGGGAAGGTCGCGCCCACCGCCGGCAACGGAGCGCTCCGCCCGATGGCGAACCCGTCCTGGCCCATCGCGATGTTGGAATAGGTCAACATGATTTGGTGGTCATAGGTCCCGCTGAGAAACCAGTTCAGCGAGACATCCACTTGCTTGATCAAATCGCCGCCTGAACGAGTATCGGGATCCCACCAGGCATACCGCGCGGCGACTTCCACTTTTCTCGGAATCAGGTAGTAGCCGGACTGCACGGTCCAGCCGGTCGAATTGCCGAACTCCTGCGGTGCGAATACGGTACAGGGCCCTCCCACCACGGCGGTTTGCATGCAGGGCAGCCCCTTGCTGTGGCGGGTCACATTTCTATACCAATATTCCCCTTGCAGAGAAAAGCCGCGATATTTGAACACATAGTCCAGGGTCCAGGTCGAGAAATCCACCACCCCCTGACCGAGCATTCGTCCATTGCCCAGCGCCGCCAGGGATCGCCGGACGTGCAAGTTCGCGAGGTCGATTCCCACGAAGGCGTTGTTGCTGCTCGTATCGATGGAGGGATTATAGGCATAGCCGCCACCCACCGCCATTTGCGGACTCTCCGAATAGGCGAGGTCGCCCTCACCGTATCCCGGCCGGCCCATGAGATTCGCCTGGAGGCGCGCCACGTACATCAACTCATTCACATTGGTCCGGAGATTGGCGTTCAAGTTACGCGTATTCGTCGGACAGCCTGCGGGTGACGGAAAAGGATTGCCTCCCGTAGCCCCACCGGGACATCCCACCGTCGCCTCTTCGCTGTTGAATTGAGCGAACCGGTTGACCAGGGGGCCCACGCCATTAAAGACCCCCAGGTAGTAGTTGATGGGGTACACCTCTTCATCGTTCATGATCGTGAGCCCCACATCCCGACGATTGATGCCGCTCGCGGTAAAGGCATCCATGACCAGGGCGCGACTCGCGAACTGCATGGAGGCGGTCGAGTTGATCTGCGATCGGTTGAAATAGACTTTATACTGCCCAATTTGGACGTTCATCCACGGGAGATGGGTGCTCGTCACATTCATATCCAGAACGGACAAGGCACCCGGCGCCTGCGCGTTTTCGGCTGTCTCTCCTGCCAACTGAATGTAGTATTTGAAATCCGGATTAAACAAATGCCCCATAAAGTAAAGGCGCGCAGTCCTCAAATTGAACGTGGAGGATTGGTCGATAGAGCGGTTGGCACGATAGTCGCCGAAGACGCCCAGCAGCTCGGGAAAATTCTTCGAGTCTCCCGAATCCCGATACGCGTCGTTCCTGTACCGCTGGGTAAAACGCGCGGCAAATCGCGCCCGAATCTTGAGAAGAAACGCATTGTCGTTCATCGAGAAATTGAACCCGCGGTCGTACCAGGCTCGAAAACTCGGCTGGAGGAGATAGGCCCGCTCCTGTGAAGCCCGCACCGCCCCGTCATATTCCTCCTGTGTGATCGTGCCCTGCTTCACAGCCCGCTCCAACAGCAGCTTCATCGCCGGATCCATACTCTCCACGAACACATATCGCCCGTCTTTCTCCACCAGCCGACCGGCCTCGGCCGAGATCGCGTCGGTCGGATGGAACAGACTCAGGCAGCACAGCAGGAGCCCCAGGCCCACGCCGAATAGGCCGAACCTGGAGTATGATCGAATGAGTAGTGACACGGGTGACGCCATCCTTTGCATCTCAGGTCCTCCGCACAGGCTCTCGCCCACACAATGATGTGATGATGGAACAGGGTTCCGCTGAATTGAATCGGCCCCGGTGGCCTACGGTGGCGGGAGCGTTTTGAAAAACTCCCGATAGTCCACCGCGCGCGAATGGGTCTTGGGGTCGGTGAGATAAAAGCGGCCCGGCTCGAAGTAGAGGAGGTAGGTATTGGGAGGAGTCCAGGGAGTGGGATAGTTGTAGTCGTAGGCGTCTGACTTTTCGACCGGTTGTTGCGTATGGAAGTAGTCCATCGTGATATGCAGATACTGCTCACGAACGGCCAGCCACCCTCCAGTCACGTCGCGACGGTACCGGGGATTCATGCCTGGCGCGAACACTTCGAAATAGACTCGCTCTTCCGGCCCCACTTGTTGCAGCGCCGCCGCAAGCTGCGGTGCCAAGACTTCGACCTCATCCTCACGGAAGACCTGGCGTGGCGGCACCTCCTCGGCAAACCAGCGAAGCGGCAGGCGCTGCTGCTCCCGCAAAGACAATCCCCTCAGAATGGCCGCGATATAGGGCGGAGGGATCTCGACCGGATGTGAATATCCGGCCGGCGAAACCTCGGCCTGTAGCCTCACGGCCACCCGTTGATCTTCATGCACAACCGTTTTGGTATAAGGCAGCCTGGCACACCCTCCCAGCGCCAGAATGCCGAACACCACCACGCAGACATTCAATAATCCTGTATGTTCACTTGATACCCGCATGACCAGCCTCCAACTACTGACGCTCACGTTGAGCACGCACTACGGTTTCGTCGGCACGCCATACCCGAGCCGCTTCAAAATAGTGCCGGCCTCAGCCGACTGCACATAGGCAAGAAAATCGTCGCACAGCGTACGGTTGGGACAATATCGCTCCATCGCCATCGAATGAAGAATCGGACGCCCCTCCTTCTCCGATGCCACAGCGACCACTCGAACTCGATCGGCTTTTTCCACTGCATCCGGGCCGAAAATAATCCCCACATCGGCCTGCCCGTTCAGGACATGGTCCAACACCCCGCGGGCATCCGTCGCCACATCCATCCGGTCGTTCAAGACGTCGGCAATCCCCAATGCCTTGAAGAGGTCACGGGTCTTTTGCCCCAACAGGGTCATATCCGGATCCGCCACGGCCACGCGCATACGCGTGTCGCGGGCCATGGCCACGAAGGACACGGGCGCCTCGACCAGCGATTCGGGAATAATCATCACCAGAGAGACGGTGGCATAGGGTCGTTTGGAACCTGGCAAGACATAATATTTTTGCTGGAGGCGGGTAATGAGTTCGTCGCCGCCCGGTGCAATGAGGTGGATCGGCCCCGTACCGATGAAATACTGCCCCGTTGGGCTATTCTCCATTCCGGCGATCATCCGGCGAAGATCCAACCCGGAGTCAAAATACAGTTTCACCTGCACATCGGGATGGACGACTTCATAAGCCCGCGCCAGCGCCTCAAGGGGTGTAGCAAGACTCGGTGAAGCGGCGATGACTAGAGGCTCGGCAGACACAGAAGGTGCGGGGATAAGACTCAGCAGCCCTATAAGGAGGGCAGCACATAACAACAATGGATCTGAGCGGTGCTGACGTTTCATGGCCGCAATGCGTGAACCGTCCCGGTTTGACTCATGTCATACCCGCCGAGCGCATCGATCTCCGTTCGAAACGGGCGACTGACGAGAATGTTGAGAAAGCTCTCGATACTCGGATGGTCGTTGATGTGCACCCGAGGAATCACGAGATCGTATCGGGCCTGTTGCAGCGGAAGGAATTCCAGCCCAAACAGCTGCGCCGCCGCGCGAACGCCGAGCCCCACATCGGCATGGCCCTCGGCAATCGATCGCGCCACCTGAAAATGGGAGCGGGCGATCGTTGTGTACCCGGCGACAGTCCCGGGAGCAATACCGGCCGCAATGAGCTTCTGATCGAGGAGAAGACGGGTACCGGCGCCCGGTTCACGATTGATGAATCGAATCTCCGGTCGTACAAAATCCTCAACGCCACGCACCGATTTGGGATTCCCGACAGCGGCCAGGAGCCCCTCTTCCCACACCGCAAAGGTGACGACGAGATAGTCGTTCCCTTTCAGGTGGCGGCGCAGATAGGGCAAGTTTGACTCTCCGGACTGCGCATCCACAACATGCACGCCCGCAATGTGCACTTCTCCCCGCTTGAGCGCTTCGATGGCGGCGGTACTGCCGAGATTCCATCCCACCACAGTGCAACTATCCTGATGCCGCCGGAGATAATCACCGGCCAGAAAGACCGAGGGGTCACAACCAGCCACTGCGATCTCCTGCTCAATCACACGGCGGTCCCGAAGCAGGCGAACCTGCACGCGCCGCGGCGAAACGGCGACTCCTGTTCGGACCCCACGGGAGGGAACCAGAAGGCCGTCTGCGGGGACCGCATAATTGAGCACCTCTCCCAGATCGACGACGGGTCGGACAATGTATCGCGCGCCCACCCGCGCGACCTTGACGCGAACGGCTTCCTGCGGCGTTTTCTGAACCGTTACCGAGTCCGACCATTGCCCCTCAACGATGTCTTCGTGGGGAAGCAGCCGGAAAAGATCTTCCACACGGCAGCCCAGAGCATCCGCAAGGCGAAGAGCGACGGCTGTAGTCGGAAGATATTGATTGGTTTCGATGGCATGCACCGCTTGCCGCGTAATAGCGGCCTGCGAGGCAAGCTCGATGCGTGACAAGCCTTTGGCTTGGCGGATGTGGGCCAACAGATTCTCAACTGGAATAGACTGTTCAGCAGCGGGCGTCTTCTTCATGACGGCACGAAAAATGACAGAATACTTTACTTCTGTCAAGCAATAACTACATCAGGAAGACAAGCTTTATGGGTACATACATTTTAGTTGCCAATTGTTGACAATCTTACATAACTTGATGTATTTAATTCCTCACCGGAATACAGAAGTTTAATAAAACGCATACGGATTAATATTTTGAAAGAGCTCCACGGCTTCGAATATCACCAACTCGGAGGTTAGACCAGATGAGAGTCTCTACGTTCTTCAGGATTACCGCGATTGCCGGCCTCGTAGTCGCAGGAACCGTCACCGCAACCCAAGCCGTCGAGGAAGGCCAGCTCGTGAAGAAAGATGGAAAGTGGGAGTACTATTCCGGCGAGGATCCCGGCCTGAAGTATCTGCTCCTGAAAGGCATCATCAGCCAGGAGGATTACGATAAGGGCCTGAGGGTGCTGGAGACGAAGGAACGAATCTCAAAACCGAACTTCAGCATCGATGTGAATAACGGCTTAAACATCCGGGCCGGAGATAAGTTCTTCCTGAAGCTCCGGTTACTCACCCAGGTTCGGTACAGCCACAGTGCCTACAATGAAGGATGGGGAACCATCGGCGATTCGAGAAATCCCGAGATCCTCGGAGGCCAGGTGGAATATCGAGCCGTCAGTAAGCAAAGCGACTCCAACCAATTCAGCGTGCCGCGCGCCCGCCTCCAGTTCCTCGGCTATGCCTTCGATCCTGACTTCCGCTACAACATTTCATGGTCGTTCGACCAGACCACCTGGGACCAGGAAGGCGGCAGCGGAAGAGCCAGCCTCCTCGACGCCTACATCTCTTCCTGGCATATCCCCTGGTTGACCATCCAGGCAGGCCAACAGCGAGTGTGGTTCAATCGCGCGACCATCAGCTCGATGGCCACCTCAACCTTTGCGGACAATCTGATTGTCCAGAACGCGTTTGCGGCCAATCAACAGAGCAGTCGCGATATCGGCGTCAGCATTTCGAGCGATGAAGACCAGTACAAATTCAACTATGCCTTCGGTATCTGGGGTGGAGTCGGAGCAAATCTCGCCAGGGAAGGTACGGCGGTCAGCCAAGCGCTCCCCAACAATTCAAGCCTTCCGGCCGCCCAGCGCCGCACATTCAATTACGACACTCGCGTGTTGACGGGCGAGATGATGTACACAGTCCGTCTGCTGTACAAAATTTCTGGCAACCCCGGGTATGGCCAGGGAGACATTCTGAATTCACGCACGCCGCAGATGGCCATCGCCTTTGGCTATGCTTACAACCCGGCCCAAAATTACCTGAGTTCGATCCGTTCGGATATTACCGACCGCGCCTACCGTCAGCGTGTCACGAAAGCATACAACGGACGCCTGCTCGGCGGGGGCATCTGGGATTTTCAAACCTATGAAGCCGATTTCATCGCGAAGTATCAGGGCTGGTCCTTCCAGGCCGAAGGATACTATCGCCACCAACGCGTCCGGAACACCGATTCCGGAACAATCCCGTTCGATCCGGTTACCACAACCGTCTTAGGCCCGGCCGTGAATCTCGGCCAGGCCTATGGCTGGTACGCCCAGGTGGGTAAATACATCATCCCACGGAAGCTTGAACTGGCCATACGATACGGATTCATGGATCCCTCGACTCAGCAGGTCAACGACCTGGTGAAGGAGTTCGGCGCCGCGATCAATTACAGCTTCGACGGCACCTACAACAATCGACTCGTCGTCGATTACTCCAACATCACCCTCGGGAGCGGCGGCCGCGCCCCCGACCGGTTCCCGTTCGAGAGCCAGCCGGGATTCGGACGCGACCTTATCGAGAACCGAATCAATGTCCAATATCAGTTCTTTTTCTAGACAACCTGAAGACGTGACAGTCACGGGAGGACGATCATGACACGACGCAACCCATTCTTCGGCATCTGGTTTTTCTTCAGTATGCTGATCGGCATCACCGGAGTGGTGCCGTCGGCGCAGGCCCAGCCGGAGACATTGACCATTGCCGCCGCCAACAGCTTGAAGGACGCACTGCGGAAAGTGCTGCCACGATTCGAAGCGGAACACCCTGCAATCAACGTGCGGGTCATTTATGGCCCTTCACAGAGCCTCCGCAAACAGATCGAAGAGGGCGCGCCGGTCGACATCTTCCTGCCGTCGCTCTTTGACGAAATCGATCAGCTCGAAACGAAAGGGCTGATCATTCAAGGCACCAAACGCGCCTTCGCCGGCACCTCGCTGGTGCTGATCACCGGATCTGCGCTTCCCGCGCCGGTACGGACAATCCATGACCTCGAAACCGTACCGGTCCGTCGAATTGCGATCGGCGATCCCAAAACGTCATCGGTGGGAAAAGTTTCCGCTCAATTTCTGAAGTACAGCAAACTCGAACCCAAACTGAAGTCGCAGTACATCTTCGGTGAACATTCTCGTGCCGTGCTGGATCTCGTGGCCAAGGGGGAAGCCGAGGTCGGCGTGGTGTATCGCACCGATGCCGCCTTCAACGACAAGGTCCGCATCCTGGATACGGCTCCTGTCGAATCCCACACACCGGTCCGCTACGGCGTCGCAGCCGTATGGACGGCGAAGAACGTCTCCGGCGCGGGCGACTTCATTGAGTTTTTGCTCGCGCCCCAAACCCAAACCCTTTTTCAGGAATACGGATTCGATCGTGTCACGGGAGACGTCGGTCTCGTTCAGCGGCAGGAGGTGAAACCATGAACGGCATCCGGAACACAGCACAACAGACACATCCTTTATCGAAACGGGTGATGCTCGCCCTCATCGGACTGGCATTGGTCACCGGTTGCGCCGGCAGACCGGTCACGCAACCGAAGACCATCTATCAGTCGGGTCTGAGCGAGGTGCGAGTGGAACAGGATTCGGACTCGACGGCCAATAGCCATCCAGCCAATTTAACGGCAACCGAGGTCGGAACCCTGCTCCGCGGAGTCCGCGCTTGGGAACGACGAAACGTCATTCATCGGTTGTTTGTCGGGGAAGCGGACCGCACCAGGGCATTCCGGAATGAGGAGATTACCGTCTTGGCGCCGCCGCTCGCAAAGGCGCTGGCACAGGCCGGTCCCACCGAACGGGTGTACTTCCACCTGAGCCATGCCACGGACCAGGGAGACGAGGAAACGACGACCGGCTGGATTTCCATCAGAGGGCCCGTTCTGCACCTCACCATCAGCGGGGTACATGACCGGCATAGCCCCGGTCCGGACATCAGTAAATACGACCGGCAGCTGCCGAACATTCCGGAAGCCTCGGCCGCGCATGATGTGACATTCGAGCCGGAGGAATTTCTGGCCAAGGTCAGTTCCGGCAGCCGCCTCTTCGCCCCCGATCAACGGGAAGAGCTCCAGATCCGCTATCGAGAGGCGCTGTCGTCCATGCCGGTGCAACCCGGGTTAGAACGCGGAATCGAAAGAAATTCGCAGCCCTAGTGCGATCTGCGAGAGAGAAAGGAGATCCCATGTCGATCCTGGTCGTCGGCGGTGATTCGGTCAGTGCTATCACGGAACGGGCCTACGCCGGCGGCCACGGATGCGTCGAACATTGGAGCGGACGCAAGACCAGGGATTTAACGAGGTCGATTCCCAAAGATACGGAAGCCGTGGTGCTGGTGTTGGATCGCGTGAACCACACGTTGGCGAGGAAGGTCCGGACCGAAGCGACACGCCGTGGCCTTCCCGTCTTTTTCCAGAAACGGGGGCGTCAAATCCGGGCGTCCGGCGACCGGCCGCTCGATCTGATGCACTGGTTCGACGGGAAAGAGTGAGCAGCGGTTTTTAAACGGATCACAGGAGTGGCTATCACCATGAACGTCAAGACCTTCACCGGACTCACAATACTTCTATCATTGCTTGCAATCCCGCCGGCGATCGCCGGTGCTGAGCCCCGGGAGCTCCTCCTCGCAGCCTACAGCGTGCCGAAAGAGGCCTACGAAAAGCGAATCATTCCCGCCTTTGTCCGGCAGTGGAAGCAGAAGACAGGAGAGACCATTCAGGTCCGGAGCTCTTTCGCCGCGTCCGGTGCCCAAGCACGTGCCGTCGTCGGAGGGCTCGATGCGGATATCGCCGCCCTGTCGTTGGAGAGCGATCTGCAGCAATTGGTGAAGGCCGGCCTCGTAACCCATGACTGGAAGCAAGGTCCCCACAGGGGCATTGTCACGACATCAATCGTCGCACTGGGCGTCCGCAAAGGAAACCCCAAGGCCATCCACGGCTGGGAAGACCTCACCAAACCAGGCGTCGAAGTCCTCTATCCCAGTCCGAAGACATCCGGCGGGGCGATGTGGGATGTCATCGCGATCTACGGAGCCGGCCGTCACCATGGAAAACAACAGGGGCTCGCCGGCCCCGCGTCGGATCAGCATGCCGCGGATCTTGTCAGGCGCGTGCAACGTAACGTCAAGGTCATGGACAAGAGCGGACGTGAATCCGTGACGACATTCGAGCGCGGCGTGGGGGATGTGATCGTCACCTATGAAAACGAATTACTTCCACGGATCAAACAAGGCCGTCCTTACGAGTTGGTCTTTCCCTCTGAAACAGTCGTGGTCGAAAACCCCGTTGCGGTGATCGATCGGAACGCCGACCGGCATCATGTGCGGGATCTGGCCGATGCCTTCGTCTCGTTCCTCAACGAGGAAGAAGCCCAGCAGGCCTTTGTGGAATTCGGCTTCCGGCCGACGAACGAGGCCGTCGCCAAGGACGCTGCATCTGTCTTCGTCCATCCACCGCAGGTATTTACGATCGCCGATCTCGGGGGATGGGACCGGGCCTTTGCCGCACTGTTCAGTTCGCAAGGAGCCTGGACCAAAGCCGTGGAGGAAACACGATAGCCGCGGATTGTCCAACTATTCCGAACGCGTGTCGCGCACATGCACCTGTATCAAAGCAGGCCGCGCCTCTTCCCGCCTGTCTCAACGGAAAGTCATTCGAACAGCGGTTCATTGCCGAACATACACGGAAGACGATGCCGCCCGTGACCGCCCATTCGACAGGAACCTTACTGGCACCACACCAGTCACTGTGATACCGTAGGCCCTCACACGAGGCCTGCATGCGCTGGCTCCACGACCGTTCGATCGGACAAAAATTCTTCATCTCCTTCGGAGTCATCCTCAGCCTGCTGGCCTTGAGCCTCACAGCGCTGCTCCTGTACCTCAGCCGCATCAACAGTTATGTGGACCGTCACAAACGCATTACAGTCCCCGCCATCGTGACGGCGGCCACCATGCAACGTTCCGCCTATGAAATGAACCTCACGCTGCATCTCTTTCTGGAGCAGATCACGAAGGCCGATGCGGCCGACACCCTGGCCCGGCTGAGCCGCCACGCCGAACAGATCCGCA
Source organism: Nitrospira defluvii (assembly GCA_000196815.1). Classification (GTDB taxonomy): domain Bacteria; phylum Nitrospirota; class Nitrospiria; order Nitrospirales; family Nitrospiraceae; genus Nitrospira_A; species Nitrospira_A defluvii_A. Next base: position 3,121,927 of record FP929003.1, read on the forward strand.
GTTCCCTCGACCTGTATCGTTCCACCCATGCGGCCCGCACCCACCCGATTCTCCTGGGCATGCTGACCCAGCATCAACGCATGGATCTCGCCGACCAGGAAGATCGCGCCATCGCCCGGATCGATCTGATACTCCAGGAGTTGTCCGCCCTGTGGCAGACCGCGCTCACCGGGCCTCAGCGCGCCGGCGTGGCACCCTCGCCGGTCGCGAAGGCCGACGGCCTCATCGTGGAACTGATGAACAATCTCGACCAACTGGTCGCCGCCCATCGTGATATCGATGTGGAAATGAAAGTGGAAGGCGATCTGCTGCTCCAACAGGCGCGGCTGATTGCGTTCAGCCTGGTCGCCGTGCTCGGTCTGGTCATCACCGTCATCTATGTCTCCGTCAATCGGCAGATCGCCAAGCCGCTCCAACGTCTCTCGGTCACGGCCGACCGCGTCGCTCACCACGACCTGACCGCGCAATTCGAATCCTGGCCCGGCCGTGACGAAGTCGGCACCTTGGCCGCCTCCCTCTCATCCATGGTCACCAGCCTGCGCGAGCAGACCGCCGCGACCGCCCGGAAGACCAAAGAGCTTGAGGCCTTTACCTATTCCGTGGCGCACGACCTCAAAGGCCCGTTACGGGAAATCGAAGGCTTCTCTTCCCTGCTGGAAAAACAATTTGCCGACGGCGGCGACGCGCAGACCCGGCACCAGATCGATGTGATCCGGCACTCCGCGCTGCGCCTCACGCACATGATCGACGCCTTGCTCAAATATTCCCGGCTGGAACAACAGGATCTGCCTCGTCAGCGCTTCAATGTGTTGGAAATGATCACCACCCTCATCACCGACCGGTTCAGCGGACTCCAGGGCCCGAAGCCGAAAATCCAGGTCGCCCTGCCGTTTGCCGATCTCTACGGCGAACCGGTGAGCATCCGTCAAGCGATCGCGAACCTCCTCGACAATGCAGCGAAGTTCTCCCGCCACGCCTCACCGCCGACCATTATCATCGGCGGCACCCGGATGGAACACGAACGCATCCTGTGGGTTCAGGATAACGGGATCGGCTTCGACCCGTCTCACTACGACAAGATCTTCGGACTCTTCGAGCGGCTCCACAGCCCGCAGGAATACGAGGGCACGGGCGTGGGCCTTGCGATCGTGAAACTCGTCATGGACAAACATGACGGCCGGGTCTGGGTGGAATCCGCTCCCGGAGCGGGCAGCACATTCTATCTGGCCTTTCCGGAGCGCGCCGAATCCGTCGTCGACCGCCCCTCCTCTTCACCTCATCCTGCTTCAGCGTGACCTCATGACCATGGAACACATGCGCGCCCTCATTGTCGACGACGAAGAATTTGTCCGTCTCGTCGTGGAACAGGCACTCCGCGAGGAAGGCTGCGACACGCAGACGGCGGGCGGCGGGCAGGAAGGCCTCGATCGACTCCGTACGGCCTCATTCGACTGCGTCATCACCGATCTCCGCATGCCCGGTCTCGACGGCCGGGCGATCTTGCGCTGGCTGAAGGAGCATCAACCGGACGTCGATGTGATCGTCCTGACCGGCCATGGCGACGTCAAGGACGCCGTGGCTGCGATGAAAGACGGCGCGTGGGATTTCCTCATCAAGGACACCCCCTTCGACGGCGCGGCCGTGAAGGCCGCTTTCGCAAGACTTCGCACGGTGCGGGAGCTTCGCCGCGAGAATCTGGCGGCGCGGCACGGCGGGTATCGACAGGACGCGATCGTCGAGGGGAGCAGCCAGGCCTGGCGAACGGTGAAGACACAGATCGCGCACGTGGCCCCGTCGCAGGCCCCGGTGCTGATTCAGGGAGAAACCGGTTCCGGGAAAGACGTGGTCGCACGGCTGCTGCACGCGCACAGCCGTCGGGCCGACGGGCCCTTCATCGCCGTCAATTGCGGAGCCGTGAGTCGAGAGTTGCTGGAGAGCGAGTTATTCGGCTATGAGAAAGGCGCGTTTACCGGCGCCGCCCAGGCGAAACCCGGACTGATCGCCGCTGCCGATGGCGGCTCGTTGTTTCTGGACGAGATCGGGGAAATGCCGGGGCCGATGCAGGTCAGCCTGCTGCGCTTTCTCGACCGGAAGGAATACCGCCCGGTCGGCAGTACGCGCACACTCCAGGCCGATGTCCGGATCATCTGCGCCACGAATCGTGACATCCAGGAACTCGTGCTGCAAGGCCGGTTTCGAGACGATCTCCTCTATCGTATCAACACGGTGACGCTGCATGTGCCGCCGTTGCGCGAACGCCCGGAGGATCTTGCCGTGCTGGCCGACCATATTCTGCACCACCTTCGCATCCCGGGTACCGCAACGAGAACGCTCAGCCCGGAAGCCCTCGCACACCTGGCGACCTACCGCTGGCCGGGAAACGTGCGCGAACTTCGCAATGTGATCGAACGCATGGTCCTGATGAGTCCGAACTCCGGACCGATCACCCGCGAGGAAGTCCTGCAGGTGCTCCCTCGGGCGGCGTCGGCATCATCACCCGACGACCGGTCGCAGTTGCCCCTCGACGAGATCGAACGCCGGCATATTCAACTGGTGCTGGAATCCAGCGGCGGCAACAAAACAAAAGCCGCCCAAACCCTCCGGATCGACTACAAAACGTTGCTGGCGAAACTGAAGAAGTACGAAAGCGGGGGCGAACAGGAGCGTTAGATATGAACAGGCCGGGATCATCAGGCGAACAACGTGCACAAGAGCGATTCGGCACCTCGGCTCGCGCAACAGCATTTTATGCCCATCAAACCCTGCCCTACCTCAATCAGCAGATGCAGCAGTTCATCGCACGGATGGAGATGGTCTTCATTGCCACCGCCGACGGGAAGGGAGCGTGCGATTGTTCGTTTCGAGCCGGCGAGCCTGGATTCGTGCAGGTGCTTGATGAGAAAACGCTGGTCTACCCGGAGTATCGCGGGAACGGTGTGCTGGCGAGTCTGGGAAACATCATGGAGAATCCACACATCGGCATGATCTTTCCGGACTTTTATCAGTCGACGGTCGGACTACATGTAAACGGAAGCGCTCGTGTGCTCAATCCGACCGACACAGAGAACCTGCCTCACCTTTCGGCGCGCATCGCCGAAGCCGCTCACGTCAAGGGCGGGCGCCACCCCAAAGCCTGGGTGCTCATCGGCGTGGAGGAAGCCTACATCCACTGTTCCAAACATGTGCCGCTCCTCAAGCGACTGGACAAACACATTGCCTGGGGCAGCGACGACGAGCAGGCCAAGGGCGGGAATTTCTTCAAGATCACCCCTGATCCACCTCCGGGCGCGCCGGCTGGCGAGTAGGCCGCTCGCTACTTTTTCTCTTTGGCACGAGCCAAGGCCAGCGCAAATGCCCCGATAGGCTGAGGCTCACGGGACCCACCCCGCTGCTGATCGGCGGGGCGCCGGTCGCGCGTGTCACGCGGCCCTCCGGCACGGGGATCAGGCTGTGAGGCCGGCGTCGCGGCATCCTCCATACGCATGGTCAGCGAAATCCGCTGCCGCGGCACATCGACGGCCAGTACCTTCACCTTCACGATCTGACCCGGTTTCACGACTTCATGCGGATCTTTGACGAACTTGTTCGCCAGCGCAGACACATGCACGAGGCCGTCCTGGTGCACGCCGATGTCGACGAACGCGCCGAAGGCCGCGACATTGGTCACCACTCCTTCGAGGACCATCCCCGGCTGTAAGTCGGCAAGCGACTCGACGCCGTCCCGGAAGGTGGCCGTCTTGAACTCCGGACGCGGATCGCGGCCGGGCTTTTCCAGCTCCGTGAGGATATCGCGCACCGTCGGCAGACCGAAGGTTTCGTCGGTGAATTCCGCCGGGGAGAGTTCCTTCAGCACAGCCGGCTTGCCCATGACTTCGGCAATGCCTTTCTTCAAGCGCGCCAGCATACGCTCGACCACCGGGTAGGCTTCCGGGTGGACGGCGGAACGATCCAGCGGATTGTCGCCGTCGTTGATTCGCAGAAACCCCGCCGCCTGCTCGAACGTCTTCTCGCCGAGACGCGGTACATTGAGGATCATATGCCGGTTCTGGAACCGACCGTGGGTGTCACGATACTCCACGATGTTTTGCGCCAGCACCCGATTCAAACCGGATACCCTCGCCAGCAACGGGGCCGACGCGGTGTTCACGTCCACCCCCACGGCATTCACGCAGTCTTCAACCGTTGCGTCGAGCGATCGCGCCAGGGCCCGCTGATTCACATCGTGTTGGTACTGGCCGACGCCGATTGATTTGGGATCGATCTTGACCAGTTCGGCCAACGGATCCTGCAACCGTCTGGCAATCGACACCGCACCGCGCAGACTCACATCCAGCGCTGGAAACTCCGCCGCAGCAAACGCCGAGGCCGAATAGACGGAGGCGCCGGCTTCGCTCACGACGATCTTCGCCAGTTTCTGTTCCGGCTTCTGTTCCCCCACCAGCTTGACGACTTCGGCGGCGAACTTGTCGGTCTCCCGGCTTGCGGTACCGTTGCCGATGGAAATCAATTCGACACCATGCCGCAGCACCAACTGGACGATCGTCGCCAGGGCCCCCTGCCAGTCGTTGCGCGGTTGATGCGGGTAGATCGTCGCCGTATCCAGCAATTTTCCGGTCGCATCCACGACCGCCACTTTGCAGCCGGTGCGGAGACCGGGATCGAGACCGAGCACGGCCTTCGGCCCGGCGGGCGCCGCTAATAAGAGCTCATGAAGATTGCGTCCGAAAATCTTGATTGCCTCGGCTTCGGCAGCTTCACGCACCTGCAGCAACAGCTCGGTGCTCAAATGCAGATGCACCTTCACACGCCACGCCCAATAACAGACATCGGTCAACCATTTGTCGGCACGGCGTCCGCGATGCTCAATACCGAAGTGGGCGGCTATCATCGCCGCGCAGGGATGCGGCACGACGGCTTCGAGACTTTCGCCTAACCCGAGATCGAGCTTCAACACACCCAGCGTGCGGCCGCGAAACATGGCCAGGGCCCGATGCGAGGGAATAGTGCGGATAGTTTCCGAATAGGCGTAGTAATCGCGAAACTTTTCTTCTTCCGCCGTTTCTTGGCCCGGCATGACCGTGGAGGTCACGATGCCTTCATTCCACAATTTAGCACGCAAGGTCGCAAGCAGCTCGGCGGTTTCAGCGAATCGTTCGACCAGAATATCGCGGGCGCCCTCGAGCGCGGTCTTCGCGTCGGGCACATTGATGGCGTCCACACCTTCCGCCGCGGGCACCACCTTCACATACTTGGCGGCTTCCTGGTCCGGATCGAGCGTCGGATCGGCGAGGAGCGCATTGGCCAAGGGCTCCAGTCCGGCTTCGCGCGCAATCTGCGCCTTGGTGCGACGCTTGGGCTTGTAGGGCAGGTAAATATCTTCCACCGCTTGTTTCGTCGCGGCCTGCTCGACCGCCCGTCGCAGTTCGTCGGTCAATTTCCCCTGCTCTTCGATCGACGCGAGAATCGTCTGCCGCCGCTCCTCCAGTTCACGGAGATACAGGAGGCGCTCTTCCAGGGAACGCAAATGCGTGTCGTCCAGATTGCTGGTGGCCTCCTTGCGATAACGGGCGATGAAAGGCACCGTCGCGCCCCCGTCCAGCAGCGTCACCGCGGCCGCAATCTGCGGGGCGGTCACGCCAAGTTCCTTGGCGATGAGATCGACGATGCGTTGTTGGGCTGCGGGTGAAATGGTCGGGATCGTTGAAGAGCTCATAGGTGCGTATCGGGCTTTCCGAAAGCGAGACCTGACCGGAAGCCATTCTCCCGGTCTCAGCGGCTTTCTTGTGAGATGAATTCGAAGAGTCGGCCGCGCGACACCTATGATCGTTCGCACGAACCGACGGCGAATCTAGCAGAAGCTTCGCGCAACTTCCAGGCCGGATGTACGGTCACTCGCCTCTCTCCACGCGGGAGCAGATGCGGCGGCTTACGACACTCTGCGGAACCGACCGGCATCCCCTCATCGAACATGGTATAGTTCGCCCGTCGCAACACACCATCGTGAATCGGGTCCGGTCCCTGTCACGTATCCATGCCGAAGCATCTCAACAACCAATCGTCTTCCCTCTCCCTTACCGTGGCCGCCATGGGAGTAGTCTACGGCGACATCGGAACCAGCCCGCTGTATGCCCTGCGCGAATGTTTTCACGAATCGCATGGCCTGCCGGTCACTGCCGACAACGTGCTGGGGATCCTGTCCATGATCGTATGGTCGCTCGTGCTCGTCGTCACCGTGAAATATCTGCTGTTCGTGATGAAAGCCGACAACGAGGGGGAAGGCGGCATGCTGGCGCTCATGGCGCTCAGCCAGCAGTCCCGCCCGGTCGATCTCCGCAAAGGGCTCAATGTGGTCGTCACGCTCGGGTTGATCGGCGTGGCGTTTCTTTATAGCGACGGCATCATTACACCGGCCATTTCGGTCCTGAGCGCGGTCGAAGGGCTCACGCTGACCACCGATGTGTTCACCCCCTACATTCTGCCTCTGACCGTCACACTGGTCGCCTTGTTGTTCATGATCCAACGCCGTGGCTCCGGAACGATCGGGAGTATCTTCGGTCCCATCATGCTGCTCTGGTTCGTGACGATGGCCCTGCTCGGGCTCCACAGTTTGATCCAAACCCCTGAAATACTGCGTGCAGCCAATCCGCTCTATGCGATCCAGTTTTTAATCCGGCATGCAGCAGTCGGCATCCTGGTGCTGGGCAGTGTCTTTCTGGTCCTCACGGGAGCCGAAGCGCTGTATGCCGACATGGGCCACTTCGGACGCCGGCCGATCCAACTCGGCTGGTTTGCGGTGGCCCTGCCTGCCCTCCTGCTCCAGTACTTCGGCCAGGGTGCGCTGCTCATGCGGACCCCGGCAGCTCTGGCCAATCCCTTTTACTTCCTGGCCCCCGACTGGATGCTGTACCCCTTGATCGCGCTGGCGACCATGGCCACCGTCATCGCATCCCAAGCCATGCTGTCCGGGGCCTTCTCGTTGACCTTGCAAGCCGTTCAATTGGGCTATCTGCCGCCGTTGCGAATCACCCACACGTCCGCCGAGCAACATGGCCAAATCTACTTTGGCCTGCTGAATTGGCTCATGTTCATCGGCACCGTCGGCCTGATCCTTTCCTTCGGATCGTCCAGCAACCTGGCCGCAGCCTATGGCATCGCCGTCTCGGGCTCCATGATCATCACGACCCTCCTGGTGTATCGCGTGGTCCAGGCCCAGTGGCAATGGAGCCCGCTACCGGCAGCCATGGTCATCGGAGTCTTCCTGCTCATCGACCTCGCCTTCTTTCTCGCGAATGCTCAAAAAATTCCCCATGGCGGATGGTTTCCGCTGCTCCTCGGCGCGGCCGTGTTCACCGTCATGAGTACCTGGGCGCGAGGACGCGCGATCGTGGCGGATCACTTACGCGAGCAGTTCCCTCCCCTCGTTCAGTTCGTCCAGGAGGTGCTGTCGCAGGTGCAATGCAGAACCGCCGGACGCGCCGTATTTTTATCCCAGCATCCCGACATTACCCCGCCCGCCTTGTTGCAAAATGTCCGGCACAACAAATCTCTGCACGAGCAGGTCTATCTCCTCACCGTCCGCACAGAGCCTGTGCCCTACGTTCCATCCGGAGGCCCGCTGGAAATCACCACCATCCAGGAGAACCTGTTTCAAGTCGTCGCCAGATGCGGATTCATGGAAACGCCGGACATTCCGCGGGTACTCACCTACCTCGCAGCCCACGGCCATCCCCTCCCTGTCGAGGAGACCACATTTTTCCTGAGCAGACTGACCTTTTTGGCGACGCCGAAACCGGGGATGGCAATCTGGCGGGAAAAAATATTTGTCTTCCTGTCACGAAATACCCAGAGAGCCAGTTCCTATTTCCACCTACCGGCGGAACAGGTGGTGGAAATCGGACTGGTGCTGGAGATTTGATCGCGTCGATAAGCGGTCGGGCACAAGCCCTCCTCGGTGGGAGCTGACGGTACCAGCGAAAGAAGAGCCGACGATCAGATCCCCTTCCCGAACTCGACCTGCCGCCAGGCTTCGTAGAGCACCACCGCGACCGAGTTGGAGAGATTGAGGCTGCGGCTTCCCGGCACCATCGGTACGCGTAGGCACTGCTGCTCAGAGACGCTGCCAAGAATCTCCGCCGGCAATCCACGGCTTTCCGGACCAAAGACGAATGCGTCGCCTTCGGTATATCGGACCAGATCGTACCGCTGCCGGCCTTTGGTGGAGACGGCGAACAGACGGGCACCCGTGAACCTCGCCACACACTCGTCCCAACTTTCATAGACCGTGATCGAGGCGAATTCGTGATAGTCCAGTCCGGCTCGCAGCAACTGTTTGTCTTCCAGCGTAAAGCCTAACGGCTTGACCAGGTGCAACGAGGCACCGGTGTTGGCGCAGAGACGGATAATGTTTCCCGTGTTCGGTGGAATTTCCGGCTGGTACAGAATCACGTTAAACATGAAGGCAGGGTCATGGGTGACGGTGAGTGGCCGGCTTCAATGCGCCGCAGCAGTCGGCCTAGTGGATCATGACGAAAGCCTGGTCCGGAACTCCGGACCAGGCCTGCGCCTTCAGGCAGCGTGAAGAGTCAGGATTTGAAGGCCTGCACATCGCCCGACTTGCGGAGCATCTTATTCACTTCGTCCAAATGCAGTTCTTCCCCGACGATCATCTCGCGGGCATACTCTTCCAACAGCACGGATGTGCCCTCCGTCAGGTTCAGCAATTCGTAATACGACGCGACGGCGGCTTTCTCGTGCTCCAAACTCTCGCGGAGAATATCCCCCACATCGTGCTTCTCGGTTTCGAGCAGGGTCCCGATCTTCAGCGAAGGATGGCCGCCCAACAGAGTCACCAGTTCACCGGCTTTGTGGGCATGGGCCAGACTTTCATCCGCATTGCCCTTCAGCCAGGACACGATCGGGATACGGTTGTACCCGTAGATCATCAGCGCGTAATGCGTATACCGCACCACGCCGGCCAACTCATGTTCCATAATTCTGTTGAGAATCGCGACGGCCCGCTGTGTGTCTTGTTCGTTCACGTTGGATCTCCGATCAGGCAACAAACCGTCGCCCCGTAACATGATACATAAGCGGCCGCTAGACGTTGAACCGGAAGTGCATCACGTCGCCGTCCTGCACCACATACTCCTTCCCTTCCAGCCGCATCTTCCCCTTTTCCTTCGCCCCCGCTTCGCCTTTGCAGGCGATGAAGTCGTTGTAGCCGATCACCTCGGCGCGAATGAACCCCTTCTCGAAATCGCCGTGAATGACGCCGGCGGCCTGCGGCGCCGTATCGCCGATATGAATCGTCCATGCGCGGACTTCTTTTACGCCGGCGGTAAAATACGTCTGCAGGCCCAGGAGCTGGTAGGCGGCGCGAATCAGACGATTCAGCCCCGGTTCGTTCATGCCGATGTCGGCCAGGAATTCTCGCTTTTCCTCATCAGAGAGCACCGCGATCTCGGACTCCAGTGCGGCGCAGATGGCGACGACCGGCGCCCCTTCATGCGCAGCATATTCTTCCACCCGCGTCAGCAGCGGATTATTGGTAAACCCTTTTTCAGCCACATTGGCCACATACATCACAGGCTTCATCGTCAGCAGGCACAAGGGCTTCAGCAAGGCCCGCTGTGCCGGATCGAGTTTCAAGGTGCGAGCCGGCTTCCCCTCGTTCAAACAGGCGGCCACCTGCACCAGCAGTTCCCCCAGCTTCGCGGCATCTTTATCCCCTGAGCGAACGAGCTTCACGTTCCGCTCCTGAGCCTTTTCCACCGTGGTGAGGTCGGCCAGCGCGAGTTCCGTCACAATCGTCGCGATGTCGGAAATCGGATCGACCTTCCCTGCCACGTGGACAACGTTGTCATCTTCAAAGCAGCGCACGACATTCACAATCCCGTCAGTCTCGCGAATATTGGCCAGAAACTGGTTGCCGAGGCCTTCGCCCTTCGACGCACCGGCTACGAGTCCCGCGATATCCACGAATTCGGTCGTCGCATACTGCATCCGCTGCGGCTTCACGATGTCCGCCAGCGCCTGCATCCGCGCATCCGGCACCTCCACGATGCCGATATTCGGCTCGATCGTGCAGAACGGATAGTTCTCGGCTGCGATACCGGACTTGGTCAGCGCATTGAACAGCGTCGACTTGCCCACATTCGGCAGTCCGACGATTCCACATTTCACACTCATGACGATCCCTTCCTGGTCAGCCCACTGTTGTTTCAGCCCTGTCGTTTCCCACGCCCTCACGGGTGGAGGGGGTGAGCACCGCGGAGGCGCATTCTACGTGTTCCAGGCCGGTCCGGTCCACTCCCGAGTGCCGGGATAAAGGGACTCGACGCGTGCCTCAAGTTTAAGGCGTCATCCGCCGACATGGAGACGAGGGAAACCTGGGCGGCAAGAGCCGCGCACCAGCGCGACGAATACCGGATCAACAGCGTGATCGCATCGTCAAAAAAATACGACCGTAACGCGACGCCGGGCCTGCAAGCCGAGTGGCGACAAGCGTTGCACGCTGGGGTTTACTCCGTCGTGATACAGCACACAACGGCAGGCACATCCATACAGGCGTGAGCACCCGTACAGGCGTGAGCACCCGTGTCTCCCGGAGAATGCTTGATGCCTCGATCGTTGGCCCTCTCACTCAGCCTGATCCTGAACCTCCTCCTGCTCGGCATCGCGCTGGTCGGCTGGGTAGCCCCCAACGTTCCTACCACGTTTAATCCTCACGTCGCTGTGCCGACGATTGCCGCATCGGCGCGCATTCATCCCCTGGCGGCGGTTATTGGCTCCGTGACTATCGGCGAGTTGATCTTCATCGCACCGGGCGCCTCGGTCCGCGGCGATGAAGGACAGAACATTTATGTCGGGGATCACAGTAACGTGCAGGACGGGGTCGTCATCCATGGACTGGAGACGTTCGAAGGGGACCATGAATTGCCGGAGAACGAAGTGCAGGTCTCGGGCAAGACCTATTCCGTCTATATCGGCAAGCGCGTCTCCCTGGCCCACCAATCGCAGGTGCATGGCCCCGCCAGAATCGGTGACGATACCTTTGTCGGCATGCAGGCCCTTGTGTTTCGCACCGAACTCGGCGACCACGTGGTGGTCGAACCGGGCGCGAAGCTGATCGGGGTCAAAGTCGCTTCAGGCCGGTATGTGCCGGCGCTCACCCTCGTGACCACACAGGAACAAGCCGATACCCTCCCTCTTATCACCTCTGCCTACCCCTATCGCAATCTCAATGAGGGAGTTGTGACCGTGAATGTGCAGCTAGCCAAAGCGGGGCAACCCAAGCAGATCAGCCGGTAGCCCGGCTCACCATGACACAGCGGAACCGGCAGGCGTTCCCCTTTCGCCGGGCCCTGACGATCCCGATCGAGAGCAAACGTTCCCGCCGTTATGGGGCCGTCCGGCCATGTCCCTCCGGAGAGGCAGCCGAAGCAGGTCTCGGCGGCACCGCCGCATCGGGATTTCGAAACAACCTACCGGACGAGTGAATAATCCAGTCGACCAGGTCCCGGTCGTTCCGCTGCACATGGAACCAGGTCGTCGCCATCAGGCCATAGGCCTTCCGGGACAAGGCATAGCGGCTGAAATTGCGCATGGTCTCCTCCCGTTTCCAGGTGGCGCCGATCACGCGAAACCCTTCGCTCTGCATCACGGCCATCGAGGGAAAACTCCCCTGCTCGTCGCCGTAGTGCCAGTCACACATCACGATATCCCGTGGCAGCCGATTGCGAACCGCTTTCCCATACCCCGCCGCCATCCCATGCAGATGCTTGGACGAGGCGCCGGGGAACTCCGCCGGATCGAGCAGCATGTCAGCCCACATCCACGTCTCCACCCCCTTTTGGCTCAGGTAGCCGTGAATGCGTTCGACATCCCGGGCAAAGAGGTCCGCCGGGGCCATGACCTCACCGAACTTCAGCCATTTCGCCACCTGGCCCACCGTCCAACCAAATGCTTCGTCGTGGCCGATATGGATCGCCCGGGGATGCAGTGCGTCGATAAGTTCATCGAGCAGCCCGAACACCACCTGATACACCCCTTCCTTCCGCGGATCATAAGACACGGCATTGAACATCAAACCGGGTTGGTGTTTCTGAAAGAACTGCTCCTGGTGCGTCAACAGTTTGACCTCGGGAATCACATCCAATCCATGCGCGCGCGCGTAGGCAACCCAGGAAATGAGCTGGGCTTTGGTCCACGCGGTTTTCACGGGTTTCCATGGCGCATGATCGAGCCGCACACCATCGGTGAGCAGCACTTGAACCGCCGTGAAACCGGCCGCCTGGGCCTGATTGACATATTCACGCGCACGTTCGAGGGGGACGGTTCCGCTCAGAACGAAATGCATGATCCGGAGCGGGGCTCGATTCGAATCCGACGACGGTTGCGCCACCGCACTCCCGGACAGAACGGTCAAAAGTACAGCCACTGCCCCGCATAACACAGACACATAACGGCACATGTTCCCCTCCTCAATCAAACTGCCCGGCCGGAGATGCCGTACGTCGCAAGACGGGACGAGCTCCGGCGGATCGCATCCTAACCAGTCTATGGCGAGGCCGTACCGATGCATGCTGCGAATGACCGGCGCCATGCACCGCTCGATCACGAAAAACACATCGGCCAACGGTGCTCGAAATCGTCCAGGTGATGCGTGAAGCCGGGAAAGGGCGACCGGGGTTCGGCCATGCCTTGCAGAGCCATTAGACTGAGAGATAGATCCACACCCACAGACCATTACGCGTTTATCCTACAACGCAGCGTCAAAAAATCAGGGGAAAACCTACACGCAGACTTTGCCGAGGTCAAGAAAAGTGGTGCGGAATCACGTAAAAAAGACCCTATATCGACAAGGCGTAGAGCAAATCACTACGCACAAGCCATTTTGCACTACGTAGAATGGAAGATATATTCTACTTAGTGCCGGACTCAGTTCGTCCAGACCACCAACATCGCATGGACGGGAAGGCCTGCTGCGGCAGAACGGGTCGCCACCGGGGTACGAAGCTGACCTCCGGTAACAGGCGGGAGCGATGGTGCAAACGGAAGCAGCAACACACGCGGCTAGTCGGTCACGATGCGATATTCGACCACTCGATCGTCCTGATCAAACCGTACCACCAGCATTTCCGAGTCGATTCGAAACATCCCCCGCTCAGGACCCAGGAAGTAGACGGCACCCCAACGAGCCCAAGCCCTGGTGTGATCCCCCGGCCCGAGCAACTCGATAAGACGACTCTTCGACAGTCCGAGCAACGGCACGGTGACCATGAGATCGTCGACCATACACAAACGATCCGGCCATGAGTGGTCTACAGCCTGGTTAGCCTTCCATAGTCGAGAGTCGAACGTGCGCCGATGCCAACGGTCTTCGAGAGGCGGCCTCAGAAACAGCCATGCGATGGCCACCACATAGGGGAGCAACAGCCCAAGCGCAAGGACGACTGGTTTGTAGGCGACACCCCGTCGCCAGCGTAAGATGAGCACCGTGGCGAACAGCAGCCAGGGGAGGATAGCGGCGACCGACATCAACCCGACGAGCCAGACCGGCCTGGTTGCGTAGGTGATCCCCAGACCCAGCCACCCGTTCGCGATCGCCATCCATTGAGTCAGAAACCAGACGCAAGCCGTGGAAATCGCGGCGCCGGCAAGGAAGAAGGCCAGACGAGGGAACCGTGGGAACAGTGGTGGCATGATGTGGAACGTCGAGTCCTGGCCGACAGCAGCACGATTGCGTGATGCACCCACACGTGACGATCAGTCTAGTGAACACTCACGCGTTACGAACGCCGTTTCCGCTTCTTCTTTACCGGGGAAACAGGGACTGAAAGCAACACGGGGAAAGCAGTCTCCCGTGTCGCTCCGCCCTTATTTGGGGGCCGTCAGCTCATCCTGCGCCACGTGGCCCGTCATCGACTTCTCTTGGATATTGTGCTGAATCTCCAGAGCAATCACGCGCGCCAGCTGGTCCGCCGAGAGTGCGCCCATAGGCAACCCCCGCGTATCCGGGTAAAAGGGGTCATCGGGCGCGGCCGTCCGGTAGGTATTCACCAAAATTGCAGCGGGTTGAACGCGTTGATCGCGCGCCCCGACCATAATGGCTTTCTCTTCCGGCAACACCCTGGTACGGGTCGCCCAATCCCGCTGATCAATTTTTACGAACGCAACATTCCACACCTTCCCGTTCAACAGGCTTCGGACCGCCTTCGGCGTACGTTCCCAGAAAAACGGTTCCCGGACGATGTGCTGCAGGGCTTCACGAATGCGAATCTCGTAGAGCTTGGTCGTTGAATCCGGATGAGTCGGCGCGACCAGTGCAGTATTGCCGACTTCATAGTAAGACTGGCCGTCGAGGCTCTTCTGATCATCCACCGTTCGCAAGTAGGTATCGAACAGTTGCTGGAGGATACGTACCCGCTCCTCCCCCGGCAAGGCGGCAATGTCCTGGTCCGTGTGGATCGGCGCCGCCTTCAACATTCGTTCACCTGATACCGTTTTGGGCTTCGGCGCGGTGTCCGCCTTGCTGGCCACCCATTGAAATTCTCTTGCGAGCACCGGAGCCAGCGTATCCGGGTGATGCAGATACCCTTTCTCCTTCAACGAGGAGGCGCTGATCAGCAGGATGACTCGCCCTGGTTCTTTGGTTCGAGTGACCAGAAACGGAAAGGCTTTGCCTTCGTCGTTCACCACAGTCGGCGCAATCACGACCCTGGCCAGCGCCGCTTTCTTCAGGCTTTCATCGACACGCGGATAATCGGCCCGATGCTGCAGGAGGACGGCCAAGGCCTCTCTCACCGTTTCCACCGCGGCGTCTCTGTCTCCCTGAGTCACCCCGCCCCCTTCTGCGGAATCGCTTCCTTGCGCCAAGAAAATCTGAAATGAGGCGCCGGGAATCGAGTACCCCGCTCCCGCCGTGACAGGACCATCGCCATCGGTGTGACTGCTATGTCCTTGATGATTCGCCTGCGTGACCGGCACGAAGAAAAGAGCGCCGGCGAGAGTCCCGGCACCGATTGCCCATGACGCAACCCGGGACAGGATGATGAGGTGTCCCGCCCCGAGGGAACGGGCAGTCCGACGCGGGATTTTGACGCCCCGAACATTGGGCGATGTTTCGCGATGCGGGTCGATCGCTTTCATCCGAGGATCATCCCATACACCGAGCGCAGACCGTTGGGCACTCAGCCCGCATACCCTTTTGGATTCGTACTTTGCCAACGCCAGGCATCGGCACACATCTCCTTCAATCCGCGCGCGGCCCGCCACCCTAAGGATTGCAAGGCGTGCTTCGGATCGGCATAACAGGACGCCACGTCACCGGGCCTACGGGGAGCGACTTTGTACGGAACTGGCTTTCCACTTGCTGCTTCAAACGCCCGCACGATCTCCAACACGCTGTATCCATTCCCCGTCCCGAGATTCACCGTCAAACATGCGCCCGGACGTTCGAGCCGATCGAGCGTTTCCAGCGCCTTGAGGTGGCCCAGGGCCAGATCCACCACATGAATATAATCCCGCACCCCGGTGCCGTCCGGCGTCGAATAATCGTTGCCCCACACGTTCAAACATTCCCGCCGGCCCACCGCCACCTGCGCCACGAACGGCAGGAGATTGTTTGGCGTCCCCTGAGGATCCTCTCCGATCAGTCCGCTGGTATGAGCCCCGACCGGATTAAAATAGCGAAGAATGCAAATTTTCCAGGACGCATCGCTCTGCTGGAGGTCGCGCAGGATCTCCTCAACCATGAGCTTCGTTCTGCCGTAGGGATTCGTAGCCGACAACGGATGATCCTCCGTGAGCGGGAGCCGTTGCGGATCGCCGTAGACTGTGGCAGAGGAGCTGAACACCAGCCGCTGCACACCGCACTCCCGCATAGCTTCCAGGAGGCGCAGTGACCCGACGACATTGTTGTCATAGTAGGCCATGGGCTGCTGCACCGACTCCCCGACCGCCTTAAGACCGGCAAAATGAATGACTGCCGTCGCCCCGCTTTCACGCAAGGCCGCCACCAGGGCTGCGCGATCACGGCAATCGCCGCGTATCACGTGAAGGGATTGTCCGGTAATCCGCTCCACGCGAGACAACGATTCGGGATGGCTATTGGAGAAATTGTCGAAGACCGTGACCGCACAACCGGCATTCAGCAGTTCCACACAGGTATGCGAACCGATATAGCCGGCACCGCCGGTGACCAAAATCATGAGCATCGCCTCCGATGGAAGGCACAGCATGAATGCCGTGGCCCCGACCTACGATACACCGCGAAGAATTTTCTCACAATGGCGAACTCGTATTGCGCGCGCTGAATCCATTCCCCGACTCAGGTCGCCCCCGACCATTCGGGCTAGCACTCCCTTGTCGCACTCCGCTACACTTCATGGAACTCGAACGGGACATCGCATGCCAAACGAACGGACCACGAACTACTACGCCATCCTGGAACTCACTCCCGGCGCGTCAGACGCGGAAATCAAGCGGGCCTGGCATGAACACATGCAAGTCTGGCATCCCGATCGGTTTGTGCATTCGCCGACTCTGCACCGGAAAGCCGAGGCCCGCACGCAGCTGATCAACCAGGCCTATCAGACCCTCAGCGACCCTGCAGCCCGCGCCCGGTACGACGCCGGCAGACAACATCCCTCATCACCGACGCCACCGCCACGCCCCTCGCCGACGCCCCGTCCGCAACCAGCCCCGCGATCCCGCCAGGAACTGCGCGGGCCCCAAACGATGCTGAACGTCACCCGGTTCAGTCACCCCAAAATCATGGTGCCGGCGATCCATATACTGGTCGATAGCCGCGAACCGCAGCCGTACGAATTCAATGGGCTCGTGCGCATCGCCGGAACGATCACACAGACACTGCCGGCCGGTGACTATGCGATTGCGGAAGCCCCGGCTATTTTTTGCGTCGAACGCCGGCGCGTCGAGGAGTTCGATACCATCTTCTCCAACCCGTCCGACAATCGCCCGCGCTTTCTCCGTGAGCTCGAACCTCTCCGCGCTGTTCCCCATCGCTTTCTGGTGATCGAAGGGACCATCCAGTACAACCGCGGCGGAGGGCGGCTCGGCCAGTATCACCGAAACGGCATCGTGGACTTTCTGGATTCCCTGACGGCCAGATTCGGACTGCAAATCATCTATTCAGAGAGTCGCGAAGAAGCGGAAGAACGGGTTGCGAACCTGGCGGCCCTGCACTATGCCTATCACCTCGCCGAACAGCAGGGACTCGGTCGCTGTCTCACGGAGAACGACGTCTAGCAGGATGCGGAAAAAGTCCGCCAGCAGCGTTCTCGCATCGCTCAGTGGCTCACCGTACCGCAAGAGTACGATTCGCCCCTGTGCTCGCTGCGGCCTTGCTGGACGGCCTTTTTGCGCATCCTGCGAGGCTGTTCAACGTCGTCCCACACTGCGTATCTGTGGTGGCTTTGGGACTCAAAACGAGTTTTTCCGCAACCTGCTAGACGGAGAAAGAGCCGATGGCTCGCCACAATCTCCCCTTTGCTTGGTAGGGTGAAACCCTCGTGCTAGCATTGCACTCCTATGGCGTTATCGACAAGCGTGCATGATCTCCGCACCCTGATTCGCTCCTGCCACCCCCTGATCGTCATCGAGACGGTGGAAGAAGAGCGTGTGCTGGCGTTGCTCCAATCCGTGGCAGCACAGGAACGCATGCCGCTGTTCGAATGGTCGATGACCAGGGGCCTCACCAGACAGGACGAAGGGCAGAGCATCAGTAAGATGACGGCCGCTCCTCTAGCGGTCCTTCAACACCTCAACGGACTGACCGTCGAGGCCCTGTTCTGGCTCAAAGATCTTGCGCCGCACCTGCAGGACGCCGCGGTGGCCCGCCAGCTGCGGGAAGTGAGTCATCACTTCGGCCGATCTCGCACAACCTGTGTGCTCACCGGCCATCCCATCGTCCTTCCGTCCGACATTGAACAGATTGCGGTCCGGCTCGACCTGCAGCTGCCGAATCGCAATGAACTGCACTCCATGCTCCAAAGTGTGCTGCAGTCACTGGGCACGAGAACGTCGCCGCGCCGCCCCGGCTCCACCCCGACGCAGGCAAGCCCCTCGACACAAGAATCCGACGGCATTCTCCGCGCCTTGCAGGGATTGACCTTGCATCAAGCCCGGCAGGTCATCACGCAATGCATCGTCGAGGACGGCAGATTGTCCGCTGATGATGTGCAGACGATCCTGAAACGCAAGGTCCAGGCGATCAAGGACGGCGGGTTGCTGGAATATTATCCCCTTGAAGACAACCGGTTCGAATTGGGCGGATTCGTGAATCTGAAGGCCTGGCTGGAACGAGCGAAGGTAGGATTCACAGCAGAAGCCAAGGCGCTCAACCTGACGCCGCCTCGCGGGATCATGCTGGTGGGGGTGCCGGGCTGCGGCAAGTCGCTCGCGGCAAAAGCCATTGCGCGCGAGTGGCAACTCCCGCTGCTCAAACTCGATGCCGGGCGGCTCTTCGACAAATTCGTCGGTGAATCGGAGAAGAATTTCCGGAAGGCGATCGAGATGGCCGAATCCCTCTCACCGATCGTGCTCTGGATCGATGAAATAGAGAAGGCCATGGTGGCCGGCGGCGGCAGCGGAGATGCCGATGCCGGATTGAGCCGCCGGCTCTTTGGTGCCTTTCTCACCTGGCTGCAGGAAAAGAAGCAGGAGGTGTTTGTCGTCGCCACGGCAAACAACCTCGCCTCCCTCCCGCCGGAACTACTGCGCAAAGGACGGTTCGACGAAATCTTCTTCGTGGACTTGCCGGACGACCACGAACGGACCGCCATCTGGAAGATCCACCTTGCGCTCCGCAAACAGGATAGCGCGGGATTCGACCTTGAGAAAATCGTCAGCGCCAGTGATGGGTTCAGCGGCTCGGAAATCGAGCAGGCGGTGGTCGCCGCACTCTACCGGGCCTTACATTACAAAACCCCGCTGACGACCGATCTCTTGATTCAAGAATTATCCGGTACCGTGCCGCTCTCGGTCACTCGCCACGAAGACATCGATCAGCTTCGCACCATGGCTCAGGGCCGCTTCGTCAACGTGCGATAAGCGGATTTGATTCGGCTCCATCGCGACAACGGCTTTGGGGACCACATTCACCGGCTGACCGGGACTCTCCGGACCGGATGGGCCCCGCTCTCCGCCCTCAGCCTGATCGGTCAGGGCACCTCGCAGAGCCGGACCATCGTACAGTAAGATAATTTGTGATGCCTGAAACCGCTGAGGGCGACGAATCCTTCTCCCTCAGGCTGCCTCTAATCAACTACAGCCGGTTTGCTGGGGGTGTACCCTTCTGTATCCCGTGTCGCAGCTGACCATGGAAGCGACTTGTTTACCTCAACCAGAGACTCACTCATGATGATCCATATATGTTCGCCCGCTCGCGCACCGCAGCCGTTCATCCCGCTGACCTATTACCTCATTGGATTTCTTCTCCTGCTCCCGCCCGTCACGCTGACCAACGCCTCCAGGGCCATGGCGAACGACCAGGGCCCCCACTCGGAAAGCCAGGTCGCCCAACGCGCGAAGGCCGCGTGGGAGCAGGGTACGACAGACCTGGCCCTCGGCATTCTGGACCAAGGCATTCATGAGAACCCGCAGGCCTTCGCGCTGCACCAACTCCGTGGCGACATGCTGGCCACCTCACGCCACACCGAAGCGGCCCTTGAGTCCTATGAAACCGTCCTGGCGAGGATTCCCAGGGCTCTGGACGTGCGATGGGCCAAGTGGAGCGTGCTGGTGCGGTCCGGGCAGGTGGAAGAAGCGGTCACTGAATTGCAGCGCATTGCCGCCATCGACCCTCAGAACCCGTTGATCCATTTGCGACTGGCCCGTGAGCTCCGGAAACTCGACCGGCTGGAGGAATCCCTGAAGTCGTATCAGCAGGCGGTGGAGCTGGGACCCGACATGCTCAACTGGCGGTTGGCGTTGGCGCGCGCGCGCTTCGATATTTTGGATTACGAAGGCGCAGACCGCGAGGTGCAGTCTGTGTTGCAACAGGTCTCACCCGGTTCCCCGCTCGAGCTGTCCGCCAAGAATCTGCTGACCGTATTTTACGGATCGACGGAGCGAGGCCGCCGCTTTGCACCTATGATGAGCCCGGACGCGAACCCGAAACAACTCAAAGACTGGTCGATGATTCGTCACGACGCTTACGCGCTCTTCGAGGCCGGGCGCTATCAGGAAGCCGAACCCATGTATCGGCAACTCCTGCTCCTCAACCCGATGGACCCCCTCGCCAAACAGCACCTCGGACTGATCCTCATGAATCTGGGCCGGTGCAAAGAGGCGATCGGTATCATCCCGAAAATGGAGGGCCTCGATCCCCTTGATGAAGACTATGCCGCTACCGTCTATCGCCTGGGACAATGTCTGGTGGATTTGGGAAAATGGGAAGACGCCTACATTCAATTCAAGATCCTCTACGACACGACCGTGGCGTTTGAACAGTCGACGAGGGAGGTTGAACTTCCGATCGGAACCAGAGTGCTGGATAAGAATAAACTGCTGCGATGGTTGGACAAGATTCGTCCGCATGTCCCCGAACTGGCCAAGGAAATCGAGATGGAGGACGCCGCCCCGGGCACACCGGTGGCACCGGTCGTGCCCTCGGAAGCAGAGCTGGCCGCAAAGGCCATGGAGAACCTGAAGCCGCAGAACACTCTGGATACGGCGGCCTCCCTGGTCGGACGGGATGCCGATTTTGCCTGGTTTCGATTCGTCATCCCCGCCAAGAAAGTCATGCGGGACGATTCGCCCACCGGCGCCCATGACTTCATTCCCCTGGACCCCGGGATCAGCTTTCCCGCTACTCAGCCGGACATTTACCTGGTGTTCGGATTGGTGACGGCGTCGTACGATGAAATTCCGCTCTCGGCGCGCTGTTTCAAAGAGCGCGCCGAACTGACCGGCGCGCAGCCGGCGGTGGCACAGGATCAGCTCATCATGTCCACCAACGACCAATCCGGCTACTTCGTCCTGTCACGTCCAGCCACCGGCTGGGCGACGGGACTCTACCGATGCGGGTTGTTCGCAGGGGAGCAAACCTCGGCCTACACTCAGGTGGATGAAGTGCGGTTCCGCATCGTTGAATCGACGAAGCCGTCGTAACGGAGTCCTCGCGGGGTAGAGCACAGGGTCGATCGCGTATGGCGGGTAATAGAAAAGCACGACCCACACCGAACAAGAAGCCTTACAGCAGACGATGTGTGACGAGATACCGTCCAGTGAAGGTCTCATCGGGCTGCAGCCGCTTCAACCCCCACTCGGGATGATTGAAGGCATCGGTCGCGCAGGTCATCGGCTCAATGGCCAACGCGCGGCGCGGCGCATCGACGATCGCATCGCCGGTATAGACTACGATGGCGGAAAACGAACGATCCATCTCCACCTCGATCCTGCGGCCGCTCGCCTGGTGCTGCAGGGTGGCCCTCGCCATCCCATCCGCATCGCGCGCCAACCCGACATAGCAGTGATTGAAGCGGCGCTGGCCGACCCGGCGACGTTCGCGAAAGTCCCACTCGGTACCCTTCACATCCAGAACCTTGCCGGTCGGTGCGAGCCGGTCATTGAACTCAAGATACCCTGAAGCGGGAATCCGGGCTTCCGCTTCATTCACCAGCGCAGTCCCAACCGTAAAATAGGGATGAAATCCGACTCCGACCGGCGCAGCCTCACGCCCTGCATTGTGAACGGCGAACGAGCAGATCAATCCCTGTCTGTCCAACCGATACGCGACACGAACCGCGAGCGAGAACGGATAGCCTCTGGAGGCATAGTCGGCAGCTTCCCACTGAACCTCGAACGCGACGCTCTCCGAATCGGCCTGCTGCGTGGTCCACGGCAGGTTCCGGACAAATCCATGGATCGCGTTCGGACCTTCTTTGTCGTTCCGTTCCAGCTGAAACGGCTGCCCATCGAAGCAGTAGCGCCCATCCGCCACGCGCCCGGGAAAGGGAATGAGCACATCGCCCTGTCCACCTTTTTTGTGCGCGCCGCCTGCATAGCCCCAGACAATGTCGGTTTCGCTCCCGTTCTCTTCAAGCAGGTAGTACCGCCGTAGCGCCGCACCCCAAGGTGAGACCAGCGCGCGCTGCTGTCCGCATGCGAGGGCAATTTCTGTATCCGGTGTCGTTTCATTCGTCATGACGCCCTACGTGAAATCGCAGATGGGGAGAGGTCCAATCCCTCGCCCCTCTCTCACAGATCCTTGCCCATCAGATATTCGAACCGTTTCCGGAAATCATCCACGGCCAGACCGGCCGTGGTGGCCAAACGGACCAGCCCCTGAGGCTGATTGAAATCATCCGGAGCCAAGCGAATCATGTACCGCCTTGCAATGACGTACGACTCCGATTCCACATCCACCATGCGCACCCTGGTACGGCCGGTCGCCGGGTCCAGAATGTCGCCGAACGGAATGGGAATGAAGCGGCCGTTTTGAATCGACACCATCGCGGCATTCCCGCCATCCAGGAGAAACTGCGCCGCGCAATAACCGAGATCGCGGGTATATTCCATATCGAACGAAATGGGATCGGCGCAGCGAAGCTCGTACCCGATGTTCTTCTCGACAATGGTGGTCTTGATGCCGAAAGACCGCAGTTCCTTCTCGACCGCCCGCTTGAGCACGAAACCGAAGTTGATCTCCGCCAGCCGCACATGTCCGTGCTGGTCCCGCTCCACATCCTGCAGACCCTCGAGATCCTCCTGCGCGAGGCTTTCCACGAGGCCTTCAGCCAGGACCGCCACGCCGTCCGATCGTCCGGCATTGAGCCGCTTGATGAACGCACCGATCAGGACATCGACCAGCGTTTTCAGACGGAGAGGTTTCTGACGAAACTCCTCGGGAATCACCGTCAACGTAGCGCCGGCCGCCTTCCCGATCCCGAGTGCCAGATGCCCGGCCTTGCGCCCCATCGTCACCACGAAATACCAGCGTGAAGTCGTCTCCGCATCTACCATCAAACTCTTCACGAGCTCAACGCCGATGTGGCGCGCCGTCTGGAATCCGAACGTCGGAATGCCGTGGGGCAGGTCCAGATCGTTATCGATGGTCTTCGGCACATGCACGACCTGGAGGCGACCGGCGGCCCGCTGTTCCAACCTCAGCGCGGAGAACGCGGTATCGTCACCTCCGATCGTGATCAATCGAGTCACGCCGAGTGTGTTCAGACTCGTCAGGCAGGCATCCAGATGCTCGAGTTTCTGGGTGGGGTTCGCGCGCGCCGTGCCAAGGCAGGAGCCGCCGCTGAAGTGAATCCGGCTGATGTCTTCGATCGACAGGCGCTTCACCTTGCTGGTCTGGCCATCCATGATCCATTTGAAACCGTCTTGAATGCCGATCACGTCGCACCCACCAAGAATGCTTCGAATCGTCGCGGCCCCGATGACACTGTTAATGCCGGGCGCCGGCCCTCCTCCGACAAGAATCGCCACCACCGGTCGTTGCTTGATGGTTCCCATCTGCGCTGGATCTCCTCTAAGCCGTGGAAGGGCTTCCTTACCCCTACTCAATCGCTCGTCCGCTCAGACCATTCTGAGACGTCTCGTGCCAGGACCCTACACGGAGATGGAGAACGCGTCAAGAACCGGGACAGGCCCCGACTGAGCGACAGAACGATCGATGTGGTTTGAGAACTGGCGACGAGGATTCAAGCACAGAGCGGCGGGAGCACAGCCGGCTTCAAGCCGGCTGCCCCGCCGCTCTGGTGAAGAAAGAGCCTTTAGGGGGTCTTGCTTGCAGGGGCGTCCGCGGCATCGCCCTTTTCGACCTTGAGGATATTCACATCGAAGGTGAGCGTCTTCCCGGCGAGCGGGTGGTTGAGGTCGATCAACACCTTCTTGTCATTCACTTCGAGGACCTTCACCAGCCGGTTGTCCGACGCCTGCAAAATGTCCCCGACCTTGACGTCCTTGGGAAGCTTCTCTTTGTCCACGCTCTGGCGTAGCTTGTTGTTGTAGGGACCGTAGGCGTCCTGCGCCGCCACCTCGATGCGCCGTTTCTGTCCGGCCTTCATGCCGTCGAGAGCCTTTTCGAGGCCGGGGACGATTTCATGCGCCCCCTGCACGAAGATGATCGGCTCCTGCCCGACATTCGAATCGGCGACGGACTTGTCGGGAAGCGTCAGAATGTACTCCAACGAGACTTTCACCCCGTCGGCAATGGCGAGATCGCCTTGCGCGTAGGCGCCCGCCCCCATCAACAGACCACCGACGGCCAGCAGCATGCCCAGCAACAGACTCCGTCCAGCTTTCATCGACGCGTCCTCCTAATCATGCCGGTCCAGCAATCCCTGCCGAACCATGCGGTTCTTCAACTGTTGCCACGACGCGGGGCGGCGGGACGATCCGCACGCCAACCTCGACGGCCCTGCCCGCCTCTCACATCCTGAGGCATGGAGTTTTGGCGCTCTCCGGCACGACGCGGTCGGGCATCACGCCCCCGCCCATCATGCCTGGATTGGCCGTTCGACTCAGGTTCATGCGCAGGAGGCGGCAGTACCGCCAGTGCAGGCAACGTCAGGCGCTTCGTTTGGATTCGTAAACGGCGCACCATCGCCAGGTATTCATGCTCTTCCTTCGGAGAGAGAATCAAGAGCGTCGCGCCCGACCGTTCCGCCCGACCCGTTCGACCGGTGCGATGCACGTACGACGTCGGGTTCCCGGGCAGCTCGTAGTGAATGACCTGCGACACGGACGGCACATCCAAGCCGCGAGCGGCGACATCTGTCGCAACCAGCGTGCGCAACCGACCCGACCGGAACGCCGTGAGGGTTCGTTCCCGCTGAGCCTGCGAATGGTTTCCGGTGATGGCCCCGACCGAAGCCGGCTCGCCGCCCAGACGGGCAGCTAATCGCTTCACCTTGTATTTCTGATCGCAAAAGACCATCGACTGATCGCCGGACTCCGGAGATTGGAGCAGCGTGTGAATCAACTGCACTCGCGAAGATTCGCTCGGCACCACGTAGTACGCGTGCGTAATCGTGGTGGGCGTATTCACCCCGGGATCCACCGCCGTTCGAGCCGGATTCTTCAACATCGATTCCGCCAGAGTCAAAATCTCCGGCGAAAAGGTCGCAGAAAACAGCATGGTCTGCCGTTGGCTGGGAAGCAATTGCAGGATACGCTGAATGTCGCGCAGGAATCCGCGATCCAGCATTTGATCCGCTTCATCCATGACCACATATTCGATCCCGCGCAGGTCCAGATGGCGGGTCCCCGCCACGTCCAGCAAACGTCCCGGCGTTCCAATCACGATCATCGGCGGTTGGCGCAAGGCTCGGTAGTGCCGTTCGATGGGGACACCACCGTACACAGCCAGGGACGTGACTGACGGCGGCGCGTACTTGCGCAATTCCATTTCAATTTGGAGGGCCAGCTCACGAGTCGGCGCGAGCACGAGCGCCCGCGGCGATCTGGCGGATCCGGCAGGCTTCCAGCCTTCCTTGACGGCCCGTTCGATCAAGGGAATGAGAAAGGCCAGCGTTTTCCCGCTGCCGGTTTTGGCCTGGGCCAGCAGATCGCGCCCCTCTAGCGCCAGCGGAATCGCCGCGCTCTGAATGGGAGTCGGCGCGGTAAACCCGGCCTGTTGTAAACGGTCAGCGAGAAACGATGTAAGAGACAATTCGGCAAACGACACCATGCAACGACACTCCTAAATCTCTATCTTGGGAAAACAGGGGCAGATAATCTAATGGCCCTGCAGACCAGAGAGAGGACAACACGGTAAGAAAAACGCAGGGGCTACCCTGTCGGCAGCCCCTGAATAGGTATCACGAAACGAGCGCAGCTTAGTGCCGGCCCCCGCCCATTCCACGTCCTCCGCCACCACCGGAGCGGGGCTCCTGCGGGCGAGCTTCATTCACAGTCAACGTGCGGCCACCGAACTGTGTCCCGTTCAACGCGTTGATCGCCGCCTGCGCCTCGGAATCTCCCTACATTTCGACGAAGCCAAAACCCCGTGACTGGCCGGTGAACTTGTCCGTAATGATGCGCGCCGACGTCACCGCCCCGTGCACCGCAAACAGGTCACTCAGCTGTTGCTCGGTGGTTGAATATGGCAAGCCGCCAACGTAGATCTTCGAACCCATTGGGTTCCTCCTTTGAGAATAAAATGGTGTTGTCTGGGACTCGAGAAAGAAACGAGGAAGGAGTGGGGCGAAGATGCAAACACAGCGGCAATCTTAGCTCTGGCTTCCGAAATTCCCGGGAAGAACCCAAAACAACATCGAATTCGAGCCCTGTAATTCTACTTCTACTTCACCGCCAAGGCCCTTCGCAATGAAGCACCTTCACTGTATCCTACCGAAATAGGAAAGGCAAGCGCGAAATCTTCTCCGCTCGAACCGGCCCACCGGCACCGCGCCTAGTAGGCAGCCGGAGCCGACAAGGGACGGCTGGAATACAGTGGCGAGGCGTTGAAATTATCGAATCGCGCAGTCGCCTGCCCTCTCACCAGAATCCCCACCTGTCCGACGCCAAGTGTTTGATCCTCAACAGAAAGCGTCAGGCTCCCGTCGAAGAAGGTTTCCACGAAATCCTTACTGATGATGGTGTTCCGTTGAACCCGGAGCGTATGCCACTCGACCGGCTTCGACTTAATCGCCGCCCGGCCCAAAATCGACTCTTTGCCTTCGATCACCCGCACCACCTCTATAGACTTCTGGGACATGTCCACGACCGTCGCATAATAATTCTTCGGATCTTTCAGGCCGAATACCACCCCAATCTGCCCGGACGTGGCTTCGGCTCCCTGACGAATCCGGACAACCACTTCAGGATACTCATACTGAAATCCTTGTGCGACCAACAACTCGACACAGGCGGAACAGGAAGACGCCCCCAGCACGACATTGGGCGACGAAGGTGCCGCCGATTGCGCCTCCACTTTCCACTCCCCGCCTGGTTGATCGCCCGAAGACACGGCAAGAAATCCCTTTGGAACGCCTCCCGCCTGATCTTTATCGAACGTCCAGTTATTGAAAAGCTGGGGATTCGCCTGTTGCCGCAAATGCTCCGCCTTTTCCGTAGACGTTTCCTTGGGCACTGCCAACACCGATTCAACCCCGCTCACCGACATCATGGTCAACACCATGACACCGACGTATCTCCTGACAGTCCTGAGATGCGCCACGGAAAGCGACTCACTATCACGTAGGGTCTGTATCTGCCTTACCAGCTCGTTTCCATATTGCACGGGAGCACTCCTCCTTCGAGCGGATCTTATGACTTCGGCTGGCTCTGCTTGATCCGGATGATATCCTGCTGAAATCGATCGCGTTCAGCCAGGATCTTTTTTCGTCGCCAGCCGCGCAACGTCCACCACTTTATCTTGTCCATGAACGTCACCACGGGGGGAGGCACGCTCCCGACAGGCCCGTGCTGAAATTCATAGCCTTGATGTGAGCCTTGATTCTCGCGAAACCGTCCGTACTGATGGTCGTAAAGACCCTTTCCCTGCTCTGCCATAGGTCCTACCCTTCGCCTCTCCCGTCAATCGGTGCCCGGCGCCCCGCAGCGTATCGGCTCCTGAAAGAAAGAGATCCGACGCTCACCTGATGGCCGATAGTACATTGAGCCCTCGGCTCTCTGCAATGGGATCGACCGGGTATGCTATAGTGCTCCCCGCTCGCAAGAAACCGCTCGTACCCTGAGGTTATGAGGCACCGGATGGACCTATCCCAGCAGCCGCCGCGACGATGGAGCGATACCCTGGCAGGGATGATGTGGCTGCCCCGGCTGATCGACAAGGTACGCGCGTTTCAGGCCGACACGCTTGGAACCTATGCCTATCCTTCCGCACTGGACCAATCCTTCATGCGCCGGTTTCAGCTGACGCCCGCCTACATCGAACGGCTGGTGCGTGACGCAGCCTCCGATGAAACCATCGGAACCGCGATTCGAGCGCGCATCCAGCTGAGCGATGAAGAGGTGCACCGGCGTTGCGCGATCTTCCGGGACAAGTACCGGCTGGCATTTGCCGTGCTGGACCGAGATGACGGTTATGTCCGTGGGCTGGGCTATCCACTCCCCCAATTCCTCCAACGACCGCTCTGGCGATGGTATCAACGCTGGTCGGCACAGAAGGCCTCTGCCACGTCTGTCTGATGCCCTGCCATCATTCCATAACATTGGCCCCTCGCCGGCGAATCCACAGGCTCGCCGAATCGGCATGCATCGATTACCTCCCCTTCCCCCTGCTGTTGATCCTGTGCATGACCCTATGGGCCGGCCAGAGCATCGCCGCAGAGATAGACGGGCAGTCCAAGGCGCTCACGCAGGCATTGGGTCTGATTTCCAGCGAGCGCATGCTGACGGATATTCGCACGTTGAGCGGACCGGCATTCAACGGACGGCAGACCGGGACGCCTGACGACCTTGCCTCCGCGGAGTTCGTGCGACAGCGATTCCTGGCTCTCCAACAGCCTCGCGCACCTGGGTCCGAATCTCCCGGCGCGACTGCTCAACCTCCTGCGCCTGTCCATCTTCAGTCCGCCCCCGTCCACACAACGAAGATCGACGATGATTCACTGCTCCAGATTGGAGGGATTGCTGAGCGTCAACCAGCCGTGGTCGGCAGCGACTATCTACCGATCCTCGATTCTCCCTCAGCAGAGCTGGCGGCTTCGATTGTTTTTGTCGGATACGGAATCTCCGATCCGGCCGGGGGGTTCGATGACTATGCCGGGATCGATGTCCGGAACAAAGTGGTGCTCTTTCTTCGTGGAAAACCCGAACGGTATGCCACACAGGTTTCTCACGCAGATAAAGCACACATGGCCCACGCACACGGCGCCATCGGCTACCTGACCGCGACCGGGCCGATCCTTAACGCGTACGAAACCCGTCGTGGCGTCACGGGTCGGCCGAGCGCCTTCTACGGGCTTACGGACCCTCACCGGACGATTCCCGGCGCCTGGATCAGTACCGCGCTCGCCTCAGCCATCCTCAGCGTACAGCAGCCCGGCGAAGACAACCGGTTGCGACACTTGCAGCAGCAACTCAACGACACCATGACCCCGCAATCCATGACCATCGACATCTCGATTCGAATGCGGTGGCACAGTACGCGGCAACACGGCACGCTTCAGAACGCCGTCGCGCTCCTTCCCGGACAGGATGCCGCGCATCATCACGACGCCATCCTGATCGGAGCACACCGCGATCATTTTGGGAAACAAGGCGGGCTACTCTTTGCCGGAGCCGACGACAACGCGTCGGGTACCGCCGTGATCCTGGAGGTCGCGCGAGTGCTGGCCTCAATGCCCGTCGGTCCGAGGCGCTCGGTTCTATTCGTATCGTTCAGCGGAGAAGAGCAGGGCTTACTCGGATCGAAACTGTACGTGAGTCAACCCATGATGCCGCTGACCGCTACCGCGGCCATGATCAACGTAGATCATGCGGGAGTCGGAAACGGACGGCTCACGATCGGGGTGACCGGTTTAGAAAAACCCGCTGCGCAACAGGCGGGGGAACGGGCTGGACTTGCGGACCGACTCGATCTGTTTGGGTTTTTCCCGGGGGGAGACCATGTGCCGTTCAAGGAAGCGGGAGTTCCCACCGTAACCGTGGTGAGCGGCGGAATTCATCCGCACTTCCATCAGCCGACCGACACGGCGGATACCGTCAATGCGGATATTCTCTCAGCTGCCGCGCGCTACGTACTCGCCATAGCCTGGCAACTCGCCGACGCGCCGTAACACTATGTCGGCCGGTTGTGCGGCACCCAACCGGATGTTGTCGAGCCGGCGCTCACACCGCGGCCGACCGTTTACGCAGGCGCCGCTACTTCACCGAGACCACTTCGACCTTGCCGGCACGACGGATCACCGTAATGCCCACATCCAGGTCATGGCGACGCAATAGAAGGTCTACCGAGGCGGTTCCCACTTTCAGATTCTTGATCTGCATCTCGTCGATGAACTCAGGGAGAATCGGATAATTGAACACTACCTTCTGTTCCGACGCAATGATCGATAAGCCGAGACAGGCTTGGAGCGCCATGAAGGCCGAGCCGGCGGCCCAGGCTTGAGGGTTGCACGCCACCGGATACCGCGTCAGGCCCTGACCCGGTCTGCGAACGAATCCGCAGAAGAGTTCCGGCAAGCGGTGAAAGTCGAGCACAAGGCTGACCTCGAACATGCCGCTCATGATTTTTTCCACGCCGGACTTGAGGCCGTATCGGGCCAGACCGATCGCAATCATGGCGTTGTCGTGCGGCCAGATCGATCCATTGTGGTAGGACATTGGATTATACCGGCGCTCCGAATCGGCAAGCGTCCGTATACCCCACCCGCTGAACAGTTCATCGGACATGAGCGTTTCCGCCACACGCCTGGCATGCTCATCGCTTGCAATCCCCGTATAGAGACAATGGCCGGCGTTGGATGTCTTCACCTGACAAGGCCGTTTCTGGCCATCCAGGGCAAGCGCATAGGTTGACGTTTCCTCGCACCAGAATGCCTCTTCGAAACGTTCCTTGAGCGACCGCGCCTGCCGCCGAAGCTGACTGGCACGATCGATATAGCCCAGCGCATCTGCCAGCTTCGACGCCTGCACTTTGGCGTCGTACACATACCCTTGAACTTCACACAAGGCGATCGGTCCTTCAGCCAGCGAACCGTCCTCATGCGAAATCGAGTCATGGGAATCTTTCCAGCCCTGATTGTCCAGACCGGTGGGTGATTTCCGTACATACTCCACAAACCCGTCGCGGTCTGGATCACCGAAGGTATCCATCCAGGTCAACGCCGCTTCGAGGTTGGCCCATATCGACTGGATAAACGCCAGATCGGCCGTCCGTTCGTAATAGGCGCCGGCCAGCATCACAAACAACGGCGTGGAATCGACACTGCCGTAGTAGAGGCCGAAGGGAATCTCGTTCAACGCCGCCATCTCCCCCTTGCGGGTCTCGTGGAGAATTTTCCCCGGTTCGGCGTCCTGAGCAGGGTTCACCTCTTTGGCCTGCGTCGATGCCAGATAGGCCAGGACGCCGCGCGCCAATTCCGGTCTGATCCACAGACACTCGAGCGCCGTGATAACCCCGTCCCGTCCGAATGGCGTGCTGAACCAGGGCACCCCGGCATAGGGGTAGGGGCCCTCATTCGTGTCGGTGACCATCATGCGAACATCCAGCACCGAGCGATTCCACCATTCATTAAATTGGGCGTTGGAGGTCTGAATGGTGCAATCCTCGGTCTGCTCCGCACCGAAGGCCAGCCCCGCTTCGGCCATTGCGGCATCGTACGCCAACAGAGGCCGATGGCTGTCCCCCACATCGCAGGCCACCATCACCGCCACTGCCGTTTCCCCCTTCGGGTCGAGCTCGATATCGAAGGTGGCTTGTGAGGCCGTGATCTCCAGCGGCTCCGGAGCAAACTGAATCCGCGCCTCTCGGGTTACCTCATCGAGGCCTTCGTACCTCAACACCAGCAGATCCTTCCGCAACACGTTCGGCAGCATTCGCCCCTTCCGCTCACGCTTTTTTCCGCGTACCTCGAAGATATCCGCAAAGTCGGCCTCAAACCGGATCGACAACGTCATCTTCACGGGCGACAAACTGTAGTTGGACAGTCGGAAGCGCTCGTAACTCACCCCGTTCCAGAGGAAGCGCGACCGAAAGACGTGCACACTCCCGCGCGGAATTGCGATGCGGCCGTCCCGATACAAGTCCGGATTCGTCAGGTCTACGGCCAGCAAGGCATTGTCCTCTTTGACCGTTGAGCTGAGCAGCATCGGCCGGTCATTATTGAGAAACACTTCCTGGCGCGACAAAAACCGAGTCCCCTGGTGAAAGACGCCCTGGGTTCCCCGGCCCACCGGCTGGATGTCCCCGTACCGATCGTAGACGCCGAACGTTTCTCCATGCTTGAGCACGCGCGTGCGATCGTCCGCCATCGATGAACTGGCCAGGATATAGAACTGATCATTCACACTGATAATTTCTTCCACGTCTTCCTCCCCTGCTCCCGGAATCTCCGACACGACGAGTCCTGCCCGACCTCACGACGCGCTCGTCCCGTTTCTTCGCCTACTCACGCTGGGCCTCGTCCGGCTCTCCTTCCGGAGAGGGCCGGTCCGTTCGACCACCCGCTGAATGCTCTTAATGACTCGTAGGCTGGGTGACCATAACCACAGACTGCGGCTCCTCCGCAGATGGAACGGTCGTCTCCGCCCAGTGGGTCTGCACCCAGCGCGCCACCCGCATCGAGACCAGCGCCGACAGGAATAGCCCCATGCCGATCCCGAACACGCTGGGACGCTCGCCGAAGTCCTGCGTCACCCAGCCGAAAATCGTCATGCCGGCAATCGCGGAGGTCATCGCGCCAAGATTATAAATCGCCAGCACCCGCCCCAGAAGCGAGGCCGGGGCGATTTCCTGCAATACGCCCCACGCCACCGGTGTGAGCGTCCCGGCCCCCATTCCGATGATGACCATGAGTGCCGCCGCGATCAAGCGATTCGACGTCACAATTAAACCGAGCAGCGCCAAGCCGCTGATGAAGCTGGAGAGCGCCATCAACTGAATCCGTTTGGGCAGGGACCAGGCCGACAACGACACGAGCCCCAGTGACACCACCAACAACCCGATGCCGAATGCCGACCAGAGGTACCCGACCTCGATAGGGCCGAGGTCCAGCAACTTCTTGCCGAATACCGGAAAGAGCGTGCTGAAGGCGCTCGTGGCGAAGGTATACATGGATGCCGCTCCGATGAGCATCAAAATGACCCGTTGACGATGGAGCACATAGTGGAAGCCATCGAGCACATCGCTGAAGGTTCCCGCCAGGGAGCCACCGCCGGCCGGCTGGGATTCGGCCCGGGGAAAACGAATGAACGCAAAACAGGCGGCGGAAATGACATAACTGACCGCATTCACACAGAGTACTTCCTGAGAACTCATGGTCGCGATGCCGACGCCGCTCAGCGCCGGCCCGACGATGATCCCGATGCTGGTCGTCGTCTGCAACAGGGCATTGGCGGCAGTGAATTCGTGGCGGGAGACCAGCGACGGAATAGCGGCAGTCAATGCCGGCCCAAACACCGCGGAGGCGACCGCATGGACGAACACCATGAGATACAGCCGCTCGATACTGAACGAGTCTACCGGCAACAAACAAGGCAGTACGCCTAGCACCAGCGCGCGAATCAGGTCGCTGCTGATCAGCAAGAGTTTCTTGGGAACGCGATCGACAATGACACCGATGAAAGGACCGAACAGAATGGGCGGCAGGGTCTGCAACAGCCCGATCATGGTGGTCTTGAGAGGAGAGCCTGTAATGGAGTAGACGAACCAGAGCAACGCGAGCTTCGACACACCATCGCCGACTTGCGAGACCATCTGGCCCCACCAAACGAGCGTGAAGTCGCGCGTCAGCAGATGCGGCGACCACTTCACGTTGGGGCGTCCCGTTCCTCCTCCGTTCACGTGCCGTGGTTCCATAGTGTCAGTAGACTGCGTGTCGGACCTCCTGTACCCCTGTCGTCACGAACCGTTCTTATTCTCCGGCCACCAAACGGACGGCGTCGGTATTCACGGCGCGGACGCCCGGAACCTGTCGGGCGGCTTGCGCCGCTTCGAGGACGATGATCTGAAACCGCGTCGCCCCGTTCAGGGTGACGATACCGTCCTCAGTTTTCACATCGAACTTGACCGATTGCAAGGTTTTGCTCTTCTCGAACCGTTCTTTCACCAACTGCGTGATAATTTTGTCGCGTTCCGAGAAGAGCCCATGGGCCGCATCCTGCTCAACTTTGAGTCGATTCTCGACGGCGTGCACTCCTTCGAGACACCGCACAATGTCCGTCGCCACGCGCTTATCCGATTCCTGCGCTACCTTTCCGAGCAGGACGAGGTCCTTGTCCTTGGCATCGACCTCGATGTCGTAGGGAAACAGGTGCGGATCCGCCATGAGCGCCAGCTTGGCGGTCACCATGGACGAACGTATCGGCTTCTTACCTTCCGGCTCCGCCGCTTTGGGGCGTTCTCCCGCACCAGGTTCCCCCGGGGGTGCCTGTGGCTCTGCCGCCGGTTTCACCTCTGCCGCATGAGGCACCGTTGGACAGGGATGTTCAGCCGCCGCGTCAGGCTCTTTTGCTTTAGACTCCGGCTCCTTGAACTTCGGCTCTGCTTCTTTGGCCTTGTGTTCGGATTCCTTAGCCTTTGACGCCGGCTCCTTGGCTTTCGGCTCCGGATCCTTGGGCTTGGCCTCTGTTTCCTTTGCCTTCGACTCCGGCTCCCTGGGTTTGGCCTCCGCCTCTTTGGGCTTTTCAGGAGGCTTGGCATCTGTTTCCTTGGGTTTCGAGTCGGGCTCTTTCGCCTTCGGCTCCGGCTCCTTCGGCTTCGCATCGGGATCCTTCGGTCGTTGCACCGGCGGGGCTTCAGACTTTCCCTCAGGCGTCGATTCCGCCAAAGCAGTCCCATTCACATACCCGACTCCCGACGCCGCTAACAGCGCCAGGATACCTGTCACGTAGACGGTTCGAATCACCCGCATAGGCATGTGCCCCTCATGTATTGAATAAAACCGAGACTGCGAAGCCGATCGCCGAGAGCTCGTCATCAGCATCGTCTCGGAAAACGAAACATTCCCGGAAGCAAAGACATACGCGACGGAAGAGCAGAAAGCAACACCGACAATGCCCCGCTAGACAGTCAACACAAGGGCGAGAGAAAACCCGCAATCACCGATTGGATGACCTGCAGGCCGACAAAAAACGGATGTGAAGGGAGTATTACGCAACAGCCGGACTCACCACGTGGCCACGGCGGCTTACCTGCACCGTGACCATCGCAGTGAGCAAGAGGAGCAATCCGATCCCGATGAGGCTTACGGCGGGACCTAGCGTATCAGCGGCCCATCCGAACCCGGCCATCCCGACCATGGCGGAGGCCATCCCGCCGACGCTGAACGTGGTGAACACACGTCCCAGCAGATGTTCCGGGGTGACTTCCTGGAGCATCGCCCATACGACCGGATAGAAAAGAGACGTACTTCCGCCGATGATGACGATCAGCAGGAACGTGCTGAACAGCACTGGAGTTTGAATCAATCCCAGCGCACAGACCGCAATACCGCCGATCGCCAGAGAACGACCGATCTTGCCGATGCGATCCTGGAAGGTACCCTGGGGCGTCCGCGCCAGCCAGATGGAGGCGGCCAGCATGCCGATACCCAAAGCCGACCACAACCAGCCCAGTTCCATGGGACCGACTTGCAACAGCTCCTTCGCTACTACCGGGAGGAGGAATACGAAGGCGCTGATCGCGAGGTTGTAGAGCACCGCGGTAATCATCAACGCGAATACCACCCGATGCTGGAGAAACACGAAGCGGAATCCGACCATCATGTCCTGCATGACGGGGGTCGCCAACACATCGAGCCCCTTCACCGTCCGGCTATCCCGCACACGAATCGGCAGGAGGAAGAGCGCGGACACCAGAAAGGTCGCAGCATCCACATAGAGCACATTCTGAGCGCCGATCAACGCGATGCCCAATCCACTCATGGCCGGCCCCAGCAACACACCGATGTTGGTGGTGCTCTGAAGAAACGCATTCGCGGTCGTCAATTGCGACCGCTGAACGATCAGCGGGACCGCAGACGCCAGCGCGGGTCCGAACACAGTTGAGACGATGGAGATGAGGAAGACCAACACATACAACCGCTCAAGCGTCAGCATGTCGAACGTATAGAAGAGCGGTATCAGGAGTACCATCAATGTGCGTAAGAGATCGACGACGATCATCACAGTCTTCTTGGGAAGGTAATCGAGGTAGACGCCGATCAGAGGACCGAAGACCAAGGGGGGAATCGTCTGCAACAACCCGATGGCGGTCATTTTGAGCGCCGAACCGGTCATTTCATAGACGAACCAGAGGAGCGCCACCTTGTTCAGACCGTCGCCGATCTGAGAGACGACCTGGCCGGCCCAGAGACAGCCGAAATCACGGGTCCCTAATAACCGCCACCCGTTCACATTCGACTCAGGGGTAGATTGCGACTCAGCTGCCATGCTTGTCCTTCCGCGAGGTTGATGTCGCGCTGACTAGAGGTTCGAAGCGTGCTGCTGCCCGGACTTACCAGGGAGCGCAGCG
The DNA here is from genome assembly GCA_000196815.1 of Nitrospira defluvii. Taxonomy (GTDB): domain Bacteria; phylum Nitrospirota; class Nitrospiria; order Nitrospirales; family Nitrospiraceae; genus Nitrospira_A; species Nitrospira_A defluvii_A. Next base: position 3,158,051 of record FP929003.1, read on the forward strand.
GCATCAGTGATTAACTGCTGGTAGATCTTCACGTAGTCGTTCGTCATCCGCTGGGCGGTGAACCGCTCATCGAACACCTGCCGGCATCGGTGACGATCGATCGTGCCGAGCTTGTCGACCTGGCTCACCATTTCATCGAGATTTTCGCTGATGAAGCCGGTGACACCGTGGCCGATAATTTCCGGGATGGATCCCCGTCGGTAGGCGAGAACCGGCGTGCCGCAGGCAAGACTTTCAATCAACACGAGGCCGAAGGGCTCCGGCCAGTCGTAGGGGCAGATCAGGCCGATGGCATTCCCGATAAAATCACTCTTCTCCGCATCGGTGATCTCTCCCACAAACTCGATCAAGGGATGATCCAGAAGGGGCTCGACGACCCGCTCGAAATAAGCCCGGTCGGCCGGGTCGACCTTGGCTGCCATCTTCATGGGTATGCCGACGCGTTTGGCCAGTTCGATCGCTTGATCCGGACACTTTTCCGGCGAGACCCGTCCCAGGAACGCCAAGTACTTGCCCGGTTCAGGATGGAATTTATAGAGGTCGTGCGGCAGGCCGTGGTAGACGGTGTTTTGCCAATTGCACCAAGGCAACGGCCGCCGCTGCGAATCAGAAATGGAAACCAGCGGCAGCTCCGCAAAGTCACGGAAGACCGGCACGAGTTCGGGCAAATCCAGCCGGCCATGGAGCGTCGTGACGACGGGCACACGACATCGGCGAGAGAGAGAAAATGCCAGAAAGTCGAGATGGGAGTGGATCAGGTCGAATTGATCGGCGGAAGCGAAGACCTGCTCCATCATCTGAATGAGCGGCGCCTCGCGGTTGAAGATTCCGGTGTTCAGCCGCAGCGCCTGCTGGCAGGGCGCCTCCAATTTTGCCTTCGTCACTGAATCACCGCTGGCGAACAATGTCACCTGATGCCCCTGACGAACAAGTTCTTCCGTCAGGTAGGAGACGATGCGTTCCGTGCCTCCGTACAACTTCGGAGGGACGCTCTCCCACAGCGGCGATACCTGGGCAATCCTCATAAGAACATTCTCCTTTAGTCTTGAACGGTCAGCGGCGGGTGCTCAACACCGGATCGAGCCCTACACGACGCCCCTCAACCTTCTGCCGCATTCTTTCCGTTCCGCCTATTCGATTCAATTGACATCTTTGACGTGGGCCGATTGTTTTTGTCGTCTTGCTAACGAATGGATGAACGCTCGCAACGACGAGAGGGCAAAGCAAACGCTGTACCGCCACCTGGTTCAAACCTGAGGCTCACCAGCTAACGAGCGTAAAACAATTGTGAATCAATAACTTAGCACAATCGATTCTATATTTCATCTCCATCTGAGTGAATCTAAGGCCTGTGGATTCTGTTGATAATTCAGCCCCCGCTCCGAATAGGCTGTGACAGGCTTGCATCGACAAACCAAACCGCCACAGAGATTTCCTGCTTCGCCCTCAAAAAATGTCCTCCGCCCGATTCCCGCTCCTTCGACGAAGTCTCGCGCACGCATCCATTACGACAGCCGCGTGGGCCCACAAAGAAGACAACCTTCGTTCAGGGAAATATTGAGTATCGAAAGGCGAGACCATTCGTCGCAGGGGTGATCCGCCGACGCGGCCCGGGGTGGTCCAACATGCTGCTTGACCTGGACTATTCCTGAGTGCCGTGGCCAGGCATCCGAGACGGAAACCCGCCGAGGCTGCTCACAGGTAAGGCCGATGCAGGCGTACTAGCAGCCTGTCGAGGAGGTCGAACGAGACCAGCCATGGCAGACAACAGGATCAGACGCCTGAGCAGGTATTCATGAAGAGTCCGGGCTAGGGAATGATGTCGTCGAGCAGGCCCGACTGAACGGGAGAAAGCGGCCCCGCCTCACGCGGGACGGGAGGAAAGACCACGGGAGATCCAGCTTGATTCGCACCCTGAATCAGCCCCACCGAGAGTTGCGGACCGAGTGTCATCAGGGCGCCGCTCCACGCCTGCCCGGTCGCCGGATTGCGGAAGTTATACGATTCGAAGTTATTTCCAAAATTATAGATGTACCCTTGCGTCCCCTGATTATCGATATAGAGGTTTCCCGGCCCCACCAGACCAAACAGCGGCGCGACCCCTCCGCCCAGACCTCGCACACTCGAGACGGATTGCGCCGCGGCCGGGGAGACCAGCAGCAGCATCGTCAGACCTGCCATCGACAAGATCCCGTTCGCACGATTCGCAGCCACCGGCAGGCTCCTCAGCATGGACACCGACTTCTGTTTATGGTACCACGCCAGCATCATTTCGAATTCAGTATGGCCCAACGCAGACCTCGCAGCAAGGAGTTTGTTATGACGAATGCAATCCTCCGGGGGTGCCTTTTCATCGGGGGCGCAGGGGCGCTCCTCCTCTGGACGGCGCCCGATTCCTTCGGACTGGAAGTGAACAAGCCGGTCCCGACGGAACGCCGGGAGGCCATGTCGCTCGCCGACGCCGTCCTGAAAGCCTTGCAGAACAATCTCGATATCAGTATCGGTCGCCAAACGAGAGAGAGTCGCCTGGCCGACATCGTGATCGAGCAGGCGAAGTTCGATCCGACCGTCAGCTTGAACGGGCAATACAACCGTCAGGTCTCTCCGCTCAACCGGCCGATCCTGGGATTCACCGGGGCAAACCTGCAGGAGATCACCAAATTCGACCAGAACTCCCACTCGCTCACCGCCGACATCACGCAAAATCTCCCGACCGGCGCCAACTACGATTTGAACTACAGCCCCCAACGCAGCTACGTGAGCGGTCCCAACACCTTCCTCTTCAACCCGGCCTGGACCGGCGGACTCGCCTTGACGGTGACCCAGCCGTTGTTGAAGAACTTCGGAACCGACATCAACAAGACGTTCATCTCGATCGCACAGAACAATGCCACGGTCGAACAACATGTCTTTCTCGACCGTGTGCTCACCGTCATCGCCAGCGTCGAACAGACGTTTTGGGAGATGGTGTTCGCGAATGAGAATCTCAAAGTCGCGCAGGCCGCGCTGAAGGCGGCGGAAGAACTGCTGGCCAGCAACCGCGCCAAGGCCAAGGCCGGAGTCATGTCGATCGTCGATGTGCTGCAAGCCGAAGCCGCCGTCGCCTCGCGGGTCGAGCAGATCCTCGTCGCGGAAAAATCGATTCGCGATCAGGAGGACCAGTTGCGCCGCCTCCTGAACCCCGCCGAAGAGGAACTCCGGCAGGACTTGCGGCTGATCCCGACGGATCCACCCGTCACCTCACTGGAGGCCATCAGCTTGCAAGAAGCCATCGATATCGCCATGGAACGCCGGCCGGAGGTGTTACAAGCAGGAAAGAATGTGGAGAGCAGCGACCTGAATGTGAAGTTCGCCAAGAACCAACTCCTCCCGACCCTGTCCGTTCAAGGCACGATGGGGCTGTCGGGGCTCGGCGCAGACTACGGCGACGCCACGCGGCGGAACTTGGGTGGTGACTTTTACAACTATGGTGCCGGCCTTGTCCTCAGTTACCCCATCGGAAACCGGTCGGCGTACAGCACCTATAACAAACGGCAATTGGAATCCCGTAACGCCCAGTCGTCGCTCCAGAGCGTCCGTCAGCAAGTGATCGTCGGCGTTCGGGAAGCGGTCCGTCGCGTCCACACCGATTTCAAGCGCATCGAAACCACCCGGTCGGCCCGTATCATGGCCGAGAAACAATTACAGGCCGAACAGGAGCGGTTGAAGGTGGGCCTCAGCACGACACGCTTCGTGCTCGACTTTCAGCGCGACCTGGCCACCGCCCAAGGCAACGAGCTTCGAGCGGTGCTGGATTACAACAAGTCGCTGTCGAATCTGGCCCGCAACAAAGCCACCACCCTTGAGCGATACAGTCTGCGGCTCGACTAACCGGTCCATGATCAAGCCTGACGACGCGCCCTCCCCCCATGCGACTCAGGCCGGCGAACGGGGAGCAGCCCTTGTGCTGCTCCCCCTGACCGCCACCCTCCTGTTTTACAGCTCACCGACCACACTCCAACAACACAGCCTCATTCAGTTTTTTCCCCAGGCCTGCGCCTATGCCGCCTTCATCGCCTGGAGCACGATCAATGGATCGGTGGTCCATCGAATCGGACTCGCTCGCCGACTCCTCCCGCAGGGTCTCCATTGGGGCCTGCTCACCGGGCTGACACTCGGACTGATCAACCTGCTGATCATTCTCTACCTCGCTCCACTTCTCGGGGGAGACTACCGATTTCTCGCCGGTACCCCGCACGCCCGAATTCCCCTGCTGATCATGGTGCCCTGGTTCATCCTGTTCATCGCCACCATGGTCGAGCTGAACTTTCGTGGTTTTCTTCTGGGGCGGCTCCTTGCCCTGGGGCTCCCGGCTCCGATCGCCGTACCGGTGAGCGCCCTGCTGTTTGCGTTCGATCCCTTTCTGGTGGCAACCTTTCAACACCTGCATTGGATTGCCGTCTGGGACGGGCTGGTGTGGGGTGTCCTATGGGTCATGCTCAGAAACCTCTACGCGCCGATCGTGGCGCACGCCGTCGAAGTCATCGTCTTGTACAGTGTCGTGAGAGCGATCCTGACATGACATCGCCCTGTTCCAGCAACCGGAAGAACCTAAAGTAACGGTTGCACTCATGATGGATTCACCGCTCCTGACAAGGCAATACGGCATTCCATGAACCCTTCCTTCTCAGGTCACCTCGTCAATGATGTCTTCGGCGACCCCGGGCTGTTCGTAGAAGTGCGCTGGTCCAAGCGCGCCCTCCTCTTCGATCTGGGCCACAACGATGCGCTCGGGCCAACCCGCCTGCTGCGCGCCGGCGACATCTTCATTTCGCACACGCACATGGACCACTTTATCGGCTTCGATACGTTGCTCCGGGTGGCCCTGGGGCGCGGTAAGACTCTGCGGCTCTACGGACCACCGGGACTGATCGCCAATGTTCAAGGTAAGCTTCATGGCTATACCTGGAACCTCGTGGATGGGTATCCGCTCACTATCACCGTGCAGGAATTCCATGAGCAGACAAACCAAGGCGCAACCTTCCTGGCAACCGATGGATTTCAGCGTCACGATGTTCCGGCCCCAAGCCCCCTCAACCGGAAATCCGGTCACCGCTTTTCCGTGCTCGAAGATCCCATGTTCACCGTGGAGGCTGTGACACTCAATCACCGCATTCCCTCTCTGGCCTACTCGCTGCAGGAACAGTTTCATGTGAACGTCAACAAGGAGCGGCTGCACGAAGCCGGGCTACCGGTCGGCTATTGGCTGAAGGAAGTGAAGCAGTACCTCTGGCAAGGCAAGCCGGACGACTTTCGATTTCACGCCACGCTCTACCATGAACACCACAGGGAGGAGAGGGAATTTGCCCTGGGTGAGGTGCGCGAGCGATTCATTACCATCAGCCGTGGCCAGAAGCTCGCCTATGTCGTGGATGCCCGATACGACGAAGAGAACGAAGCCAAGATCGTCGAGCTTGCGCAAGGCGCCGACATCTTTTACTGTGAGGCCCCCTACCTGGATCAGGATGCGGACAAGGCGAGGGATCGCCACCACCTCACCGCGCGCCAGGCCGGAGTCATGGCGAAGAAAGCCGGCGTGCGCGAGCTGGCGGTCTTCCACTTCTCTCCGCGCTATACGGGACTCGGACATCGGATCGAGGCGGAAGCACAACAGGCATTTCGAGGCAGCTGAAGGAGGTCGCGAATGGGCGAGTGGGCGAAGTACGGATTGTACTTCTTGTTGGGCGGGACCATCGTGAGTATCTCGACGTATCTCGGATCGCAAGGCCGGTCGTTTCTTGCCGCTTTCGCCAGCACCTTTCCCGCGATGACCGGCGCGACGTTTATCCTGATCTATCTCAACGGCGGCAGCGAACACCTCGTCACCTATGCCAAGAATCTCTTGTGGTTTGTGCCGCCCTGGCTCGTCTATGTCGGCTGCATGATCTACGGCGTGGAGCGGATCGGCTTCTGGCTCTCCATGGCCGGCTCAATGGTCCTCTACATGTGCTGCGTGGGGCTGGTGAAGTTGCTGGCGCGGTAGGGTGGCAACTCCAACCCTCTATCAGGGAGAGGCTGGAGGACAAAAACCGATGACGCGGCTTGCAGACCGTTTCAACATTGCTCCCAGGCCCCATATACGTCGGTTAACCATCGATTGGCGACAAGTACGCGACAAATCCGCAGACGGCCGAATCAGCCTGTCCGACAATCAAACCAAACAGCGAGGCAATCAGAACCGACAACGACCAGTTGGGAAATGAAGGTCAGACGATCCCGAGAAATACGGCCAGAGAGCGGTCGACGCGGGCCATCGCCTCGCGATCGAGCGAGCCGATGCGGGCACCAATCGCGTCATGAGGAACGGTCACGATCTTATCGATCATAATCTGCGAGGACTGCTTGAGGCCATTCTTAGGCGAGGGCTCAACGGAAAGGCGAAAAAGAGGCGCATCAAGAAACTCGGTCGTCAGAAGGCAAATCGTCACGCTCCCAAGCACAGAGAAGAGATCGGATTGCAGGACAAGGGCGGGCCGCGGCTTTCCGCTATAGTGGCCCTTGGCAGCGACCGCGACAAGATCGCCGCGTTTCATCCGTTATCCCAATCAGCGATCTGTGACACGAAGTCAAGAACAGGCTTTTCCTGCGCAGACCGTGCCGCAAGGCGCGCCTGCCGACGGCATTCAGCCGCAAATCCGGCAGCCCGGGTGTCGGGAACCCATATCTGCACCGGCCGTAAACCCTTTCGGCGCAACCGGCTTCGGTAACGGCTTTGCTTTTCTTTCGGGGTCAGGTGCGTCTCGGAGGACATAGGATTTTCTCTTTCCACTGCCTACCTATCTCAAGTTACCACATGTTCCCGTAACATGTTACCAAATTCTTCAGCAGGGGGCGTGGTTGGAAATGTACACCTACGCCGACTATGCGAGACTCAACGAGGAGCGGCGAGATTTGCTAAAGGACATCAAAGCACGCGGACTCGTCTATGGCCGATGATGTGATCCTTAACAAGGCCGTGAGCATCGAGCGGTGCCTGCGCCGCATCACCGAGGGATATGCGGGAGACCGGCAAAACCTGGCCGCAAACCAAACCAAACAAGACGCCATCGTCCTCAACCTGCAGCGAGCCTACGCATAGGGGCGCTTTACCGAACAAGCGGCACAGCCAACCCCGCCGATGTAACTCCCCAAATCTCAGTTCACGATTCCTTTGTCAGCGGATTCCACCTACTCAGATGTGGAATTTCGGAAATCAAGATATCCGGCGATCCAGAATGGAGATTCAGCTTCCCGCTCTCTCCCTTGAGATCGAATCTGGCATGAGCCGGAATTCACTCGCCTAACGCTGTAGAACCGTCCAGCCCCTTTTGCCAAGAAGTTGAACTGCAGACAGCAGTCCGCCTTCATCACTCGAGATCAGCACGATAATTTCTGGATGGACCAGATCCATACACTTCAGCTGCCAAGACTAGGAGAGAGACAACAGCGCGGCTCATCCTTTACTGAGGTCGCTAGAAGCATGAGAGTCCGAAAAAATTTGATTGGGCGAAAACATTCCACCGCAGCTGTATCTATTCGGGCGGCACCGTATCCCATTGGATACGAACACCTACGGGATTGACAGGGAACCCTTCGACGCCAGGCTGAGAATCCGCGCATCTCTCGCAACGGGGGCCGTCTCCGCTCATGGCATGGATATTGATGACTCGTTGCCCCATCCAACCATGGCGTCGCGCTCGGGACGGCGCGGAGCTTTCCCTGCCGACGCCACACACAAGGAGGTAGGTCATGTCGAATCTGGACGACCGCATGTGGGCGACCATGCCGTCGCGGAGGTCATTTCTTCAGCGGATGGGATTGGGTGTCGGGGTGCTAGGCGCAGGCCTGTTCGGCGGCCTGGCGTTGCCGGAATCAGTGCTGGCCGTGTGCGAACCTCCAGGCAATCCCGGGACACCGAAACCATGGCGCAAAGACTGTCGCATGATCCTCCCGCGCCGCCCCGCCAGCACCCTGAGTGCGGCGGAGATCACACAACTCAAGGATGCCTATAAGGCCATGCGCGCGCTCGACAGCAGCGCCCCCAACGACCCGCGCGGTTTCTTGCGGCAGGCCAACGTCCATTGCTGGTACTGCGGCGAGGGCACCCAGGTTCATTTCAGCTGGCAATTCTTCGCCTGGCACCGCGCCTATCTCTACTTCCACGAGCGCATTCTCGGGAAACTGATCGGAGACATGAATTTCCGTCTCCCCTACTGGGACTGGGACACCCCGAGTCACCGCAAGCTCCCCGGCGCCTACACCGATCCGAACGACAACAGCAATCCGCTGTGGAACGGCACCAGGAACATGGACCCGACGGACGAAATCCCGGAAGAAGATGTCGGAGAAGACGTGATGGAGGCCGCTCTCACAGCGGACACCTTCACGGAGTTCGGCGGTACGGCGAGCGGCAGCGGCATTCCGGAGGGGACACCCCACGGCGCAGTCCACGTCGATGTCGGCGGCGATATGGGCTTCTTCGATTCAGCCGGGAAAGATCCTGTCTTCTACGCGCATCATGCCAACGTGGACAAGATGTGGTCGGACTGGAACAAGGCCTCGTCCATCCACACGAACCCGACGGTAACGACCTTCTTGAACCTGACATGGAATTTCTACGATGAAAACAAAGTGTGGCGGTCGATCAAGGCCTCACAGGTCCTGAACCACGACACCCAATTGCGTTATACCTATGGGCCGTCGAAGTTCTTGGAGCAGCTCCCCTGCCTCCTCGATTGGTTCCCCATCAAGACCGACTGGAGAGTCAGCCAGACCCTGAAGTTTGCCGGACAGACGCGTGCTAAGATGATGAAAGTCGTCGAACAGGGAGGCCGCGCGAGACTGCACCTGAACGAGCTCGCCGTTCCCACGGATAAGAGCGCTGTGTATCGACTCTATGCAACTCCCGAAGCGGCGAAAGCCGATGAAGGACCTGGCAGCAAGGGCTACCTCGGTACCGTGCCGGTGGTGTTGAACGATCGGGAGCGTCGGCATCTGTCGAAGAACGCGCGAAACATCGCCCTCAGACTCTCCACCGCCAAACTCGACGCCCTGAGCGGTACCGTCGGTCCGGTGCGTCTGGCACTGGTCGAACGCGGAGTGAAACCTGAGGCCAGAAAAGTCATCCCGGTGCGGGCGAAGGACGTCTTGCTGTCCGTCGCAGAGGTGGAACGCGAGGAACGGTAATTATGGGACTCATCTCCTGGCTCGCGAGCGTCATGATTCTGGCCGCCCTGACGGTTCAGGCGGAGGAAGGACCGCACCGGTTTTCCGTCGACTTACCGACCGGGTGGCAAGAGACTTCCCACCTCCGATTGGTGCTGGAGGGCATGACGGTCGCCGGGGGACAACCGTTCAAGCTGCGAGCGGCGGCGATCCTCGAAGGAGCGGAGCCGGTCATGTTGGGCTCGGCGGGCATCGTGGGGGACCGGTCGGTGGGATCGGCTCCGCGACGCCTGCCGACCCTGCTGATCGATGTAACGCGCCCCCTTGGCAAGTTGGCCGATCGCCTGAGTGCGCAACCGGCCATCACGATCCGCATCGAAGCTGTCGATGGTCGCAATGTGCCGGTGGGAGGGCTCGACTGGTCGGTGCAATCAGTCCGGCTGGAAAAGGGCGGGCGCAACTAGCAGAACTGCCGCCACGAAAGGCTCAAGATAGAATGATCGGGGCAAGCGGCACGACATACACGACGAAGCGGCAACGAGAGTCCGATGCTGAATCGATTGCCTGCGCATTGGCCTGATTCCTGTTTGTCTCGCTGCTTGTAGTTCACAGCATGGCCTGACCGCGCGGATGCCCCAACCCCGACGCCGTTCTACGAGCCGAGCAATCGATTCTTCTAAGGTCGCAGCAGCAATCCACCTCCCCCGTTCGCGGACCAAGACGCGGCCGGGGCTCCTTCACCGTAGCATCCAACCGTCCTGAACACTTTCACGGGCGCGGACTGGGCCTGGGCAATCGGGCGCGCCGGACCCACGGCAGACTCTGCGCTTCGTCCGCCCCCCGCCAGGTCAAATGCGACGATATGATTCCTGACACCATTTTTGTGCCCCTCGGCAAGGCTCCGGACACCGCGCTTTGAGGAGTCGTTGCGCTCTTCACAGACGAGGTAGAAGCGCGTCCAAGCTACCCGATTGCGGAAACGCAACTCGCCCGATGCAAGCAGTTCGTTTTGCACCTCGTCAGAAATCGCGAAATCGATCGTGATGCGCTCGACACCCTCATCTGGTGTGCCAGAGCCGCCGAGCTTGCAGAGAGCATCCAGCAACGGACCAACGTAGCGGACGAATTGCGTGCCTTCCTCTGACTTGCGCTTGCTCATGCGGTTCTTATCGAGGGCTAGCATTCCGGTTCAGTGGCGGCGCGAATCGCCGTCCGCTATAACCAGTTGTGAGGCCTACCGCCTAGTGTAATTGAGATTGCCACGAGCGACTACGCGTCGGACAGCCTGACTCGAACGGTATCCTTTGCTGGATCGAAGGGACGCTTCAAGAGCTGATTGTATATCGGCAAAGCCGGCACAACCTTTTCGTTTAGGAGGGCATTCAAATCCTGCCACTGGCGCCAGTGCTCGATAATATAAACGGTGTTACTTGTTCCCTCCTTGAGCCCGAACTCGTAGGAGACGCAGTTGAACGCAAGGGCGTCAGGCCTACCATAACTGGCGAGCGCCTCGATACACCGTGACGCGTGCTCCTCGTCCTTGCATTCAAGAGTGACCAAATGTACGCACCGCCCTTCCGTTCTTGAATCACTGACGTTCATGAGACTCTCCTTTGCAGGTGTGCCTAACGTTTGAGCTGAGGCGACCGCCGCGAAGGGTTAGGCGTCGCCTTCGGCGAGGGTGCTACCAGTGCCATAGCTCCGGCGTTGTGTTCGACAGGACTCCGAGACCAACAAGCTCTGGCTCATACGGCTGCGATGTAGTTCTTGCAATCGGCGTGCGGGAGCTACGCCCGATCGTGCACGCTCTGATTTCGCTTGTTGCGCCCCTCTTCAATCCGTGGCCAGTCATGCCAGGGAAGACCAGACGTGCTGGCGGCGAGTAACGCGACCAGCTTGGAACTCTTGCAAGGAAAGACGGCTTCGTCTCGGAGCGCCTGAAGAACCTCCTCCAACACAGAGTATGCTGAAACAAGAATCACGTTGAAGCACAGATCTCTCACGCCTGATTGGTTGAACCCGCCGACAAAGGTCGCGACGTTGCAGTTCCCGACCGCAACGTTCCGTGAGTGGCGCACCTCCCACGATGCACGGACTGAAGACCGTGTGGAGGGGTCGCGGATCATCGCGGGCTTGTTCGTTGCGACGCGTAACTATTAAGTATACTGACCGGCATGGTACGCAGATGCCGTGTGCCAACTCCCGCACAATTCTTCCATTGGTTCATAGGCTTCTCAGCTCTGTCCACCACGCAGGGGTCGCGTGCCATACAGACCGGCATAATACCGTTAGAACTGCGAAAGACTCAATCCTTGGACCAGCGCATCGGCTGGGCTCCGGACACCTTTGCCGCCTCGATTGAAGCCGTGCGTACAAGTCATGATCGTTGCACATCGGTGTGGCCCAACAATTCCTGCACCGTGCGAATGTCGTAACCGTCTTCAAGCAGGTGCGTCGCAACGAAGCACCAAAATCATTCCTGGCTCCATTTCTTCTTCGACTCGATGCTTCACGCCGCCGCGGCGTCATGACCTTCAGCTTCGGACCTTGGCCCCGATCCGCCCGACATTTTCCTGCGCCGCAGAAATCGCTGAAGACCGGACGCACATCGGCGCCTCGTGGAAGGGGCAATGGCCGTCTCCATATTAATTCCAGTTACGCTGGATACTTCTAAGCTCTTCTTTGCTAACGCGATCCTTCCGAAGATCCAATGGGTAGAGCGGGAACAACCACCTGTTTGCGATCTCGTTGATCACATTCGAGTCCTCGGTTTCCAACAAACCTCCCGCATGTAGACTCTCCAAGCTTTTGTTGTTCAGATCGAATAGCGCGTGCATCGTTAGATTCTCATCAATAGCTTGAGCCCGCCAAATCTTGGCAAGGATATCCAAGGCACTAGGCTTTAGACAGCCCGCATTGGAAAGGGCGGACACCAGCCGAAGCGTCGGACGCCTCGAGCTTACAGGCATACGCCCCAACTCGTCCGTGCGTCGAGGGTCATGCCAATAATGGGCACCATCGTTTTCGATGTAGTCTACATAGATGGCTTCTTCTCGTTGGCGGAGAATCTCGTTGTAGAAGATCCAGTCAACATTATTCGGCCCATCGAGATAGTACTCCTTTCGTTCTCGATTGACCCATTCCCGAACCGCTGAGAATGAATCCGGGTAGCGCCAGCAATATTGTGCGTATATGCCCTTCGCTAAGTGATCATTAAAATACTGCAACTGTCGGTTAAAGTCGGATTGTCGTTCAATGCGTGGGCAGCGCACAGCGTCGACCAGAATAAGAACCTTGGCCGCCTCTTCTTCGGCTGCGAGGCGCAGGATCTCACTCCCCGCAGGTCGCCTGAGCTCATTCAGCAAGAGTGAGTCGCTATCGATTTGGTGGGCGTTTGAAACGCAGAGCGCGGCACCGGCTGCAATTTCAGTGAAAAGGGTGTCATCGGTTAACTGTGAGAGATCTTGAATGGCTTTGACACGCATCGGTGGCTAGCTACCTGGCACGCCGCTTTGTGGCGCGTCCCCGTTGATCCCCCTATCACGCTGCCCTGATGCTTCTAGCATAGCCTGCACCCGCTAGACCTAGCCTCCCCGAATTTCTGAGCCAAGCAGGCACAAACTTGCCTCGATGCCGTGGATTCTTGAATAATCGATGAATGAAATCAAGACAGAACGGACCGGTGAATACACACAGACGCACGGGGATGATCCGTGCCGTCATGCTGATCGTGCTGGTCGGATCGGTGACTGGATGCTCCCTCTTGTTTACACCGATGAGGACGCCGATCGGACATTCGTCGGATGAGAACGGCCGTCGGTGCTCAACCTATCAAACGAGGTCGGAGGGTGTGTACGAGACGAGATGCGACTACGGCGGCCCGCATCAAGGCCCCGTATATGGCCGATAGAGGGGCAATGGCTCAAAACCTCAAGCGATCGTTAATGATCAATCCGAAGTGCTCCTGGAGCAGCTGTTCTCGCTCCACTTCACTTGTTACATGAAGTTCCTGCAGGCCATCAATTCCTCGAACTTTGAGCAGGTTACCGATGAATGTTTTCCGCCCATCCAGGGTGGGCATCGTGCATATCAGTCGCTGAACGAACAGCGACTCCGGCGCATGCGAGTGGTAGTAGTTGGCAAACTGGTAGTCCACCGGCAGCCAGGGCTCGAGAGTAAAGGAATAGAGATTCGTCCAGGCCTCATCGAGACGACATTGCAACACATGCTCTCCCCGTTCGTCCGTCGTGAGCCTAAATTGATCCGGCCCTTGCCGATGTTCCAGACCAGCCACACAGGGCAACGGCTCGCGCAATCCCTGCCCTCCGAATCCGACATCCACAATCCAGCGCTTCCCGTCCAGATGAACAAGTAGCACCTGGTGACTCCGCGGCCTTACGCCTTCCGCCCCATACAACACCCGGGCCGCCAACCTGGTGATGGCGAATCCAAGGTCTTCTAGCAACAGTGCAAACAACCCGTTCAACTCGAAGCAGTACCCGCCTCGACGACTCGTCACGATCTTCTCAAAAAGGGCAGCGGGCTCCAAGGCAATGGGGCGTCCAAGCTGGATGTCCAGATTTTCAAATGGCACGGTCAGGACATGGGAGAGATGTAAGCCACGCAATGTCTCCATCGACGGAACCAAGGAGCCTTGATAGCCGATGCGCGCGAGATAGGCCGATCGATCAACCATAGAGTCCTCCCGATGAGTGGGTCATTATACGAATCTGCCTGAACGGATCACACAGGTCTCAGCACCGACGCCGGCCGGTGACATTGCAGACGCCTGCGGCGCTTGCTACGATGGTCGGTCTTTTTCCGACAGAGGACTCCAGGGTGGCCAACCGTATTCCCCCAGATCGCACCACGAACGACTTGATCGTCGAAGGCGCGCGCCAGAATAATCTGAAGAACATCTCCCTGCGGATCCCTCACAACCGGGTCACCGCCGTCACCGGCCTGTCCGGATCCGGCAAATCGTCCCTGGCCTTCGACACACTGTTTGCCGAAGGCCAATGGCGCTATGTGGAATCGCTCTCGACCTACGCGCGGATGTTTCTCGATAAGGTGAACCGGCCAGACGTCGATCGGATTACCAACATCCGCCCCGCGATCGCGATCGAACAGAAAAATCCGATCCGCACCGCCCGTTCGACCGTCGGCACCGCCACCGAGCTCGCCGACCTGCTGCGGCTGCTCTTCGCCAAAATCGGCAAGCCCGTCTGCCCGGATTGCAAACAGGAGGCGCGCGGTTACCATCCTGGGTCGGTCGCCGAGGAACTGCTGGCACGATTCCCTGACGCGCGGGCGATGGTTCTCTTTCCCCTCAAGGATCTCGGCCCGGGCCACGACCGCTCCCTGCTCGACTCACTCCTGAAACGGGGATTCACCCGGCTGCGATGCGGCGAGGAACTCCTGGATCTCCATGAGCAGGCCGTGCTCCCGGAGACCCGCGAATCGGGCATCCAGGTCGTGCTGGATCGACTCGTCCTCCGACCGGATAACCGACACCGGTTGATCGAGGCCATCGAAGTCGCGTTTCAGGAAGCCGAAGGCACCTGCCAGATCCTGGTGATCGGACAAGGGCTCCGGACCTACAGCACCCACTTTCGCTGTCAGGGGTGCGGGCGGACGTTCGAACCGTTACGCCCGCTGCTGTTCTCCTTCAACCACCCGCTCGGAGCCTGCCCGGAGTGCAAAGGGTTCGGCAATATCCTGCAATACGACAAAGATCTGGTCATCCCCGACCGGAGCAAATCGCTTGCCGGCGGCGTCATCGAGCCTTGGAGCAAGCCGGGATCCGACTGGTGGCAGAAGCAAATATTGCTGGCGATGAAGAAACAGGGCGTAGATCTGACGGCCCCGTTTCAAGAGCTTCCCGAAGAGGTGCAACAGCTGATCTGGGAAGGAAGCGATCAAGTCGAAGGAGTCCGGCAGTACTTCGACTATCTGGAAACCAAACGCTACAAGCTCCATGTGCGCGTGCTGCTCAGCCGCTACCGCAGTCCGGCCACCTGCCCGACCTGCCACGGCAGCCGTCTGAAACCGTCCGCCCGGTTCGTCAAATTGGCGGGGCAGGATATCGTGGAGATCGGTGAACTCACCATTGAAGCGGCCGCCGCCTGGTTCGAGCGCCTGGCCCTGCCCGCCTTCGACGCGGAGGTCGCCAAGGATATTCTGCGCCAACTGCATGCGAAGCTGAACTTTCTACTCCGTGTAGGATTGAGCTACCTCACGCTGTCGCGGCAGACGAAAACCTTGTCCGGTGGAGAAGCACAACGAATTGCACTGGCCAACCAGCTGGGCTCCCGTTTGGTGGGCACACTCTACGTATTGGATGAACCGACGATCGGCCTGCATGCCCGCGACACGGACACCCTGGCCACGATCCTTCGCGATCTCGCCAATCATGGCAACACCGTCGTCGTGGTGGAGCACGATCCGTCGATGATTCAGGCCGCAGACCACATCGTCGAAATGGGACCCGGTTCGGGCGAGCAGGGCGGGCACATCGTCTGCGCGGCGCCACGCGAACAATTCCTCGCCGACCCAGCCTCGCTCACCGCCCGGTACCTGCGCGGAGAGACCCGCATTCCCCTGCCGAAGATGCGGCGCTCGGGCAACGGAAAAGTCCTGAGCATCGCCGGCGCGGCCGAGCACAATCTCAAGAATCTCGTCGTCCGCATTCCACTCCACATGCTGGTCTGCGTCACCGGCGTCTCGGGATCGGGCAAAAGCACCCTCATCGAAAAGACGCTGTACCGGGCCGCCGCCCGCGCCTTTCGTATCGAGTCGCTCCCGATGGGAACGTTCCAGGCCATCAAGGGACTCGAACATGTGAAGGGCGTACGGCTCATCGACCAACAGCCGATCGGCCGGACGCCGCGCTCCAACCCCATCACCTACCTGAAGGCCTTCGACGAGATCCGCACCCTGTTTGCCTCCGAGCGGGAGGCCCTGCGCCGCGGCTTGACGCCAGGGCACTTCTCCTTCAATTCCGCCGACGGACGCTGCGAGCGCTGCGAAGGGAACGGGTATGAAAAGCTGGAGATGTATTTCTTCGAAGACATCTATGCCACCTGCGAGCAATGCGACGGCAAGCGCTTCAAGCCGGAGGTGCTGAGCATCCGATACCGGGGCAAGACGATCCACGATGTGCTGAACCTCACCGTGACGGAAGCGCAGGCATTTTTCTCTGGCTCACCGAAGCTGACCGAAAAACTCTACCTACTGTCCTCAATCGGATTGGGCTATCTGCGGCTGGGCCAGGCAGCCACGACGCTGTCGGGCGGAGAAGCACAACGGCTGAAGATCGCCGCCGAACTGAAGGATCCTTCGGCGCACAATCTGCTCTATATCCTCGATGAACCGACCACCGGCCTGCACTTGGACGACATCAAGAAACTGCTGACGGTGCTGCACAAGCTCGTGGATGCCGGGAATACCCTGATCATCGTGGAGCACAATCTGGATGTCATCAAGACGGCCGATTGGGTCATCGACCTGGGCCCGGAAGGAGGCGAGGCAGGCGGACAGATCGTGGCCGAGGGACGCCCCGAGCAGGTCGCGAAAGTCACGCAGTCTCACACAGGACGGTTTCTGGCGAAGATGCTGGAAGCCGCCGTATCTCGTGAAGCGTATCTCGCAAAAAATAGGAACTGATGGCCTATCGTGAGGCATGCAGACCGGGGGATTCTAGGCCAGAACCATACGCTACTAACTCTCAGCGCTAGACTCGTGCCTCTCGCGAGATACGAACGACGAGCGACGAAATACGATCAGTTCGAGGAGGGATCGAACGGCATGTCCGCATAGTGGCGGGAAGTGTCGTCCAGCGAGAGAAAGATATCCGACCAGATGCGGGTCGGCTCTTTTTCAAACACAATCGAGGGATCGGCGGGCAGCGTAATCCATGAGCCGGTTTGCATTTCCGACTCCAGCTGTCCGGGCCCCCAGCCCGAGTACCCCAAGTACGCCCGAAACGATTCCTTCCCGGGCTGCTCCATCAGAATCCGCTCCATAATCTCCAGATCGCCGCCGAGGCAGACCCCATCGAATACCTGGTGCGAATTCTCAGGAGTCTGATTGATGCGGTAGAGCATCATTACCTGATTGGTTTGCACGGGGCCGCCGGAATACAACACATGCGGTTGACCTTCCAGAATCGGCACCTGCGGCAGCGCCTCAGAGATGGACATGGCGGTCGGACGGTTCACGATCACACCCAGCGCCCCTTCCGGCCCGTGCTCACACAGGAGCACCACCGTCTGTCGGAAGTTGGGATCGTTCAATGCCGGCGCGGCCACGAGAAGAATGCCTTTACCGAGTGGAATTGACATGGTTCATCCTACCGTGCGTTCGTAAGTGACGCAAGTTGAGTCATGAAAAGGATACGACGCGGAATTAGTCGGCATAGAAGGCTGGGCGCCGGTCGCGCAGAAGATCGTTGTAATCGTTGAGCGCCTTGAGCCTGGCCTCGGCGGGGTCGATGTCAACGAGAGTCAGGTCCTCGATGTCGCGCGGCGCGCGATGCAGAATCCGGCCGCGCGGACTGACGACTTCGCTCAATCCGATAAACGTCAGGCGGTCTTTCCCCCCGCGGGCTTCGCTGCCGATCCGATTCGCCGTCACGCTGAAGACTCGATTCTCCAAGCAGCGGGTCACCATGGAGTCGGGACAGTTCGGCAGCACCAGGTTAGACGGATGCGCGATGATATCCGCGCCCTGCAATGCCAGCGTGCGGGCGGATTCCGGATAATACCAGTCGAAGCAGATCATGACGCCGACTTTGGCAGGGCCGATGTCCCACACATGAAACCCGCTGTCACCCGGAGTAAACCAGAGCGTTTCCTCGAAAAAAAGATGCGTTTTCCGATAGCAACCGATGAATCCCTTGGGGCCGACCACGATCGCCGAATTGAAACAGCGCCCGCCGTCCCGCTCCGGCAGGCCGGCTACGATGGTCATCCCCCGACGTGCGGCAATGTCCGCGAGCCGTTTCGTCGTCGCCCCGTCCGGCACCGGCTCTGCAAGTTGGAACACTTCTTCCTGCGAAACGAACTGGTAGCCGGTCGCGAATAGTTCAGGCAGCACGATCAGGTCGGTCTCCACCTGTTCAAGTCGAGCCGTGATGAGGTCGAGATTGTGCGCGACCTCCCCAAAAACCGGATCAAATTGGAGATACCCGACCCGCATGATGTCGCCTTTCTACTCAAAGAAAAACGGGCAGGGACGGCCCTGCCCGTTTCATCTTACACGCCGTCGACGCGCAAGAACCGACTACATACCTTCCGACAGATGGGGAAGGGCGTTCTCAACGGCTTTGGTCGCCACATCGGCGTGGCCGGCCTTGCCGTGCTCGATCCCGTCCTTGAGCCCCTTGATGGCTTCAGTGACATGCGGATTCTTGGTTTCGGCCACCGCACCCTCGGCATGCTTCAGCGCCGCTTCGGCATGCTTCACCAAGGCGTCCGCATGGCCCTGCTTCCCATGCGCCACGGCTTCTTTGGCATGCTCCACCGCTTCGGCCTGATGCTTATTTCCTGCCGCGAAAGCCACACCGGCAACGATCGGCGCCCCGACGAGCGCCATCATCACACCGGCTACCACGACTCCCCGCCATTTCGCAGTCTGCATGAACAGCCTCCTCTGTAAGTATGTGCACCGCATGATTCCAACGATACTATATTTCAGCATAAAGAGGGGCCTGCATCCTGTCAAGACGGACGCATGCCGGTCGGCACCTGCGACTCCGAGAGGCCGAGAAGTTTCTGCAACGCGAGCAAATCCTTTTCCACCGGACAGGCGAAATCGCGGCTCCACTCCCACCAGGAACCCGGATAGTTACGCAGCCGCTGATAACCGGCCAGTCGCAAAATGAAATAGAGCCACGCCGAGCGCACGCCTCCGGTGCAGTAGCAGATCGTTTCGTGCGCCGGATTCAACCCCTTGAGATCCAACTGCGCGTTGATGGCGGCCAGATCCTTGACCGTCGCATCGGCATTCAAAAATCCGCTCCACGCCACATGGACGGCACCGGGAATATGGCCGGGCCGCGGTATGCCGGAGATTTCTTTTCCGAGATACTCTTCCAGGCTCCGCGCATCCACGATCGTGGTCGTCGGGTTCGGCTTCCGGGCAATCCCCTTCAACTCATTCTTCATGATGATCGCCGACTCGACCGGCGCCACGACGAAGTTGCCCGGCGCGCAGCGGACCGCGCCATGCTCGAACGGCCGGCGTTCATGGATCCATTTCACCCACCCGCCGTCCAACACTTTGAGATTCTTGTGGCCTAAGTATTCCAGCATCCAGAACATGCGTCCTTCGTCGCCCCAGTTGTCGAAGGGGTTCGAATAGATCACCACTTCGCTGTCCTGATTGATGCCGAGTGCCTGCACGCGTTTCTCGATGCGCTTCAGGTCGGGATCCAGCAGACCTTTAGCCACGGCATCGGGGTCGCTGTATTCATGCCAGGTGGAATGGACGGCACCGGGGATATGACCTCCGAACTCATAGGCGGCCCTGCCTCGCACGTCGAGAATGACCAGGCCCGGTTGCCCTAAGCGTTTCTGAAGCGTTTCACAATCGATGAGTAATGGATGTTGCATGGGTTCCTCGATCTCGGTGGGTGATGACTTACCCTTTGGATACGGTCGGACTCGCACAGGCCATCGGCGGCGGCTCCGGCAAGGGATCGACCAACGCGGCCGCCAGCATTTCATTCAGCGGCACTTCCCGCTCATAGACCGTGAAGGCGTAGGGATCGTCCGCCATCAAGCCGTACTTGGTCTTCAACATCTCATGCTGCCCGTCGGTCAGGATGTGGTACCGAACCCGGGTCTTCAACGTCAACCCCTTGGACGCCTCCGGCATCCGGTAGGCAAATTGATAGTCCCGGCTGGCCAAGGGGAGCAAGCGGTTATCGTACAACTCTACGATGGCCGGTTGCCACATAATCCAGCGTCCCATCGTGTGCGATTTCTCGGCCAGCACCTGCCGGTTTGAGTCTTGAACCGTGAATTCCACCGTGAAATGCCGGTCGGGATCGCCGGTCGGAATTTTGTGCCCCGCCCCGGCGTTCATGAGGGAGAGGGTCACGGTGACCTGCTCGCCCGGCTTGGGAGCCGGAGGATCGGCTTTGACCTGAATGGCCACGGCCCGCTTCACCATGTCGGGATCGTGCCCCCCGCGCCAGAGATGTCGACGCCCGCGCCTGATCGGCCCGTTTTCGGCCACCGGCCGGTCGACCTCCGGCATATGGCAACTTTGGCAGATGAAGCCCCGCTCCTGCATGAAATACTTGCCTTCATATTCAGCGTAGGTCCCGCAGGGGCCGACGTTGTAAAACTGGGCCGGACCGGAGACCACGTTGTGACAACGCGAACAGAACTGCGCGTTGCGGAAACTAGGGTCGAACTTCGTGGGATGCGGCGCGGCGGAATCGTCGAATGGTCCGAGGATCACTCCATCCCGCACATGGCAGGCGGCACAGGTGATCGATTCGTTCCGCAGGTCGGCGTCAAAATGGGGATTCGGTTCCTGCGTCGCTTTCTCCACCCGCCCCCGGGGAATGTCTTTCACCAGCGTCGGCTGTTGATTCTCCAACGGTGTGTGGCAATTCAAGCAGACCCAGATGTTCTTGTCTTTTTTCCAGTAGGCTTGAAAGAACGGGTCTTCGTAGGCCTGGGCGTGGATACTGGTTTTCCACTCGTCATAAATTTCCCGGTGGCATTGACCGCAGGACTCGGCCTTCAGACTGGTCAGGCCCTCCGGTACCTTCTGAAAAGGAATGGCGTGGGCATACTCCGGCCGAAGTCCGAAAATGACGACCGGTTTCACCTCGGTGTAATAGAGGTAGATGGCTCCGGCGAGACCGGCGACGCCCAGCAGGATCTTCACCCATAGATTCATGCCGCCACCAGCGCCTGAAGATGCCGCTCGACCGATGCGGCCAACGCCGTGAGGTTGTACCCGCCTTCGAGCGACGACAGCAGGCGTCCTTGGCAATGTTGCCTGGCAATTCCGGCTACGATATTCGTCAGATCGGCATACCCGTCTTCAGTCAACCCCATGCTCGCGAGGGGATCGTCCCGGTGGGCGTCAAAACCGGCGGAGATGATCACAAACTCCGGCTTGAAGGCGTCGGCGGCCGGCAGCAGAACTTTCTGAAACACCGCCCGGTATTCGTCGTCGCCTTCCCCCGCCTCCATCGGCACATTGATCGTGAGCCCTTCTCCGGCTCCACGGCCGCACTCGCCGGCGCGCCCGGTCCCGGGGTAGTGCGGATATTGGTGGGTACTGAAAAACAGCACCGACGGATCTGACTCGAAGCTGTGCTGCGTCCCGTTCCCGTGGTGCACGTCCCAATCGACGATCAGGACCCGTTGCACGCCATACCGTTTCTGCGCATACCGCGCTGCGATCGCCACATTGTTGAATAGACAGAAGCCCATCGCGCGATCGGCTTCCGCATGATGCCCCGGCGGACGGACCGCACAGAAGGCATGCTGAACCCGGCCGGTCATAATCGCATCCACCCCCGCCAAGGCTCCACCGGCCGCGAGATAGGCGGCGCGCAGCGATCCGGGTGACATGGAAGTATCGGCGTCGAGCGAGATCCGGCCATGCGTCGGCGCCTGCCGGTTGAGCATCGCGACATACTCCGGCTGGTGCACCAGCGTGATCCACTCGTCTTCGGCTGTTCGAGGGTCGATCCTAGTGAGGCTGGCGAGTGTACCGCTCTGTTCGAGCCGCTGCATGATCGCACGCAGCCGGTTGGGCGACTCCGGATGTCCGGCGCCCATGTCGTGCTCGAGGTAACGTGGATCGTAAATGAACCCGGTTGTTCCCATGACAAAAACCCGTGAAACGTGAAGCGTATCTCGTAGGCGGCTATCAGCCCAATGTCTTGCTTGTCGCGAGATACGAACGACGAGAGACGAGGCACGAACCCAGAGTATCATGCAGGAAAGAGCGTAGACAATGAGCGGAAACGCGTGCTACGGTCTCGCTTCACCGTGCCGATTGACCCTGGAGAAGCCGATGCCGAATCCGAGAATCGAACCGCTGAAACGAGTGCTGGCTATCGAACCCGACGATGACGTCGCCTGGTTCGGACTCGGAAAAGCCTATATGGAAGACGCCAATTTTGAAGAGGCCGCCAAGGCCTTGAGACAGTGCATCACGGTCAAGCCCACCTACTCCGCCGCCTATTATGCGCTGGCGCAATCGCTCCAGAAGCTGAATCGGGTCGAAGAATGCCGGCAGGTGTCGGATCAGGGCATCGACGTGTCTACCAAGAACGGTGATGCGATGGTGACGAAAAATCTGGAAGCGCTGAAGAGCACACTCCCCGCCTGACCGCCCGCTCCCCGGTTCCGCTCAATTGATTGGAGCGCGCGGGGTCCGTGAAGCATCGCTCGTGAAACGTGGGCCCTTACGCCGTTGCTGCGCCGGGCTCGTCGTCATCCCCGGCATTCTCCTGCGCCTCGCGCCGCCGGGCCACCGTCGTCGCCACTTCATCCAGCCAGCGGCCCGCGCCATCAAGCACTTCACGCACCAGCGGCTCCGGATGCCCGGTGCGTTTCATCGTCCAGAGACAAAGATAGCCCATGAGGTCTTCACGCTCAAAACGGCAGGTTGACTGCGTGGACAACTGCGCTAGTTCCGACAAGCCGGTCCGGAGAATCTCCGCCACCGTGTCCCGTCCATACGACGTAGCGGCTGTCACATACTGAATCGCGCGGTTGATTTCCTGTTCGGTCATCGCTTCACCTTGGGGCGGATTGTAACATTCGAGCCGGAGCTGTCAACGGGGCGTCCGTCTCCGGAGACGCGTACCTTCGAAGAATCTCCACGCCGTTGGCTTCCGACGATGGTATGATTCCTTCTATCATTTACTTTCTAGGAGCCTCGACCATGGCCGTTTCGCGCAAGACTGCCCCTACTACGTCATCACGCCGTTCGTCCGCCTCCCGTGAGTTTGCCGATCATTGGGAACTCTCCGACCTCGTGACCGATCCGGTGAAACAGTTCGACCGTTATCTGAAAGACCTGAGCGCAAAAGTCTCCCGTTTCGAATCGGCGCGCGCAGAGCTGTCCGCCACCATGCCTGAGCAGGGCTTCCTGAATCTCCTCACCCTCTCGGAACAGATCGCGAGGGAGTCGGGTCGGCTCGGAGCCTACGCGTACTTGTGGTTCTCCGAAGACACGAAACAGCTCCAGGCCCGGTCGTTCAAAACCAAAGTGGAAGAGCAGCTCACCGCCCTCCAAAACCATCTGCTGTTCTTCGATTTGTGGTGGCAGAGTGTGGATCAGCGGAATGCGGAGCGCCTCATGGCGAACAGCGGCGACTTCCGCTACCACTTGGAGACCATCCGCCGCTTCAAGCCGCATACGCTCTCGGAACCGGAAGAGAAGATCATCAACATCAAGAACATCACCGGACAAAGCGCCGTCCACCAGCTCTACGATGTCGTCACGAACGGCTTCACCTTCACGATGCGCATCGACGGGAAAAAGAAAACGATGAATCGCGAAGCGCTGACGGCCTACCTCCGTAGCCCGAAAGCCGCCGTCCGGGAAACCGCCTATCGGGAGATGTATCGCGTCTATGAGTCGCAGCAGGATCTCCTGGGGGAAATCTATAAAACCCTGGTGAACGACTGGAAGGCGGAAAATCTTCAGCTGCGGCACTTCAAGACGCCGCTGGAGTCGCGAAATCTCAGCAACGACATTCCGGATCGCGCCGTGGATGCGCTCCTCTCCGTCTGCACGAACAATGCGCCGATCTTCCAACGGTACTTCAAATTGAAGGCGCGACTCTGCAAGATCAAAACCATGAACCGCTACCACATCTATGCGCCGCACCGGGCCGAACAAAAGACCTACCGCTACGCGGATGCGGTCCGGATGGTGCTGGACGCCTATTACGGCTTTTCGCCGCGCCTCGCCGAATTGGCGCAACGCGTGTTCGCCGATCGCCATATCGATGCCCGCACGAAGCCGGGGAAAATGGGCGGCGCCTATTGTTACAGTGTGACTCCCAACCTGACGCCCTATGTGATGCTGAATTTCACCGGTGAAGCGCGGGATATCGCCACCATGGCGCATGAGTTAGGTCATGCCGTCCATGCCATGATGGCCGAGCAACACAATGTCTTCACCTTCCACTCCACGTTGCCGCTGGCAGAAACGGCCTCGGTCTTCGGCGAGCGGATTCTTTCCGATGCCTTGATGGCCACCGAAACCAATCGGTCCGTCAAGCAGAGCCTGCTCGTCAACCAACTGGACGACATCTATGCGACGGTCATGCGACAAGCCTATTTTGTCGCGTTCGAACGAACCGCCCACGACATGGTGGCCCAGGGGGCGACAACAACCGATCTGGCACAGACATACATGACGTTGTTGCGGCAACAATTCGGTAAGTCCCTGCGGGTGCCGCAGGAATTCCAATGGGAATGGCTGACGATTCCGCACCTCTACGCCAGCCCGTTTTATTGTTATGCGTATAGCTTCGGGAACCTGCTCGTACTGGCGCTCTATCGCATGTATCAGGAACAAGGCAGCGCGTTCGTGCCGAAATACCTGGAGCTGCTCGCAGCAGGCGGGTCGAAGGCGCCGCAAGCGATCCTTGCGGAGGTGGGAGTCGACATGAACTCCCCCGCCTTCTGGCAATCCGGATTCGATGCCATTTCAGGAATGGTCGATCAGTTGGAACAGACGATGAACTAACCGGACGGCGCCGCCTTTGATTTCAGGGGCGGCGCACACTATCCACACTTTGCCGGCTGATTATTCGCGCACCCGTTCAGATACGCTCTGAGGACTTATCCATCACCACCGGGTGTCCCAGGATTTCCCGCTCTGCTTCCAGCCAGTCATGCAGGTGGTACCCATCCAAACACCCCCGTTGCTCATACAGTTCATGCGCCCGTGCCGCGATGCGCACTTGAATATCTTGCACCGGCCCCGGAGCACTCTCTTCTTTAGCCACTGATGTCATCCGTTTCGCCGGACGCGAAGCGGCCTTCTTAGGCGCCGTCTTTTTCTTCATGCATTCTCCATAGGAACTCGTATCCAGCCATCACACCCGCCGCTTACACAACTTCTCGCGAGAGCCGTTCGCACGATACCATATTCAGGCGGTTCTGAGCAGGCGGCAGAATGTCACCCTCAACCCGGTCATCCTCCATCCAGCACAGACGCCTTCCTCGAGGTGACCAGCCGCTAGGAGGGGGATACTGAGAGGGTGTTATTCGTCCCCTCACGCGGTATCGAACTCGGGGAGCAACAACTACAGGCCGCCTCTACGGCAGCCTGCAGCGTCTGTAACAGCCCCTGCGAATCGAAGGGTTTCGGCACGAGGGCACAGGCGCCTTGCATTTTCAGGATCACGGGCAAATCCGTATGCTCGGCGGACAGGAGGACGGTCGGAGTCTGGGGCCACATCAGGCGACTCAGCAGCAGAAACTGCTCCCCATCCAGACGGGGCATGCGGTAATCCGCGACCACCGCATCGAACCGCCGCTTCTTCATTTCGGCCAGGGCTTCCATGCCATCTTTCACCGCATGCACGGTATACCCGGCTTCCTCAAGCACCACGGCCAGCAGGCGCCTCACACTCTCCTCGTCCTCCGCAATCAGCACACGTTTTCCATACCCTTCCATGGCACCTCCTCCCTCCGGCTGCATTCCACCGGCGGAACATCCTCATTCCTTTCGTCACGACCATACTTCCGGCCGTCCAAACGGCATAGCTACTCCGGCTCCGGTTTCCATAACCGACGAATCCATACGCCTCTGCGTTGTGGACCAGGGCGAACCCTTCGATGAAGTTGTTCCGGAAGGCGTCGTGCCAGGCGGATTAACGGATCTTCCACATTGCCGCAATTGAGGCAACGCGTGACCGACACCCACGTATGCGACACTCCCTCGCTGGGGCTAAACAGGTTTTCGGCCACCATCAGGCCCTGACATCGACTGCAGGACATCCTGTGCCTCCTTCGATCACTCATACCCGCCGCGCGGTCGTGTCCACCGCAACATCACCATCACATCCTGAGGCACCCTTGGGACATCAGGGGCGCGCGTTCGCTTCCCTGCTGCCAGACCACTTCGTAATCTGCCGTCAGCGGTAGCAGGTCCACATGGTGTTGACCGCGGAGCCGGTTCAACGCCGCAAACAATGCATGCCAGGTGTACAATGGAAAGGACTCGGCCAGGGTGAGGAAGGTCAACCGCCGGTGGTGTTGCAGCAAACCGAGAATTTGCTCGTCGATGGCGCCATCGCCCGGAGAAACAACCTGAGGATCCATCACGCACCTCCATTGTGGACAGAGCCGACTACTCGCTTCACGTGTGGCCAACCCATCCCCGGAGACCTTGCAATATGCGATCCTGCTGACGGCACACATCCAACGAACGGAATCCGCCATTCAGCAATGGTTACGGCATGCTGACTCCCCAACCAGAGGTCCTTCACCGGGACATTCCGCACTGTCTGCCCCGTGCGGAATCGCTCGCATCTACAGAATCATCGTCTGTAACGGCGCAGGAATTCAGGGAATCGCAACCCATCCGGGCGGGCACTTCGCTTGCTGAGTTGATGCACAAGGGAAGATCAGTAGTTCGCAGGAACAGCGCAGACCACAGGTCATCGGCCTGCAGACACGTCTCACACCCTCGATGGCTGTTGCCGCATCGAAAGGAGACATCATGAGTCGCGTAGGAATTCCAGCTGACGGTTTCAAAACCGTCGGACAAATCGTCGGAACGAATACGATCCAATTCCATACCGCACAGGATGGCATGACGATCACCATCGAGTTGCTTTCCGCGCATGTGTCCGGTGGACCGGTGTTGGATGCAGAGGGCCGCTATGTGGGGTTCATCAGTGAGTTTGATATCCTCAAGGCCCTTGAGGCAGGACAGGACTTGAACAGTCTGACGGCGACAGAACTGATGGCCGGGCATCCCATTGCCGTCGGTAAATCGACGCCGATACCGGAGGCGATCAAACTCATGGTCGACAACCACTTGCTGAACCTGCCTGTCGAGGAGAACGGAGAGGTGACCTATTCGGTGACCAGGCACGATCTGCTCCGTGCATCAATCGGTCTTGCCGTGGGCATCGAGGAGTAGCCGCGCGCGGATTGGGGCTGTGCCATCATGATTCGAATCAAACGGGTCTACGAAACACCGAGCGCGCACGATGGGATGAGGATTCTGGTCGACCGGATATGGCCGAGGGGATGTACGAAAAAACAGGCGCGTCTCGATGCCTGGCGAAAGGAACTGGCTCCCAGCACGGCACTCCGCACATGGTTCGGCCATGACCCGGCCAAGTGGATGGAATTTCGGACACGTTATCGCAAGGAACTGAACCGACCGGAACAGAACCGCGCGATCGAAGATCTCGCCCGGCTCGCACAAGCACAGACCGTCACTCTACTCTATGGGGCCTCCGACAACGAACATAATCAGGCCGTGGTCCTGAAGGAATGCATCGACAGGGCGAAGGATCGTATTTAGCTCGCTAAGCCCCAGGTGCTCCAGAGAGCGACCGCGGCAATCGCCAACATCACCCAGGCCAACTCCCGATCTCCGACTTTCTTGATCATCCGTACCATGGGCTGACTCCTTGTTTCGTACGCGCTCACCGTGATGAACGTCTTCAAAGCAAGGCACATGCCATTACTCATGAACGGAATTCCAATGATTTTCAGAGTTCCTCGGCCTCAAATCGAGCGAATTCGCACGCTACGCACTGTGCGAATCGACACATGGAGAGGGACATGGGGCACAGATTGCGACAGGTACCTGACTCGACGGAATGGACTGATCACCGGCCCGGATAGACTCACAGAAGAGGGCGAGCGTTCGGCGCCAGCTCGGTTCTATTTGGAAGAAGCGCCGCTCGCGTCAGAAGGACACACACCATGACACCCAGACTTTCCACGAACAACAGCTGCCAGCGCGCTCGCTGCAGCCACGAGTCGTAGGTGATGGGTTCGCTCGGCAGTTCGCGCTCGATACGGACCTCAAAATCTCCGATGGCTTTTTCGATGGTCAGGAACAACGCCCGACCACTCCCTCCCCGCACATATGAACGCACGAGGTCCTGCTGCTCCGCTCCGATGACTGCGAGCAATCGCTGTTTGCTCTCAACGAATTCATCGAGACGCGCCGACAGCACGCCCACTCCGGCCTGCAAACCAGGAGTGCCGGCGGTCAAATCGGTCAATTGAGCCAGTCCTGTCTTCAGCCGATTCTCCGCCAGACGAATCGGTTCGAGAAACGACTGCTGCTCCGTGAGCAGATAGCCGCGAAAGTTCGTTTCCACCTCCAAGACCAACCGTTGCAAATGCGCCACGTTCCCGAGAATTTTGGAACGGTGGAGCTGTCGCTCCTGCTGAACCCGCCATTGCTCGAAGAGAAACAGATGGCCGAAGAACACCGCGGCCAGCGCCGCTACGGCAACGACAAGAACGCCTATGAGTCGTCCTCTGAAATTCATCACGCTCTGTCCCGCATTCCTAGCCTCCTACAATCAGCGGGCCGAGACATGATGACGCCCCTCGGCCTTCGCCAGGACTTCGCCCACTGTGCCTGGCATCATCGGCAAGTCACCAGCGTGGGCAGTCTCCGTGAAGAATCGCTCCCTCACGAAGACTACCCGCCGGCTTTCCTCTCGCGGGATCGACGGCACAGCCCCAAGCACAAGGCCATCGCTGCATCCCTGCACGACCTTACACACCCCTCGGTCCTACAGCCAGTTCACGCGTTCGGCCGGCCGGATGTAGATCGGCTCTTCGACCTGAATACGCGCCACTTCCTTGCCCGACTTGTTGAAGCCCAACACGGTATCGTTGTACATGTCGAACCGCTTCCCGTGAATCTGGGTTTCAAACACTTTCGGACCCGGAATGACATCGTACCGGAAGACGATCTGCTGGCTGGCTCTCCAGAGCTGGAGCACCGCCAACAGTTCGCGGCTGGGCACGAGGTACTTCTCGATGGCGTTATCCACGCCCGGGCCGAACATCTGCCGGTTGTACCCCCGAGGGGCATGCCGCGGCGGGATGTAGTAGCCGTTGGGCTCGGTGCCCCACTGTGGATACAGCGGGAGCGCCACCTGCTCCACACGAATCGTGTAGTACAGGGGATGCCAGCGGTCTTCCGCCCACAGGCCGTCTTCCCCGATGCGCATCAACGACTGCATGCGGATTTTCCCCACGCAGGCCGCCATACAACGCGTTTCCATCGGTTCGCCGCCCGTCAGCGGGTCCTTGCCTTCGATGCGCGGATAACACGCAATACACTTCTCCGACACCCGGGTCGTGCCCCGGTACATCGGCTTCTTGAACGGGCACTGCTCCACGCACTTCTTGTACCCGCGGCACCGGTTCTGGTCGATCAACACGATGCCGTCTTCCGGCCGCTTGTAGATCGCCTTGCGCGGGCAGGCTGCCAGGCAGCCCGGATAGGTGCAGTGGTTGCAGATCCGCTGCAGATAGAAGAAATACGTCTCGTGTTCCGGCAAGCTGCTGCCGGAGAGCCGCCACGGTTCGTCGCGCGTAAAGCCCGACTTGTCGATGTTCTCGACCAGGGCCCGCATCGAGGTCGCCGTGTCTTCATAGATGTTCACGAACCGCCATTCCTGGTCCGTGGGGATGTACCCGATCGCCGCCTGCCCGACTTTGGCGCCGGCGTCGAAAATGGTCATTCCCTCGAACACCCCGTACGGCGCATGGTGCTTGCGTCCCACGCGGACGTTCCACACCTGGCCCCCCGGGTTCACCTGCTCGATGAGCTGGGTGATCTTCACGTCGTAGAACTGCGGATACCCGCCGTACGGCTTGGTTTCCACGTTGTTCCACCACATGTACTCCTGCCCCTTCGAGAAGAGCCAGGTCGACTTGTCGGCCATCGAACAGGTCTGACAAGCCAAACAGCGATTGATGTTGAACACAAAGGCAAACTGCCACTTCGGATGCCGCTCCTCGTAGGGATACAGCATCTTCCGTCCCAGTTGCCAGTTATAGACTTCTGGCATTGACTTGCTCCTTTCAGTCGCAATCCGTCGCTCGTCGTTCGTGAAGCGCCCTTCGCAAGCGACGCTTCACGAGATACGATTCACGCGTCACGCTAGACTTTGATCTTGATATGTTCACCCTTCAGCCACTTGACCATGAACTCGTTTTCTTGACCCGGCGTGAACCCGGTCCGGACTGGTTCCCACGGACCACGCGCTCCGATACCGCCGTCTTCCGCCTTAGTGATGCGGATCAAGCATTCTTTCGGCACCGTGTTGACCGCGTGGTGATCGATTTCGAATCCCCATTTGAATTTCAACGCATTCGCCTGCTTGCCCGGCAGTGAGTCAGTCTGGTGCATCGGCATGAGCCAGCTCCTGGTGAATGATTGTTGGGCCCCATACCGGAAGTTGGACTGATAGCCGGTATCCACCGCGATCGCGCGGCCGTCCGGTCGCGTCTCATGCCCCTTGACGGATTTGGCCGTGGACACATAGGGAGCGTGTTTGGCCATCGTCACGTGGTACGGGTATGAGGGATTGTATTTCGCCCGGATCATCAAGCGGGCGACCTTGTAAAACGGATCCGACGGTTTCCAGCCGCGATAGGGCCGGTCCACCGGATTGCCGTCCACATAACAATAATCGCCGTCGTTGATCCCGCGATCCTTCGCCGCCTGCGGGTTGATGTGGATCTGGTGCTCGCCGACACCCGGCGTCCGCTTGTCCATGCGGTAGGGATCGCCGAAGTTCGACTCGTAAATCTGCACCCAGTCGTTCACCGACCATTGGCTGTGCACCCGGTGCCGGGTCTTAGGCGTCACGCAGTAGAACTGGTAGCCCTTCTCCCACAACGGGTTCGGGTGTTGTTTGATTTCCGACCACGGCAGTTTGATATTCCGCACCGTCTTATCGTCATGGTGCTGCGCCGTCACGGGAATCCCGTAATCCTCCGGCCGGACATAGGGATTGGTCGTCATGATGGCATTCGGCATATACGGGGTACACTCCGGGCCTTCCCGGTGTGAAATGAAGTTTTCGCCGTATTCGATCGCCTCCGGCTCGATACGGTAGGTCTCCAGGCGTCCCGATCGCGTCCAGTGCGGCTTGGACTCGTTGGTCTCTTCCCAGAGCGGGTGCCGCGGATAGGTGCGACACATGACCATCCACCCCTTTTCCGACTTCAACATGACGTCGGCGCTGTAGCCGAAAAACGTGGTCGACGCATCGAGAATGCGCTGCACGTAAATATCCACCCGGTTGTGATAGACAAACTTATACGTATCCGCCATCCGCTGTTCGCCCGTCATTTCTTTCAGCTTCGCGGCGACGCCGGCGAACGAATCGAGATCGTTCCGGGTGTCGTACAGAGGGCGGATGCCGCCCTTCCAGATCTGCACCCAGGGATTCGACACCGTGGCCGTCATTTCGGGATAGGTAAACTCCATCCACGAATTCACCGCGAATGCCACGTCGGCATGGTTGACATCCGAGGTCATCTCGATGTCTTGCGTGACCAGCATCTCGATGTTCGGATCGACGTTTTTCACCATGTCGTAGTGGTGCTTCGCGTTGTTCAGAATGTTCACGTTCACCACCCAGCGAACCTTGCTGGGACTCGGCATATGCGTCTTGCCGGTGAACACCTTGCGACCGTACTTCGGCGTATTGACGATCAGCGCATTGTCGCCATGGTTCCAATAGCCCGGCTCCTCACCGTAGTAATATTTTCGGTATTTGATTTCCTTGCCGTGCACGTCGTCCCTGAGATTCAAATTCCAGGGATCTTCTCCCAGATAGACGCTGGCCCCCGCGCCGGACCAGGGCGCCGCCTGCCAAATCCCCACCTTGTAGTTACCGGACCAGGTATGACAGCCGGTGCCGAACTTCCCGATATTGCCCGTCAGCATCATCACCAATGCCGCGGCCCGTCCCATCGACGTCATATGGAAATAGTGACAGACACCCTCCCCATTGTGAATCGCCGCGGGTTTGACGGTGCCGCAGTCCCGCGCCCAGCGAACAATCAGATCCTTCGGCGCCCGATTCACCTGATGCACGGTATCCAGGTCATAATCCTGGAGGTGAATCGTATACAGCTGATAGATCGGCATGACGTCGACCTCGCGCCCGTTGAGCAGCTTGATCCGATAGGTGCCCGTCAAGGCCGGGTCGATGCCACTTTGAGCCAGATGGACACCGACCTGCTCGCGATGGAGCGGCACGGCTTTCCCCTTGGCCAAGTCCCAGACCATCATGCCCCCGAGACGCTGCACCTGGTCTTGGCTTAATCCCTGGACGCGCCCCGAATACGACTTCGTGAAATCCGGCACCTGATAGTCTTTCAGCACTTCATGCGGATCCAAATACTGGAGGGTATCCGTCCGTACGAGCAACGGCATGTCCGTAAAGCCCTTGATAAAATCGATGTCCTGGTAATTCTCATCGAGAATGATTTTCGAGGCCCCGAGAAACAGCGCGCCGTCCGTCTCGGGACGCACCGGGATCCAATAGTCCGCGCGGCTGGCCGTTGGATTGTATTCGGGGGTGATAATGACGAGGCGCGCCCCCCGTTCCATACTTTCCAATTTCCAATGCGCTTCCGGCATTTTATTTTCGACGAAATTTTTCCCCCAGCTGGTATTCAGCTTCGTGAAGCGCATGTCGGAGAGGTCGACGTCGCAGTTCTGTGTGCCGTTCCACCAGGGCTGCGACGGGTCTTGATCGCCGTGCCAGGTATAGTTGTTCCAGTAGCGTCCGCCCTGCGCCTGATCGGGATTGACCTTCCGGATCCAGCTATCCAGCAACGGCAGGACGCAGTTGTTGAACCGGGTATTGGCATGCTTCCCCATCATGCCGAGGATCGGCATACCGGCGCGATGTTTGAACGTCCGCACGCCCGCGCCCTTCATCATTTCGATCATTTCCGGAGCATAACCTTGCTCGCGCAACCGCCGTGCACCGGCTTCACCGCTGTAACGAGTGCCGATGACGATCAACCCCTTGGCGACATAGGTGAAGGCCGTATCCCAGGACACGCGGACCATGTCGTCGAGAAACCGGCTGTCGAATTTGTACTTACGCTTCACGTCCGACGTCAGTTCGGGAGAGCCGTCGTCCATCCACTGCTTCCAGCCCTTCCGCATCAAGGGCCCCTTCAAGCGATAGGGGCCGTACACACGGCGGTGGAAGGTAAACCCTTTCAAACACATGCGCGGATTGTGCGCGAACGTGCCACGGTTGCCGTAGAGATCTTCGTAGGTCTGGTGGTCATAGTTCTGCTCCACACGCATCACGACACCGTTCCGCACAAACGCCCGAATACGGCAGGCGTGGGTATCGTTCGGTGAGCAGACCCAGGTGAAGGATGAGTCGTACCGGTATTGATCGTGATAGACGCGCTCCCACGATCGATCCGGATACTCACCCAAGGGATTGTTGACCTCGACGACCGGCTGCAGCGCGGTCAATGCCAGAGCCTTGTCGGCTACGGCTGCGACTGCGACCGTCCCCGCCGAGACCTTTAAGAACTGCCTGCGGGATAATTGCATCATGAATACCTCCTCATAAGAAGACAGGACACCCTACCGGCGCCACGACTCGTGGCGTCCACACAACACTTCCCCCAGACCGGAACAGGCCAATGCCAATGCACCCTCCTTCCAGGCCGACGGTGTTCCCTCCGCACGAGCGGCCGGTCGTACGGCGGCGCAGCGCTTCGCAGCCCTCCGCGCAAAGAACCACGCGCATCAGTGAGAAGATCAAAAGAATAGAAAATCACGACGACCCCTTGTGCACCTCACATGCCACGAGGTCGATTCACGACGAAATGTCTATGTCGTTGAAAAATCGAACAGCGGAAATGAAGATTGGATGAAGATCGCGGGCGATACGACGCAGCCACGAAAACACGTGGTGGGATACCACGATTCCACCACGATCAATCGTGGAATTGGGCATTCATCTGTGATGAGAGAGACGGACACGGAGGAACTGGTTACCTGCGGGAGGGGCGGCGAATGGCCAATTTCCGCATCCGGCTGCGGAGCGTGCTCGGGGCCAACCCCAACTGCTCTGCAGCGCCGCCGGGGCCTTCGATTCGCCAGTCGAGCAACGTGAGCGTTTGAAGAATATGGTGGCGCTCTTCGTCATGCAGTGTTCGTCGAGGACCAGATTCGGGCGGGACGCGTACATGCACCATCGCCGGATCGATACGCAACAGGCGCTCGTGACACAGGATCAATGCACGCTCCACGATGTTCTCAAGCTCCCGCACATTTCCCGGCCAGGCATATTGCACCAACCGCTCCATCGACACCCCATCGAAGTCTTCACACTGTCGCTTCAGCCGCCGTGAATGAACCCGCAGGAAGTGTCGGGCGAGGATGGGTATGTCCTCCGGGCGTTCTCTGAGCGGAGGCATATGGATGGGAAATACGTTCAAGCGATAGTACAAATCGCTGCGGAAACGCCCCTGTTGGATCGCCCGGTGTAAATCGGCGTTCGTGGCGGCAATCACCCGGACATCCACCGGAATGGCATTCGCGCCGCCGACTCGATCGACCAGGCCGTCCTGGAGCACCCGCAAGAGCTTCGCCTGCGCCTCAAGCGGCATCTCGCCGACCTCATCCAGAAACAACGTGCCGCCATCGGCAAGCTCGAACCGGCCGACCCGCTGATGTTCGGCGCCCGTAAAGGCGCCCCGCTCGTGGCCGAACAACTCGCTTTCGATCAATCCAGCGGGGAGCGCCGCGCAATTCAATCGCACAAAGGCCCGATCGCGCCGCAAACTCCGCTCATGGATCGCGCGCGCCAAGACCTCCTTGCCGGTTCCGGTCTCCCCGGTCACCATCACCGTGGCGCTCGTCGGAGCCGCCTGCCGAGCGAGCGTCAACACCTGTTCGAATGCCTGGCTTCGCCCCACGACGATGCCAAAATCCTGATTGGCCTTCAGCTCCTCCACCAAATACACATTTTCCCGCGCCAACTGTTCTTTCAAACGGGTGATTTCTTCGTAGGCGTTGACGTGCGCAATGGCAAAGCCGATCTGCGTGGCCACCTGCTGGAGAAAATCCACATCGGCCGGATCCGGAGGCCCCGCCTCGATGCTGCCGATGTTCAGCGTTCCAAGACACGCTTCCTGGACGACCATAGGAAGGTTGATCATGCGACCAAGTCCTTCCTGGAGATAACTCTCATCCTCGATAAACAGTCGCTCCCGCTGAAGGTGGGGCCGCACGTGTACCTGATGATGATCGTAGACCCACCCCACCGCGCTGTGCGCGCGAGGGATCATCGCGTCGCTTCTGAGCACCACTTTCGGCAGATTCGTTTCCACCGCATAAAAGCGAAAGGCATCCGACTTCAAATCGTACACCGTGATGCCGGCCCGCTCCCACCGGACGACTTTCGCCAACTGATCCGTCACGGCCCGAAACAGACTCTGCCGATTGCGCTGAGAATTCAGCACATTGGTGACGGACAACAGGGTGCGATAGTTAAGCGCCGCGTTATGCACGACGTGTTTCTTCTTCCCGTAACATAGACCCTCTATGAACGGCTCACTGACTCTGCGCGCTGGAGCGACACGTCGTCAGAACAGGCGAAGGCACGCAGAGAAGTGACCTACAGGCAGGCCTCAATGGTCGGTGTGGCTTGTGCGCTGTCGGCATCATAGGCTGGGCCCATTCCTGATTCCAGTCGCTCGTCGAATCTTCATCAAACTTTAATGTAACGCCGGCGGCAGCCTGGCGGATCAGGTGGTTCGGCAAGGCTTGTCTTCCCGATGTTCCGACAAGGAAACTAGCAGGATGCGGAAAAAGTCCGCCAGCGGCGTTCTCGCATCGCTCAGCGGCTCACCGTACCGCAAGAGTACGATTCGCCCCTGTGCTCGCTGCGGCCTTGCTGGACGGCCTTTTTGCGCATCCTGCGAGGCTGTTCAACGTCGTCCCACACCGCGTATCTGTGGTGGCTTTGGGACTCAAAATGAGTTTTTCCGCAACCTGCTAGTGACGTCCTGTGCCCAAAACCGGCCGCCCCTCACCCGGCTCGAAACCTGGCCCGAGCCGCGAGCTACCACGCCCTGCCTCAGGCACCAACGATCCGGAGCGTGGACCGATCGAAGGCGCAAGAGGCGCCGTCGTAACTCCCAGATCAGGACTTCGTCGCGGAATGAATGTGCTCGGCACCGGATCACGGTGCGTACGCATCCGGTCGAGGTCCGCCGGAACCCGTCCTTCAGGCGACGTACGCGCATCACCTTTTCGTGGCACGATCCGCTGATTTTCTTCCTCATCGTCGAGAAGGGAACCCGTCGACTCGCCTCGATCGCCGACGACCAAATTAGTCGCGATCACGTCCGTTGCCAGCGATTCCGCCATCGGCAATTCGTCCGCATAGACATCGGTCTCGTATTCGGCCGTGGAGGGAGTCGCCAGGGAGGTCCACACGGATTGCCCGGACTCGGTGATATTGATGCTGGTCACAGTCGACAGGCCTGGCCGGATCGGATGTTCCCGCAGTTCGTCCGCAGGCAAGGCGATACGAACCGGAACGCGCTCGACGATGTGAATGAAGTTGCCGGTCGAATTGTCCGGAGGCAACAGAGCGAACGCGCTGCCGCTCCCCGGCACCAGACCCTCGACCGTGCCGTGGAACGTTTGCTTCGATCCGTACAGGCTCACATTGACCAAGGCCGGCTGGCCTGGACGGACATGCTGTAGTTCGGTTTCGCGCAAATTCGCTTCGACCCACAGATGATCCAGCGGAACGATGGTCATGAGCAGCGCTCCAGGCTGAACACGATCTCCCACCTGAGCTTTGCGCTTGGCGACATATCCCGAAATGGGAGCGCGGATCTGTTGGCGCGCATACTCCAGATGCGCTTCGATCAGTTGATGTTTCGCGAGATCCACTGCCGGATGGGCCATGACGGTCGTGCCCCCGATCTGCGCATCCAGCGAATCCAGCTCGGCCTGGGTCTCCCGCACCTCTGCGTCCAAACTGGCAATTTTGTCCGCGGTATTTTGCAGGATCTGCTTGGAGATCGCGCCGCTCGGAGCGGCCCGTTGATACCGGTCCATATCGTGCTCGGCCAACTCTAGCCGGGCCCGGCGCGAGCGTAATTTTTCCGCGAGTTGCTTCCGATTGATAAACAGCGACGCAATGCGCCGAACCTCCTCGCCCAACCGGCCACGAGCCCTTCCCAGTGCAGCGTAGGCCTGATGTTCGTCCAACTTGATCATCAAGTCGCCGCGATTGACGAACTGTGTTTCCTCCGCCAGCACCTGCGTCACAATGCCGGAGGCCTGCGCCGCCACCGGCACCAGGTTCCCTGTGACGTAGGCGTTATCGGTTCGTACCCAAAACCGATCATGCGTATACCAATGCACCAGATAGGCGACGGTGGCGACCAGCACCAACCCCGCCACGACCAGGAGCCGTCGATTCCGGCGCGCACGAATGGCCTTCGGATGGATACGGTAGGGGCCGGCCGGCGGCGGGCCACCAGAGGATTGCGGAGGCTGAGCCATATCTGCAGTTGTGGTTGTCATGGATTTAGCTCGGATTCTGTTTCGGTCGTTTTTCAATGTCCGGATTGTGATAGCCGCCGCCCAAGGATTCGATCAGATCGACTGCCGCCACCAGTTGGTCGCTCTCCAGCGCCCGTAACGCATACTCCTGCTCCAGCACCGGATAACGATGTCGCAGCACTTCCCGATCATCATCGAGCCCATTCACGAGTCGCACCTTCGCCAACCGCCAGTCGTCGCCCAACGAGGCCACCAGCCGTTTGTGCGAAGCCATGATCTCGTTCGTCGTTTGCCAGGCACTCAAACTGTCGGCGACTTCCCGCATCGCTTCCAGCAGCGTGTCGTTGTAGAGTTCCACCGCCGCATCGTATTCCGCCCGTTGCGCCCCCAATTCACCGCGGAGCCGGCCGCCTTCAAACCAAGGCATGCGCAATCCGGGCGCCAAGCCGTACGTGAAGCTTTGACCGCTGAAAAGAAAATTGGCCAGCTTGTCGGTACCCTTCGCCAATGTCAGTGCATTGAATCCCACGAATCCCGTCAGATCGATGGTGGGATAGAACTGCGTCGTCGCCACTCTGACCAAACGCGAGGCGGCGTGGGCACGATACAGGGCAGCGGCCAGATCGGGCCGATGGACGAGTAATCCCAGGGACAGATGATCCGGCGCCGCCATCTGACTGGGAACGATCACTTTCGGCTTGGCAAAGAGATGGGCCCCTTCATCCGGCCCCTTGCCGACCAATCGCGCCAGTAGATGACGCTGCACATCCAGCTGATCGCGGATCGCCGCCTGGCGCTTGAACGCGGCTTCATAGTCGGCCACCGCGATTTTCACCGGCTGGTCGTTATCAAGCCCGAGCCGGAACCGAGTCTCCGCCAGTGTCTTGAGCTCGCGGCGGATGCCGACGATGGTTTTGACGATATCGAGTTGCTGTTGAAGCGCCTGGCCGCGGAAATAGGCGCGGGCAATGCCGGTGGTCAGCCGCAGTCGAACTTCGGCCGTTTCCGCTTCTTCGGCCGCCGCATGGCCCAGCGCGGCTTCCAGCATGGCCCGGTTCTTTCCCCAAAAATCGAACTCATACCGGAAGCTCAACGGGTTGATAATCCCGTACATGATCCTGATGCCTGCCACTTCCGGATTCAGGGCTGCAAACACGCCATGTTGTGAAATGCGCTCGTACGTCAGCGACGCGTCCGCTTCGAGAAACGGCAAGAGCCGCGCGCCTTCGACCTTCACCAGTGACGTGGCCTGCCGTAGCCGCGCCGCCGCATGTTTTAACCCGGGGTTGTCGTTGAGCGACTGCTCGATCAACCCGTTCAGTTCCGGATTGCCGAACTGTTCCCACCAGCGATCCGCCGGCCAATTCTGAAGCCGGGACGTGACCTCCGCCAGCGTCTCCGTCATTTCAGGCGCCTCGAGATATTGCGCCGGTTGATCCCCTTTCGGGATCCAGGCACACCCGCCGAAGAAGAGCGCGCAGCCGATCCCCAGACCGATCCGCAACCGCCGCGCGGTGGTGACTCGCGACCTCATGGCACCTCCTCGATCAATTCTTCCGCCCGCATTTCACGCAGCTCGTCGGCCGGATCCGGCGCCATCGGCAAATGAGTCGGATCGGCGAACCACACCAGGATGCCCAATCCGACGAACAGGAAGCTGGCGACCAGAAACGCGTCGTTCAGACCAAGAATCGCCGCTTCTTGCCGGATCAGCAGGCCAAGCTTGGCCTGGATCTGAGCCTGCGATAATCCGGCCGCGCTGAGTTTGGCCGTCAATTGCCCCATCGGATCGAACGAGATCGACTGCCGCCCGCCGAAGTGATCGGCCAAATGCAATTGATGAAAGTGGATACGCCGAAACAGCACGATGCCTTGAAACGTAATTCCGAACGCCCCCGCAGCCACGCGTAGGAGATTCGCAACCTCGGCCGCGCGCATGATGAGCGGACCGGACAGGCCATGCAGGGTCAACACTGTCACAGGCGTAAAAAACGATCCCAGAAAAATGCCTTCGACGAGCATCGGCCAGAAGAGTTCTTCATAACTATGCGGATCGTCGTAGAGGCCGAGCCAGTAGAAGGTCCAGGCAAAGCCCAGACTATTGAGGCAAATCAACCAGCGGGCATCGATATACTTGCAGAGGATATGCATGACCGCGATGGCAGGCGCCCCGAGCAAGACCAGCGGCAGCAGCGCCAGCCCGGCCAGCTTGGACGAATAGCCGAGAATGAGTTGGATCTGCACGATCAACAGCGACAATAGCCCTTGGATCGAGAAGAACCCGAGCGTCAGGCTGATGAGGCCGATCACAAAATTGCGATGCATGAACAGTCGAAGGTCCAGAGTCGGATGCCGCTCTCCCAATTCCCAAATAATGAAACAGGGAAAGGCGATTAACAGCACTACGGCGATGGCCTGGAGGAACGGCGAATCCAGCCAGTCGAAATCGTTGCCCATGTTCAGCAACGTCTGAAGTCCCAACAACAACACCGCCAGCAGCAGGAACCCGACCAGGTCGAATCGCGCATACCGGCGACGAAAGCCTCGCCCATACAACAAAGCGGCCAGCGTGCCGACAATCACAAGTGTCAACACAAAATCCAGGTAGAACAGAAAACGCCACCCGAGCATGTAGGCGATGTATCCTCCCACCGGCATCCCGATGGTGAAGGGCGTAATGCTGAACAGGCCCCAGACGGTCAAGGCGACCGCCTTCAACCGCTTGGGGTATTCGTTGAGCAGCATGGACTGGGCGATCGGCAGGGTGATGCCGCCCGCAATCCCTTGCACAATGCGAGCAGGAACGAACTGTGCGAGCGTCTGGCTGTCACCGCACAAATACGACGCCACGCTATACACGATGAAGGCGCCGATCAGCAGACGGTAATCGCCGATACGTCCCGAGAGGTAGCGCGCGAGCGGAAATCCCAGGGCCAACCCGACCATAAAGTCGGTCTGCGCCCAGGTGAGGAAACTCGGCAGCACGCCGCCCAGATCGCCCGACACATGCGGCAGCAGGGCAATGTAGGAACCGGCGTTGAACAACACGACGATGTGCGACAGGCCGAGGACGGCGTTGAACAGCACGAAGCGCCACCCATGCAACCGTCTGAGATAGACAACCGCCATCGCCGCACTCCATGACTTAATACGAAGGAGAATAGCCCGATTGATCGGCCCGGGCCGTCCCCGGTTGAGCCGGCACCGTGGCGGGAACGGATTGGGTCGCGGCCGGCGCACTCGTATGATGCGCCCCATAGATCGCCAAACCCGTAAACAGCATGCCCCCGACCAGATTCCCCAAGGTCACCGGGATCTGATTCCAGAGCCACCAGGTCGACACACTGACATTGGCTCCCAGCAACATGCCGACGGGCATGAGAAACATGTTCACGACCGCATGCTCGAATCCTTGCGAAAAGAACAACAAGGTCGGTCCCCAGATCGCGAGAATTTTCCCGGAGAATGACGTCGACATGAACGCAGCCACCACCGCCAGGCTGACCATCCAGTTACAGAGCATGCCTTTGGTGAACGCCGCGAGGAGCCCGGCCGTGCCATGTGACGCGTAATAGTTGGTTTTCGCTTCGGCGATCGCAATGAGTTTGGTGCCGACCGCATTGATTTGTGCATCGCCTGCGGTGGTGAGCGCGATGGCAAACAGGCCTGCATACAGGGTGCTGCCCAGCAGATTGCCCAGGAAGACCCAACCCCAGTTTGCAAAGACCTTTCGCAGACCGGCATTTTTCTGGCCGGCCACCGCAGCGCAGGGCAACAGCGCAAAACTGCCCGTGATGATCTCGGCGCCAAGCAGAATCGCCAGCGCCAATCCGAAGGGGAAGAGCAGGCTGCCGAGAATCCAGTATCCGGTTTCGACTGCGACCGTCACCGCCATGCTCGTCCCGATTCCCAGGTAAGCGCCGGCCAGCATGCCACGCAGCACCAACTGACGCGGCGGCAAACTCAGCTTCAGCGCGCCGCCGGCCAGCATACTGTCCACCACGCCGTATGGTTTCACATAATCCATCGCAGCCTCCTTCTTCGGTTCGCCGGCCATCACTCGTCGCGCGATGCGTGGCACGGTCACGGAGATCCTTCTGTCACACGCTTGAGCAAGGCGCGTGCCGTAGTATCTTTCAATCATCCGCAACGCTCTGAGACAGATGGGGAAGATCGTTCGGCGCTGCCTGGACCGGATCCGAATCATCCGCTCCCTTGAGGACCTTCATGAATACGGGCGAGATCGCACAGGCGCACGGTGCGAAACCGCTCATCTCGCATCCCGCGGCAAAAGCCGCATGCGGAACGAGGATCGTCACCGCTGAAGGCACAGGGATTCCTCTCGACAGGACGGATCAGGCGGCAAAGTTGCACACAGACAAGCGCACAGACTACGATATCGTCGGAGATGAAGACCGCCCTTGAGTGACCTGCTCAGCAATCTGCCCATTGCCCGCAAGTTGTTTCTTGCGTCGGTGATTCCTGCGCTCACGGTTCTGCTCCTCAGCGTCTTGACCTACCGCAGCGTCACGACGTTCTCCGACGACGAAGGCCAGCTCAATGACATCTACTACTCCCAGCGATTGGCCTCGGAGTACCTTCGGCTTGTCGTGGACCTCGAAACAGGGTTCCGCGGTTTCGTGCTCACGAGCCAGGAACATTATCTGTTTCCCTATCGAACCGCCCAGGACCATGTGCTCAACATCGGCAGGACGCTGGAAGCGCAGGTCTCCGCCTATGATGATCAACGCGCGTTGATCACCTCTGTCCAGAAGCTCGTCAGACAGTTCATCGATGAAAAGGAAACGCTGATCGAAGCCGTGAAGGCCGAGCACACGGAGGAGGCGCGGCTCTACATTGAGGAGGGCAAGGGGCGCACGCTGATGTTGACGATTCGGCAGGACATGGGGCGCTTCGAACATCTCGCCCAGACGGCGCTGAATACCAAACTCGCGAAACTCGCCCAGGATCGCGACACGATGCTCATGACCATCCTCGGCGGCGGGCTCTTCGCGTTGATCTGCATGGTAGCGGCGTTGCACCTCATCGCCCACTCCATCACGACGCCGCTGGAGCGCCTGGCCACCGCAGTGATGGCGACCGATACGCATCCGATCCCGCACGTCCCGGTCATGACAAGAACCGATGAGATCGGCAATCTGTCCCGTGTCATGCACGCCATGAGCTCGGCCATCCATTCTCACATTGCGGCGCTGCAACTGTCCGAAGCCAACCTGCGCAAGCTCAACCAGGATCTGGCCGGATCGGAGGCCAAGTACCGCAGTATCGTCGACCATGCGCCCTTCGGGATCTTCACCACCAGGGGGATGACCCTCGTGTTCAGCAATCGCTACAACAGCCTCCTCGCGGGACTCGATCCGAGCGAAGAGAAAGACCCCGATGCAGTCCGGCGCGCGATCCACCCGGAGGACCGGGAGCGGGTCATCGAGGAATTCGCGCAGGCGGTGACGGAAGGGCAACCCTATGAAACGGTCTTCCGGTTTCTTCATGCGGACGGCACGGTCAGAAAAGTCTTGAGCCGGCGCATCCCGATTCGCGATCATTCCGGAGAGGTCGTCATGTACCAGGGATTCAACGTGGACATCACGGCCCTCGATCTCATGCAATCGCGACTGCGGCGGGCCGAGCGACTGGCCACACTCGGACAGGTAGCCGCAGGCATCGCCCACGAAATCAGAAACCCCCTCGTCGGCATCGGCTCGACCACATCCCTCCTGCTCGACGATACCGATCCAACCGATGCGCGCCGCCCCGATCTGGCCGTCATTCTGCAGGAGACCAAACGCCTTGATCGAATCGTCAACCAGATCATCGACTATGCCCGCCCGCGTGAGATCGTGGCGTTCGCCTTCGACATGGCACAGCTGGTGCAAGAGGTCATGAAGGTCTTGGATGAGCCGCTCACGCGCAAACAGGCGACGATCCGTCTCTCGGCGCCGGACGCTCCCTACACCATTCAGGCCGATCGCGATCAACTGAAACAAGTGCTGCTCAACGTGCTGCAGAACGCAATCGAAGCTAGCCCCTCCGGCGGGACGACTACCGTCACCCTGGTTCAGCAGGCTCGCGGTGTGGAGCCGGGACTGGAAGTCACCGTCGCAGACCGGGGCACCGGGATCAGCCCCACCCATCTCCCGCACGTCTTCGAACCGTTTTTCACGAGCGGCAAACCGCAGGGGACAGGATTGGGACTTGCCATCTGCCGCAACATTCTCGAAGCACACGGCGGAGAAATTGCCTTGGACAGTGAAGTGGGACGCGGCACCACCGTGCGCGTCTGGGCCCCCTTACGACAACAACCACTACGAATGCAGGAAGAGGAACAGCATGCAGGCCACGATTTACGTCACGGATGACGAACCAGCCATTCGATCCGCCATCGTCAAACGCCTTTCGCGGCGCCACCACACCGTGACCGGGTTCGAATCAGGCGAGGACGTGATCCGCGCCGTCACCCAACATGCGCCGGACCTCATCCTGCTGGATTTGAAGATGCCCGGCATGGGAGGCGTCGAAACGCTCCGGCAGCTTCGCCCGATCGCGCCCCAGACGCTGATCATCATGCTGACGGCCTATGGCACAGTGGAAGATGCGGTCGAAGCGATGCGGCTGGGCGCCTACGATTTCCTGATCAAGTCGGTCGACCTCTCCGGTGTCGACCCTGTCGTCGATCGCGCGATCGAATTCCTCACCCTGCGCCACCGGGTCGAATTTTCGCTCGAAGACCAGAACAGTGCCTACGCGCTCTCTAACATCGACGCGCGCAGTCCGGCGATGCAGCTCCTGCTCGGCCAGGTTCGGGATGTGGCGGCGAACGCCAAATCCACCGTGCTGCTCCAAGGCGAAACGGGCACCGGCAAGGAGTTCCTCGCGCGGGTCATTCATTGCAATAGCCCGCGCGCGTCCGGGCCCTTTGTCGCGGTGAACTGCACGGCCATTCCCAAGGAACTTTTTGAAAGCGAGCTGTTCGGACACGAG
Source organism: Nitrospira defluvii (assembly GCA_000196815.1). Classification (GTDB taxonomy): domain Bacteria; phylum Nitrospirota; class Nitrospiria; order Nitrospirales; family Nitrospiraceae; genus Nitrospira_A; species Nitrospira_A defluvii_A. The sequence continues at coordinate 3,202,808 of FP929003.1, forward strand.
CGGGGCGCCTTCACCGGCGCCCATCAGCGCAAACGCGGGCTGCTGGAGAAGGCCGAAGGCGGCACATTGTTTCTGGACGAAATCGGCGACCTGGACCCGGCCATGCAAGCAAAGCTGCTCCGCGTCCTGCAGGAACGCACCTTCAGGCGTGTGGGCGGGACGGAAGACCTCTCAGTAGACTTCCGCTTGATGACCGCCACCAATCGCGACCTCAAGAAGGACACCGCGCGCGGCAGCTTCCGGGAAGATCTCTTCTTTCGGCTGAACGTGGTGACCTTCGAACTCCCGCCCCTGCGCGTGCGCACGGAGGATATTCTGCCGCTGTCCATGCAGGCCATGCTGCGATTCGGCAAAGAATTCGGCAAAGAGGTCATCGACATCGAACCCGAGGCGCAGGAACTCCTTCAGCGATACAGCTATCCAGGCAATATTCGCGAACTCCAGAACATCATCGAACGCGCCATGATTCTCTGCCACGACAAGACCTTGACCGCCGGCTGCCTCCCGCGCGAATTACGCGAGCAGGCCCCGCACATCGCCGTGGCCATGGCGAAAGGCGAGCACCCCTCCCTTCGCATTGAAATGGTGCTGGGACAACAGACGCTGGCCGATATCGAGTCGGCCCTGATTGAGGAAGTCGTGCGCCTCTCGGATCACAATAAAACCCTGGCCGCCAAACATCTGGGATTGACGCGGTTCGCCCTGGACCGGCGCCTCAAGAAGCAAATGGACCAGGACTGAGCCGGCAGGCCGTGTATTCCGGGGTTGAACCGCGCCACTCGGGAACGGATAATACGCACATGAATCAGGCAGGCGATGGCCGGCAAACATAAGAGCTGGATTCTTCCAGGCATCGTCGGATTGACGTGCGGCCTCTTTGCGCTCGATCTGTTCATGCCACTCGGGGTCGCCATCGGTGCGCTCTACGCCGGAATCGTGCTGCTGGCCTCATTCTCCCCGAACCCGCGACTTCCACTGCTCACCGCCGCCTGCGCCACCGGGCTGCTCATCGTCGGGGCCGTGGCGGGGCCTCGCCTGAGCAGCATTCCGCTGTGGGTAGGAGTCACCAATGCCTCTCTGGGTCTCGTCGTCGTCTGGATCTCGGCCATGCTGCTGCGACAACGGCATCATGCGGAGACTCGACTCCGTCAGGCGAAGGACGAACTTGAAGCGCGCGTCGCCGCCCGCACCAGGGAACTGGCCGACGTAAACCGCACCCTGCTGCATGAAATTTCTGAACACGTCGAGACGGAGGAGTCCCTGCGCGCCAGCGAACACGATCTCGCCACCAGCCGGCAGGAGTTGCGGGACCTGGCGGCCCGTCTCCTCACGGCCCAGGAGGAGGAACGCCGGCGCATCTCCAGGGATCTCCATGACGACATCAACCAGCGACTGGCCATGCTGGTCGTCCAAGCCGAGTCGCTGGAGAGCAGCCTCCCCCCCTCGGCGGGCGACTGCAGCAAAGAGCTACGCTCGATCCAGGACCGGCTCACCGAGCTGTCGGACGACGTGCGCCATCTGGCCTATCAGTTTCATCCGTCCATTCTGGACGACCTGGGACTGACCGTTGCCTTGCAGCGCCTGGTCGATGAATGCGCGGCACGCGCGAATCTTCAAGGCACGTTCGACGTGTCGCCGTCGCCGCCGACCGTGCCGCAAACCGTTGCCACCTGTCTCTACCGCATCGCCCAGGAGAGTCTGGCGAATGTGATGAAACATGCGAGGGCGAATAAGGTGATCGTTTCCCTCACTTCGACAGCCGATGCCATCACGCTCACCGTGCAGGATGACGGAGTCGGGTTTGACACCCAGCAACTGGCGAACGGCCATCGCGGTCTCGGTCTGATCAGCATGGCGGAGCGCCTCCGCCTGGTCCGCGGCACCGTCACCATTGATTCGATCCCTCACCAGGGCACACGCCTCTCTATCAAAGTTCCGCACGCGGAGGTTCCCGTATGACCACACCCCCTCGAGTGTTACTAGCCGACGACCATACGCTGGTGCTGGAAGGATTTCGGCGAATTGTGGAACAACGTTGTGAGGTGGTGGGGGCGGTCGAAGACGGCCGCGCGCTCCTCGACGCGGCCACGCGGCTGCGTCCCGATCTGATCCTGCTGGATATCTCCATGCCGTTATTAAATGGAGTCGATGCCGCGCGCCAACTAAAGAAACTGCTGCCTGATGTGAAACTCATCTTCGTCACCATGCATGCGGACCCGGCCTATGTGAGCGAGGCCTTCAAGGCCGGGGCATCAGCCTACCTGCTCAAACGGTCCGCGGCCAGAGAACTGGAGCAAGCCATCGATTCCGTTTTGAAGGGACAGTATTTCGTCACCTCCCTGCTGACGAAAGATCTGGTCACGACCCTCTCCGCAGGGCAGGTCGGCCTGTTTGCGCAACGGCAGGAACTGACGCCGCGCCAGCGGGAAGTGCTGCAGCTCATTGCCGAGGGACGCACCATCAAGGAAATTGCCTCGCTGCTGAATATCTCGCCGAAAACCGTGGAGTTTCACAAAGCCCAGATCATCTTTCATCTCAACCTCCGCACCACCGCAGAACTGACGAAATACGCGCTTGCGCACGGGCTGACATCGGCCTAGCCCGCATTATTCATGAGCACTTCTGCTGCAATCGCCGATTCACTGCTACGACGGGCCTTCGGCCGGCGGGCTAGCCGCGATGAAATCGGCCTCGGGACATTTCACCCTCGACCTAGGATATCGCCTAGTTGCCTCTCTTCTTTGCGTTCGTTACCCTACACCCATGGGTTTGGATGTCTCCTTGCCCATCCTTCTCGTTGGCTCGGTACGGTCGAGGGAGGTCCGGACGATTGGAGTCTGCACGGACACAATGTCAAGTTTGCTGGCGCGTAGAGGACACCAGCACCGACGGAAGTTCCTGTGCGGTGTGGTTGGACTTGCAGACGTTCATGAACACTTACGATGTGACATCGCGTGGCCCCAGCTTTTCCGAAGGGTATTGCCCCCAGTGCACCACTTCGTATCGCCGACTCACAGAAGAACATCTCTACGACGCGTAACCACTCCATACAGGGCACGACCAGGCGCTGATCCCGCGCGGGTGAGCCACAGACGGATTGTCGTCCGGTCGTTACAAAACATCCGACCACTGCAATCTCCAAGAGAGCGACAACGGATCGGTCACAGAGGAATGCTCGCAACCAGATGCATCCGACCAAATACTCGACGTACTCGCCAGGCCGGCTCCATCGAACCGCACAGTGCTGGACTCGCTTCATCGCAAGTCATTGGGAGACCCCTCCTACACCACACAGACTGTACTCTCACTGGAATCACCGGCCTGGCTTCCATCCTTGCCCTCTCCGTACTGTAGCTCGCGACACAGGCTCTGGGGCGCTTGATCGACTTCGCTCCGGGAAGGTGCTACGTTGTTTGGAGCAGGACAACAGACATCGCGCGGTCGTGACGCACCGTTCAGTGACGGGGACAGTTCTGCGGAGGAAGGAAGTGCGAGGATGAACTACGCAGATCGACGCGGACCGATTCAGGCGCCGCAGCAGCACTCAGAGGCCGGAGACGGCCGGGTATGTGGGCCACAACTCAGCGCGGTCTCCCTTCCGCAACGATCCACGCCATGGAGCGAACGACCGAGGCCGGCGATCAGACCCGACGGGGCCGTCGCCGTCGCGCTCCTTGCGTGTCTATTCGTCGTGCTCTTGAGTCCGGCCGCCAGCCTTGCCGGCGACCGGGCGAGCGTGCCGCCCGCGGGATCGTCGGATCCGGTCTATTCGCTGGAGGCCGTGCTGAATTTCGCGTTGACGCGGAATCCCACGGTTGCCAGCGCGGAGGGCACCATCGATCAGAACCGTGGACAGCAGGTGGCCGCGTACACCTACCTCAACCCTTCGGTCAGCGCCAACAGCGGCGTCGGCAGGATGCGCGACCTGGGGCTCTTCGATCCGGCGGTGCGTGAGCGGGTCACGGAATTCAATCTGAGCGTCGGACAGCCGATCGAGTGGCCGTCCAAGCGCGCGGCCCGCCAGCGTGCCAGTGAAGCCGGCGTCGCCGCCGCCTCTGCCGGACTGGCGGAAACCCAGCTGAATTTAGTCGCCGACGTCAAGGTCGCCTTTTACGACCTTCTCCTGGCTCAACGCGCGCTGATCCTCGCACAGCAGAATCTGGCCACCGTGGAGGATGTCGATAAGGCGGTACGGACCAGGGTACGCCTGGGAGAGAGTCCGCAGTTCGAAGCGATCCGCTCCGGAGTGGAAGTGTTGAAAGCCAATCAGTCGCTGACCAGAGCGGCCAATCGAGTGCGGGTCAATCGAGTGATGCTCGACACCCTGACGGCCGGTTCACTCGGCCCCACGTACGCCATCGACGGGCAACTCCACCGTGTGGGCCCGGGATTCGGCATCGACATTCTGACCGAACGCGCGCTCACCCAACATCCGACGATCGTGCGCCTGCGCAAGTCGGTCGAACAGGCCGACCATAGCCTGGAATTCGAACGTCAGGCCCGTGTGCCCAATATCACGATCGGAGGCAGCTACTGGCGGGAAATCGGTCGAGAAGCCTTCACCGGCGGCGTCACATTCCCCACCCCCGTCTGGGATCGACGGCAGGGCGAAATCATCTCGGCCTTCGGAAGTAAACGCAAAGGCGAAGCTGAATTTCTTCGTGCGCGAAATGAATTGATCCGAAACGTCAGCCAGCATTTCCAGGATGCGAAAACGACTGCGGACATGATCGAGGTCTATGAAAAGGGTCTTTTGAAACAGGCCGATGAAGCGCTGCGGATCGCGAAGTTCAGCTTCCAGCAGGGGGCCTCCAGCCTCATCGAAGTGCTCGACGCCCAACGGGTGCAGCGTCAGATTTTGCTGGACTATGCCCAGGCCCAGTTCGATCTTTCCATGTCACTCGCGCTCCTGGAACGCGCCGTGGGAGGCGCTCTGTAATGAAACCAGTCCTTCAACACTTCAGCGCACCCCGGTTCCGCGCCGGCGTCTATTCTCCACGATTGGCCGTGACATTGCTGCTCAGCGCATTGTCCCTGCCACTCCTCTCCGGATGCGAAGGCCCGCCCCCCAACGCCACGGGGGCCAATCCGCCCGCCGCTGCGACCGAGAGCGGCCTGGTCCGGCTGACAGCCGACAAAATCAAATCGGCCGGCATCGAAGTGCAGCCGCTGACGCGCGGAGAGTTTCGCACCTTTCGCGATTTTCCCGGCACCATCGAACCGAATGAGCATGCCTTGGCTGAAATCACCACCCTGGTCCGCGGGCGGGTCATCGACGTCTATGCCGACCTGGGCCGCGAGGTCAAAGGCGGCACCTTGCTGGCCCTGCTCTACAGCAGCGAACTGGGTATGGCCCAGTCGGCCTACCTCAAGGCGACCGCCAAACTGAACGTCGCCGATCGAGCCTTCCGGCGGGCAGAGTTGCTCCTGAAAGAAAAGGTCATCGGTGTGGCTGAATTGCAACGCCGCGAGGGGGAAATGATCAGTCTTCGCGCCGAGCAACGGGAAACGCGTGACCGCCTTCTGATCCTGGGACTCACCGACGAGGATTTGCGAAATTTGGATCGCAATCACACCATCCGTTCACACGTCCCGGTGGTCGCTCCCTTCGACGGCCGGATCATCGCCCGGAATCTGACCAAGGGCGAGGTCGTGGAAACCACGGAAAAACTGTTTGTCGTCGCCGACCTCTCGGAGGTCTGGGTGACCGCGAAAATTCCCGAAAAGGATATTCCGTACATTCAGGCCGACCTGGAGGGAGATGGTCAGGCCGTGGAAGTGCACGTGACCGCCTATCCGGGGCAGATTTTTCAGGGTCGGATCACGTATGTCGGAGACGTACTCGATCCGGCCACCCGCACCATGCGGCTGCGACTCGAACTGTCCAACCCCGAACGCAAGCTGAAACCCTCGATGTATGCCACGGTCCGCGTGTATTCAGAACCGCAACCGGAGACACTCCTGATTCCCGAAACGGCCGTGCAGCGCGACCGTGACCGCCAATTCGTTTTTGTCCAACGTGAACCGGGGGTCTTCGAAGTCCGCGACGTCCAGTTGGGGGAATCCAACGGCAAGCAGGTCAAGGTCTTCGGAGGGGTCCAGGAACAGGAGGCCGTCGTGGTGAAGGGCTCCTACGTCCTCAAATCCGAATTGTTCGGCTCCCAGATCTGATTGCATGTTATCGTCGCTGCTGCAAATGTCTCTCCGCCAACGTGTCCTGGTGGTCGTCCTGGCCCTGGCGCTGGCCCTCGGAGGGATCTACTCGTTCCAAACCATTCCCATCGACGCCTTCCCCGATGTCACGACGGTCCTGGTCCAGGTCGTGACGAAAACGCCCGGGCTTTCTCCCGAAGAAATCGAACGGTTCGTGACGTTTCCCCTCGAACTCCAATTGACCGGCTCACCCGGACTGGTCGAGGTGCGTTCGCTGTCCAAGGTCGGCCTTTCCATGATCGACGTGATCTTCGAAGATACGGTCGATATTTACCTGGCGCGCCAGGTGGTGCTCGAACGCATTCTCGAAGTCCAGGATCAGCTGCCGCCCGGCTCGCTGTCCCAGTTGGTCCCCAATACCACCGGGCTGGGTGAAGTCTTTCAATATTTCTTGAAAGGTCCTCAGGACGACACGGCGGGCGCTCAGCTCTCCGAGTCCGAGCTGATGAACCGGCGCACCCTCCAGGACTGGCTGATCCGCCCGTTGCTCAAGGGACTTCCGGATGTCGTGGACGTGAATTCCCTGGGAGGGTTTGTCAAAGAGTTCCAGGTCATGGTCGAGCCGGGACTGCTGCGAAAATACAACCTCGCCCTCCACGATGTGTTCCGTGCGGTCGAACAGAACAATGCCAACGCCGGCGGGAACATTCTGGAAAAGAACGCCGAGCGCTTTATCGTGCGGGGAGTCGGTCTCATCAAAACCCTCGCGGATATCGAACAAATCGTCGTGAAAGAAGAGGGCGGCACCCCGGTCTATGTGCGGGACGTGGCCGAGGTTCGCGTGGGGCACGCCATCCGCCACGGCGCGGCCGTCATCAACGGCAAACATGAAGCGGTCACCGGGATCGTGCTGATGCTCCGCGGCGGCAATGCCCGTGAAGTCGTCCAGGCGGTCAAAACCAAAATCGACGACATTCACCAGCACAAGCTGCTCCCCGGCGGACTCCGCATCGTCCCATTTTACGACCGAATCGAACTGATCACCTCCGCCTTGAACACCGTCTATAAAGCCCTGTTCGAAGGCGTGGTGCTGGTAGTCGTGGTCCTCTTTCTCTTCCTCGGCAACGTCCGCAGCGCCCTCATCGTCACCGCCACCTTGATTCTCACCCCACTGGCCACCTTTATCGTCATGGATCGGGTCGGGTTGACCGCGAATTTGATGTCGCTGGGCGGGTTGGTCATCGCGATCGGCATGATGGTGGACGGCTCCGTGGTGGTAGTGGAAAACGTCTATCGCCATCTCTCCGAACACCGTGGCTCCTCGACCGGCAAGACCGCCTTGATTCTGCAGGCAGCCATGGAAGTCGGCCAGCCGGTCGTTTTCGGCATCCTGATTATCATCATCGTCTTTTTTCCGATCCTTTCCCTGCAAGGCATGGAAGGGAAGATGTTTCAGCCCCTGGCCTATACCATCATCATTGCCCTGCTGATCTCCCTCTTGCTGTCGCTGACCCTGTCGCCCGTGCTCTGCTCCCTAGTCCTCAAGGATCCCAAGGAGGAAGACACCTTTCTCCTGCGCTGGGTCAAGCGTGGCTACCTGCCGACGCTCCAATGGGCGCTCGGCCATCGCACCGCCGTGCTCGCGCTCGCGCTCGGCCTGCTCGCCGGCAGCCTGGCGCTGTTTCCCTTTCTGGGAGGCGAGTTCATTCCCATCTTGAACGAAGGGTCGGTCACGCCTCAAACGATCCGGCTTCCCGGCATCTCTCTGGAAAAATCGATTGAGATCGAGAAGGAAATGCAGCGGGCGGTGCTGGAGTTTCCGGAAGCCCGCATGGTGGTCTCGAAAATCGGCCGGACTGAACTGGGCAACGATCCCCAGGAGCCGAATGCAAGCGATCCCGTGGTGTCGCTCGCCCCGATGGATCAGTGGACAACCGCCTCGACCAAATCGCAACTCGATGACGCGATCCGCCGCCGGTTGCAACAGATTCCGGGCGCCAACTTCCTCATCAGCCAGCCGATTCAACAGCGGGTCGATGAGCTGGTCTCAGGAGTGCGTTCGGAAGCCACCGTCAAGGTCATCGGCGAAGACCTGGACATTCTGCGCAGCACGGCGGAAAAAATTCAGGGCATCATGAACGGCATTCAAGGGGTCAAGGACGTGCGTGTGGAGCAACTCTTCGGACAGTCGTACCTGACCATCGATATCGATCGCGGCAAGATCGCCCGCCACGGTATCAATGTCGCTCAGGTCCGGGAAATCATTACGACCGCCATCGGCGCCGACGCCGCCACCCGCGTGTACGAGGGTCAGCGCCGCTTCGACCTCATCCTGCGTTATCCAGAGCCATATCGCGACAGCGTCGACACCATCAGCAACATCCTCCTGACCACCGCGGCCGGCGCGTTGATCCCGCTGGGAGACATCGCCAAGGTGGAACTGCGCGAAGGCCCCGCACTGATCAGCCGCGAAGGCCTGCAGCGTCGGATCTATGTCGGCTTCAATACGTTCGGCCGCGACATTGAAAGCATCGTGCATGAGGCCCAGACGAAAATCGACCGGCAGGTGCAGCTGCCGACCGGGTACCGGCTGCTCTGGGGCGGTTCGTTTGAAAACATGCAGCGGGCGATGGCTCGCTTGAAAATCATTGTCCCGATCACCATCGGCGTCATTTTTCTCATTCTCTTTTCGTCGTTCAACTCGTTGCGTCACGCCGCGTTGATTATTTTGAACCTGCCCTTTGCCCTGATCGGCGGTATCGCCGCCCTGTGGCTGACAGGCGAGTATCTCAGCGTGCCGGCCTCCGTCGGGTTCATCAACCTCTTCGGAGTCGCCGTGCTCAACGGCATCGTCCTGGTCTCGTACATCAACAAACTTCGCGACGAAGGCATGAATCAGGGGGAGGCGGTCGTCACCGGTTGCACACTCCGATTGCGCCCCGTGCTGATGACGGCGGTCGTTGCGTTGCTCGGGCTGCTTCCATTGGCGCTCTCTCACGGCATCGGATCGGAGGTGCAGCGGCCGCTGGCGATCGTGGTGATCGGTGGGCTGGTCAGTTCCACCCTCCTGACCTTGATCGTGCTGCCGGTGCTGTATCAGTGGTTCGACCGACCGGATAAACCGGCAGCGCTCGAAGAGGAACCCGCCCGCTGACGACTTTCCCTGTGATGAGAATGCGCATCCCGTATTCCATTCAGTCGCCCCGCTCGATGTCCCTAGTGATCTGCCGAGGTTACCCGGAAGAGATGATCGTGTTATCTCTATGCCGGAACTGTTTCCATGTTGTGATGTTCCCTCTCCCGGTCACACGTCACGAAGGTTGATGCAAGCAAAACTATGGCGTGGACGTTACTCTGTGTCGCCGGACTCTTTGAAATCTGTTGGGCCATCGGGTTGAAGTACACCGAAGGATTTACCCGGCCGTGGCCCACAGTGGGAACATTGGTTGCCATGGCGGCGAGCTTCGGCTGCCTGGCGCAAGCCTTGAAAACAATCCCCGTGGGAACGGGGTATGCGGTGTGGACAGGTATCGGCGCGGCAGGCACCGCCGTGCTCGGCATGGTTCTCTTCGCAGAAACTGCCTCGACTATCAAAGTGCTCTCGTTGCTCTGCATCGTACTCGGCATCATCGGACTCAGAAGCACTTCCTGAGCGGGCCGGCAGCGATGTTCATGGGCGGATTCACGTAGACCATGTTGCCACTCACTACACCCACTCAGCACGAGTCTCCGTTACTCCACTTCCCGAATCGCAACACCCCGAAGCCGACCGGCTGGACACTTGGAGAGTGGCTCCTGCTCCTGCCTGTCGGAACTGCCGCCCTATTTTTTCACTATGGCCATGAGTGGCTGAGCGACCTCTCTAGTCCCCTTCGATTGAGCGCCATCCTCGGCTGGCTCCTGCTCGTGATTATTCTCTCCGCCTTTGCCGTCCTTCGTCATGCGGAGCACCTCGCCGAGCGGCTCGGCGAACCGTTGGGAACCGTGATTCTGACCTTGTCGGTCACCGGGATCGAAGTGATGATGATCACGGCCTTTATGTATACGGATAACGGGAATGCCTCGCTGGCGCGTGACGCCATGTTTGCGGTGGTCATGATCGTGCTGAACGGCATGGTCGGCCTCTCGCTCCTGCTCGGAGGTCTGCGGTATCACGAACAGACCTACAATCTGCAAGGGGCGAACGCGTTCCTCGCAGTCATTGTCCCGTTGGCGGTGTTGGGGCTCGTGCTGCCGAGTTATACGATTTCCTCACCCGGTCCCACGTTTTCGCCCCATCAATCCACCTTTCTCATCGTAATGTCCCTGGGGTTGTATGGTGTGTTTCTCGCGATTCAGAATCTTCGCCACCGCGACTATTTCGTGGCACCCCGGAGCCAGAGCAAGCGAAAAATGGCCTTGCTCCATCAGACTGAACAGGCCCCGAAGACACCTGTCTGGCGCCATACACTCCTCCTGATGGCCTATCTGCTTCCGCTCGTCATTCTCTCGGAACATGTGGCGACACCGATCGATTACACCCTTCGCCTGTGGAAGGCCCCCCATGCGTTAGGCGGTGTGCTGGTCGCCGGGCTGGTGTTGGCCCCCGAATCACTTGGCGCGGTCCGGGCCGCTCTGGCCAATCAATTGCAGCGCTCCGTCAATATTCTCCTTGGATCGGTGCTCGCGAGTATCAGCCTCACCATTCCAGCCGTCCTTGCTATCGGCTTCTTTACTGAATCCACCATCATTCTCGGGATCGACACAGTCGATACCATCCTCCTGGTCCTGACCTTCGTGGTCAGCATGCTGACCTTTGCCGTCAGACGCACCAACGTCCTGCTCGGAGCCGTCCACCTGCTCCTGTTCCTGGCCTACCTCATGCTGATTTTTGAGAAATAGCCGTCGGGATACGGCCCTGCTTGGAGTGGCCCGCGGAGTTGATTTGCCTCGCCTTCGCCTCCTAAGATACGGGCCAGAGGACAGCAATTCACGCAACGTACTCATGGCCGACCCCGGGCCAGTCTGAACCGCACCAGATCAACAAACCATTGCTGTGAGCAGGCTTTAGGAGTTTCCGAGAAAGACACGCATGTCAGTCACCAAGCACAAAGTCTTCACGATCCTGCTGGTCGAGGACGACGCGGGCGACGTGGATATGTTCCTGCGCACCGTCGAGCATGAACTGCCCCGCCATGAGGATGAGCAGGTTACGCTGGTCATCAACGCCACGGCTGAAGGCGCGCTGGAGCGGCTGCAACAACAACCGATCGATCTGATCATCGCCGACGTACGCCTGCCCGGCATGAGCGGAATCGAATTCCTGCGACGGGTGCAGGACCTGAATCGGCGCATCCCCGTCATCATCGTCAGCTGGGTCCATGCGATCGAGACGGTCATTGACGCGATGCGCCATGGCGCGTTTGATTACATCGTAAAGCCGTACGACACAATGGATCTGTCGGCGCGCATTCATCGGGCCATGCGCATGTCGGAGATCCTCCTGCAGGCCTCCCCCGATGAGCCTGCCGCTCCCCGCATCCCCTTCAAAAACCTCGTCGGTGTGAGCCCCCCGATCAGAAACGTGATGGCCATGATCGAAGCTATTGCCCGGGTCCCCTCCACCACACTGATCATCGGGGAAACCGGTACGGGCAAAGAATTGATCGCCAAGGCGATTCACGAGCGCAGTCTCGACAGCGACGGCCCGTTTCAGGTCGTCGACTGCACCACCTTTTCGGAAGGCACCGTCGAGAGTGAGTTATTCGGCCATGTCCGTGGCGCATTCACCGGCGCGGTGGCGGACCGAACCGGCTTGATCGAATCAGGCAGCCACGGCACCGTCTTTCTCGACGAAATCGGCGACCTCCCCGCCAATCTGCAGGCGAAACTCCTGCGCGTGCTGGAAGCCGGGGAAGTGCGGGCGGTCGGCAGCACCCAGCAGCGGAAGGTTAACGTGCGCTTTATCGCCGCGACCAATCAGGACCTGGCCGAAAAGGTGAAGCGGAACGAGTTTCGGAAAGACCTGTTCTTTCGCCTGAACGTCATGGTGATCCGCGTCCCACCTCTCCGTGAACGGACGGAGGATATTCCTGTTCTCGCGCGACACTTCATTGCGCGCTATGCCAAGGAGTTTACGAAGCGCGTGGAGGATCTCCATCCTTCCGCCGTCACAGAGCTCGTCGCTTACCCATGGCCGGGGAATGTCCGGGAATTGCGGAACGTGATGGAGCGGGCGGTCATGCTCGCTAAAGGCGACCGCATCGGTATCGCGGATGTAGCCGGCATGCTCGCCGTACCCGACGAGCGACAGCGTGAGGCCACGGAAGAAGACTATCTTCACCTGCCGTATGCGAAAGCCAAGGAACAGGTCCTGGAGGCCTTCAACCGTCGGTACATCTCAACCAAACTGACGATCCATCAGGGCAACGTCACCCACGCTGCCCAGGACGCCGGACTGCCCCGCTCCTACTTCCATGAGATCATGCGCCGCTATACAAAAGACGAAAAATAGCGGTGTCAGCAAAGCATGACACCTGTCGATCGATAATACACACAAACAATTGTTTTAATTGAGTAAAATAGCAATAATACGGCTCGTCCGCATTTACAGACATAGACAAATCATTATATTTCAACATCTTAACTAGCATATCCACACTGGTAGTCAGCAGTTACTGACCCCTGAGTTTTCGCCATCAATCGCCCTTCTCTTCCCAATCCCAATACGAATCGCAAAATATTGAATTTATTAATTTTAATTCCTTATTACCAAGACGAAACGGAGCCATATTTTTGACCATCGTCGGCACGTGAATTGTAATACTCCTACACGGCGAGCGAATGTCCGCTCGACAATTTCGAATTGTGAGGGGCGAATGTTTCCAATTCGACACACGGAAAGGAGGTACTCCAGACAAGATTGCATCCACGTGAGTGTAGTGAGGTTGTACGAACAGGTGCATGAGGGACTCATGTGCCTCACAAGGAGGTAGCTATTATGCAGGTTTCCGTTTCACGGAGACAGTTTCTCAAAATCTCGGCGGGAACCGTCGCGGCCGTGGCCGTGGCGGATAAAGTCCTCGCGTTGACCGCGCTGCAGCCGGTCATCGAGGTTGGGAACCCGCTGGGTGAGTACCCGGATCGGTCCTGGGAACGTGTGTATCACGACCAGTACCGGTACGACTCATCCTTTACCTGGTGCTGCTCACCGAACGACACCCACGGCTGTCGCGTCCGCGCGTTCGTCCGGAACGGCGTCGTCATGCGCGTTGAGCAAAACTACGACCACCAAACCTATGAAGACCTCTATGGCAACCGCGGAACGTTCGCGCACAATCCGCGCATGTGCTTGAAAGGCTTCACCTTCCACCGTCGCGTGTACGGCCCCTATCGCTTGAAGGGTCCGTTGATGCGGAAGGGCTGGAAGCAGTGGATGGACGACGGCTCCCCCGAGCTGACGCCCGATGTGAAACGCAAATACAAGTTTGACAGCCGCTTCCTGGACGACCTCAACCGGGTGTCCTGGGATACGGCCTTCACCTATGTCGCCAAAGCCGCCGTGCTCATCGCGACGCGCTACAGCGGTGAAGCCGGTGCCCGTCGTCTCCGTGAGCAGGGCTATGCTCCGGAAATGATCGAAATGATGAAGGGCGCGGGCGTGCGGACGTTCAAGCATCGCGCCGGTATGCCGGTGCTCGGCATCGTCGGCAAGATGATGAACACCCGCTTCAACGGCGGATGTCTGCCGTTGCTGGACTCCTGGATCCGCAAAGTGGATGCCGAAAAGGCGCAGGGCGGAAAGTACTACTCCAACTACACCTGGCACGGCGACCAAGATCCTTCCCATCCGTTCTGGAACGGGACCCAGAACTGCGACGTCGACCTCTCCGACATGCGCTTCTCCAAGCTGAACACCAGCTGGGGTAAGAACTTCGTCGAGAACAAGATGCCGGAAGCGCACTGGAAGCTCGAGTCCATCGAGCGCGGCGCGCGGATCGTCGTCATTACGCCGGAGTACAACCCAACGGCCTACCGCGCAGACTACTGGATTCCTGTGCGGCCGGAGACCGACGGTGCGAACTTCCTCGGCGCTGCAAAGATCATCTTCGATGAGAATTTGCAGGATATCGATTACATCAAGGAATTTACCGACCTGCCGTTGCTCGTACGGACGGATACGTTGCAGTATCTCGATCCGCGCGATGTGATTGCGGATTACAAGTTCCCGGATTTCTCCAAGAGCTATTCGGGACGCATCCAGTCGTTGAAGCCCGAGCAGGTCGAACGGCTCGGCGGCATGATGGTCTGGGACCTGGCGAAGGGGAAGGCTGTTCCTCTGCACCGGGAACAGGTCGGCTTCCACTTCAAGGAAAGCGGCATTGATCCAGCGTTGACCGGAACCTTCCGCGTCAAGTTGCTCAATAGTCGCGAAATCGACGTGATGCCGATCTACCAGATGTATCAAGTCCACCTTCAGGACTACGATCTGGATACGACCCATCAGATCACCCGCGCACCGAAGGACCTCATCGTCCGTTGGGCGCGTGATTCGGGCACGATCAAGCCGGCCGCGATGCATAACGGCGAAGGCGTCTGTCACTATTTCCACATGACGGAAATGGGTCGGGCGGCGGCGTTCATTATGACCATCACCGGCAACATCGGAAAGTTCGGGACGGGCTGCCATACCTGGTCCGGTAACTACAAGGCCGGTATCTGGAACGCAGTGCCTTGGTCCGGCGCGGGACTCGCGGTGCACACCGGTGAGGATCCGTTCAACCTGACCTTGGATCCGAATGCTCACGGCAAAGAGATCAAGACCCGCTCGTACTACTATGGTGAAGAAGTCGGTTACTGGAACCATGGTGATACGGCCTTGATCGTCAACACGCCGAAGTACGGACGGAAGGTGTTCACCGGCAAGACCCACATGCCGAGCCCCAGCAAAGTCCGCTGGGTCACCAACGTGAACATTTTGAACAACGCCAAGCACCACTATGACATGGTGAAAAACGTCGATCCGAACATCGAGATGATCGTCACGCAAGACATCGAGATGACCTCGGACGTCAACCATGCCGACGTGGCGTTTGCATGTAACTCCTGGATGGAGTTCACCTATCCGGAAATGACTGGCACGGTCTCCAATCCGTGGATTCAGATCTGGAAGGGTGGTATCCGTCCGCTGTACGACACCCGCAACGATGCGGACACCTTCGCCGGCGTCGCAGCCAAGTTGGCTGAAATGACCGGAGATGCGCGCTTCCGCGGCGTGTTCCACTTCGTGTACATGAACCGCGTCGATGTTTATCCGCAGCGGATGCTGGATGCCAGCGCCACCTGCTACGGATACAGCGCTGACGTCATGTTGAAGTCGGAAAAAGGGTGGATGGTCATGGGACGCACCTATCCGCGCCACCCGCTCTGGGAAGAGACCAACGAGTCCAAGCCCCAGTGGACGCGGTCGGGTCGTATCGAGACCTACCGTATCGAGCCGGAAGCCATCGAATACGGCGAAAACTTCATTTCACACCGGGAAGGCCCGGAGTGTACGCCGTATCTGCCGAATGCGATTTTCTCGAACAATCCGTTCATTCGGCCGGATGACTACGGTATTCCAATCACTGCGCAGCACCATGATGACAAGCACGTGCGGAACATCAAGCTGCCGTGGGCGGAAATCAAGCGGCATCCGAACCCGTTGTGGGAGAAGGGCTACCAGTTCTACTGCGTGACGCCTAAGACCCGGCACCGGGTGCACAGCCAATGGTCGGTGAACGACTGGGTGCAGATTTACGAGTCGAACTTCGGCGATCCGTACCGCATGGACAAACGGACGCCGGGTGTCGGTGAGCACCAGTTGCACATCAACCCGCAGGCGGCGAAAGACCGCGGCATCAACGACGGCGACTACGTCTTTGTCGACGGTAACCCGGTGGACCGGCCCTATCGTGGCTGGAAGCCGTCGGATCCGTTCTACAAGGTCGCCCGCTTGATGATCCGGGCGAAGTATAACCCTGCGTATCCGTACCACGTGACGATGGCGAAGCACGCTCCGTACGTGGCGACGGCGAAATCGGTGAAGGGCCACGAGACGCGGCCAGACGGACGCGCCATCGCGGTGGACACCGGCTATCAGTCCAACTTCCGGTATGGGGCCCAACAGTCCTTTACCCGGAACTGGTTGATGCCGATGCACCAGACCGACTCACTGCCCGGCAAACACACGATTGCCTGGAAGTTCAAGTGGGGCTATGCCATCGATCACCACGGTATCAACACGGTTCCGAAGGAATGCTTGATCCGCATCACCAAGGCGGAAGACGGCGGTATCGGAGCGCGTGGTCCGTGGGAACCAGTCCGGACCGGGTTCACGCCGGGTCAGGAAAACGAGTTCATGATCAAGTGGCTTAAGGGTGAACATATCAAGATCAAGGTCTAGGACAGAGCGACACAGTCTGAGAGGCTCGCCTCTCGGCACTTGATCCTGGGTACTTGAAACGAATGCGAACCATTAACTACATGATCATGTTCAGAAGGAGGATTCACAATGCCAGAAGTCTATAACTGGCAACTGGGACGGAAGATGCTGTATCCCTACGAGGAGCGGCATCCGAAGTGGCAGTTTGCCTTTGTGTTCAACATCAATCGCTGTTTGGCTTGTCAGACCTGTTCGATGGCCGACAAGTCGACCTGGCTCTTCTCGAAGGGGCAGGAGTACATGTGGTGGAACAACGTGGAAACCAAGCCGTACGGCGGGTATCCGCAGTTCTACGACGTGAAGATCACCCAGCTCATCGAGCAGGTGAACCCGGGGGGCCAGGTGTGGAACGTCCGCGTGGGACGCAAGCACCATGCGCCGTACGGGGTGTTCGAGGGAATGACCATTTTCGACGCCGGCGCCAAAGTCGGGCAGGCGGCGATCGGGTACATCCCCACGGACCAGGAATGGCGGTTCGTGAACATCTATGAAGACACGGCGACCTCGATGCGGGCCCTGGTCGAGAACATCGACAAGTCGGGCTTTACGCGCGACGAACCGTGGCGGCTCTCCGGCAGCAGCTTGCCGGAACACGAGACGTATTTCTTCTATCTGCAGCGGATCTGCAACCACTGCACCTATCCGGGCTGCCTGGCAGCCTGCCCGCGCAAGGCGATCTACAAGCGGCCGGAAGACGGCATCGTGTTGATCGACCAGAACCGGTGCCGCGGGTACAAGAAGTGCGTGGAGCAGTGCCCGTTCAAGAAGCCGATGTACCGGGGCACGACCCGGGTGTCGGAGAAGTGTATTGCGTGTTATCCGCGCATCGAAGGCAAGGACCCGCTGACGGGCGGCGAACCGATGGAAACGCGTTGTATGGCGGCCTGCGTGGGGAAAATCCGCATGCAGTCGTTGATGCGCATCGGGGAAGACGGCCTGTGGGCGGAAGACCGCTGGCATCCCCTGTACTACACGATTCGTGTGGAGCAGGTGGCGCTCCCGCTGTATCCACAGTGGGGCACCGAGCCCAACGGCTACTACATCCCGCCGCGGCATGCCCCTCGGGGGTACAACCGGCAGATGTTCGGCCCGGGCGTGGATAACGCCATCGAGAAGTACCTCGTGCCCAGCCGCGAACTGTTGGCGGTGCTCCAGCTCTGGAGAGCCAGCCAGCAGATCGTCTTCCGGTACGATGTCATTCCGGGTCCGAAAGTGTTTGAAACCCAGATTCACGGGAAGCGGTTCGACATGTACAACGATACCGTGTTGGGCTTCAACAAGTCGGGCAAGGAAGTGGCGCGTATTCAGGTCGAAGAGCCGATCTACATCCGGCCGGCCGAGCGCGTGAACTGGCTGTAAGACTCACACTGACGAGAGAGGGCAACTTCTCTCGTCAGTGAAGGACCGCAGCACAACGAAGGCAGGAGGTTCGAAAGAACCTCCTGCCTTCGTACTTTGCAGCCCACATTTTCTGCCTGCCGACGCTCAATGTTGCCCGAACAGTTCGCGCATCTTCCTAAACGGGAAAATATCTGCGCAAGGATACGGCGAGAGCTGAACGTCCCAGATCAACGAGCTCGAGCTACTGCCGCCCTGGAGCCAAGGTTCCCCTCATCTCCCCAACACCTCAATCCACTCAATACCATCGGTTTCACAGTGTATTCCGAGGCAATCGCCACTCCGCATCACAGCTGAAGCAGGAACCAGGTTTATCCAGATGTTGACAGAAATTCGTCCGACCGCTATACTGTCAATAGTTGAGAACGGTTATCAGTATCGAGGAACGGACTGACTTAGACGCCCCAAGGACAACCAATCATCAGTGGGAGATGCCACTCATGTATGTCTGCTTATGTAAGGGCTTAACGGAATCAGATGTACGGGCGGCCGGTCGTCAGGGCTTCCTGACCACGAGACAAATCGTTGCTGAATTCGGCTTGCGCGATAACGGATGCTGCGGCCGTTGCGCGAAGAATATCCATGAACTTGTCTCGCTGGCGAAGAGCCAGTTGGAGACTACCTGTCAGAATCCTGTGCGGTCCTAGAATCCCGATCCAGAAGCAATCACGGCCCGCTCAAACCGGCCCGACTTTCCAGTGATTCGAATCCCCTCTTGACCGCACCGGCCACGTCAGCCACCCGCCGACCCAACTCGCGGGCGCCGGTTAGTTCTTGCGCATCGATCCCAGGACTGTCGCCTTCTGTTGTCGCAGAAGCGCCGAACGCACCACCACCGCTCACAATAATCATCTGATTCCCCAGCATCGCTGCAAGGATTGAGAGCATCGTCAGCTCTTTCCCGCTGGAAATCTGACCGCCGGTTGCGAACGCAGCCCCTATCTTGTTTTTCAATTTAAATTCAGGGAATACGCCAAACTTGAATTGCCAATCGTCAATAAATGCCTTCATCTCACCGGCCATGTTAGACCAATAGACAGGAGACCCAAGCACAATGGCATCGGCGGCGAATAATTCCTCAGCCGTCACCTTCCCTACACGCTTCAGGATCACATGCGTCCGAGACACCGATCGAGCACCCTCCGCGATCGCCTCGGCCATTCGCTCGGTATGCCCGGAAAAAGAGTGATACGCCACCAACACATTGATCGTGGGCGGGTCATCAGCAGCTTGAGCAATGATCGGCCAGACCAGAAGACTGCTGACGCACAGAAGCAGCACTCGCCACAGCTGAATCATGACGCACCTCTTGTTGGGTAAAAAACAATCCTGACATCGGCTGGGCCAGGCCAAGAACGGCCTGGCATAAACTAGTCGCAACTTCGAATCGAGGAGTGGGGACGGGATCTCCGGGCAACTCGCCCAACAGAACCGTAGCGCTTACCGACGAACAGTTTCTTCGTCCATGTGCTCTTCGACGGACACTTGGGTCAAGGTCCCGCGATAATCGCACTTGTGACAGCGAATTCTGAACTCCTCAATCCATTTTTCCTGCACATAGGATTGGCGACACTTCGGACACACAAATACGCCGCGCAAGTACAACACACGTCGCGTTTCTTTCATGAATAACCTCCATCCAAGCTAAAAGATAGGGCGAGGATGGCATAGGGGCCGGCAAAATTGCAAGACAGGCCCGCGCACTCCCTCCAGCCGCGTCGGCACCTTGACGACCTGCGAGGAGCCCGCTAGGATGCCGGCATGGCACCGATCACATCACATCATCTTGATAACGCACCGTCTCCAGGACTGTTGAAGATTGCCGGGGGCTGCCTTTGGGGAATCGCCACGCTGCTTGGAACCTGCTCCGGCTGGGCCCTCGATGCTCCGACCGACACACTGATTGCAGTCAAAACACCGACCGGCACGCTGATTCAGGCTGAATTGGCAGATACCGCCCTGAAGCGAGCCCAGGGATTGATGTTTCGGGAACATCTGGCGGACGATCGAGGCATGCTGTTTATCTTCGGCGACGCCCAGCCCTGGACATTCTGGATGAAGAATACCAAGATTCCCCTCGATATTATCTGGATGGACGCGAAGAAAACGATCGTCCATATCGAGCGAAACGTCCCCATTTGCACCAGACAGGACGACGGTTGTCCTCAGTACCACTCCGAGGAAGGGGCGCTGTACGTTCTCGAACTCGGCGGGGGCCGCGCAGCGGCGCTGCAGCTTCAACGCGGCATGAAACTGAGCTTCAAACAGCCCTAGCCGTTCTTCACGCTGATCACTACGCCTTGCGTGCCCCCCAGAAAAAGCTCTGAATGCGCTCGACGAGGGAACGCGTGTGCGTGACTGCCGAAAGGGCCGCTGCCTCACGAGACAGTTGCGCCTTCGCCGCCGCAGTCGCCGCCTGCCTACGGGCCACCACCTCGCCGATTCGCTCGACCAGCCGGCGATCATCCTGAACAACCTGCAGCAAAGCCTTTTTCCCGACGGCGATGACCAACAGCTCCGTTGCAGCCGCCACCGTGGCCGAACGCGGCTCGCCGGTCAGTAACGACATCTCGCCGAAACACTTCCCCGCGTCAAGCGTGGTCACCGTAGAACTGAGCCCCCCTTGCTCCAACCGCACATCCGCGTTTCCGGAAGCGATCACATAGAGGACCTCTCCGGCCTCCCCCTGACGAACCACTCGCTCGCCGGGCAAGTAGAACTCCCACCGCGCTTCTTTGGCCAACATTTCAAGCTGCTTGGCATCGAGCGTACCGAGAAAGTCGACCGCTGCGAGTTGCGTCACCATGCGTCCGACCGCCTGGCCGTCCGCAACGACCTCCGACTCGCCCGTCTGATGCACCACTCGTTGCGGGAAGGGAATCTCGATCCCCTTGCGCGCGAAAGCATGCCAAATGTACGTCCGCATCCGACTCTCGATCACATCTCGCTGGGCAAAATCACCGATCGGAAATTTGATTCGATACTCAATTGCCGATTCATTAAACGCCGTGACCAGAGCGGTTGCCTTCGGATCCTGCAATACCCCGGGTACCGCCACAGCCACCTCCAGCAATGTCGCACAGACCTGCTCAGGCGGAGTGCGATAAGCGGCATCGACATACACGCTGCAGAAATGCGTCGTCGTCGGCCTGTTGAAATTCGTCACCCCGCTCTGAATCACCAAATCGTTGGGCAGCGACACAAGATCGTGAGCGCGAGTCAGCAGCGTGACATGCTCCATGCCGATGTGGGTCACAATCCCTTCACGATCAGCTACCGTGATCCAATCGCCGACCTTGACAATCTTTCCCAGCTCAATTCCGGAGAAGAAGCGCGTCAGCGTATCTTTCAACGCGACACCGACCATCGCCGCCGCAACGGTCGGCAACGCCACCAGGGCCACGAGGTTAATCCCCATGACCAGCCAGAGGATCAAGACTCCTGCGGCGACCACTTCCGTGCCGATGAGCAGCTGCCGAACGATATCGGGAATGTACCGCTGTCCCCGTTCAATCAGCCATTCGCCGATGATCAGAGCATCCAGGACCGTGAAGAGAAAAAAAGAGGCGCCCAGCCAGGCCGCAACATCGAGTCCCGACCGGACAAAATGCGGACTGTGGCTCACGAATTCGCTGCGGCCGACCAGCGCAGCGGTAACGAGCAACAGTGCCACGCCGCCGGCATAAAATGGCAGCGGCGGCACCGACTTACCGCGGCGAGCGAACAAGTAGGTCAAGCCCACCAACACCGCAGCCATGACGGCAAGCATCGCCATCACCGTGCCGGCCAGCAGACCGAGACTCATGCGGATCTCACCTGATGCGGGGAGGAGAACACACGAACACCTCTCGAGCTAGGAGCGCTCTTGCCAGGAACGAACACGTCGCACGGTGATGATGCCATCGACTTTTTCAATCGCCTTGAGCACCCGGGCCAAATGTGCGGTGTCCAGGACCTCGATGATGAAATCCAGCATCGCCTTCCGGTCCTCGCGGGTCGTAATTTCAGCGCGACTGATATTGGCCTGGCATTCTGAGATGGCCGTCGAAACATGCGCCAATACTCCGGTCTTGTCCACGGCGATGACCGACACTTTGACGGAGTGCGTACTGGGCGTCGAATGGTCCCACTCGACTTCCACTAGTCGGTTCTTATCGTAGTCCAACGCTTCCAGATTGGGACAATCCACAGTATGGATTGTGAGCCCACGCCCACGGGTGATGTAGCCCAAGATGCGGTCGCCCGGCACGGGATTGCAGCAGCGGGAAAGCTGCATCAACAGGTCACGCGCGCCTTTGACCTGCACACCCGTGTCATCGGCCCGTCCGGTGACCGGTTTCGGCGGGGGCGGAATCTCGGGGGCAACGGTCTGTCCTTCGGTCGCGACGGGCGGAATGATTTTACTCATGACCTGCGAAGTCGGCACATGACCGAAGCCGACGGCGGCGGCCAGTTCCTCCGGCGTCTCATACCCGACCTGTTTGGCCACGGCCAGGAGTTGTTCCGATCGCATCATCTGCGCCGGCGCCAGGCCATGGCGGCGGAATTCGGCTTCCAGCAACCGCTTGCCGATCTCGATGCTGCGGGCCTGCTCTTCTGCCTTAATCCAATGTTTGATCTTGGTTTTCGCGCGCGACGTGCGGACAAATTTCAACCAGTCCCGGTGGGGCGTTTGATTGGCAGCGGTCAGGATCTCCACCATATCTCCGCTTTCCATCATGTGCTTCAGGGGAACGATCTTGCCGTTCACCTTCGCCCCCACACAATGGTCGCCGATTTCTGTGTGGACGGAATAGGCAAAATCGACCGGAGTGGAGCCTTTGGGCAACTCCTTCACCATGCCCTGAGGAGTAAAGACATAGACGACATCGTGAAAAAGATCCAGCTTGACCGAATCCATGAACTGACGATTGTCCGGCAAATCCTGATTCCATTCGACGAACTGGCGCAGCCAACTAAAAACCTTTCCGTCTTTCTCGTCGATCCGCCCGTGCTCTTTATATTTCCAGTGTGCGGCGATGCCCTGTTCGGAAACGCGATGCATCTCCTCCGTGCGGATCTGAAACTCGACATGTTCTCCCTGGGGTCCGACGACGGTGGTGTGCAACGACTGATACATGTTGGATTTCGGAATCGCGATGTAATCCTTGAAGCGGCCCGGCAACGGGCGCCACAGCGAATGGATGACACCGAGCAGCGCATAACAGTTCATCTTGATGTCGGTAATGATACGCAGTGCGGCAAGATCGTACACTTCCTCGAACGAGATCGATTGCTTCTCCATCTTCTGGTAGATGCCGTACAGGTGTTTGGGCCGCCCGGACACTTCACCCTGCAGCCCAGCCTCGGCCATGGCCTTCTTCACCAGGTCGATGACTTCAATGATGTACTGCTGCCGGTCTTCGTCCCGCTTCGCCACCCGAACGCGCAGCGATTCGTAGACATCCGGCTTGAGATGTTTTAGACAGAGGTCTTCCAGCTCGTTCTTGATCCAACCGATCCCCAGCCGATTGGCCAGTGGGGCATAAATCTCCAGCGTCTCCTGGGCGATTTGTTGCCGCTTCCCCTCGCTCAGATATTCCAGGGTCCGCATGTTGTGGAGTCGATCCGCCAGCTTGATGAGGACCACGCGGATATCGTCCGCCATCGACAGAACCATCTTGCGGAAATTTTCCGCCTGTTTTTCCTCGTAGTTCCGGAACGTAATCTTGCCGATCTTGGTCACGCCGTCGACGAGGTGGACGACGTCTTTTCCAAACCGCTGCTCCAATTCAAGCGGGGTCGCTAGGGTATCTTCCAGCGTGTCATGCAGCAGCCCCGCGACGATGGCCGTCACGTCCGTCTTCAAATGGGTCAACAGCCCGGCCACTGCCAGGGGATGGCGAAAATAGGGCTCGCCGGATCGACGCATCTGCCCTTCATGGGCCTTGGCCGAAAAGTCATACGCCCGGCGCACGAGGTCCAAATCCGCCTCGACGTTATAGCTCTTCACCCGCTCGATCAATTGATCGAGTTCTGTCACCGTCTCGTGCGGCATAATTACGACACCTCACCGCTCATGCGGAGAGCCTTGATACGCAACTGCACCCGATCGTAGCCGTTCCAATGATTGCGCTCGGGACTGAACGCAAGGTCCACCGGCCGATTGGCCCTGAGCCCCAGCTCTTCAAACGAGCCCATGCGAAAGCCGATGCTATCGAAGATAAAGGACCGCCCTTGCCGCACACGCAACTTCAGATGCTTCTCGCCGACGACTCGCGCATCCACCACATCCAGCCCGCGAACAGCCAATGTGGGCTCGGGATTGCCGGCCCCGAAGGGATGCAGGGATTCCAACTCCTGAATCAGGTCGAAATTGACATCCGTCAACTTCACCTCGGCATCGACGTGCAGGGTCGGAACCGTGCGAGCACCACCGGCCCACTGAGCTGCCACCTCACAGAAGCGCCGGCGGAATTCCTCCAAGCGTGCTTCCTTGAGCGTGAGTCCGGCGGCACTCGGGTGACCGCCATAGGCCTCCAGCAGATCCTTGCACTCGGATAATCCCTGATACAGATTGAACCCCTCCACCGTCCTGGCCGAGCCCTTCCCTCTGCCCTGCCCATCGATCGCAATCACGATGCTCGGACGATGAAACCGGTCCACCAAACGGGCGGCCACAATCCCGACAACACCCAGATGCCAGTCACGCGAGCCCAAGACGATCGCCGCGGCCGGCTCATCCTGATTCAAATAGGTCGCCGCCTCCCGGGTAATACCTTCCTCGATCTGTTGCCGCTGGCGGTTCAGCTGCTCCAACTGCTCGGCAATCTGCATCGCCTCCTGATCGGACTCCGTCGTCAATAGCCGTACACAGAGCATGGCATGATCCAGCCGTCCTGCGGCATTCAACCGGGGGCCGAGACGGAAACCGATCGTCTCGCTCGTGCAGGCCTTCGCAATACCGGCGACCTGCTTGAGTGCGCGAATTCCAGCGCGGGCTCCGCGCGTGATGTGGGTCAGGCCTTCCCGTACCAAAATCCGGTTCTCGTCCTGAAGCGGCACGATGTCGGCCACCGTTGCCAACGCGACCAGATCCAAACAGGAGTCAGGCTCCACGTCGCCGGATCCATACCGCTGCTGGTACGCCGACACCACTTTATACGCTAACCCCGCCGAACACAGCCCTTTGAACGGATAGATCGCATCGCGCCGGTGCGGATTGAGCACGGCAAGGGCAGCCGGCATCGTGGCATCAGTTTGATGGTGATCCGTCACGATCACATCCACGCCGAGTTCCCGTGCGACCGCAATCTCATGATGCGAGGTCGTCCCGCAGTCGGAGGTGACCAGCAGCGAAATCCCCTCTTCGGCTAAGCGACGAACCGCCCCCTCGTTCAACCCGTAGCCTTCGCGAACCCTGTGCGGGATGTAGCCACAGGCATTCCCGCCGAGCCCTTGATAGAACGACAGATAGAGACTCGTCGCAGAGACCCCATCGACATCGTAGTCGCCATAAAAACAGACCCGCTCCTGGCGAGCGAGGGCCTGATGTAACCGCTCGACAGCCGATTCCATATCCGGGAGCAGAAATGGATCGTGCAGTCCGCCCTGTACGCTGGACATCCAACGGGTCGCTTCATCGGGAGTCGTGACACCGCGCGCAAGCAGCACCGACGCCGTCACCGGCGAGATCGATAATTGCTTCGACAGAGTGTGCTGTAAGGCACGATCCGCCGCTCGAAACACCCATAACTTTTCCTGCATGAATCCTCTATCTTTGCCTGAAATAATCAGAAGTTACTAAGAAGTGAGGGAATGGTATCGACTCATCTATTTTTTGTCAAACGGGGCCCATTAGACAAGAGCGGTGAGCGGAGTGCAAGCACCTCAATGCTCAGATGAGCGAGCAGCGCTTCGGGAGAACAACGAGAGGGACAGACAGGGAGCGGATAAGAAAAAGGAGGGGACTATTCCCCTCCCTTCTGCACATAGTTCTTCACGAACTCTTCGGCATTTTTTTCGAGTACGTCGTCGATTTCATCGACCAGTTTGTCGATGTCCTCTTTCATTTTTTTTCCGGACTCGACGACCTTTGGATTCGGCTTGACCTCTTCCTTCTGATGAGACTCTTTCCTGGATTCCGGTCTCCTCTCCTGCTTCTCCATCGGAGCACCTCCAGTCAATCAGAACGTGTTCGAATGACCCATCTCCTGTCACCTTACTCTAGGGTCCTCGAACGCGTCAAGCCGAGGAACGGATCCGGTGGGCATCGCGGATAGAACATCTACAGGCCTCGCACCGCCGCATCCCAACTGTCCATTTCAACTATTTCACAATGAGGGAGACGATCAGCAGGGCCACAATATTGATGACCTTGATCATCGGATTGATCGCCGGTCCGGCCGTATCCTTGTACGGGTCGCCGACCGTGTCCCCGGTCACCGCCGCCTTATGCGTATCGGTCCCCTTCAAACCCTGCTCTTCGATGTATTTCTTGGCATTGTCCCACGCGCCGCCGCCGCTCGTCATGGAGATGGCCACAAAGAGACCCGTCACAATGCTCCCTACCAGCACTCCGCCAAGCGCCTGCGGTCCAAGGACCACGCCCACCAGGATGGGGGCCACCACGGGAATCAATCCCGGAATCATCATTTTCTGAATGGCCGCCTGCGTCACGATATCCACGCAGGTACCGTACTCCGGCTTTCCGGTGCCTTCCATAATGCCTTTAATCGCCCGGAACTGACGCCGGACTTCTTCCACAACTAACCCGGCCGCCTGACCGACCGCTTTCATGCACAAGGCGCCGAAGATGAACGGCAGCATCCCGCCCAGGAAGAGCCCCACGAGCACCGACGGATTGGACAAGTCGAAGGTGCTCGCTTGAGTACCTTTGGCCACTTCACGAGCGAACTCGGCAAACAACACCACCGCCGCAAGCCCGGCCGAACCGATCGCATACCCCTTCGTCACTGCCTTCGTCGTATTACCGACGGCATCGAGCGGATCCGTGATGTCCCGCACTTCTTTCCCCAGATGGGCCATTTCAGCAATCCCGCCGGCATTGTCCGTAATCGGACCGAACGCGTCGATCGCGACCACAATCCCCGCCATCGACAACATCGACACCGCTGCCACTGCAACCCCGTACAAACCACCTGATGCCGAGCCGCCGCAGATCCAAAAGCTGCCGAGAATCGCCCCTCCGATAATCACCACCGGCGCCGCCGTCGACTGCATGCCCACCGCCAGGCCGGCAATGATATTCGTCGCGTGGCCCGTTTCACTGGCCTTGGCGATATCCTTGACCGGCGCATACTCCTTCGACGTGTAGTAGTCGGTGATGAAGACCAGAGCCAGCGTCACCGCCAGCCCCATCAGCGCCGCCAAGTAATAACTCAGACCGCTCACGCCGCCGACCCCCTCCATAATCTTCGAGGTGATCGGGAAGAACGCCACGGCCGCAATCCCGCCGGCCACGAACAACCCCTTGTACAGAGCCGGCATGATCTCGCCGCCCGGACTCACCTTCACGAACAGAATGCCGATGATGGTGGCGAAAATGGTCACCCCGCCCAACGCGAGCGGATACAGAATCGGTGCGCTGACACCCTTGAACATCGTGAACGCGAGTACCATCGCGGCCACGGTCGTCACCGCGTAGGTCTCGAAAAGGTCGGCCGCCATGCCTGCGCAATCGCCCACGTTGTCGCCTACATTGTCGGCGATGACTGCCGGATTACGAGGATCATCCTCCGGAATACCCGCTTCCACTTTACCGACCAGGTCCGCGCCCACGTCGGCCGCCTTGGTGTAGATGCCACCGCCGACGCGCGCAAACACCGAAATCAGGCTGCCGCCGAAACCGAGGCTGAGCAAGGCATGAATCGCCTTTTCCTGCCCGGCCATCTGCGAGGCGAGTGTGTAGAAACTGGTAATCGCCAAGAGGCCGAGCCCGATCAGCAACAGCCCCGTCACCGCGCCGCCACGGAACGCGACGGTCAACGCCGCGTTCATGCCGCTGTGGGCCGCTTGCGCCGTCCGCACGTTCGCCCGGACCGCGATAATCATGCCCACATACCCGGCAAGTGCCGAGGCCCCGGCGCCGATTAAGAATCCGATGGCTGTCAGCATCCCAAACTTATCCGACACGGCGCCGGCCCCCCAGAGCACCACGAACAACACAGCCGCCACCATGCCCACCGTCTTGTACTGGCGATTCATATAGGCACCGGCGCCTTCCTGAATCGCTTTCGCAATTTCCTGCATCTTCGCATTACCCGCGTTGAGCTTGAACACCCACATGGCAAGATAGAGGCCATAGGCAATACCGGCAATCGCCGCAATCAAAGCAAAGGTCACAATCGCTGAGTCGCTCACAGTGTTCTCCTCCTGTTAACAGAATGGTGAAACTGAGAATCCAGCTAAAGGATCTAGCAAATACCCCGTCGCGAACATGAACCAGTCACGCACAACGGTCGACGAATGTCACAGAATCTCCGTGGCCTGAACCCATCGCGAGCTGAGAACGCAGCAGGAAGAAATGCTGCATGCCCGACAATAGACACGGGTGCGAACGAGCGGGAAAGTGGCGCCATTCTATAGCGAGGTCGGCATCTGATCAAGGCGAAAGATCGGGGCGTGCAGACGTGAGGCACGAGACCTCGGCCGAAGCCTCGCTGCCCGTCGTTTGCGGAAGAACAACGACTTTGTTATAGTGCGCGCGGATTGAGGGGTGCGTGATGGGGCTGGCGCCGGAATATATCCTGATCGATCAGCAGAAATTCAGCAAAACCAAGCTGGCGCTGGACAATCACGTGTATAAGAATTGCGAGATCGACGACTGCGATGTGTACTACAGCGGCGGGCAGTACGAATTGATTGATACGCACATCACCAACTCACGACTCATCCTCAACCACCCGGCCAAGGCCATCTACAGCGCCATTCAGATCTTCAAGATGAAGTCCCCCGGTTCCAGCATCGTCTCCGAATAATCCGCGTATCTCGTAAAGCGTGGCTCATGTTCCTCGTGACCCTGGGCAACTTGGTCCCGGACAAGATACGCGTCACGAATAACGAGCGATGCTACCTGGCGATCGGAACATTTTCGCTGAACTTCGCGATGGGGATGGATTGAAACACCGGATCCTGCGCGCCCTTGGAGGATTCCGCCTCGATGCGCTGCAGAAAAGCTGCCGGCCCGGTCACGGGCGCATAGCTGAGGACGGCCTCGACGTCGAACGTCTTGGTGTCCTTCGGTGTCGTGAAAGTAAAGGTTTCAACGCGCTTCTCTTCCGGCTTGAGCACCGTTTCTTCCAGCACCTTCACCGCCTCAAAATCGAATACCGTCTTCTGGCCCTTGGCATCGGCGTACGTCCGACCGTAGACACGTTTGTCGTTGAAGACGGTTTTCAGGTTCTTACCCTTGATCTCCAATTCCAAAACGACACTCGCCCAACCGGGGTGGGTGGTCGGCAGGTTGTGTGGGACCAGGCTCTGCACGGCGACCGTCACGGTCGTTTTTTCCCCGTCTACTTTAGTCGAGACCTCCAGCTTGGCCGCCTCCTGCCTGAGCTGACCGATTCGACCGGGGAACGTATGATTCGCCACCTTTCGCTTGGCTTCTCCATTGGCGGATTCCCCAACCTGCTCAGGCATGTGGCAGGTCTGGCATTCCTTCCCCGACTTCACGGCCTTGCTCTGGTCCCAATTCCCCAACAAGTCGTTACCCTTGCCGAGGTCTGCCGCCGCGGGCACCACCTGGTGGCAATTCAGGCACAGGTCGGACTTGTGGAAGAGCCCCAATTCCATCGATTGATGTGCCAGATTCTGCGCAAAATCTTTGTACGGCCCATACATCGTTTTGCTGCCGATATCGTACTTTGGCTCAGGCGGCTGTTTCGTGCGATCGACTTGCTTGATAAGATGACATTGTACGCAGGCCACCCCATCCAATGACGGCTCACCGGATTGGGCCTGAGTCACGAACAATTGAGCCTGGTCGGCAAACTCCCTCACATGCGGGGCATGACAGCGAAAGCACAGGGCTTTGTCTTTCCCGGCAGAGGAGGTCAGATAGGCATCGAGGGCTGCCCGGAACGTCGGCGTGTGTATCGAACGCGAAAGCGGCGACGTCTCCCACTCTTCGAACACCCGCTCGTGGCATCGTTTACACTTACTCGAGCTGGGAAAGGCCTTTTCGATCGTGGCCTGGGCCTTGGCATCTTGAGCCAATCCCTGCTGCACGCCGTAGCTGGTGACGGCCACCGCCAACAACAGCAGGCCGATCACGACTCCTTGCAGTAATCCTCGTCGATTCTTCACCGTCGGCGTATCCTCCGCACAGTACTGAACCCTCGCTGCATGTAGTGCACCGCCTGCTGCAGGGAAGCTTAGAGTGATTTGGCCCGATAGGTCAGCATCCGGGGCTGAATGTATTCCTCAATGACTTTTTTTGCGGTCGCCCGCTCCTGTTCGGTCGACAGCGTCGCCAGATACTTTGCTTTAAGCTCCGCGTCCGGTTCAGGGATCAATGCATAGCTGAGCACGACCTCAATTGTCGCCGGCGCTCCGCCATCTTTCAGGGCTTGCGAGAACGGGACACGGCGCGTATTCCCGCCCTTGACGAACGGGTCTGGAATCGGGCCGCGCAGAATCTTGTCGTAGGGAAGACCGAATCGTTTCGTCTCTTCACTCAACACATTCCCTTGCGCATCTTTAACGGTGATCGCAAGAAGGAACTGCTTCA
The DNA here is from genome assembly GCA_000196815.1 of Nitrospira defluvii. Taxonomy (GTDB): domain Bacteria; phylum Nitrospirota; class Nitrospiria; order Nitrospirales; family Nitrospiraceae; genus Nitrospira_A; species Nitrospira_A defluvii_A. The sequence continues at coordinate 3,233,554 of FP929003.1, forward strand.
ACACCGGATCACCGTCGGGGAAACTATGCGGCAGACTGCCGACTTTCACCAGCACAGTGCCTTCCACTCCCGCTCCGGATTTCGTGGCGTCTATCTCGATACGCGGCATCCATTCCGCCTGCAGGTTACGGTTCTTCAGCAAGGTCCCGGGAATGACCACGCCTCGAAACCAGTGGCGGCCGATCGCGCGGGTCATGGCGCCGCGTTTCGACGTGGAACTTCCCGTGGAGGGTTCCATATGACAATCCTGGCAGATGGTCCCTTGCAGAATCTCGCCGGGTAAATCCTTCTGCGTGACATCCTTTACCTTATCGAAATGGCAGGACGTGCAGAAATTCGCGCCACGAAACAGCGGTAACTGCGTGGCCGGATGGACCAGGTTCTCTTCCGGGTCGGCATAGGGACCGTAGAGCATCTCGCCCGGCTGGACCTTATAGGTTGGAGGAGGCAACGGCGTCGTTTCGACGGCATTGATGAGGTGGCAGGCTGCACAGCCAATGCCCTCGATCTGCGGCTTACCTGACAGGACTTGGGCGCTGATCTTCTCGACGTGCTGAGGAAAGACCGTCACGGCCGGCGCATGGCAGGACAAACAACGTTGCCGCTCCTGCATCGTCGGATTGGTCTGCATCCACACCCCCAGCACCGTCCGGAACACCGGCGATTCAAACGAGGTACCATGCAACAAGGCCGCATCTACCCGCCCGAACGATTTCAGATCAGGAGTCTGCTCGCGCATCCCCTTCCATTCTTCGTAATGGCGATCGTGGCACTGTTTACAATCTTCCGACCGGATGAAGATCTTTTCGATCTCGGCCATCCAATCGGCCGGCACCTCGCCATCGGTCTTCTGCGCGATCGCCCGTTCGTGAAAGGTGATGTTGAGTAGTGCCATGAACAGCAGCACCCCGCCCATCGCCAATTTTTGAATCGATCGTCCCTTGTCGTTCACGCTGCGCTCATGACCGGTTATGAATTAGTCCCGCTTGCACCCGACAAAATGAAAGTTCACGCCCCAGCCGACCGGATCGCCCGGATCTGCCGGCTCATAGGTCCCGACGGTAAAATTGCACTCTTTCATCGCCGCCTTGACGGCCTTCCCGAAATCGATCAGATTACGGACTTCCTTCTTGTCGATCTCCTTGATGACCGACCGCACCTTGATCCCCGCGTAGTCCGCTCTGGAATTGCCGATCACTTCGAAGACCGCCACGCCTTCGGGCCGTTGTAACTTCAGTTCCTTCTGTACGTCTTCATCGACTTCACCGACCGCGATCCCGAACTCTTCACCGAGTTGCACGGCCTCCTCCGCTGTCATCTCGCCGTTCATACCGGTACCCGCATCGGCCTGGAAACCCCATCCCATCGCGGTGAACAAGGCCACACACACACAAAGAGCCCTTCCGAGAGAAAGGGCTCTGGTGAACATCGTTCGGTTCTTCTTGGACATTCCCTCCAACGGGTTCGCCTCATCCGCACAGGTTGAACCGGAATCGGCACGTCCTGCCGACAGTCACATCCTACCAGGAAGAATTACGTCTTTGTGACCGGATCCAGCGCGAGTTGAAACCAAGGGGCAATGGCTTTCTGTCCGTTACGCTCTTTGTTCTCGCCGTTCCACACGGCAAACGACACGGCCTGAATACGACCCGGAATCAGCTTGGCTTCATTCTCCTGCTCTTCACTCGACAGCGGCCGACGCATCACGACTCGCCACGTGCCGTCTTTCCACGTCGCTTTTCCCTGCACGCGCCCCTGCTTCTCCTTGGTGGTCAGGGTGCTGAACCCGCCGCCGATCAAATCTTCCACCGAGGATGCCCGCCGCGGAATGACCTCAAAGCGCCGGGGTTCACCACTGGCCGCCTTGTCTTTCTCCGTGGTCCTGGACGCACGCCGGTCGATGTCGCTCTGCCAATCGGCCTTCCAATGCCAGATATTGATGTAATGATCGAGCTGGCCCATACAGAAAAATGCCGGCGCATCGCCGAGCGGCAATCCCAGCGCAACACCGTCCCGGAAGGTGCCGGGCGTCAGGCGATCGTTTTTCGTATTATCCTGCCATTCCAATAAGAAGGCGATGTCGGTTCCGTTGTGCACGGCGCGGACCGCCAATGCATGGGCCGTGGGCTCCGGCCACACCGGCCGAGTGATCACCTGGCCGCTCAACGGCAAGGTCATAGGCGCAATTTTCTGCCAGAGGGGATCTTCGGGCGCCGTCGGGATGTCCCCCGAGAGGGCCTGTGCACGGATGATCATGCCTTCTGAACTGACGATGGGAATGCCGAGACCGCCCAGAATGAGGGCGAGAACGCACAGGCTGGAGAGAAGTGTCAGTAGCCGGGTGCGGGATGTGTGAACCGATGTCATTCGCCTCATGTCCCGACGCAATCTGCTAACCGCGAAAACTCCCGCACCGATTGTGCGCGCGGGACATTCAATCCGCTACCCAAGCACTACCACAGCTTGGCGCGACGAATCTTATTTTCACCCCGCTCACAGATATACAAATATCCCTGCGTGTCGAGCGTCAGCCCAACCGGAGAATTGACCACCGCCTCGACGGCGAGCAGACCATCGCCATGCTTCAGCGCGCCCGCGGCATCTTTGGCGACGAACCGCGCTGCGCCACAGCCGCCCATATTTTTATCATCGTACCCGCTGTCACCGTTGCCCGCCACCGTGCTGATGTAGCCCGTGTCCGCATCCACCTTCCGGACCCGATGGTTACCGGTATCGGAAATATAGGCGTGATTGTGTTGATCGAAGACGATGGCTTCCGGCGCGTGCAACATCGACTTCGCGGCCGGCTTCCCGTCTCCATCGTATCCATACCGGCATACACCGGCGAGGGTGGAAATCAGCCCGGTCTTACGATCAATCTTGCGCACTCGATTACTGCCTTTATCGACGACATACACATCCCCGGCATTATCGACGGCGATGCCGACGATATCATACAGCCGTGCCTCCATGGCCGGATGGCCGTCATCGAGGTACATCGACAGACTGAGTCCATCCGAACAGACCGGCATCAGCCACCCGTTGTCGTCACTGAAATCAATGCCGATCGCATCGCCGGACAACACCACGAGGTTGCGCGCCACCAACGGCTGCTCCCGGGCTTCGTCTTCCGCGGTCCAGCTTCCCGCGATGGTTTCCACCAGGCCGGTGCGCGAATCATACCGACGAATCCGGTGCGCCTGCGTGTCGGCGATATACATCACATCGTCCGCATCGAAGGCAATCGCCGCAGGCCAGGTCAAATTCACTTCCAACGCAGGGCCATCCCCATTAAACCCATGCTCACCGGTGCCCACGACGGTGGTGATAATTCCGGTTTCACGATCGATTTTACGAATCCGGTTACTGCCGGAATCACAGACATAGAGATCATTGCGGGAGTCACAGGCGACATCCAACGGCAGATACAGTCCGGCTTCTCCGCAAGGCCCTTCGTCGCCGCTGTAGCAGGTCTCGCCGATCCCGGCAAAATTATGGACGGTACCCTCCGCGAGATTGACGCGACGAACCCGGTCGCTGCCTGATTCGGCGAAATACAGCCAGCGCTCGTCCCGATCCAACGCGACATGGTGCGGCAGTGGAATGCCTGCTTTCACCGCACGCTTGCCGTCCCCCGTGCTTCGCGCCTTTCCGTTTCCGGCAAAGGTTTCAATGTATCCGACCGCTAACTGAACGTCCGTTTCCATAACTGTGTCAATCCGTTCTATGCTGGGCCCATTGTGCCGAAGAATGCTATGCGCGCGCGGCCGGGGGCGCTGCAGCGACCGGCTGCTCAACGACAGGCGCCGACATGGCTACCGGCGGCGGGGCTTGAATAGCCTGCGCCTGCACCGGTTCGGCCTGCTGGGCCTGCGCTTGCGCCTGAGCCTCGGCCTCAATCGCATCCGCCTCATGAACGGATTTCTTAAAGCCCTTGATCGCTTTGCCGATCCCCTCGCCAAGCTGCGGCAACTTTCCTGCCCCGAAAATAATCAGCACAATAAACAGGATCAGGATCAACTCTGTAAAACCAAGACTGCCAAACATGGTGTGTCTCCTTTGCTCACATGTTCAGGATGCGGCTCCCTCTTTGGCTTTCTTTGCGAATCGTTCTTTCAAGCGCTGGCGAGCCTGTTCGGCTTGCTCGAACATCTTGCACTTGTCGTAGACGCTGATCAAGTTGTAGTAAGCGAGGGGCTCGTCCGGGCTGTGTTCCACCGCGCTTTCCATGACCTTGATCGCCAAATCTGTCTTCCGATGATTGAGGGCGATTTCCATCAGTTTGAAGCTCGCCTCAAGATGCTTCGGATCCAACTCCAAGACACGAAGATAACACTGGATCCCCATGTCGATCGTGTTGTAATCGGAGACTTGTGGATTGTCGAGTTCCACGTACACACCGGCGAGATTGTACCACGCCATCGGATCGTCCGGCGTGATCTCGACGAGCCGCTCGTAGTAATTCTTCGACTCCATATACTTTCGTTTATCCGCCTGCACACGTCCCAGGTTAAACAGAGCAAGGACGTCATACGCATGGACATCCAACGCGCGTTTGAATTCCGCCTCGGCCTCGTCGACCATGCCCTTGGTGGCGTATATGGTTCCCAGATTCGAGTAGTACATCGCCAGCGACCGGTTCATCTCGGTCCTGAGCCCCTCCGCCATCTCGATCGACTTTTTCACTTCAGTGAGTGCATCGTCAAGCCGACCCTTGCTGAAATACAACTCCCCCAGCCGACACCGTGCCTGAAAATCGTCCGGCTCCGCGCTGAGTAATTTTTCAATTTCTGCAATTTCTTCATCGGGGCTCAACGGTTGATCACCAGCATCCACCGCCGCACTTGCCTGCTCTGTTCCGCTTGCCTGTGTCTGTTCATCCATAACAACGTATCCTAATCTGGGTGACTCATAAGATTAAATTTGTCCACCAACAAGAGATTCCTGCGTGCCGACGATGGGTGGCCTGGTTACCGCCGCCTGTTCCGTCACCGCGCCTTTGGGACGATCAAGCGTCAACAGCATCACCCCGAGCACCACCATCAAGGTCAAGCTGGAAAACAGTAATGCATACCCGGCGATAAACATCAGCGCCAAGCCGTATCCTGCAAGGCGGCCCATCGTCACGAGCCTGATCACCGTGTACGACCAGCAGAGCAGCCCTGCGACATAAAAGGCAAAGGGCAGATAAAAGGTATACCCCATGCCCATCTGAAAGATCCAGCTGATCCCCTCCCCGGCTTTCCGGATGGAATTGGCCAACACCGGGTTGTAGAGCCCCAGAAAATAATCCATAAATAGTAAGCCAAAGAACACCACCGCCGAGACGGCTCCGAACCAGATCGCGCGCCGCCGCTGCTGTCGATTCCTGGTACGGAACGACACCCCGCGCCCATAGGCCCAGAATACCAGGATGCTGGCAAGCACCATCAACGCTTCGCCGAGACGATTGGCTTCATACACAAATGGCGGCGCCGCAATCACCCCCATCCACCCATAGGCGGTGGAGAAAATTTGATAATAGAGCCATCCGGAAATGCCGAAGTAATAGACCGCCCCCATCACCCGCTTCGACCACTCCTGCTGCTGAGAGAGATACTCCAGCATCAGCGCGGTGAGTGCAATGAGGGTTACGACATTGTAGGCAATGGATCCCAACATGGCGGGCGGCACAATGAGAAAGGAAACCGTGAGAATCAGCAGGAGCGCCACACTGGGAATCGTGACGGCATTCAACCCCGTGATGCCCTTGGCGCGAGCCCTGTTCACCAGCAGAACCACCAGGGCCAGAAACACAAAAATCGCGACGACATTCAGCAAGGCAAAGCCGACGGACGTCAGCAATTGGAAGATCGTTCCGACCCACTCATGCTGGGCCGCAATCTTGCTGATGTGCATACCGAGCCGGGATACCAGGCGATAGAGGACGAGTTCGAAAAATCCGACGAACAACACCAACTTAATGGTGTATTCGAACAACAGTCCCTGATCTTCGACCCGCCCGGTTGACCGTTCAGCGGCGGTGGCTACAGCAGACATCTCCAGCCCCCTGTGCAAAACGTTGATGATAATCCTCTGCCCACAACCGGTCAACGGGCAGGAGGTCTGCCCTGATGACCGCACGAATGCTAAGAGCCGGTCGGTTGTGGTACCTGCAACGCTTGCGACTTGGCCCGGGCAATATACAGCAGCCCGTCGGCCATGGAATAGTTAAACGGCAATTCGCACACCACTTCGCTGATTTTTTCGTAGACCTGCTGATAGAGTTGCTCGGCCTGGGCCGGAGTCATGCCCTCCTGCACTTCGTAAAAGAAGCCCAGGCTCAGGTCTTCCGTCGCCGGCCGCATAATCCGACGGATGCCGTAACTGCCCGGATCACTCATGATCGGCGCCTCTTTTTCCAGATCGAACAAGCACGGCTGACAGGAGAATCCGTAGGACTCGTGGAGCTTCTTATTCCCCACCACGAAGTTCATGGTATCCAGAGCTTCTTCTTCCTTCTCCGTGGGAAACCCGACGATCACATAGCAGTGCACGGCAATCCCAAGATCGACGCAGTCATCGACGATCCGGCGAACCCATTCCTGCTTGATGCCCTTCTTCATGAAGTCCATCACGCGTTGATTGAACGATTCCAGACCGAACACGATTTTCAGACAACCGGCGTCCCGCATCTGTGTCAGCAATTCGCGGCTCAGATTCTTTTCGAACCGAAGTTCACACGTCCATTTGACATTGACTTGCCGCTCGATCATCTGCTGGCACAAACGCTTAGTGGGGGAGAGGGCGAAACATTCGTCGGTGAAGAAAAAGGACTGCGCTCCATAGCGCTCTTTCAACCAGACCAAATCGTCCACCGTCTTCCCCGGATCACGCTGCCGGAAATTCTGGTGATCCAGGGTGAGGGCACAGAACGCGCAATCTTTGTAGTAGCAGCCGCGTGAAAATTGTACCGGTAGGACAGGCTCGGGTGACAAATACAGATCCAGCGGAAAGCCGTCGTAGTTCGGCGCTGTGAGCTGGTTGATATTCTCAGAGTAAAAGGGCTGATTGACCGTAATCTTGCCGTTCTGGCGATAAATCAGATTCGGAACCTTGCTGAAGTCCCGCTTGCCGTCCATCTGGTTCACAAGTTCCAGCAGGGCTGTCTCGCCTTCAAACACGACGAAATCATCGACGAGGTCAAACAACCATGGACATCGCCTCAAATTATCGACCAACCGGGTGAAGATACTTCCACCCACCGTCACATGCAGTTCCGGCGCATGCTCCTTGATCAATCGGCAGAGCGTGAGCCCTGGAATAATTTGCGACGTCGCGGTAATCGAGACACCGACCAGATCCGGACGATCAGTCAGGAGCGACGGCAACACATGCTCGCGGAAGAGACTAATGTAGGGATTCTGCCCTTCGTCACGAATGGCCTTGATCAGATCTTTTGAGGAGTAGATCGAATAGTCGCCGAATTGGTTATCGACAACGGTCATTCTCGTCGGAAAGTACAGCGAGGAGAGGACCTCAAGCCATTTATCGATCAGAAAGAGGCTATTGCGGTACGCCTCAATATCGTAGAACCCTTCACCGCGTAGCGTCTCTTTTGCCAATTCGATTCGCTCAAACAAATACGGAAATCGGTCGAGCGACTCGATGACGCGAGCAAGCTGCTCCGCGCTTCCAGGCCCTATCTCACCGGTCCGCTCTCGCTCCAGACTTTGCTGTTTGTCCACCAACTGCTGATAGAGCCCATGCGCAAAGGATTGCGTCAGCACCTTGTCCAACAGCTCGATGCCGAGGTCGCGTTGAGAGACGTTTTTGACTCCGGCCTGGGTGAGGAATCCCGTGAGTGATGGAAGGCTGAGGTAGGGTTGGGATGGGTGCCACGTAGGAGGAAACAGGAGTGAAACTTTCATAGGATTATCTTTATATTAAGCAGGAAAATCAGTATTTTCAGAAGAATTGCACCGTATCGGTATATACACTCCGCTCCAGTCCGAATGCAACCCTCCGCCCTGTGCATGCCAGGAAATTTCAGGCCTTCCAGCGATTGAGGCACTCTCTGTCAAAACGCACGAAGGCCCCGAATCACTTTGCCATTTCTGGCAACGACTCGGGGCCTTCCTGTTACGAATCACCACACGATTCCTACCCGGCACAGGAGTAGGATTGGCCGCTTCGGGCCACTAGGCTCACGGCATCTTCAGCGTGAACCAGGTGGAGAGCGCCTTCATACCGTTCCGTTCAATGTTGGAACCATCCCAGATTGCAAAGGCGATTGGCACCGAAGCGCCCGCCTTGAACTGGGTGTCGTTGGCATCGCTGGTCTCCAGCGAACGCTTCACGACCACACGCCAGGTCGGGCCAGTGTATCCACCGCCCTTGAGGGACCCTGAGGGCTCCCACACGCCATTGCCGATCACATCCTGATGGGCCTGGGTCGTCAAGGTGCTGAACCCGTTGGCGTTCAAATCCTCGACGGAGCTGACGCGCAGGGTGGGGTCAGACATGATGTTGCCGGACCAGATTCCGGAGTTGAATGGGCCAAGGCTCCGGCCGATACGGTCCGGGTAGGTCACTCCACCAGCCGGCTCTTCGAAATAATAATCCCAGAAGATGCCGGGGTATTGGTCATCCACGTCCCACATCCCAGCGCTGTCCTTGCCGAGATCCTTCTGCCACTCCGCGTTCCAACGCCAGATGTTGACCGTCCCGCCGGACTGGCCCATGCACTGGAATGGCGGGGCTCCCGCGGTGTTGACCGGGAACATGACGGCGGCCTGGTCCCGGAAATCCTGCGGACCGATTGCCGTGTCGTTCTTGGTCTGGTCGCTCCAATCAAGGCGCAACCCCAAATCCTTCCCATTGCTGACCGCCTTCACAAACACCGACTTCACCGAGATGTTCGGGTGCATCGGGGTCGTGATGGTCTGGCCGCTCAATGGGATGATGACACCTGGCACTCCTTCCCAGATGGGGTTTGCACCATCCATCGGGATTACCCCCTTGATCGCCTTCACGGGAATGGTCACCGGTTGGCTGACCGCGAGAGGCACCTGCCCGATCGTCAACATAATGCCGACGATCAGCGCAGAGAACAGAATGCCAAACACCAAACGCTTATTGCGTGTCTGCACCAGTCTCATTGCGTATGCCCTCCTCTGAAAGATTAATAAGAAAAAGAACTGGGAACGTATAACGTCTACCGAAAACCGAATACTGCACTGCCCGAAAACCGAGAACTCCTACGCAGTCCCGACTGGGCCTTCGCTCTTCTCGCCGGCCTTCTCTTTCGTCTGTTGGTCCATGAAGGACTCAGCGCCGACCTCACTCAGCAACATGCTGAGCTCATTCCCCTTGTCCTGCGCCCCGCACTCGTAGGTTTGACCTTCCGGAGCATTGAAGGTAGCTGGTCTATAGTCCGCCTCAGAGTACGGTTGCACGGTCACTCCGAGGAAGGCGACCTCAAAATCCATCCATTCCGATATACAATCGGCAATCAGCTTGAATAAGCCCGTATCCGACTTCTTTGCCAACATTCTGCAGAACAACGGCACCCATCGGCCGATATGATTCTTGATAAATTTCTTTTGCGCATCGACCACGATCTCAGTCTTGTCGATACCATCATGGCAACGGGAATAAGACTCTTTGTAGGTCAGGAAATGCATGAACTCCAGCTCGACACTCAGGTGATCGAGACGCTCGTGCACGTCCTTGGAGAGTTCAACTCCGAAAGCTTTGTAGAAACCTGCAATGTCCCCCATCACATGGGACTGCGCGAAGACGTGATCGTTCCCGAAGAGTGTTTCGTAGGGCGGACAATCCAGCGTGATCACATTGGTAAAGACCCGCCGATGCTCGGTCTGGAGATCGCCGATCTGCCAATTGACACACTCAGCCGACACCAGCTTCTCGATCTGGTCGAACTGTTTTTTCATCAGGGCGATTTTTTGGTTGGCCCGATCACCACCGATGCCATCGAGTGCGAGACGCAATCCGTCCAATGCGGCTCGTCCGTCTTCGACGAATTCACCACACTGGAGATAGTCCAGGAACTCCTCGTCCTCAGGATACAATAAACTCCACGAGAACAAGAGATATATTTTGCTGCGATTGAGCGCGCGTTCAACGGCCGGCGAATCTTTTATAGCGACCGCCTGCGGGGGAGCGATTGCGGTGGAGGACGGGGAGGTGGGCTGCACGACCTGTTTCGATGTCATACGAATCTTGCTCCTCACCTCAACATGTTGCGCATTTTTTTCGCACACTACGCAACATCTGAGTCCTGCGGCACAGGAGGCGTATGATAGGTAAAGGAGGGAGGGATGTCAAGCATGAACTCTCTCTCCTTTGCCCTTGCCCCAAGTGCCGATGTTTCACTACTCTGCCTGATCATTTCACATTCCGGAACGAGTAAACACACTGCGCTCAGTAGCCCAGCGCACCGGCAGACAGGTTCCTAGCCGGTGTCACCTTGATCGCAATACGATCATTGACCGTCTTGCAAATCTGCTCACACATACCACATCCGACGCATCGCTCCGGAGCCACCACCAGATGAAGCGCGTGAAAATCCATCGAGAGGGCCTCAACGGGGCACTTCGACACACAGGCGTGACAACCCTGGCCGGCCGTACAGACACGGTGCGACACCGTCGCCACCCCCATCCGCACGTCAAGACAGTCGGCAACCGGCAGGAGCGCCTCGGTCGCACAGGCGGCGATACAGGGAAAATCGTCGCACAATTCGCACGCGACCTGATTAGAGAAAATGACCGGCGTCCCGTTCGTCACATCGCTCACGATCGCTCCCGGCGGACAGATTTCAATGCAATCGCTACAGCGCGTGCACCGTTCAAGAAACATGGCCTCATCGACAGCACCAGGAGGACGCAGCCAGTCTGTTCGCGCGGGCGCGGCCGGCTGCTCGCGGGGCGCATCCTTATGAGCGGCAAATTCCCGCGCCGCCTTCGCCACCGACACGACGGAATCTTTCAGGAAATCACGACGCCCGTATTTCGGATCAGCGGCCACGATGCACCCCGATTACATCACACCGTCGGCCCGTAACTTGTACACTTCCACACATCGATCACAGGCCCCGTACTCGACATCCCAGCCCGGATGGTTCTCACGGATGAAGTCCAAGATATACTTCTCCAACTTGGTCTCCATATCTTCCACCCAGGTGTACGTCGGGAACCGGCAGAGCGGGCATGGAAACCCCGGCATGAGCATCACCTTGTTGGTGGTCTCCGGAATTTCTCCACCCTCAACATCCACCGCGCGATCCAGGATGCGCAGGGTGTCGGTCGCCATTTCCACTAATTCGGAATGGGTGAAATAGCTCGCTTGCCACAACCCTTCAAATACAGATTTCAACTGAGCCGGTGGAATCTTTCGATACCACGACCGAAACTCCTTGAATCGATCTTCCTTCTGGAGCATCGGCTCCTTCCCGGAAGCAATCAAGCGGCTATCGACACTGATGTTCCACAGAATACGATAACGGTGCAGAATGAGGGTTTCTTCACCGGGATTCTGTCCGACCCTCGTATCGGGATCGTACCCGAACGCCGGGTCGAGCATGTCATGGATGTGCAGGAGCTCATGACGGCAGTAGCGCGTCAACGCCGGATCATAGAACCGCCGCGGAATCAGCTTGATGCCGACCCCCTTCAGTCCCTTTTCCTCGAATTGCTTCGCCAGGTCATGCTCGACGGAGCCCCATTTTCGCAGCACGTCGACCCCTTCCTGATCCTCCTTGAGCACCCCCTTGACCAGGACGATTCCGACACGCTGCTTCAGCTCCGGAAATTCATTGAAGGCGTCGCGGATGATATCGGAAAATCCCCAGATACCGAATAAGTACTGATACAGCTTCTTAAACTCGGCCTCGCGATCATCCAGCGTGAACTTTTCATAGATCGGGTCGGCCAGCTCATGGAACTCTTTATAGTAGGTCGGATCCCCTTCCCGCTCCGTCTTTTCAATAAAGGAGTCGATGACTTCCTGCAGTAAGGCCGGCTGAAAACGGATCTCCATCGACGGCTTGGAAACTTCTACTCCGGTTGCCATAAGACCTCACATGTTCTGATTCGGTGAAGGGATGAAACCCGCACGGGTCCTGTGCTTGACTTGCTCCCAGTCGTTCTCTTACGATCATCGAAACGACCGCCGATTATACAAACCCCTTAGCGTTTTTTGCAAACCGTTGAGGGTCCCGGCCGGGGCTCGATGGCCCCCGCTCAGAACAGCGACGAGGCACAGACTTCTATGAGCAATCAAACGACCGCCCCCCTGACCCCATCTTCAACCGGACAGCTGAGCAGCCCGAGCGGAACCGCAGAGGCCGCCCTTCCGGTCGACCATTTAGCATATTGGAAAGCAGGGTTTCGGGAACTCAAAACCTTTCGCGGACATTCGCACGGCGTCTGGTCCGTCGCCTATGCTCCCGATGGCCAGACGATTGTCAGCGGCGGGGTCGATCGGTACGTCCGCATCTGGGACATTGAAACCGGGCGACTCCTGCGTTCACTCAGGGGGCACACCGCCGATATCCGCGCCCTGGTGTTCACGCCGGACGGCCGCACGCTGGCCTCGGGCAGCGAAGATCGGACCATCCGCCTGTGGAACCCGAAAACCGGCGAGCCGACCAAGCTCTTATTTACCCGCTACGATCACAATGTCTGCAGCCTGTCGTTGTCTCCTGACGGCCTCATGCTGGCCCGCGGCAGCCACAATAAAGACATCAAGATTTGGGAAGTCACGACCGGCACCGACCTCATGACCCTCCTGGGAAAAGACCAATACGATCACCACTGGTCGGTCTGTGTGGCGTTTTCCCCGGATGGCGTGCACCTTGCCAGCGGGTCCGATATCGGGAAAATCAGAATCTGGGAAGTGCTGCCGAGCGGGGAGGAGAAAATTCTCCACAACGGTCATTGGGAAGAAACAGCCGAAGACTCGACGGAGACCCGCGGATTCTTCATCGAAGACGACGGCGGATTCCAGAAACCGATGGAGTTCTGGATCGGTGCGATGGTCTTCACGCCGGATGCCAAAATGCTGATCACCGGCAGCCGTGACAACACGATCCGTTTCTTCGAGATGCCGACGATGAACGAACTGCGCGTCGTGCGCGGGCACAACGGGTGGGTTCGGTCGTTAGTGGTCTCGCCAGACGGAAAAGTGCTCATCAGTGCAGGGGATGACAACACCATCCGCTTCTGGGACATCGCCACAGGCCGAAACTTCCGGACCGACAAAACCCATAGCGGAGCGGTACGCGGTATCGCCCTCTCGCCGGATGGACTACGCCTGGCCAGCGCCTCCTGGGATCGCACGGTGAAGCTCTGGGAAGGTGGCGTGGAGCCTGCCGAGTAACCTACTCCTCTTTCTCCTCCGCCTCACCCTTGGCGGGGGAGAGCCCGTACCGCTTACATTTGTCCCACAAGGCCTTTCGGGATAACCCCAGGATCGTGGCGGCGTTCGTGCGGCTGCCGTCCACCTGCTTCAGCACCGCGGCAATATAGTCCCGTTCGAATGCCTCCCGCGCCGTCGCGAGCGTGGCAGGGGCTGCGGACTCCGGCTTCTCGACCTTCGCCGTCAGTCCTTCCGCACAAAAGCCGCACCCTGCTTGAGGTGACCCGCCGAGATAGGGACAAGTCTGGAAGCCGCACAGGTCCCACGGCTGTAACGATTCCCCCTCCCGCCCCAAGGCGGCGGCACACTCCACCATCTGCTCCAATTCACCGACATTGCCGGGAAACGAATAGTGCAGGAGCAGATCGCGGCTCAATTGCGCAAACCCGTCGAGCGACTTGCCGAGCGCTGCCGACCTCGCTTCCAGCATATGCTCGGCAATCACCAGCACATCCTCCCGCCGCTCGCGCAATGGCGGCACCACGATCTGTACGGCGGTGAGTTGCTCGGAAAGATCTTTGTGGAACCGTCCCTGGTGAGCCATCTCCCTTAGATCATCCGTGGACGCACACACGATCCGGACGTCCACCTCGATGGGTTCGCGCCCACCGACGCGTTCGAATCGCCGCTCCTGCAGCACGCGCCACACCCTGGCCTGCACAGTTGGAGAGACCGCATCGATATCGTGAATCAGCAGGGTTCCCTTGTGGGCCAATTCGAACCGTCCACGTCGTTGGCGCAGCGCCGCGGGAAACGCGCCCTTTTCATGACCGAACAACTCTGCCTCCAGGAGCGCCTCGGGAAGGTCCGCGCAACAGACCTTGATCAGGGGCTGATCGCGCCGGGGACTATTCAAATGAATGGCATGCGCCACCAACTCCTTGCCCGTTCCGCGCTCCCCGACAATCGACACCGGCGAATCGGTTGCGGCCACTAACTTGATCTTTTCCAGCAGGGCCCGCATCTGATGATTGCGCCCGAGGATCCCGCCGAAACTGAACCGGTCTTCCAGCACCTCTTTCAATTCAAGATTTTCCCGTCGCAACCCAAGAATTTTCCCGACACGCTCGACGATCAGCAACAGCTCGTCCATTTGAAACGGCTTGGTGATGTAGTCGTATGCCCCCAGCTTGATCGCACCGACCGCCGTATCCACCGACCCATGGGCGGTAATCAGGATGACTTCCGTCGTCGGACTTCGCTCCTTGCAGGCCTTCAAAATCGTCAGGCCGTCGGCGCCGGGGAGGCGCAAATCGGTAATCACGATATCGAACTGACGCGTCCCCAGGATCGTCAGGCCTTCCGTTCCGGTGGCGGCCGCCATGACTTCGCAGCCGATGCCTTCCAAGGCATCCAGCATGGACAACCGCATTAACGGCTCATCATCAACGATCAGTACTTTGAGGCCCTTCACGAAAACCTCCCGATGGCGTGTCGTTCCGTCGCAAGCGGAATTGAGACGGTAAAGGTGGTTCCTTTCCCGACTTCGCTCTCGACAAAAATCCTCCCGCCATGCCGCTCCACAATGCCCAGGCTGACGGACAGGCCAAGCCCGGTGCCCTCTCCTTCATTTTTTGTGGTGAAGAACGGGTCGAAAATCCGCGGCAACACGGAGGACGAAATGCCGCAACCCGAATCCTGAATTCGAACCAGGCAGTGGGCCTCGTCCATCGACGTGCGAATGGTCAGGACTCCACCGGTCCGCATCGCTTGAATGGCATTCAACACAAGATTCATCAACACCTGCTCCATCATATGCCGATCGATCATCAACTCCGGGATGTCGGGAGAAAGCGCCGTCTCCAGCTGTACTCGATGGGGGACAAACAGATGGTCCGTCAGAAGCAATACCCGATTGACGACTTGGTTAATATCAGCCAACGCAAGTTCCGGGTTGTGTTGCTGCGAGAAATCGAGCAGTTGCCGGACGATCCGCTGCACCCGGCGCAATCCGTCTTCCATCGACGCCAGGTACTCCTCCTGCCGGGACGGCGACAGGGTTCCCTTACGCATATTGTACAGACAATTGAGAATACCCCCGAGTGGGTTGTTGATCTCGTGCGCAACCCCCGCAGCCAGTTTTCCGACCGACGCCAGCTTCTCGGAGTTTCTGATTTGTTGCTCCAGCTTCTTGGTCTCCGTCATATCGCGGGCGATTCCCAGCACGCCCAGGATCTCCCCCTCTACGCCATGAAGCGGGGAGACGCTGACCATCACGGAACGCGGCTCGCCAGACTTCGTCAACACTTCGACCTCATAGACCTGTTTCACTCCGATATCCAGCGTGGATTTCAACCGACGCCCGCGATGCCGTTTCGACAGTAACCCCAGATACGGCCGCCCCAACAGATCTTCCTTGGCATACCCCCAAGCCAGCACCTTGCTGTTCACATACGTGAAACACTGCTCGCTATCGAGCGTGTAAATGACGTCATTGGCGTTCTCTAGGAGGTTCTCCAGGTACTGTTTGGTTTCTTCGATCTCGCGGGTTCGCTCGCCGACCTTCGCCTCCAGCTCCTGCTGGTAGGTATGCATCTGCCGCTCAAGACGTTTCCGGTCGGTGATGTCGCGCAACTGAACCATGACCCAGGTATGATCGCTGCCGCGCACCAGAATCAGGTCCATCTCCACCGGCGTTTCCCTGCCGGTAGCATCGCGCACGGTGATTTCCTGAGTCGGCACCTGGCGCTCACCCGCGCGGATCTTTTCCAGCAGCACCCGCATCTCGTCATGGTGAAGCGGTTCGACCACGTTGAGAATGCTGCTTCCGACGACCTGTTGCTCCGAGTAGCCCAGCGCCTGCTCTTCCCGTTTATTGACGGCCACAATCACGCCGTCTTCCCCTACCATAAACACCGAATCCGCCACCAGGTCGAACAAGGCCTTATACCGTTCTTGCGAGGCCACCAGTTGTCGTGTGCGCTCGTTGACCGCCAGTTCCAGCCTGGTCGTGTACTGATGGATTTGCGCCTCCAACAGGCGCCGTTCCGTGACATCTCGGACAAACGCGCGCGAGTGAACCAGACCGCCCCCGCTTTCGAATAGGGCCGTCGCATGAATTTCCACGTCGATCGGGTGGCCGTCCCCGGCCACAAACACCGTCTCTATCGTGCTGCGCCCCTGCGAGACCAACCGCTCCAGATAGGCCAACACCTCCGCCTCGCGGCCTTTGGGAACGAGATCCCAAAGGCGCATCTGAAGCATCTCCTCCAAGGAATAACCGAGCTTGTCCAGGCCGGTCTTATTCACGTGCACAAACTGGCCGGCTTTGTTCAACTGATAGATCATCTCGGGGGAATGTTCGATGAGATCGCGATACCGCGCCTCCAGCCGGCGGACATCTTCCATCCGCTGCTCGATCTGTTCGAACGAGGTACGCAGATTCGCCGCCATCTTATTGAAGGCGTCCGCCAGTTGCTCGATTTCATCGCCGGTCTTGAGATCCAACTGCTGATCCAACCGCCCGCTTCCGATCCGCTGCACTCCTTCGTGCAACAGTCCGATCGGACGGGCGATACGTCGCGCGACGGTCAGACCCGTGAGTAACAGCACGCCGAACACCCCTAGCCCGTACACCGTCACTTGCACGACGAGCCGCGAGAGCGGCGCATAGGACTCGGCCGGGTCCTGCCGTACGAATGTCACCCACCGCTTGCCACCCAGACTGTCCGGCGTCAGTTCAGCTCCCAGCCGGACCGGCGCAAACCCCACGATCGAATCCTGTCCCCCGTGCGAATCATTGGCCAGCGTGGTCCATCCCGCGGGACTCGCGCTGATAGCGCTCACCAGCTCAGGCTTCACCGCATGTTCTTCCGGTGCCAGAACCGGACAAATCAATGGGACCCCGTCAGAATTGAACAACATGGCATGCCCCGTCTGCCCCACCGTGGCTTCCGACACCGAATGAAACAGGGTGTCCCGCCGCAACAGCACGGTGACCGCACCGATCGTCACATGCTGGTCATCGTCGATGATCGGGGCCGACACATTGACGACGTGGGTGCCGAAAGCAGGGTCGAAGAAAATATCGCTGACAAACACCTTCCCCGTTCCGCGCTTCATGACCGCCTGCCACCAGGCCGCCTTGCCATGGTAATACTCAACCTGCGGGATCGAACTCACCACCAGAGCGCCGCGATTGTCTGTGACAAAGATCCCCACGTAGTCGGCCTTGCGGATATCATGCCAACGAATCAAATAGTTGGTCACAATCCGGTTGATGAACAACGGAAACTCGCTCTGCTTATCCCGTTGACGCCACCGCTGTTGCCAGGCTTTGATCATGGACTGGACGGTTTTTTCGTCCTTGTCCAGGTAGGTGCGATTGGATTCGGTCACCGAGGTGCGCAGGAAGGGTGTGGCGGCGAGTTGCTGCGCCTCGTTGACGCCCCGCGTCACTTGCATCTCAATTCGCCGGGCAGCCTCGACCGCCACCTCTTTAAAGTTGGCCCCGATCGTTTCCCGAAGCGCCCGGCGTTCTTCGATATAGGTGAGGACGAGTGAGAGGCACAACGGCAGGAGGCCGACCATCACGATCGCCGTGATGATCTTTCGCTGGAGACTGTGAGATCGGCTCCAGAACAGCATGGGTGCGACGTACCCCGACTAACGGCCCTCTCACATGATTATATAGGGTTTCGGCCAAGGCCCGGACGACCCGAGCTTAGCGACGCTTCATGAGCCCCCCGGCACTGCCAGGCCACAGCAGCAACAACGGGCTCGCCACGAAGACCGATGAATAGGTTCCGAACATCACGCCCCCGAGCAACGCCAGGGAGAAATCGTGCAAGACCTCGGCGCCTGCGAGCACCAGCGGAATGAGCACGATGACCACGGTCAAACTGGTGACGATGGTGCGGCTCAACACCTGATTGATGGCCTGGTTGATGATCGTTTCTTCATCCTCACGCCGGCGCGTCCGCAAATTCTCACGGATACGATCGAAGACGACCACGGTGTCCGTCAACGAATACCCGGCCAAGGTCAGCAACGCCGTGATCACCAGCAACGTGATCTCTTTATCCAGTAGATAGAATACCCCGAGCACGGCCAGCACATCATGGAATGTCGCCAGGGCGGCGGCTACACCGAACCGCAACTCAAACCGGACCGCAATATAGAGCACGATCCCGACGAACGAAATCAGGACCGCAATCATGGCATCTTCCTGGAGCTTCTTCCCGATCGTCGGACCGATTTCCATGCTGGAATCGACCACAAACTTGTTGGCGGGGAATTCCTTACTGAACACTGCCATGACCCGTTCGGCCACTTTCTCCTCAATCGTCGTCGACGCCTTCACACGAATGAGCAACTTGTTGTCTTGCGTAAACTCCTGCAACTCCGCCGACCCCAGACCGTTATTTTCCAGAGCACGTCTCGCTTCGTCGATCTTCATCGCTTGCTCGAACTTCAACTGCACCGCCGTCCCGCCGGCGAAGTCGATTCCCAGATTCGCTGCGCCGCGCGCAATTTGAAGCACCGCGATGAGACCCAGAAAGGCAAGGATGCCGGAGATCACAAATGTGATCGACCGCTTCCCCATGAAATCGATATTCGTCTTCCCCAAAATCTCGAACATGCTGGCTCCTTCCTAGATACTGAGCTGCTCAATTTTTCTGCGCTGATTGAACAGGTCGAACACCACTTTGGTCCCGACCAGCGCCGTAAAGAGGTTGATCGCGATACCGAGGCAGAGCGTCACGGCAAAGCCTTTGATCGGCCCGGTACCGAAGAGAAACAGGGCGAACCCGGTAATCAACGTCGTCACGTGCGAGTCCACGATCGTCAGCAACGCCTTGTCGTATCCCGCATCGATCGCAACCCGAACAGCCTTTCCCTGGCGCAGCTCTTCGCGGATGCGCTCGAAAATCAACACGTTCGAGTCCACACCCATACCGATTGTCAGAATGATACCGGCAATGCCCGGCAGGGTCAGCGTGGCGTTCAGGCCGGCGAGCGCCCCGATCAGACAAATCAGGTTCAGCAACAGCGCGAAGTTTGCGATCACGCCGGACAGGCGGTAATACAGCGCCATAAACACGATCACAAGGAGGCCCGCAAAGAGAGTGGCCTTCACACCTTTTTCAATGGAGTCCTGCCCGAGAGACGGACCAACGGTCAGGTCCTGGATGATCTTGAGCGGTGCAGGCAGGGCCCCGGCGCGCAACACGATCGACAGGTTGTTCGCTTCTTCCATCGAAAACGTCCCGGTGATCTGCGCTCGCCCGCCGCTGATTCGTTCCTGAATGACCGGCGCTGAATAAATCGTATTGTCGAGCACGATCGCCATGCGCTTCTTCACGTTCTCGCCCGTGATGCGGTCGAATTCCCGGGCGCCTTTCGCATCGAACGTCACGGACACGTAGGGTTCATTGAACTGGCCGATGGAGACCCGCGCATCGCTCAACACGTCGCCGGCCAGCATCACCCGTTTTTTCACCAGATAGGGCGCAAGCCATTCCTGCCCGCTCTCTTTTTCGACGATCCGCTCGAACAGGATCTGGTCGCCTTCCGGCACTTTCCCCTCAACCTGCTTCAGGAACGCGTCCTCGCGCTCTTTACCCTTCTGAATTCGGCCGGGCAGATCCAGCTTGAGCTGATTCTCATCGTCCAGCAATTTGAACTCGAGCAGCGCAGTCTGTTTGATCAGATCCTTGGCAAGCTTGGCATCCTTGATACCGGGCAACTGGACGACCACCTGCTTGAGCCCCTGTCGCTGGATCAACGGCTCTGCCACACCGAACTGGTCAATGCGATTCCGGATCGTTTCCAACGCCTGATTGATGGCGGAGTCCTTGATGCGCTTGATTTCCGCATCCCGCAACTCCCAGACGACCTTGTTGGCGGACCCAGCCGACTCCACCTCCACATAGGTCGGGAAATCGTCCAACATCTTCTGGACCTGCGCCTTCAATTCGGCATTTTGAAATCCAATGGTGATCTGCGACGAGCCGGTACGTTTCACCGACTCCGCTGGAATTTTCTTTTCAACCAGCAAATCCTGGAGCCCCGCCGCCGTCCGCTCTACGGCAATCTCGACAGCCCGATCTTCCTCCACCTCCAGCACCAGATGAATGCCGCCCTGCAAATCCAACCCCAGGGTGATGCCCTTATCCGGCAGGACCTCACGCACCCACCGCGGCAGTTCCTTGTACAGAGGTTGATATGAGGGCAGGAAAAAGATGATCGAGGCGACCACCATTGTTACGAGGGCCAATAACCGTCCGCCGACTTTTTTCATACGTGCGCCAATCCTTCCCGTCTCCGTCGCGTGCGTCAGTCTTCTTCTTCACCGCGCAGCCGAGCGATATGCTCTTTCTGGATTTTGATTTTGGTCGTGTCCGCGATCTGGAGCGTCACCGTGTCTTTCCCTAAATTGGTAATGGTCCCCCAGATGCCGGAGGCCGTGACCACCTTGTCGCCCTTCTTCAAGGTTTCCATCATCGTCTTCAACTGCTTCTGGCGTTTTTGCTGCGGCAGAATCAGCATGAAATAGAAAATGACGAAAATCAGGACGAACGGAACCAGCGAGAGGAGACCACCTCCTGCGCCTGTGCTCCCCGATGTTCCCTGCGCCCATGCCACAGAATCCCACATAATGTCCCCCGCCTGTGCCGCCGTTAAGACCCGTTCGTATTCTGACTGGCCGATCGACCATCATCGGCCGGCCGATCCACGACATACGTCCGATGAAACTCACGGCGAAACTCCTGAAAGGTTCCGCCTCGCACGGCGCTCCGGATCTCCTCCATCAACTTCGCGAAAAACCATAAGTTGTGAATCGTATTCAGCCGGGCGCCCAACATTTCTTTTACGCCGAACAAGTGATGCAAGTACGCCCGGGTGTACCGCGTACACACCGGACACCGACAAGCCGGATCGATAGGCTGCTCATCACGCGCATACCGAGCCTGCTTAATCACCACACGTCCGAACGAGGTAAACAACCAACCTGTGCGTCCGTGACGGGACGGCACAACACAATCGAACATATCGATCCCGCGCGCCACCCCTTCAACCAGATCCTCGGGCATGCCCACACCCATCAAATAGCGAGGCTTGGCGGACGGCAACTCGGGCACCGTGACATCCAACATGCCGTACATGTCGGCCTTGTCCTCGCCCACCGACAACCCACCGACGGCATATCCGTCAAACCCCACCGAGACCAGATCACGCGCCGATTCCACCCGCAAGCCGGCGTCCAGGCCGCCCTGAACGATTCCGAACAACGATTGATCCGTCCGCCGTTTGGCACTGACACACCGTCGCGCCCACAGCGACGTCCGCTTCGAAGCCTCACGAACCTGATCGAGGGAGGACGGCAATGCCACCACATGATCGAACGCCATAATGATGTCCGCACCTAAGGCTTCCTGAATTTCAATGGAGGTTTCAGGACTGATAAACCGCGACGACCCATCGATATGGGATTGGAACATCACCCCTTCATCGGAGATCTTGCAAAACTTCGCCAAACTAAAAACCTGGAATCCCCCACTATCGGTGAGAATCGCGCCGGGCCAGGCTGTGAATCCATGCACCCCACCCAACTCCTCCACCACTTTATGGCCGGGGCGAAGATATAAGTGATAGGCGTTATTCAAGATGAGGCCATACCCCATCTTGAGCAGTTCCTCCCCATCCACGCTTCGCACGTTACCCAGCGAACCGACCGGCATAAACGCCGGTGTCGCGATCTCACTGCGTGCAGTGGTCAACACACCGACGCGCGCACGGCCGCCGGATTCTTCATGGGTGATGCGGAAGGTCAACATGGGATCGGCGGTCCTACATCTGCTCGGGGGCTGACACGCCCAACACGTTCAACCCGTTTCGGACCACCTGCTGCACGGCCCACATCAATGCCAGCCTGGCACCCGTCAGGCCCGGCGTCATCGCCTCAGCCGTCCGGGCTGAGGGGGCGACCTGCTCGGTCGAGGCTGCGGTGACCGCCTCACTGTCCGGTGCCGGAGGTAAAATCCGGTGCTTGTTATAAAAGGGGTGCACCATACCGGCCAACTCACGAAGATAGTAGGCCATTCGATGCGGCTCTAATTCCACGGCACTCGCCTGCAATACCACCGGGAACGCCGACAGTTTCCGAATGAGCGCGAGTTCATCAGGGTCTTCCAATACATTGAGATCGGCTTGACTCGGAAGGGGACAGGCAATGCCCCGCGAAGCCGCCACACGCCGAAGGCTGGCAATTCGCGCATGCACATATTGCACGTAATAGACCGGGTTCTCCTGCGATTGTTGCTTGGCCAATTCCAAATCGAAATCCAAATGCGTACTGGAATCCCGCATGAGAAAGAAAAATTTGGCGGCATCCGCACCGACCTCGTCCATCACCTCGCGCAGCGTGATGAACTCTCCGGACCGCTTGGACATTTCGACCTTCTGCCCTCCGCGTAGGAGATTCACCATCTGCACCAACACGACCCTCAATCGTTCCTTCGGGTATCCGTAGGCCTGCACCACCGCCTGCATCCGTGGAATATATCCATGATGATCGGCGCCCCACACATCAACCAGGAGATCAAAGCCGCGCCGTAGTTTATCTCGGTGATAGGCAATGTCGGACGCCAGATAGGTATAGTCCCCCTCCTGCTTCCGAACCACCCGATCCTTTTCATCACCGAACGCGGAGGATCGAAACCACTGCGCGCCCTCCTGATCGAACAAGAGGTCCCTGGCTCTCAGTTCACTCAGTACCTGCTCCACGGCGCCGGACGACAACAACGAAGCTTCACTGAACCAGGACTCAAAAGCGATCCCGAACGTCTCCAGATCCTGACGAATGAGTGCCAGCAATTCCCGGTACGCGAAATCCCTACTCCGCTGTTCCGCATCAGCGGCGGGAAGCGAGAGCAGCACCACGCCCTGTTCCGCCTTCACATGCTCGGCAACTGTGCGAATGTACCCGCCATGATACCCGTCCTCAGGAAAGGACACCGGCTGCCCACAAGCCTCCCGGTACCGCGCCAGAACCGACAGGCCCAGCAACTTCATCTGCCGGCCAGCATCGTTGATGTAGTACTCACTGACGACATCATGTCCGGTAGCGCGCAAGAGACGGACTAAGGCCTGCCCCACAGCGGCACCGCGGCCATGCCCGACATGCAACGGCCCGGTCGGATTGGCGCTAACATACTCCACGAGCACTCGCCGTCCCCGCCCCACTAGGCTGTGGCCATACCGCTCGCCCTGCGCTTCAATCTCGCGCAGAACATCCATCCAGAGCTCCCGCTTGACCGTCAGATTCAGAAAGCCCGGTCGCGCGATTTCTGCACGGCTGAACAGTGCGTCGCGCTGCTCGATGTGATCGACAATAATTTGGGCGATTTCAAACGGAGGGCGGCGCTCCGATGCAGATAGAGACATGGCGACGGTGCACGACACATCACCCCACTCGGGCCGCTTCGGTGCCTCCAGATTGATCGTCGGCATCTGCTCAAGCTTGAGCATCCCTCGTTGTTGCGCCGATCGAAGGGCTCCGACCAACGCCTGGCTGACCTTGTCTTGCACCACACCCTGAGTCACAAAACCCCTCTAAGTCTGCGTGGAAACAGCGAAAATCAAACTGGGAATCTAACACACCATGACATGAGAGACAAGATCGCGAGTTAGGTGGCAGGAACCGTCCGTCGCTCTGCCAATAATCGTTGGCAGGCCTCAATGATGCGCTCCGGAGCAATCTGAAGACACACGCGCTCACGACACTCTGCAATGGCGCTCCAACCGCGGCACGTACAGGGCGCTCCAGCGACAATCGACACGGCGCGACCAAGCGGAGCCCAGCGACGCGAATCGGTGGGTCCGAAACAGGCAATCGTGGGAACCGACAAGGCAGCCGCAAGATGGGTCATACCGGAATCATGTCCCACATAGAGTTCTGCATGCGACAGCACCCCTGCCACCGTGGACAAATCCAGCCCACGGATGACCGGAACATCCAGCTTTGCAGTCTCGAGGACGCGCTCCACAGCCTCGCAATCAGCCGGGCCTTCCAGCAATAGGGGAGCCATGTCAGCCTGAAGTAACGACTCGATCACAGACACGAGAAGCCGTGCATCTAAACACTTATGGGGGCTCCCGCTCCCGGGATGAATCACCACCACCTTGTGCCGACTCTCTTGAATGAGTCTCTCAACAATGAGCCTACCGCGTTCACGAATAACTGGTGAGAGAGGGAGTGGAGTGCCGGCTATCTGATGAATGTCACTAACCTGAATGGCATCAAGATACCGAGACGCCTGGTGTCCGGTGCACAGGTCGGCAGATGAAGCAGACTTCAGAGAAATAGACCGCACACCCGAGGCACGCAGTGTAGCCGAGAGGGCCCCCTCAGCGTCCGACAGCCACCCAACCGCAGTATCGCAGTTTCCGAGCCAGGCTCTAAAATCTGAACAAAGACTATCTGGCCCAGCCCAAAGCCCAGTCAAATAGGACGATTCAAGAGGGAACACTCGATCAACTTCCCGAGCTTCGCACAAGAGCGCTCCCACGGACTCACCGGCCAGGAATGCAATCTCATGCTGTGGAAACCGACATCGAACTGCGAATAACCCAGGGCGGGACAAGAGTACATCGCCTATGGCCCCGGGATGAATCACAAGCACCCCGCGCCTACTGCCGCCCTGTGGTACCTCGCTCATCACGGTGTATCGGATATCGCCGAATCGGCCAGAGTCAAATCGTCGGGCGTATTGATATTCTGGAATGAACGAAGACCACCACCAAGAGATGACAGGTCATTCGCTCCGACCACCGCAACTCGTAGTGCTTCCGTTCGATACAGTGCCTGGATCTTCAGATCATGACGCTCAGCCATCGCCTTGAGAAATTCGGCGCACCGTTTGGAATACATGGCGTGCATAGGTTGAAACTGTCCCTGGAGTTTCGCAACAACGACATCAGCCGTGTTATCGAAATAGGCCATGAAGCGAATCACCTCGGGCTCAAGAAACGGCATATCACAGGCTACGGCAAATATCCTCGGCTGAGACGCCGCCAATAGCCCGGTATACAAACCTCCCAAACTGCCTGCATTCGGAATCACATCATAGACGACTCGGCAGCCACGAACCTCCAGGGAGTCGATGGGTTCAGCCAAGACAACAACGGTCTCCACGAAAGTACCCATCAAGAGAGAAAGCGTCCGGTCGAAAACACTCTTCCCACCTACCTTCAGGAAGCGTTTATCACGCCCCATCCGCCGGCTCTTCCCACCGGCAACGAGGACTCCCGTGGCATTGACTAGGGCGCGCTCACTCATCCAAATTTAGTCCCAGATCCTAATCATATAAAAAAACGAGGGGGTGAGTTTCCCCACCCCCTCGCGACACCACCTCTAGCTCGAGTATCGACTTAGAGGACCTTGCCCTTCTTCTTGTTGGCTCGGCGGGTCAGCATCCACCCTTCCAAAAACACCACGCCAACTGCAATAACCGCTGGGTAAATGTACACTTCCTGCGGAATCGGAGGCTGCAAGATCGTGTAGTAGAAGGCCGACACGGCCATCTTCCGTCCCGCATCTCCGTTGTGTCCGTCCCAGGCAAAGAAGACCATCGGAATGTACTTACCGATGTCGAATCGCGTGTACTCATCATAATCATCCTTGTCGCCCTTGAGCGGACGGGAGATCATGACAGTCCACTGCCCGTTCTTCCATTCTGACTTCAACAACTTAACTTTTTCTTCGAAGTCATCGCGTTCTTCGAAGTCCTGATCCCAACCGGTTCCCTTAAAGGACCGGAGGGAACCGTCCGCCTCCCACTTCAGAATGTCGGCGTTGAACTTCGCATCACCCCACAGGTATCGCGGCTTGAACGGAGCAGGAATCTCCTGCCACTTGATGGGGAATTGGAATGCGATACCATCGTTATAAACGGAATAGTTATTCTGAGCAGCAGCAATTGACCCTTCTTCTCCGGTCTTAGGTGCCTGCTCCTTCACACCAAAGTTCTCAACATTGACTTGAGTGGGTGCCCAAGGAAGTTTCCCCTCGGCAACACTCTTCGTCCGGTCATCCCACTGGATCAGGTACACCACGTTCTTTTCGTTGTACAGTGACTTGACCCAGATATCATCGATTCGATTGACGAAGTTACGAGGCTTGTGGGTGATCTGGCCGCCCATCGCCACATAACGACGGCCCTGCTTCTTCCACATCTCATTTTCTGGGTCGTCGGAAATCTCACCCTCGACTGGAGCAGAAGGAACAACGAAGTTGATCTTCGGCTTGTCGGTCAAAGGATCAATACCAAGAGGCTTACCCTCGGCATCGCGCTCACACAACGAGTTTACGAAGTTCGCGATGCTCCAACGGTCTTCTACCGACGTGCTATCCGCGAATGACGGCATTGGCGTCCCGTTTACGCCAGTTGAGAACGTACGGAAAATGTTCCGCACATTATAGGGGTCTTGACGGCTTCCGCGGAAATTCCAACACTTGTGCCAATCGGCCGGTTGAATTGAAAAGCCCCAGTCATCTTTCAAATTGAAGGCATTCCCATCCCCACGCCCTTCCACACCATGGCACTCAATACATTTCTTGTCGACAATCAGCTGGGCACCCTTCTTAATGCTCTCTTCAGTCGGCTCAGCAGGTTTGATGGTGCCAAGTTGAAGAATCGTCTGGGTCTCAGACTGCTTGTCAGTAAACTTTCGATCCTTAACCAACTGGGTCGTGACAAATGACAACACCTGAAGCCGCTGTTCCTCGGTCAAGATACCTTCCCAAGGTGGCATGGCAGAACCGGGGAGACCATGCGTGACCGTATCGAGCAGGTCATTCTTCCCAGAATCAGGAGTCTTCTCGTTGTAATTGAACAGGGGCAACTCTCCGCTCGCTGTGTGACGGATTTTAAATGTGCCCTGGTTGAAATTTCTCGGTCGTGGCCACAGACGATCAGCACCTGGCCCATCACCAGCACCATCCACGCCGTGACACCAGACGCACTTGGTGAAATAGACACGCTTTCCGGCTTCGATCATCTCGGCTGGCGGAGCCGGCGCTAACTCGCCCTTGGCAAAGCCTTCCGGAAGATCTCCAGCATGGCCCAGCCCCACCGCAGTTGCGGAAAGGATGAGGGCACCTAAGGCCGCTCCGATAATGGGCGTCGCCTTTACGTTCATACGAAGTTTGCTCATTGTTAACCTCACCACCTGTTCTCCCAGGTTGTTTGTAAGATTCAGGATTAGTCCCATGTCCGAGGATAGTATCCCGTGTGCCAATACTCGAACAGGATCACCTTCCAAATTTCATCCGTTGTCAGGTGCTGTTCCCATGGTGGCATAACCGAGGCCCAAGGGAATCCTTCGTTCGGCAAACCGATGCCGCCCTTAGCTACGCGCCAGAAAATGAAGGTTTCCTGCAACTGTGCAATCGTTCCCGGGTCTGTGAAGTTAGCGGGAATCGGATTGAACGCAAAGGCGTGGAGACCGCGGCCGTTCAGATTGTCACCGTGACAGAAGTGACAATTCTGGAAGAATATTTCGCCACCTTCCCGAACGTACTTCAGATACCCTTCAGCCTTGTCATCCCATGGGTTGGCATTGGGCGCCATCAGTCGTCCCATACCCTGTTCGACGATCAGCTTATTGCTGTATGCCTGGTCAAACTTCCCCTCGAGATTAACCCGGTAAGGATTCTGTGACGTTTGCAGGGTGTAGGTCTTGCCGTGCACCTTCGTGCTAGCGGGTGGTGCAGGATGCACGGTCCGCAACTCAATCGGCTCATCGACACTCGGCTTCATCGTCAGGAATGAGAAGCCGCCGATGAGTAACGGAAGAAGAATCAAGTACATCGTGCGTAGCGCCTTGTGGAAGCCAGTGTTGGCGTCCAAGACATTGAGAATTGGTTGACGAAACTTCTTCCAATCCTCTTCATTGGCTGACACCCACATAAATACGGCTACGAACGATACGGTCCCGTACATCGCACGCACGCTGAATGGAATCGGCGGATAGATACGGAACTTGAGATAGGTTTGGATAAAGGCCCAAAACAACACACCCTGCCAAAACCGAGGGAAGGCAACTCCCATCGAGTTGGCCAGATAACTCAGGCCGGTGAAGCCAGCCACGAATACGGCCAGCTCACTTAAGACCTGCATGGGCATGTAGCCCTCAACGAGCCTGACGGTGTTCGAGGGAATCACTCCGAAGATCATTCCGATCAACATGAGCAGTCCCAGGACGCCGATCAATGCCCCGACTGACATTAATGCTTTCATGTCCTCATCTCCCTTTCTTCCGCAATAGCAACCAGATACCCATCGCAACTAGGAGGCTTTTGGTGGCTCTTTCCCCTCCTGGACCTGCGAGAGGTAATCTACAAGTTTCTTGAGCGCGCCAGCACTAAGCTTTTGACCGAACACCTTAGGCATGGTGTTGTCGGGGAAGCCTTTCACAACATATGCGCTCGGCTCGACGATGGACTCCATAATATAGTCGGGAACGCTCTTGGCTTTCCCTTTGTAGTCCTTGTCCTTGATCCGTAGTGGGGCATTGGTGCCCTCGACCAATTTCGGACCGATCGTACCAGTCGCGCCAGCAATTCCAGGGATCGTATGGCACGCCACACATTGCCCCTTCGCGAAAATCTGATCGACAGGCTCTGTCCCGTCCGCCATGAGCGCGGATGCACCACCGCCAGCTGCCTTGTCGCCTTCTGTTGGCGGCTTTGGACGCTCAGAATCCGGGATGAACTTTTCATAGGACTTCACAATTTCATCAAAGCTCGGCGCCTCACGCCCTTCACGCACATAGAGCCAGGTGTCGACAGCCGCTAACTCGGGCAAGGACAAAGAGATCGGCGGCTTATGGATGGATGGCATCGGGCTGACTTTGTCATTGGTACCCTTCACACCGTAACCAGCCACGACGAAACAGCTCGGACAGGCATGGGATTCAGCAATGTATTCCTGTCCATTTTCAGCCGTTCCAGATCCAGGGAATGCTTCCTTCTGGTCTGAATCACGCGCAGCAGCATTTCCCTTATGATAGCGAGGATCTTCGATCTGCGTTCCCGCACGCTCTGGCAATCCATCGAGGTTCGGCGCACGCTCGCCCAACATTCCCTTGTGGAAAGCATGGCAGAGTGGACACTGCCCCTTACCGATCGCTCCCTGAACTTTATTCTGACCAACTCCGCCAAAGATAATCTTCTCGCCTTCGTCGGCAAGCTCCGTCTGGGGCATGTTGCTGAAGTCTTTCTTTTCTTCGATGGGCGGAAATCCACCTTCCACCTGAGGCAACCAGTTACCGTAACCGGAGAGTGCGGCGGCGATGAAAAACATGAAGCCGCCGATTTTCAGCAAGGCGCTGATGTTCGTAAAATACAGCGCCATCATGAACGTCATCGATGTAATAAGAACCAGAGACACCGGCAAGAGCCGTGACTCTTCGAAGAAGTTCATCTTGTAATTGGCGATTGCCATAAAAAGTAGCACCGCGCCAATAATGCCGATGAACGTCTTGAACACCGCACGCTTGTTGGCAACTGGGTCTGAAATGGAGGCCTTGAAATAAAACATTAGGCCAACCAGGATGCCTAATGCTGGCCAGCCCATCGCTAAGGCCGCTTTAATGAGTTCAATCACAGCTCAAACCTCCTGCAGGAGGGGAAGGCGCTGGCCACCGATACAGCCAGACACCCTCCCTCATTGATTCATTTCTTGCGTTTTGACTAGTGACCCACTGCCGGCGCAGCCGCACGACCAGGCACGGCTGCCTTCGCCTCGACTGGCGCTTTCTTAGCACCAAGGGCTCCCAACCAAAACACGAACATAATTGAAATCCAAAAGAACAGTACGTTCGCAGAAATCATGTTCGCGGCAAAACCCACCGTGTGAGTATAGGCCCACGGTGAATTGTCACGCATGATTTCGTTGACGTGCCAGAATAAGCGGACAGAGGACCTGATGTATCCCATCAGACCCATCATCCACGTGAAGGCCGTGGCCAACATGATGAGCGCATATTGAGACCGGGCAGAAATCTTACCCCACTCAATCGGTCCCATCTGCTTGGCCCCCTTCATCATGACGCTGTTAAGCGCGAACATGAAGAACAGGCACGACAGCGTGGTAGCCACCTGCGGAACGGACAAGCCAACCCGTACGTTCGCCGGAATGTAGTAACCGTACACAGCCAACATAATGATGTTGAGATACGCAAAGAAGAAAAAACAGCCCATGAAGATATTGCCGAACTTTGACCACGATACCGTGGACACCTTGTTGCCTCGCATGTACCACACGAAGCTCAAGACCGTGGTCGTAATGATGACGTTGATCCCACCGTTTTTGGCTGACATCACGCCATAGTTACCCAGCACTGGATGCTGCTGGCCACCCATTGCTTTCAGTTCGGCGGGAGTCATAACGATGGTATGGGGCGTAATAAACACCAGATATCCGCATGTAAGCAGGAACACAAGATACTTGATGTAGCGCTGATATTTTTCCGCACCCCGCATCCGTCCGAGAGCTTGCCAAAGATAGTAATTCGTGCTCAAGAACAGAATTCCAATCATGGTGGCCTGAATGATGAACAACCAAGCCAACAAGCCGCCCATCAAGGTAATGCCCATCTGCTGCCGATAGGCATAGACTTCGCGCATCAGCCAGTATCCGGCGAACGGCAACGGAATCAAGAACGCGACGCCGAGAGCCATGGCGATGTAACCCATCCAATCGTAATGGGCGCGCTCCTCATCGGTCTTAGCCGACAAGAAACGATAGGCGGCATAGGCTGCCACGACGCCACCACCGAAGGCCATGTTGCCAAGAATACGATGGAGATTGAGCGGGTTCCACAACGCGGTGTGGATCACGTGCCAGATGTTACCAAGATACCGGCCTTGCTCATCAACGCCGGCCGGAGACATCATGAAACCGATCCATGAATTCGCCAGGAACATCAAGATTGTACCGATGACGTTCAGGACGACCGACATGCTGAGGTGAATCCACTTCAGGAATCCCTCCTTCATCTTGTCCCAGCCGTAGTAGTAGATGTAGAGGGTTCCGCTTTCGGCCACGAACATCAATGCATAGATATGCATGACCGGCCTAAAGATACCCGAGAGATACTGGAAGAAGGCCGGATAGAGAGTCAGGAATGTAAAGATCAGAATTCCGCCCAAAATGGCCGTCAGAGAGTACGCCGTCAGACTGATCTTAATAAAGTCATAGGCCAACTGATCATAGCGCTTGGCCATAGCCTTATCCTTGGTCACGACTCCCATAAATTCGATGACCATACAGAAAATGGGAACAGCCAAAACGAAGCTGCCATAATAAAGGTGCTGCTGATTGGCAAACCAGAGCAGGACGCGACTTTCAAAGTTGTATCGCGGGTAGTCCTTCTCGCTGTCCGTCGTCTTAGGAGCCGGTGGGCCCGAGACAATACCTTCCGTCTTGTAATAAACGTCCTTACCCTTCTCAACCTTTGCGTCACCACCCTCTTTTTTCACGCCGGCAGCGGGAGCGCCACCGTCGCTAGCAAGGGCAGGGATCGCAACCAGAATAGGCAAGAGGAGGAGGCCGATCATCGCGCCAAGCGCCATGATCGACATCAACTTCGTGCGGGTTACAGAGCCCATGGGTTACCTCCTTGATACATCGCGTATGTGAACAACAAGCTCAAAGCGCTACCTCCGAATGATTACTTTCGAAGGAGATACCAAAAGTCCAAACCTTGCGCATCCATCAGAAAATGATCGACCGCTGCAAAAAACGAGACGCAGATCACCACAGAGACGACGACATACACAATTGTTTGGCCCATCTCAAACCCCCCTCAACTTGGTAAACAATCTTCCAGGTCAGAATACCGGATCAGCAAGGGCACTGAATCCCGCCGAACCAGTAAAAAAACCAAAGGCTCACTGCCAGGGTGATGTAGAAAATCATTTTGCCGATCTTAATCTGGACGTCATCCTGAGCAGCTTCCATCTTGATTCTCCCAACGGTTTAAGTACGTATTTTGAATTGACACACCAACTACGCTGTGTTAATCAAAATCCCTCACGCACATGATTTTTAAAGGGATTTTTATGGCTAAAAATTCAAAAGTGTTCGACATTATAGTTTTGGCTGGAATGGTTGTCAATATCATTTTGGCCGTGTTTCTGATCCTCTACTACTTCGATTTCCTGTGATTTTCTCCGGCCCCACGCCCCCAGACGACCGGCCATTTTCTGCACTGGATTGAGCGCAACGAAAGCCGATTGTTTCATCCCGAAAATCCTGCATCATCTTGCTGCGCGCGGTAATGCGTAAATCAGAGCCCGAACTGGTATACGCAGCCCCGCGCAGCACTTTATAGGTTCCGTACTCAGGACTTTCAGGATTCCGCTCTGAAGCCGCAGCATACGCCCCCTCAAGGTACCAATCGTTCACCCATTCCATCACATTGCCCGCACCGTCCATGACACCATAGGGACTGGCGTCACTCTTCACACGCCCCACCGGCGCCGCCACGTCAAACCCATCGTCCACGCGAGCCCAATTCGCCGCGTTCGGCACTTCCACGTTTCCCCACGGCCATAGGCGACCATCAGGCCCGCGCATGGCCTTCTCCCACTCCGCCTCGGAGGGCAACCGCCTTCCGCGCCACTCGCAGTAGGCTTTCGCATCCTCCCAGGAGACATAGACGGCCGGCTGATTCACGCCTCGCATACGCAGCGTATTTTTCGCATACCGTGAGGGCGGTCCTGACTTTCGATGTCCCGTTGCCTTCACAAACGCGGCATACTGCGCGTTCGTCACCTCGTAACGATCAATCAGAAACTGGTCGAGGTAAATCGTCCGCTCGGGCTGCTCGTCGAACCCGCCCCGATTGGTCCCGAACACAAACGGCCCCGCAGGAATCACAACGAGCTCCTCTTCAAGGGGTTCTTCAGCGGAGGCCGGCTCAGGATTAGAGCCCCCCTGATTCTGCTCGGCCGATTGAGGCTCAGCTTCGAACGGGGTGGATATCGTCCCGCGAAGAATCGCGATGATGGGTAAGCTGGCGGCAAACAACACCACCAGAAGGAAGATCACTTTGAATCGCGTTTCGAGCATGATGCAACCGACTACTTAACGACCACATCAGCCTCGATATCTTTGGCACAGCGAAAGCCAACCGTTATGTCATGCCGCCACGGCTTTGCCTGGAATCGCTTTGACGCACGCACGTTTCGCTTGGTCTCCCGCCAGGAACCGCCACGAATAACACGCTGCTCGCCCTGGTCAGGCCCCTTTGGGTCACGATACGGAGAGCCCCGATACGAATTTTCGTCGTAAACATCCGCGACCCATTCACCGACGTTGCCCGTCATATCGTAGATTCCGTAGGGACTGCGTCCCGACTCGAACGACCCCGGCGGAGCGAGGTAGCGAAACCCATCCTCATTTCCATCGATGTTCGCGTAGCCCACCACGAACTCCTCACCCCAGGCGTAGCGTCGCTTCCCCTCTCCGCGAGCGGCTTTCTCCCACTCCGCTTCCGTCGGTAACCTCTTCCCGGCCCATTTGCAATAAGCCTCTGCATCGTCCCACGTCACGGCAATCATCGGATATTCCGGCTTCAGTAATTTGGCAGGGTCCTCTTCGAACACTTCGATCTTTCGCTTGATTCGCTTCGTCATCCTGGCAAAGCGATCATAGGCATCCTGCGTGACCTCATGCCTATCCAGAAAATACGATTTCAAGTAGACCTGATGCTCCGGCTTTTCATCCGGATCACTATCGTTGTCCCGACTGCCCATCACAAACGGCCCCTCAGAAACTTGCACCATGTCACGGCCGTCATCGCCGACAAGCGTCTTATACATCGAGAAGTCCTGCGCGGCGGCCGCGGCAACCGGCTTGACCTCCGTGGTGATCGACAGTGCCAGTTGCCGCATCTGCTTGGCCTTATAGGATTCGTAGACCAAGCCACCAATCATCAGGATAAACGATCCGAACACAAAGATAATCGACCCGATCAATACACCCCTGTTTTCCATTGCGTTACTCGCACCTCATGATTTGGTGACCGCGGAATGCGCCGCGGTTGAGTCATCACCCGCTTCCAGCGCTGCAGCTTTCCGCGCCGCACGCATGTCCAACAACATGGAAATCTGCACGCCGAGGAATCCTCCCATCGCCGCGCCGGCTCCCGCCCCAAACGAGACCTTTTCGAATCCCGCAACCAGCCACGCCAGCAGTCCGCCCAGCACCGTCCCGACTAAAATGCTGACCAGGAACCGACGCCCGCCAAGAAAACCAACCACCGCACCAAGCGCCAATCCCAATCCGGACGCCAAGGGAATAGACGAGCCGCCCAAAATGGTGCCAATCAAGGCACCGACGGTGCCCATGACCACGACGCCGAACACGACGTCGAACAGCGCACTGGTCGAAGGTCGGCTCAACGCTGACATGAAGACCTCATCGTCGCAGAAAACGCGCAAACACTCACTTGGCCTGACTCACCGTAACTGCGCCAAAATCGATCTCAACACCGGGGCCGGCAAACAGCGAGATTCCCCACGCTTTCTCTGCGGGCTCATGCTTATGAATACGCTTGAAGTCCTCATAGACATTCACGCGTTCTTCAACCCATTCCCCGACCGGAAGCACTCCGCTCTGCACGACCAACTCGGATCCACTGAACATCCCCCCCTCGACAAACGTCCCTTCCGGCTTTCCGGCGCTCCAGATGTATTTCGTAAATACCGGGATAAACATCAAATCTGTATCCAGCGAGGCATAGAGCGCAGCAATCGGCTCCGACCCGGTGGGTGCCTTATGGAGACGCCATCGCCAGGTTAGTACCGGGTAGACCTTCGGATCCCAGTCGATTTTGCGTTTTTTCACACGCTGGCCCGCATCCTTGGCAGCGAGAAACTTTTTCCCGTCCTGTGACTGAATTTTGTAGGCATCTCGCCCCTTTGCCTGACTACGCTGGTTCTCATGCTGCCAATCGATCGGAAACCCATCCTGATCCGCCGACTGAAAATCCTCCAACACCAACACACCGGCTTCACCGGCATAAACCGGGACATCAGCTCCCATCGCACCGCACAAGTTCGCCAAACCCCACAATCCGATCGCCGCGACAAACATCCTCATAGCCATCTCACATTCCTTCATCCACGTCCTTATGCCTCATGAGACGGAGACGGCAGAAAGCCTGCCTCCTTCTCCGCACTCACATCTTCATGCATCACCGGCTGCTGCCCGCGCTGACAGACCCAGAACAGGAAAAATACCGCCCCCCAAAACAGGACCATGTTGATCGTGACCATTTTGGCAGCGAATCCAAGCGATGGCGTAAACGCCCAGGGAGACGTATCCGGCATCAACTCGTTGACATGCCAGGCCAACCGTCCGGAAGAGCGGATGTACCCCATCAACCCCATCACCCAGGTAAATGCCGCAGCCAATCCGAATAGGCCGACCATGCCGCGGACCGAAATCTGCCCCCATTGCACAGGACCGTGAATCATGGCACCTCGCAACATGCGCCGGTTCAGCAACAGGCCCAGCGTGACCACGAGCAACGTGGTGACGGCCTGCGGACCTGACAGCCCGACGCGGAGACTGGCGGGAAGATAAAATCCATAGACCGACAAACCGATGATGTGCGCCGCTCCGAGGCCGAACAGGGCCCCGAGGATGACATTCCCTGCTTTAGCCCAGGAGATCGTCATGGTTCGATTTGCGCGTCGATAAAAGATGTAACTCAAGGCGGTGATGCAAATCATCACGTTGACCGCGCCGTTCTTCGACGACATGACGCCGTAGTTTCCGATGACCGGATGCTGCGCCCCGCCCATGGCTTTCACCTCTGTCCCGGTCATCAAAATAGTATGAGGCGTCAGCCAGATAAACAGACAACCCGTCAGCGCGAGCAGCAAATATTGATAGTAGGGCTGATAGCGCTCACCGCCGCGAATCCGCCCCATGCTCTGCCAGAGATAGTAATTCACCCCGAGAAAAAGGGCGCCGATCAACAACGCCTGCACTACGAAGAGCCAGGTCAGCAGCCCGCCCATCATCGTGACGCCCATGCTTTGACTATACGCATAGACGGAACGCATCAGCCAATAACCGGCGAACGGCATCGGCAAGAGGGCACAGACGGTTACAAACAAGAACACGTAGCCGACCCAATCGTAATAGGCCCGCTCTTCCTGACTCTTGCCGGAAAAAAACCGATAACAGGCATAGGCCAGGACGACCGCCCCACCCGACATGATGTCTGCAAGGAATCGATGCAAGTTCAACGGATTCCAGAGTGCCGAGCGGAGCAGATGCCAGGGATTCCCCAAATACCGTCCCTGGCCGTCGACGCCGGACGGCGCCATCATGAAGGCGGACCAAGCGTTGGCCAATAACAACAGCGATGTGCCGAACACCACCGCCAGCACACCGATCGACAGGTGGACCCACTTCGATCCCGGGGCTGCCATCCGATCCCAACTGTAGTAGTACGCAATCGTCAGAAACGTCGTGCCGACAAACACCAGTGCATAGAGGGGCATCATGACCTTGAAGGTGCCGCCCATGTACTGCATGAAGCTGGGATACAG
The DNA here is from genome assembly GCA_000196815.1 of Nitrospira defluvii. Classification (GTDB taxonomy): domain Bacteria; phylum Nitrospirota; class Nitrospiria; order Nitrospirales; family Nitrospiraceae; genus Nitrospira_A; species Nitrospira_A defluvii_A. The sequence goes on from FP929003.1 coordinate 3,270,557, forward strand.
GGTGATAAACATCGTGAGCATCACGCTCCCGACCGCCGCGGTCACAGACAGTGCCAGCAGCGCCACCTTCAACAGATCTTGCGCCAACCCGTCATAACGCAAGGCCATCGCGGGATTTTTCGCAACCAACCCCAGAAATTCCAAGAGGACGCAAAAGATCGGCAAGGCTAGAACGAAACCACCGAAGTACGTATGCTGCTGAATGATAAACCACATCAGCAACCGGCTATCGAGTGACCCGACTTGCGGGTAGTGGTTCTCATTCGCCGTCGGCGCCGAGGGACCGTCCGGAACCCCGGGCGTATGGAAATAGACATCTGCGGAGGGGTCGGCAGCCACCAGCAACGATGGACTCAGCAGCAGAACACTCACGGCCACCAGCAACCCGCATAACAACAGCATCACGGACGGAAGCGGAAGGCGTTTGATCATGACGACGCTCTCTGGCTGTTCTTGTCAAAGACAGCCGCAGATTCAGTCAATGCCGTACCAGCAATGGCTTCGCGGGACTTGCCGAGAATGCCCATGACGAATGGGCAGCGCAACAAGGCGCTGGGCACTCCTCCAGGCTGACGATTTTCAATCTCCCGCCGATGTCCCAGGTAATAGCAGTACAGCGCCATCACGCCACCGACAAGGCCGGCGACGCCAGCGAAGAGTCCGGGTGAACTCATCGGCTGTTTCAACACATACAGACAACCGCCGACCAACACCAGATAGTAGGTCGAGGCAAAGGCCAACCCGGGCCACCACCAAAACTTCACCAATTCAGTCCAGCGGGTCGAGGACAATCCGGTCATCCAGGCTGCCCCAGCTCCTTGCCCGGCGAAAAACGCCAGGAGACCAACCGTTCCCGCCGCCATCGTCACGACCGCGCCTTGCGCCAACACGGCCATGTCGCCACTGACAACCGCCGCCAGAAGCATTGAGAGACCCACGCAACTGACCGCTCCCGCCGCCACCCACCCCGCCAGTGCGGGCGTGACTCGTGCCAGCAGAGCACGAAGCCCCGCGCCATCAGGAAACGTGACGAACGGCCGCCCGCTGGCTTCAAGCCATCGCACATACCCGATCTCAAATGCATCGCGCGCGACCGCCGTACTGGGAATAATCATCGCCATCATGGCCGGGCCATCGGGATGCTTGGCATAGTCATATCCAACCAGCCAGAGTAGCGCCAGCACGAGCAGCGACAACTGCACTCCGTACACAAAACCGATCCAGGCTAGAATCCATCCGATACGTCTGGCTCCATCCGCGCTCGCTAATTGCGCAAACGGCACCCCTCGACCGACGCGATAGGCACAGATCGCCGTCACCAGCGACACCAGGCCGCTCAGGAGCAGCAGCGTCACCGGCTCTGCCAGCGACATGCCATGCTTCGCCGACCGGTATACCGCAAACGCCACCAGCCCCGGGACAAACATGACCAGGCGCTTTCTTGTTCGAACCGAATCTTCGGTGACGGCCAGCGTCAAACTTGGAAGGACTCGTAATGCCAATCGGTGCAACATGTTGTCAGTCGCCAAGCACAATGATAGGGGGCGCTAGAACGACGCCGGGGACTCTGCGCAAGAGCTGCCTCAGCATTTACGCATCATCACGCTGAGCCGCCATGCCGAAATATCGCGCCTTCACTTCTTCCATCAGCGCGACGGTCACAGCGCGTTCACCACGATCCACCGCCGTTCGTTCCAACTCAACCCGGGCCATGGCCCGAACCGGCGCCGGCACATTGGCGAGGCGCTGCTCTGCATCCGAGTCCCATGAGACCATATCGCCCGTTTTCGCCTGATCGATCAAATCGTAGGTAATCACTCGTTGCCGTCTGGTCCGGGCAAACCCTTCCACCAGTTCACGCAGGACTGGAACGGCATAGGGAGGAACACGATCCAGCCGATGCCGGGCATCATCAGTCCACATCAGGCGATCGACTAACCCGTCGACCTGCCCCACCGGCACATCGACCCCCACTACCCACTGGCAGGGCCGACACTCCGAACGGACAAACCACGTGGGATCGCCCTCACGGGAGATACGCTCCTCAACACCCTCGGTATGCATCCATCCGCCGCACCCGCACACAAGCATATCGGCCCTCAGCGCTTTATCTCCGCTCGACGTTCTTACCCGATTTTCCCAGGATACAGGATGTACAACATGGCATACGTAAAGGTTCCGGTCAGAAAGAGGATGCAGTAGACGATCATGGTGAACCGGCCGAGGGCGCGGTGCCGCTGCCCGCCATCGGGCCAGATCCGTTGGATACCCATCTCCACTGCAAACACGATCGCGACCAGGGTGAGAAACCCGATATAGACCTCCAGCTTGCGCATGGAAAACCCGGCGGACATGACCCGTGCCCCGAATAACAGCATCACCACTGCCAGGAGCGCCGCAAATATCAGGCTCACCTTTTTCCACGATGTCTGCAACCGAGCTACGCTCAGCACCCGTGCGCCGCTCAGAAATTGCTGCGAACGGAACCCCAGCACAATCATGTACACGGCCATGACCAACCCGATGATCACCAGAATGATATGGATTGTCAGCACAGGGATGAACACGTAGTCATACAGGGCCTGGGACCCCCCGAATCCTTCTTTTCCTTCGAACGCCAACACCCCCAACTGCCGAAACAAATAGTAGGCGGTGAAGAATCCGACCATGGTCACCATCCCGCCCAACATGAGCCAGTGATGGTGGTGCCCACGATGCTGCTTGGCCTGCAACCATCCGATGATGAAGAGGCCGGTAAACAGCGTGGCCATCAACTGACTGAGATCGGCCCCCATTGTGGCGTGGGTGCCGAAGAATCCCGGCTGACGCAAAAATTCAAACATGGTCCATCTTACCCAACACTGGGCCTGAAACCCTGCACCACTGCCGTCCGCTCGATTTCCTCAACCGAGACATAGCCCCCATCGTGCATCCACTGCATGGCTTCTGCGGTGCGGTAGCAGGCGCCTTGTTCCGTATTGACGAGAATATGAACGGCAAACGCCGCCGTCCAGGCAGGGCTCGTACCCGACGCATCCAAGAACCGGTCTTTGATGATCAAGCGCCCGCCGGGATTCAGGTGGCTATAGATTTTCTTCACCAGGGCGGCATTGGTGGCCAGATCCTGATAGTGCAGGATGTCCGACATCAACACCACGTCATAGGGGCCGCCCAACGAATCGCGGTTGAAGTCCCCGGCCTTCAGGAAAATCCTGCCCTCCAGCCCCGCGTCCTTCACCGTCCGTTCGGTCAATGGGAGCGTCGTCTGCAAATCGAAGACCGTCGCCGAAAGTTGCGGGTACACTTGGCAAAACGCAATGGCATTGGTCCCGGCTCCGCCCCCGAGATCGAGCATCGTTCGCGCCTGGCCGAGCGCAAGCCGTTTCGCCAAGTCCGGACCACTTTGCTGCCCGATCCGGTGCAACACGGACAACACATTGGCGCCAAGCGCTGGATCCGTCTCGAAGACATGTTGCGTCACCGGCGAGCGACCGGTTTTCACGGCCTCCTCCAGCTTGCCCCAATTGCCCCATTCGGCATCATGCAACAACAGCAAGTGCCCGATATATTGCGGCCCGTGCTTGACCAGGTGCGTCCTGGCGACCGGCGTATTGGCATAGAGATCGCCGCTCTTCGACAGAAGCCTGATCGCCACCAGCGCATTCAGGAGTAACTCCAGCGCACGCACATCGGCACCGAGTTTTTCGGCCGCTTCAGAGGCGGTACGGCCTCGTCCATCCAGCACCGAAAAGACGTCTAACTTGACGGCAGTCAAAAGGATTTTTGTTTCCCAGTAGTAGCCCAGCTGGAAGACTTCGGCGAGAGACAATTCACGAGGCACAGATCACCCACTCAGATAATGTGGTGTTGAAATTTGGCATCTTACCCAGTTCAGAAAGGGAAACGCAAGGCGAGGAGCGGGCAGTAAAGAACCTCTGAACACCAATAACGACGCGGGTCGGCCGACACGATCTTCCGGATGGAATCGATGAAGTCAATGGGGGGACAGATGCCGAGATCGAACGGATGGTCGAACACGAGGCGGCACAAACGAAAGGGGCAGTGATCCGATTCGGACCACTGCCCCTCAGTCAGCGGGCTATCCCGCCGTGGTAAGCGAACCTACTTGATCTCGGCCTTCAACGTGGCCGATCCACCCTCTGCAACCTCGACTTCAAATTCATTCAGCTTGCCCTTGCCGACAAACGGGTGCCAAACCACCACTTTGTGCTTTCCGGCAGGAACGCCCTGAATCTCGAACGATCCATCGTCCTTCACCACTGCATGGTACGGATTCCAGACAGGGAGGAAGAAAGACTGCATGAACTCGTGCTGGTCGCACTGCAAACGATAGAAACCCTGCTTTTCCGCGCCGCCACGGAACGTCACCGGCTTCTCCAACTTGTCGCCCTTCTTTGCCAAACCGATATTGAAACCGGTGGCCGAGCTGGATCCCTTCACCACGAAGCTGTGCGGATTGTGCAACACGCCCAAGGTCGACTTGGGATCATCGGGATCGGCATCCTTATTCTCCGCACGGAAGTTCTTGTTGTTCACAACCACGCCGCTGAAGGGCAAGAATTCGCAGAATTCCGCCGTCACATCGGTTCCCTTGAACCCATCCTGGAACGCCTGATCTTCGATATCGACCACGGAGACGATCGCACCCTTCAGACCGCCATCCTTGGCAACTTCAATGGTCTTGAGGAAGCGCTTGTCGCCATCCATGAGGCTCTTGTTCGGGTTCTTCGGGCAGAACTTCGGGTTCGGGAACTTGGAGAAGGAGAACTCCTTCTGCTCGGCCTTCCCGGCATAGGTCACTTTCCCGGCAATCGTGCCTCCGGCAAACGAGACGAGGGGCGCAGCCAAAAATGCTGCGGCCGCAACGCCGAATACTGCTTTCATCGCACCCTTCTTCATGTCACTGCCTCCTTAGTAATGAACATTAACCGAAACCGAACACCTACTCCGTCACCACTCAATCACAAGGGCTGGTGACCCGTACCCCTTGTTATAACAGTCGCATTCACTTGACGTGACTCCACGTCGACTACGTTTAGGCCTCTGAACATTTCTCTATACTGGAATCATACTCACACTGTCAACTTGAAATCCAGCCGCCGAAGCCTCCTAGGATTTCGCCTGATTAGGGGATGACTTGGCACGAGCGAGAATGCGAGCAATCGACCCTCCCACGGTAGCCCGAACGGCATCGTCTTCGTCATGCAGGGCCAGCTTCAACATCGGCAACAGGTCCACCCCTCCGATCTGCCCGAGCGCCCGGGCCGCAGCGATCCGAGGGCGCGGAATGGGATCCTTCAACATGCCCGAAAGAAACTCAATCGCGGCCTTCGTATTGGCGCCATGAGCCCTCCCTGCGGCCTTACCGGCTGCGGAGCGGGTTCCGGGATCGTGATTCTGAGCCAATTCATACAGTGCCTCACCAACGGACTCAAACGGTTCCTCAACCCGCAGCAGCGCCGACACAACCGCCGCCTTAACCACCGCGTTCGGGTCGGCCAGCGCCTTCCTCAATGCACCCAGCGAATCTTTCACGCCTAATTCGCCCAGACTGATCGCCGCCGAAGTTTTCACGGCCGGAATCTTATCTTGCAGTGCATGCTCCAACGCAGGGATACCCTGCACTTTACCGAGCTCCCCTAACGCCGACGCTGCGGCCCCGCGCACAGAAGGCTGTGTGTTGGTGATGGCCTCCAGCAGAACCGACAATCCGCGCGCATCCTTCAACTCCCCCACCATCCGCAGCGCTGTGGCGCGCTCTTCCGGATTCGAAGCGGAGGCAGCCTTCAGTATCGTATCCCACATCGCCGTCTGCCCCGTATGGTACAACGCTCCCGCCGCCGCGAGCCGCACCGCCGGCTGTTCGTCCTTCAGGGCCTTCTCAAGTAGCGGAATCACCGAGCGGTCTCCACTCTTCCCCAGGACCTTCAGTACAGTGGCCTTGACCAGCCCGGCCTGATCTTCCAAGGCATTACGCAAGCGCGGCGAACGCCGCCCCGCCTCCAGCTTTCCCAGAGCTTCTGCCGCCAAAGCGCGTACCAGCCCGGATCCGTCACTTAATCCGTCCTCGAGCGCAGGAATCGTCTCCGGAGAATCCACGTCTTTCAGCGCCGTATAGGCCGCCCCACGCATCTGCTCCCGCATGTCTTTAATCAGTACGTACACGAAGCCCAGCGCCACGTCTTTCAACAGCGTCCGGTCCTCCTGTTTCAAGTCCTGCTCCAGACGCTCATACTCGACTAGTGCGTCCTTGGGCTTTCCTAAAAAAATCAATGAACGAGTCTTGAGCCGCCGGGCCTCCGGTTGAGGGCCCTGGTCCTTAGTCAGCTGCTCAACAAGGTCCAGGGCCTCCTGGTACTGCTTCTTGTCGAACGCCGCCTGCGCCTCCTTCAGCGAACGCGCGGATGCAGCCGACGGCCACAGGCAGAGAAGCACCCCGGACGCAACCGCCACTGCCATCCATCCACTTACTGTTCGACGCCGATGCGACTCACCGTGCAATGCCATGAAATCCCTTCCTGGTCGTACCACGAACGCTACCCTCTCTCTTGTGTTGCGGATGCCGGGGCCCAGCGTCGATATCCCGTCGGTTCTTCAAAATAGTAATCCGGCTGCGGAGAGAACCGGATCCGCGAATACTCAATGGACCAATCCCGGTCTTGGCTGACCAATTTCAGGACCACTCCGGTCTCAGCATCCACCCATTCGTAAAACCGTTCATCCCGGCCGTTATAGTCCACCCGCACCTCATAGAGCTTGGATGCGCGCCCGATCGTCGTGGCATCGCCCACTAACGTCCGGCTCTTTTCTCCCGGAAGGCTGGGTTGAATCGGCAGGATTTCTTCGGGCTTGACGGGAACCGGAAGAATTTGCCGGCGCTGGGCCAGCAAGAACCACGACTCGTGCTTATCCAATCGAACGATTTCTATACTGGAATAGCCGAGCTCAGTCTTGACCGCATACTTATACTCCAGTCGGATACGGTCGCCCTTTGCAAACACCTGAGCCTCGAAACGACGCCCTTCCACCCGCTTCGTCAACGACGCGGAAAATTCAGACGGAGCAGCGGGGAATGCAGCATTTGTGTCCGAGGCCTCACTGACACCGGACCAACAAAGGAACGCCGAAAGAGAAACTCCCACGCACCACCGTGAGAGGTGCTCCCACCTGGGCTTAGTGCTGATGCTCCACCAGGGGCTCGATCTCCACGGGATGGCCGAGGGACTCCAGACCGAAACGGGGGTTGTCCATGACCCGGTAGGCCGTTCTGGTTCCCCTGGGAGCGGGCAGTGCCACGTGCTCCACCGTCATCCCGTCCGGACCGACCGTGATCGTCCGCGTCACCCCAGGCCCTGCCTGCGGATGCCAGACCACCATCTGATACGTCCCCGGCGGGACATTGTCGATCTTGAACGCGCCCTGGTCGTCGGTCACCGCATAGTACGGATTGTTCACGGCCATCGCCCAGCTTTCCATGTAGGCGTGAAAGCCGCACTGCATGTAGAACGTCCGCCGCCCCTTGTTCAGATAGACCGGCCCCACCAGAGATTTTCCCGGCGCATGGTTGTGAATCGCATGCATGTTTCCGCGTTGATGCTGTTGATTCAAGATCAGGGGCGTATTAAACAGCACCCGGGCCCCGGCCTCGGGAGAGGTTTCATAGCCCTGAATGTCGTGCATCACCGGATCCATATTCACCACTTCCACCGCGTGCCCGTTGCGCACGATCGTCATCCAGGGACCGAACATGCAATCCCGCGCCTCGATGAGTGGCACCGAAAGATCAAACGGCTTCCCCGACTCGACCCCTTCAAGCAGCACAACGGCATTTTTCAATCCGCTTTCGCTGTTCACGATGAAGTCGCGCAGCAGACGCCAACCCTTCCCATTCGAGATCCTTCCACAATAGGTGGGGTCCGGGAAGGTGATGAGATTGAACGCCTTCGGATCCGGAACGGCGCCCGACAAGGTGACTCGTCCTTCTAGCGTCCCGCCATGCTGAACGTCGACAATCTCATAGGCAGAGAGCGGGGGCACAACCTGAGACAACCAGACGACAAGTGCAAGACAACGGAGCAGGCTGGAACGAGTCAACCTCATAATCTCCCTCTTTCTTCGTCGAAGAGCTCTTAGGGAACCTGACGCTGCAATGTCGGACGAATATCCACAACCTTTCCAAGCGACTCGGGGCCGTAATGCGGATTCTGCTCGATCTCATGCACACTTCGACGTCCTTGCGGTGCCTTGAAGTCGAAATCGACGGTCGAGAGGCCCTTTTCCGTCACGATCACTTTCTTTTGCAACATCGTGCCGACCCCGGGATGCCAGACCATCAGCGTATAGTCGCCGGGCGGAACATCCGTCAAATTAAAGGTGCCGTCATCACCCGTCAGGGCGAAATAGGGGTTATCGACGGCGAATCCCCAGCTTTCCATATAGGCATGGAATCCGCACTGCATCAGAAAAATTCTCCGCCCCTTAGTCATATGAATCACTTCCGTAACCGGCTCGCCCGCCAGATGCTCATGACTTTCCGCGCTCACGAGACGTTTGTGATGGGGATTCATCGGCAACGGGGTATTGAATAGGACGCGAGGGCCGAGTTGGGAGGTCTCATAGGCCTGGATATCGTGCATGACCGGATCCATGTTCATGACCGCCACGTCAGAACCATCTTTCACAACCGTGACGAAAGGAAGGAACCGGCAATCCCTCGCTTCGATGGTCAAGGGTTCGAACTTGAACGGCTTCCCCTTCGTCACATCGGTCAGCACGACCACCACATCTTTCAGACCTTGGCCGGAAGCCAGGGAAAACTCATCGAGAATTCGCCACCCCGTTCCAGTGGAAATGCGCCCGCAATAGACCGGATCCGGAAAGGTGATCAGGTTATATCCCTTCGGGGTTGGCTTTCCCCCGGTCATAGTGACAGTTCCTTTTATGGTACCGCCATCCGTGACCGCGATCTCCTCATAAGCCCACGATGGAGACCAGCAGACACTGACAGCGCAGAGCACGGCAAGGCCGACTAATCGCATGTCATCCCTCCAGCAATAAGTATGATGTCGATACAAACAGCAGCAAAAAACCGGACGTATCCGCTCATCATACACAATCCCCGGCGGACAACAAAAGGGGGGAGCCCTTTCAGGCTCCCCCCTCCTCACCTCATCTCCCGAGAGATGCGATCAGTCTACTTGGCCGCGACAGGAATCGCGTGCGCAACCGGCTGCTCGACCTCGGCACTCTTCATACCGGCGCTTGCCCCAGCCAATGGCAGCAGTCGTGTATCGCCGGACGGCAATACCCGCACATATCCCCACTGACCGGACTGCGAGTACGGCAAGCGCTGGTTGCTGTACACATAATCCCCGGGGAGACGATACATTCCACCCGCCGAGGGGAGGAACGCGTCGATCGTCTCAGAACCGGAGAACTCCACGACACTGATCAGGTCAGCGCCCCGCATAAACGGCTCGATCGGCCATTCGTGCTTCTCAACGCTGAACATACCGTTCTGCTCGTTGCTGACACCCAACACATGAATACGCACCGGATCGCCGGCATGCGCTTCGATGAGCGGGGTCGCCGGATCTTCCGGCTTGTCGGCCTTACAAGGCTGGAACACCTTGCCGAGCGAGCAACCCTGCTCTTCACGGAACTTGTACGGTTCCGACCGGTAATTGACGCCGGTCAAACCCGCCACGTTCTGCACGTAGGGCATGAAACTCGTGCCGATGATGTTGTCTTCATCCTGGAAGAACAACGCCACGTCACGATAATTCGCCCGCATTTCATTGCCCGGCACCGAGCGATCGATGATGACATCGGCTGCCCAGGCATTCTTGTTGGACAAATCCGCGCCGGTCTTGGGATCACGATACTTCGATCCTTTGGGTCCGACGACGACGGCGCCGAACAACCCGTTCCGAGGATTGGTCATCACATTGCCCCAATCCCACACCAACGAAGTCGTCTCGCCGTTAAACGGATCGGCGTAATAGGTGTAGTCCCGCTCACCTCCCGGGGCCACGGTCTGGTCTCCCGGATTGTTCCCCACGTTCGCGCCCATGGAATCCTTCGGATCGAAGGCCAGGCCGATCGCAGAGAAGGAGGCTTTGCTGTCCTTCATCTTGTTCTTCAAATGGACCTTGACGCAATCACCGCTGTTCACACGGAGCGTCAACGGCATCGGATGCGCACCACCGGCGACTTTCGCAGTGTCCTCTTCCAATGCATAGATCTTGGCTTCGGCATTGGTCATGAGGATCCGTCGCTCAAAGTCCACTTCGATGGATTCCGGTGCCTTGGCATTGAACTTCATGCCGGCATAGTCCATCGCCACCACGTTGAACTGCTTGACGGGAGCATCGGCGGGACACACCGGCAGAGGCTTCGGCATCTCGCCCTTGTTGGAGAAGCCCGCGGGCAGCTTCTTCAAATCAGACTGCTCCTTGTCCAACACCCGAATGATTCCCCAGCCACCCTCGGAGAACTTCGAGGAGCGGCCGTTGAAATGGATGTAGTCGCCGGCCTGGTGCCGTGATCCACCCGCCTCTGGAACCACCAGATCATACCGCTCGGCAATACCGATATGGATCGAGTTCTTTCGATTGGCATCCGAGGCATACCGCTCAGTCCAGAACGTGTGGCCGGACAGGGTCCAGACCATCGACTCGTTCATGAGGGTGTGCAGCAGACGGAAGACCATCGTGTCACCGACATAGGCGCGCAAGGTGGGCGTGTACGGATCGCCGTGCACCAGGCTGCTGAAAATCTGTGACGAATCAGGATTGGTCGCCAACCGCTGCGCAACCGGCGCCGCCCTGAAGTTCAAGCCGCTGCCGGTGGTGTGCGTGCCACCGTTCAGGAACGGCATCGGCGTCATGTAGATCTTCTCCGGCATCATGAAGGAGACGGTCTTTCCCGCCTCGAGCGCCACTTCAATCGGCTGCCCGGGAGGATTGCCAGCCGTCACGATGTTGACGGTATGCGGCACGGTATCGTGCACTTGCACCATCAATTCACGGAAGCTGTTGTTCACGCCATGACCAACCGGCTCATTCGTGTGAATGTCCGCAATCGGTCCGCTACGGATCAACTTTCCGGTCTTCGGGTCATGATACGTCGATCCGACCGGCTCGGCGATGAAGGTGCCGAAGCCGCCGTGCGGCCAGGTGGTCGCACCGAACGCGTGATCGTGCCAGAACACGGTCCCCACGTCCGCATCGACCCAGAACCGCTGACGCACGAACTCAACCGTGACGATGTCATTGGCCGGGTGATCGTTCTTCAGCCCTTTGGCCAATGTAATCGTATTGCCGTTGATGGCCTTGATGCGGGAGATTTCATTCCCCTTCACATTGTCGGCACCGACAAGCAGCAGGGTCCCGACATGGAACTGCTTGGCATTCTTCACCGTGATCGTATTCGCGCCCTTCTTGGCTGGCGCGGTCACGACGGTGTTCATCGGGACAGGAAGTCCCTTCGCGTTCTTCTTCTCCAGCATCGTGAACGGACGCACCGATTGCTCATAGGAGAATCCGGTGATCACGCCGTCGGACGCCTGGTTGTCGAACTGCAGGAAATGCCAGTGGGTGTTGATCTTCGACGACTGGAAGTTGGTGTAGTCATCGTCGTCCCACTCGCTGGTCAAGGTCCAGTCCACGCAATCGTAGATGTTGCCGCGGACGACCAACGGATACTTCAGATCATCGTTTTTCCGAATCTCCGCCTCTTCTTCGTGCAAGACATAGATCAAGCCGTTCGGATCGATGACCGGCGGCTCCTTGCCCGTTTTCTTGGCGATGGTGATCGGGAGCTTAATGAAGTGGACATTGTAGTGCTTCCGTCCGGCATTCTCCGGGCAGAGACTCCAATTGCCGTTTTCACCAGGCAGGGCCTGATCGACGCTTTCCTCACCGTTGGCATCCCGGCGGATCATCTCCAACCAGGGCGCACCCACGTGGTTCGGAGAGAACATCACGCGTCTCCCGAAATGCGGGGTGAGGTGAGGCCAGGCCACTTTACCGGTCAACGGCTCGAACGTGATCGGATGCCGCTTGCCCGGATGGGTCGACTTATACTTCGGATTGTCGATCGCACTTTCCGGTTCGCTCAATGCACGGGTGCCTTCCCAGGCCCAATCCAACACCGTGGCATCGTAGGACACGGTCTGTCCCTTTTCGTCGTTCTTGTGTCCCGGCTTGCCCATCGTCGGGAGCTGCATTTCGACCCAGTCCTTGATTGTGATCGTGGCCGGATTGGACTTCCAATCACTCTTGCCCTTCTCGACGATCTTGAAGGACTTACCGAACCAATCCACAGTCTGACCGACTAACTTATCCGAAGTGATCGGACCCCTGATACGACCTTTCCGATCGGGCAACTCAAGCAGATCCGGCATGACGTCATTACGCATGTCGCCCTGTTGAAGAGTGTTGTACACCCGCCAATATCCCCACATGCCCGCCACATAATGGTGCGCCACGTGGCAATGGAACAGGAAATCGCCGGCCAACTGCTGGCAGAGGCCGGAGCCGCACTCCGTCTCGAGGTCCAACGCTTCCGACGGCCCGATGACTTCGACGTCGACGCGATCCGTCTTGGCACGGATCACCGGATACTTGACCGGTCCGTTTCCGGCGGTCGTCCACAGATTCATGTCATCAATGGCGCGCGGACTGCGCGGCCACCGGATGGTGCCGCCATGCGGATGGTGGCTATGGAACACTTCCGATCCGCCGTGGACCAGGCGGAACTTCGCCGGGTCGCCCATGTAGGAGCGCGGGATCGTGGGAGACGGATCGCCGAAGGTGTACGAGCTGTACCCCATCGACTCGTCTTCGAATCCGAAGTACTCGTGTTGCACGTGCATGTTGTTGATTCCGAACGGCTCGCTTCGATAGTTGATCGCACGACCGCCCGGGCGATAGGCGTCGGTCAGCGGGTCACGCTGAGGAAGAAAGTCGCCTTTCTTATTGACGGGGCGGAAAGCTTCGTCGCCGACCTCGTGATAGTACAGCACGAATTCACGGAAGTCCGGACCGGTCCCGTTCTTGATCATCACCTGCCAGCCGCTCGAGGCTGGCGTGGGCGCCCCGCTCCCCAACGCTTCCAGGTATTCGGATCCGCGCGGCTCGACGACAAAGGACCCGAAGAGGCCCATCACGGTCAACTCGCGGTCATTGGCGAACGTGTGGAACTGCCGGACGCCTTCCTGGGTGCTCGGATGAATGTACCACTCGAACTCTCCGCTCTTATCCTTCTGGACGATGCTGTCGGAGTTCGTCGTGGCGGCTGCGGCACCGGTGGCGCTCACCACCATGCTGGAGCCATGGATGTGAAGGCTGACGTCTTCGCCACCTTCCAACTTGTTGCTCAACTTGATCTTGACGCAATCCCCCTGGTTGCCGCGAATCGTCAACGGCTGAATCCACTGAGCTTGCACACCGGGAATCACCGCGCCGGGATCAAAGCCTTCCTTGTCTCGGGCTTCCCGATTCTTCGTTTCTTCCGCTCGAACCTTGTCGAGATTTTCGTCCAGCGTGTACATGTAGCCGGGATAAAAATCGAGCCACTGGTTCAGCGTGATCTCGACGTTGATCGCCGACACATTGTACTGCCTGACCGGCGCGGAGGCCGGGCACTTCCCGCCTCCCGCAAGTGCCACTGGCTCCACTCGTGGGTCGGACATCAACAGGAGATCCTGACCGCCTGCTCCATATTGGTGCATCATGGTCTGGGTATTGAACATACCCGTATTGACCTGCTGCGCCTGCGGATCATGAGTTAAATGCTCCATGATCCGTTGGTGCTGCTGCTCAACCATCGCAGAACGCTCCGGCTTTCCAGCCATCGCATCTTCGACGATCGTCTGCCCCTTCAACTTCTCCGCCCAGGACGGGAGTTGATGAGACATCGCTGTTTGTTGCGGCGCCGCATGGTCCACATGCGGCTGAGTTTCAGCCGATGCGGCTAGCGGAAGACACACAAGCGCACCACCAGCGATGACGCTGAGGGCGCGCGATGTGACACGAGTGAACCAATGACAATCCATGGACCGGCCTCCTTGGATAGAGTTTGGAAAGAAACAGATGAGAAGTTATGAGCGCTTACGATCAGAACATGACATCCTCAACACTGGAGATACGCATTCTGGCTGTAATCCTACGGCATCACGCACGCAGGGCACTCCTTTAGAAAACAAGTGCCGGAGATTACTGAACTCATCCGCCTCTGTCAACCCCCTCACCTGCTCGCATAACAGATGATGCCGAGCGGTCGGGCGCTCACTTGATCCACTTCAATACGCGTTCTCCCCAGAGCGAACTCTGAGGTTGCCGCGCCTTCCCACAGCCAACAACATTTCCCAGTCCATTGTCTCTCTTCCGCGACTTGGGGCATAATGACCCATGATCTTGAAACGCTGGCTTGTCGGCCTGCCACTCAAGACGAAGGAAGCCGCTCACGAACGCCTTTCTAAGCGACTCGCCCTAGCCGTCTTTTCCTCCGATGCCTTGTCCTCGGTGGCCTATGCCACGGAGGAAATTCTGCTCGTCCTGACCCTGGCCGGAACAGCCATGGTCGGCTACTCCATCCCGCTCAGCCTCTCGATCATCGGCCTACTGATCATTCTGACGATGTCCTATCGGCAGATTATTTTCGAGTATCCGGAGGGCGGCGGCGCCTACATTGTGGGCAAGTCGAACCTCGGCGAATGGCCGGGACTGGTCGCCGCAGCAGCCTTGATGATCGACTATGTCTTGACCGTCGCCGTCAGCGTCGCGGCCGGAATGGCCGCGCTCACCTCAGCCGTCCCGGCGCTCCTTCCCCATCGTGAAGCCCTCTGCGTCGCCGCGATCCTTCTGGTGACCGTCGTCAACTTGCGAGGTGTCCGCGAGTCGGGGCAGATCTTCGCCGTGCCGACCTACATCTTCATTGCTACCATCGCGGCCATGCTCGGCGTCGGCGCCGTCCAGATTCTGTTCGGCCATGCGGTACGTGTCGAACCGCTTCCCAGCATGGCGCCCGCGGAGCCGTTGACGCTGTTTCTCCTGCTTCGTGCCTTTTCTTCCGGCTGTACCGCGCTCACCGGCGTCGAGGTCATCTCGAACGGGGTCTCCGCATTCAAGAAGCCTGAGCCGAAAAACGCCGCCTTTACCATGATCGGCATGGCGGCGATTCTCGGGACCATGTTCATCGGCATCAGCGCCATGGCCTACTACTTCGGAATCGTGCCCAAAGGCGATGAGACCGTGGTCTCGCAGATCGCACACGCCACCTTCGGAACCGGCCCGCTTTACTTTCTTGTGCAGGCATCGACCATGGTCATTTTGATTCTGGCCGCCAATAGCAGTTTCAACGGATTCCCGCGCCTGGCATCGATCCTGGCCCGCGACAGCTATATGCCGCACCAAATGTCCATGATGGGCGACCGGCTCGTCTTCTCGAACGGCGTCATCATTCTCGGCGTCTTCTCCTGCCTGCTGATCGTCCTGTTCAACGGCGACACCCATGCGCTGATCCCCCTCTATGCCGTCGGTGTGTTTCTCTCCTTCACAATCTCCCAGGCCGGAATGGTGAAACGCTGGCTCGTCAAGAAAGGACCGCACTGGGAAAAGAAGTTGTTGGTCAACGGCATCGGCGCCGTGACCACCGCCATCGCCACATTGATTATTGCCAGCACCAAGTTCGCCCATGGCGCGTGGATCGTCATCGTACTCATCCCGCTGCTCATTACGTTTTTTCGCGCGATCCGCTCCCACTACAAGGCCGTCTCGGAACAGGTCGCGCTGTCCCGTGGACACCGCCCACCCATGCCCCGGCGGAACATCGTCGTCCTCCCGATCGGCGGGGTCAATCGGGCCGTTATTCGCGCCGTGGACTATGCGCGGAGCCGTTCCGGAGACATTCGTGCGGTTCTCGTCGATGTGGATCCGGAAGAGACCGCCCGGGTGGAAATCCAATGGGCCCAGTGGGGTTGCGGCGTACCGCTCACGGTGCTGCCCTCTCCTTACCGGTCGGTATTGAGTTCCCTACTCGACTATCTCGAACAGGTGTTGCAGAAAGATCAGGAATGCTGGGTCACGGTGGTGATCCCGGAAATTCTCCCCGCCCGTTGGTGGCAAAATATTCTGCACAATCAACGGGCCTTCATGCTGAAAGGCGCCCTCCTGTTTAAGGATCGCGTCATCCTAACCGACGTGCCCTACCACCTCACGAGGTGAGCATGCGACCAACACCATTCCGAGGCTCAGTGAACAGGCGGAATACCGGAACGTGCGTACTTGCGCTCACCCTTTTGCTGTGCGTGCCTGTAAGGCCGGCATTGGCATTTAAGATTGTCGCTCCGGCAGACGGTGCAATCTTGACCTCCGGCCAGGCAGTTCCTGTCGCGGTTGAAGCAGGGAGGGAGGCAGGCCTCGTCGAAGTCCGCTATTACTGGTATCCGGAGCAGACCGAGGCCCTGGTGGAACAGGGAGAAGATCGAGGAGGGAAAGCTTCCCAGGGAAGCATGGCCACAGAGAAGTATTGGCAGAAAGACAGCATCACCGGCGCGCCGGTGGTCGCGTTGCCGGCACTGACTTCAACGGTGGACCGGGTGCCGCCTTATGGTGGCGCCTTACCTGTCCCGTCAGACGCCATCGGCCGCATGCGACTCCTGGCCATCGCCGATATTTCACAAGGCCGGCTTGGCCGCAAGACCGTCTTCGATGAGGTCTTTATCACCGTTCAGCCAGCAGCCGATCTCCTCTCCATCGACTTTGAAACGGAAAAACCGCTGCAACTCGGCCGAACCGGGCAATCCTCCGCATACGGCCACGTCGATTCGCTCGGAAAAATCTTCGAACTCCCCGTGGTCGGCGAATTCGCGGATGGTATCAGCCGCCCCCTCTCATCGCCCAGTACCGGCACCATTTACACTTCCGCCAACGACCAAATCCTTAAGGTGCTACCCGACGGTCTGTTGCAGATAGTGGGAATCGGCAAGACCTCGCTCACCGTGACGAACCGCGGCAAACAAGCGACGCTCGACGTGCGCGTGGAGGTCAACCCCGAGGCAAACGAACCCCCGATTGCTTACGCCGGCGCCGCCAAAACGGTCAAGGCCGGCACGAAGGTGCGCTTGAACGGATTGCAGAGTCGCGACCCTGAGGGCGAAGCCCTATTTTATGCTTGGAGTCAGGTGCGCGGAAGCAAAGTCGCGATGCTCGATGTCAACATGGCCGAACCCTCGTTTACCGCGCCTTATGTCTCAGAAACCCGCACCTTTCGCTTTAAGCTGCGCGTGACGGATAAAAAGGGTGCCGATAGTGTGCCGGCATTTGTGGACGTCACTGTCGAACCGTGACGGCTGCTGAAAAAGGCCCCCACCTTCGTTCTCGGCTCGAATCAATCCTCAACGTAGCCAGAGGCTACGCCTCCGGTTTCTTTTCGCCTGCGGCCTCATTGGTTGACCTTTTTGAGCAGCCTGGAGAGAACGCAAGATTCCTGTTATCCACCAGGAGCCCTCGCGAAACTTGGGAGACATGTCTGAAGTGCGCCGAGCGGCAGGCACCGTATCTTCTTGGATACTCCTCGTATCTTGCTGGATACGAGGACTGGAAATATGACGGGACAATCTGCTCGAATCACGTCCATCGCGCGGCGGCGGAAACCCATATCGCACTGCCGCATGCACAGAACTGATTCTCCACACGAGATACCATGCCGTTAGCAGTCACGCCTGGCAGGCGACATGACAGTGCTTAGACCAGACTAAACAGCTCCCGCGCACGGGCCAACTCGGCTCGATGGCGGCGCAAGGCAGGACCGAACGACGACCGGTCCACATCTTTCTCCTGTGGCAACATCTGTCGTTCAATGTGTGCCAACGCATCGGCTAATTGCGTCACCACTTGTTTGCCTCCGCGAGTCAGCCATTTGAAATGGCCGCCCGCAAGATCGAGATCCTTCAACGAGTACCGCACCGAATCGATTTCTTCGAGACAGCGATAGCGGGCCCGCTCAAGATCGCGCGGGCTGAGGCCAGCCCTTTTCCATCGTGCATTCCCTGCCCGACCGGACCCCCAGGTCACCAACCTCTCGAACAGCATCGCCCCCATGGTGAACGTGAAGGTCGCGTGAAGAATCCCTCTCAGCGGCCGCAGACTGCGCCGCCAGGGCGAATAAAAAATCTCCTGGTTGTGATCGTGTTGATACATCACGTCTTTGCGCAGCAGCAAATTGAGGTGATGGTGGCTGTTCTCGTGGATCAGATCGTCGATCAAGTCGAGCCGGTCACGGTCAAAACAATTGATGGCCGACAGCCCGGGGCGATGCCGGTAGCTGAAGCTCACCACACCGGAGGCGTTGAGCGGTACGACACGCGAGGTCAATAACGCGAGCAACCGATCCCCCTCCGGCCAAGCCGACGCAATAACAGACAGTGCCCGTCGCATGCGTGCGGCAACCTCCGACCTCGTCGGCCGCACCGCCACCGGCGTCTTGTCCTTCCCATAGACCAGTGTCGGCCCGAGCCGCAGCGAGCCATATCGGCTCTCCCTGAGGCAAAGGGGCTCGATACGGAGCCAGTGCCAACGCTCCCGCTTGCCGTAGGCAACCATGGCATAGTTTTGATCGCCGACCAGCAGATCGATTCCGATCGGCTTGATCAGAAATTCCCCCTGCCCTCCTGCCCGTTTGAGCGCCGATCGAACCGGGCCCGGAGCCACATAGGACAAGCCCGCCGTGCCGACCGCACAGACCCAGGGCAATTCGACACGTTCCACATTCGCATTCAAATCACAGGGCACCAGCCACGCGTCCTTACCCTGCCCGGCTACCCACGCACAAGCCAGCTGGGGAGCAAGGCAGACAGACTCTTGCGTGATTTCCCGCGCCAACCGCTGACAGAAGGCGGTCAGTCGGGAAAGTAGGAGGCGAGGCTCAGGCTTGCCGTTGGGGAAAATCTCATCGGCATACCCGTGCTCGTAGAACTTTTCCCTAAACTCCGCGCGGAGCTGCGCGGCAATCTCTCCGCGAGATCGCTCCTGCCGCACCTGCACCAGGATGTCGACGAAATACAGCAAGTCGTTCAGCGACTCGATCCACCCGACCACCTTCCAATTGCTGTAGTCCTCTGATTCGAGCGATTGTCCCAACGTACGAAACCAATCGAGCGGCAACCCGAAGGTGCAGACGGCGTCGGCATAATTCCGTTCAAGATCCTGGCATACTTCCTTGAGCAACCCTCGCATCGAGCGCCGGAATTCCGATATCAACTGTTCGAGTACCCGCGCATCTAATAACGTCATCGGCTGCAGCCTTTCTTGATCACATAGGGTGTCGCGCGGGCACTCTACGCGAGTGCCCGCCGACTGACAAGCCAGCGGAATGGCGACTGACTGCGGGAATGAAGTCACCTGCGATAAAGCGATGGAAACAGCAGGACAGAACGGTCGGGAGAGCGGGCAAGCCTGGCGGAGGACGATTCGTCGAAGCTGCTGCGTCGGCGGAACAACCCCGCGAAACCGGCGCCGGTTTCGCGGGGAAGACCTACGCCGTCAGCTTGATGAGATCAAAGAGGAACGGCTTCTCGGGAGCCGAGGCCGGAACAGGATGGAGATGAGAATTCTGCACCATCCGATGGCGCTGGATCAGCGAATCGACCACATTGCCGCAGCTCAGGCACCGGTGCGCACTCAGCCGCATGGGGTGATAACTTTCCTGCAGATCGATTAAATCATCCGTGACCATCAGACCTTCACAGCGCGTGCACGTCATGAGTCGCCTCCCTTCGGACAGCTGGTGAGATCTCCCGTCCTGTCCGGAAGATCTGGTGCCCATGTGAACAACTCAACACCATCAGTTCTGAGAAGAAGCAATGTGGATGCCACCGATCGCACCGGGGCATTTTTTCACCTGGCCGAAGGATGCGATCACACAAAAATCGATCCTCTCGCGCCTAATTGACTCGGCTGTGACCGAATTGGTCTCATGGGAGAAAAATGGGTAGAATCGACTAACTCCGCCGAAAACCTATCTACCCCTGCTGAATCAGGGGACAGATCTATTCCTGCGGACCGGGAGCAACGTACCGAAAATGGCGCTCAGCGCGACAGAAATTGGTTCCATTGTTCACGAACTGGCGCCGGCCCTGGCCGACGGGTGGATCCAGAAGATCTCCCAACCGCTACCCGATTGCCTGTTGTTGGAGGTTCGTGTGCCCGGCCACACTCGTCGATTGCTCTGTTCCCTGCGCGACGGAACGGCACGGATACACCTCGTGCGCGAGAGCCTTCCCAACCCGCCGACCCCGCCCTCGTTTTGCCAACTGCTGCGGGCACGCATACAAGGCGCGCGTATCGACGGCATCACACATATCCCAGGCGATCGGATCGTTCGAATGGACCTGACAAGCCGGGATGGACCGGTGACCTTGATCGCGGAACTGTTCGGTCGAAACGCAGACCTGTTATTTCTGGATGGAGAGACACGCGTGCTGGCCACGCTTCGTCACAATAGAGACCGGGTGGGCCAGGTCTACCAGGCGCCGGCCCCGGCCCCATTTCGATCATCGTCCTCAGAAACAGCGACTCCGGCGTCGGAACCTCAGCCTCCGACGGAGGCTGATCCATTCCCGCTCTCATCCGGACTGGAAATCCTCTATCGGGAGCGCGAAGCAGAGCTGTCGCATGTCGCCCAGGTCCGCCAGCGCGAATCCGCACTACGAAAAACCCTCAAGAAACTTCTGCGTCGCATGGAGGGGCTCCGTCGCGACCTCGAACAGGCTGGACGCTACGAGCCCTACGCACGATATGGAGAACTGTTGAAAGCCAATCTCGGATTACTGAAGAAAGGCATGACCGCCGTCTCGGTGGTGGACTATTACGATGAGCGCCTACCGGAATTGACGATTCCGCTCGATGCCACCAAGGGTCCGCAGGCCAACATGGATGCGTACTTCGCCAAATATCGGAAATTCGTCTCTGCCCAGCGCGAAATTGCACCGCGCATAGCGGCCATCGAGACGGAAGTCCAGCAACTTCAGGCCGAATTAGAGACCATCAAACATGGAAGCTGGCAGGCGCCGAGTGGTGAGCACCGAGCGACCACCGGGACACTGTCTCGGCAGGTCCGGAAGCGAGGCGCAGACGAGGAACGCCGGGGGCCGTTTCGACGCTTTATTTCATCGGACGGCCATCCGATCTTTGTCGGGCGCAACGCCCGCGAAAATGACGAACTCACGTTCGGCCTCGCCAAAAGCGAGGACCTCTGGCTCCATGCGCGCGGCACGCCGGGCTCGCATGTCGTTGTGCGCTTGGAGAAGGGTACCGATCCGCCGCCTGAGACGATACGCGACGCCGCCACGCTCGCCCTGTTGTATAGCGATCTAAAAAAAAGCGGGAAGGGCGATGTCATTTACACTCGCCGCAAATGGGTCAAGAAATCCAAGGGCCAGGCACCCGGAGCGGTGACCGTTACCCAAGAGAAAACCATCTACATCACCCTCGACAAAACGCGTCTCGCGGCCCTCAAAGCGAGAAACACCGAAGGAAGGCCCTAGACGAAACACTTCAGCCTGCTCCGCGCCGCCTTTCCCTCACTGTTCGAGAAATGATAGAGTGCCCACATATGGGCACCAGCACGGACAGACGAGATCGATTTCGTATTCTCAGTGCGCTGCTCCAAGCAAAAACGCTTCGGCAGTTCGATGAACGTCTTCAGCAGGAACTGGCGCCCCTCCTAGGCTGCGAGATCATCGGCCTCTACTTGTATAGTGAAAGCACGGCGGCCTTCTCGCCCGTCTCGGAAAGCCTCCGCACGCCGGCGTCGCCCGCCTATCCGATCGATCAGTTGCCCGCCGCCGGTACCATCAAAGAAGCCGCCGTGCTCGCCGGGCAGGCCATCTTCACACACGACTTGAGTGCCTCGCCTTGGGCCGAGGCACAGGCCATCGACCTCCGATCCTGCCAAGCCACCTCGGTCCTGGTGTCCCCGATCAGGATACCGGCTGAATCCCGGCCCTGCGCAACCGCCAAGACCCTGGCCGTCATGGTAGCCATCTCGCCGGGAAGGCCCGGTCTCTTTTCTGAAGAGGACCGGGTGTTTCTCGACATGCTCGGCCTTCACATCGCACCGGTCCTGACTGCGGTCCTGGCGGCCGAAGAACGCGACACCCTGGTCGCCATCAACAGCCAGGTCGTACTGGGCACCATGACCCTGGATAATCTCCTGAGTTCGATACAACCCATTCTCCGTGAGGTCATTCCTCACGACACGACCGGCCTCGTTCGATTCATCGGCGCTCCCCACGGCCCCTGGTTCGAAATCGTGTCCTGTGAAGGCGTCGCCGTCGATCAGGAGGCGCTGAGACAATTTCCCTTCGAGCGGATGGCGCCGGCCGAAATCCTGGCCACCGGAAAGCCCCTGCTGCTCACCGGATACAACCAGGAACGATTTGCGGAGCATACGTATTTCGAGTCACTCGGCGTGTTCTCCGCCATGCTCTGCCCGCTGCTCGTCCGCGGAACGCCGTACGGCTTTCTGGCGATCGGAAGCAGACGGCGGAACGCCTTCTCCGAACGCGACCTGGCGCTGGCCGAACAGATCGGCTTTCACCTGTCCCACGCCATCGCCAATCTCTCAGCCTACGACCAGATCCGTCAGCTCAAGGACCAGCTGGAACAGGAAAATGTCTATCTGCGTGAGGAGATGGGCGCCTCTCTGGACCTGAAAAGCCTGATCGGCAACAGCGCCGCGCTGCAGAAATCGCTCAAGGCCATTGAGCAGGTGGCACCGACCGACTCCACGGTGCTCATCACCGGGGAAACCGGGACAGGCAAGGAGCTGGTGGCTCAAGCCATTTATCGACTCTCGCCGCGCCAACACAAGGCGCTGATTACCGTGAACTGCGCCGCGCTCCCGCCCACACTCATCGAATCCGAACTCTTTGGTCACGAACGGGGCGCCTTCACCAACGCCACATCCCGCAAATTGGGGCGCTTTGAACTGGCGCACGGCGGCACGATTTTCCTCGACGAAGTGGGAGAACTTCCGATCGACCTACAAATGAAACTCCTGCGCGTGCTGGAGGCCCAGGAATTCAACCGGGTCGGGGGAAGCCACACCATTCGAGTCGATGTACGCGTGCTTGCCGCCACCAACGTCGATCTGGATCAGGCCATCAAACGGGGCTCGTTTCGGGCCGATCTCTTCTATCGCCTCAACGTCTTCCCGCTGCGTCTTCCGACCTTGCGCGAACGCCGCGAGGACATCCCGCTTTTGGCCCGCCACTTTGTGAAGAAATACGGGCTGCGCCACCGGAAGCCGGTCACACGGATTCACGGCGCGGCGTTGAATGCCCTGTCCGCCTATGACTGGCCGGGGAATGTCCGGGAGCTGGAACATGTGATCGAGCGCGCCGTCATCGTAAGCCAAGGCTCGACGATCACCGTCAATGAACTGGATGGATTGGGCCGCGGACAAGACCCGTCCCCCGGGCCGCGGACGCTCGCAGAAGCTGAACGTGCGCACATCGTTGAGACACTCTCTCGAACCAATTGGATCCTGGCGGGCAAACAAGGAGCGGCGGAGAAATTGGGACTGAAACGGTCCACGCTCCAACACCGCATGAAAAAACTCGACATCAGCCGCCCGCCTCGACAGGCCTCGTGAGTGCCCGTATGTGGGCATGCACCCCCACTCCTTGCCGAACTCTCGGCACTTCTCCCTAATCATCTACTTCCGACACATTTTTTATTTATTCTCTTTCTCCTTAATTTTCAGTGACTTGTTCGTCTTTCTGACTTCCACCTGTCGCTGGCATCCCCCCTGCTCTAGTATGCCGGCATGAAGATCGTCGCTTCAGGACTGACACCAGCCACCGTGAGCCGTGACATCGAGGCCTATGTCGCCGCGAGACAGGCCGAATTGCTCCCGTCGGGCGAGGCAAGCAAAGACGGGCGCCGGTTCTCCTGGTGCGGGGAAATTCTGGACTTTCTGACCGAAGGACTGGCGGAACGATTCGCCGCTAACGGCATTACCTTCACCGATGCCTTTCCAGGCCCCTTACGGCTGATGGATGAAGACCAACAGCCGAACGGGCAACATGTGCGGCGTTTCTGGACCATCGCCCTGCACCATGGCTGTCCCGTCGCCAGGATCTGCACCTATTTTTTCCATCGACATGATCAAGTGAGCCTTCCGCAATTGCCACGCGTGGTGGCCTATGCCCCGACCAGCCCGGCTCAGGAAGAGCAGGAATGAATTACATCGCCCTCAGAATGCTCTTTGGCGATCGGGCGAAATACCTCATGCTGCTGTGCGGTCTCACCTTTGCGGTCATGTTGATCGTTCAACAAGGCTCAATTTTTTGGGGGCTCATGATCTGGTCCCAATCCAGTATCAGCAATCTCAACGTGCCGATCTGGGTCACGGATCCAGGCATCGCGCAGGTCGATGAAGTCAAACCGATCGCCGATACCACGGTCGATCGCGTGCGCAGCATCCCCGGTGTGGAATGGGCCGTGCCTCTGTATAAAGGGCTCTTACGGGCCAGGCTTGAGAACGGCGAGTATCACCAAATCACCTTGACAGGCCTGGACGCCGCCACCTTGATCGGCCGTCCGGCAGAAGTGCTGGAGGGCCGATTCGAAGACCTCCGGCAACCTGACGCCGTGGCCCTCGATCAATGGGCCGTCGAACGCATGGGTGGGCCAACAGTCATCACGGTCGGCACGGTCTTCGAACTCAACGACAAGCTGGCCCGCGTCGTCGCCATTGCCAAGACGCAAAAGACCTTCACCAACATTCCGGTCGTCTACACCACCTACGAGCGCGCCTTGCGCTATGTCCCGCGAGAACGGCGCACCCTCTCGTACGTCCTCGCAAAAGCCAAAGACAGCGCGCCGGTGGACGAGGTGATCCAACGTATTCGCGACCACACTGGACTGGGCGCCTTCACCGCCGACGCGTTCGGATGGAAAACGATCGGCTGGGTGCTGAAGAACACCGGCATCGGAATCAATTTCGGCACCACGATTCTGTTGGGCTTCGTGGTCGGGATGGCCATCGCAGGGCAAACGTTTTACCTCTTTACGGTCGAAAACCTGCGGCAGTTCGGCGCGCTCAAAGCCATGGGCGCTTCCACCGCGACTCTGGCCCGCATGATTCTCCTGCAAGCATTCACCGTAGGAGTCACAGGGTATGGGGTCGGAATCGGACTCGCCACCGTCTTCGGGCTACTGACGGCACAAGAGGGTCAGCTCCCGTTCCTGGAAACCTGGCCACTGCTCCTGTTGGTCTTTGTTGCCCTGCTCATGATCTGCACATTGTCGGCGCTGATCAGCATCATCAAACTCGCCCGGCTTGAGCCGGCGATTGTGTTCCGATGACCGCCATGGATGGTTCGTCACAGTCACAGGGCCGCACAGCGGAAGGCAACGGAGCCGAGCAAGCCATCGCCGTGCAGGTCCGAGGACTCGTCAAGTCGTTCGGGTCCGGCGAGACTGCGGTCACAGTGCTCAAGGGCATCGATCTCAACGTATATTTCGGCGAACTGCTGCTGCTCGTCGGAGAATCGGGGGGAGGCAAGACGACCCTGCTGTCGGCGATCGCCGGAATCCTCGATATTGATGCCGGCGACCTCGATGTGCTGGGATCCTCGCTGACCAACATGTCGCCCGGCACGCGCACCCGTTTTCGTGGGCGAACCATGGGATTTATCTATCAACAGTTCAATCTCCTGCCCGCCTTGACGGCGGCCGAGAATGTCGCCGTTCCGCTCTTGATCCAAGGCACTCGGAAGAAGGAGGCGCTCTCACGAGGGCGGCTGATGCTTGAACGTGTCGGGCTCGGCGACCGGACCGAGTTTTTACCGCGCAACCTCTCCGGTGGCCAGCAGCAGCGCGTCGCCATTGCCCGGGCGTTGGTCAATGAGCCGCAGCTGCTGGTGTGCGACGAGCCGACCGCCGCCCTGGACGGGCCCAATGGGCAGAAGATCATGGAATTGATTCGAGATGTGGGGCGTGCCCCTGATCGTTGCGTCATCGTCGTCACCCATGACAGCCGGATTTTTCAGTTCGGTGATCGCATGGCGGAATTGACCGACGGCCGCATTGTCGGCATTCACCCGATTCAGAGAGAGGCCACCGCATGACCATTCTCAACCGCGTTAGTGTCTGGCTCGCCATCGCAGGCGCGATGCTGGCGGCCTGGGTTGTCCTGACTGCCGGCAAGAACCAGCCTATGCCGACGCCGCTAGTAGAGCCACCCCGGTCTCCCTATGAAACGACCGTCGCCGCGACCGGTATTATTGAAGCCGCCAACGAAAACGTCCGTATAGGGCCGCCGATGGCAGGACTGGTGACGAACGTGTTCGTGACGGTCGGCGACCGGGTTCGTGAGGGCGATCCCCTACTTCAATTGGACGATCGAGACCTTCGCGCGCAACTGGTGGCCCGCCAGGCCGCGATTCCACCGGCGGAAGCCCAAGTCGAAGAGCAGAAATATCGCATCGGCGATCTCGACACGCAGCTCAAGCGACTGAAATCGGTTCGGGACAGCCGGGCGGTCAGCGAAGACGACGTGAAGCGTACCTGGTACGCCTCGGAAATGGCAAAACGCGCGCTGAACCGCTACGAGGCCACCCTCAAACAAGTCATCGCCCAGCGCGACGAAACACAGATGCTGCTGGACCGCCTGACAGTCCGCGCACCGCGGGCCGCGACGATTTTGCAGGTCAATGTCCGGGCCGGTGAATTCGCCCTGACCACCGGTGCCACCGAGCCGCTCATGCTCCTGGGCGACATACAGCAACTGCAAGTCCGCGCAGAGGTCGATGAGGTCAATGCTCCGTTGGTGGCTCCCAACCGACCCGGGATCGCCTACCTGAAGGGCAATACTGCCCAGGCCATTCCGCTGACATTCGTGCGCATCGAGCCTTATATTGTCCCCAAAAAATCCCTGACCGGAGACAACAGCGAACGGGTCGATACGCGGGTCCTCCAGATCATCTACCGCTTCGAACGGCCGGCGTTTCCGATCTATGCCGGACAGCAGGTCGATGTGTTCATCGAACGCGCACCGGACGGACCACCGGCACCAGCACCCGGCAGCGCACGTTCCGCTGAGGAACCGACCAAATGAAACGAGTCACGTCGCGCCGACAGCTCGCCATTTCCACCGTCCTCGTGATGTTGTCGCTGTCCGCCAGCGGGTGCCTGCAAGGCCCGAATTACCATCGTCCACCGGTCGACACACCGGCCGACTGGACACGCATGGCTTCCGGCCCATTGGCTGCCGGAGCGACCGAGACGATGCCGGAAGCGGACTGGTGGCAGGCCTTCCACAACCAGGAGTTGACGCAGTTCGTGGAACGCGCGCTCGCACAAAACCACGACGTCCGCCGCGCCGTGTCTCGCGTGCTGGAGGGACGGGCCTCTGTCACTACCGCCGGTGCCGGCCTCTATCCACAGCTGAATGTGCAGGGCAGCTACAGCAATATCGTGGTGTCGAAAAACACCCTGGCAGGATTGGGCTTAGCCACCGGCCAACAACCGGGGCCACAGGTCTTTGCCAAGCCCGGAAGCAGTTTCGATCTCTGGAACGGGGCGGCGGACCTCCGATGGGAGCTGGATGTGTGGGGTCGCATCCGTCGCGGGATGGAAGCCGCCTCGGCAGACGCGCAGGCGATCGAGCAGGACGCCCGCGCGATTGCGCTCACCTTGGTCGGCGATGTCGGGCAGTCGTACTTTCGAATTCGTGAGTTGGATGAGCAGATTGAAATCGCCCAACGCGCCCTCACGCTCCGACGGGACTCACTCGACATCATCACCAAGCGGGCATCAGTGGGCCTGGCTTCCGATCTGGATGTGAAACGAACGGAAGTCCTCGTCGCGGAAAGCGCGGGGCAGATCCCGGATCTGACTCGTCTGCGCGCCGTCGAATTACACCGGTTGGAGGTGTTGACGGGATCGGCGCCGGGCAGCGTAGTCTTGGCGCCGACCTCCTTGCGGAAAGTCATCGTGCAGCCGGAAATTCCCGTCGGCCTTCCGTCGCAATTATTGGAACGGCGCCCCGACATCCTTCAGGCGGAGGCGTCACTCGTGGCCGCGAATGCCCGGATCGGTCAGGCGCGGGCCTATTTCTTCCCCACATTGTCCATCACGGGGCAAGGCGGCCTACAAAGCGCCGAGTTCGTAAACTGGTTCTCGGGAAACAGCGCGAATTTCAGTATCGGTCCATCGGTCACACTCCCCATTTTCCTGGGCGGGACCAACGTCGCGAGACTGGAGGCGGCCGAATCCCGATATCAACAAATGTTGGAAGGTTACCAACAGACGATTTTGCTCGCCTTCCGTGAAGTGGCGGATCTGCTGGTGTCGATACAATCGCGTTCGGAACAACTTGCACGACAACGTGAGCAGGCGACGGCAGCCACGGCGGCCGTCGGACTGGCGGAGGTGCGTTATCGCAAGGGATTGGTCAACTACCTTGACGTTCTCGACGCACAACGAACGATGCTGGCCGCAGAAACACAGCTTGCGCAAACCGAACGCGCCCGCCTCACCGACATGGTCGGCCTTTACAAAGCCCTCGGCGGCGGATGGCAGACGCCCGGCGACAATCCTCTTGCAATGCCAACCGGCTCCGCCGCGCATTAACTCATCCACACGGCCAGTGGCAGTCCCTCCTCCGGAGCGGTCAACGCTCGCATCGCCGGCCGCCTCACAGTCGCACCGCCACAACAGCACGGACTTTCAACTTGAATTTTTCGCACGGATAGGGCTATTTGACGGAATGCAATCCGAATTCCTCAATAGAGTTGCGGACCAGACACCGGTCTCGCTCTCTCGCCGAATTGTTCGTGCGACTTCTCGGAAGGAGCCTTTCATGCAAGACGGTGTCCGCGGCCGGTCCCTGGCACGCCGGGTTTCTCCTGCGCTCATGCTTCTGATACTCGGGCTCACGACGTCCTTCGCAACAGAGCTGCTGGCTGCCCCCCTCGATAAACCGGCCTCCAAACCCGCGATGGACGACAAGCCGGGGCTTGCAGAAGAACAGATTCTTTCGACTACAGACAAAATCACGCAGCCGGTAGACACAGACGCGGAGGCGATGCGCCACAACGATCTCGGCGTGGCGTTTGTGTTCAAGGGCGACCTGGGGCAAGCCATCGATGAATTCAAACACGCGCTCCGACTCCAGCCCAACTACTTTGCCGCCCACCTTAACTTGGCCAACACCCTGCTCGATGTCGGACGGAACGACGCGGCGATGGTTGAATTCAAAGAAGCCCTGCGCCTCAAACCCGACGACCCCAAAACCCACAATGATCTGGGAGTCGCGCTCAAGGAAATGGGGAACCTGGAAGGCGCCATTGCGGAGTTTCGAGCAGTCTTGCGCCATAACCCCAGCGATGTGAATGCGCACAACAATCTCGGCGTGACGCTCAAAGCCATGGGTGATCTCGATGGAGCCATCGCCGAGTATCGCACCGCTGCGAGCCTCCAACCGAACGACGTGAACGCGCACTTTAATTTAGGGTTGGGACTGATGGAAAAACGCCAGCCGGAAGCGGCCGTCAGCGAGTTCCGCACCGCGTTGCACCTTCGGCCCAACGATGCGAAGATCCGTCTCAACCTCGGCAATGCCCTGGCGGGCATGGGACAGCGGATGGAAGCGGCTCAGGAATTGAGACAGTACCTTCGCCTTGAACTTGATACGCCCGCCAATCGTCGGTGGTTGGAACAGGCGGAAGCGAAACTCCGTGAACTTGAGATGCCATAACCCGCACCTCGAATGCCGATCCGGCGAGGCCGGAATCTCTATCCTGGAGTCATCGCCGATCTGACTGAATGGCCTCACTCCCCTCTCGCCGATCCCAGCCCATTTAGTGTAGAGTCCTCCATGCTTCCGTTCAGACGGGGTACCTTGATGCACAACCATTTGACCGGGCCCGCCATCGGCAGATTCACGCACGTGAGAAGCTGGATCCTGGCCGTCCTGTGCTCGATAACACTGTGGCCCGGCCAATCCCTTCCGGCAGAGCAGGAAGATCCGGAGACATCCCATACCAGGCAATGGGATTTTGACTCCATCGCTCCGGGAACGCTCCCCGGTTCGTTCGTGATCGGCACACTCTTCGACGGCCGCCCGGCCGGCGAGTGGAAAATTCTCATCACCGACCGCGCGAAGAGCCCCTCTCAAGTGCTCGCGCAGCTGCAGCCGAAAGGAACAGATCAGGCGCACAAGCTGCTGCTCATGGAGGGAACCGACAGCGGCAATATTGATGTCGAGGTCTCGTATTTGGCCGTGGCAGGGAAAGCCGATTTCGGCGGCGGACTGGTATGGCATGCCACGGATGACCGCAATTACTACCTCCTGAGGGCCAGCTCGGTTGAACAGAAGGTCAGGCTCTATCGCGTCGTGAAGGGGGTCCAGCAAATCGTCAAGCAGCTCGACCGCCCGCTCCCCGCAAACGGGTGGCACAAATTGCGCATTGTGCAACGTGGATGCGAGATCAAGGGCCTCTATGACGATGCCGTGCTTTTTCGAGTGTGCGACCAGACGTTCTCGAATGGACGGATCGGACTCTGGACGAAATCCGATGCCGTGACCTATTTCGACGACCTGCTTCTTCGGCGCCTCGACTAACCTCCGTTGATCACCATTTTTCGAACGGCCTGACCTTTACCGCATCACCCTCTCTCCGCAAATAAAAAAAGGGCAGCCACCACAAGGATGACTGCCCCGGAAGCTGATACGAAATTAGGCGTTACCAGCGATCGCGCTTGCCCCCGCGATCGTTGAATCCCCCGCCGCCGCTCCGCCCAGGTCCACCGCCAGATCGGGGCTCCTGAGGACGCGCTTCATTGACCGTCAATGTCCGGCCACCCATGTCCGTCCCATTGAGAGCCGAAATCGCCTTCTGCGCCTCGTCTGAAGAGGCCATTTCGACGAATCCGAAACCTCTCGATTGGCCGGTAAACTTGTCCGTGATGATACGGGCCGATTCAACCGCCCCGTGCACCGCGAACAAATCGCTTAACTGCTGTTCGGTTGCCGAATAGGGCAACCCGCCAACATAAATTTTAGAACCCATGTGGGTCCTCCTCTTGGGTAGTGACATTGTCTTGAACGAAGGAAAGAAAGGGAAAGGACGGGCCGAAGACGCTAGACAACGGGGCGACTTGGGTCTGGCTTTCGATTAGATTCCCGGGCAAGGCAACATCGAGTCAGGCCTGAACTATTTCAACGCATCTCTCACCAGGCCCCAGCGGGAGACGCGGAATAGTACCACGCGTCCCCCTGCCATACAAGCCATGAAATAGGCCTACTAAGGTGCTGGTCTACCGTCTCGACCGGGATTGACGGTCACATCACAATCGACAACTCGCCATAAAAAGAACGACGGCCGAACCTGACAGAGAGGTCGTGGTGAACCCGGAAACCGACCGCCCCAAAAACGCACACAACAATACAGCACATTCCTTATTCCTCACCCGCATGGCTGTTTTTTCTTGTCCAGTATTACTGGACATATGCTAAGATACGCCCATGCATTCAACACGGAGTATCAGGCCTGAAGTCCGGCTCTCGCCGAATGGAACTATGCCGAGCGCCTTCGCCTGCGCCCACTCGTTAGCACAGCTACCGGATCATGACGCCTAGCGCCCTGCTCGAAGAATTCTCCACAACTCGCGAAGCCCCACTGATCATAGCTCACGCGGTTGGATCCCCAGCCGCTTCGCTGGCTGCTCAGATTTCGTCGGGCTCCTCACCTGCGAAGACTCAGCGACAAGACAGCACCACATGAGCGTTCGATCCATACTCATACACGTGACCGAGGTGCCGATGCTGGGGACACTCGTCAGGCTCTATCGAGGCATACAGGAATTAAGAAACCAGGTCATTGAAGACTGGATCGCGAACAGCCGCGACTGGACGATGCCTGGCTTTCGAGCGATCGCCGTGCATCGTCTCGGTACCTGGCTCGCGAACCGGCGCAGCGGCGTGGTCAAGTCCGGACTGCTCGCCGTGTACCGTGCGCTATATCGCTATGTGCGGAATCATTACGGGATTGAAATTCCATTGACGGTCACAATCGGCCGGAGACTCTGGCTTGTCCATCAACATGGGATCGTCTTTCACTGGAAATCAGAAATTGGAGATGACTGCCTGATCCGCCACGGCGCCACAATCGGGGCGGGATATGGCGGGAAAAAGACATTGCACAAGGGTCCCAAACTTGGACAACGGGTGGAAGTGGGCCCCGGCGCGGTGATCTTTGCCGGAGTCAAAATCGGCGACGATGCGGTCATCGGCCCGAATGCGGTGGTGATGTCGGATGTTCCGGCCGGCGCAAGAGTGTTTGCCGAGGCGCCTCGGGTCATACATTTGCCGACCGCTCATCAGGCAGCCATTAAGAAATAGCGACCTACAGCCGGAGAATGAATACGAAGGAATCTCGCGCGATACACCGTCCAGGGATCGACTCGGCTACAGACGCCTCTTATCCGGTGAGTGCACTGCGTATGGAAATGACAGGCTGTCCCCCATGAATATTGCCCGGGCACAATGCGCCGCTTCATCTATCACGCCTGAGACACGTGGCGACGACTTCCGTAGGAAAGGGCAGATCGAACAGGCGATCGAGGCCTATCTGGATGGTGTGGCAGCTCCCCCATCGGCTGCGCTGTGCCTGAAACTTGCGCGATGTTACGAGCAGATGGCGAACTATGCGGAGGCCTGTCGATGGGCTCTTTCCATCGTCGATGCAGGCGATGATTTTACGTCCTGGCAAGCAGGCTGGGCATTGTTTCAGCGCAATGCACAGAAAGCCCGGAGACCGGCAGCCAGGTCGGTCAAAGTCGCGCTCCTTGGGAGCTACACCACAACCCAACTGGGCCCGATGTTGTGCCTTGCGGCGGGAAGACTCGGCATCCATATCGACCTGTATGAAAGCCGATACGGGCAATACCAGCAGGACATTCTCGACCACAAGAGCGGGCTTTATGCGTTTAGCCCGAATATCGTCGTCCTTGCGGTTCACGAAGGTGACCTCCATCTTCCTGAATACAGCCAGCGTCCCGAAGAGGAGATTCGCAAAGAAGTGAGTCGTTGGACCGGCCTCTGGCGGATGGTGACTGAACGCTCCCGCGCCCGAATCGTGCAACATAACTTTGCACTGCCTTGCGAGGTCCCCACAGGCCACCTGACCACAAGGCTGTCGGGCTCTCGATACATGATGACGCAGGCCGTCAATATGAGGCTGGGGGAAGCGGCTGCCAACGCCGTCTCTCTTGTAGATTGCGAGCGTCTTTCGGCACTCATTGGAAAGCAGCGATGGTGCGATCCACGCTATTGGAATATGTCGAAACAAGCGGTCGCACTGGAGGCCCTGCCTCTGCTCGGAAGACATACCGCGGCTGTGATTGCTGCGGATCTCGGGCTCAGCCGTAAATGCCTGGTGCTGGATTTAGACAACACCTTGTGGGGCGGTGTCATTGCGGAAGACGGATTGGGGGGCATCAAATTGGGGCAAGGGCCGGATGGCGAAGCGTTTGTGGCGTTTCAGGAATATCTACTGAAACTCAAACGCAAAGGCGTGATCCTGACGGTCTGCTCGAAGAATAACCACGCCGATGCCATACAACCCTTTGAAAAGCATCCGGAGATGCGACTGAAGCTGCAGGACATCGCCCTCTTCGTTGCCAATTGGGAGTCCAAGCCCGACAACATCCGCGCCATCGCCAAGACGCTGCAAATCGGTTTGGAGGCCTTGGTCTTCGTCGATGATAACCCTGTCGAACGCGAGATCGTCCGCAAGTTCTTGCCCGAAGTCGATGTCATCCCGCTGCCGGAAGACCCTTCCTATTACCTCAGAACTCTGTCGGACTATCTTCTGCTCGAGACGAGCTCATTGACTGCCGAAGATACGGAGCGGACCGACCAATATCGGGCCAGAGCACAGATCATGGAGTTGGAAGCGGCTGCCGGTTCCATTGAAGATTTTTACCGTAGCCTTCGGATGCAGGCCATCGTAGTGCCGTTCGATGCATCACAGTTGCCACGCATTGCCCAACTCATCGGCAAAACCAATCAATTCAATCTCACCACTCGACGTCACGGCATGGCGCAGCTGGAAGCCTTCGTCCGGGACGACAGTTATGTCCATTTGGCGCTGCGGTTGCGTGATCGCTACACCGACCATGGACTAGTCAGTGTGATGATCGCGCGGAAACAGGGACACGTCCTCGATATCGACACGTGGCTCATGAGCTGCCGGGTCATCGGCCGGACCGTTGAGACGACGATGCTGGAACAGGTCTGTCGGCGCGCCGCACAGCTTGGATGCACTTCGCTGCGAGGCACCTACATTCCAACGCAAAAGAATGCGATGGCAGCAGACGCCTATGCCAAGCATGGCTTCGAGCGAGTCGGAGACAATGAAGGAACAGAAATCTGGACCTATGACCTGACGACCAAAGGCCTGATTGCCAATACGTTCGTGACACCTGTCGACTCCTGGGAGCTCGCGGATGACGCCTGCTGAAGCGCCGTCCGGGGCTCGTCCCTCCCCGCCACATGTCACCACAGTGTGTTTCACGAGGCAGGATCTTGCCCGGTTCAGCGCAGCCAGCGGAGATAGAAACCCCCTGCATCTCTCCGAAGAATATGCGCGAGCGACCCCCTACGGCGAGCCCGTGGTATTCGGCATGCTTGGCGTGCTGGCGGCCCTCGGCCATCTCGCCGACCGCCATGATCGGCGCCTGCAATGCCTCTCAGTCGAGTTTCGCAATCCCCTCTCCGTCGGCATACCTTATCGCCTGGAGGCGCTTGAAGCCTCGGCAGAACGGGCGTGTGTAAAACTCTATGACGCCACACGCCTGATGCTGAAGGCGACGTTCACATTTGTCCCTGGGTGTGAGAACGCATGTGAGACGCACGTCCCTGAAGCGGCCTGTCTCGCGGGAGCAGAGGACCGGAAGAAGGAGGACCTTCCGGCAGGCACCCGTGTAACCGGCGTCTACGGGCCGGCTACCAGCGAACTGGTACAACTGATCACTTGCTGGGGACTCTCCGAAAAAGGCGCCACAACGAGGCACCTCGCGGCGATGCTGTGGGCCAGCTTTGTCGTCGGAATGAAGCTCCCCGGCAAGCGCGCCGTTTTCTGGCGATTGGAACTCACCTTTCATCCTGAGAACGGACCACAGCACACTCCCCTTTCCTATGACGTGACGGTTCAAGACTTCGACGAACGATTCGATCTCTTGCACAGTGCAGGCACTCTCTCGACAGCCGCCACCCGTTGTGCGACGGCCGATATGTGGGCTTTTGTACGACAGGATTCTCCGCGCCCCTCCCTTCGTCGGCTTACCGATCTGATACCGAGATCAGACCGGCTGAAGGGGAAGGTCGCGCTAGTCATCGGTGGGAGCCGGGGACTCGGTGCGGCAATCACTCAGGCGCTGGCGTTGCAGGGCTGCGCGGTGTTTCTGAACTACCATCAATGCAGGGCGGAGGCGGAACAGATTCGGGCGAGCCTTGGAGACACCTCTAACCTCATTGAGTTGGCTCAGGGGGATGCGTCGGAGATCGAATGGTGCCGAACGTTACGGCAGAGAATTGTCGAGCGATACGGCGGACTTGATCTGCTGATAGGCAACGCATCGCCGCCCATTCGCCCGCTGTCGTTCGTGCCTGAGAAGCTCGCCCAGTTTCAGAATTTCCTCGCACAGAGTGTCGCGCTGGCCAGTGTGCCCATGTCCACGTTTCTCAACGACCTGTCCGAACGCTCCGGCTGGAACGTGCTTGTCTCTTCGGCGTTTGTGAACGATCGTCCTGCGGAATGGCCACACTATGTCACTGCGAAATGTGCGATCGAGGGCCTGGCGCAGTGGGCGGCAGTTCACTCTCCGAAGGTCCATACCCTTATCGTTAGACCACCGAAGTTGTTGACGGATCAAACCAACACCACGGTGGGACGGCAGGGAGCGATGGAGATCGAACGCGCCGCGGCTGCGATCGTCGGACGGATCTCTTGCCCCGATTCATCATCCACCGTACAGATACTCGAGACGTTTGAGATGAATCCTGATGCTTCGCAATGAACCGCCGGGACCATTGCGCGATGAAGCCGATCGACCTCGTGCCGCGGCGGCATGAAGCGGCTTCACGGAAGCAGGGGTTAGGGGAAGATGGTTTCCCGCCCACGACATGATGCTGGACATGTGACGACACCACTGCGAGTTGGGGGAATGAATGGAGCTGCATGATCGACTTGAAGAAGTGTTTCGCCAGGTGTTCGACAATGAGGCCCTCACGCTGACCAATGAGATGACGGCACCCGATATCGAAGGCTGGGACTCCGTCGCCCATATCAATCTGATGTTCGGCATCGAACAGGCGTTCGGAGTTCGTTTCAAGGGCAATGAGTTGGCCGAAATGAAGAATATCGGCGAACTCAAGCAATTCCTGATCGGCAAGGGAGCCGGCTAATTTACACCCCGGCTGCCTGGATACCGGCCGTTTCAGGCAAGCGATTTTCCACGCCTCCTTCGCAACGGGTCGATCAACAGACGAAGCAGCAGGAACCTTCACCGATCTGATTTAGATGAGCAACATCGCTGTCAGCGTCACCGGGCTCTCCAAGCGCTATCGCCTGGGGACGACACATGCTCAAGACGGCTCTCTCGCCGGAGCCTTGACGCGTGGGCTCCGCCGCCTCATCGGTGGCCCGTCGGCTTCCCCCCAGCCCCAGGACACCCTGTGGGCACTACGCGATGTATCGTTTGAGATCAAAAAAGGCGAAGTCTTCGGAGTCATCGGCACCAACGGCTCGGGCAAGAGCACGCTCCTCAAGATCCTCTCGCGGGTGACGGAACCCACCCAAGGCCGTGCGCTCATCCACGGCCGATTTTGTGGCTTATTGGAAGTGGGCACGGGCTTTCATCCGGAACTGACCGGTCGCGACAACGTCTTCATGAGCGGCGCGATTCTCGGCATGAAGCGGCAGGAGATCGCCCGTAAGTTCGACGAGATCGTGGCGTTTGCCGAAGTGGAGCAGTTTATCGACACGCCGGTGAAACATTATTCCAGCGGCATGTATGTCCGGTTAGGGTTCTCCGTGCTGGCCCATATGGATCCGGACATTCTGATCGTCGATGAGGTGTTGGCGGTGGGGGACGTCCGATTTCAAAAGAAGTGCATGGGGAAGATGGAAGATGTGGGGCAGCACGGGCGGACGGTGATCCTCGTCTCCCACGACATGCCGGCGATTACCCGGATGTGTTCCCGCGCGATTCTGTTGAACAAGGGCGAGATCGTGCAAGCAGGGCCGGCGCATGAGGTGGTGAATCACTACCTCCATGCCGGACACATCCAGCCGGTAGTGGAATGGCCGGATCCGACCCAGGCTCCGGGCAATGAGGTCGTGCGCCTCCGCGCCGTGCGGGTCCTGACTGAGTCCGGCATCGTCACGGACCGCTTCGACATTCGAAAGCCGATCGACCTCGAAGTGGAATTTGATGTCGTCAAAGCCGGGCATGTCTTTGTACCGGTCTTCAACCTCTACAATGAGGAAGATGTCATTGTTTTTATCGCCCATGACCGGGATCCGAACTGGCAGCGGACGCCTCGCCCGATCGGTCGATATACGTCCACGGCCAGAATTCCAGGAAACTGGCTTGCCGAAGGAATGATGTCGGTCTCATCCCTGATGATGACCGAAGATCCTTTTCGTCTGCACGTCCATGCGCCCCGAGCGATTGGATTTCGTGTGGATGACAGCGGGACCGGAGATTCGGCGCGAGGCGACTTTCACGGTCGATGGCCGGGAGTCGTTCGGCCGTTGTTGGAGTGGAGAACCAAGTATCTGCCGGGATGAGCGCCTCCCTACTGGGAGCCAACCGCCGAGATGTCTGCGAAGACTCCGCCCCTTCGGCCGGCTTGCGACAGACCCATAAACGTGCTACACCAACCGCGCAAGGCCTGGGTAAGCCTCAAAGGATAGGACGAGGTGGAGAAAAAGACCAAGAAAAAGTCCCCCGGGAAGAGCGTCGCAACGGAGGACCGGAAGAAAACGCATGTCGGCGACATCGTCCGCCGTCTCCGTAAAAGCCGACACCTCTCTGTCCGAACCCTAGCGGACAAATGCGGCTTCTCCCCTAGTTTTATCTCACAGGTCGAACTCCGGCAGGCCTCTCCGTCTATTGCCTCCACCGAGCGGATCGCGTCGGCGCTCGGCGTAACCCTCGGAGAATTTTTCCGAACGACCAGTCCATCACATGCGGCGGTCATCCGCGCCGATGCCCGGCCGGTAGTGGAAAGTGAATGGTCTCGGGCCAGAATCGAAGCGATCGGGCCAATCAGCGAGGACAGTCAGCTGGAGCCCATGGTCATTACACTGGAGTCGGGTGGGGCCAGCGGATCACGTCCATATGTACGGCGGGCGGAACAATTGGCAGTCGTGCTTCAGGGTACCGTGGAACTGACATTGGAAGAAAACACGTACAGCCTCAAACGAGGGGACGCCGCCTGCATTCCTTCCGACATCCATCATTGTTGGCGCAACACGAGCCGAAAACCGTCCCAAGTGCTCATCGTGACCGCCCATCGGCACTTGTAACCTCACCACCCATCTCAACTTCTAAGACAGAGTTCGCCGTGCTTCGTCGGCTCGCAAACACACCACCCGGCGATCTCCCTTCACGCTGCACTCGATTGCTCCGCAACAGGATGCATGCTCAGGCATGTTCGGTCATGAACCAGCCGGCAATGGAGAGGCGTTTGTGGTCACCCGCCGTTTGATCCACCCGGCATACCCGATGGAACCGCGGCACGGTAAACATGACCAGTGACCCCGGATTGGGAGCGATGCAATGCGTAATGGCCAGATCCGGCTTTCCGTTCGTTGGTTCACCGGTCGCTGAGTAGATCATCAACTCTCCGCCCCAATCACATTCCCATTCTTCATGGAAATAACTGACCACTGCGAGACGGCGACGGGGAGCGGGCTTCCCACCGACCGGACGACCTTGATCCGTATCATCGTGGGTCAGAAGACAGTCACCGACACCATAGGAGTAATAGCTGAAGCCCAAATGCCGCCTGGTGATGTTCGGAAATGACTCGATATACTGCTGAATGCAAGGCATCTCCAAGCGGCTCAGCAGAAGCTGGCCTTGCGGCTGGGCGATCTCGGCCTTCGCCCAGTTCCCGGAATTGGGGAAGTCCTGCCGCACGTACGACATGTCCTGAAGTTGATTCCAATTCGCCCGGTTCATCGCCTGCCGAAACTGGGCCCGCTCCTCGGCGGACCAGAAATTCTCAATGACGAGGACCGGCGTCTGATGAAACGAAAACGATTCGAGACCGACCGGCAGCAGTGCCTCCCTGACTTGCCCTGACTTGATATTCATCCCGTTACTCCCAGGTTCCTTTCCGGTCGATCACCTACTCACCGACCCGCACCAACGATCCACGGTCCTTGCACACACTGAAGGTGTGATGAAACCACAGGATGACCGCTCCAAGATACACAAGATTCAACCCGCTGGCCAGGCTCAGACTGCTCAGGGGAGCCGCATGGGTGGCCAACAGGCCACGCATGCCCTCAAACACATGCGCGGCCGGGTTGATTGAGGCTACCGCTCTCAGCCAGGACGGCAGGACCTCCATGGGATAAAATACGCAGGAGATCGGCTGAAACAGAAAGACCATGCTCCAGGCCAACACTTCCGCCTCCTGCCCGAACCGCATGATCAGCGACGTCGTGAACACACCGATGATCCAGCCTGTCAGCACCAGATTCACGATGAACGGCATCAGCCAGAGCCCGATGATAAAGACGTTGTACCCGTAAAAGATCCAGGCGCAGACCGACATGACCATCGACACTGCGGTCACTTTAAACAAGCTCATCACCATGGTGGCTGCCAGAAATTCGCTCGGCGTGAGCGGACTGGCGAAGAGGTTCATCAGATTACGCGCCCAGATCTCTTCGAGAAACGAAATGGTAATACCCTGCTGCGAGCGAAATAACACGTCCCAGAGAATCAACGCCCCGAGGAGGAACGTGACTACCGCCGGCATCTGCCCTTGAAACGTCGCCAGATAGACGGTGATGAATCCCCAGACCACGAGGTCCAGAAACGGCCAGTAGATGATCTCCATCACCCGCGGGAGACTGCGACGGTAGAGATACAAATGGCGGATCACCAGGGCTGCAATGCGATGATAGGCCATCGGCAACTTAGAGCTTCCCCTCGCACGGCTTCTCGTGGCAGGACTGCTCGTAACAGGGTTTCTGGTGACAGGGGGGCTCCTCGGCAGGTTTCTCGTGGCAATGCCCGCACCCCTCGTCATGGCCGCCAAGCAGTTGATGCAACATGAGGCGGCTGCCTTCCAGGAAGGCCGGGCCGATCTGCCGTCCGTCCTCTAAACGGCAGAACCCTGCGACAAGCAGCGCCAGCGGAACCCCGGCCAGACCGCTATGCAGCGCAGAACTACCTAGCCTCGCCGAATCCACCATCCAGAATACTCCCGCCATCGACAACCCCGCGACGGCCGTGCTGCTGACGCTGCTCATGAAGATGGCCCATCCGCACGTCTGTCGTGCCAGGCCGATGGCGCCGACGACGAGCCACAACAATCCCCACCCCAACATCAGGCCCAACCCGCCGATGAGCAGGCCCACTCCGAACGACACTCCTGCGTCAACCATGACTGCCCGTACTCCCTTCCACGAAGCAACGATCCCGATCTGCCGCTACTGCTCACGAGCTAACTTGAGAAACACCTCTTCCAGATCGGCCTGTCCGAATCTGGCGACAATGTCCTTCGCCGTGCCCTCCGCAACGATTTTGCCTCGCTGCAGGAAAATAATACGATCCGACATTTCCTCCATCTCCCGCATGTTGTGGGAGGTGTAGAGAATACTGAGCCCGGTGGCTTGCCGTTCTTCCAGGAGGATCGCGCGGATTTTATGCGCGATGTCCGGATCGAGGCTGGCCGTGGGCTCGTCGAGAAACAGCACTTTGGGCTCCGTGAGCAGCGCTTTGGCCAGGGTCAGCCGGGTCATCTGCCCCGACGAAAGTTTGCGAGTGAGCTTGGTTCGCCACTCACCCATCTCCAGCTTCTTCACCATGTCATCGATTCGGCCGGCCATGTTGGACATCCCATACAACCGAGCGACGACACTGAGATTTTCTTCCACCGTCAGAGAATAGGGCAACGAGATGTACGTGGAAGAAAAGTTCACCTGCTGAAGAATCGCCTCCCGATTGGTCTGCAAGTCGAGTCCGAACATCCGGATCGAGCCGGAGCTGGGTGTGACTAATCCCAGCATCATTTGAAACGTCGTGGTTTTTCCGGCGCCATTCGGGCCCAACAGGCCGAGAATCTCACCCCGACCGATGTCGAACGAAATCCCATCCACTGCCGTGAACGCGCCGAAGCGTTTGGTCAGGTTGCGCACTTCGACGACCGAGGGCGACATGGAGCGAGTATTCCCGTGGATTAAAAGGACAAGAATTCTGTGAGTTTCTCAGGCAGATGGCACGTCTCGCACTTGCGGCTCAGGACTCTACCTTCATACTCGGTTTTATTATCGTGGCACCGGAAACAATCCGCCTGCGCACGCTTGTGCAGGACGGAACCCTCCGGATGCTCCGGTTTCCAGGGTCGGCTATCGGCCGACATGTGCCCGCGAGGAATCACGATAGGGTAGCCTTTGATCGGCCGTTCGTGCACAACCGCTGCGTGACAGGTCGTACACCCCTCGCCCTGCCCTCGCTGTCCGAACGCGTCCATATGCTTGCGATGGCTCATGACCAATCCCACATCTTTCACAGGCGCAGGGAGATCCCGAGTCGCAATCTCCGACACCCGAAGGATGTTCCGATGACAACTCAGACACACACCTGAATCGACATGCGCTTGCAGATTGTGGGGCTCGGTCGGTTTGCCGAAGAGATAGATCGCTACATCCCTGGTTCCATGCCATGCCTTGTCTTGCAACCAACCGGAGACGCCGGGCCTGACATGGCACGCCACACACTCCACCTCTTTGTGGGATGATTCCAGCCAGCGCTCATAGGCAGGCTGAATGGTGTGACAGCTCGCACAAAATTTCGGGTGGTTAGTCAGCGGAACCGCAACTCCCCCTAATGCCACTGCGCCGGCCACGATCGCTCCGAGCACAATGACGGAGGATTTACGCATCGTCCCGTTGAGATTTGGGAAAGTGTCGGATGATCAACGCCGCGACACCGGCGACATCGTCGGGGTCGAGAAGCGGGACTGAGGTCTCGACCGGCTTATTGGACACCACAGCCAGTAGACCGTCCTGCGACACCGGCACCTCGCCGATCTGGTCGCGAACCACCACGATCTTGGGATACCCTTCGCTCCGCCAGCCTTCAGCGAGGATCAAGTCGTAGGACGCATCCAGATACCGTTCACGAACATCCTCGACGTTCATATGGTCCGACACATCGGCGAACATGGCGAGGCTGCTCTTGGAAATGATAACGACACTGCTTGCCCCGGCTTGTTTGTGCCGCCAGCTGTCTTTTCCTTCGGTATCCAGATCG
Source organism: Nitrospira defluvii (assembly GCA_000196815.1). Lineage (GTDB taxonomy): Bacteria > Nitrospirota > Nitrospiria > Nitrospirales > Nitrospiraceae > Nitrospira_A > Nitrospira_A defluvii_A. Next base: position 3,313,162 of record FP929003.1, read on the forward strand.
AATCCATGCCCAGCATGTTTGACGGTCGCCACCTTATATCCCGCTCGCACCAGTTCCGGGATGACACGCTCGATCAGCGTCGTCTTACCGCTATTGGATCGTCCGACAAAAGATAAAATCGGCACGGACATGAACAAGTTCCTTTCGCGGCTCAACAACAGGAAGGACGATGACCAGTCGATACCATCGGGGCCGCCTGCTCCAGCCATGCCGATCCACTGAGAAGCTGTACGGTGACTGAGTCGCCGGGATTGATCCGCTCCACCTCGACGGGAATGTCGATCAGACAATTGGCTTTGACCATGGAGGTGAGGATGCCTGACCCCTGGTCGCCCGTCGTCCTGACTTTGAAGACCCCGTCTTCCCGCCACAAGACCCCGCGGAGAAAATGACGGCGATCGGTTCGCTTCGAAAACTTCTCCTGAAACACCGCTTCAAGCAGCGGTCGCCCATATCCTCGCGCCCCGGCCAGCTTCAGCATGGCAGGCCGAACCAATTGTTCGAAGGTCACCATGGAGGAGACGGGATTGCCCGGTAATCCGAATGCCAGTTTGCCCTGAATCTTTCCAAAAGCAAGGGGCTGGCCTGGGCGAATCGCCAGCTTCCAGAAATTCATCTCGGCGCCTAAATCCCGAAAGACCGCTTTCGTAAAGTCGTAGTCGCCCATCGACACGCCGCCGGAGAGCACCAGAATGTCGGCATTCAATCCGTGCGAAATTTTTTCCTTCAACGCAGCCGGCGTGTCTCTCGCAATCCCCAGCAGGATCGGCACGCCACCGGCTTCCTGCACCGCAGCGGCAATCCCGTAACTGTTCGAGTTGATGATCTTCTCTTCGCTGAATCGCTCATCGAGGTCGGCCAATTCATCACCGGTCGATAAAATCGCGACCCGGGGGCGCTGATAGACCAGCACGAACGATTTGGCCAGGATCGCCAGCATGCCCGCTTCGCCGGAACGGATTGTTGTGCCCTTGGGGATGATGCAATCGCCCTTTTTTACGTCCTCACCTTGCGGCCTGATATTCGAGCCACGGGGTTCCGGCTTGAAGACGCGCACCGAATCGGGCGTATGTTCTGTGTCCTCGACCTTGAGTACAGTATCCGCGCCATTCGGAATCGGCGCGCCGGTCATGATCCGGATGGCTTGGCCCCGCCCCACGGATTTGGTCGGCATTTTCCCCGCCGGCACATCCTCGATCACCGTCAACGTGACCGGTTTGGAGATTGGATGCTCCTGCTGAATATCCTCCGCCCGCACCGCGAACCCGTCCATCGCAGAATTGTCCCACGGCGGATTGTGACGCTCGGCAATGATATCTTCGCCGAGCACGCGTCCCAGGGTATCCAGTATCGAAATCTTTTCAAGCCCCAGTGGAATCGCGGCGTCCAGCACAATACGCTGAGCGTCGTGGAGCGGAGTCAATCCGGTTGTCGCATCGGGAGCTTTCACGCGTCACCGTCCCATTAATGTTGCTGACGCGGCGCCAGCTTGACCAGCGATCCGCTCTTCTTGCAGAACGCTTCGACCTGGTTGGCGATGTCATGATAGGCCTGCGCGGTCGCCGAATCGGAATTGAAGAGCGCAAACGGCTCACCCGCATCGCTCTGGGTCACCACATCAGGGTCCAACGGAATCCGTCCCAGGAAGGGAACGCCCATATCCGAAGCCGAAGCTTCGCCACCGCCCTTGCGGAACACATTCACTTCTTTATGGCAATGGGGGCACTCCAAACCGCTCATGTTCTCCACGATGCCGATGATCGGCACTTCGCTGTCTTTGCAGAAGGTGACGGACTTGCGGGAATCGAGCAACGCCACTTCTTGCGGCGTCGTAATGATCACGGCTCCGCTGACACCGCCCAAGAGATCAATGGTCGTCACCGACTCGTTGCCGGTTCCGGGAGGAAGATCGATCAGCAGGAAATTCAGATCCTGCCATTCCACCCCTCCCAACAACTGATTGATGAACTCATACTTATAAGCATCGCGCCAGATGATCGGATCATCGGAATTTTGCAACAGGAACGACATCGACGCGATCTTCATGTTGTAGGCTTGAAACGGAATGATTCCCCCGGACGTGCTGATCTTCAGCTTCTGTCCTTCCGCCCCCACCATCTTGGGAATGTTGGGACCATGAATGTCCATATCGCAAATCCCGACATGCCAGCCTTTGAGCGCGAGGCTGACCGCGAGGTTGGTGGTGCAGGTGCTTTTCCCCACGCCACCCTTGTTGCTCATGACCAGGACTTTATATTCGATGCGTTCCATGCGTTTCGCGACGAGCCACCGGCTGTGGCCTTCCTTGTCTTTCTGACAGGTTTCATTCTCGTCGCAAATGGCGCAGGCCCACATATAGGTACAGGCATCTCCGCCGCTGCTGGAACCGGGCTGTGAAATGACGTTTAACTCGCGTGGCATCCTAGACTCCTCATAAAGCGTATAGCATGATGCATGAGACAAACATGTGCGTTCGTCACGTTGCTGATTTCTGCCCTGCGTTATCCTCGACGACCAGTCGGCACACCGACATATTCACTCTCACCGCCGCCGGACGGCATGGACGGTCCCGGCTTTCCGAGACCAGGCCCCGCTGTGGCGACCACCGGCACAAGCGCCTCTTCGGGAGCGGCCGCCTTCTTCTTGTTGAAGATTCCGGCACTGACGATCCCGACCTCATAAAAAATGTACATCGGCAGCGCCATCAGGCACTGATTGAAAGGGTCCGGCGTCGGCGTCAGAATGGCGGCAAAGATAAACGCCGCGAGGAAGGCCCACTTGCGATACCGTTTCAGCAGTGGGGCGTCCACCCAGCCGAGTTTGGCCAGCAGGGTAATCACCAACGGCACTTCAAAAATGAGACCGAAGACCAGGAGAAACCACAGCGCGAATCCGACATATTGCGCAATCGACAGTTGCGGAATAAAGCCCGCATTCACGCCATACGAAATTAAAAAGTTCAGCGCAAAGGGAAGCACGAAGAAAAACGAGAACAATAAGCCCAGGTAGAACGCCAGCGTACTCAGGATCACAAACGGACCGACGAATCGCCGCTCCTGCGCGTGCAGACCCGGCACCACAAAATGCCAGAACTCAATGAGAATATAGGGAGTCCCCAACACCAGGGCGAAGAGGCCGGCCACCTTGACGTTCTGCCACAGCGCTTCTGCCGGCGCGAGAAAGACGAAGGGGACGGTGGGAAGATCGGTGGGAATCCAAGAAAGGGATCCGGGCACGAACATATTCTGGAGCGGAACCCGGATCCACTTCACTAACGTATCAGCATAAAAAAACGTGCCGACAAAGATAATCGCCGTCACGATGACCGCACGGGTCAACCGGACTTGGAGCTCCACCAGGTGCTCCATGACCGGCATTTTTTTATCTTCAAGCGGCTTAAAGACCGTATCTTGCAGCCACTCTTGAAACTTGAACCCGTCAGCCATTCACAATCGCTTTCAGCAGGAGGCCTTCAGCCATCAGCCGGCATTGGCCTGATAGCTGAAAGCTGTCCGCTGGTTGCTCTCTATTTCGGATTGACGGCTACGAACAGATTGTTCCCCTGCCGACTCAGCAAGAGCACAACCATTTCGTCTTTCTTCACCTTGGCTGACGCCTTTTGATACTCCTCAAGGCTCTTGACCACTTCGTGGTTGACCTCTTGAATGACGTCGCCACGCTGTAACCCGGCGGACTCGGCAGCGCTGCCGGCCTCAACCGAGCTGACCACCACGCCGCTCGTTTTTGCAGGAATATTCAACTGGCTCTGCATCGCGGCATCAAGCATCTGGACGCGCAAGGATGCCAGAACATTGTCCGGCGGTTTCACAGTTTCAGTCTGAGGCGCGGCAGGGCCCGGCTCCCTCTTGGCAAGCACTTCATCCGAAGGCCGCTCAGCCACCTTGACCTTCAAGATCTGCTCTTTGCCTTCGCGCAAAATCTTGATGTCGGCGTCTTTCCCGACCCCCATGCGTGCCACTAGGTTCCGCAATTGGCTGACGCTCTGTACCTCTTTACCATTGAAGGCAATGACCACATCGCCGCGCCGCATGCCGGCCGAATGGGAGGGCCCATTCTCGTTCACGTCGCTGATGAGCACGCCTTTGCGCTGCTCCGGCAACTTGAAGGACTTCGCCAGCGCCGGGGTAATTTCCTGAATGGCCACGCCCATCCATCCGCGCACCACTTTGCCGGTCTTCGTCAAACTCTCAACGATATCGGTCGCGATGCTGCTCGGAATGGCAAAGCCGATGCCCTCGGATCCGCCGGTGCGGGAGAAGATCGCCGTGTTAATGCCGATCAACTTACCCTCCATATTGACCAGGGCGCCGCCGGAATTCCCAGGATTGATGGCCGCATCGGTTTGAATAAAGTCTTCGTAATCGGCGATGCCCACGTTCCCGCGTCCCAGGGCGCTGATAATGCCCAGGGTCACGGTTGAACTCAGTCCGAACGGGCTGCCCACCGCAAGCACCAGGTCCCCGACATGCAGTTCATCATAATCGGCCCACTTCATGGACGCGAGATCTTTGGCTTCAATCTTGATGATGGCCAAATCCGTCTTCGGATCGGTTCCGATGATCTTGGCGGGAAATTCACGACGGTCCGACAGGGTCACGGTGATTTGGGTCGCGCCTTCAACCACGTGGTTATTGGTGACGATATACCCGTTCGGATCGAGGATCACACCGGATCCGGCACTCTGCTCGGGGCGATGAGGGCCACCACCCGGAGGGCCGGGAGGTCCACCGGGACCACCTGGCGGTTCCATACCGGGCGGCTCATCACCGGGTCCGGGAGGTGGGCCACCGAATGGTCCGCCCGGAGGAAGCTGACGACGGCCTTCACGACGACCTTCCCCTCCACCGGTGACGGCAATGTTGACGACCGCAGGCGTGACCGCCTTGACGATTTCTGAGAATCCCTGCGCAAACGCCGGGGGGACACCCGCCGCCTGAGCCTGAGACCCGGGCTGCATTCCGCCGACTAAAAGCGTGGCAGCAATCATAGGGATCCCTGCCAGTACGGACAGCACTTTCCTGCGCCGATGTCGATACGTCATGTGTACTCCTCTGGAAGCCTGAAAATGAGGGACCATCCTCCGCGCCATCGTGAACGAATCATTCTACACTAATCACAGAATCGCCTTCAAAGAGGAAAAAGCAGGGCCCCTTCCGCCGGTGAACAGGAGTCATGACCCAGGCAGGGCGGCCAACTCCAGCTCCCGCTGTTCGATCCAGGCTCGCTCCAGATTCCCGGCCAATCGCGTCGCCGCCTGTTCCATCGACACCACACGAAGCGTCACAGGGGCGCCTTCATGGGATGGCGGCCAGATGCGTCGCTCCGGATTCTGCGGTCGCAGATAAATCACCGGATACCACTGCGAAATCCCAGGCGCCGTGGGGCTGTCCAACGTTGCCATGGCTCGCCCCTCCGCACGGAGAAGCTGCCGACCTGTTCGTCCATCAAGGAAGGCGGCCTCCGCGAGGGACCAATTGTCGCGACGGAATCCGGGCTGCAGGTGGGTCGTCCTGCCGAGGAACAGCGATACCGGATACTCCTGCTCCGTACTCGAAAGTATCACGACCAGAACATAATCCACCCCCTGCTGCCCGGCGAGGTCGATCCAATTCGGAGGAGGCGCTCCCACCGAAATCTCACCCAGATTCACCACTCGTTCAATGACAATGGGGAAACCCCGATTGACCTGCCCCTTGAGCGCCTCGGCCAGTCTTGCCTGAGCTTCTTCAGGCAAGCCCGGGGCGGCCTCCTGAGCCGAACGATCGGCCAGTACGACCAGCGCGGTTCGAAGCGGGCGCCGCACCGGAAGTCCGGGGCTTGCTGATTCGTCCGCCACGACAGGGGTGACATACTGGCTTAACCGGCTGGGTGGAATCGCCACGGCGCACCCGGCAAGCACCAACGCCACAAGCAACCACATGAACTGGTACTGTGTCCGCCTCATCGCAACCTCCTGGCCAGAGAGCTACGCCTGGGCACCTACAGTCTGTGAGATTACGATCACCCCCGGTCGATGGCTCTGTCAAGGCCCTGTACCCACGGCTTGCATTTCGCCCCTCGGTCAGATACCGTGGGCCACCATTCGCCTTCAACAGACGGATCGGTCCCGTCACACTCCGACACGAGGCTGTCCCAACGTGACACCGTGCTCGACTCAGACGCCTTCTCTTTCGATCATCATCCCGGCCTATAACGAGGCGCGACGCCTTCCACTCTGCCTGGAACGAGTCATTGCCTACCTCGATCAGCGCGGCCGGACCTATGAAGTCCTCGTCGTCGATGACGGCAGCCACGACCAGACCGCGCAGGTCATCGAGTCGGTGGCCCATCGCTGCCCGCAGGTGCGACTCATTCGGTTGACCGGCAACATGGGGAAGGGCGCCGCCGTCCGCCGTGGCATGCAGGCCGCCCGAGGCACCTATCAGTTGTTTGCGGACGCGGATGGGGCCGCACCGATCGAGGAACTCGCGCGGCTGGAATCGGCGCTCCTGGCCGGAGCGGATCTCGCCATCGGATCACGGGCGCTGGCGTCCCACGATCCCACCTTCACCGTCCGGGCACGATGGCATCGAAGCCTGCTGGGAACTGTTTTCAATAACATCGTGCAGCGCCTGGGTCTTCGCGATATCGCCGACACTCAATGCGGATTCAAGTTGTTTCGTCGATCGATCGCGCAGGACCTGTTTTCGGTCGCCTACGTCGACGGCTATGCATTCGACCTGGAACTGCTCTACGTCGCGCGACAGCGTGGCTACCGGCTTGCGGAAGTCCCCATCAATTGGATCGACCAGCCGGGCTCGAAAGTCCGCCCCTGGCGCGACGGGTTCGTCATGCTGCAAGAACTCCTGGCCATCCGGAAGCGAGACGCGCAAGGACTCTACGAGCCCCGTCTCCGTCCCGCACCAAGTGCCGTCGAACCGGCCCTAGCGTCCGTCGAACCCACCCATTCTTAGCAGCCCCGTTCACCCGAATCATCCCCTCCGCCGCACGATTACCACCTTGGCATCGGCATAGATCGTCCTCCAGGCATGATGCGCCTCCACGGCCAGCGCGAGCGCGCTGCCCCGCTGGATCAGCCCCCAATCGACTGCGTACCGATCCAGCACCGCCAATTGAGGTGCGTCTTCGCGATTCAGGTCCGCATAATCCTGAAAGATGCGTCGGTCGCCGATCCGCCAGGCCGGCATACGACCATCAATGAATATTTTCTCGCCGGGAAGGTGCCAGAGCAGAAACCCGCCGTATCCGTAATCGTTATACAGCCTAGTTCCCGCATCCTGCCGATGGCTCCGGATCCATCGCACCGCTTCAATCGGATAGTCCGTCTGTTCCAGATACACGTCAGGCGACTTCCCCGATAACCAGACATGCTCCAGATGTTCGCTCCCCAACGCATAGAGGACACCGGCCGTCCCAATGGTCAACAGGAGCAGAGCCGTCGCAACCTGTGTCTTCAGAATCGGTACCCACCGAACGCACGAGGCCACCGCAAGTGCGAGCAACTCCGCCACCAGCGGGAGGCTCACGATCAGGAACAGCGTGACGTTCCGCCAATGCCGTAGCGACAGCCCCAACATGAGCAGCAGCAGGGCCCATCGAACCGGTTCCACCCGGCGATACCATCCGGCCATCAAGCACACCAGCCCGGCCAGATACATCCCGTAGGCCTTCCCCGCCCACCCCTCGAAAGACACTGGCTGCCATTCCCGTAACGTCTCGATCATGAACTGATCGGTCAGGGATGCATAAATCTCCTGATAGAGACGCCATCCATAGGGATTCAGGAAGGTGACCACCACCGCAATACCCAGCGCGATCGCACAGCGACGAAGATCCTCCCAATTGAGCACCGGTTCATCGAGCGAGGCCGCGACCGCCGGCCATGCGGCGCCGAGCTTCAACATGAACGAGAGGCACACCAACACACCGGACAGAAACAGTCCTGCCGTAAACCCGCCATGCAGGTTCGCCCAGAGCAGGAACAACGGGGGCAATCCCCAGACCCATGCCCGCCGTCCATCCTGAATGTGACGCCATCCCCACAACAGAATCGCGACGCCGAGCAGACTGACCAATTGCGTGCGCGCGCCTAGAAAGGGTAATGCCACCCAAAGGCTCGCCACCATGGCCACCAAGCGATACGTCCGATGCACTCCGGCCTGCGATGCTGCCACCCACCAGGCGAGCGCCGTCACGCCACCAAAAAACAGGATCAGACCCAGACCACTCAACGGGTCCATCACGCGGTAGATCACCGCCAGCAGGCCATCGGTCAACCAGGCATGCTCGATCCAATGCCAATCCGGCATGGTGTGGGAGTAGGGATCGGTTTCCGGCAACCGCCAGCCCTGGGCGATCAAATCCAGCCCGGCGCGCAGATGCCATCCCAGGTCCGGCTCTACCAGCGGCTGCAGCGTAAGATTCAGAATGAAGCCGACCAAAAGACAATCGAGCAAGAGCACTATCAGGCGATGAGGGGAAGGACCTGAAAAACGAACCGGTTCAGCAGGCATGATTCGGGATGGCCGATGGAGATGATCTGCCCACCAGTAGATTGCCGAGGACTAACCACTCCACCTGAGTCCGCTGAAAACAGCGCACCGCATCTTCGGGCGTACAAACGATCGGCTCCTGCACATTGAACGACGTATTCAGCAGCACCGGAACACCCGTGAGTCGTCCGAACGCTGCCAGAAGATCATAAAACCGCTGATTGGCTTCACGCGTCACCGTCTGAACCCGGGCCGTACCATCGACGTGCGTGACGGCCGGAAGGAGTCCTTTCGCCGAGGCCTTCACCCGCACAGTGAACTGCATGTAGGGCGATGGTGCCGGCAGCTCAAAAAATTCCTGTGCCCGATCAGCCAGCACCGAGGGGGCGAAGGGTCGAAACGACTCCCGGCATTTTACTTTGCTGTTGATCAACTCCCGCATGTCTTCCCGCCGCGGATCCGCCAGCAAACTGCGATTGCCGAGCGCGCGAGGCCCCCACTCCATCCGGCCTTGATACCAGAAGACGAGACACCCCCGCGTCAGCTCGGCGGCAACCCGCTCGTACAGCTGTGCATCCATCAGGGACTCGGCCACCAGGCCTGCTTGCGACAGCGCTGCCCGACAAGCAGCTTCATCGAATTGTGGCCCCAGGTACGCATCGGGCAAGCGACACCTTCCCGCCTCTCCTTCACGCCTCGCCGTCCACCACAAGGCCGCCCCAAGCGCCGCACCAGAATCGCCTGCGGCCGGCGGCACATAGACCTCCTTAAACCCGAGTTCGGCGCGCAGCCGCCCATTGGCCACACAGTTATAGACAACCCCGCCTGCCAGACAAAGCGACTCTGCCTGCGTGAGGGAGCGTAAGTGGCGGCCGAGATGCAGCAACGTTTCCTCCAGAACCGCCTGGGCACTGGCAGCCAGATCGCGGTGCCGTTGGGTGATGTCATCGGTCGAACGCCGCGGCGAGCCGAACAGCCGAACGAATTCCTCCACAAAGGAGCCGGCTCTGGCGAGATGAAAATCGAGCAATCGGACATTCACTTCAAATCGACCTCGGGACAGCAGTCGCACAATGTTCTGACGCAAGACGGGAGCAAACGTCGGCTCCCCGGATGACGCCAGGCCCATCACAATGTATTCATCCTGGTCGGGGCGAAACCCGAGAAAGGCCGTCATCGCCGCATAGAACTGCCCGAGCGAATGGGGAAGCGGGGTGCGATCCAGCACGGTGATCCGACTCCCCTCACCCGTCGCCATCAGGGTGGTATCGGCTTCAGACGCGCCATCCACCACGAGAATCGCCGATCGCTCGAAAGGCGACACCAGAAACGAACTGGCGGCGTGGCACATATGGTGATCGAGAAAGACCGGTTGGATTGCGCCGACATCCACGCGCCTCGTCAGTTCCTCCCGCAAGCGGAACAGTTCCAGCCACTCCCGGCTGACTCGCTCCACTGAGCGAGCGCCTTTCACTCGAAACAGTTGCGGGGACCGTATCATCGCCGTCAGGGCGAGCCACGCGCGCCGCCCGACCTGCCAATATTTCCAAGGGACGGCAATGGCTTCGATATCGCGAAGTGCGGCTCCAGCCTCATGCAGGCAATACCGCATCGCCTGCACCGGCAGCGCCGTCACGTGCTTCCGACGAACGAAACGCTCCTCTTCCGCCGCCGCCACAATGCGACCGTCAGAAACAAGCGCCGCCGCCGCATCTCTCATATTGGAAAGGCCCAACACCAACACGATGGATCCGCGTCCCTTCCGGTCATGATCCGACACACAGGCGGCGGTAGAATAAACGAGGCCTGTACGCGTCGCAAGCCGCGCCGGCATTCGGTTGCAATGCCCCCTCCTTTCCTGTACCGTTCCGGCTTCAAAATACGGCGTAGAGGAGGCCTCGGCTTGAAGACGCACCGCGCACTCATTCTTGGAATGCTCTTACTCCCCGTGCTGGCCTCCGCAGGCTGCGAAAGTATCAAATCCCGGTTTTCCCGGCAGACGCTGCCGGATCTCGGCCCGCCGGTTCCCCTCACGATTCAAATGGACGTGGACCCGTCGCTGTCCGCCGCCAAGACCGAGTACATCGACGGCTGCGGCCGGATCCGGCCGTTTTCTATCGGTCCGACCGTAGAAGACATGCTGATACAAGCCGCCCATCAGACATTTCGCGCCGTGGTGCTTCCCGGCAGTCATGCCAGCGCCGGAAAACCGGACGTGACGGTGCGGATACGCATGCTGGACCCTCGATTCAAGATTCAACCCGATGCGCTCTATGACCGTGCCCCCGCCGAGCTCAGCCTGGATGCCCTCGCAGAGTTCTTTGATGCAGCCGGCGCACCGCTGGCGGAGCGGCCCTTGCAATCCACACGCAAGGAGCGGCTGCAGCTTGAGCTCACCCAGCAACGCTGTGACTACATCGTTGATCCTCTGCTTCAGGACGCGTCCACCGTGCTGGCGACGCAATTCATGCAGGAAGCCCGTGTGCTCCTGGATCCCACACATGCTGCCGCTGCCGCAGCCTCAGCCCCACCCGCTTCCGTCGTGCCCACTGAGGCCGCCCAGAAACCGGCCGGCATCGTCCCTGCCAACTCGACCACCACGATGGCATCCCCCCTGTCATTTAAAGCCACGCTTCTGGATGAAAACAGCAACTTACTTCTCGAAGGCGGCGAACGGATCCGCGTACGGGTCGACATCGTCAACACCGACTCCCAGGCGGTGCAGCCCATGACGGTTCAACTCGCCGGTCCACCGGCGTTGATTGCACAATTCCCGGCGACGAAATTATCCACGGGTACCATCGAGGCAGGCGGCTCCAAGTCCCTCGAGTTCATCGCCACCCTGCCGCAATCGCTGAACCCGCAGCAGGCGGAATTTCAGGTCTCCCTGGCAAGCGGAACCGGACAACCAGTTCCCGCACCTCAGACCCTGCTGGCCTCGGTACGGCCGACCGGCATCACCACCGACGATGTGGATCACGTTCCCGCTCCGACGACGGAGGGACAGCGATCCGGCGACTATCTGTTGTCCATTGGGATCAGCAGCTATCGCGAGCCGCATATCGGCGCACGTAAATACGCCGCCCTGGATGCCGAAATGGTCGCAACCTATGTACAGGCGCTGGGCGGGTTGCCCAAGAATAACGTGCGGTTGTTGCAAGACTGGAGTGCCTTACGCCCGGATATCGAGGAAGCTTTGCTCGATTGGCTTCCGTCAAAACTCACACAGGACTCCCTCGTCACGGTGTACTTCGCCGGGCAGGCTGTCGTCTCGCCGACCGGAGACACCTTTCTGATTCCCTACGATGGCTCCCTGGGATCAACCTCCCGCCTGTATCCGCTGAAGGATCTGGAGGCGGCGCTGGAACGATTGAAGGCGAAGCAAGTCCTGTTCATATTCGACGGGACCGTTCTCAAAAACGGCGGTGATGGGCGCTCGAAGGTTGTGGCACCGAAATGGACGGGCACGAGCGGCAAGGTGCTGCACCTGACCGGCGCCACGGGATTCGGAAAGAGCCTGGAGTCCGACACGTGGCGCCATGGTTTGTTCACCTATTACCTCTTGCGAGCCCTTCGTGGCGAAGCAGATCTCAACCGGAACGGGGAGGTGACGATCGGCGAGGTCACGGATTACGTCAACCGAAAGGTCCCGGCGGCAGCTCGTCATACCTTCAAGCAGGAACAACAACCGCAAGTGTTCCCTGCACGACAAGCCCCCGACAAGGGAATGGACGTGGTACTTACACGACCACCGACGATACCCGCGACCGACAAACCCTGAAGCACCATCCGATTTCCGACGACGGCCCCGCCCGAACCACAACACGCACAGCCGCAATCCTGGTGGGAAGGACACCATCCGTCACGCGTGCGTTCCCAGCCCAGATCTGGATGCGAGCGCATACCGCATAAACGCAAGGGGGCGTCGAGGATACCCTCGACGCCCCCTTTTGTTCAGCCGATCGGCCGAAACTCGAGACTACTCTTCTCCACCCTTGCAGAAGCTGCGCTCGTAGTTGATGATCATCCACGCTTCTTCTTCGTTGATGGCCGCAGGGATCAGGGACACCATACCGGTGCCTGCGCTGCCATTCTTGATCACCCAGAACAGCTCGCCGTCTTTCCGCTTCTTGTGGAACTTGCAGTTGGTGAAGTTACGCGGGCTCGGATTGAGGATCGCGCCGGCAGGGCCGTCGCCCTTTCCTTCTTTCCCGTGGCAATTGAAGCAGGTGCCTTTGCCCTCATACAGTGCCTTGCCCTTGGCAATGCTTTCCGGGGTTGAGGCAACCGGGTTCTTCATCGCCTTCGCATCCGCCATTTGATCCGGTGCAACACGGGGCTTCAACGGATCCTTTTCCTCGGCTCCCACCACCGCCACAGACAACAAGGTGACGGCCGCACAGACTCCAACTAACTTAGAAAAATACCCCATCAGAACTCCTCCTTTGTGTTGAACCTACCGCGTGAACAACGACTCGCTTATCCTGGGCAGCATGAAAAAATCCGATGACAAGGGCGACAAAACAGGCGAACTATAGCAACGCGTTTTCTGTCTTGTCAAGGGAACTGGAAGCCTCCTTGCCCGCTCTTCGCCTATGCCGTCCTACGTGGAACTCAAGGGGCGTGCCAGGATGAGAAGTGGGGAAAGAGGCTGAAATTGTGGCTATTCTGACCGCTCAAGACACGGGCTCGTACGTACCACAATCCAACCGTGACACCTTTGCGCCCCAGAGATCCCCTGCTCGCCCCATTCGTATAAGCGAAGGGAACCGGAGAAGTCGACCGGCGACAGTGATTTATGGAGAAAGCACCGCAGGTGAGTGCACACGAACGTTCAAACCGGCCGCAGATACCAGAACTCGACCCGATCACAGACCAGAACGTTTCAGGACGACATCGCGCACAACCTTTCCGCTCGGCCCAAATGGCTTTTGCGGCTTCCCGTTTAATTCCGCGCGGACGCCGCCGGCATTGCCAAGCGTCACCGTAAACTGGTCCTGAGCCTTCCATTGAGCTTTTTGACCAGGACGCAGCAACGCCTCCTGGGGACTGCCGGAATCAACCTGCACGACCACCCAACTCAACTCAGTGGCATCAAGATCGAGCACGAGCGGCCCATCAGGCCCGGCGGGTCCATCAACAGACAGCCCTGCCAGCGGACCATCGGATCCGGAGAAAGAGGGTTGAGCGGCCACCTGCTCAGACTGAACCGGCGCCGGCTTGACCGGAGGAGCGGGAGGAGGCGGCACAGCGGCAACCACCTTTTCCTGCGCGGGCTTTGAGGGAAGGGTCACGGGTTCAGCCGGTTTCGTCGCCGGTGGCACGATGGGAGGCGGAAGTTCCACGCCTTGACGCGGCGCCTCGCGTGTATCCTTGGCAAAAGGCGCGCTCTTCTTACTCGGCGGCAGCTGGTCCGATGTGGAACGTCGCACCAATGTCGAAGACTGTTCCCGACTTAGCAGAAACACCAGCGTTGCAATGGCGACAGCAATGGCGATACCCACCGCTTTGCGATTGGCTTTCCGGCGCCGTTCCTCTTCGACCTGCCGCTGCCTCAGCCGCTCCCGCTCGCCCTGCTTTTCATAGAATGCACCGGCGGACTGCACAAATCGATGGATGGCATCTTCTTCGTCGAGCCCCAACGATCGCGCATAGGAGCGCACAAAGCCGCGCGCGAAAACCTGGTCGGGCAACTTGGCGAAATTTCCCTCTTCGAGCGCTTTGACGAAATCCGTGCGAATCCTAGTCTTCGAGGCCACCTCATCGACCGTCAGGCCTTTCGTCTCACGCACCTGCCGAAAAAATTCACCCACTGATTCCATGATATCCGCCTATGGTTTGAGCTGACCGAGAAGTTCCTGCGCCGCGGCTGCCTGTTCTCCGCCCTTGTCCAAGTTCGAGACCTTTGCGAGAGCCTCACGCGCACGCACATCGAATCCGAGTTTGTGGTACACGCGCGCCAACTCCAATTGAAGCATGGCGGGAGGGACGTTCGGCGGCGTGACGGTCGTCGCGTCTTCCAATACCTCCATGGCCCCCTGTAGATCGCCTTCATGCATCAAGGCTTTCCCCAAGTGGAATCGCGCCAGGTCCGGCGTCGGGTAGAGCGGATTGCTGAGCGCTTGGCGATAGGCCGCGATAGCTTCTTTCCATCGGTCCTGATTAGCCAGCACCTGCCCGAGATAGGTATTCGCCTCGGCATAGTCGCCGTCGATACGAATCGCTTCACGGAACGATTCCTCGGCGAGCTTGAATCGACCCTGCGACGAATAAATATGTCCCAGGCCGTAGTGCGCTTCCTTATTGTCGGGGTTGAGCTTCACCGCCTTCTGAAAAGACACGTAGGCCTGCTGTTGATCGGAACTCAACCGGGCGACCCCCTCCTGATAGAACCCTTTCGATTTGCGAAGGTTCTCCTCGTTGGCGCACCCGCTCAACACACATACGCCCAGAAGCAACACCAGCCAGCGTGACCTTGTATCGATACCAACGGCGTGCGCGGCGCGATCCTGCTCTCGGCGAGTTGTCGTCATGCCTCAATGTCCTCAAAGTGAGTGAGCCGCTTGAATTCTTTGAAACGCGTCTCAATCTCTTTGTAATCCAGGATCCTCAATCGGTCAAGGCTAAAGGCTTCTACTGTAAACGAGGCCATGACGCTGCCGAAAATGATGGCTTGCCGCATTGCCTCGGGAGAACGGTTTCCCGTCGCGGCCAGGTAGCCGAGGAATCCTCCGGCAAAGGTGTCGCCCGCACCGGTAGGATCTCTCACGTCGTCCAGCGGGAAGGCGGGCGCGCCGAAGACTTGCTTGTCGTTGAACATCAAGACGCCATATTCACCGCGCTTGACGATCAGGTGCTTGGGGCCTCGCGCGAGAATCTTCTTGGCCACCTTGACGAGATTCGTATCCTCTCCCAGAGCCCGCGCCTCGCCATCGTTGATGATGAGAATATCGATGTGTTGCAGCACATTCCAGAGCGCGTCGCGCTTGCCGTTGATCCAAAAATTCATCGTGTCGCATGCGACCAAGGCCGGCCGCTTCACCTGCTGCAACACATCGAGTTGCAAATTCGGATCGATGTTGCCCAGAAAGAGCACGTCCGGCGAGCTGTACTGAGCGGGGATCTTCGGACGGAAGGTCTCAAAAACGTTCAAGCGGGTATCGAGCGTCTGCGCTTCGTTCAACTGATGCGAATAGGCTCCCTTCCAACGGAACGTGGCACCCGGTCGCCGCTCCAAGCCCGCCAAATCGATCTTCCGGCTCTTCAGGAACGCCACGTGTTGCTCCGGAAAATCTTCCCCGACGACCGCAATCAGATCGACCGAGGTGAAGTAACTCGCGGCCGTCGAAAAATACGTCGCCGATCCCCCGAGCACTTCGGTGACTTCACCGAACGGCGTTTTGACGGTATCCAGCGCCACCGATCCCACGACCAATAATTTACCCATGCTTCACCGTTTTCCTTTCCGCGTCCGCACAGAGGGAGCAATCAATACGTTGAGCCGTCGCTTCGCCGTGGCAGAGATGCAATCCGGCGCGGTCACGATGGCGGTCCGAAGCGCTTCATGACAGACACAAGTCCGGTCCGGCGCCAACTTGGGCACCGCCGCCTTCAACAATTGTTTAGCCAGCGCAACATTCTTATGCAACGTGGCCAGAATAGCTTCGACGGTCACCGCCTCTTCGGTGTCGTGCCAGCAGTCGTAGTCCGTCGCCAACGCAACCGTGGCGTAACAGAGCTCCGCTTCACGGGCAAGTTTGGCTTCCGGCATGTTGGTCATCCCGATGACATCTACCCCCCACTGGCGATACAACCGGGACTCCGCCTTGGTAGAAAACTGAGGACCTTCCATACATACGTAGGTTCCACCGCGTTGAAGCCGCGCCCCCACGGATCGCCCTGCTTGCTCCAACACATCCGCCACCGACGAACAGACCGGCTCCCCGAACCCGACATGCGCCACAATGCCCTCGTCGAAAAACGTCGAGACTCTGCGTTTCGTGAGGTCGATGAACTGATCCGGCAGCACGACGTCGCCGGGACGGATGGATTCCTTCATGCTGCCGACGGCGCTGACCGAAATCACTTGTGTCACCCCGAGCGATTTCAACGCATAGATATTGGCGCGATAGTTGATGCTGCTTGGACTGAGCCTGTGCCCCCGCCCATGCCGGGAGAGAAACGCCACCCGGATGCCGCCCAGCACCCCGACCCGAATGGCATCAGACGGCGCGCCGAACGGGGTCCGAACGCGCACCTCCCGAACCCGCTCCAATCCTTCAATGTCGTACAACCCACTGCCGCCGATAATACCGATTGCGGCCTGTCCGGCCTTCTTTGATCCAGTCATGCGGTCGATTCCTGTTCCATGGTGAGCGACGGGTACGGCAGTCCCTCCGGCCGTCGAGGTGCTAGATCCTGTACAAATGAACGAATCATCTCCAGCAGACGCCCGGCCACATCCTCCGAACGATCCTGCTCAGTGAGCTCATACCAGCGTAATCCGGGTTCTTTCCGAAACCATGTCAACTGACGCTTGGCGAAATGTCTGGTATCGCGTTTCAACAGGCGGAGCGCCTCGGCCCGGTCGTATTCGCCGGCCAGATAGCCGGCAACCTGCTGATACCCCAACCCCTTCATCGCCCCCAACTCCCGCCCATACCCGTCGGCCAGAAGCCGTTCGGTTTCCTCCACCACGCCTCGCGCAAACATCGACTCGACTCGTTCGTCGATTCGGCGATAAAGCTGCGCACGATCCCGATTCAGTCCGATAAGGAGCACCGAAAACTCCTGCTCGGCCAAACGATGCTGCCGCTGCACATCCGACAGACGTTGTCCCGACAGATGGTAGACTTCGAGCGCCCGCACAATTTTGACTTCGTCGTGAGGATGAAGCCGCACGGCCGATTCGGGATCGACACGCGTCAATTCACGGTGAAGGAAATAGCCGCCCTTTGCGCGCGCCTCTTGCAACAACGACTCTCGATAGCTGTGATCTGCGCGCGGGGCATCACACAATCCATGAATCAACGTCCGAACGTATAACCCTGTGCCGCCGACGATTAACGGCAACCGGCCTTCGCCGTACAGCCGCTCGATTTCTTGTCGCGCCAGCCGGCGATACTGACCGGCGTTAAACGACTCGTCGGGATCGACCAGATCGATGAGGCGATGCGGCACCCCTTGTCGCTGCTCCGGCGTCGGCTTGTCGGTCGCAATGTCCATTCCGCGATAGACCTGGCGCGAATCTGCCGTCAGCAGGTCCGTCTCCAGCGCTTGCGCCAGTCGAAGGCCGATCTCGCTCTTTCCCACCGCCGTCGGCCCGACCAGCAGTACCAGGGGCCGCGACGCTCGCTGCGATTCCGACAGTCGCACCATCCCCGGACTCCCTTTTCCTATGCACGATCGAACAGACGAGCCAGTTCGTCGCCCGAGAGACGGAAGGCCACACGACGGCCGTGCGGGCAGGTCATGATCGACCCCTCGGCCACCCAATCCTGCGCCAGTTGCTTGATCTCGGGAAGCACCATCGCCCGGCCCGCCCGAACGGCCCCGTGGCAAGCCAATGACGCCAGGATGGGCTTCACCTTCGTTTCAAGCGAGGAAATCGAATCCCACTGCTCAAGATCGTCAATCAGATCTTGAACCAGCGCGGCCAGGTCAGGATGGCCCAACATGACCGGCAGACTGCGGATTAAGAAAGAGGAGGGCCCGAATGGTTCGATGAGCAGCCCGAGTCGTTCCAGTTCCGCCAGATGGCGCTGAAGGATGAGAGCCTGTTGAACGGGCAACTCCAACGGTTCCGGCAACAACAACGGCTGGGACGGCAAGCTCTTGCCCTGCCAGGCTCGTAACAGTCGCTCAAATAAGACCCGCTCGTGCGCCGTATGTTGATCGATCACCTGGAGTTCATCGCCCACTTGCGCAATCACATAGGTGCGATGCATCTGGCCGAGCGGAACAATATCCACGGCCTCACCTGCTTGGTAAGGCATGGCCCCCTCCCGGACAAACGAGGTTTGGTTCTCAGCTGAGGGAGTCGACGGAACAGGCACGTTCACGCGTGCGAACGGTGGATACGACAGGCCTGTCGGCTCGACGCCAGCTTCCTCGACGGAAGTCGCGGCATGCGATACCCCGTTCCCGTCCGGATGCGCGTGAGCGGCCCCAGCCATCGACGATTCGATGTGGGCGCGACCAAGGGTATGGCGCACAGCAGAACGAACCAGCTGGTGGATCTGCTCGTTATCGGCAAACCGGACTTCTCGTTTCGTCGGATGCACATTCACATCGACCCGTTGAGGCTCGACATCGAGGAAGAGCACAAACAACGGAGCATGGCCCTTCGCGAGAAAGGAGCTGTATCCGTCCACAACCGCATGTTGCACGGTGCTGTTTTTGATCGGCCGGCGATTGACGAAGAGTTCCTGCGGCGTCCGCCCGGCGCGTGCCCGCACCGGATCGATGATGAAGCCCTTCAGGGACAGGCCGTTCTGCTGAACATCGACCGCCAGCGCCCGGTCACCGAATGCGGCGCGATACACTTGCAGCACACGATCGCGAGGCGAGGGCACGGCAGGCAGCGCGAAGACCTCATAGCCGTTATGAATCAACCGCATGTGTACCTGCGGCGACGCTAACGCGGCCTGCTGCACCACATGGCTGATATGAGAGAACTCTGTCGTGGTCGATTTGAGAAATTTCCTGCGGGCGGGCGTATTGTAGAAGAGCTCCAAGACCTCAATCGATGTCCCGGGAATCGCCGCAGCATCCTCGACCCGCGTGATCGTCCCAGCCGTGAGCCAGAGTTGCGTGCCCACCTGTTCCTGCCGGGACAGTGTCGTGAGCCTGACCTTCGACACGGCTGCGATGCTGGGTAATGCCTCCCCGCGAAAGCCCATGGTGCGGATGGCACCGAGCTGCTGATCCGACTGCAATTTGCTGGTGGCGTGCCGCTCAAACGCGAGAGAGGCATCGCGGCGGGACATCCCCTCGCCGTCGTCGGTAACGCGAATCAGCCCGAGGCCCCCGTCTTTGACCTCGACAGTGATCGTGCTGCTGCCGGCGTCCAGGCTGTTTTCGACCAGTTCCTTCACGACCGCAGCCGGACGCTCGACCACCTCCCCCGCCGCGATGCGGCCGATGACATCGCTTGGCAGAACCTGAATCTTTCCCACACTACTCGCTATGTCCATGGGAAGAAACGCTCCCTGAGATTCGAACCGAGGATCCGCGGATGGAGAGAGGACCGTGCAGTAAGCCCAAGGTCATCGAATTTCGGCCATCTTCGCTTTCGCGAGCTTGGCTTCATCCGACGTCGAATATTCCTCGATGACCCGCTTCAGATATTTGCGCGATTTTGCGGTGTCGCCGGTTTCGGCGGCCGACAAGCCTAGCTTGAAGAGCGCGGCGGGAACCTTCTCATTGCCCGCATACTCGTTCACGACATGCTCGAACGACTGCATGGCCCGAATGTAATCCTTCTGGCCGTAATACGATTCTCCGAGCCAATAGTGCGCGTTCGGCGTCAGCGAGGTCGATGGGAAATCCTTGATGAACCGCTGAAACCCGCCCACGGCGAGATCGAACTTGCCGTTGAGGTAGTCGTTATAGGCGAGATTGAAGGCCGACGTCGGCGTAATGGACGGCACCCCGGGCATGATGGTCGCCGGCTCAATGGGCCCCGAGGGCTTCGAGACACGCGCCTGACGATTGGCTTCGGCGAGCGCGAGGTCCGATCGAATGGAAGCCGCTTGGGCCAGTTGGGTTTCTTCAATCTTGGCCAAACGCCCTTCGAGCTTCTGTAGACGGGCCAACGCATCGTCGAGCCGCAGCTTCCCGCCCTCCGGCTCGCGGACCCGTTCGAGCGATTCCAAGCGGCGCTGCATGGCTTCGAATCGCTTCTGTTCCTGATCCTGCGTCCGGGCGATGATTGAGACCTGATCACGGATCTCCAGAAAATCGGCGTGTTTCGCACACCCTGCCAACACCAGTCCGCAGGTCAGCCCCGCCCCCACCTGCAATGCCTCCACGAATCGGAGCTTCATCGTTAGTGCAACTCCTTTAGTTGATTCAGTTTGTCCATCGCCTTATTGGCTTCCGGAGATTTCGGATACAGGTCGATAACCTGCTTGAGCGCCGAGGCGGCCTTCTTTCGATCTTTGAGCGCCAGATAGGCATAGCCCTTCTTCAAGAGGGCGGCCGGCACTTTTTCGCTGGCGGGATGATTCAATTGCACTTGATCATACGCATCGATGGCGCGCGAGAAATCCTTTTTCCCATAATAGGACTCACCCAGCCAGAACCGCGCATTGGGCGCCAGGTCCGAGTGGGGATGCTGCAGGAGAAATTCCGCGAAGCCCTGGCGCGCCCCGTCCAAATCGCCGTCCTTAAACCGCGTCAACGTCCGCTCATACGACTCACGATCCGCCATCAGGGCTGCGCTACGATTTTCCGAGCGAGACATCGACCCGCTTGACGGGACAGGAGAGGACGTCGGCGGCGAGACGGGTTCCGGCGGCGGCATGGCCTGCGACTGTGCAAGCGGCGCCACTTCCGCAACGGCCGGCGCCTGCTCGGCCCGTTGCGACGCGCTGACGCGCAAAGCCGACAGGTGCTGCTCGACCTGCTTCAAGAACGCGTGTTGATTCTCCAAGTTCTTGTCCAGGGTCTGGATTTGCGCCTGCACATGACCCAGTTCGCGCGTCGTCTCATCGATACGGCGCTCATGGTCATCTTCGCGGGACACGAATTTTCCGCCGGCATTTTCCAACGCCTTTGCCACCGAGGCCACGCTCCGGTTCACTTCGTTCAAGTGTTCGGCCGTCACCTTGTTGTCCGCCTCGATCTTTCCCGCCAGCGCATCCGTCCGTTTGTTCAACGCCGCCGCGTCCTGCTCCAGCGAAGCGGCCAGATGCTTGACGGCCTGGTCCTGCTGAACCACACGTTCCCCCAAGTTCCCCAACGCCTGCTTGAAGTCCACTAACGCCTGGTTGAGCCTGGAGACCTGGTCGGCCAACACCTTGTTCTGCGAATCGAGCTGCGCCACATTTTGGGATCGTGTTTCGAGACCGTGCAAGACCTTTTGCTGATCATCCAGACGCGAATCAACTTTTTGCGCGAGCACCGCCGTGGTCTTCTGCATGGCATCCAGGACGTTTTTCTGAATGGCGTCCATGTGAGCGGTGACTTGATCCAACCGAGCCGTCACCGACGCGAGCTCCGCCCGGCTGCGGTCCCGCTCGCCTTTGAGCAAGGCATCCTGATCGACCAGCTGCTTTTCGACCCAGCCCAAGCGCTTGCCTTCCTCGATCGACCGCTTCTCGGCTTCTCCGATACGCCGTTCGAATTTCGATTCCTGAGAGGCCAGTTTGGCCAGGAGGTCATCCTGCCGGGCATCCAAGCTTTGTGCTCGGTGGAGCGCCTTTTCGACGTCGCCGCGCAGGGACGGAATGTCCTGCTCGCGCAGCGACACGATTTCCTGGTTTTGGCGGGCCCTGTTCTGAGCCTGCTCTTCCGTCTGCTGCTTGATCTTACGTTGAAGCTCTCGTTCGGTCTGTTTGAGGTCGGCCTGCTGTGCCACACATCCCGACAATAGGGCCAACCCGGACGCAACCAGCACAAGCACGCCGAGTCGGGCCGGCGCAGCATAGCCGCCGACCGCCCCGAGGCGCCCGCGTGAGGGGTGCGTTACCATTTCACTTCGATATGGCCATCCACTGTCCATGACAGGTCTCCCTTAACCGGCGTTGCTCCGGAGAATCATGTCACATCATCCCTGATCGGAACAGTTATTTCGACCGGACGACCACGTGACCGCGGCGGTTCTGCTGATAGCAGCTTTCGTTCCGTTCGTTGCAGAATGGCCGTTCCTTGCCGTAGGACACGACCGCCAACCGATTGGCACCCACACCAAGCTCGACCAGATAGTTCCGAACGGCCTTGGCGCGCTTTTCACCCAACACCAGATTGTAGGCCAGCGTCCCGCGTTCGTCGCAATGGCCTTCGATCTTCACGAGTGCACCCGCATTCGCTTTGATCCACTGCGCATCCTGCGTCAAGGATTGCCGCCCCTCTTCGGTGATGGTCCAGCTGTCATAACCAAAGAACACATCGCGCAATCCGGCTTCCGCGGATGCCGCTTGTTCCTTGGCTTGCTCGCGACGAATATCTTCGATCTGGCGCGCCGTGCTTTCCGACGGCTCGACCTTCGCCAACATCGTCCCCCCGCCGCCTAAACGTTCTTCGGACGGGGCTTTTCCACCCGATACCGAATCGAATCCGCGCAATCCGCCGGTCTCCAAATCGTCCGGCTTGCTGGAGAGAGACAGGTCCGGGAACGTGGCCGCCGGTGGCTCCATTCCCCCCACTCCTCCGGTCGACCCCATGGCACTCGGCGCGGGCCCGCCCGACTTGGCCATGCCGCGCTCTGTAGACTGCGCGTCACCACCCGACTGAATCGACTTCTTCGAGCACCCACCCTGCATGACCAACAGCATCCCGACTGTCAGTGTCAGGCCCATTGTCGCTACCGGTATCCTCATATCGTGACTCCTCATGACTGGTGAATGGTTAATCTATACAAACTCTGCATGGCCTGAATAATCGTACCTACAGCGCCGGGGACCAGGACGGCGAACTATTGTGCGTACCACCGAACGTGATGCGTTCCAACCCCTTCCCGTCCGTATCCACCATATAAATGTGGCTTTTGCCGTCGACGGTCGAACTGAACGTGATATGCCGGCCGTCGGGAGACCAGGACGGCGAGTCATCGATCCCGGGCCCCGTCGTGACCTGAACCCGCTTCTGTCCGTCCGGGGACACGGTACAGATCTTATACAACCGCTGGGCGGTCCGGCAGACATACGCAATCCAGTTGCCGCGCGGCGACCAGGCCGGAGCGGCATTGTAGTCGCCTTCGTAGGTCAGGCGACGAACGTTGGACCCATCTGCGCTCATGATGAAGACTTGCGGAGCGCCTCCGCGGTCCGAGGTAAACGCAATCTCGCGGCCGGTGGGCGACCAAGTCGGCGAAAGATCGCCCCCCTGATTCACCGTCAGCCGCTGCGGAGTCTTGGTACGCGTATCGAGTTTATAAATCTCGGAATTGCCGTCCTGACTGCTGGCAAACGCCAGAAAATTCCCGTCGGGCGACAAGGCAGGCGTAATGTTGAGCCCCGCCATAGAGACCAGCGTCCACCGTTTACCGGTCGCCAGTTCCAGGATATCGATGTCCTGCGTATTCCGGCTCCGATAGGCTGTGAACACAATGAACCGTCGATCCGGCGACCAGCGCGGCATCAGATTCAGAAAACCATCCGCCGTAATCTGCTTGGGCTCATAGCCGTCGTAGTCCATCACGAACAACTCACGGGCGTTCCCATGTTCCGCGACATACACAATTTTGGTCCTGGCGATGCCCGGCTCGCCGGTATACCGAAATACCAATTCGTCGGCAAACCGGTGCGCCATCAACCGCACGACCGAGGTCGATCCCACATAACGTTTTCCACCGACGACTTCATCGCTGCCGCTGTCGTAGACGAAGCCGTCCATCAACAGCTCACTCTCCTTGCTGCCGTTCTTTTGGCCCGACTTCCCCCAGACCAGCACGGAGACACCGTTCTCTGCCGCCTGCTTAAAGATCGCCTTGTCGGTAGTCGATACCTCACGCGCCTTCACCCCGATGGCAGGTAGATCCACCAGCGAAAAGACCAAGGACCGTTGAAGATCCGCCTTCAGCACTTCCTCGATCCGGCCCCCGAGCCATTCGGGACCGCCGCCGTTCTGAAAACCGAATACTCCAATGGGAATCTTTTGAAAGTCCGGCCGGGTCGCCTCCAGAAACACATCGGTTGCACGGGAGTCCAGAATCCCGAAGAGACCGGCTCCCACCACGACACAGAGCGCAATCATAAGACCAATGATCACACGATTCATCCTGCAGCCTCGCCTACGGCAAAAGTAAAGTGGGCATCAAAATAAGAATCCGTCAAATCCGGCGGAAAGGGTGGCAACGGAATCGCGCTCTGCACGGCCCGTTGCGCAGCCATATCATAATAATCGTTGCCGGACGACTGTTCGATGATGACCGACCCCACGCGGCCATCGCGCTCCAAACGGAACCGCACGGTGACGGTCAGGGCCTTTCCTGAAATATCGACCGGCGGCGCCGCCCAGAAACCGCTGATTCGTGCCTGCACACGGGCCAGGTATTGATTCGATCCCGGCATCCCCGCCACGCGCAACCGGGTTTCAGGCTTGCTGCGGGGCACACTCGCGGTCACCGGCGGAGCACTCGCAACCGGCTGCGGTTCGCGGAACATGGGCTTCACCTCCCGCACCGGCTCGGTCGCTTTGACCGGTGGGAGTGACGGCAATTTTTTCAAATCCTGAAGTTCGCGATCAAGGTCGTTATTCATCTCTTCAGAGAGAGAGGCGCGCTTCGTGGGAGTGACGGCCGGCTTGGGAGGCTCCTGCGGAGGCGCGGGCTGGGCGGCGGCCATCTCAGGCACATTCAATTTCTTCAGCATCGCATCCAGGTCTGATCGCTCAGGTCCACCCACTTTCGGCTGAGCAGACTTTTTCACCTCTGCCGGTTTCATCGGGGCCAGATCGCCGTACTGGGGCGCATTCGGCGGTAACTCGATATCTTTCATCACATCCCGAAGCACATCCGCCCGATTCGTGACTGGGGCGGACGAGGGCGACTTCGCGGCCTGCGGAATCGGTTGTGGCGCCGCCAGCACAGGAGCCTGCAAACGAGGCGCAGGAGCCGGTGCCGGAGCTGGTGGCGCCGGCTTAGCTACCGGGGCAGCTTGGACCGGAGGCGGAATCGGAGGCGGTGTTGGGGCCTGCACCGGCTTGGGAGGCACGGGAATCGGAGCAGACTGCACCGGCTTGGGAGTGGAATGCGGAACCGCCTTCTCGACTTTTTCAACTTTTGGTTCGGGCTTCGCTTCCACGGGCGGCAACGTGACCAACGAGACTTCCACCGCCGACAACGGACGTTCTGTTTTCTTAAAGAACTTCGCACCCATAATTACGGATAGGAGACACAGGTGGAGCACCAGGGAGACCACAACCGTCTTGCGAAGACGGCTGCTTCCGGCTTCCCCCATATCCCCGACCAGAAAGAGCGCGGTATGTCTTGGCAGGGCTTGGAACGTCATGACTTGCGATACGACCGTGTGGCGCGCGAGTCGCGGCGCCGCTATCTTTTGCGTGGCTGCGCGGGGGTCGCGACCGACTCACTCACGCGTTCGGCACCTGTAGGCTCCGTCACCATGCCAAGCTTCTCTATCCCGGCTTTCTTCACACTGTCCATTACCTGCACCACAATCCCGTAGGGCACGTCCCGATCGGCGCGAAGATAGAGCGAGACATCGGGACTTTGATCTTTCAAGGCCCGCAGTTTCCGCTCGAGTTGCACGACACTCACCGCGTCCTTATCCAAATACAAACGCTGATCGCGCTCAATGGACAAAACCGCTCTGGCTTCAGGCTTAATCGTATTGCTGGCGGACTTGGGAAGATTGATATCCATCCCGCGATACAACATGGGGGCGGTGACCATGAAAATCACGAGCAGCACCAACACCACGTCCACCAGCGGGATCACATTGATCTCCGCCATGAACCGCCGGTGCCTGGTCTCCGACGTCACAACTGCCCTCCAACCGCGGCCTGCTTCATCCGAGTCTGCAAGGAACGCATGGCCTCCACCGTAAACGATTCGATCCGGAAGACGGTCTTACGAATGCGGGTCAGATAATAGTTGTAGAAGATCACGGCAGGAATAGCGGTAAACAATCCGGCCGCCGTCGCCACCAACGCTTCGGACACGCCAGGCGCTACAGCCGCGATGCTTGCAGTCCCCTGAGTCCCGATCTCACGAAACGAGTCGATGATGCCTAATACCGTCCCCAACAATCCGATGAAGGGGGTAATGTTCCCCGTCGTGGCCAGCACGGGCAGGTACGATTCCAAATGCGAGACTTGGTTCTGAACCAGATAGGCAACCGTTTTGTCCATGTATTGATGATCGATCGCAGCCACCGGATCCTTTGAGACACCGGCCGATTGAGACGCACTCACTGTGCCATCCCCGGACACCGTCAGAACGCGATCCATAATGCCCTGAAACACACGCGCGCTCGGGCTGCCGTCGGCTCGCTTCGACTGGCGATACAATTCATCGAGGTCGCGGATCTTCGTGAACGCGCTGAAAAACCGTTGATCTTCACGATCCGCCGCTTTAAAAGTCCGCCATTTGTAGAAAATCACGCCCCAGGAAAGGATCGACGCGACAAAGAGCAACAGGAGAACGATTTTCGAGACCGCCCCCAGCGAGCCCACCAACCCCATTACGCCTGACTGGAACATGAGCCTAGACCTTTCCCTTCACATGGCGTCGCATGAAAACGGTAGCATGGATTGTACCAAAAGCTGGGGGAATGGCGGGGCCGACGGGATTTGAACCCGCGACTTCCAGATTGACAATCTGGCGTCCTAACCAGGCTGAACGACGGCCCCACGCAACCCAAGATGGCGGAAGAAGAGTTCAGATCTTCAGAATCAAACAGTCTAAATACGGTAGAGTGTACTCTTGTACATCACTACTAATGGATAAGGCAATGCCTTACGCGCAATTCCCTGTATTTCTTCATTGGTAGGCGGAACAGGGATCGAACCTGTGACCTCTGCCTTGTAAGGGCAGCGCTCTCCCAATTGAGCTATCCGCCCGATTTTTCTCGCTCTCGGCAGATTTTCGGGATGCTATCAACTCCACAAAGCAGTGTCAACCAGGAATCATGCATTATTCTTGCAACATTCTCGCAATATGCAAATTCCTCTGCGAGGCGGCCGGCAGAAGTTGCGAAGGCCGACACTCACCGACGCGATCTGTTGCGCGGGAAACACGCCGTGTGGATTTTTTTCAACTGCGACGAGTCCACATGCGTATAAATTTGCGTCGTCGCAATGTCGGCATGCCCCAACATCGCCTGCACGGATCGCAAGTCAGCGCCCCGTTGCAACAAGTGCGTGGCAAAGGAATGCCGCAGCATATGAGGTGAAGGAATCCTGGCGATGCCGGCCCGGTGCGCACGCGCGCGGAGCAATTTCCAAAAAGCCTGCCTCGTGAGCGGCGTGCCGCGACGGCTCACGAACACGAATCGTGACGACCGTTGTTTCAGCAACGCCGGTCGTGCAGCGAGGAGATAGGCCTGCACCGCCTCAATCGCCGGCCGCCCGATCGGCACGACGCGTTGCTTCTCCCCTTTGCCGGTAATGCCGATATAGCCAACGTCCAGATTGCACTGGTCCACCCGCAGCGAAATCAATTCGGACACACGCACGCCGGCGGCATAGAGCACCTCCACCATCGCGCGATCACGATGATCTTCCGGCAACGGACGGGGCGGTAATTCGAGAAGACGCGTCACCTCCTCGGGACTGAGCGTTTTCGGCAACCGTCGGGCGCGCGAGGCGCTGCGCAAACTCACGGTCGGGTTGGCGGCTATCATCCCCTCCTGCTTCAGAAAGCGGAAGAGACTTCTGACTGCGGCAAGCGCGCGCGCGCGGGACGGCGACGCGAGGCCGGACTGATGGAGATGATCGAGAAATCCGGCCAGCAGCGGAGGCGACATCTCGCGCACATCAGAAACCTGCTGATCGCGAAGGTAGTGCTGAAAGCTCGCGACGTCCCGCTGATATGCCAGCAACGTGTTGCGCGACAAGCCCCGCGCGATCCGCACATGATCCCAGTAGCGCTCGATGAACGGCTCCAACGGGAGTCGCTCCGGGACCGGCGCAGACGGGTCCTCCGACTCACGGCTCATGACACATACCCTCGCTGGATGCGACGAGGAACAGGCTGCGCCGACTATAGCCAAGCCTTCGGCCGAACACAACGCATCGTCCTCAAGTTACCTTGACACCCCCGCACCTGTTTCCTATAGTAGCCTCACTTGCGGCGAGAGCGTCGCCATGCACAGGAGTCAATGGTTCGTCGATCAGTACCCCGCGCCCCGCATCTCCGCGCGTGCAGCGTCGCCCTCGCGGTGGCGCTCCTCGCGGGCCTCGTCACGCTCGGTGAGGCGGCCCCGGCCAAAAAGAATCCAGCGCCGCCCCGCACAGAGCAATCGAAACCACCGACTGCTGCCGGCCAATCCATCCTTGACCAGGCCAAACGTCTGATCGACTCGGACCAACCGGAAGCCGCAGCGGTTACGCTGCGACGCTTCATCGAAAGCGGACCTGTGCCGGACCTCCTCGACGACGCCTACTTGTTGATGGCCGCCGCCATGTTCGGCATGAAGGAACATGCGGAAACCGTCCGCTACGTCAATCAGCTGCTCGGCGAATTTCCCAGCTCCGACCTGGTCGATCGGGCCAAACTGCTGCTCGCCAAAACTCACGCCCGCGCGGGCAATCTCGACCTGGCGCTCCCGCTACTCTCCGAGGTGCGCAGCCTTTCCGCCGATCCCGCCATCAAGCGCGATGCGCTGCGGCTCACGGGCGAATTCCAGGCGCAGAAGAAAGATTATCTCCGAGCCATTCAAGCCTGGCTGGATGAAATTCCGCTGGATGCCGGCGACCAGGCTCACGACACCGAGGGCCAGATCCGGCAACTCGTCAATGAGCAACTCGACGCCCCGGCGCTCGTGCGCGTCCGCGAGGCCTACCCGAAATCCTTTCCAGGAGATCTGGCCTCGATCAAGCTCATCGAGCTCCATACCGCCGCCGGAGAAGATCATCTGGTCGAACGGGATTTGCGCCTCTTCCTGAGCCGCTTCCCCAACCATCCCTATGCCACAAAAGCAGCCGACCTCCAGGCGGTGGTGCGGACAAAGTTCAAATCACATCCCTACTCCATTGCCGCCATCTTTCCCATGTCCGGAAAACTGGCACCGTTCGGCACTGAAGTCTTGAACGGGATTCAACTCGCGCTGGAACGACCGAAGGACGGCGGCGACAGTCCGTCCATCGGCCTGATCGTGAAGGATACGGAATCCGACCGGGCGGCCTTTCTGGATGAACTCTCCGGCGTATTGTCCGACGATCGCCCGCTCGCCGTGATCGGCCCGCTCCTGTCCAAGAACCTGCCCGTGATGGCAGAGATGGCCGAACGGACACGCATTCCGCTGATCACGCCCAGCGCCACCGCCCCGAACCTGCGACGGTTCGGCAACTACGTCTTCAGCACGGCGCTTACGTATGGTCACCAGGCCAAACGCGTGGCGGACTACGCGGTCAAGGAGCAACAGTTCAAACGCTTTGCCATCCTCTATCCCGACACCCCCTACGGCCGCGACCTGGCCCGCTTGTTCGCGCAAGAAATCCGGCAACAGGACGGAGAACTGATCGTGAGCGAGCCCTACAAGGAAGGCGACAGCGACTTTCGCACCGTGATCGGCAAGCTCAAAGCCGAGGATCTGAAGAAATACGGCGTGGAAGTGCAAGTCGACAACGATCCGGCCAAAACCGGGATCAGGCAGGGAGGCAAGAAAGGCAAGCGCCTGCTCTACTCACCGGGGTTCGACGCCGTGTTCATCCCCGGACGTTCGCTGGATGTGGGACTACTGGCAGCCCAATTGGCGTTTTTTGACATCGCGGTTCCGTTGCTTGGGGCCAACGGATGGAACACTCCGGATTTCGCGCGGGTCGCCGATCGAACCGTCGAGGGAGGCGTCTTTGCCGACGGATTTTTCGCCGATAGCAGCAGTCCGGTGGTGCAGGAATTTGTGGAGCGGTATCGCAAGCGGTTTCAGGCCACGCCCTCGCTCTTCGCCGCTCAGGGCTATGACGCCGCGCGATTGGCCGTGGAAGCCATCCGGCGAGGTGCGACCTCCGGAGAGGCCGTCCGCGACTTTTTGATGATGCAGCATGACCTGCCGACCTTGAGCGGCCCCAGCGGGTTTAACCCCGATGGCACCCTCAATCGCCGGGTCTTTCTGATTCAAGTCAAGCAGGGAAAGTTCGTCCCACTGGACTGACAGGTGCAGCGCCGGTGGTGAGAAAATCGAACCAGTGAAATTTCCGGCGAGATCGACCAGCGACTCAGGATGCTCCAAAGGGCCGTCCGGCAAGACCGCAACAAGCGAAGAGCCTCAGCGTATACTCGGGGCACGTTGAGAATCTGAACGACGCGAGCACGCCGGCAGCGGACTGTTTCAGCATCCTGCAAGAACACAGGAGTGATGGCATGACGACGGGTCAGAAACGGGTACTCAGCGGGATGCAGCCAAGCGGGCTGCTCCATCTTGGCAATTGGTTGGGTGCGCTGGAGAATTGGAACGCGCTACAGGAGCAGTATGAGTGCTTCTTCTTCGTGGCGGATTGGCATGCCCTGTCCTCCAACTACGCCGACACCAGCCGCATCAGAGAATATGTACGGGAACTGCTGATCGATTGGCTGGCCGCGGGCATCGACCCGAAGCGCGCCACCGTCTTCGTCCAGTCCCAGGTGCCGGACCATGCCATTCTCCATTTGCTGTTCTCCATGATCATTCCGGTCTCCTGGCTGGAACGGAACCCGACCTACAAGGAGAAGCAGGAAGAGATCAAGGAGCGCGACCTGAGCACCTACGGCTTTCTAGGCTACCCGGTCCTGCAGGCCGCGGACATCCTGCTCTACAAGCCCGATTTCGTGCCGGTCGGCAAGGACCAGTTGCCGCACCTCGAACTCACTCGCGAACTGGCGCGCCGTTTCAACAGCCTCTATCGTCCGGTGTTTCCAGACCCGCAGGAACACCTCACCAAGTTCGCGAAGGTCCTGGGCACGGACGGGCGCAAGATGAGCAAGAGCTACGGCAACGCCATCAACCTCTCCGATCAGGAGCCCGTCGTCCGGCAGAAGATCAAAACCATGATTACCGATCCGGCGCGGGTGCGACGCCACGACCCCGGCAACCCGGATGTCTGCCCCGTCTACGACTTTCACAAGATTTTCTCCCCGCTGCCGGTGATCGAGCAGATCAATCAAGACTGTCGCAAGGCGGCTATCGGTTGCATCGATTGCAAGAAGCTGGTGGCCGATCGCGTGGTGGAGCGCCTGGCGCCGATGTGGGAAGCCCGCGCCACCCTCACTCAACATCCGTCGCGCTTGGACGAGATCGCCGAAGACGGACGCCGCCGCGCCACGGCCGTCTCATCGCAGACCATGGCCGAAGTGCGCGACGCCATGAAAATCTAAGAGATCGGGCGCCGGCGAGGACGCTCGCTGGAAAGACAACCTGCTAGGCGGGTTTGGCAAGTTTGCGCCAGACATCGGTCAGTTGGCGCTGCACAGGCACTCGAATCTTTGTGAACGAGAGACCGAATTCGTTCGGCCGACACCAGCGCACGGTGGCCCCATCGATGAGAATGGGGTTGGCGCTATCCCCAGGGAAAATGCACAGTTCCACCTCGGCACCGACCAGAACCTGCACCGGGCTGAGAATTCGACAGCCGCCTGGAGACAGGTCGGTCAGATCCCCGTCTCCGGCCAGCATCTTCCCTTTCATCGAAAAATGGCTACGAAACTGAACGTGAACCCGTTCATGTTTGCGTTGATTCTTCATGTTGAATTCGGCCTCCGTGCCCGTCGAGCAACGGGCTGCGTCGCATCACCCGTAACGATAGGCCAGAACCCGTTAAAAGGCCAGCACTGCCTGTTTCTTGGCAAAAGGGGCCCTACGAAGAGCGGGGCGAACTCCGCACATCGGACAGGCAGGGTTCGCGACACTATAAGGCTTCAGGCTTGGGTTCCCCTATCGACGTGCCGACCGCATCCAACATGTCGCGGCCCACGAGAATGGGCGCCTGGAAGTGAATCGCCAAGGCAATGGAATCTGAGGACCGGCTGTCGAAGACTTTTTCCTGTCCCTGAAACGCCACGGTCAAACTGCCGTAATACGTTCCCGCTTTGAGCGTAATTACAGTCCGGACCACACGACCGCCGAGCGACTCGAGAATGGTATGCATCAGGTCGTGGGAAAGCGGGCGGGGCAATTTCTCACCGGTCAAGGCGGCCTGGATGGAGGCGGCAACCGTGTGATCGACAAAGATGGGGATGCTCTTCCCGTCCGCCGAGAGCAGGACCACGGGGCCATGGTCGGAGAGCCTGACACGCACATCGCTGATAGTCACAGTGGAAGAACCGCCGGCCTCGCCGGCACCGGCTCGGGGAGCTGAAACGGGCAGCGCCAATACCAGTGAGAGGAGTGGACACACCAACCAGCACCGTGTCATGGCACTCATGGTTCCCTCCTGTGGTTCACATGGGAGCCGCTATGAGCCCCCGCTGCTAACAAACTGTTGGAACCTCAACTGTTGCGTCATACATAGCGGGCAGCTCACATGCCATGGCGACGTCAGAATCGTCCGCAGGATACGCAAAAAGGCCGGCCGGCAAGGCCTGAGCGAATGAAGAGGCGAATCGTACTCTGCGCCGTACGGTGAGCCTCTGAATGAAGCGAGAACGCCGCTGGTGGGATTTTTCCGCATCCTGCTACACTCGCACAAATGAATTGGTCTCCCGCTCCCTGCCGATCTCCGTCTCGGGTCCGTGTCCGGTCACCACGGCGGTCTGTTCATCGAGTGTGTACAGTCGTTCCCGGATCGATTGTTCGATGGCGTCGAAATCGCCACCCCACAAATCGGTGCGACCGATGCCGCCGCGAAACAAGGTATCCCCCGCCAGCACCACCTTCGCGGCAGGAAAGTGAAAACACATGGAGCCCGGCGTATGCCCCGGGGTGTGCAACGCGATCCCTTCCAACTCGCCGATCGCCAACCGCTCTTCATCCTTCAACCAATAATCCGGCGGCGGCGCGGGGACATAGGGCACACCGAACATGCGGCACTGCATCTCCAGAATGTCCCAGAGAGGAAAATCATCGGGATGCAGGCAGAGCGCCGCGCCTGTGGCCTGCTTCATCGCTCCCGATGCGAGAAAGTGATCGAAATGCGCATGCGTGTGCACAATGCTCACCACCGTCAACCCCATCGCACGGACTTCCTGCAGAATGCGCTCCGGCGCCCCGCCCGGATCGACCACAATCGCCTGTTTGGTGATCGGGTCTCCGATGATCGAACAGTTACAACCGAGTGGTGGAACGGAAAAGGTTTTGCGAATCATGCACACTCCTCAATGAACCAAACGAGTACTACGACACACCAACCCCTGCTATCGGCGACCTGACGGATTCTGTTCCGGCTGCGCAACCCACAACACTTCGGTATCGTAAATCTCCCAACGCCCCTGTCGGCGCACGAACCAGAACAAGAATCCGGCACCGGTCGCATTGGGGCGCTGATTCGCGACATAGAGCAGAGCCTGGTCGCCTCGCAAGGTCAGTCCCACACGGGAGAAGGCCAGCCGGTCGAGAATTTCGAGAGCATCCCCCTCACCCTCCTCCTCAACCGGCCAGGCAACGGGAAGAACCGGCACCGCAGCTTCCGTGTCCGGGACGCCCTCACCGGAGACGAACCGGTAACGCACACCGAAGGTAAAACGGGCATCCAATCGAGCGGGTCGCTGTGCCTTGGCCACGAAATCCCGAATGAGATCCTTGGGCAGGCGACCGTCAAAAAATTCCTGTTCGGCAAACCAGGCCGCCGTCGGCAACTGCGGCTCCTCCGGGTGCAGGCGGATCGCCGTCATACGCTCGATGATCACCAGCCTGGTGCGGGAGGTCAGAAACTTCGCCTCGACGGCGAGGTCATAGAACGGATACTCCTCTGCCGGTACAGACTGCGGCTGCTCCGGCTCCGGTGTGGTGGCGGGAAAAACGATCGCCGTCTCCGGCCGCAGCAGCACCAGACCAATGAATAGAATGACCTTGCACCAGCACGCCATGATCACAGAATAGCCGCTTGTTTCGTGACGGGTCAAACCGGCGGGAACATGAATGAAGATGGACAAGGGGGGCCAAACTCTGGTATTGGTCTGAAGGTCTGACCCAAACTATGATCAAGCCTCCCCAGCGATCGCTCGCACCTTTCTTCAGCCTCGCAGTGTTATCGTGGTGTGTCGGATGCGCACCCGATGAGTCTCCGTTTCGCCAGGAAAACGAAAACCTCCGCAAGCAACTGGCGAAGCAGGAGTCGGTCTTGAATTCACTGCAGGACGGCAACAAGGTCATGCAGCAGCAGATCGATCTGCTGAACCAGGAATTGCGTGACGCCAAGAAACAGGCGGAGCATGCTCAAGCCGAGGCGAAGGCGCTGCAGACGGAAGCCAAGGCGCTCGGGACGAAACTGGACTCCCAACTGGCCGAGTCGAAAAAACTGTCGGGAGAGATTCAGCGAACGGCCGCGAAGGCGGCCCAGGCCACGGACAACATCCGCGTCGAAGAGAAGGGAGCACAAATCGAGGACCTCCCACGCCCGCTCTCCGCAGTCGGAAAAGCCGCCGAGGAGGCCTTGGCGCGCAATGGCTATCGCGTGAAAGTCAGCGTCAAGACCGACCAGAAAACGATCTACGTCACCGAACGCAAAGTCACCACCCCGACCTCGCTGGAAACCTCAGGCTCGCGCAATCAGTATGTGGTGTCGCTCCAAGCCATGCCCTCCAACGTCACCCGCCTGAGCGTGAAAGCCGACTTTGAACGGCTGGCGCAGGGCGGTCGCATCCTGGCGGTGGATGCGGAGGAAACCGCAGAGATCGAACGCCGGCTCATTGCCGAAATCGGAAAAGCCGTCGCCTCGCCGAGTAAACTGTAATGTCTGCCCGTTCTGTCGTATCGGGAATGGCCTCCATTCCTCGCCGCATAAGCCTCGCAATCCTCTTCCTCGCCTCAGTCTGCTTTCACCCGGACCTCACGCTCGCGGCCCGCGCCCCCAGTCCGCCGCCTTCCGCCGAACTGGGCAAACACCTGACATCCATCGCCAAACTCACGGCCGGTTCGCCGACAATCCACATTCCCGAAGGGCCGTTTCTGCTGGGCAGCGTCCGGGTGGATGACGATCCCTATGGGATGGGCACGCAGTTCGACGATACGGAACTCCCGCAGCACCGCGTCTGGATGGACGCCTACGAAATCGACCGCGACGAAATCAGCCTCGGCGAATATCTCTCCTATCTGTATGCACACAAGCTCCACCCGTCGAAAGATCTGCAGCATCTCATCTGGCACGTGATCACGGTACATTCCGTCACCGATGAGACGCTCGCCCAGTGGCCCGCGTTATACGTGACCTGGAAAGAAGCCGATAGCCTCTGCCGATCACTGGGCAAACGCCTGCCGACCGAAGCGGAATGGGAAAAAGCCGCGCGCGGGCCGGACGGAAATCGCTTCCCCTGGGGGGACACCCTTCCCGACAGCTCACTCGCCATGTTCGGGCAACATCATGTGCATGAAATTCCGATCCTCGCGCCGGTGAGCAGCGGTGAGGCAGGGAAAAGTTACTATGGCGTTCACCACATGGCGGGCAATGTCGCCGAATGGGTCAACGACTGGTTCGGCTTCGACTATTACGCTTACATGCCGGAACGAAATCCACCCGGACCGACCAGCGGCCGCTATAAGAGCCTGCGCGGCGGATCGTGGAAGAGCAACCCGATCATGCTCAGGACCGCTACCCGCAGCGGTGCGCCGGCCGATCAGCGCTCCGCCACCGTCGGCTTTCGCTGCGCCAAATCGGTGGCCCCTTCCACCGCACGGTAATAGGCCACGCCTCCCGAAAACTTTCTGGACAGGCACAAGTCCGCCACAGCCAGGCACTCCAGCCCGAACGGCAGGTACCCGGCATACCCGAGCAGCGGCATCTCGAACAGTTTGAACCCTTGCACAAACGGCACCGCATATTCCCAGCGGGCCAGGCTGTAGAAGTTCCACATCTCCCAGAAGCATCCGCAGATCAGTGCCGCAAGCGCCGCTGTGGAAAGAGTTCGCCAATCGCCGTACACCGTTTCGCTGAAAATCGTCGGCTCATCACGAATCAATTGCAGCGACGTGATCAGCAGCAACGGCGCCACCCACACCAGTGAAAAGAGATAATCAGGCCACAAACCGAGGCCGACCAGACCGATGGCCGAACTGATCAAGAGCACCCATCCCCAGGTCATACGGTTCTTGAATTCGATCGTCACAAACCGATCCAGCCCGGCAGAGCATCGAGGCGAAGCGGTCAAGCATTCTGCCGTACCAAGCACCGTGGGCAGCACCGTCGCAAACGGCAACGTCGCACGCACCAGATATTCCCATTCGGTCAACTCTCCTCCACCGGCGTAGTGCCAGTTCTGAACGAAGCGATTCAGATATTCGAAGAACCACCAGAAGGCGGCGCTGAGCGGAAAGAGCGACAGAAAATAGCGCGGACGATGCAACAGCATGCAATGGCCGGTGCGGCGACACGTCATCCCGTTCACCAGCACGATGTAACCCAACCAGAGCGGAGCGAAGGTATGGGCCTGCAGCGGGTGCATCCACTCGAAGCGCGTCCAGGCCAGGAACCACCAGCCCATTGTCCAGAACAGCGCAAGCCAGCCCCACCAGGGAAAACGGCCCAGGGACGCGCAGCGCTCGCGAAGCGCAAGACGTGCAGCGTGGTTCGGATCAGCCGTTGAGCCTGCAGCAAGCGACGAAGCTCGACGCATGCACATGACAAACGGCGCAAGCATTCCGGCGATCACCACTGCCAGCCCTATGAAGACCGGCCAGGAAAAAGGCTCGTGGGCAACGACCTGCGTCGTCGGTGGAAATTCGAGATACGCCGCAACGGGCTTACCCGCAAGCCAGACACCGAGCAGCGGCAATCCCGCACCGAGTGCCAAGGCCCATGAGAGGATGACCCAACGGGATCTCACCTGATCGCCTCTTCTCTGCCTGTGAGCGACGACCATTTCTACCATGACCGCACCATGAAGCAACCTACCATCACTGTATAGATCTGACACAACGCGGACGGACCGAATGATTCAACCTTCGCCTTCAGAGAGAGCTGTGGTAGGTTGAGCAGCAGGGAGAACATCCATGCCTCGATCGATCGCTCTCATGCCGGCCATGATCATGGTCTTCATCGCCGGCCTTCTACTCACACCGCCTCTTTCGCAGAGCCAGGGCGGAGGTGGCCAGGTGACCGTCACGCCGACTGCCGACAAGGTCATTGCCTGGTCTGCGGCCGGCGGCGGCATCGAGGAATCGCTGCAACCGGGCGAGTCCGTGATCACCTCCGGGGCGCGGGGTCATACAGGCTTCGTCCAGACCTCGACCAGGCTGTTAGGATTTTCTGCCGGCCTGCGGCAATGGCGTGAAGTGTCGCTGGGAGTCGAAGAGCGGATCGGACGGCACCAACTGCTGCCGTTTCTGATTCTCGCCCACAGCAATCAACAGGTGTATGGATTTCAAGAAACGCGGGGGCACTGGACGGCGCTATCGCTGGGGCCAAATGAGAAAGTCGTCCAGCTACGGGGGCACGGGCACGTGGCCGTCGCCATCACCAACGAACGCGCGCTGGGATTTTCGACCTACACCGGCGGCTTCTTCACCATCGCCTGGACGCCTGAAGAACGGGTCCTGTCGGTCGACGGCAGTCAGAACGGCATGGTCGTCCGCACTTCGTCTCGCACCGTCATCTTCAAGTCACAATCCACCGGATGGACCGAGGCACGGTAGCGGTCGCTGCGCGCCCCGGTTGCCAGGTTACATCCGCCCTTCGTCCAGCTCAATCGCATCGACCCAGGTAGTGGCCGGAGGCAGCGCCGTTACCGGTACGCCACGCTTCGTGGCGATGTCCTGCAAACGACCCTGATACCGCTGCTTCGCCGCATCGTCCTTCGGACCTCCGGTGAGAATGCCCTTCGACCACTCGGCGATCTCTTGATCGGAATGTGTGCGACCGTTGGTTTTAACCCAGGCCAATAAAGACTCATCGCTTCCACCCGCCAGCACCTGCTGCTCGAAGACCTTCGGATCGATCTGCAGAAAGTCGATTAGGTACTTATCGAACCCAACGGTGATGTAGTTGTAGTCCTGAATCTTGCCTGCATGCCGCAAGCGAACCTTGTCGATAAACCGCCCCAGGTGGGCGATGCCTCCCAGGAGCACTTTGGGGCTGCGGGGATACTGTTGCTTTGTCATGCCTTACACCTTTCTTTAAACAGAAATGATAGATAGCTGGATTTATGAGGGGAAATCCGACGGATCATGAAATCTAGGCTGCTTAGGCGCTTAGAGCCAATCGTACATTACTCGCTGATACGCATCTGCAGATATAACCTTGTAGTGCGTTGATAGACGATAGCCCTCGCTGAGATAATTGGCGGAGCTAAAAACTTAAACTGCAGCATTCACCCTCAAGTCTTAAAGATAACCCACAGCAGAGGCCCAGGTGATTAAGAAAACCTCTTTGGCTCTACAGCCACAGCCGAAGGTCCATTTCGTCCTGCAACCAGCATCCTATTGAGATATTTGCAGTATGACATAACTGATTCAAAAGCTACCCTTGCGTGACTTTGATCTACATCATGTCGACCACGATGAACGATCTCATTTCTCAGAATGTAAGCATTCTTATGCCAGGCGTGGAACTCCTGGCATTCCTTAACAGATTGGCCTGCTAGGCATCGAGCATAATGTCCCAATAATTCTCTCCGCAGGTCTCCATCCGTAATAGACGTATCGACATCCTGAGACTCACCACGGACAGAGAGAAGAGTTCTCAAATTACGCAGTTTGCATTCTTGGATAAGTCTAGACTGAGCATACACTTCAAAGGCGGACTGTGCGACGACCACAGATAGACGGTGATCTCCATGAACTTTCGAGAGTTCCTTCGCTTCGAGAAGAAACTGTTGATATAGTTCAGGTTCGGAACCTTGTCTTAGATAATTCCCAAATTCAGTCAACTTGGCTTCAGTAAGGATTCCTTTTACCGCTCCACTCGTGCTTGGCAAATCCCATTGAAAGAGCCGATTAACTGTTGCTAGCTTTGCGTCTATCTCGTTTAGGGAAAATGAATATTCAGTACCTGCTCGCAATTCGACTATCGGCGAGTCGGACTCATTAGGAACTCTTACATCGACTTGATTTGCAACCAATCTGTACATGCGAACGAACCTTTGCGCAATGGAGATGGCTTGCTCCCGAATCTTAGATTGGTCAGGCTGTTCCGGCGGAAAAGTCTCCCCCAAGTACTCGAAAGTCACATCCAGTCTTGTAAACCCAACACTGTCCACCACCTCCTCTAGAAAAAGGTCATCATCATTGTTGATGCAGACCATTCGGCTGACCACGTCCTGAGGTTTTATAATAGAACGTAACCACTCTCGCCGATGTTCAGGCTTCCGGTCTTTTTGGTCCCTCAGTATTAACTGACGATCGGCCTTGGCCGACCAAACGCGCACGAAAGCACCGTTCCCATCTGTCCTCATCCAAAAAGCCGCTTCAGGCACCCCTAACCTAAAAGGAAACACATAGCGAACTTGGGCTAAGTACTTCATCAAAATTCCTCAGGGCGCAATCATTTCGATGACACCCACAATGACTGCGTACAGCAATCGAGCCACCTCGAGAGTATGAACAATCTATCCTGCTCGCGCTATTCATCACAAACAACAGATGGATTACCAATTACGCTTACGCGCTTCAATCAGGCTCGCCCACTCGGCATGCCGACACAGGGCATCTTAGATTGTCGAGGGCCTCACACCATTCACTCCGTATCAAGCGAGAACGTTGGCATGGACTCCGCCGAGCCTATGAGAGCAGCACAGCTTACCCGGCGCGCTCTGCGAGGTGCGCGACACGAGCAATAGAGAGCGTCAGGTTTGTGCGCACCATCGAGGCCGTCTCGACTTCACTCACTCCGATTCGTTGAACTGATAACTGACAGGAAGGTACCTATAGATGAAAGCACAGTTCCAGGAACCATTCTTTCATTCTGACTTGGCTAACGACGAATACCATCCACGCGTTTCGGATTACCACCGGTTGGATAGCGAATGCACGGAGCCATTGTTATTCACACCACTGAAGAAGTCAGGAAAGACTCCCGGCACATTATCCTGTTCAGGCATAGAATCCGCTTGCGATGCCGATACGCAATATCCTCCGTAGGATGCTAGCGGGGTGCACTATCGGGATGCGTGCCATTTTTCACTTCAGCGAGTCGGGCGTCGGTCATCTTGCGCACCTCCTCATTGGTCAGGTTAAGCGACATTGCAGAGCCTATTTATCGCCAACCAGGAAACTGATGATGGCTAGGACGCTAATGAGCAAAGCCATCGCAACGATGAACGAGGCAGCGAAGTCTCCTGTGTCTAGATATACGTTGTCTCCAGACTCGCCCGTCGCCTTCAGAGAGTCGCGTTGAGCAGTAGCCCACAGCAACTGACGATAAAGGTACGTCCGTCCCCACTTCGTCTTAAGTAAGAGTCTGTTCACTCCTTCTGTGGCAAGCCATTGGCAAGCAACGGCAACGGGAATCAAAAGCAACATTGCCCACAGTTGACGTAAAGACGGAATTTCTAAGAAGTAGGAAAGCATTAGCATCGGGAGGCCATAGCCAACCGTCCATCTGGACAAAGTTACCAATTTTGACGTCTGCTTTGGTACGTAGAACTCGATCATGATCGGCTAGAAAACGACCCGCAGCGTCTAACGCGCTGGCGCTCAACGGGGTACCGCCCTGCCCGACTTGGACTTCCTGGGCGGACGCTGACATCGGTTCGCCAGTTGGAATGCCTTGTTAGACCGAGTACTGCTGACAAGCAGATAGCCCTCCGGATTGTGCAAAACAAGGGACAAGTTACTTTTTAAAGCTGAACGTTGTCAACGACGGAAACTTGCCCCAGGCCGCTCAAAACGGCCCTCCAACAAGGCCCCAACGACCTAGGGTCCGAGGCATACTGTTTTGGTATGTCGAGAGTCCGAGCGAAGAGAGTACGCAGTGGAGGCCGGTCTCAGCTTCCCATTTTCGCTGACTTGTTGACTTGCAGATGCTTATCCACTCCCACGAACTTCGTGCGCCCTTCAGCGATGAACCAGACGATCAGCGAGGCCCTGAGGATGTCGCGTCCCAATCTCGTTGAGTAATCAGTGACCTTGGCTTCAATGCGTCACTTGCATAGGCTAGCTGAAGCGCCTCTTCCAGCCAGGCCAACCGTTGAACCGGCGTAGCAGAGAGTGTCGCCGCGAGCAGATTCTGATTGTCAGCATTCCAATCGGTTGATTGCGTGACATCCGAGGTACTCGATGACTCATTAGCCATATCAGAGACTTCCTTTTCGTCGTCGAATCGCTTCCAACTGCTCAATGTCTGCCAAATCTTGTGGCCTGCCGGCATGCCGTTTCAAGACAATAAGGTCCTCGACCGATGCAATTCGAACCGTTGTGTTATTCAAGGCCACTTCCTCTGATCGAGCCAACAGATCGTCGAATGACACATCCGGCTTCAACAATAAGTCTACCACTCGCATCGGATTAACCTGATCGACGAGCGAGAAAGCCAGCATATGCTTGTCTCGAAGCCATACTTCTCGCACTTCAGGATCCGCAAATGCTTCAGGCGGTACCGGCACCTGAGGCCGAAACCCGTTCGCCACCAAGGTTCGGATCATCTTGATAGCTTCCTCAGGAGCAAGATCTACGGCCAGATCCA
This sequence comes from Nitrospira defluvii, assembly GCA_000196815.1. Lineage (GTDB taxonomy): Bacteria > Nitrospirota > Nitrospiria > Nitrospirales > Nitrospiraceae > Nitrospira_A > Nitrospira_A defluvii_A. The sequence goes on from FP929003.1 coordinate 3,355,266, forward strand.
CATCCGCAGTCAATCTGGCATAGCCGTGCAGCACCGTGGCGAGGCCGCCCACGACGACATAGCGTACTCCCGCCGTATTGAGTATTTGAAATATGGGTTCGAAGACCGACACAGAGCCATTCTAACGGATACGCGTACAATTAGCAGCCGATCTGACAATGGCATGGAATGAAAGAGGGACAGGGCTCTGGCGAGGGTAACGGCGAAGGATGTCGGGCAGTCCAGGCCGCTCAAAAAGCTTATCCAGGGTTTCGGCACATTGAGGAGTTGAGCAACGCAAGAAGATACTTGGAGAAAAGCGCGTCTCGGCGCGCTTGGTGGGCTGGCAAGAAGAGAATTTCTCAGCGGCCGGTTTTCGCCGACTTGCCCGCTTGGAGATACTTATCGACGCCCGCTGCCATCTTGCGCCCTTCGGCGATGGCCCAGACGATGAGGGAGGCGCCGCGCTTGGTATCGCCACCGGCAAACACGCCGTCGAGGTTGGTCATGAAGTTGTCGTCCACCGTGACGCAACCGCGCGCATCGTAGGTGACGCCGAGGCTGTCGAGGAATCCGTTTCTGACCGGGCCCGTGAAGCCCATGGCGAGCAACACGAGGTCCGCATCCAATTCAAAGTCCGTGTTCGGCATCGGCACGAACTTGCCGCCTTCGAACTTGACCCGATTGGCATGCAGCTTGGTGACATGACCGTTGTGGCCGGTAAACTTGGTGGTGGAGACGCTCCACTGGCGGTCGCAGCCTTCTTCGTGCGCATGCGACGTGCGGAGTTGCATCGGCCAGAGCGGCCAAGGCGTGGAACTGGCGCGCGTGGGAGGCGGCTCGGGCAACACTTCGAACTGATGGACTTCGCTGCACCCCTGACGATGCGCGGTGCCCACACAATCGGACCCGGTATCGCCGCCGCCGATGATGATGACCCGTTTCCCCTTGGCGGTGATCGGTTCGTCAGACACGGAAATGCCCGCCGTCCGCTTGTTCTGTTGAGTCAGGTACTCCATGGCGAAATGGATGCCCTTGAGGTCCCGACCGGGAACCGGCAGGTCTCGCGCCAACTCGGCGCCCATCGTCAACCCGACGGCATCGAACTGCTGGCGCAACTGCTCGCCGGTGATATCTTTTCCCACAGTGACGCCGGTCTTGAACTCGACGCCTTCGGCTTTCATCTGCTCCAGCCGCCGGTCGATCACCCACTTTTCCATTTTGAAATCGGGAATCCCGTACCGCAGCAAGCCGCCGATGCGATCGGACTTTTCGAACACGGTCACGGTATGTCCCGCCCGCGCCAGCTGTTGCGCAGCCGCCAGGCCAGCCGGTCCTGAACCGATGATCGCGACGGTCTTGCCCGTTTTTCTGACCGGCATGGCCGGTTCGACCAGGCCTTCGTTGAAGCCACGGTCGATGATGTTCCATTCGAGCACACGGATCGACACGGGATCACTGTTGATCCCCAATACGCAGGCCCCTTCGCAAGGCGCGGGGCAGAGCCGACCGGTGAACTCGGGGAAATTATTCGTGGTATGCAGGGCTTTGAGCGCGTCTTTCCAACGCCCGCGGTAGACGAGATCGTTCCACTCCGGAATCAGGTTCACGACCGGACAACCGGTATTGCCCTGACAAAACGGCACACCGCAATCCATGCAACGGGCGCCCTGGACCTTGAGCTTGTCCTCGGCGATCGGCTCGTACATTTCCTTCCAATCGAGCACACGCAACTCGACCGGTTTCCGCTTCGGTCCCTCACGCGCGTATTTGAGAAAGCCCTTTGGATCACCCATCGCTTAATCGTCTTTCGTGGTTCGTATCTCGTATCTCGTTCGAAATTTATTAATCACGCACGCGCTTCACGCTTATTTCGCGACCTTGGCCGCCGCCGCTTTCCGTTCGGCCAGCACACGCTTGTAGTCGATCGGCATCACCTTCACGAACTTCGGCAGAATCGCGTCCCAGCCATCCAGGATACGCTTGGCGTTCCGGCTACCGGTATACATGAAGTGGGAGGTGATCATGTCGTGCAACAACTTCTTGTCGTCGTCGCTCGTGACCTGCTCTAACTCCACCATGCCCAGGTTGCAGCGCGACTGGAATTTATCCAGTTCGTTCAGCACAAACGCCACGCCGCCGGACATACCTGCGGCGAAATTTCTGCCCGTGCGGCCCAGCACCGCCACCACGCCGCCGGTCATGTATTCACAGCCATGGTCACCGGTGCCTTCGACGACGGCCCGCACGCCGCTGTTCCGCACAGCGAACCGCTCCCCGGCCATGCCGTAGAAGTAGGCTTCGCCCTGCGTTCCACCGTACAGCGAGGTATTGCCGACGAGAATCGTTTCTTCCGGCGTGTAAATCGCGTTCTTCGGCGGGAAGACGATGATCTTGCCGCCTGAGAGGCCCTTGCCGATGTAATCGTTGGACTCACCTTCCAACACGAGCGTGATGCCGCGCGAGAGAAAGGCTCCGAACGATTGTCCGGCTGACCCGTTGAACTTGATCGTGATCGTATCGGCAGGCAACCCGTCCAAGCCGTATTTCTTTGCGATCTGGCTGGAGAGCATCGTCCCGACGGTGCGATTCAAATTCCTGATCGGCAGTTCGAGCGTGACCTTTTCACCGCGATCGATCGCCGGCCGGCATTGCTCGATGAGCTTCCGGTCCAAAATCTCGGCAATGCCGTGATCCTGCTTCTGTACACAATAGCGAGACACCTCCGGACCGACTTCCGGCATCTTGAGCAGCGGCGTGAGATCCAGGCCCTTGGCCTTCCAATGTTCGACGGCCTTGTGAATCTTGAGCTTGTCCACGCGGCCGACCATCTCGTTGATGGTCCGGAATCCCAGCTTGGCCATGATCTGCCGCAACTCTTCCGCAATGAAGAAGAAGAAATTGACGACATGTTCCGGCTGGCCGGTGAACTTTTTACGCAACACCGGATCCTGGGTCGCTATGCCGACGGGGCAGGTATTGAGGTGGCACTTCCGCATCATGATGCAGCCTTCGATGATGAGCGGCGCCGTCGCAAATCCATACTCTTCCGCCCCCAAGAGCGCGGCAATGGCCACATCGCGTCCGGTCTTCATCTGGCCGTCGGTTTCGACCCGAATCCGCCCGCGCAGGTCGTTGAGGACCAGCGTCTGATGCGTTTCCGCCAATCCCAGCTCCCAGGGCACACCGGCATACTTGATGGACGAGAGCGGAGAAGCCCCGGTTCCGCCGGAGTCGCCGCTGATCAGGACCTTGTCCGCATGGGCCTTCGCCACACCGGCGGCTACTGTGCCGACTCCGACTTCGGAAACCAGCTTGACCGAGACGGCGGCCTCGGAGTTTGCATTCTTCAAGTCGAAGATCAGCTGAGCCAGGTCTTCGATGGAATAAATGTCATGGTGCGGCGGCGGAGAAATCAGCTGCACGCCCGGCGTCGAATATCGCAGACGCGCAATGTTCTCATCCACCTTATGACCGGGAAGCTGTCCGCCTTCACCCGGCTTGGCTCCCTGCGCCATCTTGATCTGCAGTTCCTTGGCATTCACGAGGTAATGGCTCGTGACTCCGAACCGCGCCGACGCCACCTGCTTGATGTAGCTGTTTCTGGAATCGCCGTTCGGCAGCGGCGCGAACCGCTCGGGATCTTCGCCGCCTTCGCCGGTGTTGCTCTTCGCGCCCAGCCGGTTCATCGCGATCGCCAGCGTCTCATGGGCCTCTTTGCTGATCGACCCGAACGACATGGCACCGGTCGTGAAGCGCTTTACGATTTCCTTCGCCGGCTCTACCTCGTCGAGCGAAATCGCCTCAGGCTGGAACTTGAACTCCAGAAGGCCGCGTAGATTCGACCGGCGTCTGCTCTCATCGTTCACCAGCTGTGAAAACTCGGCGAATGTCTTGGGATCGTTATTCCGGGTCGCATGCTGCAGCTTATAGATGGTGTCGGGATTCCAGTTGTGGTGCTCGCCCTGGATCCGATAGTGAATCTCGCCGCCGAAATCCAACTGCCGGATCGGGGCCGGTTCGTAGGCCACGCGATGGCGGCGCAATGTCTCTTCACCGATTTCCCGGATGCTGATGCCTTCGATCCGCGACGGCGTACCGGTGAAATAGCGGTCGATCAGTTCGTGATTGAGCCCGATCGCTTCAAAAATCTGGGCACCGCAATAGGATTGAACGGTGGAGATGCCCATCTTCGAGAAGATCTTGAGCAAGCCTTTGTTAATGGCTTTGATGAACTTGCCTTCCGCGGTCGGCGCGTCGAGCCCCTCTGGGAAATAGCCGTCACGCTCCAGGTCCACCAGCGACTCGAACACCAGATAGGGATTCACCGTCCCGGCTCCGAACCCAATCAGGCAGGCGAAGTGATGGACATCGCGCGGCTCGCCGGTTTCCACCGTCAAGCCCACTTCGGTTCTCGTGCATTCCCGCACCAGATGATGGTGCACCGCCGCGACGCCGAGCAGACTCGGAATCGGCGCGTAGTCCGCATTGACCCCGCGGTCGCTGAGGATGAGAAACTTGTAGCCTTCGCGAATCGCCTGCGAGGCCTGGCGGCAGAGATCGTCCACCGCCGCCCCCAGCCCTTCCGGGCCTTCGGCGACGCGGAACAACATCTTCAGGGTCTTGCTCTTGAAATTGGGGTCGTTAATCTCGCGGATCTTCTGCAGATCGGCGTTCGTCAGGATCGGCTGCTTCACCCGGATGCGCCGGCAGGATTCCGGATGTTCATCCATCAGATTAGGCTTGGGCCCGATGCTGGTCGTGAGCGACATGACGAGTTCTTCGCGGATCGGATCGATCGGCGGATTCGTGACCTGCGCAAAGAGTTGCTTGAAGTACTTGAACAGGAGCTGGGGCCGATCCGACAACACCGCCAGCGGCGTGTCGGTGCCCATGGAGGAAATGGCTTCTTGCCCTTCGACCACCATAGGGGTGATGACCATTTTCAGTTCTTCGACGGTGTAGCCGAACGCCTGCTGACGCTGCCGGATCGTCGCATGATCGGGTTGCGGCACGTTGATCGGATCCGGCAATTCATCGAGCGAAATCCGATACTGAGCCACCCAGGAGCGATAGGGCTTGCGACGCACGATATCGGCTTTGACTTCTTCGTCGTCGATGATGCGGCCTTGCACGGTGTCCACAAGGAACATCCGTCCCGGCATCAAACGGCCCTTCTGCCGAATCCGCTGCGGGTCCATGGGAAGCACGCCCGCTTCGGACGCCAGCACCACCAGACCGTCGGTGGTCACCTGATACCGACAGGGACGGAGTCCGTTCCGATCCAGCGTGGCGCCGATCAGCTTCCCGTCAGTGAAACACACGGCAGCCGGTCCGTCCCAGGGTTCCTGCATGGCGGCGTGGTACTCATAGAATCCACGGCGATCCAGGTCCATCTGCGGATTGGCGACCCAGGGTTCGGGAATCAACATCATCATCGCGTGCGGCAACGACCGACCGCCGAGCACCAGGAATTCGAGCGCGTTGTCCAAACAGGCCGAATCGCTCTGGTTCTCATACACGATGGGAAACAGTTTCTGCATGTCCTCGCCGAACAGTTCGGTATTCAGCCGCCCCTGCCGTGCGCGCATCCAATTCACATTGCCCTTCAACGTGTTGATTTCACCGTTGTGGCAAATGTAGCGATAGGGATGGGCCAGCGGCCAGGTCGGGAAGGTATTCGTGCTGAACCGCGAATGCACGAGGGCCAGGCCGCTCGTCACGCTGCTGTCGGTCAGGTCTTGATAGTACTGCGGAATCTGATGGGGCAGTAACAGCCCTTTATACACAATCGTGCTGCTGGACAGGCTCGGGATATAGAAGTACTCACGCCCTTCGATGGCAGATTCCCGCACCGCCCGTTCCGCGCACTTGCGGATGACGTACAAGCGCCGCTCAAATTCCTCATCCGTGAAAATGCCGCGGGCGATGAAGACCTGGCGCATGAACGGTTCGGTCGTGCGGGCCAGCTCGCCGATGGCGTCACTCTTGACCGGCACGTCGCGCCAGCCGAGGAGCTTGGCGTTAGCATCCTTGATGACGCGGTTGAACACCGTCTCGCACTGCGCACGGGCGTCGGCATCGGGCGGCAGGAACACCATACCCACGCCGTATTCGCCAGCGCCGGGCAGCTTGATCCCGCAGTCTTTTGCCGCACGCTTGAAAAACTCATGCGGCACTTGAAGGAGAATGCCTGCGCCGTCGCCGGTGCAGGGATCGCACCCTTGCGCCCCTCGATGAGTCAGGCTCTCTAAGACCTGCAGGCCCTGTTGCACAATCTGATGTGTGCGCTGGCCCTTGATATCGACGACAAACCCGACCCCGCACGCATCTTTTTCGTGCTGAGGATCATATAACCCTTGTTTGGGAGGAAGCCCTGGTACATTCATGACACGTTTTTCTCGTCAAGCTGGAAGGCAATTACCTGGAGAACAGACTCCCCTCTCGGGGACGTTGAAGCTGTCGCGCGACCACGGTCACTGCTACCATTCATTCGGGGAATTCAGCGAGGAGTCACCTTACTGGATGGGGCTGGAAACTGTCAAGAGAACGACGACGCGATCGAGGCGAGAAACGCATCGACAGAAGCTTGACTTAGTGGACTTTCCTGCCCTACTATCCGCTCCATGTCGAACGGACCGACCACCCTCACGCTCCACAGCATGGCCGATGTGTGGGACGTGTATCGCGAAGAACTGGAGGGGGTCGAAGAACAGATCCGGAAAAATCTCGACTCCAGCGTCGCCCTCGTCAACACCGTCGCCGCCCACATCCTGAACAGCGGCGGCAAACGCGTCCGTCCTCTCTTCGTGCTCCTCAGCGCCCATCTCTGCGGATACGCCGGCCAGGACCATCAAGCACTTGGCAGCCTGGTCGAATTCATCCATACCGCCACCCTGCTGCACGACGACGTCGTCGATGAGGCCGACCTGCGCCGGGGTCGCCGGACCGCGAGCAAAGTCTGGGGCAACCAAATCAGTATTCTCGTGGGCGATTATCTCTATTCGCGCGCAATCTGTCAGATCGTCGATTTCCGCAATCAAGGGATCAACGAAGCGCTCTCGGAAGCCTGCCGCAAGATGGCCGAAGGCGAAGTGCTGCAACTGTATTACAACGGCAATCCGCTGATGCCGGAGTCGGAATATCTCCGCATCATCGAACATAAGACCGCCGGGCTGATTGCGGCATCCTGTAAAATCGGCGCGATCGTCGGTGGCGCCACGGAAGAGTTACAAGAAGCGCTGTTCCGGTTCGGGCAGCGGCTGGGCATTGCATTCCAACTGGCGGACGATACACTGGACTATACCGCCAACGGTGAACACCTGGGCAAAACACTCGGGCAGGACCTGCGGCAAGGCAAAGCGACCCTGCCGCTGCTGCACCTCCTGCAGCACTGCTCGGAGCCGGATCGGCAGCTGATCAAGGATCGCATGGAGACTCGCACCCTCACGGACGAGGAACTCCGCCGCATCGTCGGCTTGATGCAGGAGTATGGGTCCATCGCCTACGCCATGGAGCGGGCACACGCGTTCGTCGCCGCCGCCAAACGCGATCTCGACCTGTTCCACGACAACACCGCCAAGCGCGCCCTGGCCATCGCCGCCGATTACATGGTGACTCGCGACCGCTGAGTTGCCGCCGCCCGGCTTCACAACGCCCACGCTCTGCTGACAGCGCGTACTCGTTCAGCGACAACCCCGGCTCACCGCCGGGCGAACAGGACCACACCGCACCCACGAGAGAAAAGGATAGGAACCCGCATGGCACACGTCATTCCCTTTCACGGTACACTTTATAATCCCGCGACCGTCGGCGACGTCCGCCAGGTGGTGGCACCCCCATACGACATTATCGACGCGACCCTGCAGAAGACCTTGCACGATCGCCATCCCAACAACGTCATCCGCCTGGAACTCGGCTATGAACAGCCGGGCGATACCCCCGCCGACAACAAGTACCTTCGCGCCGCGGGCGCCCTCAAGGAGTGGCTCAAGTCCGGCGCCTTGCGTCGGGACGACAAGCCGGCCATCTACTATCACACCATCGAATACCAGCCGCCCTACTCGGCGCCGGGCACCCCGACCAAAGTCTTCAAAGGTTTTCTCTCGACAGTCGAGCTGGAAGAGTTCGGGTCCGGCAAGATCTACCCGCACGAGAATACACGCGCCGCAGCCAAAACAGACCGGTTCAATCTGCTCGAAGCCTGCCGCGCAAACTTCAGTGCGATCATTTCGCTTTATTCTGATCCGCAGAACGACGTACTCACGTTGATCGAGCAATCCATCGCCTCCGACAAACCACGCATCGACTTTCAGGACGATGTGGGCTTCCGCCAGCGGCTGTGGAGCGTGACCGATCCCGCTGTGCTTGCCAAGGTCGTCGAGATCATGCACACGAAACAACTCTTCATTGCGGACGGACACCATCGTTATGAAACGGCGCTCAATTATCGCCGCGCGCGACGCCAGCAGGCGGGCGCACCCTCGGGGCCTCAGCCCTACGACCATGTCCTGATGCTGTTCGCCAGCCTTGAAGACAAGGGCCTGACCGTCCTGCCGACGCACCGTGTGCTCACGACGGCGGTCCCGGCTTCAAAAGAGTTGTTGCGCATGCTTGATCCTGTCTTCGAAGTGTCGACGCTGCCCTTTCAGGCCAACAATGAAGCACAGGTGCGGGGACAATTTATCGAAACCCTGCGCAGTCGTGGACAGTCCGTCCCGATGTTCGGGCTGGCACTGAAAAACGATCCGCAGTACTACCTGTTGACCCTGCGAGCCGCACATCGCCCGACGGCATCCGCCTCACCGCGCGACCGGCTCGATGTGTCGCTACTCCAGCAGCATGTGGTCGCCACGCTCTGCCCAACCCAGCAGGAGCAGGAAGCGATGCTGTATTCGAAAGACGATCACGAAGCTCTGAATTGGGTGCGCCAGGGGACCGGCACCGCCGCATTGCTGCTGAACCCGACCAAGGTCGCCGAAGTGAAGGCCGTAGCCTCGGCGGGCGAGCGGATGCCGCACAAGTCGACCTACTTCTTCCCCAAACCGCTCACCGGTTTGGTCATGAATGTAATGGAAGGGTAACTGGGACGAGCGAACGGCTGATCACCGCTAGCAAGTCACGATACCGATGAAGGCCAAGGTTCTCATAGTCGACGACGACCAGGACATCGTCACGATGTTGCAGGATCGTCTGGACGCGGGCGGCTATAAAACGCTGACGGCCTCCGACGGCCTGCGCGGCATCGAGCTCATCGAGCAGGAATCCCCGAACCTGGTGCTGCTGGACCTCTATTTGCCCCGCCTCAAGGGCATGGACGTGCTCAAACGCATGGCCCAGAACAAGCAGTCCGAGGACATCCCCGTCATCGTCATGACCGCCGCCGGCACGATCCCCGACGCCGTGGAAGCCATGCGCCACGGGGCCTACGACTTCCTGACGAAGCCGCTCGAAAAAGACCATCTCCTGATCGTGATTCAAAAAGCGCTGGAACGGGACTCCCTGAAACGGCAGGTGGCCGCCCTTCAATCGGACGTCCAGAACCGGTATGCCACCATCGTCGGCGACAGCCCGAAGATCAAGACCATCATCGAATCCGCGCGCCGGGCCGCCAACTCGGACGCCAGCATTCTCCTCCTCGGGGAAAGCGGCACCGGCAAGGAACTCTTCGCGCGCTCCATCCACCAATGGAGTCCGCGTCAGAGCATGCCCATGGTCGTCATCAATTGTGTGGCGCTCACGGAAACGCTACTCGAAAACGAATTGTTCGGTCACGAGCGCGGCGCCTTCACCGGCGCGGACCGGCTTCAAAAAGGCAAGCTCGAAATGGCAGAGGGGGGAACGGTATTTCTCGACGAAATCGGGGACATGCCGTTGCCGCTGCAGGCCAAGCTCCTGCGCGTGCTGCAAGACAAGGAATTTCAGCGGGTCGGCGGCACACGCTCGGTCTCCGTCAACATCCGGTTTGTCGCAGCGACCAACAAGGACCTCAAGCAGGCCGTCAAGGCGGGGCAGTTCCGGGAAGATCTCTTTTTCCGGCTCAACGTCGTCAGCTTTACACTGCCGCCGTTACGGGAACGGAGCGAGGACATCGTGCGGCTGGCCGAGTTCTTCCTCAAGCGCCATGCTTGTGAAGCCAAACGCCCCGGAGTCTCCTTGAGCCAGGCGGCACGCGCCGCGCTGACCCACTATCCCTGGCCCGGCAACATCCGCGAACTCGATAACGTCCTCTCACGCGCCGTGGTGCTCAGTCCCAGCGACGTCATCGAACCAGAATTTCTGGCCCTGTCGCCCGACGACGCAGCCGGGAAAGGCAGTTCAGAGCACGGGCTCTCCTACCTGAACCTCACGTACCATGAGTCCATGGAAGCGCACAGTGCCTACATCATTGAGCGGGCATTGGAAAAGGCGGCGGGAAACCAGACGAAAGCGGCAGAGTTTCTAGACCTGCAGCGAACCTATCTTGCGCGGCTGATCAAGCAGCGGAAATCCACAACCGACGAGTAACCGGACCGGAGGCTGAACAAGCGCGCCAGCTTCGTTCTCGCTTCGTTCAGACCCTCAACGTACCTTACGGAGAAAGAGCCTGTCCCGGCAGGCGTGGGGTGGACGGGCAAGAACGTGACGCCTCGGCCCCAAGACACCACCGGCTCACCATCTCGCCGGCGTCCACAAGCGTGCGCTCATTAGGCTTCGCACCGTGGACCTCGCTGCGGCCTTGCTGAACGGCCGGTTTGACCATCCTGCCTGAACATGCTCAATTTGAGTCCGGCGGACTGCCGACCTAATCTAGTGAGCACCAAAGCGGCCGGCTTACGACTTTCGTGCTGACAATCTGAGCAACCCGGCTGCCGCATCCCGCTCTGCTTGCGCATACCGTTCCGGTGTGCCGACATCGCTCCAATAGCCGCTGAAATCGTACCCGACGATCCGTTCCCCTTCTTGAATGCCGCGCACATAGGCGTCGATGATTGAGGAGTCCTTCCCGACCGGCACATCACGCAACAGACGCGGATGCAGAATATGGATACCGGCAAACATGCGACCGGTCGTCGATATCGTCTCCGTACGGCCGCGCCCGGTAATCCGAACCACTTCACCTCGGTCCGTCACCTCGACCAACCCCCACCGTGCGGCTTCAGGGTCTTGCCGCAGCACCAGGGTCGCCGCAGCCTGTTGCGCCACATGAAACGCGATCAATGCGCCGAGATCCAGTTCGAACAGCGTGTCGCCGTTGAGAATCAACACGGGCTCACCGTGAAAATGCGGCTCCGCCTGCTTGATCCCGCCGCCGGTGCCGAGAATCACCGGCTCATGCGAATAGATGAGTCTCATCCCGAACGCCGAGCCGTCGCCCAGCGCCTGCGGGATCATCGCACCCAGATGATGCAGGTTGATCACCACCTCGCGAATGCCATGCCGCTTCAAGAGAAGCAGATTCCAGACGATCATCGGCGTGCCGGCAACCGGAAGGAGCGGCTTCGGCGTCACGTCGGTGAGGGGCCTGAGGCGAGTACCGAGGCCCGCGGCGAGGATCATAGCCTTCATAAAACGTCTTGCGTGGTGAGTGTTGAATGCTGCGTGCGGAATTCAAAATTCTTGGAGCGCAACTCCAGACTCATAACTCAACACTCGCGGTTGAGCTCTACTGGAGCTCGGCGACGTAGGGCGCCAAGTGCTGACGTAATGTGGCCAACTCTGGGTATTTGGACAAATTCCGTTTCACGTAGCCTAGCACGCGAGGGATGTCGGCGAGAAATTTCGGGTTGTGTTTGACCCGATCGATGTAGACAAACCGGCCGGCGGCCTTGAGGTTGCGTTGGATACTGGTGAAATCGAACAGGCGACGAAACGCCGCCCGATCCGCCCACCCCTGCCCGTGGGCGGCAAGGCCGTCGAGAAATTGATCGACCAGCCCGTCCACCACCGCATCATCCAACTCGATGTAGGCATCTTTCAATAACGAGGCCAGATCGTAGGTTGCCGGGCCCATGAGGGCATCCTGAAAATCGATGATGCCGATGCGCGATCCGTCGACCATGAGATTGCGTGAATGGTAATCGCGATGAACGAACACCTGCGACTGCCCGGCCAGCAATTCGGCGATACGTTGAAACTCGGCGCGAACCGCCTTGTCATCGGCCGGTTTCATAGGCTGCCCAAGGCGGGCGACAATCCCATATTCGAGAAAGTGGTCGAACTCCCACATCAACAGCGGCACATCGAATCGCCGGTGAAAGGCGATACAGCCGGGGGCGGGCGGTTTCGTCCCCTTCACTTGCAGCAGCACCAATTGATCGATCGCCTGACGATAGAGCGCAACCAACCGGGCGTGATCCGCATCACGGCAGGCCTCTGCCAGCGTCAGATCCCCGAAATCCTCCAGGTACAAAAGGCCGGCTTCCCGATCATAATAGTGCAACTGCGGGACGGTGACACCGGTACGCTGCAGATGCGCGAGCACGTTGGTAAAGGGCAGTTCCGCAATCTGAGCGGACGCGCCGCTCACGGCTTCTTCAGACTTTTTGAAACCCTCCGGATCGGCCAATTGCATGAGGATCAATGCCGAAGGCGTCCCCTTCAAGGCGATCCGGAAATACCGGCGATTCGATGCGTCACCGGCGAGCGGGGTCAGCCCCGTCATGTCGCCGCGAAACGGCATCTTGGTGGCGACGGTCTTGGCGATGCGTGCAGGATCCGGGGGGGCGAGCGGTGCCGCCGGAGCGGCTGGATTTGTCGTTGTCATACGATCGGCATTATAGCCAAACCTTGCTGAACTGCCAGCAGAAACTCACCTGCTGCAGGCCCCCTCGACCACGGTCGGGTTGTCAGCCTCCCCTACCGGCCGGTATCCTGACCTCTCACACGAAGGAGGCGCACATGCACTACGTTCATCTCGGGCGCGCTGGCGTGCGGGTCAGCCGCCTCTGTCTCGGCACTATGAACTTCGGGCCGCAGACCTCTGAAACCGACAGCTTTGCGATCATGGACCAGGCGCTCGAACAGGGCATCAACTTTTTCGACAGCGCCAACGTCTATGGATGGAAAGTCGGCGAAGGGGTGACGGAGCAGATCGTCGGCCGTTGGCTCGCACAAGGCGGCGGGCGACGGGAGAAAATTGTGCTGGCCACAAAGGTCTATGGCCGCATGGGCGACTGGCCCAACCAGTCGCGCCTGTCCGCCTTGCATATCAAACGCGCGTGCGAAGAGAGTCTCCGGCGACTGCAGACAGATCACATCGACCTCTACCAGATGCACCACATCGACCGCGAATGCCCCTGGGAGGAAGTCTGGCAGGCGATGGAACAACTCTGCCGCGAAGGAAAGGTGCTCTACGTCGGCAGCAGCAATTTCGCCGGCTGGCACATCGCGCAGGCTCAGGAACTGGCGAAGTCGCGCCACTTTCTCGGGCTCATCTCCGAACAAAGTCTCTACAATCTCCTGGAGCGAAGCGTCGAGTTGGAGGTCATCCCGGCCTGTCAGGCCTATGGGCTCGGCATCATTCCCTGGAGTCCCCTGGCGCGAGGGCTGCTGGGAGGGGCGCTCAGCACGTACACAATCGGGCGGCGGGCAGACGAAGACGTCCGGAAAGACATCGAGACCCATCGCACAAAACTGGACGCCTATGAACAGTTCTGCCGGACACTGCAGGCCACGCCGGCCGCCGTCGCCCTCACCTGGCTTCTTCATCAACCGGCCGTGACCGCTCCCATCATCGGTCCACGCACCATGGAACAGCTGACATCCGCACTCGCGGCGTTGGAGTTGACGCTGACTCCGGAACACCTCAAGACATTGGACGCAATCTTCCCCGGCCCGGGCGGCGCCGCCCCAGAGGCCTACGCCTGGTAGAAGCTAAAAACGGAGGGCAAACCCAACGGACCATCTGCACCGTCATCACGCAGGGAAAGGGGCGAGGATCGGAGAAACACCGCGACAAGAATCGATGGGACAGGATCGGGCGCGACGCGTCGAGGCTACAGGGGTGACGGAGCGGCGCGCCGTTCCATGAGCCGCCAGGTCCAGGCCCCGAGCGTGGCACCCACGGAGTCGGCCACCAGATCCAACGGATCTCCCTGACGAAGCGGCACAAACAATTGATGGATCTCGTCACTCAGGCCATAGAGCGCACAACCGGCCACCGCCACGACGACGGCATGTCGGGCCACCCGGGCACCCGCTCCATGCCGACAGGCCCGATAGGCTAAGGCCCCCAGCACCCCGTATTCGCAGAGATGCAAGATCTTGTCGGAGATCTTTTCCACTAGCGACGAAACGGATTCCGGTGGATGGGAAACCGAAGACCCGAAGAAAATGAGTCCGGCATACATACAGACCGGTCCCCAATACCGCAGGATTGAAAAAGGGGATATCAGCGGCGCTGTACGTATCTCGCTCGAAACCATCTGATTCGATTCCATTCTGCCTGGCTCCCCGTTTCGCACCACGGCCGGTCCCATACCGCATGATCGCTCTCACTCAGGCGGAAAGAACACAGGCGCTCCTCAATCCCGCCCTTTCATTGCAACCCTCCTACCCCTATGACATACTGCCCGGGAGTCTGCAAGAAACTTCCCGATGAAAACCATTCAACTCTGTTTCCTCTGGCATATGCACCAGCCGTATTACACGGACCCGCTCACGGGGTCCGCGAGTATGCCCTGGGTGCGTCTGCACGCCACCAAGGCCTACTTCGACATGGCCTTCCTGCTGGAGCGGTTTCCGGAGGCTCGCTCGACCTTTAACTTCACTCCGTCGCTACTGCTGCAACTGGAAGAGTTCTCAACCGGCCGTGTCCGCGATCTCTTCCTGGAATATGCCCAGCGCCCGGCGGCCGATCTGACCCCGACTGAAAAGGCCTTCCTGATCCGCCATTTCTTTTCCGCCAATTGGGCCACCATGGTACGCCCCTTTCCCCGGTATCAGGAACTGCTGGTGAAACGTGGCGTCGACGTCCAGGGGCAAGACCTCGATCGTCTGGCCAGGCAGTTTTCGACACAGGAATTTCTGGACCTTCAGGTCTGGCACAATCTCGCCTGGTTCGGCTACGGCAGCCTCCAGCGCTTCCCCCGTCTGGCGGAATTGCGCGCGAAGAATCGGGGCTTCACGGAAGAAGACAAGCAGGAAGTGCTGGCGCTGCAACAGACCGCGATCCGGCAGATTGTCCCGATGTATACGGCGCTCCAGGAGCGTGAACAGATCGAATTGACCACCACACCGTTTTTTCACCCGATTCTTCCCCTCGTGATCGACTCGGAATTCACTCGCCGCGCCAGGCCGGACCTGCCGCTGCCCGCTCGATTCCATGCTCCGGCCGATGCCGACGCTCAGGTGCGGCGGGCAATCGATTACCATACGCACACGTTCGGCCGTGCACCAGCCGGGCTCTGGCCCTCTGAAGGATCGGTCTGTCCTGAGTTGTTGCCCATCCTAGGCAAAGCCGGGATCCGCTGGCTGGCGACGGACGAAGGTATCCTCTACCGGTCGCTCCAGATGGCCGACCAGGCCTGGAATCGTCATTATCATCTCTATCAGCCGTACGCAGTCGGGACCGCGGAGCAGCCGCTCACCATGGTGTTCCGCGACCGGGATATTTCCGATGCCTTCGGCTTCGTCTATCACAAGACGACCCCTGAGTCGGCCGCCGACGATGTACTCCGGCGAATCCGCGGCCTTGCCTACGACATTCCGCTGGAGAACGGGCTCCTCGCCGTCATTCTCGACGGCGAGAATCCCTGGGAGCATTATCACGACGGCGGTGAACGCTTCCTTTCCCTGCTGTTCCGCGCCTTTGAACAGGACGGGCTGCCTATCGGCCACGGCATCCGCGTGCAATTGAACACCGTGAGCAAGGCCCTGGAGGCCGTGCCGCCGCCTCAACGCCTCGAGCAGTTACATTCCGGCTCCTGGATCAACCAGGACTTTAAGATCTGGATCGGCCACCAGGAAGACAATCGCGGCTGGGACCTCCTGCAGCACACGCGGGCCCGTCTCGTGGACCTCACACCCTCGTTGGCGCCGGACAAGGCCCGCGCTGCCTGGAACGAACTCTACGCCGCCGAAGGCAGCGACTGGTTCTGGTGGTACGGCGACGATTTCGATACCGACTACAAACAGGAATTCGACCGCCTGTTCCGCACACACCTGCGCAACGTCTGGACCTATGCCGGGGTGACGCCACCCGACATCTTGAATCAGCCCCTGGTCGAGGCCCGCATGCCGCAAGGCCTGGACCTGGTGCAACTCCCGCTGGCGCTCATCACCCCGACCCTCGACGGCATGGTCTCCAATTTTTTCGAATGGCGCGGGGCCGGCACCATCAACCCGACGCCGCCGTTGGGAGCGATGTGGAAGTCCGAGGGACTCTTCACCTCCATTTTCTTCGGGTTCGACCGCGAACATCTCTACCTCCGGCTGGATCTCGATGAACGATCCCAGACACGCCAGCAGCACTGCACCGCAGACTTGTTCATCGGCTCGGGCATCCAGCAATATAAGGTGTCGTTTGCTCTCGCAGTCGAAGGCGCCGACACCCTTCTACTCTCCCGGGCTGACGAGTCCGGTCTTTATCGAGACAGGGGCTCCTACAACACGATCTGCCGGCGAAAAATTCTGGAGCTGGGCATACCGTTCAAAGAACTGGGCATCGAGATCGGTACAGAATTACGGTTGACCCTGACGGTGTCGGAGCACGGGATGGAAATCGCGCGCTATCCTCACCACAGCCCGGCCACCTTCAACCGGCCGGGAGACGACTTTGAAGCCACCATGTGGCGCGTCTGAACGACAGGATTCACTGCTCCCTGTTCAATGAGGTCGTCACCATCCGCCCCATCATTGGACATCGAGCATTGCGCAGTGACCATTGACAACTAGAGGAGTCGAGATGCCTGAACTGAGAAGAGACCCGATCGTCGGCCGCTGGGTCATCATTTCAACCGAACGGGGGGGACGCCCTCAGGACGTGTCTATGCCGTCGGCGCCGCTTCCCTCTGCGTCCATGTGTCCGTTTTGCCCGGGGCAGGAACGCCTGACGCCGAAGGAGATTCTCGCCTATCGGCCCCATGCGTCGGAACCGGACAGCCCGAATTGGACCGTGCGGGTCATCCCCAATAAGTTTCCCGCGCTGCATGTCGAAGGCGATATGGGACGCGAAGGCCTCGGCCTCTACGACCGCATGAACGGGATCGGCGCCCATGAAGTCATCATCGAAACCCCCAATCACAAGGAACACCTCGCCGACCTGCCGGCAAACCGGGTGGAGGATGTGCTCTGGGCCTATCGCGACCGGATTCTCGACCTTAAGAAGGATCTGCGGCTGCGATATATTCTGATCTTTAAAAATCAGGGCGCCACGGCGGGTGCCACGTTGGAGCATAGCCACTCTCAGCTCATCGCCCTGCCCGTCGTGCCCACCAGCGTCCTGGAGGAAATCGACGGCTGCCGGCAGCATTTCCAGCAGAAAGAACGCTGCATCTATTGCGACATCTTGCGACAGGAATCGACGGAAGGCACCCGCGTGGTATTGGAGAACCCAGAATTTGTCTGTCTGACCCCCTACGCGCCGCGCTTTCCGTTTGAGATGTGGATTCTCCCCAAACGTCACGCGGGATATTTCGAAGAATGTCAGCGCACGCAGTTTGAATTTCTGGCGCCTATGCTGGGCGAAGCGCTACGGCGAATGGACACCGTGCTGGCTCGACCGGCCTATAACTTCATCCTGCACAGCTCGCCGCTACACGAAAAAACCGGGGACTACTATCACTGGCACATTGAGATCATCCCCAAACTCACCCAGGTGGCCGGATTTGAATGGGGCACCGGATTTTACATCAACCCGGTCTCCCCGGAAGAAGCGGCGAAGGCCCTGCGCGACGCGGAAATCTAGCACCCCGCCGGAGCGCCTCAGGGAAATCGCGCGGTGGCACCGCACACGCTCACTTCCTCACGTTCCTCCGGGGGAGCGATACTTCAAGAACAACGTACCGGATAAATCTCCGGTGACACGTGAGTTTTGTCCAGTATCTTTCCTTGCTATTCGCAAGTACGACAAAGTATAAATTTCACGTAATCGTTTCAGGGTATTAGGGACCGCCTGAAGGCCAACGCTCACTTGCGATAAACTCATACATTCATCCACATGTAACGGGATGGGAAGGCAGCAACCACCAGGAAGGTAGGGAGGTCTCGTGAAAGTGCAGAACCTCGAATGGAAAGACGAAACGTTCAGCGAGCTGGATCTCCAAAATCAAAAATATAAGCGCCTCGCAATCGGGTCCGCCCTCCTCTTCCTCAGCGTGGTCGGCTTGCTGATTTACCAGATCATCGCGGGCATCAAGTAGCCGACGGCAGCTCGTCGCACTCCATGTGCCCGTCCCCTTCCAACCGCTGTTGTCCTACCGCACCAGCGTACATCCAGGCAACCGCATCCCGACCGGATTGCAATCCCGCACAACTCAGCCGTATCATCGCGCATGCTTGTTCATCTCAGCCACCCACACCGCCAGGTTGAAATCAAAGGGCCCAAACGCACCAAGGAGTTGTTACGCGAACTCAATCTGGTGATTGAGGCGCATCTCGTCATCCGGGGCGATGAACTCGTCACGGAAGATGAAATGCTTGCCGACGCCGATCAGATTGAAATCCGGCCGGTCATTTCCGGCGGCTCAGTCTGAGTCATGAGTGCTGAGTTGTGAGTGTTCGGTCTCTGGTTCCATTCAACTCAATACTCACAACTAACCGCGCAACACTGTTGTACCCATGAACTGCACAAAATGCCCCACGAGTATGAGAGCGGTCATCAGCCTACCCCGGCACAATGCCGCCTTCTGCAAAGGCTGCTTTACGACCTTTGTGCACGAGCAGGTCGCACGCGCAATCAAGTCGTTCAAGATGTTTACGCCCGAGGACCGCATCCTTGTGGCCGTCTCCGGCGGTAAAGACAGCCTCGCTCTGTGGCATATCCTGCTGGCCCTCGGCTACCGCGCCGACGCGCTGTATGTGAATCTCGGCATCGGCGGCTACTCCGAGGAGTCGCACCGGAAGGTGCGCCACTATGCCGACACCGTGGCCGCCGCCCATGGCGCCAAACTGATCGTGCATGTCGTTGAGCAGGAAGCCGGCGCCGGCATTCGTGAATTGGCCACCATTCTTCATCGTCCCACCTGTTCAACCTGCGGGACCATCAAACGGTACCAATTCAATCGCGCCGCGGTAGAACAGGACTACGACGTGATGGCCACAGGCCACAATCTCGACGACGAAGCTGCCCGCCTGTTAGGCAACGTGTTGCACTGGCAGGATGAATATCTGGACAAGCAAAGCCCCACCTTGCCGGCCTCCGTCGAAGGATTCGCCAAGAAGGTGAAACCGCTTTGCCGCCTGTCAGAACGGGAAATCGCCGCCTACGCGGTCGTCAATCGCATCGACTACATCGTCGAAGAATGCCCGATGGCTAAGGGATCCAAAATGATCCTCTATAAAGAGGTCCTCAACCGGCTGGAAACGGAATCGCCCGGCACGAAGCAACGTTTTTACTGGGGGTTCCTAGAGAAGCAAACCAAGCCGGAGCCCGCCACGGAATCCATGGCCGAGAAGGATCAGCGAACGCTCCACCCCTGCCAATCCTGCGGACAACCCACCACCGCCGACACCTGCTCCTACTGCAAGATGATGGCAAAGGCCAAGACCGCGACCCCGCGTTAGGCTCGGCCTGAACGCCGGGTCATCGTCCGGCTGATGCTCCCGTCAATAGATGCTTTTGCTCACTTCACTGGAACGGAGGCTCTCATTCCCGTTCACATCGTACGCCGTGACGGCAAAGTAGTAGGTCGTTCCGAGTTTCAGGTTCGAAAACTGATAGGACGTGGCCTTCCCCACGTCAACCGATGCCCCATACTGGCCGGAAGAGGTCCCGGAATAGACTTTGTATCCGGCTAAGTCGCTTTCAGCATTGGCATTCCACGCCAGAGCGGCTGTCGTGCCGGTGGTGGTTGAAGAAGTCGCGGCTGAGAGCGTGAGCGTCACGGGTATCGCCACGGTGCTTCCCCTGCTGGTCGTGATCGTCACCGTTCCGGAATAGGTCCCGGCGGCCAGCCCGCTGATATTGACGGACACCGTCACCTGCGTGGAACTTCCCAGAGTGCCGGACGTGGGAGAAAGACTCAGCCAACCGGCATTGTCCTTCCCGCTCCAACTGACCTTTCGACTGCTGCTCTTATAGACCTTCACCGTCTTACTGGGTGGATTGGGACCACCCTGTACGGCCTGAAAGGTCAAACTGGTCGGACTGGCTTGTAAGGCCTGGGCTTCGGAAAGCATCATCACACTTCCGACGATCAGCATCACGGCAAGAGTCACCAGCATCCGAGGTAGGACACCCACAGGTAAAGAAAACCACTGGCGCAGACCTCGTTTCATATGACCTCCCACGTGCGACGTAAGGGAATACCATTTTCGCCAATCGCAAAGCGGCTCACAGGGCGTCTCGTGACATGAACCACCGTCCCGGCCGGACTCATTAAGAGCAGTGATCATGCCAAACAGAAGTGCGTGAAGAAATCGTGCTATCTCATGAGGATTTACGTGTCACTCCACCACGGCTTCGGCGGCCGGTGTAGGGTTGAGACTTCAGGAAGGGTAGAGAATGTGCACCCGGTTCCAGAGGCCAAATACCTGACGCTCAGGTTCCGGCCGATGATCTCGGGGATAAGATTCCATTCAGTCAAGACGCCAGGACGGGCCCGACTGTACTGTTTTTGCAGTTCGGATCTGAGCGCAGTGCGATCTCCGGACACGTGCCGCGAAAGCCACGCCGCCGCATCTCCACTACAGGTGCAGCCCTGCGCCTTTGCACAGACCGGATGGACTGTGTATAAGCTAGAGGTGTCATGCGTCGCATTGTGCGCGCCTTTTTCACATACTCATGTCTTCAGTCCGTACCACGCCATCCGTCGCGTGGCAGTCATCAACGTCACCGCCGTGCGGCCCTACTCCTTGCCTGGTTGGTTCTCTTCGGTCCACCGCTCAACGATTCGATCGCCGGCGAGCCTGCAGCGCCGCCCAAGAGGCAGACGGCCTCCATCACGCTACGCTTCGTCTCCTGGAAACCTGATCACCCGCGCGTGTGGGACGAGGCCCTCGCCGAATTCACCAAAACCCATCCTGATATTTCGGTCGTGCGCGAACTGGCCCCGCACAGCTCTACCGCCTATCACGATCTCCTGACGCAGAAGTTGAAAAATCGCGACGCCACGGTCGATGTCTTTTTCATGGATGTGATCTGGGTGCCGGAGTTTGCGGAAGCCGGTTGGGCCCGTCGGCTCGATGAGCGATTCACTCCGGCCCTGCGCGAGGAGTTTCTCCCCGCCACTATCGAAGTCGGCCGATATGCCGACCATTTTTACGGCGTTCCGAGCCGCATCGATGCCGGGCTGCTCTACTACCGATCGGATCTGCTGACCAAGTATGGCTTCCCCCCGCCGACGACCTGGGACGAACTGGCCCGGCAGGCTGAGACCATCGTTGAGGGGGAACAACCGCGCAATCCGACGCTACGCGGGTACACGGCCCAATTCAAGCAGTACGAAGGCCTCGTCTGTAACATGTTGGAGTTCATCGACAGCCACGGCGGGAGCCTGCTGACCGCGGACGGAACACATTCTGCCCTGGCTAAACCCGAAGCGCTGGCCGCCGTGCAGTTCGTTCGTGACCGGGTGATCGGCCGGCTCGCCTCACGCGCGGCGTTAACCTATCAAGAACCGGAATCCCTCTCCGTTTTTCTCCAGGGCCATGCGGTCTTTCACCGGAACTGGCCTTACGCCTGGGAACTGGCCAACAACCAGACTCGCTCCACCGTCGCCGGGCAGGTCGCTGTGATGCCGCTTCCCGGGTTCACTCCGGGACGCACGACCGCAGCACTCGGCGGCTGGCTTTACGGCATCAGCGCGTACTCGCAGCATCCGGACGAGGCCTGGGCGCTCATCGAGTTTCTTTCGAGCCAGGCCATGCAAAAGAAATTCACACAGGAGGCCGGCATCGCGCCCTCCCGTCAGTCGCTGTTTTCCGATCCCGACCTGCTGGCGGCAGCACCGCAACTGCGTAACCACTTCGCCGTCCTCCGGTCCGCAACGGCCCGGCCGCGTTCTCCCCTGTATCCTGCCATCTCACATGCACTGCAACGATATTTCAGCCGCGCCCTTGCCATTGACGACCTCGATCTTGCGCACGAAGCAACGGTGGCCGATGCCCAGATCAATCGGTTGTTGTCCCTGACGGAGCCTGTCCCATGAACCACGCCTCCTTGATCCTGCGACATCGCGAGAAGCTCGCGGCCTGGACCATGGTCGCCCCGGCGCTGCTCGTGACCATGCTCTTCGCACTGTACCCCGTGCTGGATTCGCTCTGGCTCAGCCTGCACAATATCTACATCGGGCTGCCGCAACTCGGCAGTCCGTTCATCGGCCCGGACAACTATCTGACGCTGGTGCGCGATCCGGTGGCGCAGCAGGCGCTGGCCGTCACCCTTGCCTTCGTCGTTCTCTCGACGCTGCTGGAGTTGTCCTGCGGGCTGATCATCGCGCTGGTGATTCATGAGCGATTTCGTGGACGCGGTCTCGTGCGGGCGGCCATCCTGATTCCCTGGGCCATTCCGACGGTCGTCGCGTCGCAACTGTGGCGCTATATCTTCAATGACCAATACGGGTACGCAAACTTATTGCTGTTCGGCGAACACGTCACCGACTACGTCCCGTGGCTGGCCTATCCCGGCGTGGCGTTCGGTATCGTGGTGCTGGCGGATGTCTGGAAGACATCTTCCTTCGCCGCGTTGCTGATCCTGGCCGGCCTCCAGGTCATTCCAGACGATCTCTACGACGCCGCACGTGTCGATGGCGCTACCGCCTGGCAACGGTTTTGGCACATCACCCTGCCGCTGCTGAAACCGGCGCTCTTGCTCGCGCTCCTATTTCGGACCATGGACGCGTTTCGTGTCTTCGATCTGGTGTTTGTGATGACCCAAGGCGGCCCTGGCGACGCCACGCAGGTGCTGCAGTTCTATGGCTACCAAACCCTGTTCACGGAAGGCCGGATCGGATATGGCTCTGCCGTCTCCGTGGCCGTGTTCCTGATGATCCTGGCGTTGTCGTTGACGTACCTGCGCGCCATCGGGTCGAGTCTCCTGGAGCGCAGACAACCATGAATCGACGGCTCCTCCTCGCGCTGGGCATCATCGCTACGGTGGGACTGAGTCTGCTGCCGTTCCTCTGGTTTGTCCTCACGTCGTTCAAGTCGCAAGGTGAGATCGAAGCCGCTCCTCCCGCCTGGTGGCCATCAGGCAGCCTGGGATTCTATCGCTCCGCCCTCTTCGACCACCATCTCTTCGACTACGTGCTGAACAGCGTCGTGGTTGCCGGCTCCACCACGCTGCTCGCCCTTTTGCTCGCCATCCCGGCAGCCTACGCGCTGGCCCGGCTGACCATCCCCGGCAAACAAGGGATTCTGGCCGTGTTGCTCTGCGTTTCGATGTTTCCCCAGATGGCCATCGCCGGGCCCGTCTGGCGACTGCTCGACGCAATCGGCGGCCTCAACCACCGTTGGGGCGTCGTGTTGCCCTATGTGGCCCTGACCCTGCCATTGGCGATCTGGATTCTAGCCAGCTTCTTCAAAGAATTGCCGCCCGAGCTCGAAGATGCCGCACGCGTTGACGGATGTGGTCCTTGGGGCACCCTGCTTCGCATCACACTGCCGTTGGCAACGCCGGGGATTTTTACCGCCTCGATTCTGATCCTGATCTATGCCTGGAACGAATTCTTCTTTGCCCTTTTGATTCTCACCCAACCGGAGCAACAGACATTGCCCGTGGGCATCGCCCTCTTCCAGGGAGAATTCACCATGCCCTGGGGAGAGCTGGCCGCAGCCTCCGTGGTGGCGACCCTTCCCTTGATCGTGGTCGTGCTGTTATGCCAACGATGGATCGTGAGCGGATTGTCCGCCGGCGCCGTGAAAGGTTAGCACAATGTTGAAAAGGGGCTGCCAGCGGCGTTCTACTGTGCACGCCTCCCTGCGACGTACTGCAAGGGTACGCCTCAGTCGACGTGCTTCGTGCGGCCTTGCTGGATAGCCTTATTGAACATTCTGTGCACACCGTTATTTTGCAGGAGTCTCTGTGGCTGAACTGGACCTGCGTACCATTTCAAAATCGTTCCGTGACCAGCCCGTGCTGCGCGATATCTCGCTGCAGGTTCCGGATGGAAGCTTCACGATTCTGCTCGGACCTTCCGGTTGCGGCAAATCGACGCTCCTCCGCATCATCGCCGGGCTCGAATCCCAGACGTCGGGGCAGGTGCTCATCGACGGGAAGGATGTCGATCACCTGCCGCCCGCGGAGCGCGACATCGCAATGGTGTTTCAGCAGTACGCCCTCTACCCACACCTCTCCGTTCGCGAGAACCTCGCCTTCGCGCTGAAGATGCGCCGAGTCCCGCGCGACACGATTGCAACCCGCATCGCCGAAGCCGCGCAGTTGCTGGACATCCAGCCGCTGCTGGATCGCAAACCCAAAGACCTGTCGGGAGGACAGCGGCAGCGCGTCGCGATGGGGCGGGCCATCGTGCGTAAGCCCAAACTCTTCCTGTTTGATGAACCGCTCTCCAACCTGGATGCGCAACTGCGCACCTCGATGCGTATCGAACTCAAAAAGCTGCAGCAGCGCCTGCAGGCCACCATGATCTATGTCACCCACGACCAAGTGGAAGCGATGACGCTGGGAGATCGCATCGTGGTCATCGAAGGGGGCCGTATTCGACAGGCGGATGATCCTCAACGGACCTACGCCGCCCCGGCCGATCCCTTCGTCGCCTCCTTCATCGGCACCCCGCCGATGAACCTCTGGGAAGGCACACTCACGAGGGAAAGCGGCGGGCACGTCTTTCACAATCATGGGCTGACGCTCCCGCTGCCGGCAAGCCTGAGATTTCCTCCGGCGACGCCGCGATCTGCCGTCACGCTTGGCATCCGCCCGGAAGACATTGCCCTGCGTGAAACCCCGAGGGCGTTGCAACTGAACGGATCGGTGGACCTCGTCGAAGATCTTGGAGCGGATCTCCTCCTGCACTGCCGGGTCGGTGACGGTCGCCTGGTGGTACGAGCGGCCCGCCGCACTGACAGAATTCAAGGACAGGCAGTGACACTGTTTTTCCCTGTCGATAAATTGCATCTCTTCATTAACCACCGCCGTTTCGACCCGCCCTTCGCCTCTGCCACTTGACTGTGCTCTGGGATCTCTTATCTCTTTCATAAGGACAATGGCGGCCGAAGAGAAAAACCGTGTGTTCGCTTGCAATGCGTCCGGAGACCTCGTAAGCTCCGGAAAGGATTGCACTCTTCGTCTGTGCGCATCGAATGATTCTCCACGGATAGACCCTGATGGCCACATCTCAACGCGGTTATTACGACATCCTCGGTGTGCCACGGAACGCGACGGCCGACGACATCAAGAAGGCCTTTCGCCGGCGCGCCCGTGAAATCCATCCCGATCTCCATACCGGCACAAAAAAAACGGAGATGGAAAAGAAGTTCAAAGAATTGAACGAAGCGCACGAGGTGCTGTCGGACCCGGACAAGCGAAAAAAATACGATCAGTACGGCTCGAACTGGGAACAGGCGGAAGCCTATGAACAGGCGCGCCAACAGGCCGGCGCCCAAGCGGGACGCGGCGGCCAGGCCGGCGGATTCAGCGGCGACTTCGGCGATATCTTCGAGACCTTTTTCGGCGGACGGGGCCGTGGCGGGGGAACCTCACCGGGATTTGCCGTCGATGGGGAAGATCTGGAAACCGATGTCCATCTCACCATCCGCGACGTCCTGACCGGGGTCAGCCGGCGCATCGATCTCACCGAGCGCGTCACCTGCAAGGCTTGCGGCGGCAGTGCCATCGTGCGTGGCCGTCCCTGTGTCGTGTGCGGCGGCGCCGGCACCCAAGCTGAAAAACGCACGATCGAAGTCCGCATTCCGGCCGGCGTGCAACATGATACGCGCGTCCGCTTGGCCGGCAAAGGCCAGCCCGGCATCAATGGAGGCAAGCCGGGCGATCTCTACCTGCGCGTCCATATCCAGGCCAACGGCGTCTTCCGGCAAAAGGGATTCGATATTCAGGTCACCTTGCCGGTCTGGCCATGGGAGGCGGCGTTAGGCGCTGAAGTGATGGCTCCGACCCTGACGGAACCGGTGAAGGTGAAAATTCCCCCGGGCAGCAAAGCCGATAGCAAGCTTCGGCTGAAGGGCAAGGGACTCCCGACATCCACCGGTGAACAGGGAGATCTCTTCCTGAAGCTAAAAATCGTCATGCCCACCGCCATTTCTGACGAAGAGCGGGCGCTTTACGAACAATTGAGCCGCGCCCGCCACAGCGATCCCCGGGCCGAAATCATCGCCGCATCGAGACGCAGTTCATCCTGAGTCGCGCAACCCCGAGCCGATCCCGTCTATGACTATCGCCGAATACGCGCTTCTCGCGTTCAGTTCGCTTTTCGTGATCGTCGATCCCATCGCCGTGGTCCCGGCCTTCCTCGCCATGACCCCGCGGGATTCCGTGGCGCAGCGGCTCCGGACTGCGCGCGTCGCCTGTCTGGTCAGCGTCGCTCTCCTCACGGGATTCGCCCTGTTCGGGCAAACCGTTCTCAAATTATTGGGCATTACCCTGCCCGCGGTGCAGATCGCCGGCGGGCTGATCTTATTGCTCGTCGCGCTGGACATGTTGCGGGCGCAACGGTCCACGGTGCAGGAAACGGCGGCGGAAACGGCGGCCGGCACCAACAAAGACGACATCGCCGTCACCCCGCTCGCCATCCCCATGCTGGCAGGGCCGGCCGCCATCTCGACGGTCATCCTGCTGGAGACACAGGCCACCACATGGATGTTGCAGGCCGTATTGTTGGGATGCCTTGTACTGATCGGGTTGGCGAGTTACAGTATATTAGCGATCGGCGCACGCAGCGCGAAGTGGCTCAATCCCATTGCCGAGAAAATTATTTCCCGGCTGATGGGCCTGTTGCTCGCCGCGCTGGCCGTTCAATTTATGGTGAACGCCCTCACCGGAGACCAAGGGCTGTTACGCGGGTTGACCGGACATTAATCGCTCTCAACTGAAGGAGGAACGAATGACGACGAAACTGTTCACATTTGCCACCGCTTCGGCCATCGCCTGCGCGTTGACGATCTCCCCCGCCTGGGCGAACCCCGAAGGTGGATATGGCGGACACGGCGGCGGCTACGAGAAGGGCCAGCACGGCATGGGCGCCGCGATGATGGAAATGATGATGCACGGCGGCGCAGGCCACCTCATCCGTCACCTCCTGAAGCATGAAAAGGACATCGGATTGAGCGCCGACCAGGTCACCAAGCTCAAGGACCTCCAGCTCAATCTCGATAAGAACCGGATCAAGATGGAAGCCGACATCCAGGTCGCCGAACGGGAAGTGAAGGCACTCAACGACAACGAGAAGTCGGATTTGTCCGCCATCGAAGCCAAGCTTAAGCAAAGCGCCGACGTGCAGATCGGGCTCCGCGTCCTGTCGATCAAGACCAGACGGGAAGCCCTCGCACTGCTGACCCCGGAACAACGCGCGAAGGAACAGGCCGAGCACGAGAAGATGATGCAGCAGCACAAGGGCGCGGGTCAGGCAGCTCCCCACGGCAAGAATCCGCACAGCAGCAACCCACATGGGAGCAATCCGCACGGATCCAACCCGCACGGCGAGGCAAAGCCCCAATAACCCTACACCCTGCATAGAACCGGAGGTCACACATGATCAAGCACGTTGCAGTACCCGCCCTGATGGTCGCGGCACTCTGTTTCACGAGCACTCCTGCCTGGAGTGACAAGGGACACAAAGGCAAGGATGAGAAGTGTGACGCCGCCGAGTTGGTGAAGGATGCCAAGGTCACCATCGACCAGGCCATTAAGACCGCGCTGGATGCGGTTCCCGGCACGGCCGTCGAAGCCGAGCTCGAAAAGAAGCACGACAAGACGGTCTGGGAAGTCGAAGTGCTGGGAGCCGACGGCAAAATGACGGAAATCCATATCGACGCGGGCACCGGCACCATCATCGATAAGGAAGACAAACAAGCGAAGCACGAGAAGAAGGGCAAGAAAGAGAAGCACTAAGGTTCCTGCGGCAGGGTCGTGTCTTCAGATGCGATCCTGCCGCGTTCGTCTCGACCCGCCCCAATTCATCTGCCCACCCTTTCCCTCAGCGTGCCATTCCCAAGCGCAGCGACCTTCGATCTCCAGACCGGCGGATTGACCCTTTGCGCTCATCTATGCGAAAGTTTGCGATCCATCAGAACGTGCGCTGTGCGAAGCGGTAATCCCCCGTTCCCGTAAATGAAGGAGTTCCCATGACGATCGACCCGCGACACAAAAGCCACAACTTGCTCGACGGACCAGGCCGCGCACCGGCCCGCGCCATGCTGAAAGCCGTCGGGTTTACCGATGCCGACCTCGAACGCCCGCTGATCGGTGTCGCCAACACCTGGATTGAAGTCATGCCCTGCAACTTTCACCTGCGCCGGTTATCGGAACGGGTCAAGGCAGGCATCCGCGCAGCAGGCGGTACACCGATCGAATACAACACGATCGCGGTGTCGGACGGCATTTCCATGGGGACCGAGGGCATGAAGGCCTCGCTCATCAGCCGGGAGGTCATCGCCGACTCCATCGAGCTCGTCGCGCGCGGACACCTGTTCGACGGCGTGGTCGCCCTCTCGGGATGCGATAAGACCATCCCAGGCACCGTCATGGCACTCTGCCGGCTGAACGTGCCCTCGCTCATGCTCTACGGCGGATCGATCATGCCGGGCCAGTTCCAGGGGCACGACGTGACCATTCAGGACGTCTTCGAGGCAGTGGGGAAACATGCCTGCGGCAAAATGACGAATGCGGAACTAAAAGACCTGGAAGACCACGCCTGCCCCGGTCCTGGAGCCTGTGGCGGCCAGTTCACGGCCAACACGATGGCCATCGCCTTTGAATTCCTCGGAATTTCCCCAATGGGACGAAACGGCGTCCCGGCCATGGATCAGCGTAAGGACGATGTGGCGTTCGAATGCGGCACGCTCATCATGGACCTGCTCAAGAAAGACATTCGTCCCAAGCAGATCATCACCCGCCGCTCCATTGAAAATGCCATCGCTGCGGTCGCAACGACGGGCGGATCCACGAACGCCGTCCTGCATCTGCTGGCTGTGGCGCGCGAAATGGGTGTGCGGCTCACGATCGACGATTTCGACAAGATCAACCGGAAGGTGCCGCTGCTGGCCGACCTAAAGCCGGGCGGTCATTATACCGCCGCGGATCTCTATGCAGCCGGAGGCACCACGCTGGTAGCCAAACGGTTGATCGATGCCAAGATTTTGCATCCCGACCAGATCACCGTCAGTGGACGCACGATCGGGGAAGAAGCCAAGGCCGCGACGGAAAGGCCCGGACAGGAAGTATTGCGGCCAGTGTCCAAGCCCATCAAGCCGACAGGCGGCCTGGTCATTCTCAAGGGCAATCTGGCCCCGGAAGGCTGCGTCGTCAAAGTCGCCGGCCATTCCATCATGCATTTCAGCGGACCGGCCAAGGTGTACGAGCGCGAGGAAGATGCCTTCAAGGCGGTGCAGGCCGGCAAGATCAAAGCCGGTGATGTCGTCGTCATTCGATACGAGGGGCCTTCCGGCGGCCCGGGCATGCGAGAAATGCTCGGCGTCACGGCTGCCATCGTGGGAGCGGGACTCGGTGATTCCGTCGCTCTGCTCACCGACGGACGCTTTTCCGGAGCCACGCACGGTTTGATGGCTGGGCATGTTGCACCGGAAGCCGTCAGGGGCGGTCCGATCGCGGCCGTCAAGACCGGCGATGTCATCACGTTCGATATTGCGAAACGACGGTTGGATGTCAACGTGACGCAGAAGGAACTGACCGCTCGCCTGAAGAAGGTCAAACACCCGGCGCCGCGCTACATCTCTGGCGTGATGGGCAAGTACGCCCGCCATGTCTCCTCCGCATCGGAAGGCGCGGTGACGACCTAGCCATGGCAACTCGGTCTCGATGGAGTCTCGCGGCGGCGCTCTGCGTCGCCGCCTGCCTCCTCGGGCTGAGCCGTAGCGACGCCGGTGAGCCACACCAGGCCCTGTGCACAGACTGGCAGGGTCGTCATCCTGGATGGATCTGGTGCGATGATTTCGAGACCGACCGTTTAGGCCACTACTTCGAGTACGACATCCGCCACGGTCGATTCGTCCGCGAAGCCGGAGCAGGGGTCGACGACTCAATCGGCATGCGCGCCGAATACCTTCCCGGCGATCCCCACGGCGGCTCCCTCCACCTGGCGTTCGGCAAGACCCCTAGCGACTATATGAAGCCCGTCGATGCCGGGACCGCCAAGTATCGCGACATCTATTGGCGGTTCGATCTTCGACTCCAGCCCGGCTGGACCGGCGGTGGCGCCGACAAACTCACCAGAGCTACGATTCTCTCCAGCGACCGGTTTGCGCAAGCCGCTATCGGCCACCTGTGGAGCGGAGCGCTGCCCGATTCAGACCCAGAGCGTCTCTATCTCGACCCGGCGTCAGGAACCGACGAATTCGGTGTGTTGCGCACGACCACATACAATGATTTCCCGCGCCTGCGTTGGCTCGGAGCGGCCGGCGGGCAGACTCCGCTGTTCAACCCGCCCAGCATCGGGAAGTGGTTTTGCATCGAGGTCCACATGAAGCTGAATAACGTCGATGCGGGCGACGGCATTTTGGAATATTGGATCAACGATCGACTCGAAGCACAACGAACGGGAATCGATTGGATCGGCAGCTACAACGACTACGGCATCAATGCGGTGTACCTGGAGCAGTATTGGACCTCGGTCCCGTTTGCTCAACGTCAACAGCGATACTTCGACAACTTCGTGGTCTCCACCGCTCGCATCGGATGCGCCCTGTGACACCGGCTGCCGTATGGACAATCCGGGCAGCATAGTAAAAAATTAACCGTTTCTTGATCCGCCGTTTCGCGCGGCTGAGATACACTGCCGACCCACTGGTTATGTCATCGACGCAGACACCTTCAGAGACTCAACCCCACGCATCGACGCCGAAGACGAGGGCGAACCGGCCGGCTACGCGGGACCTCTCCCGGCCGGAATGGTACCTGAATCGCGAGCTCAGCCTCCTGGAATTCAACCGGCGCGTCCTCGATCTGGCGAAAGATCAGAAGGTTCCGTTGCTGGAACGATTGAAGTTCCTCTGCATCGTGAGCTCCAATCTCGATGAGTTCTTCGAAGTCCGTGTGGCGGGGCTCAAGGAACAGGTGACCCATGGAGTCGAACAACGAGGCGCCGACGGACTGACCCCCTCCGAACTGCTGGCCCGCATTGCCATGCTGACGCACCAGCTGGTGCACGAGCAATACGTCGTCCTGAATCAATCGCTGATTCCACAGCTGGCCGACCAACGCATCCGGTTTCTCAAGCGCGCCGATTGGATGCCGTCGCACATTCGCTGGATGCGCCGTTTTTTTTCACGCGAACTGCTCCCGCTTCTGAGTCCGGTGGGCCTGGATCCCGCGCATCCTTTTCCGAAACTGCTCAACAAGAGTCTCAATTTTCTGGTGACGCTGGAAGGAACCGATGCCTTCGGTCGGCCCAACGGAACCGCCATCGTCCAAGTCCCGCGGTCGCTGCCGCGCGTGATTCACCTGCCGGTGCGCAATGTCGCCTGGCCTCACGACTTTGCCTTTTTGTCGTCGGTGATCCATGCGTTCGTTCACCAGCTCTTTCCCGGCATGCACGTCACCGGGTGTTATCAATTCCGCGTCACACGCAACAGCAACCTCTTCGTGGACGAAGAAGACGTGGACGACCTTCGTCGCGCGCTGGAAGGTCAACTGCCCGAGCGGCGTTTCGGCGATGAAGTGCGGCTGGAAGTGGCGGACAACTGCCCGCCCGATCTAGTCTATTTTCTGCGGGAACAGTTCCATCTGGATGCACGCGACGTGTATCAGTGCCACGGCCCGGTCAATCTGCATCGACTGATGGCCGTGCCCGACCTGGTGGACCGGCCTGATCTGAAATTCCAACCCTTCACCCCCGGTATTCCCACGACGCCTGTGCCGAGCGAAGACTGGTTCGACGCCATCAGGCAGGGCGACATCCTGCTACATCACCCCTATCAGTCCTTCGCGCCGGTCACCGAGTTTCTCCGGCAGGCGGCCACAGACCCGCACGTCCTCACCATCAAGCAAACTCTCTATCGCACCGGGGCGGATTCAGCCATCGTGCAATCCCTGGTGGATGCGGCGCGAGGCGGAAAAGAAGTGACCGTGGTGATTGAGCTGCGCGCCCGTTTCGACGAGGAGGCCAACATCGAGCTGGCGCACGATTTGGAAGAGGCCGGCGCCCATGTGGTATACGGCGTGGTCGGACACAAGACCCACGCAAAAATGAGTCTCGTGCTCCGACGGGAAGGCCGAATGCTGCGGAGCTATACCCACCTCGGAACCGGCAACTATCACGCCCGCAATGCGCGGCTCTATACCGACTTTGGATTACTCACCTGCGATGCGGCGATCGGGCGGGACGTCCGGACGGTGTTTCAACAACTAACCTCCCTGGGGCGGCCGGGGCGGCTCAAACATCTTCTCCAATCGCCCTTTACCCTGCATGCCACGCTGTTGAAATGGATCGGGCGCGAAACCGACAGGGCTAAGCAGGGCCGGCCGGCCCACATCATCGCGAAGATGAATGCCCTCCTGGAGCCCCAAATCATCCGGGCTCTCTACAAGGCCTCTCAAGCCGGGGTGAAGATCGACTTGATCGTCCGGGGTCCCTGCGCCTTACGACCCGGCATCGCGGGTCTCTCGGAACACATTCGGGTACGTTCGATCATCGGGCGGTTTCTCGAACATAGCCGGATCTTCTATTTCCTGAATGACGGCGACGACCGGGTCTTTCTCTCGAGTGCGGATTGGATGGATCGCAATTTCTTCCGGCGCATCGAAGTGGCGTTTCCTGTCCTGGATAAAACATTACGTCAGCGCGTGATCGACGAAGGCCTTCGTCCCTACCTCGAAGACAATACTCACGCATGGATTCTCCATCGAGACGGAACCTACAAGCGGCAGACGCCAGGACGCAGGGCCGCTCGTTCCTCCCAGCAGTGGCTCATGAACAAGCTCGTCACCTAATTTCTCCTGCCGGCGCAGCCGCTCGTCGTTATTAACCCCTCCTTAACCGCTCGCTTATACGGTTGTCACTTCGGCCACCTATGCTGCGGGCAGGACCACGAGGAGGGAAGCCCCCATGAGTGTCACGCAGGTCGTCCGACTCCAGCCACGCCACCGAGCCTTTGCGTCGTTGCGCAAGCACCTGCTTCGAAGCCGCCGCACGCTCTTCGCACAGGTGATGTCCCGGCCTCTGCCCCAAACTGAACAAGGCCTCCCTGCAGATGTCCTCGATCTGGCCGCCTGCGAACAGGAGCGGATGATCGACGACCTCATCGCACAACGGGCCTATGCCAAACTGCGGCAGATCGAACGCGCTCTCAACTGCATGCTCGACACCTCGTACGGCATCTGCCATCGCTGCCGAGCGGAGATCCCCCTGTCACGACTCCGCGCGCAGCCCGATGCGATGCTCTGCGTCACGTGTAAAAGCCTGTCTGAAGAACGTGCTTCGCTGCGAAACACGCCATGGAGACCCGACAAGCCCGCCGAGGAAGTCTACCGCCCCTAAGATGAAGCTATTGATTGGGAGTTGAGCTGCGTCCACCTCTCCGCACCTCTCTCCCGGGCTGTTTCCCTCTTCTGAGCCGGAGCGGAACAGCCCACCCATTTTGACTCGGCACCAAGCGCCCACGAGGGCGCACCCCCGGTCCTATGCAGGTCCAAGCCAGCCTGATCGCTCGATCATCAATAGAGAGAAGCAGTCAGGACGGGTAGAGCGGAGTATCCGGGGAGCGGTGAGTCGCAAGGCAAGGGTCTCTGACGATGACCGCATGACATCCGCCATCACCAGTGCCTCCGGCACAATCCGCGTCAACCGGATCGCACACCTCGGCATGGACGCCTGACGCGTCCTATCCCGGCACGATGCCGTTGCGCGACCCCGGCCGCACGCAACCATTATTCAGGCGAGCGGATGCCCTCGCGACTAGCTCGGACTATGCATGAATGCCGTCGCGAGACGTTCGAGACCGAATCCCGGCGGGGCTTCTCGCACGTGAGGCCGACGCAGACGTACGTGCAGTCCGTCGAGGAGGCCGAACGAGAACAGCCCCGCCGGGCGAGAGGATCGGACGACGCAGTAGGTATTCATGAATAGTCCGTCCTAGAGCGCATCCGCAGACAGACAGTCGAGACGTTCCTGAACGCAGCTCGTGCAAAGAGTCGCGTGCGGCCGGTGCCGCAGCTGGATGAAGGGAATCTCCTTCCGGCACTCGAGACACAGGCCGTTGATCCTCGGCCTGGTATGACGGAGCGATAAGATATCCTGGCGGCGCGGACGAGACCGAAACATCTGAACGCCTTGTGTTACGAGTCGCATGCTCCCCTCCTGTGCTGGATAGTGGACTTCTCACTATCAGTCTACGGATCAAGGGTCACAAGCGCGTCCGGGCAAGGTAAATTTTTCGTTAACAGGCGAGAACGCTGCAGGAGAGGGTTCTAGTCGGCTGAATCGATGCCCCTGCGCAGGGCATCGATTCAGACAATCACAGGATCAGGGCTTAGATAACACCGGTGAGGCGTTGCATGAGATGCCTGCGTCAGCACGCCCTACTTCGCCGCAGTTCGACGCCGTTCGATCACCGGCGCCCAGGACAGTTCAAGGTCGCGCTTGGCGGCAGCCAGGAACCGCTCTTCGGCAGCGGCGTCCCGACTCCCCTGCTTCACACTGACCGTGTGCACGGCAAAATAGGCCGGCGTGCCGATCATCTGGAGATCAGCTATGACCTGGGCCAGCGGCTTGCCCCAAAATGCTTCGAAGTAATGCTCCTGCACCGGATCGGCTGCCTTCTCCTGCAGGACCATCGTCGACGTGCCGACCTCGTACTCTCCCATGAAACTGATGCTGCCGGGAGCCACGGTCGTATCGCTTTGCTTCACAACCGTCTTGGGTAACAGGAATAACGTGACTTCGCGTACCTTGCCGAATCCCTTCTCCGAAGTGCTGAACGCTACGGCCGCATACCGCCCGGGCGGGACGTTCTGCACATAGACTGTGCCGCCTCCTCCGGCCCCGGGAGGCGGAGCCAGAATGCTGGTAGGAATCAACTTGGAGCCTTCGAAGAGATCGCGCTCGTTCTCGACCCTCACCAAATACAAACGATCTTCGGTGTTGGGCACCCAGGCCGGACTCTTGATTGTGATCCCGATGACCGCACTCTGCTGATCGACCGGCTTCGTAATGTGAACCGGCGAGACGAATTCACCCGCCAGGCGCTGAAACTGTTTCTTCGGAGGCTTACTGGCACAGGCCCCGGTGGTCAGAACGACCAGGGTCAGCAGCGCAATCACCGTTCGATTCATAGAGGTCCCTCTGGGTGGATTAACTGAGCGGTTCGCGGCCACAGTCTAGGGGATTGGGTGTAGTGCCTCAAGCAATACTTCCGGCGGGTATCAGCCTCGAACCGATCCTCCATGCGGGAGACGGGCGATAGGTGCAGTGCTGAGCGTACAGGCAAGGGATGCGAATGGAGCAGATGTGTCAGTCGTGGGTGACGGGAGAAACGGGTAGCACGGTGGCTACCCTATGGCACCGGCGCAACCGGAGCAAGCGGAACATCCGCAGCAGTCTTTCCCTGACTCTGACTCTCCAGTGAGAGGCGCTTCAAGACCGCCTTGGCTCGCTCCTCCAGACGCTCGGCTTCGCCGGACCGCTGCCTGCGCCTCAACAAGGACGCATAACTTTTCAAGGCCTTCACGTAGGCCTCGCGATCATAACCGACGGACTGTTCATAGATGACCAGCGACTGCTTATACAGATCCTCGGACTGTTCCAGCTTATTCTGCGATTGATAGAGTCCCGCCAGATTTTTGAGTTCACCCGCGACGTGAGGGCTTTCCGCGCCCTGCTGCTTTTCCCGGATTGCAATCGCCTGCTGAAAGAGCGGCTCGGCCTGGGAATACAGACCCTGCAATTCATAGAGTTGTCCCAAGCGACTCATCGCCTCGGCAGTGTCGACATGATCGTTGCCGAGAGACTTTCTAAAAATACTGACCGCGCGTTGATACAGCACTTCCGCCTGAGGGTATTGATTTTGGGCTCGATACGTATCCGCCAGATTTTCAAGATTCCTGGCCACGATCGGGTGGTTGGGACCGAAGGCCTTTTCATGAATCGTCAAGGCCCGCTGATACAGCGGCATGGCGCGAGCATGCTGTCCCTGCGCCTGATACATCTTCGCCAGGTTGTCGCGCGTAATGGCTGTCGTACTGTGCTCGGGCCCGAGTTGCTTTTCAAGAATCGCGAGTGCGCGCTGCAAGACGGGTTCGGCATCAGCGAATCGTCGTTGATCCTGATAGACCACGGCAATATTGTTCAAACTCTCGGCTGTCTTGCTATGATCCGCGCCGAACACCTGTTCGCGGATTTCCCGTGCCCGCTGATGAAGCGCTTCGGACTGTGTATAGAGTCCCTGCAGGCGGTAGAGTTCGCCCAAGTCGGTCAGGCTGGCAGCCGTCTCGGCATGGGCCGGCCCATATACGCGCTCCCTGATCGCCAGGGCCTCCTGGAAAAGTGCCTCGGCGCGTGGAAACCGCCCCAACTCACGATTCACTTCGCCCAGCTGACTCAACGTGTCGGCCAAACGTTTCCCTTGCGGATCGATGACCTCTGCTTCCTTGCGAGCGGCCACGAAGGATTCCTCCGCATGTGTGTAATCGCCGGAACGCAGGGCGTGATTCCCTTCCTGCATGGCTGAACGCCAGCGCTGGTCCACCGCACATCCTGAGACAACACCCAGAAAGGCCAGACCGATGGTAAGCGCGCGCGCATTCAATCCAATGTTCATGATGATCAACTCTTCGGTGGTGAGGCGGTTGCCGTTAGGGGACTGACTTTACTTGTGGAATACTCTTTAGACTTACCCCCTCTGAAGCCTCAAATCAACCCCGCGAGGACATCTTTTTCGATCCCTCCGGCATCGCTATATTTTTCAACCACTTCCAAGAATGCACTCATTTCGATCATGGAGGATGAATCGGCCCCATGCCGATCATCAACAAGGAAACGGACCATGCGGGAGAGACGGTTACCGTTTTTCGGAGGCGTGATCGACCTGAGGGGCAAGCTTTGCAATCCCGGAAGTATCGTAGGGAAGGACGCTGAACACCTTGGCGACATCGATAGCCGGCTTCCCGGGCCGCAGGATTTTCTGCGCAAGCGTCGCCAGCCAGGAGAGGGGAACCAAGACAAACCTCGGCAGCCAGACCACGGTGAGATCCGGATTGGCTTGCCGGAGACGATCCAGCAGTTCCTGCTTAGTCGGGGAAACAGGATCGAGGAGGTTCAAGGGGCTCGGCACGTTGTCCCACGCGTCCGTCATCCAGCCAAGGAAGCGGCCGGCAAAACCGACATCCACCACACCCAGACGATCGCCCGGCGAACCGACGGCCACGAAGATATTTCCCAACCGCTTACCAAGCCGGCCGGGCGGGTCGAAATCGCGATAGTCGACCAATGCCCCGGGACGAATCACTTTCACGGAGAGACCG
Organism: Nitrospira defluvii; assembly: GCA_000196815.1. GTDB lineage: Bacteria > Nitrospirota > Nitrospiria > Nitrospirales > Nitrospiraceae > Nitrospira_A > Nitrospira_A defluvii_A. The sequence goes on from FP929003.1 coordinate 3,392,989, forward strand.
AGTTCCCTGCCGAGTTGGACCGCCAACCGTTCGGACTCCAACTTTCCCCAGACATAGGGACCGGACCCCTTGCTGTCCGGCTCCAACGGATGGTCGTCGCCGATGGGCCGGCCGTTGCCCTGCGCCAATACGGCAAGACTGCTGACATGGACGAAATGCGTAATCCCCGCCGCATCGGCACCGCGAACCATCTGCTCGGTGGCATCCAACGAGTTACGCTGATGCTCCGGCCACCCACCGGCGGTTTCTGCCGCGGCATGAATGACGGTATCCACCCCCTTGAAGAGCTGTGCAGCGGCTCCCGTGGCCACATCGGCCACCACATATTCGGCACCGGCAATCCGCTCCCAGGGGGACGGCTCACGTCGGGCCACCACACGAACAGGGCGGCCGCGCGACAGCAGCGTTCGCACGATTTCTTTCCCCAAAAACCCGGTTCCACCGGTAACCAGCACGCCCCGGCTCTCGACCGGCTTCGGTGCAGCGGCAGCCAGGGCCTTGGCCTCGCCGACCTTCAGGGCCTTCGCCACGCGCTCACAGATACGCACCGTCTCCAGTAAACTGTCCGGCGACAAAGGCGACGGCCCGCCCGTCCGTGCGGACTCATAGAACGCGGTAAACAGTTCGGCCAGCCCGGGATAACTCCGCTGACTCTTCAGAAACCGGTTCGCCATCGCGGAGGTTGTGCCGATCAGCAATTGCCACGCTTGCCGATAGGGCGCGAATAACTTATCGATACCGGACGACCCGGGACCGATGGCGCGCTGAGTGGTACTGCGAACATAGTCGGCAAACAACGACCCGTTCTTTCCGACGACCCGCAGATAACTCTCCACCGGGCGCCCTTCGAGCGTCACGATCAACGTGCCGGTCACGCCGCCGCGCCGCACCAACGCGTGCACGGTCCCGGCCTGACTCACTTCCAAGGATAACAGCTCGGTACGGCCCTCCCCGGCTTGCTCCAACACCTGGAGCAACAGATAGACCGGATGCGGCAGAATATCGAGCAATTGGTGGTCGGCGCGTAGCACCTTGCGGCCGCCCGGCGCATGACGCACGGTCCGGAAGGAAAAGTAGCTCTCGACGTGCACGACGCGCCCAATTGAGGGCAAGTACTGGGTCAATACCCGGGTGGGCGGCTCATACAACAGCTGATGGCCGGCACAAACACGAAGGCCTTTTGCGCTCGCCTCATCCAGGATCTGTTGCGCGTCCTCCACCGACTCGGTGAAGGGCTTCTCTACATAGATGTGGCATCCGGCCTTGATCGCCATGCGGGCCAACGGAGCATGGGTGGCCGGCGGGGTAATGATGTGCACCACATTGAGACGTTCAGAGGCAAACAGCTCCTCCGGCGTCTTGAAACAGCCGATGCCCGGAACAATATCGCGCATCGCCGCTTGGGCCGAATCGGAGGGGTCGGCCACCGCCACCAGTTGCACGCCGGGGCAGCGCAAAATAGCGCGGGCATGATGCTGGGCATGACGGCCTGCACCGATGAGCGCGATCCGTAACGGGCGCGAGTCTGGAGTTGTCAGCGTAGAGTTGGTCACAAGTCCTGCGTGAGTGTGCAGGGCTACTATAGTCTATTCTCACGCATTCTTGAAGCCTTCTCGAAAATTAGCGCAGGGAGGAAGACTGCGGCAATGGGCGAAACGTGCGAGGGACCTCGGGGAACTGGTCCCTCGCACACGTCTCGAACTACTTATGCCTGCCGTCGCAAGGAAAACATTGATCCATACATTCCGGACAGAGCCCGCCGTTGAACTGGATCGCCGATCGCTCAGCGATAAACGTAGCCAGGTCATACCACTCGCCGGACTCGTCCGGCACACGCTTGCACCAGGAACACAAATTGATAATTCCCTGCGGACGCCCGAGGCGCGCATCCATCTTCCAGAGCCTGTCCCCCTGCTGCCCAGAAGCCTGGAGGGCCCGTTCACCGGATGCGGTCTCGTGAAACACCAGCACGGCGCCAAGCACACTCCCTCCGTCGTCGGCGACCGGCGCGACGCTTCCGCGTATGGCACGACGTCCACCCTGCTTGGAGATCAGCAGGACGTCCTCGATCGCCACAATGCGCACTTGCGTCATCGCTTGCTGTACCGGACTCTCCGATTCATATCCCGGCCCGGCCTCGTGAAAACCCAGGAGCGCCGTCACGCCCATGCCTGCCGCATCGTCCTGACTCCACCCCGTCAGGCTCTCGGCGGCGGGATTCATATAGGCCACTCGCCCGCCGCGATCGGTCGTCACGATGCCGTCGCCGATGCAACGCATGGTCGTGGCAATCCACCGCAAGCGCTCGCGCATATGCCGCTCATGCTGAGCACGATGCAGCGCCAGCTCAATCGTGGGCCTCAGTTCGTGTGCTTGATACGGCTTCAACATGTAGCCGGCCGGAGACGTCACTTTGGCCCGCTCCAGCGTATGGTCGTCCGCGTAGGCAGTCAGGTAGATGACCGGCACATCCTGCTTACGCTGAATCTGCAGCGCCGTTTCCACCCCATCCATTTTCCCCTTTAACACGATATCCATCAGAATCAGGTCCGGATGCATATCGTCGGCTTTTCGGATCGCTTCCTCTCCCGAGGTTGCCGTAGCCGGCACGCGATACCCTAAGCGTTGCAGGCTCAGCTGAATGTCCTTTGCCACAACGGGCTCATCTTCCACGATCAAGATGCTGGCTGGTTCCATGGCGTTCACACCCTTTCTGAATATTGCAGTTGCTGAAAGCGGATCTGCCATTCTGTGCCGGCTCCACTGCGGAGCTCCGTGCTGCCGTCCAGCTTCTCCGCCAGCAGCGTCACAAGTTCCAACCCCAGTGAATCGGGATTGTTCAGGACACCGTCCTTGGGAATTCCGATCCCGTTGTCGCTCACGCACAGGGTAAACGTGCCGTCGACATGATCGAGCAGATCGATGTGCACCGTTCCGCCGCTGTCGTCGATAAACGCGTGTTTCAAACAATTGGAGACCAGCTCATCGATGATCAACCCGCAGGTCAACCCCGTGTCGATATCGAACTCGACATCGTCCACATTCAGTTCCAACGAAATGACGTTCGGATCGACCCCATATGATCGGAAGAGATGGCCGGTCAACGTGCGGATGTAGTCGCCCATCTTAATTCGCGAAAGATCATGCGAGCGGTGCAATGTCTCGTGAAGCAGCGCAATCGAGGTGATACGCACCTGACATTCGCGAAACAGCTGGTTGACGACCGGGTCCTTGATGGAGGCCGATTGTAAATTCAGCAGGCTGGAGATGACCTGCAGGTTGTTCTTCACCCGGTGATGTACCTCCCGCAGCAGACTTTCCTTTTCTTTCAACATCCGACGAAGCTGATCTTCCATGTCCTTGCGCTCGGTCAGATCCATGCAGGTACCGATGTACCCGCCGAACCGCCCCTCCTCGTCAAACAACGGAACACCCGTGTCCATGATCCACCGGTACTCGCCGTCGTGACGCCGCAGCCGGTATTCCAGAAAAAACGGCTGCTCCGACTTGAACGCCTCCAGATAAGACTTCCGGCAGCGATCCAGATCATCGGCGTGAATCCCGGTAAACCAGTTGTCGCCGATCTCCTCCTGCACGGTGCGCCCGGTAAATTCCAGCCAGCGTTTGTTGATAAAGGTAATGTGCGTGTCCGGTCCGGCCATCCACACCATCACCGGCGCTGTGTCCGCCATCATGCGAAACCGGGCCTCGCTTTCCCGCAAAGCCGCTTCGATGCGCCGCTTCACCGTGACATCACGCGCGATGGCCGACGCGCCCATGACACACCCATCCGCGTCCTTCACCGGCGAGATGGTCAGCGACACATCGATACGCTCCCCCTGTTTCCGGCGCTGCACCATCTCCACATTGCGCACGTGCTCTCCTCGGGCGATCCGGTCGAGCATCGTCGGCACTTCATCCAATCGATTCGGGGGACACAGCACAGAGATAGGCCTGCCGAGCACCTCCTCGGCGCGATACCCGTAGACCCGTTCCGCGCCGCGATTCCAACTTTGAATCATGCCGTTCAGCGTCATGCCCACAATGGCATCGTCCGATGATTTGACGATCGCAACCAGCTCGGACACCGCTTCCGCGCGCAGCACCTCGAGTTCCTGATTGGCGGCAGCCAGATCCGCTGTGCGCTCCTGCACCTGTTGCTCGATATCTTCGTTGATGCGCAACAATTCGGCCTCGTCACGCTGCCGCCGCAAGCACAACAGCGCGGTCACCCAAATTACCATGAGCGCAAAGGCCCGATTCACGGCACTGACCCAGGTCAATGCAAAGAACGGCTGATCGAACATATCCAGAATCGTCACCAGAGACGCCAGGGCGGCCACCCAGAACGTGAGACGAGGGTGAGGGATCCGTGACGCGATGAGAACCGGTACTACGTAGAGAGTCGTGATGGTCAGGCCCAGAGGCAGCCACCAATCGATGGCGCCGATCCCCGCGATCAGCGCCAGGGCCACTCCCAAGCGAGAGTAGCTGCTACGGGACATGCCGAGAAAGGATGATGAAGGTCTTGTCATACGTACAACGACGCGGTGTCTCTCCCTTTCCTGCTTAGGAGCAATCCCTATGCCTCCGCGCCGCATTGACCCCTCAATCGCGACAGAAAACAGGCCTGACGGGGTACGCAAGATATGAGGAAGGCGGCCAAACCTCGACCGGTGCCGCTTGCCAGGATTGCCCTGGCAGCGACCGGTACCGATATCGGGCCGATCGTTGGCGTCGTGGGAATCCCATTCAGCGCAAGCCTATGCCCCACAGCGGCCACCGGTGTACGTCACCGCCTCGTCGTTGTTCAGGGTTGAACGCCGGTCTATCTCAGTGCTTGTCGTCGATTCGACGACCGGAAGCGAGACATACGCGACGTCCACCACGCCGGGTGAGGCACGCCAGGCAACCGCGTCATAACGCAAGAGGCCAGGAGGCGCTGCTGGCTCCGGCGAACAACTGTGAAACTGTCGGCTGTGAGGATGTGGGAATGAACCGTCCGGCCCCGGAAGGGCACCGGCGCCGGGCGGCCACGCGAGGGCTAGCGTTTACGATAGAACGAGGCGATCGTCTGCACGACGTATTGAAGCTGTTCGTCGGAAAGTTCCGCGTAGATGGGAAGCGAGAGCACTTCTTCGGCCGCACGTTCCGATTGTGGGAACGCACCTTTCTGATAACCCAGATCACGATAGCAATTTTGCAAATGCAGGGGCAGGGGGTAATAGACTTCCGACCCCACGCCCTGGTCTTTCAGATAACTCCGCAGCTCATCACGCTTCTGGACTCGAATCGTGAATTGATTAAAGACGTGAAAGTTATCGGGACCCACCGCAGGCAGGGTAAGACGATCTGCCAGTTTGGCCTCCGAGAACAACTGCACATACCGCGCGGCATTTCGGCGGCGGCCTTCCGCCCACTGATCGAGATGTTTCAACTTCACCAACAATACCGCCGCTTGCAACGCATCCAACCGGCTGTTGATCCCGATCGCCTCATGGACGTAGCGCACCCGGCTCCCGTGAACCCGCAACATGGCGATGGACTCCGCCAGCGCCTTGTCATTCGTGGTCACCATGCCGGCATCTCCAAACCCTCCGAGGTTCTTTGACGGGAAAAAGCTGAAGCAGGCCACATCGCCCAACACACCGGCATGCCGTCCTTTCTGACGGGCCCCGATCGCCTGGCAAGCATCCTCGATCACGCCGATGTTGTGCCGCCGGGCAATGGCGTTGATCGCATCCATATCGGCGCATTGACCGAAAAGGTGCACGGGAATGATCGCCTTGGTCCGCTTCGTAATGGCCCGCTCCAACAGCGCCGGATCCATATTGAAATCGTCAGGCCGAATGTCGATGAAGACCGGCTTGGCTCCCAGTCTGGAAATCGCCCCCGCCGTCGCAAAGAAGGTAAACGGCACCGTGACCACTTCATCTCCGGCTTTCACGCCCAACGCCATCAGTGCCAGCAACAGCGCGTCGCTGCCGGAGGCGACTCCGATGCCATGGGCACTGCCGGTATAGGTCGCAACCGCCTGTTCCAGCGCCACCACCCGCGGGCCGAGAATAAAGCCCTGTTCGTCACAGGTGGCCTCAATCGCAGCCAGGATTTCACTGCGCATCGATTGATATTGGGCTTTGAGATCAAGCAGCGGAATGTTCATCGTATCCCCCGGTTCCCCCTTCTACAGTCGATTGGGCTGCAACTTCATGACATCTTCACTCGGACGCGTGGCATGCAGAAGATAGGCATAGAGCGACTGGTACTGTTTGAGCGTCTCCTGAATCGTAAACTCCTCCGGGAGTTCCTGCGTGCCCGCCCGAAGGTCCGCGCGAAAACGCTCATCTTCCAAAATCTGACAGACTCGCTCCGCCATGGCTCGTACGTCGCCGGCCGGACAGAGCGTGCCTTGAATGCCCTCCACGATCGCCTCGGCAGCGCCGCCCACGCGCGTGGCCACAATCGGGATCCGGCTGGCTCTGGCTTCCAAAATAGCGCAGGGCAACCCTTCCCACTGGGACGTCAGAACGAACACATCGAAGGCTTTCAGCAACGCAGCCACATCGCGGCGCCAGCCGAGCAGGGTCACACGATCCTGAAGCCCCTGCGCGAGCAACAATGCTTCGACTTTCGGCCGCAACGCTCCGTCGCCGACGAGCACACAACGGGCTGCGGGAACACGCTGACATACGAGCGCGGCGACGCGGACAAAATCTTCGGGAGATTTTTGCGGTTTCAAGCACGAGACCGTTCCCACCAGCAGCTGATCAGGGGCCACTCCCAGCATGGCCCGAAGACGGTCGCGTTCCGGCGACTCAATACGAGCCGCAAAGGCCGTCGGATCGATTCCCGGCCTCACCACGGACACCTTGGACGCGGTAAAGAGCCCCCACTCGATGCCCTGCCGGCGGTCGGCCTGCGACACCGCAATCCAATGGGTGGTGATCCGGCCGACCATCCATTCCAGCGCAATCAATGCTTTTTGTTGCCAGAACGGCTGCGCGGGCGTCACGCCGTATCCGTGTATCGTGTGCAAGATACAGGGGACACCGGCGAGCCAGGCGGCTAATCGTCCTAGGATACCAGCTTTTGAACTGTGGGTGTGCACAATCTTTGGCCGGAGTCGTCGAAACGCGCCGACCAGCTCCCACAATGCGCGTAGGTCTTGGAGGGGACGGATCTCACGAACGAGCGACGGGATCGTCCCAACCTCGACACCTTCCAGCGCATGCGCGTCGGCGATCAACTGCCCCCCTGGCCCTGCGAGAAGCACCGGACGAAATCGTCTGCGGTCAAAACCCGCCACGACCTGCATCGCCACTTCCTGCGCGCCGCCCAACTCCAGTTTCGTAATCACGTGACAGACTACATGCATGCCATTCACCCGCTCAGGCCGCAGCCTTCATCCGCAATCGCGCCGCCGCCTGCTGCCCCTGGGCAATCGCGTCCTCCATCGACGTGTGTTCCCACAATCCGTACCGCCCGATCGATGAGATCCCGCGCCGCTCCAACTCGGTCAGCAGCTCTTGCACCGCACGGCCACGATACCGGTCGAACAAGACATAGGCGTAATACAGATCCTTCACATCCGACATCACCAACTCGTCGCTCCGCTGGAGCACCCCCGCCTGCTCCAGCCCCCGCCGGACTCGCTCGATGAGCACCGCGTCGGATTCCCGCTCAACCGGCTGGTGCGAGATTTCCACATAGAGGGAACTGCAGCCGGGTTGCCCCATGGACGGAGAGAAATTCATCGGAAACCCGGCGCGATAGAACGGATACCGGTGCTCGGGAAAATAGATCCAATGCTTGTCGGAAATGCACTCCCGGGCGACGGCCAGATTCACGTTATACACGGAGACCCATCGCAGCGACGCAGCCAATTCCCGGAGCGACGCCGGAAGATCCACACAACGCCGCACCAGATCAGGCAGAGGGATCGTCGACACGATCCGATCGTACAGCTCCGTCCGTTCGCCCTGTGCACTGCGAAATACCGCTCGCCGCCTGCCCGTCTCGATCTCCACCAACTCCGAATCGTACGACAAGTTCTCGACCGACGGGAGAAAGGCGTCCGGCAGAACTTTGATGCCGCCGCTGGCGGGATACTGGAACGACGGGTTGTAGCCGAAGGCCTTGTCCTTGATTCCCAAGGCGCCGTTGACGACATCCTTCACATCCGGCTTCGGCACCAGCCACGACACCCAGTCGGACGTGAGCTCATCCAGCGGCACCTGCCAGAGCTTTTCGTTGAAGGGCACCATGAAATGTTTCGCGATCCCCTCGCCCAGGCTCTCGACGATCCATTGTTTGAACGACCGGCTTTCCGCCGGAGGCTTGGACGACGGATTCGACAGCGTGGCGATAAATCCCAAGAGACATTCCCGCACCACTTCAGGCGGGAGGCCATGCGTATTCACTTGAAACGGATACTCGGTGTAGGTGTCATGGGAATAGATGTAGGATTTACGGGCATGCCGCTGAAGTTGGTCCGGGAGCAGGCTCTCGACCAGCGCCTTGATTGCCGTCTGCCGGAAATGAAGCAAATGCCCCGTATAGTCGAAGGTGAACCCGTCTTTCACGTACGAACGGCACAGCCCTCCGACCTCGCGTTCCCGCTCCAGAATCTTGTAGGGCACCCCGCGCAAGTGATAGGCCGCGCTGAGCCCCGCCAATCCAGCCCCGACGATTAAAATCATACTACGCCGGTCCTTTCTGTCGAACGTGCCGGGACAGCCTCGGCACTCATGGCAACGGTTCCCGTCGAGACATTCACACGCGTCAAGGCCACGGCGGCCACGGCCAGGCACAACACCGTGACACCGCTGAGCACGACGGCAAGATCCTGGGGCACCGCCATGACCAGCAGACCGATCCCCCCCAACAACGCCGCGCCGAGATAACTGAGCAGGACGACTTGCGTCACCGAAAGCCCCCAATGCCGCAAACGAATGGCAAGGTGATCGGGACTGCCTAAAAACACCGGCAGTCCGCGCAAGAACCGGATGTACATGACAAACAGGGTATCGAAAATGGGCATCCCCAGGATCAACACCGGGGTCAGCAGCGAGACGGAATGGCCGGTGGTGTATTTGCCGATCATCGACAGAGCGCCCAGCATCAGACCGATGAACATCGCGCCGGAATCGCCCATATAAATCGAAGCCGGTCGCCAGTTGTATCGAAGAAAGCCGAGCAGGCTCCCCATGAGCGCCGCCAGCATAAACGCGATCGCCTGATCGCCATTGAGAATCGCCACCACGCACAGAAATGCGGCACTGATGACGCCGACACCGGCCGACAACCCGTCCATGATGTCCAGCAGGTTGAACGCATTGATGATGCCGATCATCCAGAACACCGTCAGCACGACATCGACCCAATCGGGCAAGGAGGCGATTTCGATGCGAATGCCGCTCTTGATCAGCACGAACACCGCCAGGAATTGACCCGCGAGTTTGGTTCCCGGCGACAACACCCCGAAATCGTCGATCAGCCCCAGCATGACGATCAGTGTCCCGGAGAGCACGATGCCGAGCACGTCCTGCCGGAACTCGAAGGTAAAGGCCAGGCTCACGAGAAACGCGAGATAGATCGCCAATCCGCCCAGATAAGGAACCGGCTCGCGCTGATGCTTCAGCCGGCCATCCGGGTTGTCGACGATTCCGAATTTCAGGGCCGCGCGACGCGCGATCGGCACGCCATAGATCGAGAGGAGCATCGCGACCACAAAGGTCAGTATGAGCAGAATCATCGAGTTCCTGTCGAGCGATGGTGGCCGGACACAGGGCCGTGAACCGCCCGGTGCACCACATTCAAATGCTCATTCTCTGTCAATGTCTGGTACACGCCGGCTAGCCGGGGTCCCCACACCGCGAGTGAGTACCGCTCCTCCACGGTCCGACGTCCGGCCTGCCCCATTCGAGCGCGCAACTGCGGTTGCCGGCAGAGTGCATCGAGGCGTTCATACCAGTCTTGCTCGGTGGCGGCCAGAAATCCGTTCTCTCCGTCCACAATGATGTCGCGATTCACTCCGACGGGTGAGGCCACCGCTGGAATCCCCACCGCAAGGTACTGAAGGAGCTTCAAGCCGCACTTGCCCCTGGCCCACTCGGTATCCTCAAGCGGCATCACGCCGACCGTGGCATCTTGTAGATCTGCCACCTCCCGCTGAAAATCCCAGGTCCTGAAATCAATCTCGACACCCGGCATGTACGGCGGCTGTGAACACACCACACGGAGCGTCAGGTGAAACGTTGGTTGTAATGCGCGAAGGGCCGGCGCCAGCACATTCAGATATTTCAGGTTATACGCCAGGCCGATCCACACGATCGTAATGGCCTCGGAGTTCTGTGCAGAGGAGCCGGTGGATCTCGTCAAATCCGGCTTGAATCGTTCTGTATCGACGACTGTGGGAACGACACAGACTCGCGACGAAAACTGATTCGCATAGGCGGCCAGCCGGTCATTCCCGACGATGGCGCCTGTGGCCATTGAGAGCAACGCAGGCATCTTCCGCTCATGCCCGGGAGTCAGATAGATCGCATCATCCATTTCGATCGCCACTCGATATCGGCACCAGCGCAGCAGCCGTTCAGCGAGCGGAGGCGCATAAGGAAAGAGCTGCCCCTCGATCACGATCAGGTCCCGTTTTCCCATCACCAGCAGCGCCCAGAGTCGTTTGAGAAAACAGGCGAACACATAGGGAATTTTGAGAAACGCCCGCAACGCAGACGACTGCACCGCGAGGATCGAGAAATACATTTCCCCGAACAAGGGGGCCACACGACAGTCAATCCCGGCCGCCTGCAAATGGGGTAGGAATTGAAAGATGCGATAACGACTGCTGGGGCCGATGATCGAGCTTTTCGAGAAATACGTGACCGTCATTGCACGTGTTTCTGCCCTGTTGTGTTGAAATATCCACCGGTTGCGCGCACACGACCGGCTTCTCAAATAGTACCGGAGTTCTCAGGCAAGGATAGGTTTTTCGCTGTTTTTGCTCCTAATCACGGACAAAACAACGGCATGAAACATGACACATCTTGAGGGCGTGCCGGCCAGCGAGACAGGATTTAAGTATTGATGGCGCCAACCAGAAACTGGGCAACCGCGATGAACCAGCGCGACGAAGACCTCGTCTAGGATTGCCCCTGGAGAGGTGGACCTGCAGAAGACTCTATACGCCTACTCTTTCCTGGGCTATAGGCCTGTGGTGTATCGCGAAGGAAGACTCGATTGTATTCTCACAACCGGAGACTCCAATCCTCTCGGTCGGTGGTTAAATTCACATGGTAATAGGGATCCCCGGCCCGAATGACGTCGCCCCAGGTCTGCCAGACTCGTTCCTCGTCGGCTCGACAACGAGTCCCTTTCCTTGTTGCCGATTCATAGTGATACAACACAGCTTCCGGAGCGTACACGATACGCTGTCCAGCTCGCCTGATCCGAAGACAGAGATCCACATCGTTGTATTCGACCGGGAGTGTGGGATCAAACCCCTGAATCTGTCGGAAAAGAGTGCGAGACACCAGCAGGCAGGCCGCCGTAACAGCGCTGCAGTTACGCGTTACATGGGCAAGTCCATGGTATCCCCATTCGTGGTTGGGAATGTGCCGGAACGCATGGCCAGCCACACCTCCTACCCCAAGCACGACGCCCCCATGCTGCATTCTCCCGTTGGGGTAAAGAAGTTTGGCTCCAACCGCACCAATCCCTGGTCGGGAGGCCTGCTCCATCATGATCGTAAGCCATTCTGGAGTCAGGACTTCCGTATCATCATTGAGAAAGAGGAGGTACTCCCCGTTCGCCTCACACGCTCCTCGATTATTAATGGCTGAAAAGTTAAACGGACCAGGGCAGGATACGATGCGCCATTTCTTTCCAATCTCATCGAAATATTTTCCAGTATCCTCCGACACGCTCCCATTGTCGAGAATGAGAATTTCATAGGACGTATAGGTCGTGCACTTTTCGATGCTGGCAACGCACCGCGATAATAGAGAGACCCGATCTTTGGTGGGAATAAGAATCGAAACGAGTGGTTGGTGGTCAAGCCGATAGCGGATGCGGAATCGCCCAGGCACGAGCTCCTCGACCCTGCCCTCGATGCCCCTGCGATGAAGGGCACGCTCGAGCGCTAGTTTTTCCGCAGACGCAGATTGTGTTGAGCTGCTCGCATGGGTAGTCTTCGGATTTGATCCTCTCCGCGAATGGTAGAGCACGCTTGGAAGATGAACGATATGAGTGGCCTTTTCGGATGCCCACAGAAGACAATCATAGAGACAGGAGCTGTGTTCCCGCTTGTTAAGTTGATCGATGTCGTCTAACAAGGCTTTTCGAAATACAGTGGAATAGGACAGATAGTTCATCGAGAGAAGCAGCTCGGGGCTCCATGACGGCTTAAAAAATGGTTTCGGGGCACAGCCATCCGGCGGAAGCTGATCTTCATCGCAATAGCAAAGATCTATGTCTCCCCCTTCATTCAACGCAAGGACAACCGAGTGAAGCGCCTGAGCAGCCAGCAGATCGCCACATTTCAAGAACCAGACAAACTCTCCGGATGAAGCCGCGACTCCCAAAAGCAACGACTCGAACTCGCGCGTCTCGACTTCCAGAACATGCAGCGACTCTTTATCCGCCACAGCAATAACCTCAAAGAGCCCCCGGATCGCATGCGCCTGAGAAGGTTCACAGACCAAAATAAGTTCCCAGTTGGGATAGGTCTGCCGCGCGATAGACTCGATAGTAGCTTTCAGCTCAGCAAGGGGACTGCCGACAATAGACACGATAAGACTGATCAGAGAGACGCGAGAAGTATCCGCATTACTCAGCGCAGGAGGGCCGGAGTCTTGACGGTGTCGCTCAATCCAGACTCGATACTGTTCTTCGAGCGACCTCGAAGAGATAGGCCAACCGCGGCTCCACTCTCGATAGAGCTTCGTGGCAACACCCACTACTTTCCGCCTAAGACTTCCCAGTCCCTCATGTCTTGAGACGTGCACAATTCGCTCGATCACCCAACGTACGCCGTCCCCTAAACCAGGAGTGCACCTCACGCGATCCCGAGCCATGAAACTACTCCCACTCTGGCAGTTCTATTTGGGCACGCTCATAGTCTGCAGGTATGCCAATATCAATAAAATACCCGTCGGCGAAGAATGCCTGCGGACGAAGCTTGCGAACCTTTTGTGCAAGGAAACCGCTCTCGAATGAAAACTTTTCCGGAAGCTCCGAGTGTTCAAGCAGATTTCTGGGAATCAGATACACACCGGTATTAATATGCCCACCGCCTCCCCGCTCTCCAGACTCAAAGGAACAGACCACACCCGATTGAATGTTGACCTTCCCATACCGCGAAATATCGTTCAGGTAGGTGACAGCCATGGCCATGGACGTGGATCCCCCATCGAACTCGCTAGCCATACGTCGATAGTCAACCTGCGAAAAAGTGTCTCCGTTGATGACAAAAACTCGATCCGACGTCACCATTCTCAATGCCTGTTTGAGTGCGCCACCGGTTCCTAATGGCTCCGTTTCGGTCGAGTATTGAATCGTCAGACCGCGATACTGGCTCTTGAAGTGATTTACTATGGCGTCTGCGCCATAACCCACGGCGACTGTAATCGATCGAATTCCCTCCGTGAGGAGATAGTCGAATAGGTATTCTAAAAAGGGGCGCGAACGTATCGGTGCCAATGGTTTTGGCACTGTCGACACGCTAGGCCGTAAACGTCGGCCAAGTCCTCCAGCAAGGATGATGGCTTCCACGGTAGAACCTCTTGGGCCACAGCAGCGTGTAGCGGAACACCCCCCTGGTGATCAGGGTAAGGCTGAATCGTGCAAGTATGGACACTTGCTGTTGAGGCTGGTAATCGATGGCGTGCCGTATCGTCAGGCCGCCTAATGGATGGATGGAGAATTGTCGACAATCACTCAACTCGCCATCCTTGCGTCCCATGCTTGGTGAATTGGCAGTTAAACACATCGGGGCCTACAGAGCGGAGCGCTCGCACCACATCCATCTTGCGGGCAGGATCGACGATAAACATCATGTACCCGCCGCCACCAGCACCGGACACTTTACCTGCTCGAGCGCCGGCTTTCTTGGCGAGTGCATAGATTTCATCAATATGTGGATTGGAGATGAGGGTGGCAGTCTGCTTCTTAGAATGCCAAGACATTTCCATTGATCGCGCAAACCCAGCAAAATCTCCCTTGAGCACGCTCTCCTTCATAAGCACAGCTTCTTGCTTCAATTGATGGAGCGCCGCAAGGGGAGCCTCCTCCCGGCTCGCCACATTCTGGCGTTGTTTCTCAATGATGACCGCAGAAGATCGAGATACTCCCGTGTAGAACAGCACTAATGACGCTTCCAGTTCTGAAATGATCCAGTTTTTTACCCTGAGCGGGTTCACAATCACACGGTCCTTGGCATAGAACTCGATGAAATTAAACCCTCCAAACGTCGCAGCATACTGGTCTTGCTTCCCACCATGAAGGCCTACATCATGTCGTTCGATCTCGTAGGCAAGATGCGCAATGTCGTATTCGCCCAGCGGAAGGTTGAGAAGTTCAACAAACACCTTGATCATCGTCACTACCAGCGTGGAGGATGACCCCAGGCCTGATCCAGCCGGAGCATCGCAATAGGTGGTCAAGGTCAGTGGAACCGGTGTCCCATGGTGAAACTCCTTCATGATACGGTTATACACCCCCTTATGCAGGTCCAGAACTCCGTCATGAGGAAGATAATGGCTTGCCTCCGCTTCATAGTTAATATTTTGGTCCGTGGCAACAAACTTCACCCTGCTCGAATTGACGGTCTCAATCGTGGCATAGGCATATCTATCGATGGTGGCATTCAAAACCACCCCGCCGTAAAGATCGCAGAAGGGAGGAACATCGGTTCCTCCCCCTGCAAGACCCAGTCGTAACGGCGCCCTCGCGCGTACAATCACCCTATAACCTCCTCAGGGCAAAATGCCCTGTTTCAACCAGGCACGCCGAGCGGCAACCAATAGTCGGTGCTGCCCACTGCACATCCATTAGCGCTCGGGAAGGATCATAGATCGGTATCATTCTTAAAGGGCGGCACCGTCTTATTCGCTTGCCTAAGCGTATCAGCATCATTGAGGTATTGATTGAGGTGAATCCGCATCTCACGGTTTTCGACAGGAGCCCGCGTTGGCAGGCGACCACCTTCTGCAACTTCGCTCGTTACACGTTTTCGAACTACGACCTCGATCCCACACTCTCCGACAGGGGACCTGGTCTGGTCGTATTTTGGCAACTTGTACCGGTAGGTTGCTGAGAGAAGCTCCACTTTGATAACCTCAGCGTTGCTACCCAACTCCATAAGCAGCGGCAACATATTTACCGATTTTTGATTCCAGGACTTCTCTTTATAAATGGCAAAAGTCCACTTGTGATCCTGGTTATATGCACTGGGAAATACTCCTTGTTCATACAAGTCTTCATCGGGAACCAGAATGACCAGATAGCCTCCCGGTTTCACCACTCGAAACCAATTCTTGAGCCCCTGGCAAGGATCGACTAAGTGTTCCAGACAATGGCTGCTATGAACGAAGTCGTACTGTTCATCGCGAATCTCAGAGAGAAACTGCGCGTCGCCGTCTTCACGATCCCAGGTTTGAACATGTTCAATCCGTGAAAACAATTCAGCATACAACGCCAATGGATCCGGCTTTCCCCCAATATCGAGTCCCCTGCCGACAAAATACCGATTACTAAAATTGGGATCGCTCAATCGCCGGGCAATGGACTTACTACACTCTTTCATAAACCAACACCTGCAGAGCACTCCATCGAGACACCTATCCCATCTTCATGATTGAGCCGGCCGAGTCCGCAAGCCGAAGGCAGAAGTCCGGCGTGAAATGACGATACACTTGCCTATTCATTGTAGAACTATTTCGCATACTGGCAATGAGATGCGTGGGTTTGATCGTACCTGCAGCCAACAGCTCCTCATCCAACTGGGCGATTCGGTCAATGAACGCCCTGTCGACATCAACCTGTGCATCAAAGTTATGCCCAAACGCTCGATCGATGAAAATATCAATAATGTTTCCGTAGGCAAGGAACATCTCGAACTTGAAGGTGTGCGTCAAGAGCGGCAAAATATCTTGCGCGCGAATGCCTTCAAATCCCCCTACGGAACAATCCCAATTTTCATACATAGGCTCATATCGGCTGAGCAAATGATTGTACTTGTACCGGTCCGGCATGGTTCTCCAGACCTCCTGAACAACCTCAAGCGCTTCAGGCCATCGCATGTGCCCGTTTCGGCCGATAATATCGGAGACAACAAAGACTCCAGAGTGGCCGATAGCAAGTCGAACTTTTCCGAAAAGGACTTCGAGGTCTTGAAAGTGGTGCAGTGACTGATTCGCAACGATCACCGAATACTGTTTGTCACACTCCCAATGTTTCACATCTGACTCTACAAAATTGAGATAGGGCAGCATCTGTTTCGATGACGCCAACGCCCTCCCACGCGCTAGCATCTGCGGATTCACTTCAATACAATCCAGTTGAAACCTTGTGATTCCGCTCGCCACCAGTTGCTCAGCCATCACAACCTCGGCCTCGCAATTTCCCGTGCCAAGACTCGCCACATGACACATCTCTCCCGGCTTGACGCGACACGCGTCCGCAACATATCTGACGAACAACTCCGTAACACCAGGGATATTGAGCGCCACAAACCTCGGCAGCAGGTATTTTTCAGACCAATAGTGAAAAATGTCCGGAAGATCATGAACATTCTGGACATTCCGAAAATTGGCGAGCTCCCCTTTCAGCCGATCAGCATACTCGAGGTCGGAAGATCCGCTGCATCCACATGGATATCGCTTAGGCGTGGCAGGGTGCAGCAGCATGCCGACATTGGTTCGACGGTATCTTTGCCGCATCCGATCAATCAACGCGGCTCGGCCTTCATTCCGCCAAATGTGCCACACGCGCTGCAGGAGACCGGCATCAAACATTTGGAGCCCCAGCTAACACATGTGCCCTTGCGCCAATGAACGTTCCAACAACGACCTATGGCCTTGCTTGATTAAGCCCTGCCCTGAACACGAATTGCGGGAAAATCTGCTCCGAGTTGAGGCCGTCTCGACGAATAAGCGTGCTCTCGACCACCTCTGTGGCGCCCAGGCAACTGGATACCGTCGCGTCATCAAACACGACATACCCTCCGACCGCCATATGGGGCTTCACGATCTCATAGGAGTACGCAACAGAGGAGTAGATGTCGCAATCAATGTGTGCGAGCACAATATTTTTCGCGCGACGCAAGACAGCGGGAGCTGTGTCCTGAAACAGGCCTTGGACAAACTCCAGATTGTGCAATCCATTGGTGGCCGCATAACAGCGTAACTCGTCCAGGTCTACCTCTCCGAAATCACCCTTCTGGTGCGCATCAACATCTGAATTGGTCGCGGGCATGCCTGCGAAGGTATCGAGTGAGTACACTCTGGTGCCGGGATATAGCTGATCAACGAGATGAGCCAAAAAAATCGCGTTGCCTCCTCGATAAGATCCGAACTCGATCACATCGCCAGCACCGACCTTGCCGAGAAAAAATTTGACAATGAGAAAGAGGTTGATGCGGTTGTCTTCTGCAACGACCGTACGGCCATGCGCCAGGGCGATAGCCTTCTTGTAGAGCGGATCCTCACTGACCCGCTTTCGAAGCTCTCCAAACTGGATACCCCATCCCCGAATATATCCATCATAGATGCTTCGGCCATTTCTCAACTCACAGGAAATATTGTTCATTGTTGGAAGGTAGTTCGACATGCCACAACTCCAAAGTTGCCACAAGCGGCCCGCGCACGGACCGCACCCGACTGAGCACAGGAGGGGATTCGGTGCTTCTAGAATAGCAAGAACACCCTCAAACTCCATAGAATTTCACAAGTTCGACCACGACATGAAGGGCATCAGGCCTGGCAGGTCACCATGGCCTCATTGCGGCGAGGAAGACCGCTCGGCCAACTTCAAGGTTTGAACAAGAGACCTTGCCCAGTCGGCAAATTGGCAATCTTCACGCCTTTCTGTAGCGCAAAGGCATCCATGGCCTCTTTTTGTTTCCCAAAATTGAGCCAGCCGTAGTCATCAAGAATGATAGGGGCACCAGGCACCAGCTTATCCCAGAAGTATTCGATGGCTGCCCGTTCAGGCACGACGATGTTCATATCTAAACATAGGTAACAGACGTCGCCAATCGGCACAGAAACTAATGTATCCGGGACCTTTCCTCGCACGAGCATGGCCATGGGAAATGGAGAAAAGTTCATCTTTGCTCTCTCATAACAATCGTCATACTGCTGTTCATTCTCCTGAACACGGCCCAGCAACCGTTCGTAGGGTGTGATTTGGTCTTCCGGAATACCCTGAAATGTATCGAAGAGAAAAAACGTTTTCCCGGTCGAGTTGAAATCAATATAGTTGGCCACAGCCAGGGACATGATACCAGTGTTCGTCCCACATTCGACAAAATCGCCAGGCAACTGCTTGGCATGCCACGCTGCCCAACAACAGATATGGATCCGCCATTCAATATGGATATCGTCGGACGAACCTGCAGGACGAGCAATTTTGTGCCCGGAATTCATTCCGGCCTTATAGGCCGCCATGAACTTCTGATCTTGGAGAAAGTCTGGATTCTTGTGCCAGACGGTCAGAAAATCCGCATCATAGGTTGGAGTGCCGCGCGCATCACTCCAGGAAGGGCGAGGCGTTACATGCGGCGGCGTGCCCGCGGGCACCTCATCAGTCGCCCCAGGCTTACGGATCCATGCCGAGATACGTTTTAGAAAGTCACGAACAGCCATCGTAGGAGTGACCTCAGCATAAAAGATCTCACGCCAAAACGGTCAGGCTGCTTCTGAATTCAGCGCAGACATCAGAACCATTGATTGAGTGGGCGCAGCGCATCTCCTTCACACTTTTTTGCAGACAAAGAGGTCCTTGGTCACCACCCCGATGCAAGGTTCCGAATTGTTTATAAACGTAACCTCGAAACCAATATGTCTCAATTGAGCAACAAGTTCCTGGCCATAAATCCGATAGACCAGGATGCCTGTACTATTCATGGGGTCACCGTGGTATTGCTTTTCCATCACATAGATATCTTCCACTCCTGAGCTATCGATACGAACCTGATTGGATTGCCATCCCGGCACATAGGGAACCGTAAACACATAGCAACCACCAGGTCTGAGACAGCGATAGATCTCCCGATGCGCAGCCTCATCCCTCCTCACATGTTCCATTACATCCGAAGTGATGATAATGTCATAGAACCCATCTTGAAACGGCATTGCCTGAAGGTCGATGTTCATAACTTTCGGCCTGATGAACTCCCCGAACGGCCGGGTGGGGTCATAAATAGATGAGGTATAAAACTCCGCCTCCTTCAAGAATTTGAACAAGGGGCTAAATCCATCGGTGTCAAATATGCGGGGGCCCGCTGGCGCAACTGCGAGCTCGGCAATACTCCGCACCATGTGGTTTCCAATTTGATCGAGCAACCCGCTGGCCAGGGATCGATTTCTGCAGCTTGCGCCACAGGCATCACAAAGCAAACTCTCTCGAAGATTCTCGGATCCCAACGTCTTGAAATGTACGTGTTCCCCACAAACATTGCAGGTCCCATAGTAGGTCGCAGGAAGCCGCCGCGAGCGCGTGGGGATGTGAAAACTATCAAACAGATCCGAGTAGGAATTTGTCGCCGCTTCAAATGAGTATCGATCTCTGACGATCGCATATCCACGGTTCGACAATTTCTGCCATAAATTCTTGTCCCGATACAGCTGTGAAATTTTGGCGGCAAGATCGTTGGCTGTATCGGCGATGACCACATCGCGGCCATCTTCCAACTCCATGCCCTCGAACGCCACACTGGTACCAGCACAGGGAAGCCCGTATGCCAGACAGCTCACAATCTTGCCTTTGATACCCGCGCCATATCGTAGCGGATTAACCGACAGTCGGATGTTCGACATGAGCTCCCCAAGATCAGGCACATAGCCGGTCACAATCACATCATTACCGGCGAGCCGCTGAACCGACTCAGGAGGACGACTACCGACGATGTAGAATTTGACCCCGGGCAACTCGTCCCGCAGAATCGGAAACACCTCGGTCACAAAATACTGAACAGCGTCCACGTTCGGGAGGTGTTGATATCCACCTAAGAATAGAATGTCCTTGGTGTCCTCGAACTCAACGCTGCGCACATAACGCTCATGCACGGCCGAAATCACAGAAAATTTTGCGCACGGCACTTCCTTCTGAAGGATGGCCTGTTCCAGCTGACTGACGACCACGGTGCAATCAACCTGTGCAACCAAGGCCAACTCCTGAGCCTTTCGTCGTTCCGCTTGCTTGGCCAATTGGGAATTTCCTTCGATCATCGCCTGCCGCTGCTCACGGAGGTAGTGAATATCAGCAGTATCGTACAGCACTTTGGCTGTGGGACAATGCTTCCGGTAACTGACCAGGTGCTTTTCAGTGACGTCGGGGCGGCAGGAAAGAATGAGGTCATACTTTCCTCCCTCTTGCGCCAAATGCTCCTCCAGCGTCGCCACATAGGGCCAATACAGGCATTGCACTCCACGCCGCTGAAGGTCCTCGGTGTACCGATCAATGAAAGTCAGGTCATCTGGCACAAAGGTAACCTGGTACGAAAGGGACTGAAAGATCTTGATGAAGTTATAGATCTTCAGAGAACCGGCATCTTGGTCCGGCGTCGGAGTGCACGCATCCACAACCAAAATCCGCCTGGTGACGGTTCGTTCTCGTTCTAGTTCAGGACGTTCCCCAGGAGCGGCGTGGTCTATCAGAACAGAGGCCCATCGGTGAAAGAGTTTTTCCTTATTGACTACCTGATGTCTCTTGACGCCCTGAGAGACTTTCGTTCCTGAGCTGGTGCCCTCGAAATGGATGATTTTCGCCATCGGCTGATAGAAAACTTTCCTGCCGGCCTGCCGAACCTTGAACGCTAGATCGGAATCTTCGCCATACGCCGGGGCATAGTGATCATCAAAACCTCCCAGTTGGGAGAACAGATCCTTCGGGAGTAAGATGCACGCACCTGAGCAATAATCCACTTCCCGCAGATAACAGTATTCAGGCTTGTCAGGATCATCACAGCGTCCATAATTCCACGCCGATCCGTCATTCCAGATAATCGACCCCGCTTCCTGCAAGCTCTCATCCGGATACAACAGTTTGGCGCCGACGAGCCCCGCATCGGGGTGTAATTCAAATGTTTGCACCAACTCCTCAAGCCAATGAGCCCGCACAATGGTGTCATTATTCAGAAAAAGCACATATTGGCCCTGAGCGACCTTGGCGCCGGCATTACAAGAGCCAATGAATCCTAGGTTGGTTTCGTTTCTGACCACACGAATGCCCGAGATGTCCGCCAGCATGTGAGGCGTTTCATCACCCGAACAGTCATCCACGACGATCACTTCGAAAGGGATCCGTGTTTCGACCTCAGTGATTGATTTCAGGCAGGTGTAGGTCACGAGAGGATGATTGTGAATAGGAACGATAACGGACACCACCGGCTCGGATGATGAGCCGACGGTTAGAGGGGTCCAAACCCTTGCGAAGAAGTGCAGCTGCTTCCGTTTCCGTATCGGTCGTCCCATCATCCGCTGCGCTCGCTCGGCAATTTTCCCAGCCAGGGCTATCGTTCCCTGTTCGCGCCAAACGCAACACGCCTTCCGAATCAAATTCGGCAATGATCGAACTTTACGCGCCATACGACTGACAGGTAACCATGTCCCGAGAGGTCTCCTGGCCACGCGCTCCCGTACCAGCCATTTGAGCAACCGCAATCCGATCTCATAGACTTCTCTCCGCTTCGTGTACGCAGGGAAGAGTCGATTGGTAACTTCCTTTGCCCGGCAGATAAACCGCCATCCATTGGATGCCTTAATTTGCTGCAGCTCACCCGCAACCGCAACGAGCCTAGCCCCTGTCTCTTCCAACTCACTCGCGAGGCGATTCGCCCAGTGAGCAATTTGCTGTTGCTCCTTCCACAAATCGGACTCCCGGTCCAGATACACAGACGTGGTTCGATGCCGATCAATGCAAAGGTCCTGATCACCACAGACAGCTATGTAATACATAGGGGCATCCAAACAGGGAACGCCAAAGCTGTCTTTGCCGCCCACATCGCTATAGGCCGCATAGCCATTCTCCCCTGCAGACGCATTGAGCGGAAACACCACGGATCCAGTCGCTAAACGTTGTCCATAGTACGCCACGGACCGAAACCTTGCCGTGAGCAGCTCATTCAGTTCGTTCCAGTCCAATTCTTTCACATGAAACGGATTCGGCTGGGTGGACCCTTCCGAATACACCGGTCGGTTGGGGGAAGACAGAATGAGGATCCCATCTGGTTTCAGAACACGCTTGACCTCATTCAACATTTCCTGGTGACGATCATGATGTTCGATGGTTTCGAACGAGGTGACTAAATCCACAGAATGGTCTTGGATCGGCAATTCGCCACAACTTCCCGCCGCAAAAGACAGATTCTTGGACGCCCGATAACGGTGGGTGGCATAGCGGACACACTCCCCACTGAGGTCGATTCCCACGACCTTCGTCGCCACTTGCGCAAGAATCACTGATCCGTATCCCTCCCCCGATGCGACGTCCAGTACAACCTTTCCCATAGCCCAATCCATGGCAAGGCAATAGCGGTGTAGATGTTCGTACTTGATCTGGCCTCCCAAAGCTGGGACATATCGTTCACCGGTAAATCGCATTTCGATCATATACAGCAAACTTCCTACACACAGGTGAGGGGGATAGATGCATAGCGCATTAGGCCACGGCAATTAACGCAATACCAGCAGGGTAGCAATAGGACACAATGCGACATTCGGAAAAGCCTGCACTGAGAACAACCTCCCATACGTCCGCCCCGAACTCGGTATGCACGCGCATCGCTTCATCGAGGCAGCCGGGATGGCCATGATAACTCGGGGAACGCTCGTGTCGTCCACGCGACAGCCGCCCGACAATAATGGGAACAGTAAACACACACGCGCCGCCCCTACGGAGCACCCGACGGCACTCCTTGAGCCCTTTGACGGGATCGGAAATATGTTCAAACGTATCCGAGTGGAGGACAATGTCGAACGATTCACTCTCGAGATCAAGCGCCATCATGTCGTATTCGGGGTAGCGCACCAATCGATGGTGCGGAATATTTTTGAGGATGCCACTCAACGTTCCCGCTTCATTAATCTCTAATGTCTGTAGAGACTGTGCGAGCGGTGCATGCACCCACTCGACTAGTGGACTTGGTGACTCATGGTAGCGCAAGAAAGCATCGGCCAAGGCGATTGATCGCACGTTAGAACCGCATCCCACACAAGCGGTTCCTTGCTGAACATTGATATAGGCGGCCTCTTCCTGAGACAGTTCCCACTGACTAATAAGATTGCCCCACAACACGTCGTGGTGAGCAAAGCGCTCTCCGCCACACACTCTACAGGGCGACAGAATCATTGGCGTTTTCATTGTGCGAGTTCTGCGTAACAAGCCGATGCAACTCCACATGCAGCAGCTCAACGGCAATCAGCCCAAAACACAACTCTGAAGGATTTGAGCTAAAGGTCAGGGCATCATGAATCCAATGGTACTGAACGTGATGCTCCTGTGTGCCTTCGGCGAGCGCAACGCTTAATGAGTAATCACCAGCGTGAAGTACCGGCATCATAAATTCCAGCTCGGCGACAAATCGTGTACCTGGCACAATTGTACTTGAGGACGACCCTTGGCCTGCCACGCAAACATTGCCACCGAAAAGCGACTGACCAAGTCGATCCCTTACGACAAAACCCACAATTGGGCTCAACAACTGTATCGAGGTTTGGCACCACACTAGGAGAGATACGCGCGCGCTTGCCTGAACCGTATGAAGCACTCGGCCTGAGGCATCCCTGAATGCCACCTTTTCTATGCACGCCCGACGCTCGCCGAACAACCCAGACGTCTCCAGCCATTGCGCACCTGCACCATCGTCGGAAACAGCGCGAGTCTCGCTCTCCCCGAACATAGCGCCACGCGGCACGTTCCCATGTGATGCCTGCGGATTCAGGTAACGATCACACACGCTCTTCGCTTCACCCATATCAGCGACCCGTCCATGATCGAGCCACAGAGCGTTACGACAGAGACTGAGCACTGCCGCTGAATCATGGCTCACAAACAATACCGTGCCATGTTCCATGAATGCCCTCAGAAAGCGCATGCATTTTTGAACGAAGAACGCATCTCCAACAGCCAACGCTTCGTCAATAATGAGAATATCCGCCTTAACATGTGCAATCACCGCGAAAGCCAGCCTGACGATCATGCCACTGGAGTAGGTTTTGACAGGCTGATCGGCCGCGATCCCGATGTCAGCAAACGCAAGGATGTCATCCAACTGCACATCAACATCCTCACGCGACAGTCCGAGCAAGGCCGCATTGAGGTACACGTTCTCGCGCCCCGTGAACTCGGGGTGAAATCCAGCACCAAGCTCCAACAACGCGGCCACACGACCATCGATCTCGATCGTTCCGCCTGTCGGACTCAAGGTCCCCACGATCAACTGCAACAGCGTGGACTTCCCCGATCCGTTCCGGCCGATGATGCCGAGCGTCTCCCCCTTCTTCACCTCGAAAGACACATCTTCGACGGCATGCACCTCCCGGTAATATTGCGCGGGTTTGCGTCCGAGGCATGTCTGCACCGCAGGCAGGATCCACTGCTTCCCCCTGTCGCCCGGGCGATCGTACAGCCGATAGGTTTTCGACAGATTGTGAACGCGGATGGCCCACTCAGAGGACATCGGCAAACGCCTTCCGTGTCTTCTGAAACCACAGGAGCCCGGCCCATGCGACCAGGTAGCTACACACACCATAGAGGGCGATGCCGACCCAGGACGGAGCTTTTCCCCAGATGAGCACATCCTGCGCTTGAGTGATGAGAAAGGTGAGCGGATTCGCATGGAGCAGCACCCGATAGGGTTCGGGCAATGCCGAGGCCGGATAGAACACCGGCGACAGAAACAACATCACAGTGGTGACCGGTCCGCTCGCGTGGCCGAGATCCCTCAGGAACACACCGGCGGAGGCGAGAAACCAGGAGATTCCGATCGTCACCAGGGCCAGCGGCAGGAGCAGGACAGGGATCAACAACATCGTCCAATGCAACGAATGGTGGAGGATACCGTAAAAGACGATCAACACAAGTGCACTGACGGCCGCGTGGAAGAGCGCCGCGCCGAGGGAAGTCCAGGCGAGAATTTCCAGCGGAAAGACAATCTTTTTGACGTAGTTGCTATGATTCACGATCAGGTATGGCGCCCGATGAATACTCTCAGCAAACAAGGCATGAATGATCAGCCCCGAGAACAGCAGGAGGCCGAAATCCAGGGCACTCTCGCCGTCCCGCCCCCACCGCATACCGAACGCGCCCCTGAACACAATCGTATACACGGCCAGCATGACCGTCGGATGCAGAAATGCCCATACCACGCCCAGCAGCGACCCTCGATAACGGCTGACGATTTCGCGCTTGGTCAATAGACAGAGCAGGTTCCAATGCGAGGACATACTGGTAAAGACCATGAGGGGAGAGAGGCCGTATTGCCGCGACGCCATTTCGTAGCCTTTGGCTGAGAACCCCCGCCGCCCGGCTGTCTGGCCTGGGTAGGAATGATGCGCGTGACGCCCTATCAGTGATAAGACTCGTCGCGCCGCTTCAGTGCACCGATGCAGCAGGACCGTGGATCAGAAATCTCGCCGCTGAAACACCAGACAGGCTCCCGTCACCAACACCCCCGCGTACAGCAACCCGTAGAGGGACGCGAGCAGCATGTAATCCGGTGCCGCCGCAACACCCACAGCCGCCTGGCCCTTGATATTGAGCATCTCCAGATTCGGACAGAGGTAATACAACAGGTCGACCACTGCCTTCCCGATCCCGCCCTCACTGTTCGCCACCATCGCTCTCAGGTCCGCAGTCAAATGCCCGATGACATACAGCCCCAAGGTAAAAATGGCGCTGAGCGTCGAGGAGGTGAACGTCGAGAAAAAGAGCGCGATCGCCGTCACCACCAGAATCTCGACGAACATCAATTGGACCGCCTGGAACAGTGACGGCTCGATCGGGACATGGTAGAGCCAGAGTGTGAACAGGAAGACGGCCAGCATGACGGACATATTCACCAGGAGCGTCAACGCCAGGCCGAAATATTTTCCTATAATGAAACAGCTGCGGCTGATCGGACGGGCCATGATCGTATAGATCGTGCGTCGCTCGATTTCCTTATTGACCAAACTGATACCGACGAACATGGCGATAATCACGCCTATCAGGTTGATTGCCGCCAGGCCCATATCCGCGATCACCTTGTGATGCTCGGTAATGGAGAGGTCCGCGAGCACCACCGACAGTCCGATGAGCAATCCGGCGAATAACACCAAATTGTAGAGGATCTTATCTCTCAGGCTTTCACGGAACGCATTCACTGCAATGACCCCGATCACACCCATCAGGACGCCCTCCCACCGGTCACCTGCGCCGACACACGTGAGGCCGCTTGCGAGGCTTCATGGAAAAACAAATCCTCGAGCGAGGCCTTATGAGGCGTCACCGAAAGCAGGCGCCCCCCCTGACGGCGGATCTCACCCACCAGGGCATCGACCGCATCAGGACTAGGCAGCACGATCAAGCATTGCGGGCCCTGCTGCAGCACCCGAGTAGCAAGCGAGTGGATGAGCGCATTGCCCTCCGTCTTGATATGCTGACACACGATCTCGACCGATTGGATATGGTCTTGCCGGACCAGCTGGTCGACCCGGCCGCTGGCTACCAGCCGTCCCTTCATGACGAGACCGACGCGGTCGCAGATCATTTCGACATCGTGCAAAATGTGTGTACTGAAAAACACCGTTTTCCCCTGATCCCGCAAACTCAGAATCAGATCACGAACCTGCTTTCTGCCGACCGGGTCCAAACCGGTCATGGGTTCATCGAGAATAACCAGTTCGGGATCGTGGATGATCGCCTGTGCGAGGCCGATGCGTTGCAGCATCCCTTTGGAAAACTTCCGCAACTGCCTCGTGCGCGCCTCGTCAAGCCCGACGAGCTGCAATAGGTCGTTCACCCGCTGTGTGGTGACCTCGCGATTCAAGCCGGCCAATTGCCCGTAAAAGCCGAGAAACTCTTCCGCAGTCAAATAGTCGTAAAAATAGGGGGACTCCGGAAGAAAACCGATGCGACGGCGAGTCGCCACATCCCCCACAGGCTGGCCCAACAGCAGTGCGCGTCCGCTGGTCGCGCGAACGAGTCCGAGCAGAATTTTCAAGGTCGTGGTTTTTCCGGCACCGTTCGGACCCAGGAAACCAAAAATTTCTCCGCGCCGGACCGTCAGTGACAGTCCATCTAAGGCAACAAACGGCGGCCGGCCGGGCCAACCGGAAGGGTACGATTTACTCAGATCTTCGGTGACAATATCGTCCACGAAACGCCTCCATCCTCACTGCAATGCAGGTAGTGGATTCGCCCACTCCGGGGGCCTGACACCTTCTGCTTTTGCCTGACAGGCCACCTTTTCATGAATACGCAACCGGTCCCGCTTTGACGTCGCACGAACAGCTCCTTTCAAGGCATCGACTTCATACACCCCACCCAACGGATCGGACGGCATTTGCTGAATAATCCCGTGCAGCATCAGATCTTCCAGCTTCGCCGGTGGCTGCCCATACTTTCCGCGATAGCGACGAATGCTTTCTTCGAGAAAACGCAGATCCTTTTCCTGGACGATTTCTTTCATACGCTGCAGAAGAGCCTCTCGAACCCGTTCGTCGGTCACGTTCCGGGAGAACCGGTCCAGAAATTCAAGCGCCGCTGTCGGGTCACCACTCTCCACGGTCATGCGCGCAGCCAATCGAGGAAGGTAGGCAGGGGAGCCTGGGACACGTGCCGCAATGCGAAGGTATTCCCCGCCTGCAACCGGATTGCACTGCTCGTAATAGGAGATATAGCCGGCCAAGAACGGAAGCTGCCAAACTCCAGGATTGTGCACGAACCCTTTCCGAAGGATATCAATGCCCTCCTCATGACGACCAACCAGCACTCCGAGAAAAAGCCCAGTCGCCTGATAGGGCGGAACAAATGTGGGATCTAGGTCCGTCAAAACATCCACGGCGTGATAGGTCCAGGTATAGCCCAGCTGCGTGTCCCGTTTTGCGCCGATGTGTTGGACCGCCTGCAGCCAGATCAGATCCGCAACGACCTGCCGATAGCCGAGCACCGCCAATTTCAGATATTCCCCTTTCGGGAGATAGGCCAACTGCTCCGCTCGCGCCACCGCAGTCCGTTGACCATCCAGAAGATGGAGCAGCACCGAGGAACCTGCGAGAAAAATCAATCCCAAGGCTGCCTGAATCAGTCCTTGCTTCAAGGTCTCGCCCTTCATCCGGCGACCGCCTTTTCTCCGATTGCAGCACGAAGCGGGGCGACGTCGACATTCAAAAATGCCTGGTCAAGACTAGTCTTGCTCCACTCCTTGTAGCGCGCCTGTCGTGCCAAAATTTCACGCAACTGCCCTCTAGCTTGGTCAACCTGCCCTTTTTCAATCCACAGGCGAGCCAGCAACGCCCGAGCCGGAAGAAAATTCGGCTCCAGATTTTCCGCCTCTGCGGCTCGACGTTCAGCCTCGCTCCGCTCACCCAGCATCCAGTACAGTCGGGCCTGTTCATATCGATACATCGCGGAGAACGGCGCAAGCCGGATGGCCCGCTCGTAGACTTGAACCGCAGCACGCAACCAGACGTTTTGCTGATCGTCGGATGCCGCCGGAGCAGCGGAAACTTGCGACGCGGAAACATAGAGTTGCCCCAAGAGCCCGAGCAGGCGGCTATCGAGTGGATTCAGTTCGATCGCGCGCTTAAACTCCGCATAGGCCAGTTGGAACGCCTGTTTGTCGCGAGAGGCTTCGAAGGCCCTCGCATAAACTGATCCCAGGCCGTGATGGTACAGCGCCTTACCTGGATCCAATGCTGCTGCGGTCTTCAATCCCTCGATCGCCGCATCCGTCTCACCTGCCATGGCCTGACGCGAAGCCCTATCAAACTTCATCCAGGCCACACCCATTCGCGTCACTTCTGCCCCGGCAACCAGCACCAGACACGCCGCCCCGATTCCCCACGCCCATCGTGAATGGATCGGTATGACGGACACGTTGTCGGTTCTCCGCTGGGCCAGCCGTGCGGCCGACACAATCAATGCGCCACAGAGCACCAGCAGGGTTGCGAGGGCAGACTCGCGCAAACTCGAGTCGAGCATGGCATGAATCAGGAGTGCGATGGCTCCACCCCCCGCACCCACTATCAGACTTCTCTGCCAACGCCGCAGTCGAGACTGAAGCACCTGCCGTAACTCGCGGAGGAGCAAGACAATCCCGATTCCAAACACGAGGATCGCTCCCGGCCCCATCTCGACGCCCATTTGGAGATAATCGTTGTGCGGGGTCTGCGCCACTTTTCCAAACCGGGAAATTTCACCATCAACCGGAAACGCATAGAGCGGAAAGGTGTATTGATAAAGCCCCAACCCGATGCCCAACGGATGGTCGACCATCTGTGCGACCGCTCCCTGCCACATCTGCCAGCGAGCATAGGAGACAGGATTCTGTTGATGCTCCGCCAACACTCGATCACGGATTGGCGTCGGAACGACCAGCCCGAGTAACACCACCACCGCCACACAGCCGCCGGCCAATTTCCAGCGATACCGGGCCGTCAGCACAAAGATCGACCCGGCGAGGAATACGACCATGCCCCCCCTTGACTGGGTCAACAGAACAGCAAGGAACAGGCCGCCCAACGCCGTCCCCAGCCCCATCCACCACAGAACGGGAGACATCCACCGCCGCGAACATGCCGGGACCTGTCGATAGCCATAGATGGCAACGCTGAACAGAATCGTCCAGGCCACCGTGAGATATCCGGCAAGAAAATTGGGATTGAAGAACGTGCCGGTGGGTCTCAAGACATTCCATGCCAAACCCTGCATGATAGCCCAGCCAGCTTCGCCCACACCCATCAGCACGATCACGACGGTCAGCCTGCGAATATGCTCCCACCGCTCGGCGAACGAGACGAGCAAATAGAACAACGCCGCGTACCCCACGATCACAATCAACCACTGACGGCTCGGATGAGCGTAGGGTGAAAGGACGGTCGCCAGCAAAGCCAGACCGACGAACGCCAGGACGACGTACCGCATCGTCAGCACAGGAACGGCTAGCCGCTTCGCGCGAATGCCGGCCGCCAGCACAATTCCCAGCCACGTCAAAATCAACAACCTAATGATCATTTGCGCCGGATGAGTCGTGCCGCCGTCCTGCAGAAGAGAGAAGAGCACGAGTGCGCTGATCACCAGCAGCGAAATGGAAGGCAGAATGTTCATAGGGTTGCCTTGGTCACTTGTCGAGACTGATATCCCCTGCTTTATCAGACACGAACAATTTGGCAAAGGAAAATTGAAAACTACGGCATGACAGGCCACGAATCGCAGAAGCGAATCTTAAACCGCTGATTGAGAAGTTTTTGGATAGGTCGGCCGGAATGAAACCGGGGGAGGAACCTGGTTCCTCCCCCGCCTTGCAGATACTCTCAGTAGACTTAGCCCATGGTGACGTCATCAGGGAGCGCACGGTCCAAACCGCCCTTGATATCATTGACTGACCACCCATCGAGCAGGGTGTCATTATCAATATTGGCTACTGCCGAAGCTGTAAAAGCCACCGTTGGGGAAATTTGGGCGGCCGAGGGGATTTGCCCGTTAGCGCCCTCAGCCGTAGTTGCAGCCGTGCAAGTGGCCGGGGTTCCACACGCGATCAAATCTACACCAGCCGTTCCGCTCGAGCCAGCCGTTCCACCACTAGCCCCAGCGTTTGGGCTACGATACGAATATCGGTTTGATGTTCCGGCCAGAGCATATCCGATCTCAGAGAAGCTTCCGTAACGCGAGTTTTCGCTGAGATAAGCCGTCTCTGCCACGAAGATCGCGCCCAGGTTAGTCTTGGCTTCAGACTGCCGGGACTTTGCCTGGTAGCGCAAGAAGTTCGGAATGGCGATGGCCGCCAAGATACCGATGATCGCCACGACGATCATCAACTCGATCAACGTAAAACCTTTTTGACCCTTGATTTGCTTCAACATACTTCCTCCCTTTCCTAATGTTGCCACTTCGTCCGACACGTTCTTCTCTCTTGCCTCTTCGCACGACACAGCTTTTTTCAAGCCTAGCAGATCTTGGGAATAGCAGATTCTATGCCCAACACCTCCTTCCTCTAGTTCCTTATCATTTCTTCTATATTTCGGTTACTTAGATCCATTCCGTCCGTACCCCCTGACCTCGCCGCCTGAACCCCATTCCGTTTTCCGTCATCTTCTGACAAGTTTTGCGCTCTCACTAACTCGATACATCATTGGGCTCCGCCCCATTCAATCCCTGCTTCGCATCGTTCACGTACCAGCCGTCATGCGTGGCATCTCCATCGAGATCCGC
This sequence comes from Nitrospira defluvii, assembly GCA_000196815.1. Taxonomy (GTDB): domain Bacteria; phylum Nitrospirota; class Nitrospiria; order Nitrospirales; family Nitrospiraceae; genus Nitrospira_A; species Nitrospira_A defluvii_A. The sequence goes on from FP929003.1 coordinate 3,424,621, forward strand.
CGCGGCGGTGGCCGTAAATCCAGAGGGGGATGTCGTCGCGTTACCTACGGCTCCCGTATATGTCATTGCCCCTGCCATCGGAGACGCCGTCTGAATCGTGTCACAGCTGCTGGACGGTCCGCAGAGATTGCCCCCGTTCGGCCCCATCCCCGATCCAATTCCCAGACCGGACCGATAGGTGTAGCGGTTCGTCCCGCCTTCGGCGATAGCAAAGCCCACATCTGTAAAATTCCCATATTCTTTCCGCTCACTGAAGAACGAGGTCTCGGCCACGAAGATACCCGCCAAATTCGATCGTGCCTCAGCCTGCATCGCCTGCGCCCGGTATCGAAGAAAATTGGGGATGGCAAACGCAGCAAGAATTCCCACAATCACCACCACAACCATCAATTCGATCAGCGTGAACCCTTGTTGCTTCGATGTAGTCACCATGGGATTTGGGCACAGAAATCTTGGAAACCCATTTACAGACTCCCTCACCACAGACGCCCTGCAGACGTGGACTCTGTAAGCAGGCCTTATGCCACGAAACCGCCGAGTGCCGGTCAGATTGATAAGGTCACGTCAATATTGATCTTTTCTTACCGATCTTCCGGCGATTGACGCCCGACAATCACACGCGGGCCTGAATTCATAAGAGAAAGTGCCAAAAATTGACGGAATCGAACAGTCACGGCTCCCACTCGCTAGGAATAGGGAATAGCCGATCCCGGCAATTCATGGCTGGTGGAGTGAAACCCGACGGAAAGATCTGTTTGGGGTGTGGAAAGGCCGCAGCCGATGCCGCTTGGTTCGCGGATGCCCGATGAAGAGAAAAAAAAGAGGGATTACTGCTGAGCGGGAGCCGACGTGGCGCTTTTGCGATCTGAGACGCGCCGGAGCGCCTGGCGAATGCGTTCTTCTTTTGCGGGATCACCCAAACCCAGTTCACGGAATCTCTGCATCAGTTTGTCATTGGAAGGATCCAGTTCCAGCGAATGCAGGAGCGCTTCCCGACCATCGGAGAGGTGTTGCTGCTTTAAGTAGATTTCGCCGAGATGTTCATAAATCACGGGATCGTCGCCGACCAGTGCGACCGCCCGCTTCATCTCCGCCATCGCTTCAGCCAGCAGGCCCTTCTTGAAAAAGGCCCAGGCCAGACTATCGACGTAATACCCGTTGGTCGGTCGAAGTGCGACGGCCTGCTTGGTCAGCGCAATCGCCTCTTCGATCTTCACACCGCGCTCTGCATAACTGTACCCCAGATAGTTCATGGCATCGGCGTGGTGGGGATCCAGGGCGAGCGTCGTCTGCATGGACTTCACGACCTCGTCGAATCGATTCAGCTTGTCATACGCGGTTCCAGCGTTGAAATGCAGGTCCGCATTATCCGGATTGTGGCGAATCCCTTCCTGAAACGCCTGAAGGGAAGGCTCATACTGTTCGACTTGAAAATGCGACAACCCCAGGACGATATGGGCCTCCGGCTGCTTGGGATTCAACAGGCTGGCTTCGCGAAGGTGCTGAATGGCTTCGGCATACTGCTTGGTCCGGTACTGCAGCACGCCCAAATGCAGATGCCCCTCGAAGTAAGAAGGCTCCAGCGTCAGATTGTACCGATAGGCCTCCATCGCATTGGCGTAATCCTTGGTCTCTTCATACAAATACCCCAGGTAGTCACGAACCTTCAGTTCCGTCGGCCGCACCGTGAGGATTTGTTTCAACTGCTGAATGGCTTTGGGGTAGTCTTTCTGCTCCCCATAGACCAGCCCCATCCGGAGCTGCGCATCGAGGTCCGATGGATCTTCCGCCAGCATCTCCTGCAATTCCCGCAGTGCATCGTCGTACTGCTTCGCGGAGACTTGCAGGCGAATGAGGTGATGCCGGATGTCCCGATTTTTCGGATTCACACCCTGCAGGTAGCGACGATAGATGCCGATCGCCTTATCCCGATCCTGTTTGGCTTCATACACAGACCCTAGAGCCACGTAGGCGGGTTCGAAGGCTGGATTCAGTGCCACCGCCTGCTCAAAGTGAGTCGTCGCCTTGTCAAAATCTCTGGCTTCGACCCCGATCCGCCCCAAATAGTAGTACCCGACTGCCGAGTCCGGGCTGATCTTGATTCCAGCGCGAATCGTGTCTTCGGCTTCAACATATTGTTTCTGATTGGCTTGCAGCAGCCCCTTGGCAAAGAAATGCTCGCTTCGCTGAGGTTCCTGCTCAATGGCACGATTGAATAGTCTCAACGCCTTCTCTGGCTTGCCTGCGGCCGCATACATGCCACCGATTTGCCCCAGCATCTGCGCATCCAGCCCCGGCACATCGGCCACTTCATCCGCGAAGCGCACCGCCGACGGCACATCCCCAGCGGTGAAGTAGAGCACAGCCAACCTGGCTTTGAGGTAATTCGAAGCGGGATCCGTTTGCAGGGCGAGTTGATATTCCTTGATCGCCAGTTCCGTCTCCTGATCCAACTCGGCCTGGTACCCGAGGAGAAAGTGATAGGACGCGCGAGAATCTGAGGATGAGGGCATGGTACGAGGAGCCACCGGCACGGTGGCTGTGACCGCAGCAGGAGCGGGACGGGCAGGCGGCGTGCTGTGGCAGGCGGCGGTGACACAGGACATAGCCGCCAGTAAAAGAGCTACCGTTCTGACGTTCACAGAACCTCTTCGGACAGGTGGCTGCCGACACGCTTCACACAATCGTTGCACAATCATCCGCTCAACTTGCAGGGGAAATATTCGAAGGACAGTAGCCGATGGAAATTATACCGGCCCGAGAAAGAACGCGTCAAACGACCTCGCGACTCTCGAGATTCTCGAACTTGGCAAACCGGTCGTGAAAGAATAAGTCCCGCTTCCCGATCGGTCCGTTACGATGCTTACTGACCAGAATTTCGGCGATGCCTTTTCTCTCCGTCGCAGGTTCGTAGACTTCTTCACGATAGATAAACATCACGACATCGGCGTCCTGTTCGATCGCACCGCTTTCCCGCAGGTCGGCCAACATGGGAACCGGGGGCTTCCGGGCTTCCACTGCGCGACTCAACTGTGATAGCGCGATGACCGGCACGTTCAGCTCTTTCGCCAGGGTCTTTAAGGAACGGGAGATATCTGAAATTTCCTGTTGTCGTGACTCGGAGTCGCTCTTCCCTTGCATGAGCTGGAGATAGTCGACAATCAACAGATCGAGGCCACGCTCAGCCTTGAGCCGCCTCGCTTTCCCGCGCATCTGCTGCACCGTCACGGCGCCGGAGTCGTCGATATAGATCGGCGCCTGCTCCAGCTTCCCGGCCGCTTCCGCGAGGCGCCACCAGTCTTCCTTTTGCAACCGACCGGTCCGGAGTGCATGCGAATCGACGCGAGCCTCGGAACTCAACATGCGGAGCACGAGCTGCGGCTTCGACATTTCGAGGCTGAAAATGCCGACGACGGTCCCGGCATGCAGCGCGGCATGCTGCGCCATCCCAAGCGCCAGACTGGTCTTGCCCATACTCGGGCGGCCGGCAATGACGATCAAGTCCGACGGCTGCAATCCGGCGGTCAGGTCGTCCAGATCGATAAAGCCTGTCGGTACACCCGTGACACGTTCCTTGCGCTTGGACAGCTTGTCGACGACATCGAGACTTTCCTTGATGATCTGATTGACCGGCGTGAAGGAACGATCCAGCTTGCCCTGGGCAAGGCTGAAGACCGAACGCTCGGCAAAATCCAACAGCTCATCGACAGCCACTGTCCCGTCGTACCCGCGCGTGACGACCTCTGTCGAGGTCTGAATGAGCCCTCGCAGCAGCGCTTTGTCCCGTACGATCTTACTGTGATAGCGGATATTGGCGGCCGTCGGCACCACCTGAACGAGCTCGGCTAGATAGGCGGATCCTCCGACCGCTTCGAGCTCAGAGCGCGCCTTCAAGCATTCCGTGAGCGTAATCTGATCGATGACTTCGCCGCGGTCGGACAGCTCCAGCATGGCCTGATAAATCTTGCGATGCGCAGTCCGGTAAAACTCCTCGTCCGTCAGCAGCTCCATCACCTTGGCCATCGCCGTGTTATCCAACAGGATCGCGCCGAGCACCGACTGTTCGGCCTCGACGTTCTGCGGCGGCAATTTGGGGGAGGTGAGATCAACCGCGGAGAGCGACTTCATACCGGGCTCCTGCGTTGCCGCCGTTCAGCAGCAACCTGCTTGGAGCCGGCGCTTGTAGAGGGATTGGAGTGAGCTGGCGTCACCACACCGGACGCATCGAGGGCTCGAAACAGACGATCCACGTCGAGGCCAAACCCGGTGGAAGCCGCGGTACGACCGAACCGACCCATCAAATGGTCGTATCGCCCCCCGCCTCCCAACTCCGCCCCGATTCCCGGCGCAAAGACGTCGAAGACTATCCCGTCATAATATTCAAACCCTCGAAACTCGCCCAGATCGATCAGCACCGCCTGCTGCCCGGGCGACACTAATCGCTCGTGGACCTGCGCGAGGCGATCGAGCGGTTTCAGGAGAGTCCTGTCACGCCCGACCAATTTTCGCCCACGGGCCAAGACCTCAGGCCCACCGCACAATTCCAGCACTTCAAGAATAACCCGCCCCGTCGACCGAGGAATCCCCTCACGTGCCAGCAGTTCCTCAAGCAGCGGCATGTCTTTCCGCGCGGCAGCCTGCTCCACACGCTTCTGACCCTCGAGTGATAAGCCGGACTTGGCCAGCAACGCCGTAAAAAATCCGACGTGGCCGACAGCAACCTTGAATGAAGACAATCCGACCTGTGCCAAACATTCCAGCAGAAGTGTCAGCACCTCGGCATCTCCGGCAACCCCGTCCACGCCGATAAGTTCTGCTCCGACTTGAAAAATCTCGCGGTCGCGGCCCGCATGCTCACGCTCATAACGGAACACGGAGGTGCGATAACATAACCGAAGCGGAAGCCCCTCACCCATCATCCCCATGGCGACCGTTCTGGCAATCTGTGCCGTGGCATCCGGACGCAGCAGCATCAACCGGCCCGTCGTCCGATCGACCAGCTGATAACATTTCTCGATAAGTTCAGACTCCAGGCCCGGCGCAAGCACGTCCAGATACTCGAACATCGGCAGGATGATTTCTTCGTAGCCCCCGCGGGCAAGCACGGCCAGGAGTGTCTGCTCGAGCTGTCGAATACGTCGAGCGGCGTCAGGAAGAATGGTGCTCATTCCAACCGGAATGAGCGACCGTTCCCGACCTGCCACCAGAGGCGAGGAGAAAGAGGAAGCCTTCAACGAAAGAGCGCCCATGGTCGACTGCCGGGCAATCTACAACCCTTTCGACAGGTCGGCGACCTTCACGGAAAGGATGTGCTTGCTGTTCGTAATCTGATCGAGAACTGACTTAGGAAGCGGCGCATCGAGCCCGAAAATTTGCAGGGCTTTGCCGCCACGCTCTTCCCGTGAACACTGCATGCGCGCGATATTGATGTTGTGATCACCAAGGATATGCCCCACCGTACCGATCACTCCGGGACGATCCTCGTTTTGGATCAGCAGAAGATGATTATCCGGCACCACTTCCACCTTGAACTGGTCGATCTCAATGATGCGCGGGTCCTTGCGGTGGTAGAGGGTCCCGGCGACCTGATGAGATTTTTTCCCGCCCTCGACCCGTACCCGGATCACGCTGGCAAAGTCTCCGGCATCGCTGATCTTGACCTCTTTGACTTCGATGCCACGTTCCTTGGCGACGACCGGCGCGTTCACATAGTTGACTGGGTCTTCGAGAATGGGGGTCAGGAGCCCCTTCAGGACCGCAATCGTCAATGGCGCCACGTTCAGCCCGGCAACTTCTCCGCTGTACTCAACGGTCAAGCGCTCCAGCCCACCCTCCAACAACTGCGCCTGCAAGAGGCCGACTCGCTCCCCCAGCGAGAGATACGGCTGGAGTTTCGGCAAAAGCTCCGGCGAGACCGAGGGAATATTGACCGCGCCTCGGGCAATCCCTTTGGTGAAGTATTCCACGATCTGCTCGGCAATACCGATCGCCACATTTTCCTGCGCTTCTGTAGTAGAGGCGCCGATGTGTGGGGAGCAGATAAAATTGTCTAACGCCAGGAGCGGATTGTCCGGCTTGACCGGCTCATCCTCGAACACATCGAATGCCGCTGCGGCAACCTTCTTGGATTTGAGCGCCTCGCACAAATCTCCCTCATGCACGATTCCGCCACGCGCACAGTTGGCAATCATGACGCCCGTTTTCATCTTGGCAATGGCTTGCGCATTGATCAGGGCTTTGGTTTCCGGGGTCAGCGGAGTGTGCACGGAGATGACGTCGGCTCGTCGGAACAGCTCGTCCAGCTCGACGATCGTCACACCCATTTTCTCCGCACGCTCCGGAGCCAGATAGGGATCGTAGGCCATCACCTGCATCCCCACTCCCTGAGCAAGCTTGGTAAGATACCCGCCGATTTGGCCCACGCCGACAATCCCGAGCACCTTGTTGTACAGCTCCACGCCCATGAATTTTTCTTTTTCCCACTTGCCACCCTTCGTCGAGGCGGTAGCTTGCGGGATACGGCGCGACATCGAGAAAATCATGGCCATCGTATGCTCGGCAGTCGTCACGGTGTTGCCACCGGGTGTATTCATGACGACGATGCCGCGGCGGGTGGCGGCAGGGGTATCGACATTGTCCAAGCCGGAACCGGCTCGCCCGACGACCTTCAACTGACTCGCTGCTGCGATGACTTCCGCCGTGACTTTCGTCCCGGAGCGGACGATCAGTCCGTCCGCGTCCTTGATTTCCTTCAGCAGCTCTTCTTTCGGCAGTTTGGTTTTCACCACCACCGTAAAGCCGGCCTTCTCCAATACCTCGACACCCTGCTTCGAGAGACTATCGCTGACCAAAATTTTCATTGTCGTGACGCCTTACCTGACGGTGAGTCTAAGACTTGCCCATAATAATTTCCTGAGCCTTTGCCACCCCGCTACCGAGCTTTATGGGATAGCCCAGCCCCTTGATGACCATCTCCACCGCCGCCAGGGCCGTGATGACGTCAAAACTATCGATGTACCCCATGTGCGAAATACGGAAGATCTTACCCTTCAGATGATCCTGGCCGCCTGCCGCCGTCATCCCGTACTGGGTCCTCAAATTCTTGTAGACCGCTTGGCCGTCCACGCCTTCGGGCGCCGAAATCGCGGTTAACGCATCGCTCGGACGCTCTTGAGGGAAGATGGAAAGCCCGGCGGCCTTGACACCCTCCCGCATCGCCGTCGCCAACATCGCGTGACGGGCAAAGACGGCTTCGAGGCCCTCGGCTTTCAGAATGTTCATCACTTCCTTCAGGCCGAGAATGAGGGACACTGCCGGCGTATAGGCCGTCGTACTCTTCTGTTGATTCTCCCGCTCGCGCTTGAAATTGAAATAGAACGCCGCGTTCTTGGCCTTGTCGGCCAAACGCCAGGCTTTCTCACTCACGCTGGCGAAGGCCAGCCCCGGCGGCAACATCAACGCCTTCTGCGAACCGGTAATAACCACGTCGAGGCCCCAGGCATCGGTCTTGAGATCGAGGACTCCCAGCGCGGTAATGGCATCAACGACCAGAATCGTCTCCTCATACCCTTTGACGATATCGGCCAGTGCTTTGACGTCATGCGCCACAGCCGTGGACGTTTCGCTCGCTTGCACATAGACGGCTTTGATCGACGGATCTTTCTTCAAGGCATCAGCGACGGCCTGCGGATCCACCGCGCGCCCCCACTCGACCTTCAACTCAGTGACCTGCGCTCCGAACGTCTTACACAGCTTGGTCCAGCGCTCGCCGAACTTGCCGCCGTTGACCGTGAGGGCCTTATCTCCAGGGGACAAGAAATTCGAGACCGACCCCTCCATGCCTCCGGTGCCGGATGCCGCAAGAATCAAGACATCGTTCCTGGTTTGAAAAAGCCACTTCAAGTCCTCACGAACCTCGGCAAAGAGTTTATCGAATTCAGGCGCCCGGTGATGAATCATCGGTCTGGCCATCGCCAGTAACACCTCCGGAGGAACGGGGGTGGGTCCGGGAGCTAGCAAATACCGTTTCAACATGGGACGATCCTCCTCACTGTGCAGAACGAACGATGTCAGGGATTTAGAAGGGGCGTACGCTACCATAGCCCCCCTGAGGTGTCAAGGTAACAGAGCGTGAAGATGCTTATCTTTTCAGCGACTTCACTACATCTTGCAAGATTTATTTCAGGCACGCAGGGCGATTCCCCACGCGATTATTTCCACCACACACTTTGTGACGACTCAACTCCCTCAATTTCTTGACAAGTTGTGACCTCATCGATAGGCTACCCTTCGAAAGTCAGTGATCTCACACTCCCTGAACAGTCTGGTGGGTACCCTTATGCATGCACGTTTCCTGGACACAGGTGTTCGCGCGCTGTCGCTTCTTTCTTTCTGCCTGGTCTCTCTCTCGTGGCCAGCTCTCGCAGGGACGGAGTTGCCGACCCCGCCCCAGGCTGAGGCACCCGCGACCGCGGAACCCATACCGGAGGACGCTCAACCTTCCATTCAGGAACCGGAATACTCGCTGGACGAGGAAGATCACGCCACTGCCGCGGAACTCGAAGCCGTTGAGCCCCCGGCCCCCATCGCCAGCGAACCCTCGACCGAAGTTCCGCCGGCCGAGGCGCTCCTTCAACTCAAGCCCCTCAATGGCACCACCGCTCGATTTACGGACCTGCTGACACCGCCCGCAGAGGTGGCTCAGGAGGAAGCGGCGGCGCAGGGGCAGGAATCAGAGGAAGCTACGGCCTACAACGTGCCGATCGTGCTCGACCCATCCGTTCAAGGTCATATTCGCTTTTTTAACGTCTCTATTCGCAACCGCTTTGAGCAATGGCTCATTCGCCTGAGCCACTATCGCCCGCTCGTGGACAGCATCTTCTCCGAATTCCAACTCCCGAGCGATCTCATCTATCTGTCTCTGGTTGAAAGCGGATTTAACCCCCACGCCTATTCCCGCGCCCGCGCGGCCGGTCCGTGGCAATTCATGAAGGGGACAGCCAAGGTGTATGGGTTGCGTGTCGACAGTTATGTGGATGAACGACGGGACCCTGTGAAATCGACCGTCGCGGCGGCCCGCTACCTGCGGGACCTGTACGACTTATTCGGCACCTGGCCTCTGGCCATGGCTGCCTACAATGCCGGAGAGGGCAAGGTGATGCGAGCGCTCCATACGGCGCAAGCGGAGAGCTTTACAGACATTGCAAAAACACGGCTGATCCGGCGGGAAACTAAAGAATACGTTCCCCGATTCATGGCCGCCACCATCATCGCCAAGAATCCGGACCGCTACGGCTTTCCGCAGAACGACGTGCAGCCTCACCAATTCGAGGAAGTGGTCGTGAAGCGCCCCATCCACTTCAAAGCGATTGCGAATGTGACGGGCATTTCGTACCAGGAACTGAAGGTACTCAACCCGGAGCTACGGCGCGATGCCACGCCCCCGGACGATGCCGAATATCACCTGAAGGTTCCGGTCGGCACCAGAGCGAAGGTCGAACAATTATTGGATCGGGCCCCGACGCACAAATTCGCGCCGCTCCCGATTCCCGTCAGGGTCCGGCACGTCAAGCCTGAGCCGGAATCCGGCCATTGGTATCGGGTCCGCGTAGGCGATTCTCTGGAGAAAATCGCCAAGCGATTCAACATCTCCGTCAAGACCCTTAAGTCCAACAATAACCTCACAGGTCCCACCATCAGGGCAGGAAGCCGTCTGGTCATTGCGAATTAACGCGGCCGCGCTTCAGCGGGTCATTCTAAGGGAACCGTTACTGCTTCTTCTTGGAGGACGCCGCGGCAGACTTGCCTGAAGACTTCGCAGGCGCCTCAGGCTGGGGAGCGGGCACAGTCACGGCCGGCGCAGGTGTGGCAGCCGCCGCCGGACTCTCCGGAGACTTCTTCACTTCCAGCACCTTCACTCGAACGGCCGCTTCACTGGTGAAGGGCGAGTTGGGATAGTTCTTCATCAAGTCCTGATAATGCGCGAGGGCCCCCTCAGGACGGGACTGTGACTCTTCCAATTTTGCCAGCTCGAAGAGCACGTGGTCTTTATTCAGCGCACCGGGAATTTCAAGGATGCCGGTAAACGCCTTCACCGCCTGATCACGATCCCCCTTCACCAAATAGGCGTAGGCCATCCGCTGCTGGACAAGCCCCAGGAGCGAGGTATTGGAACCATGGAGCAACATGAATCGTTTGTAGGTTTCGATCCCTGCGTCAACCTCATTCGCCAACACCTGAGCATTCCCTAAATGGAACAGGGCCAGGGGAGCAACGGGGCTTCGTGGATATTGATCCACTACCTGCTTGTAGAGATTGATGGCCTGCGCAAGCTGTTCGTGAGACTTTTTCGGATCGTCAACCGGCCGATTCACATAGTGCAGCGTCGCTTCCTGATCGAGTTCACGCGCCTTTAGCGTGGCCTGGTAGTCATACCAAATGACCCCGGCAACCACCGCCGCAGCAACGAGCAAGACACCCAACCCGACCAGAACCGCCCGCCGCTGTTCCTGCAACACGAGCAGAAACCGCTCAACTCCGGTCAACAGATGCGCTTCATCGAGCGGATCGACCTTGGCGGGAACCTTAATTCGATAACTCATGCTCTCTCGATCATTCTATCGGCACAATAAAAGAAGCGGTCGTTTCCGAACGCCTCGCGCCTTATACTAGGGAGCAGTCAGGCTTGTCAAATATTCAAGCCCTTCGCGGGAACGGGACACCATGTTCAAGGAATATCTTCAAAAATTGCAGGACCAGCATCTACTCCGCCGGCTGCGCACCATCGCCTCATCCACGGGGCCGACGGTCAGGCTCGACGGGCACACCGTGATCCTGCTTTCCTCCAACAATTATCTGGGCCTGGCCACGCACCCGGCCGTCATAGAAGCGGCCGTCGAAGCGACGCGCCAATACGGAGCGGGATCCGGGGCCTCGCGTCTCGTCTGCGGCACCCTTACGCCCCACGAGGAACTCGAAACGGCACTCGCCCGGTTCAAAGGCACGGACGCCGCGCTCACCTTCGCAGCCGGCTATCTGGCCAATATCAGCGCCGTTCCGGCGCTGATCGGCAAAGACGGACTCATCCTCGCCGACCGCCTCTGCCACGCAAGTCTGATCGACGGCTGCCGCTTGAGCGGCGCCACATTTCGCGTCTACCACCACCGGGACATGAATCACCTGGAGCAACTGCTCACCCGTCGCCTCCCCGGCAAACCAACCCTCATCGTCACCGATGGAATTTTCAGTATGGATGGGGACATCGCACCGATGAGGGACATCGCCCTATTGGCGGAACGGTATGGCGCCGCCGTCTATGTCGACGATGCGCACGGCACGGGCATCCTGGGAGAAACAGGGCGAGGCACCCTCGAGCATTGCGATGTCGAAACGCGCATCCCCTATCACATGGGCACCTTGAGCAAAGCGATCGGAAGCACCGGGGGGTACCTGGCTGGATCAGCGGAATTCGTGGCCTATCTCGTGAATACCTGCCGCGCCTTCACCTATACAACCGCCCCCACACCGGCCGCCGCCGCGGCCGCCACGGCGGCGCTCCGCGTGATCCGGCAGGAGCCTGAGCGGCGCGCCAGATTGTGGCAGAATCGCCATCACCTTGCGCAAGGACTCACCAGCCTCGGCTTCCGGCTCGCCGCTTCGGAGAGCCCCATTCTTCCGGTCATCGTCGGCGATCCCGATCGCGCGATGAGCCTCGCCCACACACTGCTCACACTGGGAGTCTATGCCCCCGCAATTCGCCCACCAACCGTGCCGGCATCCACGAGCCGGATTCGCTTCACGATCACGGCCGATCACACTGATGAGCATATCGACCAGGCGCTGGCAGCACTGGCGCAGGCAGGTCGTGCGCTCAACATGATCTAAGCAACTATCGCCCTTCACAGAGCAGCCGACGACGACCGTTTCGGCCTCGTCTCTTCTGGGTATTTTCTTGCTTTCTCACCTTCCTATGGCATGATCGAATCAGCCTGACGAGCCATGATCCTCTACTCATAACGACGCTCGTTTATCCATACATTTTCTCACTGCATGGAGTGATCCGATGATTGACATCTCCAAACTGTTAACCTTTGGCGTCCAACAGGGCGCCTCGGACTGCCACATCAGCGCCGGTGAACCGCCGATGATCCGCCTGCATGGCGATCTCAAGAAGCTCGACCACCCTCCCCTGACCCAGGATGAAACTCACGCGCTTATCTACGACATGATGAGTGACGCGCAGCGGAAGAATTTCGAAGAACACCGGGAGTGCGACTTCTCCTTCGACCTGGGCGACATCGCCCGATTCCGCGTCAACGTCTTTGTGCAAGGGCGTGGATTGGGCGCCGTGTTCCGGACCATTCCGACGGAGATTCTTCCTCTGGAAAAACTCGGCATGCCGCCGATCCTGCGTCAGCTCTGCGACCGCGAAAAAGGCCTGATCCTGGTGACCGGCCCAACCGGGTCCGGGAAATCCACCACACTCGCGGGCATGATCGACTATCTCAACAACACCTTTGAAGGACACATTCTCACGATCGAAGATCCGGTCGAGTTTGTTCACAAATCCAAAAAATGCCTGGTCAACCAGCGGGAACTGGGCGTCCACACGCTGTCGTTCGCCAACGCCCTCCGTGCCGCACTCCGCGAAGACCCCGACATCATTCTCGTCGGCGAAATGCGGGACCTGGATACGATCCAGCTGGCGTTGACCGCTGCCGAAACCGGACACCTGGTCTTCGCAACCCTGCACACGTCCAGCGCCCCGAAGACCATCGACCGCATCATCGACGCCTTCCCTCCGAACCAGCAGGCTCAAGTCCGCGCACAGCTCTCGGAAACGCTGGAGGCAGTCCTGACCCAGACGCTCCTGAAGAAAAAGAGTGGCGGCCGGATTGCGGCGGTGGAAATCATGGTCGGTACCACAGCGGTGCGGAACCTCATCCGCGAAGGCAAACTCCACCAAATTCCCGGCATCATGCAGGCCAGCCAAAAAGACGGCATGCAGACGATGGACATGGCCCTGGTTGATCTGGCCACACGGGGGCTGGTGACAAAAGCCGAGGCTCAATCCCGCAGCATGAACCCCAATCTCTTTAGCGCCGCGGCCGGAGGCGCCGCATAAACGGGCACTCAGCGCAACCGACACAGGTTTCCCACGGCATTGAAAGAGGCATTTCATGGATGTTCGCACGCTTCTCGAAGTGATGGTCAAGCAGGAATCGTCCGACCTGTATCTCACCGTCGATGCGCCCCCCATTTATCGCATCCACGGCTCGACACATCGGACTGATGCGCCGCCGTTCACGAACGAGCAACTCGAATCGCTGGCGCTGGCCCTCATGCGAGGCCAGCAGCGAGGCGAGTTTGAAGAGAAGATGGAGATGAACCTTGCCCTGTATTACAAAGACCTCGGCCGCTTTCGCGTGAACATCTTCCGGCAGAAGGGCAACGTCGGGCTGGTGTTTCGACATATCAAAGCGGAGATCATGACCGTCGAGCAGCTTGATCTACCGCCCATCGTCAAAGACATCGCTATGACCAAACGGGGGCTGGTACTGGTGGTCGGTGCGACCGGCTCCGGCAAATCCACTTCCCTCGCCGCAATGATCGACCACCGCAATACGGTGCATGCCGGCCACATCATCAGTGTGGAAGACCCGATCGAATTCGTCCATCACCACAAGAAATCGATCGTCACCCAGCGCGAAGTCGGCTTCGATACCCATTCCTTCGGACACGCCCTGAAAAATACCCTGCGCCAGGCACCGGACGTCATTCTCATCGGTGAAATTCGGGACACGGAGACTATGGAAGCCGCGATCACTTTCGCTGAAACCGGACACCTCTGCCTCGGAACGTTGCACTCGAACAATGCGAATCAATCGATCGAACGCATCATGAACTTCTTCCCGGTCGAACGGCACGCGCAGATCTATCTGCAGCTCTCATTGAACCTGCGGGCCATCATCTCCCAACGGTTGATTCCCTCCCTCGACGGTCGCCGCGTGCCTGCGCTCGAAATCATGCTGGATACGCCGCGCATCAAAGACCTCATCAAACGTTCTGAAATCGATACCCTAAAAGAGGCGATGGAACAGGGCATCGACGAAGGCTGCCAGACATTCGACCACGTGCTATTGCAACTCTATAAGGCCGGAAAAATCAGCATTGAACAAGCGTTGATCAATGCCGACAGCGCCAACAACCTTCGCCTGAAAATTAAACTGGCGGGATTAAAAGGCGACGACGCCGTGGCGGCTCTCCTGGACAAGAACGACCGGGATGAAAAGGGGTTCCAGATTCAAGGCCAAATGGGGCAGGCCGGGGGAAAAAAACGTTGAGGGGCAGGCGTTGCTGACCTCTAATCCTTAAGGGCTATTCCTCCGCGAGCGCACACCACGCAAATGATCGGCATACCCGCTTAAGGGCGTCCCGAGGGCGGCGCCTCCACCGCCTGTTCCAGATACGACGCGATTTTATTCAAGGCAGCCCCGCTCAGCTTCCGTCCGTACCACGTCGGCATCGTATCCGACGGAAACCCGGGCACCACATAGGTCCCCGGGGAGACCACGGATTCCACAATATACTCACGAACCGTCTGCGCCTGGCCCTTATACTCCGGATCGGCCAGGCGACTTGCTCCGGTCTTCCCCAGCCACAGTGGCGGACCGACCTGGCCCTTCGCGCCCGCAATGCCAGGAATCTGATGGCAAACCGGACAGCCGGCGCGGACAAAGAGTTCCTGAATCGGTTCATCCCCCGTCACCAACGGCACCATGTTCGGGTCAATATTCTGGACAGCCGGGGTTGATTCAGACGGAGGGGAGATATGGCGGATCCCCGCCAGCGCAACCAGGAATACAAGCCCTGCCGCGAACGCGGCGACAGCCTTATGCTTTCGGTTCGGCAGTGAAACAGACAATGCGGCACCTGAATCAGGCATAACCACGAATTAAGAAACTTACGAAAGCCTTGGAGCTCGCCCCCCCAGGCTCTATTTCTTGGCATCCATCGCGCAGCGAAATCCAATGGTGCGGTCCTGAAAACCAGGCTCCGCCGAGACCCGCGAAGACGCACTTAACGCCACAGGCAAATCGGCCCACGACCCGCCGCGAATCACCCGCTTCTCACCATTGGCAGGACCCATCGGATTTTTGTCGGGACTCTTGCCGTAGTAGGTGCGATCGTACCAATCGGCTACCCACTCGGCTGCATTCCCCGCCATGTGATGGAGGCCGTACGGACTACGACCTCCGGCTTTCAGGCCGTGGCGGACGCTCATCCCTTCCACCCCACCGGCCACACTCACCAACGTAATAGCTTCGCTGACCCACACACCACGATTGTAGTTGGCAATGTCCACAAACGGCTGCATGGGGCCCCAGGGGTACCGACGGCCATCCGTTCCACGCGCAGCCTTCTCCCATTCAGCTTCCGTCGGGAGTCGCTTCCCCGCCCAGGCACAATAGGCCGCCGCATCCTCCCAACTCATCCCGACAGCTGGACGATCACCGACCGTCTCCGCCGCTTCATCATCCCAGGTCGGCGGCGCATCATATCTCGCAGCCTGAAGAAATTTTCGATAGAGTTGCAGCGACACTTCATATCGATCGATGGCGTACGCGTCGAGGGTCACCACATGTTCGGGGCGTTCGGCGGGAAGCCCATCGTTGTTCCCCATCGTAAAAGGCCCGGCTGGAACCAACACCATCGGCGCACTATCCTGCCCTGTGATCGCCTCAGCCCCGCCCGCCTGGCCTTCCGCCCCAGACTGTGGCTCGGCCGCTCGCACCGACCAGACTCCGGCAAACAGAATGACGGATACCGCGAAGGTCATAATGAACAGACGCATATGCACCTCTCACCCACGGACACACCTAGACGCAACCTGAATCTACCCAGGCAAAGTGTAGCCGCGAGTCTGTGCAAACTCAACTATATGTAAATGAGAGTGGATTAGAGAGGGATCTAGTCAACTGGCTGAGGCGAGCAATGGAGGGACAGATGAGAGACAGATTCGGCCGGCATGCGACGCATGCCAGCCGGACGAGACGCCAGGCTTATAGCTATAAATGGTTCCCTACTTGAGCTCTGCAACCCTTCGGTCGTGATCCTTCACAGTCCGCAGCGCCGTCGACTCAGAACGCTCCAGAAGATTATGCAGCACTTCCTGCTTCAACTGAACCATTAACGCCTGATGGTGCTTGGAAGATGGCGCCGTATCCTGCAAGAGATTTAGCCAGCCCGTCGTCGCCGCCTCATAGCGGCTGTTCGGCATGGTTGTGTGCAGCTCCTGAAACACCGTAATCGCATCGGCTCGATTCTCGAAGAGCGCGACCAAGCCACGCGTGTAATAGGCATCCTCACAAACGGGACCTTTGTGACAATTCTTCATACGGGAGTCTTGCGCGTGGGCAATCGCTTGAAGCGACTTCAACTCATTGGCCTCGATGGGGAAGAACGCACTGCTCGGTAACGTCGTGGAAGAGCCGGACTGACTCAGCGTCGTACATCCTTCCACCCCCGCTACAAGAACTGTCATCAGGGCGAGAAAAAGAACTTTTCGGTGCGACATCAATGACCTCCTAGCAAGCGCGGATAAGTTGGCGTCCTGTATTGACTGGGATTTCACGCCTCGCGGTGATGTCCTGACTGTACCATTCAAACCGGATCCGGCCATTCCACGGAGGCTGTACCTCTTCGGTACTAACCAACGGCACACCACAACTCTCCACAATGCCGGGCTATTCATAGACAATCGGGATGCAAAGGGAGGATCTGCCGAAGACCGGCCCTGACGAGGCTAAGGCAGAACAGGAAAAACGAGTCGGTCAAGAGGGGGGCGCCGCGCCGGACAGGCGGGGCGCCCGAAACATACCGCTAGTGCCAATTTGCAGCCAGGACCTGCTGCACATCCTGGGGACGCTGGGCCACGGCTTGCTCCCAACTCAACCCGGTCTGTTGCGTGAATCCTGCCATCGCCTGGATCAATTGGTTCACCTGAGTGCTCATCAATTGTTGACCGTTACCGGCTTGGACTGTCTCGATCTGATTAGTAGCGCCCCCATACCAGTTGGCAATCGTCACCTGATCGGTCGAACCGTAGAGCGCGATGCGCAAATCATTGGCACTTTGACTCAACATAATGTCCAGAGGATTGATTCCGGAACCGAAGTTAAGCCGATCCCTGCTCCCGCTCGTGTCAGAGACAGTATCCTGTCCATCGCCGCGAGCGAATTGAAAGACATCATTTCCAGTCCCGCCATTGAGCACATCGTTTCCTCGTTCACCTGCCATGGTATCGTTGCCGTCACCGCCGATCAGTGCATTATTACCGGCATTGCCGGTGAGCACATTGGCCAGAGTATTGCCCGTCCCGTTGACCGCCGCAGATCCGACCAGTGCCAGATTTTCCACATTGGCTCCTAAACTCCAGGTTACGGCGCTCTGAACCGTGTCGGTGCCGGCATTCGATGCCTCCACCACAGTATCTCCTGCTCCCACAATATATGTGTCGTTCCCCGCCCCACCGGTCAGCGTGTTGACTGCACTATTGCCGATCAAGATGTTATTGAGCCCATTCCCAGTACCGTTGATGGTAGCACTTCCCGTAAGCGTCAGATTCTCGACATTTGCGGCAAGCGTGTGCGTGACACTACTCTGGACTGAGTCAATACCGCCATTCACCGATTCAACGATACTGTCGCCGGTCCCGATCACATAGGTGTCGTTCCCGGCACCGCCAGTGAGTCGATTGGCCGCACTGTTACCGACCAGAATATTGTCCAATCCGTTTCCGGTCCCATTGATGGAACCGCTCCCGGTCAGCGTGAGGTTCTCCACATTGGCCGCCAAGGTATACGTCACCGAACTCTGAACGGTGTCGAGACCTTCATTAGCCGACTCAGTAATCTGATCGCTAACGTTGTCCACAACATAGGTGTCGTCGCCCTGCCCGCCGATCAACCTATCCGCACCGGCTCCGCCATTGAGAATATTAGCGGCGCTGTTCCCGGTTAGTGTGTTGGCGAGGCTGTTGCCGGTTCCATTGACTGCGGCAGTTCCCGTCAAGACAAGGTTTTCCACATTGATTCCCAATGTCCAGCTGATATCGGCTCGGATGATGTCAGTCCCTGAGCCTGCGGCTTCGACAATCGTATCCCCCGCCCCCACGACATACGTATCATTTCCTGCACCCCCAGTGAGAACATTGACCGCACCATTGCCGGCCAAGATATTGTTGAGGGAGTTTCCACTGCCGTTAATGGCCGCATTGCCGATAAGCGTAAGATTTTCGACGTTCGCACCCAGCGCATACGTGACGCTGCTCTGGACCGTATCCGTTCCTTGTCCTGCCTGTTCCGTGACGCCATCGCCAACCTCATCGACCGTATAAAGATCATTCCCTGATCCGCCGATCATGCCATCCGCACCAATCCCCCCGTCCAACAGGTCGTTGCCGGCCCCGCCATAGAGGCTGTCATCTCCACCCAATCCTGAAAGAATGTCGTTCGTGACATTGCCGTAGAGGTAATCGACATCCTCACCGCCGACGAGATTCACGCCTTCAGTCTGAGCCAGCATCGCGTTATAATCCCAAATAGTGCCGTCTGCGAATTTGATCAGATCAACACGGAGTGACGCAGACGCGAAAAATCCGCCGAGCATGAGCTGATCGGCGGTATTCGTTATAGTCAGAATTACACCGGTACCGAAATCAGGGGTCGCACGCAATGTGAGATCCCCAGGGCCGACCCCTTCCAAGAGTTGCAGCGTGTCGACATCCGATGAATCGCCTTGATCGTCGATGGAGTCTTGCCCATATCCTCGACCAAATAGATAGATGTCATTACCAACATAGCCCTCCAGAAAATCGTTTCCGGCTCCACCATCCAAAGTATCGTCACCGAGCGAAGCCCGGATTTGATCATTACCCCCCAACCCACGAATGAGATTGTCCCCGTCATTGCCATAGAACGTGTCGTCGGTGTCACTGCCGACAAACGTCAACACCCTACTCTCAATCGCGCTCAGATCCCACACGGACCCATCGAGAAACGCAAATTGGTCCACGTGATTGCTTGAGGAGACAAAAAAGGACTCCACCGTCAATTGGTCTGTGCTCCCATTGACCTTAACGATTAGATCGTTGGCATGATTTTCGAGCACAAGATCGCCCGGCGCGATCTCCGCTCCGAACAATACCTGATCGAGCCCTGAGTGGGCATACGTCTGCATGCCCATCCGTACGATGTCTTGCCCGTACCCACGGTCAAACAAGAACGTATTGTCGCCCACCCCGATGAGAATGTCGTTTCCTCCCTGGCCGTCAAGCTGGTTGGGACCGGACAATTGGTTATCCAACACATTTCCTACCAGGTCCACTCGCTGGGTCGACTCCAAATAAAAATCGTCCAGGATCTGAACATTCTCCACCTGGTCAGGCGCTTGAAATACAAGAGAAGCACTGGGCGCCAGGTGGATGGTATCAACGCCCGCATTCGCATCCTCTGACACGGTGGTAAGTACTGAGGCAAGGTGATAGATATCGTCACCGGTCCCACCGAGTAACTGATCGTCGACCGCGTTCGACACCAACAGGTCGCTTCCGGCACCACCGCGTAGGACATTGACGCCTGCCCCACCATACAACCGATCGCTTCCTGCCCCACCATCCAGTAGATCGTCGCCCTCCTCACCCTCCAACACATCAGCGCCCTCGCCGCCAATGAGGACATCGTTTCCATCACGTCCGTGGAGCCAATCAGCAGCCTGACTGCCTTGCATATGGTCGGCAAAGGACGTGCCGATCATCGTTCCTCCGTCCACTGGTGCGGACAAGTTAAACCCGCGCGCGAGCAATCCGGCGTCCGTCAGCACCGTGCCATCGGCAAACTCGAACTGATTAATGGTGTGAAACTCGGAGGGTGAATTCAGCCCAAAGCCCGCGATTTGAA
The DNA here is from genome assembly GCA_000196815.1 of Nitrospira defluvii. GTDB lineage: Bacteria > Nitrospirota > Nitrospiria > Nitrospirales > Nitrospiraceae > Nitrospira_A > Nitrospira_A defluvii_A. The sequence goes on from FP929003.1 coordinate 3,444,579, forward strand.
CCGCGTCCTCACTGTTACCGACACGGACGACAAGGGAATCATTGGGTGCCACGTCCAAACTCAGGGATTCAGCGGTAATACCAGCGCCAAAGACCAATCGATTGCTCTGCGTTGCATCATCCTCGATAGAGTCAACACCGTCCCCCAGGTTAAATCGATATGTGTCACTCCCAGCCCCGCCGATCAGCCGATCATTTCCTGCCCCGCCATGCAGATCATCCTCCCCGCCACCTGCATCAAGGACGTCATTGCCATCACCGCCATCGAGCACATCATTCCCTGCCTGTCCCGCAAATAGCGGCGAGTCTCCAAAGAGAGAGTCATCACCGGCATCCCCGAACAAGGCATCATCTCCCACATCACCCACCAACTGGTCGGTTCCCTCGCCACCGAACAGTTGATCCTGTCCCGCACCGCCCCACAACTGATCATCCCCCTCCTCGCCATCCAGAGTATCGTTGCCACCGAGAAGATTCAGGACAGTGGGGTTGTTGCCATCACCGTAGAGGAAGTCGTCGCCGATGCCGCCAACAATGAGATCGTCTCCCTCTCGGCCCTGCACATCGTCGATCCCATCGCCGCCATCAAGCTGATCATTACCGAGTCCGCCATTCAATACATCATCACCGGCATCGCCGGAAAGGAAGTCGTCATCATCCTGACCAAAGAGCGCATCATTGCCGACGCCACCCAAAAGCGTATCGTTGCCAGTCTCTCCATGCAGCTCATCGTTTCCATCATCCCCGAAGAGCTCGTCATCTCCCTCCTGCCCGGTCAGAAGATCATGACCAAGTCCGCCCCACAATGAGTCGTCGCCGGCCCCGCCCTGTAGCTCATCGCTGTCCGCCCCCCCATCGAGCACATCGTTCCCGGCGAACCCAGCGAGCCGATCCATTCCGATGCCACCATACAGAATATCGTCGCCCCCTCCACCCTGCAGTTCGTCGGCTCCGGCACCGCCATCGAGAATATCCGCAGACCCGGGATCCTCTGAAAAATCCCCGATCAAAAGATCGTCGCCATCCCCACCGGAAAGAGAGTCAGCTCCTGCGCCGCCGAATAGCCGGTCATTGCCCTCACCACCATCCAACCAATCATCGCCAGGAATAGTCTGGGTGAAATCCGACTCACCATACAGCAAGTCGTCGCCCGCCCCGCCGATGAGAATGTCGTTTCCTCCATCGCCGACAAGCAGGTCGTTACCTGCGCCTCCATCGAGATAGTCGTCCGCACCTAGAGCGGAGGAAAATGCCGGCATAGGAAAACTTTGCGGGATAAGATCAACGTCGTATACTTTCGCAATCCAACCCGCAGGACGGTTCTCTCCCCTAAGAACATCCTCACCCTCCCCACCAAGCAGCACATCAACGCCAAGGGCGCCCAATAACACGTCATTGCCAGCGCCCCCGTCAATATAGTGTGTGCCGCTGCCGATATGGGTCCATGCGTAGTTGGCTATCTCGGTATCAGTCACAGCAATGTCATTGCCATCTCCACCGAAAAAGATATCCCCATCGGAGACATCAGCATAATCATCACCGCTACCCCCAACGAGATAATCATTCCCTCCAGCACCAACTAAGATGTCATCACCGGCCCCACCATCACGAAGATCAGAGAACGAGTCATGTATGGACGGCACTTGAGAAGTGAGGACATCATCTCCTTCGTTGCCATACATGGCGTACGAATACGGATTGGTGGCAATGAGCGTCTCATCCCCACTCCCTCCCTCCAGCACATGCCCAAAAGGTCCTGCAGGAAGTCCCGTATCAGTCGGAATAGGAGAGACATCGCGCAATTGAATCCCCATTTGACCACTCTGGAAATTCTCATTCACGATGAGGACCCCGTTCACGATGAGATCGGTCCCGGACATCATGTAAGTGGTTCGGCCATCCAGGCTTGTATAACTGTTGGCGGCATCACCAGCGCGACGAATCCCGCCTTGCAACAAGTGGTCATCGAAAATGATCTGCCCCTGCACATCGCTGTCTTCAATTCGATCCACCCCGTCACCAGAGCGATAGATATACGTATCGAATCCGACGCCGCCTTCGAGGAGATCGCTGTTGCCAGCGCCGCCGATGAGTGTGTCATTTCCCTCGTTGCCGACGAGATGGTCCTGCCCATCTCCACCATTCAGCACATTTTTGGCGCTGTTGCCGATGAGAATATTGCCTAGTTCGTTGCCGATGCCATCAATGGCATTAGAGCCCGTCAGCGTGAGGTACTCGATCTGGGAGTCCAGGGTGAAGGTGACTGAACTGCGCACTTCGTCAACACCGCTATTGGCATACTCTCGAACGATATCACCAGAATCGTCGACGAGATACGTGTCGTCTCCCGTTCCTCCCAGTATAGTATCGGCGCCACTTCCGCCATCCAGAATGTCGTTGCCGCGATTCCCCTCCAGATAGTCTTTGCCTCCATAGCCAAATAGATGATCATTTCCATCACCGCCGTAGAGATGATCTCCCCGAAATACACTTCCATCGAGAGTTTCGCCGACTTCGTCTCCAAACAGAACTTGGGGCAGCGGGAGTGTTGCCGAACCAATCTCGTATGATGATTGGAAATCTTTAAAATGAGTGACGGAGGGGAGACCGATTGGGCTACTGTTGACATTGATCTTCTCGATCAGAAATGCGGCGCGATCCTTCAAGTACTGCGAGGACAATTCGCCTATTCCGCTTTCAGGATTGACTAGAGCCAATTCTCCGGCTTCATTATGGCTTGCATAAAGTGCCTCTGTTGAGGAAGCGCTAGCGCCGAGGACCGCAAAAGGGGTTAACTCCCTTAATGCGAACCGATAGGCAAGACTCGTCGAGCTCTCCAGTGAGGCGAGGGTTTGTAACTCCTCAGCGCTCTTCCCCATCAATGGCACAATGCTCAACACCTGATGACCAATCGCAGTTCGAACTGCCTCAAGTCGCTCATAAAACGGCTGTCGATATGTTAAGCTGCCGAAGTCGCCGGGCAGACGCCCGAAGGGAGTAGCAACTCCATCGACATGGAACACCCTTGCTAAGGCATCGAGCGCTTTTTCAAGAGTGTCCCCCTCGGCAAGGGGCACAGGCATTCCCTGTTCTGGATAAGGAATGGCAACCTGACCTGATGACGCCTTCAAGATACTTTCTATCTGGGCTTGCTGCAGCTGTGGATCCGCTTTTTGAAACAGTTCCTGAATGGCAAGCGAATCCACGATGAGGGCAATACTGTGGCTATTGCCATACTGCGATTCCCACGGATTCTGGATATTCACATCTTCGACTAGTGGCTGCCCTTCGATTAGAACCTGAATCGCCTTTGCGTGGACCCCAGAATTGGCCACCACCTCAACATCCTGACCGGTATCGGCATGACCAAAGATCTGCTGTATTTTCCCAAAAGCTCCATCGGTTCTCGTTATCCCTCCTGTCAGGCCAGGCAGAATTTGAGTTCCACTCGTCGGATATAAAATTTGGGTAGCATCGAGGGCGACCACATACCGCTCATCAGTATAAATGTCACCCGTCGCCCCACTGACGAACAGCGATCCCAACGGATCAGTTGTCCGTAATCGCGAATCAAGATTCGCAAGCATCTCCCGTATGCGCTCTGCCTCTTGCGCCTCGCCATTGAGCTGCACACTACCAAATTCGCCTCGCCCGGCTCCGTTGAATGTATACGTTTGAGCCACGCGATCCGCATAGAGTTCTGTGAATACGGTCGCTAGGTGCCCTCCGAGGGAATAGCCAGTGACATTAAGTTGGTTCTGAGAATTGCCAAAGAAGGCAGCCAATGACGGATCGATCGTCCCATCGCTCCTCTTGCCCTGTTGCAAGCCCTCAAAGTATCGCGTCATGCTGACAAGTTGGGCAAACGCAAAGCCGGAATTCTTGACTTCTGCATCCGCCCCCAAAATATCGCGTGAACGATCACCACCATTGACGTCAGCGGCATACTCACTGCTTCGAAATGAAAGCGTGTAGCTATTGGTCTCGGTATCGACTAGCAGGGTGGCACTAAACCCAGTTGCATCGTTGGCGTGATGATCGACGATCTGATAGCGCTGGACAAATTGCTCAGCCTGCAGCGTCGTCATCCGGATTTTACCAGGCAACACGGGTGCCGTCGGATCATCGCCAGTTACATTGTTGTTTCCAAGTTGAAGTTGGCCGATTACCCGTTGAGGGTTTGATAGATCAATCCAGTCAAAATAGCTCTCAGCGGCAATCTGCTGTAGTGCGAAACGGAGCCAGGTACCCATCTCACCTTGAGCCATAGTGCTCCCCTTTAGAAGGCACAGGTTTAACTACTTTCAGAACAAAGTTATCGCCACCATGCTCAGCACGGCCCAATCCGCCAGGGCAAACTTGCCCCTTTAGCCACCAAACACCTGTCAGGTTCTTCACATTACTGCTCTTGATGAACCCCCGTCGGACTGCCACCACGTCGTTGCTTGCAAGCTCGAGGATGATTAATTCGCCTCCAACAATCCCCATCTCCCGATCATGCGGCCGAGAGATACCCCTCCATGTGAATCCGTATCGACTCCTCAAGGATCTGTCATATTCCATTTTCATGCTCTTCATGTTGCGAGCATCGAATCCAAAATAACGCGCATATTTCGCTTTTGCGGGCGGAGGGGCAGACAGTGAGGAATCTCTGTATCGCTTCTTCCAGGACGGCACCCTCACTTCCAACAACGGAGTCTCCACATAGCGATAGCCATCTGGACGAATGAATCCAAAAGCCTGTTCAGCTGAAGTCCCAGTTGTGTAGCCATACGGATCCTCCAACGCATAGAGATGTTCTAATTCCTCATCTGTAGCCTCTTTCCTCGGCCGCATCATGTAGATGCCTTCTACATTCTCCACTGTCCTATAGATGAACTCCCCCGCCTCGGTCTTGCACAAATGATCAAAGTATTCCTGACTCGTCATCTCCGGCTTGTAGCCGCTATCTTCCGAAACCGGATCAGGGATCTTGATTGAATGGGCGAAGCGACCTTCCTCGGTCGCCAAGGGATCAGCTGGCTTGAGTTTGCTTACCTCCCCACACACTTCCCCGGGATCAAGTTTCCGGCTTTCACAGGCCTGCCTGATTTTCTCAATGCCTTTCCGAAACCGTTCTCCGGGTGTCTCCTTCTTCCCCAAGATGCCTGCCTCGCTGGGTACAATCATCGGGACGAGCAACAACCCTAGGAGGATAATACCCCTGACAATTTGATCAGACCTCATCTTCATGGCCAACCCTCTTCCTGAGGTTTGTTGCGCAACATAGTTCCAGTTCAGATATTTCCTAACGCTCCCTCAAACTCTCCCGCCTAAACTTCAGTAAGGGACTCAGCAGGTATTCAATCACCCGACGCTGGCCGGTTTTGACTTCAACAATGACGGCCATCCCGGGCGAGAGATGAATGTGTCTTCCTTCCACCTGCATCGTCGCGCGATCCATGCTGATACGACCGGCATAGATCAGGCCGCCCTTGTCTTTATCCAACGGTACCGCATCACCCGAGACACTCAAAACCTTTCCCGGAATGGTGCCATATAAGGTGAACGGAAACGTCTCGACTTTGATTTCAACCGGCTGCCCTTCCTTTACAAAGCCGATGTCCTTGTTCTCGAACTGTGCTTCAACTTCCACGGGATGGTCTTGAGGCACGACGATGAGCAATGGCTGGGCGGGCGTGACGACACCACCCACCGTATGCACCGCCAGCTGTTGCACTACCCCGTCGATCGGCGACACCAACTTCTGCAAGTGGATTTTCTGTCCAGCCTTGCGCACTTCTTGAAGCAGCGAGGCTGTCTTCGTTTCGGTGGTCGAGAGCTCGGCCTGTTTGCTCTGCTGAAACTCCGAGAGGAGCGCGTGGTAATTTTGCTCGGCCTCAGCCAGCGCAGCCTGATCCTGCCGCAACTTGCTCTTCTGCCCGGCCCACTCCTGAGCCTTGTCGATGCGTTGCTGCTCGAATTGGAGATAGTCCATCTTCGACACATACTGTTGCGCCAACAGGGACCGATAGGCCTTGGCACGCTCAGCTTCGATCGGAACAGTTGCCTCCAGCCTCCGGAGATTATCCTTCGTCGCATCCAACGCCGCCCGGCGTTGTCCAATGAGATGCCGGGATGCATCAACCCGGGCGGAAAATTCCGCGACTTGATCCCGCAAGAGTTGTTGCTGAAGCAATATGAATTGCGGATCGGCTTCTTCCGGAACCTCGAAAGTGGAGTACCCCGCAATCAACGCGCGCAATCGGGCCGCCTCGACCAGCGCGGCTCGATATTCGTTGAGCGCCCGATCCCGATCAGCGCCGTTTTGCGTCGCATCCAGCTCGATCAGCACCTCTCCCTGACGAACGGTTTGACCGTCTTGTACGTGAATGGAAGCAATGACACCGGTTTCGAATGGCTGGATGGTTTTGGAATGACCACTGGGAATAGTCTTGCCTGGCGCCACCGCGACGATATCAATGTGACTGAGCGAGGACCAGGTCACCGCCGTCGTGAACACCAGCATGATGGTCCAGAGAATGGCACGGCCGATCGGCGAAGGCGGCGCATGTTGAATTTCAAGCACAGCAGGAAGAAACTCCACCGCACTCCCGCCGGAAACAACCGCCGAGGGCATGGTTTGCTCAATTTGCCATGCCGCACGCCACACCGCCAGATGTCGCAATAACCTCTTCATCCTCTCTTCCTCATCTGCCTCTCCGTTACGCTGCTGCGGATCGCCCGTCCTGATATCGATAAAGTCGCGCATACATCCCGTTGCGCTTGATCAGATCATCGTGCGTCCCGTCCTCGAAAATCTGCCCCTTGTCGAGGACGTAAATCCGATGGGCAGGGCGAACCGTGCTCAGGCGATGTGCAATGACGATGACGGTGCGCCCCTTGCAGATCTGCGCCATGTTCCGTTGAATGATTGCTTCGGATTCATAATCCAGAGCGCTAGTGGCTTCGTCAAAGATCAGAATGCGAGGATTCGCAACGAGAGCACGAGCAATGGCGATACGCTGACGTTGCCCGCCGGAGAGGGCGCAGCCATGCTCTCCCACAATCGTGTCATATCCGTCCGGAAGCTCCAGGATAAACTCGTGGGCACCGGCCAGTTTGGACGCATGCATCACACGGTCCATTGAGAGCCCTGGGTCGGTCAATGCGATGTTGTCCCGGACGGAGCGATTGAAAAGAAAGTTCTCCTGCAGTACCACGCCAACTTGCCGACGCAACCAGGCCGGATCGACCTGCGCAAGATCTACCCCATCAACCAGCACACGGCCGCGTTCCGGCACATACAACCGTTGCATCAGCTTCGCGATGGTGCTTTTGCCCGACCCGGATCGTCCCACCATCCCAATAACCTGGCCCGGCTGGAGGGAGAAGGAAACCTGCTGGAGCACCGGCCGGCCATCCGGACGATAGCGAAAGGTGACGTCGTCGAACGTAATCTGCCCGGCAATCCGCGGCAACGTTGTGCGGGCCGAGCTATATGTAGGTTCTGGCCTGGTGTTCAACACATCGCCCAGGCGTTGTATTGAGATGCCGACCTGTTGAAACTCCTGCCAGAGGTTCACCATACGCAACAAGGGCCCGGTCACCTGCCCGGAGATCATGTTAAAGGCGATCAGTTCGCCGATACTGAGCACCCCCTCGATGACCTGATACGCACCAACCCACATCACGGCAATAGTCGTAGTTTTCTGGATGAACGTAGCCAGCTGGCCGGCTATGGTGATCAGACTGGTCGCACGGAAACTGGCCTGCACGTATCCGGCCAATTGTTCGTCCCAGCGGCGCTGCAACGGTGGCTCGACGGCCAGAGCCTTCACGGTCTGAATACCGCCTACGGTCTCGACTAGAAATGATTGGTTCTCCGCTCCGCGGTTAAACTTCTCATTGAGCCTGGTGCGAATCGTCGGCGTAATGGCGATCGAGAGAATGGCATAGAGCGGCAGTGATGCCATCACCACCAACGTCAACATCGAACTATAGAGCCACATCACAGCGAGAAACACGACGATGAACACGCCATCCAGCAGGACTGTCACCGAATTACTGGTGAGAAATTGACGGATATGTTCGAGTTCGCGCACGCGTGCGACCGTATCGCCGACCCGGCGTGATTCAAAGTAGGCGAGAGGGAGGGCCAAAAGATGCCGGAACAGTTGCGCCCCCAAACTCACATCGATCCGGTTCGTGGTGTGAGCAAACAGATAGGTACGCAACCCGCCAAGAAGTCCGTCGAATAGTGCCAACGCCAGCATACCGATGGCTACAACATGCAACGTCGTGAAGCCCTTGTGCACTAAAACTTTATCGATAACGACTTGGGTGAACAACGGAGTGAGCAATGCAAAGAGCTGCAGAAAAAAGGACGCCAACAACACTTCGCCCAGCAGCTGCCGATACTTGAGTACCGCTGGAATGAACCAGGTGATGTCGAACGCAAGATCCTGCGCCCGGAGGCCCGCGCGTTTCGCACAGAGTAGCAACCTGCCGCTCCAAGTTGTGACGAACGTCTCTCTCGATTGAACCAGCGATCGCGCCTCCAATGGATCGTGGATGAGCACCTTGTCGTCCTGTACTTTGGCCAGGACGACGTATCTCCCGTCGATTCGTTCGACAATGGCCGGTAATGGCGTTGTCGCCAGCCCCTCGCATCGAGCAGTCACAAGTCCGACTCGAAACCCAATGTGTTTGGCTGCGCGTAGCAACTCCTGCGTCGCCAGCACCTTGCCCGACTGCCCGAACTGATGCTGAATCTGTCCCCCATCCACAGGTAGGTCATGGAACTTGGCGACCATGAGCAGGCATAACAAGCCCGTATCCGTTATGGGACTTGGCACGGAGCAATCCGCGGGATTGGATGTCAATGTATCCATGGGAAAGATGTCGGTCAGACAGGTTAGGAGTGTTTGGTCTTAGGAGGTTGGAGACTGACCAACACCCGCTGAAGTTGCTGATAAAGACGCACCGCGGAATCGAGAGGTAACGCAACACGTGCCCTGCTGATTCCTTCGACCTGTTTCGGTGTGACGTCGCCTTGCTTCGCGTGTATGGCGACGGCGCTCAAGAAAGCAGGCTCTAGAAACCCAAAATCGACATATGCCAGTCCGTCCGAGAGACCAACATGGGTGTAGTTCACGAGAATCGGCTGATCCGATGCAGAAACGGGTTTAAGACGAACATTCACGGCCACCGATTTATCCCCACGCTGCATAGGATGATGACTTTCTGCCATGCTCTTCCTCCTTTGTTTCACTAAGGGTGAGGCAATCTTCGCAAGTCGCCCGGACTCGGGTAGGACAGAGGCGATGTTATGGCGAGACTGCCCGACGCACTATTCCCCGGAGGTTGGGCAGAGGCAAAAACTTTGGTAGGCCAAGAAATTCACCTAGGTATATGAAGGTTAGAATGCAGGGCTGAACAATCCGAAACGTGCAGGGCCAATGCGGGCTCGCCAGGAGTGACACTGTGCCAATTCTCCGATTCAGAACGTGTCATTATCACCCGCTGGTTAGAAGAAGATGCAGACATGCATATGCCACCGTGTCGCAGATTATGGGGCTTGGCACCACATGAATATCGCCAGTCTCCCCTTCAATCAGTATCAGCGGCGGACCGGCTCTCGTCACTGCCAGGGCGCTCCATCTACCCGCTCCTAGACTCCACGGGAACGCACTCACGTCCTCAGTCTACGGGCTTACCTTACCATCCCATTCATCATGGACTTCCTGCAGTGTTTTCATCAGTTCTCTTCTCAAAGGAGGTGCCATGCACCCCAGCGCTCTCGCCTTGTCGACTATGCTTTCGATTCTGCGCCACTTTCCCGCTCAGATTTCAGCACACGACCTTGCCGAGAAGATGTTGGTTCGCTTTGAGCCGGCGGAACTCCTGCCAGGCTGGCACGTTGGAGCCGTGGGCCTGACAAAAGACGGGTGCGTGATGATCCGGAAGTCTGCGCCCGAGCTTAGCCATGGACGGATCGGCTTTAGCCCGACCTGCATTCAGAAACTCGAGCGTCAAGACGGAGAAAAATGGGTGGAGGTTCCGCTCACACCGATGGCACACAGCGAACCGAAACAGTGCCAAGAGCCTACGGGGTAAGCACGGCGTCGGTTCTTCACTCGACACAGCCCCTGCACCCGGCGTTGCCCCCCTCGCTACGCAGCGGCATTGGTACTTGTTATGATAAAATTATGGTTATCCTGGCCTGTGCTGACGACCGCAAGCACCGGATCTTTACAACACACCCGAAGTGCACGCTATGTACACATCGAGTAATAAATTGCTGATGCAAGGCGTGGTAGATCACTGGATCCGATTTGGCACGTCGTTGGCGGTTTGGGCATTCTGCCTTACCGTCACAGCCTGTGCGGGCGTGGAGCACAAGGACACATTGCCGACAGTGGCTTCGGTAGATCTCGCCCGCTACGCGGGGACGTGGCACGAGATCGCCCGGCTACCGATGTGGTTTCAGCGGCACTGCGTTGACTCGAAAGCCATTTATACCAGCCGTCCGGACGGCAGCATCGGAGTTCACAATGAGTGTCTCACCGACAGTGGCGGAGTTGACCAGGCGGAGGGTGTGGCGACAGTGATCGACCCTAAAACGAATGCCCGGCTCACCGTGGTCTTCGATAACTTCTTCGCGCGGCTCTTCGGTTCATCACGGGATGGGAACTATTGGATTCTTGCGCTTGATCCGGAATACCGAGCCGCGATGGTCGGCACACCTGATCGTCGGTTTCTCTGGATTCTCTCGCGAGCACCTCAGCTGGAAGAGGCTACCTATCAGCGCCTAGTCGAGCAGGCCAAACGCCTCGGCTTTCCAACCACAGATCTCATTCGCACACGCCGACCAACATCATGAATCGTGCCGGCCGCCCTGATGACCACGGCTGCAACGAGAAGGCTCGCCTCGCACTTGCCACACAGAGTCATCTCTGCCGGCGTCCCTCGCGCAAGAGGGTTTCCAACCGCTGCCGCAATGCGCCGATCTCCTTCGACTTGAACGAGCTTCGCGTACGCTCCATGACCTCGACGGCGTCCTGAATAGCCGCCTCATACCGGTCCAGCCTGGGGCACGGCATTAACGCACAGAGGTCCGTGGGAGCGTGGGGATTGCTCCCACGGGAGGCCTCCAACGTTTGACCGACGACTGTCGACAACTGCGCAATGTGCCTCATAGCCTGGGCTATATACTCATGGGCGCTCCATTCCACCTGTGGCTCCCCCCGCCCGAACTCTCTCATCGACTGGCCCAATTGATCGAAAATTCCAGCCACCTTGGCCGTTTCAGTCATAGCCTCCTTCACCGCACGGGCAAGAGTCCTTCGCCGAAGCCCGCGCTCCACCGCCCGCTTCAGATCGTCCACACCGACCGGTTTGATCAGATAGTCCACAATCGAGAGGCGAAACGACTCGATGGCGGTCCCGACTGTGGGGAAGCCCGTAATCACCAGCACGGGAAGCTCGGGATGTCGTCTGGAAACGTTCTCAAGAAACTCAAGGTGCGCGTTCCCCGGCATCCGGACATCGGCCAGCAGCAAGTCGTAGCCGTTTTCCAGCAGGCTTTCAGCCTCAGCCGCATCCCTGGCAGCACTGCACGCGTATCCTGCCTCAGCAAGAATTTCCACGGTCGATTCCCGAAACGTTTCTTCGTCATCAGCAATGAGTATGCGTTGCGGCATAGTCATCATCCTTCTGCTCCTTTCTTAGGGCCGATGGTGCACATACGCCCTCCCCCGGACCCGACCGTTCCAACGGATGGACTACCGTAAACGTTGAACCATGTTCCGGTTGTGTCTCCACTTCGATCCGCCCTCCCATGGCATAAACCAAACCACGGGAGACAGATAACCCGAGGCCGAGGCCCTGCCAGCCGGCGCCGGACTTCGTGGTAAAAAATGGCTCAAAAATTCGTGGGAGAATATCAGTCGCAATCCCCGTCCCTCGATCAGTCACGCTCCATCGCAGCTGGCCGTCACGCTCGGCAACGCTCAGCCCCACTTCACTGTCAGCCGGGGAGGCATCAATGGCGTTCTGAACGAGATTGAGCAACACCTGAAACAGATCGGAACGCGGCGCATCCACAACCTGCCGGCGGGTCACGACATCCGTGCGTAACCGGAGGCGTTTGGATGTGAGCTTGTGCCCCACCAGCGTCGCCACGTCCTGGAGCAATTCGTCGATGTTCGTGGCTTGTCGTTCGGTCGCCGGCACGCCCTGATACAGGCTGTACATTTTTTTGACAATGATAGCGAGGCGTTCAATCTCACGATCGATGAGTTCTACGAATCGATAGTGTCGATGATCGCTTCCGATTCCCTGTTTGACCAGGTGGAACGCATTCGTAATTCCTGCCAGTGGGTTGTTCACTTCATGCGCGATATCCGCCGCCAGGTGCCCGAGCGCCGCGAGTTTTTCCGCCTGAGACCGTTGGGATTCGAGTTCGTGAATCCGTGCAGTTCGCTCTCGCACCAGGTGCTCGAGCTTGTCTTGCACCTCCAATAACGCCTGTTCCGCCCGACGGCGTTCGGTAATGTCATGAAAAGAGCCGACGACGGCATAAGGGCGCTCCTCGCCGGGCCTCCGGAGGGCCTGCGTATTGATTGAAATCCATCGCCACTCCCCGGTCGGTCTGGAGAGACCCATGATGACATTCGAGCAGGGGCGACCGGTCCGAAGCGTGACCACCGGCGGGCGTTGGTCAGGAGCAAAGTGGCTCCCATCTTCATGAATCGCCTGCCATTCCGGATCGACCGGCGTTCGCCCCATCAGTTGGTCGGCCGTGAGCCCAAGAATCTGCTCCGCGCTCGGATTGCAGGCGACAATCCTCCCCTGCTCATCATGTAGCAGGACTCCTTCTGCAAGGGCGGTGACCAGACCGTGATACCGCTCGGCCGTCTGTCCCAGCGCCTCCGCCAAGCATCGTGCTTCCGTGACATCGTCCACCACGTAGGAGTACCGCGACCGACCGCTTGGTCCTGTACCGATCCAGCAGACAGTGGCGGACAAACACAACTCGACACCGCTGCCTCTCTGTGAGTGGACATACTCGAATCGCACCGGTTGTTTCGTCCGTTCCGTCTCTTCGTAATATCGAATCCAGTGCGCGATGATGTCAGTGGGCGCACCCAGCTCCGAGGCACGCTTTCCCTGCATCGACTCCGGTGTCGTCCCGAAGAAACTCGCGGCGCGGCGATTGTCCGAGACGTGCACAATATCCCCGTCGAGCAGTTCCACAATCCCCATCATCATCGCGCCGCTATTGAAGAAGCTCCTTAACGTAGACTCACTCTGAGCCAACGCGTGTTCCGCTCGCTTCCGTTCCGTAATATCCACGTGCGACCCGATCATCCGACGGGGTCTCCCGTCAGCATCCCGCTGCAACAGGGCACAGGTCTGAATCCAGCGGTAGCTGCCGTCCCTGTGACGCAGTCGGTGTTCGAGTTCGTAGGAGAGAATGCGTCCGGACAGATAGTCGTCAACAAGCGCAACTGCGCGAGCGTTGTCATCGGGATGCAATCGAGACTCCCACTCCGTCGGTGAGTTGGAAATCTCATTTTCCTGATATCCCAGACTCGCCTTCCACAGCGGGCAGTAATACATGTGGTTCGTTAGCAGATCCCAGTCCCAGATGCCGGTCTGCGTGGCGGTCGCCACCAAATCGAACCGTTCCTGGGCTTCACTCCGGGCCGCCTCAGCTTGCAACCGAGCGGTGATATCCGTGGCAATCCCGCCGATGGCCACAATAGCGCCGTGCTCATCGCGCAAGGGAAACTTGGAGACCATATAGAGGCGCAGACCATCATTGAGCACCCACGTCTCTTCGAAATTCATGGGCGCTCCGGCTTCGATGACCTGGCCGTCATGCTCACGATAAAGGGCGGCTGTCTCAGGCGGAAAGAGGTCCGAATCCGTTTTCCCGATCACCGCTGCGGCCGAGTGACCGGTCAGAAACAGAAACTGTTCATTCACCTCGAGGTATCGCCCCTGGAGATCTTTGACAAAGATATTCGTCTGGCTGTGGGTTAGGATGGATCGCAATCGGACAGAGAGGTCATGAGCACGGCTGCGGGCGGCCGTTCTCCATTGCAGAACAACCCAGGCGATCAGCCAGATGGCGCCGATGGAGATGGCCCGATTCGTAACCCCTATCCAGGGAATGCCCCCAGAGTGAGACCAATAGCCGCCGAGAAGAATAAGCCCGGTCGACATAGCTGCCACGATGTATGGGAATCGCTGGACTGGCGCCATCCCGGCGACCACGACGGCCACCAGATATCCCGCGCCGTCGGCGAGCCCTAGCGGGGTGAATACATCAACGACCGCCGTGGCGGCCATGATCACCGCACAGAGGGCATACCACCGCCCGCCAGTAATGCCTTCGGACAGCAGGGTCTGTATGTGGCGAACCCAGTGAGCGGCGCGATTCATCACTGAACGACTCTGTACGTTACTCACGCGTAACGACACCGGATCATGAGGCGGGTCACAGATGCAGCTTCGTGGTCGAGATCCCGACGGCAGTGAGGATCCTACCTGCCGGCCCTAGAGCGATCCTCTCCCACGACAGAAACCATCCTCCATGAAGCCGCAAGAAGCTTTATATGTGAAATGGCTGTACTGTCCGAGAAGAATGTTCCCGACAAGGCTGAGCCAACGAATAACCGGGAGAAGTGTGGTGTCCCCAACGGGATTTGAACCCGTGTTACTGCCTTGAAAGGGCAATGTCCTAGGCCAGGCTAGACGATGGGGACGAAGAGAATTCCGTATGAGCGGGTTGATTCATACCATACTTGATCGAGAAGTGTCACTAGTCTGGAGCAAGATCCCGAAGAGTCTCGCAATCGAAAATATTGCCGACCGACCGAGCCGCCGGCCAATTGACGATCTGCCCTCAACCACAGTACTCTGCACCTGTGGATCCACTCGTCAATCATCGCCCCGGCGAACAGCTCGATTCCATCTCGCCAGGAATGAAATCTACGGGCGAGAACCATAGTCTGCTCACAGCGGACGATCTCTACCTCTTTAATGAAGGCTCTCATTTCCACCTCTACGACAAACTCGGCGCGCATCCCGCGACCTTGCAGGGTGTCGAGGGCACACACTTTGCGGTGTGGGCGCCGGAAGCTGAGCAGGTCTCAGTCTTCGGGACGTTCAACCATTGGGACCCCGCTCGCCACCCACTCCACCCCTGTCAATTTTCAGGCATCTGGGAAGGGTTCGTCCCCGGCGTGGGGGTCGGCGCACTGTATAAATTTCACATCCGGTCACGGCACCATGGGGCGGTACTTATCAAGACAGACCCGTTCGCACGACTGAACGAAATTCCGCCGAAATCCGCATCCGTGGTCTGGAACCTCGATTACACCTGGCAGGACAGCAACTGGATGCACACTCGGGCACGGCACAATGCGCTGGATGCTCCCATCAGCATTTACGAGGTCCATCTCGGCTCATGGATGCGGGTTCCCGGAGAAGGCAACCGCTCCCTCAGCTATCGCGAAACTGCCCCGAAACTGATTGAGTATGTGCAGCGATTGGGCTTCACTCATGTGGAGTTTCTGCCCCTGATGGACCATCCCTTCTTTGGCTCCTGGGGCTATCAAACGACCGGGTACTTTGCTCCATCCGGCAACTATGGGACGCCGCAGGACCTCATGTACCTCATCGACCAGCTCCACCAGCACGATA
Source organism: Nitrospira defluvii (assembly GCA_000196815.1). Lineage (GTDB taxonomy): Bacteria > Nitrospirota > Nitrospiria > Nitrospirales > Nitrospiraceae > Nitrospira_A > Nitrospira_A defluvii_A. Next base: position 3,460,274 of record FP929003.1, read on the forward strand.
TCGGAGTCATTCTGGATTGGGTTCCGTCCCATTTTCCGACCGATGAACACGGGCTCAGTCGATTCGACGGCAGCCACCTCTTCGAACATGCGGACCCCCGCCAGGGCCTCCATCCCGATTGGGGGACGGCGGTGTTCAACTACAGTCGTAACGAAGTCCGCAGCTTTCTGATCAGCAGCGCCCTCTTCTGGCTGGAGCAATACCATGCCGACGGGCTGCGAGTAGATGCCGTCGCGTCGATGCTGTATCTGGATTATTCCCGGAAAGAAGGCGAGTGGATTCCCAACCGGCATGGCGGCCGGGAAAACCTGGAGGCCATTACCTTCTTACGGCAACTCAACGAAGAAATCTATCGCCGCCATCCGGACGTGCAAACTTTTGCGGAAGAATCCACCTCCTGGCCGTCGGTGTCACGCCCGACGTATGCGGGCGGATTGGGCTTCGGCATGAAATGGGACATGGGCTGGATGCATGACACGCTGGAGTACATGGCGCTGGACCCCGTGTATCGCAAACATCACCACCGGAACCTGACCTTCCGCATGCTCTACGCGTTCCAAGAGAACTTTTTACTTCCCCTGTCCCATGACGAAGTCGTCCATGGCAAAGGCTCGCTCCTGGGCAAAATGCCCGGCGACGATTGGCAGAAATTCGCCAACCTCCGTGCGCTGTTCGGCTATATGTACGCCCAGGCTGCAAAAAAACTGATTTTCATGGGTGGTGAAATCGGCCAGTGGCGCGAATGGGCCCACGACGACAGCATTGATTGGAACCTGCTCCAGTACCAGCCCCACCAAGGGCTGCAACGGTGGGTCGCCGATCTGAACCATCTCTACCGGACAGAGCCGGCGCTGCATGAATTCGATTTCGACCCGCGAGGGTTCGAGTGGATCGACTGCCAGGACGTGGATGCCGGTGTCATCAGTCTCTTGCGACACGGCCGGACACCACAGCAACACATCGCCGTCGTCTGTAATTTTACGCCGGTTCCACGACTGCAATATCGCGTCGGAGTCCCACAAGGCGGCTATTGGAAGGAACTGTTGAACAGCGACGCGTCCATGTATGGCGGCACCGGTCTTGGAAATCTCGGCGGCCTCTCGGCTGAGCCCATTCCGGCCCACGATCGAACGCACTCGTTGGCCATGACGCTGCCCCCGCTCTCTGTGCTGTTCTTCAAGGCCCCCTCCTAGCGCCGTCCCTAGGCTCGCCTTTCCACGCCCAGCTACGGTAGGATCGCGACACGAGACGACACATATCGGACCTCAACGTCCGATTTACCGAGGAGGCGACGATGGCGATTCGCTCACGCGCAACTGTAATGTGGCACGGGCTGGTATTGCTCATGACCTGCCTCACTCTCGCGCACTGCTCCCACGACATCCATGAGAAACGGGCCGACACCGTCAAGGATCATGTCGAAGCCTTCTACGATCACTTGACACATGATCGCGTGGCAGCGGCCGTCCGGGAGAACGAAGCGATCGAACACCTCTCATCCCAGTTAGGCGACATCATCTCTCGGCGCGTCAATCGTCCAGGAACCAACCAGGTCGATCGCGAATGGACCGACCTCCGCACCGCCAACGAGACGGCCGCCCAGAATTGGCTGGCTTTGGGACAATATCTTTCGATCAAGAAGCAATATGCACAATCCCGGGCAACCTACCAACGTGTCATTGATACCTACACCGGCGCGACAGAGCGGACCTATCGGGAGCAGGCGGCTCGAGCCATTCGTGACCTAGACATTCTCAACCCACCCCCTTCCTCCCGCTAGGGATGGAATTCGGAATGTGTCGCCCTATGCGGAATCTCACATATCGACTCACAATCATGTTATTTGGCACCTACCTGGTCGGAGCCGGGTGTGTGCATCATATTCACGTCACCCCACCATCGAGCGACCGGGCTGCAGCCTCGATCCCCGCGACTGTCCAGCTTGAGGTACCGTTCCTCGCAATAGAAGGGGCGGATCACATGCCGGGCATTCCCCTCCTCGAATGGCCGTCGAAAGACTTACAACAAACAATTGTCGAGTATTTCACTCAGCGCCAGACCTTCACGTCTATCGGAACAGAAGCCGGCGACATGCGTCTGGTTGTGAAAGCCTGGCTCATGCTTTTCGCGCCTGACCGCTATCTTTATCGGGTCCATTTGGAATCCGACCTTGTCTTTTCCGGACAAGGCCCCCTTAAGACATACGCGGCCGAAGGTGAAGCCCATGGCTCCTCAGTGAGATGGATTACCGCATCGGATCAAGAGCCGATCGCCGAGGCCACCGCTCAAGCCCTGCACCAATTGGCCATTCAGATTGAACAAGATCGTGAGTTTGTCATCAAGTCTACTCACCGGTAGACTCTCCTGTCAGATCTGCTTTGAGCCCTAGCCTCAACTCCACCTCGACTCATGCCCCAGGCACAGATGGCGCATATGCACGTATGCTTTCGGATACGAATCCGTATCCGATTCGATACAGGCCTATCATAAGAGAAATCTCTATTGCTTCCCTGTCCTCATGATTCAGCCTGAAAGGCAGTGATTGAGTGGTTCACAGGGTGATTGATCACATGCGCCGGCACAATTCCAACTCACCCCGACACCAAGCAATAGTGGCATTAAGTTTGCTCTCCCAGGGGCGAGCAATAAGGGTACGGCGCTGGTTGGCCTGCTACTCTTCCTATCGAACCAAGCGGATCATACGAACAGCCCTAACCGTTTTTCGTGCGCCAGGGAGAACGAAGCCGCGTGTCCAAGCGTTTGATTCTGTGCTTCGACGGCATGTGGGACTTACCTCCAGACCCTGGCAAGCAGTTGCCCTCATCGGGAATTCCCAATACACAAACCCTACGTAACTCCCACAGTCATTCATCGCCCGCCACGAATGTACTGCGGCTCTACCATTCAATCCTTCCGCAGACGCGGGACGGACGCGCGCAACAGAAATGGTATGACTCTGGTAGCGACATTCCCTGGTTTTATCGGTTCCGGGCCGGCTCATTTGGGTATGGAGTGGATCAGAGCATCCTTCACGCGTATGCCTACCTCGCCGCCACCTACGAACCCGGTGATGAGCTGTTTGTCTATGGCTTCAGTCGAGGTGCGTATACCGCACGTTCCCTCGTTGGCCTGCTCACCATAGCTGGCCTCATCCCCGCTTCACTCTTACATACCGATCTTGTCAGGCGCGTGCGTGAGGCCGCCTCCTATCCCTCACCCTCGACTCCAACAGCCACTGCTCTTCGACAATGCCTGCACGAGATGATTCTGGAGCCCTCCAACCAGGCCCTCGACGATGCCTATCGCCTCTATCGTAAGGGACACGGCGATATCCTTGCAGGAATACCTACTTCCGCGAGATGGAGAGGATCACTGGAAGTCCCGATCACCTTACTCGGTTTGTGGGAAACCGTCGGCCCACTTGGAATTCCGACCAACGCACTTAAGTGGCTCAACGACCACCGGTATAATTTTCACGACACCGAACTGAGTTCGATCGTAAGGCAGGCCTATCATGCACTCGCCATCGACGAACACCGCGCAGATCACAACGCGACTCTGTGGACCTCGCCGGCCTGCTCTGGACAGACCATTGAACAACGCTGGTTCGCAGGGGCGCATGGTGACCTTGGCGGGACCTACCCGGAACGGGACTTGGCAGATGTCGCCTTGGCCTGGCTGCAGCGGCACTCAATAGAGAAGGGATTGGCGATTGAAACCCGTTCGGTTCCACTGCAGCCAAATGCGCTAAGCCCCATTCATGATTCGTTTAGCGAGTGTTTTGGAAGGATCCGAAAGTGGTTTCATTCACGATTCTATCGACCGGTCATGCAAACGGGAACGAATACCGAAGTGCTGGACAGCTCCGTCCATACACGCCTCATCCACACGCCCCATTATCGGCCGAAAAACGAGGGATTGAACAGCGTCTTACATTTTGAATGACTCTTGTTGTATTCATCAAATCTACCGACCTCCCGCAACACGACTCCTTGAAGATAGGACGGCACAACCTTAGACCGTTACCTGACTGACCAACCATCCCCATCAAGTACGCCGACGCGCACCTCCACAGACACACCTACTGCCCGTTAATTCGTATCCTTCAATGGCCTATTTCGCTCAACCATGGGAGGTCGGCCGCAGCTCCTTAAGGCTCCCCGGACCCTGACGTGCCCCTCGTTAGAAGTACCCTCTTCGCAGACTATCTGATCCGCCATAGCCGAGATAGGTTCATCTCCGGAGTTTCGTTGCGCTCGTTCGCCATACGCAGGAGGTTCGCATGGCATGCTCGTCACATCGAAGATTCGTCGTTCACTGCATCCTTTCTGCTGCGGCCATGGGCTGCGCAGAAAAAGGGCGCATCATCGATTCCGGTCTCGTCGGTGCGCCGCACCCAACCTCACACAGCCTCATCGACGGGGACTACCTAGCGCTCAAACTGCAGGTGCCTGAAGATTGCCGACCGGTCTCGGTAGGTTTGGCGAAAGTCACCTGGGCACAGGGAAACCGATTCGGAGTGGAACTCCTCATGATGGATGCTGATGAACGGGCTCGACTGAATGGTTTTCTCGAAAAACACCTTCCCCTAGAACTGGAGTTTCAAGACTCACATCAAGAACTCACGATTACAGCAGCGGAATAGCCACACGTACAGGCAGCAGAAATAGTTCTCTCGAGAACGGTGACCATGAGGCCGAATGACTTGGACCTCCGCGCTTCCCGACAAGCGAAGATTCGAGGCACCCATCGTCATATCGCCACCGGTCAACAGGGCCCAGTCCTGGAATCCCACCAAGGAGGTACTTCATTCAGGTCTGTCGGAGAAGGTCTTCCGGTTCTACGCTTACACATAGGCAATGAACAATGGAGGAAGCCACTATGTCGTGCTCTCGCTGTAACGGATGCATGGTCGAAGATTTCCTGTTGGATATGGAGGACTCATCGGGACCCATGTGGCTTCAAGCCAATCGATGCATGAACTGCGGAAATGTGGCCGAGAAGGTGTTGGAGCACAACCGACTGACTCAAGGCGCCGCACTGCATCTCTCCATATCCGCTATTACGACTCCAGCCGGTACGCATGGCTACTTTGAATCAGAAGGCAGGGCAGATTTGGCTGCCTAGTCCCAATGCAAAGACCAGAATGCCAAGGCAATCCCGTCCGGAGGCATTCTGGTCACAACTGTCTTGCAGTGAAATGTATGCGGATAACGAGCGCTCCCCTTCACAACTCACACATACCCAGACCGGTGGAATAAACAATGTCCATTGATGTAGAGCTCGCTCTCATTTTGGGGCTGTTCCTGATCGGCGCGGTCGTACTCGCAATTGACAACCTGGTGTATGCGATGTCTCGGCGTTTGAGCCGTTGGCTGCGTAACCGAAAATCACTTTCTACTCCCCCGTCTCTCAGTTCGACTCAGAAAAAACGGCTGTGACAACCCGTCGGAGCGCCTTGTCATTCAACCTCGTCCCCGCGAAGAACAGGAGCCCGGCTACTGTCGGTCTTTTCCTCCTCTGCGTTCGTTTCCAATTGCACGCTCCGCTGAGATTCAAAAGGAGGCACAGGTGAAACGTCGTCCGACCGAGAGCATGAAATGTGCGTCAGTACCGAGCACTCGTTCGACCGGCATCTCTCAAACTCTTCTCTTTTTGATCATGAAGCAATTGGAAGTCAGTCGGCCAGGAAACGATCACCAACAGGGGAGGCTGCAGTGACCTCCACCGCCAACACTGTGGTACGCGATGCCGCGATTGTGTACGGGCTAACATTTGCCGCGGGGCTGTGCATGGCTGCAGCCGGGATAACTCTTGAGAACAATTCTTTTACCGCTTATCTCTGGAATTTGCTGTCAGGAGTGCTCGGCTTCACCCTGGCGGGCATTCGCCTCTCCGCCAACCGAGCGGAACACTTGGCATGGGTGGCGGTCACCCTCTGGACCTTCAACCTTACGAACATCGTACTGGGACTCCAAACCAGCTCAGCATGGATACACAGCGGCCTCACCATCCTGCTCATGGCGTCCTTAGGTGGAAGTCTCGCCATGATCCTTACGCTGACATCCGCAGCCAATCGTCGAATGTGAAGGTCTTCAGGCAACGGAAGCACGACCCGTAAAGTCCGGGACCGTTCAGGGTGAATCGAAGTGAAGGGGTTGCAGCTTAGCTTATGGGAGATCGACGAGAAAATAGGCGAGCGAGCAAGTATCGGAGCATAGCAACAGAATGGACCTACGCCTCAAGAGGCAACGTCACTATCACTTTTCCTGTGCAGAGACCGCCGGCAGGGCCTGAACCGGCGGCTGCCCTTCCGGGGTCCAGCCACCGCCAAGAGCCTTATATAATTGCACGATGGAGACGAGATGGAGCCGATGGGTTCCCATCAGCGCCAGCTCAGCCTCAAACAGATTGCGCTGCGCAATCAACACATCCAGGTAATTTGCCAGACCACCCTTGTAACGAAGATTGGCGAGACTCAGTGCTGAACGCAACGCGTCGACCTGCTGCAACTGTGCCGTGCGCTGCTCACGAACCGTGCTAACGGCGACCAGCGAGTCCTCCACCTCCTTGAACGCGACCAGCACTGACTGCTCATATTGAGCCACGGCTTGTCGCGCTTGCGCCTCGGCAGCTTTCTGTTGGAAACCGAGAATCTGAGCATTCAACAATGGTCCGGCGAAGCCTGGCCCCGCAACACCAAACGCGGTTTCATTGGCCACTAAACGAGACAGATGCGGACTCGCCACACCCAGAATGCCGGTGATACTGAGCTTCGGAAACCGATCAGCTTTTGCCATCCCGATGCGAGCCGTCGCGGCGGCAAGATCCTGCTCCGCCTGCAGAATGTCAGGACGCCGCTGCAACAACTCAGAAGGAAGGCCGGGAGGCACGTCCGGCGGCATCACCTGCTCCGTCAAAGAATGCCCGCGGGCAATCCGGCCCGGATTCCGGCCCAGCAACACACTGAGTTGATTTTCCTTCTGTACTTTCTGACGTTCGAACTCCGCCGCCTTGGCCGCAGCGTTGGCCCGTTCAGCCTCGAATTGATCGGCATCGAGCTTGGAAATCATTCCCTGTCGCAATCGCGCCTGAGCGATCCTGACAGACTCCTCCCAGGACTTGAGCGTACGCCGCGCAATGTCGAGTTGCATGTCGAACTGCAACAGCTCAAAGTAAGCCTCCGCGACGCCACTCACCAACTGCAACACAATCGCGCGCCGATTCTCCTCCCGTGACAACAGATCACCACGCGCAGCCTCGTTGGATCGACGAATGCGTCCCCAGATGTCGATCTCCCAGGACAAATTTCCTTGCAGGTAATAGTTGAAGGGATTGGGGAAGCCGGGAAACAGGAAATTGGTCTTTCGACCGAACAGCGGCGCATTCGTCGTAACATTCATCTGTGGGGCGAAATCGGTCTTCGCGATAAACAAGCGGGCCTGAAACTCTTCCACCGCCGCCGCCGCTCGCTGGAGGTCTTTATTTTCTTCGAGTGCCGTACGAATCAGCTTTTGGAGCTCTTGATCCTTGAGCAGCTCCCACCAGGGTGTATTCGCGATTGAGGCAGTATTCCCACCTGCCTCCGCCATGCGGAAGGCCTCCGGAGTCGTCGCGTCAGGTTTGGTAAAGTCTGGGCCAACAGCACACGCCGTTAGAAGGGTCGAGGAAAGAACCAGGGCCAGTCTACGCATGTTGATCGTCGCGCTCCTTTTCGGGATTGTCCGGTGCATCCTGTGCCGGAGGAGTCTCCTTTTTCAAGCGGCGACTCAACGAGCGGATCAGCACAAAGAATAACGGCACGAAAAAGATAGCCAGAAAGGTGGCCGCCAGCATCCCGCCGAACACCCCGGTGCCGATGGAGTTCCGGCTGGCAGCGCCGGCGCCGGTGGCAATAACCAGAGGTACCACGCCGAGAATGAATGCCATCGACGTCATGACAATCGGACGAAACCGGAGCTTTGCCGCCTCGATCGTTGCTTCAAGCAACGGGTGGCCTTCCTCGAACCGTTTGTTCGCAAATTCCACGATTAGAATCGCGTTCTTCGCCGAGAGTCCGATCAGTGTCACGAGCCCGATCTGGAAGTAGATGTCGTTGGTCATGCCCTTGAACCAGACTGCGCTGAGCGCGCCGAAGAGACCGATCGGCACCGCCAGAATCACCGCAAACGGAACCACCCAGCTTTCATATTGCGCAGCCAGCACCAAAAACACCATTAACAACCCAAACGCGAAGGCATACAGCGACTGGCTGCCGACCATGCGTTCCTGATAGGAAATGCCGCTCCAATCAATCCCGTATCCCCGCGGAACCAGCACCTCTTTCGCCACTTGTTCGAGCGCGTCCAGCACTTGGCCCGAGCTGAATCCAGGGGCTGCGGCCCCCAACACCAGCGCGGTATTGTAGCCATTGAAGTGCGTTACAGGGTCGGGACCACTCGTGAACTCCGTGTTCACCACGGTATCCAATGGAATCATGGTGGTACCCTGAGGGCCACTCGCCCGCACATAAATCTTCGAAATATCCTCCGGCGTGGCTCGATACTGCGCATCGGCCTCCGTCTGCACCCGGAAGACGCGGCCGAACTTGATGAAGTCGTTGATGTAAAAATTGCCGAAATACGCTTGCATCGTATCGAAGACTTCCGAGATCGGCACACCCAGCGCCTTCGCCCGCTCGCGATTCACCGTCGCCAGGATGCGCGGCGCACTGACGCGAAAACTCGTGCCGATCGCGCCGATCGCCGGATTCTGCCGCGCCTTGCCGACGAACTCCTGGGCGGCGGCGGAGAACTTATTGAAATCCCCGCTGCTCGGATCCTGAAGCTGCAGAGTAAAGCCTCCAGTGGCACCGAGGCCTCGAATAGAAGGCGCATTAAACGCCAGAATGAGCGCCTCGGGGATCTTGGCAAATTCTCCGTAGGCCGCGCCGATAATAGATTTCACATGGTGCTGCGGAGCCGTGCGCTCGTCCCAATGTTTCAAGGGCACGAACATCGTGGCGGCATTGGGCCCGCGCGTATTGAAGACGAAGTTCTGGCCGGACAGGGCATCGGTGGAATGGATGGCCGGACTGGCCAGGAAATAACTCTCGATTTTACTCAGCACTGCATCCGTCCGCTGCTTGGAGGCGCCGTCAGGCAGCTGCACGATGGTGATGAAATAGCCCTGGTCTTCCTCCGGCAGGAAACTGCTCGGAATGACCCTGAACAACATGAACACACCGATCAACAGGACTGCGAACACCGCTACCGACAAGACACGTCGAGTCAGCGCCAGGCCGACCGTCGAAATATACCGTAGCTGCATCCACGAAAAAAAACGATTGAAGAGGCCAAAAAATCCATGGTGTCGCTCCTGCCCCGGCTTCAGAACGAGAGCACAGAGCGCGGGACTAAGGGTCAACGCGACAAACCCGGAGATAATGACCGCGATCGAAATCGTAATCGCAAACTGCTTATACAACTCGCCGGTGATGCCGCCCAGGAATCCGACCGGCACGAATACCGCACACAGCACCAACACAATGGCAACGACCGGCCCCGTCACCTCTTCCATCGCCCGCTTGGCGGCCTGTTTGGCGGAAAGCCCTCCCTGAGTCATGTGCCGTTCGCAATTTTCCACGACGACAATCGCGTCATCCACCACGATGCCGATCGCCAGCACCATGCCGAACAGGGTCAAGGTATTGATCGAGAAACCCAGCGCCTGCATCCCGGCAAAGGTTCCGACGAGGGAGACCGGCACTGCCACGCCGGGAATCAACGTCGCGCGCCAACTCTGGAGAAAGAGATAGACCACCAGAATGACGAGCACCATCGCCTCCGCCAGCGTCTTCACGACTTCTTTGATGGAGACATCGATGAAGCGTGTGGTGTCGTAAGGAATATCGTAGGACACGCCGGTGGGGAAACTCTTGGAGACCTCGGCCAGTTCAGCCCGAACCCGCTTCACCGTTTCGAGCGCATTGGCGCCGGGCGACAGGAAGGTGAGCAAAAACACGTTCGGTTTGCCGTTCCAACGCCCTTCCAGCGTATACGATTGTGCACCCAGTTCGACGCGGGCCACGTCCTTCAAGCGGATCATCGACCCATTCGGCATGGCACGGACGATCAACTCCTCGAACTCCTTCACCTCCGTCAATCGGCCCTGCGTGATGACGGGAATCGTCAGCTCCGTGCCCTTCAACGCCGGTTCACGGCCGATCGTCCCGGCAGGGAAATCCCGGTTCTGCTCGCGAACAACATTGACGATGTCCGTCGGCGTCAAACTGAGTTGGGCCATCCGGATAGGATCCAGGATGAGCCGCATTGAATAGTTCTGGGAGCCGAAGACCACCGCATTGCCCACTCCACGCAACCGTTTCACATTGTCCAGCACGCGGAGAATCGCATAATTCGACAAATACACCGTGTCATGCGTCGGATCGATGGAGCTGAGCGCCACCACTGCCAGCAAATCCGGAGAGACCTTGTTGATACTGATACCCTGACGCACGACTTCCGGCGGGAGCTGAGGTTCCGCAAGCTTCACCCGATTCTGAGCTTGCACCTGGGCGATGTCTACGTCCGTGCCGATCTCGAACGTCAGCTTGATCGACATGTGCCCGTCATTCGTGCTGGTGGAGTCGTAGTACAGCAGATTGTCGATGCCCGGAAGCTGGACCTCAATCGGGCGCGCGACAGAGTCGGCGACGATCTCCGCATTGGCACCCGGGTAGTCGGCTTCGATCTGGACGACGGGAGGAGTGATTTCAGGAAATTGAGCGACGGGCAGCGCCTTCAGCGCTACCAGGCCGACCACCATTATGACGATGGACAGGACCGACGCAAAAATCGGGCGATCGATAAAAAAATGAGAGATCACGAGGCGCGCTCCGGCTGCGGCTTGGCGGCAGTCGGAACGGTCGTCGCGGCAGGAGCAGGCAGGGGCACAGGCTTCACCGGCGCGCCGGGCGCGATCTTATGCAGACCTTCCACGATGATGCGGTCCCCCACGTGCAACCCTTGCTCGACAATCCATTGATTGCCCTGCCAGCTGGTCGCCTGAACCTCCCGCATCTCGACCTTGTCTTCGTTCCCGACGACAAACACGATGGAACCCTTGGCGCCTTGCTGCACCGCACGTTGCGGGACTAAAATCGCGCCCGTCTTGACCGTCCCCTTGAATCGCACCCGGACGAACTGTCCCGGCAGCAGCACGCGATCGTGGTTGGGAAAGACTACCCGCGCCTGCCGCGAGCCCGTATCGGTCTTGAGTCCGACATCCAAGAGATCCAACACTCCCTCCTGCCCGTACGTGGTCCCGTCCGCGAAGGTCAGGACGCCGCGCAATTGATAGACGCCGGGGTGCTGAATCCGTTTGGCCGTACTGTCGCGCTGGCGCTTCAACAGGAAACTTTCCGGTGCGCTGACGATCACATACATGGGGTCGACCTGCTGAATGATCGTCAGAAGATCGGTCTGGGCCGACACCAGCCGCCCTTCATAGACGCGCGTCCGCTCGATCATGCCGCTGATGGGCGCCACAATCAGCGTGTTGTCGAGATCGAACTTGGCTTTGACCAGTTCCGCCTTGGCGCCTTCGAGATTCGCCTTCGCCGCCATCTCCTCGGCCACCGCGTCATCGACATCTTTTGTGCTCACGGCCTGCTCGGCCAGTAAGGGCTTCACCCTGGCCAAATTCTGTTTGGCCTGAACCAGGCGCGCCTCCGCCTGCGCGACTTTCGCTTTCGCGCTCAACATCGCGGCATGAAACGGCACCGGGTCGATCTGATACAGGCGGTCGCCTTTTTTGACGTCGCGCCCCTCTTTAAAGAACCATTCTTTGAGAATCCCTGTCACCTGCGATCTGATTTCCACCGGCCGCGAGGACTCCGACTGTCCGATGAACTCCGGCTCATCGGGCACGTCCTGCGCCGTCGCCAGGACAATGCCGACCTCAGGCACCTGAGGAGCCTGAGAGGAACCGACCTCCTGCTTACAGCTCACAAGCAACGACAGCGCACAACACCCGAACATTATCGAGGCTAGGGTAGAAATTCGGGGTCGCCTGGCCATGATCACTCCCTGATAAAAGCTGAATACGCAGTTCACGGCATACGGCCGCAACCCCATCTTACTGGTTGGCTCAGGTGTAAGCAACGGAGCGACGGCACGCAGGCTCAACCACCAATCATAGGCCGGCCGAACGCAGCGCACTACCCATCGCTCACGAATGCCCAGCACCAAACTCGAGGGTTGTACCGCCTGGGGGGGGTTATCTGCGGATGGAGATGCACATCATGGAAAAGGGGCGCGAAATCCCTGCTCCCGACGCCTGGCTTCGGCCCCCGACTCATGTTGCCTGATTGAAGACGATCAAGCGTGCCGCACGTCACGACGGTCCCGGTGATGTCATCCGAAGCCGACCAGACTACACGATGATTCGTCGGACCTTGGTCCGGAATCGGCTGCTGTCACCACCTCTGCAACAAACCTCACTTAATGGTCTGCAACGTCTCGCGAAGCTCTTTCAACTCAGCGGCCAGCAATTCAAGATGTTGGTCTCGCTGAGGCTGATCGTCTTTGAACTTCCACAGCCGCTTGAAAATCGCACCGAGTTCCTTCTTATGCGTCACCGCCAACGCATAGGCCGGCGTTTTGCTTTGTGCATCCGTCACACCGCAGAACGAATCACTCAAGGCATGGAACTGATTGTGGAGATCGTCGAAGGCCGTATCGACACCCTTTCCACCCTTCGCCTTGGAGGCGGTCGCCTCCATCATGCTGGTGAGGTTCGTCATGGTTTCGACTCCGTTCGCCCCCTTCGCCTGCGTGGCATAGTCTCCGGCCCGCGGGTAAAAGAGATAACTGCAACCGCTCAAGCTTGTCAGAATGAGCGCGATCGCGAGGAATCCGATCGTCCGTTGCATAAAGGCCTCCCTTCGAAAAATTGAACACGCACTAACCACTCACAGGGCTACACCTCAATCACCGCATCCAAGCCCTGATTCCGTCCCCGCCCTCTGAGCCTCTCACTTCGCGCAACAGAATGACGAAGACGTGCACCTTACGGCTTACGGATATAGGTGATCTCCATCATTTTCTCTTCCTTGCCGTGCCCGTGGTTTCCGTACATCTCGAACGTCTGCGTATTGTTGTCCGGCAACTTCCAGACTGCACGATGGTGCATCTGCCCGCCGCCCGGTTCGGGATGCGACCCTTTCAGCGTGATCGTTTTCCCGTCGGCACTTGCCGTGCCTTCCATAATGAAGATGCCGGTCCCCATGGTGTCCATCCAGGCGGTGACATATTTTTTGCGCACGTTGTCATACGCATCGATCCCGATTCCGGAAAAGGGTTGCCCCATCATCTGGCTCTTGAACTCCTGATAGAGGAAACGCCCGTCCAGCAGCATCTTCATCTCAGCCGTCCCGCTCGCTTCCGTGGGAGGTTTACCCGGTTCCATCCATTCCTTCGTCGTCGTCGTCCAACTGCCGGCTAAGCCGGCAAATGCCTTATGCGGCGCACCGGGCTGGGCCAACTTCTTCCAGAGTTCCATCATCGCCTGCGGGTCCAGTGCTTTGTCATGCTTCTTTTCTTTGGCCTCAACAAGCGAGGTGTTCATGACCAACGCAAGCGCAATCAGTGTCACCATGATGTATCGCATAATGGCCTCCTGAGTCTGACTGAGATGTGTTAAGTATCTTCTTCTCAAACTATGCTCGCCTCATACGATCAGATCAAGCCTGACAATACCCCTGCACTGTTATTTCTCGGGCAACGCCTTGAGGGAAGCCAGGCCATGCTCGAAATCCTTGCCGGCCATTGTATCCATGCGACAAACAACTCCTATGACTGTCCTACTTCTTGCCGGCTGCTTGCGCCCGTAAACGGTCTTCCCGCTCTCTGAGCTCAGGAGTCAACTCGGCTCCAAAATCGTCGGCCTCGAACAAGGGACGAATCTCGATTTCAGATTCTTCGCCCGGCATCGGACTAGGACAACGCTTGACCCACTCGATGGCCTCTTCTTTCGATGTGCACTGCCAGAGCCAGTAGCCGGCGACGAGTTCGTTCGTCTCGGCAAACGGTCCGTCGGTGACGATCCGCCGGCTCCCCGCAAACTTCACGCGGACGCCCTTCGAACTCGGGTGAAGCCCCTCCCCTCCAAGCATCACTCCGGCCTGTACCAGCTCCTCGTTATATTTCATCATGGCGGCCAGCAACTCCTGGCTCGGCATCACACCCGCCTCTGAATTTTTGGTGGCTTTGACGAATACGATAAATCGCATGGAACGCGCTCCTTCATTGGTGAAATGGTTGTGCGACGGCCTCGTTCCCGCACCGGCCGCCATCTACCCATTAGTCGCCCGCACACACGAAAATCGACAGCGCATTAGGTTCTCAATTGTGCCTGCCTGCCGTGATGGCCGCTATCGGCCCTCATAAGCCCTGTGAACGCACTGCAGATCCGGCTTGGTCATGCTGAGAATCGCCGCCATGACCCGCTCCGCCCTCGCGGCGTCCTTGTCGCGCAACATCTCATCCCACTGCGGCACCACGATCTGCCACGAAAGGCCGTATTTGTCTTTGAGCCACCCGCATTGTCCCTTTTCCCCGCCTTGGGACAGGGACTCCCATAGGTGATCGATCTCTTCCTGCGTCTCGCACTTCACCATCAACGAAACCGCTTCAGTGAATTTGAAGATCGGGCCGCCGTTCAGAGCGAGAAACTCTTGGCCATCGATCTCAAAGGCGACGGTCATGACGGAACCCTTCGGCCTTCCAGAAACCTGCGCACCGGCCTCTCCATAGTAGGTGATGGGACCGAGCTTCGCCTTCTTGAAGGTCGCCACATACAACTTCGCTGCTTCTTCGGCCTGATCGTCGAACCACAAACATGGCGCTACCTTTTGCATACCATTTCACTCCTCAAGAACTGATAACGGATGATCGGTGCCCGACATATGACAATTGCCCCTGCAACGGTTGGCGCAGGTTGTTCAAAATAGTCGTCCAGCAAGGCCGCAGCCGACAGAAGCGCCGGCGGCTACTTTCAACAGACTGCTTACCCGCCCGCCATCGCCCCCACAACAAGCAACGGTTCAGCGCCCGTCACGACAAGCTCAGGGAGCGGACTGTCGGGTGACTCGTGCGACAAATCCTGCTCGCAGGCAAAGAACCGAATGAACGGCCGCCGCTTGTGCGTGACATGGTCGCGAATGGTTCCCCGTAACATGGGATATCGCGCCTCAAGCGAATCGAGCACCGCTCGCTGCGTCACCGGACTTACCACATCCAGCACCACTTCCCCCGTCACACGCGCCAACGTCCGTAAGTGTGCGGGCAATACGACACGAATCATGTATCCTCCATCGTTCGTTTCTCGCGGGCGAAGCAGGTTGCCAGTCCGCACTCAACGCTCAATCATCGTGGCAGCCACAGGGATGGATAAAAGCCGTACCTGGTTTTCCTCTCTATAACGCTGCTCAAAATGGTCGTCCAGCAAGGCCGCAGGGAGCGACGCGAATGAGGCGTACCCTCGGGGTACGTCGCAGTGAGAGTCGCGACTGAGAACGCAGCTGGAGGCCATTTTCAGCAGACGTTAGAGCGCTTGTACCTCCACGGATAAGACCCCCGGCAAATCCCGTACAATCGCCGTCCAACTGTCGCCGCCGTCGCGGGACGCATAGACTTGCCCGCCGGTCGTCCCGAAATAGAGGCCGCAGGGCTCAAGTGAATCCACCGCCATGGCATCGCGCAGAATGTTCACATAACAATCCTGCTGCGGGAGCCCCTTCGTGAGGGCCTCCCATTCATTGCCGCCGGTCTTGCTGCGGTACACCCGGAGTTTCCCTTCCGGCGGATAGTGCTCTGAATCGCTCTTGATCGGCACCACATACACCGTATTCGGTTCATGGGCATGCACCGCGATCGGGAACCCGAAATCACTCGGCAGGTTGCCGCTGATTTCATGCCACGAATCGCCGGCATCGTCGCTACGAAGCACGTCCCAGTGCTTTTGCATGAACAACACATTCGGGCGTGACGGATGCATGGCAATGCGATGCACACAGTGGCCGACTTCGGCATCCGGATCCGGCAGCTCATATTGCGACTTGAGGCCGCGATTAATCGGCTTCCAGGTCTTGCCGCCATCGTCGGTGCGGAATGCGCCCGCCGCAGAAATAGCAATAAACATGCGATCGGGCTGGCTCTGATCCAACAGAATGGTGTGCAGGCACATCCCCCCGGCGCCGGGCTGCCAGAGCTGGCCCTTCGCGCTGCGCAGCCCCGGCAGTTCCCTCCAGGTTTTCCCCCCATCCGACGATTTGAAGATCGCGGCATCTTCTGCACCGGCATAGACCGTATCCGGATCGGTCAGCGAGGGTTCCAGGTGCCAGATCCGCTTGAACTCCCACGGCCGCTGCGTGCCGTCATAATGTTGGTGGGTGGTCAACGGCCTGCCGGTTTCCACCGATGCGTCATACACGAACATGTTACTGGCGCCCTTGGGCATTCCATCCGTTCCCATCAAATCTTCCGGTTTGGTTCCCGGCGGGTTCCAGGTTTTACCGCCGTCGTCCGAACGCTGAATCACCTGTCCGAACCAACTGCTGGTCTGCGAGGCATACAATCGATTCGGATCGGCAGGCGACGCTTTCAGATGGTACATCTCCCAGCCACCGAAGTAGGGCCCCTGCACATCCCACTGTTTCCGCGTGCCATCCGAGGTGAGGATGAACGCGCCTTTCTTCGTCCCGACAAGTACCCGTACCCGGCTCATATCCGACTCCTTTCTCAACCATGAGAGTTTCGTGAAGCGTATCTCGTCGTTCGTATCTCGTGAAACGTATGAAGCGCTCATTCCTCACGTTTCACGGCAATCCAGTGATCTCCCTCACTTGTCGCACCTCAACCGTCCCGATTCGCGCGCCGGGGACCCGACCGGCGATCGCCACGGCCTCATCACGGTCCTTCGCCTCGATCAGAAAATAACCCGCCATCTGCTCCCGCGTTTCGATGAAAGGGCCATCGGTCACCAGCGAACGCCCCTCCCGGACCCGCACGAGGGTCGCCGTAGCAGCCGGGTGAACCGGAGAGGCATGCACATACTCCCCCTTCGCATCCAATTGCTGGCAGAGCCGGATCGACTCCGCCAGCAAGCCCCTCTTTGTCTCATCACTCATCTTCTCGAATGCCGCTTCGTCGTGATGCACCAATAAAATGTATTTCATGCTGCGCCTCCATCAAAGCTCGTCGATCCGTTGCCGCTGTCGACGGAACCATCAGGCACAGCCGTCCTCTTTGATCGGCCGCACCTCGATACTGCCGTACTGAGCGGCGGGAAATTTCGAGGCAATTCGGACGGCATCGTTGAGGTCTCTCACATCGATCAACAGGTACCCGCCCAACTGTTCTTTCGTTTCGGCAAAAGGCCCGTCGGTCGTGGAGACTTTCCCGGCGCGCACCCGCACCGTCGTGGCAGCTTCTACCGGATGAAGGGGCGAGGCCCCAAGGAGCTGACCGTTTTTTTGCAACTCATCACAATAGGCCATGGATTCGTCCGACAACGCGACTCGCTCATCTCGGGACAGGGCATTCAGCGTCTTTTCTTCGACATACACCAAACAGAGAT
The DNA here is from genome assembly GCA_000196815.1 of Nitrospira defluvii. Classification (GTDB taxonomy): domain Bacteria; phylum Nitrospirota; class Nitrospiria; order Nitrospirales; family Nitrospiraceae; genus Nitrospira_A; species Nitrospira_A defluvii_A. Next base: position 3,477,893 of record FP929003.1, read on the forward strand.
ATTTCATGACCACTCCCCTCTCAAATGGGTTCACAGTGCGAAGGGGCTACGAGTTGCATTGAGAATGCTGAAAAAGCCAGTCCAACAAGGTCGCAGTGAGCGAAAGGCCGGGGCGTACGTTGTTCCGTACGTCAAGGCCTTGAGCGATACGAGAACGGCGCTGAAGGGCCTTGGCAGCATGCTCACTTGGCGCGTTCGTTCATCTCCCACAGGGCAAAGGTATTACCCTCCGTATCCTGACAGATGGCGAAATAGCCCATGCCATGCACCGCCGTCTTGGGCTTGCAGATCGCCCCTCCGAGTTTCTCGACCTTTTTCATCGCCATCGTCACCGACGGCACGCCCACATAGTTGGTGATGGATTGTTCCGGATACATACGTGGCATTAGCCCGCCGTCGGGCGTCGCATCTTTTCCGCCGGTATCGATGTGCCAGTAGTCGTCGATGGCGGCCGGGATTTTCGCAAAATGCCAGCCGAACAACGATCCATAAAACTTCTTCGCCCGGTCGAGATCGTCGGCAGGCACCTCAAACCAGACAACACTGGCCGCCGCCTGCGACTTCTTCACCGCCCGCTTCTTGGTCCTCGTCGCCATCATGTCCTCCTTCTCTTCGCCATCTCGTTACAGAAGTTAGTCGTCGGAATCGGCCAAAATCGACATGGCGCTGCGAGCCGATGAATCGCCTATAATTTCCACTCGTTAGCAAATATAACCACTCGGAGTCTCCCTAGCCCACGGCCCTTGCAAGCACGGCCGTCGAAGCGCAGCATAGGCTCGGCGCCGATCAATCGAAGAAAGGATCGACATGAAGGTCACTGACATCGCATTTGCCTGTTATCCGGTTACCGACCTCCGGCGGGCGCGCCGGTTTTATGAGGGCGTGCTGGGGCTCAAAGAATCGCGGTTCTTCGGAGAGGGAGACAAGGGGTTCGTCGAATACGATCTCGGGTCCAACACGCTCGGGATCGGAAACGGCGCGCCGGATTGGAAGCCATCCCCTGGCGGGGGGTCGGTCGGCCTCGAGGTAGAAGATTTCAATGCGGCCATTGCGAGTCTCAAGCAACACAAGTGCCCGTTCCGGCTTGAACCGTTGGAAACACCCGCCTGCCACATGGCGATCATCTCCGATCCGGACGGGAATTCCATCATTATCCATAGACGGAAATGTTGATGAGGGCGTCCGCAACCTGGAGACTCCCTCGTAGCCGCGGTGTTTTCTAGCGTTGCACCAGACGGCTTAGCTTAATTCGGCCAACCGTCCCTGTAGAAACCTCCGCTCCGGCTCCTGCTGCGTGAGGCTCAAGGCCTGCTCGTAAGAGGCGCAGGCTTCGGCGTTTCGCCCTAGTCGCCGGCAGAGGTCGGCTCGGGCTGCATGCGCGAGGTGATAGTTCACAAGTTCGCCGCGGGAAAGAATCGCATCGACCAAGGCCAGCCCCGCCGCCGGACCGTCGCGCATCGCCACAGCCACTGCCCGGTTCAGTTCGACCACGGCTGACGGCTCAGCCTGCACCAACAGATCATAGAGAGCGACGATCTGCGCCCAATCAGTCGATGCGGCATCGGGAGCTTCGGCATGCACGGCAGCAATCGCAGCCTGAATGGTATAGGGACCGACCTGACGCGACCCAAGCGCCCGCTCTACCAAGGCAGTTCCTTCGTCCATCTGCGCCCGGTTCCACTGCGAGCGATCCTGCTGCTCCAGGAGAATCAGATCGCCGGCCGGCGAGGTGCGCGCGGCACGACGCGAGTCGTGCAGCAGCATCACCGCCAGGAGGCCCAGGGCTTCGGGCTCCGGCAGCAACCCGATCAACAGCCGCCCCAAACGAATCGCCTCCCCGGATAGATCGTGCCGCGTGAGGGTGTTCCCCGACGAGGCGCTATACCCTTCATTAAAGACGAGGTACACGACCCGCAACACCGCATCCAACCGGTCAGGCAAATCGGCCGCCGACGGCACTTCGTAGGGAATGCGAGCGTCACGGATTTTGCCTTTGGCGCGCACGATGCGTTGCGCGATGGTGGCGGGCTTCGTCAGAAATGCGCGCGCGATCTCATCGGTCGTGAGGCCGCAGACTTCGCGCAACGTCATGGCCACTTGCGCTTCGGCCGAGAGCGCGGGATGGCAGCAGATGAACATCAGCCGCAGTCGGTCGTCCTCAACCGCCTCGTCGTTCCAGTCTTCGGGATCGCTCGTGCTGAGCTCCAGGTGTCTGGCAAGTTCCGTCAGGGATGCGTCGAACCTGGCGCGCCGCCGCATGCCGTCGATGGCCTTGAAGCGGCCGGTCGAGACGAGCCACGCCCGCGGATTGGCAGGTACTCCATCTCGCGCCCACTGCTCCACAGCCACAGCGAAGGCATCGTGCAGGGCTTCCTCAGCCGTATCGAAATCCCCGAGCAGACGGATCAAGGTTGCGAGCACCTGGCGGGAGTCCGCGCGATACACCGACTCCACCAATTCGCGCACCTGTCTGGACTGGTCTTCGCTCACGGTCGGAATACCTTTCAGTCGTACAACCAGCTGCCGCCTTCTGCCTTCACCCGTTCATTCCTACGTCCGGCCCAACTGCGCCTTAGCCGCCGGACTCATCATCTCCGGATTCCAGGCGGGATCCCATACAAGATCGACGTCCACCGACCGCGCCTCCGGCAACTCGCGCAAAATCGCCGAATGCACCATCTCCATCAGCAGTTCTTCCATCGGACAGGCGGGCGTCGTCATGGTCATCCTCACGTGCACCAGCCCGTCGCGCACGTCGCTGTCGTACACCAAGCCCAGATCGACGATGTTGATGCCCAACTCGGGATCGACCACCTGTCGCAGGGCGTCGAGTACGCGTGGATTGGAACCGGCACCCTGTTTCTCCGTCGTCATTCAACCGCCCCTTTCACCGGCGAAACCGCCGTCTGCGTTGTGCATCCATCACGATGCCCGGGTTTGCACTCGCCCCGCTTGCGCCGGCGGACTCCGCAGCGCCGATACGGTGTTGCCGAGAAACAAGAGTAGTGTCACGGCATTGAGCAGGCCACCGACCTGACGACCGGCGCTCCACCCCATCGCATCGCCGAGGAGGCGTACGACCAGGGTGATTTGCAGCAGGACCACATGTGCATAAAACAGCGGGCGATAGGTCATCCTTGCGCCGAGCACCGCCGGAAAGATAATCGGCGCATGGGCGAAGATCATCGCGAAGACAAACCCGATAAAAAAGGCATGCAGCGTGGCGTCGTACTGCGGGCCTACGGGCATACCCCCGAACCACATGGCGGACAAACCGCTGATGCCAAGCCAGACATATCCGGTGAGCAGACAGATCGCGATGAACCGCGTCAGCCCTGTTTGCTTGACGGTTCTCCTGGCAATGTCATGTCTCCCCAACCACAGGGCGAGACCGGCCAGCCCCAACCCGAACAGACGAACGCCCCCGTCAAACGACCAGCCCAGCAGCAACAACCCCGTAAGCAGAATGCCGAGTAGCAGCAGGAACATCGCCTGCGCGGCCCCGCTCACTTGCTGCAACCGGGCCAGTTCCAGGCGTTCACCGGCAATGGTCACCACGAGAAACGCCGCCCACCAAAAGACGACCAGAAAGACGGGCCACCCGAGACACCAGAGCAGATTGCCTAGAGCCCAGACAATTGCCCCGCCTCCCATGGTGAACGCGTACAGCGCCGGATGCCGGCGAATGATCGCCGCAAAGATTGCAACCAACACAAGGCTGCCGGCAAGCATCAACAATTGCGCCGCAAGGAGAGGAACCCCGACGATCAAGCCCACAGCACCGAGTCCGGTCAACAGCGGAGCGGCATAGGCCCAAGGCCGTCCCAGAGCCACCGCACGCTCCAAGCCGATCAGCGTACCCAGAAAGCCGGACACCATGAGCGGCCCATGCAGGGACGAAAATCCAGGCCGTGGAAGCGACACATCCCACCCGAGCCGCGAAAGCCCCGCCCACAGTCCTGTGAGCAATGCGAGCATTCCCAAGGCGAGAAGCGGAAGACGGTGAGGATGTCGGACGACCATTGGCGCGTAAACTTTCCGTCAGGATTCCCGGGCCGGAGTCACCGGCACATCTCTACCGATGTCCGCCTCCATGCGATAACCGGCCCGTTCCAATGTGCGGCGTAGCGTGGTCATCACCGCAGGGCTGTCGGAATGGGGCATCACGGCAAGCGACGGGGCCGCGAGCAAGTCCTTCAGCAGTGGCTCGGCCTCGGAGCCTGCCAGCTGATCGCAGAGATCGTAGACGCCACCCGGTCCTTCTTCCAGCACATTGTGGTCCATGAGCAGGCGCCGGATGGTCGCCAGAATCGCCGGGGTGGGAGTAGGCATGAGCAACGTGGCCAGCGCGCCGTGATCGAGTCGAAGCTTGGCAGCGATCGGAAGCGGTGTGCCGCCTCGCCACCGTTGGACGGCAGGGAACAGAATCTTCTCCTCCATGCCGATGTGCCGGAGCAGTCCGACACGAAATTGATCGTAGACCTCGCGATTGACCTGGGCCGGTTGGGTCGCCGCCGCCTGCAACAATACGTCGAGCCGTCGATGGTCTTCGACGAGGAATCGCGCGAAAGGGCCTCTCTCTTTTGCCTCCTGCGTCATGTCCCGGTTCCCGTCACGCCGCCCTCTTCACCCGAGATTTGTGAGTCAGCCGCGCCCCGCCTTTCCCGGCGCTGCCGGAGCTTGCCCCGGCTGTTGCTGGGCCGTATCGAGCGGTGACCATCCGCCTCCCAGCGCCTTATACAATTGCACGACCGACACCAGCTGTAACCGGTGGGTGCTGGTCAACGCAAGTTCCGCGTCGAACAGATTGCGTTGCGCGACGAGGACATCGAGATAGTTCGCGAGTCCTCCTTTATACCGCAAATTGGCCAGCCGCAGAGCCGAGCGCAACGCGTCCACCTGCTCAACCTGCGCAGTCCGCTGCTCCCGCACCGTGCGCACGGCGACGAGCGCATCCTCCACTTCACGAAATGCCACCAGCAGCGATTGCTCATACCGTGCCAGCGCCTCACGGCTCTGCGCCTCAGCCGCGTCCTGCTGAAACCCGAGAATCTGAGCATTCAGCAATGGACCGGTAAGCCCGGGACCGGCGACACCGAACGCCGTCTCATTCGCCACCAAGCGTGACAACTGCGGACTGGCGACCCCAAGGATCCCCGTGATGCTGAGTTTCGGAAACCGGTCCGCCTTCGCCACCCCAATTCTCGCCGTGGCCGCCGCCAGTTCCTGCTCCGCCTGCACCAGATCCGGGCGACGCTGCAGTAATTCCGAAGGAAGGCCGGCCGGCACCTCCGGCGGCATCACCTGATCGGTGAGAGAGCGGCCTCTCGGAATCTGACCCGGCACACGCCCCAGCAACACACTGAGCTGGTTTTCTTTCTGCACCATCTGCCGGCTCAACTCTGCCGCCCGCGCCGCGGCGTTGGCGCGTTCCGCCGCAAACTGGTCCGCGTCGATTTTGGAGATCATGCCCTCCCGCAGCCTGGCCTCGGCAATTCTGACCGATTCGTCCCAGGACTTCAGCGTTCGTTGCGCCACGGCCAACTGCATGTCGAACTGCAGCATGTCGAAGTAGGCTTCCGCCACACCACTCACCAGTTGCAGGACGACCGCCCGTCGTGCCTCCTCACGCGACAGAAGATCGCCTCGCGCCGCTTCGTTCGATCGACGAATCCGCCCCCAGATATCGATCTCCCAGGACAGATTGCCCTGGAGATAGTAGTTGAACGGATTGGGAAAGCCCGGAAACAGAAAGTTTGCCTTGCGGCCGAACAAGGGCGCGTTGGACGTGAGATCGGCCTTCGGCGCGAAATCCATTTTTGCGATCAACATGCGGGCCTGAAAATCTTCGACCGACGCAACCGCCCGTTTCAGATCTTTATTCTCGGCCAGCGCCACTCGAATGAGACGCCGCAGTTGTTCATCCTGCAACAGATCCCACCAGGGCAGGTTGGCAAACGACTCGGTTTCCTGCTGCGTCGCCGCCATGCGGAACCGGTCCGGCACAGCGAGATCGGGACGGGAGTAATCCGGCCCGATGGCACAGGCACCCAGGAGAACGGAACTTATGAGGAGAGCTAGCATGCGCATGCGATGACCGTCCTATCTCGTCTCACAGCGGACGGATGGGGTGGCCTGGCCGCCTCCCGCCCCGGTGATTTCTGCCACGATGTGTCTGGTGCAACACCCGTTCGCGACCAAGGCAGCGCCTTCCCGCCACATGCGGGTCAGCAAGGCCCTGCCCTCCTCGGCAATGAAGGTGATGTCCGTCAGTTCCACCACGGGAGCAACGGTGCCGGCTTGTTTGACCTGCTGCCACACCCGTTCGAGTTCAGTCACCCAGGGCCCGCTCAGACTCCCTTCCAAGGTCAGACGCGCGGAATCGGAAGTCTGCTCGGACGTAATCTTCAGCATCGTGCATGTCCTCCTGTTGCCCTCAACAAGCCGGGATCAGTTCATCCCTTGGCCGCTGCCAACTGCAACGCACCCGCTTCGGACTCTTCCACATCCACGGCCGGCTGATGGCGGGCCGCAATCAGCGAGTAAAACACCGGCACGACGAACAGCGTGAAGATGGTTCCGACCGTCATCCCCGTGACCAACACCATGCCGATGCTGTTGCGGGCCGCGGCGCCGGGTCCCGAGACAAGCACCAGAGGAAGGTGCCCGAACACCGTGGCCGCCGAGGTCATCAAGACCGGGCGTAATCGCGTCAGGGAGGCCTCGCGCAACGCCGCCGTCTTCGACAGCCCCCGCTCTTGCAGGGTATTTGCGAATTCGACGATCAGGATGCCGTTCTTCGCAATCAGCCCCACCAGTGTAATCAACCCGACCTGCGAATAGATGTTGATGGTCGTCAGGTCAAGGAAACTGAACACCAGCGCTCCCGAGATCGCCAACGGCACCGAGCCCAACAGGACGATCAGCGGGTCCCGAAAACTTTTGAACTGGGCGGCGAGCACGAGGTAAATGAGCACCACCGCAAAGCCCAGTGTCACCGTCAAGGCCGAACCTTCGTGGCGGATCTGGCGCGATTCTCCCGCAAAGTCGAGTGCCACACGCGGACCGACGGCCGCGGCCGCCGCAGTCTCCAGGACACGCAGCCCCTCCTCCTTCGTCACCCCGGGCTTCACCCCGCCGAAGATACGCACCGCATTGCGTTGCTGGAAACGATTCAACGTCCGCGGCGCGGTACTCGTTTCTATATGCGTAAACGTCGAGACCGGCACCAGTTGGCCGCTCGGGGTCTTGATCTTGAGATCAAGCAGCGGATCCAGCGTCGCGCGATCCTTGTCTCCGATTTGAGGAATGACCTTGTAACTGCGGTCATAAAAATTGAACCGATTCACATAGGCGCCACCGAGCAGCGTCCCCAGTTCCTGCCCGACCCCGGCGAGGTCGAACCCCAGGTCGGCGAGTCGCTCGCGATCGAGCACCACCCGGGCTTCAGGCAAATCGATCTTCAGGTCGGTGTCGACATACAGGAACTTGCCGCTCTGCCAACCGGCAGCCAGGACCGCGCCGGTCATCTCCAGCAGTTGCTCGGCAGGCACTTCACTCGCCAGGATCAGCTCAACATCGTACTGACCGGGCGTGGGTAACGGCGGATCGAGGCGCGGGAAGACCCGCAGCCCGGGGATCTGCGACACGGCTCCGAAGACTTCGCCGTACATCAACTCGGTGGAGCGCGTCCGTTCCCGCCAGTCTTTGGCCACCAGGCCGCCGAATCCACCCCACGACGAGGTCAGCGACCACATGAACCGGGCTTCCGGAAACGCACGGATCGCTTCCACCACTTTCAAGGAATCACTGTTCGTAGCGGCCACCGTTGAATCCGGCGAGGCCTCCAGAAAGAGACTGATATGACTCTGATCCTCCACAGGCGCCAGTTCCTGCCGTGAAAAGAGATACAGTGGAACGGCCGCCACCATGATCAGCAACGATGCCGCAACGATCGCCCAGCGCATCTCCAACGCACCGTCGAGCAACCGCCCATAGACCGCCCGCGTCACGTCGAACCCGCGATTGACCAGGCGGGTCAACTTGCCCTCCTTGCCCTCCGGGTGGACAAACCGTGAGCTCATGACCGGCGAGAGCGTGATCGCCACGACTCCGGACAACACCACAGCGGCGGCGAGGGTGATGGCAAACTCCAGAAACAGTGATCCGGCCAGGCCTCCCTGAAACCCGATCGGGGCATAGACTGCAGCCAGGGTAATGGTCATCGCGATGATGGGACCGACCAACTCGCGCGAACCGATCAACGCCGCCTGGATCCGCGACTTGCCTTCACGCACGTGCCGTTCCACGTTTTCCACGACGACAATCGCATCGTCCACCACCAAGCCCACCGACAACACGATCGCGAGAATGGTCAGCAGATTTAGGCTGAAGCCGAATGCATACATGAAGATGGCGGCTCCGATCAGCGACACCGGCATCGCCACCAACGGAACCAGCGCGGTTCTGATCGATCCCATGAACAGGAACACCACCGTGGCCACGATCAGAATCGTTTCGCCCAGGGTCTTGGTGATCTCCTTCAAGGCGCTTTCCATGAACATGGTGCCGTCCCAGACCAGCTGCATGTCGATGTCTTTGGGCAGGGTCGGCCGAATACGATCCATTTCCTCCCGCAACCGGTGAGCTACTTCAATCTCGTTGGAGCCGACCAGCGGCCAGACACCAAGGTACACTCCCTCCAGGCGGTTGTACTTCGCCACCATCTCCGCTTCTTCAGCGCCTTTTTCCACTCGCGCCACATCCCTCAGGCGCACGATGGCGCCGCTACGGTCCGCCACGATGAGTTCCTGAAACTCGTTCACGGAACGCAGGTCGGTATTTGCGAGCAGATTGACCTGCACGAGGTTGCCCTTGGTCCGGCCGACGGCAGCCAGGTAATTGTTGCGCCGCAACGCGGCCTGCACATCACCGGGAGAGAGGTTGTAAGCCGCGAGACGATCGGGGTCGATCCACACGCGCATGGCGATCTGCCGTCCACCTTCAATTGTGACCCGCTGCACCCCGGTCAGGGTGGCCAGTTGCGGCTGCAGGGTTCGCAACAGCCAATCCGTCAGCGCCGGCACGGTCCTCTCCGGAGACGTGAAACTGAGATAGAACGACGCATAGGGGCGGTCGGCACGCTGCACTTCCACCGCCGGAGGTTCCGCTTCAGCCGGCAGCTCCGACCGGACCTGTTGCAACCGCGCCGTCACTTCAGCGAGTGCCGCCGTGCTGTTGTGGTTCAATTTCAAATGCACCGTCACGGTGCTGACGCCGGCGCGACTGGTGGATTCGAGATAATCCACCCCGCTGATCGCCGACACGACCCGCTCGATCGGCGTGGTGAGGAATCCCCGCACCGTCTCTGCCGCGGCTCCGTAATAGACCGTCGTAATAATGATCGAGGAACTCTCGATCTTCGGATACTGTTGCACCGGCAGCGTCGTCAGCGCCCGCCAGCCCACGAGGACGATCACGAGGTTCACGACCACGGCCAGCACGGGATGCTTGATGAAGATGTCGGTAAACGAACGCATGGGCCTGCTCCCCTGGCTTACTGTTGGCTGAGAAGGTGATCCGGTTCCGGTGAACGCGCCGGCTCGCCGGAGGCGACCACGAGCACACCATCGCGCAACTTGAACGCCCCCGACGCAGCCACCCGCTCGCCGGCGCTCAGACCGCTATAGATGACGATGTCGTCGCCGAGCATCGCCTCGCTCTCGACCTGGCGCACATGCGCGCGCTGCTTATTCTCGCGGTCCGGCTCAATCACAAACACCTGATCGCCACCCGGCCCCTTTTTCAACGCATTCACCGGAACCGCGACAGCCTTGCGCGCCAACCCCACCGGCACCCTGATCCGCACGGCGGCGCCGGGAGCGGGCACGGCGGCGGAATGCTCGATCCTGGCGCGAACCATGGTATTGCGCGTGGCGGGGTCGATGCGGGCATCGATCGCCACAATCCTGGCGGCCACCGGAGAGGAGTCACCGGTGAAGACCTCGACGGTCGCCCCTTGCCGCAATCCGAGCGCGACATGCTGCGGAACCGCAAAGTCCACATGGACCGCCTCATCGAGGCCCTGCAGCGTCGTCAGTTGCGTGCCTTCGTTGAGATACTGCCCGGGGTGCACGTCGGCCAGTCCCACACGGGCGCGGAACGGGGCACGGATCGTCTTGCGGGCGATCAGGGCCTTCGTGCGCGCCATCTGGGCATGCGCCACATCGAGGTCTGCGCGGGCCCGATCGACTTCCTCCTGAGCCGCGGCTTGGTCTTGCGTCAATGCTCGTCGACGATCCAGCACGGTCTTCGCCAGGACCGCCTGAGCCTGTTGGGCCCGCAAGTCCGCTTCTTCCACCGACACATCGAGCGCCACAAGCACGGCTCCGGCCTCGACCGTCTGGCCGGGCACAAACTTGACCTGGCTGACGGTACCGGCCAGTTCGTTCCGCAGCGTGATCGAGCGCAGCGCCAACACGGTGCCGATCGAAGTGGCCGTCTGATGATGTTCGACATCCCTGGCGACGGAGACCGACACCGATTCCATCGGTTCCGGCTGGTTCGCCGAGGCCGCTGCATTCGCCTGAATGCTGCCGTACTTCCACGCAGCCAGGCCCACACCGGCCGACGCCACGGTCAGGAGCAGCAACGAAGACCCGATCCAACTTCGACGATTCATGACAGTTGCCCTCCCGGCAGGTTGCAGATGGACCTGAGACTCTCCCGCTCCATCACAAAACTCTTTCATCCGTAATTAGCAACGACCGTTCCCGCCAGGCCGTCCAACACATTCGAAGCTAAGTGCCCATTCGAATGAAGAAAATACGCTCTCGTCCGCGCCTACATCGTTGATGGCTGAGGCGAATGACGAAACCCGCCTGCCTGCCATTCGGCATCTGCCGAAATAACGGCAGCGTTCAACCGACTCACACACTTACTGACTGAGGAGTCGTCCGATATCAGCACACCGGCTCCGATTCGCTCTCACTCCTCGTGCGAAATGCCTCGATGGGCAGAATGTTGTATCGACGCCGTAGCTCTTCAACCTGTTCACCCATAACCGGCCAATAATCCCAACCATGGTTGAGGTCTACATTCATCGCCGCGCCGCGGCGCATCGCAATCAGGGCCTTCTCGGGATCGAAGAATCCGGTGCTGGCCTGGGTAATCGGCGTCATGCGGATGCCGACATGAAATTGGAGCAACACAAAAAACACGAAGAGAAACGGATCACGCCGTTGGAAGCCCGCGCTGAAACAAGCCACCTGCACTTCCTCCTCGGGAGCCGTGCCGTACCCGGACAGGATGTGGGCACAATCGTGAAACAGAATGGGCTCCGGCGCGCCCCCCTTCTCGCCGGGAAGGGCGAAGCCGTTCTTCCGGCAATACTCCCAATAGCTCCGCCCCAACGAACCGGCCGGATACTGCGCCAAGGCCTGGTAGCGCGCTGCGACCGTCGGATCTTCGTACTTCCCGACCATGCCGGCGGCGAACTTGACGAGTCCTCGCAGGCCTTCCTGCTTCCAGATCTCGGTCACCTTTTCCCTGAGCCAGAAACGCCGGGCCAGGTCGAGACGCAAATGAAACAACTCTCGCTTGACCACATGGCGAAGATTCGCGACCTCCGGCGCCGTGACCTGAAGGGCCGCGGCAAATTGCCCGACCAGCTCGGCCTCCCGGGGACTGACCTCACGATCGATCAGCGACATCACGATCAGTCCATTGACCAATTGCCGTCTGATTTGCGGATCGGGCAGGTTCAACGCCAACTCTTCAGGCGTGATCGGCTCAAGGCCCGCCACCTCATGATTCGTGCCGAAGACGCGCTGCACGGCCTGCATAACCTGCCGTTCGGAATCGTCGAGCGTACCGTCGGCCAGAGCCACGGCTTTCATCGCGCGCAGTCCCCAATAGGCCTGTTCCGGGGTCGGTATTTTCAGTTCCATGTCGTCCTCCATGAAGGAGAGCCGGTCTGCCGTTCGCTCGCTCAGGCCGCAACCTGCGGTCCGACAAATCCCTGAGCCCTCTCGCTGCTTTGCGTGGTGATCGCACGCCAGGCCTCGATGCCGCCGGCCAGCGGCCACACGCGAGTGAACCCCTGCTTTTGCAAAAGAAGCGCACCTTGAGCGCTGGCCACATCCGCCGGACATCCGCAGTACACGACCACGTCGCGATGACGCGGGAATTCCCGGTAACGACGGGCCAATTCATCCAACGACATCAGCACCGCCGTGGGAATGCCCGGTTCTGCCTCCGCTCTCGCGCGGGGACGGACATCGATCAGCATCGGCGGTTCAGCCGCCGCAAGCTTCTCCGCGAGCTCTGCCACCGTGATGCGCGGCACAAGGCGGAGCTGCCGGTGCCGTTGCCAAGCCTTGAGGGAAACGAAACCGGCCAGCAGACACACCATCATGAGCAGCAAGGCAGGCACCACCTGCTCCGAGTAGGCGAAGGCTTGCTCGATCTGACCGCTGAACGCATAGCCGAACCCCATCCCCGATCCCGCCCAGAACAACGCCCCGAGGGTGTCATAGAGCAGAAACAGGGGCACACTCAGCCCGACGATGCCAGCGAGCGGAGGGGCGATCGTACTCAACCCGGGAATGAATTTCGCCACAATCAACGACTTCGGTCCGTGCCGAAGGAAAAAGTCCTCCGTGCGCCGGACGCAGGCATCCGGTTCCAACGCGATCCGGCAGAGCAGACCGAGGACGGGACGGCCGCGCCATTGTCCCGCCAGGTACCAGATCGCGTCCGCCATCAACGTGGCAAGGATCGCCGCGCCGAGCGCGCTGCTCCAGGCTAGATGGCCGGTGCCGACCAACACCCCTCCCGCCACCAGCAGCGGCAGCGCCGGGAAGGGCAGTCCGACTTGCTCGGCAAACACAACGGCGAACAGGACGAGTGCTCCGTGCTGAGCCAGCATGTTCGTTAAGGATTCCATCACGTCACCCCAATCTCCCGGCCTCGACGACCGTACGTCTCGTCATGACCATACCCGCGGCTTACCTCGAGACCGGCAAGGCAGCAAACCGCCTGGTTTCCGCCTGACTCGCCACGGCCCGGCGAATGGGATAGGGCTGAGTCTTTCCATCCCGCGAGAGGAGATGGAGTGCCTCAATCACATCGCCGCAGGCGGCGCAGGTCCAGGCGGTGATTGCCAGTGATCCGCTGTCGTCGACCACGGTGCGAAACGGTCCCGCGACTCGATCGGCCTGTCCGTGGCGGCAGTTCGCCCGACTCGACGTTGCGGCAGCAACCATGGATACACATCGTCGGTTCTTTATGGATGACATGGGCGCTCCTCTCATCGCATTGGAATGAAGACTGAGGTCATGCTCGGATATCAGTCAGAGAGAGCATAGACTGTTCCAGCGATGTGGAATCCGTGACGTGCAGGGAGACTGCTTGCAGGACGGGGATTTACGCAGTAAGGAGCGTTGGGGTCGCAGATGAGGAGAATGCCGTGCCGACGGAATGACTGCCGAGATGTCGGCAGGTGTCGAAAGATCGGCGCTATCGAGGGCGCGCGATGCCGAGCTTCTGCATTTTGGACTGGAGCGTGGTGCGCTTCATTCCCAGGCGGGCCGCAGCCCCGGCGTCGCCGCCGATGACCCAATTCGTCTCCCTCAGCGCCTTGAGAATGTGCTCGCGCTCGGCATCCTCCAGCGTCGTGGCCGATCCGTTCCCCACCGGGGCAGCGCGTTTCAGTTCAGCGGTGGAGACGAATAACTCGGAACCGGAAGACAGGATCACCGCCCGTTCGATGTAATTCTCCAGCTCCCGCACATTGCCGGGCCAGGAATAGGCCTGAAGCGCTTTCATGGCCTCAGCCGGAACAGTTTCGATCCGTCGCTTCATGCGCGCGGCGAATTTCTGGACGAAGTGCCGGACCAGCAAGGGCACATCTTCCGCACGTTCGCGAAGCGGCGGCACCGTGATCGGGAACACCTTGAGGCGATAGTAGAGATCGCTGCGGAACTTGTGTTCCTCCACCATCTGGCCAAGATCCCGATTGGTTGCGGCGATCACCCGGACGTTGACACGAATAGTTCTGGTGCTGCCCAACCGCTCGAACTCCTGCTCCTGCAACACCCGCAGCAGCTTGACCTGAAGCTCCAACGGTATCTCCCCCACTTCGTCCAGGAAGATGGTTCCGCCGTCGGCCAATTCAAACCGCCCGATCTTCGTTGCGATGGCCCCGGTAAAGGCTCCCTTTTCATGCCCGAACAGTTCGCTCTCCAGCAGGCCTGTGGGAATCGCGGCACAATTGAGTTTTACGAAGGTCCGTTCCCTTCGATCGCTGAGACTGTGCAAGGCCCTCGCGATCAACTCCTTCCCGCTGCCCGTTTCACCGAGTATCAGCACAGTGGAATCGGTCGTCGCGACGGTCTGAACCTGTTTGAGCACCTGCTTCAGGGCGCGACTGTCCCCGACGATCTCCTCGAAGTTGTACGCAGTCTGAATTTCCTCCTCGAGATACACCTTCTCGTTGGCGAGCTTATCCTTCAGCGCGGCAATCTCCCGGAATGCGAGCGCGTTCTCCACCGCGATCGCGACTTGCTGGGCGACTTGGGCCAGGAGTTGCACGTCCTCCGGGCTGAACCCTCCCTCACCGCGCCGGCAGACGTTCAAGGCCCCGAGCGTGCGATTGTGCGACAGGAGCGGTAAGGAACAGAACGACTTGGCGCCAAAGTCCAGGAGTTCCTGCGCCATGGGCGAAGAGTCTGCCATTTCTCTGAGCTCGTTTTCTCCGAATACGGCCGCCTGGCCGGTCGTGATCGCCTGGCACGAGGGAGAGCGTGGGCTCTCTTCGATCCGTCCTTCCTCGATGAAGCTTTCGTTCCGTTCAAAATCGAGAACGTGGATGCGCCATTGCCCCGTCTCGTCATTGCACAGGAGCAGGCTGGAGCCATCGTGTTGAATTACCCGGCGCAGACAGGCGCTGACCGCTGGAAACAGTTGATCCAGATCCAGGTGGGACACCACCGCATTGTTGACCTCCAGCAACAGGCGCTGGCGATCGCGCTCCCGCGTCAGCTGCCCCTGATAGGTCAAGGCCGTTTCGCCGTTAAGCGCATTGTCCAGGGCCACCGCCACCTGCTTGGCCACTTGCTGCATGAGGGCAATCTCACGTTTCTCATAGACCCGCGGCTGGAGACTGCCGAACCCCATGGCGCCCAGCCGGCGATGCGCCGTCGTGAGCGGCACGACACAAAACGCCCGTACCCCGTTCTCGCGAAACAACGTCATCAATCCGGGGAAGCGAGCTTCTTGCGCAACATCATGAACCGTCAACGGTTGCTGGGTTTTCCACACCAAGCCGCCGGGCGATTCCTCGATGGGTGTTTCGAGCCCGGGACGAAGGGTCGAGGGCTCCGAGGTCACCAGCAGCCACAAGCGCATCTTGTCGGTCGCGGGGTCATGGAGCACCGCGTCGATGAAATCGAACGGCACGAGTTGGGGCAACCGTCCGGCCAAGTCCTCAAGCAGTCGGGTGAGGTCACGATGGGAGGCGATCGATTCTGTCACGTCCAGCAGCAGTTGCAGCCGATCGCGCTCGTCGCTCAAGGCCTGGTGGTGCAGCACGTTGTCCACGGCAACGGCGACCAGTTTGGCGACCTGATTGAGAAACTCCACATCGGCATCACCGAAGGCGGAGGTTCTCAGACTGCCGAATCCGATCGCGCCGAGCCGCCGCATCGCCGTGGTGAGGGGACAGAAGCAGAGCGATTGCACGCCGATGCTCCGGAGCGCGCCGAGCCCGGGCTTGTACCGCGTTTCATCGGCCAGCGACGGGATCATCAACGGCTGCTGATGCGACCAGACCCAGCCGCTGGCGGACTCCTCCATCGGAATTTCCATGCCGTCCAGTCGGTTCGTTACCCCTAGCGCCTCAACCGTTTCAAGCACATGCACCTTCATGACCTGCTTCGCCGGATCGTGCAGCACCAGGC
The DNA here is from genome assembly GCA_000196815.1 of Nitrospira defluvii. Classification (GTDB taxonomy): domain Bacteria; phylum Nitrospirota; class Nitrospiria; order Nitrospirales; family Nitrospiraceae; genus Nitrospira_A; species Nitrospira_A defluvii_A. The sequence goes on from FP929003.1 coordinate 3,493,852, forward strand.
CGATGAAATCGAACGGGGCGACAGCGGGCAGCCGTTGTGCGAGGTCTCGAAACAGGGCCGGGAGATCCCTGTGCAGAGAAATCGCTTCGGCAACCTGCAGGAGGGCCTTGCGCGGATCGCCGGCGCTCGTTTCGAGTTCGGTCGGAAGGGTATCTCGCATGGGGAATAGTATGGGGAGTCCGGATGTCCGGACGCAACTAGAGAATGCTTCCCCCTGCCATGGAGAGGACGATGCTGCAGCGGTCGAACAACCGGAGGCAGCCGGCACCGGCGCTATTTCGTACGGCTCTTCACTACGACAGCAGCCACTTGGTCCAGGCGCAGGGTGGCATCGAAGAATTCCATTCCACCCAGCTCGCTGAGCACCACCGCCTGCGTCCCGACCTTCGCCACTTTCCCGTCGAGATCCTGCCCTGAGAGCAGCTTGACCTTCACCCGTTTGCCTACTTGCTGTTCAAGGACCTGCCGGACGACCTCCGGACTGTTGAGCTCGACCGTCGGCTCCTCAGCCAACACGGTAGGGACAGTGCCAGGAGACCCGCCACATAGACAGAGGAGCAGCACGGCCAAACCCAGTCCGATTCGTTCCTCACGACGCAGCATACAAGCCTCCTTGCATTGACCATCAGCGTAACTGCCTGCTGGGGGGGGGCGATTCCCCGATTCACGTCGCGGGGAGGATACCTGGGGAACCACAGAAAGTCACGCGCGACCCAGTCCCTCCCCAGACCTACTCGATGCACAGGCCCCCCGCGCGCCGGGCTCCGTGACAAGGCGAGGAAACCGCGTCGGCTTTACAGAGTTTGAAGGTCGGGCTATCATCGGCCAAGCGCCATACGTACCTTCACCCAAAGCCGCAAGGAGACACCGATGGGTTGGATCGTCCTCGCCGTGCTGGTGCTGCTCGTGATGATCGTCATCGGCATGTACAACTCGCTCGTCCGCCTCCGGGCCGCCTGCGACAGCGCCTGGGCCGATATCGACGTGCAGTTGAAGCGCCGGTACGATCTGATTCCCAACCTCGTGGAGACCGTCAAGGCCTATGCCGCTCATGAAAAGGGAGCGCTGGAAGCCGTGATCAACGCCCGGGCGAAAGCCATGTCGGCACAAGGGCCGGAGGCCAAAGGCGCCGCGGAAACGCAACTCACCCAATCGCTGAAATCACTCTTTGCGCTGGCCGAGGCCTACCCGCAATTGCGGGCGGTGGAGGCCTTCAACCAACTCCAGGGCAGCCTGAACCAGATCGAAGACGCCGTGCAAAACGCCAGGCGCTACTACAATGCCGTGGTCCGCGACTACAATGCCAAGACCCAGGAGATCCCCACCAACCTCATCGCCGGCTGGTTCAATTTCGTCGGCCGCCAGTTCTTCGAAGTCACGGACACAGTCCAGCGCGAGCCACCCAAGGTGCAGTTCTAGCGTGGGCCGACCCGCCGGTCCACAGGCGAGCGCCGGGCAACGACCGAGGCATACCCCGCACCTGCTCATCGTCCCCCTGCTCTGTCTGCTTACCTTCAGCCAACTCCTCCCTGCGGCAGCCCGCTCGTTCGTGCTCAGCCGGTTCGACGTTGAACTCCAAGTCCTGTCCGGCGGCGACCTGTTGGTGACGGAGACCGTCAGCCCCCGGTTCGAAGGGGCATGGAACGGAATCGAGCGCTTGATTCCCGTCGAATATCAGACCCCGCAAGGTTTCAATTACAGTCTTCTGCTGGATCAAGTCACCGCCACGGACGAGCAGGGCACTCCGCTCACATTCGAAAGCAACCGAAAGCGGCATTACCGGAACGTCCGGATCTGGATTCCCGGCGCGACCGATGCGACCCGTACGTTCGTCTTGAAATATCGTGTGAGAAACGGGCTGAAATTTTTCTCGCATCACGACGAACTCTACTGGAACGTCACCGGCGACGAATGGGACGTGCCGATAGAACAGGCTTCCGTACGAATCATCCTGCCGCCGCAGACGACGGGTATCCGTGCCCAGGCCTTCACAGGCGCCTACGGGGCACGCGAGTCGGCAGCGACGGTAGAGATCGTCGGGGCCGGCGTGGAGATGACCATGACACGCGCCCTCGGTTTTCGCGAGGGCCTCACCGCCGTCGTCGGCTGGGACAAGGGCCTCGTCGCCGCTCCGACCGCACTGGATCGGACACACACGTTCCTCGTGAGCAACTGGGCACTGGGGATTCCCCTGCTCGTCTTCATCGTCATGTATCGCCTATGGGCCACGCGAGGCAGGGATCCGCGGCTCCGGCCCATTACAGTGCTCTACGAACCACCGGATCGACTGACCCCGGCCGAAGCCGGCACACTCGTGGACGAGAGTCCCGATACTCGCGACCTCACTGCTACCGTCGTCGATCTTGCCGTGCGGGGATACCTCCGGATTGTGGAAGAAAAGGCCGAGCACTTGTTCGGCCTCTGGTCAAGCACCGACTATCGCTTTCATCGCACCAAGCCCGCCCTGGAGTGGGCCACCTTACCGGCCTGCGAACGGCTCCTGCTGGAAGCCTTGTTCAAAGACAGCAGCACCGATGACGTCTCGCTGAGCTCGCTCGAAAATCGCTTCTACAAATCCCTCCCCCCTATTCAGGACGCGATCTTCGAATCGCTCCTACGACGGAAGTACTATGCCCAACGTCCCGATCGGGTGAAGCAGGGGTATCTGGTCGGGGGAATCGTGCTGGGCATGCTGCTGACGTTTGCCCTCTCCGCGCTGGCCACTCGATCGGGCATGGCGCCCCTGACGTTCGTCTGGGCCGGGATCCTCTCCGGCCTGATCGTAGTCGGGTTCGGACGCATCATGCCGGCGCGCACGCGGCACGGGAGCAGGGCCCTGGAAGGCGTCTTGGGATTCGAGGAGTTTCTCACCCGCGTGGAAGCCGACCGTTTCGATCGAGTCATCAAGACCCCGGAGCTGTTTGAAAAATTTCTTCCCTATGCGATGGCGCTCGGAGTGGAGAAGAATTGGGCACGGGCGTTCGAATCCATCGTGACGAACTCGCCTGCCTGGTACCAGGGAGCCGAGATGGCGCAGTTCAACACCAGCGGCTTTACCAACCGCATGGGCGACATGGCCGCGCGCACCGGCGCCACCATGACCTCGGCCCCGCGCAGTTCAGGCGGGTCGGGATTCAGCAGGGGCGGATCGTCTGGCGGCGGGTTCGGCGGCGGCGGTGGACGGGGATTCTGAACGCAAAAGACTCACCTGAATGGCAGACGAGCGAGTTACGGGCGTAGCGGCTTCTGCACGACGGCGAGCTCGGTGCCGGGCGGAAATGCCGAACCCAATTGAATCTTCCGCGCGGGTCCACGGAGTGTCACTCGCATCTTCTGCCCGTCCCATTGCCACGTGATGGAGCCGCCGGGAAGGGCGAGATTGGACACCGCCATCGGTTGTGACAGCCAGGCCGGAGTAATGCCGGCGCCGAGCACCACCGTGGGCTCCGCCGCCGCCTCATCGAGATAGGCCAACATGTCCTGTTGCAATAACAGCAGCAAGGCCGCCGTCTCATAGTCCGGTGAGACGGCGGTTTCATTGTGCCACCCCCGCGCATATTGCCAGCCATCCGCCACTTCATCCTGCGTCGGCCGCGGCGCATCCCAAGTATACAGGCCCGGCGAGGCCTGGTGACTCCAGAGCTGATGAAGCGTCGCCCAGACTGTTTCCGGTCGTCCAAGCCGCAATGCTCGATGTGCCTGAGTCAGTTGGGTTGCCGCCGTCCCCGACGGCGCAGGGGGACGATACGTCGTCATCGGTTGTCCCAACTGGGTGCGGCGGGTGGCAGACCCGGCCAATGCACGAATACTGACAAGGGACGTGACACTATCCGGCGACCCGTTTGGAAACTGGCGCTGCCAACTCTCTTCCAACCCATGGGCATGCTGTCGCCAACGGGCCGCCTGTTGACGTTTCCCCAGTCGCTCGGCGAAGTCAGCGGCAGCGAGCAATCCGCGATAATTGACGGCATTCACATAGAAGAGCGGCCAGTCCTCTCCGACGCGGCCGACGATCAGGCCGTCACGCGCCGGTTGGGCCAACAGCGCCGTCCTGGTCTGCCGACTGTGATTGAAGTCGTGGGGCGAAGGTATCCAGAACGATTCGACAAGCGGAGCCCTGGCCGTCAACATACCTTCGATCCGTTGGGCTTTCCGGAGGATATGCGGCCAGAGCCACTGATCGTGGACCGGATCGGCGATATACGCAGCCGACTCGACCAACGCCCAGATGGCCAGCCCAGGGGCATCGGCTTCGGGACCGGAGCCGCCGGCAAAATCATGCGACGCTAAAAATTGCGACAGGACCCGGCTCACCTGAGGATCGCCGGCCCGCGCGAGAGCGGCCGTAATGTATGCCCCCTGCCGATGCCAGGCGCGGTAATAAAACGTGGGATCACCCGGCCGGGTTTCATCGTCCACGAGACTCATCATGAGATGCGTGATTTGCGCGTCCATGGAGGCCTGCAGGCGCGGCTCGGGAAGCGCGAGACGAGCCCGCTTCGAGGGTTGTGTGTAGTGAGTCTGGATTTCGAAGGGCGGCTGCAAGTCGGCAAGCACCACACGAACTTCGTCGTCCTTCCCCGTTGAGGCCGACGCAAACTTCATTCGCGCATAGCCCCATCCCGACTCACCGCTCCAGGACCGGGCCGATGACTGCGCGGTCATCCAATCGGGCGTATTCTCGTCCCCCAGGGTGATCGATCCGGGAGCAGGCGTCGCATTCACGGCCCAACGGTGGTTGATCCCGATCTGTTTCCCGTCCCAATCCAACGCGGTCACGGGTCCTCCGGCCGGGCCCACGCTTCGAATGAGAATCGCGGGAACATGGTTCGTATAGTTTTTGAACCGCAGCTCCCAATGCGTGGCGTCCACACGCGACCAGGTCGCCTGATAGTAGGGTGTCTTCGTGACAATGGCCGGAATGTTCGGATGCGTAGAGGGCGCGAACCGCTGCTGGATATCGCTGAGTGGCACCGCCTGGCTGGTGACGACCGGAAACCCGTCGGCATCGCAGAGCCAGATTGAGACGCCGAAACTCGGAACATGCGGACTGAAATCCCCGCCCGGCTCGTGATAGGCCGTGCCGCCCTCGGGAGTTCCAGGCAGCGCCAGCGGCACATGCCCCACCGAGCGGGGCCAGGGTCGATCCGGATCCTGCTGCATCATCGTCGTCATGAGCTCACGCTGCGGCGTGAACTGCGTCGCCGAACGCGTCGCCTCATGAAACTGATGCCAGTTGTTCAGCCCGGCACAAAGCGCGAGCAACGCAGCCAGGGGGACAACTACCCGGCGACCTGGACTGATAGCCCCCAGGGCGGCAACGGCGAGGAGGAGCGGAAGAAAGTTCAGACTGTAGACGAAGGTTTCTTCTCCGTAGAGGAGGTGCAGTAGCGTCTCAAACCCCAGCAGGCCGGCCAGGACGAGACGAAATCGAAGATGGTGATCGAGGGTGACCAGCCGCCAGAGTCCATTCAACAGCAAGGCCGACCAGAGTCCGACGGCCAGCAGCCCCAGCGGACCGGCCGATCCCGGGCGGGAAAACTGAAACGACAGACGTTCGGACAGGCGAAACGAATCGGATTTCGCCTGAGTGTATGCATCGTCCTTCATGAACCGGACATCCGGGGCAACCACCGTGTGGAAGATGAGGGATGACAGGACGTTGGCGAATCCCCCGGATTGGGGATGATTGATGAACTCCGCCTCTTCGCGATGGCCGATAAAAAATTCGGCCGTGGGAAAGATGAACTTCTGCACGCCCCAGAGCAGGACCACCACACACAACGCATTGACGGAGAGTTGCACCGCCTGCTTCCAGGGCCATCGAATCAGCGTCACCAGCAGACCCGCCATCCAGTTCGTCACGGTAAAGCTGAGCGTCAGCGCACTCGCGATCACATAGGCCGTAGCCCCGAACGGCCGTTGCTCGGCGAACAACAGCAGCACGAGGGCCAGCATGATCGAGAGCGATCCCCAGGAATAGGAGTTGGGCACCGGAAGCCAGAACAGGGCCGAGGCACTGCAGAGCCCGAGCAGCGTGAAGACCGAAGCATCCAATCTCCAGCAGCCGAGTAAGCGAAACAGCAGGTACAATGTCCCGGCCCACATACCGCCCACCACGCCGGTGATGAGCAATACCGCGCGAAGCGGGCTGGTGGTCAACGCATGCTTCGCAATGTAGACCGGAATGAAGGTGAACAACGAAAACAGCGGATGCACAGACGTCCGATAGTGGTCATCGTGCACCCGGCTCATGTTCGAGATTTCGCGCAGCGTGTCGGCCTCGAACCAGAAGTCCATCGACTGAAACAGGAACGAGGGCATGGATCGCGCAATCAGCAGGCACAGGATCGCCACGGACAGTGCGAGCAACCCGGCAAAGACCCAATCCGTCCGGTCCATCCTGATCGGATGGGGTGGTGACTTGAACGAGAGCGTCGGAAACCCCGGGCTCTCCGCTTGAGCGAGAGGCTCGCGGCGAGGTAGCAACTGAAGCGAGCGGCTGGTTCTGACTGAACCCATACTGCGGAGCATCCTGCTAAACAATAATTCGTGACGCGGCTCGATGACGCGCCAGGTTCGGGTGATTTCAAGGGAACGGATCAAGCCCGACTGGGGGCCTGCAGCGAGGAGAGGAAGCTCAGTTGGGGAAGAACGACGAGCTTCCTGTCAGGTGCGCACTTCATTATTCCTAACAGACCGAACCGGTGAGATCAACCCTCGGCCTCTAAAGAACTCAGCCCCTCCCAGGAATTCCCATGCCCGCAAGTGCGCGCTGTTGCCTCCCTGCGACACTGTGTCACATTCGAACAGGCGAGCCGGCGAATCGGGACACGAATGCAGCGAATCTGTAGGTTGTGGCTATTGGTAAAACGAACAGTGAGAGGAAACGTTTCCGGCCGGAACAGCTTTTTTTCAGAATCGTGCACCAGGCGGTGCAATGCAGGTGGTCACATGACAATAAGAATCATGCCCGGACGGGAAGAATGTGGACGCCGGCAGGGAACCATTGCAGAGGGACACTCTTCCGGACATCACCCGACTCGCCAGGCATTCTGCAGAATGAGCAGGGCCAGGCAGAACAGCAAGACCGCCAGTGCACCGAGAACCGACACCGCAATGGAAAAGGCCCCGTAGCGCCTGAAGCGTTCACGGCGCATGTGGGGGAACCGCATCAGACAATACGTCGTCACCGCCGCTCCCAGACCGACGATCGCGATTAAGACCTGCGCAACATCCATTGTTTCCACTTACGTAGAAGGCCAACAAAACCCTACGCGCGAATCGGAAACGCGTCAAGAAACGGAAGAAAAATGCGCGGGGTGCGTTCTTGGCGGAGGCGCATGCTGCGGATCGAGAAGGGATCAGTGCCCCTCTTTGACGACAATGTGAGTGGGAATACCGTCCAGACTCAGTTGATTCTTTTCTTCCCGGTACCGCCTCAATCCCTCCTCACCTTTCTTCCCGGCCCAGGCGCTGAGCAATTCCCGGTCGCCGAGGTACGACAAATAGGGCACGGCCATGCCGCAGGACGTTTGCACGAGGTCGAGGGTCACATCGAAAATCTGACGGGCACCGGGTATCGGCGGGAACAGGCGGAGCAAATCCTGCCACTCGGAGTCGCCCTTGTGCAGCACCTTCGCCCTGCCATAGAGGCGCAGGATCAGCGGCTGACCCTCGAAGGCGCAGAACATGATCGTCATACGCGGGTCATACTGTACATGGGCCGAGGATTCGTTACCGCTCCCGGTAACGTTGAGCCATACCACGCGAGCGGGGCCGAGTACCCGCAACGAATCCATGCCTTTCGGCGACACATTTACCCGGCTCTCAGCCGTGGCCGTCCCGACAAAAAACAGCTTCTGTGTGGTCATGAATTCGATATGGGCCTGTGAAAGTTCCTTGTATCGTTGAGCCACCGTTATCCTCCTCCCTCGTCCTCGCGGGACCGAAATCATCGCCCCGAAGGGGCGTACGCTCAGAAGCGTCGTTTCTCGACATCTGCAGCGCCACCCGGTGCGGGGACCGCAAGCCGGCCCTCGTCCATATCGATGAGATCGAGCAAGCTTACGAGGGCACAATCAATTCGGGCTGCCACTTCAGGCACGGTCGCTTGCAGGTACAGAAGGACACGGCCGGCCGGCCGATAGCCCTCAACTTCTGCGGCCCACCGCTGTTTCTCTTCGGCGGAATGTCGTGTGGCATGATGCGCAACCCATTGCGCCACCGGTTCATCCGTCTCGCAGGAGAGAATGACCGCCCGTAAGGCCTCCCCTTCCAACCCGGTAAAGGCAAGGAAGCGCCCATCGAGCGTGCCCCCGCGATGCAACAGATTCCTCTGGTATGCCGCCGGAAGCTCGCCTCGTGCCTGTGCGCGCACCTTGTCGATTAATCGCGGGAGGATGATGTACCCATCCAACGTCTCCCGCGGGGAGCGCAGCGCAACGAGTGGATTGAACCCCGTCATGATCACTTGCCTCCGACCGTTTCGACCTGTCGATATCTCGAAAGCAAGACCGAAACATTTCTCTTGCCTGTTCCGACGATCAGGATTCTGGCGGGGGTGGAGAGGCGCTGTCAATCGACAGGCTTTCATGACGTCCACCACGGTCCACGCCGGGCGCGGCAGTTGTTTTAGGCTGGATACTATGCTGTGATCAGCATGATGAATGCCTTTCCCACGCTCCGCACTGAACGACTGATTTTCCGGCAATTCCAGGCCTTCGATGCCGATACCGTGCAGCGCCTGGCAGGGCTGAAAGAAGTCGCCGCAGGCACGTTGCTCCCCCACCCCTACGACCTCGAAGCGGCCACACAATGGATCGCTCAGCAACAGGAGAGTTTCGCCGCGGGCAACGCCATCACGTTCGCCATCGTCCTCGCTGAAGAGGAACAACTCATCGGTTCAATCGGGATGGAAATCGCCCGCGAGCACGAACTGGCGCGCCTCAGTTATTGGCTCGGCACCGCCTACTGGAACCGGGGCTACTGCACCGAAGCCGTACAAGCAGTTCTCGACTACGGCTTCACCCGCCTGTCACTCCATCGCATCTACGCCCCGCACTTCCACAACAACCCGGCCTCAGGGCGTGTCCTACGAAAAGTCGGGATGACCTGCGAAGGCCGCATGCGCGAGCATTACATCCGCTTCGGCCAATTTGTGGATGTGGAGATCTATGGAATATTGAGAGAGGAGTTTCTGAATGATAGTGTTCTCTAACGGGAAGCAGTCGCACGTGCTCACGAACGACTTCCCGCACAACGTGAACAGGCGCTCTGCCGACCGGGCATCGATCCTCGTTCTATTCTGTGTCATAGCCATGATGTTCAACGCTCTGTCCTCCGTCGCAGAAGCCGCGCATCCTGAGCATCCCTTCTCCCTGGAATTCGAAACCGGGGCCGTATGGCAATCGCGCAATCAGATTCAGATTCCCGACAGCAGCGCCGGGACGAGGTTCGCGCTGACCGATCTCCAAGGCCATGGTCCGGAGGCACAGCGCCGCGTCGAGTTGACCTGGAACATGGCGCATCGGCATTCACTCCGCTTCGTGTACGCCCCGCTCGGATTTTCCGGGACCGGGACGTTCGGACAGCCGGTGCGCTTCGCCGGCGGCACGTTTACCCCCGGCAGCCCGATAGATTCCGAGTACAAGTTCGATTCCTACCGTCTTACCTATCGATACCTTCTCCACGAATCTGAACGCTGGCGCTGGCGCATCGGCGCCACAGCCTTTATTCGCGATGCGCGCGTGGAACTCCGCCAGCAGGGCGTGCTCGCCTCCGACAGCAATGTGGGATTCGTGCCCCTGCTGAGCAGCAGCCTGGAATACGACATCGCCTCGCGCTGGACGGCGCTCCTGGACTTCGATGGTCTCGTCAGCACGCAGGGTCGTGCCATCGATGCGGCAGTGAAAGTTCGGTATGACCTCACCGACCACTGGTTCATGACCGCGGGGTACCGTGTGTTCGAAGGTGGAGTGGATAACGACCGGTATGCCTTCGGTTGGTACAACTTCGCCCTAGTCTCACTGGGCCTTCGATTCTAACAGGTTGCGGAAAAACTCATTTTGAGTCCCAAAGCCACCACAGATACGCGGTGTGGGACGACGTTGAACAGCCTCGCAGGATGCGCAAAAAGGCCGTCCAGCAAGGCCGCAGCGAGCACAGGGGCGAATCGTACTCTTGCGGTACGGTGAGCCGCTGAGCGATGCGAGAACGCCGCTGGCGGACTTTTTCCGCATCCTGCTAAGCGGAGCGGGAACCTCAGCCTCCGGCGCCGTTGCCAAATCGTTTCTACCAGCATACCTGCGACAGCCTGCACCGGCGCGAGGAGAGGAGCACCGAGACCTTGGTTCACGAAGGGGACCAGTCACATACGTTGGGCTAGCCCGCATTGTTCACGAGGGGTCGCGACGAAACCGCCGAGACGTCGAGCAAGACGGGCGCGCGGAACCGCGAGGGAGGGAAGCATACTTGAAACAGGATGTTGACCGATCGAGCGGCGAGCCCGCCCGCCGTCAGGCCTGTCGGAGCGGCGTCTCGGCGGTTGCAGTAGAAGCCTTCGTGAATAATGCGGGCTAGGATTTGGATTGTAGCTGTGCGGCAATGACGAAGGGCTGACCTTGTCTCGTCAACCAGGTTGCATGCCGATCGACGCTGCGAGCCAAGACAGTCGCCGTGAACCAGGCTCGTGTCCGATCCTGGCTGACGGCAAAGACGAGGGTACCGGGTCGTTCGGGCGGCGTACCAAGTGTCGGCCCGGTCGCATCGGACACACAGTGGATCACATAGGGAAGCGCCTGACCTTGCCGAGCAAACAGAGACGATGCGGAGGGCGTTCCGGATCTGTCACAGACAAATTCTCCCTGCTCCCGGGCGAGTTGAGTCGCTGAACCGGCGAACCCGCTCAACCGTTGCAGCGCGCTGAAGGACGCCCGGCCCACCGGTGTTCCATGTGGCCAGCGTTCTATATTTGGAAAGACCACAGCAAAGATCATCACCGCCGCTGGCACGAGAACCCACTTCCATCTCCCATTAGCCCGCCACAGTCGATGGCAGCCGAATAGTCCGATGCAGCCCGCACAGGCGAATATGACTGCGTCGGTAAGGTGCTTCTGACCCTGAACCGAGTACATCAACGGATCATGAGCTTGAATTTCTCTCAGGACCGATGCCACCCCCACCCCAATGAGTACGAGGGGAACGAGTCCCAGCAGCGCAGAAACGATTCGTCGAACGAGCAGCATAGGCTGCCGCCATCCTATCGTGTTTTGGAATGTCCGCTAGGAAATAGGGAGATGCTGCGAGACTCTGAGAACGAAGCTGGAGTTGCAAAAGAAGGCGAGACGACAAAACCCTCCCCTCCTGCCCCCAACATATCGAAGCCTTCCGTGCAGAATCCCGCTCCGATGCTGTGTTATCCTGACTGCGTAACCAGACAGGGGATCACCATGGCTCTCTCCCGCAGCGGGCTGACACTGTCGGTTTTCTTTCTACTCGGGGCCTCCACCCAAGTCATTACCCTATCGGACAGCCGGGCCTCGATTTATACCTACATCGACGACGCGGGCGTTCAAACCTTCACAAACCAACTCGATTCCGTCCCCGAACAATATCGAAACAGCCTGACCTCACAGGAGTACGACAGGCCTCCGGCCGTTTCCTCTGCTCCGCCTCGTGCCGTTGCCGAATCACCGACGCGCTCCGCCGATTCCCGCGTTGTCACCGCCAGCGGCGAATATCGCTTGGGCGATCACGACACCCGCACGGATGGCGCGCGTCTGGCGGTCGAAGCCGCCAAGAGAGATGCGCTCGAACAGGTGGCCACCTATCTGGAACGTGTCACGGAAGTGCACGACATGAACCTCACACGAGATGACATCCGGAGTTACACGGCAGGCATCGTCACCGTGTTGGAGGAGACCATCACGACCAGGGTGGAGAACGAGAGTATCGTCATCCGTGCCGAGTTGACGGCGGAGATCGACCCGCAGGAAGTCGCACAGGCCATTGCGGCTTTGCGGGAACACGACAACGCCATACTGGAGCTCACGGCCCTCCGCGCGGAAACCGACCGGCTACAGGAACAGCTTGACGCCACCAATCGCGCCCTCGCCGCCGCCCCATCGGCGGATGAAGTCCAGCAACTCACCCGCCAACGTGACGACATGCTGAACGACCTGCAGGCCAATGCGCTGGTGTCACGAGCCTGGACCAGCTGGGCATACCCAACACTCGGCCTCTATTCCTATCCCTGGATCGCAGGACCTGGGACCAACGGCTTACTACTCCAGGCACAGCGCCTCTCTCCCCGGCATCGTCACCTCGCGCAGGCGCAGCAGACCATTGCCACGCAGAACGGCGCGCTCGCGCCGGCCCCGACTCACGCCTTCAGTTCCCCGCTCCGCCGCTCGCTGCTCGCACCATCGCCATCGACGCAGAGCCGTCGAACCCCGCCGTTGCTCAACCAGCAAGGCCTACCGGCCAAAGTGGGAGACATCGTGACCATTCCCACACCGCGCTCCGTTCCACCGGTGATGCACCAGTCTGCACCGCAGCCGCAGCCCTACCAGTTGCACCCGTCCCATTTCTGGCGCCCAAGCCCTCCGAACATTCATACCGCGCCCTCCATCACGCAGCAGACCCCGTCGATCAGCTCACGCCCTTCCGGCGGATACACTGGGCATGGCGGCGGCTACTCCCGCAGCAGCGGGGGGCACCGCGGTCGATAGACGGAGATCTGTCAGTGTTCGTGCCCGTTTCCATGGTGACAGCCCGGACGTTCGCCGTCTTCCGTCGGCCCATCCTTGTCCGGGCAGGGCAAATCGCTCTTGTCCTGTATCTCGAACATGGCCATCATGGCATGATCCTCATGCAAGACGTTATGACAGTGGATTGGATACTGGCCCTCGAAGTCCCGGAACCGCATCAGCAATTCAACCTCGCCTCCCGGGTCCAACCGCACGACATCTTTCCGCCCCGCTTCGATGTCGGCCACCGGCAGGCCATTCCGTTTGAGCAAGAGAAACTCATTGTGGTGAACATGGATCGGGTGATCCCAGCCACCGCCACCGTTTTTGAAGGTCCAGATTTCGGCCGAGTTGCGTTGGACATGAGCCACCACCTGCCCATCCTTATAGGGACGCCCGTTGACCGTCCACATACCATTCCCACGATTGAAGATGAACTCTCGTTTGCCCTGACAACGCAGCGCTTCGTGCGACACATCTGGCCGTTTACGTAACACCTCTGGCACACGGCTCGGGTCAGGAGCATCGCGCACCACGTCGAAGCGCAGCAACGGCACTCCTTTGCTTTCGACATCAGCCGGCTTGGCCCCACCAGTCTGGCGCAGCCGATTCTCAAGGCAAATCTGGTCACCGATCTTGCTTTTTGAAAAATCGATAATGACATCGATCCGTTCGGCCGCCCCCAAGCGTGTCGGCGTCTGCCGTTCGACGGGACGCTCCAGCAAGTTCCCGTCGTTGGAAATCTGCGTGAAGGTCATGCCGTGGCTAAGAAAAAGCTGATAAAACCGCGAGGGACCGGCGTTGAGGAACCGGAACCGATACTTGCGCCTGGCAACCTGGAAATAGGGCTGAATCACGCCGTTCACCAAGACCTTGTCGCCTACCACTCCCGCCGTATTGGTTGTGTCGAGATACAGCAACCCATCGCCCGGATCAAATGCCTTGTCGGTCAGCAAGATCGGCACATCATATTCCCCACTCGGCAAGCGGAGCGCCATGGGATTCGAGTCGAGCTCGTTGCCGGAATCCAGTTCGTCGAACAGCAGGAACATCCCCGTGAGGCCCTTATACACATTGGCCGCCGTCGCATCGTGCATATGGTCGTGATACCACAGGGTCCCGAGCGCCTCGCTGGGATCACCCGCCGCAGAGAAGCCATCCCGGACGCGCGGATCCAGGTCGTACCCCGCATACTGGTTCGCGTAGCACTGATCATGAAACAAGCCGTTCTTCCAGAAATTCCGCGGGTTCCCGTCGCTTTCCGGCGCCGTGTGACCATTGTGTAGATGAGTCGAGACGAAATGGCAGCCGAACTCATATACCTTCGCCTTCTCGGGAACTTTCGGCGCCTTGTCCGACACTTCCGGGAGCAGGTTCCAATTCCGGAGAATGACTGGTCGGCCATAGCGCGCATGGTAGACCGGACCTGGCGAATGTCCGTTGAAGCCCCAGACCGGTTGCAATGGGAGGTCCGGATGGAAGGAATGCAAAAACTCTTGTTGGCGAACTTCATACATCGTCACCGGGCGCTGAGGATCCTGAAAAAGCGTCTCGAATTGCTGGTGCGGGAGCCTGCGGCCTTCGCGGGGATCGGAACTCGGATCTTTGGTCGGGATAGGATTCACGAGCGCGACCGGCTGCTGAACGGGTGGAACCGGCATCGGAACCGCAAAAGGCCTGGTGCAGGGACTCTTCAAATCGCCCAGGATCCGATCTGCAATCTCCTTGGCTTCATCCGAAATCGGGCAGGTGGAACTTGGATGGCTCCAGGCGCGGCCGCCTGCTCCCGGCACCCACAGCCCGGCAGCCGTCAGCACGCTCCATTTCATCAAATCACGTCGCGAGAGTGCCATTAGGATTTCCCTCCCTTTCCGACGCTGAGCTGCAACTGTTCCTCAAAAGATTTCAGACAGGCCGATTTCGATCGGCCTGTCTTGCCGACCGCCGGCAATTGCCGCGTCAGTTCCCGGTAGGTCCCATCGCTGTTTCGGCTGTAGCCGTCCGGAATCGTCAACGAAGGATGATCGAATGGGGCCTGCTCGCACCGCACCCGCTCGTCGGTCAAACTTTTCAGGAACGCCACCAAGGCATTCTTGTCCACTTCGTTGAGCCACAGCGGTGTGATCTCAGGCGCCTGCTCCGCGTTAAGAAAATCGCCGCCTCGGTCATAGAATTCCACGACCTGCCTCAGCGTGCTCAGTCCGCCGGTGTGCATATACGGCCCTGTCAATTCGACGTTGCGAAGGCTCGGCGTTTTAAACGACCCATTGACGGCCGCTCGCACGAGGTCGGGACGCTCGATCGACTCGCACGGCTGAATCGCAAACCCGCAGGGATCGACGGTGAACAGATCCACAGTCCCTTGCCCGGTCTTGAGATGCGGCAGATATTGCTTGGTAAACGACAGCGGGTGCCCGAAGGGATCGTTCAGGCCAATGCCGAGATCCTCCGCCGTCGGGCGTACGCCGAGGTTGTAGAACCCGCTATCGTACATGGCCGTGTCACCCTGCTGCATCTCGTGCATCCGCATCAATTCGACCTGCTCGCGATGCTCTCGATCGGCCTTGAACGACTCAAGTCCGGACACCGTGAGCTCAGGACCACGATGGCAATCCACGCACTTGCCGCGATCCATGAAGACCGAGAACCCGAACGCGGCCAACCCGTCGAGCGGCTTGCCGCCGGGTTTGTTCTTGAGAGCGTCGATGTGCTTGTCGAAGGGGCTTTGATCCGAGATCAATGTGGCCTCGTAGAGCATGACGGCAATCCCGAAGAACATCGAAAAATTGTTTTCGATCATGGCGAACTCACTCGCCTTGAGCGTCTTAGGATCGCGGGGATCGCGCCACCAGTGATCACGGAACGCGCGTTGAATCAACTCACGGTAAGTGACCCTCAGCCCGTCCGTCGGATGACGAAACACACCGAGCACGCCGTCGTTCCGATCCACACGTTGTGTGTAGAGGGGCCGCGGGATGCGCGAGATCATCTTGCGCCCCAATTCCGGCCAGCTCTGGCAGCTCATTTCAGCGGAGTTCACCGGAGGGCCGAGGGCTTGGGACGCCAGCGCCGCAGAAGGCAGATCCAACGACACCGCCCGCAACGTGACAGCGGGAGAGCCTGTTTTCCCGATCCTTTCGGTGAAGACTCGCATCAACTGGTGCCGTGGCCGGACCGTCCCGTCCGGATTCGACTCGGGGCTTGCATTCGGATCGGCAAGCTCGCGCTGGCCGAATGGATTGACGCCGTTGAAGTGGTTGTTGGCGCGACCATCCCAAAACGATCGAAATTGAAAGACGGCATTAATGACCGTCGGGGCATTCCGTCCGGTCGTCGCGCGCGAGTGGCCTGGGTTCAGGCAAGCCGTTCCCTGCGATCCAACCACGTCGTTCGTATCGAAGAGGACCTCCGAATCCGTCCGCGCCGGATCTTTGACGACATGAAACGGGAAATCCCCCACCTTGAGCGCATAGGCAGGTCCACCGAGGCCACCGCTCCTCGTGGGGTCCAGCGATCCCGGCTGCGAGCCATTGCCGGCCCCCCCGTTCAATTGTCCTCGTGTGCGGGTATCGGTACCCGCGTGAAAATGGCAACTCGCGCAGGCCTGCCCGTCGGAACCTAGTTGGCGATCCCAGAATAGTGCCTTGCCAAGCGCGATCGCTGTCTGTCGCTGCCCCGGCTTCAGCAGGTCCGCAAGTTGCCCGTCCGTCGGTTGAACCTGGGGCAGCTGCTTGCGGACTTCTGCAAAATCCATCTGCTTCGCGAGGCCCAGGATCTCTGCCGCCGGGGTCGGCACTTCTTCCTCATGCACCGCAGGCGCAACCGGCGTCAGGTCAGCCGCAGGGGCGCGCTCCACATGCATACCGGTCACAGCGAGTAGCGACGCGACGAGGAGCACACCCGCGCCGATGGTTGTTCTCGATGCCATATCTCTCCTCCTTCTCCAGCCAGCGCTTCTGCTCCATCTTGGAACAGCACCGTACAATCGCCTGCTCACCGCACTAGCAGGATCTTTGCCAATCGTTGTCGCGAGTGAGCTCCGGGTGAATTGGTTGCATTGCAACACCAGCAGGAGGCGCACTCCCGCATCGTGTCAGGTCATGTTATCGAGTGTCGCTTTCTTGCATTCCCCTTCCAGGCAAGAATAGCTTTTCGATTACCTGTCGCGCCTCAACCGTATCGAAACCGATACGTGTCATAACGAATCAGATACACGCGGGTATGCAGTTATTCGCAGCGTTCGTCGACCCCGCAACAACCCCGACGGTTCATCATCAGCGGAAGGCAATGATCGAGACAATCACAGACAGGGGGCGCACGAGGTGATCGTTGGTTGGGATGTAACAGGAGGAGGCGCGCTCGCAAGAGTTACTTGGCGGGCGACGAGAGACGAACTACGACAGCCCGTGCTGGGCTCGGCCGATGCCGCCGTCGTACCGGTTGGTGGATTTGAACAGTTCGTATCGGCCATCCATCGCATACAAAGCCACGCGCGCGCGCAACCCTTCCATTTCGGCCACCGTCATGGGAGTGAAGCGACGGACAATGTCGAGGTTTTGCTTGAGGACCTGCGGCGAATCGATGCCGCTCACGAGCGAAGCAATCGGCAGGCTCAAGACATACCGGATCGCTTCCTCCGGTGTCACGATCCCTTGCTTGATCGGCTCTGCATTCCCGGTCAGGCTCTTCATACCCAGGGCTGCGATTCCGCGTTGGTTCAGGATCGGCAGCACCTCCCGCTCAAAACTCCGATAGGTGCCGTCGAAGACATTCAATGGCATCTGGCAGGTATCGAACGGAAAGTCGTGCGCCAACATTTTGAGATGGATCTGCGGATGTTTGTGGCCGGTGAACCCGATGAACCGCACCTTCCCCTGCTGCTTGGCTTCGAGCAGGGCCTCAGTGGCCCCGTTCGGCGCGAAGTGACGATCGGGATCGTCTTCATAGACGACTTCGTGAATCTGCCAGAGATCCAGGTAGTCGGTCTTCAACCGGCGCAACGACTCGTCGAGTTGCTGCAGGGCCACCTTCTTATCGCGACCGTGTGAGCAGACCTTGGTCATGAGCACAACCTGTTGCCGCTTTCCCTGCAACGCCTTCCCCATGAGTTCTTCCGATCGCCCGCCGTGATACTCCCAGGCGTTGTCGAGAAAATTGACGCCTGCGTCGATGGCCTCGTGGATGATGCGGAACGCCTCGGATTCGTCCTTCAGTCGGCCCCAATGGGCTCCGCCGAAACAGAGCGCCGACACCTGCACGCCGGTTTTTCCCAACGGGCGGCGCGGAATGTCACCCGTCGAGGTACCTGAAGAAGGAGTGTCTGCGGCCAGCAGCTCGGCCAAGCGGCCGGGGCCGCCAAGCGCCATGACTGATCCCGCCACGCCGAGCCCTTTCAAGAGCTGGCGACGGTCGAGTGGAGTGGACCAGATCGATTGGTCGGGTTTCTTGGGCGTCATCGATGACCTGCCCTGTTGAGGTGGAGTGTGTAGGCTACGACCGGCCCACGGCGTTGTCAATCCTGCCGCCACGCACCGGCCTCACCGATGGCCTGCGGCGGGGAACAGTCGCGACTGATCGACCCTCAAGAGATCGCCGATGCAGTCGATGGTGAGATCGGCCGACGGAAACGTCCGCAGCGCCTCAGGATCATTGGCATAGCGCCCCTGACGCGGAAACACCGTCGTGACACGCGCCCCCCACTGCGCTTTCACCGCGCTCAGGATGCGCAACTTGTCGTCGATCAACACATAGTGGTCGGCAGGATACCGCTGCTCGACGTCCTCCAGTTCCTGCTCCTTATGCACATAGACGAGCACTTGCTCTTGGACGGCGGACAGGATGCCCGATTGCTCGATCTTGCGCGGCTGGAAGACCGCATCCCCGTCGGAAAGGATCACCGTCCTGCCCCATTGCCCGGCGTGCCGCACGACGTCCAACGCCCGTGGAAACAGCCGGTCGGCAAATGGGTAATTCACCAGAAAATGTGACACCGCCAACAGGTGCGAGTCGTGCGGATAGGCCAGGCGATACCGCTGCAATGCCCCGAGATAGTCCGCATACCCCAACTCTTCACGCAACTCGTCGAAGATGCGCCAATATTCGCGCTCGTGCGCCGGGCCCACTTCCCGGTCCAAATACTGCGTGAGGTCGGCCGTGATCCGATCGTTGTCCAGCAACGTATTGTCGACATCGAACAGCACGACGACCGTAGGAGGAGCCATATCCTACCGCTTCCCGCTCCACTTCCAGTTTCTGATCTCCGGCATATCGGTTCCATAGGTCTCGATGTACTGCTTGTGCTGCATGCGTTTGTCGCGCATCTCCTGCTTGAGATAGGCGGCCCGCGCGCCGAGCTGCGGTACGCGGTCCACCACATCGGATACCAGGTGGAACCGGTCCAGATCGTTCAACACGACCATGTCGAACGGCGTGGTGGTCGTGCCTTCCTCTTTGTAGCCGCGCACATGCAGGTTGTCATGGTTGGTCCGTCGGTAGGTGAGCCGGTGAATCAGCCACGGATACCCGTGGAAGGCGAAGATGATCGGTTTGTCGGTCGTGAACAACGCATCGAATTCCTTGTCGGACATCCCGTGAGGATGTTCGCTCGCAGGCTGCAGCTTCATGAGATCGACGACGTTGACCACGCGCACCTTCAAATCGGGCTGGGCGATACGCAGGATCTCCACCGCCGCCAGCGTCTCCATCGTCGGCACATCGCCGCAACAGGCCATCACGACGTCGGGCTCGCTGCCGCGGTCGTTGCTCGCCCATTCCCAAATCCCGATCCCGGCAGTGCAGTGCAGCACGGCGGCATCCATATCCAGCCATTGCGGAGCCGGCTGTTTTCCGGCCACCACCACGTTCACATAGTCGCGGCTGCGCAGACAGTGATCCGTGACCGACAAGAGCGTGTTCGCATCAGGCGGCAGATAGACACGGATCACCTGCGCATTCTTATTCACCACATGATCGATGAAGCCGGGATCCTGATGACTGAAGCCGTTGTGGTCCTGGCGCCACACATGCGACGTCAGCAGATAATTCAGTGAGGCGATCGGCCTCCGCCAGGGAATCTCGCGCGACGTCTTGAGCCACTTCGCATGCTGATTGAACATGGAATCGACGATGTGAATGAACGCTTCATAACAATTCAGAAACCCATGCCGTCCCGTCAGCAGGTATCCTTCGAGCCACCCTTGGCACAGGTGCTCGCTCAAGATTTCCATGACACGCCCGTCATGCGCGACATGTTCATCGGTGGGGAGAATCTGCTCGGTCGAGCAGCGATCGGTCACTTCAAACACTCCGCCCCAACGGTTGGACGCCGTCTCATCCGGCCCGAACAGGCGGAAGTTATGCGGGTTCAACTTCAGGACATCGCGCAGCAACAATCCCTGCACCCGGGTCGTTTCGGCATCCTCGACGCCTGGTTTCACCACGGGAACCGCGTACTGCCGGAAATCCGGCATCTGAAGGTCGCGGAGAAGGCCGCCCCCGTTCGCGCAGGCAATGGCCCCCATGCGTCGCTCCCCGGTCGGCGCCAGTTCGGCCAGTTCCGGAATCAATCTCCCCGTTTCATCGAATAACTCCTCCGGCCTGTAACTCTTCAGCCATGCTTCCAGCAACTCGACATGTCCGGGCTTGTCCATCTCGCCCATCGGCACCTGATGGGAACGGAACGTGCCCTCCGTCGGTTTGCCGTCCACTTCCTTCGGCCCGGTCCAGCCCTTTGGCGTCCGCAAGACGATCATGGGCCAGCGCGGGCGGCCGGCAAATCCCTTGGATCGGGCCTCTTGCTGAATACCCCGAATCGTCGTGACGATTTCGTCCAGCGTGGACGCCATCAGCTGATGCATCGTCGCCGGATCATCGCCTTCGACGAAAAACGGCTGATGACCATACCCGACCAGCAGAGATTCAAGCTCATCCGGCGGCATACGTGCCAGCACGGTCGGACCGGCGATCTTGTACCCGTTCAAATGCAGTATCGGCAGCACCGCCCCGTCCCGCACGGGATTCAAGAACTTGTTCCCATGCCAACTCCCGGCAAGCGGACCGGTTTCGGCTTCCCCGTCTCCGATCACACAGGCTACCAGCAACTCGGGATGGTCGAAAGCCGCTCCATAGGCATGCGCCAGGGAATAGCCCAGCTCACCGCCCTCGTGGATAGAGCCGGGCGTTTCCGGCGCGACATGGCTCGGGATACCTCCGGGAAAAGAAAATTGTTTGAACAGGCGATGCAAGCCTGCTTCGTCCTGCGAGATGTTCGGATAGACCTCGCTGTAGGTGCCTTCGAGGTACACGTTGGCAACCAGGCCGGGACCGCCGTGTCCGGGACCCGCGATGTACAGCACCGGAAGATCCCGGGCTTTGATGATGCGGTTGAGATGGGCATAGATAAAATTCAACCCCGGCGTCGTCCCCCAATGTCCGAGCAGACGCGGCTTGATATGCTCCCGCTTCAACGGCTGTTTCAGCAGCGGATTGTCGTACAAATAAATCTGTCCGACGGAAAGGTAATTCGCCGCTCGCCAGTAGGCATCGATCCGTTGCACTGTCTCCCGGCTCAGTGGCTGATTCGCCTGCGTCGTCTGATTCATGGGCTCCCTCTCAAGTTTTGACTGTCGGTCATCAATCGCCCACGGCAGGCGTGGACGACCGTCCTGCATCGTCAACGGACTTCGTTCACTGCCAATAACCGGCAGACCGATTGCGCAATCTGACTTTCTTCGTCGGTACGGATCACCCGTGCGGTCACGCGACTCGCCGGGCTGGAAATCACGGCGGCATTGGCCTCGTTCAATTTCGGATCCAGATGGATACCGAGAAAATCCAGGCCTTCACACATACGCGCCCGCACGATCGGTGAATGCTCGCCGATACCTCCGCTGAACACGAGCTGTTCCACTCCGCCCAGCGCCGCCGCATAGGCCCCGATCCACTTTTTCCCCTGGTAACAGAACAGGGCCACTGCCTCAGCGGCGCGGGTATCGCGGCCCTCCTGCGCCAACAGGTCGCGAAGATCAGGGCTGATCTCCGACAGCCCCAGCAAACCGGATTGCGCGTTGACCATGTGATGAAACTGCTCCGCCGTCATGCCTTCGGTCTTGGCGAGATAGGAAATCAGGCCTGGATCCAGATCGCCGGACCTCGTGCTCATCGGCAGCCCCGAGGTGGGGGTGAACCCCATGCTCGTATCGATGCTGACGCCGTTCCGCACCGCGGCCAGACTGGCGCCATTTCCAAGATGGGCGAGAATCACCTTGCCGCGAGCCGCGTCACAGCCGGCGACCCGCTCCAATTCTTCCATCAGATAGGCGTAGGACAACCCGTGAAATCCATACCGCCTGATGCCCAGTTTTTCGTATCTGCGGGGAATGGCCAGGAGACGCGCCACCGGCGGCAGATGCTGATGGAACCCCGTATCGAAGCAGGCCACTTGCGGCACGTGCGGATAGTGTCTGCCGAATGCCTCAATGAAGGTGATTTCGGCCGGAAGATGTTCCGGATCGTAGGGACTCAACCGCCGCAACTCCTCCATGACCTCAGTAGAGATCACCTGCGGATCTGCGTAACGACTGCCCCCGTGCACCACCCGATGACCGACCGCCTGAACCACCGACAATCCCCTGCCGCTCTGCGCGAGTTGATCGAGAAGCAACCGGACAGAGGCGGCATGATCCGGTACCTGCTCGATTCGCCGCTCGTGATGCCCGGTGGCAACATCCGAAACGGTGACGATGCCATCCTGAAGCCCGATCCGCTCGATCTGTCCCGCTGCCGTCCGAACCGGCCCTGCTCCAATACGAAACAAGGCCCACTTCACGCTGGAAGATCCGGCGTTGAGGGTGAGGACTGCGGGCAACCCGCTTGCGGCTTCAGACATTCTTGGTTCTTCCTCTACGCTTCAAGATAGAGCGAGCATGAGTTCAGCGCAACCGTAAAATCCTCAGTATCGCCCGCCGGAGTTTCTCGCCCGTAAGGCCGACGCAGGCGCACTGGCAGTACGTGGAGGATCTGATGGGCGAGCCCGCCGGCTGAAGGCTCGTCGCAGCAGCGGGACGGGTGCAGCAGAATCGCTCATGAACAATGTGGGCTAGGTCCTCTGTCCATACAAGCCAGGGAAGAGTGCTAGTTCCGAACAGGCATTGGCATCGGCTATCATAGGGCATGGGCCTGCACATCCCGGCCATACTCCTGCTGCTCCTCGGTTCTCCGGTCGGTTCCGGCTTCGCCGCCGGTCAGACGGCGGAGGTCGCCCTACTGGGCGGCACGATTCTTTCGATCGATCAGGACGCCCTGACTCTCACCATCCGGATGCCATCCGGGGAATCACAGATCCTCCCGGTCATCAACCGGCGTCTCCTGCAGGGCCTCAGCATCGGCGAACACGTGAGTTTTGAACTGGATGAGGCTCACCGCTTGATCAAGATCACCAAATTGCCGGTCGACCCGGCCAACTGACCGGAATCGACCACTGCGCCTCCCGCCCTACGACGTTCAAGAATCTCGCTGCGCGCTCCATCAGTTTCTCAGACAATGAATTCTTGTATAATGCCGCGCGTTCTCGCATCGAGCGACACACTGTCACCCTCATCCGAAACGGAGGCCGAATGAACCCGGGCAGCGACCGACTTCTCCTTTCCCTCGGCTTCGCACTCGCCGCTTGCACCTTCCTCTCACCTGTCGAGGTCCGGGCAGCCGGACCGTCCGGCGAGCCGCTCACCAGGCAAGCCCTTGAGCAAATGATCGAGCAGTACATCCGAACCCATCCTGAAGTCATTGAGCAGTCGTTGCAGTCGCTGGAAAACAAACGGGCGGCGGAGGAGCAAGAACGGCAGAAGGCCGCCCTCGCGACACATCAGCAAGAGCTGCTCAACGACCCGGCTAGCCCGGTCAGCGGAAATCCAGCCGGTGACGTGACCGTGGTCGAGTTCTTCGACTATCGCTGCGGGTACTGCAAAAGAGCGGCATCAGCCCTGACCCAACTGCAGCAGAGCGACGCCCGGGTGCGGGTGGTGTACAAAGACTTTCCGATTCTTGGCGAGACATCGGAATTGGCGGCCAAGGCGGCACTCGCCTCCAATTTGCAGGGCAAACACCGGGCGTTTCACGAAGCCCTGCTGGCGACGAAGGACGATCTCACCAAAGAGCAACTCTTCCGTATCGCAGCGGAGGCCGGGGTGGACGTGAATCGACTTGATCAGGACATGACCCGACCGGAATGGCAACCGATCCTCGATCGTAACCGTGCACTCGCCAAAACCCTCGGCATCAGCGGCACACCGGCGTTCATCGTCGGCAACGATCTCGTACCGGGGGCCTTGGACCTCAAAACGCTGCAGGAATTGGTCGCACACAAGCGCAAGCAGTAACAGCTTGCGCCTTACCTGCTTGTCAGACCTGTGACGGGAAGAAAGAGATCGACCGAAAGTAGAGGGAACTACTCTACCGCTCAGGCCCTAAATGCAACTGCGGGAGAGCACCTGGGCTCTCCCGCAGTCTTGGTGATTAGGACCGGCACTGCACCCTTGTGGCGGCACTTATACAGGGCTGCGCCGCCCCCACCTTTACCGGAGCGGATTCGACATTCTGGAGACAGTGGGTGTTCCAGACTCGACTTCCGCCCGCTTGATTGAAGGCGCCTGCTGACTCAACGGGAGGATTCGTTGATCGTCATGCGGCAACACCTTCATCAATCCCCACTGCCCTGATTGGGCGTAGGGCAACCGCTGATTGCTCCAGACGTAATCACCCGGGAGGCGGAAGCTTCCGCCGGCCGCCGGAATGAAGGCATCGAGCGTCTCCGAAGCGGAGAACTCGACGACGCTGATCTGGTCGGCGCCGCGCATGAACGGCTCGATGGGCCACTCGTGCTTCTCGACGCTGAACATGCCGTTTTGCTCATTGCTTGCACCGAACACATGGATGCGCACGGGATCTCCCGCATGCGCTTCGATGAGCGGCGTGGCAATGCTCTCCGGCTTGTCCACCGAGCAAGGCTGGAAGACCTTGCCCAAGGTGCAACCGTTGGACTCCCGGAACTTGTACGGTTCCGAGCGATAGTTGACGGCCGTCAAACCCGCCGTGTTCTGTACGTAGGGCATGAAGCTCGTCCCGATGATGTTGTCTTCGTCCTGAAAGAACAGGGCCGCATCGCGATAGTTCTGGCGATTCTCGTAGCCCTGAATCGACCGATCCACAATGACATCGGCGACCCAGCTGTTTTTCAGGGAAATATCCGCGCCGGTCTTCGGATCGCGATACGTCGCCCCCTTCGGGCCGATGACGATACCGCCGAACAGGCCGTTGCGCGGATTGGTCATGACATTGCCCCAATCCCACACGAGGGACGCAGTCTCACCGATGAACGGATCGGCATAGTAGGTGTAGACGCGGCTCTCACCCGGAGCGACTGTTTGTTCGCCCGGATTGTTGCCGACGTTCGCACCCAGCGAATCCTTCGGATCGAAGGCCAGGCCCAGCGCCGAGAAGGACGCCCGACCTTGCTTCATCTTGTTGGTCAACTTGATTTTCAAACAGTCGCCGACATTCGCCCGCAACGTCAACGGCATCGGTTGCGCGCCGGACGCCACGGCCGACACGTCCTCCTCCAAGGTGTAGATCTTGGCCTCAGGATTGACCATCTGGATGGTGCGTTCGAAATCGACCTCGATGGCATCCGGTGCTTTCGGATTCAACTTCATGGACGGGAAATCGATCGCCACGACGTTGAAGTTCTTCACCGGCGCCTCGGCAGGGCACACCGCCGGAGCCTTGGGAATTTCATTCCGGCCGCTATACCCGGCGGGCAGTTTCTGCAGGTCCGACACATCCTTATCCAACACCCGCAAGATGCCCCAGGCACCTTCCGAGAACTTGGACGAACGTCCGTTGAAGTGGATGTAGTCGCCCGCCTGCAGTCTTGGTCCGCCCGCCTGCGGCACCACCAAGTCGTATCGCTCGGCGATACCGACATGGATCGAGTTCTTCCGGTTCGCGTCGCCGGCATACCGCTCAGTCAGATAGGTATGTCCGGACAGCGTCCAGACCATGCTTTCGTTGGTCATGGTCTGCAACAACCGGAAGACGACCGTATCGCCCAGGTACGCGCGCACCATCGGCGTGTACGGATCGCCGTGCACGGCGCTGCTGAAGAGTTTCGACATATCCGGATTGGCCGCCATACGGCCGGAGATCGGCTCCGCCCGGAAGTTCAGGCTGCCGCCCGTCGTATGCGTGCCGCCGTTCAGGAACGGCATCGGCGTCATCTTGATATGGTCAGGAATCGGGAAGGAAATCGTCTTACCCGCTTCCAGCGCCACCTCGACCGGCTGTCCAGGAGGATTGCCGGCCGTCACGATATTGATCGTGTGCGGCACGCTGTCGTTCAACTGCACGAGTAACTCACGGAAGCTGCCGTTCACCCCGTAGCCCACAGGCTCCGCGGTGCGGATGTCCGCCAACGGACCGCTCCGGATCGGCGCTCCGGTCTTGGGATTGTGATACGTCGAACCGACCGGCTCAACGATCATGGTGCCGAATCCGCCATGGCCCCAGGTAATCCGGCCCAACGCATGGTCGTGCCAGAACACGGTGCCCACATCGGAATCGACCCAGAACCGCTGCCGAACGAACTCCACCGTCACGATATCCTTCACCGGATGATCGTTCTTCAAGGGGCGAACCAGGGTGATCTCGTTCCCCTTGATCGACTGGATCCGCCCGACTTCATTCCCGCCGACGTTATCCGCGCCGATCAGGATCTCAATGCCCGGATGGTACTGCGCGGCGTTCTTGAGGGTGATGACGCGATCGCCCTTCTTCCCCGCCTTCGTGAACGTGGTGTTCAAGGGCAAGGGCAATCCCTTGTCCGTTTTCTTTTCCAGCATCGTGAAGGGGCGCACCGACTGTTCGTTCGAGAAACCGGTGATCACACCGTCCGACGACTGGTTGTCGAACTGCAGGAAATGCCAATGGGTATTGACCTTCGATGCATGGAAATTCCCGAAGTCGTCGTCGTCCCACTCGCTGGTCAACATCCAATCGACGCAATCATAGATGTTCGACCGCACGACCAGCGGAAACTTCAGGTCGTTATTCTTCCGAATGGCCGCTTCCTCTTCATGCAACACATAAATCAACCCGCCCTCATCCATGATGGCCGGCGTGTCGCCTTGTTTGTCGGCGAGCATCATCGGCGTATGGATGAAGTGCACGTTGTATTTTTTCGAACCGGCATTCTCCGGGCACAGGCTCCAGCGGCCGTTTTCACCCGGCTTGGCGGGATAGGAACTCGGCAGGCCATCCTCTTCCAGATGGATCATCTCCAGCCAGGGGGACGGATTGTGGCCCTTCGAGAACGGCACGCGGCGACCGAAGTGCGGCTTCAAGTGCGGCCAGGAGACCTTGCCGGTCAACGGCTCGAACACGATCGGCAGCCGCTCGTTCGGATGCGCCGACTGATAGCGCGGATTGGGGACCGTGTTTTCCGGCTCGGTCATGGCGCGATTGCCCTGCCAGCCCCAGTTCAGCACGCTGGCATCGTAGGACCTGGTCTGCTCACGCTCATCTTTTTTGTGACCAGGCAAGCCCTGCGGCGGGAACTGCATCTCGACCCAATCTTTCAGGGTCACGATGGCCGGGCTCGCCTTCCAATCGGTTTTGCCCTTCTCAATGATCGTAAACTGCTTACCGAACCAATCGACCGTCTTGCCGATCAACTCATCGGACGTGATCCCCACCTTGATCCGGCCTTTTCGGTCCGGCAACTCCAGCAGATCCGGCATCACATCGTTGTGATTTGCGCCCTGCTGAATGGTGTTGTACACGCGCCAATAGCCCCACATGCCCGCAATGTAGTGATGGGCCACATGGCAATGGAACAGGAAGTCTCCGGCCAACTGCTGACAGAGTCCGGATCCGCACTCCGTTTCGAGATCCATGGTCTCAGACGGACCGATCACTTCCACATCGACGCGATCGGACTTCGTCCGGATCACCGGATACTTCACCGGACCGTTCTTCGCCGTATGCCAGAGCGGCATTTCATCGATCGCCCGCGGGCTGCGCGGCCAACGGATGGAACCTCCGTGCGGATGATGTGAATGGAACACTTCCGAGCCCCCGTGCACCAGCCGGAACTTGGCCGGGTCACCGAGATAGCTGCGCGGAATGGTCGTGGCCGGATCGCCGAACGTGTAGGCACTGTAGGCCATCGACTCATCTTCGAAGCCGAAATATTCGTGCTGAGTCTGCATGTTGTCGACGCCGAACGGCTCGCTGCGATAGTTCAACGCGCGGGCCACCGGGCGATAGACGTCGGTCAGCGGATCCCGCTGCGGGATGAAGTCGCCCTTTTTGTTCAACGGACGGAACGCTTCATCACCGACCTCGTGATAGAACAGCACGAACTCACGAAAGTCCGGACCGGCTCCGTTCTTGATGATCGCCTGCCAGCCGCTCTTGGTCGGCTGAGGATCACCGGTTCCCAACGGCTCCAGGTACTCGGAGCCTTTCGGCTCGATCACGAAGGATCCGAAGAGGCCCATCACGGTTAACTCGCGATCATTGCTGTAGGAATGGAACTGGCGGCTACCCTCCTGTTGAGTCGGCGGGATATACCATTCCATCTCCACGGCTTTGCCCTTGGCGGCGATGCTGTCAGGATTGGTGGTCGTAGCCGGCTGTCCCGTGGCCGCCATCACCATGCTGGATCCGTGAATGTTGAGACTGACCTCTTCCTCTCCCTCGAGCTGATTGCGAAGCGTGAGCTTGACGCAATCGCCCTGGTTGCCGCGAAGGACCAGCGGCTGAATCCATTGATTCTGCAACCCGTTCATCACCCCGCCCGGGTTGTAGCCTTCCACGTCACGCGCGTCTTTGTTCTTCGTTTCTTCCGCACGAACCTTGTCGATATTTTCCGTCAGCACGTACATATAGCCGGGATAAAAATCCAGCCACATGTTCAACGTAATCTCGACGTTGATCGCGGAGACGTCGTACGAGCGCACCGGCGCACTGGCCGGACACTTCCCGCCCATCGAAGAGACGGGCTCGGCGCCGCTGTTCGACATCAACAACAAATCCTGGTTGCCCGCGCCGTACTGGTGCATCATGTTGACGTTGTTGTACTGCCCGCCGGTCCGCTGCACTTCGGCGTCGTGCACCATCTGCTCGTTGATCTTCTCCATGATGCGCTGGTGTTGCCGCTCCATCATGGCCGTCCGCTCGACATGCCCCTCCTTGGCATCCTCGACGATGGTCTGCCCCTTGAGCTGCTCCGCCCAAGCCGGCTGGTTGTGCGCCGCGGCATGCAGGTCGGTCGGCTCCGCCGATGCGACGTGGAATGCCCCGATGCAGACCGTCGGGAGCATCGCCCCCAGCACATACTTCCAGGCCGCCCGGGACCTTCGCTGACTGAACTTCTTAGGCCCGCTTCGTACCGATCTCATTGACCTACCTCCTCTTGAAACCATAAACACCCACCACGAGACTACCGCGAGCGGTGCAGGTCCATGGGGACCTGCACCTCATGGAGTGGAAAACTCCGGAGGCCGGTCCATCGTCTTCCACTTCCTTGCTCGCAAGCATTGCCACGATGGCGCGTCCCCCACTGCACGTATAAAGACGGCTATCCCTAGAGCAACTCCCGTTCCAAGAAGATCAGCGTAAGAAAAACGCACTTTACTTGGTAATCTCAGCAGACGAAGGGCCGGGCTCTGTCATGAATGGGGCGCTGGCGCCCCATTGAGAAGGAGTGCGAGACGAAAAGATATTGAATACAGAAGCGAATATGACGTGTCAGAAAATCTTGTCTCAATGGGACATCGACGCCCCATCGATGAGAGCAGATGAAGGGTGATCAGCCGCACCGTGAACGGACACGGTGACGGCGTGGCTGGAAACGGTGAACGAAGAGGGACGAGTGGCTCGGTAGCCAGCTGTGGAACAACTCGACTCGTGCGCGCCTTACGTGAAATCAGCGCCTGTAGCTGTCAGTATCAAGTTAGTACGGAGGATGCGCAAAAAGGCCGGCCTCATAGTCCGTCGTCCGTAAATCGACGTTCGGCTCTGGTCGCAGAAAACCGCTTGTGCCATAGCCCATCGCGTATGGCCGGAAATCGAGAATGGACGGCTCTACTCTCAACTCTACGCCACCAGCCATACGCTCTGCCCTCGACAAGATCGGCTTCACGATTCACGCCTTAGGGATGTCGAGCACAGGGCCGGCGGATTTTTTCCGCATCCTACCAGCCAGGGCTATTCATGAATGCCGTCGCGAGGCATTCGAGACGGAAGCCCGCCGAGGCTGCTCGCACGTCAGGCCGACGCAGGCGTACCGGCAGTCCGTCGAGGAGGCCGAACGAGAACGGCCACGCCGGGCGACAGGATCGGATGCCGGAGCAGGGATTCGTGAATAGTCCGGCTAGAACAGTTCGCGCAGGCCGTGCTTTTTCACCATCCGTTCGATCGTCTTCCGATCGACGCCGGATTCCCGGGCGGCACGTCCCATGTGGCCATCGTGACGCTTGAGGAGATCGATCAAAAAGTTACGCTCAAAGTTCGTCACGGCGGCCTGCTTGGCATGTTTGAAGGAGCCGGCTTCGGCGGAGGCTGCGTCCTCCCCCCCGCACTCCCGCAAACGGTCGGGCAAGTGCGCACTCGTAATGACGGGGCCATCGGCCAGCACTGCGGCCCGCTCAATGACGTTTTGCAGCTCACGGACATTCCCCGGCCAGGAGTACCCGCACAACAGATCCGTCGCCGAGGAGTCCAACTCCGGCACGAACGCCAGGCCCAGCCGCTGCTGTTTCATGAACCGCCGCAGAAACTCCTGCGCCAGAAGGAGAATGTCCCCCTCGCGAGTCCGCAGGGGCGGCAGCACAATGGGGATGACGTTCAACCGGTAATAGAGATCCTCGCGGAACTCACCCCGGCGGCAGGCCGATTCAAGATCCTGATTCGATGCCGCAATCACCCGCACATCCACATCCAGAAACCGAATGCCCCCCACCCGTCGCATCTGCCGTTCCTGCAACACCCGCAGCAGACGGGACTGCAGAGTCTGGCTCATCCCGCTGACTTCATCGAGGAAAACGGTTCCACCGGCCGCCACCTCGAAGAGACCGGGCTTGGAGACATGCGCGCCGGTAAACGCCCCCTTCTCATGGCCGAACAGTTCGGATTCCAGCAGGGTATCGGGCAGAGACACGCAATCCACCGGAATGAAGGGACGTTCCGCCCGCAGACTGGCATCGTGAATGGCGCGCGCCACGAGCTCTTTTCCTGTTCCGCTTTCTCCATAGACCAGCACATTGGAATGCGTCGGCGCGACCTTTTCAATCAGATTGAACACCGAGTGCATGGCTGGGCTCTCGCCGATGACCCGTGACAAGCCGGGACGCTTCCCGGAGCGCGCCTGCTCAGGGGTTTCGAGAAGCTTGTGCGCACCGACGGCCGCGGCGACAGGTCCCGCTCCATCCTCCCCGAACGCACGACGGGCAACCGACACCAGATCGGCGCTCGTAAACGGTTTGGTAATGTAATCGAACGCGCCATACCGCATCGAGGTGACCGCAGTCTGCACGGTCGCATGAGCCGTCAACAGCACGACCTGCACCGAGGGATCGAACCGTTTGGCCGCCGCCAGGACCTCAATCCCGTCGAGATCGGGCATGCGCAAATCCGTCAGGATCAGGCCGGGCCGCTCACGCTGAATGACATCCAGCGCACGGGCGGGATCGCACTCGGTGAGACAGTCATAGGGCACACGACTCAAGATCCGGCGGCAATTCTCCAGCGCATCCTGTTCGTCATCGACGATCAGGATTTTTCCTGCAATCCCCATGATGCTCCCTCATGAACCCGGTTCCCGAATGCCACCGCAGGCAGATACACATCGAAGACGGCGCCGACGGCGTTATTTCGCACCTCAATGCGACCGCGATGGTCCGAGACAATTCCATAGCTTAAGAACAACCCCAATCCCGTCCCCTGCCCGGCCGGCTTGGTGGTAAAGAATGGATCGAAGATACGGTCGAGAATCGCAGTCGGGACACCCGGCCCGTTATCGGACACGCTGATCCGCACCCACTCGTCTCCGTCGATCGGCACCCGCGCAGTGCTTACCGTGATGATCCCTTGACCGTCGCAGCCGGTGACTGCATCGATGGCATTGTTGATCAGATTGAGCAGGACCGTTTCCAAGCGATCGCGGTCGCCCATGACCGGTGATACCTCGGGAGCCAGTTGGGCGTCAATCCGGACCGCCAGGGCCGCCACCCGTTCACCGGCCATCGCGACACAGGTGCGCGCCACGCAGTTGAGATCCAGGGGCTTCAACATCGAGACGGTGCCGCGGGAGAACGTGAGGATACTCCGCGTGACCCGTGAAATTCGTTCCGCCTGCGTCCGGATCGTCACCAGATCCCGTCCGACTTGCTCCGGCACGCCGGCCTGCGCCGCGTCGGCCTCCATGCATTCAATCCGATTCAAAATGATGCCCAGCGGATTATTAATCTCATGGGCGATGCCGCTGGCGACTTTGCCGAGCGTGGCGAGGCGTTCGGACAATTCCAGTTTCCGCATCTGGCAGGTAATTTCCGCCGTCTTCTCCTCCACCCGATGCACCAGCTCCGCGTTCAGCGATTCCAGTTCGGCTCGCGAGGATTGCAGCCGGTCCGCCATCCGGTGCACGGCCACGGCGAGTTCCTCAAACTCATCTCCTGTCTTGATATCGAGCGGACCATCGTACGTGCCCTGGCTGATGGCCTCCACGCCCGATTTCAACACCTGGATCGGGCGGGCGATCCGTGCCGCCACATACCGCCCCATGGCCCAGAGCAGGCCCAACATCACCACACCGATCAACGCGAGATTTCGCAGCTGGTCGCGAATCGGCGCATAGGTTTCCTCCGGTTGCTGCCGCACGAAGACGTGCCAGGAGTTATCCGGCAGGCTCAGCCCCGTCACGGGCGCATACCCCACCACCGTATCGGTCGCACCATGGCCGTCGTCCTCGGCAATGCCCCAGCCGGGATTCGACGAGACGATCATGGCCATCAATTGGCTGGGAATCCGATGCGCGCGCCGGGGAAGGATAGGACAGACGAGCGGCTGACCGGCGGCATCGAACAGCATGGCATGGCCGGTCTGCCCGATGCGAATCTCTTTGATCATCGCGAAGAGAGAATCGAACCGGTAGGACGCCTTGATGGCGCCGATGACTGCATGCTGGTGATCGTCCAGGATGGGGACCGCGATGTCGATGGTTTCTTCCGGCGAGCGGAAAGATCCTTCCTGTCCGGGGATCAATCCGCTGACGTAAACCCGGTCCAAACCTCCGGCCTGCAAGGCCTCCCACCAGGGTTCCTGGCTGAGGAAATAATGGTCCGGTTCCGAGCTGGCTGCGACCAGCGCCCCATAGCGGTCGGTGATCAACAGCCCCACCATCTTGTCGCCGTCGCGGACTTTGGTCTCCAGGAGGAAGCGGGACAATTCCGAATTCAGCAGGCCGGCGGCGCTGTCATGCCCTTTCTCCCACTCCTTCGCGCGTTCCTGAATCAGCCGCTGCGAATCGGCCCAATCGCCTTGGTACGACAGGTTGGCGGCCTCGACCGGCTGACGAACCCGTAAAGGCGCGGAGGCCAGCAACCGCACCCCCTGCACTTCGCTCTGAACGAGCATGGTCAGACGGTCGGCGGCCTGTTCGGCAATCGCCTGAAAATTTCCGCCGATCACATCGCGAAGGGAGCGCATGCCGGACATCGACGCCAGCACCAGGCCGATCACCAGCGGAATACAGCCCACCAGCACGATGGCGAGCACAATGCGGCCTTTGATGGTACGAATCGTCACGCCGACCTCCTGCGTGACATTCTAAACATCCGGCGAAAGAAAACGCCACAGCACCCCGCCCCTACGCCGACAGGATCAGGCGCGCGTGGTTTCCTCGGGTGCTGCCGACAATCGAGACGGCACGGCAGCCGCCCGATGAGCGACAGCCGCCTGCCTGGCTCGCCGCGCCCTGGCGCGATGGAATCCCCACAAAAGCAGGCCGGATAGACTCATCAGCAGAATCGGCACCCCCGGAATATTGAGCAGGGTTTTCTCGAAGCCGAAAAAATTCAGCTGATGCAGTTGCATCACGGCAAAGTGAACTTTTCGCCAACGGCCCTCATCTTCAAGAATCTCACCGGTCTGCCGATCCAGCACAATCTCCGTGGCATCAGCATCATCGAACCGGACACGCACGGCATCGTAGGCACGTTTTTTCTTCCTGGGCGTATACCGTTCCATCTCCACGCCCGTGACGGCGGCAGGCGGACGCACATATTGCATGGCAATGGCCGGAGCCAGTTCCTCTGTAATCGGCGAGAGCCGCGCTCCGTTCAGGGCATCCATCAGCACAATCGTCGAGCCCCCGTTCACCCGCAGTTTCACCTCATAGAAGAGCCGGCCGAAATCAGTGCGTAACGTGGCCTGCTCGACCAGCGCACGATCCTCCACCGTCTCTTTCGCCAGAACCAGCGCCCGGTCCAGCGGCAGTGTCGCGGAATCCACCGGCGGCCCCGTGAGCGGCCGCACCTTTTCCTTGTAGTGCTCATCCCAATAGAGAAACTTCGCATCCGCCCAGAGCAGCCCCGTTACGACGGACAGCAGAAGAAACCCGAGCGCCCCTATGCCGAGCCATCGATGCGCCCGCCTGACGATCCGCTCGGCCCCCCCGCGGCCCATCTATTTCTCCCCTGAACGCTCAGGCCGCACCTGAATCGCCAGGGTGCTGCGATGCCGAAGCGCCTCGTACGCCTTCCCCTGAAATTCACCGGGCGTTTTGTCGACGTGAATCAATTCGAGGACATACCGTCCCGGCCAGAGCGGCGTGAAGGCCACAATCCCTTCCCCATCCGTTTTTAATTCCTTGTCCCACCCGATGGGCGCATGAACTAAGACCGTCGTATTCGGAAGGGGCTGCCCCTTGAAGAAACCTTTGACGACAATTTCACCGCCCGGCACATGGCTGACTCGCCCGGTGGCCAGATTCAGTCCCTTGGTCAGGGGAATCATGTCGAGGGCCATCGGCGCGGCCTGCTCCCGTTCATGTTCGTTGATGCGGCCTTCTTCCAGGCACATGAAATAGGTCCGCGCATAAAACATCGGTTTGACCAGGCCGATGTCGTGTTTTCGTAAATCCTGAACCGGGGCCTGCGCCTGCTGCGCCACCACCGCGTTCCGGCCGGGCAGACACGACGGCAGCGCCCCGGCAAAGTGATTGACCTGCTTGGTCAGAGCCACTTCAGTCGTACCCTGCTTGGAGTCCTGCACACGTAGCGTGACGCCGTCGATCGAGTCCAGACGCCCGCCGCGTTCCTCCCGCAAGAACTCGCTGTATTCCCCGAAATAGACTTTGAATGGCTGTCCCATTTCCGACGGCGCGGTGGCGTCGGCCTCGACCCACACGAAATGGGCCCCGGCCGAAGATGGCCCCGCAAGGACAGACAGCACCATCGCGCTCCACAGACCGACCGCCCATCTTCTCCTATCCATCATCAACACTCCTTTGCTAGAGAATCCCCGGAGGGGATCGCACATGCTGCTTAGCAGGATGCGGAAAAAGTCCGCCAGCGGCGTTCTCGCATCGCTCAGCGGCTCACCGTACCGCAAGAGTACGATTCGCCCCTGTGCTCGCTGCGGCCTTGCTGGACGGCCTTTTTGCGCATCCTGCGAGGCTGTTCAACGTCGTCCCACACCGCGTATCTGTGGTGGCTTTGGGACTCAAAATGAGTTTTTCCGCAACCTGTTAGAACCGCCATGACACGCCGCCGTAGAAATTCCGGATTTCACCGGGCTGAATGCCGATGAAACTCGCAGTGGTCCGTTGCGCGATGAAGGACTCGTCTGTCAGGTTGCGCACGCCGGCGAAGATGGCCCACTTCGCCTTCGGGGGCGCATAATTGAGCCTGAGGTTCCAGATGGTATAGGAAGGAATGGCGCCGTTCGTGCCTAAGGCATTTTCCGCCTGGGTATTCGCACCGTCGGTGAACTGCTGCGCGATATACATGGCATCGGCCTCGATCGACGCGCCGGTCGGGTGGTAGTATCCCACCAGTCCATAAAACGTCATGCGCGGGGCATAGGGCAGATCTTTCCCATTGGTCGCTCCGAAGAGCGACTTGGGCCGCAAGAGCGTAATACTCCCGCGCGTCACGAATCCTTGCAACGGGCGAACCATTTCGCCCCAATCGAGGCTCACCGTACTCTCGATGCCCTCCTGCAACGTTTTCCCCGCATTGACGAACGCGCTGCCCTGCTGCACGATCTGATTCCTGAATTCCGTTCGGAAGACCGCGACTTCCGCGCTCACGCCGGGAATGATCGTGGATCGAAGACCGATATCGGAACTCAACGCCCGCTCGGCCTCCAGATCCTGCGTCGTCCCGCTGGTGGGATCCACCGCGTTCGCAAACGTCGGTGGGCGGAAGGTGGTATGCACGTGGCCGAAGAGCATGCTGTCCGGCGTCAGTTGATACTTCACGCCGGTCCCGTAGATCAGGCCTTGTGTTGTTTTTGAATTTCTGAAATTGCCGCCCACCGGGGGTACGGCATTCATCGTCTCGCGACTCTGATTGACTTGCTCCCACCGGATGCCGGGAGAAATTGTGAAGGCCTCGGTCAGGCGAATGGCCGTCTCCGTATAGGCCGCATAGGCCACCGATTCCAGATCCGCGTTATTCGTCGTGCGACTGATCTTCGAGCCGGCCGTCCCGATGCCCTGAATATCGGTCAAGCGCTCGGCGTGATAGCGAACACCGGAGGTGATTTGTTGATCCAATCCAAATAGAGAAAATTTGAACTGGTGTTGCGGCATCACACCGAAGACATTGAACTTGCGCAAAAAGTTCGTGCTGGTCTGGAGCAGCGCGCCCGTAGTGGCGTTCTGATCTTGGACATACCAATTCCGCTCGAACACGTTGCCATACACGATGATCTTGGCGGTGTTGTGGGCATCGATCTCGCGACTCGCGGTCACATCCACCGCCGTCCGTTGGCCCTTGAACTCATCCAGCGGCTTGCCCGCCAGCGTGCGATCGTTGCGATATTGGGTGGGCGTGAGGCTCCCCGGCGTCTGTGTCGTTTCATTGTAGTAGGAGAAGTTCGTCGTGATGCGCGTCCGATCGTCGGGATTGGCTTCGAACCGCAGAGTGAAATCGTCCAACTGCGATTTGCTGCGGTCTCTGAAGCCGTCTGATTGACGCCGGAGATAGCCCATTTGCGCACCGAAGTTTCCGAAGTATCCCCCGTACTGCGTGTCGCTTTGAAAGAGGTTGAAGCTGCCGAACGTGTTCGTCGTGGAGAACGTGGGGGTCGTGGGAATCCATTTTTGAATGAAGTTGATCATCCCGCCCTGGGTGTTGGGCGAATAGAGCACGGAGGCTCCGCCTTTGATCACCTCGATATGGTCGATGCGTTCGATCGGCACCATGTAATACGTCGAGGCATCACCAAAGAGGGCCGGCTGGATGGGCACATCGTCCATCAATAGAAGAATATTCTTGCTGCGCCGTGGATCCATGCCCCGTATTCCGATGTTCGGTCGTAACCCCTGGCCATATTCATCCAACACGTTGACACCGGGAATCCGCCGCAACATTTCGTCCGCGTTCTTGGGTCTGGCTCGCTGAATTTCCTCGCGTGTCACGACATTGACCGTTCCGGCGATGTCCTTCACCGATTCCTGGTCCGGCTCGTTCCGTTCGTGCACATCCTTGACCACGATTTCCGGGACGACCACGGGTTTGACGCCGGGTGAGGTGGTCGCCGATCCGGCGTGACCCGCCTCAGGGACAGAAGGGTGATCGTCTCCGGCTTGTGCCTGGGACACGCTGGAGGGGTGTGCCCGCTCCAGCGTCACCGTATCAGCGTTGGTAAAGCGGAACGAGAGTCCGCTGCCTGCCAGCAATTCCGACAGAGCCTCCTCAGGCGTATAGGACCCGGCAACCTCGCGCGACGTGTGCCCGAGTGTCATATCGTCCGGAAAGCTGACTTGCAGGCCGGAGGTCAACGCAAAGTCTCGTAGCGCCCTGTTCAAAGGCTGCGGCGCAATCTGATAGTGCATTTTCTGCCTGGGTTCCGCGCCGGCACTCGCTCCATCGCCCTGCGCGGATGCGTGATCGACACCCGCCGAGGTGAATGCCAGCAGAGCGAACAGGAACAGGATTCGTAGATGCATGGTGAAAAAGACGTCATGCCATCGATTCATAGATGCGCGTCGGCAGCAGGCACTGTTCCGCATTCAAACCTCCGTGTCGGTGGACTTCGAGGATAGGGAATCCGTTTTCCTCGATCGTGGTGTTCTCCCTGTGCCTGGACGTATGGCGAAGAGAAAATCCCCCCGGCAGGATAAAGAAGGAACGAATTTATTCACTGTAGATCTGTGAAAAATCAGAACGGGATGCCAGCGATGCGAGACCCGGCAGAGCCACAGGTATTTCCTGAGTCTGCCGCGGATGTTGAGAAAAGCCGTCCGGAAAGGCCGCAGCCGGCGAACGACTGAGGCATACTGTTCCGGTACGTCGAAGGGGTGAACGACGCGAGAGCGCCGCCGACCGCCGTTGCCAACAGCCGGCTAGCGAATCACGATCAGATGGTCCGTGAGCCGAACCATACGAATGGGCAACGTGTCCGCCAGAGTGGTGAAGACATGAGAAGGATCGGACAGATTATAGATCCCGGTGATCGGGAGCGATTGGAGGGCGGGATTCCAGATGACGATATACCCGCGATGGTAGCGAGCCAGATCGTGAACCACATCAGCCAGGGGAGTGCGGACGAACACCAGACGACCCTGCATCCATGCGGCAACGGCAGCCGTGTCCACGCGATCGACCGCACCGGCACCTTGCGGCCCGACGGAAACCTGGTCGCCGGCGGCCAAACGAACGGCCTGGTCCGATCGCCGCTTTCCATCGGCAACCAGGACCGAACCGCTCAACACGGTGACTTGCACGTCGGTCTCGCGATCCTTGACTAAAAATTCGGTGCCGACGGCTGTCGTGGCGACTCCTCGGCTCTCAACGGTAAACGGCCGTTCCGGATTGGGCTGAACCGCAAAGGATGCCTCGCCCCGCAACAACTCCACACGACGCCGATCGGACTCGTACACCACCGCGATCGAGCTGTCCGTATTTAAGGTCACGACCGATCGATCCGGAAGGGTCACGACGCGCTGTTCTCCGATCCCCGTCGAATAGTCGGATCTGAGCCACATCAAGACCGCATCGCTCCAAAGAGCCATGCCGACGAGCAGAAAGACGGCTGCAGCCGCCATGCTTCCCCTGCGCCAGGAACGATGCGCCTGCCGACGCAACGTATCGATCGTATCACTCGCCACGCTCCGGGCCGCGGCCTGCTGCAATTCAGGCGCATTCCACAACGCCTGAACCCGGTCGTAGGCGCGCGCATGCGCCGGACTTTGCGCGCGCCACGCGTCCAAGCGGCGTCGCTCGGCGCCGGAAAAATCGTCGGCGGCCTGGCGCATAAACCAAGCGGTCGCTTCGTTCATCAGCTGCGAATCGGATAGTTGGGGCACGGACGGCCCCGGCGAACGGTTGTCTTCAGGTGGCATGGTGGCCCATGGCGGCTCGGCAAACCGGGAACATGAGAGCGATCGACGCACTATAGTCTCATATGTCCGACGTGTCAGCTCGCTCTTTTCCCCCTCACCTCCATCAGGCCGGCGGGTCTTTGGAGAGCAGCGCTTCCTGACAGCAGGTCATCGCTTTGACGAGCTGTTTTTCGACTGCGCGTTCCGACATTCCCAATTGCGCCGCAATTTCCTGGTAGGAATACCCGTACACCCGCCGCATGGCAAAAACCGCCCGGGTGCGGTCCGGGAGGGCGGACAGCGCCTTCTCAAGCGTAGCGACCAATTGCTTGTCATGCGCCTGGGCATCGATCGGTCGCGTGTCGGTGGGAACCTGTTCGGCTTCTTCCAGCGACGTTTGCCGCTGCCCACGGAATTTTTGTTTCCTAAAATGGTCCAGCGCGAGATTCGTGGCGGTCCGAAACAAGAACGCACGCGGTGACGCAATGATTTGCGATGTGGGGACATCGGCGAGACGAATGTACGCTTCCTGAGCCAGGTCGGCCGCCGTTTCCTGGCATCCCACCATGCGCCGGAGCATGGCCAGAAGATCGCGCTGATGCTCGTGAAACAACCGTTCCAGATCCATCGAGGGTGAGGCGCTCATGTCATCGTTGCTCGGGACCGGTCGGCGCGGCAGAGATACACACATCCGCCGCCGGCCATGCCGGGATCTTGTGACTTCTGAGGGCTCAGCCTAGGGTTTCGCGGGCGAAAAGAGAATGATCGGATTCCGGATCGTGCAGGCAAGCATGCGATTGTGAGGATGAAACCGGATGAGATCGGTTATCGGCCCGTCATGCGGCAGGGTGCAGAGCGGCCGCCCGGGCTCGTACCCATCGAAGCCTCAGGCGATCGAGGAAGAGGTAGACGACGGGAGTCGTATAGAGCGTCAGCATCTGGCTCACGAGCAGGCCGCCGACGATCGCAATGCCGAGGGGACGCCGCAACTCCGATCCCACCCCCATGCCCACGGCCAGAGGGAGTGCGCCCAGCAGGGCTGCGGCGGTCGTCATCATGATCGGGCGGAACCGCAGCAGGCAGGCTTCGTAAATCGCTTCCTGGGGAGTCTTCCCTTCCACCATCCGTTCGCTGTGCAACGCGAAGTCGATCATCATGATGGCGTTCTTTTTCACGATGCCGATCAGCAACATGATCCCGATCAACGCGATCATGCTCAGCTCCGTCTTGAACAGGAGCAGGGCCAGCAACGCGCCGACACCGGCGGAGGGCAGCGTCGAGAGAATTGTGATCGGGTGGATGTAACTCTCGTAGAGAATCCCCAGCACGATGTACACCGTAACGAGCGCCGCCAGGATCAGCCAGGGTTGATTCTCGACGGACGATTGAAAGGCCTTCGCCGTGCCTTGAAAAGTGCCGCGCACAGTCGCGGGCAGGCCGATGTCATGCATCGCCTGATCGACAGCGAGCACAGCCTGCCCGAGCGATGCGCCCGGCGCCATGTTGAACGACAACGTCACGGCGGGAAACTGCCCCTGGTGATTCACCGAGAGGATTGTGTTGGCCGGCTCATATCGCGTCACGGCACTCAATGGCACTTGTCCGCCGTTCGGCGAGCGGACGTAAATATCATGCAACGCGGAGGGGTTCTGCCAATATTGCGGCGCCACCTCCATCACCACATGGTACTGATTGAGCGGGGTATACATGATCGAGACCTGCCGCTGGCCGAAGGCATCGTAGAGCGTGTCGTCGATCAATTGAGGACTTAAGCCGAGCCGCGATGCCGTGACCCGGTCGAAGACCACCAGCGATTGCTGCCCCCGATCCTGCTGATCGCTGTTCACATCCACGATCTCCGGGACCGTCCGCAACTTGGCCTCGACCTTCGGAGCCCAGGTGTTGAGTTCGGCCAGATCCACACTCTGCAGGGTATATTGATATTGTGCGCTGCTCGCCCGACCGCCGATACGCAAATCCTGAATGGCCTGCAGATAGGTCGGCGCTCCCGGCACCTTCGCCAACTTGGGGCGCAACCGGGCGATCACTTCGTCCGAGCTGATCCCTCGCTCTTCCAGCGGCTTGAGCGCGATGAACATGCGTCCTGTATTGGTGGTGCCGGCATGGCTGCCGCCTCCGGTAAAGCCGGTGATGCTGGCGACGGCGGGATCGCTCTTGATGATGTCCACCACGTCGGTCAATTTCTGACGCATCGCCTGAAACGAGATGTCCTGCGCGGCCTGAATATTTCCGAAAAGCCGGCCCGTGTCCTGCTGAGGGAAAAATCCTTTCGGCACGAGGATATACAAATACACCGTGAGCGCCATAGTGCCCAACGTCACCACCAACATCGTACGCGGATGGCGGAGGACCCAGGCCAGGC
The DNA here is from genome assembly GCA_000196815.1 of Nitrospira defluvii. GTDB lineage: Bacteria > Nitrospirota > Nitrospiria > Nitrospirales > Nitrospiraceae > Nitrospira_A > Nitrospira_A defluvii_A. The sequence goes on from FP929003.1 coordinate 3,535,589, forward strand.
TGGTCGCATATCCGCGGGACAACCAACCGAACCCCCGCTCGCTGACGCGATACCACCAGCCATGAGTATCCCTCGGCTCCGACTTCAACACCCGCGCGCAGAGCATCGGAATCGTCGTGAGCGACACCACCAACGACACCAGAATGGCGGTCGAGAGCGTCACCGCAAATTCACGAAACAGCCGGCCGAGCATGCCGCCCATCAAAAAGATCGGGATGAACACCGCCACCAACGAGAGGGTCATCGACACGACCGTAAACGCAATCTCCTTCGCACCGCGGAGCGCCGCGTCCACCGGCGACAGCCCCTGCTCGCGATACCGCGTGATGTTTTCGAGCACCACGATCGCATCGTCCACCACAAAGCCGGTGGCGATCGTGAGCGCCATGAGGGAGAGATTGTCGAGGCTATACCCGAACAGGTACATCACGCCGAACGTGGAAATCAGCGAGACCGGAACCGCCACCGCCGGAATCAAGGTGGCGCGCAGATTCCTGAGAAACACGAACACCACCAGAATGACCAGTCCGACGGAAATGGCCAGAGTGCGCTCGACGTCGTGCAGCGAGGCGCGGATGACGGGCGTGCGGTCCATGACAATCGACAGCGACATACTCCCCGGCAGCGAGGCCTCCAATTGAGGGAGTTGCGCACGCAACCGATCGACCGTTTCGATGATGTTGGCGCCCGCTTGGCGATAAATGATCACCAGCACCGCCGGGGTCCCGTTTGCCACCCCCATGGTCCGGAGATCTTCGACAGACGTTTCCACCGAGGCTACATCGGACAGCTGCACCGCCCGCCCGTTTCGATAGGCCACGATCAACGGCAGATACTCCTCCGCCTGTCGGAGTTGGTCGTTGGTGCGGATTTCCCAGGTGCGTTCGTCTCCGGTCAGCTGCCCCTTCGGCCGATTCACGTTCGTACTGGTCAGGACCTGGCGCACGTCTCCGAGTCCAATGCCGTACTTATTCAAAGCGGTCGGATTGAGATCCACCCGGATCGCCGGCAAAGACCCGCCTCCCACGGCGACCTGCCCGACGCCTTCGACCTGCGACAGTTTCTGCTGCAGGATGCTGGAGGCGGCATCGTACATCTGCCCGCGACTCACGAGTTCGGACGTCAAGGCGAGGATGAGAATGGGGCCGTCGGCCGGATTCACCTTGCTGTACCGTGGAACGGTCGGCAGATTCGACGGCAGATCGGCGCGAGCCGCATTGATGGCGGCTTGCACGTCCCGCGCTGCCCCGTCGATATCGCGGCTCAGCTCGAATTGAAGCGTGACGTTGGTCCCGCCGATCGTGCTCGAAGAGGTCATCTCCGTCACGCCCGCGATACGGGTGAACTGGCGCTCCAACGGCGCGGCGACGGACGAGGCCATCGTCTCGGGGCTCGCCCCCGGCAGCGAGGCCGACACATTGATCGTGGGAAATTCGACTTGCGGGAGAGAGGCCACAGGCAGGAATTGAAACGCGACGATGCCCACCAGCGTCGCTCCAATGGTGAGCAACGTCGTGGCGACCGGCCGTCGCACAAAGGGCGCAGACAGGTTCATCGTTGACCTACCGGAACCGCCTCGGTCACAGGCGCCTGCCCGGGGTTGCGCCGAAACCGAGCGGCCACTCGATCCAGAGCCAGATACACAACCGGGGTCGTGTAGAGAGTCAGCAACTGGCTCACAACCAATCCTCCGACGATGGCAATTCCAAGTGGTTGCCGCAACTCCGATCCGACCCCCGAGCCCATCGCCAGGGGCAAGGCCCCGAAGAGCGCCGCCATGGTCGTCATCATGATCGGGCGAAAACGCAGGAGTCCGGCTTCGTAGATAGCCTGTTCCGGCGACTTGCCCTCGTTGCGTTCGGCCTCCAGAGCGAAATCGATCATCATGATGGCATTCTTCTTCACGATGCCGATCAGGAGAATGATCCCGATCAGTGCGATGATGCTGAACTCCATACGGAACAACATCAGGGCCAGCAGCGCGCCGACTCCCGCAGAGGGCAACGTGGACAGGATCGTGAGCGGATGAATGTAACTCTCATACAAAATCCCGAGCACGATATAGACTGTGATCAGGGCGGCCAGGATCAGGAGGGGTTCATGTTCCAAGGAGCTTTGAAAGGCTTGCGCGGCGCCCTGGAAACTCCCGCGGATGCTCGCGGGCAGCCCCAACTCCTGTGTCACCTGCCGGATTGCCGTCACCGCTTCGCCGAGAGACCCTCCCGGCGCAAGGTTGAACGAGATCGTCACGGCAGGAAACTGGCCCTGCCGGCTGATGACCAACGGCACCATGGTTTCGGTGACCCTCGTGAAGACGTTCAACGGCACGGACCCGCCGCTCCCGCGCACTTCCAACTGCTGCAGCGCCTCCGGCCCTTTTTGAAACTCCGGCATCACTTCAAGAATGACGCGGTACTGGTTCAGTTGCGTGAACATGGTGGAGACCTGCCGCTGGCCGAAGGCATCGTAGAGCGTATCGGTGATGAGTTGCGGCGTGATACCCATGCGGGAGGCGGTATTGCGGTCGATCTCCACCAGCGACGCCAGCCCCTGATTTAGTTGGTCGCTGCTGACATCCCGCAGCTCCGGCCGTGCTTGCAGGCTTTCCAGCAGTTTCGGAGCCCAGCGATTCAGTTCCTCGGGATCGGCGTCTTCCAACGTATATTGAAACTGAGTGCGGCTGACGCGATCTTCCACGGTGAGATCCTGCACCGGCTGCATGTGCAGGGTAATCCCATCGATCTCCGCCACGCGTGATTCAATCCGGCGGATGATCTCGCCCGCCCCGACCATCCGTTCCGCCAAAGGCTTCAGATTGATGTACATCCGTCCGCTGTTGAGGGTGGTGTTCGTCCCATCGACCCCGATGAAGGAGGACAGGCTCTCCACGGCCGGCTCTTCGAGAATCACACGCGCCAACGCCTGTTGCCGCTCTCCCATGGTGCCGAAGGACACGGCTTGCGGTCCTTCCGTGATCCCGAGAATGACACCGGTATCCTGAAGCGGAAAGAAACCCTTGGGAATGATCAGGAAGAGCAGCGCGGTGAGCGCCAGGGTGCCTCCCGTCACGACCAGCGTGGCGCGTTGACGACGGAGTACCCACTGCAAACTTCGCCCATACCCGGCAATGATACGATCCAACAGCCGTTGCGAGGCCTGCGAAAACCGGCCCGGTTGTTCGGCCCGCCGCTCGCGCAACAGCCGGGCGCACATCATCGGCGTCAGGGTCAGCGACACGATCGCGGAGATGAGGATGGTGATGCTCAGCGTGACGGCAAATTCACGAAACAGCCGCCCGACCACATCGCCCATGAACAGCAAGGGAATGAGCACGGCGATCAGAGACACCGTCAGCGACAGGATGGTAAACGCGATCTGCTTCGACCCTTTCAGCGCCGCCTGAAACGGCGACTCCCCCTGTTCGATGTAGCGCGCGATGTTCTCGATCATCACGATGGCATCGTCCACCACGAAGCCGGTCGAAATCGTGAGCGCCATCAACGTGAGGTTATTCAGACTGAAGCCCATCGGGTACATGAGTCCGAATGTACCGATGAGCGACAGCGGCACCGCCACGGCCGGAATCACCGTGGCGGGTATCGTCCGGAGAAACAGGAAGATCACCAGGATGACAAGTGCCACCGCGAGCACCAGCTCGAACTGCACATCGCGAACGGTCGCGCGGATCGAGGTGGTGCGGTCGGTCAACACCGACACCTGTACGGAAGAGGGCAAGGTCCCTTGCAACTGCGGCAACAACCGCTTGACCCGATCGACGACTTCGATGACATTCGTCCCCGGCTGGCGCTGGATGTTGACGATCACGGCCGGCGTCTCGTTCATCCATGCCGCCTGCTTGGTATTCTCGACATCGTCGATCACCTCGGCGACCTCGGAGAGCCGGACCGGAGCCCCGTTGCGATAGGCGACGATCAACGCTTTGTAGTCCTTGCCGGCAAACAATTGGTCGGTGGCGTTGATGATGGACGCGCGCCGGGGTCCGTCGAATCCGCCTTTGGCTTGATTGACGTTCGCGGCGGCCACGACGGTTCGAAGATCCTCCAGCGTCAATCCATAGGCAGCCAAGGCGCGGGGATTGGCTTGGATGCGCACGGCGGGCCGCTGTCCGCCGCTGATGCTCACCAGGCCGACGCCGGACAACTGTGAAATCTTTTGCGCGAACCGGGTTTCCGCGAAATCACGCACTTGGGGCAAGGGCAGCGTGGCAGAGGTCAAGGCCAGGGTGAGAATCGGCGCGTCGGCCGGGTTGACCTTGCTATAGACCGGGGGAGCCGGCAGATCGCGCGGCAGAAACGTGGCGGCCGCATTCATCGCCGCCTGCACTTCCTGCTCGGCCACATCCAGATCGATATCGAGGCTGAATTGGAGGGTGACGACCGAACTGCCGCCTGAACTCGTGGAGGTCATCTGGTTCAGCCCGGGCATTTGCCCGAACTGCCGTTCCAGTGGCGCGGTGATCGACGAGGTCATGACATCCGGTCCGGCGCCGGGATAAAACGTCATCACCTGAATGGTCGGGTAATCGACTTGCGGAAGGGCGGAGACAGGCAGCTGGCGATAGGCCAGCGCTCCGGCCAGGAGAATGGCGATCATCGTCAGGACCGTCGCCACAGGCCGGACGATGAACAACCGCGACGGGTTCACGTCCGCTTCCCTCGTGTGCGCCCCTCACCGCCGGGCGCCGGCGCCTCCTGACCGGCCGGGACCGCTCCGGCAGCGGGACGCAACTCCACCTTGCTGCCCTCGCGCAACTTTTCGGTCCCGTCCACGACCACCACCTCACCCGAGGCTAAACCCGTGTCGATGGCGGCTTCTTCGCCCTGCGTCACACCCACCGTTACGGCTCGCACGCTGACCGTTTGCTCCGCCTCGTTCACCACATAGACAAACGTGCCCTTCGGTCCGCGCTGAACGGCGGCGGACGGCACCACTGTGACGCCCTGCTTGATATCCAGGAGCAACCGGGCGTTCACAAACTGATTGGGAAACAGCGCGCTGTCATCGTTTGGAAACACCGCTTTCAGGCGGACGGTGCCGGTCGTGGGATCGATCTGATTATCGACGGTGAGCAGAGTGCCTGTGGCCAACTTCCGCTTTTGTTCCCGGTCGAAGGCCTCCACGACCAATTGCTTCCCGGCCTTGAGCCGCTCGAACACAGCCGGCAAATGGTCCTCCGCCAGGGCAAACACGACCGTGATGGGTTGCAGCTGGGTAATCACCAGTAACCCGTTGGGATCGTTGGCATGGACGATATTGCCGGCATCCACCAGCCGCAACCCCACCCGCCCGTTGATCGGCGCGGTAATGCTGGAATAGGTCAACTGCAGCTTGGCATTGTCGATCTGTCCCTGATCGGCCTTGACGATGCCCTCGTACTGCCGCACCAGCGCTTCCTGCGTGTCGAGCTGCTGCTTGGGAATGAAGTTTTGTTTGTAGAGATCCCGGTAACGCTCCAGATCCAGTTGCGCATTTTTCATTTGCGCCTGATCGCGCGCCATTTGCCCTTCGGCTTGAATCAGCTGCACCTCGAACGGCCGCGGATCGATCTGCGCCAGCAATTCGCCGCTCCGCACGAGCTGTCCTTCCTTGAAGAGCACCCGCATCAACTGGCCGTCCACCCGGCTCTTCACCGTGACGGTGTTCATCGGGATCACCGAACCCAGACCGTTCAAGTAGATATTAATTTCGCTGGTTTTGGCTGCCGCCGCCACGACCGGCGTGCTCCGCGCTCCCATGGCGGGCCGCTTCTCCGCCTGGCGTGGCTGCGCTTCACCGGATCGGGTCATCAACACATACGCCCCCACTGCAAGCAGGCAGGCCGCACACAGCCCGATCAGCCATCGCTTCAACAGGGTTGCAAATTGCACGGATTCAGCCATCGCCGCTATTCCTTCCGTCCCTCGGTCACCTGCGCCTGCTGCGTCACCCGTGACCGTCCACCCTCGCGAACAGCCAGGTCGTCGTTCCATGGTCGCGCACGGACATGAGCGCTTCTCATGTGAGACGTTTCATGCCGGCTGATTTCCCCCCCGCTATCATACCCTATCTGACCACGGGACCACAGATATTGCGCCTCGACGCCCCTGCCGGCAAGACCCGGAGGCCCATCTCTACGCACAAGGCCAGCGAGTCAGAGGAACCGGCGAACGCGATCACGAACGCCAATGTTCAGCCACAACGGCCCTCACCTGATCGGTCAGCGCCTTGGCCGCCCCGCTCCTGTGGCCGCCCTTTTTCCATAAGAGCCCGATACCTCGACGAGGTGTGGGGTTCTTCAGCGCAATGGCCCGAAGCGTCCGGTGACGCGCCAGGCCGAGAGACAAGCGCGGCAAAACCGTGGCGAGATTGCTCCTGCGAACGGTGGCTAGAATCCCCTCGATGGAATTCATTTCCACGATAATCTTCGGCTGGACGCCTGCCTGCTCGAAGCTTGCCTCCAACAAGCGGCGCGTACAGAACATATGCGGCAGAAGAATCAACGACTCCTTCGCCAGGGCCGACAGGGACAGGTACCTCCGCCGGGCAAACCGGTGCCTGTGAGAGGCGATCAATACAAAGTCTTCTTCAAACAGCGGCTGGCTCTCGATGCGATCCGACACCACCGGCACGAACCCGATGCCGACTTCCAGCGACCCGCTCTTGACGCCGGCCTCGATGTCCGGCCCGGACAGCTCGTCGAGCTTGAGCGACACCAGCGGATGCAGGGTCGAGAAGCGGCCGACGATTTCGGGAATTAAGTAGGCATTCACGGTTTGGACGACGCCGACCGTGAGAGTCCCCCGCTGCAGCCCCTCTTCCTCGGCAATCGCCACTTGCGCCAGTTCCATCTCCCGCAAGGCCCGTCGGGCATGTTCGCGAAAAATCGATCCGGCCCGCGTCAATTGCACCGATCGCCCCACGCGATCGAACAGCGGCACCCCCACTTCCTGTTCCAACTGCTTGATTTGCGCGGACAACGCCGGCTGGGAAACCGGCAGCCCTTCGGCGGCCTTGGTGAAATGCAGCGCATCGGCCACGGCAAGAAAATACCGGAGATGGCGAAATTCCATGCCGCGTTTTATCATAAACAGAAGTGATGATACTAATCAGAACAAACGCTTTGACGCCTTCTCTCATCACGCACTAGGTTACCGGGTACAAGTCACGACTCTGGAGGACCCTTATGACCGCAGGACAATCTGACCTCGCCGGCACCGTCGCCACCGTCTGGCGTTACCCTGTGAAATCCATGCGCGGAGAAGAACTGAATGCCGCGGATATCAACACGCAGGGTATGGTCGGTGATCGCGGCTATGCCGTGATCGATGTGGAGACCGGCAAGGTCGCCAGCGCCAAACATCCGAAAAAATGGAGGCGCCTGTTCGACTGCCTCGCCATGCTGAGGCCGAATCTCACTGACGGTCATGACACGCCCCTGCAGGTCCTGTTGCCTGATGGAGCCAGGGCTGTGGGCGGCACCAACGATATCGATGAACGGTTGTCGGCCATGTTGGGGCGAGCCGTGCGGCTGACGACTGCCGTCCCAGCCGCTCCACAACTCGAAGAATATTGGCCGGACGTGGCGGGTCGAGCCCGTCAGAATACCGTGACGGATGAAGCCATGCCGACCGGCACATTCTTCGATGGCGCGCTCATCCACCTGATGACGACTGCCACCCTCGATGCCCTCCGCCGGCTTTATCCGGAAGGCCGCTTCGAAGTACGACGGTTCCGACCCAATCTTGTGGTGGCATCCGCCGCGGCTGAAACTCGGTTTGTCGAGAATGATTGGATCAACCGCACGCTGGCGATCGGCAAGGATCTTCGGTTGAAGGTGACAGGGCCCTGCGCCCGCTGCGTCATGACGACCCTGCCGCAAGGGGACCTGCCCGAGGATGCCGGCATTCTTCGGACCGCCGTGCAACATAATCGGGCCGCTGTGGGGGTGTATGCCACGGTCCTTGCGCCGGGTCGAGTCGTGCGGGGAGATGAAATCCTGATTTCGTAACCGGTTTCACCTCAGACAGGAGCCACGGCGGTCAGAATATGGGTACGACGACCGGGCAATTACGATCCATCCAGATCGGCCTTCCTCGCGCCGAACAGTCAGACTGCGCCGACGACCAGCAGCCACGATCCTGGACAACCGGCATGTTCAAGCACCCTGCTGCCGGCCCGATCTGGCTCGGCCGACACAATCTGACAGGAGATGGACAGGCGGATCTGGTCCACCATGGAGGCGTCGATAAGGCGGTCTGTGCCTATCCGTCGGAACACTGGATGTATTGGCGCGGCATCCTGACCTCTCATCGACTCACCGGCGGCGCATTCGGCGAAAACTTCACGCTGGAGGGGCTCACGGAAGCCGATGTCTGCATCGGCGATGTCTTCTCAGCCGGCGCGGCCGTCGTGCAGATTTCTCAACCCAGACAACCCTGCTGGAAACTCGCCCGTCGCTGGCAGATCAAAGATCTGGCCGTACAAATGGAACGCACCGGCTTCACAGGCTGGTATGTCCGCGTGATCCAAGAGGGCATGGTCGAACCGGGCGCGCGTCTGCAGCTCATGGAACGCCCCTGCCCTGAATGGACCGTCGCAACCGCCAATCGGATCATGCACCATGAACGCAACAACCTGACCGCGGCCGAGCGCTTGAGCCTCTGCCCGTTACTTTCCGCGAGCTGGCAACACACCTTGCGGCAGCGATGCCACAATCAAGCGGGGCCTGACGCGCAGCATCGACGATTCGGCACGACTCATTCTTCGTCATCATCACTCTGAGGAGGTTTCCATGAAGCATTTGGTTCTTTCCGCCTGTGCACTGACCATCGGCGCCACCCTCGCCCTGAATTCCTGGTGTGCCGCTGAAAATACGACGACCATCAATATCCTCTCTCCGCGCAACGGCGAGACGGTCTCGGAGACCTTCGACATCAAGTATGAAATCCTGAACGCGCCGGCAGGCAATCACGCGCACGTCTACCTCGACGGCGCGTACCAGAAGGGCTTCAAAGGCACCTTTACACGAGTGGCCAAGGGGGATCACACGATCACGGTCAAGATCGCCGACCACGATCATAAGGACGCCGGAACCGCCACGGATAGCATTACCGTGAAGGTGGGAGAGTAGCGTTGAACTACCGGCTCATGATCGCCCCCCTCGTAGGCGGGCGATCATGAGCGGCGCTGGGGCGAGAACTGTTCAATGGTCAGTGTTCAATGGAACATTGAACACTGACCATTGCAAATGGATCATTCGTCGGCTACCCGACGTTTCGAACCAGACGACACCGATGGAGGCGACGCCGCGACACCGCCTCCCTCATCGACACGAACTCGTATTACTGCCCACCCTGGGTCGACGCCCGCGTCGAGCTGCCCTGTAGATCCATATCCAGCAAGACAGGACCATTCGGATTCTTTGCGTCGAGCCGGATCGGCATCCGGTCCGCTACCAGCTTGACCAGCGGCACCGCGACGATATGTGGCGCCTTTTCCGACGGATTGGAATAGAGCGCGATACGAACATTCTTCGGGCGTTGGCTCGGCGCCACCTGGGTCATCAGTTCCGCGCCCATGAATCCGACCAACATTCCACTCCCATCGGCAAGCTTGTGAATCTCGTAGGCGTTTTCCGCGGGCGCCACCCGAGCGACGGCGAGATCCGGACTCTGCGTCACCAAGGCCAGGCCTAAGAGCTTCGGCACGATGAATCCAAACGTCCCCGTCGGCGCTTGCGAAAACATCACTTGCGAGGTCGAAGCCCCGAGTTCAGCCACTCCGTTCTTGGCGCGCATCTGACGTCGCAATTCCGCTTCATTGCCGAGGCCCTCAATGATCACCGCCGCCGGCGCGGCCTTTTGCACCGGCAACACCTCGGTCTTGCCTCCCCCACGGGCGGCGTTGAGGGGGGACGGGGCCAGACCGATGAACAGCAGGCCGACCAGGCCTGCGGCCACGAGGTGATGGAGCGGGATGCGGGGAGTCGATCGGACGATGAAGTGAAACATGGATGCTGGTCCTCCTGATCAAGCGATGTGGGTGCGCTCGGAGGATTCTAAGAAGCTGCCGGTGGAAAATCAAACAGGAAGGACGTGAAACGGGCAGACCTGGCGAGCCGTAACGGGACGATCCCCCTCGCCGGACCGTACCTCACGGATAAAAACTGATCCGTCGTCCGGCAATCGCCTGCGCCACGGACGTGAGAATCTGTTCCCGTTCCGCCGGTTTCTCCAAACACTCCACCACACCTTGCTTGCGTAGCGAACTGGCCAGCTGCTCATCGTGATACCCCGTCAACACGATGACCGGGAGGGAAGGATATTGGGCACGGAAGTAGGCAATGGCCTCAACCCCGTTGATACGCGGCATCCGGATATCACAAATGATGACATCGACCATCAAGGGATTGTCGCCGCTGTTCAAGACCTCAACCGCCCTCCCACCGTCCTCCGCCTCCTCGACGTCGTATCCCGCCTGAGCCAACGTCATGCGTAGCAGACTGCGAATGGAATCTTCATCGTCCACCACCAGCACCCGCCCTAGACAGACCTTCTCGTCTGCAACCAATCCGAACGGCCATGCCATTCCCATGGTGACCTCCCCTCGCGCTTCACAACGGGTTTTCTCACCCCATTCAATCGTGGAAGGAATGCAAGGAGGACGCCTGCAGCCAGGGCCTGACAAGGTCGCGCCAAATCGTCGGGTTGACCATGGATGGATGGCCAGGCAAACCTAAAAACGATGCAATCCGGTGGTGGAACCCCACCACCAGCGGTGCAAAAGCACCATCATTATTCCGTGGAGATGGCGCTGAGGGCGCAAAGAGGCTGTCCTCACGATCCGTCGTTCGTGAAACATCGCTGGTCTGTCCTCATCAAGAAGCGGATGGCGTTTGGTCCGAAATAGCCCGAGCGGAGTTGCTACCGGCGAGAGACTGTGAATCCCTGCAAGACAGGTGTAACGCTGCACGCTTCAGGGGGCCACACTCGACTCACGTTCAAGTAGCATCCGTTTGCGCTCCACACCCCAGCGATAGCCCGAGAGGCCACCATCGTGGCGCACGACTCGATGACAGGGAATGGCGACCGCCAACGGATTCGCCCCGCAAGCCCGCCCGACCGCTCGCGCAGACTTGGGCGAACCGATGCGAGTCGCGATCTCCGTATACGTCGCCGTCGAACCCACGGGAATCCGTTGCAAGGCCTTCCACACCAGCTGCTGAAACGCCGTGCCCCGGATATCGAGCGGAAGCTTCACTCCTCGCCCCGGAGTCTCCACGAAGCCGACCACGGTTGAGACCAGCCGCTCAAACGCGGCATCCCCACCGGTGAGGTTCGCCCGGGGAAAGCGGGCCTGAAGATCCCGCGTCAACGCATCTGGATCATCGCCCAGCAGAATGGCGCAGACCCCACGCTCACTTTGGGCCACCAGGATCGCCCCCAATGAACAGGGTCCCACGGCAAACCGGATCTTGCTCTGTGCACCCCCGGCCCGGTAGCGTGACGGGGTCATACCCAGGAGGGCATTCGAGGCTTCATAGAATCGCCCGGAAGAATTGAATCCGGCCCGGTAGAGCGCCTCCGTTACCGGACGATCACGCCCCAATTCACACCGTACCCGTGTCGCGCGGTGCGCAACGGCATACCCTCGCGGCGTCAGGCCCGTGGCGGAGGTAAAAACCCGATGAAAATGGGACGGACTCATCTTCGCGCGTTGCGCCAACTCGTCGAGAGACGGCAGGTGCTCGGCCTGCTCGATGTACCGGCAGATGGCGACCACTATTCGCGCCTGCCGATCAACCGACGAGGGCTGATCGGGCCGGCAGCGCTTGCACGGGCGAAACCCGGCCTGCTCGGCATCCGCGCAGGTTGCATGAAACCGGACATTCTCCCGCAGAGGCTGCCGCGCAGCGCAGGAAGGACGGCAATACACGCCTGTCGTCCTGACGGAATAGTAAAAGGTGCCGTCCGCGGCAGGATCGCGGGCCAGGATGGCCGCCCAACGCGGGTCCTGCCTGATGGTCCGGTTGATCCGCCCTGTCGTCGAGGCCGAGGAGGTCATAGGCACTCCGTTCACCTTGGCATGAGTCACTACAGGGTAGCAGGCAGAAGCCCGCGCGACACTCCGGATCCTGCTGTCGAATTCGAAAAGAGCCCCGTCGCGCTTATTTGGTTTCGACCGCCGTGCCGTACACCTGCGTGCAGGCTCGCGAGAACAGAATGAAGTACTGGAAATAGCCGTCGACCGTGACCTCAACCAGTGCATCCGCCAAGGGTTTCATGCGAAGCGCATCCTCGACCGCATTTCTCATCTCATTGCCACCCGTCACCGGAATGAGGCCCAGCAGGTGATAGACACAATCCTGCCCGCGCACCTTACCCAGTTCGGTATAACCGCCCGGGGCCAGCGGCTTGGTCGAAGGCGCAATGCCACCGGGCTGATGCATACAGCCGGTGGTGAACGTCGCCGCCAGCAGCACGGCACAAGTCCAGCCCCTGATCTGCCACTGGTCAGAAAGTCGTCTCGTCATCACGTGTCATTCCTTTCGTGTGCGCGGCCGCCACTGGCCACGCAATGTGATACCCACGTTGGGAGCACCTTGGTCTTGATTGTCTCTGAAGATCGGTACTGAAAGTGACCGGGCAGAGCACACTATAAGAAGGTGAATCGACATCTTGCACGTCTGCCGGGGCATCCTCAACCCTAAAACGCACGGCTCAGGCGGGTGTCTGAATGTGCGACAGATAGCAGGCGGCGGGGAAAAACTGCGAATCACAGATGGAGTGCCGAGTCAGCGGCGCAAACGCCAGAGCAAAGGGCGACGGCTAGTGAGTCATGGAGTACTGGCGATGATTGCGGATAGGACAAATGTGAATGGTGAGTCGGCTGGGATTCGAACCCAGGACCCTCGCCTTAAAAGTTCGTTAAGTAGTATTTCTATAGCGGCTTGACTTTGTGAAGGTTTCCCCGTTTTATCTTTCGAATTGAATAGTTACGATTCCCTAAAGACTCTAGTGGTTCTACTGAATGGCCAGGTTCTGGACTGTTTCTAGCACAAATCTAGCACACGGGATCGAATGCTCTAAGCAAGAAAGCCGATCGAGAGTAAGTCCCTTCCGATTTACTCTGCTCGATTTTGAGCCTGTTGAGGCGTATGCTCTTGGTCGTTATCCACCTTCTTGCATCGGAAGCGGCGACTCACATTTCTTCTAATGTTACATAAGTCTGCAGCCCTACACAGACTGGAACGGCAGCTGAAAGCACTCGATGTCATTCCGCTTAATCCGAGATTTTCACCGGAATTTAAGCGGTGGAAACGAAATACCGAGGTCGCCATTGAAAATATATTTGGCACTGAATCTCGTCATCTTAAAGACTTCGATGCTATAAGCTTCAGCCTTGGTTTCTTCTCTACTGGCACGCCTGATAGTGCATTCGACCATGCATTCCAAGATGGGATTGTCGATGCAAAGGCTATTCTGTCATCGCTCATTCAGGAGATAGAAGAGTACTGGGAAGAGGAACCATCTTTAGGCCAACGCCCAGACACCCTATCTAGGCTAACGCGGCTCTGTGATCGCTTTCACCTTGTAGCACAGCGCATGCGTCACAGGTATTCTGAACGACCAACCCTTGAAGTAGAAGATGAATACGACACTCAAGACTTATTCCACGCCTTGCTTGCCATAGATTTCGACGACATTCGCAGGGAGGAGTGGACTCCAAGTTATGCAGGGGGGTCAGCTCGAATGGACTTCCTTCTTAAGGAAGAAGGAATAGTTGTTGAACTAAAAAAAACGAGGAGATCCCTCGATACGAAAGCGATCGGCGATCAACTGCTTATCGATATTGGAAGGTACCAAGTGCACCCGGACTGTAAAATGCTCTTCTGCTTTGTGTATGACCCAGAAGGCCGCATAGGAAACCCAAGCGGTCTGGAATCTGACCTTACAAAGAGACACGGGAACATTGACGTACGAGTCATCGTCTCACCAAAGGGACTATGATGTTGAGCAAGTCCAGCACCGAAGAATAGTTCCTGCTTGCCTTCAAAATCTATCGCGCCGGCTTACTTCTTTCGGTTGTGTCTTAAGCGCGAACTTATCCAGGTTTGCGGAGATCCAATCCCACCCAGTTTCGGTAAACGTATATCCGATATATGTTTCATTATAGCCATCCCCTGGATAGGCCTCGTAACACAGAAATCCCTTCTGCGAAAGACTCTTTAGTGCAAAGGTAGTGGCGGCCTTTGTGAACCCGTTGTTCTCCATATCTCGCCTGATCATATAGGCAGAAGCATGATCTTCGGGACTATCGATATTCTCCGCTAGTGCAGCCAGGGCTACTATCTCGTGCTGGTCTAGCCCTTCCACTTTGGCGACTTTTGATAGTGACAGGGTAGAGAGGGTCTGCGCCTTCTTCAAATAGGCCTCAATTTTTTTGGTAATACCAACTCTCAGGACGTCGAAATCGCTGGATGATGCAGTCGAATATCTAATTACAGCACGATGTTGGATATCAAATGGGAATCTGGTCGCTCGTTCAGTCGAACATACAAGAACTACTTCCTTACCGCAGGCAATCGCATAACCTAATTCGAACCATACATTTGGATTGTCGAGTGTGATGTCCGCCAAACACATGGCTGAGTCTTGGATGGCACGTTCTATGTCTTGAATTGGAATGCTAACTTCAGGGTCCTGATCCACCCTATATGGCTCTAGCCCTGCATTTTGGATCGCAGGAGAAAAAATATCTGCGTACCTCTTATCAAATGTGCTGCCATCAAAAGGTTGAATGACAAAACATATTGCCATTGAACTTCCCTCCTCCACTCAAGACAGGCGAAAAATCTATTTGGATTCTCCGGAATTTGTTCCCCCAGGATTTCGGCCGCAGTAGTTTATGCCTGCGTACCTTCGGGGTCAATTTTGCTCCAATATCGCATAAAGCTATCGTTTTCCGATACTTAGGCGTCGCACATGCTTGAAACAAATTTCACCCCTAGGCGTTTGACACGTCATGCACTCTGACGTACAGTTGCGTCATTCACACTGAGCGACATGGAGGTCTGATGAAAACCCAAATGATGCAGTTTCGCGTCAATGAGGAGGAGAAGAAGTTGATCGAGAAGTGCGCCAAGGATGCCGGGATGGAGGTGGCCGACTATATCCGCGTCTCCCTGCTCATGGAGATGGTGATGCGGGGAGAGGTCCAGGCCATCAAGATTATCGGCCAACGGATCGGCATGAAGGCGATGGATGCCCTCAGCCGTCGGCTCAAGGAAAACCCTGCCTCATGAGGAACGGAACAAAGGCAGCGCGGTCCGGCGACAGCCGGACGCGCAACAAGCCCCCGTTGAGTAATACGGGGGCGCTAACTGCAAATCGTGTCATTGCGTTTTCAAGATCCTGTGTTTCGTTAAAGCATCGTGCGATCCAACACTTACACGCGTTCAAGCTGTCAACATAGGTATGTTCGTTTCGGAGCATTTAGCTATACGGGGGAGAGAGATCTCGGATAGGAGCAGCATGAAAGAACGAATGAGTCTCCGTCAGTGTGAATGCCTCCGGTGTGGGAACCGGTGGTGGCCTCGTCAACCTAAACAACCACGTCGTTGTGCTAGCTGCAAAAGCCCGTACTGGAATCGCCCGCGGCAAAAGAGAGTGATCATGATCAGGGAACCGGGGAAACGGTCTTATCGCATCGCAGCCCCCGTCGAGAGCTCGGCTGCGCAGGTCTCCCCTCCGACACCCACGCCGAGCCCCGATCAATCGGCCTCGCGACTCTTTACGGTCTTGAAAGAGCTGAAGGCCAACAATGTGCCTTGGGCGGAGATATTGGAACGTGTCCGGCACGAGTTCGGTGTCGAATTGACCAAGGATCAGGTGAAAACGCTGGTACGGTAATGGACTACCGTAGCCCCGCCCCCTTACTGACACACGGGGGCGGGGAAGAAATCCGGAGTGCGCGGCGGCGCGGGGGTAGCACAGGGCGTGACTGAAGGGTTGCCGGAAGGCTCGCTCGGTGCTCCAACGCGCGACGCGCCTCCATATCCCGCGCTGGCGTTCCGACGCGAGCGCGTTCAGGGGGGGCCGGGGGTGTCGTCAGACGCCCCTGGTAACACGGCCAGATGTTGTTAACGGTTAAGGATCTCTCACAGGAACTGCAAGTGAACTCGTCGACCCTCTACGCCTGGGCGAAACAGGGGAAGATCCCCTGTAAGCGTCTCCATCGGTTGGTGCGCTTCGAGCGGGGAGAAATCGACACCTGGTTAGCCTCCTGCCCCAACGGGATACCCGCGCCCCTGCCTGACATCTGCCCTGACGCATCACGCATCGACGTGGATGCCCTGATTGCGAGTGCCAAACGTGAGGTCTATACTCCCCGCCACGGGGAAACCAGACCGAAATCAAGCCTCATCAGGAAGGGGGAGCAGGATGGGGCTGTTTAAGCGTAACAAAGTATGGTGGATGAGCTTTATTCATAATGGCCGGCAAGTCCGTCGCAGTACCGACACCACGGATCGTCGATTAGCCGAAGCTATCCTTGCCAAAGTGCGGGTCAAGCTGATCGAAGGCCGACACTTTGACCGGCTGGAAGAAGAGAACCGGACCTTTCAGGAAATGATGGAGCGATACGTTGCAGAACGTGCCACCTTGAAGGCGCCGAAGAGTCGCCTTCGAGATCAGGCAGCATTGAACCATCTCTTACCGGTCTTTGGGCAGAAACTGCTTTCCGAAATCAGCCCAAAGCAGCTCGCGAGCTACAAGGCCCAGCGACGGATCGAACAAGCAGCTCCAGCAACCATCAACAAGGAGCTTCAGCTTGTCCGGCATGCCTTCAATCTGGCCATGCGGGAATGGGAATGGTGTCGGGAAAATCCGATGCATCGGGTGTCTCTGGAACAGGTCAGAAACGAAGTGGACCGTTGGCTGACGCCGGAGGAAGAAGACCGACTCATGGCCGCGTCGTCACCCTGGCTGCGAGAGATCATCGTGTTTGCCCTAAATACCGGTATGCGCCAAGGGGAAATCCTCAACCTACAATGGCAGGACGTGGATTTCTCACGGGGTACTTTGATCGTGATGCAAAGCAAGAACGGCACACGACGGACCATCCCCCTCAATACCAAGGTCTATGAACTCCTGGCCTCGAAACAGGCTGCAACTGGTCTGTCTCGTGGGCCGGTCTTCAAGACTCCGCTCGGCAATCTCTTGCAGGTGCGCTTTCTCGTGCGGGAGTTCTGTGAGGCGCGCAATCGGGCCGGAATTCCAGACTTCCGGTTTCACGACATGCGGCACACCTTCGCCACGCGCTTGGTTCAGCGTGGGGTGGATCTCTACAAGGTCCAACGGCTGCTGGGGCATAAGACGAATTTGATGACACAACGCTACGCGCATCATTCGCCGGAAAGCCTGAGAGAAGGTGTGAAGGTGCTGGATGAGTGCCAACCGGAGCGGTTTAGCACAAATTTAGCACACGGGGCGGTTTCGGAATATTTCCGAGGCCTTCAATCGTCGTAAGTGCTTGATTTATTGTGGTGAGTCGGCTGGGATTCGAACCCAGGACCCTCGCCTTAAAAGGGCGATGCTCTACCAGCTGAGCTACCGACTCTCCAAAACACAACGACGGCACATCGTCACGCGTGGCGCGGGACGGAGGGGGATCATACCACTGACACGGGATGGTTCGCTACGGCGAGTGATGCGTTTCACGGACAATCCGGCCCCTACCGTGACCGTTGCGGACGCACGCGGCGGCCCGCCTTGAGCGGATTATTGAGGATGATGGTCTCATCGCGCCGCGAACCGGTGGAGATCATATCGATCCGGCACTCCGCGAGTTCTTCGATCCTCGTGAGGTACCGCTTCGCTTCCGCGGGTAAATTCTTGTAGGTGGTGACCCCGGTGGTGGGAGCGCTCCAGCCACGCACCCGCTCATACACCGGTTCACAATTGGTCAGCGCCTGCAGATCAGACGGCATCTCCCGATGGATTTTGCCGTTCACCCGATACCCCGTACAGACTTTCAGTTCCTTGCAACCGTCCAACACATCTAACTTCGTCACGGCCAACGAAGAGAGCCCGTTCACTCGCGTGGCATGACGGACCACCACACTGTCAAACCACCCGCAGCGGCGAGCCCGCCCGGTGGTGGCGCCGAATTCTTTTCCACGCTCCTGCAACCAGCCCCCCACTTCGTCGGTCAATTCAGTCGGGAACGGTCCGCTGCCGACACGCGTGGTATAGGCTTTGGTGATGCCCATCACCGCATCGATTTTCGTCGGGCCCACTCCGGTGCCAGTACAGGCGCCGCCCGCCGATGAACTCGACGAAGTCACATAGGGATAGGTGCCGAAATCGACGTCTAAGTGCGTGCCCTGCGCGCCCTCGAACAGCACGGTCTTGCCGGCATCGACGGCTTTATTCACGACGAGGGCCGTATCGACGATGTAGCTCTTCAAACGATCAGCGTACCCCATGTACTGCTGGTAGACCTTTTCCAATTCGAAACAGTCGACTTTGTGCAGTTGCTCGAGCAACCAATTGATATCGACCAGATTCTCTTCCAGCTTCTGCTTGAAAAGTGCGGGATTCAGCAGATCGCCCATCCGGATCCCGATCCGCGCCATCTTGTCGCCATACGAGGGCCCGATCCCGCGCCCCGTGGTACCGATGCGACGAACGCCCTTCGACTGTTCGGACGCCTTATCGATCGCCTTATGGTAGGGCAGGATCAGATGAGCCCGGTCGCTGACCGCAAAATTCTTCCCGATCTTCACGCCCTGCCCCTGCAGATGGTCCATTTCTTCAATCAACGCCCCGGGATCGACCACGACGCCGTTGCCGATCAGGCAGCGGGTGCCGCGATACAGAATGCCGGATGGGATGAGATGGAAAATGAACGTATCCCGCTTATTGATGACCGTATGGCCGGCATTGGACCCACCCTGATACCGCACGACCATATCGGCATCCTTTGCGAGGATATCGACTATCTTCCCTTTGCCTTCGTCGCCCCATTGGGAGCCGATGATGACGAGATTCGCCATTGTTCGCTGCCTACGCTCCTTCTGCCCTTGCTGAACTCGAAAAAAAAGCCCTGACCTCGCACTGATCAGAGCCGGAAGGGCATCATGGTAGGATTCGCCTCGCGGTTTGTCAAGCAAGCTTTTCAGCGATGATCCTCTATCCGTCGGCAGAATCGAGATGCTCGCCCTCCTTTTCCCGGCCCATCCCACCGAGATTTTTTGCGACCGCTCGTTGCACGAGCAAAAAATGAGGACCGAGCAGCGCCGCACTCCAATGCTTTTCTTGACTGACAAAAACCGCCCATGCTAGATTGCAGAGTTACGTCTGCACGTTGTTTCTTTTTCCCGTGCCTGTGCACATGTACAGACAAGCTTGCGTGGGGCTGTGGCGCAGTTGGGAGCGCGCGTGAATGGCATTCACGAGGTCGCCGGTTCAATCCCGGCCAGCTCCACCAAATAAAGCTTGTCCGATCAACGCTTCAAATGTGTGCGGGGATATCCGAACTCTACGAGTCATACGCTTGCCCGGCCGCCGGTGCGCACACAGGCGCTGACACTCTGCAGCGGGTACCTCACCGAACGTTTCACCCCTTACACCGAGTCTTACTGATCCATGCTGCAGCTTGAATCTGTCCATAAACAATTTGCTACCAAAGTGCTGCTCGAAGGCGCCACGGCACACCTGCGTCCCGGTGCCCGTGTGGGCCTCGTGGGCCCCAACGGCGCTGGAAAAACGACGCTCTTCCGGATGATTCTGGGCGAGGAGTCTCCCGACAAAGGGACGATCCGCAAACGCCCGCGCCTCCGTGTCGGCTACCTCCCGCAGGAACTGGAAACCATCGTCGGAAAAACCGTGCTGGATGCCACGCACCGCGATTTGTACCCGGAACATGAAGCCGAACGGATTCTTGCCGGCCTGGGCTTTTCGGAAACCGATTTTTCACGGCCGATTGAGAACCTTTCCGGCGGATACCGCATGCGTGTCGCCCTCGCGCACCTGCTGCTGTCGAACCCCGACGTGCTCATGCTGGACGAACCGACGAATCACTTGGACAAGCCGACCCAGCGCTGGTTCGAGCGGTTTCTCCTCGACTCGAATCTCACGCTCCTCGTCATCTCGCACGACACCAAATTTTTGGACGGCATCGCCACGCACATCTGGGAACTCCGTGATCGCACCATTCAGGAATACCGCGGCAACTATACGAAGTTCCAGGAACTCCGGGCGGCGCGGGACGCCCAGATCGAATCGGCCGCCAACCGGCAGAGCAAAGAAGTCGCCCGCGTCCAGAACTTCATCGATCGTTTTCGCTATCAGGCCAATAAAGCCAAGCAGGTGCAGTCGCGCATCAAGCAGCTGGATAAGGTCAAGCTGATCGAGCGGCAACGTGATACCAAACGCGTGCGCTTCAAGTTTCCCCTGCCCTCGGCCAGTGGCCGGCACGTGCTGGAACTCAAAGGCGTCGCGAAGAGCTACGGCGAAAAGATCATTTACCGCTCATTGGATTTCACTGTTGAGCGGGGGCAACGGATTGCGCTGGTGGGTGAGAATGGGGCCGGAAAAAGCACGCTGCTGAAAATCCTGGCCGGCGTGCTGCCGTTCGAAAAGGGCACGCGCCAGGTCGGGCACGGAGTCACGCTTCACTACTTTGCCCAACACCAAGCGGAATCATTGGACCCGGACGACACGATTCTGGAGTCACTGGCCGAGGTTTCCGCACAGGCCGAAACGAACTTTCTCCGCGGTATTGCCGGCGCCTTCCTGTTCTCCGGTGACGATCAGAAAAAACCGATCAAAGCCCTCAGCGGCGGCGAGCGCAATCGCGTGGCCCTGGCCCGCATGCTGGTGGAGCCGGCCAACACGTTGCTGCTCGACGAACCGACCAACCACCTGGACCCGGCCTCGGTGGACATGCTGACCGACGCCTTGACGGACTTTCCTGGAACGATCATCTTCATTTCCCACGATCCGACGTTTCTGACGCGCGTCGCCACGCTGATCGTCGAAGTAGATGAAGGCCAGGCGAAGAATTATCTCGGCGACTATGAGTATTTCTTGTGGAAGAAGGCCCAGGAGTTCGAATCGATCAAGGAAAGCAGCGCGGAACTCGCCGCCGCCCAGGCAGGTAAATCAGACGGCCCCACCAAGGCCATGGCTTCGCAGGTGCAGCAGAAATCTCAGGGTGGGGAACGACGGGATCTGAGTAAAACGCAGGCGCGCCTTGAAAAGCAGGTGTCGCGGGCGGAGTCCGAGATCGCCTCGATGGAAACCAAAGTGAAAGCGCGTGAACTGGAACTGGCTGACCCGGCCCTCTACCAGGAACATGGCCGATGGAGCGACTTGCAGCGAGAGCAGGAAGGTTGGAAAAAGGAACTGGAACGACTCACGGCGCGCTGGGAATCGTTGTCCGATGAATTGCAGGACGTGCGGGACAAACTGACGGCAATCGGTTAATCGGTCGACTTCAGCGTCTCTTCAAGATAGTAGTACAACCAGCGGTTCTTCTCTTTCGTCACCAGATCATCCCACACCACTCCCAGCAATATTCCCTTCTCCCAGGGTTTGGCCCAAGCCACGGTGGCGTTCAGCTTCTCCTGTTGTTCGACGCGATCGGGGTCCAGGAATGCCAGCGACACGGTAATCTTTGCGCCGATGGGCAGGGTCTCTTTGGAATGAAGGCCGGCGCCGATCTTGTTGACGTTGTTGAGCACCGCCGTAAAACCCTTGGCACCGCTTTGCGGCGACACCAGGGCCGACCCGACGAGCGTAGCTCGGACATACTTCCGGCGTTCGCTCACACTCTCCGCTGAACTGGATTGACGTGCCATGCTGACCTCGGCCCTAAGTATAACCGTCTGCCCAGCTTTGTCCAGCCCCTTTCTTCACCAAATTACGGGGTTTTCGGGCGGTAATACCGTGTGCCACGAAGCGGCTCCGGGAGGTGATTCTGATCGGTTTTGGCGGCTGAATCGTCATGCACGTACCGATACCCCTTCCCGTAGCCGATGTCTTTCATGAGTGACGTCACGGCATTGCGCAGGTGCAACGGCACGCCGAGATTGCCATGTTGGCGCGCATCCCGCACTGCCTCCTGCAGGCCTACATAAGAAGCATTATCCTTGGGCCGCGAGGCCAGGTACGTCGTCACATGCGCCAGGTTGATTTGAGCCTCCGGCAATCCGACGAACTCCACCGCCTGCGCGACCGCGTTGGCCATCACCAAGGCCATCGGATCGGCATTGCCGATATCTTCTGAAGCAAAAATCACCATCCGTCGGGCAATGAATCGGGGATTCTCCCCGCCTTCCAACATACGCGCCAGCCAATAGAGGGCGCCGTCCGGATCGGAGTCGCGCAGGCTCTTGATATACGCCGACACCAGGTTGTAGTGCTCCTCGCCCGACTTGTCGTAACGAAGCGCCTTTTTGAGTAGCGCAGCCTCCAGCACCTGTTCATCGATGGTTCGTGATCCATCCGGCCCGACAGGCGCCTGGCCGGCGACAAACTCCAACGTCGTCAACAGGCTTCTCGCATCACCGTTGCCGAAGGCAATCAATCGCTCACGAGCAGCGGGGAGCAACGTGATCCGGAGCGATCCGAGTCCCCGCGCCCTATCGTCCACTGCGCGATCCAGAATGGAACCGAGCGACTCTTCTGACAGCGGCTTCAACAGCACCACGATGGAGCGAGACAGTAAGGGCGCGATGAGTTCGAAGGAAGGATTTTCCGTGGTCGCCCCGATGAGCACCACCGTCCCCCGTTCGACATGCGGCAAAAAGGCATCTTGCTGGGCTTTATTGAACCGGTGAATTTCGTCTACGAACAGCGTGGTCGCCCGACCCATCGCCCGACGATGCTCTGCAGCCTTAATAATCTCGCGCAACTCGGGAATGCCGCCGGTGACGGCCGAAAACGGCACGAACTGAGATTCGGTATGCTGCGCGACCAGGCCGGCTAATGTAGTTTTCCCGCAACCCGGTGGTCCCCAGAAAATAACGGAGGAGAGCTGATCCCGTTCAATGGCATTTCTGAGCGGACGTCCCGGCCCCACCACCTCATCCTGCCCGACAAGGTCATCGAAGCTTCGCGGACGCATCCGCTCGGCCAGCGGGACCTTTCCCGGACGGGTGGCCGTCTGAGCCGGCGCGAAGAGATCACCTGTGGAATCATGAGAGGACATGGTCGTGCTCTGCCTGAATATCTCTTGGCATTCTAGCTGTCGCGAGGGAATCATCGCAAACGACTCTCGTCCCCATCGCCGATCCTCCCCTTGATTCCCGCGCACGGCAATGCTACCACCCACCCATCGGCTTTTTCACAAAGGATGAACTTATGTTTTTCGACACGAAGGGCATTCGGTTGGCCTACGATGACCAGGGCACAGGACTTCCTCTCGTCTTCCTCCATGCGTTCCCGCTGAATCGCTCGATGTGGACGCCACAGACGACCGCGCTGTCACGACAGTTCAGGACCATCGCCATGGATCTTCGCGGGCATGGTGAGTCGGATGCCCCGCTGTGGAATTTTTCACTCGAGCAGTACGCCGACGATGTCTTGGCACTGCTCGACCACCTTGCCATTCCACAAGCAGTACTGGTCGGGCTCTCGATGGGGGGTTATATCAGCCTTGCCTTTTCCCGAAAATACGGGAGCCGCCTGAAGGGATTGGTGCTGGCTGATACTCGAGCACAGGCGGATAGTCCGGAGGGGCGCACGGGGCGTTTCAATCTGGCACAGACTGCCTATGGGAAAGGGGCCGACGCCGTGGCGGACATCATGCTCTCCAAACTACTGGGCGCAACGTCACTGCAACAAAAACCTGAACTGGTCGATTCCATCCGACACACAATCCGGAACACGCCGGTGAGCGGCATTGTCGTCGATCTGATGGCCATGGCGGACCGGCCCGATTCGGTCGCCCATCTCCGCACACTCGCCTGCCCAACTCTGGTGGTAGTCGGCCAGGAAGACCACACCACGCCTCTCGCCGACGCGCACGTGATGGCGACAGGAATACCCGGTGCCCGGCTGGCCGTGATCCCTGCGGCCGGGCACTTGAGTAATCTTGAACAACCTGAGGTCTTTAACGATCTGGTGAGAACCTTCGTCGAGGAACTACGGGCGGCGGGCGATTAATTTCCGTCCCTGACGCTGCTGCCTCGAATCAACTTCAAGAACTCTTCGCGAGTCTGTTGTTGCGTGCGGAATACGCCCAGCATGGAACTGCTCACGGCCACGGTGTTCTGTTTTTCGACGCCCCGCATCATCATGCAGAGATGCCGCGCTTCCATCACCACCGCCACACCATGCGCATTCAGCTTTTTCTTCAGTGTTTCGGCGATCTGGAGAGTCAGCCGTTCCTGAACCTGCAGTCGCCGGCTGAAGGCGTCCACAACCCGGGGAATCTTGCTGAGTCCCACGACTTTCTTGTTCGGCAAGTACCCCACATGACACTTCCCAAAAAACGGCAGCAGGTGGTGTTCGCACATACTAAAAAAATCGATGTCTTTCACGATCACCATTTCGTCATACTCGATCGGAAACAGAGCCCCGTTGAGCAGATGATCGATATCCTGCCGATATCCTTGAGTCATGAAACGCATGGCCTTCGCCACCCGCTTCGGCGTATTGAGGAGGCCGTTACGGTCAGGGTCCTCTCCCAATTCCAGCAAAAGATTCGTCATCAGGCCTTCGATCGGATCCTGGTCGGTCGGCGCCGCAGAGACACGCGACCGTCTGGCCCGGGCCCCAGAAACCACTTTAGCCATGCCTCACTCCCTCTTCTCTCCGCATGCTCTCCACGGAGCCGGAATACTCGAAGTAGTTATCCCGCGTTTCAATCACACCGACCTTCACTAACCGTCCCGCAGGGAGCTGATCCACCAGCAAGTCCCAAATGAGCAGCACCAGATTCTCTCCGGTCGTGGTCTGGGTCGCGAACTCAGGATCCAGATTCAAATCCTGATGATCGAAACGTTGCACCACGATCCGCTCGACCACGGCATCAAGCCGTGACACATCGAGCACCTGATGCGTGACCGGATCGATGTCCCCTCTGACGGACACGAACACCACATAGTTGTGGCCGTGTCCGTTGGGATTGTTGCACTTCCCGAAAGTGGTCCAATTCTCCTCAGCCGACAGCTGATCGGTGTGCAACCGATGGGCAGCGCAGAAACGATAGCGCCGGGTGATGGTGGCCTGAGACATCGAGACAACTCTCCAGAAAGATCGGCAGAACGAACAAGCCGGGAGGGCTCCCCGCTAGAGAGGGAGCCACTCCCGGCTTGCTGCTACTCAACGGACCATTCGCAATCCGGTTGGGGGTCAACCGGAAGGCTCTTACGCACTGAATGAACTGCCGCACCCGCAGGTCGTCTTGGCTTGCGGGTTCTTGATCGAGAATCCGGATCCTTGCAAGCTGTCGACATAATCGACTTCCGCGCCCTGAAGCAGCGGTGCGCTTTGCGAGTCCATGATGACCTTCACGTCGCCTTTTTCAATGACCGTATCATCGTCGGCCATTTTGGATTCGAAGGCCATGCCGTACTGATACCCGTGGCATCCTCCGCCGCGAACATAAATCCGCAGACCGACCACATCTTTTTCCTCGGTCATGAGTTCTTTTATTTTCTGCTCAGCCAATTGCGTAATCGTTACCATCGTTGGTCCTCCTTCTGGTCTACCTGTTCAGCACGTTATGATACTCTACCATCTCACGGCAGCTTACGGAAGTCCTGCCCCTCTTTTCCCAACTTCGCCTGATGAGGCTGATGTGGGTTGCACCCATTTGGTTTCCGGCACACGCACCACCACATCCCCTAACACTCTTGCCTGGCATCCGAGCCGATGCCAAGGCTCCGACAAGGCTTCACGGTCCAACAGGTCCTGTTCGTCGAAATCAATCTCCGACAGATTGTCCCCACCCATCTGCACTTCGACGCGGCACGTGGTACAGGACGCATTGCCGCCGCAATCGTGATTCAGCTCAAACCCCAGCATCTTGGCAGCTTCCAGCAGAGTGAGATTTGACTCGACCTCACCGCTCCGACCCTGGGCATGCAGAAAACTCACACGCGGCATCCGACCATTCCTCTAAGCGTTCGCACCGGCCCCGGTGCGGGCCGGCTGAAAGGGACAACGTTGTAAGCGAATATGCTCTTCAAATTCATGCTGAAACAATCGCAGACTGCTCTGCACAAGGACTGCGGCACCGGTGATAAGGGTGCAATATCCGGTGCCCTTCACAAATCCACACAGCTGCAGCAGCGAATCAAGGTCCTTCCGGCTCCCCTCTCCGCGCTCGATTTTGTCCATCAAGGTCGCCAGATTAATCGTCCCCATCCGGCACGGAGGACATTGGCCGCAACTTTCACCCTTGAAGAAATTCGAATACTTGAGGGTTGCGGCGACCATGCACGTGGCATCATCAATCACAATCGTCCCGGCGGAACCGAGTCCGGTCCCGGCCTTCTTCAGCGAATCGAAATCCATCGGCAGATCCAGCTGATCCGCCGTGACCATTGAGAAGGCAGGTCCGCCTGGGAATACGGCTTTGATTTTACGTCCGTTCGGGACCCCTCCGCCGCACGTCTCGATGAGGTCTCTGATCGTCACGCCCATCGGCATTTCGTATACTCCGGGCCGATTCACCGATCCGCTAAGAGAGAAGAGCATGGTCCCGGGACACTTCTCCGTCCCCACTTGCGTAAACCATGCAGCGCCGTTTTTAAGAATCTGAGGGATGTTGCACAACGTCTCAACGTTGTTCACCAGGGTCGGCTTCCCGTACAGTCCGAAATCGGTGGGGTAAAACGGTGGCTTCTGACGCGGCATGGCCGGACGTCCCTGCATGGACTCCAACATGGCCGTCTCTTCACCTGCGACATAACTGCCATGACCGGAGTAGACTTCAAGGTCGAGGTCCACACCCGTTCCGAGGATATTCTTCCCCAGTAGGCCACGTTCCCGGGCTTGAGTGATGGCTTTTCTGAGATTCGCCTCTTCTTCCGCATACTCATGGTTGACGTAAATATAGGAGGCTTTGGCATTCACGGTTCGAGAGGCAATGAGACAGCCCTCGATCAGTTGGTGCGGGATATGCTTCAGGAGATGACGGTCTTTAAAGGTGCCCGGCTCATGCTCACCGGCGTTGCAGACAAAGTAACGCTCCTGCACTCGATGGTTGAGGACCTTGTCCCACTTCGTACCGGTCGGAAAGCCAGCGCCGCCACGGCCGCGCAACCCGGCTTTCTTAATTTCGCCGACGATGTCGTTGGGGGTCAGTTCTTTCAGACACTTCCGCCAGGCTTCATACCCGCCGGTCTTGAGGTAGGGGTCGATTTCCCAGGGTGCCCCTTCAAGCTTCTGCAATACCCTTGGTTGAGGTAGGGTCACGTTATTCCCTTTCGGGGGTAGCACCCCCAGGTTAGCAGGAACGTACTATACGGCTGCCATCCGGGGGCCGTCAAGCCAAGTTCGCCTGATTAGGCCTGAATCTCAATCAGTTAGGCCTGATAGGCCTACAGCGAATCAGTCCAAAGACTCGCCGGCCTTCGATTACGGCACCCGGCACCGATTGGCCCAAGAAAAAGGGGACTGATCACCCTAGTCGGATGACCAATCCCCGTGATTCTGCTCGCCCGACGGCTTACTTCAAATGGCTCCCTGCTCCCATGAAGAACAACATGGGAATAGACAGCAAGAAGTTGATGCGTGATGCAATCAAGGCCGTTTTTCCCCACTGAGCCATCTCCGGCGGAGCGGGCGTACCTTGCGCAGCGGCAGCCACCGCCGCAATGACCTTCTTCTGATTGGGCCAAATAATCCCGTGCACATTCCCCATCATGATGATGCCAAGCAAACCGCCGATCCCCAGCGCAAGCGCCCCCGTTCCACCTTTTGAATAGAGGTAGCCGTACAGCACAATCCCCGCGAGGACAGTGACCGTGGCGCCATGGCGGAACCAATTCAGCGCAGCAGGCATGAGCTTGGGAATGACGATGTTCTTCGTCGGGCCATCCAGACTCTTGAGAAAGCCTGCATTGATAAGGTTAAAAAAGTACAACAGTCCGATCCAGGTGATGCCGGCCAGGAAATGGACCCAGCGAACGATCAGACCGAACCAATCGGCTTCGCCCGCCCCCACCCCCGCCATACCCAGATATACGACTATCAATCCGACAGCGAGCGCAAATCCTGCGCCCAATGTCTGATATGGATCCTCCAAGAATTTCATACGCCCCCCAACTGTAACGGTTTACTGCCAACCACGTTCTCTACTGCAGGGCATTGAGCCTTGTCAAGCAACCTGCGTCCCATGCCCACCCGAAGTCGGCCGGTCACGCAGTCAGCAGGCGATCAACGACTGCACATAAGTCCCGCACCGCATCCGCGGACGCCTGCAATGCGGTGCGCTCCTCAGCCGTCAGATCGTATTCGACGATGGATTCACCCCCGCTTCGTCCCAACGTCACGGGCACGCCGACGATGACATCCTTCAGCCCGTATTCCCCCTCACACAGCATGGCACAGGGCACCACGCGCTTCTGGTCGTTCATGATCGCTTCGACCATATCCACCGCGGAGGCGGAGGGCGCATAAAATGCGCTGCCGGTCTTGAGCAGCCCAACGATTTCGGCCCCGCCGTCCTGCGTCCGCTTGATCAACGCTGCGAGCCGATCCGGAGCCAATCGATCCGTGATCGGCTTCCCGGTGACCGTCGTTTGCCGAACCAGCGGCACCATCGTATCCCCGTGCCCACCCAACACCATCGCCTGCACCTCTGTGCCCGGCACATTTAATTCTTCGGCTACGAACGACCGCAAGCGCGCCGTATCCAAGACACCCGCCATCCCGAGGACTCGTGACTTCGGCAGTCCGCTGACCTGTCGGGCCACATGCACCATGGCGTCCAGCGGATTCGTCACCAGAATAAGGATAATGTTCGGCGAACGCGACACCAGTTCCCGCACCACTGTTTTTACAATTTTGGCGTTCGTCGCCAGGAGTTCATCCCGGCTCATCCCCGGTTTCCTGGGAATTCCCGACGTGATGACGGCAATGGAGGACCCGGCGGTCTCGTCATACCCATTGGTACCGACGACGCGGGTACTATACCCGCACACCGGCCCGGCCTGGGTGATATCCAAGGCCTTGCCCTGCGGGATGCCCGGCACAATGTCGACCAGCACCACATCGTACGCATTCTTCTCAGCCAGCCGCTGCGCAACCGTCCCGCCGACATTCCCCGCGCCCACTACCGTAATCTTTGGTCGTCCCATAAATTCCTCCGCAAGAATCCAACCGGGGAATGCCGAATGAGGAGGGCTTGCCGCCACTCCTTCTCCTCACCTCCCCATGTACCATTCAGTGGCCTTCGTGGCCCGTCCAGCCGCCGACCTTGAAATTGATCGTGCAGACAAAATTATCCCCGTCATAAAAATTCACTTTGATTTTCTTCTTCCCGTAGTGCGCCGCGAGAAACTCCTCAGGCGCATCAACCAATCCCTGGTACCCACCGGCGGGATACTCCCCCAGCTCGTGAAACACCACGATCATGCCGGCCTTCACTTCCTCGAGAATCTTGGCCGTGCACCGCGGATAAATCTCCCAAAACTTGGCGTCGATCTCCTCCCGCGTCGGTTCCGGCCGATCCTCTCCAGGCTTGGTATCGCGATTTGCAAATTTGGCCTGCCGTCGCACATAGGGATATTGATGCCCGGTAAATAACTTGTAGAGCCATGGCGGCACAGTCGGTCGTGTTGGTTGCTCAATCATCGTTCACTATGCTCCAGTGCTACAAAGGCCTCCCGCGCGACCATTCAGGCCGTCAGCCGATGGTAAATCCTCGGGAGCTTCTCCGGCAACCCCTCCACCCGATCAATCACCACATATCGCACATCCCCGTACATTCGACGCACATAGGGATCCGCCTGCTTATCAATCGTAATGCAAACCGGCTCAACACCGCTGGCACGAGCCTCCCGCAGCGCCATGCGTGTATCTTCCAGGGAATAGTCATCCTTGTAGCCGTCGTCCAACGGGCGGCCGTCGTTGATGACCACCAGAATCCGCGTCTTCGCCTGACGGGCGAGCAACTTGCTCGTTGCGTGCCGGATAGCCGCGCCGTCGCGATTCTGCTGCAGGGGCACAATCCCTCCCAACTTGGCCCCGGCACGCCCGGTCACGAGTTCGTCGAAGCCCTTCACAACCACAAAATCCACCTGGTTACGACCCTGCCCCGAATAGCCATACACGGCGAATTGATCGCCGATCGCGGTCAGCGCTTCGCACAGGAGCACGAGCCCCTGCTTTTCGATGTCGATAATCCGCCGTCCCTGCTCGACCTGACGACTGGTTGATCCGCTGAGATCCACCAAAAATGCGACGGCGACCTCACGTTCCCGTTTTTCCCGCCGCACATAAATCCGCTCCGATGGCTCGATGCCCGCCGACAGATCAGCCACCCGACCGATGACGGCATCCATGTCCAGATCTTCCCCGTCCAACTGACCGGGAACGCGCCGGAGCCCGGGCGGGCGCAGACTCTCGAAATAGCGACGCAACAACGTCACCGCTCCCCGTTGGGCAGCGAGCGTCTCCTCCACAAAGTCCGATGTCCCTTCAATCGCTTCGCGCTCCACCACCCGGCACCAATTCATGCGGTAATCCTGGATGGACGCATCCCACTCCCGGTAACGAACCGCCTTGGCCTCGCCGATCTTGGCATCCTCCGGCCGAGCCCCCTCGCCTTCAACCGCCAGCACCTCCTCCACGAGTGACGGCTGTCGGCGACCGGGAACAAGCACGTCTTGTGACACCTGCTGGGAGCGCGCGGTGCCCGCGCCAGACGAACCTCCGGCATCACCGGCCAGACCCGCGCCGCCCTCGCGATCACCCTGACCGGATGCCGCACTCTGTTCGGGAGACGATTCCGTTCGGTCTCGCACCAGATTGGGATCCATCGCGCCGCGATAGTCCCAATTGTCCATCGGCCGGTACGTATCGGAGAGGTCCTCCGAGGACTTGGGCGCCGGAATGGATTGTTCCGGCGCCTCCGTCTCGTCCTGACTGGGTATGGCTTCACGACGGATGGCCAATAGCTCGTCCATGCGGACATAGAGGCGGTCCGCCAGGCGCACCGCTTCCTCAGCGGTGGCTCGGGGATGGTAGATGGTTCGGCACAGCGCCCAGAGCTGATCAACTTCGCGTTTGACTGCGTCCGGAACGATGACCGATCCGGCATCCGTAGCAGAGAACAGGAGGAGTTGATCGACCACCAATTCACGCACCGTCATGCCATGGGCAAGACTTCGAACGTTCACCGCGTCTTTCGCCACGGATGCCAGGTCACGGCTCAAGCCGGGATACTCGGCGCGCAACAGGTACTCAACCCTGGCATCCTCCACAAGGGCCCAGAGGTCGCGAATCAGGCCGGGCTGCGGATACCGCGCGAACACATCGCCCAAGGTCCGGACTTCCTTCGGTGCGGGACGCCCATACCGCTGCCCGAGATCCTCAACCAGGTCCTGCAATCTGATAATAGGCAACTCGAATGTGCCGAACTCCAGATGCCCGGCCTCGTGTGCGGCCATCACCATATAGAGACGCACGTTTTCCTCGTAGGTCGGATACCGCCTGACAAGGGACGGAAGCCCGATACTCTGCCCGTCTTCACTCACCGTGGCGCGAGCCATGGGTTGTGTCGATTCGAGAGAGTCGGGGAGATCGTGAATGCGCAGGTCACGCCCACAGAGTGCCTGCGCGAATAACTTGACGCGTCGGGCGATCTGTCGCAACGGCACGCCGCTCAAGGCCTGGGACACGGCACCCAAGGCCTTCTCCGTTTCCATGGCGAAGTAGGCCCGCCCCCCCTCCAGGCTGTACTCCAGCACTTCCATACCGGAGGCAAACCAGGACTGGAACTTCTCCTGCGCCCCGTCTCCGGACCCGATCAAGGCGATCAGTTCAGGACAGCGTCGAAGATAGGCCAGTGCCGTGTCAGCGTCACGCTCGGCGACCAGCAAGCCGTAACGGAGCACCTGAGTCCGCCATTCCTCCGAAGGAAGTCGGCGAAGCACCGCAGGCGCCTCCGCCAATACTGCAATACCTGCTGCCGGAGCCCGCTCGGCCATCTGCGCTCCGATGCCGATCACCTGATTGCGGTGTGATGACCCGGGGATATCTTCCAGAATGGCCGGACTCGTTCGGAAGAATTCCAGGACTCCCAGATAGTCCGGTTTGCCGAGACTATTCTCGACGATGAGCTTCATGCCGAACCGCACCCATGCTCGAACGGCATCGAGTGATAAGACATGAGCAATCGAGGGAATCTGGCGGATATATTCCACCGCCAGGGCAAAATCCGTTTCCGTGAGTTCACAGGCCAAATCCATCCACACGGGCCAATCTGCGGGAGATAAGACAGCGACCGCTTCCGGGGCAATCCGGATAAATTCCACCGCCACATTGGCCTGGCGGTCCGCGAGTTCTAATCCGGCCGCCAGCACGATCGCTCTGCCGGAGGGCTCGAGAAGACCGAGCAGCAGCGGACTCTCCTTAAAAAATCTCATGGCCAGCGCACCGGAATCTGCCGCGATGGCGACCCCGAGATCGATCCATGGCAACACCTCCGCCAGCAGGCCGCGACGCTGCATGTCGGCTAACGCATCGATCGCAGCCCTGGCCGCTTTCGGCGCTTCTTCCGTGAGTTCGTCCAACAACACCAGAACACCGTCAATGGCATCGGGCCTGGCAGCCGAATCGGCGATAGCCGTCACCACGGCAGCAGCCGTGTCTGGCCCAAGTTGTTCGGCCAGCAGATCACGCAGTTGTTCAGAGGAGCGCCCAGACGCCATAGTGCCAGAGTCCGTTTTGGGGGAAGTTGTGGATTGTAAAGGACACAATTTCGCTTGTAAACTGTGTCCTCGCGACGGGCAGGGACCGATGGCGCACGGACAACGATTCACCGGGCGGTTGTAACGCGGGGGACAGGATGGCTGAACCGAGCAAAGAAAGCCTCGACAAGATGTGGAAGTATGTAAAGGGCTTCGCCGAGAAGAGCGGGACCGCCATGCACCCGAATGAAGCCGTTACCAACGCTGTGGTCCTCGGTCTCGCCGCCCACGTCGACGAGTTGGGGAAGCCGTTGTGCCCCTGTAACTTCTACCCCGACAAACAAGCCGAAGCCAAGCTGCGACGCTGGATGTGCGCCTGCGACGAGATGCAAATCTACAAATACTGCCACTGCCTGCTCTTCGTCCGTGAAGACGGCATGCCGATCACCGAATATCTGCCGGAGGACCACGAAGGCCGCCAGTGTTACGGACTCATCACCGATCCGACTCCGGAGAAAGGCCGGGCACTCCGGCACAAGGCGCTGCCGATGGCGCCGAAGGAAGGCACTCCACCGACTGCCTCAGATTCAGCCCCACAACCGTGAAGTCGCCTTTGCCTCCTGGTCGGCCCCCCGGGGTTGCCCCTATCCTCACAGCCCTGTCCCTCCTGCTCGGGCTAGCCTCTACCGGATGCCTGGGTACGATGGAAGCGATCGACCCACGTAGCTTGCCGATTACCTCAGCCTCAGGCCAACGGTTGCAACAACATGTGTCGTTCCTCGCCAGTCCCGAGCTGTCAGGACGGCAGCCAGGCTCATCGGGAAATCGCCAGGCTGCCCACTATATCGAGGAACAGTTTCGAGCCGTCGGACTCCAACCCCTGCCGTCACTCGGCGGCTACCGGCAGGCCATCTCGCCGACGATCGGCGACAACATCCTCGGCTTCCTCCCGCCGACCGCCGCCTCCGCCCCCGCGCGATGGATGCTCATCGGTGCCCATTACGATCATTTGGGCTATCCCTTCCTGGGCGCGGACGACAATGCCTCCTCCGTCGCCATTCTCATTGAAACGGCGCGACGCATGACGGGCCAGCCTGGCCACGGCATTCTGTTTGTGGCCTTCAACAGCGAGGAATCTCCTTATTTCGGCAAAACCGAGATGGGATCGCAGTTCTTGTTTCATCACCTGCCGCCGGAAATCGGCCATGCCGGAAATCTCCAGGCCGTCGTGATCATGGACCTCATGGGTGGCGTACAGTGGCCCCCTCTCAAGGATGCGATTTTTGCCGCCGGCGCGGAAACAAGCCCGACGCTGTACCAGCGCGTCAAACAAGCTTCGGCGCCGTCCCTGACGGTTTTTCCCGTGGGAATGCACCTGGTGGAAGAAATTCCTGAGATCGGCCACAAAGCCTTCAGCGACTACGACGTCTTCCGCAACCATGGACTACCGTTTCTGTTTCTCTCCGCGGGGCGCACCCCGCGGTACCACACCGCAGGAGACGTTCCCAGCACCCTGCATTACGACCGCATGGCCGCCACCGTCAACTGGCTGCGAAACTTGATTACCCTGATCGGTCAGGATGAGGCGCCCTACGGATTTCAGGCTGATCGCGTGGAATGGGTCGATGAAGTCGCATCGTTCCGCGAAATCGTCAACCGGGCAGTACATGATGGCACGCGGATTCCAGGCACATCGCGATGGTCGCTATATAAATTGGAGCAGGATGCGGAATGGCTGCGGGACGCCGATCGTTTAGTGCCGACGCCGCAGAACCGTGATCGGCTGGAGCGGATCTCGATTCGTGTGCAATGCCTGATGGCCGGCTACTCCGGCTGTTTCACCTTTTGATCGATCCCGGCTGCGCACGCCCGAAGAATCAGATCCATTGCTATTGCCAGCCGGTTGTTTCGTACCCTTTTTCTTTGAGGCAGCGTTCAACAAACGCCGCGTAGTCCGGCTGAGGCTGCAGCGGTTTATAGGCTCCCGCCAGCAGGCCCAGCACCCCGCCGACCGCGCCGCCGGCCGCCGCCCCGATGGCGATACCGGTCGGTCCCCCCACCAACCCGGCAGATGCCCCCACTGCGGCCCCTCCGATGATCCCCAACGTCGCGCCTGCCCCGGCGTTCCCGCTCCGATTGGCCCCGTGTTGCAACCCGGCGCGTTCCGCTTTTTCGCCGCACACCGCCGCGTCACGTGCCGCCTGGTCTTTGCCATACAGTTGTACATGGGTAGTGGATTTCAGGATGGGCTCTGGCCCGGCACAGGCCGCCAGACCGAGCACGACTAGAAGTATCGAACACCAGGTTTGTCTCCGCCGAACTGAACCGGTCTGCCCTGTCCTAGTCATCCGCTTACCTCGCATGCGTTTCCCCCCGGCGACGCCTCCCGACAGCAGAGGCTCGCAATCCACCCGCCGCTCATGTCATTCCAGGTGGAGCTGTGCCCGCACCTGTTCTGCCGTTCGCCCCTTGACCAACACGCGTTTCTGGCGACTTCCCGCACCGCTCAGGATGTGGACCGCACTCAACGGCACCTCACAACAACGGGCGAGAAACCGGCACAATTCGGCGTTCGCCGCGCCATCGGCCGGCGGCGCGGCGATGCGAATCTTCACCGCATGCCCATGCAGGCCCGCACATTCACTGCGGGAGGCTTTCGGCTGAACATGAACTGAAATGGTCACGCCCTCGGATGTGGCGCGAACGGCCTGTTCGCGTTCAGTGGCCTGGGGCTCTCGCATGGGGTGTGGTTGGTCGCCGAGCTCCTGCCGACACCGCCTCACTGCATCGCAGCGGGCGGATGCGTCAGAATATCGCCTTCACGACCTCGATGATGCTGCGCAACATGTCCGGATCGTCGGTGATAGGACGGGCAATGGCCACCTCACAGGCTTGATCGGCCGGCACACCTTGCCTGATCAATGTGGCCGCATAGATCAGCAGTCTGGTGCTCACGCCCTCTTCCAGTCCGTGATTCTTGAGGTTTCGAACTTTTTCCGCAACCTTGACGAGACGCTGTGCAACCTCGAGGCTCACGCCGGCTTCGTGCGCCACCACCCGGCTCTCGACATCGGGCAGGGGGTAGTCGAACTCGATCGCCATGAACCGCTGCTTGGTGCTCTGCTTGAGATCTTTCAGAATACTTTGGTAGCCGGGGTTATATGAAATGACCAGCATGAAGTCATCGACCGCTTCAATGACCTGGCCCTTCTTCTCGATCGGCAGCAGGCGCCGATCGTCGCTCAAAGGATGGATAATGACGGTGGTGTCTTTCCTGGCCTCGACGATCTCGTCCAGGTAGACAATAGCCCCCTGCTTGACGCCGAGGGTCAACGGGCCGTCCATCCAGACCGTCTCCTGCCCCTTCAGCAGATACCGGCCGACGAGGTCGGAGGCCGTGAGATCTTCATGGCAGGCGACGGTAATGAGCGGGCGCCCCAGGCGATAGGCCATGTGCTGGACGAACCGCGTCTTGCCGCATCCCGTCGGCCCCTTCAACATCACCGGCATGCGACTCTGAGCTGCAATCGTGAACAGCCCGACCTCGCCCCGCACTTCGGCATAAAACGGCTCGCGCGCGATCCGATACCGGTCGATCTCCTGTTCCTGCCCTTTCGGCGCCGATACCGTTCGCCCTTCGCTCATTCCGACACTCCTACATTGAATTGAATAACCTGCATGGTGCGCCACGATAAACGGAAACGAGCGGGAAGTTCAAGCAGCCGGCTGAATACAGAGAGAGCCCCGCACCTTTGTGCGGTACGGTCAAGCGACTTTCGATCCATCGAGCACTTCTCGAACCTTCTGCGCCAGCGTCGTGGGCGTGAAGGGTTTCTGCAGGAAGGAATGCTCAGTATCGATCCCCCCCTTGGAAAAGGCCGGGTGATCCGGATAGCCCGACATGTACAGCACTTTGACCTCCGGACGAACCGTCGCGAGTTTTTCGGCGACTTCCGGCCCGCTCATCTGCGGCATGACCACGTCCGTCAGCAGCAAATGTATCGGACCGGCATGTTTGGCGCCGGTGAGCAACGCTTCAATCCCATGCCGGGCCTCGAGCACCGTATATCCATGCAAGCGCAGCGTTTCATTGACCAACCGCCGGACACCAGGCTCGTCCTCAACCAACAAGACCGTCTCGCGCCCTCTGACCGAGTCCCCTCCGACCGCGACGGATTCGGTCTCCGTTGCGGCCGACTCCACACGCGGAAAGTAAATCTTAAAGGTCGCCCCGCGTCCGGGCTTGCTCTCGACCTCGATACAGCCGCCACTTTGCTTGACGATGCCATAGACCGTCGAAAGACCGAGCCCCGTGCCCTTGCCCTTCTCTTTGGTTGTAAAAAACGGCTCGAAGACGTGCGACTGCGTATCCTCGTCCATGCCATGGCCGGTATCGCGCACGATCAACGCCACATAGGAACCGGGTTCGGCGCCCATCGGCGGACGGTTCCTGCGTTGTCCGAACTGCACATTGCTGGTCTCCACCGTGAGGCGGCCACCGTTCGGCATGGCATCGCGGGCATTCACCGCAAGGTTCATGATCACCTGCTCCACCTGACCGGGATCCGCCTTCAACTGTCCCAGCCCCGGATCCAGCACCGTGCAGAGCTCGACGATGTCCTCGCCCAGCAACCGTCGCAACATGCCTTCCATATTGTGGATCACCGAATTCAGATCCAGCACTTTCGGCGCAATGAATTGGCGGCGACTGAACGCCAACAGCTGTCCGGTGAGACCGGAGGCGCGATCCGCCGCCTTCTTCACTTCCTCCAGTTCCTTCCGGAATCCATCCGTGGGCGCCAGGCGGCTCAACACCAGTTCGCTGTAGCCACGAATCACCGTCAGCATGTTGTTGAAGTCGTGCGCCACACCGCCGGCCAACCGTCCGACGGCTTCCATTTTTTGCGACTGCTGGAGCTGCGCTTCGGTGCGCCGCAACGCATCCTCCGCCCGCGCGCGTTCGCCGAACTGGCCGATTTTCAGTCCGACGTCGGCCACCATCTTCAACAGCTGCTCGTCCGGCTGCTTGATCTCGCGCCGGAACAACTCGATCACACCCTCCACTTCGGTGCCGACCCGAACGGGAAATCCGAAGGCTCCGTGCAACCCCACTCTGGCGGCGGCACCACCGCGAGGGAAATTGGCCTCCTGCACCACGTCTTTGATCCAGGTCGGTTCACCGGCCTGCCAAATCCGTCCGGGGAGTCCCTTGCCGATCGTAAAGGTATGTTGCCAGGTGTCCAACACAAACTCTTCGGCGTTCAATGCGGGCGACTGCCAGACATCCAGACAACGCAGCACACTGCCCTGCCGATCGAGGCGCCAGAATATCCCCAACTCCCATTCGAGACTTTCGCAGATGGCCTGCAGAATCTTCGGCCCCGCTTCTTCCAGCGTCCGCGATTCCGCCAAGACGCGCGTGACCGCGTACTGAGACGCGAGTTGACGCTCGGTACGTTTTCGAGCCGTAATATCCCGGATGAACGCGCTGAAAATATAGGCATCGCCCAGCCGGGCGGGAGAAATGGTGATTTCGACGGGAAACTCATGACCGTCGCGGTGAGATCCCATCATCTCAATCCGTCGATTGAGGAGTGCGCCCTGCCCGGTGTCCAGGAAATGGCGCAACCCGCGCTCATGCGCCTCCCGATCGCGCACAGGAATCACCGTTTCGGACACGCGGCGGCCGAGCGCTTCCTCCCGCTCCCAGCCGAAAATATTGACCGCCTGCGCATTCCAATCCGTAATGATGCCGCCCGCATCCATAGAAATCACGGCGTCCAGCGCCGTATCGACGATAACCCGGTTGCGTTCCTGACTCTGCAGCAACGCGGCCTCCGCGGCACGCGCCCATTCACTTTCCTGCTGTGCCTGGCGATGCTGTTCACGCAATCGACCGGTGGCCCAGAGCAACAGTCCGACCATCGGAAGCCAGACGACGACACCGGCCATGCCCAGTTTCCACATCATGGCTCGAATCGGCAGGAGAATGAGGTCCCGATCCATCCGCAGCAGGATCGTCCACTGCAACCCGGAATAGTCGCCATACCCCTTGGTTTGGGAATAACCCGTGACGACCGGTACGCGACGGCGAGCATGCATTTCTTCGACGTATCCCGCCTTGCCGGACCGGCTCAACAGCACCGAGGGCAACCCTAGTTCCGTGAGATTCACCCGATCGATGCCGGAAAAAGCCGAATCCACAAACACGACACCGGCTTTCGTCAGAAATTGATACTCGAAGGGGCCGGCGGAGCCGTCGGTTTGTTGAATTTCACGGACCGTTTCAATGAGGACATCTTCCAACATCGGCAGCCCGATGCGAGTCGTCACGGCACCGAGAAACTGGCCGCCGACACTCAGAATGGGGGCCGTAAAGGCCACCGACTCGATCTTATGATTCGATTCATGGATCTCGACTTCGTCTACCTGCACGGTTCCGGTCTGCCGCACCCGGTCGAACCAGCCGCTCCGGCTATAGTCCTGACCGATCACGGCGGAGTCCGTCGCCGCCACCATACGCCCATGGGCGTCCGTCACACCCAGCCAAAGATAGACCGGCGCATAGGTTTCCTTCATCCACTGCAGATATTCGTTGATGTATTTTTTATCGAGGGCGCGATCGGAAAAGGCCCGAGCCATCATACGAACATCCGCATGGCGTTCGAACAACAACCGATCGAGTTTGTCCGCAATTTCCGCGGAGGCCAGCGTGAGATTTTCTCCGGTCGCCTCGACCATTCGCACTTCAATGGAGCGGAGCATCACCACACCGATCACAAGCGCCACAATGGTCACGCCGACGATCAGGACAGGTAACCAGGGATAGGACCGACGCGGGGAACCGGCAGGAAGGGAAACGGCCATACTCAGCACTCCGTCACTATGTAGTTGGGTAACAATCGTGCGGGATGATACCACTGCTTGGATCGCGCCAGACTCGGCAGGCCGGAATCATCCATCGTATTGATCCAACATGCCCCTTTCGCGCGAGCTTGGCGACAGAATTCACGAAACACAAACGGCCCGAGCCCCACAATATCCCGATCGGCGATTTCCAGCAACACACAAAACACCGACGGGTTGAGCCACAGGCCCATCGTATAGGCCCGGATACGGCCCCCAACCCGAACCACTGCGCCGGTCAGCCCGAGTTCGGCTGTGTCAGACAATGCCGTCTCATGCGCGCCGGCGGCATCCGCCAACAGCGCAGAGGCCCAATCATCGGCACCGGCCCGCTGCTTCTGTTCCCGCCATTCATGAAACAAACTGACACAGGCTCGTTGGTCCCGGGGCTCATAGGGCTCAAGTATCCCGCCCCGTTCCCGGATAAATCGATTGCACGCGGCCCGCGGGGATTTCAATGACTCGCCGGACAAGTCGGACAGAGCCGACGCCTCGTAGAGATAGTCGGGCTCTTTCGCAGTCGCACGGTAGCCCAGTGCGCGAACCTCATTGATACAGGCCTCCGGCACATTTTCGACCCGCGTGACCCGGGAATCGCCGTTCCGTTCACGCATGAAACGAAAGGCCTCGGCCAACGGCTGCGCAAGAGGCCCCGCCCCAAGCGGCGGCAGGGCCATGAACAGGCCATCGGGGCAGTCGGCGAACAAACAGAGATGGTCGTGAAGCACGGCCCAGGAATAGGTCACGCGATGCCGCCAGATGTAATGGTAGGCGAAGGACGCGGCGGCGAGCGGCGTTCCCTGAACACCGGCGCTGACGGCGAGCGCCGCTTCCATGCGTTCTCGATCCCCGAGCGTGAGGGCCTGCGTCCTCACCTGCATCCGCCCCTGCCGCAACCGTTCGGTCACGCGTTCAAGCGGCCGCAATACGATCACGTCTTCCTGAAATCGCCCGATGAGCCTGGGATACCGCACGAGCGTCTCCACCCTGGCATCCTGCTCGATCCATCCGGCAACTTCGTCGGCAGCCTGTGCCACGAGCGGTGAAGACTGGTCCCTCATATACGGGCACTTCGTATCCCATCCCAACAGCACCTGCTCATGCATGGCATCCCACATCAAGGCAAACGGGTAGAGCCGGCAATCGAGGGGACGGGCCTCATAGATGCGACACTGCGAGGTTGCGCAATCGAAGGCCGGACAGACGTACCCCTCCCCATCCGGATTCGGAACCAGGTCGATTTGTGAACCATCGGGGTGTGGAAACAGCGCAGGGGGAAGCCCGGCCGCAGTTGCGGTCCCGATTTCATCGGCGGTAAAGAAGGGCCGCAGGAAACTGTCTCGCTCCGGAAACCGGCAACAAACATCGCAACTGAGGCAGGCGGAACTCGGCACGATCTGCAGGAGAGGATCACCCCCGGGACGTGAAGCATGTGTCGGGACAATTGGCACGAATGAACTCGTCATGAGCTGTGAGCGCATTGTAGCACTAACAGACTGAGCGGCCTACTAATCGGAACGTTTCACCCCCCGCGTGACCGAGCTCTCACGGGGCGGCAACGGATCGCTCCTCGAACAGCTCCGGCGTTCCGCTGACTTGTACCGGTATCAGAGGCCATGGTACGATTTGCTCACCTCGAATCCAAACGCGAGTGCGAGGCATGCGACTGCGCTGCGAGTCTCGAGGATATTGCATTGGCACTGGCACAACATTCACGTGAGCCATTGAACTCCGACGAAGCCCGCCGACGTTGTCTCGCAATTCGTGATGCTCTCGTTCGCGCCGGGATCTACGGCCAGGCCGAAGCCGGCGACGGTGCGGCAACGACCGGCTCCTCAATTCAGTCGCCACGGTTCCGCCTGTCGCCAACGCCCTTTCCGCTCTCCTCCTCGGACGTCACGTTTTTTCAGCAACTGGGACAGGACCTCCTCTCCTTCTACAGGGCTCTCAACCGTCTGTATCAGGACAGCACCCGTGGAACTCAGCCCGCCTGGGTGGCGGCCTATCTCGACCAGGGCAAGCCGGAATCGCTGATCACCTTTAGCCGGATGAACCGTTTCCGCACCCTCATTCCCGGCATCATCCGACCCGACGTGATTCCAACCGCCGACGGCATGGTGATCACAGAGCTCGATTCGGTACCGGGCGGGATCGGCCTGACCGGTTGCCTGACTCGCGCCTATGATGATCAGTCCGCCATGGAACACCGGCCCCCCGGCCTGGCGCCTGAACGCTCTCCCCTCATCGCAGGGCGTGACGGGATGTTGCAAGGCTTCGCCGCCATGCTGCGCGCCCAGCAAGGAGAGCAGGAAGGGTGCCTGGCGATTGTCGTCTCCGATGAGGCCAAGGAATACCGCGCGGAGATGGAATGGATGGCCCAACGATTGCGTGACATCGGGCACCAGGCCTACTGTGTTGAACCACGGGCGGTGCATTTCTCGGAAGAGGGCCTGTTTCTGCAGGAAGACACCGGACCACGGCCGATCGGCTTACTCTACCGCTTTTTCGAACTGTTCGACTTGAAGAACATCCCCAAGGCAGAACTCGTGATGTATGCCGCCAAGAAGGGGCATGTGACGGTCACGCCGCCCTACAAACCCGCGCTTGAAGAAAAGCTGGCGTTCGCACTGTTTCACCATCCGGAACTAACTCCGTTTTGGGACCAGGCATTACGTCCCGAAACCGCCGTCAACTTGCGACGATTGCTGCCGAGAACCTGGATCCTCGACCCGCAACCGGTACCTCCTTCCGCGGTCATCCCGCACCTCACGATCAGCGGCCGCGCGGTGTCGGACTTCCGGCGATTAGCCCAGACGACCCAAAAGGAACGCCAGTTGGTGCTCAAACCATCGGGATTTTCCGAACTGGCCTGGGGTAGCCGGGGCGTGTCCATCGGGCACGATCTGCCGCAGGTCGAGTGGGCCGCGGCATTGGAGCAGGCGCTCCAGGCGTTCCCCGCGACGCCCTATGTCCTTCAGGAATTCCATAAGGGCCGCCTGTTCGAGTTGTCCTATCTCGACGAACGGAACGACACGGTGGTCCCGATGTCCGGGAGAGTCCGCTTGTCTCCCTACTATTTCGTCGTCGGCGACAAAGCTGAACTCGGCGGGATTCTCGCGACCCTCTGCCCTGCCAACAAGAAAATCATCCACGGTATGGTCGACGCGATCATGGCGCCCTGTGCCATCGCGCAAGACCTCGCGTCATGAGGGAACCTGATGATCGCTGCAGCAGAACCGGTTCATTGGCAGATGCCCACTCAACCTTTTGCCCCATAGGTACGCATGGCTCTCACGCTCTATCATGTCCAATGGTGCCCGGATTGTGCGGTCGTTCGGGACCGCCTGGACGAACTGAACCTCTCCTACGAAGACGTGGTGGTTCCGGACTTTCGTCCGATGCGCACACAAGTCTTCGAAGTGTCGGGTCAATACTATGTTCCTGTCTTGAAAGACGGAGACACGGTGCTGACGGAAACCCACGACATTCTTGCTCACCTGGACACACAATACGACAAGGCACGACCGTGAGGACTTTGCCCGGATCTGCAGCGCGAGCGCCGATCCCGGACCCGCCCCGATTTCACGGGGAGGCGCCGGCCCAGAGAGCTCGACCACTTAGCACGTTCTTGACGAACAGTGGTCGTCCGTGTGCGGTTCAGGGCCGGCTGCGATCACGTATTTCCATACGCATCACCTGCAGGCTGTTGAAAAAGGCCGCCCAGCAAGGCCGCTGAGCGATGCGAGAGCGCCGCGGGCGGACTTTTTCAACAGCCTGTTAGAAAGGATAGAGACGTGGAGGACTGGAGACGTATTCTGGCTCAGAGCGTGGTCAAGCCGAAGGATTTGGCGGATCGGCTCGGTGTCGACCCGAAAGAAATCGAGGACATCGTGGGGGACTACCCCATGCGGATTACGCCGACCGTGCTGGCCACCATCAAGGAGAAGGGCGATGCGATCTGGAAACAGGTCGTGCCCGATCGCGCGGAGATGGCCGATGCGGATGCGGAAGACGATCCGCTCGAAGAAGATCTGATGAGCCCCGTGCCCCACTTGGTCCACCGGTACCCCGACCGCGTCCTCTTGATGGTCACGAATCAGTGTCCGATCTATTGCCGGTTTTGCACGCGCAAACGGCTGGTGGGCAAACCGGGCTTCCTCAAGAAAGGGGAACTCGACCGGGCCATCGCGTACCTGCGCGAACATCAGGAAGTGCGGGATGTGATTTTGTCCGGGGGCGACCCGCTCCTGCTCCCCGATCACCTGCTGGAACGGATCCTCAAATCCCTCCGGACCATTCCCCACTTGGAACTGATCCGCATCGGCACCCGCGTACCGGGCAGCCTGCCGGAGCGCATCACCCCGAAGCTCTGCGACATCATCAAGAAATATCATCCGTTTTATATGAACCTGCACTTCAACCATCCGGACGAGCTGACCCCGGAGGTGAAACGTGCCTGCGG
This sequence comes from Nitrospira defluvii, assembly GCA_000196815.1. GTDB lineage: Bacteria > Nitrospirota > Nitrospiria > Nitrospirales > Nitrospiraceae > Nitrospira_A > Nitrospira_A defluvii_A. The sequence continues at coordinate 3,579,832 of FP929003.1, forward strand.
GATGCTGGCCGATGCCGGGGTTCCCCTCGGTGCACAGACTGTGTTACTGAAGGGGGTCAACGACGACCCCGAGATCATGAAACGTCTGATGCATCAATTGTTGCTGGCACGCGTGAAGCCCTATTATCTGTATCAAGCCGACCTGACGAAGGGGACGAATCATTTCCGAACGTCGGTGGAAACCGGCCTCAAGATCATCAAGTCGCTGCAGGGCCACACCAGCGGCATGGGCGTTCCCCACTTCGTGATCGATGCGCCCGGCGGCGGAGGCAAAATTCCACTGCTGCCCGCGGACTACCTGGTCAACCTGGATGAAGACAGCGCCGTGTTGAGAAATTACGAAAACCGGACCTTCCACTACCCCCAGCCCGGTTCCGCTCCAGGACGCGAACTGCCGATGGTCGGCGCCCATCCTTCCTGGGCCGCCACAGGCAACGGCTGCGACGGAGGGGGTGAACACCTGTGACCCGTGCCGCTTCTTCAAAAGGGATCCTGCCGTACCAGCACATCACGCAGTTGATTGCCCGTAGATCCATCACCTCGGAGCATCCGATCGAGGACCGGCAAATTCAACCGGCCAGCCTGGACTTACGGCTTGGAAAGAAAGCGTACCGGCTGATCAGCAGCTTCCTGCCGGAGTTGTCGGCGATCAGCAGCCGCCTCAATGTGCTCGACTTTTACCAGTCCGACCTCGTGATGTACGAGATGGACCTCACGCAGGGCGCCATACTCGAGAAGGGCCATGTGTATCTGGTCCCGCTCCTCGAACAACTGGACCTGCCGGCCACGCTCCGCGCACGCGCTAATCCCAAAAGCACCACCGGGCGGCTGGATGTCTTCACCCGCGTCGTGACCGACTTGAATGCGGGGTTCGATGAAATCCGGGCCGGCTACCGGGGGCCGCTCTATCTGGAAGTGGTGCCGCGCTCTTTCGCCATCAAGGTACGCACGGGTGACTCCCTGAATCAGATTCGTTTCGTGCGCGGCGATGCCACGGTCTCCGACAGTGCCCTGCAAAAGCTCCACGGGACCGATCCGCTGCTCTTTCATAATGCCTCGCCCCCGAAGGCGCTCCCTCAGAAGGAATTCCGCACAGATCGCGGCCTCTTCTTGCGGATCGACCTCACCGGAAGTGCGCGGGAAGACGCGGTCATCGGCTACCGGGCCAAGAAAAATAGCCATGTCATCGATCTGGCCAAAATCGGACATTACGCGGCTCTCGACTTCTGGGAACCCCTGAAACGGCACCGGCAGGACAGTCTCCTCCTGGAACCGGAGGAGTTTTATATCCTGGCGTCCAAAGAGCGCATTCGGGTGCCGCCGGGTTATGCCGCGGAGATGGTCGCCTACGAAGCGGCCTGCGGCGAACTGCGCACCCACTATGCCGGCTTCTTCGACCCGGGGTTCGGGTATGGAGACGGCAAGATGCGGGGCACTCAGGTCGTCCTGGAAGTCCGCCCGCACGATGTCCCGTTCCTCATTCATGACGGGCAAACCTTCTTCAAAGTAGTGTATGATCGGATGCTCACGGTGCCGACACAGGTATACGGGACGGCGCTCGGCTCGTCATACCAACGGCAAGCCCTCACCCTCAGCAAGCACTTTAAGGCCTAAACATGGCACCACCCAGCGACCTTCCAGATCCCTCGACCCGTCCGTCCAGACCCTCCTCGAACCAGGAGGGCCCCGAAGAAGACAGCGGCTCGGACCGCCAGGCGCATGTCGCCGGGATGATGGTCGGCACAGCCTTGATGTTCATCGGCTTTCTCGACGTGTTCCTCTCCATCAGCGGAGGGTTCGAAATCAACGTGGTGCCGCTGCTGATCTACTTCAGCGGCATCGCCGTCTGGGCCAATGCCGTGGTCGAAAATCCGACGATTCGTTACTCCCTGATGGCCGGATCCGTCCTGATCAGTCTGGCATTTTTCCACTATGGCGAGGTGCTGTTCTGGCACAAGCAGGTGGTGTTCTGGTCCACCGTCGTCGTCGTGATGTATTTCATGTTCAACGAGCCGAAACAGGCGACCTGAAGAGCCGCGTACCGTATCCATCCTAGGAGCAGGCCGGTGAATTCATCGCTCCTCCACCCTCGCCGATGACCATTGCCGTCATCATCCCGGTTCTCAACGAAGCCCGCGGTATCGGTCAGACCCTTTCACACACGGCCACGCTCGGATTCGACGACCTCATCATCGTGGACGGCGGCAGTTCGGATCAGACGTGCGCCGTCGTGGAGTCCCGTGCCGGCCACCTTTCGAACAGGCCCTCACCGGCATCGCCGCCTATCCGCCTTCTGAAGGCCCCGGCAGGTCGCGCGCGGCAGCTCAACGCCGGTGCCGCCGCCAGCCAGTGCGAGGTCCTGCTGTTCCTTCACGCCGACACCCAACTCCCGTCGAACGCCCGACAGGCCATCGCCACCGCGCTGTCCGACAAGGCTTGCGTGGGCGGACGCTTCGACGTCCGCTTCGACTCCCCTCGTCCGATAGCCCGCCTCGTTGGACGCATGATGAATCTGCGTTCCCGCTGGAGCGGCATTGCCACAGGCGACCAGGCCCTCTTCGTCCGACGGGATATCTTCGAGCGGATCGGACGCTTCGCAGAGATCCCGTTGATGGAGGACATCGAGTTCTCCCGCCGCCTCAAACGCGCAGGGCGCCTCGCCCCGCTGCGTCATCAAGTGGTCACCGCCTTCCGTCGGTGGGAACGGAACGGCCCGGTCCGCACAATTCTGTTGATGTGGACCCTCCGCTTCCTGTACTGGATCGGAGTCAGCCCCTATCAACTTCAACATTTTTACCGCAATGTGAGATAAATCCATGAGTGCTCCCCCTCCGGATCGCAAACAGCCCGCCTCGGCAGCCCTGGTGATCTTCGCCAAAGCTCCGATCCCGGGACAGGTCAAAACACGCCTCTGCCCGGGTCTGACCGAAGACGAGGCCGCCACCCTTCACGGCAGCTTCGTCCTCGACACGCTCGAGCGCACCAAGGCGGCGGTGCATAAGTTCAAACTCCCTGTCGACCGCTTTCTGGCCTGTGCGCCCTCGAGCACGCATGTGTTTTTCAGAATCATGGAAGCGCGGCATGGAGTGACGCTCCTCGATCAACAAGGCGACAACCTGGGGGACAGGATGGCGCAGGCGTTCAGTACGCTCTTCGCCCGAGGGTACCGGCACGTTTTCCTCGTGGGAACCGACGTCCCTTCTCTGCCCCTGACCCATTATCGCGATGCGGTGCAGTCTCTCACCAGGCACGACCTGGTCCTCGGTCCGGCGAAAGACGGCGGCTACTATCTGATCGGCATGACGGCCCCTCACCCCGAGCTGTTCGCGGATATTCCCTGGTCCACGGATCAGGTCACGGCGCTCACACAGCAGAAAGCGACGGCGGCGGCATTGCAGACCGCCTTGCTCCCCGTCTGGAGCGATGTGGACACCCTCGACGATCTTCACGCCTTGATCGACGACTGCGTAGCGGATAAAAGGCGCCCCAAACAGGAACGAGTGTATTCGCAACGAACGGCCGGTACGCTGGAGTTACTCGCCAAACGCCTGCGCACGCGTGAGGCCTAATAGTTTGCCGATAAACTAACTAACGACCCCGGAAATGGAGTTGTGCCCCCTATGCACAGACAGAACCGAAATACCCCGCAGGCTGCTCAGAAAGGCCGTAGCACGTGAAGAGGCGAATCGTGCTCGTGCCCTACGGTGAGCCTCGGCGCGATGCGAGAACGCCGCTGGCGGACTTTCTCAACAGCCTGTTCACGGAGTCCCTATGACGCAGAAAGTTGCCCTCATCACCGGCGGCGCCAAGGGAATCGGCCGCGCCATCGCGTTGGATCTCGCCGCACAACAGTGGTCCGTGGCTATCTGCTACCGCACCAGCAACGCTGCCGCAGATGAAACCAGCGCGGCCATCACGGCACTCGGCGGGCAAGCCTTGGCGGTGCAATGCGACGTGTCCGACCCGCAGGCCGCCGGCGACTTGGTCTCCCGGGTCGAAAGCCGGTGGGGGAGGATCGACGCACTGATCAACGGCGCCGGCCCCTATCACCGCGTCAATCTCTTCGACGAGACGCCGGCGGGCTGGCGTGAAATGTTCGAGGGTAACTTACACCCGATCTTTTATCTTGGGCAGGCAGTCGCACCGGGGATGAAGGCACGGAAGCAAGGACGCATCATCAACTTCAGCATGGCCAATGCGGACCAGATGGTGGCCCAGCCCGAGGTGACGGGGCACTATATCGCCAAAGCCGGCGTGTTAATTCTTACCAGGACACTGGCGAAACTGCTCGCCCCCTACGGCATTACCGTCAACGCCATCTCTCCGGGTTTTATCGATTCAGGCAGCGCGCCGCCGGAGGAATTGGCCGGTGTGGTCAAACGAATTCCCGCCGGATACATCGGGAGCGTGGGCGATACGGTCGCGGCCGTGCGATACTTGCTCAGCGAGGAGGCGCGCTACGTCAACGGCGCCAATCTGCACCTCAGCGGCGCATGGGGCATTTAATGAGGCGCATACTCACGTGGCCAAGAAGAGAATGGCTCCGATGATCGCCGCCATGAGATAACTTTTTGAATCCTTGACCGCGAACACCACCGGATCGTCGTCCATTCGATTCCGGTAGGCCAGCATCCAGACTCGACTGATCCAGTACAGCATCACCGGACAGACCAGCCACAATACGTCCGCATGGGTGTACAGCAGCAGCACTTCTTTACTGCTGATGTAGAGCGCCAGGACCAGCACCGCCAGCAACCCACTCGCCGTGCCGATACTCGAGATATGCTCGAGATCCGTCACCCAGTACCCTCGCCCGTGTAGCTCCTTGCCTTCGGCCTCACCCGTGAGCCGCAATTCGGTAAACCGTTTCACCAAAGCCAGACTCAGGAAGAGAAACAACGAGAACGTCAGCAGCCAATGGGAGGGAGCCACCCCCGTCGCAGCCCCGCCTCCGTATACCCGCACGGTGTAGAGTTGGGCCAACACAATCACATCCAGCAGCACGAACTGTTTCAGATAGAACGAATACCCCGTCGTCAGAACCAGGTAGCCGGCCAGCACGAACAGAAATGGCGAGGGCAGCGCCAACGCCAGCACAAGCCCTCCCACAAGACACCCTGCAGCCAAGAGGAGCCCGAACGGAATCGAGAGGCTGCCGGACGCAAAGGGACGGTATTTTTTCCGTGGATGCCGGCGGTCGGACGCGAGGTCGAGACAGTCATTGACGATATAGACGGCAGAGGCGGAAAAACTGAATGACAGGAATGCCAGGGTGGCCTGCAGCATCAGGGCTCGGTTGGTGATTTGATGCGAGGCGACCACCGGGATAAACACCAGCACATTCTTCGCCCACTGATGCACGCGCAAGGCCTTGGCCACCTGCTTCAGCCATGTCACCCGCTCGCTGAACACGCGACTCACCGGGGTCAGCGTTTGCGCGCGACTCACCAATCCGGCAGCGGCATTGACGACGATTGCTTCGTTAGCCTCGGCCCACACCGGTAAATCGGCGGTCGAATTTCCCGCATAGGCAAATCGGCGAGCCCCGTATCGCTCAACCAGCAGGGCAACCTTGCGGGCGCCCTTGAGGTTGGTCGAGGCATCGCTCCCGAACACCCGCTCATCGAACAGCCCGAGATGAGCCGCCACGGCGCGGGCAAAACTCTCATGACTGGCTGTGGCCAGCACCAGCTCACGGCCGGACCGGCGTTCGTTGGAGAGAAACTCGACCAGAGCCTGGTCATACGGGAGCGTGCTGGCATCGAGTGTCACCCGGCGGGCAATTTCATGCTTGAAAGAGGCTTTGCCCTTCAGCAGCCAGAAGGGAAGCCGAAAGACCGAGAGCGGACTCTGCTTCAGCAGCGCCAACAGCGATTCCCAGAGCAGATCGGTCCTGATGAGCGTGCCATCAAGATCGACACACAGGGGGCTTTTGGGTTGGAAATCTTCACTCATGACACGCAGGAGGGATTGTATCGGCACGGGTGAATCCTGGCAAGCAGATACGACGAACTTGGAGGAACTCAAGAGCTCGTGCGTGGGCGGGGATCGAACCGACTGCCCGTGAAGGCCGGTACGGATCGGAGTGAAGAGCAGACGCCGGCTCGGCGCTTATTCAGCTCCGAACGCCTTCTTGAGCAAGGGCATCACTTCACCCTTGGCTTCCATAGGGTCCAGAATATCCGTGTCGCCGTAAAACTGCCCGTCGATGAAGACCTTCGGTAAGGTCGGCCAGTTCGTCAATTTGGTCAACGCCTCGCGTTTGGCCGGCTGGGACAGCACGTCGATCAGTTCGTAGGGATAGCCGTATTTTTCGAAAAAGTGCATGGTCTCCCTCGTAAACCCGCACATCGGCATGGCTTTCGTGCCCTTGCCGTAGATCAAAATCTTGTTCGCTTTGATTTCTTGTTGAATTTCGTCTTCGATCGGGTCAGCCATCTGTCCCTCCTCTATGTGTTCACTTCTTCCGGTGTCTTGGCTGTAATCTCCAGAGCATGGATACGTCCGTCTTTCATCGGAGCGGCCAGGGCCTGGTAGACCAATCGATGTCGGTCCAGAAGATTCTTGCCGAGAAATCCGCCCGAGGTCACCCGCACGATCAAATGGTCCTGCGTGCCGGTCTTATCGATCACGGTCACGTCAGCATCAGGAAATACCTGACGAATGAATGCGGTCACAGCGTCTGCGGTAATCATCGTTCTGGAGAATAACGCATACAGGAAGCCGAAGGCAATCTGAACCACGGACATTTCATCGCTGAGCAGGACAACCTGCGTGTCGAACGCATGGATATTTGATGGACAGCCCGCCACACTGCGCTATTGCGTCAATCTATCCGGACCTCGCATTCACCCAGGATGAAAGAAGAAGATTCATGGTCCAGCCACATTCACGTCGCCCCCGTCGTCTGTCACGGATCACTCTGTGCGTCGTACTGCTTGTTCTTGGATGCCAGTCGGCCCTGTCCGTGCGAACAGCCGCAGCCGCAGGCTCCGGGTCGGAAGCCATTCAAGGTTTGGGAAGTTACTTCCTGACACTGCCGTATGGCGGCATCAAAATGGCCGTCGCCGTACTCGGCGCGGTCGCCGGAGGAATGGGGTTTATCTTCACCGGCGGGGACAAAGTGACCGCTGAAAAAATCTGGAGCCCGGCCCTGGGCGGCGAATATGTCGTGACACCTGCACATCTCCGGGGCGAGAAGGACTTACATTTCTTCGGCAACACCCCGTCTAAGTAGCCCCTCCTTTTAGGAGCCGGTCTCGACCGGTCCACTCCACAGCCACGGCCTGCTGAACCGTTCCAATTCCAAATCTGATCGACGAGCCGGTGGTGCATTTCACCCGGCCTGGTGGATCCCAACCACCAGGCCGGACCTCCGCCTCACTTACTTTTCCTAACGTACTGAAATCACAGTCTTCTTCAGACTTCCTTCACTGGCATGTGTGTTGCTGTAACTAAACAGCAAGGACGACAGACGGCATCAACAAACGACACAACCACCAAGGAGGGGATCATGGGAGAATTTAAATCGGGCTTCTTCATGAGCGAGTCTGCTTGCAACGGTCGTGTGCTGGTGGTCGACGATGAACCGGACATCCGCAAAGTCGTTCGCATGACCTTGCAGAAGGCCGGGTACGAGGTCATCGAGGCGGAGAACGGGGAAAAGGCTATCGAGGCCATCAACACCGGAGAAAACCGGCTGCTGCTGGACGTGCTCATCTGCGACATCCGCATGCCGAAGATCAATGGAGTTGAGGCCATTGCCTACTTTCAACAGGAATGGCCACGGGTGCCGATCATTGTCCTGACCGGCTTCCCCGACACCGACATGGCGACCTCGTTCCTACGAAGCGGCGTGGTCGACTATCTGGTCAAACCGGTCGAAGGGGAAAAGCTCCGCACGGCCGTGGCCAGGGCGATGGAACAGCGGGAACTTGCCCAGCTGTAGCGTCACCCATCCCGACCGGCAACGCCACACCCTCCACGTCGGGGAGGTCTCCCAGACCTCTCCGACGACAAGGTGCGAGTCAGTAAGACTCACTGCCGGACGGACCTCGCAACACACCACGGAATACGACCATGAAACTCTGCTCGACGAGAATCGCCATCATCGGTGCCGGAAAAGGCGGCACCGCCCTCCTGGACCTCCTCCATCAGATCCCGGATGTGGAGATCGTCGGCATCGCGGACAGGGATCCGACGGCTCCGGGACTCACGCGGGCCCGAGACCTGAATGTGCTGGTCGCGGAACGGGTAGAGAACCTCATCCAGAATCATGGGGTGAACCTGATCATGGATGTGACGGGCGACCCATCCATGGAACCGCTCATCCACACCCTGAAGCGTCCCGGCGCCGAGGTCCTGAGCGGAGCCGCCACCAGACTCCTCTGGAAACTCGTCCAACATCAGTCGAAATTGGAAGCCGAATTGTTCCAGGCGGACAAACTCGCCGGGCTGGGCTCTTTCGCGGCCGGCATCGCGCACGACATCAACAATCCGCTGCAGTTGATTCTCGGACTGGCCGAAAACCTGGAAGAAGAGCAGGACCTCGCGGTCGTCCACGAGCAGGCTCGCGACATCACGCAGGCGGTCAAACGCACCAGCGCAATCTGTCGCGATCTGACCCGCTACGCCAGACGCAACGGCGCCGGCGAAGAGGTCATGGTCAACCTCAATACCAAGCTGGATGAAGCGCTGAGAATCGCCCGCTATGCCGTGACGCTGCAAGACGTCACCGTCGTCAAACGCTATGCGGAAGAAGCCAGCGTGATGGGCAATCCAGACGAACTCCTTCATGTCTTCGTCAACCTGATCACGAACGCCGTCCAAGCCATCACCGATCACGGCACATTGACGCTCCAAACCACGGTCGGGCCGGACGGACTGGTCAGCGCCTCGGTCAGCGATACGGGGTGCGGCATCCCCAAGGAAGCCTTGTCGAAAATTTTTGAACCGCTGTACACCACCAAACCCCCCGGGAAAGGCACGGGGTTGGGGTTGTACAATGTGATGTCGGTGATCTCGAAAATGGACGGTCACATTTGCGTCGAAAGCGACGTGGGCGTGGGCACGACCTTCCGCATCGAATTTCCACAGGTGCAGCCGACCATATCATGCGCGCCACTATGACGAATCCATCGGGCTCCTTCTCGAACGCCCTCGGGTGGGGCCTGAAACGCAAGCTCATCGTATCCATGCTGATGGTCGGTGTGGTTCCCCTCCTGCTCGGCCTCAGCCTGGCCTTCCTGCAAGGCTCGAAGGAAATCCAGGTCGTCAGCGGGGAAAGCTTCCAGGCGCTGGCCACGGAGGCAGCCCGCAAATTGGACCTGCTCGTGGCGGAAGAGGTGGCCAGGACCTCCCGCATTGCGGTCCACCCGGATATCGTGCGTGCGCTGGAACACCGTCGCGACGCGCTCCATACCTCCGATCAAAACGCTGCGCTGCCGACTCTCGTACAACAACGGGCCCGCTGGGCGGCAAAAGACCCGGCTGCAGTCAAAGCGATCACGGGAAATTCCACCGCCCTTCTTTTGCAGAGTTTTTATGCCGGCTCGCAGAGCGAACCGGACCAGCTCCTGCCGCAGGTCGTGCGCGCCGCCACCAAGAAGCTGTTCATCACGGATGTGCAGGGAAACCTCTTTGCCGCCCTGACGACCAAACCCGGATTCTCCCATGCCGACAGTCCCTGGTGGAAAGGCTCGTACAACAGAGGAGTCGGCCAGCTCTACATCGAAGATCTTCACTTCGACGAACAGGCTAATGCCTATGTCTTCAGCATTTCCCTGCCGGTCATGGACAGCCTTCGGTATGAAGTGGTGGGCGTGGTCCACCGGGTCATCGATGCCAAGGAATTCTTCTCTCCCTCGACCCACCCCATCCGGTTCGGCAAGACCGGCCATGTGATGCTCATCGACAGCCGAGGCATGGTCCTCAGCTGCCCGATCCTGCCGACCGGTGTTCAACTCTCAGGCGCAACGCTGATCCCCCAGGTGACGGTGCGTCAACCCGGTTGGGTCACGGCCGACAGTGACGGCCACGGCGGCCAGGGCACCGCCATCATCGGCTTCGCGCCCCTCCCCGAAACCAGTCGGGCCACGAACGGCGCGCTGGAAAGCGGCGCCTGGCACACCTTCGTCTGGCAATCCTCCGACGAGCTGTTCGCCCCGATCCGGCACCTCATGATGTGGATGATGATTCTTGCCGGGATCGCGCTCGGCTTGCTCGCCACACTGGGGTATTTCGCCGCTAGCCGGATTGTGACGCCGGTCAGACGACTGCAGGAGGCCGCGCGCCTCATCGGGCGAGGAGAATTGCAGGAACCGATCCAGATTCACACGGGAGATGAACTGGAAGAGCTGGCGGTCGAATTCAACCGCATGAACACGCAACTCGAAGCCGCCTTTGCCGGATTGAGCACCCAGGTGGAAGAAAAAACACAGGAAGTGCAGTACCTCCAAAAATCGACGGATCAGGTGCTCGACGCCGTCCCGACCCCGATCATCATGATCGACCAGCAAGGCCTCGTCCAGTATATGAACCGCGCGTCCCGGGACGCGCTCCAGACGCAAGAGCAAAATTGGTCCAGCCGCCCGCTGTTCGATCTGCTCCCGCTGGACGACGATCACCTCCAGACCCTGCGGCGAGACCTTAGGCTGGTCGAAGAAAACAAACCGATCGCGCCACCCCGCCCGGACCAGGAGCCCGCCCTGAAAGAGGCGCGCGATCCGCTCAATCAAACCCTCAGCCAGGCGTCCCCCTCAACCCGACGGGAATTACGGATCGGCTCGCACCTGTACCACTATGAATGGTTTCCGCTGGAAAGTCGTAGCGGGGCAGGCAAACGCTTCGGCCTCGTGTTGCGTGATACCACCGACGAAAGCCGGCTGCAGGACCAGCTGATCCAAGCTGAAAAATCAGGCAGCCTCGATGTGCTGACCGCCGGTATCGGCCACGAACTCAACAACCCGCTGTTTGGAATTCTGGGCCTCGGGGAGGCGATCCAGGAGGAAGCGGACCTGGCTCGCGCCAAGGGTTACGCGCAAGACATCGTCGGACACGGCCGAAAGATGGCGGCCATCATTCGGGACTTCACCGGAGTGGCGGCCCGTGAATCGAAAAGCCAACGTGTGCCGGTGGATGTGACCGCCCAATTGGAACAGGCCCTGGCCATTGTACAGACCTCGCACGACTGCCTCGGGCTGAACGTCCAGAAACACTATGTGGCGGTGTCGCCGGTGACGGCGTTGCCCGACCAGCTTCGCCTGGCGTTTATCAACATCCTTACCAATGCCATTCAGGCCATGAGCGGGCGAGGCGACCTGTGGCTGACCACCGAAGAACAGGACGACCTGATTACGATCACGATACGGGACAACGGCCCCGGCATTCCCAAACACCATCTCGGCAAAGTCTTCGATCCGTTCTACACCACGAAGGGGCAGGGGGAAGGATCGGGACTCGGCCTCACCGTCGCGCAACGGCTGGTCAAGAAATTCGGCGGCGAGATTCGCTTGGAGAGTCCGGAAGGCCAGGGCACGACCTGTGTCATCACCCTGCCGGCGGACAAGGCCGGGGTACGAAAGGAGCAGCCATGCGTCTCATCCTGACAGTCATTCAGGCACGGTCGCTGTGGTTCGCACTGGCGCTGGCCTGCGCCTCGACCTATTCATTGCAGGCCAAAGATGTCGCGCCGCCTCCGGGCATTCCTCCGGAAAAAGTGGCGGACTTCGTACATGCGGTGCTGGATGCCGACCGAACCATCTACACGAACCAGGTCGTCAACCGGATGCAGGCCAAAGGCATCGTCTCCGCCGCGGAACATTGGGAACACGAAAATGCCCTGCCCCTGCCCGCCCAGTTCCTTCAACATTCGGGCAAACTCGTGGCCGAGTCCGGACGAGGCATTCGCTATCGTCTCATCAGCCTCTGGCCCATCTACCAGCGGAATGCCCCCGCCACGGACTTGGAACGCCGGGCACTGGAGAGTTTTTCGCAGACCCCCGACCGGCCTTTCACCGGCATCGTGACCAGCGGCCGCAAACAATACTTTCAGGCCATCTATTCCGATCGGGCCAGCTCAGCCGCCTGCGTGAAGTGTCACAACAGCCACCCGCTGAGCCCCAAACGTGACTTCGCGTTGAATGACGTGATGGGGGGCATGACGATTACCATTCCCCTCGACTGACAGACCGGCGGGTGAACGGCTGGTTACGATGCAGCCGGCGGGGCCGGAAGGTGCTGCTGGTAGTCGTCCCGGTAGATCTGCAGAGCGGTCAAAAACAGCCCGACAAGAATCGGCCCCAGAAACAATCCGAGGATCCCGTAGACCGCCAGGCCTCCGAGCACACTGAAGGTGAGAAGCAACACGGGAATCTCCGCGCCTTGCCCGATGAACAGCGGCTTGAGGATCTGATCGATCGTGGAGACGACCCCGATCCCCCAGGCCAGCATGACCAGCCCCTTCCCCACCGCGCCGGCCCAGAGGAGGTACAAGGCCACAGGCCCCCAGATGAGCGCCGTCCCGCCGAACGGAAGCGGTGCCAGGAGAATCGTCAGGGCCATCAACACCATGGGAAACGGCACACCCAGGACCGCATAGGCCACTCCGGCGAGCAGCCCCTGTGCAATAGCCGTCAGCACGATCCCTTTCACCACGGCGCGAATGGTCTGATCCAGACGAGCCAGGATCTTGTCCTTGTGCGAGGCTTCCAACGGAATCAACGCATACAGCGACGCCAGCCAGTGGCGGCCGTCCTTGAAGAAGAAAAACAGGGTAAACATCATGACGAGGAAATCGGCAACCAGCATAAAGACATCCCGCACAAGATCGCTCAACTCTCCCACGATGAATCTGCTGAAGGTCTTCGCGCTCGAGAGCACAAATTGTTCGAGGTCACTTTCCCTGCCCGTGAACCGCTCCAGCCACTCCCTCACCAGATGACCTCCCGGCAGCCCGGACAACCGGTCGGGCAACTGCTGAACGCCTCCGGAGGCAATCCATTCCCGCACCGCGCGGTCAGCGGATCCGGCCTCCTTCACCAGCATCACACTGAGCACCACCAGCGGCACCACGACCAGGGCCAGCGCAGCCAATGTCAGGAGCACGGCCGAATGCGATTCCCGTCCTCCCAACCAGGCGGTGAGACGGATGTGCAGGGGGAAACACAGATGCGCAAGAATCACTGCCCAGAGGACCGGAAACACGAAGGGGCGAAACATCAGCCCCATCTGATACAGCAGCGCCAGCAGCACGCCGAAAAAGCACAGTGCAAAAATCTGTTGTCGATTCATAGTCGTGAAGAGGACTCGCGTTGCAGCCGTTGATAGCAGAACCTGCTCAGGATGTCACGCGTCGGTCTGACGACCGCTGTGCCTGAACAGGGAACTGCCGCCAAGCCGGGAGGAGACCCTATGAACCATAGGGCGCACGGGCTACGTAGCGTGAGGGTGGGAACGCGAGCCGTCAGGCGTTTTCGCCGAGCATGGCGACGGCCTTGGGACGCTGCGAGGAGATGTCCCGAACATTGCCGGGGAGTTTCTGGGCTTCGTCGCCCCAGGAGGCGACCCCCATATCCGACATCCCTTGAAACTTCGCCCCGTCTTCCATGGAGAACGCGGGCGCGTGGACTTCGCCGACGAGCAGACCGGTCTTCAGCAATTGAAGCCGTTCAGTCGCCCGCACCGTCGCCTTGATTTTTCCGCTGCTGATGATGGTCCCGGCTGTGATGGTCCCCTGCACGATGCCGTCTTCGCCGATCACGACGGTCCCCGTGGTGTGAAGATCGCCTTCCAATCGCCCGTCGATACGGACCGTGCCTTCAACGCGAATCTCACCTCTGAGCAAGACCCCTTTGGCCAACAGGGTAATATTGTCGTTTTCCACAAAGCCGGACTTCTTCATCATCTCGCGCTCCTTCTCCCAGGCAGTGGCCGATGAACTGGAGGACCATCCCAACATGAGCCGAGCCTACACCAGCATTTCGATCGCACCTAGGAAAAACCAAAACCGCGCTTCACCCGTTCCCAGAATCCGCTGCCGTGCACTTCACAGTAGATCGAAGGTTCCGTACCTTCGATAAACAACTCCGCCGACCGCTGCGGACACTTCGAGGTCGCCAACTGGGCCGACTGGGGATCGATGTCGCGCGTGACCACGGCAGGCGGCATCGCAAACTCACGCGTCGCAGCCGGTGAGATCCGGCGCGCGAACTCCACCCACATCGGGAGCGCCGCCTGCGCTCCGGTCAGGTGCAACGCCTCCTCGTCGTCGAATCCCACCCACACGCCGACCACCACATCCGGCGTGTACCCGACAAACCAGGCGTCGCGATACCCGTCCGTCGTCCCGGTCTTTCCCGCCACGGTCCCGCGCAAGCCCATCGCCTTCGCCTTGGCCGCCGTGCCGCGCTCGACGACACCCTTGAGCAACGAGGTCATGACATAGGCCGCCTGAGGGGACACCGCTTGATGCCGTACCGGCGTATGATGCCAAGCGGGATCCCCTTCAGGGGTCATCACGGCCTGCAACGCCGAGGGAGCCACATAGAGCCCGCCTTGCGCCAGAGCCCCGTAGGCCGAGGTGATCTCCAACAGCGAGACGCCGGAAGTTCCCAACGCAATGGACAGATTGTCGGCCAGCGGGCTGCGAATCCCCAGCTTCTCTGCCATCTGAAGAATCCGCTTCGTCCCTACCGCCTGTGCGATCTTCACCGCGGGAATATTCAGCGATTGTTCGATCGCCGTCCGCACGGACACCGTGCCGTGGAACCGATGGTCGTAATTCTGCGGCGCCCAGACACCCGTCCCTGATTCGAATGTCACCGGTTCATCGACGATCGAGGTCGCCGCCGTAATCGGTTGGCCACCGGTCAATTCGCGACGGGCTTCCAATGCGGCGAGATACACCAACGGCTTAAACAACGAGCCGGGCTGGCGTTTCGCCTGCACGGCCCGGTTGAACTGGCTGGTGCGATAGTCGCGGCTCCCCACCATCGCCAGAATGCCGCCCGTTGCCGGATCGAGCGCCACCAGCGCGGCTTGCACCGGACTGCTGTGGCCGGTCAGCGCCGGATAGGCCGCTTCCAGTTTGCCCAGTTCACTCTCCAGCGTCTGAGTGGCCAGCCGTTGCAACACAGGGTCGAGCGTCGTGTAGGCCCTGACGCCGTCCGGCAACGGCGCACCGGTCGTCTCTTCCACCTGTCTCAACAGATGGTCGACAAAAAACGGCGCGTCGGCCAACGTGTCCTGCGGCGGCATCACCCTGACGGGCATCATCACCGCCTGCTTCCACGCGTCCTCGCTCACGAGCCCCTGCTCGTGCAACCGGCCCAGGACGACATCGCGACGCTGCTTCGCCAGCGCCGGATTCCGGAGGGGTGAATAGGTATTCGGCCCCTTGATCATGCCGACCAGCAGCGCGGTCTCTTCCAAGCTCAATGCATCCATGCGTTTGCCGAAATACCGGTGCGCGGCCTCCCCGACTCCATAAATCGACACCGACCCGACCTGCCCGAGATAAATCTCGTTCGCATAACTTTCGAGGATCGCCTGTTTGGAGTATTTCGCCTCCAGGACCAATGCCGCCATCGACTCCTTGAGCTTCCGCCCGAACGTGCGTTGCGGAGAATAAAACAGGTTCTTCGCCAATTGCTGCGTGATCGTACTGCCGCCCTGGATGACCGTGCCGCGGGTCACATTCGTCCAGACCGCACGACCGACAGCAATGGGATCGATGCCGGGATGGCTGAAGAATCGCCGGTCTTCGATCGCCAGCAACACATCGAGAAATCGTGCCGACAGATCGTCATACGACACCCATTCCCGCACCTGCCGCGAGGCGCCGCGCAACCCGCTGATCAATTGCGGTTCCAGGTAGGCGGGAAATAACTCGTCGCCCCCCGGAATCGACAGGACCTTCGTCACTCGCCCCTGGTCGAGCACCAAACGGGCCGGAACCGGTCGCAGGTGAAAATCGGCAAACTCGTGCAAGTAGATATCGATTCCGGCGGGGGTGACACGATACTCGCCGGGGGTGCGCACAGCCGTCTCGACCGAGCGATAGCCGAGCCGGTTGAGGCGCTCGATCAGATGAGCGGAGGCAATATTCAGATCGGGCTTCAACAGAAACGGGGCGCCGTAGATCAGGCGAGGGGGATGCTCGTCGCCGGCCGGCAAGGCCAGACTGGCCGAGAGGTAGAGTCCGTAGGCCACCGCGCTTCCTGCGGCAAGGACCACGACGCCGGCCAATACCAGAAGCCCCCGCACCATCCAGCGTCTGACGAACATCACCACCACGTCCCCATCTGCCGAGCATACGCGATCCAGCGAACGAAATCACATGCGTGCACACCGCTTCAGGAAGATCCCCCGCGGCATCCCAGCTTGACAAAGCCCCGTGCCTTCTCTTAGATGAGCGCCACATTGCCGAATTTTTACGCCCTTGCACCCATCGGGACGTCCGACATACGCGTCGGCTCTGCGCGTCACACCCGTACAACGTTACTCGCACACGCCACGCGCCCGGACAGGCTGATTGCGTTACTGACAGACTCATCCACACGAGGAATATGACCGTGAGTACTCTACGCCTTCTTGATGCCGGTGATTCACAGGAACCCTGCGTGCCCGCGACAGGGCCGTCGCACCACGGGAGAACCCGACGGCAGCGCCGATGGAAGCGACACGATGACGCCTTTCCCCGGATACTCATTGCCTGTTGCGCGTTGATCTCCATGATCACGTTCCTGCCACCGGCAGCCCGGGCGGGAAGTTTTCGCATCTACGATCACAGTGCTTCGGCAACCGGCCAGGCGTCGGCATTCACGGCGCAAGCCGACGATGCCTCCGCCGGGTACTATAATCCGGCCGGCATGACGCAACTCCGCGGGGTTCAGTTCTCAGCCGGCACCACTCTTATCGCCGGCGGCTTCTCGTTTCAGAACGGCGCGGGGACCCAGGCCAACGGCGATCTTCGCGGGAGTGTGGCGGTTCCACCTCCGTCGAACATCTACATAACAGCCAATCTCAAGGACCTCGGCATCGGCTCCTCC
Organism: Nitrospira defluvii; assembly: GCA_000196815.1. Classification (GTDB taxonomy): domain Bacteria; phylum Nitrospirota; class Nitrospiria; order Nitrospirales; family Nitrospiraceae; genus Nitrospira_A; species Nitrospira_A defluvii_A. The sequence goes on from FP929003.1 coordinate 3,596,880, forward strand.
GACAGCACCGCCATTGGCTTGGCCGTCTTCAGCCCGTTCGGCACCTTGACGCGCTGGCCGGACAGCAGTCCCTTCTCCACGGCGACCACGAAAGCCGCGTTCGAGTTGATCGACATTCGTCCCTCCATCGCCTTCCGGCCATTGCCGGATCTGGCGATCGGGTTGGGAGCGGATATCTATACGTTTTCCGGAGCCTTCGGAGAAGGACAGGTTGAGCGACAATTTCGCTGGCCCGGCGGGCTCGGCATCCCGGCCGGCACCGGCATGGAATTGAATGGGCGCGACACCGCCGCGGGCTTCAATGCCAGCCTGCTCTATACGCCGCTGCGTAATGGGGACGGACGTCCGCTCGTCAACATCGGCCTCATCTACCGCAGTCAGGCGACGCTGCATCTCGACGGGCAATTGCTCGCCGGCGGCACCCGTGTGGCAGACGCCCGCACGACCTTTGTGGTCCCGCAGGTTCTCACCGGCGGCATCGCACTCTGGCCCGTCCGGGATAACGAGCGGGAGTGGAAACTGGAATTGGACGTGGATTACACCGGTTGGAAATCGGTCCGCAATCTGGATACGACCCTGTCGAACGGGCTCGCCATCGCCACCCCGGCCAACTGGACCAGCGGCTACACCTTGATGGTCGGCACGGAATACAAGTGGCTGAACCCCGCACCGCTGCCCGATTGGGACGTCGCCTTACGCGCCGGCTACTGGCACTCCCAGAAGGCGATTCCCGATCAGACCTTCAACCCTGCCATTCCCGACGGCGACAACCATGCCGTCTCCACCGGCTTCGGATTCATGTGCCGGGGGCACGGCAAATTCTTCGGGGTCATCCCCTGCGGAGGATCGGACAAAACCCTCAGCCCCAAGGGCCTCGGAATCGATCTGGCGTACCAGGCCATTCTGTACGAAGGCAGAACCGTCGCCGGGAACGTGAATCCCACTGTCAACGGCACGTATCGCACGACCTTGCATGTGGGCTCCATCAATCTCCGTGTGAATTTTTGATGCCCGGCCTTCCAACGGTCATGGTAGAGTAGGCATACTTACGAGACACGCGCACATCGTGATACTGCCATCGGTGCCCTGTGCGCGGTGAACCTGCTTCAGAGCAAGGCTTTCGTATGGATCGCCCATCCCACACCGATCCGGCTCCGGATCTGCATACCCTGCAAGTTCAGGTGTTGTACCGCAATATGCCTACCGGCGTGGCGGCGAGCGCCATCAATGCCGCCGTTCTCGCGGCGGTGGAATGGTCCGTCGTTCCGCATCCGCCCCTCCTGCTCTGGGTCATCGGTTTATGGATAGTCGCCGCCGCGCGGGCACTCCTGATCCTCAGTTATCGGCGAGCGCGGCCGACCTCCTGGAGCAGCGCAGACTGGCACCGCTGGATGCTGGTGACGACCAGCATGGCGGGATTCGGATGGGGCAGCAGCGTGTATTTTCTCACGCTGAACATTCCCCTCCCTTATGAATTGGTCCAACTGTTCGTGCTCGGCGGCATGACGGCCGGCGCGGTGTCCGTCCTCTCGGTCTCCTTTCCTTTGTTCTTGTGGTACGCGGTTCCGTTGACACTTCCGATCCTCGGACACCTCTTTCTCAGCGAACACGAATTCCATCTGATCATGGGAGGCATGGGCGTCCTGTTTCTCCTGGCCATCGTCCACTCAGCCTGGAACTTCAACCGCGTGCTGCTCTCCTCGATGCGCCTGCAACTGGAGAAGGTGGCCCTGGCACGGTCGCTGACGGCCCGCACGGAAGCGGTCGAACGACTGAATCAGGAGATCACCAAAGAGATCCACGATCGTCGCGTCATCGAAGAGCAGCTACGCACGGCGCAAACCGATCTGGGACAGCGCATCACCGAACGCACGGCCGACCTGGCCCAGGCCAACGCGCGGCTGCAGAATGAAGTCCTGGAACACCGGCGGACGGAAGGCGCGCGGCTCTCGAGCGAAAAGCGATTCAACTATCTCACCGACAATCTCAACCAGGGCGTGTGGTTTGCGCAGGCGAATCCGCCGCAGGTCCTGTACGTCAATCCGGCCTTCGAGCGGATCTGGGGATTGCCGGCCGCGCGATTCTATGAAAACCCGAAGCTCTGGCGGGATTTTATCCACCCGGACCACCGACAGGTCGTCAGCGAGGTCTACGATGCCGAGATTGCGAATCCGACCGGACGCGACCTGCACCTGCTGTACCGGATCATACGGCCCGACGGGCAGGTCCGATGGATTCACGACCGGATGGTCATCCACCATACCGCGACGGGGGAAGTCGACAATCTGAGCGGGATCACTGAAGACATTACGGAAGCCCGCGAACTGGAAGACCAGTTGCGGCAGGCTCAAAAAATGGAGGCCGTCGGGCGATTGGCGGGAGGCGTGGCACACGACTTCAACAATGTGATGACCGTCATCCTCGGCTACAGCGCGGTCCTGCTCCAGGAACTGAGCCAGAACTCTTCGGCCCGCTACTTCGTGCAGGAAATTCAACGCGCGGGGGAACGTTGTGCGGCGCTGACCGGCCAGTTACTGGCCTTCAGCAGGAAGCAAATGCTCCACCCGGTCTCGCTGGACCTTCACCGGGTGATTCGTGACCTCATGGCGCTGCTGAAGAGCCTGATCGGTGAACACATCTCGATCGTCCTGCAACTCGACCCTCTTCCGCTCTGGGTCAAAGCCGACGCCGTCCAACTCGAACAAGTCCTGCTCAACCTGGCCGTCAATGCCCGCGATGCCATGCCGCATGGCGGGACACTGACCATCGATACCCGCCAGGTGTCCCGGGAAGAGGTCTGGGGAACGGATCATGATTCACGCACCGCCCGCACCTATGTGCGTCTGCGGGTGCACGATACGGGAACCGGCATCGACCCGGCCACAAAGGCCAAGATCTTCGAACCCTTTTTCACGACCAAACCGCCGGGTCGCGGAACCGGTCTCGGCCTCTCGACGGTGTATGGCATCGTGCACCAAAGCGGCGGGACCATTACGGTCGAAAGCGCGGTGGGCCAGGGCACCACCATGAGCGTGTTTCTGCCGGAAGTCGTCCCCCCGCACACGGCCCTCCCGCCGGTTCAATCTGAACCGGCCCACACCACGGGGACAGAAATCATCCTGCTGGTGGAAGACGAGCCGGCGGTGCGCCTGCTGACGCAGCATATTCTGCGCACACATGGGTACACCGTGCACGAAGCGGAGGACGGTTTCCAGGCACTGGATCTGATCCGACGAAACGCGCTGCACATCGACCTACTGCTGACGGATCTCGTGATGCCCGGCATGAACGGCAAAGAGTTGGCCATGCGCCTCCGCAGTCACTTCGCGGAGCTGAAAGTGCTCTACATGTCCGGGTACAGCGATAACCCGCCCGTCACAGGAGATGAAACCCAGGGCCACACGACCTTTCTTCAAAAGCCCTTCTCGCCCGAGGATTTGATCCGCATGGTGCGCGAGATTCTTCACTCAGTCTCGCCCGCCTAGCAGGCTGCGGAAAAACTCGATTATTGCGTCATACGTCGCGTTTCGCACACGGGCCGTCTCGCGTCAGAATCGCCCGCAGGATGCGCAAAAAGGCCGTCCAGCAAGGCTGCAGCGAACGAAGAGGCGAATCGTTCCTTCGTACCCGCCCACCCCGAGCCTGCCAAGACAGGCTCTTGTCCCGTGGCGTACGGTGAGCCTCTGAGGTTCACGACGCGCTGAATAAAGCGCGTCACGTCTGTGAACGCCGCCGAGCCGGTGAGGCGGCAGTGTCTTGCGAGAACGCCGCTGGCGGACTTTTTCCGCATCCTGATAGAAGTCTGTCCGAGATTGCCTTCATCGCGAGGCGAAGCAGGCGCGACCAGATGCGAGGCCGCAGGCCCGGGAAAGCCGACGCGTATTCGCTGAACTGCGTTGAGGATTGTTTCGTGCCGAGAACAACGCGGATGATCGTGGATCGTTTGCCGCAGTCGAACGGTCAATGTCGGACAGGTTCCTGGCTCACTCGACGGGCGAGGAAAGGGACGGCCGGTTCCCGGACGCGCTCGATCCAGCCGGATGCTCGATCCATTGCGGCAGCAAAGACCCCGCCACCATCCCCGCGACCGCGGCCAGCAGCCCTACGAGCTGCGGCGGCCAGATCTGATCGGGCGTGAGGGTCAGCTCCGATCCGCACCAGGTTCCGAGCCCCACAGTGATCGCCAGCACCGCCCCTTGCGTCGTGGCACTGGGCCAGTACAATCCGGCCAGCAACGGCACGAAGGCCGCCACCAGCGTAATCTTGTACGCACTCTCGACCATCTTGAAAATACTGGCCTCTGAATTGAGCGCAAACAGCAGGACCGTGGCCGCAAACCCGACGAGGACGATTCGCATCACCCGTAACAACCCTTGATCGCTGATCGTGGGCACCCAGCCCTTCACGATATTTTCACTGAACGCCACCGACGGCGCGAGTAACGTGGCGGACGAGCAGCTCATGATGGCGGACAGCAGCGCGCCGAAAAAGATGATCTGCGCCGCGATCGGAGTGTGCTGCACGATCAGGTTGGGAAGGATGAGTTGGGAATCCCGTTCCAGCAGCTGCGCCACTTGCGCCGGATCGACGAGCGTAGCGGAATAGGCGAGGAACATCGGCACAAACGCGAAGAAGAAATACAGCGTCCCCCCCAGCACCGATCCCCGCACCGCCGTCCGTTCGTCCCGCGCCGATGTGATGCGTTGAAACACATCCTGCTGCGGAATCGATCCGAACATCATCGTGACCCAGGCACCGAGAAACGGAATCCACGCCTCCATCCGCGCCGGTGGAAAAAAATCCAGTTTCCCCGCCATGGCCGCATGCGTCACCACCCGCTCCACGCCGCCGGCTAACCCGCTGATCACCGAGCCGATATAGAGCATGCCGCCCATGATGATGGTGATCTGCACAAAATCGAGAATCGCCACCGAGAACATGCCTCCGAACGTGGTGTAGGTCAGGACAATGACCGCTCCCAGCACCATGCCGACCGACTGGCTCATCGCTCCGTCCGTGACCACGTTGAAGACCAGTCCGAGGGCCTTGATCTGGGCCGAAACCCAACCGAGGTACGAAGCGACGATGCAGAGGGTGCAGAGGACTTCGACCGCGCGATTGTACCGGAGTCGATAAAAGTCTCCGATGGTGAGCAGGTTCAGTCGATAGAGCCGCCGGGCGAACAACAATCCGGCGAGAATCAAACAGAGGCTCGATCCGAACGGATCGGCCACCACCGCCCGCAGGCCGTCTTTGACAAAGGTGGCGGAGATGCCGAGCACGGTCTCGGCGCCGAACCAGGTCGCAAACACTGTGGCGGTCACCACCGGCAGCGGCAGACAACGCCCCGCAACGGCAAAATCTTTGGCATTGTGCACACGGGTCGCGGCGTAGAGCCCGATCCCAACCGAACAGGCCAGATAGAGAATCACGAAGGATAGGAGCATGGAGTCATTCGCGCGTCAGTGACACCACACCCATCGGCGGGTGACGAGCGAGGGGGATTGTACCGACAGCGAAGCACCCGCGCAATGGCAGGTAGGGCAGGGCAGGCGCTCACGCGGTCGGCTACGGGCGGCCTGCGCATGCGTCATCCCCATGCACAGGCCGGTCGAGCCGAGTCGACAGAACGAACCTATTCCGTCTTCGCTTTCAGTTCCTTGACCTTGCCCTTGGCCTTCTCTACGGCCGCGTTCCCCTTGCCCTTGGCGCGCTCCACTTCCGCCTGAACCTTATTGCCCTTGGCTTCTTCGACGGCGGCCTTGGCCTCCCCCTTCATTTCTTCAACCTTCGCCTTTGTGTCGCCCTTCATCTCCTCCATCTTGGCCTTCATCTCACCGGCCCAGCCGACAGACATAAGGCCGAACAGAGCCAATGCAAGGGTCGCGACGGAAATCGACATCCTGTTCATGGGAGGTCCTCCTTGTGAGAATGGTGAGTGGCGGCGGAATCCGACGCCCATCACAGCAGTGTCCGCCAATAACAACGCCGGAGCAATTCCTGAAACCGACTACGGAATCTTCCGGAACAGACCCTTCCGTCCTGAGCGACAGGACGAGACGGTAAAAAACAACCGTTTCGTTGACATCTCATCCCGCTATGGTACGAATAGGCCATGCGATATTCATTCTACTTCGCATGGGTGGTGGCCGTCCTTTCGATCTGCGTCCTGACGACGCTGGCCTCGTTTCCGTTGCTCGTGAGCGGCGAGCGCCCTGCCGAGCCGCGGATTGCGACAGGGGCAGAGAAGCTCCGGACGATCAAGCTCCACCGGCTGCGATGTAATCCCTTCACACCTTCGTGCCAGCTTTCCAAGCACAAGCCGCCACATAAAGTGTCGGCGTAGCATGTAGGAAGCTGGCTCCGTCTACGACAGGGGAATTCGTCCCTTGTTCGCCTCCAGCCACTGCGCAAAGGTCTGCAGCCCGGGATTCAGTGCCCGGGCGATCACCGGCTCACGCGCGCCGCAAAACATCGCATTGAAGTCACGCTTGAACTGAAACATGTTGCCCAGATCATCCGCTCCGGGGAAGCCGAACGTCCTGTACACCTCCGGCGGCACCGCGTTGTAGCGCACCTCCTGGCCCAGCGCCTTCGTCAACGCAGCGGCCATTTGCGATCCGGTGAGATGCTCCCCCGCGATCCCGACGGTCTTTCCCACATAGGCATCCCGCTTTTTCAACAATCCCAAGGCGCACTTCCCGATATCGTCCGCCGCAATACCGGGCAATCGCGCCTCGCCCATGGGAAGCGTGAACGCCAACGTCCCGTCCGGTCCCTTCTTCGGGCCCATCCCGAAATGAATGAGATTGTCCCAATAGAACGACGTGAGCAGAAAGGTTGTCGGCACACCGAGCTGCCTGAACACCTGATCGGCTTCACCCTTGGCATCGAAATGCGGCACCTTGTACTTACCCAGCAGCGTGGGCATGCGGTCGTCCGAGAGCGGAACCCATCGACGCGTGTCTTCGAGGGTCGACCAGATCACATGCGGAACCCCTGCCGACTTGGCGGCCCGGGCCATTGTCTCGGCTTCGGCAAATTCCTGTTCGGGAGAAAAATGCGCCCAGAAAAAGGTCACGCAAAACACCCCGGCAGCGCCCGCAAACGCCCGCTTCACACTCTCGCCATCGTGCACGTCGGCCGCGACCACCTCGGCGCCCAGTCGCGCGAGCTCCCTGGCCTTGTCGGAATTCACATCCCTGGTCAACGCGCGTACCGTCATGCCGCTGCTCGGATCGGCCAGAATCGCCCGCACCAACCCTCCCCCCTGCATGCCCGTCGTCCCGACCACCGCAATCACCTGCTTCTGTCCCATTTCTCCCCTCTCCCTTCCACAGCCGGTTTCCGCCGCTAAGCATCCGTTCCCTGCAGCCGGTTGTCAACCGATTCGCGCGCGGTTCGTTACGTTCGTTAAGTCCCAGCAGGCTGCGGAAAAACTCGATGATTGCATCATACGTCGCATTTCGCACACGGGCCGTCTCGCGTCAGAATCGCCCGCAGGATGCGCAAAAAGGCCGTCCAGCAAGGCCGCAGCGAACGAAGAGGCGAATCGTACTCATGCCGTACGGTGAGCCTCTGAGGTTCACGACGCGCTGAATAAAGCGCGTCACGTCTGTGAACGCCGCCGAGCCGGTGAGGCGGCAGTGTCTTGCGAGAACGCCGCTGGCGGACTTTTTCCGCACCCTGCTAGACCTGGTCTTCGCCGCCACGGGAATGGTAGGCTAGAGTCAGCTAGCCAGGGAGGAACCTCATGGTACGTCTCACGACTGATCGAATGAAATCTCCTCGGCATTGGGTCACGTCTCTCACCGTCGGTTTCTGCACCGTCCTCTTCACACTTCCCCTCCACGCCGCCGAGTCTTCCGGCCCCTGGGAATGTTCAAGCTACACGGGTGATGCGCATACGCGATGCCTGCAGGCGTTTATCGAGATCCAGCGCGACAAAATTTCGAAGCTGGAAGCAGAGGTCCATGTCCAGCAAAACGCCGTCGGCCAACTGAAAGAACAGGCTGATCGGCAAAGTGCCATGACCGCCGACCTTCAACGTCAGATGGCCGAGCAGTCCTCTTCCGTATCGACCTATAATTATGTTGCGCCCGGATTGCTCTATGGATATCCGTCTGTGGGTTTTGGCCTGTACCTCGGACGTCCATGGCTCTATGGCTCACCGTTCTACGGCCGGCCCTACGCCTGGGGACCACGGTACTATCGGCCCTACTATGGACGCTGGCATAGACGTTGGTAGTCCCGGACCATAGGCGCTCCTGTTGCTGAAACGTGATCCTCGCAGTGCCGTTCAACCTCGGGATTCCACCCCGGCAAGTCCTCACCGCGTTATCCCTTCTTGGCTGCCTCGCCCCCCTTTCCTGAAGACTGACCCGACCATCGATTCATGGCCCAGCAACGGCTCATGCAAGACCGACCGGCTGTTTCGATCATGACATCGCGTCATACAGGTGGCACACTGAGGTGACGCCAATGCGGACTGTATGCTAAACCATACACCGGCCGAGAACCTCTTGAATTGTCTTCTTGGGGACCCGTGTTTCGCTTGCACCACAGCACCGGCGTTACCTGCGCCCTCCTGCTTCTCATTTTCGGACTCCCGTCCGCCACTCACGCGCGTCCCGATAAGCCGCAACCCAAACCGAACGCATCGCTCATCCATTCCGAACGCTCGATCCACAAGGCCCTCACCGAAGGGACCGCGGCCCAAGCCAGAGGGCTGCTTGACCAGGGCGCGAACATCGAAGCACGAGACACTCAGGGTGCGACGCCGCTGATCACGGCGGCAGGCAAGGGCAATCTGGCGCTGGTCACTCTATTCCTCAACCGGCATGCGGAGCTTGAAGCAACGGATCGAGCCGGCAACACCGCCTTACATCAGGCGAGTTTTTATGGGCAGGTACGCTGCGTGGAGGCACTTCTGGCCTCAGGGGCACAGACCTCGGCGCGGAACGCCCTCGCGTTTACCCCGCTCCATCAGGCCGTCAGGCGATTTTGGGAACTCTCCGGTGAATCCCGGGCAGACCGGCTGACCCGTCAAGCCAGCATGATCGACACACTCCTTCGCCACGGGGCCGATCCTGAGCTCAGAGAGGCCAGCGGCAGAACTCCGATCACTCTGGCAACTGAAAGTAGCAATGGTTCACTCAGGCACGCATTTAACAGAGCGCCCCTGCGGGCCATACCAGCCGCCGAGATACCGACGAGGCCCCACTCGCCCGCCGCGACGGCAAACAGTTCAGAGGCAGCTCCCGGCATGGCGGCTTCGGATCCGGGAACAGACTCACACACGGTCCAGAGTAACCCTCCGGCGCCCTCTCGAAGCGTAGACCCGCTTCCGGCCGTACCGTCGCTCAAGCCGCCGACAGACATTTCGGTGCAGGACGTCAGGCAACCGGATATCGCAGTCATCCCCGCCCCATCCACCGCAATGATGGACTCCTCCAGCGATCCCACCGCGGCGAAATCCCTCTTTCCCGCACCTGAGGGAGCTTCTGCGGCCACTTCGCCCGCTGATGCCACTTCCTGGCCGCACACAAGCCCGATACCGGCGCCGCCGATCGAGACCGCTCCCGCAAAAGATCACGAAGCCACCCCGGCAACCGCCTCGCAACCTCTGATTGCTGAATCCCAGCCACCCGCCGACAGGGTGACACCGGTCTCCCCGCAGGTATCCGGCATGCCGCCGGCCAAGTCGCTCAGACCACTTGAACCGGTCCCTCCTCAAACTGCGCCGCCGCCGCTGATCGCCGCCGTCGACACCCAGATGGAAACCAAGCCTGCGGTTTCACCGCCGGCGGATCCACAGCGTCGGAGCATCGCAACCATCATCGAGTCCGCCGAGGACATTCGAAAGCCGCGGCAACCACACCAGCTCACTCCCTCCACCGATTCGACGCGCCCTCAATCCGCTCCGCTTGTCGCGTCAGCCGACTCCTCCCCCGCGACAGCGAGTGCTCCGCTGGTAGGCGCGACAGGTCCCTCCACTGACCACCCACCGCTGTCGCCCCCGGCCCCCGCCACGGACAAGAAGGAGAATCCGCCGGACACGGACGGTGAACGTCCCCGGATGTTTCAGCGTCTCGGCTTCGGGCTCGGCCTCGGATGGACACATAATCTCGGCCCGAGACGGGTGGATTCCGTCACAGTCGTCAACCGGATCGTCCGCATCGACAACGAACGCAACGATCTGGTGCGCTTCATGCCGGAAATGCACCTCTGGATCGACCGGTGGGACGAGCAACGTTGGAGTTGGGGACCGTTTCTCACGGTCGCGCCGGGGTCGCGGATCATCGACGCGGTGGGATTCGGCCTGATGATGGGATACCGGCCGCATCGACAGGATCAATACAGTTTCAATGTCGGTATCGGCGGCACGCTCGATCTCGATGCGCGAGTCCTGGGCGACGGACTCATCGCAAACGAGCCGCTGCCGCCTCGGGAAACCACGGCACGCACGAAGCAGACCACCGCCGCCGGGCTCCTCCTACTTTTTTCCGTCGGATGGGACCTCGCAGCGCCCCACCACCCCACACACACAGAACGACAATGACCTTACTTTCGAGCCAACGCGAGACCGCGAGGCCCCATCGACAATTGACGGGCCCCCTCGATTCTGACTAAGGTAGAACTCCCAAGGAGAATCGTGCAATGAGGGCACAACCCCAGTTTCCGAACGAACAGACCGACAGCGGCGAATTCAAACGACAGTCCGACGCATTTCGCCACTGGGTCACCGAGGACGGCCGTTCGGGATATCCGGCCGCAGCCGGGCGGTATCATCTCTACGTCTCCCTCGCCTGCCCCTGGGCGCATCGCACCATCATCGTCCGCGCGCTCAAAGGACTCACCGGGGTGATCGGCATGACCGTGGTCGACCCGATCCGGGACGACCAGGGATGGGCCTTTCGCAACGGCCCGGGGCACTCCCTGGATACGACCAATGGATTTCACTTTCTCAGCGAAGCCTATCGCGCCACCGACCCCGATTACCGCGGCCGCGTGACGGTTCCGGCATTGTGGGACACGGTGACAAAACGAATCGTGACCAACTCCGACGATGACCTCATGCGGATCTTCAACAGCGAGTTCAATGACTTCACCGCCAGCTCGCTGGACCTGTACCCCGCAGCGCTCCGTCCGCAGATCGACGAGATGAACGACTTTCTGTATGAGCGGGTGAACGATGGTGTCTACCGTGCCGGCTTTGCGACCTCCCAGCAGGTGTATGAACGAGCCGCGCGCTCGGTCTTCGTTGCGCTGGATCAACTCAATACGAGGCTTGGCGACCGGCGTTACCTCTTCGGCGCCCAATTCGTGGAGTCGGATTGGCGGTTGTTCGTCACGCTGCTCCGGTTCGATGCCGTGTACCACGGTCATTTCAAATGCAACCTGCGACGCATCGTCGACTACCCCCATCTGTATGGCTACCTTCGGGACCTCTACCAGGTGACGGGTATCGCGGAGACCGTGGATTTCGATCACATTAAGCGGCACTACTATGTGACCCATGACGACATCAATCCGACCCGCATCGTCCCCATCGGACCGATGCTGGATTTGCTCAGCCCTCACGGCCGAAGCGGACTGTCCTGACATAGCTTCCAATAGCCTGGACACAGGCGGCGTGCAGCTTCTGCACGCGATCGGACAAGATCCATGTACGAGCAAGGCCCACAGCGAAAGCCCGCTCCAACTAGCAGGCTGCTCAAAAATGGTCGCCCGGCAAGGCCGCAAGGAGCGACTCGAGTGAGGCGTACCCTCGGTGGTACGTCGCAACGAGAGTTCGCGACTGAGAACGAACCCGGAGACCATTTTCAGCAGCCGGCCCAAGAATTTCCTTGAGCCGCACGGGCTCCCTGGCATATGGTGAGCAGAGCCATGGTGTTCATCAGAAAGGATCGTCTATGCGTCATGTGACCGGTGCCGTCTCCGCAGTGGTGCTCCTCATGTCCTCGCTCAGCTGGGCGGCCGCCCCTGAACCGGCCAACGACGAGCAAAAAACGCTCTATGCTCTCGGAGCGGCCATCAGCCAATCGCTCGGCCCGTTTACCTTGAACGAATCCGAACTGGAATTCGTCAAAGCCGGTTTGGTCGATGGTGTGTTGAAACATCCCCAAAAGGTCGATTTGCAGGTGTACGGCCCGAAGATTCAACAGATGCAGCAGGTACGCGCCACGGCGCTGGCCGAGGTCGAAAAGAAAGCCGGGGCAGGATTCCTGGCCAAGGCTGCGGCGGAGTCTGGCGCGAAGAAAACGGAATCGGGTGCGATCGTGACGACGATCAAGGAAGGCAAGGGGGCGACCCCGAAGGCCACCGATACGGTGAAAGTCCACTACCACGGGACGCTGATCGACGGAACGGTGTTCGACAGTTCGGTCAAACGCGGCGAACCGGCCACCTTCCCGCTGAACCAGGTCATCAAATGCTGGACCGAAGCGGTACAGCTGATCAAGGTCGGGGGCAAGAGCAAACTGGTCTGCCCGTCGGGCATCGCCTACGGGGATCGTGGATCACCCCCGGTCATCAAGCCCGGTGCCACCCTGATTTTCGAAGTGGAATTGCTGGACATCGTCAAGCAGTAGCCCCTTCCGAATGGACTCTGCCGGGGCTCACCCCCGGAGAGTCCTTCGATTTCCCCTTCTTTCAGCCCTCACTTAAGTATTCTTCGTTGACTTCCGATAGGGATATCAGCGCCTTGTATTCCGATGCGAGGCCTACAGTCTATGCCCTCTCCCCCGACGGCCTGGCCGGCAACCGGAGGTGCCACATATCATGCTGTTCCCGCAAACACAGTTATTGCTCGTCGATGATTCGCCCCTGAACCTCAAGATCCTGCTCGAGTTCCTGCCCCAGCCTGACTATCGTTGCACCACGGCGCAAGGCGGCCTCCAGGCCTGGGAAATGCTCGAAGCACAACCGGATCGGTTCCATGCCGTGCTGCTCGATCGCATTATGCCGGAGATGGATGGCATGGAAGTCCTCCGCAAGATGAAACAGCATCCTGTGCTGAGCCAGATTCCCGTCATCATGCAGACGGCCGCTTCCACACATCAGCAGACCCTGGAAGGACTCCAGGCAGGGGCCTACTACTACCTGGCGAAGCCGTTCGAAAAAGCGACCCTGCAAGCCATCGTCGATGCGGCCGTCCGCGATCACATCAGCTACCTGGAAGTACGACAGGACCTGCGCCGGACCACCACGACCATGCACCTGTTGGACTCAGGGACGTTCCGGTTCAAGACGCCTGAACAGGCGAAAAACCTGGCGATGCTGCTCGCGCATGCCTATCCCGATGCGAACCGGGTGGTCACCGGCATCCTCGAACTCACCTTGAACGCGATCGAACACGGCAACTTGAATATCGGCTATAAAGAGAAATCTCGCCTCATCGAAGAGGAGCAGCTGGATAGTGAAATCGAGCGACGGCTGAGCGATCCCCTCTACTCGTCCCGCGAGGCCACGGCACAGTTTGTCCGCCGCCCGGACACACTCTCCCTGCACATCAGCGATCAGGGTAAGGGATTCGAATGGCGGAAGTATTTGAACTTCGACCCCGACCGAGCCTTCGACACCCATGGCCGCGGGATTGCCATGGCCAACAAGCTCAGCTTCGATACGATTGAGTATCGCGGGAACGGCAACCAGGTGATTGCGGTGCTTCAACTTGGGACTGTCGCGCAGGAACTGGTCGCGTAACGCCCCCTCTCGTCACACCAGCCCGCCTCCATGGCGCCCCCCCCGGCCCAAGAGACCTGAACCACACCGAACAGTCAGCGAATCTCCACGCGTGACAGCGCATACCACCGGTCCGCTCGTTTCCCCTCGATTGCCAACTCGACATGGGCGGAGCGGGCGTCTTCAGAGAGAATAGCCACATCCAACGCATACGAACCGGCGGACAGGGTCTCCGGCACCAGCACCGTATCCTCTACCCGGGGCGAAGGTCCCGGAAGCCATTGCTTGAGATCGGCGGAACTGGTCCACTGCGCTACGACCTGGTCCGAACTCGATCGTAGCCGATAGGCTAACGGCCAGGCGTGGTAGATCGGCGCCACCCCCTTATTCTCCCAACGCGACTGAAGGATGAGCGGCCCGCCGGGGTGACTCTCCGCTGAATGCGTCAGTTCGCGCAAGACGAAGCGATACCCGATCCTTTTCAGAAATTCATTAAACCGCGGTCGCCAGGCGGCAGGCACTGGCTTCGATTTCGCATTCAACACCGAGAGATGCCACTCCAAGCCCTGATTCAGAATACGGTCGAGATCGAACCCGCGCTCGTACCACTCGTGAATGTACCCGCAGACCTCCATCTGAACCGGCCCACGCTTCCAGGCATTCGCGATAACCGCCTCTTCGAGTACCGGAGGGTACGCATGCTCCATATGATTCCAGTCAGGACTGAAATAGCCGTAGTCGCCGAAACAATCCCCGCGCCAACCGGCGCCGTGTGAGGCCGCATACTTCAGCTGTCCGCCGTGGAGCATCACCAGCGGAGTGCCTGCGAAATATTTCAAGTACCAGTCCGTGATGGCGATCTGATTCGCCTCGGTCGGAAAGTACGCCTTACACTGCGCTTCCACGCCTTCGCAACATGCCGTATTCCACTCGCCCCAACATCCGATGGAGCCGATGTCGACATGGTCGATATCGACGGAGCGGCCGTACCGTTCCCCGAATGCACGGATGAGCCGTTCGTGGTAGTCGAGAAACACGGGATGGTTGTAGTCGGGGAAAATGCCGTCGGTCTCCTTCACACTCCCGACCCCCTTGTCGAGCAACCACTGCGGCGAACCGGTCTTGTATTCGGACACGATGCGGATGGCGAGCGTCTCTCCCTTACCCCTCGCCTGCTCAATCACGCGATCCACGAGGGCAAAGTTGTACTGACCTTCCTTCGGTTCGAGTTCCGCCCAGGGCCAACGAAAATACGCGACGGTCGTATGGGGATACTCTTCCGGTGCCGGCGGATGTCCGAACCCGAAATGAAAATCGGCAACGCCCATTCCGGGGTTGTACAGCACCGCATCGATTTCGCGAGGCTGAATGGTAACGGTCCGCCCGATCCCCTTCGCATCCCCCGACCCCGACATGCCGCTCAGTGAATCGGCACAGCCGGCCATGCCCAGCACGAGCATCGCCAACGTCGCGGCACTCCACATTGGTCTTCGCATATGTCCTCCTTGGACGAACCCCCGACCGCCACTCAGGCGCCCCCTGCCCTGCGGTCATGCTTGTTCATCATCCCCGCCGGATGAAACCGAGAGTAGGGTCGCGCCGTAAATTATGATAGGGTACGCGACCGGCGGGAAGAACCGCCTCGATATGCTGAATTGGTTTTCACAATCGCCGCAATCCGACTCCGTCGTCATCACCGGCGCCTCGACCGGCATCGGGGCCGCTTGCGCGTTGGCGCTCGACAAGCTGGGGTACCGTGTCTTCGCAGGCGTTCGTCATCCCGCTGACGGAGAACGGCTCCAGCAACAAGCCGGCCCTCGACTCATGCCGATTCGCCTCGATGTCACCGATGCCGCCTCGATCTCGGCCGCCAGTCATACCGTGGCAGCCATGGTCGGAGAACACGGCCTCGCCGGTCTGCTGAACAATGCCGGGATCGGCGTCGCGGGGCCGATCGAACTCCTGCCCCTCGCCGACTGGCGGCGGCAATTTGAAGTCAACGTGTTCGGCCTCATCGCGGTCACGCAAACGTTCCTCCCATTGATCCGCACCGGGCGAGGACGCATCATCAATATGGGCTCCATCGCCGGACGGGCCTCCATGCCGTTCATGGCCCCCTACGCCGCCTCGAAACATGCGCTCGAAGCGATCACCGATGCCTTGCGCCTGGAACTCCAACCCTGGGGCATCCGCGTCGCACTCATCGCGCCCGGAGCCATCGCCACGCCCATTTGGAAAAAGACCAGAAAAGAAGTCGATGCCTGGGACGCAGCCTGGGGGCAGGAACTCAAGGGCATGTACCAGGAAGGCTTCACTCGCATCAAGGACGCGGCCACTGCCGCCGGTGAACAGGCACAACCGGCGAGCGTCGTGGCCGAAGCCGTGTCGCATGCCTTGCGTTCGAGGTGGCCGAAAACACGCTATCTCGTCGGCTCAGACGCCGCCATCCGTGCCTACCTGGCCCTGCTCCTGCCGGACCGCCTGAATGACTGGCTGATCACCCGGATCGTGAAGCTCCCCCGCCGCCGCTGACGTCGCTCAACGCCGTGGCGCTCTGACCATATCGATCACCTGCCCCTGCGCGTCGAGATAGACCGATACCAGCTCGTTGGGAGCGAGCTGTTCAATAGCCGGCTGCAGCAACGGCCGCACAGGAAAAGACTGAATGTCGTCGATCTTCATCCTGAGACGCATCCGTCCGTCACCGATCGTCACGAATGCGCCCTCCAGGCGATGATGCGGCGCGCGTGACGAAGACTCAAGCGCCAGTTCGCGGGGCTTGCCCAACGAAAACACATCGACGAGGAGATACGCCCGATCGACGGCAAAATCGGCCGTCTCGCCGACCTCCAGAGCCGCCAGTTTCTCCATGGCCACCGTGCGCGCATAGAACCCCACATCCCGCCCCGTATCGAGGCGTATCGTCACCCGTTCCTTCTGAGGGTTGAACGATCTCCCCAGCGAGCCGCGGAAGACTTTCGTGGGCGGCTGATCGGCAGGCCGTTGATAGGCCACAATCTCGTCGCGATCGTTGACCATGATCTCCACGGTCCCTCCCGGCTGGAGTCCACGCGCCTCGTCCCCGCCGGCTTCGAGTGACAGGTAGCGCGGAGCCCGTTCCCCGGTCTCCACCTCCACACGATCGCCGGAGAAACTGCTGATCGTGCCCCTGATCAACCTCGCACTGGGCAGGATGCCCGGCACCGGCTTCAACTCCTCGATACTGAGCCCGGACATGAGTTTCGCCGAGCTCCCGCAGCCGGTCGCCCAGCCAACCAGCATGATCGCACCGATCAGAACACCCAGCCTCATGTGCTTCGACTCCATCGTCCCTCCGAGGTTCTCTCGTCGGATGATAAAACAAACCCCTGCCCGGAGGCGAGCGTCCGTCTTCCACAGTTAACCCGATCTTAATCCGGCTCGCAGCGACGTGTAACGACATCCTGTCAGATTATCAGGCCGTTAACGCTTCGCCAGCGGCTCTCCGCAGAAAGGAACCCTGAATGACACCGCCCCCCGTCGAAATCGAACATGACTGCTTTGATCGTGCCCATGTGTTTCCACCCATACCTGCTTACGGCTGCTCGACACAACGGGCCTGTGCATGGTTCATCAGAACTTAATCCGCTCCTGACCTCGCTGTAATCCTGTGCCGATACGATGGTACGGCTGATACCTCCGACCTGGCTCCTGACAGCCGCTGCGCGGCCGGCCTCGCAGCCCGCTTGCAGTCTGCGCTTACATCGCCCATCATCATAAGAATACTCCGGGAGAATCCCCATGGCCCCCCTCGATGCGCCTCCGCTCTCGATCGAACAGGGGACCTGCTATGCTCTGTTCGCCTATGACATCGGGTTAGCGATCAATCTCGATGAGGCGGAACGGCACGTCACCGCCATCAAAGAACGCGGGCGCATCCGCCACAAAGCGCGAGCCCCGCACTATTTTGAATACCGTCCGGCGCCGCTTCGACTGACACAGGAGACCGTCGCTCTGACGTTCGACGACTACCGGTCGAGCGAAGCGGTGGAAGTGATGCTGTACGACTTCGGCGCGGTCACCGTGATCTACCGCATTCCGATCAACGGTCGCTTTGAAGGCCTGCTGAGCTTAAGTGAGTCGCTCTACGAGAACGAGACGCTGCTGGCGGAATCGCGCCACCGCTTGGATCAACTGGTACGCGACATCTTTCCGGCCATCGAGCGGCCGTCCACGTCGAAGGAGGTCGAGGACTATCTGATTTTTTCCATTGAGCGCTGCACACCCTCGGCCATTCAGACTTTCGGCGCTCCCTACGATCCGTTATTCGCCCATGTGCTTCGTAGCGAACGCACGCGACTCTCCGACCAGGAGATCCATGAAGCGACGTCCTGCCGGATTTCATTCAGCCGCGATGACACCGCCCTGATCGACTGGAACGCCGCCCTCGTATTCGGACAGGACATGGATGACGTGCGGGCGGTGCTGGAGTTTGTGAACGTCGAACTGCTTGAAATGCGCGCCCTGGATGAGCAACTGGATACGGCGCTCGACCAGGGGTACGACGCGCTGACGAGAAAGACCGGCCTGACATCATGGCTGCCCGGTTCGCACGAGGTTGCATTGACGCACATCGGGCAATTGCAGGTCGACAGCGCCGTGCTCTTCGAGCGCGTGGCCAACACCTTGAAGCTGCTCGGCGATCAGTACCTGGCCCGCGTGTATCGATTGGCCTCTCAACGTTTTCACCTGGAAGCCTGGGACGCCAGCATCATTAGAAAACTCCAGACCCTGGAAAGCATCTACGGAAAAATGACCGACCGCGCCACGACTCGACGGATGGAAGTGCTCGAATGGATCATCATCGTGCTCATCGCGATTTCGATTGCCATCTCCTTCCTCCCGCTCACCGGCCACTAAACGGAGGGGCTCAGGCCCTAGGTTCCACAGAAGAGATATGGTAGAACCCCCGCTGATGAATCAGCAACGTCGATCCGATTCAGTGCGCCGTACGATTCACGCCCGAGGGCGCATCAGTCTTGTCGGCCTCCTGGCCGTTCTCAGCCTCGCAGGCTGCCTCTCTCCTCCGACACTCAATCGCGCCGTCCTCGCCTACGACGAGGCCATCACCGACGCAATCTCCAAACAGCTCCTCATCAATATTGCGCGGGCGCATCATCATGAGCCGATTCACTTCACCGGCGTCGCCAACGTAGCGGCCACCTTCGATTTCCGTATCAACGCGGGCGCCACACCGGCCCTCACCGGAGAACACGGCCGCACATTGGTTCCCTTATTCGGAGGATCCATCGCCGAAAATCCCACCATCAGCATTACGCCGATCGAGGGAGAAGAATTCACCAAACGCATCCTGGCGCCGTTCCAGGAAAGCAAACTCAACCTGCTGCTCCGGCAAGGCGTCGACATCGATCTCCTCCTGCGGCTCATGGCCAAAGAACTCCGTCTGAAACGCAAGGGCGAAGAAGTCGCCTACCGCAACAGTCCCTCCGACAAAGACGGCTACGACATGTTCCGCAAAGTGGTCCTGCACTTGTCGGCCATTCAAGATGCCAATCACCTCTATGCGGAAGCCTTGACGTTCGAGCGCACCTGGACGATCCCGGCCGAGTCCGTGACCGCCGAAGGCTTTGCGACGCTGGAGCAGCAATACCTCATCACGTACCAGAGCGAGACACGCACCTACACCCTGCGCAAGCCGGTCTCCGGACGCATTCTCATTACGAATTATGATCCCGCCACGCTTCCGCCCGCAGAACGGGTCCGATTGCACGAAACCGCGGACCAGCGCCCCGTCAACGATGTCTCGTTCGACATTCGAGCGGGCCATTTCGGAGGAGAGTGGCCGTTGCAGGGCGATTTCAGGCTGCGCAGCTTTAACGCGATGTTGAATTTTCTGGGGCACGCCGCGGACGAAGACCGCGAGTATGCCGTGGACAAGGATTCGCGTACGCCCCCCGTGGCCGAAAATCCAGTGCACACGATGGACCTGCTCATCCTCGATCACACGCCGGACGAACCAGACCTGGCAGTAAAATCCCATGGCCGCTATTATGCGATCAATGCCACGGGACCCCAGGCACGCTGGAATCGCGAAGCGTTCAAATTACTCTCCCAACTGTTTCAGATGACCGTCACCGACGTGCCGCGAACCGGCGTGCCGAGCATCACCATCGCCAAATAGGCCTCAGTCGACGGATCACCCGTGCGCGGTTTTTTGTCCCCGCTCTCTTGCAACTTCCCCGGGCGCTCCAGTAGGGTTGGCTCATCGACAGAACGCGGGCAGCCCGACTCTCGCCATGAGTGACGTACCCGTCCGCCCCCTGATTCACATCCATGCACCGCAATATCATCAGTCGCCCCCTGCTGTGGCAGTGGACGGTCTTCATCCTTAGCCTGTGTCTCACGCTGCCTTCCCGGGCCGACGAAGTACACCTGCTGAATGGAGATCGGCTGACCGGCACGATCCTCAAAATGGAAGAGCGTGTCCTCACCCTGCAGACCGACTACGGGGGTGAGGTAAAAATCGATTGGGGTAAAGTCGAGAGTCTGAAGTCCGACGGCACACTGAAGATTTTGGTGCCGGGTGAGTCGCACGATGTACTGCGCGATTTTCTGTACGGCGCACAGGCCCTGCGGGAGACCAGAGAACTGGGGCCCGAGAGTCCCGTGCCCCTGGCCGATATCACCGCCATCAATCTCGAACCGCTCCGACTGACCGGGACGGTCACGGTCGGCGGCAACAGCACCTCAGGCAACAGCAGCACGAAAGCCTTTAACAGCGCCGCCCGCTTGACGATTCAAGCGTACCGCCAGCGACTGTTACTCGAAGGGAAATACAACTACGGGCAGGCCGGCGAGCTCGTGACGGCTAGAAATTCACTGGCCAGCGTGAAGCACAACTACTTCCTCAGCAAACAGATTTTCATCGAATCCTTCGGTATGCTTGAAAAGGACACCCTGCAGAATCTCCAACTTCGATCCACGATCGGTAGCGGTTTGGGATATCAGTTTTACGAGAGTGCCCGAACCACCCTCTCGCTCTCCCTCGGACTTGCCCATGTGAGCGAGCACTTCACCAACAGTCCGAACACGCAAACCCCATCAGGCCGATGGAGTCTGCGCTGGGAACATGCCGTATGGCCGGACCGGGTCAAAGTCTTCCACCGCCATGAAGGGTTCTACGACGTCAATGCCGGCAATGCCTTCCGCATCAATGCGGACCAGGGAGTCCGAATCACGGTCTATAAGAATCTCTTCTTCAATGTGGAATACGACCTTCGATTGAATACGCAACCCGCGCCAGGACGTGAGAAACTCGACGAATCCCTCATTTTCGGTGTGGGCTACGAATTCAAGTGACGGCCGGGCACCTAGCGACGTTCCGACTTGCCCGCCGCCCGCTCGCCCTATTTGCGGTTCCCTCCAGCCTCGCTGCTTGCAGCGATGGGACTCAGGGCTGCCGCTCGACCGGCCAGCCGTCCGGTCGCCCAGGCCCACTGAAAATTGAATCCGCCGATCCGCCCGTCGCAATCGAGCACCTCGCCGACCAGATACAAGCCGGGGACAAGCTTCGACTCCATCGTGCGGAAGTTGACCTCTTCCAGCGGAATCCCTCCGGTCGTCACTTCGGCGAAATTCCACCCTCGATCGCGCACGACAGGAAACCGGAACCGGGTAAGGGCCGACAGGAGACGATCACGAATGTTCCGCGACACCTGGGCGCAAGCCTGCTGCGGATCGCCCTCCACATGACGACAGAAGGCCTCGGCGCATCGCTCGGGCAATATCTCCATCAACAGCTTCAACAGCGACCGCCGCGGATTCTTCGCCGCCTGATGCAGAAACCACTCCCGCGCCTGCTCCGTAGTGCGCCCGGGCAGGAAATTCCCATACACCTCCGCCGCCTCACCACGTTCTCTGGCAAGGCACCAGAATCGACTCGCATCCATCACCACCGGTCCGCTGATCCCGAAATGCGTCCAGAGTAAGCTGCCGATTCGCCGATCGACGGGTCTCCCCTGGACCAAAGTCTGAATCTCGACTTCCTGTGAAAGCCCGGACAGTCCGCGATGAAAGCAACGGTCGTCGAGGACCAGAGCCACCAATGCCGGGGCGGTCGGCGTCACCTGGTGGCCCAGGCGTCGCGCAAGGTCATAACCCGAACCGTCACTCCCCGTGCGTGGCAACGACCGTCCGCCGGTGGCCAGGATGACGCGCCGAGCGAAGGTTTCGCCTTCTTGATGCCGGATCACGAACCGGGCAGGCTCCGGCTTGTCCGCCTCTTGTGTGTCGTCAAGGCGGGCAATATCCGTGACTCGATGACCGGAGTGAAGGACTATCCCGAGCACCCGGTTGCGAGCGAGGAGCGCCTCCAACACGGTCCGCGATTTGTCGGTCACCGGAAACAGTTTGCCGGTCTCCTCGCACTTCAGATCGACACCGAGGGAAGCAAACCACCGGATCGTGTCCTGCACAGGGAAGGCCGCGAGCACATTGCGCACCAGATGGCGGGTGCCGAAAAAATCCTCCGGCGTGACGACATGATGGGTGACATTGCACCGGCCGCCGCCGGACACCAGGATCTTGGCGCCGATGGCCTTCGCCCCGTCCAGCAATTCGATCGTCAGGTGCGGGTTCTGCTCGGCGGCAAAAATACCGGCCGCCAACCCGGCCGCTCCGGCGCCGACGATGCAGAGATCAACCGTTGGAGGGATCATTCATTCGTCTCATCTTCCGGGCACACCGCTGGCTGATACGCACGAGCCTGGGCATGGCAGTCCTGCGGGTCGATCGACGGAGCGGCATATGATACAGTCCTGCGACAAGTGTCCGACCTTCATTTCACAATCCTGACCTATGGCCGGTTCGACCCTACGCATCGCGCTCTTGCATCTGGCCCCGATACCCGGCGCTCTGGCGAAGAACCGGCATCTGCTCTCCCACGCGATCACGAGAGCCGCCTGCCTCGGAGCCGGCTGGATCATCACGCCGGAACTCGCGGTCAGCGGCTACACGTTCGCCGATACACTCGGCACGGACTGGATCGCCCCGCAGCCGGATCCCTGGATGGAGAAGGTCCGCCTCTTTGCCGCCAGGAAGCGCGTCGCCGTCTTCCTCTCACATCCCGATCGGGACCCGCAATCCGGACGACTCTACAACGCCGTCTTCGCCATCACCCCCGACGGACGCCTGGCAGGATCACATCGCAAGATCAACGCGCTACGCGTCGGGTCCGAAGCCTGGTCGACTCCAGGCACGGAAACGACGGTCTTTCCGATGGAGCCACTCGGAAACGTCGGGATGCTTATCTGCGCCGATGCTTACTCACCGGGCATTGCCAATAGTTTGAAGGCGAAGGGCGCGCAGATCCTGGTCTCGTCGGCGGCCTGGGCTCCGGGACTGCATGGCCCGAACGGCGAATGGGAACGATGCACGAGAGACACAGGGCTCCCCCTCTTCGTGTGCAACCGCACCGGAGCCGATCGCACACTCGATTTCAGGAAGGCCGACAGTGTGGTGGCTCAGAACGGGCGGCGGCTCCTCTCATTGTCCTCGGAACGGTCTGCCATTTTCCTCATCGACTGGGACCTGAAGACAGGCACACTCGCCTCACCGGAATATCGACAGATCCTCACCTAACGACATGCGGGCTGAAGCGCCCCGAGCCTCCGTATCTCGCCGCTCGCACTTCGTCCTGACGGGATACGCATCACATTTCACCAGATACGAACGCGGACGTCGAGGAGTCACAACGACTTCAAGAAGCCATCGAATACCGCAAGCCCGGCCGGCCAGTCACCGAGACCGCTGTCTGCGTTAATGTGACCGACTGCACCAACCTCCACAAAGTCGCTGCCCCAATCAGCAGCACAACGCTGCGCATAGGCGACGGAACCGAACGGATCGTTGCTGCTCGCCACCACCAGACTGGGAAACCGGAGTTTCTCCGAAGGGACCGGCTGAAAACCCTGTGCAGCAGGCGGAAACATGGGGCCGGCAGGATCCGGGACTGCGACCAGAAAGGCCGCACGAACAGGGAGCGAGGTACGTTTCGCCCAGTGGGCGACCAACAGGCAACCCATGCTATGGGCGATCAGCACAGGCGGAGCAGAAAGACGGGCCATGGCGGCATCGAGCCCGCGCAGCCATTCCGCACAGACCGGACGATCCCAGTCACGCTGCTGCACTCGCGGCCAGCCGTGGTGCCGCTCCTCCCACAAGGTTTGCCAATGGCCGGGTCCCGAATTACCGATGCCCGGAACCACCAGAGCCACAACCCCGTTGTTGGTCGTGTTATGCCTTGGCACGCCCTGCACGCTCCTTGAGCCAAGCGACCGCACCGGCACCGGCTGTTCGCCCGCTGGCGAAACAGGCCGTGAGCAGATACCCGCCCGTCGGCGCCTCCCAATCCAACATTTCCCCCGCGCAGAACAATCCTGGGATCCCTCGCACCATCAGTCGCTTATCCAGCGCCTTGAACTCGACCCCGCCGGCGGTGCTGATCGCCTCCTCCAAGGGACGCGGAGCCGCGAGCGTGAGCGGTAAGGATTTGATCGCTGCGGCCAGGCGCGTCGGGTCCGAAAAATCTTCTTTCGACACGAGCTCTCGTAACAGGCCTGATTTCACCCCTTCAATGTGCGCCCGCCGCTGCAAGTGCGTCGCCATAGTTCGTTTCCCGCGCGGCTGGGAGAGATCCTTGATGAGGCGAGGCAGTTCCCGATCGGGCGCAAGATCCAGCCGGAGCGTACCACGGCCGGTAGCCCGAATCTCATCGCGAAGGTAGGGCGCAACCGCGTAAATGATGCCGCCCTCAACTCCGGTGTCCGTAATCACGAACTCCCCCATCCGGCGCATCACCGCCCCGTTGGGCGACTTGGCGACCACGCCCACGGTCTTCACCGGATGCCCCGCGAATTTGTTCCGGAAATGCTCCGTCCATCCAACGTCGAACCCGCAGTTGGCCGGCTCCAACGGCGTGATCGGAACGGCACGCCCCGCAAGCAAGGGCACCCAGGCGCCATCGGAGCCGAGTTTTGGCCAACTGCCGCCGCCCAGCGCCAGAATGACCGCATCGGCCTCCACGATCTTTGATCCCTGTGGCGCCTCAAAGCGAAGCGCCCCCGATCCATCCCACCCGCACCAGCGATGCCGCACCTGCACGGTGAGCCCGGTCTGACGCAACCGCCGAAGCCAGGCCCGCAGCAACGGCGCGGCTTTCATGTCGGCAGGAAAAATCCGCCCGGAGGAGCCCACAAACGTGTCGACCCCCAACTCTTTGGCCCATGCGCGGAGCGCATCCGGGCCGAATGCGCTGAGCCAAGGCGCGACCTTCGCCATGCGCTCGCCATACCGCGAGAGAAACACTTCCGGCGGATCGGAATGGGTCAGGTTCAGCCCGCCCTTACCGGCCAACAGAAACTTACGGCCGACCGACGCCATGGCATCGTACAGCGTGACGCAGGCACCGCCGGCCAGTGCTGTCTCTGCCGCCATCAGCCCGGCCGGCCCGCCACCGATTATCGCGATCTTCACCCGTTACCTCTTCATCATCACAGACAGAAACCACACCGGCCTCATACGCCCGAAGTCGGTCCGAAGGGGAGCCTTCAATGTCGGGTTGGAATCTACCACGTACGAGCGGCCGTTCTCTCGCACGAACACAACCCAATGCCAGAACGGTCGCCCCTGTTCCAGATGCCACTTGATGGCCATCAACGCACAATCCGGCAAATCGGCCCATGAGCGAAACGGTTTGGTCGCCCGCGAGGCACGCAGACCGAACTGTGTCAGCAGCCGCCGCACCGATGCCGTTTCGGACCAAAGCCTCGGATCTTGAGCAGAGATGCCCAACGAAGCGGCGACGGCCTTCGCATGCGCATAGGACATACCAGCCAGCGCGGCCGCTGCCGCAATGCCACAGCCGGTTCGCTCTTGTTGAACCACGGGCCGGATCACAGGGACAGTTTCATTTTCCGTCCCCCGGAAATGCTGAATCCCTGTCGTTCATAAAACGCCAGGGTCCGGTCGAACTGCGGGAGCGGAGGCGTCGTGACCTCCAGCCTGGTCCATCCTCGCGCGCGGAGCAGATTCTTGGCCTCTCCCACGAGTCCGGTACCCACGTTACAGGACCTGAATGCCGGGCGCACATACAGTTCCGGAATGGTGCCGAACGTGCCTTCCGCATAGAGGGCACGACTTTCCGAGAGGGCCAGAAAACCGGCAACCTTCTCGGCATGATACGCCAATAACACCGTATAGGTCCCGTCTGTCAGCCATTGCCGCGCCCGCGCTTCGGTCTCGACCCGGGAGAATCCGAACGCCTTCGCGCCGATGGCCGTCATGATCTCCTGCAACAGCTCGCCGACCAAATCGGCGACGAGCGGCGCATCGGACGGTTGTGCCTGAGCAATACGCATCGACATGGCGCGAACCTACCCGCACCGGACTCGCGCGTCAAGCCGGGTGGCTTCCGCTGTCGGTAGGGTCGCCTCACCGACAGCGGAGGTCGTCGAAAGAGAATCAGATGAAAGACAGCAGAACAGGGCGGGATACGTACATCCGGCGTTCCTGCGGAACTCTGGCCGGAGCGAGCGTCAGAACAGATATCGAATACCGACCAAGCCAAGGACAGACGTGGCATCGAACCGGCCGGTCGCGCCCGATTGGGTCCACTCTCCCTTATTGAGTCGCCAAGCCAGTTCCGTATTGAGGCTCCAGTGAGGCGTCAACGGGATGTCGAGTCCGCCTGCGATTCGCGCCGCAAACGTATTGCCGTAATCCAGCGGAAGCACCCGCGTGGCCGTCGAGAACATGTTGAAATTCATGCCAAGGCCGACTGAGAGGTAGGGAATCGCGGTGGTGGTTTGAAACGGACGCATTTCGATCGTCGGCATGACGGCGACGGTCAGCAGATCACCGAAGGTGCCCGCCCCATTCTTCACATCAACGGCTTGCTGCTGACCATCGACGGTCAGACCAAAACGAAAATACGGAGAAAATTGATAGAGGAATTGGAGGCTGCCCGCGCCGCCCAACGATGCAACCGCATTGGAAACATGATCCTGCGTCGCCTGAGCCGCCCCTCCTCGAATAGAAATCACCCAATGCGGCTCTTCCGTTTTCGCGTCAGGATCCGCACCGCTCTCCTCGGCCTGGGCGGGTCCCCACCCCATGCCACACAAGAGTCCCACCAGGAACACAACACTCACGACCTTCGAACGCCTTGCGCCAGCCATTCTCCCACTCCCTGCTCGCCCTGCCCGGCTCATAAACCGGACACGAGCACATGTGTTCGATGCGCCCTCTGCCTCTTGCCGAGGGCGCACTATCCATGAGTCGCCGGAAGGGAGGAAAGTCCTCTGAAGTGTTACCGCGAAGGGGGGAACACACGTGGCAGTCGCGCAATAACCGGTCTATAAACGAGGGAACAGGACGGCGAAGTCGACGAGGGAAGAGCAGGTGAACCGTGCTCACGCCCTTACGTCCACGGCATTCCTGATCAAGAGGAAGTCATCCAAGCAGACCTCGCTTACGCGTGGGTTCTGCCGGGACGTCGCTCGCCGACACCCAGGTGGAGCGCGGCGACATCGAGTTCCTGCTCCAAGCGATGCAGGACTTCGTCGCTGATCGTGCCGTTATCACGAAGACCGATCAGAGCCATGCGCTCAGCGGTCATGGCTTCATGCTGCAGACGCTGAACGGTTTCGGCGGTCGAGGTGGACATCTGTTCCTCCGCCAGACTTGCCCGGGTGAGGCGCTCCAGCCGTTGGATGTACCGCAGCCGCACTCGCTCGACCTGCTCCAGAGACACCCAGTTTTCTGTGATGACTTGATCCAGCCGATTTAAGGCCGCCGTCGCCGCATGTTCCCGTGCCAGCGTTTCTTCCTGCTCCAGCCCATCGTCTTCTTGAAGAGGTATCAGTCGAATGATCGGCGGCAGTGAGAGGCCTTGCAGGACCAGGGTCGCAAGAATCACGGTGAAGCTGATCAGAATGATTTCAGAGCGAAATGGAAACGGCACGCCTGAGCTGGTCGTCACCGGAAGCGCCAATGCAGCAGCCAGGGTCACAATCCCGCGCATGCCGGTCCAGGAAATGAGGAACAGGGCGGACCATGGTGGCATCGGATCACGTGCACGCAAGGTCGGGCTCAACCATCTGGGAATGAGAGCGGCCAACGGCACCCACAGAAAGCGCACCAGGATAGCGGTCGCGCTCACCCAGGCTCCGGCGATGAGCACCGGCCCGAACTGGCCCGGGGCCACCGAGTCGCGTAACGCGCCCAATTGCAGGCCGATCAGGATAAAAATCACTCCGTTCAAGATAAAAATCAGGAGATCCCACACAGCGCGAGCCTGCAATCTGGTGGCCGGAGACACCGCACCGCTGAACGACTGACGAAGGTACAGGCCACCAGCCACACAAGCCAGCACGGCAGAGGCATGCACCGACTCCCCGCACACCCAGGCGATGTACGGCGCCAGCAGCGTCACGCCGATCTGCGTAAACCCGTCGTCCGTCGCGCAGAGCGCCCACCGCGTGAGCCAGGCCACACCGATGCCGATGACGACTCCCGCCAGCGCGGCGAATACAAACTCGAACAGCGTATGCCCGAGTGCAAACGAACCGCTCATTGCGGCTCCCACGGCCGCCCGATACAACACCAGTGCCGTGGCATCGTTGACCAGACTTTCACCCTCCAGGATCGTGACGATCCGGCGCGGGATTCTCAGCCGCTTCCCGATGGCCGTCGCAGACACGGCGTCGGGCGGCGAGACGATCGCACCCAGCGCGATGGCCTCCGCCCACCCGATACCGGGCAAGAGCGCATGAGCTACAAAGGCCACCCCGGCGGAGGTCGCCAGGACCAACCCGACCGCCAGAAGCGAAATCGGCCGGAGATTCCGGCGAAACTCGCGCAGGGACGTGAAGTAGGCGGCCGCCCATAAGATCGGCGGCAGGAAGACCAGGAACACGAGGTCAGGATTGAGTGTCACTGCAGGTAAACCGGGCACCAGACCCAGCGCCAGCCCACCCAACACGAGAAAGATCGGATACGGGATACGGATCTTCTGCGCGATGGTCGTCAGCGCAAGCACCACCGCAAGCAACATGATGATCACTTCGAGTTGATGCAGGCTTTTCATCAATGCACAACACCGTTTCAGGGGCGATCGGGCGAGCCGGAACCATCGCCGCTGCGATAGGCAACCGGTTACATTCCGATGATTTCCAGTCGCTGTAGATCGTCGGCAGCGATCGTGAATTGGTCGGAGCGCAGGTCTTCCTGCATGTGTTGCGGATTGGTCGTGCCGGTCAGCGGCAACATGCCGATCTGCATGGCGAATCGGAACACCAGTTGCGCCAGCCCCATGCCGTACTTGGCGGCCATGGCCCGCACCTCGAGATCGGCGAACAGTTCCCGGTTGGCCGTCAACAAGGAGAAGCCTTGGTAGATGATACCGTGAGTCCGGCAGATCGCCCGCACGTCCTGATCCCAGCCCAGCGCCGCATAACAGCGATTCTGTACCACCATCGGCTTATGAACCGCCCGCGCACAGAGTAGGGTGAGCTGATCCGCCGTCACGTTGCTGATGCCGATCATCTTCGTCTTGCCCGCATCGTAGAGCGCTTCGATGGCGGCCCAGACCTCCCAATCTGCATCGCTCAACCCGCGCCGCCCATAGGGGCCATGCAACACGTAGGAGTCGAGATAGTCGGTATGAAGATGAGTCAGTGAGCTGTCGAAGGATTGCCGTACCTGTGTCGTGAGATCGGCCTGCGCATCGTAGGGCGTGCGATGGTCCTGACCGTTGACCGGCGTGAACTTGGTTTGCAGAAAGAGCCGGTCCCGCGGTGTGCCCTGCTTCGCCAGCGCCATCAGCGCCTCTCCGACCAATGCTTCCTCATAGTGGATCAATTGATTGGCCGTATCGATCGCCGTGAACCCCGCGGCCACGGCCTGCTGCACCAACGGCGCCGTTGCCTCTTTTTTCCATGCGGTCCCGTACATGAACGAAGGAAGAGGAATCTGATTGTAGGCAGTCAACATGGCGTGAAGCCCTCCATGCCGTACCATACACAGATCCCGGCGCCGGTCTCAATGTTCCAAACGGCTCAGGAAGTTACCAGGAGGCTGGTGACAGGCTCCCCCGGCTACAACAGCCACCTGTTCCTGACTTCCACAACCCTGCCCAACCGCTGGCGGCCTTTCTCGACAACCTGCTAGAGTGCTTCCTTATCACCAGCAAGGAGCGCCGCCCACATGGATGCAGAACCAGCCAATCAGGTCGTAGAACTTCGACTCACGTACCGATACATCAAAGACCATCCCTGGACCGTGCAGGCGATCAACGGATTTCTCTCCGCCTATTTCATGGAGAAACCGGGATTTTCCGTGCAGCGGCACTTCGACGATCTCGAATCGGGCATGCACGTGTGGCTCTGCGAGGTTCCGTCCAACATGAAAATCACCGTGCTCTTGCGACGGCTCCAAGCAGATATTCCTCCCTGCCGTCACGTTCAGCCGGCGACAGAACCCTCGGCCAGAGCGCAATACGTCATCGACAGTCCTGAGTAAACGACTCTTGCGCCCCACAGAGCCCCATGACTACACTCGGTCATTCATGAACAAGGGAGGTTCAGCATGCGGGTGATTGTGATCGGAGGCACGGGTACCATCGGATCCGCCGTCGTGAAGTTATTCTCGACGCGGCACGATGTGGTGACGGTGGGACACAAGAGGGGAACGTATCAGGTGGATCTGGCCTCGCCGGACTCCATCACCAGCCTCTTCAAGACCATCGGTACCTGCGACGCAGTCGTGAGCACCGCCGGGATCGCTAAATTCGCGAGTCTGGACGACCTGACCTACGACGACTATTTCATCGGACTGAAGAACAAACTGATGGGACAGGCGAATCTGGTGCGGATCGGCAGACCGTTCGTCACCAACCATGGATCATTCACGCTTACCAGCGGCGTGCTCAGCCAGGAACCCATGAAAGGCAGTTGCGCGATCAGCATGGCCAATGCGGGACTGGAAGGGTTCGTCCGCGCCGCCGCCATCGACCTGCCGCGAAGCCTGCGCGTGAATGTCGTCAGCCCGCCCTGGGTGACGGAAACACTGATTGCCAGAGGCATGGACCCGTCGATCGGCTTGCCGGCTGAGACGGTCGCGCAATGTTATCTCGCCAGTGTGGAGGGCACGATGACGGGGCAGACGATCGATCCGAGGAAACCGGTCGCCTAGACGTCCAACCGGCCGGTTGGACTCAGCCCTCCCGCTGGCTCGCCGCGGGCGGGGCGACAGAGGGAAGAATTACCGAAATGGCCCCGCCGAGATCGCCCTCCTTGAATCCTTCCTTCTCGTATCCGGAAATATCCAACTCTCCCTTGGGTTTCCCGTGGCAGCTCAAGCAGGCCTTCGTGTAAAAGAGCGGCAGCACGACTCGGACGCTCTGATCCGCGAGTCGTTGCGAGATGACATGGTCACCCACCCGCGGGTGGCTTCTTTGGACGACCAGCAAGGCCTCCGTTTCCTGCTCGTCGGGTTTGTTGTCGGGATTTCTCGGCTCCACGTCCGGCGGGCCGATCTGTCGTAACTTAAGCCCGGTGTCCTTGGAGAAACTCGCGGCAACCTGCGTTCCGAACGTGGCGGGGATGAACCCCTTGAACCCAATGCCCTTTTTATTGATATCCGACTGAACGTCCTGCACCGCTTTCTGCATGATCCCGGCGAGCTTGGCCAGCAACGGCCTGGCACGCTCCGGCATGGCGGCGGCGTTCAGGGCCTGCAGGTCATGCCCGGTTCTCGCCAAGAACTCCTTGCGCAGACGGGCCTGAAACGCCGCCCCGGAAAACCCCTTGTCCTCCAAGCGCGGATTGTTGATCGTCGCCTGCGCTTTTCCCAACACGACGCGGCCCGAGTCCAACAGCACGACCAGCAGGCGGGCCGTCTCCCCGGACTCCGCATCATCGGATGAAACCAGTTCACCGCTCATGGCGGTCTGGATCCCCTTGTCGTCAGGTACGCGCAGGGCCTCGTTTTGAGGCGACGATTTAGGAGGTCCGCTCACCCTCACAAGCTCAGGCAAGACCGGAACGGGTCGCGGCACGGGCAACGGAGCGGCATGTTGGGGAGTCAGGGGCGGCGCATTGGCCATTGCGACCGGCGATACTGAATCAACCGGCAGAATCCCGCGCTCGTTCCGTGGCGAGACCGGCAGGTCACCGGAGAGACCGATGGCGTTCGGTGACGGCGGTGTCTCCCGAGCTGTTTGACCGGACCCTTCCCAGAGCCCGCTCGGGAACCATCCCAGATAGAGCCAGACCGGAAATGCCAAAGCCAGCACGGACGCCAACACAACCGCCTCGCGTCTCTTCCAGACCGGACGCGCCTGCACCTCATCGATCTCCGCCACGACCTGTTGCGCGACCTGGCGGGAGATGACGGGTTCTCGTCGGCGAAATCCGGTCATGAGCGCGTTGTCGCACAGGATGTTCAACCGCCTCGGAATCCCGTGCGCGGCTTTGGCGAGGATACGGAGCGCAGCCGGAGAGAAAATCGCGACCTGCTCACGGCTGGCCTGATCGAGTCTATGTTGAATGTAGGCGACACTTTCCGTATCGGTCAGAGGCAGGATCCTGGCCCGAACCGCGATGCGCTCACGGATATGGCGCACCTCATGGCGCTCCAGTAGCGCTTCCAGTTCGGGCTGACCGGTGAGCACGATCTGAATCAATTTTTCGTGCGGCGTCTCCAGGTTGGTCAACATCCGGATACCTTCCAGGGTCTCGACCGGCATACATTGGGCCTCGTCGATGACGAGGACAACAGTGCCGCCGCCGTTGCGCTCCGCCTTTGCCAAGTCATGCAGCTGCTTGAGCATCTCAGCCTGCTCCTCGCTGACCGGTTGGGCCCCCAACTGCTGGAGGATCGTGATCAGCAGGCGGTCGAACGTCATATTCGGGTTGTAGAGATGAACGGTTTTCTGTGGATGTGGAGACGACTGCTTCGGGGGGGCGGCGATTTGAAGGTACCGACGCAGGATGGTGGTTTTGCCGACGCCGACTTCGCCCGTGACAAGGACGATGCCTTTTCGCTCTTTGATCCCGTACAAAATCGAGCCCAATGCCTCTCGATGGCTCGGACTCAAGAACAGATTGTCGGCGTCGGGCGTCGTACCGAACGGTGCTCGAATAAGACCGTAAAAATCAGTGTACATGGCAAGACCTCCTGCTTGTCAGGTCACAGTGAATGATCGGCCATGATGGAGGTAAAGGGACCCGCCGCGTCAAAACGGTGACCGTAGATCGAAGCGCCGTACTCACTGTTGGTCGAATCAAGGGTGCAGGGCGCCGGACGGGCGAGGAGACTTGCACCGTGAGAGGCAAGCCGAAACCTTGGGCGGCTCTTCCACAATCACGCAGCATGGGAAAACCTCAGGGGAGAAAACCATGCGGATGATCAAGGATCGCGGGAGGCTTTAGGCTAGACTCTTAAGAAGAAGCTGTCAACGGCAGAGTTGTCTCACGGAATGCCGGCTCGGTCATGATGACATCAGCGATGTATACAGCGCTCACGGCTCCACCAAATCGAACTTACCCAAGGGATGGGAGCGTCCATTGATGAGGAGCTCCACCCTGTGCGTGCCGGGATAGTGCGTGCGAGTCGTGAGTTGTGACAGCGACAGGCGTTTGCGCAACGGCAGTGATGCACGGGCCGGCAACTCAACCGCCTTCAGCTTGAAGACTTTCGGGCGATTGCTGCCGTTGGCCTTGACGTAATGCACGCGCAGGTCCGCCAGCACCCGTTGTGGCTTGGCGGATCGGTTGACGAGTTCACAGTCGATCGTGACGGTCGAACCGATAGTGACCCGTGGAGGCGTCACACGGCCCTTGCGGATAGACAGGAACGCCGATTCTCCATACCCCAAGACAGCCAACGCATCGGCATCAGCCCGCTTCACGGCCGACCGCAACGCATGCCGGATAATCCACCGCCGCTCCTCAGTCGCATCGACCATCCACCGCTTGGCCGTCGCCACCAGCAGCGCGGGATGGTCCTTGCCGATGTCGTTCAGATTATTGGCCACACTCCGACGTACGTAGAGCGCCGGATCGTCTTTGAGTCGCTCCAGCAACACGAGAACGGGTCTCGGGTCTGCTTGAAACGCGCGCAACCGGGCCGCCCAGGGCAACCGGGGACGCGTGCCTTCCGACACCAGGCGGCGCACATCCTCACTAGGGTCAACCGACCATTCCATGAGACGGGCCAGCGTCGCCGCTTGATGCCGTTCAAGATATCGGCGAATGCTGAATTCGGCGGTGAAGCGTTGCGTGAGCACATATTGCGCCCGCATGGATGCTTCGAAATGCTCCAGCCCGTATTCCGCCACGAAGAACACATGCGGCAAGAACAGAAAGCCGCCCATCCCCTGGGCAACGGTTCGCTCCGGCTTCCGATCGAGCGAGGCGAGGAGAATCTCAATGGCCTTCTCGTAGTCGTCCGGGAGAAAGCGGCGAAGTTGATGAGCGATTTTCCAGCCACGCGGCATCAGTTCCAGCGCGTCATACCCATCCAACGCAGATCTGACGAACCCCTTTTCGTCGAATCGCGAAAAGACGGCGGCAATCATCCGGGCAATCGTGCGCGGAACATCGGCACCGAAACTATTCTTGAGCGGCTCAGCCATGAGGTCTCACCCGCCGGCAAATACCGGCCTGAATCCGGCTTTCGTCAGAATGCGCGCCACGTCTTCGCGCTTATCGCCTTGGATTTCAATTCGCCCTTCCTTCACCGTGCCCCCGACGCCGCAGGCCTTCTGCATCTCCTTGGCCAATTGCTCCTTCTCATCCTGACCGATACCGATAAACCCCGTGACGACCGTCACCGTCTTGCCGCCGCGATGCGCGGTTTGCCGGATGATATCCACCCGCCCGCGGTTCTTCGCCTGGCCCGGCGAGACTGTGGCCGGAGCTTCTGTCTTGTCTCGTGGAGAAGTCGGCGGCAGTTCAAGATTCTTCAAGGCCGCAAACGGACTGTTCCACTGAACCGGCTCACCGTCGATGGGGATACGTTTCCTGTCTTTCATGCAGCCTCTCTCTTACCGCCATTACGGACCTCCGACAGATGTTCGATTATTAATGCTCAATTGAACATGGAGAATTGAGTCTTGAACATGTTCGGGAACATCCAAAGACGTTTCGCCTTTCACTTTTCACGTACGGCCTCTTTCCATCTCACCATCTCAATTTGCACGGCATTCGTCCCGTCGCCGATCAACAGCTGCCCGTCCTGAATGGTGCAATGCAATTCCATGTTGCGTTGCGCAAGCCCGGCTAGAGCCCGGCTGCCCTCCGGCGAGAGGTTCATCACGGTGAGATTCTTCAATCGCTCAAGCGCAGCCACATTCTCTTTCCACCACTGATCGGCAGCACGCCCGCCATAGCTGTAGACGCAGACCTGTTGAGCGCGGCCGCAGGCCTGGCGGAGAGCCTTCTCATCCGGCAGGCCCACTTCGATCCACAGCTCGATGAGCCCGGTCAAATCCTTTTGCCAGAGCGCGGGCTCGGCTTCAGCGCTCAGCCCCCGGCCAAACAGCAACGTCTCATGCGCATGAAACGCAAAGGCCAGCAGACGCACCATCATCCGCTCGTCGGTCTCTGACGGATGACGCGCAAGCGTGACCGTATGGTCGTCATAATAGTGGCGGTCCACATCGGCGATGTGGAGGAGGGCTTTGAAGATCGTCGCGTTCGGGGCCATGTGGGTGTGAAGTCCTTGTATGCGGGGGACGTTCAGATTGAAGAAGCCAGGCTATGCAGCCACTGAAAGCGGACAGCTCAAGGTCAGGGCAGCTCCGCGATATACATCCCCTCCACCCGCTCGCGCGCCCAAGGCGTCTTACGCAGGAACGTGAGACTCGATTTGACGCTCGGATTATTCAAGAAACAGCGCACCGGCAAGCGACGGCCCAGTTCCGCCCACCCATGGCGTTCGACCAGGGTCGTCACGATAGTCTCCAACGTCACGCCGTGCAATGGATCGCGGGGATGGGAAGTGGTCATGATGTGATGGTGTATAGCATGGAAAAGAAAAGAAGGGCGAATGGGCTACCTGCAGTTTCGTAACAACCATCCGACCGCGAAGGATACCCGAACTGAGTGGGTCATCCGCCGCTAACATGTTGGCTTGTCGCCCACTCCCAACGTCAGCTTCAAATGCGCCCTAGCTATGCTCCATCCAACCTATCTTAAGGATGCTGCCCAAGCTCTACAATGGAGCTTGTTAATGCGCATAGCCATGGCAACACGCTCATGATCTTGTCAGATTTTTCCAGGTTGCATTTGGCGCATAGAATTCGAACGTTCTGCGCAGAAAGACTGCTTCCTCCCTTGGAATAGGGTATGTCGTGATCGTAATGGAGATTTTTCTGGAAGCCACACTGGACACACTTGCCCTGATCTCGTTTCCAGACTTCCACTTTCACATGGGTCGGAATCAACCGTTTGTGTGGAAGTTCAATGATTCGGCCAAAAGCTTTCTTTTCCACAGGTTTGAGGAAGAACTGGAACACGTTTCTCTTTTCCTCTCGCAACGTAACGTGCGCGTCGAACAGCTCAAAGAATCCCTTGTAGCACCATACACCGACAGCAATTTTTTCGTAGACTTTCACCAGCTCTGCTTTTTCTCTTAGCCCGCGCTGAAAATCCATGGCTGCCTTAAAAAATCGGCCATTCTCTGTCCAAGTCCCTTTCGGCGTTGTGATCAGTTGATCAACCTCCTTGGGATTAGGGCAATCCTTTGTGCGTGGCTGATCATGGCCCTCATAAACCAGTATTCCTGTGGCTTCATCAACTACATCTCGATACGGAGCATTCGCTCGCTGAGACATGAGCAGGATGGAATAGTCCTCTCCAACCCCAAAATTCATTCCCTTCTGGAGCATCAATTTCTCAGCGCCGACCAGTTCTCCATAACTAATGATGTCATCGACATTCATAAATTCCCCATGGAAATACCGTCAGGCTGCAGACTTTACTCTCTCAACAATATACGGCAACGATACGGCAACGGGATTATATGCCAAGCTAAGTACCAGCCTCCATGTGGCTCGATTTTATCTAGACGCTTTCGTCTTAGCACAGAAGATCCTGAAACAATACTCCGGCTATCCTGTTATAGTGGCGGCACGGAAGCATGCCATTGGCCTTGACAGGCCGAGCATGTAACCACTTTCCTCATCCCCATGCAGCGAATAGTGCCACTCACCAAGGAGGCTCGTCATGCAAAAGTCATTGATCGTTGCCATCGCGGTCGCCGTCGGTCTCGGAGCAAGCTCCGTTGCGTCGCTGCTGCCATCAGCCCATGCCGATGGCCTTGTCGTGGAAGGCAAAGAGGCGATGAAAGGCACCGGCAAGTCTTTAACGGAAGCCACCGGCAAACTCAAAACCGATGCGACTCAAACGAAAGAAGACGCCAAGAAGCTGGACATCGACAAAACCAAGCAGGGCGTCGGTCAAGTGAAAGAAGACGTCAAAGGGGTCAAGGAAGGCGCAAAAGGCGCGCTGACCAATCCTTTGGGCAAGTAGCCGCCCGATCTCTAATTCCTAGGGCCCCCTTCCGACCTCCACTCCCCTATCTAGCTACTCAGGGAGGGCGATCAGGTGCTCCCGATTGCGCGCGTCCCTCTCTCACCATCGCCTCAAAGGGAGGAGGCAGGGAGCCTTCACTGCGCGCATCGGACGAGCACAGTATTTTCGTGCGCGTTCTCCATCTTCTCCATTTCCATTTTTCCCCAGGGAAGGGACCTGCTTGATCTCCCACTGCGCGCGTCCAACATCCCCTCGTTCATTCAAATCCAAGGGGAGGAGGTTGAGCGGCTCTCACTGCGCGCATGGGACGAGCACATTCTGATCGTGCGCGTTCTGCGAGCAAGAGAGCCACTCAGCCCCCTCCCCGCCTCCCCTCCTTGCCCCCACCCCCCTCCGACTGATAAAAGAAAGAGTTATCGTCCAGCGACACCAGGCGATGCCCCGATCCCCTGTCCCGTTGGCTTTCCCTAACCACAAAGAGAAGCGCTATGTCCCTGCCGGTTGAGAAATCTGCGGCCGATGAATTGCGGCGAGAAGTGCTGCGACGGCGCACGTTTGCCATCATTTCCCATCCGGACGCCGGAAAAACAACCTTGACCGAAAAGCTGCTGCTGTATGCCGGCGCGGTGCACCTGGCGGGCGCAGTGCAAGCCCGCTCCACCCAGCGCCAAGCCAAGTCCGACTGGATGGAATTGGAGCAGGCGCGCGGCATTTCGATCACCTCCACCATGCTGCAGTTCGACTATCAAGGCGCGCGGGTCAACCTGCTCGACACACCGGGCCACCAGGACTTCAGCGAAGACACGTACCGCACGCTCATGGCGGTCGACAGCGCCGTCATGGTGCTGGACGGCGCCAAGGGTATCGAGCCGCAGACCAAGAAGCTCTTCGCCGTCTGCCGCAAGCGCGGCATCCCGATCCTGACCTTCATCAACAAGATGGACCAGCCGGGCCGCCATCCGTTCGACCTGCTGGATGAAATCGAGCGCACCCTGGGGATGACGGCGGTGCCTTTCAATTGGCCGATCGGCGAAGGGTCCGGCTTTCAAGGGGTGTACGATTTTCAACACCGCCAGGTACTGTTTTTCCAGCGGACGGCGCACAATCAGCGTCGCGCCCCGATGACGGTCGAGGCCTTTCCCAATCCGAAGCTGGCGGAAACCCTCGGCGAGGCCTATGGGCCGCTGCAGGAAGAGATCGGGCTGTTGACGGGCGCCGGCACCTCATTCGATCGCGACCGGTTCCTCGCGGGAGAACTGACGCCGGTCTTCTTCGGCAGCGCGTTGACCAATTTCGGCGTCGGGCCGTTCCTGGATGCCTTTACCAAACTCGCGCCGCCTCCCGGACCGCGCCAGACGGCCCAGGGGTTGATACAACCGACCGACGAAGCGTTCTCCGGCTTCGTGTTCAAGATTCAGGCGAACATGGACCCGCAGCATCGCGACCGCATGGCCTTCCTCC
Organism: Nitrospira defluvii; assembly: GCA_000196815.1. GTDB lineage: Bacteria > Nitrospirota > Nitrospiria > Nitrospirales > Nitrospiraceae > Nitrospira_A > Nitrospira_A defluvii_A. The sequence continues at coordinate 3,635,624 of FP929003.1, forward strand.
GCATCTGCTCCGGCCGCTTCGAAAAAGACATGATGGTCCATCACGCCAGGCTGGGCCGCAAGATCCGGATGACACGCCCCCATCGCCTGTTCGGCCGCGACCGCGAAACGATCGACGAGGCCTACCCCGGCGATGTCGTCGGATTGGTCAACCCCGGGCTGTTCACGATCGGAGACACCCTGACCTCGGATCCCGCGCTGACCTTCGATCCCATTCCGCACTTTCCGCCGGAATGTTTCGGCCTCTTGCGCACGCAGGACATTTCGAAACACAAACAGTTTCAAAAAGGGCTCAAGCAGCTGGAAGAAGAAGGGGTCATGCAAATCTTTTATTCACCGGATCACGTGCGTCGCGAACCGGTGTTGGCTGCGGTAGGTGAATTGCAGTTCGATGTCGTCATGTCGCGGCTGGAGAATGAGTACGGGGTGAAGACATCCGTGGAGCGCCTGCCCCATGCGCTGGCCCGCTGGATCGTCGGCAATCCCGCGACGATTTTGGCCGTCTATTGGCCGTCGGACACCATCCGGCTCGTGGATCAGCAAGGCCGCGGCGTCATGCTGTTCACCACCGAACATCTCCTGGCCTATTGCATCAAATCGAACCCGTCGATCAAATTTCTGTTGCGGGAAGAAGTCGAGCAGGCCACGGCGCAATAGCAGGATGCGCACAAAAGCCGTCGTTCATCTCTCGTCCGCAGAGAAGAGCCAACGGCATAGAGTTCATCGCATATGGCCGGACATCGAGAGCGGGCGTCCCTGACGAGATACGCTTCACGATTCACGGATGTCTAGCAGGATGCGGAAAAAGTCCGCCAGCGGCGTTCTCGCATCGCTCAGAGGCTCACCGTACGGCACGAGTACGATTCGCCTCTTCGTTCGCTGCGGCCTTGCTGGACGGCCTTTTTGCGCATCCTGCGGGCGATTCTGACGCGAGACAGCCCGTGTGCGAAATGCGACGTATGACGCAATCGTCGAGTTTTTCCGCAGCCTGCTAGAATGCCGCCGGCGGCTGCCCCGTAGGGGCGAGCCGGTGATCGGCAAAATGTGTTATAAGGAGTGAGCGGTCCACGGGAGTGCCGGCCGACCTGGTGGACCGGTGAACGCGAGCACGATCACACCTCTAGCTGTCCTTAGCGCCTCAGGCTAACTCGGCCTAGGTGCCTTGCCCGCCCCCTGTCATGGTTTCAGGTTCTGCCGCCCCATGCCCGATCATCGGCATGGAACGGCGAAGCGCACTGACGCCGACAGAATGCGACTCGTGCACTCGCTCAACGACTGGTAATTGAACCGACACATGTTTCGAGGAGAAGGACCATGCCGAAGGCAAGAACCGCAAAAAACTGTTACTACTGCGAAGCGGAAGACCGCATCAAGATGACCTTTATGCTTTGCGGCCTCTGCCATCGGCACTTTTGCAGCGCCCATGGCGTGCCCGATCTCGAGCAATGCACGAAGTGCCTGGAGGCGAGCGAAGAAACGGAATAATCCTCACAGGATGCTGAAACAGTCTGTCAGCCGCGTTCTCGCAAGACACTGCCGGCTCACCGCCTCGCCGGCGTCCACAAGCGTGGCGCTCATTATTCTTCGCGCCGTGGACCTCGCTGCGGCCTTGTCAGGCCGACTTCTTCTTTGGCTTCTTCTTGATGCCCACCATCACGGACACCTTCGCTTGCCGCGACAAGGCTTGATCGATCCGGCTTTTCCCGTTGGTCGTGAGAATGACCAGGCCGTTATGGTCCTCGATGCGTTGCAGCAGATGGGCCGCCCCGGCAGCAGTCGAGTGACTGGCGCCGTCCTTGCCCGCCCGGCCCGTGCCGAACAGCGCATCCGCGCCGTCGAAGAAGAGAATCGCTCCGCTCCGTTCCGCCTCATCGAACACCCGGTTGATGTTCTTCTCGGTCTCGCCGACCTGACGACTGACCACCGAAGCCAGATTCACCTTTGACAGATCCAATTGCAGTTCTTCCGCCACCAACTCCGCCGCCTTGTTCCGGCGAAGCGGAGTGGAACCGGACAGCACCACCACCGCCACGGACGGCCGCTTGGCGCGAGTCGTCTTTGCGCGGCGGGCAGGCGCCGCTTTCTTCGTCCCTGTTTTCTTCACCGCCTGTTTCGTGATCTTCTTGGCGACCGCACTCGTCCGGCGCGCCACTTGTTTCCCAGCCATGGTTGCCTTCCTCTCACATCAATATTCAACGAACTCGCACATCCGCCGATGGAACCTGCCATCATTACCACACTTCAGCCGCTCAGCGCTTCTTGTCGAAACCGGAATCACGCCACTTTTCCAGCAGGGCGATCCGCCGCTCCAGTTGCGGGATGGTCGCCTGATCGACCCGGCCTCCAGTCCGCTTGATCAACTCGGCGTTCAGCTGCCGATGATCCACCCCGCACTTCCGCGCCACCGCCCCCACCAGAGAGCGATGCTTGTCCCGCAAGGTGTTCTTCTGGTCATGCAACGCGACCGCCGGTTCCGGTTGCCCCTTGCCTTCACCCGCCGGGTCCCCCTCGTCCGCGCCGATCAAGGCATCCAGCCTGGCCACGCCGTTGAGCGGAATGTATTCCTTCAGGGACGTCGCCGCCGTACCGAACAATGTCCGTTGCACGGACGGCATGATTTCTTCGAGAACGTGATCGCGCTCGACTTTGATGCGTTTGGCATAATGGACCAGCGTCGCGTCCTTCGGTAGATAGAGCCAGGCCCGTTGCGGTTTCGGCACCTTATCCTGCATCCGCACAAACCGCCCGACGACCTGGCGGAAATACATCTCGGTCAACACGTTGGTCGCATACACACCGACACGCAGGCGAGGAATATCGACGCCTTCGCTCACCATATTCACCGCCACCAGCCACTGCTGCTGCTTGTGATGCGCAAAGGTTTCAATGGTCTTCGAGGCGGATGGATCGTCGGAGACCGCCACCAGCGCGCGCGTCCCGGTGAGCTTCAACACCAGATCCGCCACCTGCCGGGCATGCTCCTGATTCATCGTCACGATCAACCCGCCCGCATCCGCCTGTTCCTGCTTGCGCAATCGCTGCAACTCGGCATGGGCGTCGCTCAAGACCGGGCCCAGCCATGTCTCCTGAAGCAACGCAGTCTTGAGCCGTTCCCGCTGGCGCTCGAAGGTCAAGCCGTCTTCGAAGGTCGCCCTGTGCTCGCGACCGTCCGACAACCAGGTCAGTTCGCCTTCGTAACTCGGGAACAGAATCGGGCGACAGACCCCGTCACGAATCGAATGCGAATACCCATAGGTGAAATCCGCCTGGCTTTCGCCCTGCTCATATCGCACAAAGGGAATAGGGTTGTTATCCGAGCGGAAGGGAGTGCCGGACAGTGCCAGACGAAAGACCGCTTCGCCGAACGATTCACGTAGCGCCTTGCCCCAATCCTTGCCGTCACCGGCATGGTGCAACTCATCAAGGATGACAAGAGTTTTGCGACTGCGGCAGGCGCGCCGGAACACTTCCGGTGCCAGACAGACCTGCTGATAGGTCACAACCGCTCCGTGATAGTCGCGCGCCTCGCAGGCCTGCTCGTTCGAGAGGGCTGGATCGAGTTGAATGCCCACCTGCCCCGCCGCCGAGGCCCACTGAGTTCTGAGATGGTTCGTCGGGCAGATCACCAGCACACGGCTCGCGGCCCGGTCGGCCAGATATTGATGCGCGATCCGGAGCGCGAAGCGTGTTTTCCCGGCCGCGGGCGTCGCGGTCACGAGGTAGTCCTCGCGCGGCTGCGCCACCACATCGGCGACCGCCCTCGCCTGCCAATCCCGCAGCACGGCTTTCCATGGTGCGAGCGTCACCGCCATCTCAACACAGATCCTCTCCGTCGCATTGAATCATCGGACCTCGGTGTCTCCCCTGCGCCATCCCCCTGGATCGTCACCAAATGTCAGACGCCGCCAGCCCCTCTCCGCAATGGTTCGCCGGTGCGAGGCACCACAGAGACTGTCTGCCTGTAACTGATCGGGTAGTGAGGTGTGACGCACACTCTGCCGGCACACCCTCACGATCGCGAGGTGGCCGGCACGGTATGGGTGAGACGCATCATGTCTGTGCGGGATGGTATCGCAAAACCGGTCAGGCAACAAGGGCCAAGACGGAAGATGCCGGGCCGAAACGATGATGATGGCTCAGCCTGCGCGGGGGATGGACCGGCCGGACTCACCGGTGGGAACTGTCGTCAGAGGACACACTCCGGAGGATCAAGCGGTGAGCCGTCCGTGACGTCCGTCAACGGCCGGCCCGTCTCGTCGCTCAATCTCTGAACAATCTCACGGCGACTCGTTGCCCCTTGATGCGCGTCCGCCCCAGGGCCTCGATAACCTGCCGGGCCGCCTCTTCCTGCACATCCACCAGAGAGAATCGCTCCTCGACCTCGATCGCCCCGATCATGCGCGAGGGCACGCCCGCTTCATTGGCAATGGCACCGACGAGATCGCCCGGCCTGATCCCTGCCGCCCGCCCGGCCCCGACATAGACCCGCACGGTTCCGGCCGCCCGACCACCGCGACTCGGACCGCCGCGAGGCGCGCGCGCGCGATCTCCCTGTTGAGGAGCGGAGCCGTACGAAGGACGCGACGACCGATAGGGCTCCGGCGGCCTGGTCGAGACTGCCGGGATTTCTTCTTCCGCCCGTTCACCGCCATGGGACCGGTAGACCAGCTTGATGGCCGCCGCCGCGATATCCGCCGGCTCGGCCGACGCAGACAGCGCTTCCACAACACGACGAAAATCTTCGAGCTCGCCGGCCTCCAAGGTTTCCTGGATGGAGGCCTTGGTCCGCTCCAGCCGTTTGGCCAACAGATCACCCAGGGATGGCACCGCAGCGACCGTAATTTTAGCTTTGGTATGCTGTTCGACCGCGCGCAACAATCGCTGTTCACGCGGCTCGATGATCGTCATTGCCGCGCCTTCGCGACCCGCCCGGCCCGTTCGGCCGATCCGATGGACATAGACTTCCAAGGACGAGGGCAAGTCGTAATTGATCACATGGGAGACGGATGGAATATCCAACCCGCGGGCGGCCACGTCGGTCGCCACGAGGAGTTCGGTTTGTCCTGAGCGGAACGCCTGCATCACGCGATCCCGCTGCACCTGGCTCATGCCGCCATGGATCGCCTCGGCCCGGTAGCCGCGTCCGTTCAGCGCCGCCGTCACTTCATCCACTTCCAACCGGGTCCGGCAGAACACGAGCGCCGATTTGGGCGTGGCAATATCCAACACGCGGGCCAGCGCAGACACCTTATGCTGTCGAGCGACCACATAGGCGGTCTGCTGCACGCGCGGCGCGGCGCCTGCCTTCACCGGCTCACGGGCGATCGTCACATCCACCGGATTCTTCAAATGCCGGCGCGCGATGGACGCAATCCGCGGCGGCATGGTCGCCGAGAACAGCGCGGTCTGTTTGCCGGCCGGAGTCTGCTCAAGAATGGCATCGAGGTCGTCGGCGAAGCCCATGTCGAGCATTTCGTCCGCCTCATCGAGCACTACCACTTGGAGATCCGCCAGCTTCAAGGTTTTGCGGCGGAGATGATCCAGGGCCCGACCCGGCGTCGCGACAATGACTTCCACCCCGCGCCGGAGGGCTTGCAGTTGTGGCCCCATCGCTTGGCCGCCATACAAAGCCAGCACACCGATGCGCAGTTCTTTCCCGTACCGCTGCACCGCCTCGCTCACCTGCACGGCGAGTTCACGGGTCGGCACCAACACCAAGGCCGTGGGCCGCTGCCGTGGCCCGTGGGCGATCCGCTGCAGGAGCGGCAACGCAAACGCCGCTGTTTTTCCGGTTCCCGTAGCGGCCTGCCCCAGCAGGTCGCGTCCCTCCAGAAGCGGAGGGATGGCTTCACGCTGAATCGGGGTGGGCTCTTCGTAGCCCAGGGCCTCCAGGGTGGTCAACAGCGAGGCTTCTAATCCGAGCGCGGCAAAGCCGGGAGAAAAGCCCTTGGCTGCCGGCTCTGTCTGCGAATGCGTCGTGGTGTGTTTCATCAGGGGGGGATAAACCTTTCTTGGTAGTACTAGCTGTTCATGCTGGCGGGCCACATGAATTCCAACTCAGGGAATTTCTGCTTGTAGTCGTCATGACTGGCGTGAATGACTTTCATGGCCTCATCGCGGCCGTACATGCTCGTGATCTCGACCTTGTGCTGCGTCGATCCCGGCGCATGTTTGTACGTCAGGAAATAATGGTGCAGCCGATCCAGGAGTGTCGTCGGGCAATCCTTGAGATCGGTAAACGACCCGTAGACGGCGTCGTCCCGCATGACCGCGATGATCTTGTCGTCCGCCTCGCCGCCGTCCGCCATGCTGAATCCGCCGATGGGCCGGGCCGTCAACAGAATGTCGCTGTGTGGGATCGTCTTCTCGGTCAACACGCAGATATCGAGCGGATCGCCGTCTCCGATCATGTCCGGCCGGCCCGCCCGCGCGCCGAACAGTTTCGCCACACGCTCGCCGCAATAGGTTTGGGGGATCAGCCCGTAATAGGACGGACAATAGTTGGAAAACCGCTGCGGACGGTCGACCTTGAGGAACCCGCTGGCCTTGTCCACTTCATATTTCACCGTATCGGTCGGCACAATTTCGATATAGGCCGTCACCAGGTCAGGCGCATGGTCGCCCATGGACACTCCGTGCCAAGGATGCGCCTTGAACATCAGGCTCATCAGTCGCCGCGCTGCATCGATTTCCTTCTTGCTCATCCTAATTCTTTCCCCCTGTGAATCCTCTCGGAACTGACGGTCTGACGATCGTGCGATCCGCGAAGGTCTGGATTGATTCTACGGCCCACTGCAATGAAACATGATTGATTGGCGAGAGAAACAGACAGCTTATAACACATTGCGGCCGAATGAAACAGCAGGGGGGCTGCGGTCGGCTCCCGCACCGGCGATAGACCGGCTTCGCCATCATGCCGAACCATCAGGAACTCCCGCCCCTGCGGATGCACAGGGCGAGCAGAAACGCCTCATCCGGACAGGAAGCGGGACACCCGGACGAGCCCCTCCCGCAGAACATCCGTCTGCAATCGGCCATTCAATTCGGCCCTCCGGCCCGCGCGCAAGTCGCGCCAAACTCTCAAGAATGGTCTCCCGCACGCCGATAACGGAAACAGAGCGGGAACGCAAAGCACGCACACGCTCCAATTCCTGCCCACGAGAACCGTCCATGTCTCAACCAGGTCTCAATGATTCCGCCAAAATGCCTCTCCCGGTTGCCCCCTCCGACACCATCGCACAGCCGACCGTACGTGCCATCATGTCGACACGAGCCGTCACCGTCACCATGGACGATTCCCTCGCTCGAGCGCGGGACCTGTTCAATGAATTTCATTTCCATCACCTGCTGGTCGTGCAAGGTCGGGAATTGCTCGGCATCATTTCAGATCGCGATCTGCTCAAGGCGGTGAGTCCCAATATCGGGACACTGTCCGAAACCGATCGCGACCGGGCAACGCTCAACAAACGCGCCCATCAAATCATGAGCCGGAAACTCATCACGGTCGCAGCCGACACGACCGTGGAAACAGCGGCGCGACTGCTGCTTGAGCATCGCGTGTCCTGCCTCCCCGTCGTCACAACAACCGGGCACCTCGAAGGCATCATCACCTGGCAAGACCTTCTCCGCGCCTACCTTCGGCATAGTCCCGCCGGCGGCTGATCGCGGAACGATTCCGCTGCCACGCTTACACACGACCACCCGCAAAGACCGCATGATTCGCTCACCGCGCAGCTCTCCCGCTCACGCAAAATAGGAGACAATCGTCCCGGGAGCTCCTCGCGGCCTTCAGATGCATGGTGACAACTTCGGACGAGACTGAGCAGGGGCATCGGCAGTCTGCGGGCTCGCGCGGGCGGTCGCCCGAATAAGCGGCTGGAGGAGTCGGTGCGCGGTCGCCGGGGCAGCCAGCAACGGCTGACCCGTTACTGACCGCCCGCGTAAACGCAATTCCCGTTCGGGGAACGGCTCGACGGTTGAAAGTCTGAATTAGAAGGTATGGCGCACACCGAAGAGCAAGCCCATCGAGGAGCCGTCACCATCGGCGGAATTGCGCTTCCAGGCCGTTTCCATATTCAACATCAGGCCTTTGGGCGCGCCCTGGAAGAGACTCGTCATGGGATAGTCCAACCCCGCGCCAAATCGCCAGGCAAACGAATCCGCCTGATCCTTGGTGTTGATATTCACACCGATACCGCTGGTGAAATACGGAATCAGCGAGCCGAAATGTCCCGGCCGATACTCAAGATTGACCGGCAACAGGGTAATCGTATTAAGCGATCCGTTCCGCGGCGAATCAATGCTATGATTTTCCCATTCGAGCATCATCCCGAAACGGAACCATTTATTGATCCCGTACATGCCCTGAAAGTTGAGTGCGGGACCGGTCGTCGACAGTCCGGAACTCTGCGTCATAAAACTGGGGCCTACCCGGAACCCGAACGTCATCTTGCCTTCGTCCGCCATCCCTTCATGCACCCATTCAGCCGCCTGAGAAATGGCGGGAGCCACACTCAGCACGATCGCGAACAGCAACACCCTCCCCGGCACACTCCAGTCACGAATCCTACGCATGCGGCCCTCCTCTGATGATGGAAGAATCTTCGGACTGCGCACTCTAGGCAAGAGGCCGTTCGGTTTTCAACTTAAAGTGTGTCGAATCGTGGGAATAAACCGGCTCCAATCGTTGTCGCACATTGAGACGGATTGCCGCCCCCCAGTGCAGAAACGTCACAACCATTAGGCACGTAGTGGTAGCTAGCGAACCGGCGATGAATCTGGCCCGGACAGGTGACCAACGGCAGAAGATGCATGCGGCACTGCGGCCGCTCGACTGCGGGGATTCGCCGCTTCGGCAGCCGGGAGCGGGAAACCGCCGCCCGGCCGCCGGAGTCCGGCCTCCGACACAATCACGTGGAGAGACCGCGGCACGACACGAAGGGAGCCCGACCGACCGCCCCCCTGACCTCGGCCTTAGAACTGAGCAGGAAATTGAGCGGCCAATGCCTGCGTCAGCGCATCCGCCACCACATAGATGTGCTGCTTCATGCCCTTCCAGGTCTCCGCCTCACGCGCATATTCTCCGTCCTTCAGTTGTTGAAACTGCGTGAGGTGATGCGCGGCATGGGCCATGAGCAATCCCATCAGCGTGTCCTTCGGCAGGTTCGGATTGGCGCTGCTGAGAAACGTGGAGATCTCGGCCGCATTGGCGGTGAGCACCTTCACCGCCGCCTCTTGCTGGCTCGCCGATCCGGCCACGGTCGCATCCAGGTATTCACGGATGCCCTGATAATGACCGGCCAGTAACGTGAAGAGCTTATCCGCCGCCGGCTTGCCATAGAAGGGCTCGATGGAGCGAGCAATCTGCTCGGCATTCGCCAGCACACCTGCCTCAGCCACACTTCGCGCAGAAGCATTCTTATCCATCGTCGCGACCGCCACGTTCCGGATGGACAGGATATGGCCCAACCAGAGATCGCGGAGGACCGCTTTCGTCTCCGCCACCTTGACGGGATGAGCCGCCGTCTGAGAGGTCTCTGTAGAAGGCGAATCAGCGCTATGCGCGCAGGCAATCGGGGACAGTGTCAACACCAGCACAGAGAGCGCACGAATCATCTCACGCATCATAGATCTCCTTTGAATGAGTAAAAATCGCCCGCCACCACCTACAACAGGTTATGCCCGACTCCCGCGCTTCCGGTAGAACGCGGAACAGGCACGAGCGGCAGCCGCTGCCGGTTGTGCAGCGATAGGCAAGGATAGAGAACGGGGGCAGTCCTGTAAGTTAGCGGGATAACAGTGGAGAAAAAATGACGCGATTCTAGAAACCGGAGTGTTTGAGACCGGCAGAAGATTTCTCGGCGGAACCCAGAAACTGGTCGAGTCCGGCGCGACGAAGCAGCAGTCCGTCTTTTCGCGCGTAGTTGATGAGCCCCTGCTCGCGCAACTGGTTCAGGAGGGTCGACACTACCTCCCGGCGCGCGCCGATCATTTGAGCCAGATCATCCTGCCGGAAATAATGGGTGAGACGAACCCAGTCGCCGTCCGGTTCGCCGAATTCATCGGCCAGCCGACCCAGCGTGCGCACCAGGCGCTCCATCGTGCTACTGAACGAGAGGGTTTGAATCTGATCGTAGGCCGCCGACAGCTGTTGGGCGACGTTGGCGAGAAACAGGAGAAAGGCCGGACGATTGCTCTGCAAATGGGCGATAAATTCGTCGAAACTCAACTCGACGATCTCACTATCCTCCATCGCAATCGCCTGCTCGCGGCGTTCACCGGTGCAATGGCAGAGTTCACCGAACACCTCCCCCGCCTGATGCAGGCGCAAAATCAATTCACGCCCGTCATCGGTCAAGGACGTCAACTTCACAAACCCCTGCCGAAGATAGAAGACGCTTTGCGCCGAATCGCCGGGCCCGTAGATTCGGGCGCCCTTCGCCACAGACTGGCCGGGCCGGTTCATCAATTGCTCACAGAGCTTGCCGCGAAAGCAACCCGACAAGGCTATGCAGTGACGGTGGTCCGCCATGTTCATCGCCGTATGAATCATGCACGCCTCATGACCGGGCATTCTACAGAGAGAGGGAGCCCATGACCAGCCCCCCCCCGGACAGGTCAACGGCTACTGACTTCTCCCTCGGCCGGGCCAGGATAGCATCGCACCCCCTTGGTCGATTATGATGCAGGCAGTCACGCGAACCGGGCAGCACCCATGGCCACCTCCTCCCACAGGACACCGGAGCGGGCGCGACGCGCTAAGCAGCCCGTCACCGGAGTGCTCTGCCTGGCGATTGCCCTGCTCGGCGTTTCTCTCCTGTGGGCTGAATCGCCGTCACGAACCAAAACAGGCCACGGACCGGCGGATGCTGAGCAAGGCCGGGCCATCTTCAACGGCAAAGGCCTCTGCTCAACCTGTCATGGCATCGATGGCTACAGAGACCGGTTGCCCCCGCAACTGAGCAAGAACATCCGCGACAATATCGAACATCTCTCGCCGGCGCCGCCCGACTTGCGACAGGCAGCCAGGCTTACTCTCACCACCGACAAACAACGGTTCGAGTCGATCAGGCACGGGCATCTCCGCACCGCCATGTACCCGCTCTCGAAGGAGGCGCTTTCCGACGAAGAGATTCGTGCGCTGCTCCCCTACCTGGCTTCAATCCGCGGGACGGTGTCGCCCCCCGCTGTCTTACCTGAACCCGACACCTCGCTGCGGGGTGATGCCAAAAGCGGACGGCAGCTTTATCATGAACTCGGTGGATGCGCGATCTGCCATGGAATCGAAGGACATGTGCATCGAAGACCGCCGATGTCGGCCGACCTGGCCAAACGGCTTGACGCACTGCCCGCGCCGCCCGCGAACCTTCGGGATCCCGCCACGCTGAAATCGCAGAACGACGAAGACCGCTATCACTCGATCAAACGCGGCCACCCCGGCACAGCCATGTATCCCAAGACGCTGCTCCGGGACGAAGATGTCCGTGACCTCATCGCCTACTTGGCCACCCTTCGTGAAACAGCCCGGTAGTCAGGCCTTCCCGGTATTGCGCCGACCTTTCAGGCGAAAAGAGCAGGCTGACCTCTTGCCTTGTGACATGCACTCGCACGAATCGCGAGAAAGGACGGTGAGGAAAAAGAGAGAGGTGCCCGGCAGAACAGTGGACTAACAACCGGCTCGCGGAGGCAGCGACCACTGACCAGCACACAGAACGGTGGCCGCCGCCCCCATGCCCGGACAGCCGTGATGCACGGTGGGATCAGCTGGGACCGGGAGGATCTTCACGATCTTCTCCGGTGAGCAATTCGGCTTCTTGCGCTTCGAGGCCCTGCAGATCCGTCAGAATGCTCTGCAACACCTGCCGGCGTTGCTGCAACCCTTTCTTCGGAATATCTCGGGTCTGGGGTTCCTGAGCCGATTCAGGCAAATTCACCAGCGCTTCGGCTTCCCCCACCGTGGCGTATTTGTACGACTCCACATACTTGTGGTTGGGACCATATATCTTCATGAGGATGTCTTGCGTCTCCGCATCAAACCGATCGAACGTGGGATTCACCGCCGCATGGTGGGCGAGGCCTTCGAGCTTTTGGATCTGGGCTTTGAGGTCGTCACTCCGCGTCTGCGCACGATACATGGAATTCACTTCAGTCATGATGTCTCCTCCCGGTTTGATTCTTTTGTACCTCCCTTCGAACAGGTCCGCAGCTAGGCATTTCCCTGGACAGTCACGGGCACGCGTCACCCCGGAGCGAGGCCCCGGTCCTACCGCAACGACCGGCGCTCCAGTTGCGCGAGCAGATACCCCAGGATGGCGACATTGAGAAGAAAGATGGTCACATGCATGAGCGAGATCTGCCTCAGCACTTCGTAGAATTCGACGGGCAGAAATACGCTGGTGGAGATGACGGCCATGTATCCGGCCCACGACGCTTCGAGCCACAGGCCGCAGCCTTCGATCAGCAAAAAGACGGAATACAGCAGGCTGGCATAGGCCATCAGAAACACACTGTGCGATGACAAGGCGGAGACCTTGAGCAGCAGCGAGTGGACCAGGCGGGAATGGCCGTGCAGATGCAAGAGCTCCACAGCCGGAGCCAGGAACGTGGCGATCTCAGGATCCACCAGTCGGAGCAGAGCGGCGCCGACCAGCAACAGGACCATCCCCTTGACCAGCTTGAACAGCGCGATCAGCGCCAGGCCGCCCCGGGGCGAGGGCGGCGTCATGAATGGCATCATGTCTGGCCAGGCCATCCTGGCTCAACCGGATCGTACTGCATCATCGTTATGCGAGCCTCAACAGACGCTTGATCATCGAACCGGCCGCGCCCAGGCTAGGCCGATCACCCATTCACGAAAGGTCTGACCGTCATGAACGAACAGCAGGCAAGCGCCCTGGCGCAGGCCTGGATCGACGCCTGGAACCGGCACGATCTGGACGCCATCCTGCGACACTATGCGCCGGATGTGGAGTTTACCAGTCCGTTTGTATCCGCGCTATCCGGGGACACGTCCGGCACCATCCATGGGCGCGAATCGTTGACCGCCTATTTTCGGAAGGGGCTCCAAGCCTACCCGGACCTGCGCTTCGAGCTGATCCATACGCTGATCGGCGTCGATAGTCTGTTGCTGTATTACCGAAGCGTCAAGGGATTGCTGGCTGCGGAGATGATGCTCATTAACGGAGAGGGGCAGATTCAGACGGTGCGCGTCCATTACGTCAAGGAGTGACGGGGCTTTGCTTGGGGCCTGAATGTGAGCACGAGCGGCGGGCTCGGCTCCCGCTTCAGGGAACCAGAACCCGCCGACCCTGCAGATTTCATTATTCCACGGTACAGTCGGTCGTCATGCCTTACATCAGACTGGTTCCACGCGGGCGCGGCCGATTTGCCCTTGAGACAGACGTGGCGATCGCGTTGTCGGAACGGGACACATGATTTCTGGCTTCGCGGCTGATCCGTCCTCAGTGTTTCGCCGCCTCAACCGGAATACCGAGGCGGATCTGCCGGATAATCTCGTCCGGCAGGAGAGCCGCGTCGATCACCAGGGCATCGGCCGGCTCTTCAAGGATGGCAAACTGACCGGCCAACAGTTCCCGGGGCATGAAATGATCCCGGCGGTGGGTCAGGCGTTGATGGAATAAATCGAAGCTGCCTTTCAGGTAGACCAGTTGCAAATGGGCGCGACACCCCTCCTCCACGATTGCCCGGTAACTCGCCTTCAAGACGGAACAGGCAAGCACCGCCGGCTGGTTCCGGCTGATCCGATCGACGATCGCAGCATGCATCCGCTCCAGCCATGGTTGACGATCAGCATCCGTCAGCGCATGGCCATTCCGCATCTTCTCGAGATTCGCTGCCGGATGGACGTCATCGCCGTCAGAAAACTGCCAGCCTCATTCGTCCGCCAAGCGACGACCGATCGTCGTCTTCCCCGCTCCCGATACGCCCATGATGAGAATGACCACAATCCTCCACTTCGTTCGACCTTCGGCTGGATGAGATAGGCGCGGTTCCACCCGCCGGGGCCAGCACTCAAGCAAGCCGCTGGTCTGTCGTAGCCGCGGCAAGGTATCCCACAATCAACCGGGCGTCACCGATCGGGTCACTTGTAAATGGCGCGTCATACCGCTTGGTCACGGCGGTGGTGAGCCGTTCCGCCGCCTGCCGGACAGCCGATGGGAAGGCCTCCTGCTGCTGAATCCGGCGCAAATGCTCCAGAGCATCACCCTGCCGGAGTGAGCGGCCAGAGCGCGCCCACCAGGCTTCGGCAGCCGACGCCACGGCCCGCCTCGCGCAGACCCGCGCCTTGCCTTCATGGCCTTGCCTCCATGCCGCTTCAGCCGCGGCGAGTTCTCGATCGATCATCGTTGCGTCAGACATACAGAAACACGCTACGTGGACTCCGCTAGAGCTGTCAATGCGGGCCCCATCGGCAGGCACTCAACTCGATACCGGAGACGCATCGAGACAGTAATAATTCGAGAGCCTTTCAGGAAAACCCCTATACCGGCCTACGCATCGGCCAGGCATAGTGCTGTGGTCACGTTCTAGACTCCGGGGTATGGCTGCATGGCAACTCATTCTCTACGCAGATCCAATCGATATCGATTTCACGATTCCGCACGCAAAGACCGCAAGTTCCTGATCGTAGCACTGGCCTCAGCTCTCCTCCTCGCGGCCCTCCTCTCAGGACTGGTCATGGACTTCCCCCACGCATTCCCCAAATAGTCGCCGCGGCGGATCTTTTTCGCTATCATGAGCCAGCCGGGCGAACGACCTTCGCCGGGCACGAAAGTCCCGGCGCCACACCACATGATTTGGATTGTCTACATCCTCGAATGTATCGACGGCAGTCTCTACACCGGGATCACGAACGATTTGGAACGGCGCATGAAGGCGCATGCGACCGGAAAGGGGGCGAAATACACAAAACGCCGCGGACCGTTCACGGTCCGGTATACCGAATCACTCGACAGCAAAGGGGCCGCCTTACAACGTGAAGCCGCAATCAAGTCGCTGGATCGCGCCGGCAAGGTAGCCCTGATCGCGTCGATGTCGTGATATCTTCAGAGGCAGGTCTGACACTCACCAAGCCACGTCTGCACTGCAGTCGAGTGCACCACTGGCCGTCATCACCTTCTGCCCCTCCTTACTTCTTTTTCGCCGCCTTCTTTTTGGGCTTGGATACGGTTTTGGCTGCCGGCTTAGGTGTGGCCTTGGCAACGGCCTTTTTCTTTGACGCTCCACCCAGCACAATCACCGGCTTCTCCGGCGAGAAGGCTTCTTCAATGCGGCTCTTTCCGTTGGTGGTCAGGATAACGAGACCCTGGTGGTCTTCGATGCACTGAATGAGATGGGACACCTCGGCATTGGCGTACCGATCATGGGCGTCATGCGTCTGGGTGCGCTTGCCGAAGAATGCGTCGGCCTCGTCGAAAAACAGGATCGACCCATGACGGTTCGCCATGTCGAACACGCGATTGACATTTTTTTCAGTTTCGCCTGCGTGTTTGCTCACCACCGCCGACAAATCCACGCTGGCCAGGTCCAATTGCAGTTCTGCGGCCAAGACCTCCGCGGCCTTCTGCCGGCGAAGCGGCGTGGCTCCGGACAGCACGATCACCGCACCGGACGGCTCCTGCACACGAGCCTTCTTGGATTTTCTCGCAGGCGCCTTCTTGTTCTGCCGCGGAGCGTTCTTGCGTTGCCGAGTCACCGTTGCACCTGCCATGTCCTTCGTCCCTTTCCGATTCTAGTATGACCCACGTGGCCTCCCTCTCAGGAGGAGCAGGCACTGAGTATAACCGGTTCTCATTCCTGTCGCTGAATTTCTTCTTGCTGCGCCGGAAGGCAGGTCAATCGTCAAGCCTCGAGCGTGACGCGTCAAACGTCACACGTGCACTGTATCTCGCGGGGAATAAGCGCGTATCGCTGATAGTCCTCTCCTTCGGACCATACCCTACATGCTGGCAGGCTGCGAAAAAAGTCCGCCAGCGGCGTTCTCGCAAGACACTGCCGCCTCACCGGCTCGGCGGCGTTCACAGACGTGACGCGCTTTATTCAGCGCGTCGTGAACCTCAGAGGCTCACCGTACGGCACGGGACAAGAGCCTGTCTTGGCAGGCTCGGGGTGGGCGGGTACGAAGGAACGATTCGCCCCTAGGACACTGGGCGCTCACCGTCTCGCGCCCGTCCGCAGACGTGACGCTCCTTACTCTTCGCGTCGCGGACCTTGCTGCGGCCTTGCTGGACGGCCTTTTTGCGCAGCCTGCGGGGAATTGTCATACCGACTCGGCGCATGAGGTGATCGTCGTGTATTGCGCAACAATCGAGTGTTTCCGCAGCGTGCTGGACGCCGTAGGCTCATTCATCCGGACGAGAGACGAACGACGCTTCACGAACGACGGATGAGGAGAGGGCTTGTTTCCGCAGCCTGCTACGTCTCCATCATCTCCAACCGCGCATCAAACTCATGGCCGCAGGCAGTACAACGAATACAGTCGGAGTCGACCGTGAGTTCATCCGCCCTGATCCCCATGCCGCCGCAATCCGGACAACGTGCCAGGTGCACCTTCTGGTCATCGACCGTTTCGTATTGCACGCCGTGCAGACAGTAGATCGGCTTTCCGTCCAGCTGCCATGGCTTGCCGGCGTTGTCGAGAACCGGCATCGCGACATAGTGCTGCCGCACATAATCTTCCATCGCCTGCCGGCTCGCAAATCCGTCCCGTATCAGCTTGCCGCTCACGGCTTCGCAAAGTGCCTGTCCTTTGACGATTGCTTTGGTCGGACCCATCTCTGACCTCCTCGCGCATTGCCCCATGCCCTCTGCCCCATTCTTTCCATCAGCTATCAGCCATACGCCATTCGCTCGGCCTCCGCGCTACACCACACCCGAGTAGTACCGCAAGATATTGGACACCGACACCACGCCGATGATCGAACCGTCCTGCGTCACGGCCAGATGCCTGGTCGCCTGGTCCTTCATCATGCGCACCGCCTCGATAATCGGACGGTCGCCGGCGATCGACACCACCGGTCTTCGCATACACGTCTTGACCGGCGTCGCGGGATTCACCCCTTTGGCGACCACCGCGCGGGCGAGGTCTGAATCGGTGATAAACCCGACATAGGCCTGCTTGTCGGTCAGCAAGAGCGAGCCCAGTTTCCAGTGCTCCATGGCCTGGCCAGCGTCCTTGAGGCTGGCATCCTGAGACAGGCTACGGATCTCGGACGACATATGTTCGGCGACCTGGGGACCGATGAGGGTCTGTCGGCTGGCTTGTGATTGTTTCGGTTCGGCAGCCCGTCGGGCTTCGAGTTCGGCAATGCAACTTTCCAGTACCCGGCTGCGTTGCAAGAGGCGCTGTCGCTGACTCTCCACACCGGCGCTTTCCGGTGCTTCATCCGTCAGATTCACCAGGCCGGCGGCTTCGCCGAACTCGGCATATTCATACGCCTCCAGCAACTCGGAGGTGTCCCCGAGCAATTCGGCAATGAGGTTTTCGGTGTCCTGATCGAACTCTTCCAGGCTGCGGCTGGGAAGGCCCCTGCCAAGATAGGCGGCCAGATCGGCTAATTGCTTGCGTAAACGCTCGATGCTGCGGTCGAGGGAGATCCGGGCTCGCTTGGGAGTCGCGCGTGTCGTAGACATGGCACCTCCTCTCTGTATGGCGGGATGCCCGATCTTACCCCTCCGGAACAGGCGAGGCAAGCGCCGGGCTCATGCAACCGCACCGACTTGACCTTGGCAACCGGCACGTGCATGTTTAGGCCATGCATCACCGGTCAGCACCACATCAACGCCCAGTGCCGGGCCTGAATCGCCACATCGTGATCGGCTGCTCGCTCCTCCTGCTCGGATGCCTATCCGGCCGATGTGCGGACCGGGCATTCTCCGCAGAACCGGTCGCACCGGCCGCATCGCCTAATACCCTGTCAGGCCATGAACTGCTTCGCATCGGGACGATCCATGATCAGCAGGAACATTTCCCGGAGTCGCTGACGTATTACAACCTGGCCTTGTCGAAATTCCGGGAGAAGAAACAGCCCCAGGGCATCGCCACCACACTGATGAAGATCGCGCGGATCGATGAACGCCAGGGCCATTTGCGGCAGGCCCACACCTCACTCAAGGAAGCGGTGTCGCTGTTCGCCAAGGCGTCGGATCGCTCCGCTCATGCCGAGTCGCTGCTCGCCATCGGTCGTGTCTCGGCGCAGCTGGGGCTCTCCGACGAATCGCACGACGCCCTCACCCAGGCCGCCGCCCTCTTCACGCGCGTGAGAAATGCCCGGGGATGGAACGACACGATGGTGCAGTTGGGATTGTTACAGATCGCACAGGGAGAGCACAGCGCGGGGCTGACCACCTTGCAGCAGGCCGCAGAAGAGGCCCGCACGAGACGGCACGTGGACCAACAGTTCACCGCCACGGTCGCGCTCGGAGATGCCCATTGGCTGCTCGGCCACACCAGTGACGCGCGCAGCGCCTATCTCGACGCCCTCAGCCTGGCGGAAGCGGAACATCACCTGCCGTTCGAAGGTATGATGCAACTGCGTCTCGCCCGTCTGGATGGAGACAAGGCCTCCCTGAACGATCGCGTTGCTCAAGGGAAACGCGCCCTGCAGATTGCGCAAGCAGTCCACGACACCGCCGCCGAGGCGGAAGCCTGGTCGCTCCTGGCCGATCTTTATGGGCAACTGGGACAAGCCACGGAGTCTCAGGATGCGGACACCCGTGCGCTGGCGATCTACCGCAACCGCGAGTTGTCCGTGCACGGGAACCGGTAGCCCGTCAGACGGCTCTGGTCGCCCGCCAGGCGATGCCCGCCCCGATCAGCAACAGCATCGTGGATAACAGATAGGGCGCCCCCGGCAGGTGCCAGTCGGCCTGCGGGCCGATGAACGCGGCGAAGGTCTGTGTGAAGAGCGTGGGGCCGATCAAGCCGGCGATGCCGGTCAGGCTGGCAATGGCGCCTTGTAATTGTCCCTGCTCGGACGCACTCACGCGGCGTGTCATGAACATTTGCGCGGACGGACCGGCGAGGCCCCAAAACGCCATCACCGGAATACCTAGGCAATAGATGAGCGGCGTGGGCGCGAGGCCATAGATAGCGAATCCGGTGGCCCCGCACAGCAGCCCGGTGATCAACGTGCGCCGCTCTCCCAGCCGCGCCGTGATCGGCCTCACCAGCGTGCCCTGCACAATCATGGCGCAGACCCCGACCGCCGCGAGCGTGAATCCCACCGCCGACGGCCCCCAGCCATACCGGTACCCCAGATACAACACCGCCACGCTGGGCAACACCCCGTGCGCGAGGTTCATCAGGAAGTTCGCCGTCGCCAGGCCGAACAGCTCATGATGCGAACGCAACAGAATCAACGCTCCGGCCGGATTGGCCCGTTTCCACCGGAACGGGGCCCGCTTCTCAAGCGGGAGCGATTCCGGGAGCACAAAGAACCCGTAACAGGCGTTGAGCAGACTGGTCGCCGCCGCGCCCCAAAAGGGCCAGCGTGGATCGATGGCGCCCAGCAACCCACCCACCGCAGGCCCCAACACAAACCCGAGGCCGAACGAGGCCCCCATCATGCCGAAGGCGGCCGCGCGTTTGTCCGGCGGCGTGACATCGGCGATGTAGGCGCCGGCCGTGCTGAAACTCGAGGAGGCGATACCGGAGATGACCCGGCCCGCAAAGAGCCAGGCGAGACTGGGCGCCAGCGCCATGAGGATGAAATCGAGACCGAGCCCCAGGTTGGAGAGGAGCACGACCGGACGCCGCCCGAAGCGATCGGACAACGCGCCCTGAATCGGCGAGCACACGAACTGCATCAAGGCCCAGGACGTGCCCATCAGCCCGTAGATCTCCGCGGCCTGCGCAGTATCGCCGCCCAGAAACTCTTCGACTAGTTTCGGCAGGACGGGAATGATGATCCCGAACGACAACATGTCGAGCACGACGGTGACAAGGATAAAGAAGACCGCCGCTTGCCGCGGTTGTGTGGAGCGCTGCACGTACGTCATGGGATGGGCCATGGTAGCAGGCCGGCCATCCGGGCGCATAGAAAAAGACGCAGAAATCAGTCTGCTGCTGCGCCTCCTCTTCGAAGAGGTTTTCTGCTACCCTCCCGTCGATGCCCGCCACCCTCCAAGCCTTCATCGCCATCTTCCTGGTCGGCGCACTGCTCCGGTCATCTCGCCTGCTCGGGAAACTCCATGCGGAACGTCTGGCCTTCGTGGTCTTTTCGATCAGCCTGCCGGCGACGATTCTGGTGTCGCTGGACCGAGTCGTCTTTGCCCCCACAGCCTGGAAACTGCCGTTGGCTGCCTGCCTGGTGACCCTCTCGATGCTGCTCTGCTCCTGGCCGGTCACCCGCCTGTTGCATCTGCCGCGCGCCACACGAGGGGGCTTTCTCGTCGGTACCGGCTGTATCAACTCTGTCTATTTCGCCTATCCCGTCGTCCTCGCAACCCTCGGTGACAAGGGACTGGCGCAAGCGATCCTGTTCGACCTGGGACAGACGACGCTGACACTGACGGTGATTTATGGACTGGCGGTCTGGCACGGGGCGAAGAGCGCCACCGCCCGATCAGCCATGCTGCGGTTTGTGTCGTCTCCGCCGCTTTGGGCCCTCTGTCTCAGCCTGCTGCTCACCCTGCTTGAACTCCATCTTCCCGGCTGGCTCCACGATGCACTCACCCCCATCCACCTCACCACGACACCTCTGGCGAGCCTGGTGCTGGGCCTGTCGATCAGTTTCTCGGCCGTGCGCCGAACCTGGGCCCTGGCATTGCTGGGCGTGGGCATGCGGATGGTCGGCGGATTGTTGCTCGGGTTTGCGGTCGCCTATGGGCTCGACCTTGCGGGCATGGAACGGGTGATCGTCATCCTCGTCTCCGCCATGCCGTCCGCCGTGACGGCGGTTATTTTCGCAACCGACACGGGATTGGACGAAGACCTGGTCACCTCCATTGTGGCCCTCTCGATCTGCATCGGTGTGGCGTGGCTGCCCTGGCTGCCGCAACTCGTCTTCTTGCTGCCGGGATAGACGAGCCGAATCCCTGCTCCGATGTATCGGCTCCGTAGACCTCCTCCGGTTATCTCCATCCGGCACCTGTGGGAATGGCGTCACGTATTGTGAGGTTTATGCGACGGCAAAATTTGCCTGGCGCGTGTTGCGACCGGGAACATCGCCGCCATAACCTTGCATCTATGCGAATGGCAAGCGGTTTCGCTAGCTGTAGGACAATCCCTCAGAACAATGAGCGACGGTATGGTGCTTGCTCTACCAGGTGCCGAATACACTGGAGGCACGATCATGCACGACGCTATGCTCTGGGCAAGTTGGTATGTCTGGCTGTTGGCGCTTCCCGCGCTGGTCATCGGCACCCTGATCTGGGACTGGATCCAGCGGCGACAACCCGTGCGAGTGCGGAGGCGGCGCTAACGCCGCACTTCCGCCCTCCCAGAGCAGAACCCCATCCAACCGATCCGCTTACCGGACTCGGTCATCAGCAGGTCCTGATTCACGACCGCCAAACAATCGACAATCGAAAGCCGCCTCTCCTTCCCGCGCACATCTACGTAGTGGTATCGGATGGGATACGGATCTGTATCCGATGCGATACCTCCTCTGCCACCCGCCAATACCGGCAGTTCAAGACACCGCTTCCAAGCGATTGTTATTACGTGCAGAGGCTCTGACTGAGTTCGATGGCGCAGAGCTTGCGTCATGGAAAGCCGTGACCAGACCTCTTGCGGAGCGAGCTTTCTGGCCACGCTTCCAGGATCGACAGCAGAGGACAAGGAGGGAACGATGCGCCGGATCGCCCTGCTGATACTGCTTCTCTACGGATGTGTCCCGCCTCCTCCTCACCAGTTCGTGCCGGGAGGGCCGCTCGGAGAAGCCGGACAAACCCTGCAAGGCCCTCGCCAGGCGAGCGATGAGGAAGTGCGCGCCATGTTGGCGGAATCGTCGCTGCACCAGCAAACTCCCCCCGGTCCTGTCGATTTGAACGGCTTGCTCACACAGATTACCCAAGCCACAAACTTTCGGCAGAAGCAGCGTTTGGTGGATCGGTATCACCATGCGGCCCTGCTTCTGCCGGAAGCCGAGCGTGATCAGGCATTTCGGCGACTACGAGACGCGACCGGAAAGTAACCGTGAACGGAATTCGATCTGAGCAAGAAAGGAACGGACCATGAAGCTGATACCAGTCGGCACGCTGCTGCTCTGCGTCACCGTCATCCTGGGCGGACTGTTACTGGCCTCCACACCGGCCAACGCCCACGACTGGCTCGGCGACTGTGTCGTGGACTTCGATAACACGTTCGCGCTGACCTATATCTACGGGCAGGCCAGAGGGAACTTCGGCTACCCCACCGGCATCGACAATTCAGGCGAGTTGCAGCCCTGCAATGCCACCCATCAGGCCTGCTGGACGTATCGTCATCGTTGCTTCGGCAATTACATCAACGTAGACGATATGACCTATGGCCATATCCACCTGGTCTTTGACAGTCCCAGTCTGCTCACCCCCTGCTTTGTCGATCCCGGCGACGGACCGGGAGCGGGCTTTGGACGGAACGTCGGCGACGACTGCATCGCCGCCGATTGGATTCATGAACCGAGAACCCTCGGCACCCATGGAAAGGATCACTGGATCAAAATCTGGATGGAGGACCGGGTGACGCATCAGCCCCGTGTGTTCGACATGCCGATCATCCGGGTGACCGGCACTGAGCCGATTCAATTCTGGTTCAGGAAATCCAACGGCAGCTGGTGGTACTGGTCGAACCTGGCCCCCAATCCCTGGCTGGTCGGCGGGTGGGTTCAAGATGTGACTGAAGTGCGGATCAGAGGCGCGCAGGCGGCGAAGGGACCGTATTTTATCGGCGCATTCTCAATCCTCGATTAACGGCTGTTCAGAAAGACCGCCGGTTTTGTTCTCCGCCACTTGCCAATCCGCGAAGCGTATCTCGAGAACATATCACTGTCCGCTCTGAAACGAGATACGAACCACGTTTCACGAACGACGAACGAAAAGGGCGTCTATTTTGAACACCATACAGAAGGCATTCGGAGGAGAGGCCCCTACCGGCCGTCCGGAACCTGCAACTTGATCGAAAGCGCCTTACGATCGTCGGTGATCTGCGCCACGATCTTGTCGCCGGTCTTCAAGCGACCGCCCACCACGCCCTCGATTTTGGTCTCGGGTGTCACCTTCAAGCGCTCTTCGTGACCGGAGAATTCTTTCACGACCAGTTCGCCCTCTTCCCAATACAAGACATCGGCCTTGATGACCAAGCCGGTGGTGGCCGGAGAATCCTCCAATGCTGCTGCGGGAATGACTGCGGAAAAGATGAGGTAGAACGCGAGAAGAAGTGCCATCACAAACCCTCCCACTTTTTTGAGAGTACCGATGATTCCGAGAAACTGTCAAGCAGGGCAACCATGGCCGATGCAGATTACTCCAGCAATAAAACAATGCGCTCAAGCACAGTGCGAAGGGGGCGCGGACATCTATCCAATCTCAATGCCACAGAAGCACCGCTTCGCTCATAGACGAAGCCTTTAAACACAGATTCACCCCTTTGCTTTCAGCCATTTAGTCCCCTGCGGACAAAAACGCATCTATCATCGCCATGGCCTGCGGCCAATAGGTTCAACTCCCCAAGCTTCCAGTCTTCCATTTTAGCATTACACCTAGGCCGGCACACCTCTGCCAGAGCGTGAATCTTGAACCGAGGCGGCATTCAAGTTAGTATCAACCGCTTGTTTCCACCCAGACCTCGTCAGAGAGTGTGAGGCCCTCATGGCGGACAACCAGACAATCTCCGCAACCGTCACTAGAGGCATTCAGCTCCAGCTGATCCCGCCCCTCAAACGCCCTTGTTCTGTCCCAGCAATTGAGCCAAAGGGCGTCGTATACACAAAGAGATGGGTTGTTGAACTACTTCTTGATCTGAGCGGCTACTGCTCGGATAAAAATCTAGTGGATACCCTAGCCATCGAACCGGCAACTGGTGATGGCGCATTTCTCGGCCCTATGATCGAACGCCTGATTGAGTCATGCGGAAATCTCGGACGATCGTTGGCAGAATGTGAACATTCCTTACTCGCATATGAATTGGATGAGAAAAGCGCGGCTCGTGCGCGGGCTGTCGCCCAAAACATCCTGACGAATCGCGGAGTGAAGCGCCCCCTAGCCAAACGACTGGCCGAAGCATGGGTATTAAATCGGGACTATCTTCTGGATGCCGATGGCACACAGGCTGATTTTATAATCGGGAACCCTCCCTATATACGCCTTGAAGATATCCCGGAAGAATCGGCTTCGATCTACCGCGATGCATACCCCACTATGCGTGGTCGAGCTGACCTCTATGTGGCTTTTTTCGAGGCCGCACTTCGGCAGCTTAAACGTAGCGGCTTATGCGCGTTTATCTGCGCAGATCGATGGATGCGAAACCAATATGGAGCGGAGCTGCGGCGGCTTATCAGTTCGGCATACAACGTCGAGATGCTCTTAAGCATGCACCACGCTAACGCCTTTGACGATGAAGTCGATGCCTATCCAGCAATCACGATAATTCGACATAACAGGCAACAGTCGACCATTGTGGCCCGTGCCGATCAGGAGGCTGAGAATATTCAGCCCAAACTATTGGCCACGATGCTCCAAACAAACAACCCCAACATTCTGCCCCACGGTATTCATCGGGCAGTGGTGAACACATGGTTCAAAGGGGCTGCCCCCTGGCCATGCCATTCACCGGAACAATTGGCGCTCCTCCGGAAACTGGAGGATCAGTTTCCGCCTCTCGAACTGAATGCCAAAGTGGGAATAGGTGTCGCCACCGGGAGCGACCGTGTCTTCATCACAACAGACGCGGAGCTTGTAGAACCTTCCCGCCTGCTAAAGCTCGCGCTCGCGAAAGACCTGTCGGATGGAACGGTGCGTTGGTCCGGACACTATCTTGTGAATCCATGGAACCACGACGGGCTCGTCGACTTGAAGGCCTATCCGAAATTACAAGCCTACTATGAGCGACATGCGGCAGCGCTGAAGAAGCGTCACACTGCAGAGAAGAGCACCAGCAAGTGGTATAAGACGATCGACCGCGTCAACCATGCACTCACCAGCGCACACAAACTCTATATCCCGGACATTAAGAACACGCTTGAGCCGGTCCTGGATCAGGGGAACACATACCCGCACCATAACCTGTACTTCATTCAGTCGGACGAGTGGGACTTGGAAGTGCTTGGTGGATTGCTGATGTCGAAGGTCGGCCAGTTTTTCATCGAATCTTATGGAATACGTATGCGGGGGGGCTATTTACGCTTTCAAGCGCAATATCTGCGCCGAATTCGAGTTCCGCTTCCTACGACCTTATCAGCCAGACAGTCCCATGAACTGAGAGATGCCTTCCGTCATCGTGACAAGCACCGCGCAACCCAAGTGACTTTGGCTGTCTATGGGATTAACTTTCCCACTCTGGAGGCAGCCCTTGAACATTGACAAGAGACTGCGAGCCGCTGTCCAAAACTACTGGAACGCCAGGAGGCAAAATAAAGAAAAGCAGGTCAAATCAGGAAAAATCGATGCAGGAACACGAGGTGAAGTCACAGGAGGAACCCAGATGGGCGGCCTGGAGGTCTTAGTTTCGGACATCCTTTGCGAGGCCGGATTGAAAAAGGTCGATGTCCGCACAAGGACCGCACTTGAGCTACCCGGCTACTTCAGAGCTACAAAAAAATGGGACCTGATTGTCGTATCCGACGGGGCACTGGTCTTGGCAATGGAATTCAAGTCTCAAGCAGGGAAATCAATCGGCAACAATGTGAACAACCGTTCAGAGGAAGCTGTGGGCAGCGCCAAAGATATTTGGACTGCCTTCCGAGAAGGCCGATTCGGCACCTCTCCAGCTCCATTTCTTGGCTACCTGTTCCTCCTGGAAGATCGCGACAACGTCAAAACTCCTGTCGCCAATAAAGAACCATACTTCTCGGTGGACCCTGAGTTTCGTGGAGAATCGCATCTCAAGGATACAGCAGCCCATAGACGATATCGGGGTGTTTCCTATAGCAAGCGCTACGAGCTGCTGTGTCGACGATTGGTACTAGAGCGACTCTATACCTCAGCCTGTTTCATGATGGCCACGAACTCACGGGCGACCAAACTCACGCAGCCAGCTGAAGACCTAAGCTTTCAGCGGTTCGTGGCTGCACTACGAGGCCACGTCGTCACCTTCCTCGGCAGCCGTAGCACTTAGCTACACCGCACGAGGAAATTTACCCGGGTCGAGAATCTCCTCTAATAAACCTCTCAGCTGCCCTTGCCAAAGCTCAGGCAAGAATTGTCTCAACTCCTACCGCTTCACCACACTTGCCCCCAGGGGCAGCGTGATTCCGCTCCCAACTGCGCACCTCGAACGAGGCCCTTCTTAGTGCGCGCTAAAATCTAATGCTCTCCCCACTTTCTCCCTACCCCCTCAAGGGGCGGCCTGAGTGAGCTCCCACTGCGCGCCGTCCAACGAGGGCCTTCTCAGGCCGCGCGTTCCGTGAGATGGGCGACGCGACGAAGAAGGAGCGTCACGTTTGCGCACGCCGGCGAGACGGTGAGCCGGCCGTGGTTCTTGGCTCACCCAGCCTACCCCTCTCCTAACATTTCGACCCATCCGTCCGGCAGGCCTCGGCGCGATCGTTAAATCCTGAATTGCGCAGGCTCTCGTAGACGTTCTGCTGCCGTTCCATTTCCCTGTCGTAGGGAGTTCTCTCCCGCCCTTCCGATGGATACCCGCCGCCGCTGTTGCGCTTCGGCGGTCGCGCAACACGCACCTTGCGCACTTCGGCTTCGTAGTAGCCGCGCGTCTGGCCCGGATTATTCATGAATACCGTCGCGAGGCGTTCGAGGCCGAAGTCCGCCGGAGCTTCTCGCACGTGAGGCCGACGGAGGCGTACTTGCAGTCCGTCGAGGAGGCCGAACGAGAAAAGCCCCGCCGGACGAGAGAATCGGACGACGGAGCAGGTATTCATGAATAGTCCGGGCTAGGTATCGGGATCTTTCTGGTAGCAGGTGGTCAGAAACTTGCGACCCTCGGCATCGTGCCCCAGCGCATAATGCGCAAAGCCGACGTTACAGTAGGCATTGGGCGTGGCGGAATCGAGCTTGAGCACCTGCTCAGAATCCGCGAGGGCGTTCTGAAATTGTTCGTGGCGGCTGTAGATCTGAGCGCGGAATGCATGGGCGCCGACGTGTTTGGGATCGAGGCGAATGGCGGCGGTGAAATCCTCCAACGCCTCGCGATCCTTCCCCGGATACTCCCGCAGGTACGTCAACCCGCGCCCATAATAGGCTTCGACGGTCGGCTGGAATTTGATGGCGGCGCTGTAGTCTTGCAGCGCCTGTGGAATCTGCCCGAGCATCTTGCCTGCCTTGGCGCGAAGGAGATAGGCATCGGCCTTGTTCGGCAGCCGGCGAATGACCTCGGACGCGTCTTGCAGGGCTTGCGTATAGGCGCCGAGAAAATAGTGGCAGCGGGCACGCGCGAGATAGAGACCGGGCTGATTGCGTTTTTGCTCAAGGACGTGGGTGAGGTGTTCGACGGTGAGCTGGTTGCGGTGGTTGTTCGCCTCGCAATACGCGTCATTGAAGGAATCCCCGCAGGAGGCGAGCAGCAGCACGCTGCCAAGTACCATGATTCCGCGTGCGATCCGGCCGGCCCGTCCCATGCCTGCCCCCTGGCGACGGGCGCATTATCTGCCTAGGGCCGAATGGCCGTCAAGAAGGCGGTGATCGATCCCATGCGACGGGCAGATCCAATCCCTCCAGAACGGCTTTCGACCAGGGCACATCGGCCCTGGTCGGCGCAGACGCGAGTCTCACGTCGAGCGCTCGAATGACGAAAACAGTGTTCGATTGGCACCGATCTGACCTATAAGCATTTACAACAGGCCTGACCTCCGCTATCTTGCCGTTGTAGCGCACCTACGCTCCAGCATGAGCCGAGCCCCATGGCCTCTGACTCACGTGCCAAGGACTCCACTCTGCAGATGACGCGCATATGAACGCATTCGACACCGCCGTCTTAGGTTTCTTCAACCAATTTGCCCAACGGTCCTGGGCCGTGGACAGCCTGATCATGACGATCAGCGACAGCGATGCGTTGAAGGGGTATCTCTCGCTGCCGCTCATCTGGTGGGCCTGGTTTCGCGATCCCCATCGTGCGGACCATCGACAGACTGTCCTCCTGACAATCCTCGCGGCCTTCGCGGCGATGGCAATCGCCCGGGTACTTCAGCTCATCCTCCCCTACCGCGCACGGCCGGTGCATACCGCCGGTTTGGATTTCACCCTGCCCTACACCATGCCGGAGGATTTTCTGGCCGGGTGGAGTTCCTTTCCCAGCGACCATGCCTCACTCTTCTTTGCCCTGGCCGCCGGCCTCTGGTTGGTGTCCCCGCTGGTGGGCGCCTTCGCCTTTCTCCATGCAGCGGTGATTGTGTCCCTCCCGAGAATTTATGTCGGTCTCCACTTTCCGACGGACATCCTGTCGGGCGCGTTGCTCGGGGTGACGGCCGTGGCCGTGATCTGGAAATGGCGTGCCGTTTTTGTGAAGCTCGTGGAACCGGCCCTGGCCTGGAGTAAATCGATCCCGCACCTGTTTTACCCCGCCTTCTTTATCCTCACGTCCGAACTGGCCCATCTGTTCAAAGACAGCCGCTGGTTGGTGGAAAGTCTCTGGCACATGGCGACACTGAGCCTCGTACGCTGAAACGCCCCGTCCCTTCGCGCCACGGAGCAACGCCGGACTCCGCCCCCATCTCTAAAATCCGACGGAGACCCCCATCGTCCCCAGCAGCGCGGCGCGATCCGCCGGCCCGACAAACTCGGTGCCGAGCCCGCCGTCGAGCACGACGCGCGAGGTCAATTGGTGCCGGATGCCGACTTCGATACCGGTGTGATTCTGTTGCCCGCGCAGGTCCGATTGACGGGTATAGACGCTGGCGATCAGCGTATCGCGAAAGCTCGTGGGATAGCCCAATGGGTAACTGACGGCGGCGACGGCCCGATAGGCGCCGGGCCGCTCCTGTCCTTGCGGCGATCCCACCACGGTATAGCCCGCATTGAGGTGCACCCGCAGCCGTCCGAACGAGCGGGTCAGGATGCCGGTGAGCTGCGTATCCACACCTTTGGAATTCACGCCGGTGGGTAGATCCGCCTCGACCCGAACGGCCAACGCCGGCAGCATCAACGTTTCCGTATTGAAGTTGTAGAGCACGCCCAGGTGCAGATCGCCGGACTTGTTCGCGCCCACGATGGAACGCGGGTCGGTAAACAGATCGCCTTGAATTTCGATCTGCGTATTGGCGAAGGCGCCGTAGATGATTTGCGGCTGAAACGTCACCTGCGTGCGGCCTTCTCGATGGTCGTTGAACCGCACGCCGCCCTCCAGGCCGATCTCCCCTTTGGGGATGGCATAAGCATCCTCCATTCCGATCGGACGATTGGGATCGAGGTTGTCATGGTCCAAGGCGAACAGCGGCGCGGTCGCCAGCGTGAGGGCCGCGCCGAATACGAACGCAAGGACTCGCCCGTTACTCAGTTTCAATGGTGATGCTCCTGACCCTGCACGACCATCGGATTGGTCGCATCCGCACTCGCCAGATAGTAGTGATTCAGCAGGCGATAAATTTCAGCCCGCTTCGCCTCCCAGGTCGGAAGCCGCTCACTCGTAAGAATGTCGCTGATGTTGTCGTGCAACATGTGCAGGTTGTCAAAGATGTTGGCCAATTCGGGATACCGCGCGGCAAACTGCGGACTCAGTTCCGCCGTAAGCGGCATGAACGTCCACTGCACCGGCGGCTGTTCGAGATACCGCCGGTAGGTCGCGAGGATCGGCCGGACCGCCTGCGTCTTGGCGGCAAGGTCGCGTGCGGCCTGCAGCGGGTCGTACACGGCCACCTGCAGATAGTGGTACGACCAGATCGTCGCGTTGAACAGCGGAAAGCGTGTCCTGAAGGCCTTGGAATAGGGAAACTGGTCCAGCCGATGGTGATCTAATCGCTTCGAGGTGATCGCGTAGGCGCTGTCCTTATAGTAGGCCAACACATTGCGGGTGGCCCGATCCTTGTCCGCCTCATCCGACACCGCAATGTCGTACGTGGCGCGGTGCAGGGCATGGGCTTCGTCGAACGTATTCTGCGCGCGCCAGGCCAGCTTCATGTAGGTCGGCGCAATCGCCTCCTCGTTCGGGTTCAGTCGGGGTTTGGTCGCGATAAACGCGAGCGTCTGCTTGCGCGCCCGCTCCTCAATGGCCGGCACGTCCTGACCGCCGGTCAGTAACAGGTTCTCGTACAGATTGGAATGGCCGAAGTCCACGCCGTTGAACTCACTGTCGAGTTCGGCCAGATCTTCCCGCAACGAAAAATTCCACAGCGCCCGGTAATAGAAGCGCTTGTCACGCGGCTCGAACTGGCTGCACCCGGCCAGCGCGAAGGCGACCGAGGCCGTGGCCACGATCGCCAGCATGCGCATATATGTCCCGATCGTCATGCTGAATCGCTCCTCAATCAAACTGATCAAAACCCTCGCGACGGTTCGTTGCGACATCGTCAAGCCGCGTCGCGAGACGAGCCCACCCGCCTGGCTGCCCCTCATCGGCAGCCAGGCATGTCGCAGCAGCGGATCGACGATGGCAGCTGAACCGACTCAATAGCAGTGCTGCCCATGTACCAGCGCATGCCCCTTCCCCCGCGCGATCAACCAGCGGTTGACGGGAAATGCCGCCGCTCCGGCCAGAAGCAGGGACAAGACCAGACTGCCCCAAAACAACGGATCAGGCAACCCGGCGTCCATCGCACCGGGAATCATCACCATGATCGCATTGTCCACCAGTTCCATGGTCGTCATGGAGAGGGTATCGGATGCAAAGGCCAGTCCCAGCGCCGTGCCCCAAGCCATACCTGCCCGCCTTAACGGGTACAAGGTCATGGCATACCCGAAGAAGAATGCCAGCACAACCGCCAGGCCGACCGTCGGCCAATTGCTCCAACCCAACGCCGTGCCGATCGCCATCCCGAGCACTTCGCCGATGGTGCAGCCGCTCAAGCAATGCAGGGTCGCCATGAGCGCCGTTCGGTCGAGCGAGGTGGCCTGGTGGTTCGCTGCTCGATGCTCGTGAGGCTGATGACGGCCAAGGTGATCGCCGTGGGCCTGCACACAGTCATGCCCGTGGGTGTGGTGATCGTGACTTCGCGGCGCTGGGTGACGCGGTGCGGTGATCGTTGCTGATTGGTGATGAGCCATGTGAGTCCTCCCTGTGAGTGGTGAAATCAGCCGTTCACCCCTACAGACGGAGCAAGGCGGGAATTATTACAGGGCGCCGGCCATTCTCCTCACACCGCCGGGAGGAGGAGAACTACGTCGCAGGTGCAGTTCGAACAGCCGTGTCCGGTGCAAAGCCCGCAGGTCTGTTCGAGGTTGGCGCGCAGGATGGAGTCGCACGGTGAGGTTATTCGACGTGACTTGAAGCGCCTGCGCCACGGCCGCAGGGGACTCGCCTTCGAGATCGAGGCGCCGAAATTATTCGGGTAGACCGGCCTGCAGTGTGTGTCTCAGGAAACCTATCGCCGGGCCTGTTCTCTCAAATTCATGGCGCACGTTCCCACTGCCCCGGAATTCCAGCCCCGCGGAAGACTCCCGTTTTTCCCTTCGCTCAAATTTAGTATACGTGCATTTCTGATTCACTCTTCCGTTCCTGCTGTCCCGTTCTGCGACAGCGCCGGAAAAAGTCTTGATCTCGACCTTGGAGACATGCTTGACTGACTTGTGTCCGGCATCTTCTTGTTTGATGGAGGGTTTGCATGCCGCGTGGAATTCTTCGCGTTCTCGTGACTCTGGTCCTGCTCCTCGTCCCGCTCTCCACACAAGCCACTGATACCGCTCCCGATACAAGCCTGACCCCCTTAAAATTCCTTATCGGAGAATGGAAGGGGGCCGACGCGGAAGGGAAGGCCCACAAGATTGCGTTTGCACTCAGTTCGGGCGGCACTACCCTCACTGAAACCCTTACTCCCCCCGACAGCCCTCCGATGACGACCATGTACTATAGCGACGGCGACCAACTGATGTTGACGCATTATTGCTCCCTCAATAACCAGCCGCGCATGCGCGCCGCCGCGATCAAAGAGGGCGATAAGGCCATCACGTTCGCCTTCGTGGATGCCACGAATCTGAAAAACCCGACCGATGTACATATGCGCCAGCTGACCATCGACGTCAAAGATCACGATCACTTCACCCAAACCTGGACCTTGAGCAAGGCCGGAAAAGACGTGCCGAAGATCTTTACCTTTGAGCGCGTGAAATAATCTTCCTCCCCGCTCTGTCCGACAAGGAGTCACTCCGATGCCGTCACAAACACCAGAGGCTGTGATCGAAGCCCAGCGTCAGGACTGGAATCGCGTTGCCGCCGGTTGGGACAAATGGGATCAGTTTTTCAACCGCAACATGGCCTTCATCAACCACCGGCTGGTGGCCGATGCGCGGGTGCGGCCCGGGCTTCGGGTGTTGGATCTTGGATCGGGCACCGGCTATCCGGCGCTCCTGGCCGGCGAGGTGGTGGGATCGGATGGCAGCGTGGTCGGGATCGACCTCGCCGAATCCATGCTGGCGGTCGCCACGCGCAAAGCCAAGACGCTCGGTCTGGAGCACGTGGCGTTTCGTACCGGGGATGTCACGTCGCTGCCGTTCGAGACCGGCTCGATCGATGCCGTCATCAGCCGGTTCTGCCTGATGTTCCTGCCGGAAATTCCGAAGGCTGCCGCAGAGATCGCCCGGGTGCTGAAACCGGGAGGGTATGTCGCGGCCGCCGTCTGGTCCGCGCCGGACAAGAATCCGTTCATTCGAATTCCCATGGATGTGATCAAAACCATCACGCCCCTGCCGCCGCCCGACCCTGAGGCGCCCGGCATCTTCCGGCTTGCAAAGCCGGGCGACCTGGCCGGCATGTTCGAACGCGCGGGCCTCAAGCCGCTCGACGATGAAGAATTCACGGCCGAGGTGACCTATGCCACGGCGGAAGAATTCTTTCGCGGTCTGATGGATATCGCCGCACCGATTCAAAACCTGTTTGCCAAATTGACGAAGGAGCAACAGGCGGAGGCGGAGCGGGGCATCATCAAGGCCGTGAATGAATACCGCGGGCCACAGGGAGTCTCGTTGCCGATTGCGGTGAGGATCGTCAGCGCGCGCAAGCCGCGATAGCCGTCGCGCCGAAGCGTTCGGAAGACAGCCCGCCGGTTTTGACGAGCCGGCGGGCCGGACACAAACCAAGCCAGTGCTAGTCCGTCGCCTTCTCCTTCAATTCCTTCATCTTCCCCTTGGCCCGTTCTCCTGCTCCCTTCAATTTGCCCTTCGCCCGTTCCATCTCCGCCTTCGTGTCGTTGCCCTTCAACTCTTCCTTCATCGCCTTGGTTTCGCCCTTCATTTTTTCGAGATCGCCCTTCAGCTCCCCTTTGCCCTTTTCGATCTTGGCTTTGGTGTCCCCCGCTCCGGCAGAGAGCGACAACCCCGTCAACAGACAGAACCCCGCGACAGCCGCAATGATGAATGTACGCATACCGTCCTCCACGTGTGGTGAGTTACCTATAGCCCTTGTACCGCCGTCACCGGGAGGACGGCACTAGCGAAAACCCTTGCGAGCTCCCCTGACAGCCCCGGCGGCAACAGATGATTCGACCACACCGAAAGGTGATCAAAGGGGTGGGGGCGTCCGCCTGCCCGGAAAGACGTTGAAATTATAGTGCCATCGGTGCAAAGTGCCCGCCTTGACGAGCCCAACGTGAGCCGGCGCCCGCGCCGATTGGTCACCGACCGCACGCCCGAATACATGCGCCACGACAGCTTCAAAGACTTCGTCCTGGATCAACTCGGCGAAATGCCTGAGCTCAGAGGGAAAGCCATGTTCGGCGGGTACGGCCTCTACCAGCGGGCCACCTTCTTCGGCATCATCCACAAGGGACGCCTCTACTTCAAAACGAACGACGTGACCCAGGCGCTCTATCGCGCGCGCGGCATGCATCCCTTCCGCCCGAATGCCAAGCAAACGCTCGCACAGTATTACGAAGTACCCACCGACATTCTCGAAGACCCGGACCACCTGATCGTCTGGGCCCGTAGCGCCGTCACATTACCGACCTCGCAGTTGCCCCTCCCCTTCCCCGCCACGCCCCAGGGCTACGACCGTCCCGCTCAGCTGTAGGGACGCGGCAACCGGCGACGCTCGCGGTCGCCTGATTGCCTTCATCGCGCCGTTTCTTCAGACTGCCGCACATGTGGTACCGAATCGGTGCGGATCTCGTACTGCTGCTGCACCTGGCCTTCGTGCTCTTCGTCGTCACGGGTGGACTGCTGCTATTGAAATGGCCTCGCCTTGCCTGGCTGCATCTGCCGGCTGCGATCTGGGGAGCGATCGTCGAGTACACCGATTGGATTTGCCCGCTCACCCCGATTGAAAACACGCTGCGGGCCATGGCCCGGGAGTCAGCCTATGGCTCCGACTTCATCGGCCACTACCTCTTGCCACTGATGTATCCGGCAGGGCTGACCAGCCACATTCAGTTTCTCTTGGGGACAACGGTGGTACTGGTGAACCTGACGATCTATTGGCTGGTCTTCGGAAAACCGTCAAGGCGACGGCAATAGAAGTGAGGGGATTACCCGGCCGGTTCGTTCTGTGTCGAGGTCATCACCAGGGCCAGGCAGCCCTCGTCGCTCGATGTGATGGGATGGACACTCCCGGCCTCGGCACGATGGTAGTCCCCCGCCTGGAGAAATTCCCCGGCGCAGATGCAGCTCCCTTCCAGCACGTAGAACTCTTCGACCTGTCTGTGACGATGTGCCACCAGTTCTCCACCCGGAGCCAGCCGCAACAACATCGTAGCCCGCACTCCGGCCGAATCGTTGAACAGCATTTTCATGGATACGCCGGGGCCCAAATCCCGCCATGCCATCTGCGCCGATCGGACAAACGTAAAGTCCCCCGCGCCTTCTTGCTCCTGCGGTTCCTGTGCGATGCGGGCCATGAGCTTGGCCTTGAGCGACGCCGGAGGCGCGATGGCAGGACCGCTGAACGCCAGCTCCTGCACCACCTCCTGAAACGCCGCCACCTCTTCCTTGGTGGAGGCTGACGCCGTCTCCAACGAACGCGTAAACTGCCGCTGCGCATCATCCCCAAGCGCCTCCAACGCATAGAGTGCCGCGAGTTCCGCCAAGTCTTGTTCGTGACGAGGATCGGTCATGACAACTACCCCTCCCCGTGAGGCGCGAGGACTTCGCGCAATTTGATCATCCCCAGCCGCATCCGCGTCTTGACCGTCCCCAGCGGCAGCTTCAACTGCTCGGCGATTTCACTCTGACTCATACCCCAGTAGTAGGCCAAGGCGATCGCCTGGCGCTGCTCGACGGAGAGGCTCGCGAGAGCTTGCTGCACCAATCGTTGCCGTTCCAGCCCCGCGCTGTATTGCTCCGGAGTCTCCTCGTGCCCCGGCAACTCCGCCGTGTGCTCCAGCGGCACCTGCCTGCCTCGCTCCAGATAGCTGCTCCGGAACCGGTCGATGGCACGATGCTTCGCGAGCGTCATCAGCCAACTGCCCGGCGTGCCTCGCTCCGCCTCATAGGTCGAAATCCGGCGCCAGACCTGCGTATACACATCCAGGGTCGTCTCCTCGGCAGCCGCATGATCTCCGAGAATCCTCATCGCCAAACCGAAGACCTTCGCGCTGCTGGCATCATAAAGCTCCGCCAGTGCGGATTGATCTCCAACGGCAATACGCGCGAGAAGTCCCGCCCATTCCTGCTCGTGCATCGAAGGTGCCTGTGCCATAGCCTCTGATTGAATCATGCGCATCCTCGTCAAGAGCTACGAGTCTGCCCGGTGAATGAGATTCCCTCTGCCTGCGCCGATCCGCCGAAACTCTAGCACCACGATTATGCCCGCACAACGACGTTTTTTTCACCGGCCTGAAATCCAACCACAAAGCGCCTTCGTAGTTCCAGACAGAGAGCCGGTCGATGTCGAGACACACCCGGCCCAACCGTCAGACCCATAACCAGGAGGTACTCTCATGTCGCAACGAATGGCATCCCTTTCTTTGATCCTGGGCCTCGCGCTGACCGTCGCGGCCTGCAATACCGTCGGCTCAGGACCGGCCGGCACCGCAGCAGCTGAACAATCGCTGTACGACCGGCTGGGGGGCAAAACGGCCATTACCGCAGTGGTAGACGACTTCGTCGGGCGCGTGGCCGCCGATACCCGCATCAACGGCAAGTTCGCCAACGCCAACATCCCGCGACTGGAGTCGATGCTGGTCGATCAAATCTGTCAGGCATCAGGCGGGCCCTGCACCTACACCGGGCGGGATATGAAGAGTACCCATGCCGGCATGGGAGTCAGCAGCAGCGACTTCGATGCGCTGGTCGGCGACCTGGTGGCCACCCTGAACAAGTTCAAGGTGCCGGAACGGGAGAAAAACGAGTTGCTGAGCGCATTGGGCCCGATGAAGAGCGACATTGTCGAGAAGCCGATGGCCTCGATGCGGTAGCGGCTGCGCTTCCCCTCACTCGTGACGCTCGCAGGGGCGGCCGCACAGGCGGCCCCTGCATCGTTGCACAACCATGAGCGCGTCGAACTTCAGGATTCCGGCGCCTTTGAACCTCCCTCTATGGAACGCCAGGTCCCGCTCGGCTATGGTGTCGAGACGGCTTTCCTGAAGATCAATCGCGACTGCCTGAGCGACTACTCCGTACATCGGTCGGCGGAAGAGATTCGCCGAAACCGCTTCCCTGCAATTGAACCGATTGACTCCCCCCGTATCCCTGCGTTATTGTCATGACCAGAATTGTGGTTATCTGAATCGGAGAGGCATTCCATGGCGAAGACGCTGCCGTTATCGGAAGTGAAGACGAGACTACCAGAACTGATTACCGGCGTCGATGAGCGCGAG
The DNA here is from genome assembly GCA_000196815.1 of Nitrospira defluvii. GTDB lineage: Bacteria > Nitrospirota > Nitrospiria > Nitrospirales > Nitrospiraceae > Nitrospira_A > Nitrospira_A defluvii_A. The sequence continues at coordinate 3,672,633 of FP929003.1, forward strand.
GAAGAGGTCGTGGTCACGAAAAACGGCCGGCCGGCGGCTGTACTGATCAACGTGCAGGAATACACCCGGCTGAAGGACACGCTCGACGTGCTGAGCGATCCCGCGCTGATGCAGCAGATTGCAGAGAGCCGGGCGTTTTACAGAAAACGGAAGAAAGGCCTGTCGTTCGAAGAGCTGTTTGGCGAGCCGCTCACCCCGACAAAAAAGCGCCGCACGGCATGAAGCCGTTTCAGCCCATGATCCCTCCGCATGTGGCGGAGATCATTCGTTCACTCCATCCCGACCTCAAACAGTCTATCAAAGCTGCCATCCGCGCGATTGCAGCCGATCCGGCCTGTGGCGAACCACTCCGCCGAGAACTGGAAGGGCTCAGGAAATATCGAGTGCGACGATTTCGAATCATCTACGCCGTGGATCATAAGGCTGGAGCCATTCGCCTCATGGCCGTCGGTCACCGGCGATCGATCTACGAAGAATTGACGGACCGGATACGGAAGAAAGGCTGACGTGCTCAGGTCAATTGCTCCCCTGATCCGGCTTACGACTCCATATCCAACTGGCGCCCTTTCGTCCGCCGACACAATGCAGATGAGTCGGCAAAGACGGTTACGGGGTCGGCCCACCTCAACCAGAGCACGACCTCATCTTGCAAAGAGCGGAATTCCAATACAGTGCACGTTCCTTGCGGGTAAGGAGCTCGGAGTGGAAAAGTCGGCAGGTCTTCGTCACCCTAACCTATGACGTGGGGACGGAAAATATCGCTGATCGACCGGGCGCCCCACGCGCATTCGTGATGGGCAGGAGTGCCAGCATCCGCTGGCAATTCGCACCGGAGTGGTATGCGGCGATCCGGCCGGAATTTTACTGGGACCGCAACGGACGATGGACGGGCAGCGAGCAATTCGTCAAGGCAATGACGACCACGCTGGACTATGCTCCGTTCTCTAACGGTGAGCCGCGCATCTTCAGCAATACCCACGTTCGGCTTGAGTACCGATGGGACGAATCGACAGGTGCCATATCGTTGCATGGCTTATAAGAGGGGAGAAGAGGTCCGAGTTGACGCGGATTCCGTGGACTGCGCGCCACCCCGATTCTGAACTCGATCCTCAAACATCGCAGCCCATGGCGGGTGTCGGAGCCTCATCATGCATAACTCGCAAGACAGTTGCTGGCACCATTTCTGCATCCCTCGGACAATTACTCGGGCAGGCTCCTCGTTAATCGAGATCTCTGCCGCATGAGAATTCTTCTGTAACCTCCACAAGGCGACTGATCCGTTTCTTCACGCCCTCAATAAAGCGTTTATCTATCGCTAGTCTTTTGTCTTGGTCGACAGAGGCGCGAGCCACATGGAACAGCCGCAGCGCGGCGTGAATGTCTGGCGTGCGCTGTGGGCATTCTTTTTGAGTGGCATCGATCAGGGCGATCAATCCATAGACGTCAGCTCTCTCCCAGAGAAAAGGGGAGGATTTCGTCTGTTGCTCTAGAACAGACTCGGACTCATAGAGTTTCCTAGCCTGTGCGCGTGCATAGAACAAGGCAGTTTTGTGAGCCAGAAGTTCTCTGATTCGGTGGCGAACGTTGGCAAAGTCCTGGCAGATCTGGAGACGGGCGCTGAACGTATTTCTTACGGATGGCAGATTGGAGGTCGGATTGTCTCCGCAAGAAGAGCCTCCTCGCAAGTCATCTTCTTCGAGCAAAGCATAGTCGTCCGGTTGCGTCTTATCGTCCGCCTGGCACTCAGGGGCAATCTGCTTGAAGTGGCCGAGAAGAGCCTCTATTGCCTTTTTGACCCCGATGGGAAGGGACAATTTGTCTACACTTTTTCGTATGTTGCGGCATGCAACATTCACTGTCTCGATCGTGGTTTCATTTGACCCTTCCGCGAACGTGGTCAACGTCGAAAGCTCATTGCTGCCGTGACCATTAGGAAAGGTCTGGTTAAGCCATGCGTCGACGTCCTGACCCAAGATAAACTCGCTGCGGCCTTCGACAGGAGAAGGGGACAGGGCAATGTACTTAGCATACTGAAGCGCAAAATACTCTTCTGCCCGAGAGAATCGTTTTCGGGCGACATGTTTGTCCTTGAGGGCAGTGTCGGGCAGCCAGTCAATTCGCTTTTTCTTGGCTTCAGCCTTTTCACGGGCCAGGAACAACTGATCGAGCCCACCATGAAAGTCACGATTGAGGTGAATGGAGTAATGGCCTAAAAGAAACGAGAGATTGTAGTCGTCCGGGAAGGTTGTGACTCCTCGGTAGAGGTAATGGAAGCCCTCGGTTGTTTTTCCTTGGAGCATTGAAAATCTTGCCAGCAGCCAGTCATACAAAGGAGACTCGACATGGGCTCCTGGATCGGTCAGCAGATGCGCGATGAATTTTTCCGCCCACGAATCAATGGCCTTCTTTTCCGTCGTGATCGTAGAAGATGGGGGTTTCGGGTTCAACAACGCGGACACATATCCCTTCATGTCGGGAGGCGTAGGAAGCGCCGTCAACAAGCCTGCAAGTTTGGTTGTAGGGGAATTGGATAATGACTTCTCCGGTTCTCCTTCACTGGAATCGCATGCAGGGACTGAGTCGACTGTTGAGCGCAATAAGGATTGGGGAGGCAAGTGGAACTCAATACAGAGATCGCAATATGGAAGTGAGCCGATTGATGATTGCGACCCAAATGCTGAACGGATAATCATGTCTTGCTTGATTCGACACTTCATGAATTGGTCGAATTCCATGGAACTCGCTGGAATTTCTAAGAGATCCAACGCTCTTCTTTCGTTCGCGTACAAGTCCCAAAGTGTGCTTCGGAGTTGAGTCAGCTGAGTTGAACGATTCTCCGTGATCTTCTTCGAAAAGTCTTCGCTGGTCTTGGTCAGAACTTCAAGCAACACCCCGACTTTATTGGCGACCAAGTGAGGCGTCTCGAAGTTCGTCGGCCAGCAATAGTGGCGGCCCGGGTTGACAATTCTGTCGCAGCTCGCTGCATATCGTTTGTCCGCCAGCTCTTCGTATTGTTTCTTGATCGTACCGGACATTTCCGCAACCACCGCTCGTCCTGCCAGGATGAGGGTGTCGATTTCGTCCTTACTCGGGAGTAAACCCACATTATTGAGGTCGCTGAGGACCTTCCGCTCCATTTCTGTGAAATCGAATGTCTGTGCGACCTCGTTGATGGAGTCGGTGGTCGAATTCGTTTTGCGCTGAATCAGAAGGCTCTGTCTGACGATCCTCGTCACGACTCGGCTGTTCTTGACGAGATCGCGCATGTTCAGCTCGACGACCCCAAAGCCGAAGTTGTCCAGCATTTGCTGTGCGACGATGCGAGAGAGATCGGTGCGATCCCTCATCAGGACGTCAAAGCTGTCGTCGAGGTGGCCTCCCATGCCTGGTAATGAGGAGGTGGCGCTCACGCCCGCATTGACGATGAGCAGGAACGCCTTTTGGGATTTCGGGTTCGCTTTTTGGGCCGTGGTGAGGTCCGTGATCTCTGCATTGGCAAGAAAAGATCTGGCGGTCTCGCCAGGGGAAACAATCAGGCCATGGCCGTTCGCCAATGCCTGCTCCTCCTCACGGAACTCATCCCTATTTTTTCGTTCAAAGATGGCTCTGAGCAAACCTGTTACGCCAAGATTGTCGCTGACACCCCCATCCACCAGGATCGGTGATCTTACTTGATCGCCTACGATGAGCGGGCAGTTTGTGGGAATGAGTTTTGCCTCGGTGTTCTGCAGGAGTGATTTCAAGCGTATCGGCGAGAAGATCCCAGGGAGACTGCTCGATGCCGCCACGGCGGTTGCCAGATCGAGCTTTCGAAAACCATCGACATCACCAAGGCAGGCGAATGTCTCTTTGTCGAAGGTGAATACCCTGCCGTTGACGATGTCGGTTGCATTGATCAATAGTTTGGCTTGTCCTATGTTGCTCTGATGATTCCCTGCTTTTCCGAACAGAGATCCTGCCAGTGTCTCCGTGCGCGTTGTTTGTTCTTCTAAGTCCCCGAATGTATGGCCGTGCAAGAAAAGATCATTATAAACCGGCCTGAGTTGCTCGCCCTCGAATAGACCGTCATAGAGCCACATCGTTGCAAGCGGAGCCACCTCGACCTCCGGGACCGGGAGGATTGGGAGCTTGAATGTCTGAAAGATGGTGTCGAGCAATGAGGCGAACAGCATGACTGGGGGACGCCAGATAGGGGTTTTCTTTTTCCCCGATATGAGCTGTCTCGCCAGGCGGGCGTCCTTGAGCGATTGTCCGAACTCAGCCAGGCGGTTAGGATGTGTCTTGTAGTAGGCGGCCGTGATGGCCCCGCCGGAGACGCCGGAGAGAAAGTGCGTATTATCCAGAAACGAGGCCCTTCCACCTTGCCCGCAGGGGCTTGAACGGTCGTCATCCGAGAAGTCTTTGTCTTCAAGATACTGTAGAGAGAACCGTGTGGGAGGGGCTTTGTAGCCGTTGTGATTGTCAGAGTCTGTAGAATCTTCCTGCGGTTTCAGCACACAGAGCTTGCGCAATTCTAGCATGACGCCGTGGGAAAAAGCCGCCGCACGCAACCCTCCACCTGATAGCGAAATTCCAATCCATGGTGCCGCTTTCTGATCGTATTCCGAGTGTGGGTGACTCGGAAAGGCAGTTAACGGTAAGAGCAGCGTGAATGTGAAGGCAAGGGTGCCGACAGATGTGCATGCTTTCCACATGGAGGCGTCCTCTCTCACCGGTTTTGTCTCGGTTGCAGGATTCGGTGGGAAGATAGTGAGGGATTCACATTGTTGTCTCCTAGGGCGCCTTTTGGGCCGGTACTTTGGCCTTGATTGCGTCGCCGAGTTTAAGCACGCTCTCGAGTGCTGTGCGCGCGTCATTAATCGTCGTCGACACCTGCAGCTCCTTATCTTTGATTTTTGCGACTAGTTGCGTTGCCGCTTCCTTGGTCTTTTGTGCCTTTGATCGAATCTCTTCAGTTCTTGTTGCCTTGTCGGCCTTTTCGATTGCGCTCTGCGCCTTTGTTTTCGCCTCTTCGAGGCGGTTGATCGTGCCTGCCCCCAATTGAAGACGCATTGCGGCAGTTTGTAGTTCCGTTGCGTCCTTACCTAATTGTTTGAGCTTCTTTTCCGCCTCTTTCTGGGCTTCGCTATTGGACGTTTGGTCGTCAAGCGTCGATGAAGCGTTCTCAGCGTCATCCTTGATTTTTCGAATCGTCGTTTCTAGCGTTTGGGCTTGCTGGAGGAGCTTGTCGACACTTTCCTTGGTGTTTTTAATCAACTGCGTCGCATCGCGAACGTCGTTTCCAGCCTCCTCGGCTCCCCTCTTATCTTCCTCCTCCTGCGTCAATCCACGGATAAGGTGTCTTGCCGCACAGCCGGTTGCAAAATACTGCTCGATCTTGGCCGGACCGAACCAGTTCACAGCTAAATGGAATACGGCCAATACCGAGAAGGCGTCTTTTGCCCTATTTGTCTTGCTGTCGCCCTGAGCCTGCTTTGGGGGTATGGTTTCTGAGCATCCACGTTCTGATGAAGCGGCGGTCTGTTCCGTCTTGCCGTTTGGCAATGAAGTGCTGCCGGCTCCTGATTGTGATGAAGTCAAACCAGGGGTTGTTCCGGCAGGCTTAGGCAGCTCCTTGTCCAGCTTAGTCACGGGAACCAGGGCCAACTCCGCTCGCTTATAGCCGAACGTAATGGTCGGAGGTGTTTCATTAACCGGCGGGGTCGCTTCCAGGCCTACTGTGGTGCCGGTGGAAAAATAGACAGCAGGATTCTTCAGGCAACAGGCAGTCAGCAAGAGCAGAATCGGAACCGTCAGCCATCGGTGTAAACGGAGGTGTGGGAGCATCATGGCCTTGATCCCTTCCTGCTGTACGGTTTCGGCTAGAAGCAGCGCTTCTCTTTACGCTTGTTGTCGGTTCGTTCCAGCATATTGTCCCTAAAGTAGTGTCGGGTCTTGACGCTGTCGGCGGCTTGGGCGGCTGCGAGCCCGGTGGCAAAAAACGAACGGATCTGTAGGCCATCCGGCACGTCGCGACCCGTTGATGACAGACTCTCGAAGAAGTCCCACAGCGAAGGATTCGCCATCACGCAGAACTCGGCGAGGACCGAGTAGGTATCGGTCTGCGTTTCGGTACCGTCGGATGTCGCATTCCTATGTTCGGCTGGAATTATGGTGGTTTCTTCTCGTTTGTAACCAAGCACGACTTTAGGCGGCTCTTTGGCCACTTGCGAGATTTCTAGGCCGAACTTCGTGGCGGTGGTGACCACAAGATAATTCTCACAACCAAGGAAGGAGCCTGCGACGACGACGAACCAAACTACTTGCAGCTGTCGGAGGAGCGGTAACGCCGTCATTGGACCACCTCCTGTAAACATGGCTCGAGGGATTCATTCTGTTTGGCATCACAGACCAGAAAGCGAGTCGCAATGGGACTGTTGCTTGAAAACTCTAAAAGGTAGAGCGCATCGGAGTGCGGCCAGAATCGACTTGTGCGGGAGGTGCCGAATGTCAAATTCGATCCTTCCTTGTCGAGGCCGGTTGAAAGTTGAATGCCGACGATACGTTTCGCCACAAATTCCGCCTCGCGTACTCGTTGGATCGATGCATGAAACGGACTCATCTGCCAGGAGCCAATGGGGATCGTGGCAAGGGCATACCAGGAAAAAGGGTGGCGTTGAACCGCTGTTCCATCTGTCTGTCGAATGGCCAGGGGAACGCTCAGCAACTTGCTGAAGTAGCCGATGGTAATCCCCCATCGATTGCCGCCCTCGACCAACAGCGGCAACCAGGCTTGTTCTGCCAGAAAGGCTTGACTGTCAGGTGGAGCGGCGACACGAAAAAGCGTTGGTCCCCACAGGTGGTCCGCAGATTCACCGTGCCACACACAGCCAATTTGCACGCCAAGTATCACGGTTAAGAGAATGACCTTAAGATGCCCTGGGTCCATCGATAAGGGGCTCCTACGATTTTGAGACAGGTTCTATTATGTAATCCCGGCTCATCCCCCTCCGCGGTTCAACCTTTCGGGCTTCAGCCGTGTGATTCAGGGGAGGGTGATTGAACTACCTACGTGGAAACAGGCAAATCTGAGGCCAGCGCAATGCGATGCGGAGAAGGGAATGCTTCCGAAACTGGGCCTAGGTGTTCTCAACTATTTGTACTGTAGTCCTAGGGATGACGGTGTGGCACCGTGGTCATCATGTGTATCGGAATCGATAAACGCCTGTATCGGAAGTGATACTCCGAGACCGAAGGGAGAGTAGAGTCAAAAGGCTTTATTTTGACGACGTGCATAAGCCGGTGGACCTTGTTCGACGTACTTGTCTCAAGGCCTACGGAACAATACGGGTATGAGTAAAGAGGCATGTTTGCAGTTCAAAGGCGAGGAACAGGAATGGCCGGGCATAACACTTGATCTTCCCCAATGAGTTGAATGCAAACTGGTGGTATGTATGAGGCAGGTTGCGTCGGTTGCCGAGCTTTTGATTGGGTTGCCGTGGCGTGAGGAGGTGACCTTATGACGGACCACCAAGAAATCCTATTTTGGACGTTCATGGGGTTCTTCGTGGTCATCGGAATCCTGTCGCTGTTGGCGGTGTTGGGGCTCATCAAGGTCGATGAGCGGTTCCGGAAGTGGGCTGTGACAGTCTTCTTTGCGGGCGTGACCGGGGCGGTGGTGGGGCTCTTCAAACTCTCGTTCCCCGGCAGTGGGCTGGCTGAGCCGTTATTCGTGAGTTTGATTCCACCCGAGAACGTGAGCTCCCGGGCTATCAAGTTGGTCGCCGGAGGATATAGTTACGACGAGCCGACCGGGACGAATGAGGTGAAAACGGTCAACGGCAAAATCGAAGTTACCTGGGGCAACGACGTCTGGCAGGCCAAACTCCCACAGCAAGTCCTCGGGAAACCGGTGAAACTCTTTTTCAAGGATCAAGAAGGGAGTTGGTGGGAAGTCCATCCGTTCTACCCGAATCACAACAAACAGGACATGTTCAAGGGATCCGGAAGGGACAGTAACCCACCGAACTCCCTGTGGCTCACTCCTTCCTCCGTGGCCTATGCTGCCTCGTCGGATGCCCGCTTGGCAGGCAGACCGTGGCCGGTGGCAGATGGGAAAAAGTCCCCCGTCAAGTTCAACAACTATGCGAGAGATGCAGGCGAGATTCATGGCCGGAAGTACTACGAGTGGCGCGTGTTCGTTGATGAACCCGACTCGGTACTGCAATCCATCAAAGAAGTGCAGTATGTCCTGCATCCAACCTTCCTCGAACCTCTTCAGGTATCGAGAGATGCGACGAAACAGTTCGAGTTGGTGACCTCCGGGTGGGGACAGTTCACTATCCTTATCACCATTGTGTACCGAGATGGGACCAGAGAGAAGGCGAGTTACTATCTCGACCTCAGCAAGAGTTGGCCATTCGATAGGTGACTCAACAGAGGAAGGCCTGATTAATTCACGGTTGTGCTGAGAAATCTGTTTATGGGCCGGTCAAGGAGGGTAATCAGGATCGGAAGGAAATCGTCCGAGAGCAGCTTCTCGGGATTCGCCCGCTGTCGGACGGCCCACTCGTGCAGGGCCTTTCCCCGCCGGCTACACCACCATCAACAGGTACCGCCTCGCCACGTATGCACGTATGAAACAAATGGGGTCGGGTCTTGCAATCCGACACCTGAGCTCCCTCGAATGGAATCACAGGTTCGACCGTCGGCACCCATCCAATACCGCCTCGGCTTCGGTCGCGTAGCACCGTTCGGCTTTGGTATTCGCACAAAACCGTTCCCCAGACTTGTGATAGATACATCGTTCACCGCTATGCGTCGTAAAATTGCCTTTGATAGGATGGGTTTCTGGGCAGTCGCCATTTGTGAATGGCGAGACACCTGAACGATGCACTTTCGGCACGCGTTGCTTGGCCTCGGCTTGGGTTACCACCGAAACCAGCATGAGGATGACGACAGTCCAGGTAAGTGGTCGCATGGGCTCCTACGCATCTCCCGGTAGTATCCGGCGGCAGGATACGAAGATTGGCGGGGCCAGTCAACGAACCGCAGAGGGGAAACCAAACTGGACCAGAACCCTTAACCGCCCTCTACGGGACCGGGATGTACACTCGCATCGAACCACACCCACCGCCAGCGCGCGCATCATGGCTCTGTGGCGATCTCGCATTGAAGCTGCTCAAGCGCATCCAGAATGCGGATGAATTTCCTGGCAAACGGGGTGACGGCATACTCCACGCGCGGCGGACTCTCATTATAATTGGTAAGGGCGATGATCTCGAAGGCCATGTTCCATCGCGGACACTCGTTGAGCACTTTGGTCGTCAGCCACTCGACGCTGCGCACCATGTCGCCCGGCCGATTGATCCCGTCTGCCAACAGACGATAGACCGTCAGCGACCATTTGCATCCATAGATCGTTTCGACCATTCTGGCGCTCCGCTCCGGAGCCGATTGTCGAGATTTTTTTCGCGCGTGGGATCTTCAAGATGGACCGATTCGTACCTACCACACCGGATTGTGCCTGCTGTCGGCATGCCGCGAATCTTCGTAGACTGCGTCGGTATGTTTTGCCTTTCCGCGCGGGAGACTTCGGCGTGAAGGACAACGTCGTGGCCTGTGGCATTAAGCCAGCGGGTGAGTATGACGGTCATTCCAACTTCAAGAAGCTGGTGTCACAGGGGTATCAGATCATCACGTTCTAGTGGTCTAATACATTCGGTAGAGCAGAAACGAGGGAGTCTTTCGCCTCCGTTCTGCCGGGACCGCGTTATGCTAGTAGGCAATCACCTGATCCGTTTCCGAGAAGAGCCGCACCATGCGATCGAGTGTCAATGGAGTGACGCCAGAGGAAGCGGATTGACGTGGACAAGACGGGTTGGTACATAGACACGTCGTGTATCGTGTGACTGAAACCGAAGGAACTCCATCCATGGCCATCGACGATATCACCCAGAAAGTCAGCGACCGCTATGCCCGGGCCGCCGCAACCGGCGAACAAATGTGCTGCCCGACCGGGTACGACTTTGCCGACCTCAAATCGTTTGTTCCGGAAGAAGTCCTGACCATCTCTTACGGCTGCGGCACTCCCGCCGGATTGAACACCGTTCGACCGGGCGAAACCGTGCTGGATATCGGCTCCGGCGGCGGGATCGATTGTTTTGAAGCGGCGCGCCGGGTGGGGCCCACCGGCCGGGTCATCGGCATCGACATGACGGACACCATGCTGGAGATTGCCCGCCGCAACGCGCCCATCGTGGCCGGAAACCTCGGGTACGCGACATCGAATATCGAGTTCCGCAAGGGCATGGCCGATGCCATGCCGGTGGAGGACGCCAGCGTCGATCTGATCATTTCCAATTGTGTGATCAATCTGGCTCCCGACAAGCGCAAGGTCTTCCGCGAGATGTACCGCGTAATCAAACCGGGCGGCCGGTTTACGATTTCCGACATCGTGTCGGACCAGGTTGTGCCGCAATACCTGGTGCATGACGCAGCCAAGTGGGGCGACTGTCTGTCCGGCGCCTTGCAGGTGCAGGACTACATCGGCGGGATGGTCGATGCGGGATTTCGCGCCGTCCATCAAATCAAGTCCACGCCCTGGCAGTCGATCGACGGCATCCATTTCCTCTCGGTGACGCTCACCGGATACAAGCTTCCGGCCATCGCCGACGAACAGGTCTCGTCCTATGCCACGCTCCGGGGCCCTTTCTCGAGCGTCACAGATGAATTGGGCCAACGGTACGAACGCGGCGTACCTCACCGCATCGATGGCCCCAGCGCGCAACTGCTGCAGAGCGAGCCGCTTCGTTCGCTGTTTCTTCTCGGCCCCGCGCCCGTCACACTCACCGACTCCGACCCACGCTGGTGCGCGATCCATCCGGAGCAGAAGCCCTGCGTCTGGCAGGGCACCTATGCGATTCTCACCGGGCCGATCATCAGTGCCGAGGACGACGATCATCACCAGTACTACCGCGGCGTGCCGTTGGAAATCTGTTCCAAGACCCTCCAGGTCCTGACGCAGGAGGCCTATCGCCCTCACTTCACGATCTACCAGCGAGCCTCGGCAGGGGTGGACGGTGAGGCGGTGAGTTGTTCGCCTGAAGGGAATTGCTGCTGATGCCGCACTCAACGATCGGTAACCTCACGACTCCGCGTCAGTGCGCCGCAGTCTTGAAGGCCATGGGCGACGAAACGCGCTTGCGTATCCTGGAATCGCTGCTGTTGAGCGAAAAATGTGTGAGCGAACTCACGCAAGAGTTGCACTGCCCGCAGCCGCATGCGTCTCACCACCTTCGGATTCTTCGGAATGCCGGATTGGTGGAGGGGCATAGGCACGGCAAACAGGTTTGTTATCGAGTGTCGCCAACCCTGCAGCGAGCGCTCAGGGGCCGGGAAGGACAGACACTGGATTTCGGCTGTTGTGAGCTGCGCTTCCCTACCACAACCTTGCTAACGCTACGCCAGAAACGCTGAGAAAAGAGAGTTTGCCCGTGACATGCTCCCCGTATCATGACGAAGGTAGACGATGGCGTTGACGCTGCTCGGCCAACACAACCCGCTCGCATCTTCCGCTGAGCAATTGAAGGTACTCGCAGGCACACAGGCCTGTGCCCCGTTTGAGGAACAGCTTCAGCGCACCGGCCTCTTTCCGCTTCACGCGACCGGCATCTCGGTCTTTCAGATCAACGTGGGAAAACTCTGTAATCAAACCTGCCGTCATTGCCACGTGGACGCGGGACCGGACCGGACAGAAAGCATGTCGCGTGAGACGGCCGAATTGTGTATGGCCGCATTGGCAGGCACTGACATCCCCACAGTAGATATCACAGGGGGCGCGCCGGAGCTCAATCCCAATTTTCGATGGCTGGTCGAGCAGGCCCATGCCCTCGGTCGCCACGTCATGGATCGCTGCAATCTCTCGGTGCTGCTGATTCCCTCTCAAGCGGACCTCGCCGGGTTTCTTGCCGCCCATCGGGTGGAGATCGTCGCATCCCTCCCCTACTACCGGGCAACTCAGACCGATGCCCAGCGCGGGGAAGGCATCTTCGATAAATCCATCGAAGCGCTTCGCCGTCTGAACCAACTCGGTTATGGACGCGAAGGATCCGGCTTGATACTCAATCTCGTCCATAATCCGGTGGGGGCCTTTCTCCCGCCAAGACAGGATGCGATTGAGGCCCAATTCCGGAAGGAACTTCGCACCCGGCACGGCGTGGAATTCAACCGTCTCTACACCATCACCAACATGCCCGTGAGCCGGTTTCTCGAATTTCTGCTGGAAAGCGGGAACTACGATGGTTACATGGAACGGCTTGCCGCGGCCTATAACCCCACCGCCGCCGCCGGCGTCATGTGCCGGTATACCCTCTCCGTAAGCTGGGATGGCAGACTCTACGATTGCGACTTCAATCAGATGCTGGAACTCCCGGTAGACAGCAATGCGCCTTCGCACATCCGCGACTTTGATGCGTCGCGTCTCCACCGGCGCCGCATTACCACGCGCAACCATTGTTACGGCTGCACGGCTGGATCAGGTTCGTCCTGCGGCGGGTCCGTCACTTCTTAACCGGCATGGATCTATCCTGCCTGACATTCCTCCTCGTCCTGGCATTGGCGTTCGCCAACGGGACGAACGATGTCTCGAAAGCCATCGCCACCCTTGTGGGCAGCGGAGTGACCGATTATCGCACGGCTATCGCATGGGGAACGGCGTGGACCATGGCCGGAGCGGGGGCTGCGGCCATGGTGGCGGGAGCCATGGTCAAAACGTTCAGCAACGGCCTCCTGCAAACCGGCACGATCATTTCGTCTACGATCACATTGGCGATTCTCTTCGGGGCAATGGCCTGGGTATTCTTCGCGTCACGGACAGGACTGCCCGTCTCAACGACCCATGCGCTCACCGGCGCCATCGTCGGGACCGGCCTGGCCGCATTTGCAGGAGAAGGGTTACTTTGGCCGGCCATCGGAAAAAAGATCGCCCTCCCCTTGCTGTTGAGTCCCTTTCTCGCCCTCGGCATCTCACTCCTTCTCCATCCGTCCGTGCGCCTGCTGGCAGATAGATGGGCAGGTGCCTGCCTCTGCGTGATGCCGGCTTCCCGCGCACTCGTGACGATCAGCGCCAAGGGAAATACCCGAACCGTTTTTCAAAGTACAAGCTTCGGACAGCCGGTCGTAGACATCCCCGCTCATTGTGATCGCGCCGGCTTGGAGGGACTGGTTCTGGGCCTGGATACGATCCATTGGATATCCAGCGGTCTTGCGTCGTTTGCGCGCGGCACGAACGACGCGCCGAAAATCGTGGCCATGCTGCTCCTCGGAAGTGCGAGCGTCACATGGCCAAGCACCCTGTTCCAGATAACCGCCTTTGGAGGCGTAGCGCTGGCAATGGGATTGGGCAGCTATTTCGGCGGACTGCGGGTGACGGAGGTATTGGCAGAAAAAGTCACTCGCATGGACCATGCTGAAGGCCTCACGGCAAACCTCACGACCTCCACGCTGGTGCTCTCTTCAGGCTGGCTGGGACTGCCTGTTTCGACGACGCACGTCAGCAGCTCAGCCATCATCGGCATTGGCCTGATCAAAGGTCTCTCTGCTATACGCTGGAGCACCGTACGTGACATGGTGCTGGCCTGGGTAATTACCTTGCCCGCCGCCGCAGGATTTGCGGCTCTGGCCTACCTGCTGCTCTCCCGCTTGTCGTAGCCTCACTGGCCTCTTGTATAAAAAACTTCCACCCCGCCGTTCGCATGCACTTTACATATAGACATATCTCAATCTATTGATGTATCAGTACCCTCTCAATTCTTCGACACTTTCAGAGAGGAGAGAGGTCTGCTCATGCCCCGCCATCATCGATCACTCTTGAGATTGTTTTCATGCGCCTTGTTATTGGGCGCAATCACGCTTATTCCCGCCCCTCCTGTGCAGGCCGACAACCTGCCCTTCCCCGAACCGGCGAATGAAAATGCCTATGCCGTCCCGCTGGAGAGTCTTCGTCTGCGGGTCTGGGCTCAATATCGTGTCCTCTACAATGCCAGCAATATCCCAAGTGGTATCAACAACGGCAGTTTGCCCACGGCGGGAACCGGATCCGGGAAGCTCAACTACGGCGATACGACCAGTTACGATTTCTTTCGCCAGCGTATGCGGCTGGCGTTCGATATTCAGCGAAAAGATTCGGACAACGTCGGCGCCTACATGCAGATGGAATATCGAGGCGGATTCGGCGGATCGAGCCCTGCCTCGAGCGATCCGCGCGGTGAAAGCGGGGGCAATACGGACGGCACACCGAACGCGTTCAACCGGCTTCAGGCGCGTGGTATTCGCTATGGCTATATTTATGTGACGCCGATCGAGAACCACACGTTGGTGGTGGGCATTCTTCCAACCATCGACCAGGTGGGCCGGGTACTCTGGGACGGCGAGTGGGACTTCTTCGTGGGCGGAGCATCATTGGGCGGAAAAATCGGCAACGGCGACTATCGGCTCGGATTTTACCGGATTGCAGCGGACCTCAAAGCCGGAACCATCGGCCAGGGGTTCGGCAAAGACGGCGACATGTGGGTGGCCGACTACAATAGGCCGGTCAAGCTGGGCAGCTACGACCTAAAGATCGGCGGACACTTTTATACGCTAAACCTCGGCAAGACAGAAAACATTTCCATCGGAGACACGCACGAAAACTGGGCCGCCCTGACGGCATCCGGGGCGCTCCTGGGTGGCGCCTGGAACGCGTACCTGATGCTCAACAGCGGCCGAATCGGCACCGGCCTGACCGGCAACAACCACACAGGGTATTCGGGAAAATTCGAAGGATCCGTACCGATCGGTTCCAGCACGTTCAACCTGTTCGCGCTCTATGCGTCAGGCGATACGGCGGGGCAGACGTCGAACCAGTTCACCACGCCGGAAGCGATTTTGGGAACGAACGGCTACTGGGGCTACTCTCATATTTTCAACGCCAATGCGCCGGGCGATGTGAACGATTTCGGTGTCAACCTCAACAACGGGGGAGCCGGGCTGGTGACGGTGCAAGCCCAACTCAAATTTCCCATCATGCCCCGTCTGACCGGAACTCTGGAAAGCGCCTATTTTGCCGCCGCACGATCCCGGGACTTCGGCACGCGCGGCGGAACCAGCTATATGGGCACGGAAACAGGGGCCATGGTGACGTACAATATCGCGAAGAATCTTAATCTCGATGTCGGCGCGGCCTATGCATCCATGGGCGGCTTTCTCGCGAACCGAACGCAGGCCACCGGCGTCGAACGTTCGATCTATGAAGTCTTCACTCGATTCCAATATGCGCTGTAGCGTCGGCGCCAGAACAGCGACTGGGAGGAGCCTATGAGTAACGTCTCGCGAAGGAATTTTTTGAGGCTGGGAGCCTGTGCGATCAGCGGGGCCTGCGCAGTCAACGCCCTGCCCGCCATCGGCAGGGCAGCGGAGTCCCCCGACATCACGACGCTCAGGACGACCCTCCCCTACCCCCGCATCAAACTTGCCGCAATTGGGCGACTCAAAGCCGGAGTCGAGCACCTGACCGCCTATCCCGATCCGGCCTCGCCTGTCGTATTGCTGAAATTGGGACGACCGGCGATCGAAGGAATCGGTCCTGATCAGGACATTGTGGCCTTCAGCCGGCGTTGCTCGCACATGGGCGGCGCCTTGGTGTTTCGCGCTGAAACGGGCACTTTTCATTGCCCGCTTCACTACGCGATGTTCGACGCCCAGAAGGACGGCCTCATGGTGATCGGGCAGGCGACCGACAACCTGCCCCGCATCGAGTTGGAACTGGATGCGACCGGCGACATTTACGCGGTAGGCGTCAAGGGACTGCTGTACGGACGGCAAGCGAATGTTCTGGCATAACCGGATTGATCCATGAGAAGGAGATCTCGAACATGAGTGCGATCTATCACGGCGACGACCGGGTTCCCATTCCTCCCTCGGACGCTCAACAGTTCTCCACCGTCTGTTCCTATTGCATCGTCGGCTGCGGCTACAAAGTCTACAAGTGGCCGCTCGGCAAGGAAGGCGGGGCACTCCCGCATCAAAACGCTTTGCAAGTTGATTATACCAAGCAGCAGCCGGAACAATCCGGCACCTGGATTTCTCCAGCCATGCACAACGTGATCACGGAGCGGAACGGCCGCCGCTTCAACGTCGTTGTCCTGCCGGACAAGGACTGCATCGTAAACAAGGGCAACCATTCCGTCCGTGGCGGGACGCATGGTGATGTGCTCTATGCATCCGATCGCCCCACCGCGGATCGATTGACCCATCCGCAACTCTATCGCGGCGGGGGACAATTCCCCACGACGTGGGATGAAGCCATCGAGCTAGGCGCGCGGGTGATCAAAGCCAGTCTGGACAAGTGGGGGCCCGACACGATCGCCATGAAGTTCTTTGACCACGGAGGCGGCGGAGGAGGGTTTGAAAATAATTGGGCCGTCGGCAAATTCTTCTTCACCGGCATCGGCACCAAGATGGCCTCGATTCACAACCGCCCGGCCTACAATAGCGAAGTCTTCGCATCCGGCGATGCCGGTATCGCCCCGCTGCCTTCCGCCTATCTCGATGCGGAGTTGGCTGATACGATCATGCTGATCGGCGCCAACTCTTACGAAACACAGTCCATCTACTTTCTCGAACATATACTGCCCAACCTAGGCGGCGCGACGATCGATCAAAAACAACGCCTGATTCCAGGTGAGACGCACGCTTCCGGCAAACTTATCGTCGTGGATCCACGGAGGACGGCCACCGTGGCCGTGGCGGAGGCCCATGCAGGGAAAGAGAATGTGCTGCACCTCCAGATCAACAACGGCACCGACATCGCGCTCCTCAATGCGCTCTCTCGACTTATCTATGAACAGCGCTGGGCGGATCAAAACTTCATCACACAGCGGACGAACAATTTCCCAGCGTTTCAACAGGTGTTCCAGTCGCAAAGTCTCGACGAAGCGATACGCCTGACAGGCATCTCGAAAGCACAGATGATGACGGCTGCAGAGTGGATCGCCAAACCCAAAGCGGACACCGCAAGACGACGTACATTGTTTTTGTATGAGAAGGGATTGATCTGGGGTCTCAAAAACTATGAAAACGTTGCCTCGGCCGTCGACCTCGCGCTGCTGACCGGTAATCTGGGCAAGCCGGGAACCGGCTGCGGCCGGTTGGGCGGGCATCAGGAAGGGTATAGCCGGCCAGCCTATCCGGGCCAACGCCCGCCGGTCAATGTCGATGAGGTCGCAATTAAAGGCGGCGCATCAAAAGTGTTCTGGGTCGCCGGCTGCAATCCCGTTGGCGGCACGTTAAATGCCCAGAGTTTCCGCGTCGCCCTTGCTCAGCGCACGGCACTGGTAAACCAGGCCCTGGGTTCGACGAACGGAGGAAGCCTCGACGAGAAGGTGAGCGCGATCATGAACGCGCTCGACAAGGGCGGGTTGTTCCTGATCGTGCAGGATATTTATCCGATCGAAACCGCCCAATACGCTCACCTGGTATTACCCGCCGCGCAATGGGGGGAGATGAACCTCACGTCCATCAACGGAGAACGGCGACTGAGGCTCTACCAGAAGTTCATGGACGCCCCCGGCATCGCCGAGCCGGATTGGAAGATCATGGCACGAATGGCGCACCGCCTTGAGTCCGCCTATCGCGCAGAAGGAAAGACGGAGATGGCGGCCCGCTTCGCCGGATTCGCCTGGAACACTGATGAAGAGGTCTTTCGCGCTGCCTCAGCCGGCGTAAAAGGCGCCCAGGAAGACTATGGAGAGACGACGTATGCCATGCTTCAAGCACTGGGCACGAACGGTGTGCAGACACCCGTGCAGGAAATCAGGAATGGTGTGCCAATGGGCACGACCCGCCTGTACACGGACGACAAAATGTTTACGTTCATTCCCGCACCCTGGCCGGGCTTCCCCCGACAAATCCAGACACTGATCGACGATG
This sequence comes from Nitrospira defluvii, assembly GCA_000196815.1. GTDB lineage: Bacteria > Nitrospirota > Nitrospiria > Nitrospirales > Nitrospiraceae > Nitrospira_A > Nitrospira_A defluvii_A. Next base: position 3,690,579 of record FP929003.1, read on the forward strand.
CGCGATATCCGTTTTGGGTGAACAACGGCCGGGCCAACCACGGCTGGCAAACCCTCTATGACGATCTTCGCAAACCGTATGTGATGGGACGTGAGCCGCTTCCCCATGTTGAAATTCATCCGCAGGATGCCGGTCAGCTCGGCATCACCAACGGAGAGCTCGTTGAACTGTTTAATCCCTATGGGTCCGTCACGGCAATGGCCGTCATCGTCGACGCCAATGCGCCCGGACACGTATTCATGCTGTTCGAGCATCCGAAGGGCTGGCTCAACAACCTGACGACCGACTATGTAGATCCGGCCACCACGATCCCCTATTACAAAGGAACAAAAGCGGGGATTCGTAGAATCGGCGGACTGCCGGGTATGAACGAGTGCTTGAGTTTCGTGCCCACGAATCGTGCTTGAAGTGTCGATGTCCACATGGTTTCATCTCGACTGGCGGAGGAGTGGTCCTGTGCAGATGCTTCTCATCATCGTGCTATCGATTGTGATCGCGGGCTGTACCACAACATTCCCTCCGGCAAGAGTCATTCGGGAGTCCCCCGAACTCCTCGTTCGGTTGGACCATGACAAGAACTGTGAGGCCGGCAACGGGGAGAAACCCCTGTCACACCCAGTACGTTTCACCGGGAATCAGGTACGGCGGCTGCTGGCCGCGTTGTCAGCCAGGGAAAAGGTGGGACTCCTGAGCTCCTTCTCCGGCACATCGAACACCCCACGACTCTTTGACCATCGTGATCTCGACCTGCTCGTTCCACATATCGAGGACGCTTTTGCAACAGCCACCCCGAAAGAAGTCGTAGTGTTCCTCCTGGTGACACCCGTGAACGAATCACTGAACCTCATCACATCAGGAACGCTCGCCATCCGCGATAATACGCTCTCGGTAGCGTTACACAATTTCAGGCATCCGGTGCGTACCACGCTATCAGAAGTTGGCGCGTCCGATCGCCTCGGCGACGTGAGAGAAACCCTGCGCTACGTCCGGAGGTTTCCATGCGCCTCCGTCGGCGAGCAAGATTTTGCCGTATTTTTTGACGTTCCTCATTTCCAAACAGAAGCCCGCTCGGGCAGTCTCATCCGCTACCCTGAGCGGACCCTGTCGATCGCCTACCCGGATTTTCTCGCGACACATTCTGATGCGACAGGCGGTGAAATGGAGGGCCTGAGTTCTCATCCGAAATCCGTAAGCGACAGGACGGAAACCCAGGCCATCTCGGACCTCAAACGCCGAATTGCCGAACTTGAGCGCACCAACCAGGCTCTCATCGATCGCAGGCCCATCAGCGCGTCAGCCGAGGGTTCTAGCAAGACGCTCCAACCAGCCACCGACAACGCGCCACCTATAGCTGCTGACGCACAGGCTCGACTCATGGAGATCATTAGACGCCTGGAAACGCGCGTCTCCGAACTGGAACGTCGCACAGGGCAAGACTCTGCACGCTGACTCCTGCTTTACGCCTTAGTCGTGGTGAGGAATCTGCGAAGCGCAGCGGCGATTTCGTCGCGCACGCGCCGGAAACTCGCTCGCCGCTCGCCCGCACCGGTGACTTCCGCCGGATCGTCAAAACTCCAATGCAACAGATGTGTGGGCCCCGGCCAGATCGGGCAGGACTCCTTGGCCCGGTCGCAGACCGTAATGACGTACTCGAACGGCTGCGTCAGGAATTCAGAAACAGACTTGGAGCGGTGCGCCGAAATGTCGATGCCGACCTCGGCCATCGCTTCGACGGAGACAGGATTCAAACCGACCGGGTGAGTGCCCGCACTGAACACTTCAAACCGATCACCCGCCAGATGCCGCAACCACCCCTCCGCCATCTGACTGCGCGCAGAGTTACCGGTGCAGAGAAATAACACTCGGGCCTTCATGCGCCGACCTCCTGATTGAACCAATGCCTGGTCTTGTTGCAGACACTGCAGACGGACAACATCACCGGCACTTCCACCAACACCCCGACCACCGTCGCCAACGCGGCACCCGACTCCGGCCCGAACAGTGCGATGGCCGTCGCCACAGCCAACTCGAAAAAGTTGCTGGCACCGATGAGCGCTCCCGGCGCAGCGATCGCGTAGGGAACTCGCCAGCGATGCATCAGGCCATAGGCCAGCGACGAATTCATGTAAACCTGCAGGAGAATCGGCACCGCGATCAACACGACATGTACGGTTTTCCCCAGGATGTTTTGCGACTGAAACGCAAAGATGCACACCAACGTGAGGAGCAGCGCCGCGATCGTCAGCGGCGCGAGTCGGGGCAGAAACTGTTCTTCCATCCACCGCAGCCCATACCGACGAACCAACCACAGTCGAAGCCCGGCGCCGACGAGCAACGGAATGACGATAAACATCGCCACCGAATACAACAGCACATCGAACGGCACGGTCAACGATGACGCCCCGCTCACCAGCAACCCGACAATCGGAACAAACAGCACGAGCATGATCAGGTCGTTCACGGCCACCTGGACGAGCGTGTAGGCGGGATCCCCGTCCGTCAGGTAACTCCACACAAACACCATTGCCGTACAGGGCGCCGCAGCCAGGATAATGGTCCCCGCGATGTATTGGTCGGCCTCGGCGGGTGAGATCCAGGCTGCGAAGACGTACCTGAAAAACACCCAGGCAAAAAACGCCATGGAGAAGGGCTTCACCACCCAATTCACAAACAGGGTAATCAGCAGGCCGACCGGCCGCTTGCCCACATCACGAATCGAGGCAAACTCAACCTTCATCATCATCGGCACAATCATCAGCCAAATCAGTACGGCAATCGGTAGATTGATGTGGCTGCCCTGCCCGACTTCAGCCCCTCGCAGGCTCGACACCACACCCGGCACTGCCTGTCCGATCAGCACACCGGCCACCATGCAGAGCGCCACCCAAAGCGTGAGATACCGCTCAAAGAACGACAGCCGCTTCGTGGCCACCTACGGCTCATGAACCGATAGTGCGAGTTCCATACCCTTGGCTCCTTGGTGCTCTGGCTGCCCGGCGGAGTTAGACCGTCACAGCCGGCTTCTTGGCCCGAATGAATGCGCTCATGAACTTGCCCTCGACTTGAGCGACGAGCAGATCACTGGAGAGGTCTGCACCGACCAGCAACTCCTTCACGTCATCGGCGTGATAGATGCGCGTCGGCTCGATTCCGATCTCGACGAACCCCGCCTGGGCCAGCATGTCCCGATATTCCGTCTCTTCCAATGCGCCCGCCACACAACCGGCCCATAATTCGAGATTCCGTCGGATCTCCGAGGGGACCGCCCCTCGCACCACAATATCGGACAACGCCAGCCGGCCGCCGGGACGCAGGACGCGAAAGGCTTCCGCCAGCACGCGCTCCTTTTCGCCCGACAAATTCACGACGCAATTGCTGATGATCACGTCCACGGAACGATCAGGCAGGGGGAGGTGCTCGATTTCGCCCTTCAGAAACTCGACATTCTCCACGCCGGCTGCGCGCTGATTCTCCCTGGCCAAGGCCAACATCTCCTCGGTCATGTCCACCCCGTAGGCTTTTCCCGTCGGACCGACTCGCTTGGCGGAGAGCAACACGTCGATGCCGCCGCCGGACCCCAGATCCAACACCGTCTCACCGGCATGTAGTTCAGCCAGAGCCGTTGGATTTCCGCAGCCCAGCGATGCCGCCACGGCATCCGCCGGCAACTCCTGGCGCTCCTGATCTGAATACAGGTTGGACGTGATCGGATCGACATTCATGAGCGCGGGAGAGGCTCCGCAGCAGGAACTGCCTCCGCTCTTGGCTCGTGCAGCGGCTTCACCGTATGTTTCCTTGACAAGATCTCGAATCGCTTGTGCGTCCATTTCGTCGCCTCCCCTTTTATGCATCAATATTTATTGATCTATTCGGCAGAAAAAAAATCAACAGCAGCCGGTGGCGCGACGCGCCCGCTTCGTCTGCTTGAGCGAATCGACGAGGTCATCGAGCTCGGCAAGGGCATCGGCGTTCACGGAGTAGTACATCCATCGACCCTCCCGTCGATCCAAAATCATTCCCGCATCCTTGAGCACCTTCAGATGAAATGAGAGCCGCGACTGCCCGGCCTGCAGGCGGTCCGTCAGCTCGCACACGCAGCACTCGCCTTCTTTCAGCTCGTCCAGAATCTCCAATCGCGTCGCGTCCGCAAGCGCGTGAAACAACTCTGCCGCCCGCGCTGGATGTCGTACCGTGTTTCCCTTCATGGGAAAAACATACATCAACAACTCTTGATAAGTCAACCGGACACCTTTATGTGTTGCTCGACGGTCCTCACTTTGCTAAGGTGATCCGCTGGCGACATTGCCACCCTCACTGAATTGAGCCACTACATGGTCTGGGACCCCAAAGACCCTTGGAGCAAGAAGGGCGACGATTTGGATCAGGCCTTCAAACAGGCCCAAGGCCAACTTCGCAATCTGCTTCCGACCGGCGGTTTTCGCAACCTGCTCCTCGTCGCCTTCACGGTCTTCCTCATCTGGCAGAGCGCCTTTATTGTGGCGCCGGACGAAGAAGGCGTGGTGAAACGCTTCGGCATCCCCGTGCGCGTGGTGGATCCGGGCCCACACATGAAGATTCCCATCATCGAAAGCGTCTTGCAACCGAAGGTCGCGAAGCTTCACCGAGTGGAAATCGGGTTTCGAAAGGATCGCCAGGGCCGCCAGCAGATGGTGCCGCAAGAAGCCTTGATGCTGACCGGCGACATGAATATTCTGGCGATCGAATTTATCGTCCAATATAAAATCAAAAGTTCGCGCGAGTACCTCTTCAATGTGGCCGATATCGACGAGACCATCGGGAAGGCGGCTGAAGCTTCTATGCGGGAAGTGATCGGCAAGAGCAAAATCGATGAGGCTCTCACTACGGGCAAAGCACAAATCCAGAACGACACCCAGGAACTTCTCCAACACATCCTCGACGACTATAGGACCGGCGTGCAGGTCGCTGCGGTCCAGTTGCAGGATGTCGACCCGCCGGAAGCCGTGGCGGCCGCATTCAAGGACGTCACCAACGCCAAGGAAGACCGCGAAAAGCTGATCAACCAGGCACAGGGCTACCGCAACGATATCACCCCCAAGGCCAAGGGTGAAGCGGCTCAGTTGGTGAACCAGGCCAAAGGGTATGCGCAGGCGCGGCTCAACCGTTCCCAGGGCGAATCCAACCGATTCCTCGCGACACTGAAAGAATACAACCAGGCAAAAGACATTATCAGCAAGCGGATCTATATCGAGACCCTTGAAGACGTGCTCCCCCACATCGATAAATTTGTCCTGGATGGCAAAGGGGCGGACCGCGCCCTGCCGTATCTGCCGCTGGATCGGTTCTCCAAGCCGGCCCCCTCCAGTTCGACACAGGAGCGCACGCCATGAGCAAACAAGGATTTATTCTGGCTTTTGTCGGCATTGCTCTCGGACTGCTCATCCTCGGTGCGTCGCCTTTTTACATCGTAGATGTGACCCAGAATGCCATCGTGGTTCAGCTCGGGAAACCGGTCCGGAACGTCACCGAAGGGGGTCTCTACCTCAAAATGCCGTTCATCGAAGAAGTCACCTACTTCGACAAGCGCCTCCTGGACTACGACTCCAATGCGCAGGACGTCATTACCCAGGACAAGAAGACCCTGCTGCTCGATAACTTTGCAAAATGGCGAATCACCGACCCGCTGAAGGTCTATCAGGCGTTCCAAAGTCAGCGCGGCGCGCTCCAGCGCCTGCACGATATTATTTACTCAGAACTGCGGGTTGAATTGGGCCGGCACGATCTGGCGGAAATCGTCTCCTCGGCCCGTGCACAGCTCATGGCCGTGGTCACCCAACGTGCCAACGAAAAAGCGTCTGCCTATGGCATCGAAATCCAGGACGTGCGGATTAAACGAGCCGACCTGCCTGAACAGAATGAAAAAGCCGTGTTCTCGCGTATGCAAGCCGAGCGGGAGCGACAAGCGAAGCAGTATCGCGCCGAGGGCGCGGAAGAGGCGCAGAAGATCAAGTCGGAGGCGGAGAAAGATCGGGAGATTATCCTCGCAGAGGCCTATCGGGAATCAGAGGAATTGCGCGGAGGCGGAGACGCCAAAGCGTTCCGCATCTATGCCGATGCCTATCGTCAGGATCCGCATTTCTTCGAGTTTACTCGCACCATGGAAGCCTATCGCAAGACCCTCAAGGACAAGACCACCATCCTCGTCAGTCCCGAATCAGAATTCTTCCGGTATCTGAAACAGCGTTAATACGCCATTACTGCAGGCCCACAATTTGACCCGATTGTGGATCGACATCGATCCGTTCCCCGGCAGGCTTCTTCGGTAGACCCGGCATCAACTGAATGCCCGAGCAGACTGCGGTGAGAAAGCCGGCCCCGGCCAGAATCCGCAACTCCTGAATCGGCACCGTGAACCCGGAGGGCCGCCCCTTCACCGTCGGGTCGTGCGAGAGCGAAAGCGGGGTCTTCGCCATACAAATGGGAAGCCGATCGAATCCCAATCGTGTTGCCAGCTCTACGTCCCGCTCCGCCTGAGGCGAGAATGACACGCCGGCCGCCCCATAGATCGTGGTGGCAATGGTCTCAATCTTCTTTTTGATGGGCGAGGTCACCTCATAGAGATGATTGAATTGCGTACCTTGCGCCGCGACCTTGACGACCGCCCGGGCCAGTTCCTCGGCTCCACGCCCGCCATCGGACCAATGAGTCGACACCGCAGCTGCCGACGCGCCTGCCGCCAATGCCCGTTCACATACCCAGTTCAGTTCCTCGGCTGAATCGTCCTTGAACGCGTTCACTGCAACCACCACCGGCACTCCATGCGCCCGGACATTGGCGATATGCTGTTCGAGGTTTGCAAAGCCCCGCGCCAGCGCCGCCGGATTCGGCCCCGTGACACCGGGAGGCAGCGGAGCACCGGATTTCACGATGCCCCCACCGCCATGAAGTTTGAGCGCACGCAAGGTCGCCACCACCACCCCGGCATCCGGACGAAGACCTGACGTGCGGCACTTAATGTTGAAGAACTTTTCCGCGCCTAAATCACTTCCGAATCCAGCCTCGGTCACCACATAGTCTGCACAACGCAACGCCAACCGATCGGAGACAATCGAGCAATTCCCATGCGCGATGTTGCCGAACGGCCCGGCATGAACGAATGCGGGAGTCCCTTCCAAGGTCTGCACCAAATTCGGCAGTAACGCATCCTTCAGCAACACGGCCATGGAGCCGGCGCAACTGAATTCCTCGGCACGGACCATCTGTCCACCCTCTGTCAATCCAACCAGAATTCTCCCGAGGCGCTGGCGAAGATCTGCATGATCCGTTGCCAGGGCCAGCACCGCCATGACTTCCGACGCCTCTGTAATCACAAACTTTCCCGGCCGCCGTCCGGTTTCCTCTCCCAGGAGAATGTCGCGAAGCGCGCGATCACTTACCCCAAGCGTGCGAGGCCATCTGATCCCTTTCGGATCGACCTTGAGCGTATTGCCGTGAAACAGATGGTTCTCGACAAATGCGGAGAGAAGATTGTGGCTCGCAGAGACGGCATGCGCATCGCCGGTGAAATGCAGATTGATATCTTCCATCGGGTGGACCTGGGCTCTCCCGCCTCCGGTACCGCCCCCCTTGATCCCAAAGACCGGTCCCAAGGAAGGCTGCCTGAGCGTGACGGCGGCCCGATGGCCTAAACGGCACAACCCCATGCTCAGCCCGATTGAAGTCGTCGTCTTGCCCTCGCCAAGAGGCGTTGGATTGATGGCCGTCACCAGAATGTATCGTCCCAGCGGTCGGTTCTGGATTCGCTCACCCAGCGTGGGGCCGATCTTGGCCTTGTAGCGCCCAAAGGGGATGAGATCATCGGAATGAATACCTAAGGACTGTGCGATTTCGAAAATATGCTTGTGAGGGACGGAACGGGCTATCTCCAGATCAGTCATGCGATGTTCCTCGTGACAGGAAGAATTTCAGGAAAGGGCCGAGTATACCACGGCATTCGACGAAGTCAGGGGAAGCAGGAACTGCGTAGCGCAGGACCGGAAGCGCTGGAGCTTCACGTGGGCAGCTGGGGATTATGAGGGGAATGGGAAGGGAACAGGTACGCGTTATTCGAAATCTTGGAGGAATGCGAAAAGACTAGTCGAGAATAAACTTGGTCGGATCCAACGCCTGGCCGTTCTTCTTGACCATGTAATGGAGATGTGGTCCCGTGGAAAGCCCGGTGCTGCCGACAAGCGCGACCACATCACCGCGCTTCACTCGCTGCCCCTCTTTCACCAACGACTTGGCAAGGTGCCCATAGACCGTCTCAATTCCATAGCCATGGTCCAGCTTGACCATATTACCCATTTTCGAGTCAAAGGCCACGGTGACGACACGTCCGAGCGCGGGAGCCTGGACGGGCGAATTTGCCTGAGCGCCGATGTCCAGACCGTCATGCCAGGCCGGCTTTTCGGTGAATGGCGAGACCCGAGGGCCAAACGCCGATGTCACCCATCCGCGCACAGGCCAGATGGAGGGAGTTGACGCCCACTGAGTTGAGCGCTGCTCTGCAACCTGGGTCAGGCTTTCGAGGGCCTCCTCCTGTTGCTTGGCCTCCCGGACGAGAGCATCGAGGCTTTCGCGGACTTGCTGCGTCGCTTCCTCAATACTTTCCGTAGCATAATCAACTTCGGACTGATTGGTATCACGCGCTTCAGAAACCTGCTGCCGCGGCTCCAGCCCAGAAGTGGCTGATCCAGCCCCCTGCACTCCGGCTTTTCCATCGGGTAATGGACCGTCCTCACCACCCCGTCCATTGGCCAAATCCCCGGCCGGCTTACTGGCGTCAATTCCCAGCATGACCCGAAGCCGTTGATTCACCTCTCCCATAGTCGAAAGACGCTTCTTGAGGTCATCAATCGCGGCGGAAAAGGCAGCCGTCTGCTCACGCGCGCCCATAGCTTCAGCCCGGAACGCCGACAATTGCCATACCTCTCCGGTCCGAATCACATAATGAGAGATAACGAGCAGATCCGCCACGACCAGGATCGCAGCCAGGATCAGGAGCTTGCGCACGAATTTCCGTGGAAAACTAAACCGCAACGGCTTGGAGGAGGACCCCCGAAAAACCACCACGGTGTAGGCATCACTTGTTTCGGCCGCTTGTTGGCTCATAGGACGCTCTCCCCTTCACGGATTCAACCAAGAATTCAGCCACTGACTTTTGCAGTGTACTGATCTCTGGCGCGATGGTCAACCCTTTGTTTTCAAAAATTACTCTATTAGAATCAACTACTTACGAGTCTCATCCCTGACCCATTTCAGATAGGGTGCCGATCCCGCAATGACCGGGAGTGCGATAATCTCAGGGATGGAATAGCTATGGTGCCGTCGGATGACTGCTTCGAGCTCCGGGTATCGCTCCAGGGTTGTTTTGATGAGCATCAGACACTCATTTTCGACGTTGACCTTATTCTCCCAACGGAAGATCGATCGAATGCCATTTAAGACATTCGCGCAGGCGGCAAGTCTGGACTCCACAATGATCAGCCCGAGTCTTTCTGCCTCCTCGGCCGTTGCCGCAGTCACAAACACCACTACCTCAGAACAGTTCGCTCCCACATTTCCCCCATAGTCTAAGCAAATTGCGTGCCGATGCAAAGCGGCGAATACTGTTTGCGCTTCAGTTATCAACCACTTAGTTCAGAATTCTACCCCGTCTCCGTGCCGCTTACGCTCAACAAACTAGGCAGGATTTGCACAATTCGACAAAAAACGACCATCTCCAGAAGCGCGACCTGCCCACCGATTGTTAGGCCCGGCCCTCATCCTCTCATCCCTACGCTTCGGTCTGAATCCGCTAAGTCTTGAGGTCAGACCCCATGCGACGAGTGGCTGACCACACCGGAGTTGACACCCCTTTTACAGCTCCTTATGATCCAACCGTATAGATGATAGATGGAGGTGCACTGATGAGTTTCACGATTACCCCTAAGGATCTCAAGTCGAGGCTGGATAAAGGTGACAAGCTGGTGCTGGTAGACGTCCGGGAGCCATGGGAATATGCCATCGCCAAGTTGGAGGGATCCATCCTGGTCCCGCTGGCGACCCTGCAGCAATCTCTCGGCAAACTGGACCGTGACGCCGAGATTGTCGCCGTATGCCACCACGGCATGAGAAGTGCGGACGCGACAGGGTTTCTGCTGCAGCAAGGCTTCGGAAAGGTGAAAAACCTGATCGGAGGCATCGATGCCTGGTCTACTCAGGTAGACCCATCCGTGCCCCGCTACTAGCTCAAGCGGTTACCCGAGCCCATCGCGGAAATACTCGACCGTCCGCCGCAGTCCCTCCCGAAGATCGACCTTCGGTTCCCACCCAAGGTCGCGGTGGAGCTTTGTGGAGTCGATGACGCTTCTGGCTTGCTCGCCTCGCTTCGCCGGGCCATGCACTTCCTTAAACTCTACCTTGGTTAAATCGACGACGATTTTGAAGAGGTCGTTCACGGACGTCTCGATTCCCGTGCCCACGTTGTACACGCCCTCCACCTCAGGACCCATCGCCATCAAATTCGACTCCACGACATCCTCGACAAACACAAAATCCCGAGTTTGACGCCCATTTCCGTTCACCACCGCCTGTTCGCCACGCAGCATCTTTTGAATGAAAATGGCAACAACTCCTGCCTCACCCTCCGGATCCTGCCGCGGCCCGTACACATTCGCATATCGGAGACTTACCACTTGGATGCCGCTCAACCGGTGGTAGTAGCCAAGATAATGCTCCCCGCATAACTTACTGATACCGTAAGGGGACAGTGGCTGGGTGATGTGGGTTTCCGGTGCGGGAAAGGCCAGCTGCTCGCCATAGATCGCCCCGCCGGATGAGGAAAAGATGACCTTGCGCGCACCATGTTTCGACGCTTGCTCCAGCACATTGAGCGTTCCGAGCACATTGACCTGCGCATCGAACATCGGATCTTCGACCGAACGCCGCACGTTCATCTGAGCGGCGAGGTGGAACACGATCGACGGCCGTTCATTGCGAAAAATCCGTTCCAGCTTGGGATTTTCTATATCCAGTTTGTAGAATTGGGCCGCCTTGGGGACGTTTTTCCGCTTTCCTGTGACAAGGTTATCGACCACCACAACATCATGCCCCTCCTGGAGCAAACGATCCACGACATGTGACCCGATGAACCCTGCCCCCCCCGTGACCAAGACTTTCATACGTCTCCTCGCCTCTCCTTCGTCTGCGGATGTACCGCTCCCCTCACCGAACATTTGAAGGTCAGCCTACACCTTCCGCAGGCTTCCGCAAAGTATTTTCGTGTTGCCCTTGGGCGTGAATGTGTTGGACGAACCCCTCCGCAGCCCACTGATATCCATACTCGTATCCCTCACGCCCTGCGCCGGAACCAGGCCAAGATTTCCCGATTGCCCTTTCGGCCCTCGATGGGCGATTCCATACGCTCCGCCAGCTCCAGCCCCAACTGCTGCGCGCATGCCACCACTTTGTCGGCCGCCCCTTCCCGCAAGTCATCGTCACGAACAATTCCACCCCGTCCGACAAGACCTTTCCCCACCTCGAACTGCGGTTTGATCAACGTGATCACAAACCCCGACTCAGTGAGGTAGGGCACAACACAGGGCAGCACCAGGATCAGCGAGATAAACGACACATCGATGACAATCAGATCGATCGGATCCCGGATGGCACCCGGCTCGAGATACCGGATGTTGGTCCGCTCCATGAGCACCACGCGCGGGTCCTGCCGTAAGCGCCACTCAAACTGGCCATACCCCACATCGACCGCATAGACGCGTGCGGCGCCGCGCTGTAGCAGGCAATCGGTAAATCCTCCGGTCGAACACCCGACGTCGAAGCAGATCATCCCTTTCGGATCGACCTGAAATTGATCCAGCGCGCCGGCTAACTTCTCTCCTCCGCGACCGACATAGGGCGACCCAGGCCCGGTCAGCTCCACTTTCGCACCCGACAAGATCGGTTTCGCCGCCTTATCAACCACCACCCCGTCCACACGCACGAGGCCGGCCAGGATGAGTCGAGCCGCGTCTTCCCGACTGGCGACCAAACCTCGGCTGACCAGCACGCGATCCAGCCGTTCCCGCTCTGGGCGTAATTTCTGGCTCATAGGCTGTGATGGGAGTTCAACTGCGACAGACACGGGCAATGTGATACCCGAGCATCGATCAGATCGTTACTGAGGGCGCTCCGGCTCATCCTCACCGGGAGAAAACGCTTGAATCCGCTTCTTGCCGTCCTTCTCTTGCACCAGGATTTCAACCTTCCGCTCGGCATCCTCCAGCATCTTCAGGCAGGTCTTGGACAACCGAATCCCCTCCTCGAAAATCTTCAGCGAGTCATCGAGAGGAAGATCGCCCTTTTCGAGTTCAGCAACAATCGTTTCCAATCGTGCCATTGCATATTCAAATTTCACGGCGGCCACAACAACTCCCTTGCTCATCCATCAAACAGAATATTATTGCCTGCCCCACCGGTGAGGTCAAGGCATCGAAGGCGGCAACACTTCATTGACGCGACACAACAGACGCCCCTCGGCCAGCCGTGCCTGCACCACATCCCCCACCGCCACCTCTGACGCCAGCCGGACGATCCGCCCGGACGGAATGGCCTGGATGACGCTATACCCGCGGCTTAAGATCGCCAATGGACTGAGAGCGTCCAATGCCATCATGTACGACGCAACCGCTTGCCGCCTGGACATGAGTCCCCGCCTGGTTTCCTGCTCCAACCGTTTGTACAGTTGCGGGATCACCACCAACGCGGTCTGAATCCGGCGGTGCGGTCCTTGAGCCAGCAACGCATGTTGGCGTTCAACCATCCCGCGGTGGAGCAGAGTCAACCGTTCGGTCAGCGTGCGCGTCAATCCGTCGCGCAATTCATCGAGACGCTGGGCATGCGCCTGCACTCGAAAGCGCATCTCGCGCATCACGCCGACCGATCGCTCGAATCGATGACGCTGCATCTCCAGCAAAGTGCGCACGATTCGATCCAAACGATTCGAGGTCTCACCTAATCGCTCCACGATCTCGTCCAACACCGGCACCACCGCCTCGGCCGCAGCTGAAGGAGTCGGAGCCCGATAGTCTGCGGCAAAGTCGGCAAGGGTCACATCGATTTCATGCCCTACCGCAGACACGACCGGAACCTTCGACTGCACAATGGCGCGAACGACCACTTCTTCGTTGAACGCCCACAAGTCCTCTGAGGCGCCCCCTCCACGCCCGACGATCATTACCTCAACCTGAGGCATACCGCTTAACGTCGTGATCGCGTCCGCAATTCGCTCGGCAGCTCCCTCGCCCTGGACCGGCACGGGCGCGATAAGAATATTCGCGACCGGACAGCGGCGACGGAGGACCGCCACAATATCGCGGACCGCGGCCCCCGTGCGAGAGGTCACCACCCCGACCGTGCGCGGAAAGGGAGGCAAGGGACGTTTTCTCGCGTCATCGAACAATCCTTCTCGCGCCAACCGCTCCTTGAGTTGCTCGAACGCCAGTTGAAACGCCCCGACGCCCTTCGGCTCTAGCGAATCGACGATCAGTTGGTACTCGCCCCGCGGCTCGTACACCGAAATGCGCCCGCGCGCGACGATCGTCAGGCCCTCCTGCAGCGCAAACCGAAGCCGCAAGGCCCCTGACCGAAAGAGCACTCCGCGAAGCTGGCTCTGCTCATCTTTCAAGGTAAAATACAGGTGCCCGGAAGACGGAGCGCGGAGGTTGGTAATTTCACCCTCGATCCAGATATCCCGGAACTGCGCTTCCAGGGAATCGCGGATAAGTCGCGTCACGTCGGATACGGAAAGAAGCAGAGGGAGCGGAAGGGTGTGGCCGGTCATATCTTACCGAACCTGAGAAATTGGCTGGACGAACCGATCAATCCACCACTCGGATCCGTTCGATCGACAAAGCCTTGCCGAGCGTGGCATCCAGCTCCATCAATACCGCGCAGAACACGACGGGACCCGAGGCCACTTCAAAGCGCCGCGGCATGCCGGTGAGAAACTTTTCGATCGCCAGTTCTTTCTTAATTCCGATCACCGAATGAAGCGGGCCGGTCATGCCGATGTCCGTGATGTACGCGGTGCCTTTCGGAAGGATTTGCTCATCAGCCGTCTGCACATGGGTGTGCGTCCCCGCCACGACCGTCACCAGCCCGTCCAGGTAATGCCCCATCGCCATCTTTTCAGAGGTCGCCTCAGCATGCATATCGACCACGATCGCAGAGACCTGCGTCTTGAGACGTTCGATTTCCCGCTTCGCGACCTGAAACGGACAGTCGATTGTCGGCATGAACGCGCGTCCCATCAGATGCAGGACACCCAAGGATTCGCCGCCGGGCGTGGTAAACACATAACTGCCTCGGCCCGGCACTCCGGTGGGATAATTTGCCGGACGCAAGAGACGCGGTTCACGAGGAAACACCTCGAGGATTTCCTTCTTGTCCCACGCGTGATTCCCCGTGGTGATGACCGACACCCCGAGATCGAACAGATCATCCACCAAGTCCGGGGTAATGCCGAATCCGCCGGCCACGTTCTCGCCGTTGCCGACCACCACATCGATGGAATGGTTGGCAATCAGTTTCGGCAGGAGGCGAGCCACGGACCGACGCCCTGGCTCGCCCATGATATCGCCGATCATCAGAACTTTCATAACCGTTCACTCATTTCGCGAAATCAACAAACCGGCTCTCCCGGATCACCGTCACCTTGATTTGCCCCGGGTAAGTCAGCTCCTGCTCGATCTTCTTCGCCAGATCCCGTGACAACTGGAAGCATTCCGGGTCCGTTAAATCTTCCTGCTTCACAATGACACGAATTTCACGACCCGCTTGAATCGCATAGGCCTTCTGCACACCCTTGTGAACGGTGGCCAGCGACTCCAACTTCTCCAGCCGCTTCACATACGACTCCAACGCTTCACGGCGCGCCCCCGGCCGTGCCGCCGACAGCGCTTCCGCCGCCGCCACCAGTACGGTCTCCGGACAAATGGGCTCAACCTGTTCGTGATGCGCCGCAATGGCATTCACCACTTTGGCGTTTTCGCCGTACTTCTTGGCGATCTCCGCACCCAGCATGGCATGCGGGCCTTCTTCCTCGTGACTCACGGCCTTTCCGATATCGTGCAACAAGGCGCCGCGTTTGGCGAGCTTCACGTCGAGCTTCAACTCGGAGGCCATGATGCCGCAGATGTAGGCCGCTTCCCGCGCATGGTACAGATTATTCTGCCCATAGCTGGTTCGGTACTTGAGCCGCCCCAAGACCTTGACTAACTCGGGGTGAAAATCAGACAAGCCGACCTCGAAGATCACCTTTTCAGCCTCTTCGATCATCAGCTTCTCGATATCGACCTTCACCTTTTCGACGATCTCTTCAATACGCGTCGGATGAATTCGGCCGTCGTGCATGAGCCGCTCAAGCGAGACCTTGGCGATCTCACGACGCAGCGGATCGAACCCTGAAATAATGACCGCTTCCGGCGTTTCATCGATAATGAGGTCGATCCCCGTCGCCGCCTCGATCGCCCGGATGTTCCGTCCTTCTCGACCGATGATCCGGCCCTTCATCGCATCGTTGGCAATCGGCACCACCGAGATGGTCGCTTCATTCACATAATCCCGCGTCACGCGCTGGATGGAACTGGCGATGATTTCCCTGGCCTCCCGGTCGGCATTTTCCTTAGCCTCTTCGAGCAGGCGTTTGGCCAGGCCGGCCGCTTCCAATCTCGCCTGGCTATCCAGCTCCTGAATGAGTTGCCGCTTGGCTTCCTCAGCCGTCAAGCCGGCCACCCGCTCAAGGGCCTCCCGATGCTGCTTCAGCGCCTGCGCGCAGGCCGCGTCCTTCTGGACCAGTGTCTCTTCGCGCTTGAGCAACTCCTGCTCCCGCTTGAGCGCTTCCTGGTCCCGCTTCTCCAGCAGGCCGAGCTTGCGATCCAGCCCCTCTTCCCGTTGGGACACACGCCGTTCCGAATTGGACACTTCGGCAAGCTTGGCCTTTTGTTCCTTTTCGAGTTCGATTCTTGCTTGAAAGACCAGATCCTTGGCCTCCAGCTTGGCCTCTTTGACGAGATTCTCTGCTTCACGCTGAGCCGATTGAACGATCTGCGCCGACTGGTCCTCGGCCTCGGCACGACGAGCCAACGCCGACCGACGGCGAAAGACCTCATACAGCCCGACACCCAGGACCGCTCCCACTAATCCGACAAAAATGTACGCAACAACGCTGAGAGAAATGGGAACCACCTCCCTTACAGCAGCGGGACAGTAGATGCTGTCACCCTGCGAATAGTCACAACCAGTGTTAAAGGGGGAGCATGGAGCGTGAGAAAGGAATGTCTACGCGTGAAGGAGAAACATCTGACTTCTTGAGCCAGTAGAAACGAAGCGTGGAATCGCCGCCGTTAATTCACGTGGAGGAGTAGTCGACTTCGACCCGAATCAATTCGTCTGTCACGTCGAAAGCGCACAGACCACGGCCCCCGGTCGGGGATCGTCACAAGTTGCGAGCACAGCGCAGACCATGACACATCCGCAAGCACCTGCTCTCCGCCCCTTGCTACACGTGGCGAACACGCCTGCGGAGCAGACATGCCAGCCTGGGAGCCGTCTCTCATCCACACCATCAAGACTACTGTGAACAACAGCACAAAAACCAGCGATTCCATATGTTTAGCGCTCAAAAACCGTCGTCAGATTTTCCGTCCTTGTTCGAAGCTTCCTTTCCTCTCCTGCTCTTGCTGACCCTCAGGTCAATACAACACGGAAACGATAACAAAGCAGTACAGTGAAAGCAAGGCGAAACTCACCGGGACAGGATGGAGGGCATCTGCTGATCGATCGATTCCATGAGGGAGGCCACGCGACGATCCGCGTCGGCCTCTCCCTGCCGGGATTTTCGTTCTGATTCCATCAATTCGTGGGCAAGATTGAATGCGGCAAGGACGGCCAACTTGGCCGGGGTGGCGGACCGCATACCGGCCGCCACCTGCTTCATCTGCCTATCGACCATATCGGCCAATTGCTTCACGTACGATTCGTCCGCTTCCCCAGTGATGCTGTACCGCTGGCCATAGATCTCCACGTCAATGGTCTTAGTCAACAGCCACCTCCTTGGGTTCATCCAGGCACTCCAACAGATCGATCTCGCCCAGGACCTTCTCGATCCGTGAACGGATATCGATCCGTTCCTGTTCCCAGCGACGGTTTTCGTCATCACGCACCGCAACACGCTCCCGCGCCAACCGCAGATCGTCTTCCAATGAAACGTTTTTCCGCTTGAGATCCTGCACCAGCTTCACCAAATCGCGAATCCGAATTTCAAGGGCGTCGAGACGATCTAAAGTCATGGTAATTCCTCATTTCAAAGTGGTGGTCAAACACGTTGGGTGACGGGGGCGAAATATAGAAAGTTCGCTCCGGCTTGTCAAGAAAACGGCCCCGCTACGACGTGCCGTTGTGGAGACGGCGATATTCTCCGTAGCTGCGCAAGACCCGCTTCACGTACAGCCGCGTTTCCTGATAGGGAATGAGTTCCACGAACTCATCCTGCTCCCGTCCGCGATGTACCGCAATCCAATTGTTCACGGCAATCGGGCCGGCGTTGTAAGCTGCGACCGCATGGGCCAGATTCCCGCCGTATTGCTCGAGCAACTGCCCCAGATACCGCACACCCAATCGAATGTTCGTTTCCTGATCGAAGAGTTCTTCCCGTCCCACCGCCGGAAACCCGTACCGCTGCGCTACGGCATTCGCCGTGACCGGCATCAACTGCATCAACCCCACGGCTCCCACCATCGAGAGGGCCTTTTCATCGTACTGGCTCTCTTCGCGAATGATCGCGGCGGCCAGATAGGGGTCCACCGCGGTGACGCCCTGCGCGGTGATCGTCGGAAGGAGGCCGGTCGGATAGGCCACAGTCCATAGGGCAGGCGCCGTGGGCAGCCCGCTTCGTTCCAGTTTCTCCTTAAAATGAACCTTAGCCACGCGTAACGCTGGATGGTATGCGCCCACCTCGCTGAGCAAGGTTGAGAAGGCCAGCAACACCTCCGGGTCACGACTATACTGCTCTGTAAGCGAGCCCAGTTCGCGAGCCGCATCCTGGGCGAACCCCAATATCTTGAGCTCAATGCCGCGTTGATACACCACGTGCCGTTCAATTTCAGAACGCCGATTCTCCGGCAACCGTGACGCCTCGTCGCCTGTCGGGCGCTCCGCGTCGGTCGCAACCGGCGTAACGGGCGGCAACGAACCTCGCCGGGCAGCCAGTTGGCAGTAGTAACTGTATGCGTGCCGCTGACAGAGGCGCGTGTATTGATCGACAACGGTGGTATTTTTCTCATGTTCGTCCGCCCGAGCCGCCCAATACATGGCCTGAGGCTCAAACCCATTGACATGCAACTCCACAACGGAACGAAAGGTCTCAGCGGCATCCCGATAGCGGGCCGTCCGGTATTGCGCCCACCCGGCACGCCACAGACCTTCCGCACGCTGGCTCGCCGAGTCTCCCAACTTCGCCACCTGCCGGAACATCCCGATCGCCTCATCGAACTGCCCCTGATCCTCCAGCCAGACCCCGGCGAAGAGATGCACCGTCGCCCGCTGGTCGCCCCCCAGGGCCCCCTGCGCGACCGATCGCGCCAATCCAATGAGTTTGTCGCCCTGACTCTGCCGCAGATAGACCCGAGCCAACCATACCGTGGCCTCGGATGATTCCTGCACCCGATCCGCTACTAGCGCGCGAAACGTCTCACGGGCCTGGTCGTATTGCTTGAGCCGGACATAGGCCACTCCCAACTTCAGGCGGGCATCAAACCGGCGGGGGTGCCCGGGAGCCATCGCCAGAAAGCGGCGCAGTTCTTCGACCGCCTCCGCTTGCATGGCCAGTCCCAGGAAGGCCTGTGCGCGAATCGAATGATCTTCGGCCGTCGGCGCCCAGGATTCTCCGCCCAATGCCGTATCCAGTCGGGCTTTCGCCTCTCGTGCTTCAGGCGAGTGGGGATACCGAAGCCAGAGTTGTTTCAACGCGGTTCGCGCCTCCGGCAGTCGATTCTCCCGGATGTGGCACTCAGCCTGGTGCCACAAGGCCAACGGAGCCGCCGGATCCTTCTCCGCAAGCACCACAGCCCGCCCCAGCCAGTCCACCGCCCGGAAGCACACATTGGCGCTATACCAGGCTTCGCCTGTTCTGTAGGCAGCCTTGGCAATCAAGCTCGAGTCCGGCACGATCTTGGGAATCGTCTCCAGCAATTCGGCCGCTTGGATCGGTTCATTCTGCTTCAGCAACGATTCCCCGATCCAGAGGCGGAGATAGTCGTCGAGCACCGGCATGTCCGGCTGGACAACACGCAGACGTTTCGCCGCCTCGACCGGCTCCCGCTCGATCAACAACACGCCTAACACCACCCCGGCCCGCTTAGCCCAGATCGTGGAAGGATAGAGATCCATCACCGACCGCAGTTGGTCGATCTTCAGCATCATCGTTTGATCGCGTTGAGCGGGCGAGCCCGAACGTTCATTGAGCGCCACAGCGGAACGGAAACAATCTTCCGCAGAGACGCAGGGTGCAGCGGCAACGGGCAGGGGGCGCGGTGACTCGGCTGTGGCCGTCAAGAACAGGCTCGACAGCACAGACCACACGGCAAGAGCCGACAAGCTGATCCGCCAGGGAAGTGCGGTCACATTCTCATCCTGAGAAGAGGGTGAACCGGCCTTATTATAGCTGAACGCCGTATAAACGCGACCACGTTCGCCTTGCTTGTCACAAGTTTTTTCCCTGTGCTAGGCTCCGGTATGCTTCAACAGACCGAGAGTCGCACCAATCTGCTGGCCCTGACCGAAAGCGAAATGGCCGCCTTCGTCGCGTCACTCGGATGGCCGGCCTATCGCGCGTCGCAAATCCTGCGCTGGCTCTATCAGGAACGTGCCCGCACGTTCGCCGAGATGAGCAATCTCTCGCAGAAGGACCGCGAGTACCTGACCGGCAGCAGCCGTATCGAACGGACTTCAGCAGTCCAGATCTTTTCGTCGCAGGATGGCACCAAGAAATTGGTGCTCACGCTGGCCGACGGCAATCAAGTCGAGTGTGTGCTCATCCCCGACGAAGACCGGCTCACCCTCTGCCTGTCCACGCAGGTCGGCTGCACGCTCGATTGTGGATTCTGCCTGACCGGCACACTGGGGCTCCAACGCAACCTGCGGGCACATGAGATCATCGACCAGGTCCTCCTCGCCCAGGACCATTTGCAGGAGGGCCAACGGCTGACCAACCTGGTCTTCATGGGTATGGGCGAGCCTCTCGCCAACCTGGATGCCGTGGCCGATGCCGTCACCCGCCTCACCAACCAAACCTGGGGCCTGGGCTTCTCGGGTCGCCGCATCACGATCTCCACCGCAGGTCTGGCCTCGCGGATCAAGGACGTGGCCCCCCTCAAGGTGAACCTCGCCATCTCGCTGAATGCAACCACCGATGCACTCCGCGATCAACTCATGCCGGCGGCCAACCGGCTCCATTCGCTCGACGCCTTGCTCGCCGCCTGTCGCGCCTATCCGCTGGCGGACCGTGATCGCCTCACCTTCGAATACGTTCTGCTCGCAGACGTGAATGATCGCACGGAGGATGCCGCCCGGTTGGTGAAGTTGCTTCGAGGCCTCCGCTGCAAGGTCAACCTGATCGCCTTCAACCCGTTTCCGGGCAACCCCTACCGGCGCCCCTCAGACGCGGCGATTGACACGTTTCAGGACACCCTCCGCCGAGGCCATGTGGATGTCTACCTTCGCCGAAGCCGTGGCCGCGATGTATTGGGCGCTTGCGGCCAACTCGGACGCCTCGATACGTCCGAGGCCCAGGTTGCCTTGACACAGATTCAGACCCGTTGATAGCATGTTCTTCGTACATGCCTAACCAGAGCTCAACTCCCAACTCAGCTTCTGTGCGCTTCTCCATCCTCGCCTGTTCATTACTCAGCTTCATTGTGTTCGCGAGCCAGACCTCCCCGGCCCATGCCGTCGAGCCCAAGGAATACACCTTGTCCAACGACATGAAAGTGATCCTCGTGGAAGTCCCGAAGGCTCCCGTGGCGACCGTGCAGGTCTGGTACAAGGTGGGGTCACGAAACGAGGTCATGGGCCGGGCCGGGTTGTCCCACATGCTTGAACATATGATGTTCAAAGGCACGGCCAAGTACCCCAAGGGCACCTTCTCCCGATTGGTTCGCAAGAACGGCGGAATGGATAACGCGTTTACCAGCCAGGACTTCACCGCCTACTTTGAGAACCTGGCCGCCGATCGCGTGACGCTCGCCCTCGAACTCGAAGCCGACCGCATGCAGGGGCTGATTCTGGACGCGAACGAATTCAAGACCGAGCGGGAAGTGGTGAAAGAAGAGCGCCGGTTGCGCAATGAAGACGATCCGCAAGGCGCGCTCGTCGAAGCGCTCTTCGCGCAGGCCTTCATGAGTCACCCGTACCACTGGCCGGTGATCGGATGGTTCTCCGATCTCGACGCGATGAACCTCGACGATCTCCAGCGCCACTACGACACCTACTATTCACCGAATAACGCCACCCTGATCGTGGTCGGCGACATTAAGGCGGACACGCTGCTGCCGACTATTGCCAAACTCTTCGAGCCGATCCCTAAAGGTCCATCCCCCAAAGCCCTGGCCGTAACAGAAGCGCCACAGCACGGGGAGCGCCGGTTCCTCCTGAAGCGGGAGGCGCAGGTGCCGTTCGTCATGATGGGCTACCGTGTCCCCAACTATTCGAGCGACGACTCCTATGCCTTGAACGTGCTTGAATCGATCTTGTCTCACGGCAAGAGCGCCCGGCTCTATCAGAGCCTCGTGTATGAGCAAAAGACCGCCCTGGCAGTGGGAGCCGACTATGGCCTGATGCAAGCCGACCCGGGACTGTTCTATTTTTATGCCGTGGTCAAACCCGGCGAGAAGGTTGAAGCGGTTGAAGACGCGGTGCTCAAGGAGATCCAACGGATCCAGACCGAACCGCCAAGCGAACTTGAACTCCAGCGCGCGAAAAATCAGATCGAAGCGGCCCACATTTTTGAGCAGGATTCCAATTTCCGTCAGGCCATGCTGCTCGGAGAAGCCGAAACCATCGGGGCCGGATGGCGCAAGGTCAACCAGTTTGTAGAGCGCACCCGCGCCGTCACCGCACAGGACGTGCAGCGTGTGGCATCGCACTACCTGGCCGCCGATATGCGCACCACGGGAACCCTGGTTCCTCAACCTCCGCAAACCCAGGCCGCGTCACCGACACAACCTCACTAGCGAGCGATCCCGATGACGCAACAACCAATCACCCGTCTCTCGCGCCAACACCGAAGCCGCCGGTCTGTGGGCCGAGCACTAGGCCTGCTCTGTCTGGCGCTCTGCCTGCCCTTCGCCTCGGCGCAGGCTGCGGACATCATCCCGACCCGCTCCGTCACCGCCAACGGCATGACCGTGTTGTTCCTGGAACAGCATTTTCTTCCGACCGTGGAAATCCACGCGCTGGTCAAGGTGGGGTCGGCGCAGGATCCGCCCGACAAAGCAGGACTGGCCAATCTGACCGCCAGCCTCCTGGACGAAGGCACGCTGACCCGGACATCTCGACAAATCGCCGAACAAATCGATTTTGTGGGAGGCTCGCTGGAAGCTCATGCGGCAGAGGATTTCACCACCGCCTCCACCCGTGTGCTCAAGAAGGATGCAGACCTCGGCTTTGCGCTTCTCGCTGATATGCTCCAGCATCCTGCGTTTCACAAACAGGAATTCGAACGCGTCCGCACGCAGATCCTCGGCGAAATCGTCAGCGATGACGATGATCCCGGCAATGTGGCCATGAAAGCCTTCCACCAACTGATTTTTCACGGCCATCCCTATAGCTGGCCGGCCCATGGCACGGAAGAGACGCTCACCAAGATCACCGTCGCTGACATCCAGCAGTTTCATGCCAGGGAATACCTGCCGAATCAAACGATCCTGGTCATCGTGGGGGACCTGACACAGGATCAGGCCGCCACGCTGGTCCAGACCCATTTCGGGTCGTGGAAGAAGGGAACCCCCTCGCCCTACCAGATGAAAAAGCCGGCTTCGATCGAACGGAAAATGGTCCAGCTCATCGAGAAGGATCTGACGCAGTCCACGATCGTCCTGGGGCATACGGGAATCAGCCGGACAAACCCTGACTACTATGCCGTCACGGTCATGAACTATATCCTTGGCGCCGGTGGGTTTTCCTCCCGCCTCATGGATTCCATTCGTGACAAGCAGGGACTGGCCTATGGCATCATGAGCCAATTCGACTCCCGCTTAATGCCGGGCGCCTTTTTTATCAGCCTGCAGACCAGAACCGACGTCACGAACCAGGCCATCGCAGGTGTCCTCACGGAGATCAAAGGGATGCGCGATGCCCCGGTCACGGATCAGGAACTCAACGAGGCCAAGTCCTTCATCGTCGGCAGCTTCCCTCTGCGGGTCGATTCCAGCGCAAAATTGGCCAACGTCCTCGCCCAGGTCGAGCTCTACAACCTCGGGTTGGACTACTTCACACAGTACCCAAGAGCCATCGAAAAGGTGACGAAGGACGATGTCCTACGAGTCGCCAAGCAGTATCTCGACCCCCAACATTACGCCTTGGTCGTCGTCGGATCGATCGCGAAGGCTAAAGTCAAACAATAGCCGGCCACTGTCCCCCAGCCGGGCCGCACAGGTCCAAAAATCCCATGCTATCCACAAGTCCGTTGATCGACAAACTCGCCCGGGCACGACAGATCCTTCACGAGATGGGCTCGGTCATCGTGGCCTTCTCAGGCGGGATCGACAGTTCCCTCGTGCTCAAATTGGCGCATGATGAACTGGGCGAGCAGGCCGTCGGCGTCACGGCCGTCTCCCCGACGCTTCCGGCGGCTGAGCTGGACGCGACACAGACAATCGCCGCTGAGATCGGCGCGCGCCATCGCATCGTTGAGACCGATCAACTCGACATTCCCGAATTCGTCCGGAATGATGCCACCCGCTGTTACCACTGCAAGACCGACTTATACTCCCTCCTCGAAACCCTCCGGACTGAGTATGCGGCTGGATACATTGTCGATGGCACCAACATGGATGACCTGGGAGACGATCGGCCCGGGCTCAAAGCCGCTCGCGAACGAGGCGTCCGTAGCCCGTTGCTCGAAGCCGGATTCTCCAAGGCCGACATCCGCGACGTCGCGAGGGAACTAGGCCTCTCCAATTGGGACAAGCCGGCGGCCGCCTGCCTCTCTTCTCGCATACCACGCGGGATTACGATCACGAGAAGCACGCTCTCACGCGTGGAGCGTGCGGAAGATGCTCTCGCACAAGAAGGCTTTCGCCACTATCGTGTGCGAGACCATGGGGAGATCGCCAGAATAGAATTGGGCGCAGAAGAACTGCCTGGGCTGTTACAACCGGGACGCCGGGAACGGCTGGCGGAAACCCTGAAGAAACTCGGCTATCGCTTTGTGACGGTTGATTTGGAAGGATACCGCCAGGGGGGCGTGAGTCTGACCCCCCCGGCGTAAGAGAGGCTAATTCCGGCTCTGATAGCTCTTTGCGAGGGCATCGAGGGCTTCGTCCGCCAGGCGACGATGATCGCCTTCCGTCAGTGCCCGCCCGACGACTTTCTCAGCCACCATCATCGCCAAGTCGGTCGTTTGCGAACGGATGTCCTGGATGGCCTTCCGGCGCTCGGTCTCGATTTCGCGCGTCGCGTCACCCTTGATGCGTTCGGCATCCGCCGTCATGCGCTGTTCGTTCTCTTCCATCAGGCGTTGGGCGCGTTCTTTGGCCTGTGCCAGGAGCGCCTCTGCGTCTTTGGCCGCCGTCGCCAGCTTGGCTTCGTATTCCTTCAGCCTGCGCTCGGCTTCGGAACGGTGACGTTCCGCCTGATCGAGACTGTCCTTGATCTTTTTCTCGCGCTCTTCCAGCATGCCCAACAAGCCGGGAAACGCATACTTGTAGAGCAGGAAGAAGAGGATCCCGAAGGAGAGCACCTCCCAGAAGATCAGGGACGAAAAGAAATGTGATTCAAATTGAGGCATAGTCTATTACCCACATGAGTTGAGGTTCTGAGCCGGGAATAGGCCCCAGCATCAGGGCTCAGCCGTCGAAACGACTACTTACGCAAGCCCATGATGATGAACGCAATGACCAGCCCGTACAGTGCAATGGCTTCGACCAACGCGAATCCGATCCACATGTACTTGCCGACGCGGCCTTCCGCTTCCGGCTGCCGGGCCACGGCCTCGATCATTTTCCCGAAGATATACCCGATGCCCACGCCGGCGCCGGCAAATCCTGCCGCCGCCAATCCCATACCCACCAACGCTGCTGCTGCTGCATCCATTGTTTGTCCTCTCCTCCCTTATGTAGACAACTCGACCTAGTGTGCGTGCTCGCTATGGCCGTGCAGGGTAACCGCATCACCCAGATACACACAGCTCAGCACGGTAAAAATATAGGCTTGAATAAACGCGATACCGACTTCGAGTCCGTTCATGGCAATCGTGAACGCAAACGGCAGCCACCCGATCAATAGTCCGCCGCTGATTGCCAGACCGAACAAGACGCCCAGAATGACGTGACCCGCAGTCATATTCGCAAACAGACGGACAGCCAGGGAAATGGGTCGCGCCAACTGACTGATCAATTCAATCGGAATCATCAACGGCAGGAGCCACCCCGGTGTGCCGGGCGGCACGAGAATACCGAGGAACTTCATGCCATGGAGCGAAAATCCGAGCACCAGGCTCAATCCGTAAATCCCGACGGCAAAGACCGCCGTCACAATAATCTGACTCGTCACGGTGTAAGAACCGGGAATCAACCCGAGCAGATTGGCGAAGAGAATAAAGAGGAACAACGTAGCGATCAGCGGGAAATATTTCATCCCTGCCTCGCCCATCGTGTCCAGAATAATCCCGCGAATGAACTCGACGATCAATTCGGCCATGTTCTGCAACTTGCCCGGAACCAACTTACGGGCCGCCGCAGCCGAGATCATCAGGAACGCCACCAGGCCGACGATCACCCACATCAGGATTACGGCCTTGTTGATGGAAATATCCACCCCGGCCGGAACCAAGGGAATCAGATCGTGCAGTTCAAACGCATGTAACGGACTTTCTTCCACGATGATCCTTTATCAGTCAGACGATTCTGGTTAACTCTGCCATCGTTGCGCCGATCGATACGCATTCCGCACACCGGCCGCAGCCCCGAACCCCAGCCCTACCACCAATCCCCAGGGATTAGAATCAAGCAGATAGGTATCGACGACCCAACCCAGGCCTCCCCCGACGATCAACGCAGCGAGCAGTTCCGTCCCGATCCGGACAGCCTGCCCGAGCCCCGCATATAACGGATCCTGAGAGGGGGGCATCAGATGCTCACGTGCGGCACTCTTCAGCGCAATCGGAAAGAGTGCACCCATCGGCGGGCGCGCCATTCAAGCAAATTCGCTGGGGGCTTGTCAAGAAGTTGGCCACCTATGACCCGGCCGCTCGATGCGGTATAGTCATTTCTTCAGGTAGGGCACCCCTCTGAAACGCAGGTTCATGAGTTTTTCCTCTCACCAGACATTCTTAAGCGGACCTCCGCAACCGCTGGTGGTCGTGCGCCCACAACCGGATGCCGACGCGTTCGAGTTGTACTGTCGGCTAGCCCCGGCCGCACGTCCCTCGTTTCTCCTGGAAAGCGCCAACGGCACCGACAGCACCGCGCGCTATTCTTTTTTCGGACGCGACCCCTATCTCACTCTGACAAGCCGCGCGCAGGACTATCGGATCGAGACCGGGGGACAGATCCGGCACTATCAAGGCTCCGGCCTTCAGGCCCTCCAACAGGCGCTTGCAAGATCGACCATTACCAGGCCGGAAGGCCTTCCGCCGTTTTATGGCGGCGCGGTCGGATACCTCAGCTACGACCTCGTTCGGTCGTTTGAAGCACTTCCGACCCTGGCCGTTGACGATCTCACCCTCCCTGACCTGCACATGGCCTTTTTCGACGTCATCGCCGCGATCGATCACCATACGCGACAGCTCTACCTGATGTATTGCCCTCCCTTGTCGCGATTTCAAGCGGAACCTCGTGAAAAACTCTATCGCGAAGGTCGTGACCGGCTGGCAGAGTTGGAAGCCCGCCTCACGAGTCCGGTCGCGCCTCTTATCTCCTCGCCTTGGGCCCCACAAACCACCTTTGTGCCCAGCCAATCGCGCGAGGCCTACAACACTCGCGTGCGACGTTGCCAGGACTACATCGGCGCCGGCGATATCTACCAGGCAAATCTGTCTCACCGCTTTACGCTCGACCTCAACGCCGCCGTTTCACCCACCGGGTTCGAAGGGTCCTCACCGGAACTCTATCGCCGCCTTCGCCGGATCAACCCTGCGCCGTTCGCGGGGCTCGTCAGATTCCCTGACCTCAGCCTCGTCAGCAGCTCTCCTGAGCGGCTCGTGCGGCTGACCGGCTCACAGGCCAGCACCAGACCCATCGCCGGCACCAGGCCCCGAGGCACCGGTTTGCAACAGGACCAACTGCTGCGCGCGGAGTTGCTCGCCAATCCGAAGGAACGCGCCGAGCATGTCATGCTGGTGGATCTGGAACGCAACGATCTCGGAAAGGTCTGCCGCTATGGCTCGGTGCGGGTCGATGAGTTCATGACCATCGAACAGTATTCTCATGTCAGCCACCTGGTGTCAGACGTGGTCGGCACGCTGCAACCGGGCGTCTCACCCCTCGACCTGGTGAAAGCCGTGTTCCCCGGCGGAACCATCACCGGGGTCCCCAAACTCCGCTGCATGGAAATCATCGAAGAACTGGAGCCGGTGCGGCGTGGACTCTATACCGGCGCACTGGGGTATTTCAGTTGGAACGGCGACCTGGACTTGAACATTCTCATTCGCACGCTCGTGTTGACCAAGAACAGAGGGTATCTGCAGGTCGGTGCCGGCATTGTGGCCGACTCGGATCCTGATCGCGAATATGATGAAACGCTCGCGAAAGCGGGCGCATTTTTCAAAATACTGGAGGCTGGCCGCTGATGTGGGTGTTTCTCAATGATCGGTTTGTACGTAAGGAAGAGGCTGTGGTGTCCGTGTTCGACCATGGATTTCTCTATGGTGACGGCGTCTACGAAACCCTTCGCTCCTATGGATCCCGCATCTTCATGCGCGACCAGCACCTGGCCAGACTCCGGCGCTCCGCCGAAGCCATCGGCCTGGACATTCCTATACCGGAGTCACAATGGCCGGAGCTGCTCCATGAAGCGATGTATCGCAACGGGATCGGCAACGCTCAAGCGGACGCGTACCTCCGAATCACCGTCTCACGCGGCACAGGGGAAATCGGCCTCGATCCCAGCCTCTGCCCGCGGGCCACAGTGGTCATCATGGCGAAGACGCTCCACCCCACCCCTTCCGCCCTCTCACGCGACGGGGTGGCTCTGACCGTCGCCAAGACCAGGCGCAATCTTCCCGAAGCGCTGTCTCCGCAGATTAAGTCCACCAATTTCCTGAACAATATTCTTGCCAAACGTGAATCGATTGCGGCCGGCACCTTCGACAGCCTGTTTTTGAATTGGAAGGACGAACTGACCGAATGCACGATCAGCAACCTCTTCTTCATCTGCGGCGGAACCCTCCATACCCCCGCGCTGGACTGCGGCATCCTGGATGGCATCACGAGAACCATCGTCATGACCCTCGCGCAAGAGGAGGGATTGCCCGTCCAGGAAGGTCACTATCACCTTGCGGACCTTCAGCGCGCCGAGGAATGTTTTCTGACCAATACCAGCATGGAAATCATGCCGGTGAGCAGGGTCGATTCGCTCGCCATCGGCGATGGCCGTCCGGGCCCGCTGACCCGTCGGCTGCAGACGCGATTCGCCGACAGCCGGACGAGGTTTCTTGAGCCGGCCTCATAACGGAAATGGCCCTACATATCCACGGTATCAATGGGTTATGCGGAGCCAATCGAGCTCGTCCGAGTCTTGGTTTTTTGACAGGTCGGGGGTCCGATGCTACGGTTGAAACAGCCGAATGCGAACGTGCGACTTCACTGGATTCACCGTCCACATGCCCAATGTCGGCCGCATACCAGCGATCCTCTCGATCTCCGCGGCCCTGTTCCTGAGCGCCCTCCCCAGCCGGGCCGACGTGTATCAGTACATCGATGCCAACGGCACCATTTCTCTCACCAACGTGCCGAACGATCCTCGATACAGACGAGTCATTGCTGAACTGCCTCGCTCGCGCGCGGTGATCTCGGACGGGGAATTGGAGCCGGTGATCGCACGACATTCCAGAGCCCACCGCCTCCATCCGGCGCTGATTCGCGCCGTGATCAAAACGGAATCCGACTTCGACCCGCTGGCGGTGTCACGCGCCGGCGCCGTCGGACTGATGCAACTGATGCCGCAAACAGCGGTGCGCTTGGATGTGCGGGATTCCTATAATCCAGATGAGAATATCGGCGGCGGGACGAAATATCTGCGACAGTTGCTGGACCGGTTTAACGGAAATCTGCCGCTGGCCTTAGCGGCATACAATGCCGGCGAGCATACCGTGGAGCGTTACCGGGGGCTTCCTCCTATTCCGGAAACCAGGCAGTATGTCCAAAAAGTGCTTCGGTACTACCGCACCTTCCTTACGAACGACCGGCTTTCTTCTTCCCGGGCCTACCGCGCACAGGCGCTGGGGGCGAAAGCACGAGCGCTCGCTCCTTCGCTGCCGACTCGCTCGCCTGACCGTCCGTAAACAGCAACTGACTGTGCTGCCGCCATCCAGGCCGATTGGCCTCCGGAAAATCTGAACGATAGTGGGCCCCGACACTATTCTCCCGCCACAATGCCGCGTCAGTGATACAGCGGGCGACCTGCACCATATTCTTGACCTCCAGGGCCGCTCGCGAGGCAAACGGCTTGGTCAGCAGGCGCATCCAGCGCACCAATTGCGCGGAGGCACTGATCAACGAATCGCCTGAGCGCACGAGTCCTACCTTCCCCCACATCAAACGACGCAGTGAGCTGCGCAACTTCTCGGGATCGTCGAAGTCGGTCGGCCGGCCCTGTTCGAGTTCTTCCAGGTGGGGCAGGCGCACCGGCCCCGGGAATCGTCCGGCATGGGCCACCGCAGATTGCGCAGCCCGCATGCCGAAGACCAGACCTTCCAGGAGCGAATTGCTCGCCAGACGATTCGCGCCATGCACACCGCTGCAGGCGACCTCGCCGGCCGCACACAAGCCGGGCAACGTCGTCGCCCCCTGCACATCCGTCCAGACACCGCCCATCATGTAGTGGGCACTGGGCGAGACAGGGATCCATTCTTCAGTCATGTCGATGTCGTAGCGCAGACAGGTGGCATAGATGGTGGGGAATCGCCGTTTGACGAAGGCTGCGCCCAGATGCGTCACATCCAGGTACACATGGCGCGCGCGAGTCGCCGCCATTTCGGACCAGATCGCCCGCGACACCACATCACGCGGCGCCAGCGCGCCGTCCGGATGGTAGCGGTGCATGAACAACTCGCCTTTGATATTGCGCAACTGACCACCTTCCCCACGGATGGCCTCCGAGAGGAGAAACGGCGGGCTCGACGGCAGATACAGGGACGTGGGATGAAATTGCACGAACTCCATATCCATCAACAACGCCCCGGCCCGGAGGGCCATCGCCATGCCGTCCCCCGTCGCGTTGCCCGGATTCGTCGTCCGCGCATAGACCTGCCCGGCGCCACCGGTCGACAACACGACGGCGCTGGCCGGTAGCACCGTGCGTTCGCCGGTCATCTCATTCAGTACAACGGCGCCGCAGCAACGCCCGTCGACGACCGCCAAGTCGACCGTGAATCGCCGATCCAACCGTTGAATGCGCGGCTGCCTCGCGGCATAGGTCATGAGGGCGCGCACCATCTCGTTGCCCGTGGCATCGCCTCGCGCGCGCAGAATGCGGCTCCGGCTGTGGGCCGCCTCACGCGTGAAGGCGAAGCGCTTTCCGATCTTGTCGAACTTCGCGCCCCAGGCGATCAGTTCCTGGATCCGTTCAGGCCCTTCTTCGACCAACACCCGCACGGCTTCCCGTCGACACAGCCCGTGGCCGGCCTTCAGCGTATCGGTCAAATGGCTGCCGACATCATCTTCTTCACTCAACGCGACCGCGACGCCGCCCTGGGCATACATGGAATTGCTTTCCAGAGGATGCCCCTTGGTCAACATCAACACACGCCCGGCCCGGCTGAGTTCGATCGCCGCGCGTAAACCCGCGACGCCGCTTCCGACCACGAGAAAGTCTGTTTCAATTTTGGAGGAGGACAACCTGACAGACATGGCTATGGCTTGGCTTGCCCGCGTGCCGGGTCTTCGCCCACGCTGGCGCGCGCGCCCATGCCGAAGGGCAGATCGCCCTGAGCTTCCCGAAGCAGAATGGACTGCGTGCCGACCCAGGCCAACCGCCCGTGGCCACGCTGGCGCGTACCCGCCTCGGCAGGGTCCCGTTTCCACTGGCCCTGCCAATGGACAAACACATCGATATTGTCCCCTTCGATCAAGATACGCTCGATGGAAAACTCCAACTGAATGTCGCGAAAGGTATCGAAGTCGGCGTGAATCTCACGTTGCACCTGATCCAGATTCCCCGAGGGAAGGAATAACGCCTCCAGCGCACTGCGATCCCGTTCCACATAGGATTTGCGCAGCGATTCCACGGCCTGGTCGATGCGAAGAATACGGTCGTGATCGTCTTTATACTGAAGGGTTTTTCCTGCACAACCCACGGTCGTGATCAACACCATGGCAAGGAAGACACGACTGAGATACAGGCGGATCGGCGGGCACGATTCAATCATGGCGCAGTATAGGAACCTTGGCGGAAAGAGGTCAAGCCGACTGGCTCGCCCCACGTTCGATCTTCGGCGGCAGACCGCCATGCGACCGATCGACAAGCAACAACGCAGAATCTTGGCTTGCATTTTGGAGCGAAACCCACTAGACTCCCGCGCCTAGCAGTTGGAGATTGAATGTATGGCGAGTGTCCTCAAGAAACGCCGGAAGAAGATGCGCAAGCACAAGTATAAAAAGTTGCGCCGGCGTCAGAAATTCTTGCGTCGCAAGAGCTGAGCCCATCACGACATAATGGACGGAGGGATCCGTGCCCGAAGGAAAAAAAGTTCGCATCCGCGTTCGAACGGTGAACTGTGTTTACGTCGGGGATTTCCTCATCCCGCCCATGCGAAATCGTGTGTCAGATGCGATCAACGAAGAGCAGCGGCTGTTCATCAGCCTGACTGACGTGTTGATCAACGATAAGGATCGGTCTGACTTCGTGGCGATCAATAAAAATTTGATCGAGTCCATCGCTCAGCTCTAGCGAGATCTCACCTCATCACGAAGGTCATGTCGTATGCGTATCACCGCCACCGACGGTGATACGCTACAGGCCTGCCCCCTCTGAAACGATTGTCGTAACATCCATGTTCTCGTTTAACCGATTCTACCCCTTCCTCAAGCCCTACGTTCCCCGGATGATCGCCGCCGCCATCATGGTCATGGCGGTTGCAGCCATCAACCTTGCCCTCCTTCGCTTAGGCGGCACCCTGTGGGACGTCATCACCGTCCAGCACGATGCCGCGCGCATGACAGAAATGATCCTGCTCTTGTTGGGCTTGGTCTTGATCCAGGGGCTATGTTCGATGGGACACAGTTACCTCACCGCCTGGGTCTCCCAACGGGTGATGGCCGATTTCCGGATCCATCTCTTCGCACATCTCGAGACGCTGTCGGTCAACTTCTTCTCGAAGCGCCGAACCGGCGAATTGATGTCCCGCCTCATGAACGATGTCACCGTCATTCAGAACGTCGTGACCGATACACCGATCGATGCGGCGAAACAAATCGTCACGTTCATCGGTGGCGCGGGCTTCCTGTTCGCCATGAACTGGCAACTCTGCCTGCTCATTCTGGTGCTGCTCCCGATGCTGGTCGTCGTGGCCAAACTGTTCGGGCGGCGACTCCGGGCGCTGTCTACCAAAATCCAGGACCAAACCGCCGCCGTCAGCACGCTGGTCGAAGAAGTCATTGCAGGGATCCGCGTCGTGAAATCCTTCGTCCAAACGAAACGGGAAGAAGAACGGTTCGTGGCTCAGGTCCAGTCCGCGATGGAGCTGTCACTGCGCCGTGCCACCATCATGGCCTGGTTCGTGCCAACCATCATCTTCGTCACCTTTGCCGCCGCCGCCCTCGTCTTGTGGTACGGCGGCCGCCAGGTCATCGACGGCTCAGTCTCCCCAGGCGACCTGTTTGCCTTTGTGCTATTCGCCGGCATTCTGATCGGACCGTTCGGATCGGCAGCCCGGGTGTTCGCGCAGATCAAGGAAGCCCAAGGGGCCATGCAGCGCGTCTTTGAGATTCTCGACACCCATGCCGAAATTGCCGATGCCCCGGGCGCCGTCGACCTGCCGCCCATTCGTGGTCACGTGCGCGCGGAGCACATCAGCTTTGCCTACGATCCCCGGCAGCCGATCCTCTCGGACCTCTCCTTCGAGGCCAAGCCCGGCGAGTTGATTGCGATCGTCGGTCCCACCGGGTCAGGCAAGACGACGATCATGAACCTCCTGCACCGATTCTACGACCCGACCGCCGGACGGCTCACGGTGGACGGCCACGATGTCAAAGACGTTCGCCTCGACAGCCTGTACCGCCAGATCGCCCTGGTGCCGCAAGACACGATTCTGTTTGGCGGGCCCATCCGGGACAATATTCGGTACGGGCGTGAAGACGCCAGCGAAGAAGAAATGATCGCTGCCAGCAAGGCCGCGCATGCCCACGAGTTCATCGTGGGATTTCCGGACGGCTATCAAACCATCGTCGGAGAAAAGGGCATCAATCTCTCAGGCGGTCAACGCCAACGTGTCGCTATTGCGCGAGCCATTCTGAAGAATCCCAGAATTCTCCTGCTCGACGAGGCCACCTCCGCCCTGGATACGGAATCCGAACGGCTGGTGCAGGAGGCGTTGGAGCGCCTGATGGTCAACCGCACCACTTTCGTCGTGGCACACCGGCTCAGCACCATTCAACGCGCCGATCGCATTCTGGTTCTGAATAAAGGGAAGATCGTGGAAGAAGGGACCCATGCCGCGCTGCTGGAGCAGCGGGGTCTCTATCATTACCTGTATACCCTGCGACTCAGCGAACTGCCCGTGTA
Source organism: Nitrospira defluvii (assembly GCA_000196815.1). GTDB lineage: Bacteria > Nitrospirota > Nitrospiria > Nitrospirales > Nitrospiraceae > Nitrospira_A > Nitrospira_A defluvii_A. The sequence continues at coordinate 3,724,794 of FP929003.1, forward strand.
ACGCGGAGGGGCTTCACATGCGCGCATGCGTCCTGGCCGTCTGTATCCTGTGGATGGCTCTCCCCTTCGGGCTCGAAGCCGTTTCCGCCCAGACGCCCCTGCCCAAGCCCGACCATATCGTGATCGTGATCGAGGAGAACCATTCGTTCGCCCAGATCATTGACTCACCGTCGGCCCCCTACCTCAACGGACTGGTCCGCAGAGGCGCGCTGCTGACCAACTCCTACGGCATCACCCATCCCAGTCAACCCAACTATATCGCCCTGTTCGCGGGATCCATCGACGGAGTAGCCGGGAACACGTGCCCGCTCGCGTTGACGGCCCCGAATCTTCATAGCACCCTGGCGCAAGCCGGTCAGACGTTCATCGGGTACGCCGAAGATTTGCCTGCCGTCGGCGCCACCGATTGCGTGGCAGGGGCCTATGCACGCAAACATAACCCATGGGTCAATTGGCAGTCGTCTCCCATCAACACCGTGCTGCCCGCCGACAATCGTCCGTTCACCGACTTCCCGGCCGATTTCCACACCCTGCCTACCGTCAGCATGGTCATCCCCAATCAACTGAACGACATGCATAACGGCAAGGATCCCGAACGCATCGAGCGCGGGGACCACTGGCTCCGGACGAATCTGGAGGCCTATGTGCAATGGGCGGACACCCACAACAGCCTCCTGATCGTCACCTGGGACGAGGACAACGGAAAATCAGACAACCATATCCCGACAATTCTGGTGGGACCGATGGTGCGGCAGGGACGGTTCGGCGAACAGGTCGATCATTACGGATTGTTGCGGACGGTCGAGGACATGTACGGCGCGAAACCGGTTGGGTTCAGTCGGCAAGCCAGCCCCCTCACCACCATTTGGGCCGTACCTGCCCCCGCGCCCTAGCGCGCTTCAGCGACAGGTTCCCGCATTCGCCTCCACGCCTTCCACAGTTCCATCACCACGAACGGCAGAACGCCGAGTCCCAACATCAGCTCCCATTCGTCGGCTCGAAGCGGAACGACTTTGAAAATCTCCTGCCCCCAGGCGCTCAACAGAATCCCTGCCTGTAACAGGGCAGAAAGCAGCACGGCCCCCACAAGCGCTCGATTGGTCATCACTCCGATTTGAAACAAAGAATACCGTTCATGGCGACAACTGAAGGCGTGCAGCAGCTGTACCGACACCAGCGTGGTAAAGGTCATGGTTCGCGCGAAGGGCACCTCATCGTGCCAGATCGTGAGAGAGATCCCGAAGACGGCCAACGTCACCAATGCCATCACCGTGCCCTGGAGACAGACAGCCAGAAATCGCTCTCGATCCAACAGGCGGGCCTGCGGGTCGCGAGGCGGCCGTTTCATCACATCGGGATCTTTCGGATCGACGGCGAGGGCCAGAGCCGGAAATCCGTCGGTGACCAGATTGATCCAGAGAATGTGAATCGGAAGCAGCGGCAGGGGCCAGCCCAGCAACGTGCTGCCCAACATCACCAACACCTCGCTCAAGTTACACGACAGCAGATAATGCACGGCCTTGCGGATATTGTCGTAAATACTACGCCCCTCCTCGACCGCCGCCGCGATTGAGGCGAAGTTGTCGTCGGTGACGACCATGTCCGACGCATCTTTCGTGACATCCGTACCGGTCAGGCCCATCGCAATGCCGATATCCGCTTCCCGCACCGCCGGGGCGTCGTTCACCCCGTCGCCGGTCATCGCCACCACCGCTCCCTGTGCGCGCCAGGCCTTCACAATGCGCAGTTTGTGCTCAGCCGATACCCGCGCGTATACCGCAATGTCCCGGACCCGCGCGGACAGCTCGCCATCGGTCAGCCCGTTCAACTCCAGGCCGGACAGCGCCTGCGCCGCGCCGCCCGGGAAGCCCGCCTCACGCGCAATGGCCAAGGCCGTCTCCTTGTGATCACCGGTAATCATCACCGTCGCGATACCCGCCGACCGGCAGAGCTCGACGGCCACCTTGGCTTCGGGACGCAAGGGATCTTTCATGGCGGCTAACCCGAGAAAGACCAACTGCCGCTCAATGGTCTCGGAGTCGTAAGTCGACGGCTCTTGATCGAGGCGCCGCCGGGCAAGGGCGACGACACGAAGGGCTTGCCCGGCGAACCGCCGGTTGAGAGACAGAATGGACTCTCTCATCGAATCGGTGAGCGGCCGCACCTCTCCCTCGACCGACAGATAGTCGCGACAACGGCCGAGGAGAATATCCGGGGCGCCCTTCACATAGGCCACGATGTCTGAGCCCGATCGTCGAACCACCGTCATCATCTTGCGTTCGGAATCGAAAGGAATTTCCCCCGCCACCGGATGCGCCCGCTCCAGGTCTTCTTTCCGCCATCCGGCCTTGCCGCCCGCAACGAGTAACGCCCCTTCCGTGGGATCGCCCACCACTTTCCAACTGCCATCGACTTCCTTGAGCGTCGCGTCGTTGCACAACAGTGCGCTCAACAGAAGCTGCTGCAAGCCTCCCTCGCGCGGATCCCCTCCGGTGATGGCGCCATCCGGCCCATAGCCTTCTCCGGTCACCTCATACACCAGTCCATCGAGGGCCAGGCGCGTCACCGTCATTTCGTTCTTCGTCAGGGTCCCGGTCTTGTCCGTGCAGATCACCGTTGCCGCCCCCAGCGTCTCCACGGCCGGCAATCGCCGGATCAGAGCATGCCGCGTCACCATGCGCATGACGCCGAGTGCCAGGGTCGTCGTCACGATCGCGGGCAGACCTTCCGGGATGGCCGCGACGGCCAGACTCACGGCCGTAAGAAACATGTCGAAGACCGGTTCGCCTCGCCACAAGCCCAGCACGAACACGACGACGACGATCCCGAGCGACAGCAGCAGCAGCACATGGCCGAACTGCTCCAACCGCCGCTGGAGCGGGGTCGGCTCGACAGGCACCGACGTCATCAACGTGGCGATCCGCCCCAGCTCGGTTCCACGGCCGGTTGCGACGATGAGCGCGCGGCCCTTCCCTCCCGTGACGGTGGTCCCCAGAAACACCATGTTCCGCCGATCGGCCAGGGGCAGGTCGCTGTCAGGGAGCACCCCGCCTGACTTATCGACCGGCGTGGATTCCCCGGTCAGCGCGGCCTCCTGCGTGCGCAACGCCGCGGCCTGAATGAGGCGCGCATCCGCCGGAATGTGATCCCCCGCCTCTACGTCGATGATGTCGCCGGGAACCAATTCCGTGGAAGACAGCGAACGCCGCGAGCCGCCGCGAATCACCCGCGCATAGGTCACCGCCAGGGTTTTTAATGCCGCCAGCGACTGTTCGGCTCGATACTCTTGAACAAAACCCAGAAATCCGTTCAGCAGGACGATGGCGAGGATGGCGCCGGTATCGACCCATTCTCCGAGCAGGCCGGACACGATCGCCGCGCCGATCAGCACCCAGACAATCAGGCTGGTGAACTGCGCTCCCAGAATGGTCCAAGGGGAAGCGGGCGGGGCTTCCGGCAGTTCATTACGGCCGTGCATCGACAGGCGGTGCGCAGCGTCCTCCTCGCGCAATCCCTCGGCGAGGCTCACGTCAAGAGCCCGCGCAAGCTCATCGGGTGACCGTGCGTACCACCGAGTGTGGATGTTTTGCCCCCGCTCGACCATAACCTCCAATCTCCCGGCCTGACCGGTTCTGCTATGGGGTCCTGATCCCCTACGTACCCATCCCGAGCGCGACCGCTATTCAGGTAAGTGCTTCAGCTTCCAGGCGAAACCGCCGGTTTCTCTCACGTCTACGACGCGGCCCTACAAAAAAAATGTGGCCCTCCCGGTGCCGAAGACTCAATCCTTGCGAAAACACGCCGATAGAGTATCCACGAAGGACGGAGCATCGGCCCTGGATCGGGCGTCATTCCTGTGGTGGGAACAACCGTCGCTTGAAGCTGTGGATCTGTTAGGATTGGTGGTATATGACACGTTCTTCCTGGTCGGCTCAGAATCCGATTCCGGACAGTTTGCGCCGCAGCCTCAAAGACCTCCGCCACGGCCTGCTTGGCCTGCACAAGTCCCTCATCGTCTCCGAACAAGTCACCTATGAACGCATCTACGGGCGCGTCTCCTCGGCGGGGCAACTGCTGCAGCTGGTCATGAACGACCCCTGGTTCGCCTGGCTTCACCCCTTGTCACACCTCGTCGTCCGCATCGATGTCGTCCTCGAAGATCAAGATGACACGACCCTGGAAGCGGCACAGGACCTCCTGTCGGAAGCACGTACGATGCTGCGTCCCTCCGAGGAGGGAGATGGTTTTGAACGCAGCTACTACGAAGCGCTGCAACGGACACCCGACGTAGTCCTAGCCCATGCCAGCGTCAAGAAACTGCTCGGCACTGCTGCCACGGCCGCATCCGCCGCGGCAGCCTAATCACTCCCGCTTAGAACAGAGGATGGTGCGGGGACGAGGAAAAAGGCGCCGAACGCGGCGCATCCCCTCGATTTCCAAGAAACCGCCATCCATTCTTGTCCCGCACCAGATAGTGAACCTCCTGGAACCAACTATCCAGCGTGATGCGGGCGCCTGACTGCGCCTCTGTGCCATACAGACCGCCGGTACAGGTCAACTCCACCCGAGGCCCCTCCTCCGTCTGCACCACCTTCATCTCGGAAAACAAATGCGTCGAGGATAACGCGCGATAGTGCTCGAACACCTCGCCCCAGATACGTTCCACGTCCGCCACATGTAAGCCGTGATAGTTGTAGCCGGACGCATAAAACTGCATCAGCGCGCTGAGATCCTGCCGTTCCAACGCGCGTTCGGCACGATCGAAGGCCGTCAGAATTTCCTGCATCGTCTGATCGGCGCGAATCGCCTTGGCTCCGGTGATGGTCCGCCCTTCACGCTTCAGCGTCATCTCAGGCAGCACCTGCACGGTAGCATGCGCCGACGGCCCCGCCATCATGAGGCTTCCCGCCAATACCCAGGCGACTCGCCGCCGTCGCCGAAACTCCGGTAGCCCCGTGGTTCGTTGCTGCATCCTTGCTCCTTCCGTTCTGCGGCCGGCATGACCGGCCCACGATACAAATACATCCTTGCCCCACACAATGCAAAGCCGGTACCTCAACGGCCGTTGAGGGAGACGGGCCCGAGTCCCCAATCACACCCACGCCCGCGCGACATTCGGTGATCGTGACAGATCTTCCCACCACCGACACCGTCCCCCCTGAAGGCAAATACCCCAGACACACCTCGATACTGTCGCAGGACGCCACAATTGATACCGACCACCTCTCCGTAAACCTGCCGGGACGCAAGGCGCCGTGACGCTGGTTTCGCACTTTTTCTTTGGCCGGCGGGGCGTGAACGTTAGACTACAGTCACCTCACGACCTAGCAGGCTGCGCAAAAAGGCCGTCCAGCAAGGCCGCCACAAGCGAAGAGGCGAATCCTACTGGCACCCTACGGTGAGCCTCTGAGGTGCACGACGCGCTGAATACCGCGCGTCACGTCTGTGAACGCCGCCGAGATGGTGAGGCGGCCGTGTCTTGCGAGAACGCTGCTGGCGGAATTTTTTCCGCAGCCTGCTGGACTCGAACGAAAGAGGGCAAGGAGATCCCATGCCATCATTCACACAGTCAGTCCTAATCGGCGTGCTCGGCCTGATCCTGTTCGCATTCGGGACCGCCATGGCAACGGAGTCACCGCAGCCTGCACCCATCGCCCTCGTGGAACAGCCGTGGGCCGTGAGCCTCGACATGACCGGTTTCCATGTGCAGATCGACGGGGTCAAACCGGATGGACGGCGATATGTCTTCGCCACCAACAGCGCCGCATCGATGCATCTCTCGGTCACGTTGGAAGCGGTGTCCGGTCAGGCTACGGAACAAGGTTGTCTTGCCCATCTGGAACGCATCGCGCGGACATCACCGGAACAACCCCGGCAGAACATCACGCGATACGAAATCAGGCAGGTGCCTGTCCTCGAGTATCTGCTTGCCGAGGGCAATGGCACTCAAATCGACCGCCTCCATCTTTTTGCCTGTGTCCGTAAAGACACCGTCTACGCAGACATCCACGTTGCTAAAACCGGTTTCACGACCGGAGATGAGTCTCGATTGCGAGAGGTGCTGCAGAGCCTCGACATCGTCCCCGCCCCCCTGGCCGGCAGCCTCGATCACTTTCGAGCAGGCAGCGCACCCTACCTTCAAGGGCGCTTCAGACACGCCATTGCGCACTATGAGCAGGCGATCGCGCTGGAACGAGCACACTCGACCCTCGATAAGGCCGTCTGGCGCCTGCTCGTCCATAACTTGGGGGTGGCCTACGGCATGACCGGCGACCTCACACGCGCCAAGGCCACGTTGGACTATGGCCTCTCACAAGATCCTGCCAACTCACTGTTTCATTACCACCTCGCCCGCACCTACGCAGGGATGAACGACCGGGAAAAGGCGATGCAATCCCTCCACGCCGCCTTCCGCCACGATCGTCAGCGAAAGGGGGGTGACCGCATACCGGATCCCCGACAGGATGTTTCATTCAGGCGATTCATGCTGGATCCAACATTCAGGGACTTGGCAGAGTCTCTCATGCAGCCGGCTATTTGAACGGAGGGCCAACAGGCTGATCCCGCATCGGATGGGGTACATGTCTGCCACGCCGTGCTTGTTACAGGTTTGTTTCGAAAACGCACGGCCTCGATTCCGTCACACAATCGCAGCAGGGAAAGGGCAATCGATGGCGAAACGGAAGAACATACGAGTGGAGATGAACCGGCCCATTGAACTTCAAGGGCCTCGCGGAACCAGCCAGGGCGTCGTGCGGGACTTCTCCCCCGGCGGGTGCCGGATCGAACAGCCTGAGGCCAAGGTGCATTGCGGAATGCGATTGACGTTGCGCCTCTCACTCCCCGATCGCCGGGAACCGATCGAAATCAAACCCGCCGTCGTCACCTGGACCGGTAAGGATTCGTTCGGGGTCGAATTCCTGTCGCTCTCTCAAGACATACGGGCCCGTGTGAAAATGGTGTACGATTTGCTCCTGGAGGCACAGTCAAGCGCAGAGAGCGAGCGAGTCATCTCCCTCCCCTCCGTCTCCTGGACATAACCGCCCAAGAGGTGGCGTGACTGAACACATCCTCGTGGGTTGCGGCAAACTTTGATTTTGCACCATACATTGCGATCAGCTCACGGCGTGTGTTGGTATCAGAATAGCTGCACGATGCGCAAACAGACCGTCCGGCAAGGCCACAGCGAGCGAAGCAGCGCATCGTACTGGTGCCGTACGGTGAGCCTCTGAGGTGCACGACGCGCTGAATACCGCGCGTCACGTCTGTGAACGCCGCCGAGATGGTGAGGCGGCCGTGTCTTGCGAGAACGCCGCTGGCAGACTTTTTCCGCATTCTGCTCGGGGCGCGTCAGGCGTCATCGGAACAACAGCCAGAGGCCGAGCAGATACCCGAGGATCATCACCAGGCTGTCCGGTTCAATGAGCCAGTACCGCTTCTCCACTCGATACACAATTCCCATCAGCCCTACATTCATCATCAGAATGCCCCAGAGGGCGGTCAGCGCATGGGTGGAGTCGATCGCGCCGAGTAATGGCCCACCGGCGTATGCCAGATCGGCAAATAAGAAGGCCGCCATGTTGAAGGCATTACTGCCGAAGAGATTGCCCACTGCAAGATCGAAGGCCCCGAGCCGGACGGCGGCCAGAGACGTGACCAACTCGGGCAACGTCGTCACCACCGCCACGAGCGACGTCCCGACGAAGGTCGTGCTGACTCCGGATTGATCCGCGATATCCTTGGCTGACTTCGCAAGCAGTGGAGCAGCGATGATCAAGATCGTCGTGGCGGCGACGAATCCGATGGCGGCACGGCGCAATCCGTCACGCCGGGCTGACTCTCGCGTACCGTCGTCGTGAGCCTCCGCCTCGGCAAGGAGTTGTTGTGCCCGCTGACGCCGCTTCACATCTTCCTGCCGAAACACCATCCGCATGCCGAAAACATAGGCCAGAAAAAGCAGAGCGCTTCCCCCTTCGATGGCCGAAGGGCCTGCCGCGTTCCGAAACAACACCAGAAACGCGGCGAATCCAGTGAGGAGCATCGCCAGCGCAGCCACGAGCGTATGCTCGAAGGCCGCCTGCTCCCAGACGCGCTTGTCGCGATGGACAAGGTCGATGAGGCCAAGGGTGAACATGTTGGCAAGCACCGCGCCGAAGAGATCCCCGGCGGCCAGGTCCGGCGCATCGAGCACACCGGCGCTGACGGTCGTGAATACCTCGGGCAGCGACGTCGCAGCCGCCATCAACACGACGCCGACCCACAGTCGCCCGATCCCTGTCAGCGCCGCTATCTGATCGCCGCAGCGCGAGAGTTTCGTCCCCGCCATGACGATCATGGCTCCACTCAGCACGAGAATGGTCCATGACGCGAGCAATCGTCTCTCCTTACCACGCCCTCAGGTCTATGAAGCGGGATCCGCAATGGCCGGGAGTGTGCCGACTCCTCCACTCCGGCGTCAAGCCGTCATCCGCGTCGATTCGAGCCGTCGGTTACGAACCCCTTATGCCTGCAGGCAGGATCGTAACGGCACCACCGGCGGCCATCGGGAAGCGGGCTGCATACGGGCAGGGATTGATCCAATCAGGATAGTCGCATCACAGCTCGCCCTACTACGAGCGTGTGGGCGAGAGCAATTCGGCCACCTTTTCGATAATGGCCTGGGGGAGAAACGGTTTCTGCAAATAGGCGGCTTGCGCATCGACCCCGTGCGAGACCAGCATGTCGCCGGAATAACCGGAAATATAGAGCACTTTGATGTTCGGAAACATCGTCCTCGCGCCCTGTGCCAGCACGGCCGCTTTCATTCTCGGCAGGATCACATCCGTGATCAGGAGGTCGCAGCCCCCTTTTCGCAACTGCAGCATTTGCAGAGCCTCGACGCCGTCGGTGGCCGCCAGCACCTCATATCCCTGGTCTCGAAGCACGGCTGAGACGAGACGCCGAATGCCCTCATCGTCTTCCACAAGCAGGATGGTCGCGCAGGCGGCAGGAACCGCGCGAGACGCCGCCACTGGCTCAGCTTCTCCTGTTTGCGTCAGCACCCGGGGCCACATCACCGTAAACCGAGAGCCGCGTCCCGGCTGGCTGGTCACATCGATATAGCCGCGGCTTTCCTTCACAATGCCATACACAGTGGCTAACCCCAAGCCGGTGCCTTTGCCGAACTCCTTCGTGCTGAAGAACGGCTCGAAGATATGGGCGAGAGTCTCAGCGTCGATCCCGCATCCGGTATCCTCCACCACGAGTTTGACGTAGGGACCAGGAACCGCGCCGGGGTGGGCACGCACGTACGCCTCATCCAAATCGGCATTGCCCGTCTCGATCGTGAGAATCCCGCCTTCGGCCATGGAATCGCGCGCATTGAGGGCCAGATTGAGTAACACCTGCTCGATCTGCACGGGATCGCCCAACACATGCCCGGCCTTGGAATCGAGCACGATCACCGTCTGAATCTGCTCGCCGATTAAACGACGCAGAATGTCTTCCATGTCGCGAATCAACGTATTGAGCGGCACATCCCGCTGCTCCAGCACCTGACGCCGGCTGAACGTCAGCAGCTTCTTCGTCAAGGCGGCCGCCCTGCTCCCAGCCTGCCCGATCATTTCCACTTCATGATGGCAGGGGTGCGAGCCGAGTTGCTGTGCCACCCGTTGCGCATGGCCGATCACCACCATGAGCAGATTGTTAAAATCGTGCGCGATGCCGGCCGCCAGCCGCCCGAGTGCCTCCATCTTCTGCGACTGCCGCAGGCTCTGCTCGTCCTGCTTGCGTTTCGTCACATCCACGATCGTTTCTATGACATGTATCCGTCCATCCGTCGTCGGGGCCTTGGCCCAATGGATCTGGAGACGGCGGCCATCGGGCATGTCCACCTCCTCGGACACCACACCTCCCCGCGCCAACGCCTCAGGCATGCGGCAAAACTCACAGGGAGCCGCCTTCCCCGCGATTTTCGCATGGCATCTGGAACCGGCCATGTCACCGAATACTTCGCGCGAGGTTCGATTTTGGAACTGCACGGAATGGTCGGCAGGGTCGATCACATTCACGGTCACCGGCTGTGAATCGAGCAACACCTGCGGATCATACGACGGAGTATTGGAGCGCGGCGTGGAAACGGCCATGACGTCCTCACGAGAATCGGCAGCGGGGAGTACACAGGGTCTGAACTTCTTCCTTTGGTTGTACTACATCACCATGCACAGTCAAGGAGATGATCGATTACAGGGAGCCGCAACCTGACGGTGCGTCTCACCTCTCTCTCTTCCGACGGCCTCGCCACGCTAACTCCCATTGTGAACCTGCCGGTAAAACCATTGCTTCGCGAACTCCGCCACCACCACATAGGCCAACAGAATTCCGAGCATCGCCGCCCAGAAGATCGGTGGCAGCGGCTCGAATCCCAGAAACGCTCCCACCGGAGTCACCGGCAGCAACATGGTCCCCAGCCCCGTCAGGAGCGTCGTGATCAACAAGGCGGAAGAGGGCCGGCTGGTATAACAGGGCCGGCGGGTGCGAATGACCAACACGATCAACGACGCCGACAGCACGGACTCGACAAACCAGCCGGTGCGAAATTGGCCGGTCGTTGAGTGCAACAGCAGCAAGAGAACTCCGAACGTGAGGTAGTCGAACAGGGAACTCACCAGACCGAAGGTGAGCATAAATCGCCGGATGAACGGAATATCCCATCGGCGAGGCCGCTCGATCAGTTCGTGATCGACCCGATCGGTGGCAATGGTCATTTCCGGAACGTCGGTCAGGACATTCGTCAGCAGGATCTGCTTCGGCAGCAACGGGAGAAACGGCAGGAACAGCGAGGCGCCGGCCATACTGAACATGTTGCCGAAATTCGCACTGGTGGCCATAAACACATATTTCAACGTATTAGCGAAGGTCATGCGGCCCTCGCGAACGCCTTGCACCAGCACGCCCAGATCATGCTCCAACAGGACGAGATCGGCCGCTTCTTTGGCGACATCGACGGCGCCATCGACTGAAATCCCGACATCCGCCGCGTGGAGGGCCGGGGCATCGTTGATGCCGTCGCCGAGGTATCCCACCACATGGCCGGACGCGCGCAGCGCACGGATGATGCGTTCCTTTTGATTGGGTTCGATTTCCGCGAAGATATCGATGCTGTTTGCGCGTGCGCGTAGCGCGTCGTCGCTCATGCCGCGCAGATCAGTTCCCGTAAGCAGGTGCGGATTCTCCAGCCCAACCGCTCGCCCGACATACGCCGCCACCAGCGCCTGATCCCCGGTCACCATTTTCAACGAGACCCCGAGGCCTTTGAGCGTCGCAATGGTCTCGGCCATGCCGGGCTTCGGAGGATCGGCAAAGGCCACCAGGCCCAGAAAGGTCATCGCCGTTTCATGTTCCTTGGAGACACGGTCAGCGGCGCCCATGTCACGGCAGGCCAGCCCCAGCGTGCGAAATCCTTGCGCACTCAGTTCGCGAACCTGCTGTCGAATCGAATCCCGGACCTCATCGATCGACACCACGGTGCCGTCCGACTGTTCCGCATCGAGACAGGCCGTCAGCATGCTGTCCACGGCCCCTTTCGTGATCAACAGGTGCGTCTGCGGAGTCGCCACCAGGATCGAGAGCCGTTTGCGCACGAAGTCGTACGGTTCTTCCTCCAGCTTGCGATAGCCGGTGAGATCGACCGACCGGTGTCGGCGCAACGCGTCATCCAACGGATTCGGGAATCCGGATTCGAACATCGCGTTCAGCTGGGCGAGGAATAACACCTTCTCGCTCGGCCGGCCCTGAAGATCCAGTGCCGCGTGCAGGCGCATGGACCCCATGGTGAGAGTGCCGGTCTTGTCGGAGCACAACACATTCATGCTGCCGAAGTTTTCAATCGAGGTCAGGCGTTTGACGACCACCTTCTGGCGCGCCATTCGCTTGGCGCCGTGGGAGAGGTTGACGCTGATGATGGCCGGTAACAGTTGCGGCGTCAGGCCGACGGCCAGCGCCATGGAAAACAGAAAGGACTCCAGGACCGGGCGTTCCAAATACACGTTCACCGCGAAAATCGCGAACACCAACAGCAGCGTGACTTCCAGCAACAGATACCCGAATCGGCGCACGCCTCGCTCAAATTCCGTTTCCGGCGCCCGGACCTGCATCCGATGGGCGATGCGGCCGAATTCCGTCTCCTTGCCCACCGCCACGATCACGGCCCGCGCCTGCCCGCTTACCACATGGGTGCCCAGAAACAGGCTGTTCGTGCGCTTCTGCAAGGGGACCGCAGCCGTGAGTGTTCCTGTCGATTTCTCTGCCGGATAGGTCTCCCCCGTCAAGGTCGCTTCATCGACGAACAGATCCTTAGCATCGAGCAACCGCGCGTCCCCGGGCAAACTCGACCCTGCCGAGAGCTCCACGATATCGCCCGGCACGATGTCGTCGGCAGGCACCTCGCACAACCGGCCGTCCCGCCATGTCTGAGCCGTGATCTGCACGAGCGCCAACAGGCCGGCCACGGCGCGAGCTGCGCTGTATTCCTGCCAGAAACTCAACAGGGCGCTGACCAGAATGATGGCCAGGATGATGAGCGCATCACTATGTTCGGCGAGAAAAAACGACACCCCGGAAGCGAAGAGCAGGATGAGGATGATGGGGCTTCGGAACTGGGCGAGCAAGAGCCGGAACGGCTGACTATCTCGCTGGGGTGTGAGCCGGACGGACGCGGAGGCGGCCTGCCGTTGTTCGGCCTCGCCGGTGCTCAACCCCTCCGGTACGGCGCACAGGTCGCGAAGCACCTCATCCGGAGAACAGGCCCAAAAAGGTCGTCCGTTCTCCATGGTCTCGTGAACTCCCTTCACACCCACTCCGGGGCATGTTCCTTCGCGACCTCCTGTTCGGCAAAAGTCCGGTACAGGGCCGGGAGGACCAGCAACGTCAACGCGGTTGAGGTGAACAGGCCGCCGACGACCACGGTGGCCAGGGGCCGCTGCACTTCGGCGCCGATGCCCTGCGCCAGAACCAGCGGCAGGAGGCCGAGCAGCGTCGTCATCATCGTCATCACGACCGGGCGAAGCCGCAAAACACAGCCCGTCATAATCGCCGCCTCCGTCTGCTGCCCCTCATTCCGCAACTGATTGATGTAGGAGACGAGTACGATGCCGTTTCCCACCGCCAACCCAAACAGTTCGATAAACCCGATCGAGGCGGGCACACTCAGATACTGATCGCTGAGCCACAGCGACACGACACCGCCGATCAAGGCGAACGGCAGATTCAGAATGATCAAGGAGGCATACCGCAGCGAGTGAAACGCCCAGAAGAGCAGAAAGAAGACCAACCCGAGCGTGATCGGCACCACCACCAACAACCGCGCATTCGCGCGTTCCATATTCTCGAACGCCCCGCCCCACGCTACCGTGTACCCTTGCGGCAGCCGGATCCGTTCGGCCAGCAGCTTCCGGCCTTCGTCCACGACACTGCCGATGTCCCGCCCGACGACATTGAACCCGATGTAGATCCGCCGCTTCGCCTGCTCACGACTGATGCGCGCGGGCCCTTCGCGCATCTCGATGGTCGCGAGTTCACTCAAGGGAATCGGCGCGCCGGATGCGGATCGCACCCGGATATCTCCGATCGCCCCGATACTGTTGCGAGAGGGCTCCGGGAAACGCAGGGTCAGCTGAAATCGACGCTCGCCTTCGTACACCTGCGTGGCCGGCTTGCCGCCCACCGCCGTCGTAATGATGTCGTGCACATCCGACACATTGATGCCGTAACGGGCGATTTTCTCCCGATCGATGTCGATCGTCAGATAGGGCTGTCCGGCAACCTGTTCGACCTTGACGTCTTTGACCCCTTCCACCGTACGCATCAGCCCCGCGATCGCGTCGGCATTCTGATACAGCAGATCGAGATCATCTCCGAACAACTTGACGGCGCATTCAGTACGGATGCCGGAGATCAACTCATCGACCCGCTCCTGAATCGGCTGGCTCATCAGGACGGAAATTCCGGGAATCTCCGCAAGACGCTTCCGCATCGCATCGACCAGGCCCGATTGTGTCTGTGCCGTGGTCCAGGTGTTGCGCGGACGCAGCGTCACGATCGGATCGCTCTCATTCGGCTCCTCCGGACCGACGGCGATATCGGGGCGGCCGATCTTGCTCACCGACATCTGCACCTCCGGAAACTCCAGCATGGCCTTCTGGGTTTGTTTCTCAATCGCGATCGACTCCTCCAACGAGACACTCGGCAGCCGCACAATTTGCGGCGTCAGCGCGCCCTCCTCCAGAATCGGAATGAATTCCCGCCCCACGAACGGCAGCAGGGTCAGACTCGCCAGCACCACCGCCGTCGATCCCAGCAACACCGGCACCCGATGGTCGAGCGTCCAACGGAGCACCGGCTGATAGCGGGCCTTCATCCACCGGGTAAGCCGGGTCTCCTCCGGATGGTCGCCGCGCAGGATCAGGGACGCCAGAACCGGCGAGAGGGTCAAGGTGACGACCACCGACATCAGCAGCGAAATCACCAGCGTATAGGCCAACGGGGCGAACATTTTCCCTTCCATGCCGTGCAGAGTCATCAGGGGAAGGAAGACAACGCTGATAATCAGGATGCCGAACACGATCGGCCGCCCTACCTCGCTGGTGGCCCGGAAAATCACCTCCAGCCGGGACCGCTGATGCAAATGATTTTCTGAGAGATGGCGATAGACATTCTCCACCACGACCAACGATCCGTCGGCAATTTCCCCGATCCCGATCGCCAAGCCACCCAAGGTCATGAGATTGGCGGAGAGCCCCACGCGTTGCATTACCAGGAATGTCATCAGCGGCGTCACCAGCAGAGACACGGTGACGACGATCGCGCTCCGCACATGGCCCAGAAACAGGAAAAATACGACGGTGACCAGCACGATTCCCTCGATCAAGGCATCGCGCACGGTATTGATGGCCGCGGTCACGAGCTCGATCCGGTCATAAAACGGGATGATCTTGAGGCCTTCCGATAACAGGCCATCCTGCTGAATCGTGTCGACCCGGCGTTTCACAGCCTGAACGACTTCACGCGCATTGCCTCCGCGCAGCATCAGCACCGTGCCCGCCACCACCTCCCGCTCGCCGTTCAGCACGGCCGCGCCATGGCGCACCGCATGACCGATACGCACCTCTGCCACATCACGGACGAACACGGGTGTGCCGCCCGCTTCCTTCACGACGATACGCTCGATGTCAGGCAGGGTTTTGATGAGTCCCAGTCCCCGCACAATGGCGCGTTCCGCATGCCGTTCCAGCACGTTGCCGCCGGAATTGGCATTGTTCTTCTGCACCGCCTCATAGATGTCGTGCAGCGTCAGGCTGTACTTGCGCAACTTGTCGGGATCCACCAGCACCTGGAACTGCTTCACGAATCCGCCCAGGCCGTTCACATCGATCACGCCCGGCACACTCTTCAGCAGGGGGCGGAGCACCCAGTCCTGCACCGTCCGCTGATTCGTCAGCTCCGCCTCCACTCTCGCGGCACTGGTCGCATGGGCTTGCGGGCCTTCGAGATAGTATTGGTAAATTTCCCCCAGCCCGGTCGTGACCGGCGCCAGGACCGGATCGATGCCCGGCGGCAACCGCTCCTTGACCGCCATGATCCGCTCCAACACCAACTGGCGGGCAAAGTACACATCCACATCGTCCTCGAACACCACCGTCAGCTGGGAGAGCGCAAACTTGGACAAGGAACGGATTTCCGTCAGACCCGGCAGGCCGTTCATCTGCAGTTCGATCGGATAGGTGATGAAGCGTTCCACTTCAACGGGAGAGAGGCCAGGCGCTTCCGTCAACACCTGCACCTGCACATTGGTCACATCGGGATAGGCATCGATGGGAATGGATTGAAAGGCGAACAGACCGGCCACGGAAAACATGCAGGCCAGTCCGATGACGAGGATCGATTGGCGGAGCGAGAACTCCAACAATGAGGCAATCATGGCGTGGGCTCGATTTTGTGGATATCGAACTCCGACTTGATTGCAAAAGCTCCTTTGACGACCACGTCTTCCCCCTCGTGCAGCCCCTCCAGGACGAGAGCCTTCCCATCCAGCTCGTCTCCCAGGAGAACCCGGCGCGATTCAAACCGATTGTCCGGTCGCCGCACGAACAGCAATTTGCCCGTGCCGTCCTGCTGCACGGCCGTGAGCGGCACCGCCAGCGCCTCCGGTTGAGGCGACGCGAAGACACGGACCATGGCGAACATCTCTGGCTTCAAGGTCCGATCGGGATTGAGGACGGTGACACGGACGCGCATCGTCCTGGTCGATGGATCGAGGACATCGCTGATGTAGGTCACGGTACCGGAGAACAGCCCGTGCGGATAGGCCGGAACCATCACATGAACCCGATCCTTCGGACGAACGAAGCGCACGTCCTTTTCCGGCACGTTGGCCACCACCCAGACATCTGACAGGTCGGCGATGGTGAAACAGTTCCGCGAGGTCTCCACCACCTCCCCGCGCGTAATATTGCGCATGATCACACGGCCCGCAAAGGGCGCTCGAATGGCGACGTCCGAACGGATCGTCTGCTCGCGTTCGAGCCGTTGGAGTTCCTGGGCCGGCACGCCGAGCAGCGCAAGCCGATGCGAGGCTTCCCGCGCATCGGCGCGCGCGGTTTTCATTTCCGCTTCCCGGCGTTGCAGTTCGGCCAGGCTGATCGCACGATGCTCATGGAGATTTTCCGCCCGCTCAAAGGCCAGTTGCGCTTCATGTTGCCTCGCCGCCGACTTGAGGTATGCGCCTTCGGCCATGCCGAGATCGGTACTGTCGAGCAACGCCAGCCGCTCCCCCTTCTTCACATCCTTCCCCACATCGACCAGCACTTCGACGACCCTCCCTCGGATAAGGGTCGTGACCTCCGCCAGTTCATTTTCGTTGGCTTGCACGGTCGCGGGAAATTCGCGATGGAAGGTAAACGGCTCTTTCTTGACCGTCATCACCTCGATGCCGGCCCGGACAATTTCAGGATCGGTCAGCTGCACCATCCCATCGGCGGCTCTGCTCACCGGCTTGCCGGCCGGCGGCGTCACGGGCGCATCCCGATCGCAGGCTGCTGCCAGGATCAGTACCAGCCCGATCACCAGGCATCGTCCCGCAGGAGAAGGCCAGTCACCGGATCGCCGATGCTGCCCCTCTGAATTCCGCCTGAAAACCCTCGCTGTTTCTGTCATGCGTCGATCGTCTGCCTTGGGCGTCCCTGCTGGTCCTGAGAACAGCAGGGACCATGCCGTGAGAGAGTCCGGATTTCGAGAGGAATGGGATGCCGGTAGCAGCGTTTTGCTACGCTACCGGCCCTGAGAGCGGGGTGAAATGCCACAGCAGTGTTTATTGTTCGAGAGATGGACCTCCGGCGAACGATGCTACCGGACCACGAGCACCGAGCAGGTACTGTGCTGCACGACCTTGGTCGAGACACTGCCCAGCAGGAACCGGGCGACGGCCCCCATACCTTTGGCCCCGGTCACGATCAGATCGACTTTCTTCTTCGTCGCCACTTTCAAGATCTCATCGGCCGGTTTTCCGAGCTGGACCACTTCATCGACCACATACCCGGCCTTCAGCAGCTTGTTCGCACATTGCTCGACCAGGCGGGCGCCGGCTTCTTTGAGTTCCGGATACTTCAGGAACGGCATGGCGTGCATCACCACCACATCGATCGGCTCCAGGCCTTCCCGCTCTTCCGGGTGCAGTTTAGTCAGCAGGAACCGCAATGCCTTCTCCGAGGCCTTGGACCCGTCGGCGGCGAAGAGAATCCGGCTCAGCGGGCGCGGTTCTTCCTTCACGATGAGAACCGAGCAGGGCGCATGCAGCGTCACCTGGGTCGAGACACTCCCGAGCATGAACCGGTCGAGGGCGTCCAACCCCCGGCTCCCGATCGCCACAAGCCCGTCACGCTGCGGCGCCCGTTCAAGAATGGTCGGACCCGCAGCTCCGCGCTCAGACACCAGCTTGCCTTTCAGCTTGAGCGACGCCATCTGAGCCTTCGCCTCGGCCATGGCCGTCTTTCCACGGGCTTCGATCCGTTTGATTTCTTCCTGAATAAACGGCTCATTGCCGATCACCACCGGCTGAAACATGAACGGCGCGCGCAGGGCCTCGACATCTGTCACATGCAGGACGCTCACATCCGGCTTCTCCGCGAACGGCATCCGTGCCACCCATTCCGTCGCCCACTTCCCGTATTTCGATCCATCGGTCGCAATCAAAACTTTCATAGGTCGCCCCTCATCGTTCAATCTGTTACCGACTTGAGTAGCAGGCTTTGTGCCAACGCTGCCGCATCTTCGCCCCAACGGATCGGCGGGTCAATAGCTTCTTTCCGCAGAAATGCGGGAAGGCCCCGCTTCGCCCTGTGGAAGGTCATAGGAAGGGTGCCGCCTGGGCGGGAGACCTATGCGTTGAGCGAAGAACCGAAGAAAGGACGGAGACACACAAAGCAGAACAACGAGGGGGCGGAATGGCAATCAACCGGACGGGATGCCGCCGGTCACTTCATGCGACCATAGACCGCCGTGGATCGCGGCGCGGAGCAACCGACCGATGTGTGTCCCCAGGGGGAGCGACGCTCTTGTTCACGACCGATTCGGCCCCAGGTCACCTTGTAGAGCAACGACCACACCGAGCGCAGAAACGACCAACCGAATACTCGCTGGGCTTCAGGCCTTCCACCGGCCTGACACCAGGAATGCCACAATCCGGACCGTATCCTCCGCCCGGCGACGACACCATAGATTCGACGTTGAGTCTTCACTGGTTGGCCTCCCACATGGGTACCGGAAAAGTCCACTCACTCCCTGCGCAGGTCATCATGAAGAACCGTACCATGTGGTTGCCGATCCGCCAAAAGAGAATTACATTTGAGACGCACCGTCGATCGGAGTCAGATACAGAAGACCGATCAAATTAATGAGGCCAGGAAATCATGCCGCAACATCACGACATAGGACGGGTAGAACTGACCGACTGGACCACCACAGGGTCGGCCATCAGAGCGATTCGTGAAACGGTGTTTATCCACGAGCAGGGAGTGCCGGTGGAACTGGAGTGGGATGGGCTCGATTCAGCTTGCGCCCATGTGCTGGCATGGAACAACCGAGGAGAGGCCATCGGCACGGCACGCATGCAACAGAATGGCACCATCGGCAGGATGGCAGTCCTCAAGGACTGGCGCGGCCGCGGCGTCGGACGGGCCCTTCTCCGGACGTTACTGGATCTGGCGACGAGACGAGGGCTCTCCCGCGTGACCTTGTCCGCACAGACCCATGCGCTTGGATTCTACGAACGAGCGGGGTTCGATGTGGTCGGCGAGCCTTTCATCGACGCCGGCATTCCGCATCGGAAGATGGTGAAAGAACTATACGGTGTCGCCGATACCGTCCAACCTTGACCCAATAGCTTCCCACGATAGGAGGACCGGCCAAAGTTCGTTCAGCCGAAAGTGCAAGCTATTGCATTCACCGCCATCCCTCTAAACGTGCTGAGCATTTGGGAGCAAGTTCATACTCGATGACTTAGCCTTAAGCACTTCATCAGCCCGCAAATACCTAAAAGATTGGGGCGGTGAAAACCCGATCCAAGAGCTCCTCAATGCTACGAGTGACATCGGCTTTCCCAGCCTCCAGACTGTCTCAATGCAGATGCCGAAGCCCAAAGACGACCCGGAATAGTATTGCTGGAATTGGGTTTTGGTGAGGCCAGATTCATCGCCAACCAGTTTCCATAACTTTTTAGGCTGCGCAGCAATAACTCTATTCACCGCAAATCCACCGACCAGCGCCATGATGGGGCGTGGGGTATAGATTAGAACAATATCGCCTCTCTCTAGCCTGGGGCGTATTCTTCTAAGTTCTACTTTCTTTGTGCCCTTGAGAATATCCTGGGCGTGTCTCTCCTTGATAGAAAGCACCAGAACCGTCTTCATTAATTCTCCTCACAGCCCGTTCCTTGCCTGTAAAGCTTCGCAAACACCTTTGATGGTATCGACTGAGGAGACTGGAGCTGTGTGCGCACACCAGCATCCCGAAGCACTGACTGGAAACTATCCCAGGGAATTGGATTCAGCATCAACTGCGTATCACTATATCTAATAGCCATTATCCGTTGATCCTCATTACCGTTGGCAAGCTCAATGAGATTCTTCCATGTATATATCCCCAGCCTATCAAAGCGGCGAAATAGCTCCTTGGGACGCCCAACCACAACTTCGTCAAGAAATGAACAGCCTCTAATTTGCTTCGCGCCCTGATACCTTTTATCATCACTGACATACCACAGAATCCTACCGGGAGCAGTAAGACCTCCCGTGAATTTAGTCGAACGATAATACACACCTTCTCTGTTCAAACTTAGCTTGGTTCTAGCCCCAAAAAGATCCTGGTTTGCAAGCTCATCATCAAAGAGTTCTGCCGCCCACCGTGGCTGGATCGCAATTATGTAGCTGGGTATAGGAGCGTCGATAATTTTTAGTGGCCAATACGCACGCTCTAGCCTGGAAGCAACCAGCGCATCGGATCTTATGATGTCAGATCGACCTGGCCTTGCTGGGGCAACGCTGGGAGTCACATCTTGAGCATGTAACGAGTTAATCTCTTCGACAAAACCCTTAGCGTTCACAATTTTTGGCATCGTATATTTGACCCAATCTCTACTCTCCAGATAAAAGCCATCCTTCCTTAGTTCTTCTTCAACAAGCTGCGCACGGTACTGGTCAGCAATCACAATCTTTGCTCTATTTTCTAGCGCCGCTTCTTTCACCACTCGAAGCAGTAGATTTCGAAGAATCGTGATCGCTTCAGGCCCACGTGCGACTCGCAAGAATGGCAGTTGCAACTCTGACATGCTGGAGCGGTCATACACAATTAAAGCGGCCGGTTTACCCCCATCCCCAAATAGTCCCAGTGACTGACAACTTTTTGGCATAGCCAGATACTTACAGAGACGCTCCTTGAACTTTGACTTCCTTTCTCTCTTTTCCTGGACTTGTAGCGCGGCAAAAAATCCATCACCCGGAACCTTTCGCAATAGCCTAAACACGAATCCACCTGCGACTCGTGCCGGGCTATATTTTGAGCGCTCGTGCAGCTCGTCCAGCTGGACGATGAGATCGGAAGGTCGGATCGGCGACACCCCAAACTCTCGATACAATTGATGAGAGAGATTGAGAATCTTATTGTCCCTGGTCACAAAGAACCGGTAACCGCTAGCTATAGCCCACGCGAGCTGCCGTACATCTGAGGCATCGCTTTCAGACAGCGGATGCCCAAAAATTTTCCGAACCTTTCTTTCGACAGCAACGAAAGCTATGTGCTGTGCTCTTAAGACTGTAAACTGCGCGACTCGCTGCCTATTCCTTAATCGCTGATTCGGCATGGCATGCCGATCGATCTCATTCAAAGTTTCCGGCGTAATTCGAAGTTCAACTGCTGAGTGCAGCCAGTCAGCTAAGAGCGCCTTGGATTCATGTGTATCCGGAGCTGTGGGATTATCAAGGTCATAAAATATGTTGGCATCGATTACGACAAGAAGCTTTTCTCCAACGTCCGCGTTCTGGGAGAATGAGAACAGGTCAGGATTCCCACAATCAAGACACCATTCCGTCAAAACGGTGTTTTGAGATCCCCGGCCTCTTTTTTCTCCAACCGCTATGAAGCCTAATTTGGGCCAAAGTGTTGAGGCACTAAAATCTCGCCTGCACAAGACACTAATTCTTCGATATGATATTGACCTTGCAAACAATCCATCGAAAAGCGCCCTTGCTATGCCCCGCCCTCTCATCTCGCTCTGAATGCATAAATGCACGATCACTACTCGGTCCCCGCTCCTCCGGAAAAGGAGATATCCCGCCAGACCGTCTACTTCGTTGCTCGCAACCAGGATACAACTCTTGGAGGCATACTCATCAAAGGCGCCCTCAGGGAAAAAGCCAAGTGTTGCTGCATTGGCACGCCAAAGTTTTTTTACCTGAGTAAGTTGCGATGATGCTCCTCTTAGAATTTCTACTCTCATTCGACAATCTCAAGTAAACCAGAATGACCTGCACTTGCAGTCAAAAGCGGATCTTCTAGCCACGAGTTTCTTTAACTGCAGTCACAGGCGACCGAAGTTCCTCTATTACCTACTCTATTGAGAGACGATCTAATCTTAGGTGCTGAGCTAACCTTCTGAATGTAATGGGAGCGGTACGACGTCCCCCCGTCTTGAGTAGCAGCTACGTTTGGAGACCGGGTGCGACTGTAACCGATTTTCTCACCAAACGCCTGGCATAAGCGGCAGGTGTCAGTCCCCCCAATGCTTTTTTCGGACGCTCCTCGTTGTATTCGCGCCGCCACGCTTCAATGACGACTTGGGCATGCGCGAGGGTCAGGAACCAATGCTCGTTCAGGCACTCATCACGCAAGCGCCCGTTGAATGACTCGATGTAGGAATTTTGATTGGGCTTGTCCGGTTCGATCAGGCGTAGCGTCACGGTGTGCGCGTGGGTCCATGTCAGGATGGTGCGCCCACAAAACTCTTTGCCATTGTCGGTTCGAATCACCTGGGGCAAGCCGCGGGTCGCGGCCAAGTGATCGAGTATCCACGTGACGTATGGCCGGCCTTCCGCACTGTGGTGAAATACGAAATCCATGGACCAGACGTGGTTCGCGTCCGCAGACCTTACCAGTGGCAGACGCTCGCCTCCCGGCACCTTCTTGCGGGTGCGGCGCCGCACCTGCAACTGGGCTTCGGCATAGAGCCGTTCAATCCGCTTGTGATTCACCAGTCTACCCTGCTGACGCACCTTCAGATAAATCATGCCGGCCCCGTACCGCCGATGGCCATGCGCGAGTGCGACAATGGTCTGTCGTAGATCGGCATTCCGGTCCGGCGCGGGGCGGTATCGCAAGCTG
Source organism: Nitrospira defluvii (assembly GCA_000196815.1). Classification (GTDB taxonomy): domain Bacteria; phylum Nitrospirota; class Nitrospiria; order Nitrospirales; family Nitrospiraceae; genus Nitrospira_A; species Nitrospira_A defluvii_A. The sequence goes on from FP929003.1 coordinate 3,747,699, forward strand.
CTGGCACTCAGGCCGATTACCGTCAACGCATGGCGCTCCATCAGGCCTCGGCCACAGATCCAGCGCACCACCTCCCGACGAGCTGGTGCGCCTACCACTTCTTTCGGCGCACCACTCGGGTTACGGCCTGCTCCAGCAGTACCTCCGCCAGTAGCGCTTCAGCCGGGCATTCTCCAGCCCAACGCCTTCAGCCGCTTGGCGTCGACACCTCCAGGCCACCGAACTTGCTCCGCCAGAGGTAGTGCCTCGCTTCTGAGAACCCATGCCGCCGACACAGATCCTTCACTGCCATCCCCGCCTCCGCCTCTCGCAAAAACCCGATAATCCGTGCCTCTGAAAACCGCTGCTCCATATCCAATCTCCTTCCAGTTGAGGGATTGGACTCTAAATCGCCGCGCTACTCAATCAGGGGGTGACGTCGGGTATATCCTAATAGACGAGGAAAGTGAAGCTGCCCAGTTACACGTGACTGAACTGGCTCGCGAATGACCATTCTGAATGCTGAGAGCATCAGACAGCCGAGAGAAAAGGCAAACAATGTGCTTCGGGTTACACAGAATGCACTAATAATCGTCCGCTATTCAGGCACTTCTCCGCACAAGTTCTGATGCCAAACCTCTCCCCCCTCTTATTCCGACAAGCTTAATTTCTCATTTAGGACTTGCGTTCTGCGAGCAAGAGGATCACCAGGCCTCCGACTCCTCTTTTTGAGTTATAGTGAGCCCATGCCTTCCCGTTCGCATCCGCAGGCTGTGATCCGTCGAAGGAGGCGCGGACGCAGGAGCACGGTCGTAGCCGTTCGCCGGCGCGGGCGCGTCTGGCGACACAGATATCGAGCCCTGCTCGCCGCCTTGCGGCGCTTGCCTGTCACGGCCAGGCTTGTGGTGGGCCTGTCCGCCATTCTCCTGATTGGCGCGGGTGTGAACTGGGTGTACCACACGATCCACAAGCCGACGGAAATGTTCTTTGCGCTCGACGACGCACTGGATAAGCACCCCTACGAAACGTGGAAAGAATACGGTCCGCTCTTCCGCACCCATTCCACTGCTGTCATGACACCGGATCTGCTGGCCGCGCTGGCGCAAATCGAAAGCGCAGGCAATCCGATCGCGCGTACTTACTGGCGCTGGCGACTCACCTGGAATCCGCTGGAACTGTATCGTCCGGCGTCGAGCGCAGTCGGCATGTTCCAGATCACCGACGCGACATTTCAGGAAGGAAAGCGGTACTGCATTCATGACCACCGTGTCGTCCAGGAGGGCCTCTGGAACGATCCTCACTCCTGCTGGTTCAATTCCTTTTACAGCCGCGTCCTGCCGAGCCATGCCATCGAATTGACCGCCGCCCTGCTCGACCGCGCCGTGGCGAACGCAATCGGGTCGCATCGAAGGCCTCACCCCACGTTCCAGCAGAAGCAGGATCTGGCCGCCCTGATTCATCTCTGCGGCGCCGGCGCCGGCCACGCGTACGTCGCCCGCGGCTTTCGACTGGCCCCGCAGCAACGGTGCGGCGATCACAGCGCAAAAACCTACCTTGACCGGGTGAATGAGTTGAAGCGGAAATTTTCCCGCCTGGCTGCAGGCGAGAACCTGCTCCGGTTCGTGCGGCCCTAGCCCGCATTGTTCGCGAGGGTTCGCGCCAAAACCGCCGAGACGCCAAGCGAGACGGGCGCGCGGAGCCGCGAGGGAGGGACGCATACTTGAAACAGTATATTGACCGATCGAGCAGGAGCCCGCCCGCCGTCAGACCTGTCGGAGCGGCGTATCGGCGGTTGCAGTAGAAGCCTTCGTGAATCATGCGGGCTGGCAACCGTCTCGCTGACCTTTTAATTTTTCATTGGCAGCGCCGGGAGGGTGAGCGAGACTGATTCCTATGGACACGACCACTCCGGCGAGATCCCGATCCGCCTGCGAACTGGAGGATTCGCCACCAGGCCTGCAGCCGCCATCACCCCGCTACTCACTCGGGCAACGGTGCCGGTCGCTCTATCATGCGTTGTGGTTCCGCCTTTCGGAACGGATACACTGGTCGAGAAAGCCTTATCACGAAGTGCCGATCGGCCGTCTTACAGATCTCGCAACCTGGCAGTCGGCTTGTATCGAATCCCTGCAGGCTCGCTATGGTCTCTGCTTCGAATCCCGCTACGGACGACACACGTCTCTGGCGAACTACGCCTACCTCGATCTGCTGGACCAGGCCTGGACGGCAGCGGCCTGGCCCGTTCCCACGGGCGGTCTTGTCACGGATGTGGGCTGTGCCAACTTCTGGTACGCGCAGACGCTGCACCGGTTTTTCCGACCGGCCAAACTGACCGGCGTAGATGTCGAAGGATTCCGCCTCTATCCGACCGGCTACAGCCGTTACGACGCGGCCGCCGGATACGTCGCGAATCTTCCGCAGACCTCGTTTGTGACCGCCGACTATTGCGAGATGGACGAACAGATGGATGTCATCACGGCCTGGTTTCCGTTTGTCACGCCGGCACCCGTTCTAGCCTGGCGGCTCCCGTTAACGATGTTTTCTCCGGAACGGCTCCTTGCCCGCATCGCACGCAATCTTGCGGCGGGAGGGACCCTGTTCATGGTGAATCAAGGCACAGATGAAGCGGATGTCGCTGCCGGATACTGCCGACAGGCGGGGCTTCGTTCACAAGGCCGGTGGGTTCATCCGCGGCCATTGCGTCCGCGGCCCCATCCTCCGGTCGCCTCCTGGTGGACGACCTGACGGGATGCGGAAACAACCCGCCGGCGGCCTGCTCGACGTCCGTGAATCGTGAACCGTATCTCGTCGGGGTCAGAGCTGAGAGTCACAACGCCCACTCTCGATTTCCGTCCATACGCCATGAGCTCTATGCCATGGGCTCTTTTCTGCGGGCGAGAGACGAACGACGTTTCACAAACGACAGACTATGAGGACAGCCGTTTTGCGCATCCTGCGAGGCGATCCTGACCACTCACACAAACCTGCCGCTCCTCATCTGCGACGTGACATCTGTCGATCGGGCTCGGCTCTCCGATCCACCTTCACAATGTTCACAATCTGGTCGTCGAGATCGACTTCGATGCTGACGAGATCCCCTTTACTCAGCCACTCACGCCGCATCGCCAACGAATCGGCCACGCGCAACATCCGCAATTGGCCGTCCTGGGTCTTGAAGGTCAGCAAGTGATTGCGAAGATCCACGTGCTCGACCCGGCTCACGGGGAACACGGCGGCGGTCTGAAATCCGAGAACCGGGGCGACCATTCCCACCCAGATCAGCGTGACAAACATTAGACTACGCATGTTCATCGTGACCTCCTCTCGATGACAGATATGCGGTCGAACATGAACGGCGTGTCGCGCACATCGAGACTCTACGCCCCATCGCACCGGCAGTCTGTCGCTCCTGCTGCCATTTTGTAGCGGAGATACGACCTCAGCCTGCAGTCTTCCGCTCTACGAAGAATTCTTGTGGCGCGCACAGGCGACGGGTTCGTTAAGAGCAGGCCTGCAGACTCGGTGAAGAGAACACAGGAAGATGCGGGGAAGGGAAACCGGAGGACACTAACGCGCAAATATCAGCATACTATTGGCAGGGAGCACCACCGCGGCCGAGTAGGCGAAGCCGTGCAGGGGTTGCGGACCGGCGGTCACGCGCCCGCTGTTGCCGGCCACGCCGGCGTTGATCCAGTTTTCATAGGCATCGCTGTTGAACACTTCGCGCCAGTCTCCACCTGCTGGAAACCCGAGTCGATACCCGACACGGGTGAAATCGGCCAGGTGCACCACCACCAACAGGTCGTGCCCTTGGCCTTCCACCCAGCGATGAAACGTCAGAACCCGGTTTTGATCGTGTACATGCGCCGCACGAAACCCCTGTCCACGCAACGCCGGCAATCGGCGGCGCACCTGCAACAGGTCCCGCGTGAACCGCAGATGGTCGATCATCTGCCGGTCGCCCTGTTCGAGACCGGCCCAATGGAGCAGCAGCTCGCGGTGCGTCGCGAAGTCGTCCGCCCACTGCTTGTCCTCCAGAAATTCCTGTCCCATGAACAGCATGGGAATGCCGGGGGCCGTGAGGCTGAGGCCGGTCGCGACCCGCGCACGGCTGCGCGCAAACCAGGATCGGGGATGGTCCGGATCGCCGAGCCGGGCAATGCGCTGTTCACGACCCCGGTAAACGATGTCGTGATTCTCCGGCCCCTGCACAAAACGCCACGGCTCGTGGAACCCCTCGGGCCACAAGCTTCTTGCCAGCCCTGTCATATTCAGTGGGCGCTCGTCGGGCGCACTCGCGTTGCCGATGACATCGCGAATCGCAATCCGCAGGCCGTCGGTCAAGGTGGTGTCGAAACCGGCCCCGACCGGAGGCGGCGCGACGATGAACGGATTCACATCCCAATATTCCGCATGGTGCACCGTCTCCGGCCGCTGCGCATGCACCGTCGAGGTCAGGTCCTGGCAAAAGCGCCAGCCCTCGGGCGCCCCGTCGTGATCGATCACGCTCACCTGGTCGTACCGGAAGCCATCGACCCGGTATTCCGTGAGGAAGAATTTGGCATTCTGAATCAGGAAGTCGCGCACCTCAGGCTTGGCAAAGTCGAACACCAGACCGCCGGCATGGCCTGTATCGGTGAAGTACAGCGAGTTGCGCTGCCCGCCGGCCGGATGTTGTCGATCGAAGAAATACAGGCTCTGGTCCCCGAAGTCTCCGCCCGCATGGTTGTAGACCACATCGAGCAGCACCGCCAGGCCATAGACATGGGCGAGATCGATCAGCGCCTTGAGCTGATTCATTTCTCCCCTGAGCTCCTTCACCTGGTACGGGCGCAATCCTTTCTCCTCGAGCAGCCGGTTGACTGCCGCAACATAGGGAGCCAGATCGGCATCCGACACGGCAAAGTCCATTTCGGGAGAAAAATAGTCGGTGCCGTTGTAGCCCAGGCTGAAGCTGGTCTGAAACTCCTGAATGGGCATCAGTTGCAGCGCATTCACCCCGAGGTCGGCGAGATAGGGCAGCTTGCGAGCCACATCGAGGAAGGTGCCGCCCTTCCGCGGGAGATTCGGGGTGAAGAACGTTCCCACATGGAGCTGATAGATGACGTATTCATGAAAACGCGGCGTGACATAGCCGCACTCGTGCCAGGGAAAGTCCGGGTGACGAATGATGCATTGGCTGGGGAAGGGCGACTCCAACTCGCGGGCATAGGGATCCCGCTTGAGCCCCTCACTGCCCTCGCCGACCACGTAGAACATGTAGCGCTGGCGATCTTTCACCCCCGGGATAAACCCACGCCAATGCCCCTGCGCGTCCCGCGTCAGCAAACTCGCTTCGTTCCGTCCCTGATGGTTGAAATCGCCGACCACGTGGACGGACTTGGCATGCGGAGCCCAGCAACGGAACGTCGCGCCGCCGGCAATCAGATTGGCCCCCATCGGGGTACCGGGATGAATGTGGTTGAGTGACGCGGGCATGGATGCCCTCACGGTAAGGAGCTCGACAGCAGCCTCATCCTATAGAAGGCCGCCGAACTCGGCAAGAGGCGGCTGAAGTGCCGACGGCGGAAGGCCGATCGCCTATCGCAGTGAGACGCCGAAGATAACTGAGCCGGGGCACGGAACAACAGAATCCACACTCACGATCGAAGAGGAGATCGGATCAATTCGAGAATCCGTTCAGCTGCAGCGTCCGGAGAGACGACCGTGGTGTCGATGGCCAGAGCCGGCGAGACCGGTGCCTCGTAGGGGGCCTGCAACCCGGGTACGGTGGATGACCCGCCTTCCAACCCTCGCTTGTAGGTTCCTTTCTTATCGCGCTGCATGCACACCTCCAGCGGACACTCGATGGAGATTTCCAAGAGACGTGGAATCAGGCTGCGCGCAAACTCCCGATACTCCCGCCGGCTTGCCGTCGCGTCGAAGATCACACTCACCCCATGCGCAACCAGTCGCGATCCCATGAACGCCAAGGCGCGGTAGAACAGGTCGCGTTCTTCGTGTGAATAACTGGCCTCAGGCGTCAACATACGCCGGACTGCATCGGACTCCAGGACTTCCACCGGCGATCCCAACGATTCAAGCCTGGGTACCAACCGCGCGACAATCGAGCTTTTTCCGGAAGCGGGAAGACCGGTGAGCCAGATGGCGAAGGGGGTGCGGGTCATCACATCACTCATTCGCAATAACGGTTCACATCCGCCGGGTCGAAGCGCGCCGTCGCCAGGACATTCTCGATGAACCGGAAGATTTTCCGCCGCACGGTCACGGTGAGTTTTGGATACCAGAGCGGACTCGCCAGCACCAACCCGCGAAACGCGAAAAACGGCGCCGTCGCCTCCAACACCTCGTGATCGCGGCTCTTGGCAAGGTAGGTCTCCCAGAATGAATGGAACGCCACTTCCAGCGCGCCCTTCAACGTCCCATGCCGGCACAGTGAGAAGAACAGATAGTTGATCGACATCGACGTCACGTCGTCCGCCGGCTCACCCCACTCCCCGCGTGACCGGTCCAATACGGAAAAATCCGTCCCGTGGCGAAACAGCACATTCCAGGGATGGAAATCCCCATGCACTTGCGACAGGCGCGCATGGCGGCTGCGCAATCGCCATCGCCACACGTTGCAGGCCACCTCGATGCGTTGCAGAAGGTCTTCCGTGATGAAGGCAAACCGGTCGGGGTAACTATCGGTGAGGCCCATGATACATTCGCCATGGCCGAGCAATTCCCGCAACCGCCGCCGATAGAGTTGCGGATCGGCCTGTTTCACCCGGTGAATGTCGGCCAGATATCCGGCTAACGCTCCGGTTCGTTTCCGGTCGAGCGCAGTCGGCTTGGTGGCCCCTGCCATGCGTTCGAGATCTCTGTGATAGGTCGCTCCCTCCGACCATTCGGTGAGTAAAAAGAACTCCTTGGCGGCCGCTACGGACATCAACTCGCCACGCGCGGTGAAGGCCCCCACATCCAGCGCATCGATATGTCCCGGCAGACGGCCGTAGCAGTCATAGTCCCACAACATCGCCTGAGCCCGGTCGGCCGGATGTTCATGGCCGAATGGACCGGGGCTCATGGTGCCCAACACCACCCGGCGGGTCTTGCCCCCCTGGCGGAAGGTCAGCCGGACAGGCGCGCCATAGCCGTATTGCTTATACCGCGCACCGCTCGTCTCCTTGCCGATCGGTCCATAGGCAAGCAATTCCGCGCTTGGCCCGAACCGGACCTGGAGGTAGGTCTCCAGGGCAGATTTCTTCAGCACCGGCATACCGCTGTCCGACGCAAGACATGTTCCTGAAAATATGCCCGCTTCAGCCCGCAATGGAACCAGCAACTGGCGCATTGAGCTTCAGCGCATCCGGAGGCAGTGAGGAATTATGCGCCAGTGCCCCGAAAGGCCACCATCATCCGGCCGGTTGAAGTCGCGCAAATGCCCCACTTTCAGCCGGTTCAGCTCCATCCCGGCCTCGCATTCCCACCTGTGGCAGGGGCATGTGCTTTGCTGAGACAGCTGGTGCGCAGACTATTCATCATGAGACGAGAGGAGGCCGCATGAACCTGGAAGTTGAGAGCCGCAATATCGACATGACCCCGCGCTGGAAAACCGAGATCGAAGAGCGGATGGCCACCTTGCAGCGTGGCCACGACGACATTATTCATGGACGCGTCACCCTGACAAAGAATCGCCATCATAAAAAACTGGACAACGTGGCAGAAGCGCTGGTGCTGGTCACCGTGCCGACCCGGCACACCATCACCTCCCGCAAGGAGGATAAAACATTCGAGGAAGCGATCCGGGCCGCCTTCGACGCCGTGGCGATCGAACTGCGGAAATATCGCGAGAAACGGGCCGACAAAGTGGTGCGCATCGAACCGCTGCCCCAACTCCGCGGCGTGGTGAGCAAAGTATTCCCTCATCTCGGCTATGGCTTCATCCTGAAGGACGGCGGCGGGGAAGTGTATTTCCACAAGAATGCCGTGAAGGGCATCCCGTTCAACGACATGGAGGACGGACAGGAGGTGATCTTCGAGAGCGAACCGGGCGAAAAGGGCCTGCACGCCACCATCGTTCAACCACCCCACGCGCTGGAAGTGTAGGAGCCCCGACGATGTCGGACAAACAGAAGATTCCCGCCAGTCTGTTGGCTCCGCAGGTGGACCCCGACCGCCTGGGGTTCGATGATACGAGCGAGGTCGAACCGCTCGATGACACGATCGGGCAAGAGCGGGCGGTCGAGGCCTTGGACTTCGGCCTTCAAATGAAGAGCCCCGGCTTCAACATCTTCGTCTCCGGGCCGGTCGGGACCGGGAAGGGCACACTCGTGAGGCAAATGGTGAAGCGGCTGGCCCAAACGGCACCGGCTCCATCCGACTGGTGTTACGTCCATAACTTTCAAGACGCGTCGCGCCCGACCTGTCTCTCGTTTCCGGCCGGGCAGGGCGCGTCGTTTAAACGCGAGATGAGCACCTTCATCGAGGGCCTCCGCCGGGACATTCCCGCGGCCTTCGAAGGCAAGAAGTACCTCGATGCCAAGGCGAAAATCATCGAGGAGACGGAAGGAAAAAAGAAGGCCCTCTTCCACGACCTCACCGCGCTCTGCCACCAGCGCGGATTCGGATTCGAAGAAACGCCGGTCGGTTTCGGGCTGGTGCCGCTGAAAGACGACCGCCCGATGACGGAAAAGGAAATGGAAGCACTCTCTGAACAGGTGCAGCAGGAACTCACCGACCGACGACAGTCGCTGGAGAGCGACCTGCGGGAGTTTCACGTCCGGATGCACACCCTCGAACGGGAGGCCGAGCAGGCCCTGCATCATCTCGACCACCAGATCGTCGCGAACGTCATGCAAGGGGCCTACGAAACGTTGCAGCGGGCCTATCAAGATCTACGACCCGTGACGACGTACCTGCAGCGGGTCCATCACGACATCATTCACCAATACAAAGACTTCCTGCCTCACAGCGGTCCGGTGTTGCCGATCCCCGGCCTGGAACAAACCCGTCGCCCGGACATGACCCGGTTCGCCGTGAATCTCATCGTGGCCAGGGAAGCCGCCGCCGGAGCACCGGTGGTGGATGAATCCCACCCGACCTACAGCAACCTCATCGGAAAAATCGAGCGCCGGGCGCACCTCGGCGTGATGTATACCGATTTCACCGAAATCCGGGCCGGGGCCATGTTGCAGGCCAACGGCGGCTACCTGATTCTGCAGGCGCTGGACCTCCTCCGCCAGCCGTTTTCCTGGGAAGCCTTGAAGCGCGTCATCAAGACCGGCGCCGTCACCATCGAAGACCCGGCCGAGTTCTATGGTTTCGCCACGGCGGGCCTGCGGCCGGAACCGATTCCCGTCTCGGTCAAGGTGATCCTGGTCGGCACAGCGGGCATCTATCACTTGCTGCAAGCCTACGAGGAGGATTTCTCCAAACTCTTCAAGGTGAAAGCCGATTTCGATGTGGAGGTCCCGCACGATGAACGGCAGGAGCGGCAATATGCGCGCTTCGTCGCCAAATTGTGCAAAGAGGAAGGACTGCCGCATTTCGGCGCCGACGCCGTGGCGGAAGTCATCCGCCAGGGGTTTCGTTATGCCGATCGGCACGATCGGCTGTCCTTGCGATTCAGCCTGGTCAGCGACCTCATTCGCGAAGCCGGATACTGGGCCAGGAAAGACGGGCACTCCTTCGTAACACGCGCGGATGTCGAATCGGCCCTGGCGCACCAGCGACACCGTGCCGATCTGCCTGAGCAATGGATCCAGGATGAAATCCGCGAAGGCACCCTGATGGTGGATCTGCAGGGCGAGGTCGTCGGTCAGGTCAACGGGCTGTCCGTCTATGAGCTGGGCGACTATGCGTTCGGCCGCCCCACCAGGATCACCGCCCGCACCTATGTCGGCACCAAGGGCGTGATCGATATTCAACGCGAGGTTGAACTCGCGGGCAACATCCACAGCAAGGGGGTCATGACGCTGGCCGGCTTCCTGGCGGGGAAATTCGCGGGGATGCAGCCGTTCGCGCTCAGCGCCACCCTCACCTTCGAACAGACCTACTCGGAAATCGAGGGAGACAGTGCCGCCGTGGCCGAACTCACGGCCGTCCTCTCAAGCCTCGCCAACCTTCCCGTCCGGCAATCGCTGGCCGTCACCGGCTCGGTGAACCAACTCGGTGAAATCCAACCAATCGGCGGGGTCAACGAGAAAATCGAAGGGTTCTTCGAGTCGTGCAAGCGGCACGGCCTGACCGGCGGGCAAGGGGTGATCATCCCCGCTCGAAACACGAAACACCTGGCGCTGAACCGGGAAGTCGTCGCGGCCGTGGAAGAGGGAAAGTTTGCCGTGTATGGCGTGGACCACGTCGAGCAGGCGCTTGAGTTGCTCATCGGCGTCCCCGCCGGGGAACGCGGACCGGAGGGAACCTTCCCGCCTGAGAGCATTTACGGTCGAACCGCCGCGCGCCTGGAGGAGATGGCGCAGATTGTCGCGAATTGGGGAGAAGGCGAAGAAGAGCCTGAAAAGGTCAAGGGGTAAACAGAACGAGGTCCCTATGCCCATGTACGACTACACCTGTCTGGACTGCGGGAAAGAATCGCTGATCATCGTAACGTTGAAGCAACATGAAAAAGGCGAGGTACAATGTCCCGCCTGCGGCAGCACCAAACTGCAGCAACACTTTTCGTCGTTCATCGCGCACACGACCAAGAAAAGCTGAGGGAGACACAGAGACTCATGCAGATCGTCATGACCGCCGGCACCCGCTATTCCTTCGTCGTCTCAGTTCTCGTAAGCCTGGCAGCCGCCTGTGGCTCAGCGACGGCACAGGACTTTCCGCCGGACGTCACCCGAGGAAAAGCGGTCTACGAGCGTCATTGCCTGACCTGTCACGGCCGTGGCGGATGGGGCGACGGCCCCGATGCCGCCGCATTCACGGTTCCGCCGGCCAATTTCCACCGATTCAAGTCCTTCCTCAAGTCCGACGAGGAGTTGCTCAGAACGATCGAGCACGGCATCGTCTTCAGCCCGATGCATTCCTGGCAGGGGCAACTGACCGAAACGGAAAGGCAGGACGTGCTGGCCTACATCCGCCTGCTCGTGCAACAGGGCCGATAGGATGCCGGGCGGACGAGTTCCGCGAAGGGACTCCGTATGAAATCTCTTCTGCCAGGCGATGCGCTCCTCATTGTGGACGTTCAGAACGATTTTGTCGCGAATGGTGCACTGGCGGTGCCCGGGGGCCGAGAAGTGATTCCTGTATTGCGGCGGTATCTGGCCCTGTTTGCCGAGCATGGCCTACCGGTGTTCGCCACGCGGGACTGGCACCCGCCCGACCACTGCTCTTTCCACACACAGGGAGGGCCTTGGCCGCCGCACTGCGTCGCGCACACGCCAGGGGCACAATTTCCTGACGACCTCCGGCTTCCTCCATCCGTCATGGTGATCTCGAAAGGCGCCGACCCCGCGCGCGAGGCCTACTCCGGCTTCCAGGGCACGTCGTTGCACGAGCGTCTCCGGGCAGCCCGTATCGGCCGGCTGTTCATCGGCGGACTGGCCACGGACTATTGCGTGCTCGAAACCGTGCGGGATGCCCGGGCACTCGGGTATGAGGTCTTCTTGTTGGTCGATGCCATCCGGCCGGTCAATGTGCTTCCCGATGACGGCCGGCGCGCCGAAGAAGCGATGGTGCAGGCCGGCGCGATTCCCCTTTGCCTGGAGCGATTGGCCGCATGAACATCACCTCGGACGCGCTGCTCACGGACCTCTACGAACTCACGATGGCGCAGGCCTATCTCGCCCAGGGCATGACGGACATCGCCGTCTTTGAATTCTTTGTCCGGAAATTACCGCCGCAACGCAACTTCTTCATGGCCGCAGGACTCGAACAGGTCTTGAGTTACCTGGAAGCATTTCAGTTCTCAGACGCCGACATCGCCTGGCTCGATCAGACCGGCGGATTCAGCCCGGCGTCGCTCAGCGCGCTCCGCGCGATGCGCTTTACCGGCGAGGTCCACGCGATGCCGGAGGGGAGCCTCTTTTTTCCGCACGAGCCGATCCTCCGCGTGACCGCGCCGCTGCCGCAGGCGCAACTCGTGGAAACCAGGGTCATGAATCTCCTGAACTTCCAAACGATGGTGGCCTCCAAGGCCTGCCGGTCGGTCTTGGTTGCCGGCGACAAACCCCTGATCGATTTCGGCCTCCGCCGCGCGCATGGGGCGGAAGCAGGCCTCCTCGCCGCCCGCGCCGCATACCTCGCCGGACTCGCGGGCACGTCGAACGTCTCGGCAGGCGCCCGCTTCGGCATCCCGATCTACGGGACGATGGCCCATTCGTTTGTCCAGGCCCATCTCGATGAGGCGGAGGCCTTCACCCACATCGCGGAGGCGCAACCGCGCAACGTCGTGCTCCTCATCGACACCTATGACACGGAAGCGGCGGCGGAGAAGGTGGTCTCCCTGGCGGGTCGCTTGAACGCACGAGGTATCTCGATCCACGGCGTCCGACTCGATAGCGGAGACCTGGCCGACCATGCGCGCAAGGTTCGGCACATTCTCGATCGCGGAGGCCTCACCGCCACTCAAATCCTCGCCAGCGGTAATCTTGACGAGGAACGCATCCAGGTGCTGGTGGCAGGACAGGCACCGATCGACAGTTTTGCGATCGGCACGGCCATGACCACATCGGCCGATGCCCCCTACCTGGACTGTGCGTACAAACTCCAGGAATATGCCGGCAGACCCTGCCGCAAACGTTCCGAAGGCAAAGCCACCTGGCCGGGTCGAAAGCAGGTCTATCGCCGGATCGGAACCGACGGCCGCCTGAACGGTGATATCATCACGGTCGAGGGCGACTGCCGGGAAGGCCAGCCCCTGCTGGACCAGGTGATGCAGGGAGGTCAACGCGTCGCATCCCCTCCATCGCTGGAAGACGTTCGACGATATGCCCGGCTCTCTTTGACACAACTGCCGGCCCCGTTGCGGCGGATCGACCGCGCCGATCCTTACGACGTCCGGATCGCGCCGGCTCTCACCGAATTGGCGGAAGAGGTCGATTTGCACACATGAGCCGCATGATGCTCCCGGAACCATGCCATTCACCGCAGCACCGAATCTTCTTGAAGGAGGCCCGTTCATGAACCAGCATCCCGTTCCCCGCACCATCGTCGCAGGTTGGGTGGTGGCCGCGTTACTCTCCCTGCCGACCGGTGCTGACGCCACGCCCAAGCCGGCGCCCAAACCCTCCTCAGGTACCGCCTGCGAGAGCGCCTTCAAGCAGACCCGTCCGGCGTCAAAAATTCTGGACAAAGTGCTCCAGTCCCATGCCCGCTGGCTGGAAGACCGGGACTCCCCCGACGGCCGCCGGGCCAATCTCTGCCGAACCGATCTTCGACAACTGCGACTGGTAGGTGCCAACCTCGAACGGATCAATCTCGAAGGGGCGATCCTGAAAGGCTCGAATCTTCGCACCGCGAGTCTCGTGCAGGCGCACCTCAAAGGCGCGGACTTCTCCCAGGCTGTACTGGACGATGCCAATCTTGAAGGCGCCGATCTGCGCAAGGCCCTGCTGGTGAAGGCCCATCTCAACCGCATCGCCGCCGACGAAGCCGCGTTCTACGGAGCCAACCTGCAAGGCGCGCTCTTCCGGGAAGCGCTGCTGGAGCGGGCTCATTTTGAGGATGCGGATCTGCAGGGCGCGGACCTCAGCAACGCCACCCTCCTGGACGGCTATTTTTATGGGGCGAATCTGTCGAAGACCAATCTCACCGACGCCGACCTCGCCGGCACCGACCTCCGCCGGACCAATTTACGCCAGGCCAATTTGCGCCGGGCCAATCTGCAAGGCGCCTTGTTGGACAGCGCCAACCTCGACGGGGCGTCTCTCATCGAAGCCGATCTGGAGAGCGCCTATTTGGACGATGCCTCGCTGGCGAACGCCGATCTTCATGAGGCCAGTCTCCGTGGAGCAGATTTTCGCTTTACGCATCTTGGCGGCGCCAACCTGCAGCGAGTCAATCTGGAGAATGCGAACATGGAGGGAGCCACTCTCGTGAAGTCCAGGCTGGACTCGGCGACACTCACGATGACCGTGCTGTACAAGGCCAACCTGTCGGCCGCCAATCTGCACGGGGCCAACCTGCATCATGCCGTCCTCATCGGGACGCAACTCGCGCGGGCCGATCTCCGGAAAGCCGACCTCACCGAAATCTACGGCCCGAACGCCCATCTACAGCAGGCCCGGCTCAGCGAAGCCAATCTGGAATTGGCGAATCTGGTGGCGGCCGATCTGAGTCAGGCGGACATCAGCCACGCCGTCGTGGTCCAGACGAATCTCCAGGAAACCAATCTGCGCGGAGCCAATCTCAGTGCGTCCGATTTGACGGGAGCCCTGCTGAACAACGCCGATCTTGGCCAGGCCGACTTGCGAGGCGCGAACCTGAGCGGCGCACTGGGGCTGGTTCAAGCACAGCTGGATCAGGCCTGCCTCGATGAGGCGACCAGGATTCCGTCCGAGCTCCAGAGACCGAAGCCCTGCGCACAACCACGCCCGCGGCTGCGAAAATAGGGCCATCAGCGACCCATCAGTGTAAGGATCGCCGGCCCGGCCGTGCGGACGCAGCCTCAGGCAGAATGTTCATCACTCGCTCGTTGCTGTGGGGCTGCGGCGCGAACGGTACCGGGCCGGCTCGATTCGATGTCGTGGGAGCAGTGCGCTGCCTCATCGGCATGGTAGTCATCCTGTACAGGCCTCGTCCCCCGATGGATGCCATCGATCAGCATTCCTGGCCACGCAATCCTACCGCTCCACCCGGACAAGGGACATTTCCTCGCTGACCGGTCACTCGTCAACCGATCTCAGGGCAGGGGCTCGCTGCCATATCAACTAGATACATCATTACTCCGTTCACCCAGGACCTACCACTCCTGCCTCAACCTTAGGGTTGCCAGCGCCTTTAACTAGGCAGATCTCCAGGGGCTCCCCTCCACTGCGCCGCGCCAAGATTGGATATACAGAGCATCGCGCGCACCGCCGCCGCTCTGGCGGTTGAAGGGAGGGATCCCATGAACACGACGATACAGACGATAGGCCTCTTCGCCCTGCTGACGTTTTGTCCGGCCTGGCCGGGTACGTCTCACGCCGATTCATCACTTCCCAATGAGCCAAGTGAAGAGTTGTTAGTCGCGCAATCGTCCGACACGATCATCGGATTGCTCTTTCGCGACTACTCGCTTCGCGGCAACGGCCGGGTGGACTACCGTACGGCTCGCCACATCCTGGGGATTTCCTATGACGACCCAGCGTCTGAGGAACCCGATGTCGCCTTGTTTCCATTGTTGTACTGGTACGACGCCAATCAGGATGGACAGTGGGACATGTGGGTCGACCGCGACGAAACCGGCCGGCTCACCGATGCGGTGCGTTACGACTGGAGACAGGGGCAGGAACTGATCACATCTTCCAAGACCTGGTGACTGTGACATGACAGCTCTGAGTAGCGTCCCTATAATCCGTCAGGTAGCAGGACGCCCGGGAGCCGTATCATCGTCTCGACTTGTCGGCCGTGATGGACACATTTCCGCCCCATTCGCTTCGCCGGATGCCCTCCGGCATCTGGATACTGGGCCTCGTCAGCCTGCTGATGGACATTTCCTCGGAAATGATTCACAGCCTGCTGCCGCTGTTCATGGTCACGACACTCGGCGCCGGCACGGTCGCAGTCGGCATCGTGGAAGGGCTGGCCGAGTCCCTGGCACTCGTGGTCAAAGTCTTTTCCGGGACATTGAGCGACTATCTCGGTAGACGGAAGGGGCTGGCCCTATTCGGCTATGCCGTAGGCGCGTTGACCAAACCGCTCTTCGCCATCGCGCCGGACATCGAAACATTATTGACCGCCCGCTTGCTGGATCGAGTGGGAAAAGGCGTGCGAGGCGCACCCCGCGATGCGTTAGTGGCGGACATTGCGCCGGCGCATCTCCGTGGCGCAGCGTTCGGCTTGCGGCAATCGCTCGATACGGTGGGAGCCTTTCTCGGCCCCCTGGTCGCGGTCGGATTGATGCTGCTCTGGGCCGATGATTTTCGTGCGGTCTTCTGGGTGGCCGTCGTGCCGGGCATGATGGCCGTCGTACTCCTGCTGTTCGGCATACAGGAGCCTGAGTCCCGCCAGACGACAAACAGGGCCAATCCGATTACCCGGGACAATTTCGCACGCCTAGGCTCGGCCTACTGGCGGGTCGTGGGAATCGGCTCCGTGTTTACGCTCGCGCGCTTTAGCGAAGCCTTTCTGGTCCTGCGCGCCCAACAAGGCGGGATTCCCATCGCGTTCATTCCCCTCGTCATGGTCGCCATGAACCTGGTGTATGCGGCTTCGGCCTATCCGTTCGGCAAGCTCTCAGACAGGATGCACCACCAGACGCTGCTTACGCTCGGTCTGTCGGTGCTGGTTGCGGCCGATCTGGTGCTGGCCATGAACGATCACTGGAGCGCGATTCTGGCAGGCGTGGCGCTGTGGGGCATTCACATGGGGATGACACAAGGCTTGCTGGCCACCATGGTCGCAGATGTGGCACCGACCGATCTGCGCGGGACAGCCTACGGCTGCTTCAACCTCGCCTGCGGGCTCGCGATGCTCATCGCCAGCCTCCTCGCAGGATTCTTGTGGGATCGACTCGGCGCAGCATTCGCGTTTTACGCAGGCGCGTGCTTCGCTCTGCTCGCAATCATCGGAACCCTGTCCTCTCCGGTGGCACAACGCCGGCACATCGGTTAAGAACAGGAGTTTGGCTCCCCGGGAGCGATCGGAAAGGACAATCTCAGATCACAGCCTGTTCCGGCATCATGCTATGACCAATATGCCGAGGCCTTCATATAGCCGTGCAACACATCCCGCCTCGCAACGATGCCGACGAGCTGCTTGCCCCGGACCACCGGCAGGCGCGTCACGTACCGGTCTTGGAACAGGTTCGCGACCTCCTCCAACGTCATGTTCTCCTGAGCCGCCAGGGGCTGCGTCGTCATGATTTCCGAAGCCAGCACCTTGTGCAAATCCCGTCCTTCGATCATGGCTTGCAGGAGATCGTATTCCGTCACGAGCCCGACCAGAGAGCCGTCCTCTGCCACGACAGGCAAGCCGCCGAAATTCTGCTTGGTCATCAGCCGGCCGATCGTCAGCGCATCCGTCCGTGCCGTACAGGTAAACAAGGCATCCTGCATCAGCTGGCCCACCGTCAACGTTTTCGGATCACAGGCCTGAGTGATCAAGTCGATACGGCGCATAGGTCGCCCCCTTCTCCTCGTACACAATCGGTCGTTGTTTATCTCCCTGTCGCCCGTCGTTTCACTCCGGGACGGAGCGCGGCACGCACCACATCACGACGTGTCACGACACCCACGAGTCGATTCTGCGCAGTTACGACCGGCACCGACATGAGATCGCTTTCCGTCAGAACATGTATCAGGGTGGACAAACTAGTTTCCGGCGGCACCGAGTAGGGATTTTCGGTCATGAGATCTTTGGCCGTCTGAGCACTCCAGGCCTGCCCCTCATCGAGCGCCGACAACAGATCATGTTCACTCACGACCCCCGCGAGCTGTTTCGCCTGATCCACGACGGGCACATGACTGCCCTCTTTCAGCAGCAACTTCGCCACGCGGTCGCCTTTCATGTCGAGACGCGCGGCTTGCACGCGCTTGTTCACGATGTCGCCGACCGTGAGCTCTTCGAATGCCACGCGTCTGCGCCCCGCACCGGCCGGTCGTCTCGCCGGGGCTTTCCGCTTCTTCACCATACCGATTCCTCCTTGTCTACCCATGCTGTCGCAACTACCCCGCTCACTCCGCCTCTGCAGGCAGGACAGGACTCCGGTCCTCGGCCCAGCGAACATGTTGCGTGGTGACATGTCCGCGACGGACTTTAATCCCTTTCACTTGCTGCATCTGGCCACCCAACGTGGCCGCCACCTCGTACGTCCCATCGGGCAGATCGATAAAGAGCCAGGGGCCCGTCACCTGCCCCCGCGGAACCGTCAACAGCACCGCACCCTTGCCATGACGAAGCACGACCTCCACCCCCGTCACGAACGGCTTCCCGCCTGCTGTAAACACGAGTTTCAAGGGAAACGGAGGGTACGCCGCGTCACGCTCGACCTGGCCGATGCCGGCGCTGAAATAGTGGATCTTCCCGCTCTGATAAAGCGGAAGGGTTTCTTTCTGCGTGCCGACGTCGGTTGGGATTTCCAGTTCGATCGCGTCACCGCTCGGAACCACACGGGTCGTCACCCCCGCAGCAACCGGCTCCACCCAGGCCAGCCACAGCCCCAGCGCGACCATCCCGATCATCACCGCAATGACTCGTCTCTCAAACATTGCGCATCCCTCCCCCCGGTCGTCTCACGCAATCGCGATGCCTGAACGCCGATCGATCAGCCGGCCTGCGCAGACGCATGTGCTCCGACCCGTTGCCGCTCGAATCTCCCCTCTCACTGATGCCAATTACCCCAATATCGTCCCACCGACTGCTGCAAAACGCCGCAACTGCCCACCACGACCGACCGGAAAACCTGCCAATCGCCTGGCATCGCACACGATTGCCGCTTCATGATCGGACCACATTCAGGCATACCCGATGCAGACCCTATTCCGGAGCGGTACGGTAACCTGGGAGACACGCACATGAAGATCATGATCGCCGTGGATGGATCGGAGTTCGCCGAGTGGAGCGTGCAGATGCTGGAAGCAGTCGCCAGCCGCCCGCCCGACTCCGTCACGTTGGTCCACGTCGTGGACAGCACATCGTTGAAATCCGCCGCACGCAAACACGCGACTGTCTCGAAACAGGCTATCGCCGCCATGACGAAGGCCGGCGACCAGATTCTGCGGCGCTTCGAAGGTCTCGCGAAAATCGCGTTGAAGCAGGCCACCACGAAACCTCGCACAGCCATCGACACGATCCTCGCCCATGGCCGCATAGCCGATACCATCACGAAGCTGGCCAAGCAGAAAAAAACCGATCTGCTTGTCCTCGGATCGCGCGGCCTGAGCGATGCAGAACATTACCTCCTGGGCAGTGTGTCCCGTACAGTCAGCGCCTTGGCTGCCTGCCCGGTGCTGGTGGTCAAACGGCCGCTCACGGCCCTCTCTCACGTGCTCTTTGCCGCGGATGCCTCGAAACACTCCCAAGGCGCCTGTCGCTTTCTCTGCCAGCGCCTTCTTCCTGAGTCCGCACACGTCACGGTGCTGTCGGTCGTCGAACCGGCCATGACGGAACTGGCGGCCAAGTACCTGTCGAAGGACCAGCTGGAGCAGATCGCGGTCCCGAAACGTCAGGCCGCCGAGCAGGTCGTAGAGAACTTACGTGATCGGTTCCTGGCCGAAGGTTGCGCCGTCACGACGCAGGTGAAGGTCGATCATGTAACCGACACGATCATCCAACAGGCCACCTCCGGCAAGGTCGATCTGCTCGTGGCAGGCTCACGAGGCTTGACGGGGTCCGAACGGCTTCAGTTGGGCAGCGTCTCGGAAACGCTGCTGAAGTATGCCCCCTGCTCGGTGCTCATCGTACGAGGATGGCGTGCCTGAACTGACTGCGCTAGAAGTCTGCCGCCTGGCTCCGAGCCAGGTGTACCGCGCACTCGCCACCACCCCGCAGGGCCTCGCGTCGGACGACGTCCGGCGACGAACCCTGCGGTACGGACCGAATAGTCTGCAGGCGTTGCACGGGATGCCGCTCATCAGCCGTTTTGCGCGTCAATTCACGCATTTCCTCGCGCTGCTCCTGTGGCTGGCGGCCGGCCTGGCGTTCCTCGCCGACGCCCTCCACTCCGGCGAAGGCATGGCGACATTGGGGTGGGCCATCCTCGGCGTGATTCTCATCAATGCCATTTTCGCCTTCCTGCAAGAATACAAGGCCGAACGCGCGGTTCAAGCATTACGCAGCATGCTGCCGGCCCAAGCCTGGGTCCTTCGTGACGGGCAACAGCAACAGATTGCCCGCAGCGAACTGGTACCGGGCGATGTGCTCGTGCTGGAAGAAGGCGAACAGATTCCCGCCGATGCGAGACTCACCGAAGCCGTCGGCATGCGCGTCGATAACTCCTCGCTCACCGGCGAATCCAAACCGCAGCGACGGTCGGCCGATCCCATCACCGACGGCCATCCGCTCGACATTGCGAATCTGGCTTTCGCCGGAACCACGGTCCTCTCCGGCCATGGTCAGGGAGTCGTCTTTGCCACCGGGCTCAACACCGAATTCGGAAAAATCGCGCATCTGACGACAACGGTACACACCGGGTTGAGCCCGCTCCAACAGGAGATCGTGAAGGTCACGCACCTCGTCGCCGCACTCTCCTTCCTGATGGGGCTGGTCTTTTTCATCATCGGTCTGGGAATGGGATTGAGCTTCTGGACCAGCGCCATTTTCGGCATCGGCATCATCGTCGCCAATGTGCCCGAAGGGCTCCTGCCCACCGTCACCCTCGCCCTCGCGATAGGCAGTCAGCGCATGGCCGCGCGCAAGGCGCTCGTCAAACACCTCGCGTCCGTCGAAACGCTGGGGTGCACGACTGTTATCTGTACCGACAAGACCGGGACACTGACGGAAAACCGGATGCGGCTCGACAGGCTCTACGTGGATGACCTCGTCGTCGAATCGCGAGAAGGCTGTTTGTTCACCAGGAATCGCCTCATCACCGCTCCCGAATCGGAACGATGGCGTCCCCTGTTCGACGCCATCGTTCATTGCAACAACGCCAAGCGCACGCGCCACCCGGACGGGCGTAGCCGCACCACCGGCGACCCCACTGAGACGGCGCTGCTGGACTTTGCCGCGGACCACGGACTCCTCCATCGCCCGCCGCTCCGAAGAATGGGCGAAATCCCCTTCGATGCCGATCGCAAACGGATGACGACGCTGCACTGGAGCGAAGGTCGGCTGCTCGCCTTCACCAAAGGCGCGCCGGAATCGGTCCTGCCCCTCTGCACCAGGCAGCAGGGATCGTCGACACCCGCCGAGCTGACCGTCGACGGCCGCAAAAAAGTGCTGGCCCAGAGTCAGGCCTTCGCTCAGCAGGCGTACCGGGTGCTGGCCGTGGCGATGCGTGAAGTGGAGCGCGGGGTGGAGCAGTTGGATGCCGACACGGTAGAGCAGGGCCTGACGTTTCTCGGACTCGTCGCCATGATGGACCCGCCACACCGTGAAGTGCCGGACGCGATCAAACAATGCCGGCGGGCCGGGGTCCGCGTCATGATGATTACCGGCGACCATCCCTTGACGGCATTGGCCGTCGCACGCAAGGTCGGGCTGGCTCCGGAAACGACAGCCACGCCGCTGGGCCATTTCGTCCCGGTCATCGAAGGCGCACACATCGACACATTCAGCGACGATCAGCTGCGCCAACTGCTCACCCCGACCACTCCCGGCGAACCGGATCCGATCTTTGCCCGCATGGCGCCCCGCCATAAAATGCGCATCGTCTCGGCACTCAAGGACATGCGCGAGGTGGTCGCCGTGACGGGCGACGGGGTCAATGACGCGCCGGCGTTGAAAACTGCCGACATCGGCATCGCCATGGGGATCGCCGGAACGGACGTGGCCAAAGAGACGGCCTCCATGATTCTGCTCGACGACAATTTCGCCACCATTGTCCACGCCATCGAAGAAGGACGGGCCGTCTATACCAATATTCGCAAGTTCGTCACGTATGTGTTGGCCAGCAACATCCCGGAGATCGTGCCGTATCTGGGATTCGGACTCTCGTCGATGCCGCTCGCCCTCACGATCCCGCAAATTCTGGCCGTCGATTTGGGAACAGACATGGTCCCGGCACTGGCCCTGGCCGCAGAACCGCCGGAGGGCGGGGTGATGGACGACCCCCCGCGACCCCGCACCGAACGGCTCCTCAGCTGGGATGTGCTGTTGAGAGCCTATGCCTTTCTGGGATTGATCGAAGCCGGCATTGCCATGGGAGGGTTTTTTCTCTATTTGTATAGCCAGGGGTGGAGCTGGGGGGCCCCCCTCGACTGGGCCTCGCCTTTGTACAAGGAGGCCACGACCGTCACCTTTGCCGGGATCGTGGCGGCACAGGTCGCGAATGTCTTTGCCTGCCGCTCCGATCGCATCTCGACGTTCCGGCTCGGCTGGTTCAGCAATCCCTTGATCCTGGCGGGTATTGCCGTCGAACTGACCATCCTGCTCGTCATGACCTACAGCCCGGTCGGACATCTGGTCTTGGGCACCGCCTCGCTCCCGGCCTGGATCTTCGGACCGCTGGCGCTCGGGGCCGTCGGCCTGCTCCTGGCGGACGAACTTCAGAAATTCGTCCGCGGGCGAATGGGCGCGCGACTCCCGCTGCAAGCAGGCGGGGGGATCTGATGTGACGTATGCCTGGATCAATTGAAACCGATGAGAGACAATCGCGCATGTTCGCAATGCCAGCCGGAAGACTTCATGTTGAAGAAAAGGAGCTCCTATGACGACCGTATCGGGCCAGCACGTCAGCGACTATATGCATCGCCAATTGGAGGTCGTTCCCCAGGACACCTCCGTCGTCACCGTCGCCACCAGAATGCGGACGCACAGCATCGGCTCGGTGCTGATCGAATGCTTCGACCGTCCGCACAACGATTGCCGGATCGCGGGCATCGTCACCGAAACGGATCTTGTCGCCAAAGTGCTGGCGCCGGGCCGCGTTCCCTCTCGAACCAGCATGGCGGACATCATGAGCAGTCCGCTCATCACAATCGCACCGGATCGTCCGATGGTCGATGCCAGTCATTTGATGCAAAACAAAAACATACGGCACCTCGTGGTGACCGAAGGCACGGATGTGCTCGGCATCATTTCGATGCGCGACCTGGTGAGACACTTCGTTGATGCAGACGGCGGACCGGTGCAGGCGCTCACGAATGTCTACCGGCCGTTGAGCGTCCTCATGAAAACAGCCATCGAAACGATCGGCAGCGACGAAACGGCCCTCGACGCGGCGCAACGGATGGCGGACAAACACATCGGGGCGCTGTTCGTCATGGAAGCCGACGAACTCGTAGGCATCATCACCGAAGGCGACCTGGTGCGCAAACTGCTGGCCTATCAACTCGATCCGCAAACCTTGCGCGTGGGTGCGCTCATGAATTCGCCGTTGCTCGACATCGACATCAATCGCACCATCCGTGATGCCAGCGAACGGATGTCCGCGAAACGAATCCGCCACCTGGCTGTGACGGAACATGAAAAGGTCGTCGGAGTCCTGTCGATCCGCGACCTGGTGAAGATGGTCGCCATCCGGGATCGCCCGGACTTTTTGAAGCGGGAATCGACCGCGTAACCGAGTCAGGGCGACCTGGCCCGGACCATTCATGAATACCTGCTCCGGCGTCCGGGCCTCTCGCCCGGCGAGGCTGTTCTCGTTCAGCCTCCTCGACGGACTGCCAGTACGCCTGCCTCGGACTCACGTGCGAGCAGCGTCGGCGGGCTTCCGTCCCGAATACCTCGCGACGGCATTCGTGAATAGCCCGGGCTAACAGGATGGGGGAACAGTCCGCCGGCGGCCTGCTCGACATCCGTGACGCGTATTTCGTCAGGGACAGAGCGATGGCTGGTGGCTCTCGCTGAGAGTAGAGACGCCCACCCTCGATTTCCGGCCATACGCTGTTATCTGCGCACGTGCGCCGTCATCCCTCGGCCTCGCCTGGTCCTGCCGCCGTCGAGATCGGTGTCCTCCCGTCCAGTGCCGGATTCATCAACCGTTCATCCGCCCTTCATGCCCGCTTCATTTTTCTTCGGTACGCTCGATGACAGGATGTCTGCATCCTTCAGGCAGGGAGATCACTTATCCTCGCCAGGCCTCATGCCCTGTTGCCGTAACATAGAGGGTCCCGGGCAGGAAGTCCTGCCGGAGCAGGCACCGTACTGATTGCATGCGTGCGTCCCGATCGACATCCCTTTCGGCAGACATCGTTCATGACGCGAATGGCGACCGTGCCGGCGAACACAGATCAATCGTATCGAACCCACCCAGGCATCCTTGCTTGCTGTCTGCTACTCACGCTGATGCAGGGCTGCGCCGGCGGACTTCATGTCCGGGCAGCCGATGACGATGACGACATCACGGAAAGCCATTGCGTCCCCGCAACCGGTCCGCCGACCCACATCGTGGCCCTGCCGGCCACGGGTGCGACCTATCGAATCGAAGGTCTCACACACTCTTCGTTCAGCGAACCCGTCACCCCTTCACGGTTCTCGCCACGGGCGAGGGAAATGGCCGCCATCATCGGCGTCCATGACCTCCTGGTGGAGTTCCAATTGCTGGAAGATGAGACGGCAGGAGGAATGGACGGCGCGTTGCTGCACTCCCTGGCGGTACGACAGGAATTGTCCGACCGCCTGCTCCTCGCGCTCTTCGAAGCCAACAGCATCGCCGCCGAATTGGAATGCGAGAAGGCGCGGACCGAGGATCTGGCGTCGCAGCTGGAGGAAGTTCGCAACGACATCCAGCAGGGCCGGACCATCATGGCCATTCTGGCCGACTCCATTTCCGGCGTCTTTGCGGGAACGTTCCTGCTGCTGGGGTCTGAGATTCTCTCCGGCCTGATCGATCTGTCCGGAAGCGTCGCGGCCTTAGGGTTCGGCGTGGCCGCGTTGGGCGGAGACCAGGCCTATGAGTTCAAGCACGGGCGAAATCTCATGGCAGACGTGTGGCAAGGCGACCCCATCAGCCGGCAGTTCCCGCAGCCGGTCTGGGAATATCTGAACGGGCCCGTCCGCCCGAACGGCAAACGGAGCCGTCGAGACAATATCATCGGGACCTGGCGCAGCCGTCTGGGAAAACCGGGCTCGAAAGAAGAGCAACGGCTGACCGGCCTGTATTTCGGCAGAGGCGGGATCTATCGAATCAACGAGCTGCGTCATCGCGGCGAGATGCTGGGACTGCTCAAGACCCACGTCAACCTGATGACCCAGGACCTGAACCTGCTGTTTCTCGAAACGCTTCAACACCGCGCTTCCCGTCCCGAACGGCCGATCTAGCCAGCACGCCTCCGATTCTTCCTGACAGAACGCCGTTCCCGCAGCCACCCCCGCGGTCGATCCATTCGTTCGTGACCTACCGCCTATCGACTGGTTTTGATTGCGCAGACCCGCCTGGAACGGTAGACTTCCTCGATACGTATCGTATGCTACACATCCTCGCATGACAGAGCGACCCGCTCGCCCTCTCTTTCACGAATGGAGCCGCTGATGTTGGACTGGCTTGCCGATCCTGAAATATGGATCGCCCTGGGAACCTTGACCGCGCTGGAAATCGTGCTGGGGATCGACAACATTATCTTTCTCTCCGTCCTCGTCGGTCGACTCCCCGAGCATCAGCGCGCCGTCGCACGCCAAGTGGGCCTGGGCCTGGCCATGATGGCGCGCCTGGGACTCCTGTTTTCCATTTCCTGGGTTATGGGACTCACCCATCCCTGGGTGACGATCTTGGGCCACGGCGTGTCCGGGCGTGATCTGATTCTGGTCGGCGGCGGCCTGTTCCTCATGGCCAAGGCCACGCACGAAATCCACAACAGCCTGGAGGGGATCGAAGGCGGCGAGACCACGGCCGCCGCTGCCAGCCTGGGGATGGTGCTCGTTCAGATCGCGCTCCTGGATATCGTCTTTTCGTTGGATTCGGTAATTACGGCGGTCGGCCTGGTCGAACATGTCTCGATCATGGCGGTCGCCATCATTCTCGCCGTGGTGGTGATGTTGATGGCGGCCAAAGCCATCGGGGATTTTGTGGATGAACACCCCACGATCAAAATTCTGGCCCTCTCGTTTCTGATTCTCGTGGGTGTGACCTTGATGGTCGAAGGGTTCGACGTGCATGTGCCGAAGGGCTACATCTACTTCTCCATGGCCTTCTCCGTCACGGTCGAAATGCTCAACATTCGCATGCGAAAAAAGCGAGCGGCGCCGGTCAAACTCCACAGCCGTTATGCAGGCGAGCGGTAACCGTTCCTCTGAGGGATCACCGCTCACTAGTCGATACCCGTTTCCAGCCGGCCAGCACGCATCGCCGGGCGATCAACGGAGTCATGCTCTTAAGGTCCAGGGACACCTGCGTCATCACCTCTTCCGCCAGCCGCTGATCGTCGAAACATTCATAGGCATCGTCGAGAAACCCGCCCCGTAGGAGCGGATGTTGGAGAAATCGTTGTCCGAAGCCGCTGACCACCTCCAACGGCTGCTCGACGACGGCGATCCGTTCCATATCCAGCCGCTCCAGCCATCCACGCGCGTCGGCCGCCGACGGCCGCTCCGCCACATGGGCGGCCAATCGTTCCCGCTCGATGACAAGTCCGTATCGCCCCATTTCCTGATCGATCCGTTGCCAGATGGAGTCGAACGTGCCGAGGGAGGGAAAGGTCAACACCAACTGACCGCCCGGTTCCAGATGGTCGAGCAATCCGCGCATCGCCTCAAAGCGGTTCGGGCGCAGGAACATGACGGAGAGATTGCCGGTGAGACGTTGAAATGCGGGGAGCGATGCGGGCATGGCACGCATATCCTGGCATTCGAACCGGAGCCAGGGAAGTTCGCCCCGCTGAATCGCGCGCGCACTCGCAACCTGACTCCGGCTGGCATCGATGCCGACGACGGTACCGGTCGGACCGACCTGTTCCGCCAGATAAAAAGCTGGAATGCCGTGACCGGACGCAATGTCGAGGATGCTCAATCCTGGACGCAGATCCAGCTGCCCCAGCAAGACCTCGGCAAACGGAGTCGACCAGTCATCCTGCGCGGGGAGGGACCATGTCTTCGTCTGAATCTTCATGCCCCGGCATCTTACTCGAAGAGGCCCAAGCAAGTCAGAATTCTCTCCGGCCTGGTCGATCGCGAATCCTGGAGAGAGCCCGTCCCTGTCACAGCCGATCTAATAGCTGCTGTTTCTTCAGGCGATACTCCTCTTCCGTAATCAGTCCCCGGTCGTGAAGACCCTTGAGCACAGCAAGCCGTTCTTCCAACGAAGACGCGGAGGAAACCGTTGGCGTTCCCTCCGGTGCAGCGGGCACCGCCGCCTCATTGCGCTTGGAATCGTCGATCACCAGTTCCACCGGATCGGGGCGAAACACCCCACCGCCACCGGACGGCTTACTCACCAAGGCCTGGCGATTCCCCGGCACCAGTTCATAGAATGTTCCAGCCTGCGCAAAGAGCGGATCGATCCAGATTTGCGTTCGTATGGATGGCATGGTTACGGCGATGCGACAGTTGGACAACCGTAGATGGATTCGGCCGTCCTCGACAAACCAGGCGCCTGAAGTCACTTGCGCTGGCCCCTCATCCGTCGCCCGCGCCGTCGCGAAGACAACCGCCTCTTGCTCCGTTGCCTGTTGAAACGCCTGCCGGAGTGAGGATCCCAGAGCGCGAACCTCTGTATCCAGAAACACCGGTTCCGTGGCACCCTGGTACGACGGCCCCAACAAAGGGCTGTGCGTACTGCGTACCATCACACCCCGTAGGAGTGTCTCCCACTCTGCCTGCGACAGATTCACCGGATGCTGAAATCGCCTCCCCTGATCGTTCGACCGGAGCTTTGCCATCGGGACAATTCTCACCACCCGCTGGTCGTCGCAGAAGAAGCAGGGAGGCTCGGCTTGAGGCGTCGCAGTCGCGCAACCGACCAATACCAGGCACAGCCAAGGCCATCCCGCCTTACCCCGTCGCATGAACATCCCTCCCCTCAGTGACCATTGTTCCCCTGTCGCAGCATTCAGTACGCAAAATCGAACCCGACCAACATCGTCTGACCGAGAAGATCGCCGCCGTTCGTTCCCACGCCGGTCGTGCGATAACTATTGTACTCCGCATGGAGAGCCAGATCGGTCCTGGTCGAATGATGAATGAAGTAGCGGACCAAGACCGTATGTGAATCGACGTTATTATAATTCTTGGCGAACGTCGGGTCGCCCTGCCGATTGTTGCGAATGAGATCGTACCGGTAGGCGAAAAACCAATCCGGCATCTCGAAAAACGGCAACAGCGCCGGCGCATAGTCAAGTTCGACAAAGGCGCCGTTCCATGAGGCGTTCTGCGCATCGGCAATGCCTTGGGAGACGAACATGTTTTTGCTGTCGTTGCCCCACATCCAGGCACCGAACAGGTTCCATTCCCCGTTCAACGTCAGACTGACATCGACGCCTAAACGACTGAACGGTTGCCCACTCCCGGCCACGGCCTGGCAGGTCGGGCAGGTCGGATTGACCAACGTCGGTGCCGTACCGTAGGCGCCGAAGAGGCCGATTCGCTGTCCCGTCACGATGCCGTACCCGCCGAACGATTGCGTCACATGGCCGTAAAAGTTGACGTTCCTCCCGCCCGTTCCGCAGGTGGTTCCGGACGCGCAGCCGCTCAAGGGGCCGGAAAAACTGTTGGTCGCCAGGGCGGAAAAGGAGTAACGAAAATACCCGTCGGTCCCTGTCGTCTTCTTGATGCCCGACAATTCCGCACCTGGTTGATTCTCACCGATGGCAAAGGTATTCGGATTGAGATAGGAACTGGTGGAGGTACCGCCGATCGTCGCCGTGTAGGGCGTCCCCGGCATGTAGTGGTACATCGCAAACGTCGTGTTCAACGTCGGGCTGCGCTTTTCGCTGAACGGAAGGTCGAGTTCAAATTTGCCGACCTTGAGGTTCAACAGGTAGTCGCCGCTCGCGCTCTTCACCCCCAGGAACCGTTCGAGCCGCATGAGCCGAACAAATGCCGCTTCCAAGTCGCCATCCGACGCGCCTGTCCCGAAGCCTGCGCTGCCGAGTCCGGGCGTGAAGACGACACCGAAAGCCAGATTGCGATCCAGCGTGCCGAAACTCAACAGGTCCAGTCCGGTAAACCCGAACCCGCCGGTCGTCACGCCGCTCCCGTCCGTTCGCACATTCGCCGCCTGATACCCGACGGTGGTGCGGAGCGACACCGGCCAATAGCCCATCCCGATGCCTTCATACACCGGCGAGTCCGCATCCGAACCCAACTGATAGCCACGATCCCTGAACAGGTTGCCGAAGTCGTTCAGTTTCGGGAAACCCGGCACATGGCAGACATTACACTTGAAGTCGTATTTGCGGGCAAATGCCGGAATAGCCTCGGCCCTCTGCACGAAGCCGCTCAATTCGTAGCTGACCATCGCGAACAAGACGAGCAGCGCCGCGATCCCAGCCCTGACATGACCTATCGAGTACTTCATCGCTCTCTCCCACGACACACCGTGTCGTCATAAAATCCGGCGGTCCCGGCGTCAGCCTGGCCCGGCGGTTGGTTATTCAGGCAGACGGTCCTCTCCACCGGCAATGTTCCAATCGACGTCGACCGGACGGACAGGAAATTCAAATTGTGATTCGACCAGAGCCCGCGGTGCGATCGTCACCGTCTTCCGAGTGACATGGGGCTCGTCGTAGACCGGACGAGAGGCGTTGAACTTGACGATGTTATAGCCGGAATGCCAGGCCATCACGGTGTACGATCCCGGCGGGATGCCGCTGATTTCAAACCGCCCCTCTGAATCGGTCACGGCGAAATAGGGGTGATCGAACGCCGCCGCCCAGGCGTTCATGTGCACATGCACATCGCATTGCAGCCGCAGCCCGACCCCTCGGGCTCTGGACAACGTGGTCGTGATTTCTCGATCGGGAGTCGGCAAGGCGAGGTTAAACAGGCTGGCCTGTTTCTCAGTGAAAAAATGGGGATTGTGCAGCACCGGTTCGAGATTGATCAGCCCGACCTGTGACGTCCGCACAAAGGGAAAGACCGGATGGTGAAACTGGCAGGTCTGCGCTGTTGACGCCGCTGCTCCTTTCCCCATGGGAAGGCGATAGATGGCCTCGGCCGCCTTTCCTCGTTCCACCCGCTCAACATACACCAGCACATCCTGGATGCCGTTCGTAGCCGGGTCGATGCGCAAGACAGGCGACGGCACCTGCGTGCCGCAGGCATCAAGATCAGCGAACACTCTGAGCGGCGGAACCTTAGGGATGGCCCCCTTCCACACGGCCTGACCCTTGATCGTTCCTCCGTCGGGCACCTCGATGACGTCATAGTCCGCCCAGGCCGGAGCAGCCCCTCCCAGACAGAACAGCCCCAGAAATAACAGAAGGCAATAAATGCGTGAATCGCGTCCGGACATGAAACACCTCCCGCACAGGCCGGGGTGCGGGCTACCCCGGCAGTAGACAACAAAAAAGCCCGAACCACCCAGTTACGGGTCGTTCGGGCTCGGAGCGGTACGCTCTATGGCCTCGCAGTATGTCGAAACGAAGAAAACGCTACGCTTGTTGGTTCCTCCTTGTCAAGATCTCGGTGCGGGGATTCTCGCGGCGCGCTGACGGCTGCCCTTCAATCTCCGGACGTTATTTGATTGCGATCACCATCGAATCCGGCCCCGTCAGTTTTTCCACCTTCGTTCGCTTGAAGCCGGCTTTCTTCATCCACTGGATGCAATCTGCGCCGGTGAAGTCGAATCCGCCGGGCGTCTCGATCAGCATATTCAGACTCATCAACAATCCGAACGCATTCTGTTTGCGGGCATCGTCGATCAGCGCTTCATGGACGATCAAGGCCCCGCCGGACGGCAGCGCCTCATAGGCCTTGCGCAACAGCATCATTTTCTCGTTGAGATCCCAGTCATGGAGGATGTGCCCCATGATGAGGACATCGGCCTTCGGAAGCGCATCGTTGAAGAAATCTCCCGCATGAAACGTGAGCCGCTTCTCCAGTGTCCTGGACTTTGCATAGGCCTCGAAGATCGGGCGCACGACCGGGAGATCCATCCCCTGCCCGGACAGATGCTTGTGAGCCAGCGCGATCTCCGCCGCCACACCACCCTGCGCGCAGCCGATATCGACGAAGGAACGATGCCGCGTCCACGGGAACTTCGCCGCGATGGCCCGCGCCGTGCCTTGACTGAGTCCGGTCATGGCTTTGAGAAACCCTTCCAGCCGCTGCGGATCGGCGTACAACGTGCCGAAGAAATCCTCTCCCGTCTTTACCTCATTCTGCGGCTTCCCGGTCCGGAGCCCTTCCGTGAGCGATCCCCAGAACGGATAGAGCCTGACGTTGGCCATTTCGAGTATGCCCCCGACATAGGATGGTTTGGCGCGATCCAGAAACAGCGCGCTCTCAGAGGTGTTGGCATAGCGTGTCCCCACCCGCTTCAGCATCCCGAGAGCGACCAATGCGTCGAAAAAATCCCTCGCGCTTCGCGGATGCAGTTCCAGCCGCTTCGCAAGCGCCTTGGCATCAAGCGACCGTTTGGCGAGTTCCGTGAACAGACCCAGCTCGACGGCGCTCAACAAGGTTTTCGATCCCCAAAACCCAAACCCGAGTTGCATGATCCGATCAGGGCTCAATTGCCGAGTAGCCATGAGGTTATCCTTTCGATGATTGAAGAAATGAAAAGAAGCTACGCGGGGACGCAGGCGCTGTCAACCAGGCAGCAGGGCGGACCGGCTCCGGCGTATCTCTCTTGGCGTCGGCGCCAACAATCTTACCGAACGGCCTTCCACGGGTTACAGGCTTGTGGTAGACGGGAAGATCCCGGCGGAAGAAGTACGGATCGAACAGATCACAAACTGGGTGGATTTGTATTTCAGCCGGACTATCGACTCAAGAATGCTGCGCACCTCGGGGAGATGTCACACCGTAGTTCACGCGGAACCATCGTCACCTCCCAAGATCGTTCGCTTCATGTGGCAGGACCGGCCACACAGCGATAGCCGTGTGGCAGATCATGCGCAACGATATCTTGATTGGAAGGCCGACAGGGTTCAAGGCCGACAGGGCGCAGGGAACGCTCATGGAGAGGGTCGATTACGCAAACAACCGGCGAAAGGCCGTCTTGATCTGCTCCAACCCGTCCCGCAAGTCGATTTCAAACGTATCCGCCCGAGCGCGTACCATCTGCCGCTTCACTCGCAGATCGTCACGATAGGCGCGCAATTTCTGTAGCAGCTCTTGTTTGGTTGCCTCGACGACCGTGAGTTGCTGCCTGCTCTCCACTGACAACCGATGTTTGAGAGCCTCGAACTCGGCTTCGAGCCTATTCGACCGTTCCACAAGCTGTTCCCACAACCGCCCCGAGTCGAATGCAATCCCCGTCAACTTCTGATCGGCAACGGCCTCAAACTCAGTCAGAGCTTTAAAAATCTTTTCCCGCTGTTCGTCGAACGCATCGCGAGCATCGGCCTTGCCCAGCGCCAACTGCACCTGAAGGTGGTCCAGTTTAGCCTGCACCTCCACCCTGACATGATCGGCCACGTCCTTCGACCGTCTCAGGTCGGCCTGCACCGACGTGACCACGTCGTGCAATTGCTGTTTGCCCTGCTCCAGCCGCTGGATCGCCTGCTCCTTGCTCTGCGTGAGCTGCGCCTCAAGCGCCTGTGCCTGCTGCTCCAACGCATCGATTTTGCTCTCGATCGACGCTCTGAGTTCTTTGATCCGCGACATGAATCCTCCTCCATCCTGGACACAAGCTCGAACCCGGCATGTCAACGGAGCCGGCTCACTTCCCTACATCGCCCAAGCCCCTCATCTCATCCAACCAGCTCGCCCGTTGCCGCTCATTCATGCCTTCCACCTGACCGATCAAGGTTGCTCTCGCCGGCTTGATCCCGCAGAAGCCGAGAATGTTCCGTTCGAGGCTCTTCACGCTGTGAGCCAGAAAAAACCATCGATATACGAATGCCGGCATACCCATGGTCACCACAATACGAGCCGACTTTCCCGTGAAAAGTTGCTTCGCCATCATGCCCTGCGCTTGATACTGAAACGCCACGCCGGGACGAAAGACCTGTTCCAGAAACGCTTTGAGGAGCGCCGGCATCGACCCCAACCAAAGCGGATAGAAGATGACGAGATGATCCGCCCACCGGATGGCATCCTGAGCCTGCTTGATCGAATCAGGCGGTGTGCCCTTTTCAAACTCGTCTTTCGTCCGCAACAAAGGAAACTCCAGCCGGGCGACCTCGATACGTCGCACTTCATGCCCGCCGTCTTCGCAACCCTTGGCGTATTCGTCCGCTAAGGCATGGCAAAAATGCCGCGTCTGCGCATCGGGATGGCCCTGAATGATGGTGATGAATTTGCCCATGGCCCCTCGATCGTACCCCTCAACCGTCCTACACCATCGGATGAAATGACCGATCCTGCTGGCGAACCGGCGCAATCGGTTCCCGCTCGATCATGGGTGGCGCAACCGATGGGGTGACTTTCGGGGTCGGCGGGGCACAGGCAGCCACCGACCATCCTCCCATAAACACGACTAGCACAACGATGTTCCCTGCGACGCTCATCATGTCCTCCAACATGCGTCGATTTGCTGTTCGGACCCCGCCCCCATCAGGCGCAACAGGCGTGCCAACATTCCTCCCGTCGTGATCAGCACAACACAGGGGGCTTCAGAGGTCGATGCAGGCTTCCGTGCTGAGTACGACTGCGGAGAATTTCCGCAGCACCGGGGCTGAACGCTGGCGCAAATGTCCACAACACCTGCCTGCCCACCAGGATGAACGCAACCGCCTTCCTACCCTGGTACCGCTCGCCACCCGCGCATTTCCGACAGGACTGCCATGCTTTCAAACAGTTCGCGCACAGCTTCCAGGATCAAAGCGGTTCATTCCTCGCCCGCCTTGGTGGTGTTGAGGAGACAGGCAGTGGCACTAAGCTTGCTCTCTTGCGAGACGGGAAACTTTCACCTCGATCATAGAGTCCTGTCACTTCACTCCACAGTGGAACGGAAGGAGGGTCCTATGAGAGCCACAGAATATTTCGTCCACGCCTGCGACCCCAAAACACTCATCGTCCGTCAGATCATGGAGGATGCCGTCGTCACGGTCAGCCCGTCATCCAGCGCCATGGTCGTGGCAGAACTCTTGAGCGAGCACAATTTCGGGAGTGTCCCGGTCACTGAAACGGATGGTACCTTGCGAGGGCTGGTCACGGAGTTCGATCTGCTGAAGGCCGTCGAGCAGGGGAGGGATCTTCGCGAAGTATCAGTCTCGGAGATCATGACCCGCGACGTCATCACCACCACCGAAGAGATGCCGCTGATGAACCTGATTCATGTCCTTCAGGAACGGCATCTGATCCGTCTCCCGGTCGTAAAAGACCGGAAGCTCATCGGCATGGTCGCGCGACGTGATATCGTCTTTGCCTACGTCAAGGCACGCGCCAACTATTGGCCGTAACAATGAGCAGGCCGACGGAACCACGGATGTCTTTGAGCATGGCCGGGAAGGGCCTGAATTCGCGGAGACTCAGAGGACGTGACGATTTCCTGCGACGAAGCCAGCGGGGAAACACTTACCTCGCCGATGCAGGAATCGGATCGGGAATGATGGCGCCGCACTCCAAACAGCGGACGGTGCCGGTTTCTTCGCCTGTGTCCGTGAGGACGCGATCAACGAGGCGGCTATGGAGGCAGCGGGAGGCAGGTGCGGGAGTCTCGGGCGGCAGATCGAGTCGTGGACTATTCATGGCGCCCTCCGTCGTGAGCCTGAGCCGTATCTTTGACCCAAATCTGCTCCGGATCATAACAGAATCATTCGAGTGATTCCATTAGGTAGAGAACCGTTCATCCCGACGCAGGACCATCGTGCCGGCGATAGTTAGGAGCGCACCGACGAACGCGGCCGCCATGTCCTTCTGCGCATCCCATTCGTCGCCTTGCGTCCCCAGATACAGACTGCCGAGTTCAGGGCTGACGATCATCGCGACGATCGCCTCGATCACTTCGAAGAATCCGCTCTGCGCCAGAATCCCGCTGATCGCCAGATAGCTCACCCACATCCCCCGCGCGCCCGCCAGACGCATAAGCACTTCCCGCAGCGGATAGACCAGGAGCAACCCATAGGCGAAGTGGACGAGGCGATCGAACGGGTTTCGACTCAACGCCAGCGTATCTTTCAACCAAAACCCGAAGGGAACTTCAGAATAGGTGTAATGGGCGCCGATCGCGTGGAGCAGCAGAAACGCCAGGATCAGATAATAGGAAGGGAGGGAAAACGCGAACCGCCGATAGGTCAGGACGAGCACCGCCACGAGCGCGACCGCGAGCAGATTCTCCAGAAACCAATCCTGCCGATTCACCGGCGCAATGGCCAGCCCGATCCAGAACAGCCCATAGGTGATAAGCAGCCCCGTCACGATCGGGCGATCGTTCAGCCTCACTCCGCTCTGGTCCCTCGCCCTCACACCCATGCCATACCGTCTACTCGGAAAGCGCCGCTTCGGATTCCAACGCCGACTCCGCCCCGCGCAGGGCGCGCACCACCAGGAGCAGCGTCATGCACAACAATGAGCCGTAGAGCGCGGCCGCCATGTCTTTCTGCGCATCCCAGATATCTCCCTGCGAACCCAAATACGTCACCCCCAATTCCGGATGCACGGCGCGCGCCACCCAGGATTCAATGATTTCCCAGAGTCCGCTCAGTCCAAGCACCGTCATCACGGGAAGGTAGTACACCACCCACCCTTGGATGCTCGCGCTCAGACGAAACAGCTCTTCCATCGGATAGGCCAGCAAAAACCCGAAACTGAAGTGCACGATCCGGTCGAAGTGATTCCGCCCGAGATGCAGCACCTGGTCCATCCACACCCCGATCGGTACCTCGGCGTAGGTGTAATGCACGCCGATCGTGTGGAGCGTGAGAAAGGCCGTAATGAGCGCATGGGAGGTATGGGACAAGGGAAGATATCGATGGGTCACAATCAACAGCACGACAAACAAGGCCGGCAGAATGCTCGCCAGCAACCAGAACTGCGGATCCACCGGCGCCTGCGCCATCCAGACGGACACAGCCAGATACCACAGGAGCAGCCCGATCGAAATCAGTTTATTACAACCCACCGTTGTTTCTCCCGATAAGTGGTGTGAGAAGAGGGGGCTCCGGCCACAGGCGTGGCGAAGCAGGTTAAATTACTCTACTGGATGGCCGTCATTGCTGCAACCGCTCCGACGGGCCTGCCGCAGGCCTTGTTACTGGCGAGATCAATTGAACTCAGCAGCGGGTTTCTTCCTGCGCCCACACGCGCCCCCCCGAACATATTCCACGGCAGTCTGTAGCCCCCCCCTGGCGCACTCGGCAGTCAGAATTGACGATGAGCTACTCGAGGGGCCACTGAACTTAGGTGGCTGCTACTCACTGACCACCTCGCGCTACCGCAATGGCGTCAGGAAACAGGGGTCTTCAAAATCGTAACAGATCCAACATGATTCGTCCTCCGGCGGCTCGTCGATATGCACCCAATGACACTTCCCGTAAAAGCCCCAGCCCCTTGCTTTGTTCAGGCGTTTTTTCGTTGGCATGCGAAACAAGACTTTCACGCCGTTCACCTTTCTCCCATCACCTTCCAGTACGCGCCGAATGAAGTCCGCCGGGTTGGCCGCGAACTCCTGCAAGGGCTTGCCGAAAAGCCCTAACGTGATGGTACCGCTCGAGATCTTGAGATCCTTTCCCTTTTTGCCGGAAAAATATTGCACGAGCTTGTCTGCTTTCGGATAAGTCTCGACAACGTCGTACCACGATTGGTTGGTGCCGGTCTCCATAGGCTACCTCCTTGTTGTGCTGATGCGGAATGAACGTGCGATATCGACCATGGTTTGCGTCCAGACGCGCAACAATAGACTCAACAGACGCAACGATAGTGCCATGACCTCCGATGTTGAGAAGTCCCTCGCGAGCCGCACCAGCCACTCTTCCCAACCCATTGCGTAAGACCCGTTCATCTCTCGAGCTGAGGAGTAACTCCCCAGCAGACCTGACCGCCCTGCCGCAAAAGGCGACGCTCACCGACCTGTCGACGGCCGGGAGGCCATCGTTTCACAGCTACAGCACAGGCACAGCTGATGCACTCCGGTCCCGGTCAATGACGGCGCGGCTATGCCCATTCCCTTGCTGGACATTCAGGGGTTGACCTTTGAGGTCGATCATCATTCGATTCTCGATCGGCTGGACCTCGCGGTCCAAGCCGGGCACATCCATGCCCTGCTCGGCGCCAACGGTTCCGGCAAAACCACACTCGCCTACGTGCTGATGGGTTGCGAGGGATATAGACCGAGCGCCGGGCGGGTACGATTGGGCGGGACGGAACTGCTGCCCCTCAAGATGCATGAGCGCGCCCGGTTGGGCCTGACGCTCGCCTGGCAGGAGCCGGCCCGATTCGAAGGCGTGACGGTGCGCGAATATCTCAGCCTGGGCAAGCCGGAATCCAATCCCGAACCGGCACTCAAACAAGTGGGGCTCGATCCGGACCGCTACCTGACACGTCGCCTGGACAAGGCGCTGAGCGGCGGTGAACGCCATCGGATCGAGCTTGCGTCCGTTCTCTCGATGAAACCCAAACTGGCGATCCTCGATGAGCCGGCGGCGGGCATCGATATGCTCTCGATCAATCACATCATCGGCATTATCCGCGCGCTGAAGGATGCCGGCGGATCGGTTCTGCTCATCACGCACCAGGAGGAAGTAGCCCTCATCGCCGATCGAGCGTCCCAACTCTGCGCCGGACGCATTGTCTTTTCCGGCAATCCACGCGAGGCCGTGGATCATTTCCGAGGACGAACCTGTGTGCGATGCGACGGGGAGGTCTGTGGGTATGTCCGACCTTGAGCAACTCATGCGTGTCTTGCCCATGGTGGGCGCCGAGCCGTCGATCCTCGACGACACAGGCATCGCCCATGTCGTCGCGCAAGGGCACCACATCCTGAGCCGTCGGACGGTCCCGGGCCTGCGCGTCGAACTGGAGGAAACCCCGGGCGCCCTTATCGGGCACATCGTCGTTGAGGCGGGCGTCGCCATCGCTCAGCCGATTCACCTGTGCTTCGGCCTGACCCACCCCACAGGGGTACAGCAGATCGCCATCGACGTGCAGGTGCAGGAAGGGGCGCAGGCGCGAGTCCTCTCCCATTGCCTCTTCCCCGTCGCCCAATCGGCCCAACATCGCATGCAGGCGGTGATGACGATCGGTCCCGGCGCGTCGCTGACCTATACCGAGGGCCACTACCATGGCCCGCACGGGGGCATGCAGGTCCTGCCCCATGCCACAATCAAGATCGGCAAGGGCGCCCGCTATTTCTCGGATTTCTCCCTGCTCTCCGGCTCCGTGGGAAATCTGGACATCGACTACCTCGTCGAAGTGGAGGAGGAGGGTCTCGCCGAGCTCAGCGCGAAAATCTTCGGGCACAAGACCGATCGCATCACGTTGAAAGAATCCGTGATCCTTCGAGGCCAACGATCACGGAGCCTCATCAAAACACGCGTGGTGCTGGAGGGCGACGCCTCCGCCGAGATTACCGGCATCACCGAGGCTCACGCCAAAGGAGCCCGCGGCCACGTGGATTGCATGGAAATCGTGCAGGGCCGGGCCCATGCCAGCGCCGTACCGATTGTGAAAGTCTTTCACCCGGAAGCGAAAGTCACCCACGAGGCGGCGATCGGAAGCGTGGACAAGAAGGAATTGGAAACGCTGATGGCACGCGGGTTGAATCCTGAGCAGGCAGTCGAACTGATCGTGAGCGGAATTCTTCGTTAGGCGGAGGCCTGCGCAAATCGCCTGACCGGCACGGTCACGAGGACGCCTTCGCGGCAGTATGTGGATCTTGGATGACGGCTCCGCATTCGAGGCATCGATAGAGAGGACGCTCTGTTTCATCCTCGCAACGGATACGATCGATGAGTCGCATGTGAAGGCAGGTGAGTGTCCGTGTCGTGGTGGGCTCGAGTTGAGGACTACGCATAGTGACCTCCCCGAATCGCAGCGGACAATAGCTGAGCTATTTCTACCCGAATGCGGCCCAACCCTATCAGATCTGTGCAGACTTCACACTAGGAATTTGTCTGATACGATCAAGGAAAAGGTCCGACACAACACTTGGGGCTCACCTAGTCCGTACCGCTACCTATAGGCGTCATCGCGGGGTCAAGGATCCGCCGTTCAGCCTGACTCAAAGCACAGCAAACGTTGTTGGAAGCTGGTGAGAGAGGGCCGCTCAGGCGATCATTCTGCCAGTGCTCGAGAACCCGACTCGGCCATGCCCGCAGGACACCTGGTTGCAAAAGATTGAGAATCCCGCACGGTCATCGAATCAGCCGTGAGCGGGAAGGAGCAACTGGCGGCTTCAGAAAGAGTGACAAACCCGATGCCGGCCTTCAGTGCGAGGTGAAAAAACGTGTTCAGGTTTCTCATAAACGTCTGCTCGTCTGATTGAGAACGAACGAACGGTCCACATCCTCCCATGAGCGCAGACGAATGGAACACGAGATTCAGAACCTCATAGCCCTGATACCTCATCTGCCGCACGAGTTGCATCATCCTAGCCGGTGTTTCCATTTCCGGAGAGAGCCAGACCTTCCGCAAGAGGTGCAGGCGCGACAGCAGACCGCCGAGCTTCAGCCGGCGCAGCGAGCCACTGCTGAGCCTTTCCGCCAGCTTCGCACAGGCCTGAAACTCGCCATGGAGGTAGCCGATGCTGACCGGAATTTCCGCAAGAGCGCCGCTCGGATTCCGGTCAGTGGGAGACTCCTCCATGAACGTATAGGGTTGAGGAGAGACGTACGAAAAGTCCGGCCCAGACGTTTGTGCCCACGAGGTATACGGTGTGATCGACGTGTCGATGCGATAACCAAGCCGGACGAT
The DNA here is from genome assembly GCA_000196815.1 of Nitrospira defluvii. GTDB lineage: Bacteria > Nitrospirota > Nitrospiria > Nitrospirales > Nitrospiraceae > Nitrospira_A > Nitrospira_A defluvii_A. The sequence continues at coordinate 3,787,305 of FP929003.1, forward strand.
GTTCCTGGCCACTTCCGCATCGAATCCCCAACGCCCGCTCCGAAACGCGATGGGAGTCATCTCAAATTTGTCCTGAATGGCTTCGTGCAACCGCTGCACCTTTTCGAGCTGGAGAGTCGACGGCAGGTTACAGAGCATGCTGTTGTACTTATTCAGACTTTCTTCATGCGGCGGTGTATTCCAGGGGTGACAATGTGTCCCGATCTCACAGCCGCCCCTATCCAGGGTTTCTCGCAAGATTGCGACCGCCTGCCGGTCACTCACCACGGGATAGGTCAGAAGGTAAGTCGGAACGATTCCGAACTCACTGAACAACTTCTGGAGGGCCGGAAGGCGGTACACGTTGTGCACCGTCGCGTATCGAGGCGGTGTGATTCCCCATTGATCCTCTTCGACATCCACCGTGACGACCAGCTTCACGACTCAGTCCTCCCCACCGGTACTCCATTCCGACGAACTCTTACGCTACCTCACCAGAATCTTGACTGCCTGCTTGGCACTTTCCAACAGCTTGAGAGCCAGAGCACGAGCGTGCCGATTGTAGTATCGCCATGTCACCGACCTTCGGAGATCGTTGGACCATTCACGCTTGTATGGTTGTGCACCCTGCAACAGATCGACCGTCCGTTCGCCGGCACGGATTGACTGCTCAATGCGGTGATACAGCAAGAGCAGACCAGGACTGGCCTTTGGAAGGGCTGCCGGATCGAAGCCGGGCAGGTAGAAGTAATAACAGCCCTCGTAGACAAATCCGTAGATTGCCGCGATCGGTCGCCCATTCAGCGCCAGCAGATCGAGACTGACCCGGCCTCGCTCGCTGAGAACCTGAACGACCTCCCGGTGAAATCGTCGGGAGACGTCATCGGCAAACACGCCTCCATTCGCACTCGTGCTCCATCGCTGTTGGTGGAGAGTGACCAACGACTCGAAGGCGGCATCAACCTCGGCTGGGCTCGTGGCACGGGAGTACTCTACTTGCCCGGCTCCTTCGAGGCACTTGATCTTTCGCTGCAAGGTGTACCGTCTGTTTCGTCCGAGGCCGGCTCGATAGGTCTCGATAGCTCCCGGCAGCCGGATCACAGGACAGCCGGTTCTACTCACCACCTCTCCGACCTTGCCTGCCTCCTCGAATAACTCGTTCCACAGATCGAGAGTGGAAGACTCAGCAGGGACCTCGGAGAGGGTGAGGATATCCCACTCACCCCGTGCCTCATTGAACAGGTAGCGGTAGAGGCTCTGGAGCAGGGCCGGCTTGTGCTGCTCGTCCACGATCACATCGAGATAGGACGAACAGACGGCTTCGCTGCCAAGAAACCTCAATTCTCGGAAAGAGATCACGCCTTGAGCCTTCGCCCTGCGAAGGTAGAGGGGCGCAATGCCGACCAACCGTTCGCGCTCGTCGAACGCCAGGAGAATCCGAAGCTGATTGGATCCCAGATAGTGCTTCGACCAATAGTACAGCCACTCCCAGGTAATAAAGATGCTGTGCCCTGGCACGGTGCGGAGCAACCGATCCCATTCACAAGTCAGCCCCTTGAATTCCTCAAGGGACGTCACTGCGCGGATGGTGAGTGGCGCACTCATCTTCATGGGAGATACTCTTGTATGAGAGGAAAGACGGCGGCGGAAAACTCTTCCTGCGCCTTCCAGGGTTCTTCGCTCCCCCCGCTTCGAAGGTCAGCAGACACCAGCACGAGCGCACCGTCGGTCCGCCCACGCAGAACGGCCTGTTTGATGGTCGCCAGCTTTGCCAGATTGCGATCGGCGTAGCTCGTCCCGTTGATGTGATACCAGAACGTCACCGGGACGGGCCTGCGGCTTTTATCCAAGAAGGTGCGATTCGCCGGGACCGAACCCTCCCCGACCCGCAGAACCGTGGCGTTGGCCTTCTCGTGAAGCGGGGCAGTTTCCATCCCCACCAGTTCTTTCCCCTGACGTTGCGTTTTCGTATACGCAACGTACAGATTCACTCTTCGGCCGTCCGGCGCTCGATAGGTCCGCGCAAGGGATTCGTCAGCATCCGGTAGGCCCACGAGTGATTCATCGTTCGGCTGGTGGTCGATGACCCAATCGCCGATGACAGTCGGGAATGTGGCCAGCTCTTTCTTCAATTCCGTCGTTCCGCCATCAACCGCATACAACGCAACCGTCGCTACCGCAAGCATGGCACAAGCCATCCACCAGGCGCGATTCGAGGCCGGACCATGAGAGACGGGTCCCCAAAAGGATCCCTTCCCGTCCCCGTGCAAAGCCGTTGGTGGCGCATCATGTTCCATCCTGCCCAGCAACCAGGCCCCGACAAACAGGAAGACAAACGCCACCCAATCGACAAACAAGCCCTGCAGAATATGGTACGGCCCGTGAAGATCTTTCCCTCCAGCTTGAGCGTAGATCCCCATCACTGCCACGCGCACCCAATTCGCCACGATCGCAATCACGACTGACGACAGCACCAGGGTGATCCGGCTCCACCAAGCCTGCAACGTGAGGGAGGCCAGCGGCAATCCGATGGCCAGAACGGCGATGAGCAATCCGGCCCCGCTACATTCGCGCACCACTTCCAACGTGACAGTGGGAAGGATGATGGAAGTACTGTTCTCCAGCAATACAGGAATGCCGAGCGCCTGCAAAACGGCCACCGACATGTTCGCGGTCAGGAGTTGAAAGGGCCACACAAGAGGCTCGGTCAAGCCGTCGAGAACGGGCGTCATGAAGACCAAATAGGCGAGCGGAAATGCCAGCGCCTTCAGATAGGCATATCCGCACAGAAGCAGCACAAGCCCTGCGAGAACCAGAATCAGGGCCAGGCTCCCGGTCGTCAGGACACCGGCGACTTCGCTCGCCAAGAGCAACACTGTCGCGACCACCAGCCAGAGCAATCCCGGCACGAATGCCGGTTCAACAGGGATCTGTCTCAGCGTGGGCCATCGAAGCCAGACAAGATAAAGACTGACCAGGGGCACCAGGAACCCATGTGAAAATCCGTATCGGTTCCACCACAAGTTCCAGAGGTCGCCGAAGATGGGAGCGCAGAGCAGGACGAGGAGAACGCAGAGTCCAATGGTTCGCAACAGGAATGGATCATCGCCGAACAATCTCGCCTTCGCGCGCGCGAAAGGACGCAATGACTCCGGGGCGCCCACCGACTCAGGCGTATTGACGAGCGAGTTTTCCATGACGCGGGCTCTCTATCCCCGGTACCGGACGACTCAGATTCTAGTCTTCGACCTTATTCGCCGCCACCATCTGCGCCGCCCGGTCCGATTCCGGGAAATGGCCGGGAAGCTGCAAGGCCTTCTTCAACTCGGACAGCGCCTCTTCCTGCTTGCCGATCTTGGCAAGAGCCACCGCGTGGTGATAACGAACCACCGGGTGTTGAGGAAGAGCCGCCGAGGCTTCTGCGATGAACGGATAGGCCTTCTCGAACCGGCCTTGCTTGTAATAGATCCATCCGAGCGTATCTTTGATCGCAGGGTTGGAAGGAGCCACGGCGAGAGCATCTCTCGCAAACCCGAGGGCGTCGTCCCAATCGCGTTGTTCGCTGAGAAGAGCGGCAAGATTGTTGGCAGCCACCGCGTTCTGAGGGTTCAACTGGAAGGCCCGCCTGTACTGCGTGCTCGCTTCATCGACACGCCCCTGCGAAGCCAACACCAGACCCAACGCCGTGTGAACCTCTGAATTGGTTTCTTCCTTCTTGAGGGCAGCCTGAAACGCCGACTCAGCCGCAGGCAGCTTACGCTCCAAGAGATACAATTGGCCCAGCTCGTAGTGGACCAGCGCAACATCCGGCGCGAGTTCGAGCGCCTTCTTGAAGGCCTTCTCCGCCTGGTCCGTCTTGCGCTGAGAGACGTACAGCCGCCCCGCGAGTCTCCATAGATTCGGATCACGCGAGGCTTTTGAGAGGTACTCCTTAAGAACCGCATCTGCTCGTGGCTCCTGCTTCGACTCCACAAGTGCCACGAGGTAGTCCTGCAGAATGACCAGATCATTTGGCGCGTACGAAAGGGCTTGGGAGAAGAGCTGCGCGGCCTCGGCCGACTGCCCCTGCACTTTGCGGAGAGTGGCCATCTTCACATAGCCAATCGGTTGACCAGGAAACTGCCTGACGATCGCGCCATACACCTCGTCGGCCTTGGCCCAGTTTTTCCCCAAGACGAACGCATCGCCATATAACACGGCAGCTTCCAGGTTCGCGGGGTTCAATCGCAACGCCTGCCACGCTTCTTTTTCTGCCTCAGCCTGCTTCTGTTGCGCAAGATACAGTTTCGCGAGAGTGAGGTGTGCGGCCTCGTTATCAGGCTGAAGCCGGATTGCCTCACGGAGTGCTTCTTGTGCTGAATCCACACGGCCCTGCGCCAAACGGGCCAACCCCAAATAGAGATGAGGTCCGGAGAGGGTCGCATTCCGACCAATGGATTCTTCGAACAGGCCGACTGCTTGGGGCACATCATTCTCCGCAAGGGCGATGCGCCCCTTGAGATAGATGCCCACCGGGTCATGCTCGTCGGCTTCGAGAATGGCGCTCACGACTGGTTTCGTCTCTGCCACCTGACCAGCGGCGAGCTTCAACTCAGCGAGGGCCTTGCGGGCCTTGTGGGAGTTCATGTCGGCAACGAGGCCGGACAACTCGCGCTCGGCCCCGTCCCGTCGGCCGAGCGCGACATACCGATCCGCGAGCACGAGCCGGACATGCTCCTGATCCGGACTCAGCTCGACCGCCTTTTGAAACTCCTTTCGCCCTTCCTCAGGAGTTCCTGTCGCAAAGAGGAAATGCCCCCGTGCAACGCGCACATCCGCAGAACTAGGAGCCACCTTAAGCGCTCGCTCGTACCACTCGGCAGCCTGCCTTAGCTCCTGCTGCGCAAAGTAGATGTTCGCGAGAGCGAGAAGTGGCCGCACCATGGTCGGGTCGAGCTCGGCTGCTTGTTTCAGCAGCCCGATCGCATCCGAGACCCGATCTGCCCCCAGGGCGAGACCAGCACGGAGGAGATAGCCGGCGGAGTGTTGAGGACGCGCAGCGAGTAAGCTCTCGGCGAGCTTCGCGGCTTCGTCGGTTTTGCCTGCGGCCAGATAAAAATCGCCGAGGGACCATTGGGCATCGAAATCAGTCGGGTCAAGTTGGACGACCCGACTGAGGGAGGTGAAGATCGTGGAAGGATCGCCCACCTGAGAAGCCGCCTTTGCGAGCTTCCAGTGAATGGCGGGATTATCCGGAGTCGCGCGCGCGGCGTTCTTATATTCGATCACCGCCTCGCGGAACTTCTCCTGCTGGACGTACCCGTCACCGCGGCTTTCGTGTTTGGCGGCTCGTTCTGACGGAGCCTCGGAGCACGAGACCAGGAAGGCACAAAAGCCAATGACATACACACGCAACAGCCATCTAGCCATGGGGATTGATTCAGGCCCTTCCCCCTCAGTTGCACTGCGACAGCGTGACAGTTACAGAGCAGCAGACCTAGCCGAACTAGCCTCTATCTGTCTCCGCCGCCACCCTACCAGCCCGACGAATCCGGCACCGACTAGCAGGAGAGTACCAGGCTCAGGAGCACCAGAGCCTGGGATTGGTGTCGAGACGACAGCCAGCTGCAATGTGCCGAGCCCGTCCACAAATCCCACGGACCAACCTAACCCCGATGCCAGCGTGGGCAACGATAGACTTCGTAGGCCTCCGCTCATGGTGCAGCCGGTGCAGGTCAGCACGCCAAAAGTGTTTCCCAAAGACGGCGAGAACCCGTTCAGCAGCCCCACCTTGAGACTGCCGCCCAACGTGACTGCAGCTCCTGTCCCTTGCACCGCGAGCAGACCGTAGGTCACGCCCTGACTCAGGCCTGCCAGGTTGACACCAAATGTCCCGCCAAACCCTTGGGCGTATTGCCCTTTAATGGTGAGCGTTCCCAGCCCATTGTTGCCCGGGAGAAGCAGCCCCCCGTAGTTCTGAACCGTTCCCTGAATCGTCCCGGTCCCCGTCAATGTGCCTGCCTGCAGAGTGACATTGTGCGCAAACGTCCCGTTGACGATCGTCTGCGCCGCCGCAGCATTTTGCACATAACTCCCGCTGCCCGTTACCTGGCCAGCAGCCGCGACTTCGAACGTTCCTGAATTCACGACACTGCCATGGTTGATGACGGCGCCCGGCCCGACAACACCCACCTGAAATGTTCCCGAGTTTGCCACGGCCCCGTAATTGGTGAACGTTCCTGCATTGATCACTGTGCTGCCCGCGTTGGCGAACGTCCCGCTGTTGACCGTCGTGGAGACCACCGGCACAAACTTATTAAACGCCTGGTGATACGTGCCCGTCGAACCGACGGTCATGCTACCGCCGTTTTCCACCTTGGCACCACCGACCTGAAACGTACCGTGAATGTGGGTGGTGCCACTGGCTTGCTGGATATATTGCGCAACTGGTGGTGTCCGGTTGGAGAAATTGCCGAACGACGTGCCCTCGCCAATGCGCACCGTTCCCGCATTGGTAAAAGTGCCGCTGTTGTTCATCCCCGGATGGGAGGAACTGCCAGAGCTCACTTCTTGGACATACTGTCCTGCCGTGCCCACCGTGAAGGTGCCGGAATTCGCCACACTGCCCTGATTGGTGAATCCCCCTGTCACAATGTTCGTCGTGCCGGTATTGGTAAAGGTGCCGGTGTTCACGGTGCTGCCGGGCAGGAAGCCTGGTATGGGACTTTCCTGGCGATATTCGCCGGTTGCACCGATTGTGATCGCGCCCGCGTTGCGCACTGTACCGCCAATGTTCTGGAGGCGTGCGTCAATCTGAGTCGTGCCGGTGGAGGATTGGTCGTAAGTCGCCGAAACACCCCGAACACTAATTGGATCAATGATGAAGTCACCGGCAGCGATGTGTACGCGCCCCGCATTCGTAAACGGCGCGTCAGGGGTAATCGTGGTTGGCGTCACGGAGGAACCCAGACTCTGTCGCTGAATATATTCGCCTCGTTCTCCGACGGTAATGTGGCCAAGGCTGTGCGTCACGGCGCCTTCGTTGACAAAGGTGCCATTGATGCCGACGGAACCTTGGAAGCCGCTATAGAGGCCGGACGCCAGGTTATTGAATCGTGATCCCTCCTGTAGGGTGAAGACTCTGTTGTTGATGAATACGTCTGCATTCGTGATCGTACCGGCGCTGAAGACCCCACCGGCGTTTTCAAAGCGGCTCGCGTTGGACAAAGAGGCAGACGGCTGGATATTGATGATGCCCGCATTGCTGAACGGAACTAAATTTTCGCCAGGTGTGGAAGGAGTGATCGTGATCGTATTGTTCTGTGGATTGGGATTGGGCTCGATTTGAACGGCGATAGCGGGTCCTGAAAAGACCACCAGCAGGGCAAGCATGCGAGATAACACTACACGCAGATAAGCTCTTGGTCCATTCATTCTATCCCCTCCTTACCAAACCAGGTAACCGGACGAGGAAAGCACGCCTTTCGGGACAGCCGATCAAGGATCGTGCCCCTGACGCAGGGCCAACTTACAGCAAGCGGGGCCGGGCGTAAGTCGCCATTTACTTTACGTAGTAGCAATTTCATTGCCGAAAACCACCGTCACAACCTGACAGTGCCCTTGCCCTTTGTCGATGCGCATTTAGGGGAAATCAGGCTCATGGAAGGCGGGGAGGACGATGTTTCGGCTGTGGCAAGATTCTTCAGCAGGAGAGGCATGTATTGGGGCAATTCGGGGCACGCTGCACGCATTCAAACGGAGTCAGGCAATTCACATATTCACGAAAATTGACGGGCTCACGAGACAAGAGTCCAATAACGCACAACCAGACAGTCAGCCCAGGCAGAATGCCCTCTCTGATTGTCTCGCCATTTTCCGCTGAAACCCTCGCTGGATCATCCGCCGAGCCCTCGCAGGTCAAGACTATTTCGGCAGAATCGCAGAACAGGGGGCATCCACATTCAGCCTCCCCGTGAAGCCGACCGGCGTTGGGATTCTTCCAAGGCCGCCGTGATCTCTGCTTTCTTGCGCAGGCGCCCGGCTGCTGTAACCGTTCGCTCCAACGCTTCCGATGATCGTGCCTTCTTCGAAGTTCCGGCTTCCCGCTGCGATTCCTCCATGGCTTCGGCAACATTCTGCTTCTTACGCCGGAGCTTTGCGGCCTCGACGGTTCGAACCAACGCGGCAGAAATCCGTGACGGGCTCTCACTTGCTCCCTTTCGTTGTGAGTTCTCCATGGCAGCGGTGATTGCCTCCTTCTTTTTCTCGCGTTTTAACGCCAGGGCCTTACGGGCCAGTGGACTGGCAGACGGTTCCTTTTTCTGGTTCTTCCGGACCTTCGACAGGGTTCTCTTTGCTTTCATAACGCCTCCCTCCCAATGGCAATTCAGTTTCGCGCCTTCTATTCGCCTAACAGGATGCGGAAAAAGTCCGCCAGCGGCGTTCTCGCATCGCTCAGCGGCTCACCGTACCGCAAGAGTACGATTCGCCCCTGTGCTCGCTGCGGCCTTGCTGGACGGCCTGTTTGCGCATCCTGCGGGCGATTCTGACGCGAGACAGCCCGTGTGCGAAATGCGACGTGTGACGCAATCGTCGAGTTTTTCCGCAACCTGCTAAATTCCTCGGCATGTTATCGACAATGCGCCTTCATGTCCTCTCCGGAACCCAGGCCGCCGCCGCGCCTCCCGGCGACCGGGCTCAGTTTGGAAAAGTTCGGAACAAGCAGTCCCGCAGAATCGGCACAATTGTCTTCATGGTGGATCATTGTACCAAGACATCACGCTGGCGGCGCGCGATCAAATTCCGAGCTTGGGCAAGCCGCGCGCACGACAGCCAGCTGACGGCGGCGATAGAGCGATACCTTCGTGAGGAGCGACTCTCAACGATCACCCGACACCTATTCGACTCACACATTCCTCATGAAACTAGGGGACATCCCAGTGTCTCTGAATATGCTCTCCCTTTACAAAAAAGTGAGCGTTGCGTCCTGTTCGATACGCCATAATTATTTCGTTACTTATTTTGAGAGGACGGTATGGATCCGGCACATCCCCTCGAATCGGCTATCCATCGAGAACTCGCTCGTGTCGGCATCTGCACCCTCGCCGAACTCGGTGAGTTGTTGCCAGGTTACCCGCAGACCGACATCATGGCTGCTGTGGCCCGACTCACCCAAGAAGGCGCTCTCACCCACCGCCATGCGGGCTCGTTACATCCTCTTCTCTGGCTCCCGCCATGCCGTCCCAGCCGGCGCTCCGCTCCCGAAGCCATGACCTCCGCGGCATAACACGTCGCCTACACCACCCTCAGATGATGGGTTGGCCGGCGTCCCGGCCTGGCCTACCGAACAAAGCAGCGAGTACGATACACCCGTCCTTGCCCGCAGAGAGAATGAGAGACGAAGGAGATTCGACGACATTGTGTTATCGGGGGCATCTCGGCATACTGAGCTGACACTCAGGAGGGCACCGCACCATGCACCGCCGACTTCTCCTTTCTGGAATCGTTCTCATCGCTTTCATGCACTCAGCTGAACACGTGAGCCGGGCCGAGCCCGGAGAGAAACTTCCGGCCTTGAAGGGGAATGCCACGCAGGGACAGACACTCTTCAACGGCAAGGGCATCTGTCACTACTGCCACGGCGTGGATGGAGTGCTCGACAAGAAGCCTTCGCTCAAGCCTGACACTGCGGCCGCCATCGCAAGGCTGTCCGCTGGGGCTCCCGATCTTCGCAATCGCGCCGGGCTGACCTTGAAAGACAACAAAGCACGCTTCCGGGCCATTCGTGAAGGACATCCGGGAAGCGGCATGTTGCCGGACACCTCGTTGAGCGACCAGGACATCACCGACCTGCTGGCTTATCTCGCCAGCCTCCGGCAAAGCCAGACCACTCCCGGCAAGAGCCCCTACTAAGCGACCCGTCCTCTCCCGCACTGTGCTGTCAGCACCCCGCCGATTGCGTTTGCCCGGACTCCTGCGGGCGTGGGTCTCACACGCCTTGCAACGGCATTCATGAATAATTCTGGTTACGTCAGCCATCTCTCGGAAAGGATGCGCGCATTCATCCGATGGTCACTGAGCCAACGCCGTCGCGAAATGCGATGGACGTGCCCAGCGCGGCGCACTTGGCCTGCATGGTTTTCTGGAGAAAGAGGGCGTCCTGATTCCGGGCAAGCCTCACGCGGCAATGCTCAATGCGAACGGGATGGAGCCGAATGTGCGCGACACGGCCCGGCTCCACGTCAAGGACGAACAGGAACGACAGATCGTTGCGTTCATTTTCATCCACCATATAGTCGTCGATGAAATCGCCGCTCGAATACAGAATCGCCTTCCCACGGTAGAGTTCGATCCCTTGAGGAGTGTGATTGGAATGCCCCCAATAGAAATCGGCCCCCAGATCAAGCAGCTCACGAGCCAGCGCCCGCATCTCAACCGACGGCGCACCCCAGTTGGGCCCGACGTGGGCGCTGACCAGGACAAGACCGGCTTGACGCCGGGCTCGTTTAATCGCCTCCGCCACACGCGCTCGATAGGGTTCCTTGAGCCCCCTACGGGCATACGCCACATAGACGACTCCCGGTTTGACATCGGCGGCTTCCCAATCCGGCTCATTGTCGGTCAGCGCCAGCACTGCCACCACGTCCCGTGCGACTGGAAGGAACGCCGGCTCCAACGCTGCCGCCAGGTTCCGGCCGGCCCCCGCATGCGTGATGCCAGCCTGATCGAGCAGTCCAAGGCAATCGAGCAAGGCCTCCGCCCCGTAATCCAGGACATGGTTGTTGGCCAACGTCACCGCATCGATGCTTGCCGACTTGAGACAGTCGATCGCTCTCGGGTGTGCACGGAAATGGAACGCTTTCGATTGCGGATGCCATTCTCGCCCGCGTGCGCTGATGACGCATTCCAGGTTGATGACACGCAGGTCCGCCGCAAGCAGGATCGGCAACACATCGCCCCACAGAGCCTCAGGCCGGAGGGACTGGTTCCGGATCACCTCTTGATCCACCATTCGTCCCAGCATCACATCGCCCGTCAATGCAATCTGCATCGGTCTCACCGATAAGTCCTCAGGCCGATCGCCCCGCCAGCGCAGCCTGGATCCGTTGTGTCACATCCTCCGGGTCAAACACGCCGCGGAACTGGATCACCGCGTCGTCCTGCCGGGATTGAATGACCACGGTCCCGATCCCCATCAGATCAGCCAGCGGCCCCTGCTTGATGGAGATCTCGCGGACCTCCCGGTACGCGATCGATTGAATGTCGCGTCCCGTCCAGCCGTTCCGCAGCACGACTCGTCGGCTTGTCACGACATACCGCCCCCACCGGCGCAATGCGGCGGCGGTTCCCAGCAGCGTGACCGCACCGACCAGCCACCCACTCCATCCTGACAGGGAAGACCTCACAAGGAGCGTAACCCGCAGCATCATGATACCCGCGATCAGATAGAGCCAGATGAATTGACTCCAGGCCGCACTGCCTTCCCAGAGGACCGGCTCTTTCCCTCCTGTGGCATTCTCATCCATGGCAGCGACCTGGGACTTTTCTCTACAGCCCGACTATCCGGGTCTGTCGCGGAGTTCCCCACACCTCCACCGGATCACAGAAACGGGACCAGAGGGCCTTGAGCGTTTATGGGCAGAGACCGCCACCAATCCTCCTCACTTGTGCTGGCCTCGCTTTTGCTTTTCACCGCCTATGAGTCGCCTTGCACTGTGTTGCAAGTTTCGGACAATCGATTGTTGCCTCAGTGCCTCTCCGCTCGCTGACCACCACACTCAGTCAAAGGAACGTCATGGATCAGCAACACCCATCGCCTTCTCGCTGGGCCATCGTCCTCGCGGGGGGCGAAGGCACCAGGATGCAGCCACTCGTTCATCGCTGGCTCGGATTCAACCGGCCCAAACAGTATTGCGCCTTCGTCGGCTCCCGCTCCATGTTTCAACATACCGTAGACCGCGCGGCTTTGGTGACAGCCCCGGAACGCATCGTCGCCGTGGTGGGACGTGATCATCGCGACGAAATCCAGACACAGCTACAGGGGCGAACCATCGGACAGGTCATCTACCAGCCACGCAACTGCGAAACGGCGGCGGGACTCTTTCTCCCCTTGACCTACATTCATGCCCGGGCCCCCGGCGCGACGATCGTCGTCTTTCCCTCCGACCACTTCATCCATCCGGAAGACCGTTTTCTGGCGGCCGTAGGCCGCATTGCCGGCCTGGCGGAGACCATGCCCGATCGACTGGTGCTGCTGGGGGTACGACCGGATCGACTCGAAATGGAATACGGATGGATCCTGCCCGGCGCAGCGCTTTCCTCGCCGGAGGATGCGCCGGTATGCGAGGTCCATTCATTTATGGAAAAGCCCAACCGGATCCAGGCCGCCCAGGCGTTTCGCCACGGCGCGCTGTGGAACACCTTTGTGTTTGCCGCGCAAGCCGAATTGTTGTGGCAGGTGGGGACGCGTTGCTTCCCCGATGTGATGCGCCGCTTTGAACGGCTCAGAAGCGTGATCGGCCGGTCGCAGGAGGCAGCGGTTCTCGACGCCATTTACAAGGACATGCCCGCGTACAATGTGTCGACCACCCTGCTCCAGCAGACCGCCGAGTCCGCGGTCGTCGTTGAGCTGCAGGATGTGCTCTGGAGTGATTGGGGTCAACCAGCCAGGGTTGCGGAGACTCTCCATCGAATCGGTCGTCGGCCCGCCTTTCCGATGGAATGCCTCGACCCTCCTTGTTCCACGAGGCCTCAGACAGGCGCCGACCCCGCGCCGGTCGTACAGCCATGAGAAACCACCGGCGCGATCCTATCGCGCAAACCGTCCCATTAAGGACGCTTCGGCCAGTACGTGCCCCTGCATCGCATCGACGACCTGAGCTTTGGTGGCCGGCGATTTGAGCGCCAACTCACAATCCAACGCATACAACGTGAAGTAATACCGGTGCGGCTTCCCCGGCGGTGGACATGGCCCGCCATAGCCGATTTCCCGGCTGTCGTTCAGGCCTTGCTGCGCCCCGTTCGGCAAGGTCTCCTGGGACGGAATCCCTTCGGCCAGGCCACAGAGATCCAACGGGATGTTGTACAACACCCAATGCACCCATGTGCGACCCGGCGCATCGGGATCGTCGGCAATGAGTGCAAAACTCCGCGTGCCGGCCGGGGGATGGTTCCAGCGCAACGGGGGCGACAGGTCCTCGCCTTCACACGTGTGTTTCTTCGGAATGAGTTCCCCCTCCTTGAACGCGCTACAGTCGAGTTCGAACGGCATCACAGACTCCTTCGTGTTTCTTCGGGATTATGGCGTTGCCGCAGCCGCTCGGGTCTATAACCAGATTCGCTCGGCGGTTGGTGCCTGCTCTCCCCACAAGGCGCTCAGGGGCAGATCGAGAAGGGAATGCGCGCCGGGGCTCAACCCCGGTAACGCCCGGGCGGCAGCCAGCATCATGTGCGCCGTGAGAATAGCGTCGTCGAAGCGGGCTTCAAAGAGAAACCGCTGATGCCCCGCGCGCCCCGGCGCACTCCGCCGCTCAAGCGCGACCCCGCGCCCTTCCTGTTCGAGCGCGGCGACACTGTCGACCGGAAATACCAGCGTCTCTTCTCCGAGGAAGAGCGGATCGGCGCGAATCTCAGCGGCCACGCGATCCACATCGACCCCCTTCTCCAACTCGACATAGACATATCGTTGCCGCATCCCGTTTGCCGCACTCTGTTCCGTGCACAGCGCGTCCTTGACCCCGGCCACCCTGCGGGCCATCGCCGTATGATGAAGGCTCGCGGCCACACGATGCCTCATCTCGCTCTCGCCCTCCGGAGCGAGGAGCCCGAACAGGGAGCGCATGACGGACAACGCGCCTGGATCCCATCCGGCACCCACAATGGCCGGAACATCGAAACGGGTGGCGAACCGGTCGATCGCTTCCCGATGTGCTTGAAACGCCTCCCCGTGCAAGAGCGCGCATTCGATGATCGGGAGACCGTGCTGGAGACAGTCGTGGGCTGCTGCACGGACCTGGTCGATCGGCACGCACAACAGGGCTGCATCCATCTGGTGCACCTGCGCCGTGTGCGACACGACCGGAATCTTGCTGAACACCTCCGGCAACGGCTGAGCGAGACTGTCGAGGCGTCGAACGATGGCCGCCAAGGCCACATCCTTGCTCGTGAGCAGCAATTCTGCGCAAGCCCGTCCTACTTTTCCGAATCCCACCACCCCGATGCGGATGGTGTTCTTTTCATTCCGACCCTTCGGGATTACCACAGTCCAAAACTCACATCCTTGAAGGGAATCGTTTCCCATTGTTCGCTTTCCAGGCCCAGAATTTCGATGTCGAGGTTTGACGGAACGACTCGCATCCCTTTGGGCCGGATCCAGCCATCCGACTTCAACGACTTCACGTACAGATGAGGTCTGGCTTGGGCATAGTCCCGTTGATGGAAGAGCTCGAGTAGCCGCATTGCATCCGGCATGGTCAACGTCATACTGTCCTCCTCACAAGTTTCAATCACCCGTACCATGCACTTGAGTGAGCAATCGCGATGCCTGCTGAGTCTCGCCTGTCCGGCGATCGGATCGACGGGCCGTTTGTTCAGCAAACATGCCGCTATTGAGCCTCCACACGAGTAGCGCCGCCGATGCAGGGTACCCCGGCATCCCTGCTATCGAGTTCATGCCTGTGCCCTTTCGCGGCACCTGCTCGGAAAGGCTTGTAGCGGATTTCCTCACATGGTCCCCTCAGGACCGGGAGCGATCATTGCATCTGTAGTGAGGCACTCACGGTGATGAACTCGCCAGTGCAAGAGAGGGGAACCGTCCGGGTGAGACGTATGGGGCAATCGGTCGTACGGGTGCTACTGCTCGCGGGATGTTTGTTTTCTGCCGGGTGTATCGGACCCCTGCAACAATGGGGCGAAGAAACGACATTCCGTCCCAGGGCCACCTCCTTTGACCCGGCCACGCTGAAGCTCGAGCAGGTTGCCGTCCTGAACGCGGTGGTGGGATTCGGATTGGAAGGGTTTGCCCATCAGGTCTCCCGCTCATTGTCGAGTGCCTTGGATCAGCGGTCGACGCTGATCACGGCTCTGCCTGTCCACGAAGCGTTGAACCGCATCAACCGGGGAGAGTTGGGGGAAGCGTATGCCGCTCTGGTGGCCGACTATGTCAGAACCGGTATCCTGAATCGGGCGGGACTCCAGAAAATCGGACAAGCCCTCCACACCAACTACGTCTTTCAGCCCAGCCTCGCCTCGTTCAGCCAATCCATGTCCGGCCGCTTTTCCTTCTTCGGTCTGCGAGTCCTGCAAACCCGCGTCACCATGCTCCGCATGAGCCTGCAACTGTGGGACACCCGAACAGGCGAGATCGTCTGGGAATCTTCCGGTGAGGCTACTCTCGCCGGGGAGGACGTCCGCGAGTTCCGTATTCCCTTCGATGAGATCGCCCGCCGCTTATGGGCCCACATGCTCGACGACCTGTTCAAGGATGTACCGGCCGAATAACAATCTCGGGACTGCTGCGCACTCACCGCTTGCTCTGGCTTCGCATACGACTGCCTCAATCCCGCCGACATCAGCTGTCGCCATTCGCACCAGCCCTCCGATACACCTGAGGAGTCTTCCCCCACACAAGCCACTGCCTCGGTGCATCTCGCTCTGACTAACCGCTTGTTGTTACACCCGGTCACGGGAAGAGTCTCGCCGGGGTATGCGACTTGCTCCACTCTCCACAGAGGTGGACGCGTAGCCAGCGATCACATTCAATATTGCAGGTGACTCTTCCATGTCGTATGTCGGCATCAACATCGGCGCCCTCACAGTGAAGGTGGCGGCCATACGCGGCACGGCCAGAAATGCCACGGTCGTGGCCCATCAAGGCCGTCCCCTGGAAGTTCTCCGTGAGATATTGGCCCGTCCGGAGTTTGCCGACGCCGAGTACTTCGGGGTCTCCGGCCAGCTCGGCCATGTCCCGGAAGTGGCGGCGATTCAGCGGGCGCTTCGCGAGGTGGAGGGCACGTTTGACGCGGTGGCCTCACTCGGCGGGGAATCCTTCCTGGTCTACCTGCTCGTCGACGGCAAACTCACCAATGTCTTGTCCCATAATAAGTGTGCGGCAGGAAGCGGCGAGTTTTTCGTGCAGCAGATCGGCCGGATGGGGCTGGGCATGGAGGAGGCGGTTCGACGGTCGTTCGACGGAACAGTCGTGCCGCTGGCCTCACGCTGTTCAGTCCACTGCAAGTCGGACATCACGCACAAGCTGAACCGCAACGAGGCCAGGCCCGAAGACATCCTGCATACACTCCACGACAGCATGGCCAATAAGGTGATCGCGTTGCTGGAGAAAGGCGTGCAGGCGCCGAAACGGGTGCTACTGATCGGTGGCGTCACACACAACGACGCAATGCTGGCCGCGCTACGCGCGAAGCTCCCGCACACCGAATTTGTGGTACTGCCGGAGAGTGCCTGGTTCGAGGCCTGGGGCACGGCCCTGCTTACCCGCGATCACCCGCAAGAGCGCGCGCCCAAGCTTGCCGCCCAGCCGGAGCTTGGGCATCTCCCCCCGCTCCGCCAGTACGGCGAACGAGTACACGTGATCGCCACCCCGCCCTTGCAGTCACCGCCAGAGGGACCGCTGATTCTCGGCGTCGATGCCGGCTCGACGACGACCAAGGCGATCCTGCTCGATCCATCGACACACAAGGTGGTGGCATCCCATTATGGACGCACCAAGGGAAATCCCGTGGCAGCCACACGAGAATGTCTTCACGCCCTCGTCAATGCGCTGGGGAACCGCCCGATCGGATTGGTCGGCACGACCGGCTCAGCCCGAGAACTCGCCGGCGCCTATCTCGGCACCGAGCATGTCTACAACGAGATTTCCGCCCATGCGGCGGGGGCCACCCATTTCGATCCGGATGTGGACACCATTTTTGAGATCGGCGGACAGGATTCCAAATATATCTACCTGCGCAACGGCGTGCCCATCGACTACGCAATGAACAATGCCTGCTCGGCCGGCACCGGGTCGTTTCTGGAAGAAAGCGCCCAGAGCGATCTCGGGATTACCGTCGCCGACATCGCCGGCCTGGCGATCGCCGCACCCTCTCCTGTGCATTTTAAGGCGACCTGCGCCGCCTTCATCAACTCCGACATTCGACTGGCCCAACAGAAGGGCCACCCCCGCGACAACATCGTGGCCGGACTGGTCTATGCCATCGCCGACAACTATCTCAACCGGGTGAAGGGACCACGCTACGTGGGCAAGAAAGTCTTCCTGCAGGGCGGCGTCGCACTGAACCACGCCGTCGGGCATGCCTTCGCCCACAGTGTCGGCCGCGATGTGGTCATCCCGCCCAGCCCTGAATTGCTCGGAGCGCTCGGAGTCGGGTTACTCGCGTTGAAGCGATCCGGCTCGCTGATGGCTCATACCGTCGACCTGCTCACGCTGAGCCGGCCCGAGATGCAGCTGGTCGGCCGCTTCACCTGCGGAGCCTGCAAGATGTATTGCACCATCGACCGGTTCATGGTCGCGGGACGCCGCTTTCCCTTCGGCGGCCGCTGCAGCTTGTATGAGAATGTCTGGAAGCGAAAAGCGCGGACCGCTGGAGTGGTGGACCTGGTCGAGAACCGGGCCGAGGTCCTCTTTCAAGTCCCCCGCCTCCCGCCTGCCTCCACACCCAAACACGAGCGGGTGGAGCGTCAGCGCTGGGGAGTCGGACCGGCGTACGAAAGCGCGAAGGCCTTCGTGCAGGAATCGTTGGGCCGCCCCACAGCCACCGCAGTGGCCAACGGCACACGCATCGGCATTCCCAGGGCGCTGACCACCCACTCGCTGTTTCCGCTCTACTCCACCTTCTTTTCTCACATCGGAATGGAGGTGCTGCTCTCGGATGTGGACCCGCGCGGCGACCTCGCATCCAATTCCGGATTCTGCTTCCCAGCGCAAATTGCCCACGGCGCCGTGCTTGATCTGACCCGCCGGGGGGTCGAATTGATCTTTATCCCGCATGTCATGCGCATGCCCCATTCGAACCAGTGCCGGGAATCGTACCTCTGCCCCATCACGCAGGCGGAGCCCTACTTCCTGTCCAAAGCGTTTCCAAGCAGCCGCCTGCTTTCACCGGTCCTGGATTTCACGAACGGATACGGCAGTTGCTCTGCGCTCATAGACACAGCCGTCCAGGAACTCAAGGTCGAGCGCGGGACGGCTGAAGAAGCCTGGGCGGCAGCCGTGCTGGCCCAGACGACAGCCGAACGCACACTCAGCGAACTGGGAACACAGGCCTTGGCAACAGCCATCGCAGCAGGCAAACCGGCCATTCTCCTTGCCGGTCACAGCTACAACGCCTTTACGCCGGAAGCCTCGCAGTCCGTGGGCAAGAAACTCTCCAGCATGGGCGTGCCGGTGATCCCCGCCGACTGTCTGTTACCGCTCGGCGAGGGGCCCACCTCCTGGCACTTTGCGAACCAGATTTTGAATGCCGTGGCGATCGCCAAGCAGCATCCCAATCTGTTCCTGTTGAGCGTCAGCAACTTCAGTTGCACCATCGATGCCTTTACCCATGCCACCCTCGCCTCCGAAATGGGATCGAAACCCTATCTGATTCTGGAGATCGACGCGCACACCGCCGATGCCGGAGTCCAGACCAGGCTTGAGGCGTTTCTCGACATCATCGGCAACTACCAAGACAAGCACCATCGCCCCGGCGAGTCGTTCACCGCCTGCCGACTCCTCTCAGAGGGCCGAATTGTCCGATCCAACGGCAAACAGATCCACCTGACCGATCCTCAGGTCACGATTTATTTCCCGAATTTTTCGCCATACCACACCCAGGCCGTGACCATGGCCTCCCGTTGGCTGGGCTTGCATCCCGGCGTCGTCCTTCCGCTGACCCGCGCGCAGCTCGACCGGGGCCTCCAATACACATCCGGCCGCGAATGTCTGCCGTTGCCGATCTGTATCGGGCAACTGCTTCAGGTCAGCGAGCAGCGACGGCCCGATGAGGTGGCGGGCTTCTACATGCTACGGGGCGGGGCCCCCTGCGTGAGCGATTCCTATATGGGCTACTTAGAGCGGTTTATCACCGAGCAGCGATTGGCAGACCTGTTCTTGTTCGACCCTCGTGAGGAGAATGGCTACCTGGGATTCGACAAGGAACGCCTGACGAAATCGTTCTCCCCCGCCATTGTGCTCGGGGATGTCCTGGTAGAAATTGATCAGGTGCTTCGGGTGGTGGGAGCCCCTGGGAGCATCGAGCGCCTGCATATCGAGTGGAACCAGTTCGTCGAGCGCACCCGAACGCTGGAGGACTTTCACACTAACTTGCCCGCATTCGTGGACACCCTGGCCAAACTCCCACGTACCGAAGATCCACTGACCTGCCCCCGTGTCGTCGTGGCCGGCGATTTCTTTACCCGGTTCAGTTCCTTCTTCATGGACGGTGTCCGCGACCGCTATGCCGAGCGAGGCATCATCCTCAAGCCGGTCGATCTGAGCGATCTGTTTCTCTACTTTACCTATGACGAGATGGCCGCCACTGCGAAGCATTGGGGAGTGGAACCGGGCGGCTTCGCCATGGCCAAAGCCTGCACCAGAATCTTTGAACCGGAAGGGCGACAGTACCTGCAGCAATGGGCCGGCCATCAGCTGTTACAGGGCGTGGAGGAACACTACCGCGGGCTGTTTCAGAAAACCGGCCTCTTGGTAGCCGGGCCGAACCCCGCCGCTACCGTCTTTCACAAGGGCGCCGAACATGTGTCCCGCGCGATCTGGGGCGAACTCCTGCCCACCATCGGCAAGGGACTCGATGCCGCTCGCGAAGGGTATGACGGACTGATCCTCATCGGGCCGTTCAATTGTCTTCCTTTCCGAATTTCAGAGGCTATTCTCAAGCCGCTCAGCATCCAGGGTGGCATGCCCATTCTGACCTACGAAAGCGACGGGTATGCCGTCTCCCCTTCGGTACTCAGACAGGTGGATGTTCATATTCAGCAGGTGCTGGACCATGCGGCGAGATCACCGGTTACGCCGGCGTGAACAGCCGACGCGCATCCGAACGCGAACCGTGCAACCCTGAGAGGCCCGGATCATGCGCCGACCAAGCTTCGTTCATCTCCTCTTTGCAGGACCGGCCCTCGCACTGCTGCTCGTGGCGCTGGTCGGGGCGACACTCGAAGGCGCCCCACCGACCGCCGTCGTCCGCGCAACACTCGATACGGTGTTTCACATTCTCGACGACCAGCAGTTGAAAGCGCCCGGCCAACTGCCCCACCGGCGACACCTGTTGGAAGAAGTCATTGCGGAGCGGTTCGACTACGAAGAAATGTCGAAGCGGACGCTGGCCGCGCATTGGAAACCACTGACGCAATCAGAACGACAGGAGTTCGTCCAGCTCTTCAAAGCGTTTCTCTCGGACCAGTATGCGGCAAGAATCGAAGGGTATGCGGGCGAACGGGTGGTCTATCTCTCCGAGCGCACGGTCGACGGGTACGCCGAAGTCCGAACCAGGCTGGTGTCCGACAAGCTGGACTTTCCGATGGATTATCGACTGACGAATAAGGGCGGCACCTGGTTCGCCTATGACGTGATTGTCGATGGTGTGAGCCTGGTCATGAACTATCGCAGTCAGTTCACGAAAATCATGGCGGAGTCGTCATTTCAAGAGCTCCTGCGTCGCCTACGGGAACGCCCTGCAAAAGACAAGGACAAGAGCTGAACGGGGCACCTCCTGCTGACCATCCGGGGGTACTCTTCTTGAACAGTCCGACCAACGACAAAGCCCCCGGCGATGCCCTCAGAGCCTGCCGTCAGCTCAACCGGTGGAGATGCCGGGACACATCGTGATAACGCGCCGGCGTCACAACGTAACAATAGTCGAACAGCCGATCCGCCGCCTCCGGAGCAATACCCTGCTCCCGAGCCTGCAGCATCTCCATGAACCGATTCATGCTTCGGTACACCGCTTCGCCATCGTCCTTGCTCAAGTACCCTCGCACGGTCGCCAATTGCGCGACATAGGGGGCAAACCGATCTCCAGCCCCCTCCTCCTTTGCCTGCTCAGCCAATACCGCCTGCACCATCGCATCGAGCCACTCCTGCTCTCCGGCGCCGGCAACACGAACAACGCCGGGCATGACGAGACTCGCCAACAACAGGACCGATGCCGCCATCCACTTCGTGACTTGGATGATTCGCATGATGTCCTCCTCGCGCACACCCGGAATTCCGCGGCTCGTCTCCACTGCACGATGATCATTCGGAAATCCGGCTCCGGCCAACCCTATTCCTCCCAGAAGAATTTCTCCCAGTTCACGGTTTTATCCCACCACTGCTTGTGCCGCTTGACGTCGTGCAGGGCCGGCGGGGTGACTTCATAACAGAAATCCCACATCGCATCGGCGGCCTTGGCGCTGATATCTCCGTCCCGGCTTTCCAGCATGTCCATAAAACGGTTCATCGCCATATACGAACCTTTCCAGTCACCCCGGTCATAGAGGCTTCGCACCAGGGTGACTTGGCCGACATAAGGATCGAACGATCCGGGCTCGCCCTTGGCAGAAGCGATCCCTTCCTGCACGACGACGAACCCGGTCAATTGCTCCACCCAGCCTTCCGACCCCGCATACATCGCGATCGCCGCCAGCGGGACGAGCACCGCAAGCAACACGCAGAGGACGACACCCGTCGTCTTCCGTGAGATAGTCATCGGTGTCATGACTCCCCTCCTTACTTCTGACGTATCAGCTGTTTTTCAGATGGCCCTCGTTCCCTGACCATCACCGTCCCCATTGGATTCCCCCCCCAGCAAAATGCGCTCACGATCCTCTACTGGACCGTCCGGATGGTCCCGCCGTGATGGACCATGCGGATCGTCCCGCCCGTATCAATGTCCCCTCTGTGCAACGGACAGAAAAAACGAAACTCCTCGACGCCTCCTCGTTCACGGCTCCCTTCCCATGGCGCAGGACTCACCAGGGTTCTGACGCTGTCCTCAGGGGCCACCGTCACCCGCAACGGCTTGTTGATAACGTCACCCTGCTCACCGGCTACTTGTTCGTAGAGCCCCTCGACCATGAAAACGTGTGTACGGACGGTGGGGTTCACGAGAAGGAAGATCAATCCGTCCCTGAGGTCCGTATCCGTATGAATAACGACCTCACTGGGAAGCCAGGCTGCCGAGTGGTCCGGTAAATCCTCTACGACAAAACGGAACTCGCTGCCGCGAGCCACCTGGTTGGCCGACAACATCCACGTCAGCCCCACGATAAGAACACTCACCAGCGACACACCCCGCCGCCATCGACACTTGGTAACGGCCACGAACCGACTCGCCTGGCTTCTCTGATTCCTCATCGTGATTCCCCACAAAGACCCCTGCGAACCCTGTCCTCTATCCTGATCGCGGTTACGGCAAGACATGAATCGTTCCTCCCAGATGCGCGTCGCCTTTATGTAAGGGACAAAAAAACGGATAGGCTTCCTCCTCTGAACCGGCTTCCGCCTGTCCCCGTTCAAATTGGGCCGTGCTGATCTGCACCCGGACCCTGTCTTCCGATGTCACGTTGACCCGTAACGGCTTTGTGCTGACTTCCCCACCCGCACCCATCACCTCTTCGAACAGTCCATAGGCGGCAAAGGCATGGGTGCGATCTGTCGGATTCTCCAGCACAAACACCAACCCATCCTGCATCTCCGTGCTGCGATGAATCAGCACTTCCTGCGGCACCCACACCGCCCGCTTCTCCCCGAGATCTTGCACCACAAAGTGAAACTCCGCCGCCCCAGCGGCGCTCCAGAAACCCAGAGCGCCGGCCAGGACAACGGTAGCCAGACCACTCACACAATGGGATGGCTTTATGTGGCTCATGTTGCGAGTCCTTCCGGCTACAGGAGCCGGGTGCGATCAGCCACCACCCACCTCACCCCTGGTTTCGATGACATACACCTCCCCTTTGACTTCCGGATGGATGTCGCACCAGAGGGCATGACGCATGCTCTCGGCGATGCCCGTGGCCGGATCGAACTTCGACGGCGCTGTCGCGAAATGAAGCGTCATCGTCTTCCCCGAATCCACGTGGTACGATTTGAAGTTCTTCCCGACCACCTCAACCCCGCCTTCCACACGAACCGGAATCCCCTTGAATAGATTCGACGCGAACCCATGCGTGACGCTGTCCTTATTGTGGATCATGATCGTCGTGTCGTGCGACGGCATCGTCAGCCCCACGGTCTCGTATCCGTGCTGCCGATCTTTAATCGTGATCTCCACCTTCGACGGCGGTGCCCCCATGCCAGGGGCTTGCGCAAACGCCACCGTCCTGCCCATGCCGAGCAACGTCATGGCCGCCACGGCAAGGGGAACCGCCAGCACTGTGGTTGTATGTCCTCTGATCTTCATGATGGACCTCCTTGGTTGAAACGTGAACGACTCACTGCTTCCTCCCGGAGAACCTCGCGCCACTGCGCGTCACTTCGCCACGATGATTCCACCCTGCCATCTTCTTTCTCCTGACTCAGTCTTCCGCTCACCCGCCTCGGCGTTCGATGATGAACAGTTCCCCCTTCACGTCCGGATGCATGTCGCACCAGATGACATGCCGCATAAGCGGGCTCATCATCGTGAGCGGGGCTTCCGCCGACCCCTTAGTAAAATGAAGCGTCATGGTCTTGCCTGGATCGACGCGGAAAGATGGGACATCTTTCCCCGCAACCTGGTACCCGTCGCCTTCCAGCCGAACCGGCGTGTCCTTAAACAGCGGGGAGTAGAATCCATGCGTCACGCCGTCTTCATTGCGGACCACGATGGCCGTGGGATTCCCCTCCCGGCCATAGCCGGTGACATGGAACTCCATTTTCTTGATGGTCACCTGGATCGTTACTTCTGGCGCTGCCTGTTCTGTCGTCGCAGCCGCGGCCACACCCGTTACGGCTCCCGACAACAGGCCCCACGCCAGCGCGATGGACACGAACGTAACGGACATCGACCCCGCCCTTGACTCCTCCCTTCTTGTTCTCATGGCGTCCGCCTTTCCCGCGCGTCATGGCGCTCACCCGCCGCTGCCGCCGTACTGATCCTCAATAAACTTATCGATATGCCTGGACACGTCGTGATACTTCGCCGGGGTCACGAGATAGCAGTAATCGAACAGTCGGTCCGCGACTTCAGGAGACACCCCATAGTCGCGCGCTTCGAGCATGTCCATGAATCGGTTCATCGCCTGATACACCGCATCCCCCTCGCCGTTGATGATGTGCGCCCGCACCGTCGTCAGATGCGCGACATACGGGGCAAACGTCCCCCAAAACGGCCCTTCATTCGCTTGCTCGGCGAGCACGGCCTCCATCATCGCGTCGAGCCAGTCGGGTTCGGGCAAGGGAGCCGGCAGGGGACCGCCCAGCGCCATCACCATCGCCCCCGTCAACACCAGCAGCGCCCCCGCCGTCCATCGAATATCCTTGATGACCCACATGGCATCCATTCCTTCGGTTCACACGGCCTCATGTTCTTAGCGTACGTCCGGACGCACGTTCCGACAATGAGACGAATGCATCATTGTTGCGATGGGTTGGCCACACCAGACGCGCAGGCAACTCGATGAGGGTTTGAAAGGGATCGTGCGGGAGTTCGTCAACATCGGCTCATACGGCAAGTACCAACAACTGTGGCACAAACCGACACGTCACTTCTGAGCAGACACCCCGCCGGGTGGAAACGCAATGGCGAGCGCCTGGAGACGGCTGTGGGCGCCCAGCTTTTCAAGGATGTGTTGAATGTGGTTGCGCACGGTTACCGGGCTGATGCACAGCAGATCCGCGATGTCCTTGCCGCTCTTGCCGGCGGCGAGCCCGCGCAGAATTTCCCGTTCCCGTTCGCCAAGGGGAAGGAGAGCGGGAATCTCCGGCACCGTATCCGCCCGTCTCTCCGTCGCCCCTCGCGACAGCGGCTCTGACGAGGCATAATCCCGACCTCGTGGAGGCGCCACCGCGGCATACAGTTCCTCCGTCAATCCCAGGACCTTCTTGCGCGCCGTGATGTCGCGAAAGAGGTGTGCGGCCAGAAAGCGATCCGGCTTTCTGGAGGGCACCGGCAACGAACTCACATTGAGCCAGATCACTTTCCCCCCCTTGGTTCTGGTCTGAATGTCGAAATTGCGCACACCCCTTCCGCAACCCAACCGATGCCCGACCACACAGGAGGGCGAACAGAACGGGTGGCCGGCCAGCGTCTCGCCTCGGATCACCTCTTGACAGGGACGCCCGATCACGTCCTGAGCGCGAAACCCCAGCAACCGCTCGGCAGCCTTGTTCCACAGGATCACAATGCCCTCTTCATTCATCAGCATGGCACCGTCGGCAGTGCGCTGCAGCATGGCCCAGACCTGTTTCATGATGGCGATCTCCCTGGTGGGCAATCTGCCTGATACGGGACCTGCGCATTGAAGGATCAGGGGACGTTCCTAAACGAAAATCGCTCACGGAAGGTTCTCAGGAGCAGGCCGACTCCGAAGAGGAGTTGATTCATCGGTCGGCAATGGATTCGGAGTTCCATGCTCGTCCCTCATCGAGCTAGAATTTGTACCCGAACCGACAGAGCAACGTCCGTCCGCCGGCGATATCCTGCTCCTCCCCAACTCCCTTCGGGCTGGAGCCATCCACCACACCCAGAAGCCCGCGTCCCCGTTCCATCTCCGCCATGATCACCTCCACATCATTCGCCGTCGCACAGAAAATCGTACAGACCTCCGGCACCTGCCGGATCATCGGCAGCACGTTGATTGGAAAACACTCTTTCAATAGCACGATAACACTATGGCCGGCGCCGATCGCCGAGGCATGTATCCTCACCAGGGCGAAGGCCTCATCCGTCCCGCGCCACCGAACGAGGCAGGGGCCGGAGGCTTCACAAAACGCCAATCCAAACTGAATCCCCGGCACCTCCGTCACCAGCGCTTCGTGAAGATCTTCAACCGTCTTGATGAAATGAGCCTGAACAAGGATCAGATTGACGGAGTCAGGCTTTTGAAGGACTACGGAACGCAGGGTCAACGCCATTGCAGCCTCTTCGTTGGTTGTTCGTGAACAGACGGGGCACCCCCTTGCTATGGTTTCACGATCAACACAGGACAGGTCGCTAACTGGGCCACGGCGCGCGACACACTCCCGAGCGCCACCGCTTTCACTCCCGTAAACCCACGTGCGCCGATGACCAACAAATCCGCCTCATCTCGCCGGGCTGCGCGAACGATGGCCTCGGCCTGATGGCCGGCCAGCACCACAGTACGGATGTTCCCCGGTACCCCCTTCAAGACCTCCACGGTATCGGCAATGGCCTTCCGCGCCACCGCCCGCCTGCTGCGCAACAAATCGACTCGCATAGTACGGCTTTCGTCGTGCTGGAACCGGTCGAGCACCGCTTGCGCCGCCCCGAGCGGACGCACGACGCAGACCACGACAATCTCACGCACACCCGTAAGATCCCTGACGAGGCCGGCAGCACGCAGGGCATCGGGCGACCCGTCGGTCGCGAGCAGCACCCGTAACCCGAGTCCCGGCGTCACCTTGCCGGGCACCAGCATCAGCGAACAGGGCGCATAGGCCAGCAGCCGTTGCGACACGCTGCCGAAGGCAAACCCCGCCGCCTGGTAGAACCCTCGCATACCTGACACCACCATATCCGGCCGATGCTCTTGAATGACATGCAAAATCTCCTGACTCGGCACTCCCTCGCGCAGGATCACGTCGACCGTCTCAAAAGACTGCGCCAACAGCGCCCGGGCCCGATCCAGCAACGCCTCTACCATCGCTCCCTGTTGCTGACGCACAAGTTGTTGTCCTTTGGCGCCCGCCGTTTCCGGCACCGCCAGAGGTTCGAGCACATGCAGCACGGTCACGACCGTGTCCTTCGGATGGGGAAATGTCCGCATCCATCCGATGAGGCGTTCCGAAAACTCGGATTCATCAAGAGCGATCAACCATCGCATCATCAGCACCCCTCTTGCACCGCTCGACCATGAACTGCCGCGATACTCCGCATTTGAAATAAGACAGCATAGGTTGTGCCAGGGTCGGGCCTGCCCACTGGCACCAACAGGTCACATCCGGGGATGAAGAACAGCGAGGAAACAAGGGGTTCGGGACCAGTGATTGAATCGGACCTCCGGCCGTCTCCTCGCTGCTGCCCTATTCCGCTACAGCGCGCGGAATTGCATCTGTGGCCTGGCCCTCGGCGAAGCGAACAACTTGACTGCCGGCGGATCGACGTTACCTATGAATTGAGCGGAGGCTTCGGTGAGAGGAACAGAGACGGATACCGAGGTCGAGTGCAGAGGTGGTGAGCAGGCCCGCAGGTGCCAAGCGGGAAGCCTGAAACCTCTCCAAGATCTCCACTGTTGCTGACAAGCTCTCTGACCCTGCCTCCGCCCTGCTTTTTTGCCTTTCTCAGGCTCTCAACCCCTTTAGCCCCTTAGAAGAAAATTAGAAGGCGTGGTGCTCTTGAGATCCGTCATGAATTTTCATGAAATGGCGGGACAGCGCTGAGCAAAGAATGATTGATAGAGTGGAGGAATCCAGCAGGTGAAATAAAAAAACGGCCCGCCCTTGTGTGGAGCACCGGAGCTGCCGACTGGCCGAGAAGAGTTCGACAATCCTTCAGTGGCTGTACTAGCTGATCATCCCGCGCATCGACCTTTACAAGGACCGCATCGACGGCCGTGCCTACTGGCACCGAGAAACAATGCGCGTACCGTGAACCCTCTCCCGCAACCGAGGCAGAAGCGATGCCCTACGCACGCTGGCTGCACAAGGGCGAGTCACACTCACACGAGGCTGCCGACCTCAAGAAGCTGTGCGCCTCCTTTCCCTTATTTATTACGTAAGCACGGAAACGCAGGAATCAACTGTATTGCTTCAGCTCGACCCGGCAGTCAGTGCAAGCTATCGACTAAAAGCAGAAGTCCACGGCCGACCGCCACCGTAAGGAGGGGTGTTATGCGGAGTGTTATGCCGATCCTCATAAGCACCCATGAGAAATGGTCCCACCGTCGCAACTCATTGAAACGACAACGGGCATGGCATATTCTTCACGAACAGTATTGGCATGTTATACGGACAGAACTGGCCAATCCGGCTCTTATGCGGATCCGCCTAAACATTGTTGGCCCGCCCAAGGAGCGAGAGATGATCGAGGAGTCGCCGACCCCGCAACACTGGAACTACTTTCTTGCGCTCGAATCGGATCTGTCCACCCTCTCGCGATACCTCGAGCCCACGCAGGCGAACTTCGACGCCTATTCACTTGAGCTCGCGCGGCTGCTTTTCGCGGCAGCCTCGGAGGTTGACGTCGTCGCCAAGCAGCTATGTCGGCGGCTCAGCGCAGAGAGCAGCGCGGGCAGGATCAACGCCTATCGGGAGGAAATCACGCGTCACCATCCAGAGATCGCGAGCGCCCAAGTCTCGATCCCCAAGTTTGGCTTGTCTTTCATTCCGTGGGAGTGCTGGGCCAGGAACGAGAATCCCATCTGGTGGACCGCGTACAACAAGGTCAAGCACGAGCGGCACGACCACTTCTCGAAGGCCAGTCTGAAGAATGCGCTCAATGCTGTTGGAGGTCTGTTTACACTCCTCCTCTTCCATTACAGCCAAGAAGCACGAGCCGGAGAGCTCAGTCCAGATCCGGTGCTCTTCAGAGTGGGACACCCGTTCCAAGTCGACAGGCTCGCCTGGGGGGCGCAAACATTCGTTTATCAGCTGCCTCCCAAGCCTGTCGCCGCGTCGTAGAGCGCGGGCTAACAAGGCAATGGAGCTGACCGGCCGCAGTCGGCGGTCCACCATGGGCTCGATCCGCCGGCCGCCGATCAAGGTTGTTTGCACGGCAGCGGCCGGCGGACGAGACTTTGCTGCAACACGGGCGGCCGGCAGCTCATCGCCGAGCCGTTAGGCGGTAGCAAACCATCGATTGACACGCGTCACGTGACGAACTACACTTGACGCATGATCAAGACATTTGCGGATCGACGCACCCAGGAACTGTACGCCACAGGCAATGCCAAGCGGTTTCCGACGGATGTTGCCAAACGGGCTGCGCGCAAGTTGGAGTACGTCGACTTGGCTACGCGGCTGGATGATCTGAAAGTTCCGCCGGGCAATCGCCTTCATGCACTGGAAGGCGACCGAAAGGGACAACATTCGATCTCGATCAATGACCAGTGGCGCATCTGCTTCCGGTTTGTGGCCGGCGATGCCTATGATGTCGAAGTTTGTGATTACCACTGAATGAGGTGAGAAAGATGAGCATTCCGAACACAACCAAGAGCAAGCGACGGCCTACCCATCCGGGCGAGATGCTGCGTGAAGACTTTTTGCCGGATTATGGACTGACCGTTTCCGGTTTGGCTGAAGCCGTGGGTGTCTCGCGGCAGTCGATTAATGAGGTGCTGCGAGAGCGCCGGAGTGTCAGTCCGGAAATGGCTCTGCGGCTTGGACGCCTGTTTGGCAATTCTCCAGAATTCTGGCTGAACGCCCAACGGGCTGTGGATCTGTGGGATGCCTCGGAGGCAATTAAGAAAGATATGGCGCGTATCAAGCCGCTCAATGCCGCATAACAAGCCCATCCAGCCGACGCCAAAAGGCGGCGCGGCCGATGGGCAGCGTTAATGCGACATGGCTGAGGACCGCTTTATGGCGGTTCGATCTCGGCGCCGAACTTCCGCTCCTGGCCGATGGCAGTCCTCGACCCAAACCCGAAGTCCACGACCGACCGCTATCAGAAGAGGGGGCTTACACCGATCCGCATAAGAACCCGTTATAAATGGTCCCACCGTCGCAACTCGTTGAACAAGCGTAAACTATGGCGTATTGTTCACGAACCGTAGTGGCGTCTTATACGGACAGAAAATGGCAGATCCGGCTCTTATGCGGATCGGTCTAAACATTGTTAGGCCGCTTCGGTACGCAAAGAAACCACAGGAGCCCAACATGACAAAGCCAGTGATTGCTCCAGCGTTCTGCCAAGTTGCCTGGGTCGTCCGAGACCTTGCGGCCGCCGAGAAGTTCTTCGTTGAAACGATGGGAATCAGCCGCTTCATGCACATGGACAACCTCGCCGCAAAGGACACCGAGGGCACGTATCTCGGGAAGCCCGGGAACTGGGTCTGCAACCTTCACATCGCCTACGCAGGAGACACCCAGATCGAACTGATCCAGCCTGTCTCGGGGGCCAGCATGTACCAGGAGTCACTTGATCGACATGGTGATGCCGTTCAGCACGTGGCGTACTGGCTGGATGATGCGGACTATGATGCTGCGGCCGCTCACCTGGAGTCCTCGGGCTATCCCCAGATTCAGAGCTTCCGGTTGCCCATCTTACGTGTCGGCTACTACGACACTCGGCGGGTTATTGGCGTCGTAACCGAGATTGTCGGTTCCACCGAAGCAGGCCATGAGCTCCGGCGCAATCTGAAGGCGGGTAAATTTTGAGGAGGGTGTCGGACAGCGGTCTAACAAGCCGCTCCAGCCGACGAGCGGCGCGAGGTATAGCGGTTTTGTGAAGGTCGCGTTCGCCGCTCGCGGCTGAGCGGCAGGTCGTTAATGCAACAGGGCTGAAGACCGCTTTATGTCGGTGCGACCTCGACGCTGAACTTCCGCTCTTGGCCGGGAGCGGTCTTTCGAGGCCCGAGTTCATCTGGCGTGGTCTGTCCGTTTAAGTACCGATGAATACCACTCAACCCTGCGCCTAGTCCTGCACGACCATCGCGGTTCCCGCCTCCACCCCTCTTATCACTCCCTTGCTGCCGGCGGCGCGACGATCAGCCCCTCCCGCAGCAACACACGCATCGCCTCATGGGAAGAACGGATCTTCGATTCCGCCAGAATGTGGACCTGATCGCGTGTCCTGGCCACCCTCGCCAGTCCCTGCTCCTGCGCCTTGGTCGCCGTCGCCACCGCCAGACACATCGGCACCTGCCATTCCTCCATCGTCGGCAGAATACTGTCCTCATGGATCCCGCGCTCCCGGGCGCACAGAGCCAGTTCATGGGCCGCTGCGATCGCCATCTCATCGGTAATTGCCCGCGCCCGCACGTCGAGCACGCCTCGAAAAATGCCGGGGAACACGAGGGAGTTATTCACCTGATTGGGAAAGTCGCTACGGCCTGTGGCGACGATCCGCGCGCCGGCCTCTTTCGCGTCCCAGGGCCAGATCTCCGGAACCGGATTGGCGCAGGCGAACACGATGGCATCCCTGGCCATGCTCTTCACCCATTCCGGTTTTATGATCCCGCCGGCGGAAAAGGCCACACAGACATCCGCTCCCAGCAACGCTTCGGCAATGCCGCCGCGCAAACCGGCTGGATTGGTGCGTAGACACACGTTCCACTGTTCGCCGAACGCAGGATTCTGTTCGTACTCCCGCCGGTGAGTTCCGAGGATGCCTCCCGCATCGCAGGCCACAATCCGAGCAGGATCGGCCCCGCAGACGGTGAGAAATCGATACGCCGGCACGTTCGCCGCACCCATGCCGATCATGGCGATCCGAACCTGTCCCATCTGTTTCCCGACCACGTGGAGCGCATTGATCAGACCGGCCAGGAGCACCGTTCCGGTTCCTTGCTGATCGTCGTGCCAGACCGGGATCGGGCAGTCGTCCTGCAGTTCGCGGAGAATCCTGAAACACTTCGGCATCGCGATATCTTCCAGATTGATCGCGCCGAACGAGGGCGTCAGCAGCCGAACCGTTCGAATCAATTCGTCCGGATCTTTTGTGTTGAGGCACACCGGCACCGCGTCCACCCCGCCCATATATTTAAAGAGCAGCGCCTTCCCTTCCATCACGGGAAGTCCCGCTTCCGGCCCGATGTCGCCCAGCCCGAGCACTCTGGTGCCGTCCGACACGATGGCGATCGTGTTCCCCTTGTTCGTGTAGTCGTACACAAGTTCACGATCGGCCTGGATCGCTTTGCAGGGAGCCGCCACCCCCGGGGTATACCACACCGAAAAATCTTCCAGACTCCGGATCGCGCACTTCGGCAACGTCTGCATCTTTCCCTTGTAGTACGCATGCAGCCGCAAGGCCTCCTCCGCCGGTTTCGCGGCCTTTGCCAACAACTCGGCTTTCTCCGTCATCATGGCCCTCCCTCCGACATCGAACGCATCACAGGATCGGCACCGGGTAACCCGTCTCCTATACCGGCATCAAGCTTTCATGGTCGGCTTCAGCAGCTTCCTCAATTCCGCGTACGACCTCGTGTTCAGCACATCGGACTTTTCAAGCCATCCCCGCCTGGCCTGCCCGATGCCGAAGCGCGCATTCTCCAGATCCAGCATGCTGTGTGCATCCGTATTCACCGCCAGCAACACGCCTTCCTCTCTCGCCATCCGGCAATGAATGTCCGTCAGGTCCAGTCGTTCGGGGTGGGCGTTGACTTCAAGAAAGCACCGGCGCTCGCGCGCCTTCCGGATGATGCGAAGCATGTCCACATCATAGGGCTCGCGCCGGCCGATCAGGCGCCCGCTGGGGTGGGCCAGGATGGAGAAGTGAGGATGATCCATCGCCTTCATGATGCGCTCTGTCTGCTTTTGCTTGGAGAGGGTGAACCGACTATGGACCGCGGCGACCACCAGATCCAGCCGACCGAGCACATTGTCCGGCAGATCCAGATTTCCATCCTCTAAAATATCGACCTCGATACCCTTGAGAATCGTGATCCCTGACAGGGTGGCATTCAGTCGATCGATGTCTTCCATCTGCTGCAGCAACCTGGTCGAGTCGAGACCCTTGGCCATCGTCAACCGGCGGGAATGGTCCGTGATGGCGAAATATTGCAATCCGCGCAACCGGGCGGCCTCTGCCATTTCCTGCAGACTGTGTCGGCCGTCGGTCGCCCTCGTGTGAGCATGGAGATCGCCCTTCAGATCGTGCAGGTCCACGAGGTGCGGCAGTCGCCCGGCCTTCGCCGCCTCGATCTCTCCCCGCCCCTCTCTCAATTCCGGTGGAATCCAGGGCAGGCCGAGGGCGGCGTAGACCGATTCCTCCGTCTCTCCGGCGACACGCGTGTCTCCACGAAACAGGCCATATTCATTCAGCTTCAAGCCGCGCTGTTGAGCCAGTTGCCGGAGCACGACGTTATGCGATTTACTGCCGGTAAAATAGAGGAGCGCCGCTCCGTAACTTTCTTGCGGCACGACTCTGAGATCCACCTGCAAACCGCTCTGAAGGCGGACACTGGCCTTCGTTTCGCCATGGGCCAGCACGTCGCGCACTTCCTGATAGGCCACAAACCGATCCGTGACGGGGCGGCCCGCAGGAGCCACAGCCAGAATATCCAGATCGCCGATGGTTTCCAGTCCACGACGATAACTCCCTGCCGCCATGACACGGCCGACCCCTGACAATTGCTCCAGGTAGGCCACCAGAGCCTCGGCATAGGGAATCGCCACGGCCCGCTTCACCCGTGGGGCTTCCGCAAGACGCGCTGCCAATGCCGCGAGAATGTGCTGCTCGGTTTTCTCCCCGAATCCCGCTAAGGTCCGGACCCGGCCCTCCTGCGCCGCCTTCTGCAATTCGGACGGGCTACGGATCTTCAACTCCTGCGTGAGCGTCTTCACTCGCTTGGGCCCGAGCCCTGGGATGCGGAGCAACTCCGTCACCGTCGCCGGCACCCGCTTGCGCTGTGCCTCTATGGCGGCCGCGGTTCCTGTTGAGAGAATTTCTTTGATCTTTCCCGCCAGATCGTCGCCGATCCCCGGAAGGCCGGTCAGATCTTCGCCCTTCGCCACCATCTCCCCCACCTCGGCAGGAAGATCGCGAAGCGTTCTGGCGGCGAAACGATAGGCTCGGACCCGGAAAGGATTGGCGCCTTCGATCTCCAGCAGGTCCGCCATTTCCTCGAAGGCTGTCGCGACCTCGGCGTTACGCACTGTCATGATCGCTCCGCTGCTCGTACAAGATTCCCCGCTCCCCTGGCCGCCGACCTGCGACCCGCTGCTTCCGGCCTTCGCCGTAACCACCGGGGTTTCAAGCAATGAGTGGGCCACCCACCGTCGGCACACAGGAGTGCGAGCCTCGCTAGCCCGCATTGTTCATGACGGTTCGTCGCGAAAGTGCGGAGTCGCGAAGCGAGACGGGCGCGCGGAGCCGTGAGGAAGGAAGGCCTCCTTGAGCAGGATGTCGACCGACCGAGCGGCGAGCCCGCCCGCCGACAGGCTGGTCCCAGCTGCGAATCCGCGATTGGGCAGAAGTGCTCATGAATAATGCAGGCCAGAGCATCGTCGCATTCTTCCCCAATCGCAGAATCGGCGCTGGCGCAGAACGCCTCCACGGGGTTGTCTCTCCCGGACACCCCACGAGCGAAACCGTCGCCCCGCCGCCTGCCCTCACACGCGTGAAATCCCTGTAGCGTCGTTCATGAAACGTATCTCGCAGGTTTTAGCCGGGAAACGAGCGGCGCGAGACGAACGACGAATGCGCGGCACCAGGCTTGCTGATCACAGGAGAGGGTATCGTGAAACGCTGGACCAATGGAGGCAAGGCAGGATGGCTGGATGGATCGATCGCTGGCGGGCGGCGACGGTGGCAATCGGGGCGATTCAAGAAGCCGACATACGGTCCCGCACGGGCCGGGTTTCAACCAAGAAATTTTTCGCCGTGGTCGGCACCGGGGTACTCTTCTCGTTGCATGGACCCCGCAGGCAGGATTGCTGGCTGGTCACGGCCAGGCATGTGTTTCTCGACCCGACCGAAAACTGGACACCCTCCACGCTGGGAATCGTATTCCCGCATACTCATCGCCGGAGCATGAAACAGGCCCTGGAGATTCCCATTCACCTCACCAAAGCCGGTCGTCGCTGCTGGTACCCCCATCCGGACAAAGCCGTGGATCTCGCCTGCCTTCCGTTACCCTTAACGATGCGACACCCGAAACCGGGCGGCCCCTCCTCCGTCGCCTGGATGGACATTGCCACGACAGCGGACCTCTATGAGGGCGTCCCCATCATGGTGCTCGGCTATCCGGCGGCGTTCGATATTCCTGATTCACCGCGCGCAATTGTCCGACAGGGCATCGTCTCCTGGGTCTCGCCCGCCCGCCCCGGCTCAGAGGTCTTTCTTATCGATAGCCACGTGTTTCCCGGCAACAGCGGGGGACCGGTCTTCCGGCTTCCCACCGCCATGGATCGGGAAGGGCATCTCACTGCGGGAGGGGCGGTCACCCTGCTCGGCATCGTCACCCAGGCCAGGATTCAGAGCTTGCCTCTGCTGGCCGGAGGGAAACAGGTCGACTTATACGTCGAAGGCAAGAAAACCTCCGAACCCCTGCTCACGCCCAGCTTTCTCGGCCTCGGGCTGGTTGAACCGGCCTATCGCATCAAGCAACTCCTGGTCTCTGCGACTCGCCGCCATCACCGGCGGAAGCGGCCGGCCTCATAACGGTGCAGATCGACTAGTTCATCCCGGCTTTTTCGCTCTTGGCTAAGAGCTGCCGAACTCCTTCAGGGGTACGCATCTTCCGGCGATGTTCGAGGATAAGCGGATCGATGTGTTCCCCGCACATGACGCAACGCAAACCGACCTGGTTCACTTCACGAATCTCCTCCCGAACCATCAAGCCTCCGCAGCGATGGCATCGATCCTGAGCAATATGTGTCGGGTGCGTCACCATATATCTCTCCTTCTCGTTTGTTCGTTGAAGCGGCCTTCCATGTCCTGCTGCTTATTGGAGTATGACGCCGCGAAAAGGATTCATGATTGTTTCGCCTTGTCGATGACGCCTTGCATCACGTCCGTCAACGTCGGTCGCCCCCGGTCCTCCACGTCATACCGCACCCGCACCGTCGGCTTCGTCATCCGAATGACTCGCCGTAAATCCATCGGCGTGGCGATGACCACGAGGTCGCACTCCACCCGTTCGATCGTGTCCTCCAATTCGCGAACCTGCTCAGGCCCGTACCCCATCGCAGGAAGAAGCGGCCCCAAATGCGGATACTGCCGGAAGGTGCGATTGAGACTCCCCGCCGCATAGGGCCTCGGGTCCACCAGGCAACCGGCCTCATACCGCCGGGCCACCAGAACACCGGCGCCGAACGTCATGCCGCCGTGCGTCAATGTGGGGCCGTCTTCGACGACGAGCACACGCCTGCCGGTAATCCTGTCCGGATGATCGACTGTGGGCGGCATGGCAGTCTCCACGAGCGCCGCCCGGGGATTCACGGTTTCAATGCATCGACGCACCGCATCCACCTGCTCGGGCGTCGCGGTATCCATCTTGGTCAGCACCACCACATCCGCTCGCATGAGATTGACTTCCCCCGGAAAATACGGCGGCTCCCCGGCCCGATGCGGATCGACAAGCACGAGCTCGATGTCCGGCGTAAAAAACGACCAGTCGTTGTTGCCCCCGTCCCACACAATGACATCGGCCTGGTCTTCGACTTCCCGGAGAATCCGCTCGTAGTCCACTCCGGCATAAACCGTCCCACCCTGCTCGAGATGCGGTTCGTACTCTTCCCGCTCTTCAATGGTGCAGGACGCCGCGTCCAAGTCCTCCAGGGCAGCAAACCGCTGGACCGCCTGTCGCTCAAGATTGCCGTAGGGCATCGGATGTCGCACCGTGGCAACCCGCAGCCCTTCACCTTTTAGAATCGAGACGACCCGGCGAGCCACAGGACTCTTGCCGGCCCCCGTACGCGTCGCGCAGATCGATACCACCGGCTTCCTGGCCGGGAGCATCGTGGACTGCGGGCCCGCCAGCCAGAAGTCCGCGCCTGCCGCCATCACACGGGAGGCTTGGTGCATGAGCGCTTCATGGGAGACATCACTGTACGAAAAGACGACCCGCTCAACATGCTGGGTCCTGATCAAGCGATCGAGATCCTGTTCCGCATGGATCGGAATCCCGGAAGGATACAAGGCGCCGGCCAACGCCGGGGGATAGAGACGGTCGTCAATATTTGGAATCTGCGCAGCGGTGAACCCCACGACCCGATAATCAGGATTGTCGCGAAACAGCACGTTGAAGTTATGGAAATCCCGCCCGGCGGCTCCCATGATCAAGACCCTGGTCTCATGTGGCTTGGCGCGATTATCCACGACCCTCCTCTCCCCACTGGTGAATAATGCTACAGGTGGACCATCGGCTGTCCCCTCCTGCGGCTCACTAACCACCGTGATTTCCCTCGCTTTCCGCTCCGGCCTTCACGAGCGTCGATGGTCTATGCCTTGCAGAACGCATGCTACGAGTCTGTCTGAGTAATGCCATTCTGCTGCGGCACACGAGCTGTTGGCATCTGCGTCGTTCTCGGCCCGAAGAAATCCTCAACGTATTCCAGTGAATACGCCCCCGGTTTTTTCGCGCCTGCAGCCTCGCAACGAAGGATTACTCGGACAGACTCCTAGGAGTGTGAACCGCACAATGCCGTGGAACCCCATCATCAAATCGAGACGAGACTGGGAGACGATCCCGAATCTCTACGATTACGAGTCGGTGCGAAAGGAGTTTTCGTGGGAGCAGGCGCGCGCCGAATTGGATGGCTTGCCCGAGGGGCAGGGACTCAACATCGCCCATGAAGCGGTGGTGCGGCATGCAACCGGTTCGCTCGGACAACAGACCGCCATCCGGTGGCTGGGGAAAAGCGGGCAGGTCGAGGACTATTCTTATGCGCGCCTCGACGATCTGACCAATCGATTTGCCAATGCACTGCAGGGGCTCGGCGTCGTGAAAGGCGACCGGGTGTTCGTCCTCGCCGGTCGCATTCCAGAACTCTACATTGCGGCACTCGGCACACTGAAACATCGCGCCCTCTTCTGCCCGCTCTTCTCGGCCTTCGGGCCGGAGCCCATTCGCGCCCGCCTTACGATCGGCCAGGCGAAGGTGCTGGTCACGACCGAATCGCTGTATCAGCGCAAGGTGGCCGGCATCCTTGAGACGCTGCCCCATCTTGAGCATGTTCTACTCATCGGCGACGAAGGACGTCCGACCGCCATACCAGGGACGCAGAATTTTCATGAGTTGCTGGAACAACACCCGCACACCTATCGAATCGGACCCACCGATCCGGAAGACGCGGCACTCCTGCATTTCACCAGCGGCACGACCGGAACACCCAAAGGGGCCCTTCACGTGCATGGCGCCGTGGCGGCCCACCACATCACGGGCAAACTTGCGCTCGATTTCCATCCGACGGACATCTTCTGGTGCACCGCCGACCCGGGCTGGGTGACCGGCACGTCCTACGGCATCATCGCGCCGCTGACGAATGGGCTCACCTGTATTGTGGACGAAGCGGATTTCGACGCCGAACGTTGGTACGGGATCCTGCA
Organism: Nitrospira defluvii; assembly: GCA_000196815.1. GTDB lineage: Bacteria > Nitrospirota > Nitrospiria > Nitrospirales > Nitrospiraceae > Nitrospira_A > Nitrospira_A defluvii_A. Next base: position 3,825,566 of record FP929003.1, read on the forward strand.
GGACCATCGGGTCTCCGTCTGGTATACGGCGCCGACGGCCATTCGTATGATGATGAAAGTCGGCGTCGATCTCGTGCGGAAATACGACCTGCGCCCATTGCGTTTTCTCGCCAGTGTGGGGGAGCCCCTCAATCCTGAAGCCGTCGTCTGGGGCGAAAAGGCCTTCGGCCGCCCGTTCCACGATAACTGGTGGCAGACCGAAACCGGCGGCATCATGATCGCCAACTATGCGGCGATGGATGTCCATCCCGGTTCGATGGGACGACCGCTGCCGGGGATCGAAGCCGGCATCGTGAAAAAGACCGAGTCCGGCGGCGTAGAGGTAGTGGACCAACCGGATGTGCAGGGGGAATTGGCCCTACGCCCCGGCTGGCCCTCGATGTTTCGCGGTTATTGGAATGAGCCGGAGCGGTACAAGAAGTGCTTCGCCGGCGGCTGGTATCTGACCGGCGATGTGGCCAGGAAAGATGCCGACGGGTATTTCTGGTTCGTGGGCCGGGCGGATGACGTCATCAAGACCTCAGGCCATCTCATCGGTCCGTTCGAAGTTGAAAGCGTCTTGATCGAGCATACGGCGGTGGCGGAAGCCGCGGTGATCGGCAAGCCGGACCCCGTCGCCATGGAGATCGTGAAGGCGTTTGTGTCGTTGAAAGACGGGCATGAGCCGAGTGACGCGTTGCGGCGTGAACTGCTCGGCTTCGCGCGGGCGCGCCTGGGCGCAGCCGTGGCGCCGAAAGAGATCGCCTTTCTTCCGACCCTGCCGAAAACGCGAAGCGGAAAAATCATGCGACGCCTGCTGAAGGCGCGCGAACTCGGCTTGCCGGAAGGCGATACTTCCACCTTGGAAGCATGAGCGGAGAGCGGTCAGCCGACAGCAGTCAGCAGCGGAGAGCGCAATTCGTCTCACGCTGAACGCTGATTGCCGATAACGCGCAGGGGGAAACGAGAGACGACATGACACCTGCCTTCACACGCGAGCAGGGCCTTGAGCTATTACGGCACATGCTCCGTATCCGCCGCTTCGAGGAACGGACCGCGGAACTGTATCAGCTCGGAAAGATCCACGGCTTTCTCCATCTGTACATCGGCGAAGAGGCCGTGGCTGCCGGCTCCATCCCGTCGTTCACGAACGAGGACGCGATCGTCGCCACCTATCGGGAGCATGGCCATGCGCTGGTCCGCGGCACATCGATGAAGCAGCTGATGGCAGAGCTGTATGGCAAAGCCGCCGGTTGCGCGCGCGGGCGAGGAGGCTCGATGCATTTCTTCGATGCCTCCCGGCGGTTTTACGGGGGGCTGGCCATCGTGGCCGGCGGATTACCCGTGGCCGTCGGCCTGGCGCTCGCCGACAAGATGCAAGGTCGAACCCGTGTCACCGGCTGCTACTTCGGCGACGGCGCAGTGGCGGAGGGCGAGTTTCACGAATCTCTCAACCTGGCCGCCTTGTGGAAACTCCCGGTGCTGTTTCTCTGTGAAAATAACCTCTACGCGATGGGCACCGCCCTGGCCCGCCATCAATCGCAGCCCGACATTGCGGCGAAGGCCCGGGCCTATAACCTTCCCGCCGAAACGGTGGACGGCATGGATGTATGCGCAGTCCAAACGGCGACTCACCAGGCCATCGGCTCCGTGCGACGCGGCGACGGACCTTATCTTCTGGAATACCGCACGTACCGTTTCCGCGCCCATTCGATGTATGACGCTGAGCTGTATCGCGCGAAAGAAGAGGTCACCGAGTGGAAACGTCGTGACCCGATCTCGACCTTCGCGCAAGCCCTTCGCACCGCGGGGATGCTGGCCGACAGCGACCTACAGAGGATAGAAGCCGAGATTGCGACCGAAATCGAGGAAGCCGTCACCTTTGCGGAGACAAGCCCCTGGGAACCGGTCGAGGATCTAACAAAAGATGTGTACACCGGCAAGGCGTGAAGCGTATTTCGTGAAGTGCTCCGGGCGAACCACGAGCGGCTTGTTGCCATGACCACGATCACCTACAGAGAAGCCGTGCGGTCTGGATTACGGGAAGCGCTCAAGCGCGACCCTCGCGTCTTCCTCATGGGGGAGGATGTCGGGAAATACGGCGGCACCTATGCGTGCAGCAAAGGGTTGCTCGACGAGTTCGGCCCGGAACGCATTCGTGACACGCCGCTATCGGAAAGCACCTTCGTCGGCGCCGGTATCGGCGCGGCCCTGGGCGGCATGCGTCCGATTGTGGAAGTGATGACGGTGAATTTCAGCCTGCTGGCACTCGATCAAATTCTGAATAACGCAGCGACGCTCCGGCACATGTCCGGCGGTCAGTTCAACGTTCCCCTGGTCGTTCGAATGGCCACCGGCGCCGGCCGCCAGGTGGCCGCGCAACATTCGCACAGCCTGGAAGGCTGGTATGCGCACATTCCCGGCATCACGGTCCTGACGCCTGCCACTGTGACAGATGCGCAGGGCATGCTGCTCGCCGCGCTCCAGGAGCCGGACCCGGTGTTTATTTTTGAGCATGCGTATCTCTATTCCATGGAAGGCGAATTGGAGGGAAGCCGGCCCGCAGTCGATATCTCTCGCGCTGCGGTGCGCCGACCCGGAAACGACCTGAGCCTCATCACATTCGGGGGTAGCCTGTGGAAGGCGTTGGCCGCTGCCACACAACTGGCACAAGAGGGCATCGAGGCCGAAGTTCTGGATCTGCGCGTCCTACGCCCCCTCGATACCGGTACCATCCTCACCTCCGTTCGAAAGACCCACCGGGCGGTGGTTATCGACGAGGCCTGGCGCACGGGAAGTTTCGCCGCCGAAATCGCCGCGCAGATCATGGAGGGTGCGTTTTACGATTTGGATGCCCCGGTCGCGCGGGTCTGCAGCGAAGAAGTTCCGATTCCCTATCCGAAACATCTGGAAGAGGCGGCGCTGCCGCAGCCGGACAAGATCGTGAAGGCGGTTCGCAGGTTGTTGGGATAACCGATGGCTCGGCTGTTTCTCTGTCACTTATTGCCCGTTCCATTTTACGCTTCACCGTTCTCGATTCACGCTTCACGGAGTCTCCATCATGGCTGAATTCCTGATGCCGACCCTCGGCGCCGACATGACCGACGGCACCTTGGTGCAATGGAAAAAGAAAGAAGGTGACCGCATCGCCAAAGGCGAGACCATCGCGGAGGTCGATACGGAGAAGGCCGCCATCGACGTCGAGTCCCATACCACAGGCATCATCGAGCGACTCATCACCAGACCGGGCGACAAGGTTCCGGTCGGCACGGTCATGGCGATCATTCGCGAAGAGGGAGGCCCGACAACCAGTGTCGCTTCTCCCCGGGCGGTCGCCACTCCACCGTCCCCCCCTCCGCCCTCCCCTCGAACGGAGCGCGCAGCCGTTGCGCCATCTCAGGTCGGGCGATTGCGGATTTCACCGGCGGCGAAAAAACTGGCCGCCGAGCGAGGCATCGAGGCAAGCACGTTGCAGGGAACCGGCCCGGAAGGAGCCATCACCCTCGACGATATTGATCGCGCCACCACGGCAACGACGGACATCGCCAAACCGGTCGGTACCGCCGACCGCCAGGCACGCATGCGGCAAACCATCGCCGCAGCCATGGCCCGATCCAAACGCGAAATCCCCCACTATTACCTCAGCACCACCATCGACATGGGCCGGGCAATCACCTGGCTGAAGGACTCGAACGAGCAGCGTCCCGTCACGGAGCGTCTTCTCTACGGTGTCTTGCTGATCAAAGCGGTCGCCCTCGCGCTCCGCCGGGTTCCCGAGCTCAATGCGCTGTGGAAGGACGGCGAGGCCCACCGGAGCGAACGGATTCATATCGGCACCGCCATTTCCCTCCGTCAGGGTGGACTGGTCGCGCCGGCGTTGCACGACGCCGATCGGCTGAGCCTCAGCGAGTTGATGCAGAACTTTCAGGACCTGGTGAAGCGCGCCCGGGCCGGTTCGTTACGGAGCTCGGAACTGTCCGACCCGACCATCACCGTCACGAGTCTCGGGGAACAGGGAGTGGAAACTGTGTTCGGAGTCATTTATCCTCCACAAGTCGCGCTGGTCGGATTCGGCAAAGTCGTCGAACGCCCCTGGGTCGCCGATGGCCTGGTTGTGCCGAGGCCGGTGCTCATGGCGTCGCTCTCCGCCGACCACCGCGTCACGGACGGCCACCGCGGAGGATTGTTCCTGGCTGAGATCGATCGCCTGTTACAGGAGCCCCAGTCGTTATGAACACGCCCCTATCGAAAGACGACACGCGGAGACAGGTCCTTCGTATTCTCGGTGAGATCGCGCCGGAAGCGGATACAACCTCCCTGCGCCCGGACGTCAGCTTCCGCGATCAACTCGACCTCGACTCGATGGACTTCCTCAACTTCGTGGTGGCGCTTCACAAGGAGTTCCATATTGAGATTCCTGAAGCCGACTACCCCAAGTACATGACCTTGAACGGCTGTCTTACCCAGCTCTCCGCCGCGCGATCATGAAAGACGCAGCTACGTCGTCGATCGATGCCTGCATTTTGAAAGTGGTGGTCGGCTCGCATGCGCACGGCCTGGCCGGTCCTGACAGCGACAAGGACTACCGCAGCGTCTTCGTTCTCCCCACAGCCGAACTCTTTCGTGTCGGGTTTAAGTATCAGGGCACGAGGATGATGAAAGAGGAAGAGGACGAGACGTCCTGGGAGATCGGTCACTTTCTCCAATTGGCCCTGCAGGGTCATCCACTGGTGCTCGAAACACTGGTGGCGCCTGTGGTGACGATGGATGATTGGGGTGCGGAGCTACGCCAACTCTTTCCGCGTCTCTGGTCGGCGCAGGCGGCCTATGAGTCGTTCCTCAACTACTGCGACAACCAGCGCAAAAAGATGTTGGAGAAGAAGGACGGGCGGCCCGCCAAGTACGCGGCGGCTTATGTGCGAGTGCTCTTCAACCTGTGCGAATTGTTGGAGCGGGGAACGTTCAGTATCAGAATTTCCGAAACGCCTGTGGGTGAAGCCGTGGCCAGGATCAAAGCCGGGCATTTTCGTCCCGGCGAGGTCATCGACATGGGAGAACATTGGACCGCAGAAGCGGCGCGGCGACTCCGCACCTGCTCCCAACAGGCCCGCCCGGAACTAGCCGACGCCTTCCTCCTCAGGGTTCGAAAGGCATTTCTCCGCTAGCCCGACCTGCGGCTCCTCCTCCGCGCAACGACCATAAAAAACCCGCTCCCGTGTGGAGATCAGACCTGCCCACTGAGCGGAATCCCTCCGGACACCCCGGCGAGTCACACAGCCTGAATGTCCCGCGCTTCCCATTCATCGGGCTCCTGATGCGAGCCGTGCCTCCTACTGGCACCGAGATGGAAGCGCGTCCCTTCGGACCGGACCCCGAAATTGCGACAGGCGCAACCCCCGAACCCACTCACGCGGCACGGAAGCGGGGATTTCGTCCTTATCCTGGCTCCACCTCCCTTCATGTATCGGGGTAACCATGGTCGGATTGAAATCAATGAGGTAATTGGCACCATTGCGGCCCCCGCCCGCTGTCCCGTAACGCCCCACCCGGCAGAATGGGCGGCACAGGAAGCTGCCTGCCATGCTCCTAAGCAAGTGAACTTCCGCACCTCTCCTGTGAATGCCCACCACATGTTCCGCTGGCATCGAGTCTGCAACAGTGCCAATGCAGAATGACGGTGCCGGAACACCATCTCGAACGCCATGACAAGACACCGGTTCACGCTGAACTTTTTCATTCCGTAAAGGAGGCATGACCATGAGCGGACTCACTCGTTGGGAACCATTTCGGAGACAGTTGAATCCATGGCGGGAACTTGAGGACATGGAACAGCGTTTGTCCGCCCTCTGGGGTCGGACACCGACCAAAGCGGAAGGCCAGAAGGAGTCGATATCGGTCGCAGAATGGTCACCTTTAGTCGACATCACCGAAGACGACAAGGAATACCTGATCAAAGCGGAACTGCCCGAGATCAAGAAAGAAGACGTGAAACTCACGGTGCAGGACAATGTGCTCGCGATCTCCGGCGAGCGCAAATACGAGAAGGAAGAAAAGGACAAGAAGTATCATCGCGTGGAACGCGCGTACGGCAGTTTCTTGCGCAGCTTCACCCTGCCGGAGGATGCCGACGGCAGCAAGGTCGCGGCGGAATACAAAGACGGCATCCTCAAAGTGCATCTCCCGAAATCGGAGAAAGCCAAGCCGAAATCGATTGACGTGAAGGTGTCCTAACCGAAGGGAGCCTGCCATGTTCCGACATCCTCGATACCTGGACATCCCATGGGAAATCCATTGGCACCCCGAGGGTGGATCTCACCATCACCGGTGGCTGATGGTGCTCCTGATCGTCGCGGCACTGTTCCTGATCGGCGTGGGGGTCACGAGCGGACTGTGGTAGCCCCGGACAGGCCACAGCATGCAGGGCACACAGCAGGGGGAGTGGAGAGTCATGTTCAAGAACCGTGAAGAAGCCGGCGAGTTCCTCGCACAGGAGCTGATCCCGTTTCGCGACGACCCGAAGGCGATCCTGCTCGCGCTGCCGCGCGGTGGGGTGGTGGTGGCTTATCAGTTGAGTCTGGCCCTGCATCTGCCGCTCGATGTGCTCATCACGAGAAAAATCGGCGCACCGGACAATCCTGAATATGCGCTGGGTGCCGTCAGTGAGACAGGCGCCGTTTACTGGAATCGTGAGGCACTATACGGCTTGTCGCTCACAGAACAGCAGCTCTCGGCCGCCGTGCAGGTGCAGCAAAAGGAAGTCAGCAGGCGCGTGGCGCTGTACCGGCAGGGACGCCCGTTCCCCGACCTGAAGGACCGGACCGTGATTCTCGTCGATGACGGTCTCGCTACAGGCGCGACCTTCTTCGCCTCCGTCACGACCGCGCGCCAAGGGAACCCGCGTCGCCTGATCGGGGCCATTCCGGTGGGCCCGCGCTCGACCGTAGAGGAGGCGCGAAAACTGGTCGACCAATTGATCGTGCTGCGGGTACCGGATCCGTTTTATGCCGTGGGGAACTTCTACCGGGACTTCGAACAGGTCGAAGACCGCGAGGTGCTGCAATATCTCAATCTGGCGGAAGAAGCGTCTATCAACCGATCGTAACATCACAGCGCGGGCCACAGTGGGGATGACCCGGCACAGAAAAGGAATCGCACCGATGACCAAACAAACCGAAGGCGGCCACGCCGCGCGCCGCGATCGATTCGTACAGGAAGGGCAACACGACACCTACAAGATGCCGGGGAAATTGAAGGAGCCCACGGTCTGCAAGACTTGCGGGGCGCTGTTCCATAAGGGACGCTGGACCTGGGGAACCAAACCGACGGGAGCCGATGAGATCGTCTGTCCGGCTTGTCTGCGCATCGAGGACAAAAACCCGAAAGGGTTCGTCACGCTCAAGGGAACCTACAAAGACCAACACCGGGACCAGGTCATGGGCCTGATCCACAACGCCGAGGCGCAGGAGAAAAAAGAATACCCGCTGGCCCGCATCATGACGATCGAGAACCGGGCAGAGGGGCTTGTCGTCCTCACCACCGATACCCACTTGCCCCGGCGCATCGGCGAAGCGCTGAAACACGCGCACCACGGCGAATTGGAACTGCAATACGACAAAGATGAAGATTTTATCCGCGTCACATGGATCGGATAAGCAACCTCATCCTCGACAAGAAGGAGTGGTCATGGGCGGAGGGGAACGGACGTGGGATCGATGGGGCAGGTTTCTAGTCGGGGGACTTCTGATGGTCACCCTGACAGGGTCTCCGGCAACAGCCGAAATGCAGCTGCTTCCGGGGGCGGCGGCAGACCTCGATCAAGCCACCGTCGATGAAGTGTTGGCGACATTCCGGCAGGCCGAACAGGCGCTTCGTGCCGGCAACGTGGATGGCATCATGGCCCTGTATTCGGAGCAGTACAATTACCACGGACTGAAGAAGGCCGACATGCGGAAGGTCTGGACCAACCTGTTCGACGAATTCCGGGAACTGTCCGACACCCATCATTTTTCCCGGATGATCAGGGTTGGGTCCGGATCCAAAACCATCATCGAGGTCACCTGTACAGGCAGTTTGTCGGGCCTGTCGAAAACCGGCGGGTTACGTGTGCCGATCGACAGTTGGTATGAAGAAGTGCACTACATGACGTTCGATGACGGGCAGTGGCGCATTCGCGGCAACGTCGGCGATTCCCCGCGGTTCATGCCATTCGGCACGTCACCGCACCCGTTGTTCTAGGAGACTGCGGAACAGCTATGCGTAGATCCTGCGTGATCCAAGAGCACGGCGTACGGGAAGAGAGGGGAATCTCTTCGCAGGGGGATCAAGCATTCCGCCATCTTCGTCCGTCGTTCGTGAAACGTCGTGCGTCTCTCGTCCGCGGAAAAGAGCGTATGGCTTCAGCTCAGAGCCTATGGACGGAAATCGGGAGTAGGCGTCGCGACTCTCAGTGATACGCCACGAGCCATAGGCGCTGACCTCTGACAAGAGACGCTTCACGCCTCACGAGCGAGGGAAGCGATGCTGGAGGACGGTTTCAGCACCCTGCCGGCGAAAGGAGTCTTATGCGTGCCCTTATCGCACTCGACTGGTCGGAACAGGCGTTCGCAGCCGTTCGTGAAGTTTCCTATCTGTACGATCTAAACGAAGTCATCCTGGTGCACGGTATCGACTTGGGCATGTTTCAGTATCCGATCGTTGCAGAAGTGAGCAGCATGCAGGGGTACGACGAATTCCGGAAGGCCATGGAGAAAGCAGGAGAACAATTGCTCGATCACACATCCACCCTGCTGCCTTCCCAGGGCCTCTCCGTCACACGGGTGTGCGAATTCGGCAAACCGGCCTCGCTGATTCTGGACAAGGCCAGGGAGACGCATGCAGACCTGATCGTGATCGGTGCGCGCGGGCGGGGACGCGTCGGCGAATTCGTCCTCGGCAGCGTCTCCCATCGCGTCGCGCTCCATGCAGACTGCACGACCTTGATCGTGAAAGAGCGTGAGGGGCCGGTCAAGCGCGTGACGGTCGCCGTCGAAGGACATGAGGATGGCGCCCGGATCAAGGCCTGGCTCCTCAGCCATCCGTTCAAGAATCCGGTCGATCTCACCATCGTGAGCGTCGTACGCCAGATTCCGTCCACCGATCCGTTCAGCCTGTTTCCGTTGCAGGATTGGACCGGGATCGCCGTACGTTCGGCCGAAGACCTGGTGAAGAACCTGGCCGCCTCGGTCATGAATCACCGCTATACGGTCGGCACCCAGGTGACCGTCGGTGATCCGACCGACATCCTGACGGAGCGCGCCAAGTCAGCGGATCTTCTGGTCATCGGTTCCCATGGACGCAAGGGGCTGGAGCGATTTCTCCTGGGAAGCATCTCCCACGCCCTCCTGCACCACGTGCCCTGTCCGGTTTTGATCGTCCGATGAGTTTGTGACCAATCCGGCGCACCACGCCGAACCATAAAGGAGCCTGCGCATGAAAACGTTCAGTATTCTTTCTGCCGTTTGCCTCGTCATCCTGGGCAGCACATGGGCCACCGCACAAACCAACCGGGGCAATCCGCGGGACGGACAGGCCATCTATGAAAAACAATGTCTGCGTTGCCACGGAGAAAAACTGGACGGGGCCGGGCCCGACGGCCAATATCTGATTGTGAGGCCCGCGAACTTTCAATCCCTCAACTCACGCGCCAAAACCGATTGGGAACTGCTGATCACCATCGCGAACGGAGCGCTCTTCAGCCCCATGCATGGGTATCGAGGCAAACTGACCGACCAACAGATGCTGGACGTCTTGTCCTATATCCGATCGGTCGCAACCGCGGACTTCGTCAGTTAGCCGACAGGCGCCACAGGCACAGCGATGCGTCGGCGGAGGATTTTTTACGCAGGCCTCGTGTTCGTCTGCCTGTGGCTCCTCGGTTCAGAGGTGTCCGTTCACGCCTCCGAACCGACTGCGGACGTGGAAGTCTTCGTCCGCGCCGGCTGTCCGCATTGCGAAGCCGCCAAAGCATTTCTGCTCGAGCTTCGGCAACGTCGCCCCGCCCTGCACATTCTGGTTCGGGATGTCGGTCAGGATCAGACCGCGCTCACCCGCTTGGAAACGTTGGCAAGACGGCAGGCGGTGACGCTGATCGGCGTTCCCGCCTTTTATCTGCAGGGCGAATTGATCATCGGCTATCAAGACGCCGGGACCACCGGCGCCAGCTTGCTTGCACTCCTTGATCGGGCGGCCCCTTCCCTCGACTCCGAACCGTTGTCCGCCTGCCGCCCGACACAACCGGCCTGCAGCACACCCGCAGTTCACACCTCCGCCGGAGAGGAGAGCATCCTGCTCCCCTGGTTCGGCCGCCTCAGTTATCCGGATATCGGACTTCCCCTCTTCACGCTCGCCATCGGGCTGCTCGACGGCTTCAACCCCTGCGCGATGTGGGTGCTGTTGTTTCTCCTGTCGCTCCTGGTGTCGTTACAGGACCGCGTCAAGATGTCGCTCGTGGCCGGCACCTTCGTCCTGATGAGCGGGGTGCTGTATTTTGCCTTCATGGCCGCCTGGCTGAACGTATTTCTCATCGTGGGCCTCTCCCGCACGGTCCAACTCACGCTGGGCGGCGTGGCGCTCCTGATCGGCGCGGTCAACGTGAAAGATTTCTTCGCCTTCCGGCAGGGGTTGTCGTTGAGTATTCCGGCCGCGGCCAAACCGGGGCTCTATGCGCGGCTGCGCCGGATCGTTCAGGCGGAGAATCTCACCGGCGCTCTGATCGGAATCGTGATCCTTGCCGGGCTGGTGAACGTCGTCGAGCTACTGTGCACGGCCGGATTTCCCGCGCTCTACACGCACATCCTCAGCACGCAGGCGCTCGCTACCTGGCAATATTATGGCTACCTTGCCCTCTACAACGCGGCCTACATGCTCGATGACGCGCTGATGGTGACGATCGCGGTGATCACCCTGGGCCGTCACAAGCTGGAGGAACGCGAAGGACGATGGTTGAAACTGATCAGCGGGGCGGTCATGATCGGACTCGGCCTGCTGCTGCTCGTGAAACCGGACCTGCTCTCGGGGTAATTCATGCAACGTATCCGCCCACTTCACCTGCCACCCTCCCGTGACGAGGGTCCTGACTCCGGTCAGGTCGTCTTAAGCGACGGCTCGACGGCCCTCCTGCGCATCGCGCAGCCGTCCGACGCGGATGAACTGCAGCGCTTCGTCGAACGCCTTTCGCCGGAAGCCAGACGCCACCGGTTTTTCTCCGAAACTACACCGCCCGCCGAGGTGATCCGTACACTCTGCGACCCATCCGACCCGCGGCGCAGCCTCACCGTGATTGCCCTTCGCAGGCAGGACGGCACCCTCCGTGTCATCGCCTCCGGTTCCTATCATGCGCGAGACCCGCACCAAGCCGAAGTAGCCATGGCCGTGGACGATCGGCTCCACGGGCATGGCTTGGGCACGCTGCTCCTGGAACGACTGGCGCTGCTGGCGGTCCGCCACGGCTTCACGAAACTCTGGGCCATCACCCACGCCGACAATGTGGCGATGCGCGAAGTGTTCGCCTCCTCCGGGCTGCCCATGGAAGAACACGTCGAAGGCGGCGACATGGAGGTCGAGCTCTCGCTGACACCGACCGACCACAGCGTACGCCAATCCGAGTGGCGTGAACGGATCGCCACCGCGGCTTCGCTCCGCCCCCTCTTCCATCCTCAGGCCGTCGCCGTGATCGGCGCCTCGCGCGCGCCCCAGAGTATCGGCTACCGGTTGCTCGACGCGCTGAGCAGCAATGGCTTTTGCGGCCGCTGTTACGCAATCAATCCGCATGCCGCCACCATCGCCGGCATCCACACCTATCCGTCGCTTCGAGCATTGCCGGAGCCGGTCGATCTGGCCGTCATCGCCGTCCCCAAAGACGCCGTGCTCTCTGTCGTGGACGACTGTGCGGCGACCGGTGTCCGCGCGCTGGTGGTCATCACCGCCGGGTTCGCCGAAGTCGGAGCAGAGGGACGCCGTCTACAAGGCCAGCTCCTCGAAAAGGTTCGGCAACAGGGCCTGCGCATGGTCGGCCCCAATTGCTTCGGTATCTTGAACACCGATCCGGCCGTGCGACTCAACGCCACGTTTACCTCCACGTTTCCCCTCGCCGGCTCCATTGCCATGTCGTCGCAAAGCGGCGCCCTGGGGTTGGCCCTGCTCGCCGCCTCCGAACGATTACAGCTCGGTCTTTCCACCTTCGTCAGCGTCGGCAACAAGGCGGATGTGTCGGTGAACGACCTCTTGCAATACTGGGAGAACGATCCCGCGACGAACGTCATCCTGCTGTATGTGGAATCGTTCGGCAATCCGAGACGGTTTGCGCAGATCGCCCGCCGGGTCAGCCGCAACAAACCGATCGTCGTCCTGAAAGCAGGCCGTACCTCGTCGGGCAAACGCGCTGCGGGATCCCACACAGCCGCGCTGGCCGCCAATGATGTGGCAGTGGAAGCCCTGTTTCAGCAGACCGGGATCCTGCGCGCCGAGACCCTCGAAGACATGTTCGCACTGGCGGCAGGCCTCTCGGATCAACCGCTGCCGAAGGGCAACCGCGTCGGGATCATTACGAACGCCGGCGGGCCGGCCATCCTCTGCGCCGATGCCTGCGAGGCATGCGGCCTGGATGTTCCTGAATTGTCGCAAGCGACCGTCACGCACCTGGCCTCGTTTCTGCCGCCCGCTGCGGCCTTGCGCAACCCGGTGGACCTGATCGCCTCGGCCGACCCCGAACAATACGCCCAAGCCATTGCCACGCTCTTGAAATCCGACGATATCGATGCCCTCATCGTTCTCTACATCGCCGTCACGGCCACCGATGTGGCCCCGATCGCCGACGGCATCAAGAAGGGCATTCTCGAAGCGCGAGCCACGGCATCCGTGAAGAAGCCGATCTACATCGGGTGGATGGTGGAAACGGATCGCGAACGGAGATTTTCCTTCGTGAACGAAACCATCCCCACCTTTGCTTTGCCGGAACTCCCCGCGCGAACTCTGGGGAAAATAGCCGGATACCTGCAGTGGCGCGAACGCCCGGCCGGCATGGTGCCCGACTTCGACGATCTGGACCTCTCGACCGTGACCCGCATCTGCCATGACGCCCTGACCGCACGTGGAGACGGCTGGCTGACGACAGCCGAAACCAGGGCCCTGTTGAACGCGATGTCGATCCCGCTTCCGCCCGGCGGTGTCGCGACCAGCGCCGAGGAAGCTGCCCTGCTTGCCGAGCAGATCGGGTTTCCGGTCGTCGTGAAGCTGGCGTCCCATACACTCGTCCATAAAACGGAGATCGGTGGTGTGCATCTGAACCTCAACACGAAGGCTGAGGTTCGGCACGCGTTTGAACAGATCGCCGCACGGCTTGCGCAGGATCAGAGCCTTGAAGCCATGGAAGGGGTACTGGTCCAACCCATGGTGGCCGGCGGCGTCGAGGTGATGGCGGGCATGGTCCAGGATCCCTCGTTCGGTCCCTTGGTCGGCTTTGGACTGGGAGGGATTCACGTCGAGATTCTGGGAGACGTGCGCTTCCGCATCACGCCGTTGACGGAGCTGGATGCCGCCGATCTGATCCGCAGCATCAAAGGCTATCGTCTGCTGCAAGGGTATCGCGGCCATCCACCGGGCGATGTCGATGCGATTCAAGAACTCTTGCTCAGGCTGTCACGGCTGGTCGAAGAGGTGCCGGAGATCGTGGAACTGGATCTGAATCCGATCTTCGCCATGCCGCCAGGCCAGGGTTGCCGCATCGTGGATGCGAGGATCAGGGTGGCGGGAACGGCATAGCACACTGTGCACGGCATCGCTATACTCGACTAATCCCTCGCCCTCATTGTCGGCACTGCCGCTCGTGGCCGTGAGCGATCTCTACTGATTACTTCCCTCTGCACCCGCACGGCCTTCACAACCACCGGTGGAAGACTGCGGTTGGCGCTCCTCTTCATCCCAGACCCGCCGTCTTGCGCCGACATGCGTGAGCAGACATTCCGCCGTCGCAAGAAGATCTTGCACCTGGCGAGCCGAACTGTCGGCATAATGCGCCAGGTCGAAGATCGGGATCTGGAGACAGACTTCGGCGCGATTCTTTCGTTCTGGTGAAAACACGATGCGATGCGCGGGAGGCTGCGGATGCTCGCAGGGCTTCAGGAGATCCAGCGTCTGGAAGAACACCCGGCAGAGCCGCTGCAGATCACTCAGAATCTCACGATGCTCGGCATCATCATTGAGCGGCAGCTGGGTGGGATCGTGAAACGCCGCGTAGAGGTTCAACTGGAACCCGATCTGGACCACATCACCAGCGCCCGTCTTCACATAAAACGGGTCGTGATCGAAACAGACTTTCCTCGTCACGATCATGTCGCGGAGGGCTTGCTCGGTGTGAAATGCTTGTTCGAGATGTAACTGCATAGTCTTGATACTCCTCGCTCTACCTACCCGCCGCTGTGACAGGACAGGCACCCGGCTATGCGACCAGGCCGATGCGCCCCACGCCCCTGCTCATACAATCGCCGCACGATCGGCTCATCCCTGAGCGTCGGCCTGATCGCGACCCTCGCGCCGAACTCGTGACAGGCGGTGCAGGAACTCGTGCCGGTTGCACGGAACACAAATTCACCGTGGGGGTTGGTCCTCGCTTGCTCGGTGATTTGAGCGAGCGCGCCGCGATGCTCCATGTGGCAGGCCGTGCAGGCCGTTCGTTGCATCGCCAGTTCGCGATGCCAGGTCGTCACGGCGGGCGTCGGCCTGATCGCGACCCTCGCGCCGAACTCGTGACAGGCGGTGCAGGAACTCGTGCCGGTTGCACGGAACACAAATTCACCGTGGGGGTTGGTCCTCGCTTGCTCGGTGATTTGAGCGAGCGCGCCGCGATGCTCCATGTGGCAGGCCGTGCAGGCCGTTCGTTGCATCGCCAGTTCGCGATGCCAGGTCGTCACGGCGGGCGTCGCCCGATCCGCAAAATACCGCTCCGAATGGCAGCTCACACAGCGAGCCGCACTGGGGCCACGGAATGGTTCGTGGCAGTGGGTACACCCGGCTTGATCGACGTGGTATCGGCTCAAATCTCCCGGCGCCCAGAACGAAGCGGGACTTCTCACCGATCCCCAGCCGATCCAGACAACCAGCACAAGCGTCACCAGGGCCACCACCGGCACCGCAGTTCTTGGCAGCGGATGGTATCGCATCCGTCACGAGATTCCCGCGAAGAACAACGCCCCCACCACATGCAACAGCGTGAACACGAGAAACATCAGTGTCATCGGCGCGTGGATCGCCTGCCACATGCGGAACGCTTCCTCTTGAGACGCCATGCCATGCAACTGCGCGTCGATATCGCCATCGGATGCTCCCTCGTGCTGAAGTCGGCGGCGTTGATCGTTGAGCGCTCTCAGGCTGAATGCATGCACCGCCTGCCCGATGATTCCGCTGACGACCACGATCACCATGGACAGCATCGCCAGGATCGGAACCAACGCGTGATAATGTGCCCCGGAGTGCAGAAAAATCAGCAGCGGGCCCACCACCCCCGCCACCATATGAACTCGAAACCAGCCTCGTGGCCAGCGGCGGGCCGGGCTGATTCGCTTGCGCAGCGGATACACAAACACCAGCAGGGTCACGGCGAGGCCGACCCAGCCGGCTGCATGGCCATACCGCGTATGCCCGAAGGGGGTGGTCTCGCCGAGGCTGAGCAAGGCCTCGAACAGCAGGGCGCCCGCCACTGCCGCGATCACGACGGCACTCACGACAAGGACACGCTGCTGCACAGAGGGCATACCTCGCTCGCTCAGACCAAGAAGAGAGCTGATAGCGTATGGGTCATAGTCACTGACTCAACGCAAGACCGCATCGACCATGAGCCCTCTGAATTACTTCCGGTACTTTTCCACGCCCTTATCGCCCCCGGCATGGCACCGCAGGCAATCCGCGAATCGTCCGGGGCCATGAACCCCCTTGGCCTTAGCTCTCAGTTCTTGGACCAATGCATTGTCCTGGACTTGCGGACTCACCGTCCCCTCTTTGCCCGCTCGATGACAATCCAGGCAGGTGGCAGCGCCGGTCGCTCGAAAAATCAAATCACTGTGCGGATTGGCCACCATGCCGCCGCCGTCGGCTATCGTCCAGGCAATCGACGGCCTCTCCGCCTCCGACGCAATCACAGCACCGTACGGCACCCCATGGGTCCATCGCGGCACGGACGCTATGACCAACACTCCCAGGATGCACAGCCCGGCGCCCAGGCCCGGGCGACTCATGAGTGCCCGCTCCCGCAACAGGTCCGATATCGCTCTTCAGGGATGTCTTTCATCGCCTGGTATAACTCTGCGCGTTCCTGATCGCTGATCACCTGATCGATCGACGGATAGAGAATCCGTTCTTCCTTCATGTTGTGCGATTTCAGAATATCCAACAGACGCTGCTCGTCCCGATCGCTCTCAGGATCCTGTGCCTGGACCTTGTGGTGAATCGCCTCCAGGCAATCGCCGATCATCCGATGCTCGGTTCGCATGACCTGCGTCGGACCGCCTTCCGCCATGCCGGAGTTCTCCTCCCACTTGGGAAACAACACGTCTTCTTCCCAGACGATGTGGCGTTGCAGACCGAACTTGAACGCGACGAACGCCTCTTTGGCCTTGGCGAAATCCTTTCGTTTCTGCTCCTGAAACGTCGTGAACAGGGCATCGAGACGGTCGTGGTCCTGCTCGAACGTGACACTGATCTTTCCTTCGGACATGCAGCTCTCCTTGGTTATGAACTACGTAGTTTGTACTCCAGGTGACAGGCCACACAGGCTTTCAGCACTTTGTTGAACTCGGGCAGGATCTGCTTCAGATCCCGCGACGGCATCGCATCGGCCAGCTTTTCCGCGGCTTCATGATGCGCCATCGCCAGGTCATGGTACGCCGGCGGAAAATTCTCCGGTTGCTGGCGGGCCATCGCGTGCCGATGCATGAAAAACCCCAAGTGCGTTTCGGTCAAGCCTTGAGCAAGCCTGTAATCCTCGTCGGCCAGCGCGGCAACGATCGCTTGAACCGTCTCCAAATGTTGGAGCATGACGGCGCGATGTTCCTGACGGGCATCGGCATCGAGCTGGACCGGCGTGCGCACATCCGGCAGGTGAACAGGCGTCACACCATTGATACCGGATGCAGTCTTCGGCTCCGCGCAGCCGCTCGCGAGGAGCGCCGAGAAGAACAGCAGCGGAACAGCGGCTTGTCGAATCATGATCCCTCCCTGGTTGCCCGCTCCCAATAGGCGTCCACCCGCGCTTGAATGTGCTGAATCGCCTCCGTCTGCACGATCGGCTCAAAGAGGTGCCGGAACCGTCCCTGCAACTTGAGATAGGCCTCGACCGGCTTGCGCTTCGGGACGTAGGTGTGGGTGACCACCCCGTCGATCGCCTCTTTCAACGGCCAGAGCCCGGTCTCAACCGCCAGCTTGGCGACTTCCGGCGTTTCCCCCGGATCGTAGAGCCAGCCGGTCGGACAGGCGGCCAAGGCGAGAAACATCTTCGGCCCCGTGAAAGCAGCCGCCCGCGCGAATTTTTCTTCCAGATCGAGCGGATACCGAGGCGCGACAGTCGCGATGTACGGCGGTTTGTGCGCGCGCCAGATTTCAAAAATGTCTTTCTTCTCTTGAGCTGCCCCGCTCGGATGCTGCAGGCTGCATGGCGAGGTGGCTGTCCGCGCCCCATAGGGTGTGGCCGGAGACAGTTGCATCCCGGTATTGCCGTAGGCCTCGTTGTCGTAACAGAAATAATAAAAATCGAGGCCGCGATGCATGGCGCCTGAGGTGGACGACAGGGCCATATCGTAGGTCGAGCCGTCGCCTCCCAGCACCACGACTTTCAGATTGTCGCTTTTCGGTAACCGTCCTTTGGCGATCAATACGTCCAACGCATCACGCACGCCCTGCGCTCCGGCAGGCGCGGAGCCCATCGTCGTATAGAGCCATGAGCCCTTGAATGACGTATAGGGATAGGCCGCCAACATGGTGAAACAACCGGCCGCGTTGACATACACGACCTCGTCGCCGAGCACCTTCGTGGCGAGTCGCAACGACTCCAACCCGCCGCACCCGGCGCAGAGCGCGCTTCCCGGAAGCACATGCTCCTCACCCGGAACCTGCTTGATCTTCTTAAACGTCTCTCGTTGCCACATGCTGTCTCTCGTATCTCGTGAAGCGTCTCTCGTTGTTCGTATCTCGCCGCCTCCGAAAGGTCAGCAGGATTTCTTCTTCACGTTTCACGTTTCACGTTTCACGTTTCACGTTTCACGCTTCCTGCCGCCACCATCTGGAGCTGAGTCATCTCCCGATGTTCGGCTTGCGTGTAGAGAAGGACAGGACCGATGCCTTTTCCGCTGACTCCGGCTTTCGCCGTTTGCTCGAAGATCGCGTGAAACGCCCCCACCGACAGATTCTGTCCCCCGAGCCCTCCGATGAAGGAACAGAGTGCCCGCGGCCGCTCGACTTCGTGATACAGAGAGGCGGCCATCTCCTGAAACAGAATGCCACCCTGCCCCGGCGCGAGATTCTGATCCAACACGGCCACGGCCCGACGCCCCCGCAATGCGTCACGGATGGCATCCGCCGGCCAGGGTCGAATCATCCGAAGCCGCAACAGGCCCACCCGTTTACCCTCTGCCCTGGCTACATCGACCGCCGCCTTGCCCGTGCTCGAACAGGCATTTGTCATCACGAGCACATCCTCCGCATCGTCCAGCCGATACCCCTCAACCACATCGTACCGCCGACCAAACAACTGTTCGAAGGACGCAGCGGCTTCACGGTGCACCTCCAGGGCATTGATCGAGGCCAGATGCATTTGATGCCGGAAATAGGCGTATGGCGTCCCGCCGATCACCGCCACCCCTAACGAATGGGGCGCAGATGCTCTGAACCCTAGGTGAGCGGGACGGAACGGAGGCAGAAACTTCCGCACCTGCTCCGGGTCCGGGAGGCTCACTGGTTCACGCGTGAACGACAGCGAAAAGCCGTCCAGATTCACGATAACCGGCAACATCACCCGCTCATCTTCTGCAATCCGATAGGCCATCAGAATCGAATCCAGCACCTCCTGGCAGGTTTCGGCGTGGATCTGCAAAAAACCCGAATCGCGTGCGGCCAACACATCGTTATGATCGGACTCCAACGTAATGGGCGCAGCCAGTGCCCGCGATACGTTGACGAGCACCAGCGGCGCGCGCCAGCCCGAGATCGAATAGAGCACTTCGAAGGCGTAGAGCAACCCCTGGCTGGATGTGGCGGTGAAGACCCGGGCCCCCGTGGCCTCCGCCGCGCCCGCCGCCGTCATCATCGAATGCTCAGAGTCCATCGTGACGAACCGCGCCGCCAGCTCACCGCCTTCGCACCATTTGGCCAGCGCTTCCACAATTTCCGTTTGCGGCGTGATGGGAAACGCAGGGATGTAATCCACGTCGGCCAGCCTCGCTCCCCAGGCCGCCGCCAGGTTGCCGGTCATCATCTGGCTGTCCATGCCACCCCGCCTTCCTGTTCCCGTTCCGCAACGAGGGCATGCGTCGGGCACTCGTGCACACAGATCTGACAGCCCTTACAGTGATCGTAATCGATCACCGGCCGGTCATCTGTGTTCATCGAAATCACACCGTCGGGGCAATAGACGAAACAGAGCCAGCACCCGTTGCACTTGTCAGCGACCAGCACGGGCCGGAATGTTCGCCACCCGCCGGTTTCACGCAGCACCGAATTCCCCGTGGCGCTGATCCTGGCCGTGCCCCTGCTTGGCGATTCATAAACCGGGGTGTGGAAAGTCGTCGCGATAGTCGCCGGCAATGCCACAGACTCACGCGCCATCACTTGTACCGACTCATAACACATGAGTGCCACGGTTTGATTCCGCTCAATGATCGGCGGGGCTACGCCGAGATCTCCCAACTCACGCGCAATGGCCTGCCGGAGCGGTTCCTGTTGCAAGCCGGCCAACCGGGCGGCGACGGCACCGAGCAATGCGCTGATCGCCTCCCGCTGGCCGAAATGCTGCAGGGCAATCTCCGTCACCCCCAACGTCGTGATGCGACCGGGTAACGCGCTCTGCGCGCGAATCTGCTCTGCGTGCAGCGGCGAATTGACGAACAGGATGGTCTGCTCGGTGATGCCGTCCGACAGACGGGCCGCAGGATCTTCCAGCAGCGAGGCATCGGCCACCACCACCAGATCAGGATGAGCCATACCCCCTCGCTCGCGGATCGGCTCCCGGCCGAACCGCGTGAACGCCGAAACCGGCGCCCCGCGGCGCTCGGCCCCGTAGATCGGGGAATCCTGGGCTTGATATCCGCTCAGGAACGCCGCCGTGCCGAGAATCCGGCTCGCCGTCTTGGCCCCCTGTCCTCCGCGCCCGTGAAATCGCACGGCATACATGTCAGGCCCGTTCCGTCTTTTCTTTCTTGAACGCTTCCTTTCCCGCCGCCAAAGCCGCGGCAATCGTCGCCTCGGTCTCTTTCAGATACCGCTTGGCCTCATCTACGGTGTGGGAAAGGTCCGCACGGATCTCTTTGGCCTTTTCCAAAACCTCGTCCTCCGTCCGACGCGCATAGCCCTTGATCGCCCGACGGGTTTCCTCGCCGGAACTGGGCGCATATAGAATCGCCGCCATCGCACCAAGCATCGCCCCGCTCAAAAACGCGATCGACACCCCCAGTCCCGAACAGCTGTCATGATGGTCCGCCATGATGATGTTTCCTCCCTGCTCTATTGATTGCTCCGGCTTCAGCCTATCCCCTCGATACCCCTCTCGGGAGAAAGCAGAGGACGTGCCAGGCAAGGATGCCGGCGCCGCAACGAAATACCCGCTTTGGCAAGGGTTTTCAGGGAACAGCGAACCGCAACGACGGAGGGGGATTTCAATTGGGGAATTCCAGAACCGGCCCGGACTCGGCACTGGCGCAAAACGCGCCAGCGATCAGGGTCTCTTAGAATCCGGAGGGCTGAAGAACGCACTGAGGGAAAGGAGAACGGATACGAACGAAGCGCGGACGCAAGAGAAGACCGGTCAGATCTTGCTGCGAACCCACCGCACAATATCTTGAAGCCCCAGCGCCCCCGGCTGACGGGCGAGTTCGCGCCCTCCTCGCAACAACACCAGCGTGGGGATGCTGGAGATGCCGAACCTCGCGGCCAGGGCCTGTTCCTCCTCCGTATTCACTTTCGCCAGGCGAACCTGAGGTTCCAGCATCTGCGCCGCCTGCTCATAGGCCGGGGCCATCATGCGGCAGGGCCCGCACCAGGAGGCCCAGAAATCCACCACCAGAGGAATCTCCGCTCGCTGCGCATGCAGATCGAAATCCGCAGCCGTCAACGCGATCGGGTGACCGGTAAACAAGGGCGCATGGCACTGACCGCAATTGGGCTGCCCCGCCAGACGGGCCGCCGGAACGCGATTGATACTCCGGCAATGCGGACAGACCAGATGGAGCGTCTCCGTCACCGCTTTACCTGCTCCATGCGCAATCCCATACCATTACCGGTCGCAATGTTCTCCTTCACAGCCCCCGCTTCCGCCCCCTCGATGCCCCATGCCGCCCATCCCTTCGCGCGACCCCCTATGCCCCATCCCTCCAGGAGGCCCCATGCCTCGCCCGTGACCATGGCCTTCAGCGAAGGTGCGTTCATACTGGATCACGGCCCATATTTCTTCGTCCGTCAGCTGCCCCGCAAATCCGACCATGCTGGTTCCAGGCGACCCGTTCTTAATCACCCAGAAAATTTCGCCCTCCGTGCGATGGCGCCAAAATCCAGGGTGCTGAAAATTGCGGGGGGATGGATTCAGCTGCGATGCCACAGGGCCATCGCCCGCCCCCTCCGGTCCATGACAGTTGGCGCACGTCCCTTTCCCGTGATAGAGGGCCTTGCCCTTTTCGACCACATCAGGCGAATCAGGCAATGGACTCTTGAGCGCACGCGCTTCCTCAAGGTGCTCGATCGGGACGCGGGGCGGCTGCATGTGTTGGGCACTTGCAGGGCCAACCGTCACCACGGCCGCCGCCACGATCGCCAATGTGACACTCGGGAGCTTCTGCATTAGAAATCCAATTCCACCATCTTGCGATGGAACCGAGTGATGACGTTGGGGTCCGGTGTCAGACGGATCTGCGCCTCATCCTTCCCCTTGTACGCCAGGAGATTAAGCACGTGGCGCAAACTTTCCAGTCGCGCGGCCTGCTTGTCGTTCGCCTTGACGATGATCCAGGGGCTGAAGGTCGTATGGGTCTTGCTGAACATTTCTTCTTTGTATCGCGTGTACGAATCCCACAGCTCCTGCGCCTTTTCATCGACGGGGCTCAGCTTCCACTGCTTGAGGGGATTCTGCCGGCGCGCTTCGAATCGACTGGCCTGTTCTTCTTTGGAAATCGAGAACCAGAACTTGATGATCGTCACGCCGTCCTCGTAGAGCATGTGCTCGAATTCCGTCACCTGCTGCAAGAACCGCTGGTGCTCCTTCTTGCTGCAGAACCCCATCACCGGCTCGACGACTGCGCGGTTGTACCAACTGCGATCGAAAAACACGATCTCACCCTTGTTGGGCAGTTGCCGGATATAGCGCTGGAAATACCACTGGCCCCGTTCATCGTCCGTCGGCTTCGGTAAGGCCACGACCCGCATGGCGCGCGGATTCAAATGCTCGGTAAACCGCCGGATCGTTCCGCCCTTTCCGGCTGCATCCCGTCCTTCGACAAGAATCGCAATACGCTGCCCATCGGCCTGTACCCAGCGTTGAAGGCGGACCAGCTCGACCTGCAGCTGTTGTAATTCCTGCTCATACAACAACGTCTTCCGCACGTCTTCCAAATCGATATTCTTGCTCTTGATCAATTGCAGCAGCCCGCGCCGCGTGTTCACGCGCCGCAGATCGTCTTCGGTCAGGGTTCGACCCACTTCACCGATTAATCCGGCCGTCACCTCCCCGGTGGCTTGAGCAGGAGCCTGGTACCCGTCTCCCTCCCTCGGCACGGCCGTCGGAATGATCTCCAGGTCATCCGTCTCAAGTCGCCCGTTGCTCTGCACGACCGAGCCCGTCCCTGCTGCGCCTATGTGATCTTTCCGGCTTTTTACTTTTCCTGCCGGTTGTCCGTCGGCCGCCATGCGAATACCCGTCCCCTTCCGGCTGAATTAGAACGCCACGGTCCGGTCGCGCTCAGCCACTGCCTTGATGTAATCCGGCATCCCTTTGATGACGGCTCCTGCGACAAGATCACCCTGGCCAATCTGTCTGGCCACGGCACAGGCCCCGCAGACCCAGATGGGAATGTTGGCGGCCTGGACGGCCGCCAACAGGTCTTTCAGCGGGGTCAAATTCACGCCGACGACGTGATCCGCCGAGCCCTTACGCGCTGAAGTCACCGCCTCGTTCCACAACCACAACACCACGTCGTGGCCCTGCTCTTTGGCGGTCTTGGCCGCCATGAAGGGAAGGGTCGCCATGGTCGGATCGTCTGTCCCCCGACTGCCGGAAATGATAAACGTCGCCATTGATCAGTCTCCCGTGAATCGTCGTTCGTGAAGCGTCTCTCGTCCGTGACAAAAGGAGCTGACGGCAGATAGCGTATGGCCGATGGCAAGGAGACCGTGGGAGATCTCTTGCTCGTGCCATACGCGTCGGCCATCTGCACATACTCATTCAATTCATTTTGCCAGGCTTCTGATATAGGCGATCAATTGCCACACCTGGTCATCAGGCAGTCCGGCGAACGACATCATGCCGGTGCCCGGCGACCCGTTTTTGATAATCCAGAACAGTTGCCCGTCCGGAAGATCTTTCATCATCGAGCCGCAGGTAAAGTTTCGGGGCGGCGGGATCAGCGCCGCACCCATGAAGCCCTGTCCGTTGCCCTTCTCCCCGTGACACATCGCACAAGCCACCGGCTGGGCCGTCTGGAGAAACAACGTTTTCCCCGCCTGAACTGTCGCATCCGAGTGCGGCAGCGGATTGGTTTTGGACAGGAACTCAGCCGGCGCCTTCGCCGTTTTCCTGGGTTGCGGGCACACGCCGGTCGGGCCCTCTCCGGTTCCCGCCGCCTGCGCCACTTCTGCTCCGCCCTTGAAGGTCACTTTTAAATAGGCCATCACGTCCGCGACCCCCTGCTGACCGATGGTCAGACCCCAATAGGGCATGTTCGGCGACTTCCCCATTGCCGCGCCGCCATGGTTGATCACATTGTAGAGATAGTCGGTCGGCACCTTGTCGAAGGGGATGTTGGCATGGATTGCCGGTTTCGGCTCCAGCCCGGATGCAGCCGGACCGTCGCCCTTACCGGTGAATCCGTGGCACTGAGCGCAATATTCTTTGTACAGCACCTTCCCGCGATCAGCACTCGCCAGGCCGAACTCAGGCGCCGTCCAAGGTTCGTAATATTTGAAGTCCTTGACCCCTTGCACCATGAGGAACCCGATCACCGCGCGAAGCTGCGGCTCCGTCGCGTCGGCCAGGAACTCCCCGGTGTGGGTGATAAAATCCTGGGGATTTTGGCCGAAGCGGAAGAGCCAATCCTTGTCGTACCGTTGACCTGCCGCCACCAGCGAGGCACTCTGGGGTCCGCCGATGAGTTTGCCGTTCTCTTCAATCAGGTGACAGCCGAGACAGGCGTGGGCCTTGTAAGCCATGCCGCCGAACGTCGCGTCGAACTTGCTGACCTTCGAGAGATCGAAGGCCCCGACTTTTACCCGCGGGTCCTTGTTGTGCTGCTCGAAATACTCCGCAATACCCTGAGCTTCATCCTCAGTGACGACCGGGTGCCGCGTCGGCCCTTCAGACAAATCCCAGCGATATCCCTTTGGATACAGCGGGGCCTCTTTCCCCGTCAGGTAGCGAAGCAACCAGGAGCGCTGATATTTGCTCCCGGCCCAGATCAGATCAGGCGCCTTCAAATTGAAACGCGAATCCGCTTTTCCTTCCAGGCGGTGACACCCGGCACAGTTGTTCTGAATCATCTCCTTGACGCGAGTCTGATCACTGCCTAACAGCAAGCGAGGGAAGGAGAACAACCCCACCAACATGACCAACGCGCATCCGATCAGCACCGTCCGTCTTCCACCCATGAAACACCCCTTTCTTTCGCTCCCACTGCTGTTCCGGTCAGCGAGTCGCCAACCAGGCATGAATATCCGCGATCTCCTGATGACTCAATACCGCACCCCAGGCCGGCATCGGCCCCCGCCCATGGAGCACCGTTTCCCAAAAGGCACCGTCATTTTTCAAAATCGTATTACGCGCGAGTTTCGGTCCGGCACCACCGGCCGCTCCTTCACCATGGCAGGCCTGGCAATTGTGCGCGTAGAGCCCCGCGCCTCTCGATGCCACTCCGGTCACCGGCCCCTCAGACCCCTGACGCGGGCCTCCCGCAGGCGCGATCATGGCCAACTCTTCTTCAATCGACGGCAGATGGTCCGGCGCACCGGGATGATACCGTGCCGTCACGAATTGCAAGACCGCCGCCGCCTCGTCCTTGGACAGATCCGCTCCCCAATGCATCATCTTTTCAACCGTCACTGTCCATCGGTCCGCCGGCAATCGTTGCTGCACGATCAGATCGGTCGTGTGGCAGACGGCGCAACGGGCATGAATCAATGTCAGGGCTTGACGAGCTTGGGCCGGCTGAATCGTTCCACGATCATCCTCCTGAGCCGCCGTGATCACGACCCAGCCAAGCAGGGTACAGAGCCATGCAGCGAGCACGAAACCGGAGGTCTTCTTCGCCGTTCTCAGGGTCATGCCGCCACCGTGACAGACAGGCGATCCCATCCGTTCCATAAAAATCCTCCGGGATTCCAGGGGCTCGTCGCCGGTTGTTCTTGCCCCTGCGCATCGGTGGCGCGGCAGAGAATCGCAGTGGGCCCTGGCGTGCGGGCGTTCCACACGAACTGCCATTGTCGCCAGGCATAGGGTTGCCCCTCTCCCAATAACCGGGCCTGCTCCCAGGTCTTTCCGTCGTCGCAGGACACTTCGACCTTCACCACCGGCGCCTCGCCGGC
Organism: Nitrospira defluvii; assembly: GCA_000196815.1. Lineage (GTDB taxonomy): Bacteria > Nitrospirota > Nitrospiria > Nitrospirales > Nitrospiraceae > Nitrospira_A > Nitrospira_A defluvii_A. Next base: position 3,851,561 of record FP929003.1, read on the forward strand.
CCAGGCGACACCTTGAATCGTGACCGGCCCGATCCGCACCGTGTCGCCCTCAGCTGGAGCGGCGATGAGCGACTTGACCGGCATTTGCTCGACCGGGACCATCGCGCTTCCCGGCAACCCGGATGACAGGCGAACGGCCGTTTCCGGAATGCGATAGGCCTGCTGCATGTAATAGCCGGGCGTTTCATCCACTCGCACTGTAATCTCGGTCAGCCACTTCATGCAGGACTCCGCCATCCAGCCGGGAGTAATCACCCGCAGCGGCGCGCCATGCAGGAGGGGCAGCGGACGGCCATTCATTTCATAGGCCAGGAGGGTATCGGGATGGAGGGCCTTTGCGAGGGGGATACTTCGCGTGAACAGCGGCACGGTCGCCAACGCCGGCCGGTCCGCCCCTTGAAACTGTACGTGGACACCCTGCGGTTTCACGCCGGCTTGCTGCAGCACATCGCGAAGCCTCACGCCGGTCCATTGCGCATTGCCGACCGCCCCGCGCTCCCACTGCACCCCGGGCACTTTGGGACGATGGTGCGCGCGTCCGTTTCCACTGCATTGCAGGACGGCGGTCAGGGTGACAGCTTCGAGTTGCTGTAAGTCTTTGAGGTTAAGCGTCAGCTCTTCTTTGACCAGCCCTTTGACCGTCAGTCGCCAGGCGTCCGGCTTCACCGAGTCGGCCGGGGGAGGGCCGAAGTGACTGCGCGTGAAAAAACGCTCATTGGGTGTGAGCCAGGAGGCAAATTCCCGGACCGGTGTTTCTGCGTCGAACGGCCTGGTCACTCGCACGGTCAAAGGCCCGGTTCCCTGCCCCGCCTCACTCGCCTGCGCGGAGGCGATCGAGGGAATCCCTGGCCCGACCACCATCCCGATGCCGATTCCTTGCAGGACCGTTCGCAACCATTCACGTCGGAACACTGTCATCACTTTTCCTCCGTAAGATCAGATCCCGCCGCCGGATGGCCGTGCGGATTCAGCTCGATCGCGATCCCGGCGGGCACGACGATCGATTGATGTACCGTACAACCGTGCGCCACTTTCAGCAGCCGTTCTCTCAACTCGGGTGTCACGCGATGGGGAAGGCGAATCGCGAGTTGGATCTGCCCGACTCGATGCGGTGCTTCGGCTATCGTCCACTCCGCGTCTACTTTCAGTCCCTCACGTGAGATATCGTGTCGCGCGCAGAACTGGCCGACAAAGTACCCCACGCAGCTCGCCACCGAACCGACGAACAGTTCCACCGGACTCATACCGGCGTCGGCCCCTCCGTCTTCAACCGGCTGATCCGTCACGATCCGGTGCCGGTCGCTCAGGATGTCGTACCGCGCTCCCCCCTGATACGCCACGCTGAGTTTCATTTCGTCCTCCTCCGCTCGCCTCTCGTACGTCGTGTCTCGTTGTTTCTTCCCAAGAGGGAAGAGTCATGAGATACGCGTCACGCAGAGCGTTTTACGCATTCAATAGGGTGCATCCGCCGGTTTTCCTCCCTTCGGCCAGTCATTGCCTTTGTCGGGAAAATCCGGGCGTGGCTGGGAGTTGATATACGCCGCGACGTCATAGGCATCCTGATCAGACAGGGCCCATCCTCTGGTTCGAGGCATGTTCGATTTGATGAAGGCAGCGGCCACCGGAATGCGCGCCATCTCCGCGCCGATGTTGTAAGACTGAGGCCCCCACACAGCGGGAGCCGCCATCGTGCCCTGCCCGTCCGCTCCGTGGCAAAACGCGCAACGGGACGTGAACACCTTAGCGCCGTTTGTGGTATCCGGCGGCTTGGGCGCTTGAATCCGCGGGATGCCGCGCCAGGCCATCCGGCTTCCCGCCGGAACATCCTTCGAGAGCCATTCGATATAGTCCACGATGGCCCGGAGCTTGTGGCTGTCCGACGGAATCGGCTTGCCGTTCAAGCTGCGTTCAAAACATTCATTGATGCGGTCCGCCAATGTCACGACACGCCCGGTCCGCGCACGATATTCGGGATAGGCCCGCGAGAGGCCGACAAAGGAAGACGAATTGGGGTCGAGCCCCGCGTCCAAATGACAATTGGCGCAAGTGAGTCGATTTCCTACGTAGGGCGCGGCGAATTCCTGCGTATGGACGACGAGCTGATATCCCAACCGGATCTGCTCCCCACGCTGCCCGCCGGGAATGGAATCGGGCGAGGGATGGCTGAACAGGGCATCCAGCCTGTCGGGCTCGGCTTGACTCATGACAGACTGTGCGCCGCTTCGTGTTTCCTGCGAATCGACGCACCCTGCCATGAAGGCGACGATCACGATGGCACTGAAGAATATGTGTTTCATACGTAGATAGTCTCGCAAACTACATACCACGTCGACAGGAGCTCGCCTACGAGAATTAGCTTTCGACATGCCCTAATGGGCATGTGTACCTGCATACTTGGCGACAAAAGCCACAGTCCCCCCCCTCCCGCCTGCGGCATCACGCCACAGCCACATCTGCCGGCAAACGACCCGAGAACTGTGCAGTTAGGGCCAGATCGGGAGGAAAGGATTCAGAATGTTGAGTGTATGGTTCTGAGGCGCCGCGTTGCCCAGAAGATTGCGGTGGGCCCGGGCAACCGAGGTCGGCGTCGCGCGACCGGCGCACCACCCTCCGGTCACTCCGGCATCGGAATTGAGATCATGACCGCGCCGAGGACATCACGAAGTTTATAATCCCGCTTTGGACTGCGGGGATCGGCGTTGTGACAACTCACGCAAACAGACGAGACCGCCAAATCCGCATACACGGCCTGGAAGTATCGCGCGCCTCCCTCCGTGACCTGGCCCTTATACGGCTGCTCGGGATGTGCCATGACCGCCTCCAGCGCCTTGCGCTCGAAGTCGTTGCGAGGCCCGCTTTGTTTGTTGATCGGATTCAGACTGATCAAGCGATAGCGCACGGAGCTTCCCGTTAAGGATGCCAGGCTCGACGCCTCTTGAAAAAATTGAGCCGGAAGCGGCAGAGCACTGGCCTCACGCCATTTTTCCGACGATTCAATCACACCTCGCCGCTGCATCCGCTCCACGACGTGGACCGTATAAAACGTCCGGTCTGCCTCCAGCACCGAATGAAGATAGTCCACGACTGATTCCAGCGGGACGCTGCCCGCCGATGGGGTGTCGGCAAAACCGGTTCCCCACACTCCGAACACAGAGAACGCAACAGCCAATCCTCCGGCAAGTCTCAATGTGATCGACATGATAGCCCTCCTTCGAGACGGCCCCTCCGACCAGGAGGCCTGCACAGGATGAAATCTGCCGAATTCCCTCCGTTCATTCTTCCGAAACAGCGTAAGCTCCTTCCTGAAGATAGCATTCAAGGCTCGCGAGACACCCCTTCAAGCCACCGGCGGCTGCCGATCTCCGACAGAATTCCCCTCATCGCCCCTCACGATGTGAGCGACCGGATATAGGCAATCAAGTCGGCCAGTTGAGCCTCTTCGAACGCACCCTCATACCCGGTCATGGCGGTACCGGGCCTCCCCTCCAGGATGACCTTGCGCAGCTGCACATCGGTCTTCGCTTGCGTCGCCTTGGCGGTGAGGTTGGCCGGCGGGGGGGTCAGATACGCCGCCATGTCGCTGTCTCCCTTGCCCGTCGGGCCGTGGCAGTTCTGACAACTCTCGCGATACAACTTCTGACCGGCCTCGGGATTCCCCTTTCCGGAGGCGGCCAGACTGATCGGAATCATTCCCAGCGCACACAGCAGCGTGAGGCTCAGATTGACTGTTATTCGCATGACGATTCTCTCTCAAAAGGTTTCCAGGAACAGACTCATCTGCTCGCATCTTACGTCGCGCGCTTCAAACTCAACATATAACTCGTCAGGTCATTCAGCTGCTGATCGGTGAGCGGGAACTTCGGCATGAACGATCCCGGCGACACGGACTGCGGATCGCGAAAATGCTTCAGGTGCCAGGCCCGATCCGGCCTTGTGTATCCGATTGTGGATAGGTCCGGCGCAACGGCGCCTCCTTCACCATGAATGCGATGACAGCCGGCACATCCCAGCTGCGCATAGATCGCCCGCCCTTGGGCGACGGCCGGATCGGTTCTCGGCACGGCGTACAGATTCTTGAGCGAGATGCCTAAGAGACCGAACACGACGAACAGAAAGAGCAGACCGCTGCCCAGAGCCGCCGGACGCCGAATGGGGTTGCGAACCGGATTGCGATCGATGAACGGCCAGAACAGCATGATCAGGATCACGCAGAGCGGCAACACCCACGTGGCCAGAGGCTCTAACGGGCCGTGCACGTATTTGAGCAGTTCATAGTAGAACAGAAAGTACCATTCGGGCACCGGCACGAAGCTCGTATCGGACGGGTTGGCCTTATCCGTCAGAGGAAGGGGAATGCTGAACGCCAGGGTGGCGACCACAAGAAACACCGCGGCGATGACCACGGCATCCATGTACACCTGCCGGGGAGCGAAGGTCTCGCTAGCCAGCGACGCCCGATCGTCTGTCCAGGGCCCGGCCGGCCCTACGCGCCGCAACACGAACAGATGCAGGGCAATCCCGCCGATCAGAATCGCCGGCAGGAATAACACATGAATCGCAAAGAACCGTGAGAGCGTCAATGCCCCGAGGATTTCTCCTCCTCGCAAGACCCGGGAGAAGAAATCACCGATGAGCGGAACCGTGCCCACCATGTTGATGCCGATCTGAGTCGCCCAATAGGCAGTCTGGTCCCAGGGCAGCAGATAGCCGGTAAACGCAAACGTCATCACGACGAGGAACAGCACCACCCCGACCATCCACATCACTTCCCGAGGTTTTTTGTAGGCGCCATAGAGAAACGTCTGGAGCATGTGGAGGCCGATCGCCACGACCATCGACGAGGCGCCCCAGTGGTGAAGCCCGCGCACGAACCAGCCAAACGTGATTTCGGTTTCAATGAATCTGACGCTGTCGTAGGCGTGGTCCGGCGTCGGCGCGTAATAGAGCGCGAGGAACATACCGGTGGCGGCTTGGAGGACGAACAAGAACAATGTCACGGAGCCAAAGACGTAGATCCAGCTGGCTCCGCCTGGAATCGGCTCATCAAGCAGGGTCCGCTGCACCGGCTTCAAATTCAACCGGCGGTCGAGCCAATCGTACAGGCGTGAAGACATTCTGTTCCTAGTTGTGAATTGTGAGTGATGAGTGACAACAAAGAGGACCGCGACTCACAACTCGACACTGTCCCGAAGACCGGATTTGAAGTCCTTGTACATGACGAGCAGCCGCCCTCCCTCGACCTTGGCAGGAAGCCTGTCTAACGGGCGCGGAGCGGGACCACCCAACACATCCCCCTTCACATCGAATGAACTGCCATGACAGGGGCACAGAAACTTCTTTTCTGCGTCGTCCCAGCGATACCCGCATCCCAAATGGGTACAGATCGGCGAAAACACCGTCACATCGCCTTGCGGTTGCTTCACGGCCCACACCGCTTTGTGCGATGTGGCTTCCTGCCAGCCGTCGCGTACGGTCGTGACATGGTCCAATTGTGTCGGGCGACCGGCGGGCAATTCATCGACCGGACCGACATCCACCCACGCCCGTCGGCGGCGCATGAAAGCCGGGGAGATCAGCGAGCCGAGCAGCGGAACAGCCAGCCCTACCCCGACCACAGCGGCTGCGGCAACCGTCACCCAGTGAAAAAATGTTCGCCTCGACCCGACCGGAGTGGAAAACCCTCCCTCCGGCCGGTGATCAGGCTCTTCTTGATGGCTCACAACTCATTCCTGTCTGCCGCTCGATCGCCTCACTGCCTACGACTTTTTCCCCGCATTGATCGGACAAGTATTAATCCCCAAGAGCGTCCATACCGGACAGAACCCCAGAGCACCGGTAACTAACGCAATCGTTCCCATTGCCAGCGCAATCCCCGTACCCACCGGCGGAAGTCCGGCAAAGGCACCGATGCCGACCAACAACACTCCGAGCACAATACGAACCGGCCGCTCAATCCCACCTACATTGCATGACATGGCAAGACTCCCTTCGTTGGGCTCAAGTTATCAGCGTCGAGCTTTCAGCCATCAGCGTTTCGGATTCAAAGACTGTCGGCTCATCGCTATCTTGATGGGTATGAGTCATCGCACAGGAAATGGATTCAGTTTTTTCAGCGCTCATCCCCTAGGACTTGCCGGTGACCTTTAGCCGTCAGCTGACGGCTGATCGCCGGCAGCCGACCGCTACTTCGTTGTCGCAAACCGATACATGTCGTGGCAGGTGGTGCAGCGCGACGTCATGCTCGACAGACGATTGAGAATTTGCACGGAAGATTCTCCCTGCGCAATGCCGTCAGCCAGATGATCCATATCCTTGTGGATCGACATGCCCATTTGCTTAAACGGCAGGGGGAGCTTCAGCATGACGGCGGGATTGACGTCTGCCGCCATCGCCATGCCCGCCGAGCGGGCTGCGGCTTCTGCGGCCTTGAGGTGTTGGTCCGGGCTCCCCAATACCGTCACTACCCCATGCACCGACTTGAGCAATTGCCGCATCTCTGCCAGGATCAGGTCCCGCTCCGCCGGAGCCAGAAGAATTTCCGTGCGCCCGTCGGCCCCCGGCCTGGTATGTCCCTGCACGAACAACGCGACAATCACGCCCACCGTGACCATCCAGAGCACCGCCGTTCCCAACCCAAGTACACGCCAGTTCATCAGGCAATCCCTTCCATTCGGCTACGGCAGCTTGCGATTGGTGTGACTCCCGAGCACTCGTACGTAGGTCGTCACGTCACGGATCTCCTCGTCGGAGAGGACAAATTTCCAGGCTCCCATGGCGCTATCTTTCCGGCCATCGTGAATGGCTTTCATGAGGGCCCCATCCAGCTTGCTCTGCACGGCCGGAGCGCTGAGATCGGCGACCGGGGGATTAAACTTCATATAGGCGTCGCCCTTCCCATCGACTCCATGGCAGCGGAGACAGAGGTTGGTGTAGAGAACCTTGCCTTGTGCAACATTCCCCCCGGCCGCATACGAACCGCTGCCCACCGCCGCAACGAAGAACGTCGACAGGAGAACCGCACCGGTGACTCTGGCGTTCATTATCTTCTCCTTTGCAAGGAGCTGCCGCACACCCGTGACACCCCACATACGATGATGAGAATGCGATCCTCGTGCCAGTCGGACAGGAAGGGACAACCAAGTGAAATGAGAGAAACACGGTGAGAGTAACCGATCTGCCGAAAAACTCGACGCCTAATCGGGACGGCCATGGAGAGAATCACCCCACCACCCGATCCTGGCTGGCGCAAGATGCCCCACACTAGCCGATTCTGACGCCAACAGGCACCTGAGACGGCGCGAGCTCTTGTGCAAACACCGAGTGTTTCCGCAGCCTGCTAGCGCGTTAGGTGATGGTAGGTTCAAGGGTGATGCGAGTTTTCATCGAGTTCGAGATCAGGCAGTTGGCTTCCGCCTTCTCGATGAGCTCCTTGGCTTTCGCCGCATCGCTGCCAGACTGAAGGGCAATCTGCGGACGCAACGTAATCACGGTGACCTGAAACTTTCCCTCTACGAGTTCCAACCGTCCTTCCGCCTCACAGTGGTAAGACGTGAAGGCCAATCCGGCCCGTTCGGCGACCGCCAGAAATGTCGTCATCAGGCAGATGTTGGCCGCCGCCACATACAAGTCTTCCGGCGACCAGATCCCCTCATGTCCTTTGAACTCCGGAGGCGTCGCCACCTGGATATCCGGTTTTCCTTCGCAAGTAATCGTGCCCTTTTTCTGTTCCGTCCATCTCACTGCCGTTCGATACGTATAGACCTTACTGCGAACTTCCATCGTTCCCTCCGGTATGGTTCATGATGTGTGGACCACAGCCTACCATGGCATCACCGTACCTGCGATCGATCGGACGGCCAGATATTCGGAGCGCACCCGACCGGGCGATCGTTGATCGCCGGCCTTCTCACCCACCCCTCATTAGGATACCTTCATGACCGCCGGCCCTAGCAGGCTGCGCCAAAGGCCATGTCCTCATCCGTGGTTCGTGAAACGTCGTTCGTCTCTCGTTGCAAAATCGGTTTCGACATGTTCGCAAGATACGTTTCACGATTCACGCCTCACGGGTGTCGAGAACGCCGCCGGCGGACTTTTTGCGCAGCTTGCTAGAGGTGATAATGCCCTGCGGCTTCCGGTTGGTACAAGACTTCCTTGATGCGCACGGTTCGCACCCCCGCCGGCACGGACCAATCCACCGTCTCACCCGCGCGGGCCCCCAACAGAGCGGTCCCGATCGGTGCAAGGATCGACAGCTTCTTCTCCTGGATACCGGCATCGGAAGGAAATACCAGCGTATAGACATTTTCCGCGCCGGTCTCGACGTCTTCGATCCGGACTTGGGAATTCATCGTGACCACATCATGCGGAACGGCGGATGGGTCGACGACATGGGCGCGATCGAGCTCGTTCTCCAAGCTCTCCAAATGATCCCGGTCTCGCGCCCCGACGCTGGTACGTGCCCGCAGGACATCTCTCAATCGGGCTAAATCGAATTCGGTGATATAGATTTCGCGCTGATTCATGGCTCTACTCCCTTAATGTCCGCCTCACTCATCGCTTGCGGCACGATCCGACGGTGGCCCGCGGCGAATTTCGGCGTCTTGACCGTTAAGACCGGACAGGTCGCCCGGCGCAACACCGCCTCCGCCACGCTTCCGAACCGTTCCGCAGAGACGCCGCGGCGGCCATGGGTCCCCATCACGATCAGATCGGAGCGGGAGCGCAACGCAGAGGCGAGAATCGCATCGGAAGCAATACCTCCTGAAATCTCGACGTCGGCGGCCAATCCGAACGAGGTCACGAGGGTCTGGAGTTCCGCCAGTTGCCTGTTCCAATGGTCTCGCTTTCCCGCCTCCTGTTCGACTACGCCCAGGCCGCAATCCAAGTCGTAGCAGACCGGTTCCAACACATGCATCAACGTCACGGTGGCACCGAGGCCATTGGCAAGTTGAATGGCATATTCGACGGCATCCAGCGAGGGGCTCGAAAAATCCAGCGGCGCCAGGATGTGCCGGATCGACGGCGCTCCTCTTGCCGCAGAGGGCTTGCCTGCTTCCTCATGGAGCCCTGGTACCGCGAGCACCGGACAGGGCCCTTCTGTGACCACCCGTTCCGCTGTGCTGCCGATCAGCCCATACAGCACGTTGGTTCGTCCCCGGACACCCAGCACGACAAGCTCCGCACCCTGGCTCTTCGCAGCCAAACTAATGTGCTCTGCCGGGTTCCCCAGAACCAGCCGCACCTTGGCGGAAACGTCACGCCGCGCCAGATCGTCACGCACCTGCTCCAACTGCCGGGCAGCCTCAGCCCGCGCCTGCATAACCGCGACAAAGGATTCCGTCTCGGTACTAGGCCGGTGGGGGGCCTCGATCACATGCAGGATCTCCAACGTGGCTTCCCAGTGGGAAGCGAGAGAGACGGCATAGTCCTGCGCACAGGCTGCGCCATCAGAAAAATCGGTCGCCAGAAGGATCCGTGTCATCAGTGCCTTGGTCATGGTAGCTCTCCTGAAACGGTTGGGCGACTGTTCCCGTGGAGGCGACCGGTCTCCGGCAAGCGGCGACGGCAGGTCGATCAAGGAGCGGCGCGCGTGAGTGGTGGCAGTCTGGACGCCGACGATCAATGGCTGATAACGCCCTTCACGAGCAAGACAAGTGCCAGCGACGCTCCCGTTTGTGCGCTTGGTCTCTCGCTTATTTTCTGGGCAGGTATAAGACAGAGGGCCACGATTCCAATGCTCCACTGTTGCCATTTGCAGCAGAGGCCCTTCGCGCCATGAGGCAATACACCCCGCCACGACGAGGTCGCCTCACCTGATCGCACTGTGCCGGTGCATGCGATTCCGATCTACACGACATGCGCTTCATTCTCTTCCTCGCGATATGTCTGTCGGCCGATACTCAGCCTCCCCCGTCTCGAACAGCGTCTTGCTGCGCTTCACGGGCCTCCTCAGTAATCCGACCTGCTTTTCGTCGAGGAAGGACAGCCACAGCATTGTCCCCCACACAACACAGGTAATCCCTCCCACTGCCAACAACACAAGCATGTCGTCACCCCTTCTCGCTCGGCCGCTCGATGCAGGCCACGCGAGCCCCTTACTAGCCAGGACTCGTCATAAATGCCGTCGCGAGGCGATTGAGACCGAGGGGCTGCCGGGGTTTCTCGCAAGTGAGGCCGACGCAGGTGCCGGCAGCTCGTGTGCCGCAGCAGAATGGTTACTCTGACAGACTCCTAGCAGGCTGCGAAAAAACTCGACGATTGCGTCATACGTCGCATTTCGCACACGGGCTGTCTCGCGCCAGAATCGCCCGCAGGATGCGCAAAAAGGCCGTCCAGCAAGGCCGCAGCGAACGAAGAGGCGAATCGTACTCGTGCCGTACGGTGAGCCTCTGAGCGATGCGAGAACGCCGCTGGCGGACTTTTTCCGCATCCTGCTAGGATGGATCCAGCAGAGACAAGCCCCAGAAGACCATGAGTCCTATTGCGCCAATGACCAACAACAGCAGCAGCGTGACCGGCACGATGGTGTTCAGTTTGTTCATCTCGTTCACCTTTCATGATCTGCGAGACGGGCCCTCCTCACCCCGCCCCGTCACGATGTCACTGTAGCCGCAGAACATGAATCAATGATGAACAGAGCATGAAGAGTTCCTCCATGAATATTTCTTCATGGAGGTTCCATCCGCATTTCAGATTCGTCTGGCATCACGCGCCGGAAGACGAGTCGATTGGAAGGGGTGCTACAACAGGCGGTAATGGTCGTTGTTGCCGGTGCCGCGCTCTATCCGTACGGCTGGCGCTCAGGGTGATGCAGAGACCATCAAACAGACAGGGCCTGTCATCCCCACGACAACGCGCTCGCGCGCAGGACCTGGGTCAGTCCCCAGAGCAGAAAGAGCCCATAGACCGTACCGAAGAACCAGGGGAAGCTGATCGCGCGATGCGCCCACCATTGACGATGTTGCCGGAACGCCCAGGAGGGCTCGAAGGAGCGCGGCTCATTAGTGTCCTCGACGATCGTCTCACGATGTTCGCGGAGCCGATAGAGACTGCTCACCGGCTTTCGTTCCCGCCACTCAGGCATGGACTCGATACCCCGCAGCTGCCACTCCCAGAGCGCATTTTGCCCGGAGAACCGCCCGAGCACGATCGCCATCTGCACACTCATGAGGATTCCGATGACGCTGAACAAGACAATGATGAGGGTAAAGGGAAGCGCCAGCGATTCTCGCGACACCAGCAACCCGATCACCGCGACAAAAATCGAATTGGCGGTGAGATAATCCGACAGCATCGTGTGATAGTCCCGCACGCCGGACGTCCACAACGTCAGCAGATGCGCATAGTCGGATCGCAACCCATCTTGCTCCTGGGCCATCACCTTACGCTCCATTGACGTCTTGTCCGACCAGCCGATACGCATTGCGTAGATACTGCCCCACCATGCGCTGCGTGTTGAAGAACGCCCCGTTCACGGCAATCGCATGCTTCATGATCTCGATGAACCCCTCACGGTCCTTGTAAAAACAGGGCATGACCCGCTGCTCGAGCTTGTCGTACAGAGCCCGGGCATGGCAAGCCTCCATGTCCTCCGCGGGCGAACCGCAGGCCTCGATCTTCTCACCGATCGACCAGCCCGTGACCCCTTCGATATGCCCCTCGACCCACCAGCCGTCCAGCACGCTCACACTCGGAACTCCGTTCATCGCCGCCTTCATGCCGCTCGTGCCGGAGGCTTCCATCGGCGGGAGCGGCGTATTCAACCACACATCCACGCCGGCGCAGAGGAGACGTGCCAGCATCATGTCGTAGTTGGCGAGATAGGCCACCGACAGCTGCCCGCGCATGCTGTGAATGCGATGGATCATGTCTTTGCCCGCCTGATCCTGCGGGTGCGCCTTTCCCGCAAAGACGAATTGAATCGGGCCCGCCTCTTTCAGCAGCCGCCGCAACCGTTCGACATCGTGAAACACCAGGGTCCCCCGCTTATACGCAGTCGCACGGCGGGCAAAGCCGATGGTGAGGACATCGCGATCGAATCCCGCGTTGGTCTGACGGTTCACTTCGTCCACCAAGGCTAACTTGGCGTCCTGATGAGCTCTCCAGATTTCAGCGCCGGGAATACTGATGGCGTAACGAAGCGACAGTTGATCGTAGCGCCAGTCGGGCAAATGGCGGTCATAGAGGTTTTGAAACGAAGGCGCGGCCCAGGTCACGGCATGCACGCCGTTGGTAATGGAATGGATCGGATAGCCGGGGTACAACGAATGGGAGACCTCGCCGTGCCGCATGGCGACCCCGTTGACGAACCGGGATCCCCGCAAGGCCAGCAAGGTCATGTTCAACGCGCCCTGGTGCTGGCAGGCCTGCACGAGCTCGCATCGCCGACTCCCCAACACCCGATGCGCGAGTTCCACCGGAAACTGGTCGTGACCCGCCGGCACCGGAGTGTGCGTGGTGAACACGCACTGTTCCCGCACCTGCTCGATCACCTCCGGCGGCACCTCTCCGTTCCGCGGTTCCGTCCCGATGGCCGCCTCGATCAACGCCAGGACCAGCAGCGCCGCATGCCCTTCGTTGAGGTGGTAGCGAAAGATATTTCCGTACCCTAACGCGCGCAAGAGGGCGAACCCCCCGAACCCCAGGATCATTTCCTGGCACAAGCGGTAATGCGAGTCCCCGCCGTAGAGCGTATCCGTAATGGTCCGATCCCACGGACTGTTTTCGGGCAGATCGGTATCGAGCAGATACACCGGGACGGTATGGCCCGACATGCCGGTGACGTGATGCCGCCAGGCACGCACGTGCACGGCACGGCCCTCGATTTCGACGGAGACTCGCGGCTCCATCGGTTCGGCGAAATCGTTGACCGCCCAGGCTACCGGCTCCTCGGACTGCCATCCCTTCTGATCGAGTCGCTGATAAAAATAGCCGCGCCGGTGGAGCAGCGTGACACCGACCATCGGCACGCCCAGGTCGGCCGCGGACCGGATCGTGTCGCCGGCCAGAACCCCCAGTCCTCCCGAGTAGGTCGGCATCAACGGATTCAGGCCGATCTCCATGGAAAAGTACGCCACGAGGGCGTGGCTGTTCTGCTGGGTCATGACGCCTCCAGCACCTGCTTGATCAGCCGAAGCTCATCGCGCACCAGCCGCGGCATGAGAAAATGCCGGCGCACATGTTCACGCCCGGCCCGGCCGAACTCTCCACGTTCGCCCGGTCGCTGCAGCAGATGGAGCAGCCGCTCCGCGCAGGCTTCCACACTGTCCACCAGATTCTTCTGAAAGGGCTCGGGAAATTGCATGGGAATGCCTCCGGTGTTCCCGGCCACCACCGGCTTCTCCTTCCATAACGCTTCGGACACGACCAACCCGAATCCCTCCCGCAAGGACTTCTGGATCACCACATCGCAGCCACGCTGGAACGCATTGACCTCCATACTCCCCACCCCGGCGAGATTCGTAAACACAAACAGGTCCGGATCCTTCGCAGCTTCTTCTTCGACTCGATCCAGAATCTCCCACCCCTCCGGATCGTCGCCCGCCATCGCGCCGATGAGTACCAGTTGAACGGTTGGAATGGCCTCTTTCACCAGACGATAGGCCCGGACGACCCCGAGCGGATCTTTCCAGGGATCGAACCGCGAAACCTGCAACAGCAACGGCCTCGTCGGATCCACCCCGGAATCCGCGATCGCGCGCCGACACAAGTCTTCAGGCAAGTCCATATTCTTCGTGGCGAGGGGATCGATCGCCGGAGCGATGAAGGCCACCCGCTTTGCCGCCAATTGGGGCAGCACGAACTGGCTCATGGTGAAGACGACCGCCTCATACTCTTCGAGCAACGGGCGCAAAAACTGACTGACCTCCTTATCAGGCGCCGAGCTATCGATATGGCACCGCCAGATCCATTTGGCATCACGGGGCCCGGCAAAATGTCGAATAGCCGCCGGCTGCGGGTCGTGCACGATATACACATCGTAGTCATTGCCGAGCGCCTTGGCGCTGCGTTCATTGACCGTGAGGTACAGGTCCTGCGCCGCTTTCCCCAAGCCGTAATGCCCGCCTTGCAGTGCGTTATGGAACGCCTTGGTGATGGCAAAAAAATCCGGTTCGCCATGGATCAAGCGCCAGTCCGCCTGCACACCGAGCGCCTGCAGCATCGGCACATACCTCGCCAACAGTTCCGCCACGCCCCCGCCGGCCGCCGTCGAGTTCACATGACAGACTTTGACGCCCTCAAGTTCTTTCGCGAGCGTTCTCAGCTCCTCATAGGCCTCCTCGCTCATCAATTTTCGGTACCCATCCAGATTGGCTTGTATCGCTCCGCATCGTCGTCCGATGCCGACTTTCGGCAACTGCGTCTTCAATTCCATTGTCCCTGAATCTCCCTCATGAATCCGTATCCTGACTTCTATCGCTACGCTGCTACCCGAACGTCACACGAACCCAATCTCCAAGATAGTGCGTGATCGCGACCACACAGAGTCCGATCACGACATGCTCCCCGATCACTTTCCAGGGCGGAACCCGTTGCGCGCGCGCCAGCGCATAACTGAGCACCGCCAACAGCGACAACCCCCAGACGAGGCTGGCCACCACCGCCAGATCCAACGGCATGAACAACACCGGAACCGCAAAGGTCGCGGCGATCACGAATTTCGCCGCGAAGGTCGCCAGGGTCGATTCCCAAATCTCATTCGTGTTCCCATGGTTCTTGGATTCTTCCGCGATGTGAATGCCCAACGCATCGGACATGGCATCGGCGACCGCAATAGTGAGCAGCCCGCCCAGAACCACGGACTTCGAATGGGTGCCCGCATGCAGGCCCACCATCAACCCCAGCGTGGTAATCACACCGGACGTAAGCCCGAAGCTGAACCCGATCTTCAACGCGGTGCGCATACCCCCTACCTTGTCATCGCGCCAGGCTGTCTGGCACAGCACAACACGTCAGAGCGGAGGATCAACAGGCCTCCTTCCCCGCTGCTCGCAGACAAGACGCAATCCAGTCGTTCAGCGCCTCAAGCACCCGGGTCACTGCGCGATTGGCCGCCTGGACGCCTCCATACGCATCATCGCTCGAAGCCGGTTCGAGAACCTCAAAACTCCGGACTCCCAGCACTCGTTGATCTTTCATCTCCAGCAGTTGCGCGCGCAAATGCAATCGGGTCCGGCTCGGTTGCTGAAGGAACTCTTGCTGCAATACCAGCCCCGAGGTGTCCAGCCGGTAATCGCCCCGGACCACCGTGGGCATGGACACCACCACACGCCAGAGCCCCGTGGCTTCCAGCGACCGAACCAGCAAAGGTGCCAACATACGGGCCGGGGCATCGACCCATACATTGGTTGCGTAGTAGCTCACTTCATAGGGCCGTTGCAGGTACGCCATCCGCGGCTGCTCAAATCCGGCTTCCGCCTGCGGCAACCCGACGACCAGCACACCGTGGACTTCCGGCTGCCCAGCGCGAGCGCCCGCCCTCCAGGCGGACTCATCGATGGTCAGCAGAAACGTATGGACCGGATTTTCTGCGGATCGAGGCAACACGCAAGCGGCGAGTGCGCATGACATCATGACCGCTCCGACCCATGGTATTGCGCGTCGGCTTACCACCAGGCGCCTCTCATTCCCCCGGGCCTTTCGGCTGGGCGGATCGGCCCAGGACCAGCACATTCGGTTGCCGTTCGACCTGCTGCGCCACACGATTCAAGGTGGCGGTCAGTTGCCGGAGCTCCGTGACGAGTAACCCCGTATCGGCCAGCGTCTGCCGCGAAAACTGTTCGATGCCGGGCCGACTGGCGCCGATCATCTCTCCGACCGAGCGGCTTGTCCGCGATAAGTCTTCCGTCATCTGCTGCAATCCTGCCGCGCTCCTGCTCAGACGCTCCACCAACGCGGGGAGCTGTTTGCTGAGTTGTTCCGTTACACGCGCCGACTGATCGGCCGCCTGGACCGCCTGCTGAACTCCGCGGTCCATCTGGCCGCTGCGTTCCGCCAGCACCTTTGTGACCGCCGACACATCTTTCAGGATCTGCCTCAAGACCGTACGATTGTCTTCATCCAGCGCAGAAGCAGCATTTTGGGCCAGCCCGTTCAGATTGGCCACGAGGGTCGACAGGCCTTGATCCGACAACAGTTTCGCCAGCGTCCCGTCCAGACGACCGAATAACGAGGGCACGCTCTTGATAACCGGATAGTCTTGCCCGGCAATCGGCGTCAGGAAAGGCGCCTCCCGGGAACCACCGGTCAAATTGAGCGTGACTAATCCCGTGAGCCCTTGCGTGACCAGCACAGCCTGCGTATCGGTCTTGACGGGTGTCCCGCCGACGATGTCCAGAGTCACCCGCACCTCTTCGGTATTCTCAGGGTTGAGAATGACTTGTTTCACCCGCCCGACATCCACCCCGCGATACTTCACGGTCGAATCGACGCTGAGTCCGGCGACGGATTCGCGCGTATAGACATAATACCGATCGTAGATCCCGCGATAATCGGTTTTGCCCAACCAGAAAATCGCACCGAGGATCGTGGCGCCCAGCAGGACGACGAACGCGCCGACCAGGATATAGTTCACCTTCGGTTCCATCGGCCACCTCTCAATCCCGCTGTAGTCCCATTCCGGAATGATTCAGATGGGCCGCACGCCCGCGGGGACCGTGAAAATAGCTCCGGATAACGGGATCGTCCGAACGGGCCAACGCGTCCATCGTTCCCAACCCGAGCACCTGCCCTTCACCCAGCACCGCGACCCGATCCGCAATGCGCCACAATGAATCCAAATCGTGCGTGACCATCACGATAGTCAGCCCTAACAACCGTTTCAATTCCAGGACCAGATCGTCGAATCCGGCGGCAATCATCGGGTCGAGTCCAGCCGTCGGTTCGTCGAGAAACAGCAGCTCCGGATCCATGACGATCGCACGGGCCAGCGCCGCGCGTCTCCTCATCCCGCCGCTGAGCTCACTCGGAAATTTGATCGCGCTATCCGGAGGCAATCCGACCAGGGCGATCTTGAGTGCCACGATATCCCGAATCGCTTCGGCGCTCAACGGCGTGTGCTCACGAAGCGGCACCGCCACGTTTTCCGCCAGAGTCATGGAACTGAACAGGGCGCCATGCTGGAACATCACACCGAACCGCCGCTGTAGCGGGCTTCCGTTCGACTGTGTCAATTGACGGCTGTCTGTGCCCAGCAGGCGAATCGTCCCCGTCGTCGGAGCCAGCAATCCGATGATTTCGCGCAACAAAGTCGATTTTCCGCACCCGTTGCCGCCCGCAATGGCGAACACCTCCCCACGCACGACCGTCAGACTCACATCCCGATGCACGACCGCCGTGCCGAACCGCGTCGAGACATGGCTGACCTCGATCACGGGGACGCCAACCTGCGCTACTGCTGCGAGCGTGGGAGGCAACTCGTGCATACGCGTCCTCACACCTTCAGCGCCACGGGATGTTCAAAATGGTTTCCTGCGAGGCCGCAGCAAGCAAAGAGCCGAGGCGTACCCTTGCGGTACGTTGAGGCTCGGCGCGACGCGAGAACGAAGCTGGGAGCCATTTTCAACATCCTGTAGCTACAGGTTCCACCAGTTCAGCAAAATACTGCAAATCGCGTCGAAGATAATGACGAGAAAAATACTTTGCACCACACTAATCGTCGTATGTCGTCCCACATCATCCACCCCGCCGCGAATCTGGAACCCCTGATAACAGCCGACCAGCGCGATGATGACGGCGAAGAACGGCGCCTTGCCGAGACCGATGAGCATATGCCGCAACGCCACGGCCTCTTCGAAGCGCGAGAGAAAGGCGGTAAAACTCACGTTGAGCTGATTCGACGCGATCAACATGCCGCCGAAGACACCCAGCACATCGGCATAGGCGGTCAGGAGCGGCAGCGCCACGACCAACGCCAGGACGCGCGGCAACACCAACAGCTCGATCGGCGACAAGCCGAAGGTTTGCAGCGCATCCAGCTCCTCGGTCACCTTCATCGTGCCGATCTGCGCCGCATAGGCCGACCCGGACCGCCCGGCGATCAGAATCGCGGCAATCAGCGGGGCGATTTCCCGCAACAGCGAAATGCCCACCAGATCCACGATAAAAATATTCGTTCCGAACTTCCGGAGCTGCTCGGCGCCCTGGTACGCAATCACCACGCCGATGAGAAACGTCAGCAGCCCGGTGATCGGCAACGCATGGACCCCGTCCAGCCGGAGGCTATTCAGGCAACTGCGCCAACGCAAGCGACGGGGCGACGCCACTAATCGCACCAGCGCCGTGGCACTCTCCCCGAGAAACTCCAGCGCCCCGGCACCCTGGGCGACACGATTCCGGATCGACGCCCGAAACCGCTCACTCCCATTCTGCCGCGGAGCGACTTCGGCCACCATCGCAGCCCAATGGGACGACACCAGGCTCATCAGCTGCGCATAATCCGGCCGCAGGCCTTGGATCGAGACCTCGCAGCCCTGCCGCCTGGCTTCCATCAAGGCGCGATACAGCACGACCGCGCCACCGGTGTCGAACGCCTCGATCCCGCTCGCCTCGAAGACCAGCGCGCTTCGAGCCGGCCAAGTCATTCGTCTGAGCGCACGTTCGACCGGCGCTACATCGGGCATGGTCCAGGCTCCCCGACAACGGAGGGTCCGGCCCTCTACCAAGCTCACAGCAGCCTGCTGCACTCGGTCATCCATGGTGCATCCGGTGGTTCTTGGACTCCACCCCATGCCGCTTAGAAGGCCAGGTACAGTCCGAGCCCGAACGTCTCGACCTTCTGGGAGAAGAACTGCCCGTATGGATTGAATCCACGATAATAGTTCAACAACATCCGAAATCGGCGTGTGGCCTGCGTCCCCCACCACTCGAGCCCGCCCATCACACTGGTATTGACGGTCCACCCTTGTTCCTCGAAGGATTTGAAGTCCGCACCGAAAATCGGCGTCATCGCAAGGGAGCCCTTGACGGCCTGTTCCAGCCTGGCCCAGTGCCAGGTCGGCCCTCGTAGCTCGACCCCCCATTGCACTTTCGCGCGATCGAGGCTGGCCGGATCCCGATGCAGCAGATATCCGCCCCCGGCATATACCCGCCCCCAGCCGCCCGGTGAGTCGAGCGACAGCAACGCTTCCAGTTCCTCGAAGCTCAGATTGAGCCGATTGATGCCGGGGTTGCCGAGCAGCAACTCATCGCCCAGGTGACTACTCTGATGGTAGAGTCGCACGCGCGTTGAAAACGGCCCCTGGCGCCAGCTGAACGGGAGCCCGATCGTGAAGTCGCTGTTGAGTAAATCGAAGGACGGCGCATCGAGATTGAACTGAGAGAACACACCGGCCAGGATGCCCACTTGGAATCCATTGCAACTGCCCTCCTCGCGACGCCCCCACAGTCCGAAATTCTCACCGAATCCCACCGAGGCAATTGCGACGGACCGCCCGACGTCTCGCGCGCGCGTCGCTTGATAACTGGCAAAGAACCGCGGCTGTTTCGGATCGGCGAGAAGGGGGCTGAACACATCGTCGTTCGGCAACGGATGACTCCGCCATGGGGCCGCATGCTCCGGCCTTTCGGCACCCGAGGAATATCGGCAGTCCACCGCTTCCCGCTCCATCGTCTCTTCCCCGGCGATGGAAAGTGGCAAACCGGTGAAAATCAACAGCATCAGGCCGACAACAAGACTTCCCGGAATGAGGCACTCACGCCATGGAGACTGTCTATGACCTACAGGCACCACCTTAGACTTGCCCCTGCTCCCGCAACGTCACGATGAGATCCTTCTTCGTCATCAGCAGCGCACCCAGCCCGAACAGCACCGTCATCAACGCCAACAGCCCTCCGACCACCGGAATGAGCGACAGCACCGAATACAGGACCAGCCCCGCCGCAAAGGGCCAGGCAAGCGACGACGAATCCTCCTGCCGACGAATCAGGATTTGTCCCACATAGGTAATGGCATACACTCTCGCCAAGTAGACCGTTGCGCCATACAGGGCGAGCAGAAACAGGCCGATCGGAAGTGCGAACAAGGTGACAACGAAGCTCAGCGCCACCACCGGCGTAGCGACCAGAGCGACCATGCCCCAACCGAGAGCGGCTGTCGGACGTTCACGGATGGTCGCGGTGACCCGCCTGGCAAACACCGGGTAGACCCGCAGAAGCACCAACCCCAGGATCAGCGTCGAGACAAATCCGATGAATGCAGCCGTGAGCCGGATGCCGACAAGCCCCTGGCGCGCCCGTTCAATGCTCCAACCTTCGGGCAACGGCCGCTGTATAATCGCACCCCGAACGGTCGCCTCTTCGTCGATGGAGGGAGCCGCTTCACCCCAGTACTTCAGCCTGCCACCGACCGCGGCCTTCGAGGTGAGACGCACCGACCCCGCCGCCACGATCAAATCTCGCTCAATCTGGTTTGACAGCGTCGCGTTCCAGGCACCGACTCTCACATCTCGACCGACAGACCCGGCCAGTTGCACATGGCCTCCGCCGGCGATGAGGTTGTCCCGCACCTTTGCCGTTTCGGTCAGATGCACATCCGCGCCACCGAGAGTGGCGTTCCTCCCGATGGTTCCACTCACCGTCACTTGCGCACCGGCAATTCTGGCATCTTGAGCCACGGTGCCGGACAGGATCACTTTGGCTCCTGCCACGATCACATCGCCGTTGACCACTCCATCGATCAACACCTCACCACCGGCGGCATAGAGATCGCCGTTCACGATACCGGAAATTTCCACATGCGGGCCGAAGGCGAAATAGTCCCCCTGCACAATCTGCCCCGCACGTAACACGGCCCGCTCCTTCCACGGCGCGCGAGACGACGGTTCATCGGCCTGGACAGTGGCAGGCAGCATGCACAGGAGCAGCACCATCATGATACGTGTGGTCATGTGAGTTCCCTCCGAAAGTACCGCAGGCACACCCGACCCTGGAACCGCACTCATCGTGGCAGGACGCCGGCACCGAATCGATAGACCAGATCGCCGCCGAAATAACTCGCAATCAACAACAACAGCCCGCCGCTCAGGCCGACGGCCAGCACCAGCCTCGGCTGTTCGCGCATCCAACCCCAAAAGGAGGCCAGCCGAAGCCCGAGCAGGCCGAGAAATACCCAGAACACGGAGCCGCCAAGCTCCTCATGAATTTCGATGGCCTGTTTCGGGATGCCGCTGCGCTCCACCGCCTCCTCGGCGAAGTGCCCGGTGAGCACCGCCACGCCGGCTGCCAGGATGCCGAGCACCAGCAGAGACAAGCTGGTATCCCGAAACTGTTGGCTCCGCCATCGAAACGCCAACGCATCAAACAGTGTGCTGGCCAACAACAATGCAATAGGAAAATGGACGACCATCGGATGAATCGGATGCATGCTTCTCCTTCGTTCAACAGAGTGGCTCCGCGCAGCCTCATCCGGAATCAGGCGCAGATACCCACGCCAAACCGGTGCCCTCCGGATTAGAGGTGCAAGGATGGAGCCCTACTCCACGCCGGCGTAGAGGCAGCCGAAAGTTTACAGCAAGACCGGAAACGAAGCGACGAGAGTCTGACCGGGCGGGGCAGAATCGGGGAGGACTGCTACAGCGAGGCTCCTTGTCCCTGGGGCAGAATGCAACAGGTGCAATGAATCAGAATGGGACAGAGCGACTCTTCGCATGGAACAGCCGTCGCTCGCCCCGCTCACAGCACCGGGGGTGAGGTCCGTTCCTGCACAGAAAGCAGGAATAGATGTTTGCGACCGGGTTGCCGAAACTCCTGCAGCGTTCCAACGACCAACCCTGCTTGCGCCTGCAGCGCAGCGGCATGTTGCTCCTCAGTCACCACCCGGATGGCCCCATGCTTGCGCACCGCTTCACGCACCGCATCCTGACTCGGCAGATCCGGCACCACATTGTCCCGCTTCAGATAATACAGGGCATCTTCATTCTTCGGCCACCCCGGGATGTACATAAACAGGGCGGGCTGAGTGCCCAGAGCCAGGGTTTTGATTTCCTCCACGGCCTTCCGGGGCGATGCGGCCTGATCGATCGCGGGAAACACGTAGTTCACCACCAGTACCATGTATGCGATCGCAAGCACGCCGACCATGGTGAGCGCAAACCGTACGCGCGATCTGACCACGGCATAGAGCAGTGCACCGGCCAATGAGACGATCGTCACGATGAACATCGGCGACACTACGGCAGTGGACACCAACCAGCGGCGACGAAGGGGTGCTGCGCCGAAGAACATCCCGGCGGCGAACGTCACGGCCAACACACCCAGCAACATGCGGAGCAGGGGCGTGATCGAAGCAGAGGCCTCGGCGGACGCGAACACCCGGTGATAGTAGTATCCGATCATCAAACCGATGCCAGGCACAACCGTCGTCAGATAGGGCTCACGCTTGAGGGTGGCCAGGCTGAAGGCGGTGAAGAGACCCAACACCCAGACGAGCAGCAGCAGCTCCGTGGAATGAGCACGAAACGGTCGCTGAGCCCAGAGCAACAGGAGCGCCGACGGAAGCACCGCGCACCAGGGGAAAAAGTCGGCCCACATCATCCCCAGATACCAATAGAGGGGATGCCCGTCGGTAGCCGGCCCGGGTTTGCCGATGAATCCCGTATTCCAGGTCGACTCGATAGCTTTGCCGATTCGAAAATGGTGCTGATACCCGGGTCCCAGCATCTGCGCATATCCCGCCATCAACGCGACAGCCAAGGCCAGGCCGGCCCAGAAATAGCCGTCCTTCAACATCCGCGTATCGCGCTGGATGGCGGCATACAGCGCCATCACCAGCAGCGGCAGAAAGAACCCGTGCATCTCCTTTAACATCGCACCAAGAGCCATGCTGATGAAGGCGAGCAGATACCAGCGTGAGCTTCGCCCCAACAATTGCACATGAATCCACGCGAAGAGGGCGAGTGTGACCAGAAACGTGAGGGTCGAATCGAACAGCACACGGCGCCCGTACCAGAGGAACACATGGCTGGTGGCGACCACCAGCGCCGCCCAGAATCCGGCCGCCGGAGACACCAGCCTGACTCCAAGCACATAGGTCAGGATGATGGTGCCCACGGCAGCCAGCGAGCCGGGCAGGCGCAGGGCAATTTCGTGGTCGCCCCATATCGATGTCGAGAGATTGAGCAGCCAAAAGAACAGCGGCGGCTTATTGAAGTACGGCACATCATGATAGGTCAGGTCGAAAAATTCACGCCGGCGCCCCATTTCTCCCGCAATGCCGGCATACAGTCCTTCGCTGCCTTCCAATAACGACAGATGGAGATTGGCAAAATAGGCCCAGCCGCCGACCAACGCCAGCAGTGCAATTTCAACGTACCGGCGAATGGCCGCATTCGACTGCGGACCTTCATCCGCGCGTTCCTGGTTCATCACCTGTTCCACCAACACCTTCGCACTCCCCTCGTTTTCGGATATGCCCACGCACGTCAGGACTGTTCCATCGCAAGCGCCTCCCGAAGAAGACGATTCTGTCGAACGACGTCTAGGGCGGGTTTCTTCGCCTGTGCAGAATGATGCCCCGGGCATGGAACCCGGCTCTTCGATCCGGCGCAAAAGCATGCCAGACCGTCGGGCAAATTGCCAGAGCGCCGACGTCGCTCTGACACACAATTCATCACGCGCCTGTCACGACTGACCCAATTTGTCTCTCACAACAACTTCGTGGCTTCGGTCGGGCGCGGAACCTTGACGACCAACACGCGAAACGGTTTGTCGCTCCGGTTTGACCACCTGTGCGGAATTCGAGCGGGGCTTGGGATGAGCACGTCCGGCCCGACTTCCTTTGTGTCGTCACCAATCTCGATGATCCCTCTCCCTTCCAGGACATAAAAGAACACATCGACAGGCGTAGCATGCTTCTTGAGCGATTCGCCCGGTTCCAACGTGATATGAACAACCTGGGCGTACTCCGTGTCGTACAACCGGCTCGCCTTGACCTGATGGGGATTCTCGGTGAGATCAGCCTCTCGTGCATTGACCACTTCCATGGTTCGCCTCCTTTGGCTCTACAAGGTGCACACTCAACCAACCGGCGACCTGTCCGGCATGGTTGAGCGCGATGGCATGCGCGGAGTCAGAACAATTGTTCGATTTCGCCCTTCGCCCGCGCAAGATTGATGCGAGACGCATTGAAACGGAACAGCGCCTCGATCAGATTGTCACGCGCGCGCGCCACCGAGGTCTGGGCGTTCGTAATTTCAATATTGGTCGCGAGTCCGGCAGCGAAACGGTCCCGCGCAAACGTCAGTTCCTTCATCGCCAGGGATAATCCTTTCTCGGCCACCGCCACTTGCTGCGTGGATGAGTCGAGCGTGAGCAGCGCGTTTCGAACTTCAAGTGTCACCTGATCCGAGACGTCCTTCATACGGATCAGTTCCTGCCGCACACGGCTCCGGCTTTCGGAAATCCGTCCCTCCCGTTGTCCGCCGTCGAAGATGGGCACCGACAGCATCAGCCCGACGGATCGCGTCGCCAAGGCTTCATCCGGCTTGAGCCCGATCCACCCATAGTCGCCGTTCAAGGACAGAGAAGGAATCCGCTCACTGGTCACGGAACTGAGACTGAGCGACGCCAGCTTTTGGCGCGTGAGCTGCGCCTTCAATTCGGCGCGATTCTCGCGGGCTACCGACAGAGCCGTTTCGGGAGTTTGAGATTCGACGGTGGCGAGGGTGAGCTCGTCGGTCAACGTCACCGTGACGTTGAAATCGATACCCAACGCACGGATGAGGTTCAGCTTCGCGCTCTCGTGATCGTTCTGGGCCACAAGGAGTCGCTGGCGTGTATTCTCAAGCTGCACTTCTTCACGTGTCACATCCAGCCCCGTGGCGACACCCGCCTGTTTTCGATCCTGCGCCAGCTTCAACAGCTGCTGACTGAGTTCGAGATCCGCCAGCCTGGCCTTCACCGCCGCTTCAGCCCTGGAGGCTTCCATATACAGAAGTCCTGCCGTAGCCATCACGTCGCGCTTGGTAACTTCGGCCTCAAATCCAGCCACATCGACGCCGGTTTTCGCCGCCCGCCAGCGCTGAATCAGACTCAGGCTGAATATGTTCTGCACGAGACTGGCCCGCGCGTTGTAGACATCGAACGGTTCGGTCACGGGTCGCTGCAGCCCCAAACCGGAAAGTCTGTCCGGTGGAAATCCAAAGGCTGCGAGATTGACGGTTTGATTGCTCCCGCTCATGAACCCGGATACGTTGGGCAATAGCGCCCCCAGGCTGGTACTGGCCGCCGATTGGGCCGCCACGATCCGCTCTTTCAGCAACCGCACATTCGCATTATTGTCGATGGCGGCCTGAATCGCCTCGTGCAAACTCAATCGCAGCTCGGGGGGCCCGGGCGGCGGCTCGGCAGCCGAACCGGGAGTCCACGGCTGGACGATGAAGATAGAACACACCTGCGCCAATAAGCAGAGTCTCCATAACCGCCTCACAGTACCCTCCTTTCAACATTGAGCAGGCAGACAGACCATTTCGGCATCCCTATCCATAGCGTATCGATCTGCAAAGATGACACCGTCCATCGCTTCGACGTTGAAGCCCGCCCCATGGCCGATGGAACGGGCGGATCGGCAGCGATCGGGGAGCAGCGTAGCGCCGAATCGTGGAGGTCCGCTACAGGCTTTCTCGCGGGGTTGTGGCAGATGGCGGCAGAGCGGCGGGACGGAATCAGCTTCGGCTCATCCCGGCTGGCTGCCCGCGACCGGCTGTGGCAGCTCGGTGTGCCCGGGTTTCGGTCTCAGGCCGGCAGGTGAATTTCGAGGGCCGCCGATCCACAGGTAGTAGAGCACGGGAATGACCACCAGCGTCAGCACCGTCGAGGCACCGACGCCGAACAACAGCGAGACGGCCAATCCTTGAAAAATCGGGTCGAGAATAATCACGAACGCCCCGACCATCAATGCCGCAGCCGTCAACAGAATGGGACGGGTCCGGATCGCGCCCGCGCGAATGACGGCCTCCAACAGCGAGACCCCCTCCGCCTCCTGATGTTGGATGAAATCGACCAGTAGAATCGAATTGCGCACGATGATACCGGCGAGGGCGATAAACCCGATCATCGACGTGGCCGTGAAATAAGAGCCGGTGAGCCAGTGACCGGGAAGAATGCCGATGAGGGTGAGTGGAATGGGCGCCATGATCACCACCGGCGTGAGAAACGATTGGAACTGCGCCACGATCAGCAAATAGATCAACAGCAGCGCCGCCGCAAACGCGATGCCCATATCTCGAAAGGTTTCATAGGTGATATGCCACTCGCCGTCCCACTTCATCGCAAACCGCTGTTCCGACCAGGGTTGCACGGCGTAGTGCTGCGTCAATGCATAGCCTTCCGGCAACACCAGTTGCTCCAGCTTCTTCCCGATGCCCATCACACCATAGACGGGGCTCTCCCCCTTGTCGGGGCCCACTCCTCCTACATCCGCAATCACATAGACAACCGGCTTCTGGTTCTTGTGATAGATCGCTGGATCCCGCACGGTCTGTTCCACGCGAATCAACTCGGACAGCGGCACCATATGGCCGGCGGTCGTCCGCAATGAAATCTCGCCGAGATGCTCCAGGCCGGTCCGTTCGATGACCGGCAGGCGCAGTCGCACCTGCACGGGCCGATTTTCTTTGGGAATGTGCACCAGTCCCACGTCGGCGCCTTCCAATGCCAGTCGTAACGTCCGGACGATTTCCTCAGACGGAATCCCGGCCAGCGCCGCCTTCGCGCGATCCACGCTGAAGACATACTTCACCTGGTCGGCTTCGAGGTAATCATCGACATCGACGACGCCGACCGTCGTCTCGAACAGCCCGCGGACCTCCCGCGCAATCGCCCTCTGCCGCTCGTAGTCGGGCCCGTAGATCTCCGCCACCAGCACAGATTGCACCGGCGGGCCGGGTGGCACCTCCAGCACTTTCACATTCGCTCCGAAGGGCCGCCCGATGTCCTGGACCGCGGAACGAATCCGCTGCGCGATGTCATGGCTTTGCGCCTTCCGTCGTTCTTTGGCGACCAGATTGATTTGAATGTCGGCCTCGTACGGCTGGTCGCGCAGATAGTAGTGCCGCACCAGTCCGTTGAAATTGAACGGCGAGGCCGTGCCGACATAGGCCTGGTAATCGCGGGTCTCCGGAATCGTGCGCACGTACTGCGTCAGGGCCTTCGTCACCCGGGCCGTTTCCTCCAGCGTCGTGCCCTCAGGCATATCGATCACCAGCTGGAGCTCGCTCTTGTTGTCGAACGGCAGCATCTTCACCACCACCGCCCGGGTATAGAACAGCGCAATCGACCCGACCAGCAACAGCGCGATGACCGCCAGCACAAGATAGGCGATGAGCGGATGCGACAACACCGGAGCCAGGAGCCGTTGATACAGGCGATAACTGCGGCTGCCCTCGAACGATTCGTGATCGACCCCGGCCATGTGCACACCGGGCCGGTAACAGGTCTGGCAGAACCAGGGAATGACAATGAACGCGACGAGCAGAGACACGAACATGGCAATCGACGCATTCACTGGAATAGGCCGCATGTAGGGCCCCATCAAGCCCGAAACGAACGCCATGGGCAGGAGCGCCGCAATGACCGTCAGGGTGGCAAGAATCGTCGGGTTGCCGACCTCGTCGACGGCAAACAGCGAGGCCTCGCGGTGCGGGCGAGTCCGCAGCGTGAGATGCCGGTAGGTGTTCTCCACCACCACGATGGCGTCATCCACGAGTATGCCGATGGAAAAGATCAACGCAAACAGCGTGACGCGGTTGATGCTGTAGCCGATGAGCATGGAAATGAACAGGGTCAGGGCGAGCGTGAGCGGAATGGCTATGGAGACCACCAATGCGGGGCGTAGCCCCAATGTCAGTCCGAGAAACACCACGACGGCGACCACTGCGATCAGGAGATGCCAGAGCAGCTCGTTGGCCTTTTCATCGGCGGTGTCTCCGTAATCGCGCGTGACCGTCACCCGCACATCGTCGGGAATCAGGGTTCCTTTGAGTTCCTCCACTTTTCGAATGACGCCCTGTGCAATCGTCACGGCGTTGGTGCCGGCCTGTTTCGCAATCGCCACGGTGACCGCCGGGGATTCCGGTGAGGTACGTTCCTCGTGACGCGTCTCTCGCAATCCCTCCTGCGATTCACGCTTCACCAGCGACGAGCGACCTTCCCCCGGTCCCTCGCCATGCCACACGTAACTGGTCGCTTCGGTCGGTCCATCGGTCACTTCGGCCACCTGGCGAAGGTATACCGGCCGTTGTTCGTTGACGCCGACGACCACCCCCTCCAGGTCCTCTTTCGAGCGGATGAAGCGGCCGGTCTCCACCAGAAAACTTTCATTCCGGCTTTCGAACCGGCCGGTGGGCAACGCGAGGTTTTCGCCCTGGATCACGCCGGCCACCCGCAGCGGCGTCAGGCCATAGGCCTTCAGGCGTGACGGATCGATCTGCACACGCAACTCGCGGCCGCGACCGCCCACCACAAAACCAGCGGCAGTGCCGGGGACCTTCTTCGCATCTTCCAGGACCTGATCGCCCAGTTGCCGCAACTGGAAATCCGTATACCGTTCACTGGACAGGGTCAGGGTGACGATCGGCACATCGTTGACATCCCTCGGTTTGACTTGAAACGGCTGAGCGCCGGGCGGCAGCAGGTCCTGGTTCGACATCAATTTGTCGTAGAGGTCCACCAGACTCTGCTCCATCGGCTCGCCGACATAAAACCGGACAATGATCAACGCCCCGCCGGGACGGGAGATGGAGTAGACATATTCGACGGTCTTGATTTCAGACAGCTTGCGCTCAATGGGCTTGGTGAGTTGCTCTTCGACCACCTTGGCGGAGGCCCCGGGAAACGACAGCCAGACGTCGGCCATAGGCACCACGATCTGCGGCTCTTCTTCGCGCGGGGTTAGGACAATGGCAAACAGCCCGAGCAGGAGGCTGGCGATGATGATCAATGGGGTGAGTTTGCTGCCGACAAACAGCGCCGCGAGGCGGCCGCTTACTCCAAGGGATGGATTTGTCATTGGTCGACCATGATGCGCACGTCGTTCGTCTCTCGTGAAGCGTCGTTCGTAATGAAAGGTGACACTCTCCTGCGTTGATCGGCCAAGTGCCGGACCTCAACCGATCATTGGGTCGTCACATGCTTTCGGCATAGAACGATCGAGTACGCTTCACGAGAGACGTGGCTTCCCAAATGCGCTTCATGGCGCCTGAGGCGGCGATGCCACGGCCGTCATATCCTGCACCAACGCGCCGTCCCTGCCCTTGGCCCCGTCCACGATGACTCGCTCACCGGCGTCCACACCGGAGAGGACTTCAACCCCCTGCTCCAGCGTACGGCCGATCTTGACCCATCGGAGACGAGCCACCCGGTCGCTTCCGACCACGAACAGGCTGGCCAGCTCACCCCGCTCGATGAAGGCGGACTTCGGGAGGAGCAGCGTCGTGCTCATCCCTTTCTCCAGGCGGAGCCGACCGAACATTCCCGACTTGAGCCCGCTCGTCCTGGGAAGATCCACTTTCATCGTGAAGGTATGGGTTTGCGGGTCGCCGGCAGGAAGAATCTGCGACACCTTCCCCTTGAGGGGATCGGCACCCAACGCATCGATCACGACCGGGACCGGCGACCCGACCGACACCACCCGTACATCGCTTTCGGCCACGGTCGCTTCCAGCCGGAGTTGTTCGGGATCTTCCATCTTGAGCAGCGGCTGCCCGGGGGAGGCCAGTTCCCCGATCTCAACCTTCTTCTCCGTGATCACACCATCGAACGGCGCTTTTACTATCGTGTAGCTCAGCTGCGCCAGGACAGCCTTGCGAGCGGCTTCGGCCACCCGCAGCCCGCGCGTGGCATTCTCCAACTCCTGCTTGGACACCGCATCCTTCCGGTAGAGGTCTTCCATCCGGGTCTGGTGCGCTTTGGCATTGTCGAGCTCCGCCGTCACCCGGGATAACTCGGCCTGCAAGTCACGATTGTCGAGCACCAGCAGGGTCTGCCCCTTGCGCACGACGCTGCCTTCGCGGACGAGCAGATTGTCGATGGTGCCCTGTATGCGGCTGGCCAACGTGGCTTGATAGACCGCCGTCACCTGACCGGTCACTTCGACCGTCACCGGGACCTGGCTGGTCTTCACCTCGATCATTGCCAGCTGGAGGGCGGGCTGAACGGCCGTCACCGACGGAGCCTCTCCGCTCCGGGGCGGCTGCTCAGACTGCCCGCAGCCTGCCGCGAGCAGGAGAGCGACCACAAGCCATCCCGCCGTCACAGATGCGTCATTATTCCTGAACACCCAGCCTCCGCAAGAGCGCCATCATCGGGCACCAGCCGCTGAATGACGACTGGATCAGATTGGCCGCGACGAACGCGGCGAAGTAATTATAGTAGGGATGTACTGTGGCGCCCAGCAGGACCGCGCCCAGGACAAACACCCCGGCGATCAAACGAAGCCATTCATTGAGTCTCATGTGCCGCACCCCCTTTCTTACACTATATGAGTGAGCAGGGGGAAAAAGGATTCGACAAAAGCAGAAGTCCGCCATGAATCAAGGGCTTCCCTCGTCTTCGGCACACACTCTCTTTTCACCCCGGCAGCAACTTGAGCGCCGCCATCCCATACGCGAACGATCAGAATCGATATTGCCCGCCGATGGAAACAATCGAGTCCTGAAAGTCGCGGAGGGCATTCGTCGAGCTGCGTTTGCCGTATTGAAAAGACAGCATCACCGTCGCGGCCGCTGACATCTGATACCGCAGTTCCGCAATACCCTGGTGCGTAGCATCGAACCGGCCCGCGTGTGTGTCGCCGGCGAGGCCGCTGGTAAATGTTTTTCGCCGGTGAATATAGGTGAACCCGAGATCCCACTGCCGATTGAGCCGGAACTCCGTACCGGCCGACACCATATGGAGGTAGTAGGACACGTCGTCCGCAAACTGCGTGTCCTTGTGACCGTCGGCCAGCCCCCGTTCATAGAGATAGGACAGCGTCAATGTGAGCCACTCCATGGCACGGTAATCGACGCGGGGGCCAAGGGTAAAAAACTTCGTATTCCGCTCCGCAAATGAGTCGTTGTACCGCCTGAGCCCATACCGGGTAATCAGCGTGCCTGTGACGCTGTCCGTCAATCGGCGTTCGATTTCGGCGCGCCAATGGTGCGAGCTGACCCGCTCCTCCTGAATCGAGCGGGTGCCGGTGCGCCGCTCAAAATTGGGTCCCAGGAAGAGATTCGGCACATACCGATATCGCACCAGAAGCGACGTGGAACGGTCGAGCGAGAATCGGTCCTGGATACGGTAGTCGGCATGATTGAAGATCGGGTTGTTGGTGTAGATCGCCCCCTGGGCCTTCACGGAAAGTTCATTCTTTCCCTGCGCCGTGGGCGTTGAGTGCACCACCTCCAGCGCCGGCTCCCAAATCACATCCTCCGGCTTCTCAGCCGACACCACGGTCGGCTGCGAGGGATCTTCCGTCAAACGAAGTCGACGGGCGGAAGAAAACTGAAAGGCATCGGAGGTATAGCTCGTCTTCTGCTCGGCCACCGTCGACCACTCGGCCTGCGCCGGGGCATCCCACGCTCCAAGCAGGTACCCGCCCCCCAATGAGCACAGGGTGCGCAACAGGAGGTGTAGAAGCGATTGACGCCCTCGTCTCATCGAACGATCTGGAACCCGGCCAGCTTCGCCACATTGACCACAATGAGAATCATCGCGATCGTGACCGTCACGGTGGCGGTGATTCTGCCCATTGTGGTCGGCGAGAGCAATGCTCCCACCCGCACCCCCACAAGCATGCCCGAGAGGCTGCCCACCAGCACCAAACCCGTCAACGGCCAATCGATCCGGCCGAATTGCAGGTGACCGATCACACCGCTCAGGGAAATGAGTGAAATGATGGTGAGTGAGGTCCCGATGGCGACCCTGGTCGGGAATCCCAGCACGACGCTCAGCGCGGGCACGACCAGGAAGCCCCCGCCGACGCCGAACACCCCGTTCAACGTCCCCACCACCAACCCGATCGCTCCGACTTTGAGCCAGCAGGTCCGGGGGAAATGCGTTGCACACCCCTCTTGCGGTTCGGTCTGGCTCATGAGGGCGCGCTGACGGGAAACGAGGGTGCGAGTGAGGAGCAACAGAAGACCGAAGCAGATCAGCAACACCTCATCAGGCACGAGGTGGTGGCCAAAGGCGCCGGCCCAGGCTCCGGCCATACCCGTCCAGCTGAACGCGGCAGCCGCTTTGGGCTTGACCAATCCGTGACGCCCGTACTCCCAGGCGCCCAGCAGCGAGGAGGTCGCCACGAT
Organism: Nitrospira defluvii; assembly: GCA_000196815.1. GTDB lineage: Bacteria > Nitrospirota > Nitrospiria > Nitrospirales > Nitrospiraceae > Nitrospira_A > Nitrospira_A defluvii_A. The sequence goes on from FP929003.1 coordinate 3,883,840, forward strand.
CATCAACGACATCGCCGCCGCCTGCCGCACGGGGATGCCTGCGATATAGACCATCATGGGCACGCCCAGGATGGCGCCGCCCGTCCCGGTCGCGCCCAATTGCAATCCCATGGGCACACCGGCAAGTACGGAACGGATAGCCTGGTCGATCATGCAGGGCCTAGATGATGAAATTCTGGTAGGCCGGCGTGGCCATAACACTCAAAACCGCACCCGGACGCCTGCACCCACACCATATTGAGGAGCCCCGTTGGAGAGCCCGACGAGCAGCGACGTGTTGATGTGTACCGATTCGTCCACCATGTAGTTCGCAACGGCCAACACATCTCGAGCATTGCTCACGGAATTCACCAAGGCCCGATACTCTTCGTAAAATACGCTCACATGCAGGGCGTCCGTGACATCATGCCCGACTCCTACGTCATACCACCACTGATTTTTAAAATTGGTGCCCGGCGCGTCGCCAATGAGGTTGTATCCGGCATCCAGGTAGGCCAACCAGCGGTCGGCAATCGTCTTCGTGAACTCGAGGCCGGCCCCTTCGTCGAATTCACCGGTGCCAAGGCCGCGATCGGCATCGGCGGTCGGCACCTTAATGCGACCCGTCACCGCAACGAGTGGGGCCACGTCGCCTTCTTCGACGAGATAATAGCGTCCTCGCACAATCACGTCACCCACCCCGCTGTCCGTCGTCGTGGATGACAGCGGACTGGCTCCCGGATTCTTCCCTCTGCCCGTTCCTCCGCTCACCGTGGAGGCTGCTCCGCCTCCTGTGCCGCTCGTTCGTGTCGGCACGCCGCCGACGAGTCTGACGGAGCCGGTGCCAGAGACGCTGACGAACGGGATCGTGACGCTCAGATCTCCGTCTCGAAACACTCTTCGGACGGTCAACGGAGCATAGAGGATGTTGGTATTGGTCGCCTCGCCGTAGGAGCCGCTGGAATAGTTCACGGTCGCCGTGACACGCCATGGAACGGGAGGCTTGGGCGGCCCTTCATTCTCTTCAGTCGTCGCCCATCCGCTCGCTCCCAGCCCAAGACCGAGGAGGATCGCGCCTGTGCCGATACCCCACACACGAGATCCCCTTGCCGCCCTACCCGATCGGCGGCGGCGGGCCGGCTTTCGCACCTAGCGGCCACCTCGTTCCGTTCGCTCGGCCTTTTCATGTTGAGGTCGCTCCGGGCGCTCCGTGCGAGTCTGCTCACGCGCTCGCTCACGTGTCCGCTCTTGTTCCTTGAGCTGCTCTTTCTCCTTGAGCTGGTCTTTGGTTTGCAATTTATCCTTGTCCTGAAGCTGCTGTTGTGTCTTCACCTGATCGCGATCACGATCCTGCGCGGACGAAATGGCCACGATGCCTCCCGGCGCCATCACGGCTGCCATCGCGATCACTGCGCACATGATTCTGGGGTTCATAAGACACCTCCCTCATGCAGCACCCCAGCGACATTGCTTGGGGTCACGGCGGGCACACATCCGACTCAATCGCGTGATCGGCCGGACGAGAATCGGTACAAGTCATGACAGGTCGTACAGCGGGCGGTCATGCTCGCCAGCCGCTGCAACACGTGCTGCGGTGTTTCGTTCTGCACGATCGCATCGGCCAAGGTATCCATGTCTTTGTGAATCGACATCCCCATCTGTTTAAACGGCAGCGGTAATTTCGCCATGATCGCCGGGTTGGTATCGGCGGCCATGCTCATGCCCGCAGCCCGAGCCGCTTGCGCCATGACTGTACGATCCGGCTGCGAGTCTCCGGCCGCCCTGATCAGAGCATCCACAGACTTGAGGAGTTGCCGCATCTCCCCAAGAATCTGGTCACGTTCGGAGGCCGCCAGGAGAATCTCAGTCCGGCCATCAGCCCCCTGCGTCGTCCATCCTTTGACGAAGAACCACCCTCCTGCCGCAGCCGACAGCACCCACAGACCGACCGCGGCGACGCACAACCCGCTCTTCATGCGATGCTCCTTCTCCACCTCGGTGTGCAGTTAGCGTTGAGCCGCGACTCCGACGCCAAATTCATAGACCAAGCTTCCGCCGAAATAACTGGCCACAAACAGGACCGCGACTCCGGCCAAGCTGAGCGCCAACGTGATGCGGCGGCGCTCTTTGATACAATCCAGCCACATCACGGCGCGCACCCCCAAGAGCCCCGCAAAGATCCAGAACGTCGTGAACCCCAGGCCTTCATGAATCTCAAGGACATCCAGCACTTGCTTCGGAGCCCCGCTCTGCTCAACCGATTCCTCCGCCATCACTCCCGTGATAACTGCAATGAGGGCTCCGGCCAATCCCAGAAGCAGGGGGTAGAGGCTGGCAATGCGCAACTTCTCCGGGTTCCACTTTTCCGCCGCCAGGTCGAATACAACACTCGCGGACAGCAATGCGATGGGAAAATGCACGAACATGGGATGAAGAGGATGCATGTGTGATGCTCCCGCCTAATTCGGAGATTCCAACTTGGCAATCCCCATGGCCTTCAAAATCACTTTCTCATAGTAGGGCTCGCTCACGCCCTTTTTCATCTTGCGCAAGAAATACTTCTCCAGCGCAATTTTGGCAAGGTGCACCCACTTGCCCTTCTTCGCCCAGGTGACATTCCGCGGCGCCATTTGCGGCAACGCCACAAACGCCACACCCGTGTCCCCCATATCGGCGAGACAGATCGCATTCCAGGTCGCGGTCTCGCGTTTCGAATCGTTGTCGATATCGGCCTTGATGTTGTGCACCGCCGCCGACACCATCGATTCGATCATGTACCCGGTCTTGGGCGCACCGGTCGGAATCGGAGTCTGCTCCACCGGCGGAATGGCCACACAAACGCCGACCGAATAGATATTTTTATACTTCGGATTGGCCTGATACGCATCGATATTCACAAACCCTTTGGGATTGCAGAGCCCCGGCGTCCCGGCCACGGCATCCACGCCGGCAAACGGCGGAATGATCATCGAGTAACGAAACGGAATCTCCTGCCCGCCGTCGAGCAAGAGTTTGCCCGGCTGCACTTCTTTGATCGCCGTATTGCAGATGGGCTTCATCGAATGATCGGCAAACTCATCTTCCATCAAACGGCGGGAGGCGCCCACGCCTGCGAGCCCCATATGGCCGATATACGGTTCGGGCGTCACAAAATAGATCGGCACCTTCTTCCGGAGCTTTTTCTTGCGAAGATCGGCATCCAGAATGAACGCCATTTCGTAGGCCGGTCCGAAACAGGAGGCGCCTTGTGCCGCCCCTACCACGATAGGGCCGGGGTCTTTCAGGAACGCCTGGTAGGTGCCCCAGGCCTGTTCGGCATGATCCACATTGCAGACCGACTGCGTGTATCCGCTCGGCCCGAGCCCGGGCACCGCGCCGAAATTCAGCTTCGGCCCGGTGGCGATAATCAGGTAATCATAGGGGACTTCGCCCTTCGAGGTGATGACTCGATTCTGTTCGGGCTCAATCCGCTCGGCCATGGCATGAATGTATTCCACGCCTTTCTTCTCCAGCACCGGACCCAGGGCGAAACTGATGTCTTTCCTCGTTCGCCAGCCGACCGCCACCCAGGGATTGGAAGGCACAAAGTGGAACGAGTCCACATTGGAGATCACCGTCACCTTGTGCTTTTTTGCTAATAACTCCCGGGCTTCATAGGCTGCCGGCAGCCCGCCGATGGACGCGCCGATGATGACGACCTTTGCCATGATCCACCTCCCTTCAAAGTAGAGCCCTATCGTCCTTGCCTTGTTGCATGATCCCGTCCCTCCCGCGAGTCACCCGTTCCGCTCCAGGCCTGGGAGTAGGCCGGTTTCGTTCCCACTCTCCTGTTAAGAGCCATTACAGGTCATTTGGATTCAGCCGAAGTAGAGATAAACCGGTGTGCGGGGAAATTTTATGCCCCGCTGCGAGACTGAGGTCGGGGTAGTGCGCCCTTATTCCACTGCCTTCCGAACGAACACTTGGACAGATCTTACGATACCTAGGGGGATTTGTCGGGTTGACTTAGCCGATGAAGGGCCGGTACTCCTATTATGGATGTATATCGAGGAGGGTTCCCCATGCTCCATCGTCTTTTTGCCGGCAAAGGCCTTCTCATCGCCCTTGCCGTGGGATTTATAGCGGTCGAGTCCATCGTCGCAGCCTGTTTTCTCAGCTTAGTGCATTTCAAGACTTCCAATAACTGGGCCACGAGGAGCGAGCAGGTGCTGCTGGAGTTGGAGCGGATGATGAGTACCGTGGCGGGAGCTGAAACCAGCCAGCGGGGCTACATTATTACCGGATCCGAGGACTACCTCCCCACGTATCGCGAAGCGGTCACGACCCTGGAAGCGCAGATCCGGAGAATCGGCGGACTGACCAGGGACAATGCCATTCAGCAGGACCGAGTGGCTTATCTTGCCACACAGGTCGAACAACGTTCGGAAGAATTGGACCAGGGCATCGTGACGCGCCGCGCCAAGGGGTTGCCGTACGCCAAATCGGTGGTGGCCGTCAATCAGCACAATCGGACGATGGAGACCATTCACGATATCTCCGCGCAGATCAGGGAAGAGGAAACCAGAGTCCTGCAGCGCCACCGGGCAGACTCCGAGAGCTGGGCCTTTACGACCGGCTCGTTCGCCGCCGTATTCTTCCTCCTGAATGCGGTGGTGTTCACGCTCTGCGGCATCGTACTCAAAATGGCCCTCACCAGCCAGGCGCAGGCTGAACGCCTCCTCCACTCGTTCCCGCGCCCCCAACCTGCTCCGGCCACACAATAGGAATTGCGGTGTAGCAGCGCGACACACTCAACAGGCGGCCGCGCTGCTGCCCGCTCCGAGCCGCCATCCCCCCTTCCACGAGAGACGAACGGCGCGTCACGAGCGACGACGCTATTCCTTCTCAACATCCTGCTAGGTGCGGGCCAGTACGACGGCGAGCAACAGCACCAGCAGCGCGACCAGTAACGAAATCCTCGGGACGAGCACCGAGTAACGTAGGAGAACCCGATCCCTCGCGGATCGCTCTGCTTCAGGGACTCCCAAGCTCCGTCGCACACGCGGTCCGACCACGAGATCGTGCAGCAGCGTCAGCGTGAACAGCAGCGTCACCAATCCGATCTTCGCGGCAAAAATCGTGGGCCAGCGGGAGGGTTCCATCAGCGGAATCGATCGACCGGCCGCCAGCGTCAGTCCGGTGGCCACGAGGATTCCCATCGCCCCCCAGACCACGGCTCGAAACCGATAGGCCACCGTTCGGAACAGCAGGGCATACTGAGCAAATGCCCCATTCCGCTTCAATACCGGCACCAGCACGACTGATAAGAACACCATCCCGCCGACCCACACCACAGCAGCCAGCAGGTGAATCCACACCAATGCAAACACAAGACCCTCCTTTTTCTCGCACACCGAGCGCACTATGACTGAGGAGAGCGTGGAGCGGCAAGGGAGGCAGGCTTAGCGGTGAGGAGGACGGCGCAGATTCGGGCACCAATCGATTTCACCCAGCACGGCCAGCACCTGCGTCTCAGGCTGGACGATTGCGGTAGGCGGATGAATGCCGATCAGGGTGCATTCGCGGCAGAGAAACTGACAGGGAGCCGCACAGGACGCCACACTGCAACCCACTGTTGCCTGAAGAGCGGCCGCCTTGCTCGCGCAAAAAACCGGCGGATCAGGAGCGTCGAGGCTCTGCCGATAACAGTCCAATCGATTCCACAAGGCCACCAGGCTGGACATCCGTTGTCCGTTCACCGTTGCCCAGGATCCTGCGATCCGCACGGATTCTCCGATGAGCTGCAGCGCCAGATCGATGTGCTGCGAGACGTTCGCCATGGTGACGACTTGGACGCGGCCGGACCCGCTGTCTTGGATGCAGTGGGTCAACGCATGTTGCGCTGATGCCTCACCCAACGGCTGCGGCACAGAGCCGTCGTCGGGAAGATACACCGCGATCGTCACCAAGGCTCGACCTCATGAGTCCTGCGTTCAGGACCGCTGCCATGCCGCCTGGCCTCTCGGCACCGACCGGCATGGCAGCGTCGTACTCCTTGTTGCCTACAGTCGAATTTTCGATCCTGCCCCAGGGCGTCGTATCGACCGCCTGTCGACCCTCCTAGAACGAAATCCCGATATACGGCCCGACCTGGAAGTAATCGTTGTTGGTGTTGGTCAGTCGCGCCGTCAGGTGATACCGGGCGTCGACCCCGACTTTGAAGGCCTTCCACACCGCATATTCGAATCCACCGCCGAACTGTACCCCGAGATCGAGATACTGCGTCCGATTCGACGGAGGGCTGATCACATGGATGTCCAGACCGATCGGAATGACCCAGGGCCTGAATGCACTGCCCTCCATGAATTTGATCTTCGGCGCCACATCGATCGTCACCATCGTGAGCTGCACCTTCTGCGGATCGGTGGCCAGGGTGTCGGTCAATGTCCGGGTGGCAATACTTCCGGCGGCATTGTTCACACGGTTTGAATTGATGCTGTTGAATTGCAGGCCGATTTCACCGACCACCCACGTCTTGTCCATCCCGCCCCAGACATCCTTCGACATCACCAGATCCAACCCCGCGCCGGCATACCATCCGGTATTTCCACCATTCTGGCCGCCAATCCCTGCCGTATCCGTAAAAATCTGCCCGCTCCGGTCCTGGTTCAAATTCATGAACCCGCCTTTGAAGAACACCATGTTGCCGGTGCCCTCCTCAGCCGATGCCGGCTGCACACAAGCAACACCGAACCCCGCGGCGATCGCAAGCGCCGCACCCCACATTCCAATGTTCCGCACTGCTCTCCGAACCCGCATCATAGTCCCCTCCTTGACGTATCACCGAAGCGCCTGACTGGCGCCCGGGTTGGCCCCCCGTCTTGTCCTCATCGTCCTGAGGCAGGAGCAGGGCAAGCATATGGTTCACTCTTCTGAACATCGTGGACATTCCTCGTCTGAGCCCTGCTTCGATCATCCAACGCATCGGCGACGCTCGTGCCGGCCTCACCGTAGCGAATCGCCCGCTTCATCGGTCCCGAGCCCGTTGCTGCCCATGCGCGAGTTCACACTTGCAACATGCGCCGGCTGATTCGCCGCCATTGTTCGGCGGTCAACCGCATCTCGGCCAAGGCAAACAACAGCCGCTCCTCGCAGGCGATCTGGACACGGTAGCGACGAATGAGCGCGTGAAGCTCCCCGGTCAGCGTCCGCAATCCGCCGAATGCTTTTGACGCCACTACGTCTTGCCCGTCGGTCCGCTTTCTCGCCAGCTGTCTCATCACCGCTGTGGCGTCGGCTTTCAGCGCCCGGTGTTCGTCCAAGAAGCTCTGGAACTGCTCCTGCCCCTCCTGCTTCCGGCCGAGGATTCGCCGGAGATCGTCCACCAGCATTTCTTCCCGTTTGAAATGCACATACACCGGGCCGGTAAAGAATTCGAGCAGTTCTCGCAGCGTGTCCCGGTTCGTTCCCTTGACCGCACCGCTCCCGGATGAGCGAGGACTCATCGCCGTTTCGACCATGGCCAGCCGGTCCAGAATCATTCGATGCTCCCGTTTGAGCAGCGCCAACGGATCGACGGTGAGACTCGTTCGCCTGCTACCTTGAGACACCATCGTTCCGGGATCCCATGTACCGAAGCTCCAAGATGCGAGCAATGCGACAGCGTCATGCCGTGCGCACTGTACCGAACAGGTAGCCGGGCACACACTGGCATCGGCCGGTCTGACACATGATTGATCTCAAGGTTTCGGATAGGCCATTGGACCTATACCTGCGGGAACGAGGCAACGGGCGGGATGAACGAACGATACGAGGACGATGAGTTGGAGGAGAGCCCGAGGCGCGCGGAATGTCGAACCTGGAACCTCGAATGTCGCGTCGCGCCTGTCGCGCGTCACGAACGACCTGTCACGAATACCGTATGAGGAGTCCGGTCAGCGCTCGGCAATTCTGGAGAGGCGGTCGGGATTCAGCAAGGTGATGGTTCTTCCATCGATGGTGAGGACCCCCTCGTCGCGAAAGACGCCCAGCAGGCGGATGGCGGTTTCAACGGTAATACCGGCCATCTCGGCCACTTCTTCCCGTTTGAGCGTGAGTCCCACCCGGACACGATCGTCGTTTTTTTTGCCGAATCGATCGCCGAGTTCCAGCAGCAGGCTAGCTAATCGTTCGCGGGCAGTTTTGAACGTGAATTGATCAAGGTGATCCATATTGACCCCGACTTCGTTACTGAGGAGCTGGATCAGCTTGACCGCCAGTTGAGGATTTCTGTGGATGACGGCGAGGTAGCGTTCCTTCTCGATGACGCAGACTTGAGAGGGCTCCAATGTCTCGCACGTCACTTCATGAAAGGGTCTCTCGCCGAATACGTGTTTCTCGATCAACTCACCGGGGCCCAAGATGCGGACGATCTGCCGCCGGCCTCTCGTCGAGGAGCGAGTGAGCTTGACCTTGCCCGAGCATAACAGGTAGAGGCCCAAACACAGATGACCTTCGTAGAATACGGTCTGGTGCGGCGCGTACTCGAGCGTGCGTTTAATTTTTTGAAATTCGGCGAGATCGCTTCCGGAAATATCGCACAGGACGACCTTCTCACGAAGCCCGCAGGTGTCGCAATTTTCGATGAGGCAGGGCTTCCGTTTCACGACTTGTCGATTCCTGGCGCTAGTCCAACACCGTGCTCTCGAAGACTGCTCGACACACGGTCAAACCGGACCTTTCGCACCGAATTCAGATGAACCCTTCATTCCCGGCCATCCACCTCCGGTCGGCCTTTCCTGTGCGCCTGAATTTCTTCGGACTGCCCGCGCTACGGAGTGGGGGCGGTCTACGCGTCTTGAGCGGCCCGCCATTGGCCGACACACCATCATGCCGAGCAAGCGGAGCGACCGGGGGCCGGTCGCCCCCGATCCAGCGGGAGCCGAACCGGCCCGTACATGTGGCGAGGGAGGGGTCTTCCGCCCTTCTTCCCACTACTCTTTCGTCATCGAGACCTTCATTCCCGCATCTTCCTTGGCATCCTGCGCGCACCGGAATCCCATCCAATTGATCTTCGTCTTGGGATCGGTGCCGTTCCGCATGGCTGCTCGCATCGTGGTGGTGCTATCCATCCAACCGCCACCGCGGAAGGCTTTCTGCGTTCCGGTTTCCGGTCCCTTCGGATTCCGACCCGGCGCGGTCTTGTAATAATCCTGGTCGTACCAATCGGACACCCACTCGGCCACGTTCCCGATGGTTTGATAGAGACCGTAGGGACTCAGCGCATTCTCGTACTTATCGACGGAAATGATCGGCGGATAGAGCAACAACCGTTCAGGTCGATCCCGCACCGGCCCGGACAATCCGGTTCTGCCGAAATTGGCCCTGGTCGGACCGGCATATTCGCTGCCCCATGGAAACAGTCTGCCATCCACTCCACGCGCTGCCTTCTCCCACTCGGCCTCCGTCGGCAACCGCTTCCCCGCCCATTTGCAATAGGCATCGGCGTCATACCAGTTCACATGCATGATCGGATGATGCGCCATCGTGTCCTGGAAATTACCTCCATCGTACCGCCAGTCCAATTGCGGCAGACGATCCGTGGCGAGGACAAACTTGAGATACTCGAGCGCGGTCACTTCGTACTTACCGATCATGAATGCATCCAGATACACGGATCGTTGGGGAATCTCGCTCCGATACGCCAGGCGATCCGTCTTCTTATCGCTGCCCATGAGGAATTCGCCGGCCGGAATGAGGACCATTTCCTCCTTGGTCTTCCATTTTGCGACCCGTTCCTGCGCGATTTTCTTGCCTTCTTCCGTCCACTCGATCACGATGTCTTGTGTATCCAACGCCCGTGCGGCCGGAGCCAGCGCGAACAGCGCGGCTCCGATGACGAGGGCATGCGCCAACCGTGCCCGTTTCCTTTTGATACCCATGTGCAGTCGTTTCATCTCTGGCCTCCTTGTTGTCCTGCCGTCACACTCAGCGATCCGCATTCCGTAGAATGCCCGGATCAATGGACGAAAGCTGACGACCACTCTCGCCCGAGGTTGCGCAACGAAACCCTGTCAAGTAACTCCAGTGATCCAGCCCCCCCGAGTTACGCCCGGCTGAACGGGCGACCTCGGGATCTTCATTCCATGACCCACCGCGAAATACCTTGTCCTGTCCCGACGCCGGTCCCTGGGGATTGCGGTTCTCTTGCCGCCGGTAATATTCCGGATCGAACCAGTCTGAGACCCACTCGCTTACATTGCCGGCCAGTTGATGCACGCCGTAAGGACTCACACCGTTATCGTAACGATCCACATTCGCCAGCGGCGGATACTTGGCCCCGCGTTTCGAACCCGGATGGGCGATGTTGCTCTTGATCCATCCAGCCGGCTCATTGCCCCAGGGAAACATCCGTCCGTCTTCACCGCGCGCCGCCTTTTCCCATTCCGCTTCGGTCGGTAAGCGGGCCCCGCGCCACCGGCAATAGGCATCGGCTTCCCGCCAGGAGACGCCGATGACCGGATGTTTGGCCATCTTGTCCGGAAACGGCTGGGCTCGCCAGTAGTGGGGCCATGCCGCGCCGGCCGCCAGTACGAAGCGCAGATAGTTCACATTGCTGACTTCATACCGGTCGATGCTGAACGCATCGACATAGACCTGATGCTGAGGCAGTTCCTGCGGTCCGGCGGCCCGATCAAACTTCGGGTCGCTCCCCATCAGGAATGGACCGCCCGGCACCGGCACCATCCCGTCCGGCACCTCAGTCAAAGCCAACCGCTCTACATCATCAAGCGGGGACCAGAGCGGCGGCGGCTTCGGCAACTCATGGTCGGCGTGGCTCGGCGCAACGGAGCCGAATACCAGCCCGGCGGCAAGGCCCAGCACAAGAGCCGGAATTAAACCAGGTAACCGGATGTCCATTACACGATCACTCCGGACTCACTGATCCATCCGATCAGTGAGTCCACTGATTCACGAACATTTCGGCACGCGCGCGCCCCCACTCAGTGCGCTTGCTTTTGCAGCAGGGGATCGATTTCCTTCTTCGCTTCCTCGGTCACGTTATAGCGGGTATACGCATGGTCCAGAACCTCATTGGCATACAACCGTCCGGTCGGCGCCGGAACTCCGATCGTGGCCTCGACGGTGCCCTTCGGGCCGATGGTGACGGTTTGTTCCGTCGCGGTCCTGATATAGGGATGCCAGATGACCAACTTATAGGTACCCGGCGGCACATCGGTCATGGTGAACCGGCCCTGCTCGTCCGTCTTGGCAAAGTATGGATTCGTGATGGCAACGCCCCAGCTCTCCATGTAGGCATGAAATCCGCACTGCATGACGAAGATCCGGCGGCCTTTGCTGAGTTTCACCAACTCTTTCATCGGCGGACCGGCCATGTGCTTGTGATACATCCCGGCCTCCGTGCGATCCTTGAAATTGCGTGGATGCTGCGGATTCATCGGAAGCGGCACGTTGAACAGGACCCGCGCGCCTAAATTCGACGTTTCGTAGGCCTGAATGTCGTGCATCACGGGGTCCATGTTGACGACGGTGACCGACTGATCGTCCCGCACCACGGTGGTAAACGGCAGGAAGAGGCAATCCTTCGCTTCTATTTGCGGCACCTCTTTTTCAGCGAACGCTTTTCCCTTCTCGATCCCCTCCAGATACACGACGACTTCCCGAAACTCGCCTCCCGGACCGACGTTGAACGGTTGCAGAATGCGCCAACCTTCTCCGTCGGAAATGCGCCCGCAATAGAACGGGTCCGGCAGCGTGGTGAGGTTGTACCCTTTCGGCTTCGGAACCGTCCCCTCCAACTTCACGATTCCCGTCAGTGTCCCGCCATCCGATACGCTGACTTCTTCATAGGCCGATACAGGGCTGCTCGCGAGAGACGATGCGAGGGCCACCGTAGCCAATCCCAAGACCCACCCGAAAGAACTCTTCTTCATCGTCCGCTGTTCACTCTGCATTGTGGTACCCAGTGTCACGTCCGGCCTCCTCTGTGATTGGTCCATGATACGATCGACAGATCTCATCGATCATACAAGGAACCCATCACCTAATTCCTCTCCCGAAACTCAAAACGCAGATGGGGGAGCTGCGTGATACAGGCAGCTCCCCCATCCGGTGTTACGCCATGACTGACCCGCTTACTTCATGGCAGTCGGAATCGCCTGCGGCTCGGGCAGCACTTCAGCTTGACGTGCACCCGCTCCACTTGCGCTGAGAGGCTGAATTCGCGCATCGCCGGTCGGCAACACGCGCAGATAGCCCCACTGTCCGGACTGCGTGTAGGGCAGCCGTGCATTCGACCACACGAAGTCGCCCACCTGACGATACGGTCCGCCCGCACCGCCACGGATGAAGACATCGAGGATCTCAGATCCGGCATACTCCACCACGCTGATCATGTCGGCACCCGCCATGTACGGCTCGATCGGCCACTCGTGGCCCTCGACGCTGAACATGCCGTTCTGCTCGCTGTTCGCTCCGATCACATGGATACGGAGCGCATCACCCGCGTGCGCCTCGATCAACGGCGTCACGGGATCTTCGGGCTTATCCACCGCGCAAGGCTGGAAGATTTTGCCCAAGGAGCACCCTTGTTCTTCGCGGAACTTGTACGGTTCAGCGCGGTAGTTCACCGACGTCAAACCGGCCACGTTCTGCACGTAGGGCATGAAGGCGGTTCCGATGATGTTGTCCTCATCCTGGAAGAAGAGGGCCACGTCACGATAGTTCCGCTTTCCGGCATTTTCAGACAAGGTGGTGTCGACGATGACGTCGGCCCGCCATGTATTCTTCTGTGACACATCGGCACCGGTGACTGGATCACGATACTGCGATCCCTTCGGCCCGATGACGATCGCGCCGTACAATCCGTTGCGCGGATTGACGACGATGTTACCACCGTCCCACACCAACGACGTCGTTTCCTTGTTTGCAGGATGCGCGTAGTAGGTATAGGTGCGGCTCTCGCCCGGAGCCACGGTCTGATCGCCGGCATTGTTGCCGACATTCAAGCCCTGGCTGTCTTTCGGATCGAAGGCCAGGCCCGGCGCAAAGAACGACGCCCGGCTCGCCTTCATCTTGTTCTTCAATTGCACCTTGATGCAATCGCCCAGATTGGCGCGCAGCGTGAGCGGATTCGGCATCACGTTGCCCGCGACGGTCGCGGCTTCTTCCTCCAGCGCGAAGATCTTGCCTTCCGGCATGGTCATTTCGATCTTCCGCTCGAAGTCCACCTCGATCGCATCCGGGGCCTTCGGATTGAGCTTCATCGGGCGATCCAACGCCACGACGTTGAAGCTCTTCACCGGAGCATCCGACGGACACACGGAATTGGGAGTCGCCGGAATCCCGAGAGGATTGGTCCCCTTGGGCAGCGGCTTCAAGTCCGCCACTTCCTTGTCGAGCACGCGGATGATGCCCCATCCACCTTCGGCAAAGTGTGACGTTCTGCCGTTGAAGTGGATGTAGTCGCCCGGCATACCCTGGAATCCACCCGCCTTGGTGACGAGGTCGTACCGCTCGGCGATCCCGACGTGAATCGAGTTCTTCCGGTTGGCTTCCGGCGCATACCGCTCCGTGAGGAAGGTATGTCCGGCGATCGTCCAGACGTGGGATTCGTTCATCAGCTGGTGCAACAGACGGAACACCATGGTGTCGCCCGTGTACGCCCGGAGAAGCGGCGTGCCCGGATCACCGTGGATCGCGCTGCTGAACAGCTTGGACGTGTCAGGATTGTTGGACAGGCGTTGTGCAAACGGAGCCGCGCGGAAGTTGAACCCGCTGCCGGTCGTGTGCGTGCCGCCGTTGATGTACTTGTTCGGCGCATTCAGGATCTTGTCCGGCATCTGGAAGGACACCGTTTTTCCTGCTTCCAACGCCACTTCGATCGGCTGTCCGGGAGGATTGCCGGCTTCGATGACGTTGACGGTGTGCGGAACCGTGTCGTGGATGGAGACCATCAACTCACGGAAGCTGCCGCTGACACCGGCACCGATCGGCTCGTTGCTGTGAATGTCCGCGATCGGACCGCTATACACCAACTTGCCGTTCTTCGGATCATGGTAGGTGGATCCGAATGGCTCCACGATCGTCACGCCGAACCCGCCATGGGGCCAGGTCGTCGCGCCGAACGCGTGGTCATGCCAGAACACCGTACCCATATCCACGTCCACCCACCACCGATAACGCACAAACTCCGGCGACACGAGATCGCCCGCCGGGTGATGGTGCTTCAGCGGCTTGAAGAACGTGACGACATCGCCCTTGATTTCCTTGACCCGGGCGACTTCCTGACAGCTCTTATCCCGCGGCAGTGAGGCCGCCGGATCGTTACCCTTCTCCAAACAATCCATACCGACCATCAACTCGGTGTTGACGTGGAAGGCCGTGGCGCCGGGCGCCATCTGGATCTTAACGGAGGTCGCACCAGCTTTTGCTTCACCGGTCAACTTCGCCACCATCGGAGCCGGCAAACCATGCTTGGTCTTCTTCCCCCACATGGTGAACGGCCGGACCGACATTTCGTACTCCATCCCGGAGATGACACCGTCGGAATTTCCGGTGTCGAACTGGAAGAAGTGGGGATGGATGTTGATCTTGGACGACTGGAAGTTCGTGTAATCGTCGTCGTCCCACTCGCTGGTCAACAACAAGTCCACGCAGTCATACACGTTGGCGCGGATGACGGCGGGCAGTTTCAGATCGTCATTGGCTCTGGTCAAACGCTCTTCTTCGTGAAGGACGTAGATCAGGCCGTCCTTGTCCACCATGGCCGGCTCTTTCCCCTGCTTCTTGGCAAGGGTGATCGGCATGCGGACAAAGTGGATGTTGTAATGCTTCCGATTGGCGTTGTCAGGGCACAGGCTCCAACGGCCCTGTTCGCCCGGCATCGCCGGCTCGGAGGTCCGCTCACCGTTTGCATCCTGGTGAATCGGCTCCAACCATGGCGCACCGCTGTGGTTCGCCGAGAACGGCACGCGCTTGCCGAAGTGCGGCTTGAACAACGGCCAGGCCATTTTCCCTGTCGTCGGATCGAACAGGATCGCCGGTCTGGTGCTGTCATCCCACTTGGCGGCCCATGCATACTTCGGATTCGGGGCAGTGCTCTCCCGCTCGCCGCGGGCGATGTTGCCGTCCCACTTCCAGTCCCACACCGTCGAATCGTAGGCCATGATCTGGCCCTTCTCATCGTTGGTGTGGCCCGGTTGACCCTGGGCCGGCACGAACATCTCGACCCAATCCTTGATGTTCACGATCACAGGATCGGACTTCCAGTTCGTCTTCTGGCTCTTGTCGACGATCTTGAAGGTCTTGCCGAACCAGTCGACGGTCGAGCCGATCAACTTATCGGACGAGACACCCTGCTTCATGCGGCCCAAACGATCGGGCAATTCCCGCATATCCGGCATCGTGTCGGTGTGCGCATTGCCGACCTGCAACGTATTGTAGAACCGGCCGTACCCCCACATGCCCGCCACATAGTGGTGCGCGACGTGGCAGTGATAGAGGAATTCGCCGGCCAGGTGCTGACAGCCACCGCCGCCGCACTCCGGCTCCAGGTCAAGGGCCTCAGAGGGACCGACGACTTCGACGTCGACCCGATCCGACTTCGTCCGGACCACCGGATATTTCACCGGACCGTCCTGCCCCTTGTACCAGTGCTCTTCCTGATCGGCACGCGGGCTGCGCTGCCAACGGATGGTTCCGCTGTGGGGATGGTGGGAGTGGAACACTTCGGATCCACCATGGACCAACCGCCACTTGACCGGATCACCGAGGTAGCCGCGGGCCACCGTGGTGGGAGGGTCACCGAAGGTGTAGGCGCTGTAGGCCAGCGACTCATCTTCGAAGCCGAAATATTCATGCTGCAAATGCATCTGATCGATACCGAACGGCTCGCTGCGATAGTTGATCGCGCGGCCACCCGGACGATAGGCGTCCGTCAACGGATCGCGCTGCGGCAAGAAGTCACCCTTCTTGTTCAGCGGCCGGAAAGCTTCGTCGCCGATCTCGTGATAGAACAACACGAACTCGCGAAAGTCCGGTCCGGACCCGTTGTCGATCATGACCTGCCATCCGCTGTTGGTATCAGGCGCGGCGCCCGTGCCGAGCGGATCGAGGTACTTGGAGCCCTTCGGTTCGACGATGAAGGCGCCGAAGAGGCCCAACACCGTCAACTCGCGATCGTGGCTCCAGGAGTGGAACTGACGCACACCTTCCTGCATGTTCGGATGGATGTACCACTCGAACTCCTGCGCCTTGCCAGGCGAGACCACCGTGTCCGGATTGGTCGTCGTGGCGGGCTTTCCAGTGGAGCTCACAATCATGCTTGAGGCTTGGATGACCAAGCTGCCATCCTCGCCTTCCATCTGATTGCGCAGCGTCATCTTGACGCAATCGCCCTGGTTCGCACGAAGCACCAGCGGCTGAATCGCATCGCCCTGGTTTCCGGTCGTGACGGCTCCGGGATCGAATCCGTCTTTTTCCCGCGCTTCCTTGTTCTTGGTTTCCTCGGCGCGAACCTTGTCGATCTCCCCGGTATGGACGTACATATACCCGGGATAGAAGTCGAGCCACCGGTTCAAGCTGATTTCGATGTTGATCATCGACACGTCGTACTTCTTGACCGGCGCATTGGCGGGACATTTTCCGCCGGACGTCATGACCGGTTCACCCTTCGACGAATCGGAGGCGAGCAGGAAGCTGCTGCCATCCTGCCCCATATACTGGTGCATCATCGACATTTCGTTGAATGCACCGGAGGTCTGCTGCGCCTTCGCATCCGTCTGCGCCTGCTGTTCCAACTTCTCCATCAGGCGATGATGCTGCATCTCCATCTTCTCTGCATTCCCGGCACGACCCTCCATGGCGTTTTCCACCACGGTCTGACCCTTCAGGGTCTGGGTCCAGCCCGGCATGGCGACCGGCGTCGCATGCCCATCATGCGACTGATCGCCCGGACCAGCCGCAAATACCCACGGCGCCGCGAGCAAACTGCCCGAGAGCAGCGCCGCCTGCAGGCTCAGCATCGCTTTACGACTGATGCGCCTGCGTTTTGACTGCACTGAAGACCTCATATGTCGGCCTCCCTCCTTTATAATCCCGCGCCCTTCCGCGGGAGTGGTTAAAAAACGTGGTCGTGTGACCGGCCTCCGTCAGGCAGGACCCCGGCTCCTCCGGCCTCTCCTTGTTCCCTCCACGAAACGCTCCCAAAAGGAAAAAGGGCTGGTGAAGGATGTCCTCAAAGTTCGAGGGAGCAGGTCATTCGGAGGCCGGTCCTAATCACCCGCACCTTCACCAGCACTGCCCAACATCGCAATTGATGTGCCCCACTAGGGGTCGTCCTAGCCGGACTGAAATCTTCTATATTTTTAAGGTGTTGGAGAGTTATGTAGGAAATTTTGAACCGGCGTAAAATGCCACAGTTTTCCAGACGATTAGACAACACAACCAGAGGCAGAGATGAACACTTAAAATACAATCACTTAGACTGTCCAAACTGCTGTACATCAAATCGTGGATTTTGGGGCGATACGGGACAGCTTCCCCGGTTAGCGGTTACGAATGGAGAGCCATCGGACTGATCCTGGAGAGAATTAGTATTGACGCAAGGAGCGGGTGAGGGGCCTAAAAACAGGCTCTCTGAGATGAGCTACTGAATACCGAGTTCGTGCAGCTTATTGTAGAGACTGGCCCGGCTGATTTTAAGGACACGAGCCGCTTGCACCCGATTCCCGGAGGTCTGCTGCAATGCCTGAAGGATACGCGTCCGCTCGGCCTGCCGAGCCGCACCCCGGCCGACCGTCCTGAGGTCGGTATCCTGAGGATGACTCCCCAGCTCGACCAGATCCGCACAGGTTAACTCCGTATGGATGGTGGTCACCACGGCTCGCTCGATGTAATGCTGCAACTCGCGAACATTCCCTGGCCAGGGCGCAGCGGTCAAGGCGCGCATAGCCTCTTCACTCACCTGGCGCAAATCCTGCCGATGCCGCTGGCAGGAGTCGGCAATAAATTTCGTAACCAAGAGTGGGATGTCTATCCTCCGGTCACGTAAGGGCGGCAAATGAACGGGCAACACGGCCAGCCGATAGTACAGGTCCTGACGAAACGCCTTTGCCTTGACCAAATCGGTCAGATCCTTATTGGTGGCAGAAATGACACGGACATCGATCTTGACCGGCTGTGTCCCGCCGACTCGCTTGATCTCGCCTTCTTGCAAGACTCGAAGAAGTTTAGCCTGGAAGGTAGGAGAGGTATCGGCGATCTCGTCCAGGAAGATCGTGCCGCCGTCGGCTTCTTCAAACAGACCGGGCTTGGACCCGGCTGCTCCGGTAAAGGCGCCTTTGACATGGCCGAACAGCTCACTCTCCAGCAACGTTTCCGGGAGCGCCCCGCAATCGACCACCACAAAAGGCTTGTCACGACGATAGCTCGTCTGGTGAATGGTCCGCGCCACGAGTTCCTTTCCCGTGCCGCTTTCCCCCTGGATCAACACCGTGGCCGAACTGTCGGCCACCAACCGGATCATTTCAAAGAGCTGATTCATGGCAGGACTCGCACCGACCAGATCGCCCAGCCTCGATTCGGTCCGCTCCGGGCGCGAACGACCGGGCCTTTGCTGCGACAGCGACGCTGGAATGCTGAGCGGCTCCGGCCGCTTGTGAAACAGGACGAGAATGGAGCCCACCTCTCCCGCGGAGGAGACAAGCGGAAAAGCCTGGTGCATACCACAGGCAGTCCCGTCGCCCGACGTGCTACAGGAGACTGTGAGCACTTCCCCGGTCTTAAACACCGACTCAGCCGGACAAGTCCCACAGGGGTCTGTCATTTGAACGAAGGACTGAAAGCACTTGGCCGGCTTGGTTCCCGCCGGCGGCTTCCCTGACTTCCCCCAGGCTGCCTCGTTGGCATAGACGACATTGAGCTCCCGATCCATCACCGCGACGCGATCGGTCAGTCCATCGGCCAATTGCCGAAGCGCTTCCAAACGAGCGGCCAGAATCGGATCGGCAAAGGGGGAAGAGGGCGTTACCTGTGAGTGAGATCCGGCCATCTCATCACTCCTCGTTTCTATGGGAACCAAGAGGGGCCTTTCTACACTGTAGAGGCCCTATTTGTACTACGCCCGCGACCACGAAGACAACCCTCCCCCCTTGGGGGAGACCTCGCGAAAACACGTATCCATCGGCACTGTTCAGTGAAACAGTCCATCCTCGGACCGGCCTCCTGGATGTTGCAGGAGTTGCTTGACCGTCGCTTTCAGCTCCGACAGCCTGACCGGCTTGTCAAAGTAGGCCGTCGCGCCGCTTTTCATCGCCTCATCCTTGGTCTGTGCGTCACCGAAGGCGGTCATGACGATAATCGGACAACCGGGCACACAGCGTCTCAATCGATGCACATAGTCGAAACCACCGGCCGGCATTTTTAAGTCAGTCACGATCAGATCGGGGGCCGCTCGCATGACCGCAGCCAGCCCCTCGTCCCCGTTGCTGGCCTCGCGTAACTGGTATCCCTCTCCCCACAACTCATCGCAGAGCAAGCTCCGCATATCCTTATCATCTTCCACCACCAGGAGGACGGCTGGTGTTCGGCTTTCCACCTTCGAGCCCTCGGAATAGATCACCATGGGGACGACACAACGCAAACCATGTGCCACTCGCGCCGGCGTGCGAACACGAGCAACTCCTTGTATTCACTGGATAACTAGCCGCGAAGGTTTTTGCAAACAGGGGGCGTATGCATCAGCCTCTGGCGAGAAAGACCCCACCCTCAGAAAAAGCCCTGTCCCGAAGCGCCACAACGGGACGAGCAGAGCGTATGGCGAATAACCGATGGCGTTTGGTACAGGCAAAGAAAAGAGTCCGACCATTCCCAAAGACGGTTCAATCCCAGCCATAAGGACGCTATCAGCTCTTGTCTATCGGCAGGCAAATGGTGAAAGTCGTCCCCCGCTCAGGCTCACTCTCCACCTCAATCGTTCCGCTGTGTTCCTCAATGATGCCCTTCACCACCGTCAAACCTAACCCGGTTCCCTTCCCGAACTCCTTGGTGGTGAAAAACGGGTCGAACACCTTGGCGATCACGTCGCGGGGCATCCCGTGGCCGGTATCCGCTACCGTCAACCGGACCATGCCACGGTCCGGCGTCAGGGCTAGTTTCAACAGGCCCCCTCCGGGCATCGCATGGATCGCATTCATCACCAGGTTGATCAAGACCTGGCTCATCTGATCGGCATCGGCATGCACCAAGGGGCAGGCGTCGGCAAAGGAGGTTTCTACGCTGATGTTGCTGTGCGACAGGCGCTCCTGGAAAATTTCCAGATTGTCCTCGATGGTCTGGCGCAAGTCCAAGGCACGGTGTTCGACCGGACGTCGCCGGGCAAACGCGAGCAACTGGTTCATCACCCGCGTAATTCGTTCGACCTGACTGACGATAGTTTGGAGCCCCTTCCTGACCGGCTCCTCCTTCGTGCGTTCCATCAGATATTCGGCCCGTCCCAGAATCACGTTCATGGGTGTGCCGATCTCGTGCGCCATGCCGGATGCCACCGTTCCCAGTTCGGCCACGCGCTCCGTCCGGCGAAGTTGCGCCTGCAAGCGCTTCCGCTCCGTGATGTCGCTGGCAATGCCGTCGATGCGCAACGGACGGCCTTCGGCATCCTTGATGACCCGCCCGCGGTCGTGCAGCCAACGCAGATCACCGTCGAGCCTGACGATGCGATACTCCACATCGAACTCCCCCATGGTCGAGAGGGCCTGTCGCGCCTGTTCCGCAATCACACGATCGTCGGGATGAACGGCTTCCAGCCATAACGAGGGCCGGGCTAAGAATGCGTCGGTCGGACGGCCATAGATTTCCATCACGGACGGACTGACATAAAACATCGTGGACAGATCCAGCGACGACGACCAGATGACATCCTCCATCGCTCCCAATAAACTTTGAAGCCGCTCTTCGCTCTCCCGCAACTTCTGTTCGGCCGCTTTGCGCATTGAAATGTCCCGCAAGACGACCAGTATCCCGAACCCCTCTTCGTCCTGGAACCGAGCGGCCCTGACAGCCACATCCACACTCACCCCGTCCAAGCGCACGATCTTTTCCTCGACCTCAGGCACCGTGTTCCCGGGCCTCAGGAGATGCCGGATCCGTTCACCGATCAGCTCGTGGTAGTCGGGATGCGCCAGATCGTACAGCGATTTGCCGAGAATCTCCTCTCCCGACCGGGCCCCGAACAACCGAACCCCCTGTTCGTTGGTAAAGATGATCCGGCCCTCACGATTGACCAGGATGGCATCCGGCAAGACCGCCAGGAGCCGGCGATACCGGTCTTCGCTTTGGCGCAGCAGCGCCTCGGTCTTTTTCCACTCAGTTACATCGCGCGTCACACCCAAGACGGCCGTCACGGTGCCGTCGGCCGATCGCAGCGGCACCACATGCGTATCCAGCCAGCGATGAGTCCCCAGGAGACCGACCATTTCAAACTCCAATCGTCCCGCTTCCCCCCGCCCGGCTTTGCCGACCAGCTCACGGTAGACCGATCGAAATTCGTCGGTGACCAGGCGGCAGGCATCCCGTCCGATGACGTCGGCACCGCTCGTCGCCTCGATCATGGCCAGACCTGCAGCATTGATGGTCCGGATTGTGCCATCCAGATTAAGCAGCTTCACACATTCGGGCTCGGTCTCAATAATCGCCCGTAACAGGGCCTCGCGTTCCGCCAGCTCCTGCTCGAGCCGTATGCGTTCGGTAATGTCGCGGAGGATGACGGTGTAATACCGCGTCCCTTCCACACCGATCTGCGAGATCGCGGCTTCGATCGGAAATTCCTCTCCGTTGGCCCGGACCCCCATCACCATACCCAGCGCGCCCATTTGGCGCGTCGTGATACCGGAACGGCCGAACTCCCGGATATGCTCATCATGGGCGCTGCGGAAACGCTCGGGAAGCAGTCGATCCAGCGGCCGCCCCAGTACTTCCTCGGCGCCCCACTGAAACATCTTTTCCGCCGCCTGATTGAACAGCACGATCTTGTGGGCTTCGTCGACGGTAATGATCGCGTCCATCGCTGAGTGCACGATACCTTCGAAGCGAAGTTTGTCCTGATGCAGTTCCGCTTCGGCACGACGTTGTCCGTCCACCGCACCGACCACCGCCGCTTCAGCCCGGGCCCGCGCTTCCGCGTCCGAAGCCCCGATTGCCTCCGGTTGATGCCGCTCAGCCCGAGCCGTCGTAAACGCCTGGGACGACAGGCCCGGGCTCCCAGGAGAAGACCGACGGCGGGCAACCAGCGCGGCCACGGTCCCCATGATCCCGATGCCCAGCAGACGATTGAGCCCTGTGAAGGGCGACAGGGATCCGGCGGAGGACACAAGAGGGCCGATGAACGCCAGCAACGCCACCAGGCCCATACCATAGAGGCGAACCTGCCCGAGTGAGGACGCCGCGATCAGAGTGAACGGAATTGCATATAGCAGCCACAGGTCGATCCCGGCAGGCGCCGACAGATCCAGGACGAAGATCCCGACCGTCAGCAACAGAGGAAGGCCGCATTCGAACAGCGGGGATTTCTGATGAAGGGGCTGCACGCCGATGGCTCCCAGCGCGAGGGTGAACCGGTGAATCTACGCGTCTGAGTGTGGTTTGCCTTCGATTTCGGCAAGTTTCCGATACAGGGTCTTCCGGTCGATACCCAGGACGTGCGCGGCCTGATACTTGTTGCCGCCCGTCTTTTCCAAAATTTTCACGATGTACTCTTTTTCCACTTCGTGCAGCGGCAGGGTGCGTTCCGCGGCCTCATCGAGAATCCGGCGATCCCCTCTGGATCCTTGCACCTGCACCGGCAAATCGTCCGCGCCGATCATGTCCCCATGGCTCAGCGTCACGGCCCGCTCAATGACGTTCTCCAACTCCCGCACATTCCCCGGCCAGGCATAGTCGGCCAGCATGGCGAGGGCGGATTCGCTGAGGCCCTTGACCTGCTTGCCCCTGCTGTCGGCGCACTTCTTCAGAAAGGCATCCACCAGAATCGGAATATCTTCCCGGCGTTCCCGTAACGGGGGAAGGCGCAACTCGATCACATTGAGGCGATAGTAAAAATCTTCGCGGAATCGCTTATTCTTTACTTCTTCGGCCAGGTTCAAGTTCGTGGCGGCGATGATGCGCACGTCCACGGGAATGGATTTGGTCGCCCCCACGCGGCGGATTTCCCGCTCCTGAATCGCCCGCAGAAGTTTGGCCTGGAGCATGAGCGGAAGTTCGCTGATTTCATCCAGAAACAGCGTGCCTTTTTGTGCTTCTTCGAAGAGCCCGCGCTTGTCCATTTTGGCGTCTGTGAACGAGCCGCGCATGTGCCCGAAGAGTTCACTTTCCAGCAATTGTTCAGGGATCGCGGCGCAGTTCACCGGGACAAACGGCGCATCCCGCCGGTCGCTGTTGTAATGAATGGCCTTGGCGACCAGTTCTTTTCCCGTTCCGCTCTCTCCCGTGATCAACACGTTGGTCGGACTGTCGGCCACGCGTCGAATCAAATCGAAGACCGCCTGCATCGGTTTGCTCTTGCCGAGGATCTGATGAAAGCTGTACTCCTTGTGGACCTCTTTCCGTAGCCGGCTGACTTCGCGCCGGAGCGCCGCTTCCCGGATCGCGCGCTCGACCACCCGTACCAGTTCCTCGGTTTTCACCGGTTTGGTTAGATAGTCGCTGGCGCCATGCCGGATCGCCTCGACGGCTGTCTCCACGGATCCGAAGGCCGTCATCAAGATCACGCCGATGTCGGGGTACCGTTGCTTCACCTCGGCCAACAGCTCGGTGCCTAACATACCTTTCATGCGGAGGTCGGTCAGGACCACGGCGTAGTCCTCCTCGCTCAACTGCTGCAGCGCGTCGTCACCGCTGCCGACGCCCGTGCATTGATGCCCGCGACCCTGCAGGACATCGCACAGCAGGCTGCGCATGTCGGCATCATCGTCGACCACCAGAACGGCACCCCATTCCTCAGTCATACAGCTCCCTCGCGTGCGCCTCTCACCAACCCTCCAGCCTGTGCGCGCACAGCCTAATCGGCTTACTCCCGGGCGGTCAAGGGGCGTCCTGCCGCAGGTCATTGCCGCCTGCTGTCGCGAAATGCCCCAGCATCACTCGCAGACCAATCTTCCAGCCGTCGAGCTCATGAAGTGAGCACGCCACTTCATCGAGTTGCGAACCCACCCTGCAACGGCACCTCTCTTGCCTCTTCCCTGACGAGGGGGGAGGTCGTGTATGGCGGCAGATCACTCGGAACAGGACCCGCAGCAGACCACCCGCCCGACACCCGTCGTGCTGCCTCCTGTTCCAGTAGTGCAAGGTCAGGGCCATGATCAGGTGCCTGTCAGAGTCAGCGCCAGCCCCCATCCCGGCAGAACGCGACGGATGCCGCTCCTACTCGCGACGGTGGGATTTCTGGCGATCCTGGCTCTCGGATTGTGGCATTGGTGGCCCAATGACCCGCTAGCCGGTCACTATAAGACCCTCCCCGTCGATCGCGGCCCGATCACCTCACTGGTCACGGCCACGGGAGCCGTGAACCCCGTCATCTCCGTGCAGGTCGGCAGCCAGGTCTCCGGAAAGATCGCGAAACTCTACGCCGACTTTAACTCCATTGTGCGGGAAGGCCAGGTCCTTGCCTCCATCGACCAGAAGCCCTATCAAGCCAAGGTCAGCCAGGCCAAAGCCGCACTCAAAAGCGCCAAAGCCACATTGGCCAAAGCCCGGAACATGCGCGCGCAGAGAAGGCTCGAACTCGATCGCATGGCTGCGCTGCGGGAGCAACAATTCGTCGCCCAGTCGGATCTGGATCTGTCGAGAACCAACTATCGCGATGCCGAAGCACAGGTGGACCTGTCTCAGGCCCAGGTCGACCAAGCCAAGGCCACCCTGTCGTCTGCGGAATTGGACCTGGGTTACACCACCATTATTTCGCCGGTCAACGGCACCGTCGTCTCCCGTAACGTGGAGGAAGGGCAGACGGTCGTCGCCAGCTTTCAAACCCCGACCCTCTTCGTGATCGCCCAGGACCTCACCCGCATGCAGGTCATCGCCAATGTCAGCGAATCGGATATCGGCGGCGTCAGCGAGGGCACCTCAGCCGACTTTCGTGTGGATGCGTACCCGCGTGAGTTTTTTCACGGGGTCGTGACGCAGGTCCGGAACGCTCCGGTCAGCATCCAGAATGTCGTCACCTACGACGTGATCATCTCCGTCGAAAACCCCGAATTGAAGCTCAAGCCCGGCATGACGGCCAACATCACCATCGTAACGGCGCGCACCGAAGATGCGCTCCGCGCGCCCAACGCAGCCTTGCGGTTCCGGATGCCAGGCGTGCCGGTGGATCGCAAGACGGCGCAACTCTGGATACTCGAGCCCACAGGCCGTGTACGGGCGGCACCGGTTACCACGGGGATTGCCGACTCGCTGTTCACGGAGATTACGACCGGCGAGGCGCGCACGGGCGATGCCGCCATCGTGGGGATTGCCTCAGCGGAAGACAGCGCCCAGGAAAAACTCCCGCCCGGCTTTGAGTTCGGACCGAAGATGCGGTGATGAACCTGATATGAGTTTTCTCTGGCTGACCATTCAATCCGCCCTGCGGGTGCTCCGGCGCAATCCGCTACGCGCAGGGTTGACCATGCTCGGCATCGTCATCGGCGTCGGCGCCGTCGTCGGCATGGTGAGTCTCGGACAGGGCGCGACCGCCTCGGTCCAACGCGAGATCGCCAGCCTTGGCACCAATGTGCTCATTATCATCCCCGGCGCCACCACGACGGGCGGCGTGCGCGGCGGACTCGGCTCGGTCTCGACGCTTACCGTGGACGATGCACGCGACATCGAAAAACGCATCGGCGATATCAGCCTCGTCACCTATGCCTCTCGATCGGTCCTCCAAGTGGTCCACGAACATAAGAATTGGAACACCATCGCGCTCGGCACCACCACCGCCTTTCCCGACCTTCGCAACTGGCCGGTAGCCGACGGCAATTTCTTCACCCAGACGGACGAGGACGCCGCGGCCAAAGTCGTGGTGCTCGGAAAAACCGTCGCGGATAATCTGTTCGAGCGCGGAGAGGACGTGATTGGAGCGCAGATCCGGGTCAAGAATGTGCCCCTGCGTGTGATCGGCATTCTTTCGTCCAAGGGCCAATCCCTCTCCGGACAGGACCAGGACGACATCGTCGTCCTGCCGTTCACCACCGCTGAACGAAAAGTCCTCGGGACAAAGTTCCTCGGAACCGTCGGCATCATCATGGTCGCCACCCAGCACCGCTACAGCATCCCGGCTGCCGTGGAAGAGATCAAAGAACTCCTGCGCGCGCGGCACCGGATTCATCCGGCCGAAGAGAACGACTTTACGATCCGCACCATGGAGGATGTGGCCAAGACCGTGGCCGGTGCCAGCCGGACCATGATGGTGATGCTGCTCAGCATCGCCTCCATCTCGCTCGTGGTCGGCGGGATCGGCATCATGAACATTCTCCTGGTCTCAGTAACGGAACGCACCAGGGAGATCGGCATCCGCATGGCCGTCGGCGCCAAACGCGCCCACATTCTGCTGCAATTCCTGGTGGAGGCGATCATCCTCACGGCGATCGGCGGTGTGGCCGGCGTGATATTCGGCATCGCCGGCGCACGACTCCTGACGCGCCTCATCGGCTGGCCAACCATCATCTCCTCGCAAGCGGTGGCCGTGGCCTTCCTCTTCTCCCTCGTCGTGGGCATCTTCTTCGGCCTTTATCCGGCCAACAAAGCCTCACAGATGAATCCGATCGAAGCGCTGCATTATGAGTAGGCAAGGGCCTTTGCCGGGAACCTATGGCATGAAGCGAATAGCGCATGAGTGGAGGCGTGGGAACCGGGCAGGATGTTCAAAACGGCCCGACTAGGCCGCAACGAGGGAAACGTCACGACGTCCATGTGAGCCGTAGGTTGAGGTCTCGAACTACTCGGGCGCGACGCCGGAGGCCTTTCTCAGTATCCGGCGACCTGCTGTTCCGCGTGGAAGGAGCTGCGGACCAGCGTGCCTGATTCGACGTGGCGGAACCCCACGGCTCATCCGCATGACGCTAAGCCTTTTCAGAGGCACGGATCAGTCGTTCGACGGTCAGCCCTTGAACGAGGATGGAAAACACCACCACGATATAGGTCATGGTCACGATCACGTCGCGGTACGCCGACGGGGGAAGCGACAGGGCCATGGCGACGGATATCCCGCCGCGCAGACCGCCCCAGGTCAAAATCAAGGTCGCGCGGTTCGTCAGTTCCTCAAACAGCCGGAAGAGCTGCACCGGCACACTCACGCTGATGAACCGGGCGAGGAGCACCAGGGGAATAACCATCAGCCCGGCAATCAGGTACTCAGTTTTGAAATTTAAGGCCAGTATTTCCAACCCGATCAGCACAAAGAGAATGGCATTCAGCAGTTCGTCGATCAGCTCCCAGAACGTATCCAAATATTCCCGCGTCGTCTTCGACATCGCCATATGCCTGCCGTGGTTCCCGATGAGCAACCCCGCCACCACGACGGCAATGGGGCCGGATGTGTGCAGAGCATCCGCCACTGCGTACCCGCCCATCACAAGGGCCAGCGTAATTAAGATTTCGACATGATGCTGATCGATAGACTTGAGCATCACATAGGCCGCGTATCCGAGCACAAGCCCAATAACCAGGCCTCCGATCGCTTCCTGCAAAAACAGCACTCCTACCGTCCCCGGCGTGACTCGCCCTGTTTCCGCCACTCCAAGGAGGACCAAAAACACCGCAACCCCGACTCCATCGTTGAACAGCGATTCTCCCGTGATCTTGATTTCCAATAGCTTTGGCGCGTTGACCTTCTTCAAAATCCCCAGCACGGCAATCGGATCCGTCGGTGAGATCAGCGCCCCGAACAGGAGTGCCGCAATGAGCGGAGTCGGATGACCGAGCCAACTCAACCCCACATAGATAAGTAGGGCGACAAGCGCGGTGGAGACGAGTACGCCGCCGCAGGCCAATGTCCCGATGAACCACTTTTGCTCAAGCAGATCGTCGAGATTGACGTGAAGCGCTCCGGCAAAGAGCAGGAAACTGAGCATCCCATGCAGGAGAGCCTCATCGAAGTCGATGTTCTGAATGAAGCTGGCGGCCTCACCTGCGATGCCATACCCCAACTTGCCCAGAATCAGCAACGCGAGGGACATGGCCAACGCAATGGCCATCAGGCCGATTGTCACAGGCAGTTTGATATATCGGTGATTGAGGTAGCTGAACCCGGCCGAAAGGCAGACCAGCACCGTGACGGTTTGAATCAGAGTCATCGCAAGCCAGAGCCCCTCAAAGACTCCCCCTATACGGCAGACGCGTCGTGACGACTGGCGCCTCAATATGGGCGGCTTGGCCCGGCTTCGCCGACCACCGTGCTTCGCAAGCCTCAGCCATGTGCGCAGAATTCTGAAGAGGGCGGAAATACTCAAGGGCCACAGCTACGCTAGGAGTCCAAGCCAACCGCACATACTTACCGTAGCGAGAGCGACTGTAACGGCGAGCCTCTCCGCTCCTGCGCAAACCTGCTCGAATCTCCGGCACCATCCTCATGAGTTCAGGGAAACAGCACGCCGCACAACCTTTCACTGAAGAACCTCCCGCCGATGCAACGGCATACGCTTCTTTCTTATGACGCGAGGGCCGTGATGCGTCGCAACCGCCAAGGAGTCTCACGAAATGATCATGCGCCCTATTTCACGAATGACGTCGGACATCGAAAGGCCGTCAAACAACCCCGCTGCTAACGCAGCGCGCTTGTCCGTAACAGAAAGAGCCTGCTTCCGCAAGCAGACCATGGACTAATTTAATCTACCTATTGCCTACGTGTTTAGCCTCAGTTACAGTGCGCCCCTGGGCGCCTGACTCCCTCAGGACCCGACAGGCAGAAATCAACTCCGCCCACGATGCAGCAGGAGTCCTCCATGGAAGCCGCAATGAAGCGCTGTCTTGGATACTGTGGTTACGTGCTGTGCGTCCTATACCTGTTCAATCTTTCTTCGACCCACGCTCTTTCGGCCCCGTCCTCGTTCATCGGCGAAACTCCCGTCAAGCAGGTCCGTGAGGCGCCGGTGGTCTACCTCGGAGAATCACTCTTTACGCTGCATCAGAAAGTCGGCTCCTTCACACCTGATCAACGCGCGGAGGCGATTCAGGCGCGGCTCAAACAAGTCGCCCGAAACCCCTTCACAAACTTCAACGCCATCGCGGTGGCTGACACCGAGCATGGAACCGACATTGCCCTTGAGGGACTGGTGCTCCTGACGGTCACCGATGGTGATGCCAAACCGTCAGGACAGTCTCGTCAAGAACTGGCCCGGGAATACGCCAGCAAGATTCGCACTATGCTGTTCAAGACACAGGAAGAACTCAGCACGGAACAGCTGCTGACGGAGGGCGCGCTTGCGATTGCGGCCACTGCTGTACTCATCGCGATCTTGCTGACCTTCCACAAGATATTTCCGAAGATCTACGGCCGCATCGAGCTCTGGCAGGGAACCCACATCAAGGCGATCAAGATCCAACGGGTCGAAGTCTTTTCCGCGCAGACACTCACAAAGCAGATCATGGCCCTCGCACGGGGTGCGCGATTCGCGCTGACCCTCGTGTTCCTCTATATCTATCTCACAACCGTGCTGGGGCTTTTCCCCTGGACACGACAACTCGCCAGCACGCTCGTGCACGCCGTGGTCACGACCGTCACGACTATCGCTCAGACCTTTCTCAGCGCGCTGCCGGACCTGGCGGCAATCATCGTCATCATCATGGTGACGCGATACATCATCAAATTGATTCAGCTGGTGTTCAACGGCATCCAACGGGGGGCGATCACGCTGACCGGCTTTCACCGAGACTGGGCTGATCCGACGTTTAAAATCGTCCGCTTCCTCGTCATCGCATTTGCGGCCATCGCAATATTCCCCTACATCCCTGGATCCCATTCAGAAGCGTTCCGGGGGGTATCGGTCTTTTTGGGAGTCCTCTTCTCTCTGGGCTCTGCAGGTGCCGTCAGTAACGCGATCGCCGGAATTATTCTGACTTACATGCGCCCGTTCCAACTCGGCGACCGCGTAAAAATGGCCGACACCGTCGGCGACGTGACGGAAAAGACATTGCTCGTCACCCGGATTCGGACGATCAAAAACGTCGACATCACCATTCCAAATTCACTCATTCTCGGCGCACACATCATCAACTACAGCTCCACTTCATTGGCGGCACCTCCGCTGATTCTCAACACCTCGGCGACCATCGGCTACGATGTGCCCTGGCGGACCGTCCACGATCTGCTCAAGAAAGCCGCGCTGGCAACCAGAAATATTCTCTCGGAGCCGGAGCCGTTCGTGCTGCAGACAGCGCTCAATGACTTTTATGTCACCTACGAATTGAATGCCTATACCGGCGCCCCGAATCAGATGGCTGTCACCTATTCAAACCTCCATCAAAACATTCAGGATGTCTTCAACGAAGCCGGTGTGGAGATCATGTCTCCACACTACGCCCAGGTGCGTGACGGAAACAAAACCACGATCCCGGAATCGTACCTGCCAGGAACCTATCAAGTGCCGGCGTTTCGAATCGAACCCTTGGATAGGATCCTGGGCAAACCGTCACCTGCGGCGTCGCCTCCGGAATCCGCGACGCCATGAAGCGAGTAGTCGGAACCATTTTGTTCTCCAAACAGCTTCGTTCAGCAGGTACCGAGGAGCGGCATCTACGCGGCGCCTTGCCAGGGCGGTTCCCCGCCTCCGAAGGAGCACGCCCATGGACATTCACCCTTGCCGCCCTGCTGGTGTTTCTGAGCCGCGTCGTCACACCGGCCGCCGCGACTGCAGACCCTTCGCCGCACACATCGGACTGGCATTATGGAGGGTTCCTGGACCTGAGTTATGCGATCGATTCTAATTTCCCGGAAAACCATCTCTGGCGAAGCAAAGGCACTACTCCCAGGGTCAACGAGTTGTCCCCGAATATGGCGCTAGGCTATGTACGCAAAGATGCGACGGTCTCCTCCCGCTGGGGGATGGAGGTGGGAATCCAGGGGGGATACGATACGAACGCGCTCGTGCCCTCTCCCACCCCTGGCCGCGACAAACCGGTGGACGGGGCGGATACCCTCCGGCACATTTCACGGGCGAATGTTTCCTATCTGGCTACGGTCGGCAACGGACTCACCCTCACAGCGGGCCTGTTCAACAGCTACATCGGGTATCAGTCGGTCTATTCCGTCAACAACCTGAACTACACGCGAAGCTACATGGCCGACAACGCCCCCTACTTCATGTTCGGCGTCGCGGCCCAATACCCCGTCACCGATCGTCTCCAAGTCAATCTGTATGCCATCAACGGCTACAATCACCTTTCGCATCCGAACAATCAATTCAGCTACGGAACCCAAGTCGCCTACCGGTTGGCCGGCGGATGGACGGTCACGGAAAATCTTTACTACGGACCGGACCAGTCGAATTCCTCTCTCCAACTCTGGCGATTCTTTTCAGACAGCATCATCGAGTGGAAACGCGACCGGCTGACCCTGGCGCTCGCCTACGACATCGGGACGGAAAGTGCCGCCGAATTGCCGGGGCATCCCCGCACATTCTGGACCGCGGCGGCGTTCTATGCACACTGGAAGGTCGGCGGTCCCTGGGGCCTCGGTCTCCGCCCGGAATTCTATTGGGATCGTAACGGCCGTATCTCCGGATCAGAGCAACTCCTGAAGGCTCTGACGACCACTCTGGAGTACAGATGGGCCGAAACAGCTCGCAGCGCTGTAATCCGGCTGGAGCATCGGTACGATGAATCCAGCGGATTGGGCGGAGGCTTCTTCAAAGGCAGTGAACGTGCTCCAGGCGTGATCGGACTGACCAGAGAACAGCACTTGATTCTCATGTCTCTCGTCCTGGCCTTCGACTCTTGAAAGGGCACCGACCATTCCGCGCAAGACTGGTCTGGCAAACGACGTTGAGAGCACCCGCGAAACCGGAGCATCCCGCATCCCTCTTCGCGCGCCGTATGTACCGTGATGCCGCGAGATGCTCCGGCCAGAAACAGGGTCACGAGTCATAAGCGACAACTGATTCCCGGACGCCCGCATCGGGCTATCAGGCCAAAGGAGCTACACAGATGATTGGTTCGGATGCCTGAGACCGGGCCGGCGATTTCCTTGACGCGAGCACCGCGAGAAACGACCGAAGCACTTGAAGGCGGTCACGAAATGGGCCGGTTTAGACGACTGTGTCTGGGTGAGACGTTCCTTGCCGGGTTGTTCAGTGAAGATCCGCCGAGATCATATCAGGCCCTCCAACAGGCCATCCGGCCGAGCCGCAGCGAACGAACGGCGGGGGATATTCAGCCCCTATGCTGTCACGTTACGCGATACGAGAACGAGGCCTGCAGAGAAGCATATTCGGGCGCCCCATGGCCGGGCGGGTGAGAACGAGGCCGTGTTCAATGTCCCATCACCTGCTGTTCGGCGTGGTATGAGCTACGCACCAGCGGGCCAGATTCGACGTGGCGGAAGCCGAGAGCAAGGCCTTCTTCTTTCAACGCGGCGAATTCGTCGGGGTGGTAAAAACGCGCCACGGAGAGATGGTCCTTCGTCGGTTGCAGATACTGGCCGATGGTCATGATATCGCAGTCGACTGAGCGCAGGTCTCGCATGACCTCCCGGGCTTCATCCGTCGTTTCGCCCATGCCGAGGATCAGGCCGGACTTGGTCGTCATGCCCATCTGCTTCGCCCGGCCCAGCAACTCGATCGACCGCTGATATTTCCCCTGCGGCCGGATCGAAGGGAACAGGCGCCGCACCGTTTCGATATTGTGATTCAGGATGTCGGGCTTCTCGGCAGCGACCAGGGCCAGCGCCGCTTCGTTTCCTTCAAAGTCCGGAATGAGCACTTCGATCGTGCAGCTCGGAATCAACCGCCGGATATGGCCAATCGTCTCGGCAAACACCGACGCGCCGCCGTCGTCCAATTCATCGCGGTTCACCGACGTGATCACGGCATGTCTCAGGTTGAGCGCTTGAACCGCTTCCGCCACCCGCAGCGGCTCCTCGTGATCGACCGCATGCGGACGGCCCGTGGCTACGGAACAATAGTGGCACCGTCGCGTGCAGATATCCCCGAGGATCAGAAAGGTCGCGGTGCGGGCATTCCAACATTCCCACATGTTCGGACAACGCGCCTCTTCACAAATCGTATGCAGATTGAGCCGGTCCATGGTCTTGCGAATGTCGTGATAATCCGGACCCGTCTGAATCTTCACCTTGAACCAGGGCGGCAGGCGGCGGGATTGTGGCGCTGATGGCTGTTGGCTGATGGCCGATGGCTGATCCTCACCGGAAGATCGCCGGGGATCGATTCGAATAAAACTCACGGGTTCACCACGGGAGCCACGAGTTCCTGCGGATGCTCCAGCACACGTTTGAACTCTTTCAAAAACTGCGCGCCCATCAATCCGTCGAGCGCCCGATGATCGCACGACATCGTGACCTTCATCCGCCGCCCGGCCGTTACGGTTCCTTTCGTCACGACCGGCACGTCACGAATGGCGCCCACGGCAATTGAGGCAGCCTGTGGCGGCATGAGGAGAGCGATAAAGTTATCCACGTCGAACATGCCCAGATTGGAGATGGCAAACGTCGCCCCCGTATATTCCTGCGGCTGCAAGCGCTTTTGTCTGGCCCGTTCGATCAACGACTTGGTCTCCGCAGAAATCTCGGTGAGCGTTTTTGCCCCGCAGTCTCGGATCACCGGCGTAATCAGACCATCCTCCATGCCGACGGCCACCCCGATATCAATCTGCTCGAACCGTCTAATCGCGTCGCCGGCAAAGGAGACGTTGATCTCCGGGTGCCGGCGTAACGCCAATGCCGCTGCCTTAATGAGCAGATCGGTGACGGACGGATGGGTCTGACGGCTCTGCTTGAATTGATCGCGTACCCGCTCCGCCTGCTCCATGTCGATTTCAACCGTCAGATAAAAATGAGGGACCGGCGCCTTGCTCTGCACCGTCGCCCTGGCGATGGCTTTTCGCATCTGGCTTAACGGCTGATCGATTCCGGCAGGCAGTGCCGGGGCGGGCTGAGCGGTCGCCTGTCTCACATCGTCTTCGACAATTCGCCCACCCGGACCGCTGCCCGTAAGGGCGGAAAGATCGATGCCCCGTTCAGCAGCCAGGGCTTTCGCTCGCGGAGAGGCGAATGGACGAGCGCCCTCCGGACGAGCCGCTGTAACCGGGGCAGAGACCTCTCCGGGCGCGGCACCGGTCTTCGCGCCACTGCCGATCGATGGCGCGGCCGTCACGCCGTCGGACAAGGCCGCCGTGATATCTTCATCAGCCTCGGCGATGACCGCGATCAACGTGCCGGACTGCACGGTTTCACCATCTCGCACGAGAATCTTGCGCAGGATGCCGGGGGCAAAGGCTTCCAGATCCATGACCGCCTTATCGGTTTCAATCTCGGCGATCACTTCGCCTGCGTGCACCCGATCACCTTCGCGCTTCTTCCAGGCCAGGAGCACACCCTCTTCCATCGTATCCGTCAGTTTGGGCATGACCACGCGACTAGCCATGGATTCCCCTCCAGGAAGCGGACCATCTTCGAAGACCTGCGCGCACAATGCGTCGCCCTGTCCTCATGCGGCACCACAGACCGACTTGACGGCGGCGATCACACGCGGCGCATCCGGAACGGCCGCGTCTTCCAGCGGACGGCTGTAGGGCATGGGCACCTCTTCGCCGGTCACGCGAACGATGGGACCGTCCAAATAGTCGAACGCCGCCGAGTAAATGCTGTCCGCAATCTGGGCCCCCAGGCCGCAAAAGCGCCAGCCTTCTTCGACGATCACCAGGCGCCCGGTCTTCTTGACCGAGGCCACGATCGTGTTGAGATCCAACGGCTTGAGCGTGCGCGGGTCGAT
Organism: Nitrospira defluvii; assembly: GCA_000196815.1. Classification (GTDB taxonomy): domain Bacteria; phylum Nitrospirota; class Nitrospiria; order Nitrospirales; family Nitrospiraceae; genus Nitrospira_A; species Nitrospira_A defluvii_A. The sequence continues at coordinate 3,918,771 of FP929003.1, forward strand.
CACTTCGACGTCGAGCCCTTCGCGACTCAGCTGATCCGCCGCCTCCAGTGCCACCAACAACATCTTGGAATAGGCCACGACGGTCACATCCGCCCCCGCCCGCTTCACCTCGGCCTGACCTAAGGGAATCGTGTACTCCCCTTCAGTCACTTCGCCCTTCGTCCCGTACAACAGTTGCGCTTCGATAAAGATCACGGGATTCTGGTCGCGGATCGCGCTCTTCAGCAACCCCTTCGCATCCTGTGGCGTGGCCGGCGCGACGACCTTCAAACCCGGCACGTGGCAAAACCAGGCTTCCAGGCTTTGCGAATGTTGCGCGCCCAGTTGGTGCGCCGCGCTGCCGGGACCACGAATCACGATGGGCACCGAAAGCTGGCCGCCGGACATGTAGCGGATTTTGGCGGCATTGTTCACGATCTGATCCAGCGCCACGATACCGAAATTCATGGTCATCAGCTCGACGATCGGCTGCAATCCCGCCATTGCCGCGCCGATGGCTAAACCGGTGAATCCCGCTTCGGTAATCGGCGTATCGACCACCCGCTGCGGGCCGAATTCCTCGACGAATCCCTTGGTGACCTTGAAGGCGCCCTGGTAGTAGCCCACTTCTTCGCCGATCAAAAAGATGCGTGGGTCGCGGCGCATTTCTTCCCGCATGGCCTGGTTGAGGGCTTCCCGGTACGACAACAGCATCGTGATGCTAGTCCTCCACCATCACATCGCGATGCAAGGCCGAGGGCTCGGGGAACGGGCTTTCATCGGCAAACTTCACCGCCGCTGCCACGATCTCCCCGACATCCTGCTCAAGCGGTTTGAAGTCCGCTTCCACACAGAGCGCCTGATCCAGGATCTGCTGTTTCAGCAGCACCAGCGGGTCTCGCTTGCGATGCTCCTCGACTTCGTCCTTACTCCGGTAATGGCCATGCGACGGATCGGCCATCGAATGGCCCATGAATCGATACGTCATCGCCTCAATGAAAAACGGGCCATGCCCCGCACGAATCTGATCCACCACCGTGCGCATCAACGCACGCACCGCGAGCACATCCATGCCGTCCACACGCTCGGCCATGATGCCGTAGGAACGCGCCGCCTCCGCCACGTTCTCGTACAGCGCCACCGCTCGATGCACCGGCGTACCCATCCCATATCGATTATTTTCACAGATGAAGATCACCGGCAGTTTCCACAAGGCCGCCAGATTGAAGGCTTCATGCGCCTGGCCGCTCGGCACGGCACCTTCGCCGAAGAAACAGACGGTGACCAGATCCTGTTTCTGGTATTTCGTCGCAAAGGCCAGCCCTGTGGCCAAGGGAATGTGCCCGCCGACGATGGCGTAGCCGCCCATGAACCGGTGCGCGAGATCCACCAGATGCATGGAGCCGCCCTTGCCCTGGCACAACCCCGTCGCTTTGCCGAACAGTTCGGCCATCACCTGACCGGGATCAGACCCGCGGGCGAGACAATGCCCATGGTCGCGATAGGCGCTGATCGCATAGTCGTCCGGCCTCAGCGCGGCAATCGCGCCGACGGCAATCGCCTCTTCGCCGATGTAGAGATGCAGAAACCCGGCGATCTTGGCGAGCGCATACATCTCCGCCGATTTTTCTTCAAACCGGCGAATCAGCAACATCTGGCGGTAAAGGGAAAGCAGATCGTCTTTGTCCATGTCCGTCATTATGCACAGCGGCCATCGAGGGACTCAACCCCGGTGTTCCAAGGTCGGCGCTGAGGGGCAGGTCGAGAGAGCTGGCAGAAAACACCCAGACGGATTCGAGCGACAGGAGAGTGGTACGTCATTCACACAAGGCTGTTATTCCGAAGCCAACTCAACCTAACCCTGTCCTGTTAGAGGTGTCGCCTTGCTCATTGAGCTGGCGATTCTTTCTCCGGCACAGCGACGCGTGCCGGCGACGAATTCTTGGCTACGAATTTGTATTCTCCGAGACGATCCAGTCCTATGGCATCGTTGAGTGCCTCCAACGCATCGCGACAGTCACTGCCCGAGGTGGCATGAGCAGACAGCCGCTGCATTTTCCAATAATCGGTATGGGTTAGCGGAGTAAAGCGCCGCCAGCTCCTAGACCGGACGGGAATATCCTGAATACCCAGCCCGAGCATCTCCCGTAAGGGACCACCGATAAAATCCCCGAACAATCCCGCATAGGCTGGAAAGTAGAGATTGCTCCACCGCGTCACGGCAAATGGCGCGGCGTGGTGTAGGACATGCGGGGAATATCTCTTCGGACTACCCGGCAGCGACAGGGGCGAGTCAATGTAGCCGTACCCATCGTCGTCGAGCACGGGAGGGCACGTCGGGAGCTCTCGTTGCCCTTTTCGATCGTCGAAGTCCTTTGAACCGCTGGCCAGCAGAAGCATGGCATGAGCCAATGGGCTGCCGACCGTCACAAAGTCTGAAATACGCCACGGGTGCCCATAGCGCCGCTGCTCTTTCCAGCCTTCGAGTTGAGCCACGCGAAAGGGCTGCAGTGTCTCCGGTCCGGCATCGGAAGACAGAGCAGCCCCGGCCTTCAGAAGTGCACCTCCGATAATCGGCTGAGGATGTTGTCCCGTTTTCAGCTGTTCGAAGATGGAAGACGAATGGGCGTTGAAGTCGCAACCGTAATCCAGCCAGAGCCGGGTGATGAGGTCGTACCCGATCACGCTCCCCAGACTGTGCCCCACAATCACAATGCGCTCATACTCACGTGACCGGTGCAGGTGCCGCAGCAGGCGCAGGCCTTCCGCGCGAATCTGTTGGCGTAGCGCGATGTTCGACGGAGAAGGACTCAGGTAGCGAGCAGCATCTCCTATCCAATACAAGACGAACGCTTGGAGCATCAACAGCAGCAAAACGCCGATGATCCAAACCAGCCCGAAGTGTGGCAGTGCCGCCACCCACTCCGCCGCGTAAGCGCCATACCCCAACCCAGCGAGCGGGCCCAGCCCCACCAAAGCCATCCAAGTCATCCACCAAATCGTCTTGAGCCCCGGGGGCACACCGCTCGGAGGTCTGAAGAGCAGCCCTTTGAACCACTGCAATAGATGCCACCAGGTCGTGCCATCGACATGGTAGGCCCAATAGTATTCATAAAAATGGGTGGACGAACGCCCTGTACTCGTCAAGCGACGAAGCTCAAATAGCTCCGACATGCGGTCAGGCTTACTTCGATACTGCTGTTTCCCTTTGGCAGCAGGAGGCAGCACCGCACTGACGAACGATCGAAGCGTGCTCATCGGTTTCTGCTCGCCAATCCCGTGAATGAATACGACCGCCTGTTTCATGACGGGCCTTTCAACGACCAGATCACGTTCACAAGCATGCGTGCGTCCCTCTCAGGATGCCGATACCATCGGCACCGGTAACGATGAAGTCGTCGCGGAGGTCAAACATTCAGATTCATGTCTTGCAATCGCACGATGAGTCGAAGAAAAAGAGGCGGAAGTCTCTACGCTAGAGCCATCCGCCGCCGTCGCATCTGGGCCGCAGTCCTTATGAGTGGCTCCGCACCGGCGCATTCTAGCAGGGCCCGTAGAATGCGCAAGACATGGGAGCGCCACTGCAAACGCGGTGTGATCCAGCTGCCCACCAGACATCTGCAGGGCCGTTGCTCTCAGGAATGGCCCCGTTGCAACGAGACCCTACGAGCCCTCAATCACCTGTCTGCGCAGCAAGAGGGAACGCAATGGTGACGGGGGCGACAGCGCCCGGACCTCGCTGCGATACGGCACTTACTCCTCGCGAGTGACAAGACGACTCAACCGTGATGTAACCGGGTCGACACTGAGAAGATTATGGAGTGAGAACGCGGCGGGGAAAACCCTTGGGCGCACTGTTGACTCCGGTGCGGGCGCGACACCCGCACCGGAGCGAGCCATCTATTTCACCTTGGCGAAATCGGCATCGAATTGCATGGTCTGCCCGTCCTGCAACGTGACGATCACCGTTGTCTTGGCGTTGGGATCAAACGACTCGTATCCGAACCGGGCCGTGAAGCGCGACCGATAGGCCGGGCCTGCGCCCTCGTTTTTCCTGCCCCGGTCAGCCGGGCTGATGTCCACCGGGCGGATATTTTTTCCCTTTTGTTGGAACACGATGTCGGCCTTCTCCGCGAAGTACTCGTCATCCCCGCAGAGTTGCACTTCCACTTCCATGTTCGGCATGTCCACGACTTTCTGGATGAACTCCTCGGGCATGCGCACGTCTTTCTTCTGCTTCTTCGACTCCGCTGCTTCCTGTCGGCCGAACGCTTCCAGCCGATACCGCTTGGTGCGCAAGATGGCGCTCGCGCCGCATTGGTCTTTCTCGGGATCCGCTCCCACCCGCGTGACCATCGAGGCCTGCTGCAATACCTTCTTCACATCCTCCGGGGAATTGGCCTTTTCCATCGGTGCCCGCCCGGCTTCCAGTGCCTTCTTCGCTTCTTCGGGGGACAACTTGATGTCGATCGCCCACGCGGGACCGCCGACCACCACCATTGCTCCGACTACGAGCCCGATTACTCCGTGGGACCGACGATGCCGACCAGCACTGCCATGATGAGTGCGCATGAGTACCTCCCTGACGCGTCACTGAACAAGGGCGCATTGTAAAAGGATTGGGAAGACCTTTTCAATCTCACAGCTGAACGGGCAGGAAGCCTGCTAGCCCGGCCTATTCACGAATGCCGTCGCGAGGTGTTCGAGACGGAAGCCGCCGAGGCTGCTCGCACGTGAGGCCGACGCAGACGTACTCGCGGTCCGTCGAGCGGGCCGAACGGGAACAGCCTCACCGGGCGAGAAGATCGGATGCCGGAGCAGGGATTCATGAAGAGTCCGGGCTAGGGATTGAATCGAGCCCAGTTGGGATAGGGCTTGCGGGCATAGAGTCGATCGACATCGACCGGACAGGGCATCCCGCGGCGGCGCAACATGTCGGCGACGATGCGAATCGGCAAGCCCACGGCTGCCGTGTAATCGCCCTCGATCCGCTCAATCAGCTCGGCACCACCACCCTGAATAGAATAGGCGCCGGCCTTCCCCAGACTGTCTCCCGTCCGCAGGTAGGCGGACAAGGCCTCTTCATTCAAGGCTTTCATCGTGACCGACACCCTGGCGACCTGAACCTCACAGAGGTCAGGACCGGAACCCACCAGCGCGACGGCAGTAAAAATCTTATGCGTCTGTCCGGCCATACGCCTGAGCATGGATTCGGCATCGGCCGAATCAGCCGGCTTTCCCAGCACCTCCGAGCCAAGGCTGATCAGGGTGTCGCTGCCGAGGATGAGCGCATCGGAACATAGCTCGATGCAGGATTTGGCCTTGCCTACCGCGAATGCGACCGCCTGCTGCTCGGCGGACCTATTCGGCACCACCTGTTCGACAAACGGCGGGGCCACAATGTCGAAGCGCAACCCCAGGAGGGTCAATAACTCCTTTCGTCTTGGCGAGGTGGAAGCGAGAATCAATCGCATGGGTTACGCGGCAGAGACGGAAGAGGACTGTGACGCAAGCGAAGCGAAGGCAGACGCGTCGCGCTCCGACTGCATGAGGTCCTGACAAAACTCCGCCACGATGCGTTCGACATCCTGCACGTTGGACGCTCCGAACATCTTCCCTCGCATCGCCGCGGCATGAGGAAATCCTTTGCAGTACCAGCCCAGATGCTTCCGAATGGACCGGAACCGTTCCAGCCCGGCAATCGCTTCATACTGCCTGGCGTGGTCGAGCATGACTTGCATGCGATGGCTCACCGAGACCTGCGGCTCCCACGCAGTAGCGGGTAAGGCGGCCAGGTCTCTCCGCTCGCTGAACGCACGCCTGGCCTGCTCCTTTTCACGAAAGAACCAGGGCGACCCCAGCGTACCGCGACCGACCAACACGCCCTGCACGTTACTCTCAGCCACGCGTCGCATCGCATCGACCAATGTGTTGAGATCGCCGTTTCCCAGCATCAGCGTGCCGGTACCACGGGCCACCGTGGCGGCTTCGGCGATGGCCGACCAATCGGCCGCCCCCCGGTACATCTGCTGCAGCGTCCGGCCATGCAGGGTGATGGCCGCCGGACGGGCCTCCAGCAAATGTTCGACCCAACGCTCAACCACCACACAATCAAACCCCAATCGCGTCTTGATGGACAACGGCAGCAGCCGGCGCGGCACGACGGGCACCCCGGAACGGCTATGGTTCAGCGTATGAATGAATTCGATGCGCGAAGGCTTAAACCCCTGGCTGTGGATGGACTGACCGGCGGCCCAATCCTCCAACCCCTGACGGGCGGCGCGCACGATCGCATGGGCCAAGTCGGGCGTTTTGATCAAGGCCGCGCCAGACCCTGATGCCGCGACACTCTTCGAAGGACAGCCCATATTGATATCGAGCCCGTCGAACCCCAGTTCGCAGACCACCTGCGCGGCACGATAAAACTGATCCGGATCCTTGCCGTACAGTTGCGCCACAATCGGCCGTTCCGCCTCGCTATAAATCAACGACTCCAGCAGATGGTCCGGTCCACGACAAATTTCATTGACGTTGGTGAACTCGGTAAAGGTGATGTCGGGTTGCCCCTGCGAGGCCACTACGCGCCGGAAGGCGGCATCGGTCACACCATCCATCGGCGCCAATCCGAGAATGGGCTGCGGCAGCGTCGCCCAGAAACTCATGCGCGCACCTCGGCCGATTCCGTCGGCTCGTTCGCCGCGCGATAGGCCACCCGCAGTTCCTCAGCCTCTTCCCGCACAGTCACGGCCGCCGAGGGACAGGCCTGCATCACGAACTCGACAAACCGATCGATCTTCAGCAGGAAGAAATCATAGTCTTCCTGCTCAGGCCTCGGCCGGCTGAACCAGAAGGGGACAAACTGTTCCAACGGGAGATGAGCCGCTGCGAGCACGCTGCAGGTCCGTGGAAACATATCCTGCAACTCACCGCCCCAATGCAGCACCTCGTGGGGCAAATAGATTCCACGATACCGGTCGAGATTATCGAGAGATCCACCGAACAGAGACGGAGGTTCCGACGGCGGCAAGGCCTGGCTGGTTGTGACGAACCGGACATAGGACTGGTACTGATTGCGTAGCCCCGCCTGCTCATCCATGGTCAGAGGCTGCCGCATTCCAGTGCGTTGGTCCGTCGCTGTTCGCCGGTACGACGGAGGCGTTCCAGCTTGCTCCACAGAAGTGACCATTGACTCGAATCGGTCACGAAACCGACGGAACTCTGTGACGATGGCGGCGACCGGCTTTGTATCGACCTCCAGCGCCACGCCTTTTAAGGCCGTCAATCGTGGATGGGCCAGGACCTGCGCCAGCAGGTCGAACAGGACTCCTGGAATCGGGGCGCCATGGGCATCGATCCAATAGGGCAAGGCCTCAGCATCACCCATGTGTTGAGCAACACCCTGCGCCGTGAACTCCGCCAAGCCGGCGACGTGAATCTCGATCACCCGTTCCATCGGGAAGGCATCCAAAAATTCAGCGGCAAAAGCCTCCAATGTCTGACGACCCCAGGCCCCTGTGTAACGATACACCGTCCATAGATGCCCGATGTCCAACACCAGACCGCAGGCGACTCGGTCCGTCACGGTCCGGAAGAAAGCGGGAATCGAGAGAGATCCGCAGCCAAAATAGGTGAGCGGCGGCATTTCCAGGAGAACGAGCGCAGGATCAGTCTCATGGCGACGCGCCTGCCCATCCACCTGTTCCTGGAGAAAAGCCAGGTTCTCGGCTGTCATCCTGGCGGACAATTCCGTATACAACGGGGGCAGGTAGGTCCCGAAGGAATACCCCACCATCTGCTTCGTCGCACATTCGTGATTCAGCCAGGCACTCCGCAGAGCAAGGATTTGCGCGCAGGCCTCCGCGACCCCTTGCGTCCCGGAGCAACTGTGGGGAAAGTCCGGCTGCGTGACCCACAGGCCTTCGCCATGATAAGGAAGCTTCATATCCGGCAGCTGCCGCCGCACCCACTGCATGGCTGAGGTGGTCGCCTTGAAGACCTCCAGGTACCCGGGCTGCAGGCCTTCGTCCCGCAATGAGTGGACGAGGTGCACGAGGTCAGGCGAATAGACATCCACCGAGAGTCCCAACCCATGTGCAGGGATGGCATTCGCACGTTGTGTGAATTCGCTTTGCATCAGATCGCGTTTGGCATATTTTGAAGCAACCATACTGACTATAGTTCATGTGCAGTCTAAGCGCCTAACCTCTTGGTTGACAAGGGAAGATGGGGAACCTAGCCCGGCAAGTCGATCTGGTATACTTCCTTTCGACGTGCTGGTCGCCGGGCCGACACGTCAGCCCCTCTCACGGCGAGAAACAGGCTTAACCGATGACAAAAACCGGCTCCATGCTCCGCGACAAACCGACGCATTACTCAATTCCTATGGTGGCCCACATGATGACACCCGGTGTGGTACAGGTTCCCGGGGATGTCTCTGTCAGCGAAGCCGCCTTGCTCCTTGACCGGGAGCGGATTCCCTGCCTGCTGGTGAAAGACAGCGAGACCACGTTCGGCATCATGACCTCCGCCGATATCGTGATGAAGGTCGTCGCTCAGGGACTGGAGCCGCACGACGTGGAAGTGCGCACGATCATGTCGAAGCCTGTGCATTCCATCGAATGCGATCAGATCCTCGACGACGCCACCAGCGTGATGGCCTCCACCGGCGCCTCGCTATTGATCGTCACGAAACAAGGTCAGCCGGTCGGCATCCTGACGGCGCGAGACCTGGCCCTGGCACCCAAACGATGCGAGACCTGCCTGCCTGCCTCCATCCGCGTGACGAACGGTGAAGGCGAGGGAGCGAAACACCTCGCCACGATCCGGCAGCTGAGCCACGTCGGCGCGTTCATCGAGAGCCGCACGCTGCTGCTGCCCGGAACGAGTATCGTCCTTTCGTTCATGCTTCCAGGAACAGACTTAAGCTTCTCCGTGCGCGGCACCATTCTCAACAGCAGTTACGAGCCGGAATTCCACGAAGACCGGGGTGTGCTCGGGACCTATCCCGGGGTCGACATCCAATTTGCCCCCCTGCCTTCCTCCGATGAATCGAAGATTCGCGCCTGGGTGCTGCAAAATCTGCCGCGTGCCTCCGGCCTCTCCTAAGCTCCGTTCCATGAATCTTTTGCTTCATCCGCATCAGCTTGTTATGATTTTTATGAGTGCTCTCTCCGACGATACGCGTCCGGAGTTTACCGTGCGTTAGGTGACAATCCATGAAAAGCCCCGCCGCCCGCTCCAAACCGACCCCGACCAAAGACGAACTTCTCGCACAACTCAACACCCTGCTCGACCGCCCCGACGACGACCTCCAGGCCGCGCTCATGAAGGAAATTCTTGCAGGTGTGATCCGGCTCTCGGAATCGCAGCTGGATGTCCTGGACCTTAAAATCGTCAATCGGGCGCTGAAAGAACTGCGGCATGCCTTCAGAGTGTTCCAAGGCTACCGGCAGCGCTTGAAGATCAGCGTGTTCGGATCGGCCCGCACACCGGCGGACGACCCCAACTACCAACTGGCCTTTCAATTCGCCCGACGGATGGTGGAGGAAGGCTACATGACCATCACCGGCGGCGCGGACGGCATCATGCGAGCGTCGCAGGAAGGCGCCGGCCGTGAACATAGTTTCGGCGTGAATATCATGCTCCCGTTCGAGCAAGGCGCCAATGCCGTCATTGCCGATGACCCCAAGCTCGTCACGTTCAAATACTTCTTCACCCGCAAACTCATGTTTCAAAAAGAATCCCACGCGATTGCATTGTTTCCCGGCGGATTCGGCACCCATGACGAGGGATTCGAGATCATGACCCTGGTGCAAACCGGCAAGAGCGATCCGAAACCGATCGTGTGCCTCCAAGCGCCCGGCTGCGACTACTGGGATCACTGGAATTCCTTCATCACCGAACAATTGCTGAAGCGACGTCTGATCAATGCGGAGGACCTCTCTTTGTTCACTATCGTCGACAATGTCGAAGATGCCGTCACGGAAATCCGCACGTTCTATCGGCGCTATCACTCGCTCCGGTTTGTGGGCCGCCAGCTTGCGATCAGGCTGAAAACCCCGTTGACCGAGGCGCAAGTCGAAGGAGTACAAAAACAATTCAGCGATATGCTGACCGAAGGGACGTTTGAACAACGGCCATCGCTTGCCGAGGAAATCGATGAACCCGGGTTGAAAGATCTTGCTCGGTTGACCTTCTCATTCAACCGCCGGAATGCCGGACGCCTCCGGCAACTGATCAACCACTTGAACCAGCTTCCTTCGACGGCCTAACCCGAATCGCGCGCGATGTCGTCCGGAGCAGCCGGCATCGCGCCCTTCCTGAGATTGCCCTTTAGTCTCTATGAACGGACGTGCTAAGGTGGTGAGCCTATGAGCGCAGCCGTCATGCGAAGTCGTGCCTCCACCCCTCCCACACTGATTCTCTATCACGCGGAATGTGCGGATGGGTTCGGTGCCGCCTGGGCCATTTGGCGACGCTACCCCAACGCCGACTATCGCCCCGTGAAACATGGCGAAGGCCCGCCGGCTAACCTGGCCGGGCATCATATCGTCATCGTCGATTTCAGTTACGCCCGGCCGACACTCGAAGCCATCGCCAAGGACGCAGCCAGCCTGGTGGTCCTGGACCATCACATCACTGCCGAGCAAACCCTGGCCGATCTGCCCTACGCCTACTTCGATCAGAAGAAGTCCGGCGCAGTGCTGGGGTGGGAATGGGCGCATGATGAGCCGGCCCCCTGGCTCTTGCGCTACATTCAAGACAAAGATCTCTGGAACTGGGCGCTTCCGAACAGCCGGGAAATCAGCGCCGCGCTGGCCTCACATCCGTTCGATTTTCAACTCTGGAGCAGCTTCGAGCAGCAGGAGTTAGAGCGGGAAGGACGAGCGATTCTCCGTTACGAAAACGAGCTGGTCACGAAACTGGCCTCGCACGCGACGATGGTGCAGTTTGAAGGGGCGACTGTGCCCGCGGTTCAAAGCGCAGTCCTCACCAGTCAGATCGGCGAGCGACTCTCCTCCGCGCACCCCTTCTGCCTCATCTGGCACGACCGGAACGGACGACGGTACTACAGCATGCGCTCCCGCGAGGAGGGGACCGATGTGGGATCGATCGCCGCGTCGTTCGGTGGCGGAGGCCATACCCATGCGGCCGGTTTCTCCATTCCGTTACAAACCGACGGCTCACTCCCCGGAAATCCTCGTCTCCCCCGACCGGCGCCGTAAAGCGTCGCCTCCATAGGGATCGCCATGCTGCCCCTCAATGACGATAACCCGACCGAACACACACCGGTCGTGACCATCACCTTCATCGTCGCCTGCTGCCTCGTGTTCCTCTACCAGAGTTCGCTGCCCCCGGCTCCCGGCGAAGCCTTTGTATATCAATATGGCGCGATCCCCTCCGTCGTCTTCGGCCACGCCATGCTCCCGCCCGAGGTCGCGACAGTGCCTGCGTTCGCGACAATGCTGACCAGCATGTTCCTGCACGGCAGTTGGATGCACCTGATCGGCAACATGTTGTACCTCTGGGTGTTCGGCAACAACATTGAGGACATCATGGGTCATGCCAGATTTATCCTGTTCTATGTGGTGTGCGGCGTCCTGGCGGCATTGAGCCACGCCCTGACCGACCCGACATCCACCGTGCCGATGGTGGGAGCGAGCGGAGCGATTTCCGGCATACTGGGCGCTTATCTGCTGCTGTTTCCCCACGCCCGGGTGTTGCTGCTCGCTCCGGTGGTGGGCACCACGTATGTGCCGGCCGGCATCGTGCTGGGGTTCTGGTTCGTGATGCAGCTGCTGAACGGCGGCGCGAATATCGGTTCGCAGGGAGGAGGGGTGGCCTTCTTCGCGCACATCGGCGGATTCATTGCGGGGATAGTTCTGATCGGCTTGTTCAAACGACCGGAAGTGCGCTTCTTCACGCCTGGACGTACCAGGTCCTGGCGCTACTAGCAGGAGGCGGAAAAAATCCGCCAGCGGCGTCTCGCTATGCAACCATCAAGTTCTTCTGCCGCCGACCAGGGCACACTCGGCCGCTCACACATCCAGCAGTTCACGAATCTTTCCTGCCAGGTCGTGCTGCCGATACGGCTGCTGCAGGAAATACTTCTTATTGACCCGATGGCTCGCAATCGTGTCGTCCGAAAACCCTGAGACGAACAATGCTTTCATCTTGGGATGTTGGAGGACCAGGCGCTTGGCCAACTCCCGGCCGCTGATTTCCGGCATGGAAAGATGGCTGACCGTGAGATGGATCGGCCCGGGATGCTGCTGAGCCACCAGTAATGCTTCTACGGCAGATCCAGCTTCGAGCACATGATATCGATGACACTGGAGCGTGGATGAGGCCAGTTTTCGGGTAATTTCATCTTCCTCCACCAGCAACACGGTCTCGGCCCCTTTTGAGAGCGCCCCGCCAAACACCCTCGTATCCCGCACCACCCCGTTCCGTTCAACCAGGGGAAAGTAGACCCGTACCGTCGTCCCTTGTCCGGGCTGACTCTGTACCTCGACCGTCCCTCCGTATTGCCGGACGATCCCGTACACCAATGTCAGTCCCAGACCGGCGTGGGTGTCCTTCGTTGAGAAAAACGGCTCGAACATCTGTGCTTGCACATCCAGGTTCATTCCGCCGCCGTTGTCGCTCACGGCGATCCGCGCCATGCGCTTCCGGGGATTCTTTTCCAGTTGCTCGGCGGGAAGGAGTTCGCCGGTGACGACTTCCAGCGTGACCTCCACCCGTCCCGTCTTCGACATCGCGTCGCGTGCATTGGCGACCAGGTGCAATAACACCTGCTCCAAGCGGTCATGCCCGATCTCCACCAGGACTGGAATCGACTCGTTCGCCAGCCGCAAATCGATACGACCCGGCAACAATGTCTCAAACGTGTCCCGCATCGACTCGATGGCCGGGCTCAGCGACAGGGTATCCCGGATCGCCGTCTCCTGAACGTGGAGCGCCAGCAATTGGGCCGTCAGAGTGGCCGCCCGTTCCCCGCTTCGGAAAATCTCTTCCACCGGCCGCTGCAACGGGTCATCCGGCTTCAACTTGGAGACAATGATGCCGGTTTGGCTCCCGATCACCGCGAGAACCTGATTGAACTCATTGGCCAATTTGGAGGCCAAGCGGCCGACCGCCTCGAACTTTTGAGCTTCTCGAAGCTGCCGCTCCAAGCCGGTCCGCTCCACCATGCCCTGCCGAATTTCCTGATTCGCGCGTGACAACCCCTGCTTCAATCCCTGCACGCGGGTTTCAAGTTGCGTCCGTCGTTCTTCCAACACCTGCCCGGACTGCTTTAATCCCTGCACGTTTTCCTGCAAGAGGCGATTGCGCCGGCGTTCGGTGGCGACCGTTTCAAGCGTTAATCCATAAAAGACCGACATGATCAGCAACACGGGAATGCCCAAGAGATGCCCTACCTCGAGGCCGCCCGACTGCATCGCATGTTCGTAGACCAAGACGCCGTAGCCGGCGCATATCACCGTCGAAAGACCGAGTAGCTGCCTGAGCGACGGGGCCGATGAAGCGATCAAGAGAAGGAGAAAGTATGTGAGGTACAGCTCTGAACTGGCGGTCCCGGAGAGATAAATTGTCCCCGTCACGAACAGCGTGTTGATGCTGATCAGCGCGCCGGGAAACCAGGTGCTCTCAAGGAGGGTTCGCGGCAACAGCATGATGCCGCAGCTGATCAGGATCAGGCCGGCGGCCACCATCAGGCTCACTCGATGTCCGAAGATCGTCTCGTTACTGACCAGCAATTCGTACGAGAGGATACCGGCCACCAGGCTTTGCAGAAAAATCGTGCGGGTTCGGGAATGATCGAGCAGCCGCCCCAGACCTCTGATGTTGAGGTGGCGTCCGGTTTGATCGAGATCGGAAGAGGAAGGTGGAACGCTCACGACTATGCCTGCTTTCGGTGGAAGAGTGTGAAACCAGCCGGAAGATCAGCAAGTCCTGTACCTTGCAACACCAAACGGCAAGTCGTCGCATTATCAGGAGCCGCGAGCGGACAGGTGCTCAGGAAGGGCCGGATCGTTCTCACCTGATCACAAAAACGAACAGACCCGGGTTAGACGGGCTGCGCTAACGGATGCGAATGAGCAGCGCGCCGATACGCCTCGCGTGGCGCAGGGCGCTTAAGAGTGGGGCGGGACAAGGCGGGATCGGAAGACCGATGCTTTTGAAAGGGCGGCTTCACGGGTGGCGGCCAGGAAGGAAATGTGGCCCATCTTGCGTTTCGGGCGCACCACACGCTTCCCATAGAGATGAACCACCGCGCCCGGCTCACGAAGGAGATCTTGCGCAGCGGGCGACACGGTTGCGAGCAGAACCTCGTCACCGATGAGATTGAGCATGACCGTCGGGCTCAGCAGGCGCACTTCGCCAAGCGGGAGCCCGCAGAGGGCGCGGACCTGTTGTTCAAATTGCGACACCGTACAGGCGTCCAACGAATAGTGCCCGGAGTTATGCGGCCTGGGCGCGACCTCGTTGATGAGTAGCCGGCCATCGGACATGAGAAATAACTCCACGCAGAACACCCCTACACCGTCCAAAGCCTCCACTGCGCTCCGTGCCATCACCGCAGCCTGATCGGCCACTGTGGCGGGCACATCGGCCGGAACAGTGGACTGACGAAGGATCCCTTCTTCATGCACATTTTCGACGAGCGGGTAAGTTCGCACCGCCCCATCCATGCCGCGCACCACCAGAATCGACACCTCACGTTCGAAGGGCAACCAGGCTTCCAGGATCCAGCGTGAACCGGGGCGTAGGCTTCGAGCCAGATCTTCCTGCACAGCGGCGCCATCCTCTGCGCGTGCAATTTTCCATTGGCCTTTGCCATCGTACCCGGCCGTCGCAGTCTTACAGACAAGCGGATATTCCAGCGCTCTCTGCCGGCAGAGTTCCTCCGGCGACGAGATCGCGTGAAACGCCGGAACAGGCAAGCCGTGGGCTCGAAGAAAGGTTTTCTGCTCGATTCGGTCCTGAATCACACGAAGCACCCGGCTCGAGGGCCGGACCGGCACATCGCGTTCCAACTGTTCGCAGAGGTCGGCAGGCACATTTTCCCATTCATACGTGACGGCACACACGCGCCCGATAAAGTCCTGACACGCGGCAGAGTCCGTAAATGGTCGGATAAGGGAGGAGTCGGCCAGCCGGTGGGCCGGCGCTTCAGGATCGGGATCCCACACGACCACCGCATACCCGAGACGCCGGGCCGCGGTTGCGAACATGGCGCCGAGTTGTCCGCCTCCCAGCACACCCAGCGTTGCGCCGGGATCGATGACCGTCACATTCACGGCCGGCGGCTCGCCCGGAAGCTTCGCCCCATCCGCAAGGGAGGAGACAATCGGGCGTCGTCCTGTGAGTCGAGCACCGACTGTGTTTGATTGGCGCGAAACTGTTCGACGCGTTGTCTGATGGCGGCGGACCGGAGTCCGAGTATTTGAGCGGCAAGAATGGCGGCATTCTCCGCGCCCCCGATGGCGACCGTCGCCACCGGAATGCCTCTGGGCATCTGCACGATGGACAACAGCGAGTCCAATCCTCTGAGATTCTCTGTGGGGATGGGAACCCCGATCACCGGCAACGGAGTCTTCGCCGCCAGCATTCCGGGAAGATGGGCGGCCCCGCCGGCGCCCGCAATGATGACCTGGATGCCCCGGTCGATCGCCTGTTCCGCGTAGGCGAAGAGACGATCGGGAGTCCGGTGGGCGGAGACCACCAAGAGCTCGTTGGGAATCCCGAGTTCGTTCAGCATGGCTACGGCCTTTTCCAGAATCGGGAAGTCCGACTTGCTTCCGCCCAGGACCCCGACAGAAGCCCGGACCACGGTGTTGTTCTTTGACATGTGAGAGGCCGCCTTTGGCTGAAGAAGAGAACGATGCGGCGAACCTTAGCCGTTCTCCGGTCAAAGGGTCAAGCCGCACCCCGGCGGAACCCCTCATTGAATTGACCAAGTCCTCCGCAATCCACTATGATACGCTGTGTAATTTTCTCTCACTGGCTGTGCCCTGGAGGGGACACGTGCAGCGGATCCGTGAAGGGCTCAAAAGCAGAATTCGCTCCCTGGTCACCCAGCGCACGGGGCTGGATGAGATGGCGGTCGATGATCTTGCGACATCGACCCAGCTCCAGTCGTGGGAGGCGGTCCAGATTCCCGAGCGGCTTCGCTTCTCCTCGCGGCTGGCCATTCTCCTGGTCGGCTTCTTCATACTCATCGTCGCGTTCGTACCCTGGACGCAAACCATTACCGTGACCGGACAACTTTCGGCCTACACACCGTTCGAACGGCCGCAGGACGTCGAAGCACAGATCACCGGCCGCATCAGAAAATGGCACGTCTTCGAAGGCGTGCGAGTCAAGACCGGCGATGTGATTCTCGAACTCGATGACTACGATCCGAACTTCATGGCCCCGGATCTCCTGAGCCTCCTCGAACAGCGCAAGAAAGCACTGGAGGACACCCGGAAGGCGGCGTTGAGCCGAGCCGATCAGCTCGATAAGCGGATCAAAGAAATGCAAAACCTGGTGAAGGCGGCTGTCCCTTCGGCAGGTGCCCGCGTCCTCGAGGCGGAAAGCAAGGTGCGCGAAGCGAGGCAGAAAATCGAAGCCTCCAAGATTGCCGTCGCCACTGCCGAACTCAACGTCGAACGGCACCAGCAATTGGCGCAACAAGGCCTGGTCTCCCAACGCGAACTGGAACTCACTATTCAATCTGCCCTGGCCAGTAAAGCCGACCTGCAAGGCGCACAGGCCAATTTGAGTGCGGCCGAACAGGGCATGAAAGCATTGAGTTTCGGACGCGAACAAGTCAGCGCGGAAGTGCTCCAACGTCTCCTCGATGCTGAAGCCGCCCGCGATGCGTCGATCGGAGAGGCGGCGCGAGCCGCCGATCAAGTCGCGGACGTATCGTTACGCCTCTCCAACGCGAATCAGCGGCGCGTGGCCGGCCGCATTCTTTCCCCCATCGACGGTACCGTGGTGAAAATGGCGCAGGCCGGCGCGGGCGAAACCGTGCGTCCCGGGGACAAACTCGTCAGAATTTCACCGAGCAGCACGGACAAGGCCATCGAAATGGTCGCCGACGGCATCGACGCGCCCTTGCTGAATGTCGGCCGGAAGGTCAAGATTCTCTTCTACGGTATTCCCGCCATCCCGTTGCCGGCGTGGCCGGAACTGATGGCCGGTACCTATAACGGCGTCATCAAAGTCATCGACCAGGTGGACGACGGAAAAGGCAACTTCCGCTTCTGGGTCGTCCCCGACCTGGAGGAACGTCCCTGGCCTCCGCAAGAACATGTCCGCCAGGGCACCAAAGCCATGGGGTGGGTCATTCTCAATCGTGTCCCGCTCTGGTACGAGCTGTGGCGCCGCTTCAATCTGTTTCCGCCCGACTACCAGGAACGGCCCCCGAGCTTGATCGATACGCTCTTGCCGAAAGCCGGTCGCGGGGCGAAGTAACAGGCCCCTTCCGACCGGCCGCCAGGCCGAAGCGCTCATTTCCTTCGACCTTGCTCTCTCTTGTTTATACTCAGAAAGGAGTGCGTTTCATGAAGATCCATGCCTGGGTACTTGCCCTCGCCGCCTGTGGGCTCTGCTCGCTTCCTGACACCGGTCTGTCGGCGGAGGAGACGGCGAAACCACGCACGCTCCCGCCCATCCCTCTCTCGTTGAACGAAGTCCACGCCTGGATCGATCGGTCCCATCCGCTCCTGAAGGGAGCCGGCACCGAAAAAACTTCGGCGCGCGGGAAAATGCTCAAAGCCCTGGGCGCCTTCGAGCCCGTCCTCGTGAACGATACGGAAATCGAACGGTTTATCGACAAAGGGACCACCAAGACGCAAAGCGTCGGCTTCAACGATACGCTGGTCGAAGCGCGCACGCCTTGGGGGTTCCGTGGCAGCGCGGGCGTTCGGCAGTCCATTGGCGACGCCAAGATCCCAGACCTCGGTTTCGGCAATGGCCAACAGGTCATTCTCGGTGGCTTCCTGCCCCTCCTCAAAGGACTCATGGTCAACCCCGAGAATGCCGAACTCCAGCGATCGGAGTTGGCCGATCCACGCGCCGATGTCAAAATCTCGCAAACCAGGCAGGACCTGTTCCTCGCAGCCGCCACCCAGTTCTGGGATTGGGTCTCAGCCGCAAAGTACGTGGACGTGCAGCGACGGGCCCTGGGAGTCGCGGAAGAACGGTTGCGTCAGGTCGAAGGCAGAGCCAAAGCCGGCGCCGTCGCCCCGCTCGACGTCGTTGAAGCAGGACAGGAAGTCCAGCGCCGGCGCGAGATCGCCATCGGCGCACAACGAGCCGTAGAGCAGGAGCAATATAAGATGTCGATGTTCCTCTGGGAAAACCAGGCCCCGACCGCGCCACAACTCGAGCGAGCTCCGGATTTCCCGCCGCCGACCGCCGTGCCGACGCCTGAAATCGTGCGAGCCGACAAGCTCCAGGCGAAAACCGACCGGCCGGAGATTCGCGAGGTCGATATCGAAGCCAAGGTCAACAACATCGACCTGGAATTGGCCAAAAACAACCTGCTGCCCAGCCTCGATCTTGAAGCAGCGCCGGCGCGAGCGCCGGAGAAATTCGTCCTCGGCCTCGGCTACCGGTTTGGTGTGGAGTTGCGCATGCCGATCCTGCAGCGGAGAAGCCGCGGTGAAGTGATGGAAGCGCAAGCACAGGCCGATCGCCTGGTGATGGTGCAGAAATACCGGGAACAGCAAGTGGTCGTAGACGTCGACAATGCGCTCTCGGCCATCGAACGCGCGAAGGAGCGGGTCGCCGCAGCGGCCGAATCGCTCCGCATGGCCAAGACCCTGGAGGAGGGCGAGCGGTTCCGTTTCAGCCTGGGCGCCACCAGCGTTCTGTTTGTGAACCTGCGGGAGCGAAATTCCGTCGATTCGGAAATGCAGCTGGTGCGAGCGAAGGCAGACTATCAGAAGGCGCTGGCCCTGTATCAATGGGCGACCGGCACCTGGGCACGGAGTCAGCCATCCGCGACACCGGTGAACTACCGCGTCGGGGCGAGCTTCTCCAAATAGTGGTATTTTGCGGTCTGCTCTGATAGGTTTTAGCCGACGAGGTGGTCCGGCACAGGCGTGTCACCTCCACGGCTTCAGACTGCTCGCGAAGAGACACGGCAAGGGGCCCGGTCAGGTTTTGCTGGAGTAACACGATGGCCCAGGACCATTCCGATAATCAGAGCAATCTGTTCCAGGCCGTCATCGGCCATCTCGGCCTCCTCTTTCGCCTGGAACGGCGGGTTCTCGGACTCATCGTTTCCTATTCGATCGCCATCGGGCTCTTCTCCCTGATCGTACCTCTCACGGTTCAGGAACTCGTCAATACCTTCGCATTCGCGCTTCAACCCATTACCATCGTTACCCTGGCCGCCGTCATGGTGGCCGCCCTGTTATTTGTCGGCGCCTTCCGGGCCCTGCAGTATTATGCGGTCGAAGTGTTGGAGCGTCGCATTTTCGCCCGGGTCGCCATTGCCATGGCCCAGCAACTCCCGCACCTGCGCTACCAGGGCTTTAAGCCGCGCTTTGCAAATTTCTTCGTCGAAACCATTCTCATGCAGCGGGCGGTCTCGGTCCTGCTGGTGGATCTGATCAACGTCATCGTCGGCGGCGCGGTCGGCATGACCATCCTGGTGTTTTATCACCCGTATTTCCTGCTGTACAACGCGATCCTGCTGGTCGGATTCAACGTGGTCTTTTTCCTCATGAGCCATGGCGGCCTCAAGGCCGACATGAACCTCTCTCATGCCAAGTACGATACCCTGCACTGGTTTCAGGAAATTGCCTATAACCTGCTCCATTTCAAATCGACGGACAGCCAGGCCCTGCTGGTGAAGAAGACGGACCAGCTCCTGGATACCTACGTCGGCATCCGTCGGACCAGATTTGGAATTTTGATCCGGCAATATCTGGGCTCACTGGGCTGGCAGGCCATCGCGCATAGCGGTCTGATTGCGACGGCCGGCTGGCTTTTGGGCATCGGACAGTTGACGCTCGGACAATTTGTCGCCGCCGAAGTCGTCGTCAGCGGCATCCTCTCGAGCTTCGACGGGGTCGTGAAACGGATGGGGCACATCTATTACTTCCTGACGGCATTGACGGAGCTGAGCTTCTTATTCTCCCTCCCGAAAGACCAGGATACGGCGACCCTCTCCATCCCGCTCCCGGACCCGACCGTGCACGGTATTCGTGTCACCTGCAAAGATCTGACGTTTGCCCCCGCCGGCGGACCGGCCGTCTTCGAGCGCTTCAACCTGGAAGTCACGCCCGGCGAAAAAATCGGCATTTATGCGGACAGCACAATGGCTAAAACTGCGCTGGCCCGGGTACTGGGCGGTCTGGAATCGCCCACCTCCGGCGTGATCCGCTACAACGGCGTCGACCTCCGGCACCTCAACCTGGACTCCGTCAACCGGTTCAGAGGATTCATCCTGGACTCGCAGTTGTCGTTGTTCGAAGGCACGCTCGAAGAGAACATTGTGCTTGGACGGGAGTATATCCCCTACAGCGATGTGCGGTGGGCGTTACGCTTTACCGAGCTGGAAGAGGAAGTCGATGCCCTGCCGCATGGCCTCAAGACGCACGTCCGGGCTGCCGGAAAAATTTTCGCGCCGACGCACATTGTGCGCATCCTGGTCGCGCGCGCGATCCTGGGGCGGCCGCAACTTCTCATTTTCGAAGGGATCCTCCACAACATGCATCCCGCGATGCGCGAGACGATTCTCCGGCGCCTCTGCAGCAAGGAAGAGCCGTGGTCGGTCATTTTCGTCTCGAACGATCCCAACCTGACCCCGCATGTCGACCGCCGTATCATGCTGAATTAGCCGGACAACGCATCGATTCTATAGTTCTGTTTCCGCATGCTTCATGTCCCTCCGTTCCGCGCGGCCGGACCTGCTCAAACTTGACAGATATCAGGCAATCGCCCACACTGCGGCCCACAGCCGACCGATACGAGCCCACGTGTGAACGACACCGCCACTGAAACGCCCATTTCGACGCCCTCCGCCTGGACCATCCTTGCCCGCCTGAATCTGCTGATCGGGCTCGAGCGCCGCATCCTCGCCATCATCGTGTCCTATGCCGTCGTGATCGGTCTGTTTGCATTGATCGTCCCGCTCACGGTCCAGGAACTGGTCAATACCTTCGCGTTCGCCATTCAACCGATCATGATCGTCACCCTGGTGGCCACGATGTTCGGCGCGCTGCTCGCGATGGGCGCCTTCCGGGTCCTGCAGGCGCGGGCGGTGGAAATCCTGGTGCAACGCCTCTATACGAGGCTCGCCGTCTCCTTTACCGAAGCCCTGCCCCGCTTCCGCGAGAATGTCTTTCTTCCTCAGCATACCAACACGTTCATTGAGGCGGAACTGTTGCCCCGAGCCTTGGTCGCCATGCTGGTCGATGTAATCAATGTGTCGGTGTCGGGCACCATCGGCATGGCGATCCTGATCATGTACCATCCCTACTTCCTGGGATATAACACGCTCCTGATCACAGGGTTTGCCTTTCTGCTGACGTTTTTCGGTCGAGGCGGACTCCGCATCACGCAACGGGTGTCCCGGCTGCACTACCAGACCTTTCACTGGCTCCAGGACATCGGGATCAACCGGCTCCATTTCAAGTCCACGGACAGCCTGCCGCTGCTCCTCAAAAAAACCGACGCGCTGGTCAAGGCGTATGTGATGGCGCGGAAGACGCGCTCCGATATTCTGAGCGGCGCGCAATATAAGAGTACGGTCGTGTTTCAGGCCGTGGCGCATAGCGGCATGATCGGCCTCGGCGGCTGGTTGCTATCGGTCGGCGACATCACCCTCGGACAGTTCGTCGCGGCGGAGGTGATCGTCGGCACCCTGCTGCTCAATCTCGATACCGTCGCCCGACGCATGTATGCCGCCATCTATGTCGCCACCTCACTCCATGAGCTTTCCACGCTGTTTGACATGCCGAAGGAGGATGTCTCCGGCCCCGTGGCCGCCTGGCTCCCCGATCCCTCGCTGCAGGGGGTCCGCCTGACGTGCAAAGACGTGTCCTTCGCCGCGCCGGACGGACCGCTGCTCTTCGAACGATTCAACCTGGAAGTCATGCCGGGTGAAAAAATCAGCGTCCTCTCCGGAACCAGCAGAAGCAAAACCTCGCTCGCGCTGGTCTTAGCCGGACTGTACCATCCGACCGCTGGGGTGATCCGCTACAACGACATTGACCTGCGCGATGTGTCGCTGAATTACGTGAACCGCTGCCGGGGATTGATGCTGGACTCCCACCCCACCCTGTTCGACGGATCCCTGGAGGAAAATATCACTCTGCAGCGCCCTTCGATTCAGTTCGAAGATTTGAGCTGGGCGCTCCGGTTTGTGGAACTTGAAGAGGAGATCGACGCCATGCCGCAGGGACTGGAAACTCTGGTGCATGGAAACGGCGCCAACTTGACTCGAAGCCAGGTTCTCCGCGTGCTCCTGGCCAGGATGATCGTCACCCGGCCGGAACTGCTGATCTTCAACGGCAGCCTCCACAACATCGAACCGGCGCTGCGGCTCACCCTGCTGCGCCGACTCTGTTCGAAAGAAGAACCCTGGTCGGTGGTGTTCGTCTCCAACGATCCGGAGGTCAGTCAGCTGGTCGAACGACGGGTCGTGCTGGACTAACGGCCGGTTCTGCATCAAAACAGGCTCGATTTCTTTCTTCTCGAACGATCTGCTAGACTGAGCGCGAGTGGTGGCCTGCAGCCTGACGAAAGGAACGCTTGTGTCATTGGCATCCCGTCTGAAATTGTCCTTTCCCACTACGAACCAACTGATCATCAGTCTTCTGATCGCGGGGTTGGGATGGGTCAGCGGCCAGGCTCTCAGCCGTATCGATCAGGACCTGCGCATCATGTACACCGAGTACACCCTGGGCGCAGCGGACCTCGCCCATATTTCAGCGGATGTCATTCGCTATCGAAATACGATCATCCGGTCGTTGGAGGCCGAGAACCAGGCCATCTTCGAACGAATTACTGAGTCGTTGCCGACGCAACGCGCACGCATTCAACATGCCGTGGATCGATACGCCGCAGCCGGTCTGCGTGTGTCACGGAGCGGACGGAGCGAAGAAAAAGACATTCAAGCGGTTCGCGAAAGCCTCGATCAGTACTTCCATGTCGCCAGCAAGACCATTGATTTGCTGGCCCAGGAATGGAGGGCCGGTTCCGCAGCCGAAGCAGCGGAACTGCGTCGAAAAGCCGAGATTCATGCGGCCGACAATGGAGGACCAAAAGTCATGCAGGTGAGTCTCGCGCTGGACCGCCTGCTGGAGACGGTGGCGGAGGTCGCGAAGGACATGCGCGAAGAAGGAACGAAAACGATTGTGACGACCGGCTACTGGATCGTGGGCGGGAGTTTTTTCATCGCGCTGTTGAACCTGTTTCTGACCCGTCCGGTGCGTGGACAGGAACTGCCCTCCTCACGACGTGAAGAAACGCCCCATCCTGGATCAACGAGGGGCCTGCCGAGCGAGGGATAACCGCTCGCAATCCCAGCGATTCACCCCGACGCCCCCTCCCTGCTTACATCGACGAATCAGCCGGCCTGCCGAGAGCCCGAAAAAGTCGGCTACGCTCATCGTGGGTCAAATCCATCCACTGCCCGGCATGCAAACCGTCAATGGTAATGTGCATGATCCGCACGCGATGTAACGACACGACGCGATAACCGAGCGCCTGACACATGCGCCGGATTTGCCGGTTGCGTCCTTCCGTCAGAATGATGCGGAAGCGACGGGGACCGAGACGCGCCAGGGTGCACGGCCTGGTGGGCACCCCCAGAATGGTCACCCCACGGGCCATCCGTGCAAGAAACGTCTCGTCGAACTCCCGATCCACTTCCACGCGATATTCACGCTCATGTCCGTGCTCGACCCGCAGGATCTCATTGACGATGTCGCCGTCGTTCGTCAGCAGAATGAGGCCGGAGGAATCTTTGTCGAGCCGTCCGATCGGAAAAATTCTGGCCGTATGGCCGATCTCGGCGATGATGTTCCGCCGCACATGCGGTTCGGTGGTCGTCGTCACCCCGACCGGTTTGTGATACTTGAGATACACCGCGCGATTGCCGCGCTGTAGCACAACGCCGTCGCGCGCCACCGCGTCCTGTGGCGAGACCTGGTCGCCGAGCTTGGCCACCCGGCCGTTGATGGTCACCCGCCCTTCGGCAATGAGGCGATCGGCTTCCCGCCGTGAACACAGGCCCTGCTCAGTAAAGAATTTATTGATGCGCATGGCAGGGGGATGAAGTCGCGTCAGCCGTTCCTGGTGCAGCCTATGCTCTCTCTCAAAAATCGCAGAAGCAATGGACTTGCCATAAAAACCAGGCTGCGGCTTCTGTGTCTAGGTTCTCCGTCGCAAGCGATACGTTCCGCTCTCCAACGAAAGACGCTTCACGAACGACGGGGCACCATGCGGGAGTCAATGCACGCGGCGGCCGGCACGAATCCGTCCCAGCATTCGATAGATCAAACGGGCGATGCTGAACTGTGGAGCGACAAAACCTTCGATCGGCGCAATCTCGCTGATGTCCATGCCGACAATGCCGGGACCGTTTGCCAGCGCGGTCACCAGCGCGAGGGTATCGTACCAGCCCAATCCGCCCGGCTCCGGCGTACCCAATGCCGGTACAATCGACGCATCGAGTCCGTCGCAATCGAAAGTGAGATAGACCGGCCCGGTGCAGGCAGCCAGGACCTCTGGAATCCAGCGAGCGGCCCGCCCCTCATAGGGACCGGACGGATCCAGAATCGAAGCGGCAAAAAAGGTATGGATCTGCGGGGTCTTCTGAATGAGATCGATTTCTTCCGGACTGATCGAGCGAACACCGACTTGCACTAAGGGCAACCCATCTTGCACCACGCGGGCCATCACACTCGCATGGCTGTAGGGATTGTCCTCGTAGGCCTGACGGAGATCGCCATGGGCGTCGATCTGCACCACACACATCCCCGGATAATTGCGGGCATGCGCCCGAATCGCCCCTAATGCGCCGGTATGTTCACCTGTCAGGGTCACCAGAAATTTCCCGTGGCCCACGTGCGGCTGCACAAAATCCTGAATAGCCTGGACGGCCTGGCCATCGACCCGCCCATCGAGATTCAATGTGGCTGCGGTCGCCACGCCGCCCCATTCACGGTAGGGCTCGTAGCGCAGCGTCTCATCGTATAACTCGACCTGCTGAGAAGCTTCAATGATCGCGGAGGGACCCCGATCGGACCCGAGGATATAACTGGAGGTATGTTCGTAAGGGGCGGGGAGTACGTAGACTCCGGCCTGATCGGGATGACACCAGGGTTCGTCGATCCCAAGAAAGTTGTCGGCTTGCCCAAGCCATCCGGACGGGAGCGCCATGCCGCCCGCCGCTAGGCCTTGTTCCGAAGACTCTTGGGGATGTTTTCCGTGGGGATAAACACCGCCAAGGCGATGACACACGTCCACCGGTTCGGACGGCCGACCGCCGATTGCGTGATATTCAAGGTCCGCACGATTTTGCCGCCCATCTTGAAGACCTGCTCACGCTCTTTCCAGGCGACATCGGGATCGAACTCGATGCCTTGCGTAGTCGCGAGCATCTGTGCGGCCAAGTCTTCCGTGTATTCACCGGACTCTTCGTCCGTTTCACCGTACGCATGGTGCTCGGAGAGATAGCCGTACGTATCGCGATCCGTCGGAATCGCCAAACCGATCGACGCGGAGATCAGCCGGTTGCGCTCGTTGGTCTCCGATCTGGCCATGACGCAAAACGTGATCTCACCGGGATTCAACAATTTTTCGCCGCGCTTGCGAGGGAGAATCTTGCAATTGGGCGGGAGAATCGACGAGACACTGACGAGGTTGCAATAGGCCACGCCGGCGCTACGCAAGGCCTGCTCGAACGCAGCCAGCTTTTCCTTGTGCACCCCGACGCCCCTCGTCAAAAACATGTGTGTTGGTACCATGTAGGTCTCCCTCTTCATCCCTCGTCGAAATCACTCCACCCTGAGTGTTCGAAGAATTGTCACAGGCCTTGTGCCACGCAATTGATCATGCGGCGACACGCGCGAAAGTTGTATCAAGTTTGTGGGGCATCCGCAATACGGCGGCGGGGTTTTTTTGCCTCGGCCCAGGCCTTTCAGGGTCTGCGGAGATTCATGACCAGCAACTTGGGCTCGGTCATGTCTTCGATCGCATACCGGAGCCCTTCACGTCCGATGCCGGAGTCTTTCACCCCGCCATAGGGCATATGGTCCGCGCGGAACGTCGGAATTTCGTTCGCCAGGACGGCGCCGACCTCCAGCTGCTCAAATGCTTGGAAAATTCGCCCGATATTGCTGGTGAATACACCCGCCTGCAAGCCGTAGTCCGACTCATTGACGGCCTTCAATACGTCATCGAACTCGCGATACGGCGTAATCGTCACCAAGGGACCGAACACTTCCTGGCAGGACACCTTCATGCCGGGAGTCACCTGGGACAAGACCGTCGGCCGGACGACCGACCCCACCCGTGTTCCGCCCGACAGCACCCTGGCCCCTTGGGTCACGGCGTCCTCTATCCAGCCTTCGATGCGCTGGGCAGCCCCCGGATCGATGAGCGGGCCGACGACCGTGCGTTCATTGCCGGGATCTCCGGTTTCCAATCGCTCCACACGGGCCACGAGATTCTCGGTAAAGGCTGCGGCAACCGACTCGTGTACAAAAATCCGCTGGACCGAAATGCAGGTCTGCCCCGCATAGCTGAATCCCCCGGTCACACAACGCTGTGCCACATAATCCAGATCCGCGTCCGGCTCGACGATCACGGCGGCATTCCCGCCCAATTCGAGCACCACCTTCTTCTTGCCGCACTTGGCTTTCAGCATCCAGCCTACCGGCGCGCTTCCCGTAAAGCTCAGCAACTTGAACCGGGAATCGACCACCAGTTGCTCCGCCACCCGGTTATCGCAGGGCAGCACATTGAGACCACCCGCAGGAACACCCGCTTCGAGAAGCAGCTCCGCCAGGAGGAGCGACGTCAGAGGGGTCTGCGGAGCCGGTTTGATGAGAATCGAGTTACCGGCCGCCAAGGCCGGAGCGACCTTATGGACGACGAGATTCAGCGGGAAGTTGAACGGGGTAATCCCGAGAATTGGTCCGATGGGAAATCGCCGCGTCACCCCCCAATACGACTCCATCCCGGGAGACCAATCGAGCGGAACCACTTCCCCTCCGATGCGCTTGGCTTCTTCCCCAGCGATCGAGAACGTCTGCACGGCACGGCCGACCTCGCGACGCGCATCGGTCAGGGGCTTGCCGGCCTCAGCCGTCATGGTGCGCGCAAACTCTTCCTGCCTGGACTGAAGGGCCTGAGCAGTCTTCTGAAGCAGAGTCGAGCGCGCATAGCCGGACAACCGGCGCATTGCTGCCGCGCCTTCGACGGACGACTGCATTGCCGCCTCCGCTTCGGCGGGGCCGGCCTGGCAGACATGAGCGATCGTCTCGCCTGAATAGGGATTGTGTACGGAAGCAGTCGAGCTGGTGTGAACCCACCGACCGCCGATTAGAAATGGACGTCCATTTTCCAACGGACTTACTCCAGGAGAGGGAGAATCGCTACTGCACGGATTCCAATGGTGGTGTTGCAGGGGCCGCGCTGATCGCCTCCGCATCACGCTGAGCGGCCACCGCCTTGGCGATTAATTCCTCGGTTCCCCAATCCTGAACTGCCGCCAAGGTAAAGGCTTCATAGGTCGACACGCCGTGGCATGTCGGACAGGCCGGCATCGGCACCTTCCGGCAAAACGCCTCGCTCAAACAGGACATGCACACCCATAAATCGGGCTCTCCATCCTTTGCAGGCACAGACCAAAAGGCTTGTTTCGACGCCATAGTGCAGTTTCCTCTTTCCTGGCTAAACGATGAGTCTCGTCACAGTCCTGGCTTTCTTCCGCATGAGAAACATTATTTCTGTTTCGCCCCCGCCGGCGCGAGCAGCTTCTCAATTTCTTCCTCGAAGGCCTCAAAAGGGAACGCGCCGGGAATCGCAATAGCCGGGTTCTTGGTCGTCGGCTGCTGCGCCGTGCGCATCAGGACGAAGCCGGGCGTGCCGTGAAATCCCCAGGAATTCGCTTCATCCCGGTCGTGAAAGATCGCCTGCATATGCGGAGCATCACGCAAACATTGCCGGAATTGCGATTGGTCGAGTCCGATCGCCTTGGCATGTTGGGAGTAACTGTCCACATCCAACCGCCCGTCTGCCGCAAACAATCGGTCATGCATCGGCCAATAGGTTCCCTGATCGCCGGCGCAACGAGCGGCAAGCGCAGCAGTGACCCCTGGCCCCTGATCGGCGCGGGGATAATCTTTATAGAGAAACCGCACCTTGCCCGTGTCGACATAGCGCGCCTGAATCTTGGGCCAGGTTTCTTTGAAAAACTTGAGGCAGTACCCGCACGTGAAGTCCGAATACTCGATCAGCGTCACCGGCGCATCCGCCTTGCCCCGCATACGATGATCGACCGCCGGCGCACTCGCAGCCAAAGCCGCTCCGGCAACAAGCAAGAGCAGGAAACACGACGCCCCGACCCGAAGCAGCCACGCCGTCACGGGGGTCATGCCGTGACACTCTTGGCGCGGATTCGCTCCAGCAGTCCGACCATGAGCAGCGGCCACACCAGCGTCGCGTCGCTGAGCACTTCAGCGAACCGCCCACCCTCGGCCGGAGGCACGAACTTGCCCCAGGAGATGCCTTCTTGGTAGGTGCACCCGCTCAACCCGCCCCAATAATCCGGCTCGGGACAGATTCGCACACCATAATGAAAGCGTGGCGGTTGCACGTTGAGTCCCAAACGAGTATTGCTGATCTCGATATACGGCGCCACCTGTTGCGCCCAATTGCGCGGCACCCCGCCGCCGATAGTGAAAATGCCGAGGCGCTTCGACCCCAGGACTTCTTCGGCATAATGATTGAGATCGAGGTAGGGGTTGAAGTCCGGACAGGTCTGGTGCAGCGCGCGCAAGACCGCCGTGTCTCCACCGTCCTTCACTTGGCTGCGGGCCTGATCCATCCGCTTGCCCATCGCCCAGGTACCGACATCCAGCCCCATTTCTGAATCGGTAAAGGCAGGAATATAAACCGGCACATTTTTCAGATAGGCGCTCTTGAGGATGCCGGGGCCCTCAAATTCTTCCGCCAGCGTCTTGCCGAGTTCCCGAGTCAGGAGGTGCGAGGAGAGGGGTTGTTCGATGTTGATACGCTTCAAGGTCAGTGAAACGACATGCTCGACGTAATTGAGGTTCGACTCCATTTCAAGGGTGTCATAGACGCGGTTGTATCCCTTCTGGAATAACTCCTCGTCGCTATGGGACGCCTCGTGACGGTAGTGAAGCTTGCCCACCGATTCGCTCAGGCCATGGGCAACCAGCGCGCCGGTCGAGACGATGGCATCCACCATGCCACGGTCGATCATGGTGCTGATGATCTTGCCCATCTTCGCAATGGTCATGGCGCCGGAGAGGGTCAGCACCACCTTGCAATCGGCATCCTCGATCATCGCGGCGAGTGTTTCGTACGCTTCGCCCAGACGCCGGCCGCCGAAGGCCGTCTTTCGCATCGCCTCCAGCAGTTCCGAAAAGGAATGAATCTTCTCGGGGTCGAGAGGCTCGAGTGCCTCCAAGCCATCCGTGGCACCGTCGTGAAATTCCCGTCCCGCCATGATGAGAGCCTCCCGAAAAAAATCAGCCTTTGGATCGAGCAGGTCATTTTATACACAACCGAGCGTCGCGGGGTCAATTGAAGCGCCGACCAGCCCCCACGCCGATCCCGTAGTCAGACCGCCGGACAGCGCCAGGAACGCGCGCCGTGCACCGTGCGAACAGTACGCAGGGGTGATGCGCATCAACCGGGCAGGAAGGAGCCTGCGGATGAATGGAGAGACGTCAGCTGCGAACGCCGCTGACCAGAGTCAGTACCATCGCCGTCACATACATGAGACTGATACCGGCAAACATCCCGGCCGCCACCTGCACCCGGCGCGTCGCCGTATACGACATCACCGTCAAGGAGAGCACCACATACAGCAACGAGCCGGCTGCCAGCGCGTAAAAGCAGATGGAGAAATAGGGAGACACCCCTTGCCCGCTGAGAAATGTCCCGACACAGGTCGGCAACCCGGCGATCAATCCCAGCAGCAGGACATCGCGCCACGACATCGGCGTTTTGCCCGACGCGCCCACAATGCCGAACCCCTCCGTGCCGTTATGCAGACCGAACCCCGCCACCAATAACGCGCTCAGCGTATATTCACCGCTGGCGTAGCTGGCGCCGATAGCCAGTCCCTCGCCGAGATTGTGCAAGCCCATTCCCACCGCAATCATATAGGGCAGAGACAGAATCCGGCTTCCTGACCGACCGCCGAATACCTGACTGGACTCCAAGGCCACCAACCCGACGAAACTCATCCCCAGACTCCCGAGAAACACCACCCACGACACCACATCACGTGCGCCGGTCTGCTCGGTCGCCTCATGCATGAGATCGAAAAAGAGATACACCAAGACACCGTTCGCCACGCCGATCAGCCCGCCCTCCCAAGTCCGCGGCAACACCTTGCCCAAAAACAGGGCCGCAAGGATGCCGAGATAGACCGGAATGAGACCGGCGATCGCGCCCAGTCCAATGACATTCACCATATCAGACTTCTACCAGAACCGGCGGCGGGGAAGAAAGATCGTTCTCAAGGATTCGGAATGCCTCATCCAAGAAGAAGAGCTACAATGGGCATGTGTTGCCTCGGGTTTGTAGAGGGAAGAGAACGCGAGGCTCGCGAAGGCCGTGGCGCACACGGCGCGAGCGGCCTGATCTGCCGCTGCCGTTCAGCAGGAGGAGCTGTGACCTACCAGCAACTCATGGGTCTGGCAAACGGCTACGCCGACTCGAAAGTACTCCTCGTTGCCAACGAGCTCGGTGTGTTTACCGCGATCGGAACCGGTGGACATCGGGTCAACGCCCTCGCCGCTGCATGCGGGACCACACACGAAGGCATGCGGCTATTACTGCACGCCCTGGCGGGACTCGGGCTGCTTCGCCGGCAAGCAGGCCGATACTGGAACACCCCCTTGGGTCTCAGGTTTCTGGATGGTCACAGCCCGCTGGCGATCACCAACCTCCTGTGGCTCCTCAACCACCATTGGTCCGACTGGACGGGCATGGCGCGGGCAATTCGTCGAGGCCGCCCCGGATGGGCGACGGTAACCAAGACCGCCGAATTCCGGCGGCGATTCGCGCTCGCGATGCAGGAACGCAGCCATGTCTTGGCTCCACCCACAATCGCTTCGTTTCGGCTCCCGCGAAATGCCACACGATTTCTCGATCTCGGGGGTGGGGCAGGCTCTTATTCCATCGCGCTGGCCCGGCAGTACCCGACCCTGCAGGGACTAGTCATCGATCAGTCGGTGGCGGTCGCGAGACGGTTGACCCGGCAACAAGGGTTGGCGGATCGGCTCAAAGTCCGGACAGGAAATCTCTTCACGCTGCCGCTGGCAACCGGTTTCGATGTCGCCCTGCTGTCCAACGTGCTCCACGATTTTAGCGAGAAGGAAAATCTCCGGTTGCTTCGCCGGGTATATCAATCGCTACGGCCGGGTGGAAAACTCTTTATCGTGGAGTACTTTCTCAACCCAGCCGGAATCCGTCCCGCCGAAGCCGCCATCTTTTCGCTTCTGATGTACGCCTTCACCGACACGGGACGCTGCTATGCCTGGAAAGAGACCGAGGGGTGGCTGGCAACCGCCGGATTCTCCCGCTGTCGTCGACACAGGATTACGGGTACGATCGGAACGCTGGAAGCCGTGAAACGGTGATCAGCAGGGCAATCCGGAAGACTGATCGAAAGGGCCGAGGCGCCCGTGATACGCCTCCAGATGTCGGCGGACAGGGATCAGGAGGCCGGGAGGAATCCGGGGACAGACTTCGCGATCGAACGACACCATGCGTTGATACCGTTTGACGCCGACCGCGGCCTCGGCCAAGGCCCAATACAGATTCTCTACCCAACGTAATGAGATCACCTGCCCCAGGTAGTGATACAGGACCTTCGGGTCACGAATCGCTCCACGGAAAGCATCCTTCATCTCGTGTAACAGCCGGTCTTCAGCCGAAGAGCGCTGGTAAATCCCTTCCACCATGTGATTCAACGAAATAAAGTCCTGGAGATCGAAGCGGGCATCCACGTCTTTGGTCTGTTCACGATACACGACCCAATCGCTGGTGAATTGCAGGCGTTCGAGGAGTCGCAAAAAATCCTGCAAGGCGATTTCCTCCACCGTCTCGCAGGCCCGTGACGCCCGCACCTTGATGAAGGTCCGGCGATCATAGCTGTGCGTCGGGAGGTAATGCGTACCGGAGACTTCCAGCAATCGGCCGGTTGCGTCACGCTTGGGGAATTGATAGGTCCACAGGTCGGGAAACGCGACCCCTGCCGCCCATAACTCGGCCCGGTACCGTGGCAGCATGTAGTCAAACAGCGGCCCGCCCTGTTCCTGCAGCGGAGTGGCGGCGAGCCCGCCCACTGCCAACGTCAGTCGGGCAAACGGCATGCGCGTATAGCCATCCGGTTCGAGTACAAAATTGAATCCCCCCCAGGGCCCCACATCGAGCAACGTCTCATACCCTTGCGCGGCCAGCCATGCTTCTGTTTCCAGCGCAAGGGATCGCCAGAGCCGGATGAGCACGCCGACATGCACATGCCGGTTGCGAAAGAGCGGGGTCGCATCGGTGGAGCACAACGGTTCTGCACTTGCCAGACGAGTTTGAAGCTTGAGGATTTCCCACTCGATGGCCTGCGCCAAGGTGCCCTTCCCAAAGGACACCCCCGAGCACAGTCGCTCACAGTCGGCACGGATGTCCTTCCAGAGGTCCGTGCCGTGGGGGAATGTGGCCGCCGTAGTCATTACGTCGTCGAGAAACGAGTGGAGCCCTCCCGCGGGTTGAGCGGCGACGAGCCTGGTTACCGTGCCATGAAAATGTCGAATGGCCCGATGGGACCGGTGAGCATAGGCGCAATCGAAGCCTGCGCGCTCTATCGCCACAGTGGTGAGAGGACTATCGGACAGGATTCAACTCCTTCTGTGTGCGCTGACAGCCTTCACAGACAGTCTGGAACCACCACAGATCCGCAGGACTGACGTGGTGCTGTTCCATCGCGGCCCCCTCCTCCAGCCAGCGAGCTCGGGAAGGTTCTACCTCCGTGACAGGATTCACCCGTTGACAGAGCTTGCAACGCAACCACACCGGTCGACCGAACAAGGCGATCAGACAATCACTCCGGCTCATGGCCACGTTCCTTGTGATCGGGCACACCGGTCACCTTTTGCGATGGCGTTGGAATCCCGAAGGTTCCTTGTAGTGCACCCCGCCTGGACGGGGAACTCGTAAAGCCCGATAGTTTTGGACAGAAGATTACGAGGGTTTGGAAAAGGCACAGGCCGCGGAGGGCCCTGGACAGGTGTCAGCGGGAGCTAGGAAGAGGCAATGAATCCGTGTGTTAACGCATACTTAATCAATTCGGCCGTCGTATGGAGATTCAGTTGTTCCATGAGCTGGGCTTTATGAAACTCGACGGTTCGTGTGGAAATCTTGAGCCGGAGGGCGATGTCTTTGGCCGTTCGCCCCTCGGCCAACAATTGCAGCACCTCACGCTGACGAAAGGTGAGTGTCTTTCTCTGCTGGGCCTGTCCTGCCCCCAACGTGAGCAAGACATCCAGCAAATCTTTGGCGATCAAGGGCGTGATGTAGGTGTGCCCGGCCCACACTGCCCGTATCGCCTGTTCTAATTCATCGACCGCCGATCGCTTCAGCAGATAGCCCGAGGCGCCGGCCTCGAACGCCGATCGGACATAGTCGGCATCAGCATGCATCGTGACAAAAATAACTTTGATCGAGGGGTGAGTCTTCTTGAGTTGTGTAGCGGCATCGATGCCATTCAACAGCGGCATCGACACGTCAAGAATGACAATGTCGGGATGGACTCGATCCACCGCTTCCAGTAGGGCGCGGCCATCCTCAACCATCCCCACTAGCTCACATTGGTCGTCGAGAATGCGGCGAAACCCTTCCAGCACCAGGGAATGATCGTCGGCCAAGAGCACACGCGCTTTAGACATAGGCGCCACCTGGAAGCGGAACACAGACCTCGAGATGCGTGCCGCGGCCGGGCGCCGTCGACACGGTCAAGGTGCCTCGCACCAACCGCACTCGTTCTTTCATACTTAACAACCCCAGGCGTCCCAGGCCCTGTGACGCCTGTTGCGAATCGAACCCGACGCCGTTGTCCCGGACCGAAAGAGTAATGACCTCGTCGTCACAAATCAATTCGACTTCCACTTCCGTGGCCTGCGCATGACGGGCGACGTTATTCAAACTCTCTTGCGCAATCCGGTACACGCAGGTGGCCAGTTCGGTCGGCACCGGACTCACGGCATCGTGATGCACATACACCGCTTCAATCTTAGTCGTTGCAGAAAAATCATCCACCAGCCGACGAACTGCTTTCACAAGTCCCAAGTCATCGAGAATAGATGGATGGAACCGGTAGGCCATCTGGCGGACATCATCCGAGACCGTCGTCAGACGACGGGTGATCGATCGCACCACCCCCTCGACCGCGGCCAGATCGCCCGCTTCCCCTTTCTCAATTCGTCGAAGGTCCATGGCCAACATGGCTAGTCGTTGGTTGACATCATCATGCAAATCACGCGCGATACGGCGGCGCTCCCCTTCTTGTGCTGTCAACAGTTGGCCGGCCAGCGCCCGAAGTTCCTCTCGACTATGCTGTAACTCCTCCTGACTCACTTTCAGCGACGACTCGCTTTCCCGCAGGGACCGTTCCGTCTCCATGCGTTCGCCGATCTCTTCGACGAGCGCCTGGTTCACCAATGCCAGCTCACGCGTGCGTTCGCCCACACGTACCTCCAGTTCACTATGGGCGCTGCGCAGCGCTTCCTCGATTTTCCGGCGTTGGAACGCGTAGATCACCGGAAACCAGATCGCCGTCAGACTGAACATGCGATTGCTCAGTCCCATCCAGAGCGGCACATTGGGAAGAGTGACGCCCAGAAACACATCCGACAGAGCCAGCACCGAGCAAATACTGGCGACAAGAATCGGGGTTGTGCGATCCGGAAGCGCTAGGGACAGCACTACGAGTCCTCCATAGAGCACTCCATTACCGATTCCCAGCGGGAGATACAAATCGAGGGTGTACAGGCCGAGGCCAAGGACAACAATCGCGAACAGCAACAGTCTGTGGGAGGGCTGTGTCGTCACAGGACAGTCATTATCCTCCCCTCAGGCTGGAGGCTTCAAGCCGACTCCTCATGGGAGACATGAGAGAAGGATTCCGGGAATCGCCAGGAACAGGGGCAGGGAGCGGACGGGTAAGGCAGCCGATTCGACGAGGTGACGGGGAGCGCCATGGCGGATCTGACGGAACAGGCCGGACCCGCCATGGCTATCACGCTCCGCGCAGAGACAGGCGGAGATCAGGGGAAGACAGCAGGCGATCAAGGTCGATCGGAAATCCGGGCGACCATCGAGTGGCCGCTCACGGCATCCTGAAGCGCTTTGACCGCTGCCACGGAAGACGTGTCACCGGCTTGAACCAGCATCTGATACTGTTGCTGCGTCATGGCAAAAAAGGCCGGCTGCTGCTCGGCCGGAACGCCCATTAACGTTGCCAAAGCCGCAAGATGCTCCCCGCCGCCCCTCGCCATATCTTCAGACAGCGTGTCAAAGGTGCTGGCGATGAACAGATTCGTCTGCTGCCCGGCCATGACCTTGCCGTCGTTGGTACAGCCGGAGGTGCCGAAACTGATCCCGAACGTTTGGCTCCCGAACGTAACGTTAGTGGTGGCCATCATGACTTGAGGGGCAATGTTCTTCGGCGTTTTGTAATCCGCCCAGGCCAATTTACCCAATCCGCATCCGGGTCCGTTGTCCGGATTGACAGCGTGGACCACGCTGACTGGCCCCGCCATTAACACCCCTGTCAACGCGATTAACAATCCTTTGTTCATGCCATCTCCTTTCTATACACACGCGTCACCGCACACTGGCAAGGCACATTCGTGCCGACATCTCTGCGCGGCCAGCCTTACTTTAGCGGTGTTTTTTTCACAGTCAATCGAAGCCGCTATTTCCAGCAGGAGGCCACACTCGTCGCTACGCTTCTGCACTGTGGCGCAGTGCGAGTATAGATCAGCGTGCCGCTCACGCAAGAAGGCGAGTCAGCCTGTCTCCATGAAACCCGTTGCATCGGGCCGATCGACGCAACAGGGTGAAGGGCTCGGCGGAAGAATCGGAGTAACGGATGAGGTCTATCAGAGACGCCAGCGAAAAGGTGGTGGTCCCAACGGGATTTGAACCCGTGTCTGAGCCTTGAGAGGACGGACAAAACTGAAGAAAAACAACAGGATGATCAATCAGAAACTTCCAATGAGTAATTAGCTTTTGCAATGGCTTACAAGTTCGCTGTCCCATATCGGATAGCTCAAAATCGATATACGTTGGCGACGTGTCACGCAATACATCTGAAATCTCAAAGGTAGCCAAGGTTTGCGGCAGGCGAAAGTCGCAGCCAGCCACAACTGTCAGAGTTGTGAACGATTATATCGAGGGCGTGCTGAATGGCACCGTGATTGCCGGGGAACTGATTCGGCTCGCGGTGAAGCGCCACCTACTCGATCTGCAGAATGGAAAAAAGCGTGGGCTGTACTTCGATGAGCAGAAGGCCAGTGATGCGATCGAGTTCTTTTCCTACCTGAAACACTCCAAGGGCGAATGGGCGGGGCAGTCCTTCAAGCTGGAGCCGTGGCAGCAATTCATCGTCTGGGCTATCTTCGGATGGGTGAAGAAGGACGGCCTGAGAAGATTCAAAAGCGCCTACCTGGAAGTGCCACGAAAAAACGGCAAGAGCACGCTCGGTGCAGGAGTCGGCCTCAAGCTGGCCTTCGCCGACAATGAGCCGGGAGCAGAAGTCTTCAGCGCCGCCACGAAGAAGGATCAGGCCATCATCGTGCACGGAGAAGCAACGCGCATGGTCAAGGCCTCGCCGGATCTCGCCGACATCATCCAGGTCTACAAGAACAGTCTCTCCCGACCAGAAAAGGCACAGAAATATGAACCGCTGGGGGCTGACGAAGACACCCTCGACGGATTAAACGTCCATGCCGCCATAGTCGACGAGCTGCACGCGCACAAGACTCGCGGGGTCTACGATCTCATGGAGACCGGAACCAGCGCACGCCGGCAGCCGCTGACGTTCGCCATCACCACGGCCGGGACCGATCAGACCGACGCCTCCATCTGCTGGGAGCAGCATGTCTATGTCGAGCAAATCCTCCGCGAGGTGATTCAGGACGATACCTATTTCGGCTTCATCTGCGCAATGGATGAGGGCGACGACTGGCAGAACGAGCGCAACTGGTACAAGGCCAACCCGAATCTCGGAGTGAGTAAAAAACTTGACTACATGCGCGACCAGGCCCAGAAGGCCGCGAACATGCCGTCGAAGTTGAACACTTTTCTGCAGCTCGATCTCAACAAGTGGACGCAGCAGGTCACACGATGGATTGACCTTGGGCTGTGGGATACGAACGCCGGCGCACCGATCGTTGAGACTGAGTTCAAGGGGCGGCCATGCTATGCCGGGCTCGACCTCTCATCCGTGTCAGACCTCACGGCGTTCATCTTGTTGTTCCCAGATGCCGCGACCGGCGTGGCCTCGGTCCTCTGCCGATTTTGGTGCCCAGAATCACGGCTGACCGATGAGCATAACCGTTACCGGGATCAGTACCAGGCCTGGGAGCGAGAGGGCTGGATCACTGCCACACCGGGGAACGCGATCGACTATGAGGCGGTGAAGGCTCAGGTGCTGCAGGACGCGCAGACGTTTCAGATGCAGGAACTCGCGGTCGACCGTCTCTTCCAGGGCTATCAGATGTCCATGCAGCTCGCCGAAGAAGGCCTCACGGTCGCGGCCTGCGGGATGGGCTTCATGTCGATGGCCGGGCCCACCGCAGAACTCGAACGGCGGCTGCTGTCCAAAGGGTTACGGCATGGGGGCAACCCAGTGCTTCGATGGATGGCGAATAACGTCGCCGTGAAACAGGATCCGGCCGGAAATAAGAA
This sequence comes from Nitrospira defluvii, assembly GCA_000196815.1. Classification (GTDB taxonomy): domain Bacteria; phylum Nitrospirota; class Nitrospiria; order Nitrospirales; family Nitrospiraceae; genus Nitrospira_A; species Nitrospira_A defluvii_A. Next base: position 3,956,940 of record FP929003.1, read on the forward strand.
ACCGGACAAGGCGCAGTCACAAGGGAAGATCGACGGAATTGTCGCGCTGCTGCTGGCGCTTGATCGGGATATGCGACACGAAACCATCAAGTCGATCTATGAAGAACGCGGCCTGACGACCCTCGGAGAAGGAAACCATGTCCTTATCACCACGTAAGGGAGGCGCAATGTACGACACCGCTCTACTGTTGCAGAAGCCCAATCTCCGTATCGATGAAGCCGCCGCACTGCTCGGCGTGCACCACAACACCATCCGCCGCTGGATCGATGAAGGAAAGCTGACCGGAGTGCGAATGGCTGACGGCCATCGACGGGTGGCTACCGCGTCGATTCTTGAATTTTTGTAGCTGGAAGTGCGTTTTGGGTTGATTCCTATCCAGACCTTCTCTATCCTGCCCGCCATTTTTGAAGAATTTCCTATCATCGCGAATAATTTGAATGTTTGGGCAGATTTCAACTAGACATTCATGGAAATCGGGCGTAGCGTGAATACTATATATGGTTGTTCCAAAAACGGACGGCCCTAGAACTCATCTGCGGGGATGAAGTCCAGGGCCGCCATTACCAGGGATGGTACTACGATGAGAAGACCATAACCGCCCCTAGAAAGGGCGACCCGGCACGAAAGTCCGGCAACCTCGATAGGCAGTGGGGCGCTTAGCTTGGCAGCGGTTGCCCCTCTGTCTTGAAAGGGTCTGCAGTATAGTGGGCCCTTTCATGACTTTCAACGGGTATCACTTGAGCCCGGCAATTCCGTCGTACTCAAGCATACCAAATACTATCTGGAGACATGAAAATGGCAAACAAAGATTCGAAAACCACGCTGCGCGGACGAGATTCTGGAGACGGTCGATTCATTCCCGTGAAGGAAGCTCGAGAGAATCCGAAGACTTCAACAGTCGAACGGGTTCCGAAACCTGGCTACGGTGATACTAAGTAGTCGGCTCTAAACCCGTTAGGGTTTGCGGGACGGAGGTCGAGAGGCTTCCGTCCCGTTTTTATTTCCGCTTCTCCGCATACTTCTTCAGCAGGTCCCGCGCCGCCTCTTCCAGTATCTCGTTGACGTACCTATCCTGATCAAGGGCCAGGTGCTGGATCTCCAACATCAGCTCCCGATTCAAACTCAACCCAAAGGTCTTCCTCGGCTTTTCTGCCTTGTCCTGACGTTTCATCATGCACCTCGGGCGGCATTCTGACTGCGGCTGAATGCCTAGTCAACAATATGTCTTGACATATAGGAATATAGAGATATAGATTGTGTCCGAAAGGTAGGGCATACCGTATGGCCATGGTCAAACTTCTGATTCAAATTCCCCACGCGATCAAAGCCAAGCTCGATGCGTTGCGACAACAAGGCACGACTTCCAGCGGGTTCATTCGTAGCCTGTTGGAGCGCGAGTTTCAGGAGCGGGACGAAAAGACGCGCTCGAAACGATGAGGCACCTGAGACCGGTGCGAGCGTTGTAGAACCTGGAGGCTAGAGAATGGGTCGCTTAGACGTGCCCAAATACTTTCGCGTATCTGGCAGATTCTGGTTCGATGAACGGGCTGCGAAATGGCCGGACGATCTGAAGCTCTTTGCCTTATACATCCTGACAAACCAGCATCGCACCATGGAGGGCATTTTCGTCCTGCCAATTCCCTACATGGCCGCCGATCTCCGCTGGCCGACCAAGAAAATCGACCACATGATGGCGGCGCTCAGAGACGAGGAATTCATCTCCTACGACTTGGACACCAGCACCATCCTCATTCGGAATGCGCTCAAATATCAGAGCCCGGAGAACCCCAACCAATCCGAAGCATGCCTTCGCCGCATCAAAGAGCTACCCAAGTCATCGATTGTTACAGAGTTTCAAGCGATGGCCCGGAAACACTGTTACCGAAAAGGGGCGTCTGCCTCGGCGCAAGCGTTCGCGCAACTGTTAGACAAACTGTTGCTCGAACACTTCCACGAACAGTTGTACCCAGCAGGGAGCACTCTTAATCTTGAATCTTCATCTTCACCTGAACCTAAAACTAAATCTTCATCTTCACCTCCTCTGAGCTCCGGAGTGTCTCTACGGGAAATGCGTGAGGAACGGTTGGCCCCCCACCTCAGGGCAACTGAGGATGTCTCTTCTGTTCGTCAACTTTCGGAAGAATATTTTGGGAAGACCCTACAGGAGGCCGCTGATGGGTAACCAACTGTGCCGCGATTCAGCCACCGCTAAACCGCAGAAAATGATCAAAGAATAATCGAAACGGAGGATCTTTATGACAACCGCACTGTTCGGCACAGATTCCATCAACACAATTTCTCAAATTTTCGATGAACTGAGCCATGTGAAAAGCGCTTTGGAAAGTGTCATGGATCGCTTAACGGACGAGGAATATCAGGGGCGGGATTACGCAGCGAAGCGAGTCATGGAGGATGGCCGTGTTATGGCAATTGTTTTAAAGCGATTCGCAGAGCTTATCGACGTAGGTTGGGAGATCCACCGAGCTACAAAGATTGACGATTCGCCTACGTCGTTCGATTCAAGCGCGAGGATATTCCTGAAGTCGCCCCAACAGCGTAGCGCTGCTCTTTCCAGTTCTCATGCAGGGAAGGAGGCCCGCGGATGACATTGCTAACGCCCTCGGAAACAGCCCAGTTTCTCAGGGTCTCGGCGCGCACCTTGCGACGTCTTCCGGTGCCGCGCGCGAAAATCGGGGGCCAGCTGCGGTATGATCTCGCCGATCTAGAGGCCTGGGTGCGGAAGCAGAAGCAGGGCATGATTCTCGATGTGACGCCCGCGACCCCACTGACCAGTCTTCCTACACCTGCCTTGATACCTGCCGCATCACCTCGACCAGTGAAACATCGGAACCCTCTTTTTGCAATCGGAGGTAGGCGGCCCACATGAAAACCACCCGCACCATGACGCCGCAAGGGATGCGCTCGCTGCTAGATTTTCGCTATCGTGGCGTCCGGTACCGGCCCGTGCTTGGGTACAACCTCACGCCCGATCAGGAACACGAGGCGATGGTACAGGTACTGGCGGCGATTCAATCGCAGATCCGGCCGGATGCTACGACGACCGGCCTCACATTCGCCCAGTTCGTGCCCAAATACCTGGATCGGCTCAACGGCAAAGCGCTCGCGGCACTCGATCGGCCGAGAACGATTCTCACGCGTCACCTGGTCCCGTTTTTTGGGATTCGGCCGCTGCAGTCCATGAAATTGGAGGACGGTGTCGCCTATATCGCCCACCGGCGCGCCGAAATGGCTGCAGATGGCACGATCCGACGGGAGTGCGGCGTCTTACTCGGATTGCTGAATTATGCCGTCGCCAACGAAGACCTCGACAAGAATCGCCTGTTGGCGCTCGATCTGCCCGCTGGCGCGCAGCGCACCCGCGTGGCAAAGCCCTGGGAGCTCTACCGGATCTATCATCTGAGCGCGCCGGCCATTCAACGGATGATGATGCTGGCCCTGCTCACTGGTTTGCGCGAGGCAAAGATTATCGCCATTGACCAGGAATGGATCATTGAGCCGGCTGATGGTGAATGGCTCATTCCGGTCCAGGGCAGCCGGCTGAAGCGCGTCCCGGAGGAGCTGCCTCTGTCTCCCCTCGCCGCTTCGTTTCTACGTGGGACACTCCCGCGCATCGGCGGACGATTCTTCAGCCAATGGCGAGACGCGGGCTCATTCAAACATCGATGGGCGGAGGCATGTGCCCGCGCAGGCGTGCAGGATCTGCATTTTCATGATCTCCGCCATACGGCGGCAACCTGGCTGTGTGAGGCGGGTGTCGAATATGCGACCACGGAGAAACTGCTCGGCCATCGTCTGCCGGGTATGGGCGAGCTATACATGCACAATTGGAAGCCGAAGTTGCGCATGGCCGTCACGACGCTGGAAGCGATCGCCTTCGAGCGATTCCGCGAGGCCTCGCATGAAGCAGGTGCGGGCGTCCAGAACCGCAGCCACACGCACTCCACCCTAGCCGGCTGGTGGGAATCCATGCCGGCATCCCGCTCCGCAATCTCTAACCGGTCCCTACACACATCACAACTGAAAGGAGTTTCAGTATGAGTCACCAGCTGTTGAGTCTGTCGTGCGATGCTCCGGTAGAAAGCCTGCAAGACATCTTAGGAAATTTTGAAGGCGCACAGGTTGGACTCAGAAAATTACGCGATCGCCTCGTTGACAGCGGTGAACAGGGGCTCGTGGAAGATGCCTCAATATTCCTGGGGCTTTATCTAAACTATACTGATGAACTGATAAGAAGGGCCTATTTGCAGACGGCCGAGAAGACCGCATAGCGTAAGCTGCGAACTGGAAGGGCTAGGCGTCTGCTGATCCTGAGCGTGATGCGACTCCCTCGAATCGCGAGCCCTTCTTAGATCGAGCCTGGATTCTCTGTCGAAATCGCTGAACCCTTGCTAGGACGGCGCAGGGGCTCTCTAATTTATTGTCCTGATCTCCAGGGCAGAACCGCTGTCTGCCATCGGTCTGAATAAATGCTCCTCCGCATCCTGGGCGTTCACATCTTCTTACTCTTCCACCGCGAAGGGCATTTGCCACATGCCAGTAGGCCATCTCGATCAATGCAGTGCAGTGGAAATACTGAGCAAAGGTCTGTCGGCTTTCCAGCCAGGCCATCTCAGGAAAAATGCCCGATATATTTTTACTCACTATGGTTGCGAGAATTTTGCCCGTTAAATGGCGCACTACATTCTTATCATCCTCTTTGCTAACAGGAGAGAAAAACTGTTGGACAACTCCTGCGCCGGCTGAAAATTTCAGAAAAGGCGAAGGATGCTTCTGATGTTTCATGTCCGATGGCGTCAAGCTCAGTAGTCGGTTCCTCAAAGAATCATCGCGTTCACAGTCCAGCATTTCTTTAAGATCTAAACAGAGGCGCAATGTTTCAGCATGTGACCAGATCCACGCCAACGGGTCTCCAAACGTGGCATTAAGCTTAGAGTTCTCAGGAAGAATTTCATTAAACCCAAACATTCCATAGATTTTTGCGAATCGGATGATAGCCGCTTCGTCGCCACGCTGTAATTTAGCCACTGCGCTGGGAAGCTCTGCACGACTGGCTGGCGTATATATGTGAGTCTTCCCCTCTGCACTGAGGAGAGGCTTAAGCACTGCTACCCGCTTTCCCCTGCCCATCACCTGCTCAATTGTGTAATCCGCTTCTACCATCCAACCAGTCGTGATCCCCAATGCGCGACTCTTAGCGGGTTCCGGTTTTGGCAATTTTCTTTTCATGGCTTACTCTCTCCTCTGTAACGTTAATGTAACGGTATATCATGATTGAATTATCGTAACAATAAGAATACTTGTACACGAGTGCATGTCATGCACGGAGGAGGCAACAATGGACCAGAAGAAAATCGTCAGTGCCGGGGAACTGGAGGAGTTAGGCATTCTTAAAAGACGAACGGCTCTTCGGATGGCCCAACTCGGCATGCTTCCCCATGTCAGGTTTGGAGCCAAACTAAAGGGCGTAGGTTTCTTTCAGGAAGATGTGATTGAGGCCCTTAAATGCCGGCTCAACCATGCTGCGGAATCTCGCAAAGTAGTTGGCTGAGCGCTCACTATGAAGTGGATCAAGCATATGGTCGCTACGACGCGCGATGAAAAAGTAGCTGCATACCTCGAAGACACGGGCTTGCAAGGCTACGGGTTCTACTGGCGGCTGCTTGAGATCGTAGCTGAGGCCATGCCTCCCGGTGATGAGACCTGCACAGTCACCTACTCTCTATCCACCTGGTCACGTTTGCTTTATTGCCACCATCACCAGGCGGGTAAGTACCTGGGTAGGCTGAGGGGTAACGGCCTGGTAACGATGGCTAAGCGAGGGAGTGATATTAGGGTAACTATTCCTAACTTAGCGAAATATCGTGATGAGTATTCCCAAAAGTCCCGACACGCTCCCGACCCACACCGGACAATGTCCGCCTCAGAGTCAGAATCAGAGAAAGAAAGAACCGGATCCGGATCTTCGGAGCAAGACCGGAGCCAGACTAGGAAGGTTGGTAGGTCGATGCGGGAAGAAGATCTCCCTGATCATCTTCGGGAGGTGGAAGGCTTCAGCATGATAGGGCCAATCGCCAAAGAAATTATGCGGAGGATGCATTGAATGGGCCCGACGAAGGTGGCGGCGAGGTATCGGAAGGGATGGGCCCACGTGAAGAACATGCTGCGCACGATGGCCCAAGCGGTAGACCTCCTCGATGTGGTGCTTCTGGCTGCGCTGTCCTTCATCACGTCTGGCATGTATCAGCTCGCCGGAAGCGGATGGGCCTGCCTAGTGCTCGGGGCGCTGTTACTGGGCCTTGTGATGATCGGCGTGCCAACGGAGAAACCTTTAGCGCCGTAAAGGTTGACGCATTCAGATTGCAGAACTAGTGAGTCGCTGGGAAGGAAATCGGAGGGGGCGTATGGACAGGATTTCAGTACCGAAGGAGAACCCGCTGCAACTTGCCGGCTTGCAATTCCTCACAGCACTGTTGGTCCACTTCGAACAGGATCCGCCAGATCGCAGCGTGCTCGCCGTATCGTCGCCTGTCGTCAGATCATGGGAGGATCTATGAGAGATGCAGGCGCCAGAAAACTAGTGTCTGTGCCGTCAGGCGATGCGCTCATTCCTCATCGCTGGATCGCCTTGCCCGGGCAGCCATCCTATGTCGCGGCAATGACGACCCTGCGGACCGTCGAAACACAAATCGCCGAGGCCCAGCGAGCATGTCTAGTGAATGAAAGCGATCGGTTGCAAGCTGATCGTCTAGAGGCCGAAACTAATTTGCTTCATATCACTGACCGCTTACACATGGATTTGCAGGATCTCCTCAGTCCTGCTGTGACCGGCTTTGTTCGGTATACGCTCAACTCACTGGTCGCGTTTCTGCAGTGGCAACTGATTTTGTCCAATAGCAGCCTCATGGTTCAGAACACGGGGTTTAGCTCGTCTGCACTTCCTCTGCGATCAACCATTGATGCCGTCTTGGCGCTCGATCTGAGATCAGCCTTTTCCCTGCTTATCGCATCAGCTCAGGTTAGCCAGGCAATCACGAGTGCCGAGGCGAGCGAATTGTTATCCGGCAAACTACTTTCCATGAGCAACCCGACAGCCAAGTAGGAGGAATCATTCACATGAAGCTACTTACCCGCCCATCCAAATCAGCGTCAGATCTAAAACCGATTGAAGAATACGCAGAATATCAGGCGGCCCAGGAGGTGGTCGATCGGTTAAATCGAGAGCGCAATGCAGTTGCCGCAGAGAAAACAGATCTGATCAACAAAGCTAACGCATATCGACGCCCTGCCGTGGAGGTTCTTTCTGCCGCCTATCTCCGGGGGCCACGCCCGTCGCTAGATGAAGATGGAATCCTCCTCAGCAAGAAGATTAGCGAACTCGGTCTGAGGTTCAACGCACTCACACTGGCCATTCAAACTGCTGAGAAAGAAGTGGTGGCGGTTCGACATCGATTATCTGCCGAAACCGCTAAGGAGCAGGCTTCTAGCTATCGCTTGTATGTCCGAGTAGTTCTGTTCGGCATGCTGAAAATTCAGCAAGGCAACTCTCAAATCAATGACATGGCCGACGGCCGAAAGGAACTTGGATATAACGAGATCTTTTCGCCTGTTGGGCCTTCCCCGTGGCCACAGTGGGGCGATCCAAAGGAGGACTCTTCACTTTGGAGAATGATTTTGAATGAGTTCTTAGAGGCAGGTCATATTTCGGGTGGAGAGCACAGCCGAATTATCAACGGTCTCCTTAGGGATTTCGAGCCCTAAGCGGTGCTCGCTGAAAACACTTCACGATTGGAGAATTCAAATGGAGCATGAGAGACGAATCCTTGGCTCATACTTCACACTGCGGAATTCAGGAGGTGCTCCGGTTCTTGTTGGGCATGCGGCCGTCTTCGATCGAGATAGCGAGCTGATCGCCGGAAGCTTTATAGAACGCATCGCACCTGGGGCATTTCGCGAATCTATCGCGAGGAGAGACGACGTTAGGGCTCTCATAAACCATGACAGCAATCTGATTCTGGCGAGGACTGTCAGCGGAACGCTACTCCTTCGAGAAGACCAGCACGGGCTGTATGTCGAGATTAATCCACCAAAGACTAGCTATGCCCAAGACCTGTTGGAAAGTGCCAGACGTGGGGATGTTTCGCAGATGAGCTTCGGCTTTACCGTGCCACCCGGTGGAGAGCAATGGGAGCGAGGCCAGAACGGCAGGCCTGATATCAGAACTCTCCTCAAAGTGAACCTCTTCGATGTAAGTGCCGTCACGTTCCCAGCATACCCAGACACGAATGTCGCGGTGCGAAGCCATAGTCAATTCGTGGGCCATGCCAGCGTCTCATCCGGTTCACCAGACGTGCAACTGCGTCGTCGCCGGCTAAGGCTAGAGATGTTGGCTGCTGGCATCCCTGATGCTTCGGAGGACGTTGCACTGCGACGACGGAAGCTGCGCAACGAGGTAATGACCACCAAGCATGCAGATCTTCAATTGGAAAGTTACTTGTCCAAACGAGAGCGCCAAGTCGAACGTGAGAGAGAAGCTGAATGGACTCGTGGGTGAGCCAATGCCGACTCTTCCACTGAGACCTTGCACATATTCAGGATGCCCGGCACTCACTGCCACCGGTCGCTGCCCTGCACACAGGCGTGCGCCTAAACCAGAAGTTCAGCCAGTGCGGCTCTATGACGACAGGCGAGGAAGCTCAGCCAAGCGTGGATATGACCGTCAATGGAGAAAGAAGCGCGCAGCATATTTGATCGCCAATCCATGGTGCAGGAAATGCGCTGCTGCGGCTGCGTTGGTCGACCACATTATACCCAAGGCAATTGGCGGAACGGATGACGATCGCAATCTGCAGCCACTCTGCGTGCGTTGCCACAATATAAAAACAGGGAGTGAGCGACGTGCGCGATGACCGGGGGCGGGTGCAATCTCTACAGAGTTTCAGCGTTGACCGATCGTCTTCCCTCTACGTATATCTCCGCGAAATTGGAAAACATTTTCCCCTTTTTACTGGTGCACTGAGAGGCCCAAAACAGGCTCAATACGATGCGGGGAAAGGTCGGTAAATATGTTGAAAACTGGGCCGTTTGATCTTGGTATCCCACCCATGCCGAAAGGACTCGATGGATATGCCCGGGGAGAATGGCGGCGGCTTGTGTCCCATCTATCGGAGAAAGGTGTTTTGTGTCCTGCCGACATTTTCATTCTGCAGGTCACTTGTGAGGCCTACTCCGAGCTAATGCGATGGTCCAGCGCGCTCAAACGATCTGTCTCTCGTTACCCACACAGCCGACGGACAATGCGAGCACGTGACGTCGATATGCGGTCTGCTCTCCTAAATACCTATTTGCACTGCCTCGAAGAATGCTCCGCACCTCCGCCTGATCACATTCGTCTTCGTGTACTGCCGACGAAAGATCCTGGTGGTGCAGGAAATCTGTTGGCAGGAGGTGCCCGATGAGAGGCAGAAAGCCAAAACCACCTGATCTGCGAGCGCTACAGGGGAACGTCGGCCATCGTCCGCCTTCTTCGGCGGCAACAGCGTTTGTAGCAGGCGCGCCGGATAAACCAGAGTGGCTCGACGCTGACGGTTCAGCGGAATGGGACAGATTGATCGGATTGCTCTGTGATGAAAGCGGGGTTCTTTCGCCGGCTGATTGCGGGATCTTGATTTGTGCCTGCGAGCACTATTCTGCGTTCAGGAGAGCCAGCCGAATTCTAGCCGAGAAGGGCGACACCTACGAAACGAATGGGGAAGCCGGCACCATGATCCGTGTACGGCCAGAGGTTCGCATGCGACAGGATGCGCTTCGCAATTATCAACGCACCCTGACCGAATTGGGGTGCACACCAACACAACATGGCCGAGTGCGCCGCCTTCCGGATGGCCAAACTGAACTTTTTGGAATAAAGAAACTCCTCGGATAAGGAGACACGATGGCAAACAGGTTGACATTAGAACTAGTGGCCGATGCGAACGGGCTGCTAAAGACAATGGAGCAAGCCCAACGCCAGCTGAATAGTTTCATCAAAAGCGCGGATTCTGCTGGCCAATCGCTGGGAGGCGGAGTCAACCAGGCGCTTGATGTGTTTCAGGGCTTGGCCAGGGGCGGCGCGGCCGCAGCTGGTGTTCTAGCTGGAGGGTTTGTGGCTGCTGCTGGGGCTGCCATTCTCCTGGTTGAGAGTGCCGGGAAACAGGCCGAGATACTCGACCAGACCAGCCAGAAAACCGGCATAGCCATCAGCACACTTCAGAGCTGGACCGTCGCCATGGCCCAGAGCGGCCTGGGGATGGACACACTCACGCGCGGAGTGAAACAGCTTTCCGACCAGATCGTTCAGTCGCGAAATCCTAACAGTCAGGCGGCCGAAAAGTTCAACCAGCTGGGAATCACCGCGACTTCAGTGGATGGCGTGCTCGAGCAACTGGCCGATCGCTTCGGCATGATGCCGGACGGTGCGGACAAAACGCGTATCGCCGTGGAGATGTTCGGGAAAGCCGGACAAGACTTGATCCCAATTCTAAATAAAGGCTCTGCGGGGCTACGGGAGAGCATGGAAGCCTCCAAGAGACTCGGCGCGGTCCTCTCCGACGATACAGTCAAGTCGCTGGCCATTGCGGACGATGCCTTCGACACTCTCGGCGTCGCCACACGGGCTGCTGCGAACCAGTTTGCTGGGTTAATGGCGCCGGCGGTGGGAGCGGTGACGGAATCCTTTGCGAAGGGAGTGGGTGCCGTCGCGACATTCTTCGGGGCACTCAACGAAGGCAGCAAGGGCGGAGAAAACACCATTCAGTTTCTCAAGACGCTCAACCCCTTGATTCAGAAACTCGGGGGCCCGGGATTCAACGTCGAGGCAATGGAGAAGCAGGCCAAAGACATGGCCTCCTTCGGAGACGCCACGAAGCAGCTCCATGACGAACTCATCGCGAAGCTCGAAGCCGAAGGCAAGATCGAAGAAGAAAAGGGCATGAGGTTGCGATCCGTGCACATCGCCGCCTATCGCGACATCACGGCGGAAATGAAAGCTCAGGAACAATTGGGCCGAAACCAAATGGAGATTGAGGCTCACGCGCAAAAAGACCGGAATGCGGCGTTTGGCCTACAGCTGCAGCAACAAGAAGAGCTCAACAACATGCAGTTTGCGCCGGCCACGATCAGCCCAGCGATGGCCGCGCATGAAGCCGCGGTCGAGAACCTCATCCGGCTCATGCCGGAGCTGAACCACCAGGAAGCGGCACTCCAGGCCCTATTCAACGCACAGTCCGGACACGACACTGTCGTCGCGACTACAGAAGCCTTCAAATATCAGAACAAAGAAATCGAGCGGGGGATTCAGGCGTTGCTGGTGCTCTATCCGGAGCTCTCGCGAGCCCAGGCTGAGGCCATGGCCATTGATCAGGCAGAAAAAGGCCACAATGCCATGATCCAGCAGATAGCCGACCATAAGGATGTAAATAAGGAGCTTGAGCTAGGAACCGAATACGCTAAGGCAAATTATTCATTGCAGGAGGCGTTCTACAGAAACGCACCAGGTCTTATTGGACAGGCGGATCTTGCCAGGCAACGTGGCTTCGAGCTCTTACAGGCGGAAAATGACCTCCGGAGACGGGTAATCGATCAGACTATTTTTGACGAAGAACGCAAAGGTGCAGCCATATTCGCGCTCGACAAAGATCTGCAGGCGAAAAGAATGGGGATTCTTAATCAGTTCCCGACGTTTTGGGAGCAGCAACTCAACGCGATCGTCGCCAGCAACGCCTTCTCACTCTCTAGCATCACCTCGAATTTCAACAATGCCACCGCGCAATGGATTCAGGGACAGGGCGATTTTACCCAGTTTTGGCAACAGACGCAGACGACCCTCTTAACTAGCGCTCTGCAATTTACGGAGCAGTGGCTCGTTCAATTAGCCCTCGCGCAATTGAAAGAGATCGCCATGGTGACGACGCAGGAGGCGACCAAAACATCCATTCAGATGGCTGGCGATGCCGCACGCGTGGCATCAAACGCCACGGCCAATGCGGCCATGGAGGCGAGCAATGTCGCGTCGGCCACCGCTTCGACCTCGATCTGGGGAAGTGCGGTCGACGGCATCTCCGGATTCTTCGGCATGATCGGCAGCGGGTTTTCCGCAGTGGCCGGTTCGTTGGTCGAAACCGTCATTGCCGCCGGGACGTTCATCATGACCGTGCTGTCAGCCGTTGCGGAAGCCTTGTCGGCCACGGTCTTCGGCATTCCCTTCGCCGGGGCGATCGTGGTCGGCATCGGCCTCATTGCGGCTGCGCTCGCCATGACGGACAACCTCCCGGCGTTCGCTCATGGCGGCATCGTGTCTGGCCCAACAGTCGGACTCATGGGAGAAGCCGGCTCACCGGAAGCCGCCATTCCGCTGAACGATCGCGGCGCGGCGTTCATGCAAAAGGCGATGGGCTTCGGCGGCGGCGGTGGACCCGTCACAATCGTTCTCCAGGTGGATCGCCGCACGATGGCGAAGGCCGTGGTGCCTGAGCTGCATAGCGTCATCCATACCAAGCTGGGATACACATGATGAGAACGCTGGCAGCAGTGGGCACCACACAGGCGCAACGTCAGGCCCTGGTCCGCATCAACCTGTCGCTGAGCCTGATCGCGACCGGCCTGCTCTATCGCGATCAGCAAATTCGCAACGCAATCCTCAGCGAACTGGCCGGAACCACCGTGCCCAGCCAATTAATCAGGAAACCTGTGGAATTGCTGAACACGATCGCCGAAACCATCACCATGCTCAGCCGCCGGCTCAGCGATGGGGTTGCCTACGAGACCCTCCTGGAGCTCCAAACCGAAGCGCGAGCGATCTTCGGCAGGCTGGAGAGAGCGCGATGATACCCGGTGCAGCACAAAATCACACGGCTCCGGAAATCATGACGCTCGCCGAAGCGGCGGCCTACCTTCGCCTGTCGAAATCCACGCTGTACCAGCGGAAGGACATTCCGAGGCATAGGATACCGAAATCGCGTGAGGTTCGATTTCTGAAAGAGGAGTTACTTGCCTGGCTCAGAAGCGGACACGTTGCGCCCGCACCGACTGACAGCGATGTGCTGACTCTCCCCCTAGACAGGACCGCCGCCGCTGTTTACCATCGGAACCCACGGTATCGTTAAGACGCATGTCCTACACCATCAATAAACGGCGGACTCAGAAAGGTCTGGCCTTCGACCTTTACTACCGCTGGAAAGGGCAGCGGTATCGACCCCTGTTAGGGTACGATCTCTCACCGGACGAGGCTGAGGAACTCGCTATCGCGATGATCAGCACGATCCATCGAGGCGAACAGGCGCCGCCCTCGCGATCTCCGGAATCCACACTCCGGACATTCCTTCCAATCTACTGGCAGGCGCTGCGGGTGAAAAACCGTGTGGACCTCCGCCGGCCAGAGATCATCCTTGAAACGCATCTTCTTCCCCGTTTCGGCGACCGGCTGTTGGATTCACTAACCCCTGAAGATGGGCAAGAGTACATCGCCGCCCGCCTCGATGCGAAGGCTTCACCAGGCACCATTCAGAAGGAATGGGGCGTGCTCATGCGCATCCTAAATCTCGCAGTCGATTTTGAAAAGCTGGATAGGAATCGCCTGAAGCGAGTCCAGCTTCCTGAGGTGGCCCGCCGGGAACGTGTGGCCACGAACGAGGAACTGTCAGCGATTCAGGCCGAGGCGGCCAAACGGAAGCCCTACAAGATCCTCGGACGTGTCTATGACCCTGCCGAGTTCTGGCGGATTGTTCAGGTGGCCCTCCATACAGGCCTCAGAGAGGCCAAGATCCTCGAAATCGACCGATCTTGGCTCCGACAGAGGGATGATGGCTGGTGGCTCATCCTGCCGCCTTCCAGGACGCGTCTGAAGGGAACACCGAGGGAACTCCCCCTGAATCATCTGGTCTATCGGGCACTGCGCCCAGAGGTGGCAGCGATTGAGGGGCCCATCTTCGCCAATTGGTCTGCTGATGCGTTCGGCCATCAGTGGCATCGAACCTGTAAAGCAGCCAAGGTGCAGGATCTCCACTTCCACGACCTCCGCCACACATTCACAACCCGGCTGCAGAACCTCGGAGTGAGCCTGGAGATTCGCTCTGCACTGCTGGGACACAGCACCAAAGCCATAATGACGAGTCAGTATTCACACGGCGGACAAGGTTGGAATCTGAAGCTTCGCGAAGCCGTGACGCAGCTCGAAACTACGTATACGACGCCGATTTTGTCCTATGGAGTGTCCTATGAGGGGTCGAGCCTACTCAGGCCAGAACTGAGGAAGGTCGCGAACTCCGCAGAAGATCAGGGGAAAGGTTGGTGGTCCCAACGGGATTTGAACCCGTGTCTGAGCCTTGAGAGGGCTCCGTCCTAGGCCAAGCTAGACGATGGGACCAGAGAGGCAATCTGCGAGGCAGCTGAAAGAGCAGGACTGTACCATAGCGGGTTTTGGCTTTTCAAACAGCAAGTCAAACTACACGTTGCCGAGGTTTGCTGAACAGAGAATCGAGATCGAATTGGGCTCAGTCTGCTTGCGGAGCCTATTGAATTGGCCTAAAGTAGACATATGCTTCTACGCTCCACTCGCCTCCGAACGGTTTTGATCGCGGGTCTGCTCCCGGCCTTCCTTTCACTGGCCGGCTGCGGGGCGAGCTTTCTGGAAGGAACCATCGCGCCCCCTTATTCAAGCGCTTGGACAAAATGCGGAACCACGACGAAGGTCCGCGTGAAGCCGCCACATTCGACCGTTACTGTCGCCTACACCGAACCCACGACCGGCACCGACGGCAAACCCTTGACTAACCTTGCCTATACCACCATTTACTATAACGCCGGTGATGGCCCGGTCATCGGCAAGGTCGTCCCCGCGTCTGCAAAGACCGGCGGAGCGGCGGTGTCCCAAGTCGTCACAGTTCCTCTGCGTGACCAATCGGAGCAGGAAGTCACCATCTGCGTCACGGCCACCGATTCCGACGAGCGCGAAGGCCCCGCCTCCCCCTAGCTTCAGCCGGAACGGACTTGACAGGGCCCGACTAAGGGCCTACCTTGCTCCCACTTGCTCAGGCACCAACGTATGGTCGAGTGCGTCGTTCAATAGGTTCACGGGTCGCCCTAGATCTCTACGCATGGAACTACGTAAACCTGACCCAGCCCACACTTCCCATGAGGCCGAATCGGATCGGCACAAGCACAGCCTGGAAATCCGGCTCGGTTCCAACATTTTCCGGAACACCAACGGAGTCATCCGGGTTCAAGGCAAAGAACAGCTCGTGCTGGAGCTTGCGCCGGATCAGGAGCGCATCCTGCTGACCATCGACCTCTATGACGGCAGCGGAAATCATGTGGCCCATCTGCGTCGCAATCGCTGGGCGTTCAACGACGGCAATCGCTTTTCACTCAACACCAGCGAGTCCCCGCCGACCCTCTTTCCCAATCTGCCATGGCTCAAAGTCACGGACCAGGAAACCGGCGAAACGGTCCTGGAAGCCGCTGTCGCACCCGGTGAAAAAATCCACGTGGCGACCGGGAAATTCTATTCGCACCGCGGCCAGCTCATCGAAATCACGTCGCACTTCTGTCGCATCGGATCAACCCATACGCTGTTCGGGGATGTCTTCGAGGCTCGTGGCGGCACTGCGGTGCTCGGCTGACAACGGCCGGATCTCATGACTGACGTCTCGTCGCCCAGCATACAGGCGTTCCTCGTCTGCGACTGCGTCATCGAAGATAGCCTGACCAAGAAAAAATCTCTGATCGGGCTGTTCACCCACCTCCAGTCGATGACGTTCCCGTTTCAGCACCATCAGCTCGGCCTGTACTTCTGCATGACCGACGCCGAAGGCACGTATCACGTCGAAATCGATCTAATGTTTGTGAATACGGACCAGTTGGTCTGCCGCGCATCGCTTCCCGACATCGTCATCGGAGACCGACTGCAGATTTCCGACTTCGGCATCAACATCCCCGCCCTCCTCTTCCCCGCGCCCGGTCGCTATGAGTTTCGTCTCCGCATGAACGGCCATATGATTGCGCAAAAGGATTTTCACGTGGTCCAGGTACCGGCCCCGCCCGGCGCCTGACCTCGAACGGATTCCCCGCGAATCCCTCGGCGACCGTGAAGCGTCATTCGTATCCGGTTAAAAAACCGAGCATAGGAACTGAAATGGAGGGCGTGGTGCGTGGCCAGCGGCATTCGTCACGAGCCACACGCTCATCCCCCCACCGAGATGTGGTTCGCGCTTGACGAGATACGGGTCTGATCGGGGGCAGGATCCGGGCGGCGTGGCTGGACCGATGGCGCCGAAAGGCCCTAACTAAAAGGCAGTGGCGACTGCAAGGCAGGCATCAACATACTCGTCTTCGCCTTTACGGCAGGCTTGCGCCCGCTTCTCCTTGTCGTCGAACAGGGGAATCACCATTTCACCCACGGTGGCATAACAGTCTTTTTTGAATGGCCCGTCGAGGCTTCGGCACAGCGCGAGTCCCGGGTCCGGATTGGCGTCGGTGAGAATGAAGTCTTTCACGGCGCCGATGAAACATTGCCGAATCTGGTCGGCCTGCCCCAGCCGGCACAATTCGTTGACCCGCACCGCATCTCGCAACGTATAGCCGCTGATGTCACGGCCCAAACTGCGGTAGCAGGTCGTCTGATGCTCTCCCTCCACGCGAGCGCACTGCGTGAAAGCCTGGGCAAAATCATAATTCAGGAACGTCAGCACGGCGGAGGTCTGCATCAGATAACAGGCCCGCAGATATTTCTCATTCAATACGGAGCAGGGATAGAGGAGGTCTTGAGGGTTGAGGAAACTCGTTGCCTCATGGTGATGATGATCGCCGCCCGATTGCGCCGGCTGCGCCCGTTGTGCCTGCTGGAACGTCACGATGTTTTCCATAAACACGCCGCCATAGCAGGACTCCCGATCCCAACTGCCCGGCAACGCATCACAAAATGCCAGGCTCTTGAGTAGGTCATAGCGAAATTGAATAGTCAGGCCATGGCCCAACCCATGGAGACAGTTGTACCGTTGAAACGAATAGGCGGAGACCGTCTCGCTGATCGGGCACAGGGGCAGAATGTGCTGTGGCTCGACGGTCTCAAGGCTGCTGAGGAAGGCCTGCAAGACCCCGTGGTAGCAGCCCGACCAAAACACGTCTCGACAGTGGGCCAGCGCGAGCGGTGCCGTACCATAGCGCGCAAACGACCGCTGGCCGACGTGATGAACCAGCGGATGCGCCTCGCGCAACGCCTCAGGATCCTGAACCGTGATCTGCTCCAAGATCGTGAGCGCCTGTTCTGTGCCCTCTGCCTGAAGCACTGCTTCCAAGTGCCGCTGATAACACTGCATCTTGGCGTCGAACGGCTGAGCCTGGCACAGCGCAAGTGAGTCCTGCTCCGCCGCCTGACTTCCGCCCGCCCAGAGGATACCGAGCAGCACCACCAGTCCGCATGCGCTCCATCGACCATTCATCATTTCTTCTTCTCCGTTACTCGGCGCCCGTCAGACATCCGCCTTCCACAGCAACTTGATTCTAAGATAGTCCTTCCGATCGATCCAGGGAAAATCGACCTGCCACAGCCTGAGACGCCAGGCCCTCTTCTCCCACCCCGCCGTTCTGTGATAGAACCATGCGCGTTTCATCACCTGCAACTCGACGGACTCGCAACCAGTATGTCCACCACACCAGACCCGCCGACACGTTCAGACTTCATCCGCGACATTGTCGCGGCCGATCGCGCTGCCGGCAAACATGACGGACGAGTGGTCACCCGCTTTCCGCCGGAGCCGAATGGGTATCTCCATATCGGCCATGCCAAGTCGATTTGCCTCAACTTCGGCATCGCCAATGAGAATCCAGGCGGCATTTGCCATCTCCGCATGGACGATACCAACCCGACCACGGAAGATCCTGAATACGTGCAGGCCATTCAAGACGATGTCCGCTGGCTCGGTTTCGACTGGCAGGACAAGATGTTCTTCGCGTCCGATTATTTCGAGCGGCTCTACGACTACGCCGTGGGCCTGATTCAGAAGGGCCTCGCCTACGTCGACAGCCTCACGGCCGACGACATGCGCACATATCGCGGAACCCTGACCGAGCCGGGCCAAGCCAGCCCGTTCCGCACCCGGAGCATCGAAGAAAACCTGGATCTGTTTCGACGGATGCGTGCCGGCGAATTTCCCGACGGGACTCATGTACTGCGGGCAAAGATCGACATGGCCGCACCGAACATCAATCTCCGCGATCCGGTGCTCTACCGGATCAGACACGTGGCCCATTACCGCACCGGCACACGCTGGTGTATCTACCCGGCCTACGACTTTGCGCATCCCCTCTCCGACGCGATGGAAGGCATCACCCATTCGATCTGCACACTGGAATTTGAAGACCACCGGCCGCTGTATGACTGGGTGGTCGAAAACTGCGGCACTGCACAGCATCCGCAACAGATCGAATTCGCCCGACTGAACGTCACCTTCACCGTCATGAGCAAACGAAAATTGCTCGATCTGGTGGAACGCAAGCTAGTGAACGGGTGGGATGATCCTCGCCTTCCCACACTGAAAGGCCTCCGCCGCCGCGGGTTCACGCCCGAGGCCCTGCGGGCCTTTTGCGAAGCCATCGGCGTCGCGAAACGGGATGCCGTGGTCGAGATGCAGCTCCTGGAACACTTCGTCCGGGAAGATCTGAACAAACGCGCGCCCCGCGTGATGGCGGTGCTGCGCCCCTTGAGGCTGGTCATTGAGAATTACCCGGAGGGACAGGTTGAGCAACTGGAGGCTGTCAACAATCCGGAAGATCCGTCAGCCGGGACGCGTCAGGTGCCCTTCTCACGCACCCTCTATATCGACCAGGAAGATTTCCGAGAAGATCCGCCGAAGCAGTTCTTTCGCCTTTCTCCTGGACGCGAGGTGCGCCTGCGGTACGCCTACATCATCACCTGTGTCGGCGTGGTGAAGGACCCGGCCACGGGTGAGGTCACGGAATTGCGTTGTACCTATGACCCTGAAACCAAAAGCGGCGGCACGCAGGCGCAACGGAAGGTGAAGGCGACGATCCACTGGGTATCGGCCTCACACGCCGTCGATGCGGAAGTGCGGCTCTATGAGAGCCTCATGCTTACGGATCCAGGGAAAATTCCCGCCGACCAGGACTGGACCCAGCACCTGAATCCCCATTCGCTGGAGCGATTGCCCACTTGCAAGGTCGAACCCAGCCTCGCCTCGATCGCCCCCGGCACGAGAGTGCAATTCGAGCGGGTGGGATACTTCTGCGCCGACCCCGATTCGTCACCCGCCAAGCTGGTGTTTAATCGGACCGTCACACTCAAAGACACCTGGGCCAAAATCGAGAAAGCTCAGACCCCGCGCTGAACGGGACCGGCCACAGTTCATCCTCCCATCTCACCGTCCCACACAAAGTACGGGGACTCCAGCCTTCGGCACCCTTGAACCGTGTCATGTCGATGAACGAGAATCGCCACTCGCATGATCGGGCATCACTCCACGACAAAGGAGCTTCAACGATGGTGACGGAACCTTGCAGTGAACAGCCGCGTGAAGAACCAGGCTCGTTTCGCGAACGCCTCTCCCTACTCGAGGCGGCGATCCCTGGTGCGGCAACTGAAGTCCAACCGCTCCTCCGGCACATCTATCGCTCCACGCGTCGGCTGCACGATCAATTGCAGCGCATTGATCCCACGCCCGTCTTGCCACGGTCTGTGGTGAGCGAGGTGCGCTGTTTTGATTGCGGAACGGCCAGGATGGAGTCATTTCATACATCCACACAGAGCGGCTATCACCTCTGCCCGACCTGCTTCCAGCAACGCCTGCACACCGGACGCGCTCGAACGGCGCACTGAGCCTCACCTTCCCTGCCCCGAGACACGCATCGTTCCATTCCATCGGCACGGTAGACCACTCCCTCCTGCGCCGCTAGCCCCGAGCCCCCGCCACACCGTATACTGCATGCTTTCAACGTGACGAAAGAGGTACCCAGGGTATGGCCCCGAACATTCTGTTGAGTTGCGAATCGATCAGTAAAAGCTATGGGGTCAGAGCCCTGTTTACAGATCTCTCCCTGGCACTCTCCGACGGCGATCATGTGGGATTAATCGGACCGAACGGATCCGGCAAATCAACTTTGCTCAAGATCCTCGTCGGGCTCGAATCTCCGGATGAAGGCACGCGAACCCTGCGGCGCCACACGCGCGTCGGCTATGTTCCGCAGGAACCCCAGTTTCCCCCGCACCACAGCATCGAACAGGTGCTGCAAGACACGTTGACGGAAGACGGGCTTGATCCGCACGAGCAGGGTGGCCGGATCGCCAGGGCCCTCAGCATCGGAACCTTTCCCGACCCGGAACAAGCCGTTTCAACACTCTCCGGAGGCTGGCGTAAGCGATTGGCCATTACCCAAGCCTTGCTGCTCCAGCCGGATGTCCTGCTCATGGACGAGCCGACGAACCATTTGGACTTGGAAGGCATCATCTGGCTGGAGCAACTGCTGAAAAATCGCGCCAAAGCCTTTCTTGTCATCAGCCACGATCGCCGGTTCCTCGAATCGGTGACATCTCGCATGGTGGAACTCAACCGCTGTTACCCCGAGGGCCGGTTTGAAGCCCGTGGCAGCTATAGCGATTTCCTCGAACAGCGAGATGCCGCCCTTCAAGCGCAAGCCGACTACCAGGCCTCGCTAGCCAATCGCGTCCGCCGTGAAGTGGAGTGGTTGCGCCGCGGCCCCAAAGCCCGCACGACCAAAGCCAAGGGCCGGATCCAATCAGCGGGCAAGCTCATCGACGAATTGAACCAGGCCGAATCCCGTTCGGCCCAGTCGACCATCGGCATCGACTTCTCCGCCTCGGGCCGAAAATCCAAACAACTCGTGGTCGCGGAGCAGGTCAGCAAGAGCTTCAACGGGACACCCGTCATCACCAATCTCGACCTCCTCCTCGGGCCCGGCCAACGGCTGGGACTCCTCGGTCCGAACGGCAGCGGGAAATCCACCCTGCTGCGGTTACTGGCGGGGACGCTGGAGCCCGATTCGGGCACCATCACGCGAGCCGAGGCCTTGCGCATCGTCTCCTTTGAACAGCATCGTGAGTCCCTGGACCAATCCACGAGCTTGCGACGCGCACTGGCCCCGTCAGGCGATGCCGTCGTCTATCAGGATCGTTCGATTCACCTGGCCTCATGGGCGAAACGCTTTCTCTTCCGTCCCGAACAGCTGGATCTCCCCGTGTCGAAGCTGTCCGGCGGTGAACAGGCACGGCTCCTCATTGCCCGACTCATGCTGCAACCCGCAGACCTGCTCATTCTCGATGAGCCGACCAACGATTTGGATATTCCAACCCTCGAAGTGCTGGAAGATAGCCTGCTGGAATTCCCCGGTGCGCTCGTGCTGGTGACCCATGATCGGTGGTTGCTGGATCGTGTCTCGACTATCCTGTTGGGACTGGACGGCACAGGACGAGTAGACTGGTATGCCGACTATGCCCAGTGGGAAAGTGCGCAAGAGCGGGCCGGTGGATCCGCCCCGGAGCCGAAGAGTGACGGGCGTGCTGCCCTCCAGGATGAGAACGCCACGGCAACTCCCGCTCGCAAGCCGAAAAAGATGAGTTATCGCGAACAGAAGGAATGGGGCACGATCGAAGAAAGCATCCTCAAAGCCGAGGAAGAGGTCACGGCCTGCCAAGCCGCGATACAGGAACCGTCCGTGATGTCGGATGCTGCAGCGCTCCAGACTCGAAGCCAGGCATTGGTGGCGGCACAGGCTGAGGTGGAACGACTCTATGCCCGCTGGGCCGAACTGGATGAAAAACGTGCGCAGACCGTGCAGAGTTCGTGAGCGAACGATCTCACATCTCGACCTGAGATGCGTGCGGTCTCATGCAATCATGTCAGCAGATAAAATTGGCTGGGGGACTAGGAATCGAACCTAGGTAGCCAGCTCCAAAGGCTGGCGTCCTACCGCTAGACGATCCCCCAGCGCGGTACGGAACCGAGACATCGAGCTGAAGAGCAAGGCGTGGAAAAGGTTTTGGCTGGGGGACTAGGAATCGAACCTAGGTAGTCAGATCCAGAGACTGACGTCCTACCGCTAGACGATCCCCCAACCGATCCACACAGTAATATAAGCTTCTCTACTGCGTCAAGATCGACGCTGATTCTTGACCGGCGGATTCTCAGGATCGGGAGGCTCTCTCGCTTCCCTGGCGGAGTCGAAACAACGTGCGGTCCCGGCCGAGCACGTCCATCACCTCGAACAGACCGGGGCTTGCCGTCCGTCCTGTCAGGGCCACCCGCACCGGCTGGGCCAGTTGCCCCATTTTTATCCCCTCTTCCTCGACCAGCTGCTTAAACGACTCTTCCCACTCCTGCTTGGAAAATGCGGGAAAGGCTTCGAATCGGGTCAAGAGTTTGGCTAAGACCGGCGCTTGAGTGGACGTGAGGAATTTCTTGGCCGCCTCTTCGTCAAATACGACCGCCTGGCCGAAGTAGGGTGTCACCCAGTGGACCATCTCCACCAATGTCTTCGTTCGCTCCTTCACCAGCACTACCAGCTGCGCGAGCCATTCGGTCGACACGGCACGAACCTCTTCTTTGAGACCGGCCTGCTCAAGGAGCGGCACCAGCGCCTGAGCAATTTCAGCCGGCGGGCTGGTCTTGAGGTATTCGGCATTGAGCCACAACAACTTGTCAGGATTAAACACCGCCGCCGAGGTCTGCACGTTCTTCCAGGAGAACTTCTCGATCAGTTCTGCACGCGAGAACAGTTCCTGATCGCCATGCGACCAGCCTAAGCGAACCAGGTAGTTGACCAGCGCGTCGGGAAGATACCCCATGTCCTTGTAAGCCATAATCGAGGTGGCGCCGTGCCGTTTCGACAATCTAGCCTTGTCCGGCCCGAGAATCATCGGGAGATGCCCGAAGCGCGGGAGCGGAAATCCCAGCGCCTGAAAAATCGGAATCTGTCGCGGCGTATTCGTGAGATGGTCATCGCCCCGCACCACATGGGTAATCCCCATCAAGGCATCGTCCACGACCACGGAAAAATTATAGGTAGGATATCCATTGGATCTGAGAATGATGACATCGTCCAGAATCTGGTTGTCGAACACCACAGGGCCCTTGATCAAATCATCGACAACCGTCTGTCCGTCCTGCGGAGCCCTAAAACGGAGCGCCGCTTCGCCGGTTGGTTTTGTCAGGCCGAGATTCCGGCACCGGCCGTCATACTTAGGCGATCCACCCTTGGTTTCGGCCTCTTTTCGACGCGCCTCCAGTTCTTCAGACGTGCAGACACACCAATAGGCATGACCCTGCTCGAACAATCGCATCGCGTGTTCACGATAGAGGTCCATTCGCTCGGTCTGCCGAAAGGGTCCTTCGTCCCAATCCAGTTTGACCCAGCGCATCCCGTCCAAAATGGCCTGAATGGAGTCATCGGTGGAACGGCTCTGATCGGTGTCTTCAATGCGAAGGACAAACACCCCGTTCTGCTGCCGCGCAAATAGCCAGTTGAACAAGGCCGTGCGTACCCCGCCGATATGTAGAAAACCTGTCGGACTGGGCGCAAATCGAACCCTGACCTGACTCATCGCGTCACCGTAGTTTGTGTGAAAATAATAAACGGGGCGCTATCTATAACATGGCATTGGAATGATGTACAGAACTGGCCTGTTCCATTCTGAATCCGTTTTTGTTAAGAACAGACCATGGCCGAACCGACACAGATTGCCGAAACCATCTCGCTCACGACCCTGACTCCGCACACGACGGAACTTGTGCTCCGCCCAATCGAGCACCCGCTTTCCTTCAAGCCCGGACAGTGGATCTCCCTGCAATTGCCGGTCGGAGATCATCCTCCATTGAACCGTGCCTATTCGTTGGCGGAACCACCCTCCGCAACCGGCCACCTCACATTGGTCTTTGACCACGTTCCAGGAGGCAAAGGCTCCGGCTATCTCTCGTCGCTCAAGCCGGGGGATCGCATTCCCCTCTCAGGCCCTTATGGCCACTTTGTGCTGCCCGACTCGGAACCTCAGCACTTGCTGTTGATCGGACGCTACTCAGGACTTGTCCCACTGCGCTGTATGCTCCGCTCACTGGCGGAACAGGGTTTGTTGCCTTCAAGCACACTGATCGCCCAGGCGCCCACCACTGCCGAACAGCTTTATCATGAGGAGTTCATGGCCCTGGCGGCAACACACTCTAATTTCCAGTATCTCCCGTTTGTCAGCGACGGCCCAGACAGCCATGCCGAGACTGTGGATGTGATCAAACACATCGCGGGAAACGGTCGGCGGGTGACCCCCATGATTGCCGGGGTCAAAGCATTTGCACGCCCGTTACGGGCGCTTCTGATGGAACTGGGGTTCGATCGGCGCGAAGTGAAGCTGGAAACGTACGACTGATACGCCCCCTATACGACCTGCACTCAATCTCTTTGCCTTCAGTGCCCTTCTTTCGCCAGATTCTTGTTGATGGCAGGAATTTCTACCACGACTTCCACCGTTCCATTCGGCACACATTGGCAACCGAGTCGAGACTGCAACGTCGTGACGGGCGCTTCGTCTAACTGGTCGAACTCGTCATCCGTCCCCTCATTGCACGTCTCCAAGCCTTTCTTCACCATGACATGACAGGTGGAGCAGGCGCAGACGCCACCGCACACATGTTCCAGGTCGATCCCATTGCCCATCGCAATGTCGAGAATACTTCCCGGCAGGCCCGTAGGACCGTACGGAATCTTGTCCGGTTGTACCTCAACCTTCTTTTCCGTTTTGTCGGGAAAAATGAAGGTCACGGTATAAGATTTTTGCGGCAGCTCCACGTCTGCCTTTTCAATATAAGGATTTGTCCCACCCATGTTGCTTAGCCCCTTTTGTCATGCATGTGGTGCAATGTATCGCGTTGCTTCCATATCATCACCCGCCAGCCTCCAGAGACTGACATTCTTACTTCTTCACCCCTTCGCTCGCTTGACAGGCCCAAAGACCACATGATACCTTTTGTACGACTGATTTGATCGGAGATCATTATAGTCTCCGACTTGAAGGATCGGCAATAGACCCATGCTGAAATTATCGAAAAAAGCTGACTACGGGTTGATGGCACTCCAGCACATCGCCTCCAATCAATACGGCGATGTCGCCCAAGCTCGCGTAGTAAACACAAAGGAAATCGCCGAGGAATATCACATTCCGGTCGAATTGCTTGCCAAAGTTCTCCAGACCCTCTCCAAGAGCGGAATCATCGAGAGTCATAACGGCCCCAAGGGCGGCTATCTGCTCGGCAAGAATCCTCGTGAGATCACGATTGCCCACGTACTCGAAAGTCTGGAAGGTCCACTCGGCATCATGGACTGTTCACACGAAAAAGACGGCGATGCCTGCATGCAGCGCGAGCACTGTAACATTCGAACCCCGTTGCTGAAAATACAGAGCAGCATTTATCAGCTTCTCAACAATATGACCTTGCAAGATATGATGGGGGGCACCCCACTCATCACCATTCAATCCGTCGCGACGGAACAACAAGGAGTCGAGCGATGAAGTTCCCGATCTACCTGGATAACCATTCGACCACCCCGATGGATCCGCGGGTGCTGGAATCGATGCTGCCCTATTTTACGGAAAAATTCGGGAATGCCGCCAGTCGTAACCACGCCTTCGGATGGGATGCCGAAGAAGGTGTCGAAGCCGCACGGAAACAGATCGCCAAGCTCATCCATGCAGATGCCAAGGAAATTGTCTTCACCAGCGGCGCCACCGAATCGAACAATCTCGCGCTCAAAGGCGTCATCGAGATGTATCACGAAAAGGGCGACCACATTATTACGTCGTCCACCGAACATCGCGCGGTGCTGGACACGGCCAAAGCGCTCGAAGCCAAACGCGGGGTCAAGGTCACCTATCTGCCCGTCGACAAGTTCGGCATGGTGAATCCGGAGGATGTGCGGAACGCCATTACCGACAAGACCATCTTGATCTCGGTCATGTTCGCCAATAACGAAATCGGCACCATCAATCCAGTCAAAGCAATCGGGAAGATCGCGAAGGAAAAGGGCATTCTGCTTCATTGTGACGCGACTCAGGGCGTCGGGAAAGTCCCGATCGATGTCCAGGACATGGGAATCGACCTGATGTCGTTCAGCGCGCACAAAATCTATGGGCCCAAGGGTGTCGGCGCCCTGTACGTGAGAAAAAAGAATCCCCGGGTCCGCATTGCGGCGCAAATGGATGGGGGCGGACATGAGCGCGGCATGCGTTCCGGCACCCTGCCTGTACCGTTGATTGTGGGCTTTGGAAAAGCCTGTGAACTGTGCGAGCAGGAAATGGCCGCCGATGCCGCGCGGCTTTCCGTCATGCGCGACCGGTTGCATGCGACCATTACCAAGGCGCTGGAAGACGTCTACTTAAACGGTCATCCCACAGAACGTCTCCCTCACAATCTCAATATCTCGTTTGCCTATGTCGAAGGTGAGTCGTTACTGATGGGCTGCAAAGAAATTGCTTTGTCTTCCGGTTCAGCCTGCACGTCGGCAACCCTGGAGCCCTCGTACGTGTTACGCGCATTAGGGGTGGGAGCAGAACTCGCGCACTCTTCCATTCGATTCGGCCTGGGACGTTTCACACTCGACGAAGAAGTTGACTACGCCGGAAAGCGAATTATCGAAACCGTGACGAAACTGAGAGAAATGTCGCCCTTGTATGAAATGGCAAAAGAAGGCATCGATCTGAAATCCGTGCAATGGGCAGCCCATTAACCTGAATCATTACGCTCGTATGCGATAAATTTCGGAGGACACCATGGCCTATAGCGAAAAAGTCGTCGACCACTTCAACAATCCCCGCAATATGGGCAGTTTCAAGAAAGAAGAAGACGGGGTCGGAACCGGCATCGTTGGGGCACCAGAATGCGGCGATGTCATGAAACTCCAGATCAAAGTCGAAAACGACACGATCGTGGACGCCAAGTTCAAGACCTTCGGTTGCGGCTCTGCCATTGCCAGCTCCAGCCTGGCTACCGAGTGGCTCAAGGGCAAAACGGTGGAAGAAGCCGGCAAGATCAAGAACACCGATATCGTGCAGGAATTGAATCTGCCTCCAGTGAAGATTCACTGTTCCGTACTGGCTGAAGATGCCATCAAAGCGGCCCTCGCCGACTATCAAAAGAAAGCCGACTCGAAGTAACGGCTGGAAGGAGCGCACTATGGACGCCACCACGAATACGGATGCTCAAGCGCCGGTCATTACACTGAGCGACGCAGCACTGAAAGAGGTCAAACGTCTCATCAATGTCCAAGGCATCGAGGAAGGCGGCCTCCGCCTGGGCGTCAAGGGAGGCGGTTGCTCCGGCCTGAGCTACACCATCAACTTCGACGAAAAGATCGGCCAGTACGATCAGGTGTACGAATTCGACGGCGTCAAGGTCATTGTGGATGCCAAGAGCGCCATCTACTTGCAGGGCACTCAGCTCGATTTCCAGAAGGATCTGATGGGCGGAAACTTCAAATTCGTGAACCCCAATGCCAACAAAACGTGCGGCTGCGGGGAATCTTTTTCGGCCTGAGCGAGCGACAGCCCATGAGCGGACATACTCATAACGCCGATGATCGACGCGAGCTACAGATGGCTCGCAGCATGTGCTGGCATTGCCAATCCGAAATGGCCGGAGAATACTTCTGCGACCGTTGCGTGAAGGTTCAGCCGGTCTCGAAGGATTTGGACTATTTCACCTGCTTCGGGTTGCCCCGACGCCTCGCCCTCGATCCCCAGGCACTGGAGGCCAAGTTCTACGAGTTAAGCCGCGCATTCCATCCTGACTTTTATCAAAACAAAAGCGATGCGGAACAGACCATCAGCCTCGACAATTCGGCCATGCTGAATACCGCGTATCGTACGCTGCGGGACCCGATTCAGCGAGCCGAGTATCTGCTGGATCTCGAAGCCGGATCGGTAAAAGATATCCGGACGACACCGCCGGCCGATCTCTTTGAGGAAATTCTCGAGCTGCAGGACACGCTGGATGAGTTCCGTACCAGCGATCGCGCCTCAGAAAATGCGGCCGTCCTGCGCACGAAACTCGACGCTGATCGTGCCACACTTGAACAGAGGCAGCGGGATATGGAAGCCGAACTGCAGCAACTATTCAGCCGGTGGGATGCGCTGCAGGATCGCGGTGAGGCCACGGAGCCGGCACGAGCCGAACGGGGCCGCATTCTGAAGGACATGCGGGATATCCTGTCCAATCGCACCTACGTCAAAAACATTGTCAACGATCTCCTCGCAACGATCGCCTAATCACTATGTCACGTATTGTCGGTATCGACCTCGGCACTACCAATTCTCTCGTCGCATACATGGATCATGGCACCCCGCGTGTCATCTCGGCGCAGAATGAACGCGCGATGGTCCCTTCGGTCGTCTCGCTGACGGATAACGGACTGATGGTCGGTGATCCGGCAAAAGAACATCTCACGAGAAATCCTGAGCGTACGGTCTATTCGGTCAAGCGGTTCATGGGCAAGAGCCTGGCCGACGTCCAGGGCGAACTGGCCTACTTTCCCTACACACTCACAGAAAAAGGCGGCGTCATCCGGATCCAGCTGGGGGAGAAATCCTACTCCCCCCCGCAGATCTCGGCCATGATCCTCAAAGAACTCAAGCTTCGGGCTGAAGCCTTTCTGGGGGAAAGCATCACCAAGGCCGTCATCACCGTACCCGCCTACTTCAACGATAGCCAGCGTCAGGCCACGAAGGACGCGGGCATGATTGCCGGGCTCGAGGTGTTGCGCATCATTAATGAGCCCACCGCCGCTTCCTTGGCCTATGGATTACAGAAAAAGACACAGGGCACCATCGCCGTCTACGATCTAGGCGGAGGCACATTCGACATCTCGATCCTCAAGTTGAAAAACGGGATCTTCGAAGTGCTCGCCACAAACGGCGATACCCATCTAGGCGGAGACGATTTCGACCAGCAGATTGCCGATCTGTTCCTCGCTGAGATCCGCACACAGTACGGGCTCGACCTCAGTACGCATCCCGACAATATGCAGGCTGTCCGTCTCGAAGCCGAGCGCACGAAGATACGTCTTTCGGACGAACTCAAGACGACCGCCAGTCTCGATCTGCCGGACGGGAAAGGCCGATTTACCCGTGAGCTCACGCGCGATCAACTTGATGCGCTCAGCATCGCCTTAGTTGAGCGCACGCTGGGTCCCTGCCGTCTGGCCTTGAAAGATTCCGGACTAGCGCCCGGCGACATCGATGAAGTCGTCCTTGTCGGCGGCTCGACACGCATGCCACTGGTTCGCCAACGAGTGCAAGCCCTGTTCGGGAAGCAACCGCACTGCGAGCTGAATCCGGACGAAGTGGTTGCGCTCGGCGCGGCGGTACAAGCGGATATTCTGAGCGGCGGCACAACGGACATGTTGCTGCTGGATGTGACCCCCCTGTCATTGGGTATCGAGACAATGGGCGGGGTCATGAGCAGCCTGATCAGACGAAACACCACCATCCCCGCCAGCGCCAAGGAAATGTTTACCACATATGTGGACGGCCAAACGGGGGTGGACATTCATATTCTCCAGGGCGAACGGGAGCTGGCAAAAGATAATCGCAGCCTGGCCCGTTTCCGTCTCAAGGTGCCGCCATTGCCCGCGGGAGTTCCACGCATTGAAGTGACCTTCCTGATCGATGCGAACGGCATTCTGAACGTCATGGCCAAAGACATGCGGACCGGCGAGACTCAATCGATGGAAGTTAAACCCTCCTACGGGTTATCGGATCAAGAAGTAGAGCGGATGATCGAAGATTCGTTCAAGTTCGCCGCAGACGACGTCAACGCGCGAAAGCTGATCGAAGCCCGACTCGATGCAGGAGCGCTGATCACCACGACCGAAAAATCGTTAGCGGACGGTGGGCATCTCGTCGCCACAGGAGAGATCGAGGCCATTCGCGCGGCCCTCTCGGCGCTGGTCACGGCCAAAGACGGAAACGATCCCCGTGCCATCCGTGCGCGCATGGCTGACATTGAGCAGGCAGCCAAGGGCCTCACCGTGGCCATGCTGGACGACTCCCTCAAGCAAGGGCTCCAAGGCAAAAAAGTCTCTGATGTGACGTAATCCCTGAACATGAGGAACTGCAATGGATTTGAAGTGGAGTGACGCTGAAGAACTCGCCATCCGTTTGGTGGAGGCCCACCCGACCACGGACCCCCTCACGGTCCGCTTCACCGACATGCATGCATGGATTGTCGCCCTCCCCGAATTTAAGGACGACCCGAAGAAATCGAACGAAAAAACCCTCGAATCCATTCAAATGGCCTGGCACGAAGAATATCAGGACTCCCAGTCCTGATCGGCCCCTCGAACGCCCTTCACCACACATCTCACAGCCAGACCGCCGCCAGCGCGACGACCGTCGCAATGTTGTGCGCTGCCCGCATGAGCGGAGAAGACTTGGACAGGAAACCTGCCCGGTGTTGCGTTACGGTTCGACAGGAACCGCTGGAGCGCTGTCCTGCACTTGATCCAGCTTATAGAACTCGGTGGGATCGATTTTTGATCCGGCGCTCTTGGTTGGCTCGGTGCCTTTGGTGAAGAGCTCCACGGTGCCATGCTGCTCGTCCTGATCAGTGAGAAGGGCTGTCGAGGGATCCACTTTCACAAACATCACCCCGTCGGGGATTTCAAACGGCACAACCGGTAGCTGCTTGAGTGCGTCCTTCATAAAGGAGATCCAAATGGGCAGGGCTGCATGCGCTCCGGATTCGGTTTCACCCAAGGGACGCCGATCATCGAAACCCACCCAGGCCCCGGTCGCAAGGTTGGGCGTAGACCCGATGAACCAGGCATCGGTAAAGTCATTAGTCGTCCCGGTTTTCCCCGCCACCGGCCGGTCAATGACTGCCTTGGCCGCCACACCGGTTCCACGTTGAATAACATCTTCCATCATATTCGTAATCAGATAGGCCGTTTCTCTGGACACCACCTGCCGCGGTTGAATGGCGGCTTGATCCAACGTCCGGCCTCCGCTGTCCTGCACGCTCGCCACCGCATAGGGTTCCACCCGCATACCTTGATTGGCGAAGACGCCATACACCGACACTAACTCCGTTAATCCCACACCGGACGAACCCAACGCGAGCGAAAGATCGGCAGCCAGCGGACTCACGATCCCGACCGTCCGCGAGAAATCGATCACGTTGCGAATGCCCACTTTATCCAGGAGACGCACAGTCGCGAGATTGTGCGAATGAATCAGCGCCTCCCGTAAACTCACAATGCCGTGAAACCGCTTGCCGTAGTTTTCAGGCTTCCAGGTCTTGTCCTCTTCTTCCTGTTCATACACCACCGGGGCATCCAACACTACCGTAGCCGGACTCATACCTTGATTCATCGCCGTGGCATAGATGATGGGCTTAAATGAGGATCCGGGCTGACGGCGGGCAAGCACCGCACGATTGTATTCGCTCCGCGCAAAATCATACCCCCCGACCATGGCGCGGATGGCGCCTGTTTTGGGATCGATCGCAACCAGAGCGCCTTCAACCAGCGGGGTCTGCTCCAAGCGCAGATGCACCGTTTCCTTCTCAAGCTTCTTCACCCCGACCTCGATCACGTCACCGAGTGCCAGCAGTTGCTTGAGATTTTTGACCGGGGTCGCATCCTTCGTGGGATCCTTGCCTTTCAGATACTTGGTTGCCCAGGCCATATCGTCGAACGCAAGCCGACCGGTGGTACCGCCGATCTGGACCAGTACGTGATCTTTGGCGATCTTTGTCACCACCCCTTCCATGATGTCCCCCTCCGCAAGTTTCACAGAGGGATCGGGTGCCGGCACCTCCAAAGTCGCCAGATCGACGGTGCGGAGCGGACCGCGCCAGCCCTGACGCTTATCGACCTCGCGCAATCCATTAAACACAGCGGCTTCAGCGGCTTTCTGCATATCGGCATTCAGCGTGGTGAACACTTCCAATCCGCCCTTGTACACCATCGCTTCACCGAACTTGGCCACCAACAATTGCCGGATATACTCCACGAAATAGGGCCCAAGATGCTCGCTGCCAGGACGGCGGAAGTTCAGCTTTTCGGCTACGGCTTGTTCGCGGTCGGCGGCATTGATGAAACCTGCCTCAGCCATCCGGCTCAACACATGCTCCTGCCGCTTCTTAGCCCGGTCATAGGCTTTGAAGGGCGAATAGTGACTCGGGGACTTGGGAAGGCCGGCGAGGAACGCCGATTCAGCCAGCGTGAGCTTTGACAGTTCTTTCCCGAAATAGGTCTGGCTGGCCGCGGCCACGCCATAGGCGCCCTGACCGAAATAGATCTGGTTCAAATACATCTCCAGAATCTGTTCTTTCGTCAGCACCAGCTCCATCTTGTAGGCCAGGATGAGTTCCCGCACTTTGCGATCGAACGTTCGCTCTGCCGAAAGAAACAGGGACCGCGCCAACTGCTGGGTAATGGTACTGGCGCCTTCGACTTTCCGGCCACCATGGCGAATATTAGTCCAGGCCGCTCGGAGAATCCCGACAATGTCCAGGCCCGGGTGTTCAAAAAATCTCGTGTCTTCCGTCGCGATGACGGCTTGGGTCAGGCTCTTCGGCATCTCCTGAATAGGCTTGAGGAATCGTCGTTCGATGAAAAACTGGCCGATCACTTGTCGGTCGTCGGAATAGACGCGTGTCACCAGGCTCGGCTGATAGTTCTGCAAGGGATCCAGCGAGGGGAGGTCTTGGGAGAAATACCAGAGAATGCCGGCCACCCCGCCGCCACCGAGCACAATGGCGAGCAGCAGGCCGATGACGGCAATCTTCCACCATCGCCAGCGACGGCGAGGCTTCTCCGGCTTATCGAGTAAGTGATCGAGTTCGGACATGAAGTTGGATGGTTGCGAGGAAAGGGGTCAACCCGCGACAACCCCACCATACAATGCACACCCGACAAACTCAAGCAAGGTTCGAATCATCGTCCGCAGAAGTTTCCGCTGAACATTCGACAATCAGCTTGCGGGAAGACATTTGAATCGGGTATAGTCCATAGGCTTAGACGCCTTCATAGGAAGGCGTCTTTTTTTTGGCACTTTCACGGCATTGGAGATTATGAACAGCTCAGCGCCTTCATCCACCACATCGGGTCTGCACGCGCCGCAAGGTCGTCGGACCGACATCCGCAACATTGCCATCATCGCGCACGTCGACCACGGGAAAACGACTCTCGTCGACGCCGTGCTGCGCCAGACCCACGTCCATCGTAAAATCGATGACATGGGTGAGCGCATCATGGACTCAATGGATCAGGAACGCGAGCGCGGGATCACGATCCGAGCCAAGAACGCCAGCGTGACCTATAAAGGTGTGAAGATCAACATCGTCGACACGCCGGGCCACGCAGATTTCGGCGGAGAAGTGGAGCGGACACTCCGCATGGTCGATGGCGTACTGATCCTGGTCGATGCCAAAGAAGGCCCGATGCCCCAAACCACGTTCGTCTTGCGCAAAGCGTTGGCCCTCGGGCACAAAGCCATCGTCGTCATCAACAAGATCGATCGCCCCGATGCAGTCATCGATGACGTTGTCAATCGCACGTTCGATCTCTTCGTGCATCTGGGAGCCACCGACGAACAGCTGGATTTTCCTATCGTCTACACCTCCGCCATCAAGGGCGTGGCGACCCTCGATCTGAAGCAGCCAGGGACGGAGATCTCCCCGCTCCTGGAGACGATTCTCGACAAGATTCCGGCTCCGGCCATCAACGCGGACGCCCCGTTTCAGCTCCTCGTGCTGGCCCTGGCCCAGGATTCCTACAAAGGGAAAATGGGGATCGGGAAGATCCAATCCGGCTCCATCGCCCGCCGCCAAAACGTGGTCACACTGACCAAGGACGGCGGCCAGGTCCCCGGCAAGATCTCCGACCTTGCAGTGTTTTCAGGCCTTGAACGCACCGATGTCGAAACGGCTGAAGCGGGTGAAATTATCGCCCTCTCCGGCCTGGAAGAAGTAAACATCGGTGACACGATTGCCGATCCGACCAATCCGGTCGCGCTCCCGCGCGTGACGATCGACGAACCGACGGTGCAGATGACGTTTTCGGTCAACAACAGCCCGTTCGCGGGCCGTGACGGAAAATATCTGACCTCGCGCCACCTGCGTGAACGGTTGTTCAAGGAGCTGGAAACCAACGTCTCCCTGCGCGTGCAAGAAACAGACAGCGCCGACCGGTTTCTCGTGGCCGGCCGTGGCGAACTCCATCTCGGCGTGCTGATCGAACAGATGCGTCGTGAAGGCTATGAGCTGCAGATCTCTCAGCCCGAGGTCATCCTGCACCGAGAAGGCGATACGGTCACGGAACCGTTTGAAGAGTTGACCATTCAGGTTCCTTCTGAATATCAAGGACCGGTGATTGAAGAAATCGGCAAACGACGCGGCGAACTCCGGCACATGAAGCTCGTGCATTCCGAAGGCACCGCCAGCGAAATGCACATCGAGTATCACATCCCGACGCGCGGCATTATCGGCCTGAAGAACATCCTGCTGGCAAAGACCCGCGGCACTATCATCCTGCACCATGTGTTTTCCGGGTATGCCCCGGCGGATGAAAAGGCGCTTCTCGTGGCACCGCATGGTTCGCTGGTAGCCTTCGAAGCCGGAACCAGCACGGCCTACGCGCTCTTCATGACTCAAGAACGTGGTGAATTGTTTATCGGCGCCTCGGTCGAAGTCTACCAGGGCATGGTCGTCGGCCAGAACAGCCGCGACGAGGACCTGGACGTCAACGTGTGCAAGCAGAAACAATTGAGCAACATGCGCGCAGCCGGCACGGACGAGGCCTTGGTGCTCACACCACCTCGTGAAATGTCGCTGGAATTCGCGATGGAGTACATCGGCCAGGATGAATTGGTCGAGGTGACGCCGAAATATCTCCGCCTCCGCAAGCGGCTCCTGAACCCGGATGACCGTCGGAAAGCGAAGAAGAGCTCCAAGTAACTCCGCAGGCGCTCGGCGCCTTGCTGAGCGGGCGGCATGAAGATCAGGAAAAAATCTCCGAAACCTGCGCCCGCGAAGTCGCCACTCTACTTGGTCGGCTATCGCGGGGCGCCTCCGTCTCTCGAGGAACTAAAGATCTGGTACGACCTGCAGTACGGCGGGCCGCTGACCTGCCTCCAACATGAAGCCGGAGGCCGCGTCAGCGCCAGCCACGGTCCATGGCAGGCATATCTCCTGACTAGCCTCCCTCAATCCGACGCCGCACAATGGCAGCCCGTCCTATCCTGGGATCACCGGCAGCTCGGATCCATCTCACCAGCCGCCACCGCCCCAAGCACCATTGCAGATACAGTGCTCGTCGCTGCCAGGCTCGCCCGCGGACTGACCCTGCTCACCCAGGGCACGGCCCTCGATGTTCTGTGCCACGAGTACCTAAATCCGTCGGATTGGAATGACAGATCACTGGATGTCTTCTCTTCCCGGGACCATGTCACCGTCCAGCAGAGCGAGAGTACCGATGAATCATCTGAATGGTTCCACACATTGGGATTAAACAAGTTCGGACTGGACGAGTTGGAAGTGATTCAGCCCCGAGGCCTTCCGGACGCCGAGACCATCGCCCTTCTAAAGTCCGCAGCCGATACAGTCTTACGGTCCGGACAGAATCAAAAGGTGGGAAGCTCGTTGGACCTTCCGGCCGTCGCCCACACCATTCGATTCATCAAACATCGCACGGCAGCGCCCACAGGTCGCGTGATAGCGTTCCGGCAAATCATCACCGACATCCTCTGACCCGCCACTTCAAAAAGCCCATAAAGCATCGCGAAATCAATTAATTGCGACGGCACACCGTGCTCCCTAGGCCTTCTGGCCCCGTTGACAAGGTTTTTCCAGGCGTGGTACCACGAAAGAGTTTTGCGTCGTGCTGTGGGTCTAACCTAGGAGGATTCTCAATGAGTGATGTGGCTGCAGAAATTAAGGTCGGCGATACCGCGCCGGATTTCACATTAAAGGATCAGGACCAGAAGGACGTGAAGTTGAGCGATTTCAGAGGGAAGAGCAATGTCGTGCTCGCGTTCTACCCGCTCGACTGGAGCCCGGTCTGTCAGGGTGAAAACAAGTGCCTGACCGATGACTTCCCGAAGTTCCAAAGTGCCCACGCGGAACTGTTCGGCATCAGCTGCGACAGCTTCTTCTCCCACAAGGCCTGGGCGGATTCCCTCGACTTGAAGCATCGCCTGCTCTCTGACTTCAATCGCGAAGTCGTGAAGAAGTATGGACTGTATTTTGAACCGTTGAATTGCGGCAAGCGCGCAACGGTCATCGTCGATAAGAACGGCAAAGTCGCCTACGTGAAGGTTCAGGAAATCAAGGTGGCACGGGAAGATAAGGACATTCTCGCGGCCCTCGCGAAACTGAGCTAAGCGCCACGAGGAACCGAGGGGGGAGGGGTCACCACGACGCCCCCCTCGGTCATCCCTCACAGCCGAGGAGAGAGTATGACCGGCACAGTCCAAGACGTTCGCGACGAAAATTACAAAGAGTTTACCGAGAGTGCCGGCGCAGTCGTCGCCTACGGCTTGGCCACCTGCGAACCGTGCAAGCAGTACGATCCCATCCTGGAAGAAACCGCTGCAAAGTTCCCCACGATCAAGATCGGCAAGGCCAAAATGCACGTGCCGGGCCGATGCCGCGAGATCAAAAAAGCGCATACGTTTGAAACGTACCCCACCACACACTTTTTCGCGCAGGGCAAACTGCTGCTCACTCGTGAAGGCGTGGTCGAACCGGCCGAGCTGGCGGCATTAATCTCCGACCATTTGCTGAAGTAACAGCCTCCATCTCCGATAGTCCTCACCGCACCCACTGAAGCCCTGCTGCAACTTGTCCGTCGCTAAGGACGCGCACCCTACACGGTCCCTCCCCCACACTTTTTCGCACGAACGGGATACAATGTGCAGGTGAGACCAAAACCGCCGACCGTCTCGCAATCGATCACCCACAAAACAATGCAGACATTCGTACCGATCGCCTGTGCCATCGCGCAGCTCTATTGCCTCCCCTTCACAGGGGCTGCCGAAGCGAAGGACATTTCGCCACGCCCTTCACATTCAGTTGTAGCTAGTCCATCCAACTCCGCCCCCGTCGAGCCTAGTACCAAGTTCATCGGCGCGCATCGTGGTACGCCAATGGTGCTCATTCCGGCCGGGGAATTTGCCATGGGCAGCGACCGCGGCCAAGAGGACGAACAGCCGGTCCATCGCGTTTCGGTCAAAGCCTTTTATCTTGATGTGTACGAAACCACCGTCGCTCATTATGCCGAGTTCCTGGCCTCCCAAAAACCGGACGCGCCGTTCAAGTGGAGTGAGGCGACCGCCGGTACTCACGACAAGAGGCCTGTGGTCGGCGTCAATTGGTACGATGCGCGTGACTATTGCCGATGGGCGGGGAAACGATTGCCGACAGAAGCGGAGTGGGAGATTGCAGCTCGCGGTACCGAGGGACGGATCTACCCGTGGGGGAGTGCGCATCCGACCAGGGGACATGCCAATGCAGGCGAGACCAGATGGCGAGGATACGACACCCTGAGCAATGTCGGACGCTTTGAACTGGGCAAAACACCGGAGGGGGTGTATGACTTGTCGGGAAATCTCTGGGAATGGGTCGCCGACTGGTATGATCCGACCTACTACCAATTCAGTGTACGAGACAATCCGAAAGGACCTTCCGCAGGGCCCCTTAGGGCATTGCGCGGAGGCGCCTGGAACAATGATTCCAAGGCTATCAGGTCGTCAAATCGCGCCGGATATGCGCCAGATGCGAGACGGAATGATGTCGGATTTCGTTGCGCGCAAGACGGGCCGTCCCCGGAACGGCGTTAGAACAGGCGGGAGCTGACGTTCGGCTCTTCAATCGTCCGCATGGCTTGCTTCATCTCAGTTTGCTGAGCCGTAGGCCGTAGGCGGATTTTAAATACCACTCGTCGGCTCTTATCTCGATCAGGGCCACGCGACTCATCCATGACGAGATCTTGCCGACCTCGCCCGCTAGCAGACGTCTTTTCGTGGAAACAGCGGTACGCCCACGGAGCCGAGTCCTTGATGACTTCCAGCCCTTTCACCATTACATTCAACGAACGCTCCTGGCTCAACTTCAAGTTGTAGATGTCCGTACCGCGATCATCGGTATGCCCTTCGATCACCAGCGAATCGATTTGATCCCGCATGGCACCGCAGAGCAACGCCGCATAGGTCGGCATCGCATCCGCAAGGAATCGGTCCGCCGCCGACGAGAGTGCGCCCTTGCCGAACTCAAAGTTTAACAACGCTTCCGGCACGACAATCCGCACGACATGAGGGTCGCTGGAATCGGCATCCAAGGAAAGGTCGAAGCGCTGGAAATGGTCACGCAGCAGCCCCTTGATATCGTCCGTCGTTGCCCGGGCCACCTTCCGCTCCGGCGCCGGAGTGGAGACCGGCATCTTCGCCTGTGATTCCGTTTCGGAGACTTTGGTGACATAGGCGCTGAACAGGAGGATAAAAATGACGGCGAGTGACGTCATCAAATCCGTGATGCCAATGGTGAGGGTCGAAGACTGTTCCTGCGAATCCGGCGAGGAGTTGGGGCGCATATCAGGCTGCTCCCTTCATTGAGGCGCTCTGACGCCAATTCGCAAACCACCGCAACCCGCTCATGCTGTCATCAGGGCTGGGTTCCTCTTCCAATTCTGACGGCAGCGTGTCATCAAAGAACGTCGATTCAAACTCACTTTCTCTCGGCTCCGCTTCTGGCTCCATTTTGGGGTCGCGCTTGAGTTCCTCGACCGAGCGGGCAAGCATGTGAATGGCCTGGTTCAATTCCTGAATCGGAACCGCCATCGTCTGCTGTATCACCCGCGACAACTCCTCCGCCGAACGATCCGGTGCAGCGAACCGTCCACCTGGTTCCCGCCTGCTCAACACCTCCACGGCCTCCCTC
The DNA here is from genome assembly GCA_000196815.1 of Nitrospira defluvii. Classification (GTDB taxonomy): domain Bacteria; phylum Nitrospirota; class Nitrospiria; order Nitrospirales; family Nitrospiraceae; genus Nitrospira_A; species Nitrospira_A defluvii_A. The sequence goes on from FP929003.1 coordinate 3,995,940, forward strand.
AGCGCCGTCACGGTGGGACTCAAGCGATCACTGAGGGTCCCCACGAGGCGATCGCCAAGATCAACGGGCACCGCACCCACTGCGGCAGGCGTTTGTGATGCCCCCGCCCCGGGGGTGAAGTTCTCCAACATCTGCTCCATGGTTCTGCGCGGGAACAGTTCATCGACCATCGCAACAAACTGCTGCTGAGTGGTGCCCAACCGATGCAAGCCGGACTTCTCCAGAAGCACAAAGAGGTTGGCACAGAGCAATCCCACAATCGACGTCAAAAATTTCCCGGCCAATCCGTTGATCAACCCTTGAATGCCCACGATATGTGATCCGTCCGCATGGAGCTTGCTCAAGCCGATGAGAATCGCAAGAAACGTGAGCAACAGACCGCCTCCCGTAATCAACGACGGGAACTGATGGTAAAAGGCGAGATTCAAGCGGCCATTCAGTAGATCACGAGGGAAAAACTCCGCCGCCGTGCGTGTCGCAAACACTTTCGGCTCGATGAACCAGGCCGTACGCTCCACAATAAAGGTCTTGCGAAAATGCAGCCAGGCCTGTTCAAGACGAGGCTCCCGACGCATGGCCTTGTCGAGTGTGTGAAGGTCATCCAAATCGACCCGCTCCGATTGACCGCCGGACTGATTGGCCGCTTTCTTCACATCGCTCAAGCTGGGGACCGTCAACCACTCTGATTGCAGACTCTTGCGGCTGGCAGTGAGACTCATCAAGGTCGGCCATACGCGGGTGTAACATCCCTGCACGCTGGAGATGGCCGCCGTCAGCCGACCCGCATGCCACAGAAACAGCGCGACCAATCCGACAGAGCCGAGCCAACTCAACATGGGACTGTGGAGCTGCCCGAAGAGCGCCACGTCTTGGCCGAAGAATTCCCAGATGGACATCATAATGTCAGTACCTCCCGATCCGACCCGAGCAGAACGACCCAACACCCATCCATAGATACAACTTTCGGGCCACAGATACCGGGAGGAAGAACGCCTTGAAACCCAATGAATTGTCGAATGCGAGGAGCACTCGACGCAAAACACCCGGCAAGAACTGCCGAGCGGAGGAAGTTTGTGCAGCCTGTGTAGTGCGTCGGCCGGTTGGCCCTTGCAGGCACAACGCTCAGCCACGTTGCAGGGAGTCGAGAGGAGAAGAAATGAATCAGCCGGCGTATTCGTAGAAGAGATCGCGAGTTTGGACGAGCTTGACGAGTTGAAGCGTTCCGGCTGGAATGGCCGAAACGATACGATCCCACACCGCCTTGGCCAGATATTCCCCGGTGACTGAGGGCGTCGCCAACACCATACGCAGATCCCGTCCCTCGAACGGGACCAGTACGCGTTCTTTCAGCAAGTGATCCAACGCAACAATATCCGTAACCATGCCGGTCCCACGATCGATCGGTCCATGCACCGACACGAACAGATCCCAGGTATGTCCACGATGGCCGTCATGCACGGCGGTAAAGGAATACCGCCTGGTCACCGAGGCCACCTCCAGCCCGGCCTCTGCCGTGAGGTCGGCGCAGAGATCTTCATCCTCATACAACGACAACCGTTTGAGCGTACCGATATCCGGTTGAGCTTGAAGCTTGTCCCACAGAACACGTGCGATGTTTTCGGAAGTTGGAATTTGGCGCTCAAAATAGGGCAGGTCAAGATTGAGGTGCTTGTGATCGAACTCCTCCAACACCTGCAACAACACGCGCTTCAAGTCAAAGAGGTTCACGACCATGCCGGTCCGCTGATCGACCTCTCCCGCCACCGTCACTTCCAACATGTAGTTATGACCATGCCCGGGATCATTATTACAGGCCCCGAACATGGCACGGTTCTTCGCAGCATCCCACTCCGGCTTGTGGTACCGGTGGGACGCACAGAACTCAATGCGTTTATTGAGGAGAACAGCGGCCATAGGAACCGATTCTCGCTAGACAGCGTTCAGTGACGATTATTGCCAGTGCGCATCGCTCACGCATCCGTGAAGATTACTCGACCGTGCTCAAATCCTCAAGCCATTCCTGTCGTGTCACCCATGGCACCTCGGTTTCGGCCTCATACCCGGCATGACGAACCATTAGCGCCACCCGCGCGGCCTGATCGCCGATGGCCCTTACCATCGCAGAGGTCGGGCGAAAGCGGACGAAATGAACCGCGCTGATCTTCGTTTCATGGCTGTGGCCGCCCTCGAATTCGCCATAGACCACGTCTCCCCCGGCCCGGAGGCCGACCTTCTGGCCGTGATCCAGGCCCATAAATAAATCGAGCCACTGCTTCATTGTGTCAGGATCCGTGAGTTCGATCAGGAGGGTCGCACTCAATTCACCCGACGCCGGGAGAAGGGCATTGTACACATCCAGCTCCTCCTGGACCTTTTGCGGATCGAAGATCCGCTCGACGCGAATCATTTCCTGGATCTGGAAACGCAGAGTTTCCTGATTCTCGAAGACCAACGTGATCTTCTCGCCAAGACCGATCCGCCTACGCCGTTTGAGCTCGATGATGGCCTGACGATACGTTTCGCGCTGCCGCTCATACTCATCGTGAGGAATCAGGTCTTGCGGTGTGAGTGCTTTCATGATCTAGTCCGGGGTGAGAAAACATCTCCCGCCGCGAGCAGGAGGCCAACTCTCAGGAGGCACGCGGATCCCTGGGCAATCCATAGGCGTCGCGCACAATCTGGATTGGATGCTGCGAGGATGTCCCTCCCACGTGGGCCCCGACCCCGGCCTGATCAAGCTGAAGCCCCGCCAGCGGACAGTCGGATGCCACCAAATCAGCCGGCGCCTGCTCGACCATGCGCACGGCCTTTTGCGCGATCTTCATGGAGAGGGGGAAAAATTCGACCTTGGCCGACCAGGAACCGTCATGCCCGGAACACTTCTCTATCACCTCGACCTTCGCCCCGGCGCATTCCATGAGTTCCTTCGATTTGAACCCGATATTTTGATCCCGCAGATGACAGGGCACCTGATAGGCCACACGACCCGGCTTCTGCGTGAAATCCATGGCCAAGCCCCCCTCACGCTTCATCTTCATCAGGTACTCGCTGATGTCGTACGTATGCTCGGCCACCCGTTTCGCCTCGTCTCCGGCCACCAAACTGACATACTCCCGCTTCACCATGAGACTGCAACTTGGAGCGGGAATGACCACATCATAGCCCTGATCCACCCATGATTTCAGTGAGGCGATCGTGCGCTCTGCCGCCGCCACCATCGCTGCCGTGTCGCCGATATCGAATGACGGCATTCCGCAACAGGACTGGTCCGGCAGTGCCACTTCAACCCCGTTCTTTTCGAGCACCTGCACGGTCGCCTTGCCCACATCGGTAGCCTGGTAATTGACCAAGCACCCGGCAAACAATGCCGCTTTCTTTCCAGTGCCTACCTTGCGGCCTGCAGATCGACGGGCCCACCATCGCACAAAGGTTTCACGCTGATAGTGCAACACCTGCCTGTCCCGGTGAACACCCAGCACCGTCTGCAGAAGACCCCGTAGCCACCCCTGGCCCAACCCCCAGTTGACCAACGGCGCGAAGGCGCTGTTCACTCTCCCCAACAGATCGGTCCTCGTCAACAGCCAGTCCCGCCAGCGGGTGCCCCGTTCCGTTGCCAGCCGCTTCTTCCAGACCGCCATTAAGAGCGGAAAGTCGATGCCATATTGATGGGGCGGCGTATACGGGCAATGGTTGAAACAGAGTTTGCAATAGTAGCATTCGTCGACGACGCGATGATGGTCCGCCGCGGTAAATTTCGCCACATCGCTCTCGTACTCATCGATTCGATCCAGCAACGTATTGAACGAGGGGCAGAGATTGAAACACCGGCGGCAGCCGTCGCACACATCGTAGATCCGCAGGGTTTCCTTTTCCAGGTCCTTGGGATCGATCGGATTGATGAGGTTGAATTGGTTCATAGGCGCGGTGCCATCATGCAGGCAGCCATCGGCAACCAGCAATCAGCGGAGGAGATCACATCGATCCCTCGCTGATCGCCGATATCCACAGACTGACCTTGAACAGGTCTTAGCCTTGCTTCAAGCTATCCAGGCCTTTGGTAAACCGATTGGCATGGGACCGTTCCGCTTTGGCCAGGGTCTCGAACCACTCCGCCAATTCAGAGAAACCTTCATCGCGCGCGGTCTTTGCCATACCCGGATACATCTGCGTGTATTCGTAGGTTTCCCCTTCGATCGCGGACTTCAAGTTGGCTTCGGTGTTTCCGATCGGCACACCGGTGGCGGGATCACCCACTTCTTTCAGAAAATCCAGATGGCCGAAGGCATGACCGGTTTCCGCTTCAGACGTATCACGGAACAGCCCGCCCACATCGGGATACCCTTCGATGTCCGCACGGCGTGCAAAATAGAGATAGCGCCTGTTGGCTTGTGATTCCCCGGCAAACGCGTGCTTAAGATTCTCGTGACTCTTCGTGCCCTTCAAACTGTTTCCCATACGCTCCTCCTTCAGTTAAGTGACGAATCGATACTCCTACCCGCGACGCTCCATCGCGCCAAGACCTGCCTGCTGACAGTCCGCACAATATCCGTGAAACTCCACCCGATGCCCGAGCACATGAAATCCCCTGGCCTGCCGACTCGGGATGGCCAGATGATTCAACCCGTCGTCCATCACATCCACAATCTGACCACAGCCCAGACAAATCAGATGATGGTGCACAGTGACATTTCCGTCGAACCGCGCCACCTCATGACCCACGTTTACTTCCTGCACCAAACCGGCTTGCCGCAAGACCCCCAGCGTGTAATACACCGTATTGCGTGACATCATCGGATGCTCGCGCTTGACCGTGCGATAGAGGTCTTCGGCAGTGGGATGGCTGGTAGTCTCCGCCAACGCCGCATAGATGGCCGCCCGCTGGCGAGTCACACGCACCGCGTGCCGTCGAAACCGGGCCTCAATCTCCTGCGAATCCAACTTCATGATCTCGCTCACTAGACAGGAATGATTCCTACATAGCATGCAGGCCCATCGTGCGGCAAGACTAGATCGGCCTCAGCGATCGGAACGAAGGCCACGAAGTACCTGGGTCCATGATTCCGGACGACGAGCGAAAGGAAGGGGAAGAGAAGACACGGGCAACACGTTGCCGGAGACCCGCCTACGGAGAAGAGTTGTGTGGCCATGGAATCGGCCGACCAAACGGCCGAGGGCTAGCGGCTTTCGTAACGGGGCAACTCCGTCCTCATGTCAGCCAGGCACTTATATGCTTGATCTTTCGCCGACAGCAGCGGGGTCTTTACAGGCCAGGCAATGGCGAGAGCCGGATCATTCCATAGGATGCCCCGCTCATCCGGCGGGGAATAGACATCCGTACACTTATACAGAAACCCTGCGTCCTCGCTGAGCACACAAAAGCCATGGGCAAAACCGGGAGGAATATACAATTGCCGCATGTTGCTGTCGGATAGCTCCACTCCGTACCATTGCCCGAACGTCGGCGACCCCTGCCGGATATCGACCGCCACATCGAACACCGTACCCTTGACGACCATGACCAATTTCCCCTGTGGTCGAGCTAGCTGATAGTGGAGTCCGCGCAGAGTGCCTCGAACGGACCAGGAAAAATTGTCCTGTACAAATGGTTTGTCGATTCCGGCCGCATCGTAGCGTGACTCGCGAAAGATCTCGACGAATTTTCCCCGGGCATCGCCGAATACATCAGGCTCGATCTGAAACAGGCCCTTAAGCGGCGTGGGCGTAATCTGCATGACACCTCCTGAATCGCAGGGGGAGAACGGATGGCATCATACCTCGTTCGACCTCAGTTGGAAAGCGGTCCTCCACTTCCCCCACCTGATGCTGAATGAACGAAGCCAATAGAGAACCAAGAATGGCAGCTAGTTTCGGTCTGAGGGATCAGCAGTCGGAGGCGGATCAGGGTAGAGCTTCTGCAATCGATCAATCAACGGCTCTGCAGCAGGACTACTCGGTCGGGTTGGATCGCTGGGAGCATGATCCCAGGTCAGCGTGGAAATCCCCGCTTCTGCGAAGAGCTGGCGAATGGCAGCCACGATGGCGTCCAGCGTGAGCTCCGTGCCGAATCGCAAGTCCAGCACACGCTCCCGAGGGTTGGTCGGTGGGGGATCGGTACTGACGAGCGCCCAACAGGCGTCGAACACTCTCCGCCGGAGCTCCTCTGGGACGTTTAGGGTTTCCAGGCCGGACGTGCACAAGGCCGATACCACCAAGGCAAACTGGAGGTCCGGCATTCCTGGTCGCTGGATATTCAGGGATTGCATGGTGATAATATTAGTCGCAGCCGGCTGGGGGAGTCAATTTGGGCCGCTCGGCTGCACGGCACAACGAACCACTATGGCAGATCGACTGGGAGGACACAGGTCGCATGATTACGATTACGTTGATGGGACAACTTCAAACCACGGATGGAGAACGAGACCTCGCATGTGAGCTCCCCACCCCTGTGACAGTTCGGCAAGTTATTCAGCGGCAGGGACGCGGGCTTCGTCACATGCTCCAACTGTTGCGGGAAAAAAAAGTCCTGGTCACCATCAACAAACGCATCGCCAGCGAAGATTCTCTGGTGCAAGACGGCGATGCGGTGCGCTTCGTGGGACATGACGGCGCAGGTGGAAGCGGACTCGCCCCGTCTTTTTAGTATCCGTCAGATACTCACTGGCACGCCGCTATCTATGGCCGCAGCAAAAACACAAAGGCCGGTGCTCTCAATGACGGAGCACCGGCCCTTCAGTCTAATAGAGGAACGAGGCTGACTACTTCTTTCCGAGGATCGAATCTTTGGCCATCTTCGCGACTCGGAACTTCACCACCCGCTTGGCCGGAATCTTGATCGGCTCACCCGTTTGCGGGTTCCGACCCATGCGGGCCTTCCGATTGGCCAGCACCAACTTTCCGATTCCCGGTACTACGAAGGCATTCTTCGCTTCGCGATAGGCGAGAGCGGCAAAATCGTCCAGGAACTGGACAGCCGTCTTCTTGGTAATCCCCGCCTTTCCAGCAAGATGGTCAGCAATCTGCGATTTCGTCATCGACTTGGCCATGCGTTCCTCCCTTTGAACAACGAATGAAAGTGAACTGACTTGTGCGGTCTGCGATCTATAAACTCGTACGTACAGAGGTGGAGCCGGAAATCTGCGAGTGTCCTGCAGAATCAGTCCGAAAACAGGGCGAGAGTGTATCCAAAGCCCTGGGGGCTGTCAAGAGCCGCAAAGCGGAGCACACGCATCCAGAGAGGCGACCAGCACGTTCGATCCTCTTGCGCGCCGCGTGAACCACAGAGTACAGTACGAAGGCAAGTTGCTGTCCACTGCATCACTCAGGATCACGAGGCGTCGCCATGGCTAAAGAACTTCCTATTCTTCCCTCTAGTGCCCAACCAGCCGAGGGCGCCGCACCCGAAGCGGTCATCTACTCACGAGTCTTCTGCAAAAATGACAATGCTCCACCGCTTCGCCTCTTGATGGAATTCCTCAAGTCGCGGGGACAACTTCCCATTCTCCCCCCCGACATGAGCGATGCCATGCTGGACGAGTGGGCATGGGTGCAGGTCATTTTGGGTTATGCGCGCGAGCGTAAGCCGATTCACGTGTTTTGCGTGCGCGACCGGGGCAGCTATCAAGATTTGTTCGAGCAGGAGCAGAAACAATTCCTGGAGCATCTGTCCTCACACGACAGCCTCGAGGCCAGTCTGGCCCAAGAACACGTCACCCGCGCGCGATTCATCCTCACGACGCGCATGGTCGAAGCCGACGTCACCGACGAGGGCTATGATTTCAACGGATGGATTTTGGAATTTTTCCAGGAACACTGTAACGGCATCGTGCAGATCGATCAGCAAGGATTCTTCTCCCCGAAAGGAGAGCTCATCGTGGATCTCTCTCTCCCCGAGGAATAGGCACCATGGGGACCACGGCGTCCTCCCCTCACCCATTACCCCTTTTCCAGCAAGCCGAGGACTGGTTCCAGCGTGCACGAGCCTCGCTGTTGGGACAGATCCCCTGCGGGCGTGGCTGCTGCGAGTGCTGTACCGGTATCTTTCCCATCACTCGCCTAGACGCCCTCGAAATACAACGCGGCCTTAATGAATTAACTTCTGCTCTCGCGCACCCCATCGTCACGCGGGCCCGTAACCAAATCACCGTTGTGGAAACGGCCTACCCGAGGCTGAAATCGAAACCGGCCCTTGACGGGTGGGCAGATGACACCATCGATGAGATGGTCGAACGATTCGCCCACCTTCCATGCCCCGCCCTAGCGGCCGACGGAACCTGCGGTATCTACCCCCACAGACCCATCACATGCCGCACGATGGGCATTCCCGTTGAATCGGACGGGATAGTCCATGGTGCCTGTGCCGTCCAAACCGAAGTGCCCATTGTCCGGCTCTCAGCCACCCTTCGACGAGACGCCGACCGCTTGGCCGAACGCGAGGCACTCTATTTGTCCATCCTGCGCCGCGCTCAATCTTCAGGCGACGACGAAATCCTCCTGCCCTATGGATTCGTGCCAAATGGTGAGCTAACTCCCTAGACAGCAACAGAAACGCTATGCTAATGTGTCGGATCTGATCGACGGGAGCGCCTGTAGCTCAGCTGGATAGAGCATCAGCCTCCGGAGCTGAGGGCCACAGGTTCAAATCCTGTCAGGCGCACCATTCGCTCCATCAGGTACGTTACGATCGAAACATAGTGGACACAGGTGGGGCCGTTAGCTCAGTTGGTAGAGCAGCTGACTCTTAATCAGCGGGCCGTAGGTTCGACCCCTACACGGCCCACCATTTTTCAACCACTTATACAGTTCACACCCTCTTCAAGACCCACCGACTGTGCTAGCGTTGTGCTACCGTCTCGCGGTCGATCCAAGATCTCCACTCCATCCCACAAACTCTCCTGATAATGGTGGCATATCGTTGCGTCATGATGGGCGATTTGTGCCCGAGCAACTGTTGCATCTTCTAGAGACCAATCCCACGCTGTAACAGGATCGTCGCAAACGTATGGCGCAGGTCGTGGAAACGGAAACCCTCGATTTTCACCTGCCGAGCGAAAGACGGAATGATCGCCACAGATGACCAGACTCGCTCTTCCTTCTCCTGCTGAGCGTGGCGTAGATTTTAGGCGATGAAGAAGTTTCACTGACTGAGCCGGCCACGACCACCGCACTCCTCCCAAACCGCCTTTTTAGCTTCCTCTTTTGCGTACCGCGTTAGGTCCTCGATTTCACAGTTCGAATAGCAGGCCCGCGCACCCTCAGCACCAAGAAATTATCTACAGATCCGGAAAGTGAGCATTCCAGAAATCTCATCAACTCACTATAATGATATTGAGAATTGAAATCATAAAAGACATTCACCCTGCTTCAATCTTCAGCGCGATCAGGAACTGAACTGCCCGTTTATGTCCCTCGCCTGAAGAACAAAACGATGCTGATCAGCCCATCAGATCGACGAAGTAGCGTGAATGGACCCGCTGGATGGAGACTGTGAAGGGAGCACCCCTTTACCATCTCCGTCCAGCGGCTTCACGCAGAACCCTTTGCCCCGGAGCGCCAACTCATGAATTGTTCTCGTTGCGGAGGATATCTTGCCAGCGAGCCATCCAATGACTTCTATCATCCGGAGGACCGGTGGAGGTGCATCAATTGCGGGGCCCATAGCTTACTTCGTTCATATTCCTCACGCGAGAGCCAGGCGAGATCGCGCCGCAACCTACCCAACATAACTGTAGAGGATCTACGACTCACACGGAATCCTTAGTCCTAACCCAGATGAGCCTTTATTGCGAATCATCAGCCGGTCTTGCGACCGATCATCGAATCAGCCACCTCATGCAACCAAGGAGCGCTCAACCCATGCATTCACTGAAACCACGCAACGCCCAGACGGCACTCAACATGTGCACCTGCGGGAAACTCCACTTCAAGTATGGTCCAGTCACCCTGCATTTTGAATCCGACGAGTTCACATCGTTTGCCAACGCCGTGGCGCACCTACACGCACGGTATAAGGAGTTACGGCAGCCACAACCATCCGGCACAATCCCGACGCTACACAATGATTTCTGCCACTAATCCAGGAAACCGCTATGAAGCTCTATGATTGTCCGCGCTGCAAACATCACAGCCTCGCCCCCACGGGGGGATTTTTATCTTGCGGCCACTGCGGCTACGCCATCACAGCCCATGCCTTGGCCGTCGAACAACAACCTCGAAAAAGCACTACGCCCACTCAGAATCTTGCATAATTCAACCACGATCAAAATGGCTGAGAAAGATCCCCTCCAAACAGAGCTCCTACGAAGAGCACAGAGCGACTTGCCTGCGGCACTCAGTCTTATCACATCGCTATTCATGGTGCTGGTTGCCATTGTGAGTTCACTTCTGGGATCAAACTAGCTCTCGCGACCAAAATCCAGGCCCCCTTGATCAAGGCGGGCACCAGCTTAGTGACCCGCTTTCAATCTCAGGCCAAGCATGCCAGTGCTATCCAAGTCCATTAGTGCCATGTTCCCTCAGGCAATTCCGGCCGTCCAAACCATAAATTCCTCCAGCCACGAACAGCCAACCCACATTCATACTTAAGCCGAACTTCCCAAGGTTATCTATATTGATGCTGTCATTATCGAATCAGATACACCTTGTCCCTATTTGTCTAGACGAACTTTGTTAGCGCAATGACCGCACGGGCACTCCCACAAGCAAATCAATGCACTTACCCGAGATTGGTACGCGAGTTGCTACTGGTCAGAGTCGTTATGGCAGCGACACTCCGGAAAAAACACAGAAAATAAAAAGAGGAGGCAGATCATGCTCTGGGCCATCGTCATTGCGGGAACTTATGTGGCAGGAATCTATCTCATTCGCCTGGTGTGGTGGCAGGAGTAATGCGTCCTCACACCAAGCATCTAAGCGCTGCTCACAATGAAACAGCGACCGACCGCCGACGTGAACAGGGGAAACACACTCGACCCAGCCCCTTCGACTTACTCACCAGCAGCTATCAAGAGCGATTTTATCGCATGGCGAACCGGGAAGGCCCGAAACCTGCTCCCTGTGAACCGCTTCACACCTACGCCCGCGACCAGTGCGAAGCTCTCAAATCGGGGGCTCACTAAATGATCTCTTTTGGGGGCGATCGGCGCTCACTGGAAACCCTGTCCAAGACAGCGCATTCGTGCCCCGCCTGTACCGGAATCATTCGTCGCTCTGAACGTCGGGGTTGGCGAGACCTCGTCCGGTACCTGCTTGGTCGTTACCCTTGGCGGTGTCGAGCCTGCAGCCACCGCTTTTATGCCGCAAGCCGCCGATAAACTGTCCCTGAATTACCTGTCATCACAAGTCATTCGAATTCCCGCATCGACTTCATCCAACGAGTCTCTGGCCCCTCCAAGGCGGGATGTTGCCACACTGCATCTCGGAACTATACTCCCTTCCATGACCCACGACTCCCCAGCATCACTTAGTCCTCTGGACCGCCCACCTTCATCCGAAGCAATTCTCATATTTCAACGCTCTCGAGACCGCCTTGGAATTGCCTGTCCTGTCATGTTCTCCGGCGCCCTCTCTATCGGAGAGGGTCATATCCACAACCTGTCTCACAGGGGATGCTTAGTGGAATGCAACCGGAGCACGCTGGAGGGCAGCTATATGGCTGTGCGCCTGCTCCTGCCCGATTCCACCCACGCTCTGACCATTGAACTCGCCGCGGTCCGATGGATCAGGGAGGAATACTTTGGGATGGAATTCCTCAAGCTCCCTAGTTCTGATCAGGCCCGCTTAGCTCATTTCCTATCAGCGCACCAACGCTGACCTCCTAGCGTCTCAACAACACTGTCGCAAACGCCTGTCCTCATAACCCAAAGTCGATGCTGTGGCCCGACGGAGGTGTTGGTACTATACAATCACGACCGCCGCATTGAAGGCTCGCCGATCCCCATGCAATGCATGGGGCTCAACGCGGCTGGGCCTATCCGACAATGCAGTTCCGCGGACCCGACAGAGGTCCACTCAACTAGAACCCAATCGCATCTCCCACCAACTCAATCGTAACGTTCTTCCATTGATAGCCCTACCCAAGGTACGAAGAGAAACCCTGCACTGGACACAAAACGCGATCCAATCTGGAGCCAACGCCTTGTTGCCTGCAACCGACAATTTCCGTGAATAGGAAAACTATGATCGCTCTCGAGGACACCCGGTTCCGTTCATCGAGCATTCGGTCCGGCCAAAGGCTGTCGTTGAGACACGCCGAACATTATGAAACCCCCAGGCAATATTTTGTATATAGCACCTTGGCTTCGTTCAATGCCGACCATTCACCTGTCTCAGCGCGGCACGCCTGCTGCCTCCCGATAAACAAGGCGTCCGCAAAGAACCGAGCCTATCGACGACACTAAAACCGTGAATGCGGCGCGGCGCTCACGCGTCATCGCCCACCGAAAGAACGCACATACATGAGAACTTGCCAGGCCTCCTCCTCGGTCAGGACGAGTGGAATAAACGGAGCCATATCCGTCCCGGGACTCCCGTTCTTCAGAATCCAGAACAGCTCACCGTCCGTCCTGGCCTGCTGCCATAGCTTATCGGTAAAGTTCCGTGGGAGCGGTCCCTTGAAGGTGGAATAGTCCAAATCCATTCCGAGCCCTTTCCCGTCCGCCCCGTGACAGGCGCGACAGAACGCTTTACCTTCAAAGAGAGCTTTTCCCTGCTGAAGCATTTCCGGTGTCACAGGAAAGGGGTTGGTGACGGCTCTGGCCGCCTCGATCTGATCGATCGGAACACGCGGTCGCAACACTTCGGAATTCGATGCCCAGCCAACCGATACCGCGCCGAGCAGGATCCATACCATCAGGCCTACACGTCCAGCATCCATCACAGCGTCTCCCTTTCATCAGAAACAGCACAGGCGGAGGGGGACTGCCCCCTCCGCCTGATGGATCTGCGTCGCTTCGACTATTCAGTGCGATGCTTGTGGCCCACAGACTGGGGATGTCCCACCTGACCGTTCGGCGCCTTGGCTCCGTCCGGCCAAAGATGAAAAATGATCCCGTCGGTTTTGGCCGCAACGGCAGCGACTTCCTTCGCCTGCGCCTCCGGCATGTCCAGAATCTGCACCCGCCCCGTGGCAATCTCTACCTCGTGGTCGTGGTAATACTTATTCCACGTCTCCAACGGAACATGCGCGCGCGAGACGGACTTTGCGACGAAATATTCAATGTCCGTCAACAAAGCGTTGGAATCTGTCGACTCGAACAATAGACACTGCAGCACTTCCGGGGAAATCGGCTTGCAGTAGTGATGATACGGACCATGCACCGATCCATCTTCAAACTTGTGGGGAGCCATGACATGAATGGTATAGCCCTGAGCCGGTGTCGGCAGAGCTTTCGCCGCCGTGGCGGCAGCTGGTGCCGCAGAGGAGGATTTCATTTCGCGGGCAGTCTCCGCACAACCGGCTGCCGTCAACGCCGCCGCACACAATCCAAACATCAAAATCGCACTTCGCATAGTGGCCTCCTTACAATTAGGGCACAGGATGGATCACGCGCTATTCGCAAACTTACTCCGTCCGCGGTTTATGCCCCACGGACGTCGGATGCTCCACCGATCCATCCGGAGCCTTCGCACCCTTCGGCCACAAGTGGAAAATAATGCCATCCGTCTTGGCCGCAGCCGCCGCCACTTCTTTGGCCTGAGCATCAGGCATATCCAGCACCTGAACACGCCCGGTCGCTATTTCGACCTCATGATCGTGATAGAACTTGTTCCAGACATCAAGAGGCACCGCCGACCGTGACACAGGCTTGGCCACAAAATACTCCACGTCGGTGAGCACGGCATTGGGATCCGTGGATTCGAATAGCAGACATTGCAAGACTTCCGGCTTGACGGCCTTACAATAGTGATGGAATGGACCTGCCACCGACCCATCTTCCATTTTATGGGGTGCCATGACGTGAATGTCGAATCCGTCCGCCGGACCCGGCTTCATATCCGCCGCAAGCGCGGGTCCGCCGAGGGCGAGCGCAATGGTGCTCGCACCGAGCACACAAAGATTTCGAAACATAGAAGGCCTCCTATGGTTGGGGGTTGGAACGCACCGATACTTGGACAAAATAGACTGACCAAGGCACACGTATCTGCCCGTGAGAGTCACAGCCGGCCCAAAAGGATTCGTGTTTATTTCGGCAATTTTGGCATGCTGAACGGGATCGGCTCTCCTGCCAGCGCTTTCAAGAATGCGACGAGATCGCGCTTCTCCTCCGCCGTCAGATTCAATGGCTTGACGAGGGGGCTCAGATTGGGATTGCTCCCGCCGCCCTGATCCATAAATTCGACGACCTCTTCCAGCGTTCTAAACGCACCATCGTGCATATACGGAGCGGTTTCCGTGATGCTACGGAGCGTCGGCGTTTTAAATGCGCCCCGATCTTTCTCCGCCCTGCTGACGACAAAACGTCCAAGGTCTTCCTTCATCGGACCGACCTGAGGCACGCCAAGGTTGTGAAACTGATTATCGGTGAAATTCGGCCCATTGTGGCAGAGGATGCACCGCGCCTTCCCCCTAAACAGGGCCATTCCTCGAACCGCCGCATCATCCATGGCTTTCTGATCGCCTAATACATATTTATCAAACGCGGAATTGGTGGAGAGCACCGTGCGCTCATAGGCGGCAATCGCTTCGGCAATGCCCTGGAGATTGACGTCCGTCCCAAACACAGCCTTGAATTGTTGCTGATACCCTTTGATCTTTCCCAGCTTGGCCACCACATGTTCATGCGTCTCGGCCATCTCCACAGGGTTATGAATCGGCCCGATGGCCTGCTCTTCAAGCGAACGTGCCCGACCATCCCAAAACTGAACGTGATTCAATCCCGTATTGTAGACCGTCGGCGACTGTCGTCCCCCGACGCCTCCGCCGACTCCGATGGAGGTCTGGCGAGGGTCCGCAAATCCAGTCCCGGGGTTGTGGCAGAAGGCACAGGAGATCGCGTTATTTTTGGAGAGTCGCCCGTCAAAATAGAGCTGCTTGCCGAGTTCGATTTTGGCGGTGTAGTTGAGGTTGGAGGACGGTATCGGGACCACCGTCGGCAAGGGCCCGACATCCGGCACGGTGACACCGTCAATGGTCACGATCCCATGAGGGGCATGGCCGGACGACGATGCTTGTACGGAACCACTTCCTGCTCCAAATGCACAAAGCACCAGCAGGGCAAGAATCAAGCGTAATGTCGCGTTGGATCGCACCATGAAGAGAACCTCCTGTTGAGACTGCACATGCAAGACACTCTCGACCTGGTTCGGTCGATACGGCGCATTGTACGCAATTCAACACATCTGGTCGAGGCACTCTTTTGGCGGCGGGATGAGACTGGCAACACATCGCGACAGCAGCGCAGCGGTCGGCCGACGCCTGCGGCCCTATAGGCCTCGCACGGTCGAGCGCATGAGACTGTCGGCTTGTGGAGGAAGAAATCCCTGATAACCCTGGTGCCGCTCGGCCAATTCAAGCACGGAAAAGGGTTGCCCATCCAGCATCTCAGGGGCGGTAAAAATTTGACGTAACGTCCCTCCTCGGGCGCCCACGATCTCGCCGGCAAAGACCACGCCCTTCGCCTTCAATTTGAGAATGGCCTGCTCGATGTCTTCAACCCGGACCGCCACATGGTGAAACACCTGATCACCGAATTTCTCAACCCAGCGGGGAATAATGCTGGTCCTGCCACGGTCGTCCGGATAGGCCTGATCGACAAACAGCGCCGGATACCCGGCCCGCCGGAATACTTTGGCGTACCAATCATCATAGTGAAGCGTTTCATCGTACCGATACCCCAGCGTGAGAAATTCCTCGGCGCGCCGATCAATATCCATCGTCCGGATAGTGACATGGTCGATCACCGGGATAAACCCAACCCCGAGGTCGTCCAGCGCCCGGCGGAGCATCCGGCCGGCACTATTCTGCGCCAGAAAGTCGGCCGTCATACGAGCCATCAACGCATCAAGGTCAGCTTCTTGCCCCATCGTTCCCTCCTTCCACTCGCCCAAACGTCACGCCCTGAGCCAGCGGCAACTCAGTCCCCCAATTGATCGTGTTGGTCTGCCGGCGCATATAGGCCTTCCAGGCATCGGAACCGGCTTCCCGTCCGCCACCCGTGGTCTTTTCTCCACCGAATGCCCCGCCGATTTCCGCACCGGACGTCCCGATGTTCACATTGGCAATGCCGCAGTCGCTGCCGATCGCGGACAAGAAGGTCTCACTGTTCCGAAGATGGGTGGTAAACAGCGCGGAAGACAGTCCCTGTGGAACCGCATTGTGCATCCGGATGGCCTCGTCCAGCGTTCGATAGGTCATGACATAGAGAATCGGCGCAAAGGTTTCCCGCTGGACGATATCCCAGTGGTTCTGCGCACGCACGATCGTGGGCTCGACAAAATGTCCGGGACGAGACACGACACATCCTCCGCATAGCACCTCACCGCCCGCCTTCTTCACGTCTTCAAGCGCAGACAGGTAACATGCCACCGCCTCCCCGTCGATAAGCGGCCCCATCAGCATATCCGGCTCCAGGGGATCACCGATTTTCACCTGCGCATAGGCCGACAACAGTCGCGGGACCAGCAACTCGTACTGAGATTCATGCACAATCAGTCGCCTGGTGCTGGTGCAGCGCTGTCCTGCCGTACCGACCGCGCCGAAGACGATGGCGCGGGTCGCTAAATCCAGATCGGCTGTTTCGTCCACGATGACGGCGTTGTTCCCGCTCAATTCCAGAAGACTCCGGCCCAGCCGATGTCCGACCACTTCTGCGACATGCCTCCCGACGGGCACTGAGCCCGTAAAGGAGATCAACGGAAGCCGCTCGTCCCGCACCATCCGCTCGGCCAGCTCGACACGGTCCGTCGTAAAAAGCGCGAAGACACCGGGATACCCGGCCTCTTCCAACACACGATTGCACAGCCGCTGAACCGCTGATGCGCAGAGCGGAGCTTTCGGTGACGGCTTCCACAACACGGTGTTGCCGGTCACCGCGGCGATAAAAGCATTCCAGGCCCAGACCGCCACAGGAAAGTTAAACGCCGTAATGACACCCACCACACCCAATGGATGCCATTGCTCATACATCCGATGCCGTGCACGCTCTGAATGCATGGTCTGCCCGTACAACATGCGCGACAGCCCGACGGCGAAGTCCGCCATGTCGATCATCTCCTGTACTTCGCCATCACCCTCGGCCTTGATCTTGCCCACCTCCAAGGACACCAGCGTACCCAAGGCATCCTTGTGCACGCGTAGTGCCTGACCTATCAGGCGGATCACCTCGCCGCGCTTCGGCGCGGGCACCATCCGCCACGAGGCCTGGGCCTCCTGCGATCCGGCTACCAGGGCATCGTAATCGGCAAGGGAACACCCGTACACTCGTGCCAGCGGCTCTCCAGTTGATGGATTACGGGACTCGACGATACCGGCATCGGTGGTGCGACTCCACGTCGCGGAGGAGAGACCTCCTCCGGGCTGTTCCTGCGTCAACCCCAAGGTCTTGAACAATTCCTGTATCGTCATGATGCCTTCAGGCCCGGAAACAATCCCCGAATCGATTGTTCAGCACATCCTGCAAGCGAAAGTGTTCCTGCGTGACGAAGCCGCGATAAGCTGAAGGCCTGGCCATCACCAGATCGACGATACAACAAAGCGACGATGCTGTCGTGATCTGAATCGCCGACCAGAGCCGCCCGAGGATCGTCCGCGGATACACCTTTTTCACATAGGTCTCCTCGAACAACTCACCCTGCCTGGTGCCGGTCACGGCCGCATAGATCAACACTACGTCCTGCTGTGTCTGAGGAATCGCTCGCTCCAGGATTCGCTTGAGCGTCTCCCGATCCTCATTCAGCTTGAGGTCCTTCATGAGAAATTGAATTTTTTCGCAATGCCCGGGATACCGTAGAGTCTTATAGTTCATGGTTCGGACCCGTCCGCGGTACGTGTCCGCGAGAGTGCCTAGGCCGCCGGACGTGTTGAAGGCCTCGTAGAGCAGCCCGTCCAATTCAATTGTCTCATATCCTTCCAACGGCTGAAGGGGGACTTCCTTCCCCCCCTCAATGCCGATACAGACGTTGGCATACTCATTGATCAACCCGTCGGTGGACCAGGTGAGGGAATACTTCAGCGCATTACTCGGATGAACAGGCAGGGCGCCGACACGCATCTTCACGTTGTCGATGGATTCAAAATGGCCGATAAGGTCATTCGTCACGATGCTGATAAACCCCGGCGCCAACCCGCATTGAGGAATAAACGCACGATCGGCGCCCGCGCTGATCGCCTTAACGCGACCGGTCACGGCCACGTCTTCGGTCAGGTCAAAATAATGGAGTTGATGGGCTCGCGCGATCTCGGCAACGGTCGGGTTGCAGAAGTACGGCAGGCTGGAGATCACCCCATCGAATGGGTAGGAACCGACGTATGCCGCAACCGCATCCGGTCGCCGCACGTCTAACGCACAGGGAGTAACAGTGGACAGCGACAAGTCGTCAACCAGTCGCTTCGGGACATCAAGCGTGAGATCGGCCAAGTGAACCTGGTATTGCCCGGTAGCCGACAGCAACCCCGCCACGAGGGACCCGATTTTTCCGGCTCCAAGCACCAACACCTGAGGCATCCGTCACCTCACAGCCCATTATACTCCTTCGGACGAAAAGAACCGCCTTTTCTGAACGAAAGGTGAGGGTAGAGCGGAGCCGTGGAGACGAATGAGAGGAATACTCTTCTGAACTGCTGTGGATTACGACGACGCCAGGCGCGAACGGGACGGGTTAATCAGAGCGGATGATTTTGAGGAGGGATTGTCCATCGCCTCAAACAAAAGGCAACACTTGAGACGACCACAGACACCGAGTAATTTGGGGTCATCGACAGGAAGCCCCAACACTCGTGCCTGCTTGACCGTCACCGGTTTCACTTCAGTGAGGAACGCGGCGCAACAGAGTACGAGACCGCATGTATCGATCCCGCCCAACCGACTGGCTTCGTCGCGCACCCCAACTTGACGCATTTCAATGCGCCCGCCGAATCGGCGCGCCAACAAGCGAACCAACTCGCGAAAATCGATTCGATCCTCAGCGGTATAGACAAAGGTCATCTGCCGGCGATGAAACGAGCAGAACACCTCCACAAGTTTCATTCTGAGTCCCAGGGCCGCCGCCTGCTCCCGGCAGGCCTTCATTCCCTCCGATGCCAACCGTTCGTACCGATCGATCGTGGCCACATCTTCCGTTGTCGCCTTCCTGGTGATCGACTGAAGCACGCGCATGGGCGGAATGAACGGCATTACCTGAGGAGCCCCGTAAACGACCCCGTAGCTCAACTCGCCGGCCACTTCGAGCAGCACCCGATCCCCCATCACCAGCGACGCCTCTCCGGCATCGAATTTCTTGACCTCTCCACGGTCACGGATCTTTACGCCCACGATCCGAACGACTGCGGGATAGGGGTTCGCGAGTTCTTGCGCAAGAAGTTTCTCAACCATGGGGGCATGATACACCATCCAATCTTTCAATTGAAATCCTCGGCGCCGTCTCATCACCAACGAAAATTAGTCAATTGCCACCGAGCCACAATAGAGCAGCCAAGCAGCAATATCTCCTAAGCCACTGATAATACTGAATACTTACACAGGAAGAGCAACGAGGAAATATGTTAGGCTATTCCGAAGCAGGAATTCCTGGCTGAGGCCACCTAATTGATACGACCGTGGGGGGCATGGTGCGAATACCAAACAAAGTCATCCTTCCGTTCGGCTACCACATCATGATCAGGCAGGTCACGGACTCCGAGATGGACCGGCAGGATTCGAATGCGGATGGGATTTGGGACAATGAGGCCAAAACCATCTATATCCGCAAACGCTTGCCCGTCACAAGGCGGAGATACATCCTCGCCCACGAACTGGGGCATGCCTGGCTCGATTGGCAACATCGATATCTGGATGATGGAAAGGCTCGCAGCTGACCTATTCTGAACCGAGGATACCTCCCGTCCGGAATCGAGTTTTTCCCGGAACTTCCTAGCTGTCTGCCTGTACCTCTGCCAGCCTGATAACTTCATTCCACTCGGCCGCCCGCACTGGTTGAACCGACAGTCGCGAGCCCTTTCGAAGCAATTCCATTCCCTTCAGGCCAGCCTGTGCACGCAGTAGATCCAACGACAGCGGTGCGACGAATTTGCGAATAAACCGGATATCGACCATGTCCCAGCGTGGCTCATCCGGATTGCTGGCCGGATCGTAGTGCGTATCCCGCTTGTCGAACTGCGTGGCATCGGGGTAAGCCGTTTTCACCACTTCCGCAACTCCCGCCACCGCGGGAGGGTTGGCGTTGCTGTGGTAAAAGAGGACCTGATCCCCGACCTTCATTGCCCGCATAAAGTTACGCGCCTGGTAGTTCCGTACACCATCCCACGAAGTCGTTCCCTTCGGTGACCGAGCAAGATCATCGATTGAAAAGACCTCGGGTTCGGATTTCATCAACCAATAGTGTCGTCCGTCTGCCATCGAATCCTCCTCAACACTTGGTGTCTGTGCGCCCTCAGTGTATGCTGAATCCCCTGTGTTTCGCCTGTTAACCGGGAGCGTCTATGGACCTTACGCCCATGTGGTTCGGTGTGTATAAGGCCTTGAAATACCTGCTCTACCCCTTGTCCTGGATTCTCATCGCCGGACTACTTGCCTTATTGACCGCCTGCCTCCCGGTGTCCCCCGGAAGGACGACTTGGGTCAGGCGCTTCTTGTTCCTCACCGTGCTACTGTTGCTGCTGACGGCCACCCCCGTACTATCCCTCGTATACATTGCGCTGCTCGAAACGCAGTATCCATCATTCCTGCCCGCTTCCGCATCGAAGTTCGATGCGGTGGTGGTTCTGGCAGGTGGCGTCTTTCAGAAGGGATCACTCCGCCCAGCCGATGAAGTTTCTGATGCCTCCCGCCAGCGTACGAGTTGTGGCACAGACTTGTGGAAACAGAATCTTGCCCCGAAACTGTTACTCACCGGGGGCGACGCCACCGTATTTCGAACCGGTCTGATGGAATCCCACGAGATGAAACGGTGGGCCATTCGCCTTGGTGTGCCGGAATCCGCGATCCTGACCGAGGAACAATCCAGGACCACCTATGAAAACGCCGTGCAAACCAAGTCCATGCTCGGGTCAGGACGCATCCTATTGGTGACCGCAGCCTATCACCTGCCCCGGGCAGTCAGACTCTTCGAAAAACAAGGTTTTGTCGTCACCCCGTTTCCCTGCGGCTTTGAATCTCAACACACTCCACAGCAAGCCTGGGAACAGGCCACCCTCTTTGACTTCCTGCCCACAGCCAAGGCCCTGCTCATCACCTCCCAAGCCGTCGATGAAGTGGCAGGGATCATCGTCTATTGGCTTGCGGGAAAACTGTAGGGTCCACGACTCCCGAGCCGACCGAGACTCCACACAGTCAAGCCAATCAGAACCGGGTAGTTGTGCGAAAGGATGCGCTCATGTGTCTGGATCACTCGCCGGAAGACTCATGCTCAAGGCACTCAATCACAGAGGCATAGGTGAGCTCGCGAACACGAGCCTTGGAAAGACCAGAGGGACCGAGATTGCTCTCGAGCCACACACGATCGGCGATCTCATTGCGCGCTTCGTTGCAACGCCGCCACATCTCGTGCAAAAACTCACTAGGCAGCCCGACTTGCACCCCTTCCGACTCGATGCGGTCATCTAGAATAGCCAATAAATCGGCAATGGCATGATCCGGCCGGTAAGGAGGTGCCGAGAAGCCGAAGGCCTCCTGTGCCTGCGACTCCTGCCGCGCTTGCTCGACAAGATCCCGCATGTATTCTTTCAACAATCCAATGATATGGCCGGACAAGCTCATCGACGACAGAGTAGCCGCAACGGTCCTCCCGGGGCAAGACTCAGGGCGAAGAGGCTTTGGTTGACCACTGATTCTGAGGTTCTCTATGATAGCGCCTGCGCAGCATGGCTCGAATGCCATCCCGCTGCTGACTCCCATTCGAACTGAAAGATGGGTACCCGTGAGTCACCACCCTGCTGCTGAACACTTTGAAATCTCTCTACAGACTCCAAGCGGAGAAATCAGCACTGCCGTAGGCGTACCGGCAGGCTTCGTACCGATCACCGCGATTCTCCCGCTCATGCGCAGTCTCGGAGGAGAAGCCCAGGTGCTGGAACAACGCCGATTACTCGAAGCAGGCCAAAGGATTTCGTGCGAAAAGGGCTGCGCCGCCTGCTGCCGAATGCTCGTGCCGATTTCGGTGCCGGAGGCCTTTGCTCTCACCAACGCCATCGACCAACTGGACCAGAATGAGCGGAATCGCCTGCTGGCCAAACTCGACCTGGCCCAGCAACAACTGGCTCGCGCCGGTATCCTGAAACAACTCTCTTCGCTGGCCGATTCTTCTGAGCCGCTGAATGACGAGGCGATCGAGCCGTTGAACCGGGCCTACTATGCGCTTCGTATGCCCTGCCCCTTTCTCGACAACGAAACCTGCAGCATTTACGCCGATCGGCCGGCAGCCTGCCGGGAGCTTGCTGTCACGTCGCCGGCCACAGAATGTCAGGAGATGACCAAGCAGACCGTCCAGCCGGTTCCCGTCGCCGTTCGTCTCAGTACGGCTCTGAGCCTGCTCTGGGCAGACCTGACCGGAACGGCACCCAGGCTGATCCCGCTTCCGCTGGCCGTTGATTGGGCCAGACGGCATAAGGAAGAGCAGACCAACCAATGGGCCGGCACGGAATTATTCGAGAAAGCCATGGACAAAGTCTGGCAATATCTCAGTCAGGAAACGGCTCGTCGCAGGAATGTGGGATAGGGTAGCCCGTTGGGTTGACCCTATTACTCTCCGTTACCGAGAAGTTCACTTTTCACCACCGACCGATTCCGCAGGAGGATGAATGCAGAACCCCGTGATTGTGTGTCTGGACCTTGAGGGCGTGCTGGTGCCTGAAATTTGGGTGAACTTTGCCATCAAGACCGGGATCGAAGAGCTCAAGATTACCACCCGCGAGATGCCGGATTACGATGCCCTGATGACACGCCGCTTGAGCATCCTGGATCAACATGGCCTGACCCTGGCGGACATTCAATCCGTGATTGACGCCATGGGACCGATGGAAGGCGCTGCCGAATTCATTGGGTGGTTGCGGGAACGGACACAGGTCATCATTCTGTCGGATACGTTTTATGAATTCGCGCTTCCCTTGATGCGGCAGCTCGGATATCCGACGATTTTCTGCAATCAACTGGAGATTGGGCCGACCGGCAAGATCGTCAACTATAAACTCCGCCAGCCGAACCAGAAAAAACATGCGGTGGCCGCGTTGAAAAATCTGAATTTTCGTGTCATGGCGGCAGGGGACGCCTACAACGACACTGCCATGCTGGGAGAGGCTCACGCCGGATTTTTTTTCCGCCCGCCCGGCCATCTCCCGAAAGAATTCCCTCAGTTTCCGGTGACGAACACGTATGCCGAACTGCAGGAGCAATTTCGAAAAGCAGGGAACTTGCGAGAATAATAGCCACACGGCTACTAAATCATTCTTCTCCGGCAAAATGGCATCGGAGGGTCGCAAGACAATAACGAGACGACGGCTTAGTCACAGGCCTCGTTGACCACGCCAAGCACTCGGCGGCCATACCGCTCCACCTTGACCTCGCCGATCCCGGGAATCTCCAGCAGGGCGGCAAGCGTCACGGGTTTGTAACCGGCGATATTCCGAAGGGTCTTGTCATGAAAAATAACAAACGGCGCGACGCCCTCTTCCTCAGCCAGCTCTCTCCGCAACTGGCGGAGCCGCTCAAAGAGCTGTGGGTCGACGGAGGCAGTGTGAATAGGCGCCATCGAGCTGCCCCGCTCACTCGCTTTTGACTTTATCGCCGACGCTGCCGGATCCTCAACCTGCTCGCTCATTAACAGAGGACTGATTCCTTTCAACGACTCCTGTCCCTTCCGCGTGAGGTCGAGCGTGGGATACTCCAGTCCCTCGACCTGCAGATATCCCGCATCGATCAGGGCTTTCACCAGACGAGTCAACGCCGTCTTCGACCATGCGTGATAGCCCCCATACCCCGGACACTCTTCGGCCCCATAGGTGAGCAGCGCCTTCGATCGACTCCCGCGGAGCATGTCGACGATGCGGCTCACACCGAATCGGCCCCTACACCAGGAGACCGCCGCCAGGACAGCCTTCGCGCAGGTGGCCTCATCACCGACAACGTGCGCACTAGGCTGTGACGTCACCACGCAACGATCACACAGCCCACAGGGCCCAAGGGCCCGTTCGGCCTCGTCACTGAAGTAGTCGAGAATGGCGAGTTGCCGGCAGGTCGGCCCCGACACGTATTCCAGCAAGTCTTGAAGCAATGTCTTCATGCGATCGGCGCGTGCTGAACTGCCGGATTCTTTCGACGCTTGCTGAATGAAGTATTCCTGGGTGGCCACATCCCGTTCGTGAAACAGCAGCAGACAGGCGGCAGGTCGGCCATCGCGCCCCGCCCGGCCCACTTCCTGATAGTAGGCCTCCAGGCTTCCCGGAATATCGAAATGCACCACCAGTCGGACATCCGACTTATCGATCCCCATGCCGAACGCATTGGTCGCCGCCAAAATCCTCACCGCTCCAACCCGAAACTCGTCATGCACCTTCCGTCGCTCTTCATCCGACAAACCGGCGTGATAATATCCGACCGACGACTGCGACGCCCCCAGGCAGGCCGCCACCTCCTCCACCGCTCGGCGCGTGGCGCAATAGACCAGAATGGTGCCCGTTTCGTATTCACGCACCGCACGATCCAATATCGCGAGCTTTTCCTGGCGGGAGCGGCAGAGGCGAACGGACAGCGCGAGGTTAGGCCGTCGAAAGCCGGTCACCAGGCGAAGCGGATCCTGGAGCGACAGTCGATCGCATAAATCTGCCTGCACACGCGCGGTCGCCGTGGCCGTCAAGGCCAGGCAAGGGGGATTCTCGAGTTCCCTGCGCAACCGGCCGATGTTCAGATAGTCAGGGCGGAAATCGTGCCCCCACTGGGAAATGCAATGCGCTTCGTCGACGACGAGTAACGACACCCACAGCGAGCGGAGCAACCGGAGAAACCGCTCGTGCTGCATCCGCTCCGGAGCGAGATAGAGCAACTGTACCCGGCGCAGCTTGAGATCCAATACCACTCGATCCCGCTCCTGCTCGGAAAGCCCGGAGTGGAACGCCGCCGCGGCAATCCCCCGCGCCTTCAAACCAGTGACTTGATCCTGCATTAACGCGATGAGCGGAGAAATCACCAGGGTCACCCCTGGCAACAGGGTGGCGGGAAGCTGGTAACAGAGCGACTTGCCCTGGCCTGTCGGCATAACCGCCATGGCATCGCGACGGGTCAACACGGCCTCCATGACTTCGCGCTGACCCGCACGGAAGGCCGTGAACCCGAATGTCTGGCTTAGCTGTGTACTCAGATCGTCCACGGTAAGGAAAGAAACGCAGGAACAATGATGAAGATGACGAGTGGCCGAGTATAAGGCGATCGACTGACTGCGGGCAAGCCGACGCTCTCACCCCAACCCGCTGACCACCGGCGCGGGAAAAAAGAAGCCCCGCCGGGGATCACCCGGCGGGGCATCACGCTTCGAGACAGGCAGGGGATCTCCCTCACGCCTCGCACTCTGTCGGTCGATTCACCCTACGGAGCGGTATAGCTGCCGAACTTCGGCACCGTGTCGCATCCGGGACCTTGATCCTGATTCGCCACACACAGATGCCGCAGGGCACCCTGTGCGGACAAGCGGGCTTCTTTGTGCAAGCGAGCCTTGCCGTAATCCACCGCCAGCTTCAACTGACGCATGGCATCGGCCCCGGCTCCGCCTGACTGGGCCTTGCTGAGTCCGTCCTGCAGTTTTGCCGTGGCACTGTCGATGACGGACCGGTCGGCTCCCCATCGCTTTGCCAAGTCGACGGTCGTGCGCTTGCCGAGGCCCGGCGCATCGGTCAACTCGACGATGGCATCGTTCACTGCCTGAATCGCATCCGCGACCTGAGCCTGCGCGGTGACCGGCTGGCTGCCGATCGCCAACGCTGCGACGCCCAGCGTTACGAACATGAGTTTTTTCATCATGATCTCCTTTGACTAAAGCCATCAGCGATCAGCAAGGACGCTGTCAGCTGAAAGCTGTAAGCTGATCGCTTCTTCCTAGAAGTTCATCCAGAGCGACATGTAGGCCCAGTGCTGATTTTGCGTCTGGTTCAGGGTGCTGGTCAAATAGCCGCCGCTGAAAATCGTGCCGTAGGTGGTCTGCAGCGCGACTTTGCCGTCGGCAAACATTCTGGTGTAGCTGACGTCGATTTCGTCGCCGATGTGCGTCTTGGTATTGTTGGCGTTCGAGAAGACGTAGCAACCCTGAGCGGCTCGATACCAACAATCCTTGGAGTTGGCGAGGTTCAGGTTCGTGTACCACAATTCGATATGGTCACGTGCGGTAGGACGAGCCTGCAAGTTGACAGATGGTGACAGCATGTTCTTCCACGCTTGCACATCCATGTAGCCCATGTGGATGTGGTTCGTCGGGAAGAAGTTCTCAAAGGTATTCGCTGTCTTACAAGAACCAGCCGTCGCGCCGCAGGTGTTGTTCCGGCTGTCGCCAGAGGCGTAATCGAGGTTGAATGCGATCCGGGTCTTCCACGCCGTGTCATAGAACGTGTAGCCGATCCAGTTTCTGGTTGCCCAGGCATTGATGTGCAAACACTTCTGTTCGCCCACGCAAGCCCCAGCCTGACCCATCTGGCCGAACTGATAGGCGATTTCGTTGCTGAAATCGAATCCGCCTTTGCGCATTTCGATCCGGTTTCCGATCATATGCCGGGTCTGGTTGGAGTGCTTCGCCGTACCAAGTCCCTGCCCCGCAAAGTCCGCTGAACCATACCGATTCTGGTACAAGACATAGAACGGCTCGATGACCATTCCAGGCACCATTTTGATCTGGTTGTAGAAAATGAACATGTCAGCATCGCGGTTTGCATCCTGAGCTCCGCTGCCGGCGATATTGGGCGCGCCGCTCCCGACTGCAGCTGCCTGACCGAGGTCACTTTCCGAGTTACGGAACCAGCCGAAATAGCTGTCCCAGCTCTTCGTCTGGTAGGCAAACATCACACCGTCATGTGAATAACCGGTGTTGGCCCAATCGAAGTGACCGAACAGAGAGTGGTTACCGAACACGACATACTGCCGACCGATCTTCACGCTCAGACCCTGCACATCGGCCAGATTCCTGATCAACATATAGGCCGCACGGACGCCCAAACGGCCGCCGTTTCCATTAGTGTTGGCTCCCTGTATAGCCCCACCATTATGGTTCAGCGGATCACCACCGTTCCCCGCGTTGGTCGCACTGCCATTTCCGCCCCAGGTCGCGCTGTCGATAATTTCCACGTAGAAATTCACATCGGGAGAGAGGTCGTACCCGATGCCCAAGCGCATCCATTGCTGCACGAACATGTCATTGCCCTTGTTGCCGCCGCCGGCTGCGGTTCCGCGGGTTCCGAACGAGTTACATGTTCCGCCGGCTCCTTGAGCCAAGCCGAAGCAGGCATTGTTTCGCATTTCCGGCCGCACACGCAGATCGGCGCGCATCCAGAGGTTCTTGATGTCGAAGTTCCGGCCGATGACCGGATCGTACAGTTCGTACGCTTCTTTTTGCGGCATGTTACGAGGAATAGCGGGAAGGTTGGTGATGCGTTCGCCCGGGGGAAGTTCATATCCGGCAAAGGCCGGGACTGTCAGACACTGCAGAGCCGTCACTGCCGCAGCGCCGAAGATGGCGGCCAACCGGCCCCATCTGGTCCGTCCATGGATGCGTTTCATAGCGTTCCTCCTGTGAATTGGATGGCAACCCGTTGTGTACCCACTCACGCCGGGTGCCGCCTATACATCCAACCGCTATTGCACTACAAAGCCCACTGTGTGTGTGATGTCGGGACGCTCGAACCTGAATGGTGCCCACCATTCGGTCCCAATCCTCGCTTCACTCCTGAAACGAGCTCCTCACACCGTAAGGTCTTGTATTGTTGCTGTGGTCACCTCCCTTCACAGCCGTAGAGCGGATATGAAATGGTATTAGGCCTGCTTGGGCAAACCCGATTCCTCTGCCCCGTGCTCTACGCCCGATGTTGCGTGGTTAATCTGTTCTTCCGCTTCCTTCATCGACGACTCAAAATCCTGCTCCACCATTTTCATTTCCTGCTGAATCATGTTGAGCTCCGGCTCAACCGTCTTCTTCAGATCGTCCGCCGTTTCTTTAAATCCTTTCACGGCCTTGCCCACCTGACGCCCGATCTCAGGCAACTGCTTGGGCCCGAAGAGCAGGAACGCAATGACCAGGATTATGAGAATTTCACCAGCGCCAAGACCGAACATGGTGTTCCATACTGAGGGGGGTGTACTGAAGACCGGGGCGGCGGAACTCCGAGGTCACCTCGCCGTCATTCGGTCTGCATCCTCAGTTTCGCAAGTTACCCCTGCGTCGTCCGTGGCGGTGGAGCCGCACCGGCCTGCTGAGCAGGCGGCGGTGTGGCCGGCTGTCCGGTTTGCTGGATCTGTGCCGACGGCTGAGCCGGGGCGGGTTCCGCCTCGGTGGCCGTCACATCAATGGCATCCGCTTCGTGAACCGATTTCTTGAACCCTTTGATTGCTTTGCCTAATCCCTCACCGAGCTGGGGAATTTTCCCCGCACCGAAGATGATCAGGACGATGATGAGAATCAGCAACAGCTCCATCCAGCCAAACGAACCAAACATGGTACTGTATGCTCCTTGTTACAGCTGTGCGATTATTCGCACGACGTATGTTCACGCACTCGCGACCGCAAAACCGTATCGTGAGGAACGTCGTCTCAGATGATCGTGTCTGCGTGACCCCATCCCGATTGAATGTTCGCGATGCACGGAGGGGAGACGGGTCTTTTCTTCGAAATCGCGGGAAAGGCTATAGAAATGGAATTAATTAGTCAAGCTCTTTCTCCCACAGACACTACCTGGTAGGCCCGTCCTGCCGCACGACCCGGTACGGCTTACGGACGACAGGCAAAGTGATAGTACTCGACAGGGCTGGGAGGCGCCCCGAGCGCCATCAACACCGCCTCGCGTTCATAGCCCAGATGCTCCAACTCCGGTTGTGCCTGGCTTAATTCTTCTTCGGTGACATAGGCGATCGTATCGGGGATCCCGTTCGGTTTGAGCGAGAGCAGAATACCCTGCGCCGCATCGCGCTCCTCGGCCGGCATCTCACTGCGCAACGGGAACTCGATCTTGCGTTGATAGGGACTCTCATAGGTCTCGTTCAACGTGCGGATGGTCTTGACCGTGAGGCGATCCAGTTCCCAGGGCTGCACCTTTGAGCCGACCATCGGGTGGCAAGCCAGCAAGTCCATCAGCGTCATCACATTCGTCCCCAGCCGGCTCCCGACGAATTCGCGCTGTGTTTCAATCGCGACCGCGTTCAGCCCCAGATGCTTGGCCACGGCCTGAATCAGGGCCAGGTTCACCATGAAGCTGTACTGGCCACCGAACTGGCCATAGCAGGGCTTGTCCGGGTCATTGAGGACTTCCATATCCGCCGTCCCGGCATCGAAGCTGCTGAACCCCACGGCATCCGGGGCCAACACCCGTTTCGCTTCCTTCAGGGATGCAAACGCGCCGAGATTGACCGGCACCAACACCTCATCGTCGATGGCCTTCATGAACTCGGTGATCGTCTTGCGAAAGGGAACGTCTTTCCAGTCCACCTTGTGGTATTCGCGCTCCCAGATCAGGTCGTCCAGAAAGGGCGGAAACTGCTTGAGTCGCTCGATATCTTTGCCTTCAAAGGCACGGACAAATCCAGACCAATCGGCAATGGCCGCCGCCTTACGCTCATTGAGGTTCGGACGGAGGTGTTCTTCCTCGAACTCGCCCCCCTTCTTGACCATAAGCTTGGTCGCCAATTCGTTCCAGAGTTCGTTACAGAAGATTCGATCGACGGTGCCGTCGGCGATAGTCGCCAAGTGCTCGACTTCGGCACACAGCGACTCCACCTTCGCAAGGTGGGGAGCCAGATCAGGATGGGCACGCGCCCGCTCCAACGCATGGGCCTGAGAATCGACCAGCAGATACCGGACTCGTGGATACACCCGCCCGTCCTTGTCGAGCCGCTGCAGATGGCTGAGAAAACATGCGGCCAGATTCCCGTTTCCCGGCCCCCATTCCATGACCGTCAACTGAGCTTGAGGAGTGGCGTCGGAGAGCGGATTCGAACCGGGGCCATTCGGCGTCAGCTGTTTTGCGGCGACTTTCTTGTCGCGTTTGGTCACCTGCTCGAAGTAGTCGGCGGCCAACGCATGCGCCAATCGATAATCAGCCGAGGTGAATGTCTGGTAGAAGCTGCGTTGCTGGTCGCCCCGCAATTGATAGAACAGGGTATTGATATGGGCCTGCCAGTAATCAACCGGCTTATACTCCCCAAGCGGCTGCGGCAGCGCGTCGGGATCCTCTACCTGCGTCATGAGGTGCTGTTCCATGTCTGTCCCCCTGTAGAAAGGAGGAAAGTCTAACAGGAAGCAATTTTCACCCGCAACCTACCCCGCACGATTCATCGCCCCTGCCTCGCCGCTCAGACCTCCGTCTCACCGGACGTACCCTCCAGCCAGAGACCCAGCGCACACCCATTCCTTGACAGGCCGGCTGGACGGAGTGTACCAAGTCAGGATGAGGCAGTTGCTCTGGTTCTGCTGTCCCGTCTTCCTTCTCTCCGGCTCCCTGCTCTGGGCCGAAGATCTTCCGCTCACCCGCAATGTGCCGATTCCGGATTTCCAGAACCGCACCGAGAGCGCAAAGCCTTATAACTTCGACGCCCCGCCCGAAGGCATGTTTCGCCATATCGTGCTCGCCGAAGGGTTTGATGAGGAGCTCGGATTGCAACGGACCCATGAAATTGTCCCCGTCAGACCGGCCGAACAATTCCCCGCCGGTCCCAAACCGGTTTTCATCGTCTTCGAACTCCATCAGCATTACCAATCGTTTCAAGTATTTGGGCGCTGCTACCCAGAGGAAGTGGCAGGGTTAGACGGGCGAACCGTGGTCGCTGACGATGCGATGTACATCGCCTTGGAGGACCAAACCGGCTACCTGAAGCTGTTCCCGGCAGAAGGTGGCTGGAAACCAGGACGGTATAAGGTGGAAATCCATGCCGGTGAACAGATCAACGACATGAGCCTGATGGGTACCATGCGCTTCACCATCACCGCCTCGTCGGACTCGGGAGCCCCTGCCGGGAGCCGGTAACCTACGCCCCGCCTGTGAACTGATTGACGCCCGCTCCAACGCTGGGCTATACCGGGCTACCGAACCGGGAATCGAGAGCCTATCGGTCGTGGACGTGTGCAGCCCGAGAGGAGCCTCATCGCCGTGCAGTGGGACATTCTTGCGACCATCCTCCTGACGGCCACCATCCAATCTCTCTTTGGCGTGGGAGTGCTCTTGTTCGGGACCCCGATTCTGCTCGTGCTCGGCTACGACTTCATCACCGCCCTGACTATCCTCCTCCCGATCTCGTTGACCATCAACCTGCTACAAGTCAGCAAGGACTACCGGCACGTCCAGGCGCCGTTCTACCGGCAAGTGCTCACCCTGTCGATTCCCTGCGTGGTGCTGTGTCTCCTACTGGTCACAACACTCAAGCTGAACATCGGCAGCATTGTCGGACTCTTCTTGATCGTCGCGGCGCTCAAGAGCGTCTATGCGCCATTTAATCGGTTGATCGAGTCGCTGGTGCGATATGAGCGCACCTATTTCATCGTGATGGGCATTGTGCACGGCCTGACCAATCTGGGGGGCTCGCTGCTGACGGCCATTATCCACAGCACACCGTACGACAAAGATCAGACCCGCGCCACGACTGCCGTGTCCTACGGGACCTTCGCGCTGTTTCAACTCGTCACGTTGGGCGTCTCCCTCGGTCCTTCTGCCATTGCCACGTCCGCCACCGCACTCTACATGGCGGTGGGCGTAAGCATGTTCCTGGCTACCGAACTGCTGCTCTATAACAAGATGAGCACCGAACGTTACCGCACCACCTTCGCCGCATTCCTCTTTTTGTCCGGCACCGCCCTGATCTTCAAGTCCCTCTTTCTCCGCTGACCGGATGCGGAAACACTCCGCCGGCGCCGTATACCACCGACAATGGACTGGTCAGCTGGCGGCCTAGCTCACGCCAAGCCAACGAACATGAGGCCGGGAATCGGGCGATGTGTTGACGAACTACAGAGTCTCGGTCTAGACTTCGCACAGTCCTAGAAATCCTCAGGTGATGGAGTTCACCGAGAACCGCCGGTCGCGATCCTCGCCTTCGGCTGATAACTCCTACCAGCGCCCAACGCGGTAGGAGTTGCTTTGAACCAGCGCCCCACAACAATCCCGACCTATCCCCAGTATCAGCTGACCAAGGTCCTCCGCGATATCTTCGCGCACCTGAGCACCCTGCTGAAGCTCGAGCGATCGATCCTGGGCATCATCGCCTCGTATGCGGTGGCCATCGGGTTCTTCCTGCTCTGTGTTCCCATCGCCGTCCAGGAGCTCGTCAGCACGTTCTCCTTTGCGATGGAACCCCGCATGATCTTTACGCTGGCGCTGTTCGTCGCCAGCTCCCTGACCGGGGTCGCGGCATTCCGTGTGCTGCAAGCCCGCGCCGTGGAAACGCTGCAACAGCGGATCTACACCCGCATTGCGATCGGATTTACGCGTCTCCTCCCCCGCCTCCGCGACGATACATTCGCCACGCCGCAAGCCTATCGGTTCATGGAGGCCGACCTGCTGACCCGGGCATTGGTAGCCATGGTGGCGGATCTGTTCAATGTCGCCGTGGTCGGTACCATCGGGGTGACCATGCTGATCCTGTTTCACCCCTTCTTTCTCCTCTACATTCTGTTGCTGATCCTTGGCTTTGTGGGATTACTGACTCTTTTCGGGCGCGGCGGCTTCTTCATCACCCTGGAAATGTCCCGGCTCCACTACGACATTTTCGGGTGGATTCAGAACATCGCGCACAATCTCCCCCATCTGCGGGCCGCCGGCGACAGCCCGTATCTGCTTGAACGAACCGATGCACTGACCCGCGGCTATGCCAGAATTCGACAGCGCCGATCCGACACGCTCACGGGCCGTCAATACAAGGCCGCGGCCCTCTGGCAAGTCGTCGGCCATAGCGGGCTACTGATCACCGCCGGACTCCTCGTGGTGGACGGACAACTCACCGTGGGGCAATTCGCCGCCGCCGAGGTGTTGGTCGGCAACCTTCTGGTCAACATGGATACCTTGGCCCGGCGAATGGTCGCGATGTTTTTCACCTTCGTGTCCTGTCGGGAGATGGCCGCGGTGTTCTCCCTGCCCACAGAAGAGGACGGCGCGAAGGAAGACGTGCCGGCGGCACAGTTTGGAGCCGTCGGCATCCGTCTGACGTGCCGGAACCTCTCGCATACCGGCCCGGATGGCGCACCGATCTTTCAGAACGTGTCCCTCGATGTCGCCCCGGGGGAGAAGGTGGCCGTCCTCTGCAGCACAAACAACGCAAAGACCGCTCTGGCCAAGATCCTGGCTGGATTGCACCCGCCGGCTGCCGGCTTCGTCCGGTACAACGATATGAATCTGGTAGAGGTGAAACGCGATTCGATCAGTCGGGTTCGCGGACTCGTCCTCGATTCCCATCCCACACTGCTGGACGGCACGCTGGAAGACAACATCACACTTGGCCGGCCCACGATCGACTATCAAGACCTCCAATGGGCGCTCCGGTTTGTGGAACTGGATCACGACATCGATGCGCTGCCGCAGGGCCTGAACACCCGCGTGTCCAGCCTGGAAACCAATCTCTCCATGAGTCAGATCCTGCGGCTCCTCGTGGCCCGCGCGATTGTGATACGGCCGCAACTGCTGATCTTCGACGGCACGCTCCACAACATGCTGCCCGCCACGCGGGAGGTGCTGCTTCGCCGTCTCTGCGCCAAAGACGAGCCCTGGTCGGTCATCTTCCTGTCCAACGATCCGAACTTCTCTGCCTTCGTTGACCGTCGGATCTCACTCGACTCGTGAGCGCGGCCACACATCCTGAGACGGAACCCTGGACGGAACCGTTTGACCACCCCTCCATGCGTTTTGTAGAATGGGCGCCGTGCACACCGACAAACCGCTGCGTGAAGGAACTGTTCCCGCTCCATGACTGTGACCCGCCCATGGGCCTCCGTAGTCATCCCTATCAAGGATGAGCGCGACAATCTGATGCCCTTGACAGAACAGCTCGTGAAGGTCTTGGACGCCCGGGAGGAGTCACGATCGGCCCCATTCGAGTTGATCTTCATCGACGACGGCAGTTCGGACGGCAGTTCGGAGGTGCTCGACAGTCTGGTAGCCCGATACCGCACAGTAAAAGTGTTTCACTTCGACCGGAACTACGGCCAGTCGGCGGCCTTCGATGCCGGATTCAAGCGGTCGACAGGGGAACTGGTGATGACCATCGACGGCGACCTGCAAAACGATCCGGCGGATATCGCCACACTGCTTCCGCACATCAAGACCTTCGACCTCGTCTGCGGCTGGCGCAAAGATCGCCACGACAACCTCACACGCAAGATTTCCTCCCGCATTGCCAACAGCGTCCGCAGCGCCGTCACCGGTGATCGCGTGCACGACACCGGGTGCTCGCTCAAGCTGTTTCGCCGCGCGGTGGTGGAAAAAATGCAACTCTTCGAGGGCATGCACCGGTTCTTTCCCGCCCTCGCCTTGATGCATGGGTTCACCGTGACCGAGGTACCGGTGCGCCACTATCCACGCACCCGGGGCACCTCGAAATACGGCGTGGGCAACCGCCTCTTCAAAGGCCTCTACGACCTGGTGGCCGTGCGATGGATGCAGCACCGTTGCTTACGCTACCAATATCGGACCGCCGCGACGACATCCTCGCCTTCGCCATCGGCCCCCACACGATTATGACACTCGACACCATCTGGCTGATTATCGGATTCCTGGGGCAGGGGATCTTCTTTATGCGCTGGGTCGTCCAGTGGATCGCCTCCGAGCGTCATGCGGAAAGTCGCGTGCCGACCGCCTTCTGGTACATGAGTATGATCGGCGGGCTGATTACGTTGGCCTATGCGATCTATCGGCAGGATCCGGTGTTCATCGCCGGACAGAGCATCGGCAGTATCGTCTATCTCCGCAACCTCATGCTGATTCACCGTCCCAGCCAAGCCGAGTCCGGCTCGGCATCTCCGGCGACCAAATCCTAATGGAACTTCACATGAACGGACAGCACCCGTCCTCGCAGACGCCGGCGCAGGCCGACCGATCGGTCCAACCGCTGGCGCTCATCCTCTTGCTGGCGCTCGCCGCCGTGCTCTTTTTCGTTGGTCTCGGCGCGCTCGGGTTGACCGATCGAGATGAAGGGCGCAACGCCGAAGCCGGCCGCGAGATGTACGAAACGGGCAACTACATCAGCCCCACCTTCAATTACGAACCGCGCTTCGCCAAACCGGTCTTCGTCTACTGGCTGATGACGCTCTCGTATCACGCCTTCGGGGTGAACGAATTCGCCGCACGATTCCCGTCGGCCCTCTTCGGCGTCGGATTGATCCTGCTCCAATATCTCTTTCTGACACGCTGCCGGGGGCCGGTGGTGGGCCTCTTCGGCGCGGCCATGCTGTTACTAAACCTGGAAATCATCGGCCTCAGCCGGATGGCGCTCACCGACAGCGTGCTGATCTTCTTTACGACCCTGTCCCTCTACGGCTTCTGGCTGGGTTTATATGGGGAAGGCCGCGAACGCCACTACCTGTGGTTCTTCTACATCGGCATGGCGCTCGCGACCCTGACGAAGGGCCCGATCGGTTTTCTCATTCCCATGCTGGCCGTGGGGTTGTACCTGTGGCTCACCCGCTCCTGGTCACTCTTTTGGCGTCAGGGGTTTCCCATTCCCGGCCTCGTATTGTTTCTGCTCCTGGCGTTACCCTGGTACTTGATGATGCTGAACATCCATGGACAGCGATATACGACCTCGGCGCAGGGCGACACGATCGGCCGGTTCTTCGGCACCATGGAAGGGCACGGCGGCACGCTGGTCTTTTATCTCCCCGTGTTCCTGCTTGGATTTTTCCCCTGGAGCGGCCTGCTGCCCTTCGCCTGGTACCAGGCCTATCGCAGCTGGAAGGACTCGAAACAATCCGGCGCACTGCCTCCCCTTCAGAGCTCAGTTTCGGATGTCCAGTCCTCGCCTTATGCGCTCGAATGGTTCACCGCTGTTTGGGTGCTGGGCGGATTGGTCTTTTTCAGCCTGTCCTCAACCCGGTTGCCACATTACATCGGTCCCTTGTTTCCTGCGGCGGCGATCTTGACGGCGTCCTACTGGAACCGCTGCGTGACCGATCAGGCCACTCCCGGGCTGCGCGCTGCGATCCACACCATCACCGCGGTGGGCTCTTTCCTGGCTTTGGCCTTTGCTTTATTGCCGCCCATCTATGCCAAGTTCGCAGGAAAGCTGATCGATGAATTCCCCCTTGCGGGGCAGGTGACACTCGGACCGGGCCCCTATACCGTCGCCTCCATCTTTCTGGTGGGCATGGGTCTCATCGCCTACTTCGGATTCAGCGAAACGAGACGACCGGCCGTGTTCTGGGTCGCCGGCGGATCGCTGGCTCTCGTCGTCCTCGCGACCACACAGTTGATCTTCCCACTGGTGCACCACTTTGTGATCGAACCGCCCCAGCAACTCGCCGAGGTCGCAGGCGTCAATCTCGGGCCCAACGATCGGTTGATCCTCTACGGGCAACCACGCCCCTCCTTGGTGTTCTATGCGAAGCGGAAAGCCATTGTCGTCCCGAAAAATGAGGAGGCGAACATCAAGCCCTATCTGACGCAGCCGGGACGCACAATGATTCTCCTCCCGGCGGCGCTTCGAAACAGGCTGCCGTTCGAAACCATGGACTACCCGGTTCTGCTCGAACGATACGGCTACATCCTGCTGGCCAACCAATCGCTGATCCATGTGCCGGAAGAGGCGGAGCAGCCGCCGGTTCGCATTCCAGGGCACTGACCCATTCCCTACTGCAACGGCACGAGCCCTTTACACGCCTGGATCACGACCACAGCAGCCATGAGTCCTGCCACATAAAGGATGTGCCGGGATGAGGAAGGCGGCGCGACCGAGCACCGATCCGCGCAGCCGACTCTCCCGTTCCATCGTGCGAAGCACACTAGTCCGGCCAACCCGATCACGACCGGTGCTCCGGTCACGACACCTAACCCCAATCCGACCAGACTTTCTGCCGCTGCGACTCTCGTGACATTGCCGTCACCGGCCGGATTCCGACGTCCTGCCATTCGCAACGCCACACCTCCAGCCAGCAGCATGATTCCGGACGCAAGCAGGATGTGATCCGTCAGCGGGTCGACGATACGGTGCGTGAGCACCCAGAAGAGACCTGTCAGCGACAAGACCACCGGAGCGATGCGGACGAGCGCCTGCGCACAGGACCGTCCCCACCAACGCAGCGGGCCATTGAAGATCGAGCCCACCACAAACCCCAACACCATGCCGGCCACGACGTCACCCGGGAAATGGGAGCCCCGCCAAACCCGGCTGGCCGCAACCCACGCGGCCAGGGCAAACGGCAGCCATCGGAACCGGGGTAATGCCCGCGCCAACACCGTCACCACGGCCACAGTAGCAGAAGTATGGCCGGACGGAAACGAATCCAGCCCCGAATCCAGCGATGGCCACCATTGCCACCCTCCCGAATGAGTCAGTCTGGGCCTCGGTCGTCCGATGATGTGCTTCAGACCGTTCACCAAAATCGCCACCACCCCGTGCGCCAGGAGACTATCCAAGGCCACCCGCATGAGTGCGCGGCGCTTCAGAAAATATCCGGCCGCTAAGAGGAGCCCACTGATGGTGACGAGGGTCCCGCCATTGCCGAGCTTCTCGCCCAGATCTCCAAGCGATTGGAGCGCCGACAGATTGTGCGACCGGAGAAACCAGAGGATGGGAATATCGATGTGAAACAGAGCGGCAAACGAACCAAGCAAGGCGCCCACGGAGAGCACGACCGCCGGCATCGGCAGGCAGGCCGGTGGTGGTTCAGGCTGCGCCGGTTGCGGCGCAGCCGACCCGTCACCTGGTTCAATCATGGAACCCAATCGGCGAGAAACACATTAAACTCTCCGGGCTCTTTCGCGTGCCGATCCGATACCCAGACAAGCATCTTCCCGTCCGGCGAGAACATGGGAAAGCTGTTGAACTGTCCATCGAAGGTCAACCGCTCCTGCCCGGAACCGTCCTCGGTGACGAGATAGAGGTGAAACTCCGGTCGCCCCGCTGCGTTCCGCGTCTCCACATTCGACGCAAAAATCACCCGATGGCCGTCGGGATGGAAAAAGGGCGAAAAGTTTGAAGCGCCGTTATTCGTCACCTGCTGCTTATTCGATCCGTCGGCATTCATGATAAAAATTTCAAGCCGCCCGGGCTCCACAAGATTTTGAGCGAGCAGCGCCTTGTACTGATCCAGCTCTTCCTGATTGCTCGGATGTTGCGCGCGATACACAATCCGCTTGCTGTCGGGAGAGAAAAACGCGCCACCGTCGTAGCCAATCTCTTGCGTCAGTCGACGGGGGTGGGTCCCATCCAGATCCATGGCGTAGATGTCCAGATCCCCGTCGCGCATGGAGGTCCAGACGATCGACTTGCCGTTGGGAGAGACCGTGGCCTCGGCATCGTACCCCGGCGTGTTCGTCAAACGTTGGGGGTCCAACCCGTCGATCCTCACGGAAAAGAGATCGTAGTCATCCAACGCCCAGCGATAGGCCCCACCGTCACGCTTCGGCTTCGGAGGACAGTTGGGACCTCGCAGATGGGTGGACGAGTACAACACACGCCTATCGCCGGGGAAGAAATAGCCGCAGGTCGTGGTCCCGGAACCGGTGCTGACCATCCGAATCTTTTCGCTCCCGAGATCCATCACGTACATTTGATAACAGCCGAGTGGGATATCGGACGGATGCATCGCCGCAGCAAACGTGTCTTTCATCCAATTGTTCGTGGACTGAAAGATCAGTTTATTCCCGCTGAATGAGAAATAGGCCTCGGCATTTTGTCGGCCGAATGTGAGTTGCCGGATATTCGTCAGATGCCGCTCGGCCGAGGCAGACACTTTCGCCGGTGGCTGCGCAGGCCTTGGCTCGGCCGCTCCCGCCGACACCGTTGAAGCGGCGACCAGCGCGAGCCCCAACATTCCGATCATCACCGTCTTAACGTGTTTCAATTCGCACCTCTGTACTCATCCTATCCTCCCAATCTCCCCGTGCAACCACGGCGCCTTCCTGAAAGACCACATAACTCTGCCATCCGTAAAAAAACAAGAGCCTACCCATACGTCCCAGCGCCTGGGGCGTCACTCCGTAAAGCAGCGTCACCACACTCCCGGGCTGGTCGCTACGCCGACAGGATACCAGTAGCGCCATACCGGCACCTTCATAGGTCTTACCCGCCACGGAAAATCCGCTGTCTAAGAAACGCACATGGTCACCGCAAGACCGCCATGCTTCTGCCGCCAACGGATTCTCGCGCGGATCCCCCAGCAACAACAGCGATCCCGGCGGCAGAGGCTGCTTGCCCGCACCTGGTTGAAGCACCGTCGTGCGCACGGCATCAGCCTTCGCCGCTTCCTGCGCGGCGATACGCTGGAGGATATCGCCGATCGGACCAGGCGGCCCGGACGAGGGTTGGGCCAGGACAACCGTTCGCGGGGCATCCGTCACATACAGATTCAGCATGGGAGCCATCTCGCTGCGCGCGACACGACGAAACAGATGATAGTTCGGATCCAGCCGGACTGCCGCCGGTGGCTCCGCAAGGGGCACAACCACGTCCTGCTGCGCGGCGCTCACTTGAACACGGACACGCTGGGTGCGCCCTCCGCTCAACACGAACTCCAGCTCGACCGGAGCCCGATAGGGGTCGTCACCCTGGGCGATATGGACCGTCGCCTCGACAAGGTTCGCGTGGCCCGAAGCGCCGGAGGCACTCTGAAGGCGAAGGCCGGACAGGGCGAGTTCAGGCACACCGGCTCGCTCGACCCACTGGGCAAAAAACCATCGGAGGTCTCGGCCCGCCTCTTCCTGAAAGGTCCGCTCCAGATCACTCCAATCGGCGACCGTCCCCAGGTACCGTTCCGGAATTCGTTTCAGCGCCCGCCAAAATGCCGCGTCGCCCACTTCCTGCCGGAGCGCATGAAAGACCATCGCGGATTTCTGATAGCCGATGGCATTGTCTTTTTCATCGCTCTTTTGGGCAAAGCTCCTGAGCGGGTACCCCTCGCCGGGACGCACATACATGGAATAGCCCAGCAGCATCAACCGCCGTTGTTCACGGGCCTGAGCCTCGTCGCCGGTCAGTTCGTGATAGTAATAATTCGACAGGTAGGTCGTGAGCCCCTCCACCCAGTTGCCCTGACTCACCCGGTTGAACACCCCGTTGCCGATCCAGGAGTGCACGATCTCGTGGCCCAAAGCGTATGGTTGCGTATAGTGGCGCTTAATGACTCCGCTCCCCAGCAATGTGAAGGAGGGCATGCCTAATCCGCTCGAGAAAAAGTTTTCGACGACGGCAAATTGTGAAAAGGGATAGGCCCCCAGTAGCGGGATATAGGCATCGAGATATCTAGCCGAGGCATCGAGGTACTCCTCGGCGAGCGCGGCATCGTCAGGGAACAGATATGTGGCTAATTGGACCGCCTGTCCGGATTGCGCCTTCCAGGCGCGGGTCTTGACCACAAAGCGGTTGGCCACCACCGTCAGCGCTTCGCTTTTCGTCGAGACAATCCATCGCGAGGAATCGACCTGGGCCGTGCCCTGCGTAACGGCGGCCCACCCTTCAGGCAACGTGATGCGTACATCATAGGTGGCCAGCGAATCGTCGAGGTCCGGGTACCACTGGCTCTCGCTGCTGAGGTACACGCCTTCCGGACCGATGTGCCCGGCCGTTTCGCTCGGCGTGACAAACCGCAGGTGGCGTGGATCCCGAGGAGGATCATCAATCACCCCATGATACACGAACTTCAGCCGTACGGATCCGCCCGCTCGGGTGGAAGGCGGCTGCTTCAGGAGAATGCGCTGCGACTCCGCCTGACTCGACGACCTGTCCCGTGCAAATGGAACGGAGGGGACGACCTCGCAGGGGTCCTGACAATGCGTGAGATCCTCAACCCGTTCCAACAAGAGCGTCGGTGCAAGGGAAAATGCCAGTTCCTGCCCGGGAACTCCTCCCGCAACGGTCACTCGATCTGTGGCAACCAGTTGATGAGAATCAGGACGTAATTCAAGGGTAAGCTGATGATGTTCAATCGTCGGATGCTGGAGGACTGACGCAGCGAGTACAGGCGCGGGCAGGAGACAAATTGTGAGCAGACCCAAACGGATGAGGCGATACAAACCAGTCACCCTTCACCGGCACCCCGAGGTGGACGGTGAAGATTAACACTCTCGACAGACCATCACAAGCTGGATAGCCATCAACGCCCGCTCCAAATCAATGGGCTTATCCAGCACCTCTTGCGGACCCAACGCCCAGGCCTCGGCCAATAAGGAGTCATTGTGATGTCCGCTCAAAATGATCGTCCTGCCGGCATAGTCTCGCGCTGCAAGCGCCCGCAAGACCTCTACACCGTTCATTTCCGGCATGGCGAGATCCAGGATCAGCAGGTCCGGCACCGATTCTCCGATCAGCCGCAAGGCTTCACGGCCATCTGGCGCGGCGCGAACGTGGTATCCGCGCAGGCCGAGAAACCGTACCAGCAGATCACGCGCCATCACATCGTCATCGACCACAAGGATATGCTCGTCGGGAAGCTGGTCCGCCTCTTCTCCGGCACGGGCCTGCTCGGACGAAGCCTGTCGCCTCGCCTGTTGCGCCACACGATGGACGGCCCCGATGAGCACATCCAGCGACAGCCCCTTGCGCAGGAAATCCGTGACGCGCAACTCGCGCGCTCGATTCTCCAATTCCTCCGTCGCGCCGCCACCCAGCATAATCACCCCGGCGCGGGGGTCATGGGTTCGAATTTCCTTGAGCACCGCCAGACCATCCATTTCCGGCATGCGCAGATCGAGCAGCGTCACCAGCGGGCGAAGCTGCCGAAACAACGCAACTCCCTCACGACCGCCGGTCGCGATGCTGACTTGATACCCGTGACGGGCCAGCGCCATCTGCAGCAGGTCGCAGTGCAACCGATCATCGTCGATCACCAGTAACGTGCTCATCATCGTGTCTCGCTTGTGCGTCTGGATCAGGAGCGACAGGGCCACGGAGGGAAGTGGCCCGTCAGCAGAAGCCTAGCACGGGCACGGCAGGATGAGAAGAAATTGAATGAAAGCGTCTGGAGATACCGCGGGCGGCGGTTCGTCAGGAACGACTAGAACAGCGCGTCGACAAACGCCTTCGCGTCAAAGTCCTGGAGGTCCTCGACGTCTTCCCCGACACCGATTAAACGAACCGGGATCTTAAAGGTGTCGGCGATGGCCACCACGATCCCGCCGCGCGCCGTTCCATCCAGCTTGGTCAGGGCGATTCCGGTCACTCCCACAGCCTCGTGAAACTGTCGTGCCTGGGCAATGGCATTCTGGCCGACCGTCGCATCCAATACCAACAACACCTCATGGGGGGCCCCCTGGCATTCTTGCGCAACCACACGTTTGATCTTGCGCAATTCGTCCATGAGATTTGTTTTGGTGTGCAGTCGCCCGGCGGTATCGATCAACACCACATCCGACCCGCGCGCTTTGGCAGCCGTCATCCCATCGTAGGCCACGGCAGCCGGATCCGCACCCGGTCGATGACGTATCACGTCGACCTCGATGCGGTCCGCCCAGACCTGCAATTGATCAATTGCCGCCGCGCGGAAGGTATCCCCGGCTACGAGTAATGGTTTTTTCCCCTGTTGCCGAAACCGTTGCGTCAGCTTCGCCACCGTCGTGGTCTTGCCAACACCGTTGACCCCCACGGCAAGAATCACAAAGGGACGCGGCCCCTGTGCCACCAATTGCTCCATCGAGGCAGATTGTGTCGGAAGAAGAATATCCAGCACGGATTGCCGTAACAGGTCTCGGACTTTATCGGCCGACGAGAAATTACCGCCCCGCATCTGGGCCCGCAACTGCCCCATCACGCGTTCCACGACCGGCATGCCTAGGTCTGCGCTGATCAAGGCCACTTCCAGCTCATCCAGCAGCGCCGGATCAGCCGCCCGCCCCAGGAGTCGATCCAGTTGTCCCGTGACCGCATCTCGTGTTTTGGAGAGTCCCGCACTTAGCTTTTGAAGCCAACCCACCGCGTACCTCACCCTCTCATCAAGCGATCCAAAAGATTGGTGAACGATCCAGCCTAGGACTTCTCGTGCACGGCGCCCAAATATCGCATCATACCCGATCCGATCCGCGCGGCACCAATAGCCGTGGAACCGGAGCAACGGCGCGGAGCAGGGCCTTTTCGCGCCGGCTCATGCGTTGCGCCTCCGCCTCACTGCGCTCATGGTCATACCCGCACAAATGGAGAATGCCGTGAATCAGCAGCACGGCCAACTCGTGGTCAACGCCCTGCCCATGACGACGCGCCTGACGGATAGCTTGCGGCAGAGAAATAACGACGTCCCCGAGCAGAGACGAGGGTGGCCCGGGCCCTTCCCTGGTCGCGAACGCCAACACATCCGTTGTCTTGTCGCGATGACGAAAGGTTCGATTCAGGC
This sequence comes from Nitrospira defluvii, assembly GCA_000196815.1. Lineage (GTDB taxonomy): Bacteria > Nitrospirota > Nitrospiria > Nitrospirales > Nitrospiraceae > Nitrospira_A > Nitrospira_A defluvii_A. The sequence continues at coordinate 4,039,785 of FP929003.1, forward strand.
GCCGCATCCTGACATCGCCGACGATCTCCAGACTCAACAGCGTTTCAGCTTCGCCGGCTGCCTGCAACACCTGCAGGGCAAATTTTTTGAGGGCACCGAGGCGAAGGGGCCTCCGCGTCTGCCGCATGCCGATCACAACCGGCATTAATGAGACTGGCCCCAAGAACCCGTGGAAGGAGATGCGGGACGAGTGGGCTTAGCATCCGACCGATGGCCCTTCGTCTGAGCCTCGCCGTTTCGTGGCTGGGCCGGATGCCCAGAACCAGCCGTGTGGCGATCGTAGGCTTTGATAATCTCCTGGACGAGCCGATGCCGCACGACATCCCGCTCATCGAAGTAGACGAACTCGATCCCGGCAATGTCCTGCAGAATGTCGCGCACCTCGATGAGGCCGGACACCCGGTCCGACGGCAGGTCGATCTGCGTAATATCCCCCGTCACTACGGCCTTTGAATGAAATCCCAACCGTGTGAGGAACATCTTCATCTGTTCGGCGGTCGCGTTTTGCGCTTCGTCCAGGATCACAAATGAATCGTTCAGTGTACGGCCACGCATGAATGCGAGGGGCGCGATTTCGATGTCCCCTCGCTCGATCAGGCGATTGGCCCGCTCCATGTCCATCATATCGAACAGGGCATCGTAGAGCGGCCGAAGGTAGGGATTGACCTTGGCATACATGTCGCCAGGCAAATACCCCAGCTTCTCGCCGGCCTCAACAGCCGGCCGCGCAAGGATGATGCGGCTGACATCTTTTTTCATCAGCGCACTGACCGCCATCGCCATGGCCAAGTAGGTCTTGCCCGTGCCCGCAGGACCGATACCGATCACGATGTCGTGTTTTTCGATCGCATCCAGATAATATTTCTGGGTCGGAGTCTTCGGAACGATGAATCGCTTCCGAGTGACGATGGGCGAGGCGCTGAAAAGCAGTTCTTTAAGAGAAGCGTCGTGGTTGTGGCGGAGAGCGGTCAGCGCATGCGTCACATCATCGGACCGCAGGTCATACCCTTCATTCGTCAACGAAGCGAGCTCATTGAGAACCCGTTCCGCCTGCTTGACGGTCTCGGGCGTACCCTCCACCGTCACTTCTTCACCCCGCGCCGAGCATCGCACGCCGAACTCTTCCTCAATCAGCTTGAGGTGTCGATCATGGTGCCCGAAGAGGGCTGCGGTATTCGTGCCTTCCCGTAGTTTAATCTTGCGCACGCCGGTGTCGAAAACTCCTTTCGCCAGGACGATAGGGAGATTCTAACAAACCGGGAAAGTCCGGAACAAGGTCGGAGGGGACAGGACGGAAAATAAGGAGGCCACCCGGAACCGACTAGCCCTGAGCGAAGGAACCTGTCGGCGATTGAGCCGTAGAGGGAATCGAGAGCTCAAACTCCTGCCAGGCCGTCCCACCCTGCCCATCGTCCACTATAATCTTGATGCGATGAGCCCCCCCGACACCCGGTGTCACTTTCCAGGTCACGTGGCCGGTCGCCTTGTCAATCGTCATCCCCGGAGGCCCTGTCTCGAGCTCGTAGTTGATGCTATCGCCATCGGCATCCTTCGCTTGAACGAAGTACTCGTATTGCGCTTTATCGGTCAACGTGGCCGGATTAGAGAAGATCTGTGGCGGTGAATTCCCCAGAACGATCGGCACTGATCGCGCAGGTGGGGCCGCCGCATCCTGATCCCTTGCGACGACTTCGACCGCCACAATATCCTTTCGACCAAACCCGGTTGTATCAAGAACGTTTTCCTCGCCTTCTTTCACCTGCTTATCGTTACGCCACCAGCGATATACGTATTGGATGTCGTCATGGTCGGGATCCAACGCCTCGACATTGGCGAGAACCCGATTCCCCTTATCGGATGAATCTGCCTCAATTGTCACCCGTGACACGAGAGGGGGCGTATTCACCACCATGACCGGCTCTGAGCGATAGGGAGCGCTCTCTGCCTGCCCGTCAGACGCCACCACTTCGAGCGCGACCGTGTCGCCACGCTTCACATGGTCAGTACGGAGCTCATGCCCCGTCGCACCAGGTACCGAAGCTCCGTTGACCATCCACTGGAATCGCTTGGTCGGTTCGGTACCGTCCGGGTCATCGGCCGCAACATGTGCGGTGATGGGCCCAGTCAATATCAAGGGATTGGGAACGATGGTCACGAGGCGGACGGTCGGAGGGTGGTTATTTTTCGGGCCGCCCCCGGGAACCGCGCCATCCTGATGAGATGACGAACAACCACAGCAGACAGCAACTGCGAGGGCCGTGAAGCCCAGACGAGTTGCCTGAGGAAAGGTAAGGGGACGGAGCCCCCCCACCCTCCCGTGTATGGCCTGCCCCAAGGCGATCATCACATGTTCGTCCATGAGAAGTACCGGCTCCGTGGATCAATCGCAACATTGGCCCCGATATTTGAGCTCGGAAGGCCTCCGGGAGACCCTCCGCCGAACCCGCAGGTTGCACAGTCACCGAAGTTTCCCTGACTCATATTGATCAGGAGGCCGAACGGACTGCCGCCGTCCCGTCCTGAGCCCATATGGACCACGATACCGAATGCCAATCCTTCGCCGAGAGAGCCGAACTTATTGACCGTTTGATTCGCTCCTGAGGTCGTCGTTCCGATGATCGGCTCTTGATAGGCACTCCCCGTTTTATAGAAGAGCGCCCAGAGTCGGCTCGTTCCGGATGAGACGCAAATGTCGTTCGTTGGAATGAAGGTGGGGAAAAACACCACCCCACCGAATACCGTTGGACTACTCACCGCGCGTTCACCGATGCCGTAAGGGACTGGGTTAGTCGGTGGGTTGGCGGGTTCGACCAATTTAGTCACCCAACCATCTTTACTCTGAACCAATCCGATCAAGCCGGTAAACGTCGTGGCACCGGACACGCCGGAAACTTGGTTGGTTCCACTGGCCTGACCACAATCGCCGACTCCCACCACACAGACCGTGGCATTCGAGACATCCACAAGATCATTGTCCATGCAGTTGAGTGCGCCGGCTGATTGATTGCATCCGGCATTGAGGACCGAGTCTTTCAACCCCACGAAGTACTGCGTCGACACGTCAGTCTTGTCGGATTTGCTGTAATAGCGTCCGCTGCCCGCAAAGACCCAGACGTTTGCCGCATCGTCGGTGGTCACGGAAGGCGCGGTCGCAACGGGGCCCATCTCCGCCCCTGATACGAACGTATCCAACATCTCCGTGGGCACGCGAGCGCTCCCCGAGGCGATGCCCCACTGAGTCGGACTGGTGACCGTGCCGAACTTGGCCGTGGCTCCCCCGGCTCCCATGGTCAAACGATAAATCTTGCCCCGCCAGGGAAGCGCTCCGTCATGAATCACTCGCCCGAAATACACGACGTCGTGGCGGTAATCGAGATCTCGATCGAAGGCCGTGATGTCTCCGATATACGAATTCCAGGACCCCACCGAATACGACGTGACGAGGCTGTTGCCGCTACCCGGGCCCGTCGCAAGGTCGACGGCAAAGACTTTTGCACTCTGCACTACGCTGGCGTCATATCCGGTCGGGCCAGACCCGACCACCATGTACCACTTCGCATTCGTATTGCTGGCCTTGGCATCGGCCGCGGGATTCACGCGAACCACGGCAGGCGCACTCGTCGTCAGCCCCAAATTCGAACTGCTGAACGACCAGAGCAATTTGGGAGCATCAGGATTCGTGATATCCATGGCGAAGTACGAACTGTAAAAGGTATAGTCCGTACCGCTGATATTGACCGTCATCGGTGGCGCACCGGTTCCCGCCGAACAGGCACCGCAACTTCCACCCATTCTGAATCCGCCGATCAGGATCGTGCCCCACCCGTTCGGATGATCCGTGTCCGGAGTGAAAATGCGGACATCCGCGACCTTGAGGGGCAAATCAACATAATAGGTATGCTGGTAGTCGGCGCGGCTCAAAAACTCCAGCTGCGGAAGGAGTTCATAGGGCACAAATCCCCACAGCTCATCCCCTAATGGAGCCCCGGTGGAATTGTCCGCGGGGGCAGTCGTAAACCAGCCGTGTTCGATAATATTTGCGGGAGCAGAGGCACTCGCATCATCGCCTGGATGGTAATAACCCGCGTTGAACGCGTGCAACATCCCGTCGTTTCCGCCCACGTAGGCGACCTGCCTGCGGTTGTACCACTTCTGAAGAAAAGCCGAATAACTCTGATCGCCATAGATGGCATCATGCCGGTCCTTCGGACCCGCAACCACCGTCGGGGTGGAGTGAATGACATCCCCGAGTTTCCACACCTTCAGGCTCCCGCTCCCGGCCGGAACCTGAAGACGACGATCCCTTGTCGTCGCCTGTTCCGCGCATGTCCCCACATCGCAACCACGTACAAAATTAATGATCTTGGTCCCTTCCGCACTCGACGTGGCACGAAGGTATGGTCGGAGCGTGGGCTCGTTGGCCGTCGTGAATGCCAGCTGTTCGCCGGAATCGACCACGCCGTCATGATCGGAATCAACCCAGGTAAGAATGGTACGAGTGGTGGAGTCTTTCAACGCCAGTTGCTTCCCGGCTTCCCAAATGGGCAGGATCTCGCTCAACGTCTGCCCGCAGGGGTTGCAGTCCGCCACCGTCACCAGATTGTCGCTATTCTGATCGTTAGGCAATCCGTCTCCATCGGAATCCACATATTTGTCGACTTTGACCGAATTCGACACGGAATCAAAACGAGTCTTGATGATCTTGTCGACCTTGTAATCAAGCCGGCCATCCTGGTTCGTATCCTCACGGGTATTGCCGAAGGTATCGATAAACAAGGCCTGCGTATAGCCGGTCCATTTCACGTCACTCAGCGTCGAGGGTTCGATCGTGCTGGGATAAAAATAGGATTGGTACAGGGCCCCTTCGCCGGTCGAGGCAGTAGCCAGCACGGATACAGATGAACCGGACGCACTTCGCCTGAGAATGCTTGCGATCGTGGCGAGCAGCTTGTCCTGAAGATCGTTCACGTTCGAAGATTCAAAATAGGCGTCCGGAATACCGTCAGGAGTCGCCGCGCCGGTGAGATTATTCTCTTTATCCCATTCATTCGTTTGTGGGATGCCGTCATTGTTGGAATCCTCAAACCCGCCCAACCGGGCCGCTTGGGCCAGAATTCCACGACCATTGATGTTGCCGAATGCGAAGAAAGAGTACACGGTCAGACTCTGAGTCCCTGCGATGCAATGCCCGGTGACCGATAAACCTGCGATGGTGCCGTCAGTCGTGCCGCTACAAGGCCGGAGGTCGGTCGTGTGGGCCCAATAGGCGACGTCATCCAAGTAGTGGCTCCCGCTGCTGGCATAGTTGGTCTTGTGCTCTGCGAGCAAATCGTTAAAGGGTGTGGCTGCATTCGTATTGCATAAACTGTCAATGGGGCGTGGGGGCGCCGCGATATCACCTTCCCCAGTAGAAACGTTCAGCACTGTACAGTGAATACCATGATGGGCATGACCATAGTCTTGAAGCGCCGTCGGGATATTCTGGTCTTGCGTCGGTTCACCGTCCGTGAAGACGATCACAAACGTCCGGCAGCAGGCCACCACCTGCGAACTGGCAGACCATGGTGGCGTGTGGTTTTGCCCAAAGAAATACGGGTCGCGGCCACAGGCATTCGTGATATAGCCGGCCGGGCACGTTTCAGAACCGACCAATGCCTTGATTTCACTTGTGCCAATCGACCCGGCACCGCTCGTAGCAAAATTGACACCGTTTGACACACCACCCGAAAACGCGATCGGATACACATAACCTGTTGAGAAGGTCGACTGGATCTGCGCAACATAGCGCGCGGTCTCATAGAGCGCCTCAGCGAGCGGAGTCCATGTCGACGGGTAAGATTCCTGCACGGCATCAACCATGGCCGCGGTGTTTGTCGTGAACGTCTCCACGTCGCCGTCAGCCCAGTCGATCGACTGGCGCGACCCGGCCCCTACCAGCATACGCGCGCCTTCGCTGCTGGACTTGAACTCAACCAACCCGAACCGCGCCTTGCTGCCGATCTGCTGGATGACCCCGGTTGGCTCTGTCGTGTATCCAACCTTCAGGTGATACTTTCGAACGCTCGAGGAATCTCCGCAATCGCTATTGAGGCTTGTATCGTTCTCGAGGCAAAAATACGCATCGGATATATGAACGTATATGGGATCCTGCGGCGCGACCTTATTTCGATCTGTCAACGGAATACGGCCCGCAGCTCCAGCTTGGCTGACATCGGCGCGCTCATTGCTGAGACCGGCAGCCTGCGCGCGAACCGTTTTGAGTGCCGGCGTGCCACTGGCTGGGCACGTTCCATCCGTAGCCCTGGTGCTGGCACAGTCCCCGCCGATCATCGCGCGCTTCACCGCATCGAACCGGCGCAACGTGGCCCAGTTCAAAAAGTTCCCGTCCCATTCCGTGTCCGAACAGGCCGTCGCCAACGCCGTTTTGCCGGTTCCGCTCTCGAATCGAGTATCGGTCGTGTTGTAGGTATAGCAACGCAGCGAATCAAAGTACCCGGAGTACCGTGTAGTATTGGTCCATGCGGGGTCCGTGGACGTACTCCCGTCCGCCAGCGTCCCGCATGACGACGATTCACAGGCCCGGTTGCTCATACTGCCCGAGTTGTCCATAACCACAATGATATTCGGTGTCGTCGCGTTCGACACGAAAGCCGGCACAGCCGTGTAATCGGCGTTGGACACGACGGCCTCGGCATCACGGGAGCCAAGCAACGCAGCACTCAGGCTGCCGGCCACCAACATCACAGCGACAAGGGTTCGGCGATTCATGCGTTCTTCCTCCTTATCTCAAGCAGGACAACAGCCGTCGATTCTCGGCTACGAGTTGAGACAAGACCTTTCATACGCTACTGCGGCAACGTGACCACCATCTTGTCGATGTGGCCCTCTTTCAAATGAAACTTTACGAGCGAAGTGGGAATGATGCGTTCAATCTCGAGCGGCTCCCCTTCGTGGGTGAGCACCACCACCGCAGACTTCAACACGTAACTACGACCATCGATGCGAATGCTTGATCCCTGCACCTCGTCAATCACGCCGGCCTGAAACCCAGCCGTCGAAAACAGCATTGGCTCCTGTGCCTGAACTGTATCTGCAAAGCTGACGGACGACACGGAGAGCATCGTTTGCCCGAGTGTCAGCAGGCCGAGCATCACACTACCTACGGTGTTGTTCATCGCCATGCTCCCTCTCTCAATTGATTTTCTTGACACAAGTATCGCCATCCAAACAGCCGTACACCGAGGTCACCGTGCTATTGGAACCGGTCGCGGGGTTATTCGCCATACAGGTAATCCGATAGACATGTTCTGTGCCGGCCACCCCTGTGCCCTGGCCACTCTTCGTATGCGTATACAGAAGATCGATGTCGCCGTTGACCGTGAACCCGGGAAGATTCGTCATCACAAAATTCGGCGCTGTGCTCGCCACATCCGCATAGTTGACGGCCGGTGTATTTGCCGGAGCCGGTGACGGCAGATCGTAGCCATATATTTCTGCGTACAATGTGGTGGCATTGGCCGTCGGAACCGGCCCCGTCGGCGCGATGAACGAAGCCGGGAGCACCCCTGGAGGGGACAACGTCTGCTGAATAATGTTGGCGGCAAGTCCTTCACACGAATCGGCAGCCGCTACCACAGCCTCGGTTGTGCGGAAAAATCCCGCCATGCGATTCTCCATACTGGTGACAGTGATGGAGGCGATGCCGAGTATGGTGAGAATCAACAACATCAACATCACGGTGAGCAATGCGATGCCACGCTGATCCCTCACCCCTGTGCACATATCTTGTTGGCCTCGACCGGTTGTGGCCTGTCGCAGATTCATCACAGCGTCTCTCGTTACAGGTTTCTCGGCTGAATCGTGCGGATCATCACGCGCCGTCGCTGTTGCATATACGTGCTCGCGTTGTAACCCGTATCTGCCGATGGATTATGGTCGCCGATGATCACAGGCCCGGTGGTGTTGACGGCCTTGGTTCCCTTCTCATCAAGACCGTCATCCGCGTTCGTCGGCCTGACTACCAGGCTCACTTGTGCCAGCCTGATCTTATCCGGCGTCCACGGGGCAATCGCCCACGCACTGTTGGAGACAAAATCTCCCTGCGTGAAGGTGGGAAATCCCGACGTCGAGGAAGCATCTTGATCATCGACAACCCCGTCCGGAAACAAGGGATTAGGCGCGGCCTGATTGCACCCGTCGCAGGCGTAGGCGAGTTGCAAGTCTTCCACACCATCGACCAGCGGCACGTTGTTTCGCACCAGACAAGGCGTGTCACTGCCGCAGGTCGCCGGCGTATTCGCCACGACTTGATACCGCACGCATTGCATCAAGTACACAGGCGTGCCGACCGGGAATTGTCCATCGACGAAGTTTCCGGTACCGAAGCCAATCGACGTGGCATTGACAGCCTGCACCGTCTTTGACAATGCCCCGCCGATGGAAATCGTCGATCCGACCACGAGGCCTTGTGCAACCATCTCCGTCATAGCGGCTCCGGAAAGACTGATGCTGTTGTCATACGTCTTATTGTTCGGCGTTCCACCGACCGCCGCCGTCAGTGTCCACCCTGTCGTATTCACCACCGGCAACACCATTGACACGCTATCAGCCCCGGTGTCCGCACCTGTCGGCGTTTGGTCTTGGGGCAGCAGTCCAACCGGCTTGACGACGGCGCCAATGGTGGCATTGCACGCGCCCACAGATCCGGTTGCCGGATCGGTCGCATTGTAATTAAAGCCGGCCAGTTTGATATCCCGGCTGAGCAAGTCGATGGCCAATCGCACATTCTGTTGCGTGTCCGCGACCTGTGTGTTGACGACATTGGCGCGATTCGAGGTGACCACCGTGGTCATCGTGGCCGCCACAATCACCACTGTGATCAGGACAGCTGCCATCAGTTCCACGAGAGTGAAGCCCTGCTGGTTCCAGTCGAATCTACGCATCGTCATGCTCCAGGCTACGCCTATTCCGGCGCGACCATCGTCGTAAACATCGCGGTCTTGGTCCGGACCGTACTCACATCCGTCTGTCTGGTTTGCCAGCTGACGGTCACCGTGACGAGGAACCGGTTCATCGTCACCGGATTCGCCGTGGGAGCTGGATCGAGTTGGGCTACCGTGACCAATCCGGTGGCGCTCGGGAGACCAGAATTGGCCACCAGCGTTTGCCACTGCGTGCAATCTCCCAACGCCATACGTTGAGTGTTCGCGCTCTGTGCGCAAGCCACACTCGTGTTGGTGTTATGGTAGTCCACGACACGCTGCCGATTGTTTTGAATGCGCTCCGCCATATCGGCGGCGATATTGGTCACCCGTGACATATCGTTGGCATCGACATTCTTGCCCAGCGACATCCCCGAGAGCCCTGCCAATCCCAACAGTCCGACCGAGAGCACACCCGCCGCAATCATGGCTTCCAACAGCGTAAACCCCCGCTGCGCGGCGGCAAGCAGACTGAAGCAGCGGTGTAAGTTTCGACGGTGTTTCATTGGGCCTCTATGGGCACGTCGCGTGCGCACACCAGTTCACCTTGCCTGCCGGAGTGACGACCACGGAATAGGTCGTCCCCTGTTGGGACGTCAGCGTCACGGGAACATTCGCCGCAGCTCCGCTCAACCCTTGCTGGGTGAATTGAATCGTCGGACCTCCCGTGAATCCGACGACGGCCTGGGGCAACACAATGGGGGCTAACGCACCTCCAAAATCGACGTTCACCCGGCCCGACACAAGGGCCACTGTGGCCGTGACGGCGAGATTCCGATTCATCGCTGCCATCCGGGCCAGGTTGAGACTGCCAGCCAGTTCCGTTGTGGCTTGTTTCAGCTGATAGCGGGCATTCCATTGAAGATAGTTGGGGACAGCGACCATGGCCAGAATCCCGACAATCGCAACCGCGATCATCACCTCGATAAGGGTGAAGCCGCACTGGCGGCGGACAGCAGTAGACCCCTGGAGAGAGATAGAGACACACATGGCAACAGCCAGATGAGCAAGTGCCATGCCGATGGATATGACATCGAATGATGGCCTAACAGCTTGATATATCAAGTTCATTCATACTGGACGGCGTACAATTCCGAGCGTTTCATGATCACTTCGATGACAATTTTTGTCGGATTTCTGGCGTACTTCACCTACTGGTGAGCCAGGAATGGCGATAGGAAGGGCGCAAGAGAAGCCGCGACCAGCCTCTTGATGCGGGCAGAGACCGGAACAATGCGTTCGGGACAGGCGCCAATTCAAGCAAGCTATTACTGACTTTCACCGCGCATGAATAACAAGCAGGAATGGTCTTGAACGGAGGGAATCTCCCTGGGCAAAACATGGGACATGGTGAACGCGAGGGCACTATTTGATCGCGACTGCCCGCACCTGTTTATACGTGGTGAGTCCTTGCAGTACTTTCTCGATACCGTCTTGCACCAACGTCCTCATCCCGCCGCTTTTTGCGAGCGTGAGTAGTTCCCCTGTTCGCGCTCTGGACTGAATCAGTGCCTTCATGGAATCAGACACCACCATCAACTCATGGATGGGCACTCGTCCACGGTACCCGGTCTGGTTACACGTGTCACACCCTCGTCCACGAAACAGTGTGAGCCCCGGATTGTAGGCAGGATGCACGCCTTCCCAATCGCTCTCCCCAAAAGCCTGCACGAGTTCGTCATATTCGCTGCGCGTGGGATGGTAGGTCTCGCGGCAGTTGGGACAGATGCGCTTGCACAACCGCATCGCCAACACTCCCAACATGGCATCTGAAAAATTGAACGGGTCGCACCCCAGATCGAGCAATCGCACCACAGTTTCGACGGCGCTATTGGTATGGATGGTACTGAACACCAAGTGTCCGGTCAGAGAGGCTTCAATGGCAATATCCGCCGTCTCCTTGTCGCGCATTTCCCCGATCATGATCACGTCCGGATCTGCTCTCAGGAAGGCCCTCATGGTCGTGGCAAACGTGAGTCCGATCTTGGGATGAACCTGCACCTGCCGCAATCCATCTTGCGTAATCTCGATCGGATCCTCCGCCGTCCAGATCTTTCGCTCATCGGTATTAATCGAGGCCAGAATGGCATGTAAAGTGGTGGTCTTTCCTGATCCGGTCGGACCAGCGCACAGGACAATGCCATGCGGCTTTTGAGCCAACTGCCCTACGAGCCGGCGTGTTCCGTCAGTGAACTCCAGCTCCTCCAACCGGCGAGGTCCGTGGGCAGTCAGCAGGCGAATCACCACGTCTTCATTAAAGCCGGAAGTGGGAAGTGTTGCGACCCGCAATTCGATCTCCTGCCCGGTACCCAACTTGAACCGGATTTTGCCATCCTGCGGCTTGCGCCGCTCCGCAATGTCCAGACTCGCCATAATCTTCAGGCGCGAAACGACGGCCCGGCGGTAGGCTGCCGGAATCTTCATGTACGTAAAGCAGGTGCCGTCGACGCGGAAGCGCACAGCCGTTTCCTTTCGATCGGCATAGGGCTCAATATGGATATCCGATGCCCCGCGCCGATAGGCGTCGGTGATGATCTGATTAGCGAGCCGGACGATGGCCGAATCATTTTCGGTGATCGCAGCAATCGTTGCATTTTGTTGTTCTTCGAGCTGCGCTTCACTGACCAGTTCGCCAAGAATGTCGGATATCGCATCGCCGGATTCACGCCCTTGAATGGCGTTCAACAATCGCTCAATATCGGAACGGAGCCCGACACGATAGGACAGTGCCTGGCCCGGAAACGCTCGGCGCACATCGAACAGCTTGTCCGGATTGTGCGGGTCGTCGATCAGGACTTCGATTCCGTTGCCTTGACGCCTGAGCGGAACCCAATGGTTCAGCCGAAGATAGTCCAGGCTGAGATTCTTGAATAACTCCCGCTCCAGAACCGTGCGCTCGTCATAGGCGAGAAACGGGCAGTGATAGAATTCCGCCAGTGCGGCACCGAGCGCCGGCTTCGGTATCCGGTACCGCTCCATGAGCACAGTTGCCACATCGAGCCGCTTTCGCGCGGCTTCGGCTGTGGCGAGCACTAACTCCTCCTGTCGCAGAAAGCCCTGTTCGACGAGCCGGTGGTAGCAATGAACGGAGCGCGCCTGCACTGAAGCGCTGCCCCCTTGAGAATACTCACCGGCTGATAACGTGGACATCGTGGCACGACTCATGGCAGCAATTCCTTTCTGGACTCCGTGGAAACGATTCGATTGCAGATGATAGTCTGGATTCAACATTCCGGCAGAGCGACCGCGTCAACCCCGCAGCACTGCCGTCAGATTTTGGCCTGCCAGCTTCCAGGTGCCACAAAGACCAACGGCATACCCTGCACGAGCCCCTCGCGGAGGTCGTGGTTGTACCAAACTTCCAACATCCCCGACCCGTTCGCGACGTCCACAATGGCGCCTTGCGAGACTACCCCGCCATAGACTCTGAGGTGTCCGGCATACCGCACATCACCCGCGACATACAGAACGCCCTGCAGATGAATGCCGGGCAACTGAACCGGAACCCGGCTCCCGAGCGATTGCTGGCCCACCGGCGGAGGACTGAGAGCCGGAATCGGTTTGCCATACGCCTCTGTCTTCCAGAGCACATGCGCATTCACAATGAAGATGCCCTCGGCATACTCTTGATCGAGCACAATCGTCCCTAAATTGTCAGGTCGCGGGGAAGTCCCATCGAGCGTATCGATAAAGACTAGCCCCCGATGGTCGCCGGGCCCCTTCGAGGCGAACACCTCCGAGGCAGGACGCCCCGATCCCGGCTGGATCACCCCGCCGACATACAGCAATCCATCCCGGTCTATGCCGTAGTACTGCCCGAACTGCCTGGCCATTCTCTTCAAGGTGTCGTAATCCCACTGGTCGACCTTGAGACCGGGCACAGGATCTTGGTGCGTCTGGAGATTGAGTGGAACTCCCGACCAGGCCTCTGCCGGGAGCTGCGCGAAAAACGCCTCGCCACCGAGCCGGATGGTGAACCAGCGATCCTCGCGGTGCGTCATTTCGTCATAGGCCTGCCCCGTCACCGGCGCCAACCCGCTCTTCATCGGGACCACTTCCGGTCGAGGGAAGTACGCTTTGCCGCGTACCACCATGTCGCCCCAATGGGCAAACACGGAACCAGCCGAGGGTGGCACAGATTCATTTCCCAGTGTGCCGCCCTGAATCGGCGCATGCAGCGCCGGAACGGCATAGGCGCCGAATTCGACGGATACCGTTTTCGTTACCCGTGAGGTATGGCCGGCTCCGGCCGTCACCTCCACCGTGCAGAGCAGTCCAGGCCGAGTCGCCCCATAGACTCGCAACTTGAGAATCTTCGCAAGCCCCTTGAGGGATTTGAACCAACCGACTTGAGGATCGTTCATAAACCGGTCGTGCGGAGCATAGGCGGCATCAAAGACCACGTCCGGAGACGCATCGGTTCCTGCAAACTGTGCGCGTCCCTGTGCATCGAAATAGGAGGCATCCCCCTGTGCATTCACCAGCCGTTTCGTCAACCACGTGCTCTCGACGCCCTGTGGAAGAAGCGCAGGGTCATGAAACCATCCCATCACCACATCAACCGCCGCTTCAGCGGCGTGGTGTGCAAGCCGCTCTTCTTGTAACGCCGTGGTGCCGATGATCTCCTGGCCGGCCAACTGCATGGAGGTCATTCCCAGCAAAGTCAGCAGAAACACCACCATGAGCACCGCCAGCAACGCCATTCCCCTCTCATCTCCCCGCCCCGCAATTCGTGACCATTCCCTGCTCGTCTTCATAATTATTCCTTTTGTCCATTACATCCGGATTGCAACGTCCCGCACCAGCCTCGATCCTTGTCGTCCAACCTGTATCGCCGCACGCACCCGCACCACGTCGCTCAAGTTGGACGTTACGCGTCCATTCCTATCAAGATATTGCAGCTCGAACTCACTCACATCGCCCAACAGCGTACTCGCACCGCCGTCCACATCACGCAGAACCCGCAGCGTCCCATCATCCTGGCGCTTCACGTAGTAACGGATTCGATTCAGCAGAAATATGGCACTACGCGCAGGAAACTGTTCGGCAGTCGGTGTCACCACTGTCAGCGTCTGCTTCCGTCCATCTGCAGCCAACTGATTCCAGGCGCAGTGCACGGCTGTGCACACCAGTAATTGTTTGCCTTTCGGCCAACCGGCACCTTCATCGACGGAGAGCTCCTGGCGGCCGACTTCTGCGACCTGTGTCAGCGTGGTCGATGCGCCACTCAGGTTGGCGAAGAATTCGATCTCGTCCGCCTTCGCTTTGAGAAACGGCGAATCTCCGCCTAACAACCCGCCTCCCGCCAGACGTACTTCGCTGCACAGCACATCCAGTCCGAGACGCAGGTCCTGATTCGTCACCATCGTCGAATGCTGTGTGCTGAAGCGCAGGCCGACTGAGGAAAAGACATGAATCGAAGCGGATATTGCGATACTGCTGATCGCCATTGCGATGAGAAGTTCTATGAGACTCGCTCCGGCAGAGCCGAGGCACCATCCAATATTCATGCGCTTCGGCGCTTTCGAACCGTTGACCATGCCTCGCCTCATGACAACACAGACAGGCCGACATACCGAGGATTGGCCCGGATCGTGCGAACGCGAACCTCTTTCTCCTGCCCTCCCATGGTCCGGAAGATTGCACGCGCCTCGATCGTCGCCAGGCTCGCCCCGGCCGGCTCGTGGCCGCGATTCAGTTCCACTGTCCAGACAAGCCGGATGTTGGACTGGGTGGCACTGGCCGTGAAGATGCCGTCGCCGTTCGTCTGATCATCCTGCAAGCCATCGTCGTGCATGATAGACTCCTCTATTCCGTCTTGATCCACGTCATCCATCAACAACCGCTCCCACGCCACACTCCGCTTCGCCTCCAGACGTGATTCAACGAGCGCCAGCGCGGTCGTCGTCAACGCGCCGCGCTGCAGGCCACGCTCAGCCCATTCACACATGCCGATCGTCCCGATCACGCCGATCGACAACACCACCAACGCCACCATGCTCTCCACGAGGGTGAACCCTTCGGCACTCATCAACGCAGATCGTCGCGTCACAAGATTCGGCTCACATTGTGTCATGACAAGGTCACCCGTCCGGTGATGCTCACCGTGATCTGATGTGGCGCACGACGACCATCGACCAGGACCAGGGTAGTCGCCGTGGCCGAACGACCGCTGGGCTGAAATATGAGTTCGGGTTTCGTCGTCATCGACTCAACCGTCGTGCCCTTGTGACGGAACTCATACCGGCGCAGCAGGCTTGCGCTACAGTCCATGCATTCCGTGCGCAATTCAGACTGTTCCACATCCACGACTACTCGAATACGCTCATGGCGAGCCATCGCCAATTGCCGCGCCATGCGCAACTCCGATCCAATCTCCACCATCACCGCGCGCTGTTGATGTTTCGCGGCAAGGGCGGCCCATCCAGGCACACTCACGCCCACCACAATCCCGATGATCGCAACCACCGTACAGAGCTCTACAAGACTCCCGCCACGTTCGTTCATACCGGCTCCTTTCTGCGAGCGCGTAGAGCATTTCCAAGTTCCATGCCGCTTCTGATTTCCGACGCTTGCAGAGACAGCGAGCCCGGCGCTTCTACCGGAGTGTCCGGAAAAGCCATAGAAATGTTGAGGGAATCTGGCGTGAACCGTGGAATGCTGGCTGAGGCAGGACAGAAAAAAACACGCGAACAGTTTTGAACTGTTTCGAATCGGATACACTCCGCCATCCGTTCAGATACAGTCCGGCGAGGCGATGATCCTTGGAAACTGGCTCTGGATAACGATTTGAAGGCAGTTACTGCGGAATGTCGATCAGCGCCCAATACCACTCAAGCAGAGGCTGATGAAACAACAGGGCAAGGATTGATCCCACCGCCAAGAACGGTCCGAATGGAATGTACTGCTCACGCCGCATGACCCCGATGGCGATAAGCCCGACACCGACGATGGACCCCAAAAAAGATCCGATCATAATCGCCAGCAACACGGGTTGCCAACCGAGGAAAGCCCCGACCATGGCCATCAGCTTGATATCCCCGCCCCCCATTCCTTCCTTCCCGAAAACGTAGGGACTGATCCATGCCAAAAACCATAAGATCCCGCCTCCCAACAACACACCCAGCAAGGAATCGACAAGTCCTATCGGAAGGATCAAGACGGCACACAGCAGACCGATGACGATTCCCGGCAGGGTAACGGCGTCCGGGATCATCGTATGGGAGAGGTCGGTCCCCGTCACCACGATGAGCGAGGACAACAGCGCTGCATAGGCCCAGGCCGCCGGCGTAAACCCGAACATCCAAAAGACCAGCACGTATCCGATGGCGTTGGCCGCTTCCACAACTGGGTACTGGATCGCAATCGGCACATGACAGGCCCGGCAGCGGCCTCGCAGAAGCAGATAACTCACAATCGGAATGTTGTCGTAGAAAGCAATGGCCTGGCGACAGGAGGGACAGCGAGAGGCCGGCCAGGCAACCGACTCTTCACGCGGAAGGCGGTGGATGCAGACATTCAAAAAACTGCCGATCACTGCGCCGAATAGCAGTACCGTCACATATGGAATCATGAACATTCCTGAAACAATGCGGCCAGGCTCGACACGACGCCCCTCAGAATAGTACGTATTGAGTCCTAGGTTAATAAGAGCAGACGCTAGGACCCCATGCCTTGGCGCTTTTCATTTACAAACGCCGGAGGCACTGCGTATAATCCGGGAGCAATTTTGGCGCGGAAGGTCGCAAACCTCAATCTATGAATTGCCTTTACCTGAAGTGGAGCTAGATGTACATGTCGCCAGTCGCCAAGACCACGAAAAGTCGAGCCAAAGTATCCGCACCGGACCCTGTCCTTCCCCTTCGCAAACGACGTCCCGAAGCACTCACAACACGCGAACAGGAAATCCTCGAGTTGATTTGGACTGGATTCAAGAACAAGGAAATTGCTCAACGGTTGAAAATCAGTGTCAAGACCGTTGAGGCGCATCGGGCGAATATGATGAAAAAGATCCGGGTTTCCAATACCGCCCAACTGCTCAAGGCCGCCATCCAGGGGAAAATGCTGAAGCTCCGGTGAGCCCCCTTCGCACCCCTCCTTACAGCTTCTTCCCCGCACCTTCCCGACGTTGACGCAATGCCTCATACAGCACGATGGCTGCTGATGCCGAGACATTGAGCGAGCTGACTTTCCCCAGCATGGGAATGTGGGCGGCCTCATCACAGGCGTCACGCACCCCTGGGCGAACCCCCGTTCCTTCCCCGCCGAAGACGAGCGCCACCGGGCCGCTGAAATCCAGCTCGGTATAGGCCTTTGGAGCCTCGGCATCCAACGCATAGACCCAAATGCCTGCATCCTGAAGACGTTCGATCAATCGCGACAGATTCGGCACGCGCCCGACGGGCATGTAATCGACCGCCCCGGCAGAGGCCTTCGCCACCACACTTGTCAGCCCCACTGCGCGACGTTCCGGAATAAAGACGCCTTGCACGCCCGACGCTTCGGCCGTCCGCAGAATAGCCCCGAGGTTGTGCGGGTCCTCCACGCCGTCCAACAGGACCAGCAGCGGTGTCTGCCCTTCAACCTGCGCGGATGCGAGAATATCGTCGGGCTCCGCATAGGCTTTAGCCGCAACCACACCCACCACTCCCTGGTGGTGACCGGAAGGAACGAGTCGATCCAACGCAGCCCGCGGTTCCACTCGAACCGGCACACGCTGCTCACGGGCCAGACGCGAAATTTCCCCGAACTGTCGATCGGTTCCCAACACGAGGAGACGTTGGATCGGACGAACCCCGGCGCGAAGCGCTTCGCGCACGGCGTGGAGGCCGTAGATCACATCCAGCGAGTTATCGCTTCCATCGACTGGTGCCATCCTGGCGGTCCTCAATCGTAATGCCATGGGAGGCCAACTCTGCTCGCAACTGGTCGGCGAGTTGGTAATTCTTCGATCGCTTTGCGGCCAGACGTGCGGCTAGCTTGTCGGCAATGTCCTCGTCTGACAGGGTGCCCGTGGATGCCTCCGCGCCGCCGGATGATGGCTGCTGCTGTTGAATTTTAAATCGCCAAGTGTCGGTTTGAAGGAGCCCCAGGACGATCCCTAAGGCGCGGAACTCTTGCCGCACCATCTGCCGCATCTCACCGGACAGTCCGGCTTCGAGAGCTTTGTTGGTATCCCCGCGCAACATCTGCAAGGCCGCCAGCGCGTTGGGCGTATTCAGATCATCGTCCATGGCGGCAACAAACGCCTCGCGCGTCCGCACCATAGCCTCCTGCATCGACTGATCGCCTGGACTATGGACCGGAGCGGATTCATTCAGTCGCTCAAAGAGATCGTAGAATCCGTTGAGTGCGTTTTTCGCTTCCTTTAAACTCTGATCGGAGAAATCCAACGGGCTTCGATAGTGCGTCGTGAGCAGGAAATAGCGCAGCATTTCGCCGGTCACCGTGTCGGGCCATTCCGACTTCTGAAAGATTTCGCGAATGGTAAAAAAGTTGCCCAACGACTTGGACATCTTCTCTTGATTGATCTGAACGAACCCGTTGTGCACCCAGTATCGCGCGAATTCCTTGCCCGTGGCCCCGCAGGATTGCGCGATCTCATTTTCGTGGTGGGGAAAAATGAGATCCATCCCCCCGCCATGAATATCGAATGTTTCACCAAGATGCCGCATGGCCATCGCGGAACATTCGATATGCCAGCCGGGACGGCCCTGGCCCCAAGGACTGTCCCATGAAGGCTCACCGGGCTTGCTGCCTTTCCAGAGGGCGAAATCCATCGGGTGACGTTTGCGCTCATCGACATCCACGCGCGCGCCTGCCTGCAAATCGTCGACGTTCCGCTTCGAGAGCCGGCCGTACACCGCATACCGGTCGACCTGGAAATAGACATCCCCGTCGACACGATACGCCATTCCCTTAGCGAGCAGCGTGTCGACAAGCCTCACAATCTCCGCAATATGCTCCGTCGCCCTGGGTTCAAGCGTCGCACGGCGTACCCCGAGCTTCTCCATATCCTCGTAGTAGGCATTGATGTAGGTGGTGGTGACGTGCTCGCAGCTCACACCCTGTTCCTTCGCCCGCTTGATGATCTTGTCATCGACATCCGTGAAGTTCTTGGCAAACTCGACGACGAAACCTGAATATTCCAGATAGCGCCGCAACACGTCGAACACCAGCGCACTCCGGGCATGTCCGATGTGGCAATAGTCGTACACCGTCACCCCGCACACATACATGCGGACCTTACCGGGCACCAATGGTTCGAACGGCTCTTTGCTTCCGCTCAGGGTATTGTAGAGACGCAGCATGACGCGCATTTACTCCATAGACGGACGACGCTTGGGCCAGTGGGACCAGAGAAAATACCCAAGGCCCACCGCAAGACACAACCCGATCACCAGATCCGCGTGATGGAAATACTGACGTAATTGATTCCAGTGCTCCCCCATCTTCAAACCCACATAGGCCAAGGCATAACAGAAGGGAAGCGCTCCGACAAATGAATAGAGCATGAATTTCTTGACGTCCATGCGTGCAATCCCCGCCGGGAGAGAAATGAACGTTCGAACCACGGGCAGTAGACGGCCGATCAATACCGCCGCCTCTCCATGCTTCGCAAACCACCGATCGGCCAGTTCCATGTCATGTTGCGACACCAGAAAATACCGGCCATAGCGCTCGACAAACGGTCGCCCTCCCCACACACCCACGTAGTAGGCCACCAACGACCCCAACACATTACCGATGGCGCCGGCAAGGGTCACGCCCATCATCGAGAATTGGCCGGTCGAGACCAGATAGCCTGAAAACGGCATGATGATTTCACTCGGCAGCGGGATACAGGCGCTTTCGATCGCCATCGTAATGACAATACCCGTATAGCCGAAGGTTGAAATCGTGGCGATCACGAACCGGCCGAGCACTTCTATCAACCATTCGATGAGTCCGGTCACGCCTGGGCTCTCCTTCGAGCATGCGGCTTCACCGTTTTTGCACGCGCGGAAGGTCGCGAAAGCGGTTGCTCCCACGCCTTGAACTGTTCCAGGACCTCATGATGGGTCGTGTCGAGATGAATCGGGGTCACCGACACCATGCGCCGCTCCAACGCCTCGTGGTCGGCATCGTTCTCGCGACTCCACGACTGACGCGTCCCGGCGATCCAGTAATACTTCCGACCCCGCGGATCGACTTTTTCAACGATGGGGTTGTTGAAACGACGCCGACTCAAACAGGTCACTTTCACACCCTTGATCGACCGGACCGGAACATTCGGAATATTCACGTTCAGGATCGTTTCCGGCGGCAATCCGTGCCGCAATACCTCGGCAGCCACTCGGGCTGCATACTGCGCTCCGACATCGAACCGGAACGTCTCGTCTCCCTCTTGAGACACGGCGATCGAAGGGATGCCCAGGATCGTTCCTTCCAGAGCCCCCGACACGGTGCCGGAATACATCACATCGTCGCCGAGATTGACCCCTCGATTAATCCCCGACACAATCAACGACGGCCTCCCAGGCAATACCTTCACCAGAGCCAAGTTGACACAGTCCACAGGCGTCCCGTTCACCATGAAGACACGGGGCGCCATCTTGGTAATACGAAGGGGCTTATGCAACGTGACCGCATGCCCGACCGCCGTGCGCTCCCGATCGGGTGCGACAATCCACACTTCCCCCAATGCACCCAACGCCGCCGCGACCGCGTGAATCCCGGGAGACGTAATCCCATCGTCATTGGTCACAAGAATCCGTACACGCGCCACAACCGCTCCTTTATGCTTCGCACACGTCGTGAAAGGGGAGCACCGAAACCGCTGGATCAAGAGTGGGGACGAAAAAGGCAGGAAAGCACTCGAACAAGCTCACAAGATCGTCCGCAATGATCAACGTCCCTCAGGACACTGACAGTGGTAGAGAACATCGTGCCGATGGTCGGGGCGGCGGGATTTGAACCCACGACCCCTCGCACCCCAAGCGAGTGCGCTACCGGGCTGCGCTACGCCCCGACACACACGACATCGATGTACCCACAATTGGACGCAGCCGCCCGCATCACAAGAACGGTTCAGGACGAATGGGAATCGATCATTCTAATGATCGCCTGGAGATCGCCCCTGACACGTTGTGCCAGTTCTTTCCGTGAGCTCTGCTTCTTCACGGTGACTCGTCCTCGACGAGCCCAGTAACGCTTGACCCCGGCCAGCGTATGCCCCTCGTCATAGAGCATCCGCTTGATCTCCAGTACCGTATCTACATCTTTCTGCACATAGAGCCGCTGATTCCCACGGCTCTTCTTCGGTCTCAGGAAGCTAAACTCCGACTCCCAAAACCGCAAGACATAAGCCGGCAGTTTGGAAATCTTGCTGACTTCGCCGATTTTGTAAAAAACTTTGCTTCCCAGTCTGGGCTCATTCCCCATGACCGGTCCTCATGCTGCTTGTGCTCGTAACAAGGTAGCGACTAGGAATTGACGTACTTTTTAAACACCTGACTGGGACGAAATGTGACCACTCGACGGGGAGTAATCCCGATTTCTTCTCCGGTTCGCGGGTTCCGTCCCTTACGGGCCCCTTTGCTTCGTACTACAAAATTCCCGAATCCTGCAATTTTGACCGCGTCACCTTTTTGCAGCACCCCCTTCAGCAGATTGAGCACGAGTTCGACGATATCGGCTGCATCGTTCTTGGATACTCCGACCTGCTTGAAGATTTCGTTCGCGATATCCGCCTTTCTCATGCCTTTCCCCCCGCCATCCACTAGAGTCGTTCCTTAGGAAGTGCTTCTTGGTGTCCAGCGTCCAAGACAAAGAATTTCCCCATAAGTTACGTGAGGTTACCTGCCCTGTCAAGGATTATGTGCGCCCGATGGAGGTGAAAAGAGCCTAACGATCCGCGAGCAGCAATTTATACTCGATACTGTCCGCCAGCGCCTGCCAGCTCGCTTCCATGATATTTTCCGACACACCGACGGTGCCCCACTTGTCCTTGTGATCACCCGACTCAATGAGAACACGCACCTTCGATTCCGTCCCTTTATCTGCAGAGAGCACACGGACCTTATAGTCCAAAAGCTTCACTTCACGAAGTTGCGGATAGAACTTCTCCAAGGCTTTACGGAGCGCATGGTCGAGGGCATTCACAGGACCGGCCCCGACGGCGGCCGTGTGCTCGACGACCTCCCCGACTTTCACCATCACGGTGGCTTCCGACAACAGCAGACCATGCTCCTGCTTCTTCTCGACAATCACCCGAAAACCGAGCAGCTGAAATGACGGGCGATGGCTGCCCATCGCTTTGCGCATCAGCAGCTCAAACGATCCTTCCGCACCTTCAAATTGGTACCCTTGGCTTTCGCGCTCCTTGAGCGTCTCGACCAATTCCTGCAGCTTTGCGTGATTCTTGCTCAGCGAGATGCCGTACGCTTCAACCTTTTCCAGGAGACCGCTGCGCCCCGCATAATCCGACACCAAGATCCGGCGACGGTTTCCAACCGCTGCGGGATCGATGTGTTCGTAGGTCGCCGCATTCTTGAGCACCGCATGAATATGCACGCCGCCCTTGTGCGCAAAGGCCGCATCCCCGACGTAGGGCTGCCGCTTATTGGGCATCAGGTTGGCGATCTCCGTCACGAACCCGGATACATCCTTCAGGTGTGTCAGCTTGTTGCCGAGCGCAGGCCGCTGCATTTTTAACTGTAGATTGGGAATGATGGAGCAAAGGTTGGCATTGCCGCATCGCTCACCGATTCCGTTGATTGTCCCCTGCACCTGCAGAATGCCCGACTCCACGGCGACGAGCGAGTTCGCCACCGCCATTTCGCTGTCGTTGTGCGCATGAATCCCCAAGGGTACAGGACATTCCTGCTTCACAATGCGGCAAATTTCACGGATTTCCCACGGCATGGTCCCGCCGTTGGTATCACAGAGAATGACCCGCTCGGCGCCCCCGGCAATCGCCCTGCGAATCGTCTGCAACGCATAGTCGGGATTGGCCTTATACCCGTCGAAAAAATGCTCGGCATCGTAAAACACCCGACGATCCTTGGAGCGCAAGTAGTGAATCGAGTCTTCGATCAACTCCAAATTCTTGGCGAGCGCAATGCCCAGTGCATCCGTCACTTGAAACGACCAACTTTTGCCGAAGAGCGTAATGGTCGGGGTTCCTGACGCGAGCAGTTCTTGAAGGTTTTTATCTTTTCGAACCGAGTTGCTGGCTTTGCGTGTCGACCCGAACGCCACGATGGTCGCATTCTTAAAGGGAATAGTCTTGACCATGCGAAAGAACTCGATGTCTTTCGGATTCGCGCCCGGCCACCCCCCCTCAATGAAATGCACACCGAGTTCATCCAACTGTTGAGCCACGCGGAGCTTATCTTCCACGGAGAAACTGACATCCTCCGCCTGAGCCCCATCCCGCAAGGTGGTATCGTAGATTTCAAGCGCAGACGCTTGTGTCGCCGTGAGCGACGGCACCGAAACTGGTTCCGAGCCGCGAGGGCGCCGCGGCGCTGTATTGCGACGTTTCATAGATGTGAGAGTAACAGGGTCATAACGGACCTGTCGAGGAGAGGGCACACCGACCGTGACCGCCCTCCAAGTAGACTAGCCCAGGGCAGGTGCCGAAACCCGATCCAGGCCGAACGCCGTGTGAAGCGTACGCATGGCCAATTCCAAATACTTCTCCTCGATGACACAGGAAATCTTAATTTCCGACGTGCTGATCATCATGATGTTCACGCCTTCGCGCGAAAGCACCTCGAACATCTTTGCCGCCACTCCGGAATGTGACCGCATACCCACCCCGATAAGCGATACCTTGGCGATGGATTCCGTCACAGCCACGGACCGGGCGCCGATCTCTTCGGACAGACGCTGGACGAGGTCGACGGCATTGCGCAAGTCCGCCTTGGGGACCGTGAACGAAATGTCGGTCATGGAGGCCTGGCTGACGTTTTGGATGATCATATCCACTACGATATTGGCATGCGCCACGGCACCGAACACGCGCGCAGCGATCCCCGGGCGATCCGGCACACCGACAATCGTAATCTTGGCCTGATTGCGATCCCCCGTCACACCCGACACCATGACCCCTTCCATATCGGCATCTTCACGTGTCACGAGCGTACCCTTTCCTTCTTTGAAGCTGGAATTGACCTCCACCGGAACGGAAAATTTCGCCGCAAATTCGACGGAGCGGCTCTGCAGCACCTTGGCGCCGAGGCTTGCCATTTCCAGCATTTCTTCATAGGAGATCTTATCCAGACGCCGAGCAGCCGGCACAATGTTGGGATCGGCGGTATACACCCCATCCACATCCGTATAAATAATGCAGCGGTCGGCCTTGAGCGCCGCCGCCAGCGCAACGGCTGTCAGATCGGAACCGCCCCGGCCCAGCGTCGTGACATCCGAACTGGCGTTAATGCCCTGAAATCCCGCCACAACAGGGATCACGCCCGCAGACAACGCTTCCTTGATGCGATCGGCCGTGACGCGGGAAATCCTGGCTTTCGTGTGGGCGCTGTCGGTGTGAATGCCGACCTGCCGGCCCGTGAAAGACCGGGCATTTACCCCACGCCCCCGAAGCTCCATGGCAAGCAACGCAATCGTCACCCGCTCCCCCGTCGAGAGCAGCATGTCCAATTCCCGTTCGTCAGGCGCACCGGTAACTTCATGCGCCAACTTCAGCATCCGATCGGTTTCCCCGCTCATGGCCGACAACACCACCACCACCTGGTGGCCGTCTTTCTGAGCGCGTTCGACACGTTCGGCGACGCGATGAATCCGTTCGACCGTCCCGACGGATGTTCCCCCGTATTTTTGAACAATCAGCGCCACAGCTCTATACTCCGCGCGGGAATAATCGCAGCATCAACTTCGTGGCATCACGTGGCGCAGTCCCGGCGATGTTCACATCCTGCTCGTGAAACCGCTTGGTGACTCCGGCCGACGGCGTGGCGGCACTATCACACAGCGCATACAGGATCGGCGGCACCTCCGAACCATGGCCCTTCGCGAGGCCGGGATCACACACGACCAGCAACCGATAGGCCGGATGCGTCGCCAGTGCCGCGAGAACCGGCCCGACGACCTGAGCATCGAACCGCTCAATGGCCCGCACCTTGTCCTGCACATCAGTCGTGTGCAGCACGTCGTCGGAAAGTCCGGCGTGCAGATAGACGAAATCCTTCTTCGCCAATTCCTGCGCCGCCGCTTGCACACAGCCCGTGAACTCATTCGCATCGTTTCCGTCGGCAAGCGGAAGCTCGACCGCATCCAACCCGGCGCACACCCCAACTCCACGATGGACATCGCTGGATGACACCACCACACCGGCAATCTGGTATCGCTCCGGCAAGGGCGGCCACACAGCGGCACGGCCCTGACCCCACAACCACAAGCAATTGGCGGGCTTCAACCCCTCCTGCTCACGCTCCTCATTCACCGGATGGTCGCGCAAGATGAAGAACGCCGCATCCATGATCTTGCGCAGCACGTCGGCGCCGTCACCGCTCGGCAACGCATCGGCAATCGACCGGCCGACCAACGGTTGCGGATCGAGACACATCGCGCGGGATTTTCCTCCGACCCAGACCATGAGGTGCCGATGCCCGGAACCGGGGTAAAACTGAATCGACTCCGAACCCAACTGCTCATTCACCGCTTCAAGCAACTCACGAGCCTGCTCCGTCTCGATGAGACCGGCGGTCGCATCCTCCATAAGGACATGCGGCCCGAGTTTCTTGATGTCGGTTGCCCGATCTTTGCTACCGGAGGCAGCCTCACCCCGCACCGTGACCATGGTGCACCGGAACACCACGTCCTGCTCACCCACGGTGACGCCGAGACCGGCCGCCTCCAGCGGGCCCGGGCCCGGATAGTACTTTTTCGGATCATAGCCCAGTACAGCCACACTGGTGACATCACTTCCGGCGGCTCCGGCTTCCGAGGGAAGGCTCAACAATCCCGTCTCTCCACGCTGAGCGATCTGGTCAAGGTTTGGAGTTGCAGCCGCTTGAAGCGGAGTTTTTCCACCAAGTTCAGGACAGGCGAGATCTGCCATCCCGTCGGCATGCAGGATCAAATATTTCATGCAATGTTCCTGAGGTAATCAGACATGAAGGAGGCGGGCCACATCATCGCGGGTGGCTCTCACTGTTTGAGGCTGTCGTGAAATGCCGATCGCCGTATCGGCATCCTTCAAACCATGCCCGGTCAACGTACACACAACCGTGGTACCTTCTTTTAATTGTCCAGCCTGACTCAACTTAATGACACCGGCCACGGACGTGGCGGATGCTGGTTCGCAAAAGACACCTTCCTCACTGGCCACCAAGGCATAGGCATGCAGAATTTCTTCGTCGGTGACCATATCGATGGCGCCGGACGACTCCTTCACCGCAGTGAGAGCCGATTGCCAACTGGCCGGATTGCCGATTCTGATCGCCGTGGCCACGGTCTGAGGCTCTTCGACGATATGGCCTAAGACAATCGGCGCCGCACCGGCGGCCTGAAATCCCATCATCCGAGGCAACCGCGTCGTCTGATTGGCCGCACGATACTCCCGATAGCCGTTCCAATAGGCGGTGATATTACCTGCATTCCCTACAGGAAGTACATGCATAGCCGGCGCATCGCCGAGATCGTCGCAAATCTCCATGGCCGCCGTTTTCTGCCCCTCGATCCGGAAGGGGTTCAGAGAATTGACCAACTCAACGGGATATGTGGCCGACAACTCTTTGACGATGGTCAACGCCTGGTCAAAATTCCCTTCGACTTGAATGACGGTGGCCTGGTGCATCATGGCCTGCGACAATTTGCCCAGCGCGATCTTGCCGGCCGGAATGAGCACATACACGGCAATGCCCGCCCTGGCCCCGTACGCGGCAGCGGAGGCAGACGTGTTTCCGGTGGAGGCGCAAATGACCGCCCGCGCGCCCGCTTCGACGGCCTTGGAGATCGCCATGGTCATACCGCGATCCTTGAAGGACCCGGTGGGATTCATGCCTTCATACTTCAGATAAAGATCGATCCCCGGAGCGATCTTCTTCGCAAGCCGCGCCGCACGGATGAGTGGGGTATGGCCCTCTCCCAGCGTGATCACAGGTGTCTGCGCCGTGACCGGCAGGAACTTCCGGTATTCTTCGATGATCCCACGCCAACGAATCATAAGAGTCTACTCGACCATCCTCTCAGCGACACCGGAGAGCCCCATTTATTCATCCCGCCCTTCGACCCGGATGAGCGTCGTGGGCTCGGAGATATACGACATGGGG
This sequence comes from Nitrospira defluvii, assembly GCA_000196815.1. Lineage (GTDB taxonomy): Bacteria > Nitrospirota > Nitrospiria > Nitrospirales > Nitrospiraceae > Nitrospira_A > Nitrospira_A defluvii_A. The sequence continues at coordinate 4,067,044 of FP929003.1, forward strand.
TTGATTTCACGGAGCGCGTTTTGAACGTCCCGCTCCTTTGCCATATGCGTCATAATCACCACCGGCACCGTCTGTCCCTCTTTGCGTCCCTGCTGCAAGACCGACGAAATGCTGATCCCGTAACGACCCAGGACTCCGGCAATCTGCGACAAGACGCCAGGCCGGTCGACCACCATGAAGCGAATGTAATAGAGCGAGGTAATTTCTTCCATCGGCCGTATGCGCAGCGGCCGCCGCTGATCAGGCTGGTAGGATGCAGGCGGGACACGCCCGGCGGCATCTTTGAGCAGATTGCGTGCGATGGCCATGACATCGCTCACGACCGCACTTCCCGTCGGCATCGACCCGGCGCCCCGACCATACAGCACCACATCTTCCACAGCATCGCCCACCAACTGAATTGCATTGTAGACGCCGTCGACCTTGGCGATTTGGGACGCCGACGGCACCATCGTCGGATGCACCCGCGCTTCGATTTCGCCCTCGGAGTACTTTGCGATCGCCAGCAGCTTGATCGTAAACCCGAACTCCTTCGCGTAGGCAATGTCGAGCGGCGTGAGCCCGGTGATACCTTCGGTGTAGATCTCTTTGAAATTGACGGGTGTGCCGTAAGCCAAACTGACCATGATGGTCAGTTTGTGCGCCGAATCAATGCCCGCCACATCGAACGTGGGGTCGGCCTCTGCGTAGCCGGCACGTTTCGCCTCCTCCAACACCACGTCAAAACGCTGCCCTTCACTGGTCATCCGGCTGAGAATATAGTTCGAAGTGCCGTTGATGATGCCGTAGATCGACTGGATATTGTTCGCAGCCAATCCTTCCATCAGTGCGCGAATGACCGGAATCCCTCCGCCCACGCTCGCCTCGAAGCCGAGATCGATGCCTTGCCGCGACGCCGCGGCAAAAATCTCTTCACCATGCACGGCCAGCAAGGCTTTGTTGGCCGTGACTACGTGTTTGCCCCGCTGGATAGCATCCAAGATCACGCGCTTGGCAAGGTCATAGCCGCCCATCAACTCAATGACGATATCCACCCGTGGATCCGTGAGGACTTGCTGGATATCCGTCGTGAGCACGCCCGGCGAAATCGCAATGCCGCGGTCGCGTGTGATGTCCAGGTCTGCAATGCGAACCAGCGTGACGGGCACGCCCACCCGCCGACGAATCAGTTCAGCATTCTCGATCAGCACCCGAGCCACACCGGTGCCGACCGTTCCAAATCCGATTAACCCGACGCCGATCTCACTCTTCATGATTCCTGATCATCCACATTCAACACTTTGCGGATCCCGCGCAAAGCCTGCCGGGTGCGATGTTCATTTTCCACCAGCGCAAACCGTACGAATTCATCTCCGCCTTCCCCGAAGCCGATTCCTGGCGACACCGCGACCTTGGCTTCCCGGAGAAGCAGCTTCGAAAACTCAAGCGATCCCATATGCCGGAACGGGTCCGGAATACGGGCCCAGACGAACATAGTCGCGCGGGGTAATGCCACCGGCCAGCCGATACGATTCAGCCCGTTCACGAGCACATTGCGCCGGTTTTGATAGCGTTGCACGACTTCCTTCACGCAGTCCTGTGGCCCATTCAACGCGACGGTACTGGCGATCTGAATCGGCTGAAAAATTCCGTAGTCGAGATAACTCTTGAGCTTGGCGAGCGCGCCGACCACTTCACGGTTGCCGACACAGAATCCGACTCTCCAGCCCGGCATGTTGTAGGCCTTGGACAGCGTATAAAACTCTACGCCCACATCTTTCGCTTCCGGCACTTGCAGAAAACTCGGCGCCTTATAGCCGTCGAAGGCAATATCCGCATAAGCCAGGTCGTGAATCACGATCACGTCGTGTTCCTTGGCAAAGGCGACGATCTTCTTGAAAAACTCAAGATCGACTACGGCGGTCGTGGGGTTGTGCGGGAAATTGATCACGAGAATACGCGGACGCGGCAAGGTTTGGCGATAGACGCGCAACAGGTCGTCGAAAAAATCGCTGTCCTGGCGCAGTTCGATCCCGCGCACTTCCCCGCCGGCGATGATGAAACTGTACATATGGATGGGATAGGTGGGCGTGGGCGTCAGCACCACATCACCTGGCCCAATCGTGGCCAACGCCAAGTGGGCGATGCCTTCCTTGGAACCGATCGTCACGATCGCTTCGGTCTCGGGATCCAATTCCACATCGTAATTGCGCTTATACCAACCGGTAATCGCATGACGCAGCTTCGTGATCCCGCGGGAGGCTGAATACCGGTGATTCTTGGCCTTCTTCGACGCCTCGATCAACTTGTCGACGATATGAGGAGGCGTCGGCTGATCCGGGTTGCCCATGCCGAAGTCGATGATGTCCTCACCCCGCTGACGCGCCTCAAGTTTCAGGGTTTGTACTTGTGCAAATACGTAGGGGGGAAGTCGTTTAATGCGGTAAAAGCCGTCGCCGATCGCCATGAATTTGTCAGACTCCTACAGGCGGGTCCTCTGCCGAACAGATTCAGTCGCCATGCCTCTGAAAGGGGCGTATTTTAATGGAGGCCTCAAAACGAGTCAATTTCGCTACGATTGTCAGGACTTGAGGGCGAATACCCTACCGTGGCCACACTCAAAACAGCGAGGGTTCCCACGACCTAGCTCCTTGCTCCCTCATACCGTCTTCTGTTAATAATGCCTCAGTAACGAGAGAATTGTCTATGAATTTCGACCAGTTCCGAAATCTTTCTCCTATGACATGCAGGGAAATGGCGGAGGCGTAATGGCTCGACTGGGTGTAAATATCGATCATGTGGCGACACTCCGGCAAGCGCGCGGCGGGACCGATCCTGATCCCCTGACTGCGGCCATACTCGTGGAGCTGGCCGGCGCCGATGGCCTGGTGGTGCATCTTCGGGAAGACCGCCGGCATATTCAAGATCGAGATCTCACCATGTTACGGGAGATCGTGCGAACCAAACTGGATCTGGAGATGGCCGCCGACGACGCCATGGCCAAGATCGCCCTGAGCATCAAACCGGACCTGGTGACACTCGTCCCGGAACGCCGCCAAGAACTGACCACCGAAGGCGGGCTCGATGTTGCCAACCACCGCGATCGCATTCAGAAAATCGTCGATTTGCTCCGCGACGGAGGCATCCCCACAAGCCTGTTTGTCGAGCCGAGCCTCGATCAAATCAAGGCGGCGCACAAAATCGGCGCCGCCTATGTCGAGTTACATACCGGCCGGTACTCCAACGCCAAGCGGTCAAAGGAGGAAGACGAGGAATTCGAGGCCATTACCCAGGCAGCCAAACTGGCCTACAAGCTTGGCCTCGGCGTCAACGCCGGGCATGGCTTGACCTACAAAAATGTGAAACGACTCGCCAAGTTACCCGAGATTGTGGAATTCAACATCGGCCACAGCATCATCGCTCGATCCGTCATGGTCGGATTGGTCCAGGCTGTACGCGAAATGAAAGAATTAGTAGCCTAATTCAAGCACCACCACGGCACGGGCTGTCACCCTCGCCGCGAGAACCCGACCGGGAGTCACAGAACATATGATACCGATCGTGACCGCCGAGCAAATGCGAGCCCTGGATCAGCGGACCATCACGGAAGCCTTGGTGCCCTCCCTGACGCTGATGGAACGAGCCGGAGCGGGGATCGTCACTCATATTGAGGCCCGATACCCACCGCTTGCCGGAAAATCGGTCATCATCCTCTGCGGCAAGGGGAATAACGGGGGAGACGGTTTTGTCGTCGGGCGGCTGCTACGACGAAAACAGGCCCGGATCCACGTCCTGCTGCTCGCGTCCCCCGACGATCTCAGTCGCGATGCAAAGACGATGTATCAGCGATTTCTCCGATCGGCAGGGAAATCGGCCGTCACAAGCCCTACCGACGCCGAAGCGATACAACAGCGGTTGGCGACCGGTGACATTCTTGTCGATGCGATTCTCGGCACGGGCACTTCTACCCCCGTCACCGGACTCTATCGTGATGCGATCGAAGCCATAACCGCCTCAGGCCGCCCGACTGTCGCCGTCGATCTTCCATCAGGGTTGCATGCCGATACGGGAGCGGTGCTGGGAGCCGCCGTGCGCGCGGATCTCACGGTGACGTTGGGATTGCCGAAGGCGGGACTCTATAGTGGATCCGGCATCGATTGCGCCGGAACGGTTCGACTCGTGGATATTGGGATTCCCGCCTCCTTTGTCGAATCCGTCGGAAGTCGGCTGATGCTGCTGACCGATAGGGCCGTGCGCGCGGCACTCCCCCCACGACGCCCCTCGGCACACAAAGGCACCTACGGCCACCTCGGCGTCATCGCCGGCTCGGTCGGCAAGACAGGCGCAGCGGCCATGGCAGCGCTCTCAGCCCTGCGAATCGGAACCGGCCTGGTGACGGCCGCAACTCCCGCGAGCGCCAATGATATTCTGGAGGCAAAACTCCTCGAAGTGATGACCCTCCCGATGCCGGAGACCAAAGCCAGGACCTTCGCGCGTTCCGGCTTGGAACGCTTGCTCGCGTTCGCCGGGGCCCGTGATGCGGTCGCGATCGGACCGGGCCTGACCACCCATCCCGAGACTGTCGAACTGGTGCAGGAGTTCGTGAAGCGAATCGACAAGCCTTGCGTACTCGATGCCGATGCATTGAATGCATTGGCAGGGAAGTCCTCGTTACTGACCGAGTGCAAGCGACCGCCGATCATCACTCCTCATCCGGGCGAGATGGCCAGATTGGAAACCGAAGCAACCACACAATCAGTCAATGAAGATCGTCTTGGCACGGCGACGAGATTTGCGCGGGAACGCGGCGTCTTTGTCATCCTCAAAGGGGCCCGCACGGTGATTGCGCGCCCGGATGGGCTGGCAGCCATCTGCCCGACCGGCAATCCCGGCATGGCCACCGCGGGAACGGGTGATGTCCTGACGGGCATGGTCGGCGGGCTGCTCGCTCAAGGCTTGGCCCCTTGGGACGCCGCCTGCGCTGCAACCTACTTTCATGGTTTGGCCGGAGATTTGGCCGCGCAGCATCTCGGCCAAGCCGGCATGATTGCGAGCGATCTCATTCAGCACATCCCCCATGCCCTCGCGCAGACCACATAGATCTATACCGGGGCCATCGCCTGCGGCACCCGTCGGACCGCCACACGCTGGGCCTCCCCCTGTCGGCAAACCGTGGCGCATGGTGCTTCGATCTTCGCAACAGACGCACCGCCTGGGCCGCTGCCTGGGCACACTCCTTCAGGGAGGCGAAGTCCTCGCCCTGTTCGGTGAACTGGGGGCTGGCAAGACCTCCCTGGTCAAAGGCATCGCCGACGGACTGCTCGCCGAACCGACGGAGGTGAGCAGCCCCACGTTTACACTGATCCACGAATACCAAGGACGCCTTCCACTGGTCCACACCGACCTCTACCGTCTGACCGCCTCCCAACTCGAAGACACAGGACTTAACGACTACGTAGATGGCCACACCGTCACTGTAATCGAATGGGCTGATCGATGGGGCGACGGTCTTCCGTCGGACCGGCTCGATGTCCACTTGTCACACCGCCCCCCGGCAACCCGCCGCGCCATTCTCACAGCCAGAGGCCCTGCTGCACGGCGTCTATTGGACGCGCTTCGCTCCCGGCTCTCCGCAAATCGCCCCACTAGAGCGGCTCGGCAAACCCGTGTACAATTGAGCCGGCCAAGGAGGGCCCCGCATTGATCCGATTGATATTGGTGGGAACGCTGCTACTACTCGCCCTGTCGTTTTTTTTGCAGAACCAGGAGCAGGAAGTCACTCTGCGGTATTTTTTCGGTCTTCGATCCGCCTCAATCCTGATCTATAAACCGATTCTGGCGGCCTTCGGCGTCGGGCTGTTGGTGTCCGGAATTCTGCTGTTTCCGGCCTGGGTGCGTGGCCGCATCGAACTCCGGCGCAAAACTAAGGCGCTGCAAGAAGCTGAGGTGGATCTGGAACGCCTCCGCCAGGCCCTCGACAAAGCCGCGCGCCGCGTGGGGACATCTTCGGACATTCCCGCTGAGGGAGAGCCTTCCGATGGGTGACGCCGACGGCACCCCATTGATGCGGCAATATCGCGACATCAAACAGGCCTATCGCGATGCCATCCTCTTTTTCCGTGTGGGCGATTTCTATGAAATGTTCCAGGAAGACGCAGTGGAGGCGTCCAAACTTCTCTCCATTGCGCTGACCTCACGCGATAAATCCAGCGGGACCCCGATCCCTCTCTGCGGTGTCCCCTATCACGCCGCCACCAATTACATCGCGAAACTCCTCCGTGCGGGACGAACCGTCGCCCTGTGCGAGCAGGTCGAAGACCCCAAACTGGCCAAAGGTCTGGTACGCAGGGAGGTCGTCCGCCTCTATACCCCCGGCACTCTCATCGATAGCGAATTCCTTCCCTCCACGGAATCCAACGTGCTGGCCGCGGTATCTGTGCGCCTTCGCTCCGCAGGGACCGGACGCAAAGACTGTTCCTACGGCCTTGCCACGCTTGAAGTCTCAACCGGAGACTATTGGCTCAGTGAGTTTCATGGGCCACAAGCAGAGGCCGCGTTGCGGGACGAACTGGCGCGCCTTGAACCGAGAGAATTGCTGTTTCCAGAGAATCTCTCCCCGGACGAATTACAGTGGACTGCCGATCTGACCGGTCCCCGATGCTGCACGCAACCTGCGACCTGGTTCGACCAGGAGCAAGGTCGCATCGCGTTACAGGAACAGTTTCATGTACATTCCCTGGAAGCTTTCGGCTGCCACATCCTCACACTGGGCATCCAGGCCGGGGCGGCAGTGTTGCGCTACGTTAGAGAGACCCAACCGTCGGCTCCGCTCGACCATATCCGTCCGCCACGGGTGAGACAGGATGATGACGCCATGCACCTGGACAGCGTCACCATCCGTAACCTGGAACTCGTCAAGCCTGCCGGTCGTGCAGAGGAATCGTCGAACCAGTCCCCCTATACATTATTGGGCATTCTGGATCGCACCGTCACCGCCATGGGAAGCCGGTTGCTCCGTGAGTGGCTCCTGCGGCCATTGGTCAACAGTGCGGCAATCGAGGTCCGACTGACAGCAGTTGACGAACTCAAACGACAGATCGACATACGAGTTCGCCTCCGAACGGCATTGCGAATCGTCCAGGACATTTCCCGTCTCTGTAGCCGCATGTCCCTCGGAGTTGCCAATCCGCGAGATGTCCTCGCACTGAAGATTTCCGTCTCTTCGCTCCCCGCCATTCAGGCCGAATTGTCCGCACTCGATTCTCCACTCATCGCCGACTTGAGGTCGTCATGGGACAACGCTCAGGATCTCTACGAGTTGATCGAAGGAGCCATAGAGCAGGAAGCGCCCGTATCGATTCGCGACGGCAGTATCCTGAAGAGCGGCTTCCACCCCGAAGTCGATGAGCTTCGCAAGGCAAGCCGGGAGGGCAAAGGCTGGATTGCCGGCCTGGAAGCCAAAGAACGCGAACGGACCGGCGTTGAGTCGCTTAAAATCAGATATAACCAAGTCTTTGGGTACTATATCGAACTCACAAAGGCCAATCTCGGGAAGGTACCGCCGGACTATATCCGCAAGCAAACCCTGGTCAATGCCGAGCGCTTCATGACCACCGAGCTGAAAGAACTTGAAGAGCGGGTCACGGGAGCCGACACAAAACTGACCGCCCTGGAGCAAGCGCTGTTCGAACAACTCCGGACACGACTCGCTACGGAAACAGCCCGCCTTCAGGAGATCAGCCGCCGATTGGCCATCCTTGATGTAGTCGCCGCCCTCGCGGAAACCGCCGCGCTCAATCGCTACGTGCGACCGACCGTCGACGAAGGTGATGGCCTCCATATCCTTCAGGGCCGACACCCGGTCGTCGAACGCCTTGATCTCTCCGGTGGATTTATCCCGAACGATACCCATCTGGATCTGGCTACCAGCCGGCTGCACATTCTGACCGGCCCCAACATGGCTGGGAAGAGCACCTACCTCCGACAGGTCGCTCTCATTACCTTGATGGCCCAGATGGGAAGCTTTGTTCCCGCCACGGAAGCGCGCATCGGACTGACGGATCGCATTTTTACCAGAGTCGGCGCATCCGACAATCTCGCAGGAGGCCAGAGTACCTTCATGGTTGAGATGACGGAATCGGCCCATATCCTCAACTGCGCCACACCTCGTAGCTTGATCCTCCTGGATGAAATCGGCCGTGGGACGAGCACCTACGACGGGCTCAGCATTGCCTGGGCCATAGCAGAATACATCCAGGATCCTCAGCGTCTCGGCGCGCGCACGCTCTTTGCTACGCACTATCATGAAATGACGCAATTGGAGAGTCTACGGGAAGGGATTACGAACTATTGCGTTGCGGTACAGGAACGTGACGGGAGGGTGCTGTTTCTGCGAAAGATTATTCGCGGCGGCGCCGATCGCAGCTACGGAATCCACGTTGCTCAGCTGGCAGGTCTCCCCGACCAGGTGATACACCGGGCCAAGGCCGTTCTTGCTCAACTGGAGTCCTCGTCGTCATCCGGACGGCCAGTGCAGGACAACCAACAGTCGCTTCACTTTGATGCCACGCTCCCTCCGCCGCATCCTATGCTTGAGGAAGTTCGCCAAATGGATCTCTTCTCCATGACCCCCCTTGATGCGCTCAATCGGCTTGCAGAGCTACAACAACGGCTGCTGAAGGAATAGTTCACATCCAGGCCTAAACAGTTCTTCCGTCGATGTCGCAAATAAAAAGGCGGCATCCCTTTCGGAATGCCGCCTTCTTACTTCAGGCCAATGGCCTTCTACTGCTCAGTGATGTCCACCACCCTGATTGTACTTGGCAGTCCAGGGAATCAGGTTGGCAAGCGGCTTGCCATTGGGCAACAACACATCATATTGCAACGGCAAATTCGCTCCATCTGGAGTCTTCGGGGACGTGTTCAGCAACGTCTTCGCGGCGTGGCAAGGAGCATCCACTTCCGTCTTCCCTTCGCACTCCTTCAAACGGAGGGACGAGATGCTCTTTGGCTTGCCCATTTCGCCGGCATTGTCGGCCAACTTCTTGACTGACGAAATCACGCGGCGATTCTGCTCGACTTCCTGAGCCACAAACTCTACGAGAGTGGTCGGGGATCCAGGGGGAACTTCCTTCGCTGCAGCCGGTCCGGAATGCGGACGCGCCATGGACTTCAGCTGTTCCCACACGTTCTTGTCCGCAGGATAGAACTTGAGGTTCTTTCCTGGATGCACTCGCTGCCACCACAGGCCGCTCTCGGCGTTGCCACCGAACACGGCAATGTTGAGCCAGACCGCTTCATCGTATGGATCCAGAATGATGACACGCCCCTGCAGCGTGGTGGGCTTGCTCAGATCTCCCCACTCGAATCGCTCCTGGAACGCCTCGATGGCCAGCGCAGTGGAGGCAAAACCCACCACCAAAGCCACGGCAGCCATAAAGGTCCACCCCTGCTTTTGAAGCTTCATAATCACATCCTCCTTAAAGAAGACAAAAAAGTCTTAAGAATGTCGCCTCGCGTATAAATTCTATTTCAAGACCTTGAATCCAGTAATGGTCCGACCATCAAGAGTCACTTCCATCGCTACAAGTTCCTGCGATGCCTTGATGATTTGATCCATCAAACTCTTATCCTTCACAGACAAACGAACGGTGGTTTGCGCGTGGTGCCAGCCGGCGTAAGGATTGTTCTTGTCCGTACCACCGGTGAAGCCCCAGCCGCAGCAGGTAAACAAAGGATCCGGCGGCTTCACATCCATGGATGTAGAAGACCGACCTCCCCCTTCACCGGAAGCCGGATCACCGGTGTTCCAGTACTGGATGCCGAAGAGCAATTCGGTATCAGGATTGTCTGCCCATTGCGACCAGACCCTACCCTTCAAGGTATTGGTGGTCTCACCCTTAAAAAACTTTCCGCTGCCCGTGGTGACTTCGCTCGGTCCGCCCCCGGCTGGAGCATCGGCCGCCAACGTAACACCGGCGGTTAACAAGCCGACAACGGAGGAGACTGCAAGTGCGGCTAGAATTCCGACCCTATTCATAACCCTACCCTCCTTGGAAAAATGATGACCAGAGAACCGTTGAATCACAGTATCCAAAAAAAGAGTTCAGAAAAAAACAAAAATCCAGAGAACGCGCTAGGAGGAGGAAGTGCGACGCACACCCCCTTTCTCTCTGCTTACCTTCCCCTGTAATGCAGTCGAAATAAATTCAGACTTATATGATGAAAACGCCGCCATGGTACTTAAATCCACGAAACGTGTCAAGAAAATGTTTTGCCGAAATCCAACCATCATCGCCACTTGAAATTGCGCCACCTATCAAATAGTTAGCCATTCAATCGCGCTCAAATCGCCGCAATTCATCACTCGACCAGCGCGTGCACCGACCTATAGACATCCCGCAACTGACCGGTTATGACGCAAACGACCGCAGACTCTTGGTCGGGATCGGGCCAAGTGCTGTAATTGAAAGACACCGCTGATCAAGTAACGTTTGCGCCACCCGATACACTTGATCGGTGGTTACACGATCAATTTCCGCGATCATCTGCTCGAGCGACACGTGATTGCCTTGTGTCAATTCGTCCTTTGCCAGCTTGCTCATGCGACTGTGCGAACTCTCCAGGCTGAGCATCAGACTGCCCTTCATTTGGTTTTTGACCCGGGCCAAATCTTTTGCATCGATTCCATGCGTCCGGAGTTTCTTCAATTCCCGACAGACAACCTCCACGACACGCTCAACCTCTTTCGGACGCGTACCCGCATACACCGTGGTCATTCCGCCATCGGAATAGGTGGACAAGAACGAATAGATCGAGTACACGAGTCCACGCTTTTCCCGCACCTCCTGAAACAGCCGGGAACTCACACTCCCGCCCAACACCCCGTTGAGCGCATGCGCCGCATATCGGTCTTTATGCCCGGCACTGAGACCCTGAAGGCCCAAACACAGATGGACCTGTTCAAGAGCCTTACGTTTGACCAGCACCCCACCCTTCACTTCAGGCGGGCGACGGCTTGGCCGGGCGGCCACACCCTTGTGCGAGTCGGAAAAATACCGCGCCAACAACTGCTCCAGGCGGCGCCAGGTAAAGTTGCCGGCCACGGCGACCACGGTGCGCTCAGGATCGTAGTGCGACCCAACGTAGGACACCAGATCGTTCCGTCCCAGAGCTTGAATTCTCGGAGCCTGCCCCAGAATCGGCCTGCCCAGCGGATGGCTGCCGAGCGTGTGCTTCATGTGAAGCTCTTGAACCAGATCCTCCGGATCGTCTTGGACCATCCGGATCTCTTCAAGGACCACCTGCTTTTCTTTTTCGACTTCTTTCGACTCAAACCGGGATCGGTAGAACAGATCCGAAAGCAGCTCCAAAGCTGCCTCCAACTGTTGATCCAGCACCTTCACATAAAAGGTCGTCGTTTCTCGGGTGGTGAACGCATTCATCTCCCCCCCCAGTGCATCGATCTCGCGGGAAATCTGCGTTGCCGTGCGGCTGCGCGTTCCCTTGAAAAACATATGCTCTAGGAAGTGAGACAGCCCCTCCTCCCCCGGTTGCTCATCGCGCGATCCGACGTTGACCCATATGCCGATCGTGACGGACTTCAACGTCGGCAGCAGTTCGGCCACAATACGCAACCGGTTGTCGAGAACGATCTTGCGATACACGATCGATTATCCTGCGGGCGTTGGTTCGGTGGCAGGAGAGCCAGCCGGTGCCGGCATGGCTTCCTTCCGGCTCAGGCGAATCTTCCCCTGCTTATCAATTTCCAGCACCTTTACCATTACCTGATCGCCCTCCGATACCTCGTCGGTGACTGCCTTGACGCGATGATGAGCCAGCTGGGAGATGTGCACCAGGCCGTCCGTACCGGGAAGCACTTCGACAAATGCGCCGAAGTCCATAATCTTCCGGACCGTTCCAAGATAGATCTTGCCGACCTCGACCTCCTCGGTCAGGCGCTTGATCATATCGATAGCCTTCTGTGCCGATGCTTCATCAGAAGAGGCAATCGTCACATCGCCGGTGTCTTCGACATTGATCTTCACACCGGTCTCCGCGATGATGCTGCGGATCATCTTTCCACCCGGGCCGATGACGTCGCGGATCTTGTCTTGCTTGATCTTCATCGGGAATATCCGCGGAGCGAAGGCTGACAGCTTGGTGCGCGGTTCGGTCAACGCCTGGGCCATACACCCGAGAATGTGCAACCGACCCGCCTTTGCCTGGGCCAGCGCTTCGCGCATCAATCCGGCGGTGATGCCGCCGATCTTGATATCCATCTGAAGCGCCGTCACGCCGTTTTTCGTCCCTGTGACCTTAAAGTCCATATCGCCCAGGTGATCCTCTAATCCGAGAATATCGGACAGTACCAACACTTGGTCGCCTTCCTTGATCAACCCCATCGCAATCCCCGCCACCGGCTCCTTAATCGGAACGCCAGCATCCAAGAGCGCCAGCGTGCCGCCGCACACCGTCGCCATTGAAGAGGATCCGTTCGACTCCAGGATTTCCGAAACAATCCGCACGGTATAGGGGAACTTATCCTTGCCGGGAATAATCGACTTGAGCGCGCGCTCGGCAAGGGCGCCATGCCCGACCTCGCGACGGCCGGGCGACCGCAACGGCCGCGCCTCACCGACACTGAAGGGAGGGAAATTGTAATGCAGCATGAAGGTGCGCATATACTCGCCCTCCAAGGCATCGATGCGTTGCTCATCATCAGTCGTGCCCAGCGTCACCACCGCCAGACTCTGAGTTTCCCCGCGGGTGAAGACTGCGGAACCGTGCGCACGCGGCAGGACTCCGACTTCGCAGGTAATCGGGCGAATGTCCGCCGGGCCACGCCCGTCGGCACGCACCCGCTTTTCGAGAATCATGTTGCGAACTTCGGTGTATTCCAGACCATGAAAAATTATTTTGACATGCCGGTCACGGTTGGGCTCATCCGACTTGAGCTTCGCAACCGTCTCGGCCAGCACCTGATCCAGACGTTCCTGTCGTGCGCTCTTATTGGGGATGAGGATGGCTTCGCGAATCGGCCCAGCCACCAGCGCCCGCACCTGCTCGGTCAACGCGGCGTCAATCGCCTCCTGCACCACAACCCGCTTCACCTTGCCGACCAGCTTGCGCAGTTCTTCGATCTTCGCGACGATTTTCTTGATTTCGCTGTGCGCCAGCTCGATAGCTTCGAGCATGGTCGCTTCCGGCAATTCATTGGCGCCGGCTTCGACCATCATGACCGCGTCGGCAGTCCCCGCCACGACGAGATGGAGATCGCTGGTTTCCAGGGTTTCCAGATCGGGGTTCACCACGAACTGCCCGTTCACCCGACCGATCTTTACGCCGGCGATCGGCCCGTTGAAGGGAATCGACGAGACCGCTAACGCCGCGGAGGCTGCGATAATGCCGATGACGTCCGACACGCCTGTCTTATCCGCAGACAAGACCGAGGCGATGACTTGCGTCTCGAAGTAGTAGCCTTCAGGAAAGAGCGGGCGGAGCGGCCGATCAATCAACCGGCTTGTGAGCACTTCCCGCTCCGAAGGCCGACCTTCCCGCTTAAAATAGCCGCCCGGAATCTTACCGGCCGCATACGTCTTTTCCTGGTAATCCACGGTCAGCGGAAGAAAATCCACTCCCGGCTTGGCATTTTGTGACGCAACGGCCGTTGCGAGCACTACGGTATCACCGTAGGTGGCCCAGATGGCGCCATCCGCCTGCTTCGCGATGCGTCCGGTCTCCAGCGTCAACCGGCGCCCGGCCAGCTCAATGTCTACAACATGTTTCATCTATGGTCTCCTCCGTTTAAATCCCACAGATGCCCACAGAGATAAGCTCAACCGACGACCCGTACATCCAACGACAAGCGCCTGCCCTCGATTGAATGCCGACCCGTACTGTTGAACTTGTTTCAGTGTTCACCTGCGGGGACAACAAAATGGTTCGGCCGCCACCCGCAACGGTGGCAGCCGAATCACTCACACGACTACTTACGAATCCCCAGACGCTCCAGAATGGCGCGATACCGGGCTTCTTCAACTTTTCGGAGATAGTCCAACAACCGACGACGACGTCCGACCAACGTCAACAGCCCGCGCCGGGAGTGGTGGTCTTTCTTGTGCAGCTTGAAATGTTCCGTCAAATACGTAATCCGGTTTGTCAGGATCGCAATCTGCACTTCCGGAGATCCGGTGTCCTTGTCATGTTGCTGGAAACTCTTGACCAACTCCGTTTTCACTTCCTTGACCAGTGCCATACGTCTCTACTCCTCTATTGAGTTCGCGATACTACCACCCTGTGATTCTTCTGTGACCAATACCTTCGATACAGCAATCGACTGCACATTCGCCGCCGGCGCCTCAATATTCATGCCCTCCGGCATCGTACCGATGGCTAATAACCGCCCCGCTCCGTCCTTGATGCGAATGGCCCGATTCGCCCCCCCAGAGAAAGGCGAGGACGGACCATGCCAGGCCAGGACTTCTGAGACGGGAACCGGCATGCCGTGCAGGACCCGTCCGGCCGTCGCCGCTCCCACGATGCAAGTCGGAAGTCCGAGCAGCGCCTGATCCAACGTCAACATCGACGCCGCCAGCGTGCCTTGCTCCAAGCGTGATTCGACTTCGTCCACCGTCAACGCCTGGTCCACGGTCAACGGTCCCACGCGTTCACGAACCAACCTCGCCATATGACCGCCGACCCCTAACTTGTCGCCGATATCCGCGCAGAGCGTCCTGATATACGTCCCCTTGGAACAGACCACCCGGAGCGTCACTTCAGGAATCTGAATATCCACGATATCAAGACGAAAGACGGTCACTTCACGAGCCTGCCGGGAGACCTCCCGCCCGGCTCGCGCCGCCTTGTATAGGGGAACCCCGCCGACTTTTACCGCAGAATACATAGGAGGGAGTTGCTGAATGCGCCCCTCAAACCCGGCTACCACTTCACGGATGCGGGCTTCGGACAACGACTCAGTCGGTGAACGCAGGAGCACGGTCCCGGTGGAATCTTGCGTGTCGGTTGTTTCACCGAGGCGCAACCCGGCCAGATAGGTTTTGTCCCATTCCAGCAAAAATTCAGCGATGCGCGTTCCACGCCCCACGAGCAACGGCAGGACGCCGGTCGCCGCCGGATCCAACGTTCCAGCATGGCCCAACTTCATGCCGCGTAACTTCCCACGAATACGAGCCACCACATCGTGCGACGTCCATCCGGCTTCCTTGCGGACATTCAACACTCCGTCCTGAAGCACAGTGGTCGCGCGTGGCTCCATCGAGGCTATCATGGTCATTTGCTAGACATCGGTACGTGGAGTCTCTGCTAACATTTCTTCGTGGGATTGATCGCGGTGCAGTCCATCCAACAGCTCCAGCACTCGATCAGCTCGAGGGCCGCTGATGTCCTTCATAAAGATCAGCTCCGGTAGGTATCGCAATGCCAGGCGCCGCCCCAACTCAGCCCGAACGAAGCCGCTGGCCTTCGCCAGCCCGTCGAACACCAACCGCTCATCCTTATTCTGCTCCATGGTCGTCACAAAGACGCGTGCGATGCGAAGATCTTTGGTCAACTCCACATCGGTCACGGTGACCGAGCGCACACGCGGATCCTTAATCTTCCGCATCAGAATGTCGGCCACTTCCATGCGGATCTGGTCCGCCACACGATCGGCCCGGCTGTATGTCGATTTGGTCATGACGCCGCTTTACAGGAATTCAATTCGCGAGCGCAATAGTTGGATCGCGGGCACGGACTGAATCAAATTTACGGCTTGATCCAACACCTGGTTCACATGTGCGGATTCATTCGCCACGCAAGCCAATCCCAACACTGCCTTCTGCCACAAATCCTGGTCTCCGACTTCCGCAACCGATAGATTAAATTTGTCTCGCAACCGGGTCTTCAGGCTCTGCAGGACCTGTCGCTTCTCTTTCAACGAATGCCCGTCGGGAATGAACAACTCAACCGTACAGAGCCCGACGGTCATGCCCGATGACTTTGCGGAGACGTGCCACGGTTCGCAGGCTCAAGCTTTGCGGCAATCTTATCGACGACATAGGCCTCGATAATGTCCCCGGCCTTGAGATCATTGAAGTTTTCGACCGTGATGCCGCACTCATACCCCTGCTGCACTTCACGCACATCGTCCTTGAAGCGACGCAGCGAGCCCAGCTTGCCTTCATACACCACCACACTGTCGCGGAGCACACGCACACCGACGCTGGCCCGGGAAATGACGCCATCCACTACGTAACAACCGGCCACCAGACCGGCCTTGGGGATCGTAAACATCTGCCGCACCTCGGCCCGCCCAAGGACACGCTCCTTGAGCGTGGGTTCGAGCAAGCCCTCCATCGCGGCACGGATATCGTTGAGCGCATCGTAAATAATGCTGTATAGGCGCACATCGACACCCTCTCGCTCGGCCAGCGCCGCCGCTTTCGGCTCCGGACGGATATTAAATCCAATCACGATGGCCTTGGACGCGGCCGCCAAGAGAACGTCCGTTTCGGTAATACCGCCCACACCGGTGTGCATCACCCGCAACTTGACGGCACCAGCCGGCATTTTTTCCACTGCGGCGGCCAAAGCCTCCGCCGAACCCTGCACATCGGCCTTGATGACGATAGGCAACTCTTTGACATTGCCCTCCTGAATCTTGGCGAACAGGTCATCCAGGCTCACCTTGGCCGGCCCGGCCAGGTCCGCCGCCCGCTGCTTCATCGCCCGCTCCTGCGCAATCTCGCGGGCAACCCGTTCATCTTTCACGATGGTGAACAAATCGCCGGCCGACGGCACGCCCGGCAAACCGATCACCTCGACAGGAACCGACGGGCCAGCCTCGGTCGCCTTACTCCCCGTGTCGGTAATGAGCGCGCGCACGCGACCGCTGAAATTGCCGACGACAAATGCATCTCCGACATGGAGCGTTCCGCTCTGAACCAGTACCGTCGCGATCGGTCCACGCCCGCGATCCAACTTCGCCTCGATCACCAAGCCCTTGGCCATGCGCGATGGATCCGCCTTCAACTCCAAGACTTCCGCCTGCAGAAGAATCATTTCCAGCAACTGGTCCAAGCCGGTTCGTTGTTTCGCGGACACCTCAACCATAATCGTGTCGCCGCCCCAGGGCTCAGGAACCAGTCCATGCTCGGTCAGGGCATTCTTGACACGATCGATATTGGCCCCCGGCTTGTCGACCTTATTGATGGCGACGATCAGCGGCACTCCGGCAGCCTTGGCATGATGAATGGCTTCCACCGTCTGCGGCATAACGCCATCATCGGCGGCTACGACCAGAATCACGATATCCGTGGCCTTCGCGCCCCTGGCTCGCATGGCCGTAAAGGCTTCGTGGCCCGGAGTATCGAGGAAGGTCACCTGCTTGCCGCGCACCCCGACGATATAAGCGCCGATATGCTGCGTAATCCCTCCGGCCTCACCTTCCGCCACCTTTGTCAGGCGAATCGCATCGAGCAAAGAGGTTTTCCCGTGATCGACATGCCCCATGATCGTAACGACCGGGGGCCGTAAGACCGCATGCTCCTCACCCGTCGATTGCGCAGCCTCTTCCAGCAACGCTTCGCCGATCTTTTCCGTCGACACTTCCACTTTGGCGCCATATTCCTCGGCGATCAACGAGGCCGCTTCCAGATTGATCGACTGATTGAAGGTCACCATTTGCCCCATCTCCATCAGCTTACGGACCACGTCCGCAGGCCGCTGACCGATGAGTTCTGCAAATTCCTTGACGCTCACTCCTGCGCTTAATTTCACGCTTTTCTTTCTCGGTTTCGTGACTTCCGATGGCGAGGCATGGTGAATATGCTTGGATCGGTCTTCGCGCCGCTGCACCGGGATTGCCCGCAGATCTCCCCATCGAGTGGCGTCGTTCTTAAACTTGGCTTCATCTTCTTCACGAGTCCGCGGAGCCTTCTTGACCTTTTTCAGCTTTTCTCGCGCCGCCGCCTCGCTCTCCATGGCCTCCGTGGCCGCACTCTTCTTCTTTGCCGCCGCCAGCGCATCAAGCGGGGGAGCCGTAACCTGGGGAGCCTGAACCGGCTTGACGAGCGGCTCTTCCGACACGGTCACGACAGGCGTTGGGGACACCACTTCTTCGGATGGTGGAGGCTCAACCGGGGCAGCCTCAATCGCTTCCGCATCAGAGCCGGCAACCGGCGCTACCGCGGATGCTTCCGATCCTGCAGGGACGACAGGCGCAAACGCCGCTTCCGCCGCTGCCAGAGAGGCCGCAACGTCCTCCGCGCCTTCCTCCCTCTTCTTCTTGATGAGAATCCGCTTCTTGTCCGGCTTCGGAGGCTCCTCGTGCGCCGCCGCGTGCCCTCTCTCGTGAGATGCACCAGGCTCCTTGGACGGGCGAACCATTTTCTTTCCCTCATGCCCGCCGGAAACAGCCTCACCGCTCCGAGCCTTTGAGCCCAGCTTCTCCAAGACAACGCGAACCGAATCGTCATCCAAGGCACTGCTGTGGGACGCCACCGGAATCCCGAGCCGTTTCAGTTCAGGAATCAGCTCCCGATTTTCCATCCCCAGCTGCTTTGCTAGTTCGTACACGCGCATACAGTACCGCTCAGCTCCACCCGCTTAAATAGTTGCCATTCAGCCCGTGACTATCGAACCGCTTCACTCCGCCTGTTGCGCAGCAGCCCTCGCCTCATCCTGCTGGCGCTGCGCCTCAGTTTCCTCTGCCAGGGCCGCCTTGATATCCCGATCCCGCTCCGCCTTTTCTTTCTCGTATTCAGTCGCGCTGATGATATCGATCTTCCAACCGGTCAAGCGGGCGGCGAGTCGCACATTCTGCCCGTTCTTCCCAATCGCCAGAGACAACTGCGAATCGGCCACCACCACCAAGGCCGACTTCTTTTCCTCGTCGATTCCGACCTTCTCGATCGTGGCGGGGTTCAGCGCTTCGGCGATAAAGACACGCGGATCCTGCGTCCACGTAATAATGTCGATCTTTTCCCCGCGCAATTCACGAACCACAGCCTGCACACGCGACCCCTTGATGCCGACGCAGGCTCCCACCGGGTCGACA
Source organism: Nitrospira defluvii (assembly GCA_000196815.1). Lineage (GTDB taxonomy): Bacteria > Nitrospirota > Nitrospiria > Nitrospirales > Nitrospiraceae > Nitrospira_A > Nitrospira_A defluvii_A. Next base: position 4,086,080 of record FP929003.1, read on the forward strand.
GCTTTGTCCCGAGAAGAGACCGCAATTTTGGTACGATCGCCGGGCTCACGCACGATCGACTTGATTTCAACGATCTTTTCACCGACTTCCGGCACTTCGAGCTCGAACATCTTCGCCACAAACTGCGGGTGGCTGCGGGAGAGAATGACCTGCACGTCCTTAGGGGTGCGCCGCACCTCTAAGAGCAGGGCCTTCACTCGGTCTCCGCGCCGATAGGTTTCGCGCGGGATCTGCTCCTGAATGGGGAGAATCGCTTCGGTCTTGCCGAGATCGACCAGAAAGTTTCGGCGCTCCATCCCGAGAATAATGCCGTTCACCAGATCGCCCTGACGGGTCGAGTACTCCTTCTGAACAGCTTCCCACTCTGCTTCACGCACCTTCTGAAAGATCACCTGCTTGGCCGTTTGGGCCGCAATCCGGCCTAACTCGTCCATCTCGATCAGGGAGCCGATCTCATCGCCAACCTCCGCGCCTTCGTCATATTCACGCGCTTCCTTCAGTGAGATTTCCGCTTTCGGATTGGCCACCGTATCGACGATGATTTTCTTTGAGACGACCGAGATTTCGCCGGTCTTCGGATCGATTTCCACCTGGATGTTTTCGGCCTGGCCGAATCGTTTCTTGGCAGCCGTTTGAAGTGCTGACTCGATCGCGCCAATGACCCTGGCCTTATCGATCCCTTTTTGACGGCCGATTTCATCGATGACGGCGATCAACTCTCGGTTCATAGCTCACACCTCATGGTTAACACACCACCCCGGCACCTGCTGCTACGAGAACTCCACCTTCCGCCGCGCCAGAGCGATTTGATCAAACTCAACCCGGATTGTCTCCGTGGTTTTCTTCTGCTGAATGCCAAGGGTCACCCCCCGGTCGTCCACCTCAACCACCGCGCCAACCAGCCGCCATTGCGCCTGAATCGGTTCGCGCAATTTGAGCGTGACCGGCTTCCCGATCAGACGCCGGTAGTCTTGCACGCTCCGCAAGGGACGATCCAGTCCGGGAGACGAGATTTCCAACGTATAGGCATGCGGGAATGGATCAATCACATCGAGCGCCGGGCTCAACGAGCGATGCGCCTGCTCACAGTCTGTCAGGGTGATCCCCCCGGGCTTGTCGATAAAAACACGAATCACGGTCCTGGGCCCTTGGCCGACGCAAACCGCCTCGACCAACTCCAGACCATGAGACTGCAAAATAGGAGCGGCAATTTCTTGGATGCGAAGGTTCAGCGCCTCAGCGCGTTTCACCGACGGCTTCCCTGCCGACACTGCTCCCGCGTCACTCATAGAGAAAAGTTGCTCAAACAAAAAAGTGGGCCTTGGCCCACTTACAGCGCGAGAACCTTACCATGCCATACTAGTGAAAGCAAGGGGCGGCTAGCCGACCAGCGCCTCAAAACGGCGAGACAACAACCGAGAAACAGAGCCCGGCGACCCGCTCCCGATCGCATATCCGTCGACACGCACCACGGGCAATACTTCCACAGTCGTTCCTGTCAGAAATACCTCCGACGCCGCGAGTAATTCCTCCCGGGTGACGAACGATTCCGTCACGGGGATACCTTCTTTACGCGCCAGCTCTAGGACGAACGCGCGCGTCACGCCGGACAGAATCCTGTGCCCTTCCGGCGCAGTCTGAACGACGCCGTTCCGCACCACCATGACATTACTGACCGACCCCTCCGTGACCATCCCCTCACGGACCAGGATCGCTTCAAACACGCCCGCCTCCTTGGCTCGCTGCCGCGCCAGGACGTTGGCCAGCAGGTTGACGCTCTTGATGTCACAGCGTCCCCATCGAATGTCCTCGAACGACATAGCCTGAACCCCGGCGTTGCGGACGGAGACATCCAGCGGGTGGAACTCGCGAAACGTCAGCACAGTGGTGGGGGCGGACGAGACAGGAAAAGGGTGATCGCGGGGAGCCTGCCCACGGGTGATCTGCAGATAAATCTTGGTCTCAGGGAACTGGCTCAGCCGCAAGCCTTCTCGAATCAAGCAACTCCACTGATCCCTCGTCTGCCCGATTAAAAGTTGCAGCGCCTGAGCACTCCGCTCCAATCGAGCCAGGTGTTCTTCAATCGCGAAGGGTTGCCCGCGATAGGTGCGAATGACTTCATACACACCGTCCCCGAACTGAAACCCACGGTCCTCAATGCTGACGACCGCATCAGCCAGCGGACCAAAGCGACCATTCACATACGCAATGTCAGGCATAACTCATTTCTCAGCACCTTTCGAACCTCAGGATACAGTCACGTAAAAAATCTGCCGGTCCTCAGCCGTGAACTTCCACCCCATTCGCTTTTCAAACACCAATCGGTGGGTTCCTGCGGCCATAGGCCTGAATTCAAACGTACGCTGCCCCGCATCGACCGCATTGTTACTGGCAGTGCGAAGAAAATCGTCTTCAACCAGAGGCATGGCGGTCGCGTCGTAGGATGGAACCCACAATTCACCACGGGTGCGATCCTCCCACAGCCGAATGTGAACCGATGCCCCCACTCTCGCCTTGAGCGTCTTGGAGCCAGGCTCCTGCTCTGCACCGGTGGGAATTGCCCTACTTAACGGACTCATAATATTCTCTTGCCGCTCCGCGGTAATCACTCGCCCGGCTATACCTTGCGCCGTCCCCCGACAAACACCTGCCCGCCTTCCACCCGCACATCATAGCTCCCGACACAGTAGCCGCCGCCATCCGTGCCTTGTCCGTTTCGGACATCGAAGGCCAGGTCATGCCAGGGGCAGGAGACAACATGCCCCTTTACTCGGCCCTTACTCAAAGGCCCGCCCTCGTGAGGGCAAGAATTATAGATCGCGTGAAATTGGCCGTCGATATTGAATACGGCAATGGCCCGCTCGTTAACCTTTACAACCTTGACCTGCCCCGGAGGAATTTCTTCAACCTTGGCCACGCACTGAAACCCTTCCATACACAACTCCGATTCCTTACATCCGAAGGGTAAATTTGAGTTCCATCCCCGTCGTGATACCTGTGCGCTGGACGGAGCCCGCCTCGGCCTCGATGAGGTAGCGAACCGGTTCGGGCGGAGGCCCGTAAAGCGGACACGGATCCTTCTCACAGGGCGGCACCTGCTCCAGAATGTGGACCACGTGGTGACTCTCATCAATCCACACCATATCGACGGCGATGCGAAACTGCCGAGTCTGAACGCGATGCAAACCCGTCGACTCAAAGATATAAAGCATCCCCGTATCGGCTGGCAATCCTTCTCGAAACGCCAGCCCGAACAGCAATTTCTCAGGGGTACTGGCCACTTCCGTTTCCATCGTCTTTCCATTGGGAAATTCCACGATGATAAGCTCGGACTCCTTTGGCCCCCCGAGAAACAGGCTCACACTGACCAACAGAATAACCAACAGCACGAACGTCACAATTTTCTTGCGACGCTGCTCCGACTCAGCTGCACTCGTGCGCTTCACCATAACAAAATGCGGTCGAACATGGATGCATCCTCATGTGATCGCACACGCGCCGAGCCGCATGTACATTGGGCCCAAAGCCCCATGACTTTCCGAGTGCTAGGCCTTCTTCCCGAGTCTCATTCTGTTGACTTGCCGAAGAACGGCAGCATAGAATGCGGACCTGTTTCGCCGCGAACTATGGTCGCGGCGGCACGAAATTGTCAACATCTTATCCGTCATTAAAGAAACTGAGAAGGAGGCACAGGCCATGGCGCTTCTGATCACCGATGAGTGTATTTCCTGCGGGGCATGCCTGCCAGAATGTCCCAACGAAGCGATCTTTGAAACCCGTAGCGACGCTGAAGGTAAGGGCAATCATGTCGGCGATGGTCAGGGAGTCGGTGACAACATCTATGTCATCACGCATGATCGCTGCACGGAATGCGTCGGGCACTTTGACGAGCCTCAATGCGCAGCGGTCTGCCCGGTAGACAATTGCTGCATTGCCGACCCGGCCTACCCCGAAACAACCGAAGTGCTGCTGGACAAAGCCAAGACCTTGAATCCGGACAAGGAAATTGATCCGGCCAAGGTGTGGAGCGGGGTTCGAAACTAGTCAGCATACGTCATTCTCCTATAGGTGACACCACGAAGGCTCCTCCGGGAGCCTTCGGCGTTTCTGCGCTGCACAAACCGATAACTCCCTGGCTTTCACCGGCCGACGGCTGTAGACTTTAAAAGAGATGCGGCCCGCGCAGGCCTCCCACCTGTAAGGCCTTGCTGCATCCGGCCTAATCGTCACCCTCTCAACGGGAGGTGGTCATGACACGCGCAAACCGCCTGATCTTATTCGCCGGCCTTGTCCTCGCCTTGCTCCCCCTGCAAACCATGGCCGATACAGGAGACATCGGAGCCATCATTGAAAGCTTCGTTACGAAACAGTTTCCGAATGCAGCCAATCACTTCTGGATCGTCAATGACACGCAATGGGACGGAGACGAAATGATCGTGGACATGAACGCAATTGTCACCGATCGGCGGAAGGATGCCCCAACAGCAAGTCGCTTCTTGCTACTGATCGTAGACGGGAGACTCAGAGGCGTTCAGAATATTCCCCTGGACGCCGAAGCCGAATGCCAAACGGAACAGGAAGCGTAGGAAGGAAACATTTCCGCGATACCAGGCGGCGGATGCGCCTGATACAACAACGCCCCATCTGCATTGCTGCAGATGGGGCGTTGCACTGTACGTAGCTGAAATGTCGACTACTTGATCATCAAGATCTTGCCACCGACGTGGGCCGGGTGCAAATGGCAGCGATAGCTCAGCGTATTTCCCTGGGTCGCATTGAACAAATCACTGGTTGGAACACCGATGTATTTCGTTTCACCAGGCTTCAACACCACTTCAGCTTTCAGCACGAACGGAGAAGCAGCATTCACAGGATCGGTCATCTGAAACCCATGCTCTGCGGTAGAGTTGTTCGTGACTTTCAAAACGAGTGGACGGCCCGGACGCACCTTAAAATCGATCACGGTGACAGGCGGATACCACGCCTTCATATTACCAATTTCAACGGCGAACAATTCCGCATCCACAATCAATTCCTTAAACGGCTGCCCGACGACGGAACCGGTATCCAAATCACCGATTTCGACACCGCCAGCTTGCAGCGCATATGCGCCTGATGCCCCAGCCACCAGCATGACCAGGCCAAAAAACACTGCTACCATCGTCTTACCCATGACCTACCTCCTTAAAGAGATTAAGAAGAGATGCGATTAGGTTGGTGAATAATGACCACCGCGCTCTGAACCATCTGCTAGACATTCCGCCCAGGAGTCTAGCCTCTACTACTCGAAAATGTCCTAAATAATAGGCTGATGAGGGACACCTTATAGCATAGGGATTAAAAAGGAAGCAAGAAAGTTCTTGGGCGTCAAGCGGACCTAGCTCTCCATGACATCGCAGCACTGCCAAGGACTCAATTCCCTTATATCATTTGTTATTTCAGATAGTTATGGAAATCACTTCACGTCAGGCGACATTTCTACCGCATGCGATCCGATCAGCAAATCGTAGGGCGTATAGTCGTCGGTTAAGGTCAGGCCCGGCGACCAGGGCTGGGTGCGTCGCGCCGCCAACAAGGCAGTCGCTTCGGGTGGCAGCCGGCGGGCTTCTACTTGCGATTGGATACGCGTCACGACTTCATCATACGGGGTCGTGTCGATCGGACCGCCGCCGAAAAAAATCAAATTCTCCGCCGTGGTTTGATGCGCCCGCCAAGGCCCTTTCACTCCAAAGGACTCGAGTGTGGGAAACGCCGTCTTCAATGTCTGCACAACCGCGCTCGCACGCTGAAGATCTCCCCCCTCGCCGGATGACGCCAGATTAAGAGCCAACACACCATCAGGATTCAGTCGACTCCGGAGTTCCGAGAAAAACTCAACCGTGGTCAAATGAAAGGGGATGAGGTGCCGGGCAAATGCATCGACCCAGATGACGTCGTACTTCGCCTTGGTATCGCGCAAAAACACGCGGGCATCTTTCACAAAGACATGATGATTGGCGGGAGGGCGATATTCAAAATACTGCTCGGCCATCCGAACGACGACCGGATCAAACTCGACGACATCCAGCTCCAACTCCGGCCATACCTGGGCCAGCCACTTAGCGAGTGATCCACCCCCATGCCCCAGAATGAGTCCGCGCTTGGGGTCCGGGGTCAACGCGACCGCTGCAACCATGAGTTGGCTATAGGGCAGAAAGAGCGTGGCAGGGTCAGCCCGCCACATGACCGCATGCCAGGTACGGTCGAGGACCAGATAGCGAAACAGATCGTCGTCACGCACGCGTACCTGCTGATAGGGACTATCTTCCTGGTACACCAGCCCGGCAACGGGAGCCGCCTGCCCGAACAATTGCCAGCTCACAATAAGCAGACCGGCCAGCAACAAACCCGTCACTTTCGTGACCTTCCCGCTCCCCTGCTGCAACCACAACACGCCTAACAGAAGCTGGAGCACGCCCAACGAAGCGACGAGCGTCTGGGTCCCCAGCCACGAGAGAAGGAAGAACGCCGTGCCCCAGGTCCCGGCCAAACTCCCGACGGTGGACAGCGCAATCATGCTGCCTGTATGGCGGCCAAGATAGCCCATGTCGACTACGGCTAATCGAAGCAATGCCGGCATGACGCCGCTCAATCCGAATGCCGGGGGAGCCAATAATACGCAGGCCGCAAGGCTGGGGCCCCATCGCGGATCCTCGACAAGCTTGGCCACCTTAAAAATGGCAACCTGCCCCATCCATGACATCAGCAGCGTCCAGGCGCCGGACCCGAGCAGGAGCCAGGCCAGCACAGCCGCGACACGATACCGATCCGATGCCCAGCCGCCGAACGCATACCCTGAACTCATGGCCGCCAGGATGATCCCGATCAAGGCCCCCCAGACAAACAACGAATTCCCGAATACCGGAGCCAGCAAACGGCTTCCGAGAATTTCCAGCGCCATGACGATGGCACCGGTTACAAGCGCCGTGATGAGCAGAAACAGACGTGGCATGCGAGAGGCGGAAGGTTCCTGTGCCATCTTCAACACAGGACCACAGAAAGGCTAGCGGTAAACCAGTGCCGTTCGGAGTAGAGGCACGCCATATTAGAGCGTTCCCCAATTCTTGAAGTAGCGAAGCAGGTCGCGCACCGAAATCATCCCCACTACCCGCCCCTCTTCTGTAATCACGAGATGCCGGATTCCCCGCTCGGCCATCACATCGCTCGCCTCATGCGCGGATCGGGCAATATCGATCGTCATGACCGGGGCGCTCATCACTGACCGGGCCATGACCTGTTCCGCGGCTGCTCCGCTGGCCATGGCTTTTCGGACGAGATCGGCCTCACTGACAATCCCCACATAGTCACCGTGATCGGCGACCAGCATCGCCCCGACGCGGGCGTCGCGCAGTTGCCTGGCCACGGCCAACAAGGTGTCATCGGGATGGACAGTCCTCGTGATAGGACGCATCATCATCGCTAACGGTCGTTGGATGGGCCCGCCTGAACCTGCCATTCGCCAGCCTCTCCTTCGAAGAGGGCCGAATTCTACTGGATGTGCGCGGCAATCTGCAATTCGCCCATTCCGAACCACTGCCAAAACCTGCGTTATGTTTGCTCACTTTCGTACGCGTTGCTATACTACCGACTCTACACACGTACTTACCTACAGTTTCGACGGCTTACCTTCAGGAGGAGACGCTTCCATGCATATCAGCGTGATTGGAACGGGTTATGTCGGCTTAGTCACCGGTGCCTGCTTCGCGGAATTCGGCGTGAACGTCACCTGTATGGATACAGATGCGCGCCGCATCGCCAGACTCGAAAAGGGGGAGGTCCCGTTTTTCGAACCCGGTATCACCGAACTCGTGGCCAAAGGCATCAAAGAAGACCGCCTTCATTTCACCACCGATGTCGCCAAGGCCGTCGACAAAGCGCTGGTCATCTTCATTGCCGTCGGCACGCCCCCGAAATCGGACGGCTCCGCCGACCTGTCCTATGTCGAAGAAGTGGGCCGCGGCATCGCCAAAAACATGACCGGCTACAAGGTCATTGTCACAAAATCCACGGTCCCGGTCGGTACCGGCGAAAAACTGCGTGAAGTCATCAAGGCCAACCAAACCGGCCGCTTCCGTTTCGACATCGTCTCCAATCCGGAGTTCCTCCGCGAAGGATCCGCCATTGAAGACTTTATGCGTCCCAACCGCGTCGTGATCGGCGCTGACAGTGAGCAGGCGGTCGCGATCATGAAAGACCTCTATCGTCCGCTGTACCTGCTGGAAACCCCGATTGTCGTAACCGACATTCCGACTGCTGAGATGATCAAATACGCCTCCAATGCGTTTCTCGCCGTCAAGATTTCCTTCATCAACGAAATCGCCACCGTCTGCGAAAAGGTGGGCGCCGACGTGCAGATGGTCTCCAAAGGAATGGGCCTCGACAATCGCATCGGAAACAAATTTTTGCACGCTGGACCGGGGTTCGGAGGTTCGTGTTTCCCGAAGGACTTGGCGGCACTCGTGCAGACCGGCGAGCGCGTGGGGTACCCGTTTCAGATCGCAGGGGCCGCGGCCAAGGTGAACTACGAACAACACCTGCGCATGGTCGAGAAGGTGAAAGAGGCCTGCGGCGGCGTGAAGGGAAAAACGCTCGGCGTGTTGGGCCTGTCGTTCAAACCCAACACCAACGATATGCGGGAAGCCCCGTCACTGACCATCTTGAGCGAACTGATGAAGGAAGGGGCGACGATTCGCGCCTACGACCCGGCCTCGATGGAAGAGTCGACGAAACTTTTGCCGGGGATGGTGCCCTGCCAGGATACCTACGACGTCGCAGAAGGCGCCGACGGCTTGATCATCATGACCGAGTGGAACCAGTTCAGGAATCTTGATTTCGATCGGCTGAAGAAATCGATGCGGCAACCGCTTCTGCTGGATCTCCGCAATACCTATGAATCAGACCGTGTGGTCGGCTTCGGATTCCGCCACGTCTCGGTCGGTCGCCCCACCAAGAATCCGGCCGCCTAACCGGCGGCCGGACGGCTCACACTAACTAAGCAGCTTTGCAGGCTCGGCCTGGGCACCCTCTTTGGCCTTCGGCTTATAGCCCATCCGATCGAGCACTTTCATGATTCTGGTCTTTAGACGGTCATCGGCTTCCGCAAGTGCCGTGGCCAGAGGCTCGACAGCCGGCTTCCCGATCTTCCTGATGATCTCTGTGGCCGACTGGCGCACATCGTCCTCTTCGGAAACCAGCAACGGCACCAGCGACGAAACCGCCGATCCGCCGATCTTAATCAGCGAATCGTAAGCCCGCTGCCGCACATCCCCGACCTCATCGCTCAGCGCTTCCACTAGTGGCACAACGGCGCGTGGATCTTTCAATTCGCCCAACACTTCCGCAGCATACTTGCGGTTGAGCCAATGGGAATCCTTGAGGTCGATCAACATGGCATCGGCTTTGGCCGCGTTCGGATCTTTCGCCCTGATCCGGAAACTCTTCGCAATGCGCTTGCCGCCCTCTTCAACCACACGGATCGTCGCCCCATCGCCGGGCTTGATCTTGAGGAAATCTTCGAAGGCCTCATCGCCGACATCCAACACGACGGTCTTTCCGTCGTACGCAAGCAGTTCCACCTCCAACTGCTTGGCTTCGGGATTGACGGCCACCACGCGTTCCGTCACCAGGTTGAACCCGTCCTTCTTGGTCCCGCCCTTTGGTCCGATCTGAATCAGTTTTACCGGTGCTTCTTCTGCCATAGTAGAGTTCCTTTATCGGGTTATGACGAGGTCGCCTGCTTCCATCCCAAACTCGCAAGGACACCTTCGACGGTCTCCTGCACCATCGTGTTTTCATCTTCCAGGAGGGGAAGCAGCGGCTCGATGGCCTGCTTCGCCCCCAAACGCGCCAACGATTCGGCGGCATTCCGCCGCACGAGCCAATCCTCATCTTGAAGAGACTGGATCAACGCATCGGCGCTGCGTGGATCGCCGATCTTGCCGAGCGCTTCCGCGGCATGGCGCCGCACCATCCAATTGGGGCCCAGTAGTCCACCGATCAACGCATCGACGGCCCTGGTATCGCCGATCTTCTTCAAGACCCGAGCGACATCCTCTCGCACCGTCCCGTCGCCGAGCGCCTCGATCAATCCCGGCGTCGCGCGGGAGTCGCCGATCCGTTCCAGTGCCCAGACGGCCGCCGTCCGGACGGCCCCATCCTTATCTTTCAGCGCCACCATCAAAGGATCCACCGCGCGCGGATCGCGGAAACGTCCCAACGCATTGGCCGCCTGTTCGCGAATCGCCCATTCATCGTCGGTCAGTGCCTCCAGCATCTGATCGAACGCCACGGGTCCGATCCGCACCACGGCTGTCGCGGCCGCCTCGCGAATCACGACGTCTTCATCGGCCATCAGGCCGATCAACTGTGGAACGGCCTCGACCCCCATCTGCCCGAGGCTCGCCATCGCATGGTCCCGCAACGCCTCGTTGTCATCGCGGAGTGCGGAGATTAATTGTGCAATTCGCTCGGCATCACTCATGATCGTCCGATTCCTCCTGTCCGACCGGCTGTTCGCCTTCAAGCGCAGCCAGTTTGTCCGCGATGAGGCCCGCACTATAGGAAACGATGCCGTCCCGGTCGGTCCGCAACCGGTTGAACAACTCGTTATACGGGCGCAACACCTCGACGTCCTTGATTTTCGCCAAGGCCTCGATCGCCATCACCCGCAGCGGCCTGATCGGGATCGCCTCGATATACAATTGCGCCGGCCGCGGGTCTCCGATGAGCCCCAGCGACTTCACGGCATACTCTTTCACTCCGGTATCCTTATCCAACTGCAGCCGCTTCATCAACGGCTCGACGGCGCGCACATCCCCGATCTTCCCCAACAAGTCCGCGGCCGCTTCACGCACCACCCAATCGTCATCTTCGAGATACTCAATTAAAATTTCGACCGCAGGTCGCCCGATCCCCAGCAAATCCATGACCGTGGACATGCGAGCTTCCTCGCGCTCGCTGGCTCCCTCCACATCGCGCAAGGCATTAAACGTCGCATCGATCCGGTCCCTGATCGCTCCCAGCTTCTTCAGCGTGCGCACGGCGGTATCACGAACCGCGGGAAAGGACATGGCATCGATCAATCCGTTTGCCGAGCGCGGATCAAGTAAGTGTTCGAGGATTGTTGCTGCGGTCGCCTGCGCTTCGCCCTCCGGATGGGTCAACATTTCGCATAAGGGAGTGATTGCGTTGGGAATCACACCGAGGAGCTGACGGACCCGGTTCCGCACATCCTCATCGGAAGACTCGTGAAGACTGCGCACCAAACCCGCGGCTGTCTCGTCATCCAGATTGCCGGCCATCTGTTCCAGAGCTGAGAAAGCGGCTTGCCGGACGGTTTCCTCGGAATCCCGAAGTAAACCGACCAACGAAACTCCGGCTGCCGGATCTTTGATCCGCGACAACATCGCCGCCGCTTCAACCCGGAGCGCCACATCGCCCGATTCCAAGGCCTGCGTCAACGCCTGCACTGCCCGAGGCCCACCGGCTAAGCAAGCCGCTGTGGCCCGCATGCGCCGCCACTCTTCCTCGTGGGTCAGTTCAGAAACGAGTGTCTCGATAGTTTCTTTGGACATCCTACAACCGGCGAGCGGGGAATCCGTTGATTCGTGAATACGCGAGGCAAGCGCCACCCCAGCTCATCGCCCCATCACTGTTGCTATACTTTCAGACTCGTCCTGGCCGCCAGCCGACAGCCGTCAACGTCTCTCGAACGTGATACCGAATATTTTCGTCTTGTTCCTTTGCCAACATCGGGAGCAGGGACGGAATCACCGCCGGGCCGAACTTGGTCAAAGCCGCAGCCGCCTCAGACCGCGTAATGGTATTCCGCAAGGCCACGATCAGAGATGGAATAGCCACGCCGTCGGCGATCATCCCCAACGCGCGAGCCGCCATCCCCATGATCGCCATCTCGTCCGTCCAGCCATCGGCACAAGGAGTAGCCGTAGCGCGAGGCTCACCCAGCGGCACCCCCTCCACAACCCGCCGAAGAAGTGGCACGGCACGAGAGTCGCCGATATGGCCGAGCGCCTCGACCGCCAGCAGCCGCAAGCCCGGCTCTTTCATGACCGTCACCAGATAATCTACCGCGCGCGCATCCCGGATCGCACCCAATGCACGCACCACATCTTCGCGAATGGCCGAGTCCCGCTCATTGAACAGAGCGCGCAGCAACGGATCGACAGATTCCGGAGACTTCAGCTTCCCCAACGCCTCCACGGCATGGAGGCGAACCAACCAGTCATCGTGTTCCAGGGCTTGGATCAACCCCAACACGGCGGCGGCGCCGATGGCGGCCAGTGCGCTGGAGGCCTCCTCACGAACCGCCTTGACCTTGTCCTGCAAGAGCGGCATCAAGACGCTGACGGCTTCGGGATCGCCGATCCGTCCCAGTCCCTTCGCCGCATGCATGCGCACGATCCAATCGCGACTGCCCAGAGCCTCGACCAGCGGGCGGAAGACCCGGGCATCGGCAATCGAAGCCAAAACGGCCGAAGCCGCTTCCTGCACCTGCAACGCCGGATCCGCCAAGCAGCCGGCTAGAGCGGGAACCGACGCGGACCCGAGCGCGGAGAGCGACCCGATCGCCGCCTCACGGACAGCCCGATCGGTATCGCGGAGCAACTTCGTCAGCGGCAGAACCGCCCGGGCGTCGTTGAGCGCACCCAGCAGGGTCGCAGCCTCTTCCCGAATCGCCCAATCTTCGTCCGACAACGCTGCGATCTGTTCACTGACAGTGTCGGCCATGGTACCTCGGCCTCTGGTGAGACCATCGACCTTAACACGGGATTTTTTGAGGGGTCAACGCAGAGTCGGCCATGCGACCTGGCATCGAACCGTCCCCGCGCAGTTGGTCCAAACAGAGGAGAAGAGCCGGTAGGAGCGCCGGAGATGTTCATCCCCGGGGACGAACCCCAAGGGGAAGCAGCCGGTGATTACCGCACCGATCCTTTTGCAAAATCTCCGCTCGGACCGAACCGTCCGATGTCGCCTAGCGGTCGATCGACACGAAGATTGTCGGCCTGACTGGAGTCCACCGAGGTCTCTTCATCCGGGGGCGTCCACCCAAGGTGTTCCAACGTTTCAACCACGAGAAGCCGTAAGGAATCTTTAGCCGTCAGCCGCACGGAGGCGTAGGACAGGACGCGTTCGCCCTCGGCTTCAACTTCCGACGCTTTGGGATCGTAGAGAAAGGAGATCAGCGGTTCGATAGCCGAGTCACCGATCAGGACCAACGCCGCTGCTGCTTTCTCACGCAAGACCCCGTCCTTCAGCAGCATGATTAAATCGGGGATCACGCGCGGATCGCGGAAGTGGCCGAGTGCCGTGGCCGCCGCTTCCTTGATAAAGGCGTCTTCGCTGACGATACACCCGGGCGTCGGAGTGCCGTCCTGACGCACACCTTTTCCCTTGAGCGCAGCCAAGACGGCTGGAAGGGCCCGAGGATCGCCGATCATACCCAGAGAAGCGATGGCATGGCGCTTCACGGCACCGTCTTTCATGGCTTCCAGTAGCCCGTCGATGGCGCGTGGATCCCCGATCATACCCAACGCAATCGTGGCATCTTCCCGCACGGCCCGGTCCGGATCTTTCAACGCCTCGATCAAGGCATCGACGACACGCGGCTCCCGTACCCAGCTCCGGCCGATTTGGTAGTCCGTCGTCATGCCTCCCAATGCGCGAGCCGCATGACAACGCACGACAAAATCTTTGTCCTTCAATGTCTCGAGCAACAAATCGACGGAGGGCTGTCCGATCGCTACCAGGGCAATGCCGGCGGTTTCACGGACGATCTTGGATGAATCACGGAATAATTTCACCAGCGCGGGAATGGCTTTCGGATCGCCGATTTTTCCCAGCGCTTCCGCGGCGGCACTCTTCACGGCCCCGTCGCGATCCCGGCAGGCAAAGACCAGCGCATCGACGGCGCGCGAATCATGGAGATCCCCGCAGGCTTTGGCCGCATGCTCCCGAACCCGCCACCGCTCATCCTTCATCGCGGCAAGCAGCCGATCCAGCTGGCCCACGCCAAGCGAGACCACGGCCGCGACCGCTTCGTTGCGAACTTCCATGATCGGGTCGTTGAAGAGCACGATCAACGCTTCGATCGCCTTCGGGCCGCCGATCTTGGCCACGCCCCATCCGGCACGCGTCCGCACAGACCAAAACTCATCGCCGCAGGCGCCGATGAGCGCATCCAGCGTGGCCGGGTTCGCTAACTCGGCGAGGGCTTTCGCCGCCTCTTCACGCGTGGCGTCGTCCGCATCTTCGAGGGAATCCAGCAGATCATCGAGTGCCTGTGCCATCACCCACCTCACTATTCCCGTAATAGGCATCACGTTGACCGCCATGGGGATAGGTGCGTTTGCACCGTACCACCAGGGTCTGAGTCCCGCGGCCCTCCACACATTGATCGAGTGACTTGGAGTATTCCAGTTTCCCGTCCAAACTCACCGTGAAGGGGAAGTCGAAGGTAAAACTGATGAACTTGTACTGTCCCGGCTTGAGCTTCAGCTCGCGCGTTTCGGTTGTCCGGTAGGCATCCGAGGTCTCCGGGTCCAAGACCCAGAGCGGGGGCGTCACACCGGGCACCTGCCACCAGGATTGCGGCACCAATGGAGTCGGATCAATTGTAATCGTATGTTCTTTACCGTAGGCAGGGGGTGGACCGGCCGCCAGTAGCCGCTCGGATGGCCCTAGAACCAACCCACAGGTCACGGCTACGATCCAGAAAAACACCTGCCGCCCGGCGAATGCTTTGTGCGATGATGAACGCATCGGTCCTCTATTGCAGGAGTGGGCTGACGGGAGCAGCAGCGAATGCGGTCTTGAAGATTTCTTCGACCGGGTGGCTCTCCCATTCGGTATACGTCGTGAGTCCAAGCGCGCGCATCACCGTCGCGCCCGTATCGATAATCGAGACCGGCTGACGAATCGAATGCCCCGCCTTGATGCCGACGCCTGAGGCAATCCAAGGCACCACCGGAACATTGCCGGTCTGCTCACCGGAGACCTCACCGGCCGAGAATTGCGTCTCCCCGAAGGCGCTCAGCGAGGTGGCAAACACCGTGGTCCGCTTGATCAAACCATGTTCCCGGTACAGATCGAGCACGGTCCCCATCGCCTTATCGACCGCCTTCAACGCGTCTTTGTAGGCAACCGATTTCCAGCCCTGCGTCTCTCCGACACGCCCGGGAGCCGGCAGATGGACCACCAGGAGATGCGGCAAGGCCGGAATGGCATGACCGTACCCGGAACCACTCGTCGCCTTTTTGAAATAATCACGCACGTAGCCGACGAGACGATCAGGATTACATTCGGCCCGAAGCGGACCACACATTTGATAATCCGTATAGGGCTCCGGCTTCGCGAGTTGATACAACGACTCATCCATATAGAAAATGGCACTGTCCCGGCCGCCGCTCAGGTCCAGATAATCAAACACCGTCGGCGCGCGAGGATATCCACGACTGAATTCAAAGACGTTCCAGGTGATCCCATGCTTGGCGACCGGCATGCCCGTCACCAGCGAGGCCATCGTCGGCAACCGGCGCGCAGGGGCCACCGCAGTAGCGGACCAGGTCACGGCCCCGTCTTTCACAAGGGACGATAACACCGGCATCGCGCCACTCTTGAGCGATTCCTGGCCAAATCCTTCCAAGACGAAGAGAATCACATGTTCCGTGACGCCTGTCTGAGCGGGAGTGGCAGCTTCGCCCCCGCCGCGTGCCGCAAAGGCAACGGATTGGGACGAGGGCGCCACGAGTGCCAGCCCCAGACCGACGACCATGCAGAGGGCCGCCGTGACTGTCAGAATGCTGCGAATACGACTCATAACCTGCCCCACCATACGATCTTTTGAGAAGCGAAGAGAAAGTACCTTAGCATGCTGTTTTCCGCGAAGGCAAGGCGCGAACCCCGCCTCTCATAGCGTCGAAGTGGGATCGATGGTATCCTGATCCGGTCGGGACAACTCGCTCGACACCCACACTCAGTCAGACGCTCCGCGGTGGTGAAGCGATGCCAGAAAACCGGTTCGACAGCGGCCCCCGCTTCATCCTCGACACGTCCTCGCGGGCTCGATCAATCCACCTTTTTATCGGCCTGTTCTCTATCGCCCTCTCCCTGCCAATCACCTGCCCGAGTCCAAGCCAAGCTGAGGTTCGAGTCGTCACCGGAACGGGCGACCATCGAATGAACGATCACGAAACCAAAACGGATGGGATCAGACTCGCCACCGAGCAGGCGAAGAAGCAGGCGTTGGAGCAGGTCGCCTCGTATCTGGAAAGCGTCACGGTCGTGCGGGATCTGGATGTCACTCTGGATGAAATCCGCAGTTACACCGCCGGACTGGTGCTGGTCCTCGATCAACACGTGACGACCGCTCTGGATGGAGAGTTCGTTGTGCTCCGCGTCGAGCTGACGGCACAGGTGGACACCGACGAAGTCGCTCAGGCCGTTGCCACCCTACGGCAGAACGAGGACGCGAAGGAGCAGTTGCTGATGCTCAGACGGGATGTGGAATCCTTGCAACAGGAACTCGAGGCCGCCAACGACGCCCTCGCCGCAGCCAAGTCACCCGAACAGGTCGAAGCACTGAGCCATGAACGAAACGAGTTGCTCGACCGCGCGGAGTCTGATGCGATGGTCGCGCAAGCCTGGACCGACTGGATGTTACTCGCTCCGTTGGCACAACCCTCTCCATCAGCTGGCCTCACGCAAATTTACGCTCTACTTGGGTTGGCGAGCCGGCTGAACCCCGACAATCCCCACCTGGCCATCGCGCAGCAGACCCTGGGAACGAACGCGCCCCCGGCGCCGCCGCAACCTCGCCGGCCGCCCGTGCCGCATACCGTTCCGTTTTTGCCGGGCTACGCGGTCGTCCCGCAACAACCGGCTCAACCAGGCGCCATTCAAGCACCGGCACAGCCTGGGCCATCGCGACCGCAGGGCAGCCGCGGCGCGATGCCGACCTATCGACAAGTCCCGCCGCCAACCGGCCGACCGCCTATGCGCACGCTCCATACCTATCGATCGGGAGTCGACCAAGCTGCTCCTGCTGCGGAACAACCATCAACCGGTGCCCCTCGCGGAACCTCGCCCGCCATCATCTACCAGGTGCCGAAGAAACCGGTGCCCATCCCGGCGCCCCCTTCGCAACAGGTCCCCGGAAACGGAACTCATCATGGAGGAACGCAGTAATGTCGCTGACGGATGGACCCTTTCGAGCAGGATGGTGGCCGCTCTGCGCGCTGCTGGTCGCCTCGCCGTCACCGGCTTCAGACCTGACGCCGCCGGCCGTGCGCGATCACGCAGACCAGACCTTCCAACATCTCCAAATGCAAGGCCGGGCGCAATCGCCGACCAATGCAGCCCAAGCAACACCCGCGCAAGCGACATCGAGCGCAGAGGAGTTGCTGACCGGCGAGGGACAGGGCGACCTGAGCAAAGGCAAACTCGTCTGTCAGCGCGTCTCCGAGCTGGCAGCCCGGGCCGACATTGCCAAACAAATCCGCGTGCTGGTGAAGGAACATGCCACCGATCGCCTGCGCGAACGCACCGGTCGGGAGGCCGAGCAGGATATCGAAGTCGTGCGGGAGGAAATCGTTCAGGAATATTTGCAGGGTGTGCGGATCGTCGAACGCCACACCGATGAAGAAGCCAAGACCTGTTCTGCGACAGCCGTCATGCCGAAGCCCCGCCTGTCCACACCCGCGTCCAAGGAATCGAACGGCCGCGAGTCGGCAGCGCATCGCTGAACTACCTGATCAAATCCACAGCTCCTCCATTGAACTTCGCGCTCCGTTTCGGGTAAGACAATCTTCCCATGCCGATCGAAAACAATTTTCAGCACGACGAGCTCTCCCGCAAAAACCCCGGCGACCGGCTGACCTATGCGGACTGGACCACGCCGCCCGACGCCGACTCCCCGGCCTGGCAGGAGGCGATGAGCCAGCTCGGCCAGAAACTGTCACAAGCCGGTGTGCGGCTGATCATGTTTCTGCATGGTGCCATCCCCGGCACCGATGTCTTCGGCTTGGGACGGCTCGATGAAGTGGGCGGGCTCAAGCGGGGCTATTCACGCGGCATCTCCGGCCTGGATTCTCTCCTCTCGTTCATGCGGGAAGGCACAAATGGCATCACCCCGCTGCCGGGCGGCATGAAGCCGCCCCTGGCCAACGATGAGGCCACGAAGACCCTGCTCGACAGCCAGATCGGCGACGCGGGAAACTTTACGACCGCCACGGTCGAACAATGCCAGAAAGCCCTGAATCAGAAACTCGCCACACCCATCACCTGCATCCGGGAACTCTGGTCCAGCGAACACCATCACCTCGGCCGCGCTCTGGCTGCCTGCCGGCTGTTGGACCGCTTGCGCGTGCTCGTCGGCGAACAACATCTAGGTGCCGGCGACCGTATCCTGGTTCAAGCCCATGGCCAAGCCGGACTCGTCCTTGCGCTGGCCTCCAATCTCCTCTGCCCTTCGCCGATCACGGGACGGAAGACGTTCTTCGATCTTCTGCTCGCTACGAATCCACAAGCTCCGGATGCGCAGGCCATTCAGCGCATCGACCCGTTATTGACCAATGGCACCTTACTCAATGGCGCGGCCCTCGATATCGTCACATTCGGCACACCGGTGCGGTACGGCTGGGATCCGTCCGGCATCGGCAAGCTGCTCCACATCGTGAACCACCGCAATCTGCGCACCGACGGAAAATCCTGGCTCTCCAAAATGGACTTGCCGCAGATCACCGTCGAAATGCCGATCGCCTGGGGCGGCGACTATGTGCAGGAGCTGGCCGTAGCCGGCAGCGATGCCCTGCCCGCTGAAAATGCCAAAGCCGCCAATAAGGCTGTGTGGGAATTGCTGGAACCCTACGATGGGTTCGAACGCTGGGTGGAATGCGCACGCCGAGCCGGACGCTTCCCGAGCGAAGGGCAGTGCCTGCTCGTCGACTACAAAGACTGCACCAGCTCAACCAATGTCCGCGACCACTACTACGGCCATGCCGCCTACACCCGCACCAACGCGACGCTCTTCAACTTTACTCAGATCGCCACCTTCTTCTATTCATAGATAGGGGCGAATGCCTAAGTCTTTTCGCCGACCGATCCAAAATGATGGCCGATCTCGCGCACGACAACTTGCATCCAAATAAGTCACTACGCATGCCTGCCCCCATATCTTAGACTATATTGCGCCAGAATAGACGAAGACAGTCTATACGCGTCTACGGCCACTAGTGAAGGTTCCGAATTAGGCAATTTAAGAAGGCAGCTACACACGTGATCGCCGAATGTCCTCTTTGTAGTCATACTATCCCGAAGATTCAGCCCATTTCAGGGAAAGACTCTTTTACCGTTATTTGTCCACGTTGTGGCGAATTTGACATTCCAGGAGGAAAAGTTAACTTCCAGATTGACCTCCGGCCTCTCTTATCTATTTATACAAGGACACGTTCAGCTCAAGGCGAGAAGGCAGTACTACTCAGCACTAAGGTCGAGGCCATCGCAAAAGAGATAGAATCGATTCCGATCGAGACCAAGACGGTTGCGATCTTAGGCCACATAAAAAAATGTTCCCGTTTTATGGGAGATTGGGTAGCTATTGACCTTGACTTAGATTGGCCGTTGTTCCACACGAAAAATCGTGAGGAGCTGCTTTTCATTCTTGAGCACCTGCGCAAGGACCATCGAGTTGAACCCGAACAGTTCCCATTTACCACACACATCAATTGCAGACTCACTATACAAGGATGGCAAGTTGACTCCGAAGCGAGGCCTATGGCTAACCGACGAGCCCCAGACTTAGATGCCGTCACTAAGATTCCGAGCCGAAAACAACATGACATTGACCTTCCTGGATTTATTTCAAAATCAAAAGAGCAGCAGATGCCATTGGCTTTGCTTGTCATCGATCTAGATTATTTCAAAAAAATTAACGAACTCGCCGGTCATGACGGTGCAGATCTAGTGCTTCATGCCGTGGCACAAACGATCCAAAGAATTCTGCAGGGCAAAGGAACGGCTTATCGGTACGGTGGCGATGAAATGGTTGCCGTTCTACCAAATTTTGAATTGGGGGAGGCAAAAGTCGTTGCAGAGCGACTACGGAAGGAAGTGGAAAGGCTTCAGCATCTTGCCCTTGATGTTAAGTCAACAGTAACCATAGGCATAGCAGCGTATCCCAATCCAGTTTCCACTCCCGAAGATCTCTTCGCCGTAGCCGACAGGAAACTGCTAGATACAAAAACAAAAGGAATTAGGAATAGATGTGTCGCTGTTGACATGCCCGAAACAGAGGCGAAAAGAATCGATGAAACCATCACTACCAGCGGCCATGCCGAGGGATCTAATTCTTCATGGCAAATCGCCATCACTTTGAAACCGAAGAAACAAATCCCGATACCTGAGCATGAACTGTTGGAGCACCTAATCCGGTGTTCGTACTCCCTACCGCTGGACATGGGAAAAAGGTATCGCTTCCCATTACTCGACAACAACAGCAACTTGGTCAAGGAAAAGAAACAAGTGGCAGCTCTCGTCGCAGACGGAGATCATGAACTGACCCAGTTATATTCGATTGAAGCGAATGGATCAGTAGCTCTCAGAGTTGAGCAGAAATACATTCCGGGCATTCATGCCGTGATGGGTGACAATATTCTATACGCGCTATTGCGATTTATCCCTTTTGCTGAACTCTATTTCCAGAGCAGGACATATCGAGATTTCATACTAGAGGTCTCTATTAAGGGCATCTCTGGCGCCTTGTTATCAGTTAACAGCGAACTTCTATTCACACCCAATTGGATCTCCAGACGAAATGATTACAGTTGGGCCGAGAGGTGCGATGAGTGCTTGCTAGGATTCGATGCCATGGTTGAATTTTTGCTTAAGATCATTCATGCCATCGCTACGGTTTTCTCTCCTAACGAAGCCCTTCCACGTAACGCTCTTAATCGTGAATGGATTCGCAAAACCATGAAGTCCTACCTACAAGTCATAGAGCACCCACAAATTGGCTTTCCCCGCAGTTGAGTTGGGGGAAGGGGATTAATGGATCTCGAAATTCCTCTTCATAAGGTGGTCAAAAAGGCTGCCCCGCAAGGCCGCAGGAAGCACGGCGACTGAGGCGTACACTTGGGTACGTCGCAGGGAGGCGTGCGACCGAGAACGCCGCTGGCGGCCTTTTTCACCATCCTGCTAATACGGCATCTCGTCGTCGTCAAACCCGAAATGGTGCCCGATCTCATGCACGACCGTATCGCGCACTTCCTGCACCACTTCTTTCCTGGTGCGACAGAGTCGAAGGATCGGCCCGCGGTAGATGGAGATTCTGGCCGGCAGTTGCCCGCCCGCTTGGAAAAAGGATTCTTTGTCGAGCGAGAGACCTTGATAGAGGCCGAGGAGATCTTCGCCTTCTTCCATTTCAAGGTCGGCGCGGACTTCGGGAGAGGGCTCTTCCTCCACCACCACGGCGACGTTGGTGATGAGCTTGGCGTATTCGTCGGGCAGGCCGTCGAGCGCTTCCTGCACTAAGGCCTGAAACTCCGACTCGGGTATGGTCAATGTGCGTTTTCGCGGCGGCATAGGCTGAACCGTATCGACTGACGCGCTGCACGACATCCGCTTTAGTTCAGGATGTTCAAACAGGCTGTCCGGCAAGGCCGCAGGGAGGCGTGCGGCTGAGCACGCCGCTGGCAGCCTGTTTGAACATCCGGCTAGGGATGGGCGACTCGCCAGTTCAACCCCACGCCCAGATCGACTTTCAGCGGCACCGAGAGACCCAACGCCGCGCCGGTGGCTTCCATTTCGGCTTTCACAAGCTGTTTTGCCTGTTCCAATTCCTGCTCCGGCACTTCGAAAATCAACTCGTCATGGACTTGGAGGATCATCTTGCAGCGGGGCAGTTCGTTCTGGAGGCGTTGATGAACCTTGATCATGGCCACCTTGATCAGATCGGCGGCCGATCCTTGAATCGGACTATTCACCGCCATGCGCTCACCGACGCCGCGCTGCGAGGGATCGCCGCCCTGCAACTCCGGGATCGGGCGGCGGCGGCCGAGGATGGTCGTCGTATAGCCCTTTGTCTTGCCGTCGTCGATGTTGCGGTCCATCAAGGCCCGCACAGCCGCAAACTTCTCGAAGAACGTCTCGATATATTTCTTGGCGTCGGCTTGCGGCACACCGATGTTGGATGCGAGCCCGAACGGGCTGATGCCGTACACAATCCCGAACACCACGCTCTTCGCCGCGCGCCGCATGTCACGCGTGACCTCTCCGGCAGGCAGATTAAAAATCTCCATGGCCGTGGCCATATGAATGTCTTCGCCCTTCTCGAAGACCTGCAGCAGGCGAGGGTCTTGCGAGAGATGCGCTAAAATCCGCGGCTCGACCTGACTGTAGTCGGCGCAGAGCAGTTGATGCCCCGGCGGCGCGATGAACGCTTCTCGGATACGCAAGCCGTAGTCACCCTTCACCGGAATGTTCTGTAGATTCGGGTCGGTCGAAGACAGTCGTCCGGTCGCCGCGACGGTCTGATTCAACGAAGTATGGAGCCGCTTGGTCTCAGGATTCACCAACTGCGGCAAGGCATCAACATAGGTCGATTTAAGTTTCGTCAGGGTCCGGTAGTTCAGAATCTGCGCCGGCAACTCATGCTGCGAGGCAAGTTGCGTGAGGGTGTCTTCATCCGTGGAGTAGCCGGTCTTCGTTTTGCGCAGCGGCTTCAGGCCGAGGGTTTCGAAGAGCACCGTGGCGAGCTGCTTGGGCGAGCCAATATTGAATTCACCGCCGCCCAGACGGTAAATGCTGCCCACCATCTGCTCCAGCTCATGCTCCAGCTCCTTGCTCAGAGCCTGCAGGCCTGCGACGTCGAGCAAGAAGCCATTCCGTTCGATCTCGGCCAGGACCGGCACCAGCGGCATCTCCACATCTTGAAAGAGTGATAGGCTTCCCTGCTCTTTTAACCGCTCGCGAAGCATCGGCGCCACCTTGGCTGTCACGGCTGCCGCTTCACCGGTTCGACGAACCAGCGCCTCATCAACATCGAACAGGGATTGCGGTCCCTTGCTGGTATCTTCGCGCTCACCCGCACCCAGCTGATAACTCAGCAGGTCCATGGCAATGGCTTCCAGGGTATGGGCGCGGCGATTCGGGTTCAGCAGATAGTCCGCCACCATCGTATCGAAATAGGGCCCGGGCATGTCGATGCCCTGACGGTGGAGCGCCAACAACAGCGGCTTGAGATCCTGAACGGCTTTCAGCTTACTCCCATCACGCAGGCACTCAACAAGCGGCTGTGGCCAATCACGCGCCTCGCCCTGCACGAAGGCCGCACTTCCATCGAACCGACCTAACGCGCAACCTCGAATATCGGCGCGCACCCCCGGCTCGCCGGTCAGGACACAGGCGATACCCAACATCGCAGCGGCCGGTTGCTTCTTCAGAAAGGCGTCCGCCGCCACAGCATCGCGAATCTGTTCGACCTCAGCCCCCAGCCGATTCTGCTCAGGTGTCTCGCCCTGAAACGCCTTCGCCAGCGTCATGAACTCCAGCTCGCGCAACAAACTCACCAGCGTCTCAGTCTGCGGCGCCTTCGCCTGGAAGTGGTCCGGGACAAATTCAAGCGGGCAGTCCAGCTGAATCGTTGCGAGCTGCTTACTCATCCGCGCCTGCTCGCCCTGTTCCAGCAACAGTTTCTTGGTTTTTGCCGGCGTGACCTCCTCGATTCGACTCAGCAGCTCCTCGATCGTGCCAAACTGCGTAATCAGTTTCACCGCCGTCTTTTCGCCTATGCCTTTGACGCCGGGAATGTTGTCGCTGGTGTCACCCATGAGGCCCATGATCTCGACCACCCGCGCCGGCTCCACGCCAAAGCGCCCCTGCGAATCTGCTTCACCAAACCACTTATCTTTCACGGGATCGTAAATGCGCGTCTTGGGGGTGAGCAGTTGGAACATGTCTTTGTCGCTGGTGACGATCACAACCTCGAGGCCCTCGACCTCCCCCTTTCGTGCCAGGGTGCCGATCAGATCGTCGGCCTCATACCCCGCTTGTCTGATGACCGGTAGAGACAGGGCCTCCACCACGCGATGAATGTACGGAATCTGTGCACTCATCCCCTGCGGCATGGGGGGCCGTTGCGCCTTATAGTCTTTGAACGCCTCATGGCGGTGGGTCGGGCCCTTTTCATCGAACACCACGGCCACATAGTCCGGCCGATGGTCACGCAGGACCTTCAGCAACATCGTCGTGAAGCCATACACCGCATTGGTCTGCAGACCCTTGGAATTGGACAGGGGCGGCAGGGCAAAAAACGCCCGATAAATGTAAGCGCTACCGTCGATGAGATAGAGTGTGGGCATAGCTGAGATAATGTAACCGGTGGAGCAACACGCAGGGGTCGAACCGACCGCGGCGCTCTCAATCCGGGGCAATGATGAGCGGCGGTTTGTCGAACTTGGCCCGCATGGCATTGATGGTGCTGAGAACGGTGGACTGCCCTACGATCTTGGCCTCCACCCGCCGCTTGCCGGGGAACTCGATCAAGGAGAGGCCGATCAGCATCGTCAGCACGCCCTGTCCGGGCAGAAACAGCATGAGAAAACCCGCGAACAGAAAAATCGCACCGACGACGTTCTTTACCACATGGCCAATCACGCGCAGGATCGGATGGTGGTTCTCCATCCAGGGGCGCGGAGTCCGGACATCGAAATAGTCCGCCGGCAACCGCATCAGAATGATGGGAATCGCGATCAAGGTCCCCACGAACATGAACACGGAGGAGACGGCAAACCAGATCAGCACATTCGCCGGCACGTAGGATTCGATCTGCGTCAGGAGTTCGCTTATCACCGGCGCATCCTAGCATGGGGCTTTGCATGGCGGAAAGGGCGACGAAGCCAAGCCGGTTTACGTTGCCTGCTCCGCCAGCTATAATTCGGCACCATGCCGCCGATGCGACTCAACAGCGCACGAGTCACAAGAGCCTGCGTTCAGGCCTCCGGCCTGGCCGTTCTCGGATTTACTCTTTCGTGGTGCCCCGTTGTGCTCAGCAGCCAAGCGGCGTGGGCAGCTGACGGCACCACTGAGTCGGAATTGCAGATCGAGATCACCCAGATCGGACTCGGCAAAGAAGTGGTGATCACCAAGGGCAGGAAAGAATGGTTCATGCGGGTGGAAGTGACGCCGGAAAATTCCGTGGTGGTGCGGCAGGAAAAAGAAGGAGAGCGTTACCTCCTCGACGAGAGTGAAATGCACGATCGCGCCATGACACCCGCTGAAGTGGATGCGGCCATCACCGATTTTGTGAATAGCGTCAAAACTAGACAGAAGGTTCAGTAGCCGCCATGTCGGGGAAACCCAAATTCGTTCTCTTTGCCCACAACGCCACCTACGACAAACTGCACCAGGTCGCGACCCTCGGCCTCACCGCCGCCGCCATGGGCAAGGATGTTATCGTGGTGTTGCTGTTCTGGACGATTAAGAAACTCGCAGAAGGAAAGATCGACGACATCGATTTTCCGCCCGAATATGCGGCCTCGGCGGAACAGGTCGCCCGGCTTCTGAAGGAGAAGAAGGTTCCGAAAATCTCCGAGATGTTCCAGGAAGCACGTCTGGTCGGGCACTTCCGCCTCATTGCCTGCAGCGCGGGCCTGGAATATATGGGTGTGGAAGCGGGCGCGGTAGAACGCAACGTGGATGAGGTGCTGGGCCTCCCCTCCATTCTATCATTGACCGCGCAGGCGGAAACCAAGCTGTTCATTTGACCTCGCCTCCCACATCTCGTTGTCCAAATCTTGCTGAAGAATTGGCGAATTGAGCCGTACACGGCGCTTCACGCTTAACGGCTTTTCGTCACGCCGACACGATCGCAATACGCCGCAATCTTGCACTGGCTGCACAACGGCGAGACCGGCTGGCAGAGGTGCTGTCCGTAGGGCACCAGCAGGTCGTTGAATGTGATCCAATACTTGCGGGGAAGCTTGGCGCGAAGGGCCGTTTCTGTCTCATCGGGACTCTTGGTCTTGACGTACCCCCAGCGGTTGCTGATCCGGTGGACGTGAATATCGACGCAAATCCCCGGCTTTTCATATCCGACTGTTACCACCAGATTGGCCGTCTTCCTCCCAACCCCCGGCAACGTCAGCAATTCATCGATCTTGTCCGGAACCCGCCCCTGGTAGCGCTCAAGGAGTTGGGCGCAGATCTGCTGAATCTGTTTGGCCTTTGTCCGATAGAATCCGACGGGATAGATGGCGCGCTCAATGATCGGAATGGTCAGCGTCTGCATGGTCGCCGGCGTGACCGCCAAGGCGAAGAGCCGCTCGCTGGCTTCGGCTGTGGTCTTGTCCTTCGTGCGCAGACTGAGGAGACAGGAGATCAACACGAGGAAGGGATCACGGCCTGACTGTCTGGCAACCACGCCGACAACCGGGTCTGGCCAACGAGCGATTTCCCGCTTGACCGTTCGGATAGCGGCGTGGATCTCTTGCGCCTGCATGGAGCTGCCGGAGAGGGGAACTCAACAGGGAGTGATCGAACTAGTCGGCGGTGGAAACGAACGCCTGACGTCTATTCGGGCCGTCTCTTCGCGAGCCACTTCTGTCGGCGGCGCTGAGCTTCTCGCTCCTTCGCCTTCTTCCGAACGCTCGGCTTCTCGTAATAGCGGCGGCGCTTCAGTTCGCGGAACAATCCTTCGCCCGCCAATTTCTTCTTGGCGACCTTCAGGGCTTTTTCGACGTTGTTATTGAAAACCTTAATTTCCATCGTCAGCTACCTTCGACTCTCTTTCACCGAAGTTTCAGGATATTCAACATGTTTTGGGCCCACGAATCGAAGGGCGGAGTGTAGCATAGCGATTTCGCATCCACAAGCATTTGTTCCGCAACGGAGAATCGCTCCCGAATCGAGGCAATAAGTAGCTGATTTGGCTGAGTTTTCATGTTTTCCTCGACCATTCCGAGGCACCCATCGATGACAGCATCGGCAAGACGAAGACCCATCTTCAGATCCGGCTGAAGCTCCGGTTTCGCTTGCGTCAGAAGTCCCCGCAGCAATGGGATGAGTTCGCAAGACAACTTCACAATTTCCAACGGCGTCTCTATCGCCCCCAGCAAGTTCGATGAGAGTTGGAGCGGACGGTCAGGATGGGTGATCGGAAGCTTTCTGGCCTGGAGTACCCGTGCATAGGCATCTCGATCCGCTTGCGCCAACTCGTAAAGGCGGGTGCAAATTTCGGATAAGCGCGTTTCAACCGCACGTGCGCGAGTCAGCTTCGCCACCATTATCCCCAACCCGGCCGCAAACGCCGCCGACTGGGCCCCCACGCTTCCGCCGGTCTGCCCATGAAGCTCCGCCATCTTCCTGTCCGGCGCCCCGACCTTCGCGGGCGACGGCTCCTTCACCGGCTGCGACGCCGCCATCCGCCCGATTGCCTCCCGCGATTCGGGACGGTCCAATCGCGACTCAAGCACCTGCCGTCCGTCGAATTGGTTGAGACAGAGCGCCTGCTGCGCCGTCTCCATGAGCGCCTGTTCGGGAACCAATCCGACGATCTCCGTGCCCGCCACCTCCACACCACGAGCCGCCGCTTCCCGCTGCACCGCCGCAAACACGACATGGAGCGGCGTCTCTTCATGGTTCGTCACATTCATCGACACCTGCACGAGTTGTTGGCTTTTCAGCTCTACGCCGATCGCTTTGACGTACGGGAGCCCGCCGCTTGACTGGCGCACCACCTTGGCAATGGCCCTGGCAACCGACAGATCGCAACTCTTCAAATTCACGTTGAAGGCGATCAGCGGCCATCGCGCTCCCACCACCGTGACCCCGGCCGTCTGGTGCAGGTGCTTCGGGCCGAAGTCCGGCACCCATGCAGGGTCGCCTGCCATCCGATCCGCCAGTCCCTTCAAGCCACCCTTCCGAATCCACTCCAGCTGTTTCCGCTCGGGCCTGGTCGCCGCCTGTTCGTACAGAAAGACCGGGATCTTCAATTCATTCCCGATACGCTGGCCGACCATGCGAGCCAGCTGCACACAATCCTGCATACTGACGCCACGAATCGGCACAAACGGGATCACATCCGTCGCCCCGACGCGCGGATGTTCGCCATGATGGTTTCGGAGATCGATCAACTGTGAGGCCAGCCGCGCCATCTGATAGGCCACCTCAGCCACGGCATAGGGCCTACCGGCGAAGGTCACGACGGCCCTGTGATGGTCCGGATCCTTCGTTTCATCCAACAGAACGACGCCGGGCACTGAGCGGACCACTCCGGCTAACGCGTCGACGATCTCGGAGCTCCGTCCCTCGCTGAAATTCGGGACACATTCAACAACCTGGCTCACGGCGTTCTCTCTTTCACCCAACCCGGTCCGCCCCACTTACCCTGGAAGTCTGAGGCAACAAAAAAGCCGGAGGCTGGTAATCATGCCCTCCGGCTTTACTTAAACTGGACGGCCCCGCGTGCGCGCGCCTGTCGCTGCCCCTACTTGGTTTTCTTGACGAAGGCCTTATAGATCCGCTTGGACGCACTCTGCTCCTCTTCGAGCCCCACCATTTCGTGGCCGGTCGTCTCACACCAGGCCGGCATATCCTTCTTGATGCCTTCGTCGTCCGACACGACTTCCAGCACCTGACCGGTCGTCAGTTCCTTGATTTTCTTGGACGTGAGAATAATCGGCATCGGGCAAAAATACCCGAGCGTATCGAGTTTCACATCAGCCTGCATCATGCCGCTCCTCAACCCCTCGCTTAGATAAACAGATTGACGCTGCCCTGCTTGGCTTCGGCCAGGTAGGTCGTCACACCGGCAAATTGGTCGATCCCGTCGATCAACGTATCTTTCGTGATGCCCATCAGACCCATCGTCGTCGTGCAGGCGATGAACCGGACACCGAGGTCCAGCGCCATCTGCATAAGCTCCGGCACGCCCGGCATACGATTCTGCTTCATCACCACTTGCATCATCTTCGTGCCCAACCCCCAGAAATGAAAACGCGAGAGGGGTAACGTATCGGCTCCGCCCTTGTTGAGGAACCCGAACATCCGACGCAGCCAGTCAGACGCTGAACTGCTCGCCCCCTTCTTGCGGATCGTATTGAGGCCCCAGAACGTAAAGAACACCGTGACCTGCATACCCATCGCTGCCGCGCCGGTGGCGATGATGAAGGCAGCCATGGCTTTATCGAGGTCTCCGCTAAGGAGCACGATCGTGACACGATCCGCCTTCGACTCGCGGAGTTCTGCCAGTGCAGCCGTGGGCTCGATTTGTGCGGTTGTCATGAGGATACCTCGCCTCTCGGAGTCGGAAGATGGAGTCCCTTGCGATCGAAATTGACTATAGTCTCCGCTTCTTTTTCTTGTCAAGAAATGCGGGGTCAGCAGCGGGGTTTGGACGGCCGGATCGCACCCTCTGCGGCTTCGCCTCGTGCGGCCGCTTGCTTGACCTGTTGCAGGCCCGCCGTTATAGTCGGATCGACGATGAACAGTCTCGCTCATCGCGACAACCCTGGCAACTGCATCACTCATGAGCACAGACCTCATCACCGAACTCAAGCCGAGTAAGAGCGCCCCGCTCTTCGGCTTCTGGTATCCGGCCAGCACGAGCACGGCTCTGGCAGTCGGCCAGATGCAAACCCAGGTGATGCTAGGACAACCGATTCTCGTCTGCCGTAACAAGCAGGGCCAGGTGGCGGCCATGCGCGACATCTGCCCCCATCGTGGCATGCCGCTCTCGTTCGGACAGTTTGATGGAGAGCGCGTCGAATGCGCCTACCACGGATGGCAGTTCGATACCTGCGGCCGCTGCCGCCATATTCCGGCCTTGGTGGAAGGATCCCCGCTCCAACCGGAAAAGATCGGCATCACCTCCTATCCCTGCCAGGATCAGGACGGCTATATCTGGGTGTTTCTCCCGGATCCGCAGCAGCCGAAGCTGCCGGTTCCGGAATTGCCGCGCCTCCCGCTCCCGTCCAAACCCTATCGCATGATCCAGATCTCGACGATATTGGACTGCACGATCGACGACGGCATCGTCGGGCTCATGGACCCGGCCCACGGTCCCTTTGTGCACCAGAGCTCCTGGTGGCGTACCAAAGCCAGCATGCACGACAAGGCCAAGACCTTCGAGCCGATTCCGAACGGGTTTCGTATGGTTCCCCATGCGCCGTCGAAGAACAGCGGACCCTACAAGCTCCTCAACCGGCTCTACGGCGGTCCCTTGACGACGACCATCGACTTTGTGCTCCCTAATCAACGCTTCGAGTTCGTGCAATGCGGTTCGATGTACGTCTCTTCGCGTGCCACGGTCACGCCCGTCGGCGAACAACAATGCCGGATCGATTTTGCCGCGGCCTGGAACATCCTTCCGTGGCTGCCGTTTGCCAAGCCGCTGTTCCGTTATTTCGCCAACATCTTCATGAAGCAGGACAAGCAGGCGATGGAACGGCAAGCCGTGGGACTGAAATACAAACCGGCGCTCATGCTGATCGATGACGCCGATACGCCCGCCAAGTGGTACTACAAACTGAAGGCCGCCCATCTCGCCGCCGTCCAAACCGGACGTCCCTTAGACCATCCGCTGAAAGACCGCGTGACGCTTCGCTGGAGAAGTTAGCCGACCGGGTTATTTGAGCTGGTGACTCGTGCCGTGGTTCGGCTCGTTCAAGAGCGCCATGGCCCGACGAATCTGGTCGCGGGATCCGAGCAGCGTGACGACATCGCCGGCCTGCAGCCGCACGGTTTCGGAGGGATTCGACTGGGTGACCTGGCTGCGAGTCCAGGCAATCACCGACGCGCCGGTCCGTGGGCGAATGGAGAGTTCCGTCAGCGACTTTCCCACCGCCGGAGCCTCGTCATCGATCCGGCAGGTTTCCACTTCGACATCGGTCAGCGTCCCCCCGCGGAGATGATGGGCCAACTCCGGCATCTCGCTCCGCCGCAACAGCGCATACCCTTCGCGCCTGATTTGCTCCGCTTTTCGGGCCACAAATTCCTGCGGCAAACTGTAGGTGCGCAGCACCAGGGCAAAGATTTCGATCGACGTTTCGAACTCTTCCGGCACCACATCGTCCGCACCCAGTTGATGCAACTCTTCCAGCTCTCTCAAATAGCGCGTCCGCACGACGATGTGGAGCTTCGGATTCAATCCTTTGGCCACCTTCACCGTTCTCCGGGCCGTGAACGGATCGGACAAGGCCACGACCAGCACTTTGGCGTCGTCGATCTTCATATGCCGAAGCACGTTGGCATTCGAGCCGTCACCGTAGTAGATCGGCACGCCATGACGCGCCTCGCGGCGCACCGTTTCACCGTCCAAGTCCAGGGCCACGTGCGGGATTTCGGTTTCGCTCAATACGCGGGCGAGGTTTCGACCATTGAGCCCGTAGCCCACAATAATGACATGGTCTTTGATCCGGATCTGAGAACCTTCCAGCTGCTCGACATGGGCGGCGGTGCGGGTCGGCATCCAACCCCGAACGCGTTGCATCGCTTCGATCCGCCGCCCCAGATGGGGCGACCACTGCATCAAGAACGGCGTCACCACCATCGTCAAGACCGAGGTCGCCAAGAATAAATTGTAGAGGTCACCGGTGAACAACCCCGCGTCTTGCCCCTGTTGCGCCAGGATAAAACTGAATTCACCCACCTGCGCCAGCGCCATTCCGACCAGGACTGCTGACCTCGGCGGAGCCCCTGCCGCAACCATCGCTCCGGTCCCGGCCACCAGCTTTCCGACAATGACGGCCAACAGAAGCCCCAACACAATGAACGGGTGCTCCAGCACCACACGCATGTCCATCAAGACGCCGATCGACACGAAAAACAGGCTATTGAAACTGTCACGGAAGGGCAGGACTTCGGCCAATGCTTGATGGCTGTATTCAGACTCCGAAATAACCAACCCGGCGATAAAGGCACCCAGAGCCAGCGAGAGTCCCCCCAGCGAGGTCAGCCAGGCAATCCCGAGACAGAGCACGATGATCGAGAGCAAAAACAGCTCACGGCTTCGACTCCGCACGATATGGCGCAGGAGCCGCGGCACGAGATACCAGGCCGCCGCAACGATCAACCCGACCACAATCGCCGCCTTGACCAAGGTCATCAGTACCGTCCCCATCGCACTCCCGCTCGGAGTGCCCAGGATGGGCGTAACCAGCATCATCGGAACGACGGCAAGATCCTGGAAGATCAGAATCGCGACGGTGGCGCGACCGTGAAACGAATCACTCTCCCCCTGTTCCGAAAGGGCTTTCAGCACGATGGCCGTGCTGCTTAATGAGAGGAGAAAGCCCCAGAAAATCCCTTGTTGATACGAAAGGCCCACCGCCAACGCTCCGAGCAATGCCAGGACCAGGACGCCCCCCGTTTGAACCGGCGCGGCAACCATGAGAATGCGTCGGGCAGCTGCAAAGTGTGCGGAGGAAAATTCCATTCCGATCGTAAAGAGCAGCAACACGATCCCGATCTCCGCGAGGACCTGCACCTGGGACACATCGGGAATCAGATGCAACCCATGGGGACCGATCAGGGCTCCGGCCACCAGGAATCCGGCGATCGACGGCAGGCGAAATTGATGGAACACGAAGACCACCGCGGTGGACACCGCATAGATCACCAATAGATCGCCGAGAACTGCGTAGTCACTCATCGTGTCATGGGATCGAATTGTGGTTGCGAACGGGTCTCGGTATGTTGTCGTGACGCAGCATACCGTAGGGGCCTCAGCGGGACAAGGAGTTCCGCTTGTCCGGCCACCCGCGCTCGGTTAGCAGGTTGCGGAAAAACTCATTTTGAGTCCCAAAGCCACCACAGATACGCGGTGTGGGACGACGTTGAACAGCCTCGCAGGATGCGCAAAAAGGCCGTCTAGCAAGGCCGCAGCGAGCACAGGGGCGAATCGTACTCTTGCGGTACGGTGAGCCGCTGAGCGATGCGAGAACGCCGCTGGCGGACTTTTTCCGCATCCTGTTAGAGTCGCGCACGCCGCGTAGGAGAACATGAACCGGGGAGGCCGCTCTGCGCGCCATCATTTTCGACTTCAACGGCGTGATCGCCGACGATGAAACGCCCCACCTGCGTTATTTTCAGCAAGCGTTGGCCGAAGCGGGACTCAGCCTGAGCCAGGAAGAGTACTACGGGACCTACCTGGGCATGGATGAACGAACCTGCGCGGCCGCATTACTCGAAAAACGGGACGGAATCTGTGACCCGGCGATTCACACCGGGATTGTCGAACGAAAGGCCGACTTGTTCCGCGCACATACCGCGCTGCATCAACCGGCATTGTTTCCCTGGGTCACCGGGTTCGTGCAGCGCGCGGCGAAAGCGTACCGTCTGGCAGTGGCATCCGGCGGCCGACGGGAGCAGATCCGTGCCGCGCTCACCGGCACACCCATCGAACAGGCGTTTGAGGTGATTGTCTCCGCGGATGACTGCGCCGTCGGCAAACCGGACGCGGCGATCTATGAGTTCACACTCAGGCAGTTGAATGCGCGTATGCCCCGCCCACCCCTGCTCAAGGCCAGCGAATGTCTGGTGATCGAAGATTCTCGGGCAGGAATTCTGGCAGGCCTGAAGGCGGGCATGCGCGTCCTCGCCGTTGCGACGACCTACCCGGCATCCCAGCTCGTCGACGCACACCTGGTCCTTCCGAGCTTGAATGGTATCGACCCGGCAGACCTCGCCCGTCGGCTCTTTTAATCACTGAAACCGGAAGGGATGATTCATGCTGAGATGCCGCACGCCACCGGCAGGACTTAAAACGGAATGCGAATACCCATCTGAAACTCGTTCGGCATCATGCCCTTACCCAAGCCTAACGAGTCGCCCAAGAGGTTTTGCTGAGGGAGTCCCGGCATGGGACCGAGGGCCCGATCCCGCTCCGTCACGTATCCCCCGCCGAATCCGGCCCCCACATACGGGATCAGGGTCTGTTCACTGACCTGGACACGACCACTCAAGGTGGGCGTCTGTCGAAAGAGGTCGACTTGCCTCTCGCTCGCTGCAGGGGCCTGGGACAAGACGTTCGATGATTGGCTACGCAACTCACTCCAAGCCGCTGTCTCGGTCGAAGGCGCCTCAGCCAAAGCAAGACCTTGCCCGGCCAGCACCAGCCATCCTGCTACGAGCAACGACAAAATCATCCCGTTTCTGCTCATGTCCACTGATGCCCTTTGCATAGAGAGGGGAGCTTTATGTCCACTGTACTCCATACTCTCAGCCGCAACAAGTCCCGACTCGGCATCCAGGACAAGTCGGCTCACAACGACTTGAGACGCCGCGCCACGCGACTACTCTTAATTTTCCGGGACGGTCTGACTGCGCTTACCGAGGGAAGAATGGAACCGCGTCGGAGAACTGCAGGGACGAAGGACGCTCCGGCACTGGCGGGACCCCTGGAACATCACCGTCACACGACCGAGTAACTCGAGGCCATTGATCCGTCGTCACGCATCCCTCTGCATGGATAGCGCCGAACGCGTGCAGGGGTTCAAGCAACTCTGCTGAGTGTTATCGCAATACGCGGCCAGGTAGGTATCGGAGGTGACCGAGTGGCTTGACGGGCTTCTCAGCCACCTCCCGGGGGAAACGCTTCCGGAACACGCGCTCCACAGGCCATCACGCCTTGTAGTACTCCCGATACCATTCTACGAAGCGGGCGATGCCGGTCTCGATAGAGGTCGCAGGCTTGAAGCCCGTATCGCGCATGAGATCCGCGACATCGGCATAGGTCGCAGGCACGTCGCCGGCCTGGAGAGGAAGGAAGTTCTTTTGGGCTTTCATGCCCAGCGTCTGTTCCAGCACCTCGATAAATCGCAACAACTCGACCGGTTGGTGATTGCCGATGTTGTACAGTCGATAGGGAGCGGAGCTGCTGCCGGGGTCGGGGTTGTCGCTCGCCCAGGCCGGATCAGCCTGCGCAGGACGATCGAGCGTGCGCAATACGCCTTCGGCGATATCATCGACATAGGTAAAGTCCCGCTGCATCTTCCCGTGATTGAACACGTCGATGGGCTTGCCTTCCAGAATCGCCTTCGTAAAGAGAAACAACGCCATATCCGGACGGCCCCAGGGCCCGTAGACGGTAAAGAACCGCAATCCCGTAATCGGGAATCGATAGAGATGCGCGTAACAATGCGCCATGAGCTCGTTCGCCTTCTTGGTCGCGGCGTAGAGCGATACGGGGTGATCGACATTGTCGTGCACCGAGAACGGCATCTTCGTGTGGCCGCCGTACACCGAACTCGTGGAGGCATAGACCAAGTGCTCGGCCTTGTGATGCCGACAACCTTCGAGAATGTTCAGGAACCCATCGACGTTACTGGCGGTGTAGGCGTGCGGATTGACCAGGGAGTACCGGACGCCGGCCTGCGCCGCCAGATGCACGACGCGCCGAATGGCATGCTGCTCAAAAAGCGCCGCCATCCCCGCACGATCGGACAGATCCAGTTTGACGAACTGAAATTGGGGATGAGACTTCAGGCGTGCGAGCCGCGCTTCTTTGAGGCGCACATCGTAGTAGTCATTCAGATTGTCCAGACCGAGCACGGTGTCGCCACGATCGAGCAATCGCCGGCTCACATGAGACCCGATAAATCCGGCGGCGCCGGTGACGAGCACTAATCCTTTCCCAGACCCCATATCGCTCCCTTCCTTTCCCAACAGGCTGTTGAAAACGCTCGCCAGCATCGTTCCCGCAAGACACTGCCGCCTCACCGTACTGCACAAGTACGATTCGCCGCTTCGCTTGCTGTGGCCTTACCGGACGAGCTTTCTGAACAGCCTGTTAACCGATTACCGTCCGTTGCGCTTCATGAATGCCGGATCCCCGTGATCCAGTCGATAGAGCGACAGGGGCGCCAGGGCCGCGGCCGCGGATGACACCTGCACCGCCCCATCACTGCCGATCCGGAACAGATCCAAGGCATGAGCACGATGATACCCGCACCCTCGCACGCCGAGAAGGTCTTTCAGCTTTTCCGGATGCTCCCAGTTCGCCGTGAGAAGCGCCGTACGCGCCGGATTCCGCTGGCTGAACATAAACGACAAGTGATCGGGATACCAGTCGGCACCGCCGGTGGCATAGGACACAAACAGCCTCGCCCGGGCGACGGCGCAGAGTTCGTCCAGATACCCGTTCGTGAGGTACCCGTTCTCTCCGACTTCGAGCCAAAGGCCAGGGTGGGACAGGGGCGCATGGGCGGCATAACTCCGGATTTCCTGTAGCTGCTGTTGCGAGGCCAGTACCAGCGAGATGGGACCATATTTCTGAACGAGCTGTTGAATGACCCCTTCCTTGATGGCCGACCGGCCGTTGTTGGTCGGGCCGCTGTCGGCATGCACCAGCACATTCTGCCCGCGATCGGTCACGAGGTAACAGTTTCTCGGCATCTCCAAATCGCAAGGATCTTCGCCGTAAAACGGGACCGAGACCACGGCGCCGCCATCGAAGGTCCAGGTTTCCCCGTGCGCCAGTTCGACGATCTGGGTGAATCCCAACTCCCGAAGCAGCGGCAGGTAGTCGTAGAAAAACTTCTTCCGATTGCGCCGGCTGGGGATCACGATCGGCACGTCCTTCGGCACGTGCAGCAGGGTCCGGGGATCCACGTGATCGTCATGGTCATGGGTCAAAAAAATCGCCGCCGGTTTCGGCAGCATCGAGACCCAGAGGCTCGGCACGTTCGACTCCGCGAACCAGGGCAACAGCCAGGGATCGAACAACAGGAACCGGTCCTGCTGCCGATACATCAACGCGGCATGGCCCAGATGAATCGTGTCCCGATCCCTGGTATTGGACAACCACTGGGCTCGAATCGATGCGTCCTTCGCAGGCGTGAGGCATTCGTATTGAACCAACAGCTCCATCAACTTGGTCAACAGCCGCTCGCCGTCCCGACCGGCCGTCGCCACGATCGTCTGAATCGCCCCGGCCTGCTGCGTGCCATCCAACATCCCCAGCAGTTTTCCGACCACCGGTCCCATGGGACGCTCAAACGGCACAGGAATCGCCTGACGTTTCACGGCATTGAAGATGCGCAGGCCGGTGTTGACCACGGTCGCGGATTTTGTCGCATCGAAAGGATGCGACCAGTGAAACTGCCCATCCGGCTGGCGCCGGGCCGTGATGTGCTGACTCAGCTGTTGCCGGGAATTGACCAGCTCGGCATAGGCGTCTTCCAGCCGCACCCTGGTCTGCGGGTCCCCGAGTGTGGCGCGACGGGAGAACACATCGCTGATGGCGGTCTCCACACAGGCAAGAAAGAGGCTGTGGGCTTCGTGCAAACTCGCCACCACCTCCGGGGCCACACCGCCGATGAAGGGAAACGGCCCCGGGGGCTGAGTACTTTCAAGCTGAACCCACACCCAGGGCGCCAACCCGACATACTGATCACGCGGCAATGTGTCCCAAATACCCATGGTGGTCAGGCGGGGGGCAAGAATTCCATCCGGCTGATCGTCGGTTCGTATAACGCCTGGATGACATTCCCGTCCGGATCAGTAAAGTAGAAGGAGTAGCTGCCGTCCCGATGTTGCTTGGGAGGCTTGGCGATGGTGGCCCCATACTGAGCCGCATCCTGCTGGACATCACGGAACATCTCATCCACGTGCGCAGGGCTTTCCAGAATTACACCGACGTGATCGAGTAACTGCCCACCCAACGGCTGGTATTGAGCCAACTCGGCAGGCGCGATTTGATGCAAGGCCAGGTTGTCGGATCCCGAACTGAAGTACACATTGTCCGGGTCCGGCTCCCACACCACTTTCATACCCAGAAATCGCTCATAGAACGAACGAGACCGCGCAAGGTCGGTCACACGCAGGGCCAGATGTCGCAAGCCTCGATGAGTCGGCACGGCGAAGTCTCCTTGGCCGTATAGTAGGGGGGGGCCCGTCACCCCGTCAATCCTCATTCTCCGGCCTCGGTCCCCCCGGCACACACATTCTCCGCCCAAGCCGTGTCTGAATTCTTCGCCGCTGTGGTACGATCTGCCATCGATCTTTTTGAACCAAAGGAGTGTTGAGCTATGGTGGCACGATCCGTCCTCGCAATAGTGGTGGCGCTCATCGGACTGAACGGCGTGAGTTCGCACGTATTCGCAGCGCAACAGGCGGCTCTCCCCAAAGAGATCACAGGGAAGGATGGCGCGCCGTTGGTCCTGATTCCTTCAGGGTCGTACCCGATGGGCGTGCCGACCGGAGACCGCGACGGCGGACGCGATGAATACCCCCGCCACGTCATCGAGATCACCGACTTCTATATCGACAAATATGAAGTGACGAACGCGCGTTACCTGGAATTCGTGAAGGCCACGAACCACCGTGTTCCGCAGAATCCCAAGAATCCCACCCGCAATCTCTGGGAAGGGATCGGCATTCCGGCATCCCTGGCCGACCGTCCGGTGATCAACGTCGATTGGGCCGATGCCGATGCCTACTGCAAGTGGGCCGGCAGGCGATTGCCGCGGGAGGCCGAATGGGAGAAGGCCGCCAAGGGCAACAATGATTGGCGCTTTCCATGGGGCAACGTGGAGCCGACCGACGGACACCTCAATTTCAACCAGAAATGGGTCGGCGAAAAGACGCTGATGCCGGTGGGCAGTTATGAGAAGGGTAAGAGTCCCTATGGCGTGTATGACATGGCGGGAAACGTCTGGGAATGGGTCAACGACTGGTACGATTCGAGGTACTACGAAAAGAGCCCCGACAAGAATCCTCCGGGCCCGGACAGCGGCGAGAAGAAGGTCATTCGGGGAGCCGGCTGGCAGAATGAGACGCCCACAGTCCGTATCTTCACCCGAGTGGACAGCGACCCGACCATGAGAAATGAATCGACCGGATTTCGATGCGCAATGGACGCCAGGTAACTCAGTCAGCTTGGTAGCCGGCGGTTGAATCACGGAGTACGATGGCCAGTACAGGGTTTAACGGGCTGACCGTCGCCGCGTTTGAATCGCGCATGGCGGCGGAAATGACGCGACTGATCGAGCGCCACGGCGGCAAACCGCTGGTGGCGCCGGCCTTGCGGGAAATCCCGCTCGAAGACAATTCTGTCGCGCTCCGGTTCGGTGAGCAGCTGCTGACTGAAGGTCTCGACGTGCTGGTCCTGCTGACCGGGGCCGGCACGACCACCCTCTTCGAAATCCTGCACAGCCGTCACGCCAAAGACACGATCAAGAGTGCTTTGAAAGAGACGGTGCTCATTGCGCGCGGCCCCAAACCGGTAGCCGCACTCAAAGCCCTGGGATTCCAACCGACGTTGACGGTCCCGGAGCCCAACACCTGGGTGGATGTCGTCTCCACATTGGACGCCCACCGGCCGGTTAACCGGTTACGCGTGGCGGTGCAAGAATACGGGCTGCCGAACCGCGACTTGGTGGAGGCGTTGAAGCAGCGCGGAGCCACTGTGGTTTCAGTCCCCGTCTACCGCTGGGCGCTCCCGGAAAACACGGCTCCGCTCAAGCAGTCCATCAGGCAGATTCTGGACGGGCAGGTGCAGGTGATGCTGGTGACCAATGCCGCACAGATTGATCATGTGATGCTGGTTGTCGAGCAGGAAGGAAAGACGGAGGAGTTCAAAACGATCTGCCGGAAACTGGTCATCGCGTCCATCGGTCCCACCGCCAGCGAACGCATCCGCAGTCACGGGCTCTCCGTAGACTTCGAACCGTCACACGGAAAAATGGGGATTCTGGTAAAAGAGACGAGCGAGCAGGCCCACTCGCTTATGGCGAGGAAAGCGGGCGCGTGACGGGAGGAAGCTTGACGGCTACTCCATGCTCAATCGTGAATGATATGTGCCCTCGCTGTGCGCCTCGGTTGGCATAGGCTTCGTAGACTCTACCTTCCTCCAACGCGACGAGGTGATTGCCTGAGGAGCCCTCGATGAAAAACCCGCGTGGCACCTCGCCGAACCGAATCGCTCCCACTGCGAGAGCATCAATCTCGGGCAACTCATCCAGCGGTTTGAGCAGTTTCTTGCCGTCTTGCATCCTGTACAGCGATGACTCTTCGTAGGTCGCAACCTCCCATCTCTCGCCGGAGTAGTGAGAGACGACTCCGAACCGGCTTAGAGGTGCAGGATCCGGTGCATCGTTTTCGTGAACGATGAATAGAACTGATCCGTCCTCATTCACAATCTCGATGTTGAGATCCTCAATCTGACAGGCCGCCAGCAGCAAAACAAGGCTCATCAGGCCTGAGACGAGCTGATTGGTCCTTCGCTGTGTGGGAATTGCCAGGTGAGGCACCTCCGACTACTTCGCTTCGGTCGACTGTCCTGAGGCCCCTTCGTGCACGTCCCGCGCACAACGGAAACCCATCCAGTTCATCTTGGTATTGGGATCCGTGCCATTGCGCTGCGCGACACGCACGCTGGGAGTGCTGTCGATCCAGCCTCCGCCGCGAAAGCTCCGCTGGCTCCCCGTCTCCGGGCCTTTCGGATTCTTGTCCGGTCCGGTGGTGTAGTATTTCGGGTCATACCAGTCTGCGACCCACTCAGCCACATTCCCCGCCATCTGAAACACGCCATAGGGGCTGGCGGCATTGTCGTACTTATTGACCGAGATAATCGGCGGATAGAGCAGTAACCGCTCCGGACGGTCCCGCACCGGTCCGGAAAGACCGGTCCGGCCGAAGTTTGCACGGGACAGTCCGGCCATCTGATTCCCCCAGGGGTAGATGCGCCCGTCCTCACCGCGCGCGGCCTTCTCCCATTCCGCTTCGGTCGGCAACCGTTTCCCCGCCCACTTGCAGTACGCCTCTGCGTCGAACCAGGACACGTGCATGACCGGGTGACTGACCA
This sequence comes from Nitrospira defluvii, assembly GCA_000196815.1. Taxonomy (GTDB): domain Bacteria; phylum Nitrospirota; class Nitrospiria; order Nitrospirales; family Nitrospiraceae; genus Nitrospira_A; species Nitrospira_A defluvii_A. The sequence goes on from FP929003.1 coordinate 4,126,932, forward strand.
TCGTCTCTTGAAAATTCCCTCCGTCGTACTGCCAATCGATGAGGGGAACCAGATCCGACGCCAGCACAAATTTCAAAAACTGCACCGTGGTCACTTCGTATTTGTCGATCTCATAGGCGTCCAAATAGACTTTCCGCTGCGGGAACTCCGCCAGATAGGAATTCTTGTCGACCTTTCTATCACTTCCCATGAGGAACTCGCCCGCCGGGATACGGATCATCTCGTCATGCGCCGGCAACTTGGCGCGTTCCATCGCCAGCTTCTTGCCTTCCGGCGTCCATTCACGAACGACATCGGCAACATCCAGCGCATAGAGGGACCCGCTCATTCCCAAGACCACCGCACTCATAGCCCACAGGGTCGTTCCTAGCTTACGCACGATGAGACTCCTTTATCTTCGACTCACGCATTACATCGGCTGCTGATTCGGTTCCGCGGCAGCCGGCTGGTGATCGAACTCTTCCAATGGCTCGAAATTGAGCGGCAACTGAAACAGATAGTCGATCAGGGGCCTGAATTTGACGTGCTGGTACTCAACAATCCAGCTCCCGTCTTTCTTGGCCAGTTTCATCGGAAAGTGGATATCGGTCGCGAGCCATTGATAGTAGACTTCCGTCCGCTCGCCATCCTTCACCGTCACTTCATAGAGCGTGGTCGGATGCCCCTCGCGCGTTTCCGTCCCGATCTCTTCGCGCGACACCTCCCCTTCCAGCCGCTCCGTGACCTTCAGATCCTGCTCCGCCTGGTACGGCACAGTCTTGAAGTGCTTCATACGCGACAGCAGGAGCCAGACCACCTTCTTGTCTTTGCGCACAATGCTGATGTTGACGGGCCCCATCGTGTGATGTTCGATCCGCCACATGTTGTCCCGATAGAAGATGTTGGACTTTTGAGTTCGACCATTGATCTTGGTGATTTGATCGGCCGTAAACTCCAGCGCCCCGGCCTCCACGGCAGCCAGGCTCCAGAGCACCGCCAGCACGGTCACCCACCTGCCCATCCACATCCCGCGTATCCTACCGATGCCCGATCCGCATTTTCCAGCCCGCTTGCGACACATGACGATGCTCCTACTCTCGGCCTCCGAATGACCCCTGTTGATCCATCACCCCACACCACCCATCAGCCTACGACCCCGAGCCGCCAGTGAAACGGCCGAGGGACCGGCCAGAACAAGAACCGGATGCCCGGGGGCGTCCTCCCGCGCCTCAACCATCTGCTGTGTCGGTGACAACCGGCATCACGGAGAGGGCGTCCCGCAGCGCTGATTCAGAGAGACCTCGCTGCATGCGCCGCGGCTGGATTCGCCTGCCCGGCATGGTGACCGGGCAGGCATGCGGCCTCTGAGAGAGGGGATTCGACTTACGACTTGGCCTTAATACACTCAATGTCCAGCTTGATAAAGACCTCGTCTCCAACTACCAGTCCTCCGCTATCGAGGGCCTTGTTCCACACCATGCCGAAGTCTTTCCGGTTCACTTTGCCTTCGGCCGTAAATCCGGCCCGGGTATTCCCCCACGGATCCTTGGTGACCCCGTTGAAATTGCCCGTGAGCGTCACCTCTTTCGTCACCCCATGCAGAGTCAGATCACCGACGGCGGTATAGCCGTCGCCCGTCTTTTTATAGCTCTTCATTTTGTACGTGATCGTCGGGTATTTCTCGACATCGAAGAAATCGGGATTGCGCAGATGCGCGTCGCGCTTTTCATGGTTGGTCGTCACCGAGGCTGTCTTGATCGTCGCTTCAAGCGCCTTGACCGTCCCGGCGTCGGGGTCCATTTCGATAAATCCGGTGTAGTCTTTGAAATGCCCGGTGGTTTTTGAAATCACCATATGGGCGACTTTGAACTCCACGATCGAATGATCCAGATCCACATCGTATCGCGCCGTCTCGGCATGCCCGAACGTCGCGCCGAACAGCACCGTTGCGCCCATACACCACATGGCCATCGCACGACCGATCCGATTCGTCATAGCTACTCCTTTGCAGGACCGCTTCCGGCGGTACCTTCCTTCGGTGATGGGGGCACGACAGGCTTGGACGGCTTTTTCTCGACCGTCATTTGCACATCGCGGGTCGCGACTTTCGCCCCCGTTCGCATGCGCACATGCACATCGACGACATCGCTGCTGATATCCGGCGGTATCGGAGGGAACGGATGGGCGTGGATGATCGTTTGCAACCCGGCGTCGTTGACATCCCGCGCGCCCGAGCCTTTCTCCAACTGAATCAACTGCGCCACACCGCTTGCATACATCTTAAAATGCACACGCACCGTCTCGCTGCTGGGAGCCCGGCGGATAGAGCGTATCTGCCGGCTCCAGTTCCGGCTGATCAAATCGCTGACTTGTTTCCAATAGGCTTTGGATTCTCCGGGGGGCGGCAAGGGCAAGAGATCTTCCTCGGCGATGGTCGCATTCACCGCCATCACCTGCTCCGTCGCCTTTTGTACGGCCTCGGCATCGGCTTCAGGACTCTCGGCAGGCGGCCCGGGGACGACCTCGGTTTCGGCTTCTTCGACCGGCCGGTCGCCGAGTGTGACATAGACATCACGCTTGAGAAACTCTTCGAGCCCCGTGATTTTGGCGCGAGCAAACGACACCCGAATCCGCACGGCCTTCGGATGCACGGTGGTCCGGCTCTTCAATATGGAATTGGGCTCCAGAATCGCCGTGCCCTGAAAGACCGCGGGAGCGGCGTCTTCGCTCAACGACACCGTCTGACTCTGAAAGCCGGGAGACTCGATGATCGCCATGACGGACTCGGTTCCTGCGGGCACCCCGCCAAGGGTGATGCCGAGCACGACATCCTTGCCGACCTGGACCGATCCATCCGGCTCCGTGCTGACCAGTTCAAATTGGGCCCACCGCTTCGCAGGCGTCGGCGTCGAGGCGGGAGAGGCAGCTGCTGCGACCGGGGCAGCCAAGATTAGAAGACCTAGCGCAAGCCAAAATCCGCCGAGAGCCGGGCCCGGAACCCTGCCGAACGTGTATCGCATCATCGCATCCTACCCAGGAGCCCTACCCAGTTCAACCCGTATTTTGACCCGGCGATTCGGGGGAACCGCATGTTCACACTCAGGCCAGAGACCACCTAAATGGACCTGGTGGGGCAAGTTCTCGCTTCGGCTAGGCAGATGGGTGACAATCAGTCGGCAGCGCGCAACCGGGTCCGAGCCGACTGCGATCACATATTCCAGGCGCATCACTCGCAAACTGTTCAAACAGACCATCCAGCAAGGCCGCAGCAAGCGAAGCGGCGAATCGTACACGTGTCGTACGGTGAGCCACTGAGGTTCACGACGCGCTGAATACAGCGCGTCACGCTGGTGAACGCCGCCGAGACAGTGAGGCGGCAGTGTCTTGCGAGAACGCCGCTGGCGGACTGTTTCAACGGGTTGCTAGGCATTTTCGGCGGTCTTGTTATAATGAGCCCATGCGCGCACTCGTGAAGACCGCCGCTCAACCGGGGTTGACCTATACCGATCGCCCGGATCCCGCACCCGGTCCATCTGAGGCCGTCATCCGGGTCAAGGCCACGTCGCTGTGTGGAACCGATGCCCACATCTATAACTGGGATGCCTGGGCCCACAGCCGCATTCATCCTCCCAGGACGATCGGACATGAAATGTGCGGCGAGGTGGTGGCCGTCGGGGCGGATGTCACGCTCGTGTGCGTGGGTGACTATGTCGCGGCTGAATCGCACTTGACCTGCGGCGCCTGCTTTCAATGCCGCACCGGCCAGGCCCATGTGTGCAAGAACTACCGGATTCTCGGCGTCGATCTGGACGGCTCGTTTGCCGACTACGTCGTGCTCCCTGAAACCGTGCTTTGGAAAACATCCCCGGACATTCCGCCGGAGCTGGCGTGCCTACAAGAACCTTTGGGCAATGCCGTCGATGCGGCCCTGGTGGAAGACTTGACCGGTCACACCGTCCTGATCACCGGCTGCGGCCCCACCGGCCTGTTCGCCGCGGCCGTCGCCCGCACCGCAGGAGCCGCCACCATTATCGCCACCGATGTCAGCGATTACCGCCTGAGCCTGGCCAAACAAGTGGGCGTCGATCACGTATTCAACGCCAAGAGCGACGGCGCGGAGGCCATTGCCTCAGCGATTCTCGACATCACGAGGGGAGAAGGCGTCGATGCGTCGTTGGAAATGTCCGGACACCCCACAGCCTTGCACCACGCCTTCCGCTCGGTAAAAAACGGCGGTCGCGTCACGCTGTTCGGCATTCCCACCGGCCCCGTCACCTGCGACCTCGCCAACGAGGTCATCTTCAAAGGCATCCGAGTCCATGGGATTACCGGTCGTCGCCTGTTCAGCACCTGGTATCGCCTGGCCGGTCTCTTCAAAGCCGGCCTCAATATCCGTCCGGTCCTCACCCATACCTTCCCCCTCAAAGACTTTGCCCAAGGATTTGAATTGATCAAATCCGGCCAATGCGGCAAAGTAGTCCTGTTTCCATAGTTCCTCAGGAGTGAGGACGCTGCGGCTTCCTGTTCACATCTGACGTTTCACCTCTCACGAGGATCATGGCCTACACCTCGCTCAAAACAGCCGCCGAGCAACAACTGGCGGAGATCCGCGCAGCCGGTCTCTACAAGACCGAACGGCAGATCCTGAGCCCGCAGAGCACCGAGATTCATGTGGCACAGGGGGACGTCATCAATCTCTGCGCAAACAACTACCTCGGGTTGGCGAATCATCCGGATGTGAGACAGGCGGCCGTCGACGGACTCAGAAAATTCGGGTATGGCATGGCTTCCGTGCGATTCATCTGCGGAACGCAACGACTGCACAAAACCCTCGAAGCAGCGATCAGCACCTTTTTGGGCACTGCAGACACCATCCTCTATAGCTCCTGCTTCGACGCCAACGGCGGACTCTTCGAAACCCTGCTCGACGAGCGGGATACCATTATCAGCGATGCCTTGAACCACGCGAGCCTGATCGACGGTATACGGCTCTGCAAAGCCGCCCGTCTGCGCTATGCCCATGCCGACATGGCCGAGCTGGAAACACGACTAGTGGAATCGGCCTCAAGCCGCGTGCGCATGATCGTGACCGACGGGGTGTTTTCAATGGACGGCGATCTGGCGAAGCTGGACCGCATTGTGGAGCTGGCCGATCGATACGATGCCGCCGTGGTCGTGGACGACAGTCATGCCACCGGCGTGTTGGGGAAAGGCGGACGCGGCACTCCGGACCATTTCGGAGTCTCGGGGCGGATCGACCTCGTCACGAGCACCCTTGGCAAGGCGCTGGGCGGGGCAACCGGTGGATTTACCACCGGCAGGAACGAACTCATCGAGCTGTTACGGCAACGGTCACGGCCCTATCTCTTCTCAAATAGTCTACCGCCGGTCATCGCCGCAGCGACACTGAAGGCCATTGAGTTGGTGGAACGAGGCGACGACCGGCGCCATACCTTGATGGAGCAGGCCCGCTGGCTCCGGGGGCAGCTGACCGCTCTTGGCTTCACCCTCGTGCCCGGCACCCATCCGATTATTCCGGTCATGCTGGGGGAGGCAACGGTCGCAACCCAGATGGCCGACCGCCTGCTACAGGAAGGGATCTACGTGGTGGGATTCAGCTATCCGGTCGTGCCGAAAGGACAGGCTCGCATTCGCTTGCAGCTGTCTGCAGCCCACACCCGCCCGCAACTTGAGCGTGCTGTCGCCGCCTTCGCGAAGGTGGGTCGTGAGCTCAGGGTGATTGAATAACCGTTATTCCCTGATGGCGTTTCGCCGTTTCTGAATGTAGGCGTTCTTCACCGCCGTATACAGATCAAGCGTCGCTTCCTCGACCCCCTGAAATTTCTCCAGATTCAACGAGCGATCGTTCAGAATTTCTTCGACCCGGCCGCCAATCTGCGCGATCGACGAGGTCGTCCGATTGTGGTGGGCGACCAATGAAGGAATCCCGTTAACCTCGATAATGGGGAACACCATCCAGTTGATCGGATTCAGGGCAATATCTCCGACATACCCGATGAGATCCCGAAGAGTAAACGGAGGCAGAAAGGGCAGCACCACGTAAGGCCCGGGCTTCATGCCGTAATACCCCAATGTCTGCCCGGTATCCTCTTCAGGCGTCGTGATGTCCATATACTTCGCGACATCGACCAGCCCGCCCAATCCGAAGGTGCTGTTCAGAAGAAACCGGCCGACCTCGGTGCCGGCACCGGATAATTTGCCCTGGGCGAGATTGTTGATCAGCCGGGAGGGAAAACGGATGTTATAAAACAGGTTACTGATCCCGATCTGCACCGGGTTAGGCACCACTGCGTTATACCCCTGCGCAGCCGGCTTGAGGACCCAGCGGTCCACTTGCCTGTTGAATTCGAACACTTTCGTATTGAGCGGCTCCCAGGGGTCATACTCTTCCCCCCCCGCAGGCTCGTCGCTCTTGGCAAACGGGTCGTAAAACGGATCTTCGGCCGGTTCGACAGTCGGGTCCGTAGCCGCAGGCAGAACGTTCTTATTCGCCACCAACATCACATTGGACGAGACGGCCGGGGCGGCAGCGACCTGAACAGTTTTCGCCCCCTCGCCTCGAGACTCCGCCCGTGCAACGGACTCCACCCCGACACTTGTATTCAACGCGGTTTGAGACGGCCCGCCGGCACATCCCACCACCGTCAAGACCGAAACTGCACACAGCACCCTCACGAACCTTCTCGCGTTCACCCCTATCCGATGCACCATGCCTCCTCACCGAAAGCTCATCATGCCCGATTCGACGCAACCACCACACCGATCCGGTGCGACAAGCGGACGCACTCTAGCAGAATATACGGACAGCTGCCAGATGATGACGAGCCTCATGCCGACCTCACGGTCAAGCCCGCGATCGCTCCATCGCATCTTACCAAGCGAGCCGATCCTGACCAGAAAAAACACAGAAGGTGCGGAGCGCCTCTCACGACCTCAGCGACCGAACGCAGCGGCAATGAAGGCGGACAGCTTGGCAAAATAGGCTCGCCCGCCGACCGACGGCACATCGTTGTGATCGGCCCCGCGCACGATGTAGAACTCCTTCGGCTCTTTCGCGGCGGCAAACGCCCGTTGGCCCAGCTCGATCGGGATAATGTCGTCACGATCTCCGTGCACGAACAGCTTGGGCAATGACAAATGTGGGAGCCGATCCTCCAGTCGAAACGAGGCTTCCAGCAACCAGTGCACCGGTAAACCCATGTAATGATGGCGGGCCACGGCCTCGATCGAAGGGAAGCAGGACTCCAGCAGCAGCCCCATGGCAGGCCGCTGCGTCGCCAGTTCCCCGGCCACCGCGCCGCCCAATGAGCGCCCGAAAATCATCAGACGTTCCGGCCTGATTCGGCGAATGCGCGTGAGATAGTCATAGGCCCCGATCGCATCCCGATAGAGCCCGTTTTCCGAGGGACGCCCCTGGCTCCTTCCATACCCTCGATAGTCGAACAGAAACACCGACAGCCCCAACCGGTACAGGGCGCGAAGATTGTCCAACCGGTGGATCATATTGCCCGCATTCCCGTGGCACCAGAGCAGGACCGGAGACGCGGCAGACTGCTCTGCATACCAACCGAACAGCTTCGTCCCATCGGGAGCTTGAAACCAGACATCCTCCAACGGCACGCCGCCGGCCGCGGACCAATCGCCCTCTTTCCACGGCTCCGGATGATAGACAAAGAATTGATCGAGCAGACTCATGGCATTCTTTATGAGTTAAAAAAACGCCTGTACGGTGAACAGCACGTCATTATCGTGATCACGATGGCTGTACTCCAGACGAAGGGCCCAGTTCTGTGCGAGCGAGTACCGTTGGCCGACCGACCAACGCATGTCATCGGATTGATCCCCCAGCGCATAGCGTAAGTAGCCCGTTGAGGCCAACAAGCGCCACCGCTCAGTCAGATCAGCATAGAATCCCACCGAGGCTCCACCTCCGACCCGATGACGCTCATCATAGGCTCGGCTGTAGCTCCCCTCCACCTCCGCAAACGCAAAGAAGACTTCGCGCCGCAACAGATGCGTTTCGGCCGACGCGCCGATTCCACCGTTGGCACTCCAGTTACTGCAGAGTTCACACCCTCGGTGCGTGATGGTCTGCATGCCCAGATTCAATTTCCACGACGGCGCACGAAACAGGCCGTCGATGGGAGACAACGACAACACATTGATCACGGTTGCCCGCTCAACTCGCGTCTGCTCGGCCCGGTTGTAGTGGCGCAGGCTGAGGGAACCCACTTCGATCTGCGCATCCGGCGTGTAGCCGGGCTCTGGATCGAGCAGATCATGATAGGCGGCACGGACCGTGATCTCTTCGAACGTATCGTTGTTACGCCAGCCTCCTCCCAGCGACGCACGCGACGTGCGGTGTCCCGATTCCGGCTGCAGGCTGAAGGGGCGAATAGCGAGGTCTTCCGAGGGAATCCGCAATTGGCTGCGGGTGGTCAGGAGTTGCCGATTGTGGGCACGGTAGTCCGCCGGGTGATCTTCGTCGCGATCCCCCTTATACCGGACATAGTCCGACGCCACATCCAACAGAAAGGCTTGGCGCGCCAACGGCAAACTCTTGACCTCCGCGGATTGCCCGGCCGAGGCATCGCGCACCAGCCGTTTCACCACTCGCTGTTCCGATGCGGACAAACGCTCGCGCTTGCGGCGGATCACCGTGACCCGCGAGGGACGGAAGGCAATGTCGTGGACCAGACCCGGTTGTCCCGCCAACAGCCGGACCGTATCCGCCGGGACCGTCCAGAACCGGAAGTGCTCCGTGAGATGCAGCGAAGGATCGGCATATTCCAATAGCGCTAGCAGGTGATAGGAACAATTCTCCTTGAAGAAGAAATAGTCGAACGACGCATTGCCCAACTCCCACGCATGCATGAGCAAGCGCCGGATCTGGCCTACGTCGAAATTCAGGCGATATTCCCAGATGTCGCGATTTTCGATATCCCGGTACTCCTGCACCTTCAGGTAATACGGGATCGTCGAAAAATATCCTGAATACCCACCGAAGATGCCGCGCACAGGATAAGCCAGGCCTTCACCCTGCGGCACATCGGCAGCGAAGTTGATCGTGTAGGCCAAGATGCGCGTCTGGGGAGTCTGGCCCCGCTGATCGATTCGGAGAAACGTATGGCCGAACATCGAGGCGGGATTATTCATGTAGGCGGACGGGAAGATCAGGGTGACCGCCTCCGCATCGAATCCGGCAAACCATCCATCGAAGCGGTCACACGTCAAGGGCTTGAGCCGAGCCTCATCGAAACCCAGTTGCCCCTTCAACCAGGCGTAGCGCGCGACAAAGGCACATTGCGCCGGCTGTTTCGAACGGCCCACGAGTTCATCGGAAAAGAAACCGGCCAGCGTGGCATCCAGCTCCGTCTGCGGATCGGTCTTGCCATTGAGAGACAAGAAGAAGCCGGGATCGTCCTGTTCACTCGTAGACCCGCCGAACAGATCGGCCCGATAATGCAGCAACAGGTGCCACTCGCGCTGCTCCGCCAGCCGCAGCCCGCGCGCCTGCCGCTGGAGCTGCGCGAGATAAGAAGGAATCGCGTCATCCGCGGTGGCAGGCACCGCCAAGAGAAGACCGGCCAACAGGAACAACAGAATCTGCACAGCGGGAGAAAAAAGAACAGGGCCCCGGTCGATGGCCGGAGCCCTGCCGGAAAGAGGTTAACGAGCGACGGCCTGTGCGAGGACGGGGTTCTCGGCGATCGCCTCGTTCAAGGCCTTCACCAGGGCCACCGACGAGGTTTCACCTTCCTGCAGGAAGGTGCTGTACCGCTCCTGGGTCAGCGCAAAGAACGCGCCATGCTGCGCCTCGGGAATTCTCATGAGGGAGGCGAGGGACGCCAGGTGTTCGCCCTTCCCTTGCGCCATCTCCTCCGACAAATTCTCAAAATTGATCACGGCAAACACATGCGCTTTCTCAGAGGCCCAAACCTGGCCGTCATTCGTACAGCCGGACGTTCCCGAGCTGATCGCAAACGTGTTCATGCCCGTAGCATTCGTTGTCACCATCATCACTTGCGGGGCGATGTTCTTCTGATTCTTGAAATCCGCCCAGGCCAGTTTCCCCAACCCGCAGCCCGGGCCGGTATCGGGATTGGCCGCCAGGACCAACCCGGCCTGCGAGATCACCGCCATCGTGCCCAACGCAACAACGAGTGTCTTCAGCATACTTCTCCTCCTTTCAAGAAGTGAATGACTCCTGCCAACAGGCGATACGCTCACTGCCAGCGGCATTATAACCAAGCTTTTCAGACTGCAGAACAAGAATCTCTCAATGGAGCTCCCGAGGACAGGGCTGCTCGGTCCGTGGATTGGATATGGGTCAAGTTCGCTCGGTCTGACTTGAGGAACAACAGGCCGAGCGCACGTGGCAATCAGAACCGTTTGGGGCCAGCGAGGCCAGGGTTGAAAAACAAGAACCCCTCATGCGATTCCGCGTTGGGCTGGTGCGTGTGGCCATAGACGCAAATGGCGGGCCGCGCCCGCGCCAGGAACTTCGCCCCTTCACGGGTCATCCGTCCTCCTTCGAAAAGACGATGGTAGAGAGCGATCCGTGCTCCGCCAGTTCGATGACCTGCTCGGCAGGAAACCCACAAGCCTCGAATCCATTCACATTGCCAGAAACGACCGTGACCGGGGCTATCCGTTCCAGTTGCTCGATGACCTTGCACTTCCCGATGCCTCCGGCCTGCAAGATGTGCTGACCCCAGCAAGGTGATGCGGGATGGTCGGATCGAACAGTCCATACATATCCGAGACCACCCCGATGCACATCATCAGGCGTGCTTATTTCGCGGAATCCACCCTCGCCAACGAGTTCCCAGGAACAGTGCGGCACGAGTCCCTGCAAATGCCCAGCAAAACTAACAAGTGCCTTGGAGACGAACGTAAACCATGCCTACCATGACTACTGCGCTGAGAGGCATGTGATAATCGTTACTGCTGTTAAGAAACAACACTTGGTTAGGACTTCGCATTGAGGAGGGAGGGAAAAAGCCTCATATGTGCAGCCGAATCAATGGGCGCCAATGCCCGACAATGGCGGGCATTGGCGTGAATACCAATTCAAATAGCACCCTGCACAACAACCCTTAGTGAATACCTTTCACCGTGCCTTTGTAACCCGTCACCTGAACTTCCACGTTCTTAAAAAGCCAGAAATCCTGTACATCAGCCACATACCGTGGCGCAATGATTATGTCTGCGCCTGATTTGCTAATGGCATCATAAGCGGCTTGGGATGCTGCCTCATGCGCACCAACGGAAAATAGGTTAAACAAGCCCGAGAAAAAATCACCCGGTTGAACTGCATATGGATTATACACACCTAGCTGACTAACCACGGCGCCGTCATATAGTACGCCATCCGCATACTTATTTGAACTGCCAAATGGAATGGTCAAAAAGTACGTAATTTTTGCCTGACCGGATATTTTCTCGCCGACCGCCACATCGGCTTTCAACTCATTTGCGGCTAACCTGACCTGTAGCGGAGCCGATACCGTATTGGCGTTGTGTGCAATGCACCCACTCGCCAAAGCAGCGACTGAGAACAGCAAGGGAGCAATGAGTCTCAGCTTCTTCATGGGAACTCCTTTTGTGAGAGTTAAGGGAACGAAAACCAGGTTGCTTTATACAATACAGCTCTTAAATTGGCAACAGCACAATACTTACGGCTTCCCTGTCAGAGATGGAGTCACAGCATGATGACGCAAATATGTGTCGCACCTGTAGTGTCTAAAGATTTCCTTGTACGAGTAGCCCATGCGCATCCAAGATGACTCCGATACGCATTACACGCCTCGCGTTACTTCTTCAGTTCGGACGCGCTCAGTGAATCCTGAACGCTTTTCCACTCGAAGGTGAACGGCTCGGAGGTCTGCTTGGGCAATGCGGCCAGCTCCGCTTTCAACCGCCCGGCGCGGGCCGCGCTCATGGGGTGCGTGGAGAAGAGCTCCACACCTTCCTTGTCTTTTTCCGAGAGACGTTCAAAAAACCGGATCATGCCGTCCGGGGCGATTCGTGCATCGGCCAAGAGTCGAATGCCGGTGACATCCGCTTCCGTCTCCTGCTCGCGGCCGAACTTCAATGTGGCCAACTCCAAACCCAGTTGCCTGGCCAGCCCGATCAGACCTTGCTGATCTCCCACGAGAATACTCACCACCGCGGCTAATCCCATCATCTTTACGAGCCGTTCCATCCCATGCCGCTGCAACACGTGGTTCAACTCATGACTCAACACTCCGGCCACTTCTTCGCCGCTCTCCGCCTTCTTCATCAAGCCGGTGAACACCACCACATAGCCCCCCGGCAACGCAAACGCGTTCACCACCGGGCTCTGTACCACCGACACCTGAAACGTGTAGGGGTTGTTGGGAATCTTGGCCGTCATGCGCTGGGTCATTTCCTGCACCGCGCTGACGGCCGGGCCGTCCTTGAGCACCGTTTCTTTGGAGAGGAAGTCCTGGTAGACCGTTTCGCCGAGCTTCTGTTCCCACTGAACCGGTATGCGGGCGACCGCCCATTCGACGATCAGATCCGACCCGAACCACAGCATCAATCCCAGTCCGACCACCACCCCTACGGCACTGCCCCACAAGGCACGATGGCTGTGGCGCGCCCGACGAACCTGCTCGGCCGCCCGTTCCACATGCGCCATCAATGCAGAGGGAGCGGCGCGTCGAAACGCGATGATCAATGCCGGATCCTTGAGATACAACGTCCGGACCGATGCGCCGGCTCCCCACGACACCACCAGCTGATCATGATCCAGCCCCCCCGCCTCAACGGACATGGCCGTGAATGCGATGGCCTCTTCGACGAGCGGAGAGTTCCCGACCGGAGCCATGGTCAGACCATCCGCCGACACCGTGACATGACAAGGCGCACCGGCGGCAGGCAGGCCATCACCGAAACAGAGCGCGTTGGGAGTAGGGTTCATCAGGCTTGGACGTTCCTCATAAAGAAATACTGCCTTTGAGGCGGGCGTTCAAAACGCCGGCCAACGCGGCCGCAGGCGAGAAAAAACCGGAGGCGTACCCTCTGGGGTACGTTGAGGATTTTTTCGAACCGAGAACAAAGTTGGCCGGCGTTTTCAGCGCCCGCCATTCAGCCGTTATTCCGAAACAGGGATGAACTGTCGTATCCAATTCCCAAAACTGCCGGGATTGCGGCTTTGGATGTAGACCACGCCGGGGCCACGGAAGCGGCACACCAGCCCTTCACCGGACGTCAAACTGGCAATCCAGCCGGAGGAGGCCTTTTCGATATTGTATGTGGTGGTGGACGTCCAGGCGACCAGGTGGCTATTGTCGACGATGTACTCTTCGTTCGGCTTCAGCTCTATTTTGTGGATCGCCCCGAAGCTGTTCAGGATCAGCTGGCCGGTCCCGCCGATCTTCAGGATAAAAAACCCTTCGCCGCCCAGCAGGCCGCGCGTGAGACTTTGCATCTTGCTCTCGATCTTCACTCCTTCCGCGCCGGCCAGAAACCCATCCTTCTGCACCATGTATTCATTCACGCCGTCGAGATCCAGCAAGACAATTTCACCGGGTACGGTCGGGGCCAGGAGCACTTCCCCCGCTCCACGGCTGGCGCGGAGCGTCTGGAAGAAAAACTTCTCGCCGCTGAGCATCTTCCGTGACAAGGCGCCCAGGAAACCGCCCTCCATTTTGCTTTCGATATCGATCGTCGGCGAGGCGGCCACCATGGCGCCGGACTCGGCTTTCACCGTCTCCCCTTCGTTCAGATAGACGCGCACCATCGGAAATGCCCCGGGATACAGAATCTCACTCTTCATCTCGCGCTCCCTTCTTGAAACCACAGCCCCCTGACGATGCAGCCGATTCTGTGGAATGTCCCCCATCCTGTCAAGTCACGCCCGACTTCCAGCCAGGCACCGTCTTATGCGACCGGCGCGGCCTGCTCAAGATCGGCAGAGTTTACTCCGATAGAGACCACACGGGCACCCTCATGTTCGAATAGGCGAGTCGTCTTCACGACGAATGCCCTGGTGACCGACCACCCGGCTGACGGCATGGACCGTATGCGAGCGTACCCATGAAGAGAGTCGTCATCGAAGAACTCACGACTGGCATGATTCTCGCCAAACCGGTCACCAACAACGCCGGGTTGGTAGTGCTTCCTGTCGGCGCCGAGCTGGATGAAGCGACCCTCTCACGATTGCAGCGACTCGGCCTGACGTCCGTCTATGTGGAGGGGGAGTCGGGCGACGCGAGCGGCAAGACGCTCGACGAACTGGAGGCCGAGCTCGACCACCGCTTTCGACTGGTGGCGCAGGATCCGATTCAATGCCAACTACGCGAGGCGATTCGACTCCACCTTCGAACCACGCATGGAATCAGCGACCATCCGGAGGCGACGCCATCGGCATGAACCCATCAGGGAACATTGATCTCCGACGGCGGATCGAGCAAGTCGGTGAGCTACCGACCCTCCCGCATGTCGTCCAAAAACTGGCTTCCATGATCGGCCGCCCCAACGTATCGGCGGAAGAAATCGGGGCTCTGATTGAAAAGGATCAAGTGCTGTCCGCCAAAGTTTTACGGCTGGCCAATTCGCCGTTTTATGGATTTCCTTCGCGGATCGCGTCGGTCGCCCATGCCGTAGTGGTCCTGGGCTTGAACGTGGTGAAGGGCCTCACCCTTTGCGCGACGGCGTTCGACATGATGCGAAACGCCGGCATGAACGAACTCTGGCGGCACTCGCTCGGGGTTGCGATGACCGCGCATATTCTGGGCACCAAGGCGGCCATGAAAAATCCCGAGGAAGTGTTTGTCGCCGGGCTCCTGCACGACATCGGCAAGGTCGTGCTGTACGTGAAATGGCCCGATGTCGGCCAACAGATCACCGCCGTGACCCGCAACACGTCCCAGCCCCTGATGAACGTGGAACAGGAATTGTTCGAGGTGACCCATGCCGATGTCGGAGGCTGGCTCGCGAGCGCCTGGCACCTTCCGACCAGCCTGCGCGAACCCATTCTCCACCACCACACCCCTGCGGCCGCTCAGGACGCGAAACTCCAAACTGCCATCGTGCACGTCGCCGATGTCCTGGTGAAGGGTCTGGCCTGCGGCAATCCCGGCGACAACCTGGTCCCGCCGCTCTCCCGGCAAGCCTGGGATCTGGTGGGTCTGGACGCGCAGAGCCTCGCCCACTGCCTCGCCCAGGCCTCGGAAGAGTTCCAGACCATCGACGACTACTTATGAGCGGATCTGAACAGAACCGGCGCATTCTGTTGCTGCACAGCGACCCGCTTGAAATCGAACGATTGACAGCGGGATTGAACCGGTCAGGATTTACGGTGGTGGCTGCGGATGCCGGCCGCCTGGCGATGCACGAACTGGTGCATGACCCGCCCTGTCTGGTGCTCGCGGCCGAAGGCACCCACGGCCGGTCGGCAGATACGTTAGCCCGGGACTTGCGCGCCGACCCCTTCCTGGGACGATTGCCCCTGATCATGTTGGTGCGTGATATCCGGGTCAACGATTTGGATTGGGCAACGCTGGGGGTGGACGACTATATCGCCGTCCCCTACCGCCCCGACGAAGTGCCGCAGCGGGTACGCCTCTGCCTGAGCCGGCTTGAACGCTCGCTGGACGCGAATCCCCTTACCAGACTCCCCGGCAACAGCACGATTCTCCATGAAACGACCGCCCGCATCGAAAGCCGGCAGCCCTTCGCGCTGGCTTACCTGGATATCGACAACTTCAAGTCGTTCAACGACCGCTATGGCTATGCCCGCGGCGACGAAGTCCTGGTCGTCACCTGCCGCATCCTTACGACCGTGGTCAGTGAACTGACCGGTACCGACGGGTTCGTCGGGCATGTGGGTGGAGACGACTTTGTGTTTATGAGCGCCCCCTCCTCCATCGATGCAATTTGTCAGACTCTCATCAAGCGGTTCGACCTGGTCATTCCGGACTTTTACGATCCGGAGGATCGACAGGCGGGATTCATCGACTCCGTCGATCGCCGCGGCAACCACGAACGATTTCCCATCATGAGTCTGTCCATCGCCGTGGTGACGAATGAACATCGCGTGATCTCCCACCCGGGAGATGTCAGTAAGATTGCCTCGGAATTGAAGAAGGTCGCCAAGAGCCGGCCCGGTAGCGTCTACGTGAAAGACGGCCGGAAAACAGATTCTGCTGATTCAGCGTCTGAATCGACCTGTTAGGTGTGCAAGAACACTGTCATGGGGAGAGACCGATCGGCACGCTCCAATGATTACTGTGCCGATGGCCCGCCGGGTGCCTGTCCGCCGCCGTTCACGCCATACTGACGACGAAGTTCACGCCGGTAGGCGCGCCGTTCCTCAGGAGACATGCTTTTGAATTTTTCCCGCAGTTCTTTACGCTGTTCGGGCGGGAGGGACCTGAACCACCGCCGGGCGTCGCGCACCGACTCGCGTTGTTCAGGAGGAAGCTGGCGAAACTGCTGATACCGCTCACGCAGCTGTTGCTGCTGCTCCGGCGGAAGCGTCCGCCATTGCTTGAACCGTTGCTTGGCTTCCTGACGCTCTTCCGGCGTCATCGTCCCCCACTGCTGCGCCCCGTTGCGCAACCGTTGTTGTTTGCGCGGGGGCAGCTGATCCCAGGTGTCACTGAACCGCTGCAGCAGTTGCTGCTCGCCGGGGCTCAACTGGCTCCACGGCACGCCCGCCGGATCGCCCTGCGCCCAGGCAGAAGCCACGCCAGCTCCCAACACAAGTACCCACACAAGTAGCGCTCTCATGGTCCGGGCTGCATCCTCATCGGCTCACGTGGGCCGTTCGAATTGCGATTCGGCTCACGGCCCTTCAACGGGGTTCGGGAACTTGTCGCCGGGCCTCTCGTATCGTCCTTGGATGTCGGACGTTCCTCTCTGGGAAGATCCTCGGTGACTTCAAATGGATCCACCCAGCGGCCTGAGTCGTTCTGCCAGGACCCCAGGAAGTCGAGAAAATCGGCATCGATCTCGTCCGGTTTCGGCGCCGGTTCCGGAGCGGCCTGGGCCAGAGAGGCACACAGACACAGACCGAGCCACAGCCAAGGACTAGCCGGTCGTGGCGGTGCCATCGGCCAGCCAGTGGTAAAATTCGAGATCTTCCGACAATTCGATATTTTCAGGTGATTGCATCAGATCAAGATCTTCGAGCAGCAGATGGGAGTGGTTCACACTATTGGATTGCCACGTCCACAGGCTGACGGCCAGTGCCATCATCGACGCCAGCGCCATACCGCCGGCCCACCTGAGCCAGGGCCGCCGTCGCCGTGAGGCTGCCTCCAGCGCATTCAGCCTGGCACGCTGCACCGACAGCACCGTCTTCTGCTCGAGATCCTGCACACTCTGATCGAGGAGGTGTTTCGCCGTCACCGCGAGCGGATTCCGTTGTTCATCCGATCGTTCGTTCATGGCCAATGCGCTCCCAACCGCGTTCGCAACACCTGCAATGCCCTGAACAAATGCGTTTTGACACTGCCTTGCGAACAGCCCATGGCTTGAGCCGTTTGCGCGACATCCAGCTCTTCCCAGATGCGCAATAGAAACGCCTGCTGTTGCCGCAGCGGAAGGGCTCGCAACGCGACCTCCAACTCCGCACAGGCCCGCTTGCGCTGCACCTCCTCATCCGGCGCTGCGGCGGTCGCATCGGCGATTTGTTCCAGCGGATCTTCCCCCTCCTCCTCATCCTGGGAGACGCGGAAAAATTCCCGCACGCGATTGCGTACCCTCTCGCGGCGATACCAGTCGCGGATGCGACTCTGCAGAATACAGTGGAACAACGGGCCCCATTCCTCCTCGGCCCGTTCGCCATACTTGTGTGCCAGCTTCAACATGGCATCCTGCACCAGATCGAGCGCCTCATCCTCATTCCCCGTGGCGATATGGGCCATGCGGAATGCGCGCCGCTCAATCCCTGCCAGGAACCGATCCAATGCCTGGGTTTGATCCAGTGATCCCACCCTCTCACCCAGGCACAGGCTGCCTGGCTGTCCATCGACGGCAATCTGGGAATGACAGCCGTTCATTCCCACCTATCCACTACCACGCGGGAACCTGCTAGGCCACAATCTTCAATACCTGTCGACACGAGGAACGCCTGCTGCAGGCCCATCCCATAGTGGGCACTTCTCCGAACGCAGACACTGGTGGCCCGGCTGAAGCTGAGATCGGATAGATTTTCGACTCGAACGACCGTGAAATCAAGGAAAGGCAGGCAATGCACCATGGCATCACCGACCATCCCCTCGCCCATCCCCTCTTCCCGTCTAAGGCTCGTCATGCCCTCTCCCCTTCCTGGAAGACCGCGTGCTCGGAGAGGACAACGCATCAGGATGCTTCCGGTTGACCGGGCTGGAAGGGAGGGTGGGGGGGAGGGGCAGCAGTAGACCAGAATGTGGGTGAGGGGATCGGGTTACTTGGATTTATCGGCGTCTGCAGGCCGCTTTCCACCGGCCCATGCGACCGAGGGAATCGGCGCCACCAGGTCGTACCGGTCCTGTGCTTCATTGTCCTTCAAATCCTGGCCGACACTATAGAGGACGCCCTTCTTCATATTCACCAGGATGGGGAAACCGGTGAAGGGGTCGTAGACGCCTTGCCCCGCCTTGGCAATTCTGGTGAGCAGGTCTTGCTCCGGTGGCGTCCGTCGCAACCAGGCCTGCAGGGATGCCAACCGTAAGCGCGCATCCGTTTCCAGCACTCGACCTGCGTAGGTCTCCCATGTCGGAAGGGGATCCACCCCGACGAGGCTTTCAATGGGATTCATCACCATGTCCCCGATCCCATACGGAGGCGGGTGTACGAACTGAGACTGTTTCGGCAAATCGGTATACCGCCCCTCTGCAGCAGCCTTGCCCGCAGCCTCATAATATTGCGCATAGGCATTGAACCGGCGCTGCTTCGGCAACGGTAACGCTGCCGCGATGGAGCCATAGAACGGCCGGGCATCGGATCGGTCCTCGGTTACCGCTTCGTCCAGCGTCTTGGTGGCCAGCACGAACTGACTCTGCATCGGCCAACGAACCGACTGCTCTGTCTGCTCAAGCGGCCGGGCGAGTTTAGCCAATCGGCTGACGAATCGGTCGTCAAGCTCAGGCCGGAGCAAGAGTCCGCTCATGACCATGACATCATCCTTCATCGCGGCACTGGCCAGCATTTTCACCGGCAATGTCTTAGCCTGCCCCAAGACCGTACGCCAGGCCGTCAAATCGGTCTCAAGTCGTGCAACCCCGGCCTCAACATCCTGTGCAAACCCCTCGGCAATATAGAGTTGATGAGCATAGAGAATCAGACCGCAGTTCGGGGTAATTGGTTGTCCATATCCCCAATCTTCAAAGGGCTTTGTCAGCCACTGCCGGTATCGGCCCATACTGACCTCGGCCCGGGATGCCCACCCCTTCACATCCGTCGCCTCCGCACGCATCTGCGCCGCCGGATCGGCAGTCTTCATCCACTTGCCCATCGACTCCGCCGAAGCTCCCTGATCCCCGCCGGACGATGCTCCCTCACCGGTCAGGCAAGTGTGGGCATAGGCACGATCGGCCCCCTCAACGCGCCGGTCTATCCCGGCCTGTACTGGATCCTGGGACGCCGCGGCGCCGAATCCAAGGAGAAGGACATATCCGTTCTTGCTGGAATCCTGCAATGTACGTTGCGGCACCGACGTCATCGCACGATAGGCCGCGCCGGGCTGCTCCTCCAGGACGAGCCACGTCAGCGCGACCGCCCCGACCACTCCGCCGATCAGGGCCAGCGTGAGTCCGACCAACGCGAGAGCCATGACGACTAAGGACTGGGTCGTCGAGACTCCGGCTCCCACCAGAGAGGCTACCAGCTCGCCCATTCGAGTCCACGCGCCGGCTCCGGCAGGCTGACTCGGCTTGGGCCGAGCAACAGGCGCGTCCACGGGCATAGGCGCCACAGCTTCCTGTTCGTCGGGCAGGCGTTCCACAACAACAACGGCGGGCTCCTGTTGCTCGACAGACACAGCAGGAACAGGAGCCGGCGCTTCATCCGAAACGGTCGCAGGGGGATCGGCCTCAGCAACTTCATCCGGAACGGGAGCTGCCGGCTTCTTGAGCCAGCGTGTCAGCATGTTCCCGGTTGAGGCGCTCGGAGTCGGCTTAGACGACGAGTCATCCCACAGAATCCGCAGCCCCTCACCTGCATCGGTCTGAGAATCGGCCTGAGCCGTTGAAGTCGGCGCCTGCTCCTCCGAAGAAGCCACAGACTCAGCAGGTGTCTCCAGGAGTTCTTCCGCTGGAGTAACGGCCGTCGCTTGCGTGGGTTCGACCAGAGGGAATACCGGCTCCTCCGTTGCGGCAACGATCGGCGAGGGAGCCGGTGGAAGTGAGACTGTCTCAGGAGCCGGAGTGAGTGATGTCTCCACCGGGGGCTCAGTGAATTCGCTTATGGAAACCCTGTCAACGTCACGAACCTCCACCGCCAATTGAGAGGATGGCTCCTGATCGGTCACCACCATCTCCGGTTCTGATTGAGGTGTCACCTCCGGATCAACCGGCGACAAGGGAGCATCCGGTGCAACCGGCTGCTCGTCGGCCAGGGAAGGCGTGGCGACAGGAGCTAGGTCCTCGGCGACCGCCTCCGGCGCAGGCTCGACCATGACATTCTGTAAGCCAAGACTCTCCGCGTGCTGCTCCACCGGTAGGACTGGTTCCAAGGGCAATTCCGCAACCGCCTCGTCGACCGGGGCCTGAAGCTCTTCGACGACGACCAGCTCCGGTTCCGTCGGCGGCACGTCGGTGCTCACGGCGATGGCAAACTCCGTCACCGGTTCGACTGGAGCAGAACGCGGTTCCTCTAAAACCGTGGCGACAACCGACTCACGGTCGGCCAGGCGCAACGGAGGCTCCACCGCTCGATCGGTCGTGGATTCGGCCGGTTGCTCAGCTTCAGGCACGGCGTCCGGAATCGGCCCCTCGACCGCCTTGGAATTCTCGACTGGAATACGAATAGATTCCTCAGGCACCGCAATCGGCGCATCCGGGGAGAGAATCCGCAACTCCGAAGTCTCTGTGGCGGCAGGCTCCACAGGGCGATCAGCAACGGCTTCAACCGAATACGCCTCTCCGACAACCGGTGCCTCAGTCGCATCGGACACGACAGGCAAAACTACCGTGGTGTCCTGCACTGCCACGGCACCCCCGGTAAAGGCCGGGCCAAATTCCGGCTCAGGCTCCTGGCGCGGAATCGTGACGTCATCCACTTCAATCTGTTCCCATGGCATGGGCGCCGACAAAGATGTGGCTGCACCGGCCTGATCAGCCGGGATGTCCGGTACCGTCGCCTCGAACAAGGGGGTCTCTTCCTCTGCGGGAGCTGGTGGAGCCGTCAGCGAGCCGGCCGTCTGCTCCTGTACCGCAGCATCGGGCGCAGGCTTCTGCTCACCATCCGAAAGCGTCTGAGCGGGCGTAGGAGACGCTTGCATGGCCGCCACAGCCGCAAGAATTTCCTCCCATGAGAGTCCCGATGAGGTGAGTTCCGAAGGACGCGGTGAAGGAAGCGACTCCGCGTCCTGATTGACCTCGACCGCCTGGTTTGGCGCAGGAGACTCGATCGTTTGCTCGACCTCGTCCGTTCCAAGCTCCGCCAGGGGCTGAGTATGCGGATCCACAGCACTCGTTGCTTCTTCGATCTGATCCCAGGGCATCGGCGCAGGACTCGTCGGGGCTTGGGCAATAGGGTGGCTACTGGCCTGGGTGAGCACTTCGATCGTCGGCGTGAGGGGCCCAGACACTGATGCCTGGAGGGCCATCTCGTCGGACGGCATCGGAGCGGCGGCAGCCGGCGGTTCAGGTTCGACAGGTTGGATTGGAGCCACCCCGGCCAACGACAGCGTTGAGACCTCATTCTGCGTTGGCGGCAATGACTCGGGTTCAACCATGACCGGTTCCGGACTCGACGGCGGCGGCGAGGGGATTACGACCGCAACCTCTTCGATCTGGTCCCAAGGCATGGGCGCGGGGCTCGCCGGTGCTGTGGCAATCGGGTGCGCACTGGACTGCGTGAGGACCTCGATCGTGGGGCCTGCCGACTCGGCCACTGATGGTGTGGGAGCCGTCTCTCCCGAATGGGTAGGAGTAATACCCGCCGGCGCCGCCGGTCCTTCAGGCTGCGGAGGAATGGTCCCAGCGGCCTCTTCCACTTGGTCCCAAGGCATCGGAACGGACTGTGCCAACGGTGTAGCAATCGGGTCAGGACCGGTTTTCGCCGACGCGTCAACCATTGGGGGGGACATTTCAGCAACCGGTGCAGGCACTATTTCGGTCGGCTCTGTCGAAGCAAGATCGACATCTACGACAGGACGATCACTTTCACCGGCAACCGGCACCGGCTCCACCGCCGGGGTGACGGCTGAAACGGAGGACTCAGATTGAGGTGGAACGTCCGACTCCTGCGGCGCATCGACCGGCAGCGTGACCGACAGTGACTCCTCCGGCCTAGCCTGCGGTAGACCTTCCGTCACCGCCTCCAGGGTGGAAGAGGGAGTGGCGGCAGCGATCACCTCAGGGGACTGCTCGACCGCCGAGATCTGGACTTCCTGTTGGCATGGGACATCACCGGAGGCCGTCTCCACCTGCTCCCAAGGCATAACCACGGCGGAGTCTGTGCCAGGGGGAGTCTCGTCGAGTGCCGGAGCTGGAGCGGTCGCACTGAGAGTATCGACCGCGGAAGGCTGGGGAGACGCTTGCAGGACCTGCCCCGTAACCGTGTCGAACATGGCCGCGAAACGAAAGGCCACCGGACTTCCCGGGGCTAGGGAACGAATCCGCACAAAGAGATCGCTCGCCCGGTTCGGATGGTCGGTGTCCGGATCTTCCAGCAACACCTCCACCGCCTTGCCGTACTCGGCCACCGCCGCCATGACGTCGCCCTTTTCCTCATAGACACGGCCCAGCATCTCCAGGAACGGAACATAGCGGGGTCCCGCCGTTAGATATTCCCGCAGGAGCGACTCCGCCAACCAATAGTCCTGCCGCTCCATCGCCTCCCGAGCCAGCGATTCAAACGCCGTCCTGGCGCTCATGAGGCTGCCCAGCCGCAGGTGGAGCGTGGCGAAGAGGCGCCGGGCTTCCGCGTTGAGCGGGTCAAGCGCGAGCAGGTCTTTCAACGCAGAGGACGCCCGGCCATACTTGCCGGCGTTCATTTGTGTAATGGCATCCTCGAGAAGCGCCGACTTTTTGTTGAAGCCGATGCTCCCCTTTTTCTGGACCTTCGGGGGGACTTTTTTGTCTGACTTGAGAGGAGATTTCTTATCAGATCGCACTGTGTAAACCTATAAAGTTACAGACATTTATCGCGCCGCATGACTCCATAACTAGAATGCCGGCTGGGACCATCCCAACCGGGCAATCCACTGCCTTGAACAACCGCACCATTCAGGGAAAAGCAAGGGAAGTGCCTTGGCCACTACATGGTCCTCTTCTGAGCCATGATGCGGTGATAACCGTGGAAGGCGTGCCGCTTTCCCGGATAAGGTCACCCGGATCTCCGACACAGCCATGTGTCTATCCTTTTCGGCATTCCTGGGCACGATCTTGATTAGGGATTCTCCTGTGCCGGTTCTGACACAGAGCCTGGAAGTCGCCACCGTCGAAAGGCCTGGGGACCGCTCGAGAATGATCTTTGATCCGTCACCGGGGGTTCGTATACTGTGCTTAACGAGTATGCCATCGACCAAGCCCCACATCCTCATCCTTACAGACCTCGATGGAACACTCCTCGACGCCACTACCTATTCCTACGAGGCAGCCACGGACGCCCTCTCGGCCATTCGGGCCCTGGATGCGTCCCTGATCCTGGTTTCGAGCAAGACCCGATCGGAAATGGAGCCACTGCGACTTCGCCTGGACAATCGCCATCCCTTTATCGTCGAAAACGGCGGGGCGTTATTCATCCCCAAAGCTTATTTCCCATTTCCTTTTGAACAGGCCGCACCCCGCGGGGATTACGAGGTGGTTGAAATCGGCACGCCCTATGCCCGGCTGCGGACGGCCCTGAAAGAAATCGGTCGGGATCTGGGTTGTCGATTGCGAGGGTTCGGGGATCTTTCTCTCGAAGAGGTGTCAGCCCTCACGGGGCTGTCTCCTGCGGAAACTCTACCGGCCACCCAACGGGAATACGATGAGCCGGTTGTGGTGGAGTCGAATGGGATGGCCTGGAGCCGCTTGTCAGCAGCGGCGGAAACCCGCGGCTTGCGCTGGACCCGAGGGGGGCGGTTCTATCATTTGATGGGAGAAAACGATAAAGGGGTTGCGAGCCGGCGACTCATTGCCTGGTACGAGCGGCGCGCACAGCAGGAAGGCCGCGCCCTGATCACCGTGGGCATCGGGGATAGTCTGAACGACCTTCCCATGCTGGAAGCTGTGAACTACCCCATCCTCGTCCGAAATCCGGACGGTTCCTACGATCCGGATGTGCAGTGCCCCCACCTCACCCGCGCTGAAGGAGTGGGGCCTGTGGGATGGAACCGAAGCCTCATGGATCTGTTGCCGACCCTTTGACGATCAGCGGATCGGCACTCCCGAACCACCCGGCACCAACGCTGCAATGGTCGACTCATGGTGACTCCTTCGCAGAGACAGGAGGACGACGCCGACACTGGAGACCTGCCAGAAGCCCACCGGCAAACCCCAGTCCGACCGCAAACGCCACAAGGCCCACAAGCGAGCGGTTGAACACGAACGGGCTCTGACGCCGGTGCGGGTAACGGGGCACGGCCGCTTCGCCGCCCAGCCAGCGACGCGCCTTGGCCTCAGCATCGACATCTGAAATTTTATCGGTCACGCCAGATCCTTCTCATCTATGTGTTATTGGTCGAAACAGCACTTGCCTTAGAGATGGCGCAAGTCATCGGGCGCCCCGTCCCGCGTGCGGATCGAAAGCCCGCGCTCAAGATAGTCCTTCGCCAAATCCTTGGCGCCTAGTCCGAAGGCAATCGCCCCGGCCATGACGAGCCCACCGAGTGTAATGCCGAATCCCACCACCACGATATTCTGGGCGATCCCGAGTTGCTCAAGCGCCATGGCGACCGCCAACAGTTGAATCCCCCATCGCGAGCAGGTGGCTACCAGGCGTGCCGGAGGCAACCCAGCATTCACGGCGGCGATCAGAACCGCCTGGGACACAAAGTTGGATAATAACCAACCGGCGACGAGAATGAGACCCGCCGTCACGAGATGCGGCACATAGGCCAGGAACGACTTGGCAAAATCGTTGATCGGCTGGAGATTGAGCGCGCCGAGGGCGGCGACGGTCGCGAAAATCATGACCAGCCAGTAGGCCGCTTGCCCAACCAGGCGTGACGGATCGGTCTTGACCCCTCCGCGCAGCAATGCGCCCGTTACTCCCAGCCGATCGAACAATCGATCCAGCCCCACTACCCGCAGCAACCGCTCCAACGCCTGACTGGCGGTCCACGCGACCACCAATCCCGCGAAAAAAATGATCGACATCGCCAGCAGGCTCGGTAACACCGCAAGCACCTGCCGCGCCATCAACTCCAGGGGATCGAGTAGCCCCTTCTCAAAAAATTCTTTCATACTTCCCTCCTCCGGCCTCTACAGCAGCCTGCCTTCAGATGGATCGAGTCGCGCGCATTACCCTGCATGTGGCTCATTCCAGCGCGCCACCAGATAAGACTTATCCTTTTCAAACGCTTGGCACAAGGCTTCGATGCGGCCCTCGGCCTCGCTCGAGGTGAGCCCCTGGGTATCCAGCACAAACGAGGCGGTTCGTCCCAGGTACAAGGGAGTGAAGGCCTTCAAGACGTGGTCGCGTGGCAACACACGATTGCGATAGGCTACAGCGGCGTCATACACGACCCGCGCCCACAGATTGTCGGCAATCCGAAAGTCTTGCGCTGAACAGGTTCCCAACGGCCGCAGACTCTGTCTGGTACCGGGAGCGAGAATCTGATCCCAAATCGTCCCCAAATCGCTCAGGCCCTGCCGAAAGGTGCTGATCATCCGATCGACGTTGACGTTGACCGGCTCGACCCCGACCTCGTATTGAAACCCGAACAACGGTACGGCATTCGAACCATCCGTCTTGCCCCACACCGCATAGTGATCTTCCATCAACGCGAACACGGCGCCCAGTACCTGCACCAACATCGCCGACAGGTCCGCCGCCGGATCTTTGGGGTTGTGGATCTTCGCGCCCAGAAAACTTTGACAGACGCGCGCTCCGCTGGCGATCGCCTCCGTCGTCATCCAGATGTCGATGCCGAACTTGGCCACTTCCGATTCCCACACATGCTTGTCGAGATAGTGCTGAGCCAACTGGCCGGAAAAGCCGAAATCGCCGCCGATGGGCTGTCTGATACGATGACCGTAGAGGGTTCGTGTCAGCGGATACACAATGCTATTGGTGATGGTCCCGTCATACTTGTGCCGCAAATAATAGGGCGCGACATAGTCGAACCCCTGCTCAAATACCGGGCTGACCAGCAACTCGATCCATTCCGGGGTGATGCTCCGCAGATCCGAATCCACGACGGCACAGGCCTTGGCTTTCAAACGACGCGCAATTTCAAAGATCGTGCGAAAGGCGCTCCCCTTGCCGGGAATGCCGTGATACGGAGTGATGATCTTATGGAGCGAGCTCTGCTGATCGCCGATGAAGAGGGTCTTGAGATCGACGACGGCCTGCGAAACCACCTGCTGCGTCCCGTCGGTCGAGCCACCGTCCGAATTCACCAATACGGCGCGGGCTTCCGGAAAATACTTGGCCAGGCCGGCGCTCACCGCCTTGACGACATGCCCGATGGTTTCGACATTGTTGAAGCTGGGAATCCCGACCAAAATATCCGTATGGGCGAATTGGTCGACCTGCGCCTCCGTTTCAGGCGTCAGCGGGGTGGTAGGGGTCGCATCGGGAAGTTGGGGGCCAGGCGTCATACGTCAAGTCTCGCACGCCTCCGCCCTGGCAAACCGTCTATGACATGACCGAACTGGACCGGCGAAAGGCTGGTATGTGTGACAATGTGTCTTCGCTAAGAGACACCATCTTGCCCGATGATGTCAAGCAATCCTGCCGCCGTGCGCTCGAACACCTTCTGCATCTCACGCTCGCATTGCGACAGCACAGCCGCCCGATAAGCGACGGATCTCAATGGCACAAGACGCATGTACGCAGACGCACGAGCCGGCAGGTGAGGACAGAGAGCGAGGACAAACAGAGGAGCATTCGAATCGGCTAGCCGGCGTCGGAAATGACGATCTGTTCTTTCCGATCGGTACTGAACGGAGATGTCGTGTCATGGGCACTGACGAAGTCGTTTAAGCGGAGTTGGTCATCGGCGTCCATAAGAATGGGATCGACGCCCAGCTTCGACTCGCTAGCCCAACGGATCGTCGCCAGCCTCACCGAGAGGGGCCTGGGCTGCCCCGGAATATGCAAATGCAGTTGGAGCAAGTCTCCCGCCTGCAAACCTCTGAGGCCGGTCCGTGACCATCCCGGGATCGAGAGATCGAGCATCCGGCCGTTCCACACCAACAACCCGTCTTCGGAACGGGATCCGGTACATTCGACGATAAAACGCGGGCGATTCTGTTGTTCCATCCATGCCTCCAAGCAAACGCCTCGGCAGAATATGAAAAACAACGAATTGCCTGATAGTCCCCGAAAGGTGGGGGCGCTCCGAACGAGGCAACTTATCCTGTTCAGGGAGGTTCGTGGTATCGCCGGCGAAACAGAAGGAAGAGGGCACGAAAACGAGAGCGGCTTGCTGCAAACCCGACTCAGACTAGGTCGAAGAGCCGAAAAATCGATGACGGATCAAAGGATCATGCAACTCGTGAAGATCCCGACTCTTTGAGCACTGACTCCACAAATTTGTGAATGCGTGCTTGGGCGGTGGCGCTCATCCTGACGGTTTGCAGCCCGAAGACACGGTCTTGCACCCACTGAACCGTCACCCCATCCACATCAATCGCCTTCGGCTGGTCAGGCAAAAAGACACGCAACGTGAGTTTCATGCCGACCGTGACCGGCTTATCCCCGTCAATCCGCCAGCCCTTGACCGAAAGATCGCACACCTTGCCGGTTCCAACCAGGCCCTCCCCAAGATAATAGAGGAAGCAGCTGACGGGCACACGGGAATGGGAGCGAGATGTCTGTGACTTAGCCATGATTTCCGGCAAGGGAGAGGGCTCGATGCCGTCTCAGCCTCGCGACGACTCAGTCTACTCAACTCGCTGGGGATGGCCAAGAATATTCAGTTTCTCGTCAGGGCAAGTCGTCTCGCTTCGCAATGTCATAGATCGGAAAAAGAAAAATGGAGAGGACAGCGGTCAGACTAAGGCCGTGACGAACTGTTCGAGGCGAGCATGCTCATCGGCCTTGATCTCATTCACCTCAATCCCGAATTCCTGCCCACGCGACCACCGCACGACCGCGCGGTCTATAAACACGGTCGGATGCTGGTCGGGAAGAAACACGCAGAGGGTCACGACCGTTCCGGGCTCGACCGGATGCGTCCCGTCGATACGCCACCCATTGAGGGAAAGGTTCCAGGCGACGCCGGTTCCCTGGAGCGCATCGCTGGAGTAATACACAGAACACTGAACGGGAAAACGACGAAACGACCGTAACTGAAAGGTAGTGGCGACTGCAGCCGGCGAGGAGCGCGGGGCCAATGGAGCGACCTGTTTGTTGCCACCGGTCATTTGGCGACCCGCTCAAGTGATTCGCATCCGAAGCCATTGGGGTGAGTGACGGGTTTCGAATTACATCGAGCACCCAGCCCCATCAATCAAATCAAGCACTTGCATCTGCAAATCGCGGCAAAAGTGAGCAAATTGTACGCGAATCCGCAACCAGCCGCAACCAACCTTTAGAGTGCCTTAACCCTGACGGTTCGTCTGATCCTCATCCACCCAAGGAGGAGCAGTGATGGGGCGTCCGAGCTACGCGGGCAATGGCGCAACGCGTAACAACAAAATCGACAACCTGCGCCACCAAACTAGAAGCTGACACAAGGAGAGTAAGTCATGGCCAAAGGTCTACTAGCATCCGCGATGCTGTCCGGCTTGGGGCAAGGGGTCGCGAATGCGGCCGGCACCGGCGTGCAGGTCTACAGCGCAATGATGCTTCAGGAACAGCGCGAGAAGATGGAGCTGCGCAAGATGGAACTGATGGAGAAGGCTTCGGCGGCAAGGGAACAGCGCGGCTATGATTTCCAGCGTGGGCTGCAACAGGAGCGGATTGGATCCGACATGGTAAACCGGTCACTCGATCGAGAAAGCGCCGATGCCAGAGAAGAGCTCGGCCATGACTTTCAACGCGGGATGCAACAGGAACGGATTGGGGCAGACACCCTTAATCGAAGCTTGGACCGTGGGCATGCCGACGCCCTGGAGGGGCGACGAGAGGAATTCATGACGGGACGGGACCAAACCGCTCTCGGAGGTGACATCCTGCGGGACACACTCCGATACCGTCACGACCAGGACCGTCGCGACGAAGATCGGCTGGAACATTCTCAGGAGTTTCGCGACAAACTTAAAGAAGAGCGGCGGCAGCATGACGACCGCATGGGCATTGAACGTGAAAAGCTGAAGAGTGACCGAAAGCTCTCCAAAGAAGATGAGCTGTTTGTGCACATCTTAGGCGAAGAGCTAAAAGATCTTCGCAAAGAAATTACCGATCCGATGACATCGGCTGAGCGCGTGACAGCAGCACGTCAAGAGTATAACCAGACACGCTCTACATTGATGCAGGTGTTGGGGCACCAAGAGAAACCAACGTCTCCTGCTAATTTGGCGATCCGCAATCGTTTTGGGAATCCGGCACTGACTGGCAAGAGTACTCCCCAACCACCGCCATCCTCACCTCCACGCGGAGAACGCGTATTGCCGCCTCAAACAACTCCAACACCTGCTCCAATGCTGCAGAACGGTCCCACCGATGCGCTGGACTATGGAGCCAATCGAGCCATTGAAGGCGTCAAGAACACACTGGGATCACTCAAGGATTCTCTATTTCCGCAAGGAGCTCAGCCGCTTGCGCCGATCGTCCGCGAACCGAAAGAGGAGGCGATTTCGACCATTCGCGGAGAGACCAATGCTGCGCTTAAGGATACAGACCAAAAGCAATCAGGCGACAAGGCCCCACGACTCAAGGGAGAAATGGAGCGGAGCGTAGAGGACATATTCGCAGCGGCGAGAGGAACCGCCGATGAGCTTAACAAGCAGTATGGCAACAACCCGACAACCAACCCGCTTGCGTTCTTTAATTCGCCTGAGTTCGATAGTCTTAGCCCTCGGAAGCAGCAGGACCTTCGGACTGTGTACCATCAGTTCACGCAAGGGAACATGTCCCGCGATGTGGTGCTTTCTTCGGTGCATGCGGTCCTCGATGACCCATGGGGAACGATCAAGGCCGAACAGATTGGAAGGCTTTTGAACGGCATGAGGAATGAAAAGTCTGGAGAGCAACAACGGGTATCCCGAGGCTTCTTGGAGAATACCATGGCGCTGGCGTAATGGTATCGTCAGTGACCAGCAATGGCGATGAGACGGAACAACGACTGCTTCAGGCCAATGAGTTAGTGACTCGACTGACACTATTCCGGAACGGCAAAGTAAAAATGACTTCCGCCCAAGTCTCAGCAGCAAAGATAGTCATTAGGAAAAGCATTCCGGCTGGTCAAGGTCGACGACCTAAATCTGAAAGGAAGCCAAATGACCGCTGAAAAACAATCAAGTTCAACCAGAGGGGGGAGAAGGCCTGGGGCCGGCCGAAAGAAAGGAGTACCGAACAAGCTGACGGCAGCGCTCCGGGCAAGACTGGACGAGACCGGGATGACGCCTCTTGAAGCGATGCATAGGGCTATGAACGAATTGTGCGCCAAGGCAGACCGTATGGAGCTGGGAAAACATGTCACCATAGATGCCAAGGTAATGGACTATCTGGATTTGTTGGAGCGAGCAGCCGAAATCGCTTCGAAACTTGCACCGTATCGGCACCCGAAGTTGCAATCAATTGAGCATAAGGGCGAGGGGGGCGGACCGATTCAGCAACGTGTCATCGTGGAGTTTGTCTAGGGCCCGCAGGAACCTATGAGCACTCCACGAACAAAGGCCATCTCCCCTCCTCAGGAAGCATTCTGCCTGCTCATTGTGGCGGGCCATAACCAGTCCGACGCCTACCGGAAGGCGTATGACTGTACTCGCATGAAGGCGAAAACCATCAATGAAAAGGCCTCCCGCATGATGGCACTCGGCAAGATTAAGGCAAGGGTCGCTGAGCTCATACGGCCGGTAATTGCCACGGCCCAAATGAGTCGTGAGCAATGGCTAGAGCAGATTGCTCGCGTAGCCATGTTCGACCCAAGAAAGATGTTCGATGCCAAGGGGTACCCTATTGGAATTCTTGAACTGGGTGAGAATGAGGCTGCGGCACTGGCAGGCTTCGAATGCTATGAAGACTTTGCCGGCAAGGGCGAGGAGCGCAAGGCCTCGGGGTATACGAAGAAATTTAGGCTCGTCGATCGACTACGCGCGCTCGAACTGTACGGAAAAGGTATGGCTTATTATGCCGAGCGTCAAGAGCACACTGGAAAAGATGGCGGACCGATAAAACTTGAAACCACTCTTACCGCAGAGGAGGCGTATGTCCGTATGGTAAGAGGAAACTAACGCGCCTCGTCGTGTCTCAATCACTTGACTGGGACTGGCTTCAAAAATTCGTCAATCCATCCTTGCAATTCGTCCCAACTGTGAGGGAACAGTTCTGTAGCTAAACCGCGAAACGGGATGTGAACACCCCATCCAATATACAAATGCTCAGTCTCCCCCAGCATGATAAATCGCCTCCGCTCTTCCTGAAGAATCTTTACCTGCCGCTCGAACGGTTGATGCGAATAATTCTGCGCTGGCGTGTCGCACAAAAGGCTCTCCCGGCCTAGAAAATGGAGATCGGCTCCATTCCGCGTGAACATTCCCGCACAGCGCCCGTAAGAATAGCCTGACCAGTAGTTGAACCAAGCAAAGTGGCCTTTGGGCAACAAGTATAGAACGGAGTATCGAATCTCCGGGGGAGAGTCGAACTCATTCGCCACTGAACGAGAACGCACGCTGACATAAAGATACGTCCCACTGACTGAGCCTGGAAATGTTCCTGCGGTTTTGTGCGAAGAGGCAGTCACTTATTACCTCCGAAGAGGACCCTTGATGATAGCAGGTCTCGGGACCTCAACGAGCCACATACATCAGATATGTTTGGATTGGGGGATAAATAATCTCACCTTGGTTGGACCATCGGAGCTAGCCGTGTCGAGAAACCATGGTTCCTAGGAATGCGTGATATTTGAATCGTTCGAAGGCCAGAACATGGGGCGAAAGCCTTCCAGGCAATGCGGTGCCTGGTGGTTCCGTTCGGTTCTGGGGCGAAGAGGAGCTTACGCGGGAGGAGTGGTCAGGATCGTTTCGAATAAGGCGAGAGCTTCAGGGCTTGCCGTGAGACTTGCGGTATCGAGAACGACCGTGCGGCCGTATCTGACCTTCCCCGTATCACGATCCTTCCAGCCGGCGGAGATCTGGAGTTTCCCGGCCGTGGGGTAGTAACAGATTCGGAGCTTGTCGGTTGTCACCTTGAGCGGGGATTCTTTTTCCCAGTAGGCGTCACCTCCAGCTTGCGCGTACGCTTTTGTCAAAAAAGCCCTCTCGGCCTTATCCAAATTCTAGCACAGCCTTGAGTCATGCAGAGCGATGCCCCTCGCTTGTTCGATAGTCTCATCGTAGACCTGGTAGATGATCATGTTTTCCTCATTGATCGGTCACGAAGGCCACTGTACGTGCAACAACCGGACGCGGTTATTGCACGTCCTGACGGGGAATCTAGATGCTAGACGGCAGACTCAGTCCCGATCTGGCAGGTAGTCTGCCCATTGAGGAGAAGGGCGGAAGCTCAATCACAGTGCTCGTAATTCGAAGCCTGACAGGTCTTTGACATTGACCGAGCCGTTGAGAGTTGGGCTGGCGTCATTTGCTCCTCTAACGCTCGACAAAAACTTGATGCCCTGGGCTCCCCGTGCCACGTAGCTAGACTTAACCACATGTAGGCTTTAATCGGGTCAGCGGGTATACCACGGCCCAATTTGTACATCCATCCCAAATAGTACTGTCCTTCAGCACTCCCTTGCTTTGCTGCCGCACGGAAGCAATCCACTGCGTCCGCATCACTATGCGGAAGGCCGCAGCCATTCATATAGTCTAGCCCTCTCTGCACAAGCGCCGAGGGATTACCCCATATGGACGGCCCCTGATAATCGAATGGCTGTTCCCGTCTTATTTCTCTTGGCATAGAACCATCCAAAGCGCCTGCCGCAGATGTGGACCTATCTGCCTGCACCTCCAACTGAGAACGGCTGAGTGCAATTTTCCGATCTCGCTCCTGCTCAAATTCTCGATACCTCGCAGACATTTTTCGCCTATTCTCAAAAAATTCAAACAATCCCCATCCAGGAAGCACCGCCCAGAAAACAGCGGACACGATAGCCGCTCCGTCAGTCGTTTTAGGCGCGACAATGCCAATGAGAAAGAAAACGATAACACCACCGGTAATCCAGTATTGCCAAAATGGGCGAGGCGGACATTGCCGTTCGATGCTCTCATCGAATGCTTTTCGGATAGCGGCCTCATCTTTCGCTAGGCGTGCCTGAAACTCCTGGCGCGCAACTGTAGCCTTTCTCTCCTGCTCTCGATCTCGTAGCGCTTGTCGGTGCAGACCCTCGGCTCGCACTCTTTCTGCACGCTTGTAGGACTCTGTGATCTCCGTTCCCCCAGCTGCCTGTTTAATTGCAGCTATGGCCTCCTCGGGACTGCAGCGGAACCATTCTTTATTTTCTCGGCTAGACGACAGGATTCTGTGCGCCCGCTGCTCAATCGCTCGTGGGTCTTCGACTAACACATCGTAGTCGACGACATAGGGGTGGGGGGACCCGGTATGATTTAATTCACCGGCGCGAAGGTCAGGATCTTTCGAGGAATAACCAACTTTGACCAACCCTTGCATGGCTTTGTTGCTGATGACATATACCCATCCCTTCATGCCCAATCCCACATCTTCAGCATCATCACATAGCCAAGTGGGCGCTGGGGTAACAGTTCGACGCCACCCCTGGCGATTACAGCTTTTTCTTCTCGCGGCACTTCTTCACGAAGTCTTCGATCGCTATCTCTAATAGTTGATTCGCCGGCATCTTGCGATCCAACGCGATGTGCCTCAATTCCGTGAGCAATTCCTCTTGCAGTCTCAAGGCAAAGAGCTTTCTGACAACTGGCGACTTAGGTCTAGCCATGGCGAGGCCAGAGGTTACCTGAGCACAACATACCGTGCAACATGCCAATTGACAGCATTATATTCATTCTGATAGCATTAACTACTTGCTATCTACTTATAATACGGAGGGCCATGACGATGCCGCGACTAATGGTTCAGCTTACCGAATCCCTCAAAGCAAAACTTGATGCAGTGCGGAAGCAAGGTTTCACCGCCAGTGGTCTGATTCGGCATTTACTCACTCAACATTTCGACCAGCCTAAGAACAGGCAGAAAGGGAAGGCACATGCTGACAAACGTTAAAAGTAACGAAAGGCGAACGCTTTGGTTGGTTTGCGACTCACGCGCAAACGGCAAGTGGATACACCTGGGGCACTTCCTAGCAAGCCGGAAGGAGGGGGAACGGAAGCTGCGGTGGCTGCGTCAATGGCACCCAACGGCGTTCCTGATGGAGGCAGATGCAAAGAAATGCCTTGTGATGGATGACAATCCTCTTCCCGTTAGGTCGCCAAAAGAAAGTCCAGCCGTGACGGAGAGGCCGCGACTTCGCTTGGTCGGGCTCGTTTCGAACTGAACCGGCTTCACGGTGGCGACGCGGCTGAAAAAGCAGAAAGGCAATTCGATGACAATCCATTCTGAGATGCCCGATGAAGCTAGACAAACCAGCTCCACTCCAAAGACACATGGCGCTGAGGCCATCCGCCGCGAGTTCTTGGAAAGCGAGCGCGCCAAGTGGCTCACGATCAAGGAAGCCGCCTTCGTCCTGAGCGTGTGCCAGAACACCATCTTTTGCATGATCAGTAACGGCTTGCCGGTACGGCGCGAGGGGAAAGTCATCCGGATTCATGTCGAGGATTTACGCCCCCGTGACATGCAGGAGAGTCGCGAGGTGACACGCAGAATTCGATGACAATCCTGACCTGAAACTCTGAGAACACTTTCAGAAATTTGATATTTCGAACAACAAATAAACTGGGGAAGGAGAAATCACTATGGCAACTAGTACCGCGAGCAGTCGTAAGACAGACAACCAAGTAGTGGCTAAAAAATCTAGAGAACGAATCGTCATGCTCGAGGAGCGCCCTCGCCCGGAGTGGTTCGTAAAAATCAAAACTTCCACCGGTGAAACCCAGTGGTTTGTGCGTATATCGATTACCGGCTTATGCGTGCGACGTTACGGCCCATTCCCAAACAAGCAAGCCTGCTGTCTGTTCCTAGATTCAGCCGTAAATGAATTGATTGATGGAGTCATGGAGCTTACTGACGTCCAGGATAAATACCGGCTGCCAAATCGGCCCTTCCAGAATCGTGGTGGTCAATATCCCATTATTGAGCGCGAGCTGATCTTGCATGCACCGACGGTCAATCCTCGAACTGTCGTACGTCGTACAGCAAGAACAACGATTAGGCATGGCATCAGACGAGTCACTCAGAGAACCTCTGTGCAATAACCGACCGGTCATTGCACATCGCAAGTCCTGGAGGAGGGACTTATGAAGGCAATCGGCTACTGCAGAGTTTCAACCGAAGGGCAAGCGCAGGACGGGGTAAGTTTGGCCGCGCAGCAAGCCCGGATATTCGCATGGTGTGAATTGAATGGGTATGGACTTATGGAACTTCATGCTGACGCCGGCCTATCCGGTTGTCGGTCTGATAATCGTCCAGGCCTCCAAGCGGCGCTTTCAGCGGCCTGTAGAGAGGGGGCGGCGTTAATTGTCTACAGCCTCAGTCGTTTGGCTCGCTCAACGAAGGATGCCATCTCGATCAGTGACCGCCTCGCCAAAAGCGGAGCGGACCTGGTCAGCCTTTCCGAAAAGCTCGACACAGCATCGGCCGCAGGGAAAATGATTTTTCGTATGTTGGCTGTTTTGGCAGAATTCGAGCGGGATCAAGTGGCTGAACGAACGAAAGGAGCCCTTGGCCACCTTAGGAGCAAAGGCAAACGGATTAGCGGCCGTCTTCCCTTTGGATACGATCTTGCCGAGGATGGAGAAACACTGTTGCTCAATTCCACCGAACAGTCCGGCCTTCAGATAATCGCTGACCTGAGAACCCAAGGGTTCGGACGGCGTCGCATCGCAGATCACCTGAACAAGCAGGGCGTTCCATCGAAGACGGGAAAGTTGTGGTCTCCGCAAGCAGTCGGAGGAATTCTCAAGCGCGGCCTTGTTGCCACGTCGGTGAATTGATACCGTACCAGCACGATTCTAGAACGGGGCAACGGCTGGCCTCATGAACCAGCCGGCGGGCGTTCCTGGCGCCCGTGCCCCCCATCCTCATCCAGGAACCCGACAGGAGGGGAATATGCCTCGAAAACGAAAAAACGGGCCTCTATCTGCAGGGATGGATTTTGCCCTTGAAGTAGTTCGCAGCGTAGTGGATGAGAGACCATTAGCTCCTGCGAAATTCACTTCAGAGCGAAAGCCAAAGCAGAAAGCGCATGTCCCTGAGTCTCTCATTTGGGATCTGCACGTTAAGCATCCGCCTGATGGACCGTTCCCATTTCTGACTAAGGCCGGCCTAAAAAAGCTACCATCTCTATACCGAGATGGCCACGTCGATAAATGGGGAAGGATCGCCCTGGACGAATACCAAATTGCATATGCCAGGTCGCAGGACCCACTGCTTGTCTTGGAGGCCTTCATGTGGGCTCATCGGAACAAGCTTTACCCACCCATTTGGGTTCTGGAGATCTTGTGCTCTGCACTCGAAAAATACATTAAGGACGGAAGGCGCGAAACTATAGAGCAGCTATTGAACCTATCCGGGGTACCTGGCGGAGGATCTGTATTTATAATTCGAGCTAAAAGACGCAGAGATCGGATGTTGGCAGAGTGGATTTGCTGGTACGCTGATCTAAAGCCGTGCAGCCTTGTCCAGGCAGTAAAGGTTGTCGCTGATTATTGGGACGAGTGTGTGCGAAAGGGGATTTATCAATTCGGCTATCGCTTAGACAAATCAATACAGAAGGAGGCCCTCATTCAATATTACGAAAAGCGATGGAAGCGAGAGTTTGGTTGTGATGAGAAGTATTTGGATATTCAAGAACGTTTGCGCAGCTTAACCGCCGAACAAAAAAAGGAGTTCGTAAGAAAGATAGAGAGAAAACAATTCTAGTTCTTGCAGCCGCTCCTTCCCTTTGAACGCACCCCCGCAGACTCTCTCAAGTTCCGCTCTTGGCATCTCTACTTCACATTTTTGAATAGCGCCACCATGCGAATGAAAGCCGCACATGGGGCGAATAACTGTACAAATTTAAATCTGATTCGTACAGCGAGCGCGCTTAGAAGCTTCGGTATAAAGAAGGCATGGATTTGGCGGACAGGCTGGAGGAAGACCATGAATCAAACTTTGGTGCCGGTAAAAGAAATCGTCGCACAGGGAGTTGGTGGCAGATCAAGTATTTACCAGATGATTAAGGTTGGCCAGATCCCATCATACCGTGTCGGCAAGCGGGGCATTCGCGTTTGCCTAAGTGAGGTACTGTCGGTGCTCCGCCGCCCAGAAATGAAATAAAAACGCCGCGCCCCGGGGTGCAATCCCAAAGCGCGGCAAAACCGAGGAGCGAACAAATGGTACCTGCTAATCTATCAGGCAACACCGCGCCGATCAATCCCCTTAAAACCAGTTCTAAGGTTTCCAGGGCATCCTCTGTCCCTTCGCATCTTGGCCACAAACCCAACCTCCACGCATGCCAAGGCTCAATCGCTATTCGGATGGAACTAGCCGGCCTAATGTCTACAGAAATCATCGCCCATGATTCAGCGATGGAAGATAGACTCGAGGAGTTCCTAGGGGCCGCGTCCCCTCTCCTAAAACAGCTGCAGGAGACATTGATTGCCTTTGGCAAGGAAGACATTGGAGTGACCCACTGATGGCTTCCCGATACCGTAAGATCGACCCTCGCATCTGGACAGACGAAAAGTTTCGCAGACTCACTGCCGATGAGCAGCGCATCGCGCTCTACATTCTCACCGCTCAATCCAATCGGATTGGCCTCTTCTCATTCTCTCCCGGCAAGGCCTCTGAAGACCTCGGAACGTTACCCCAAACGTTTCAGAAAGGTTTCCTGAAGGTCTGCAAGACCCTCGCTTGGGAGTGGGATCACGATGCTCGCGTGCTCTACTTGCCAACCTGGTGGAAATACAACCAACCCGAGAACGCCAACAACGTTATTGGCAACCTCAAAGACCTAGACGATTTGCCTGAAACTCCTCTCCTGAAGCGGTTTTCAAATAACACGGCGTACCTGTCCGAAGGCCTCAGCGAAACGTTCACTCAAGCGTTGGCGAAACGTTCCCCCCAACGTTCACCTAAACGTTCGCCATCTCAGGAGCAGGAGCAGGAGCAGGAGCAGGAGCAGGAAAAGATAGCTGGTCCGACTTCGTCTTCACCAGCCAACGACTCCTCAGTAAAGCGAAATGGGCAATTGTCGGATGAGGAGTTCTTGGCAGCCCTCCGCAAGAATCATGCTTACAGCCATCTCGCCTTCGATCGCGAGCTTGGAAAGATGGACGCCTGGCTGTTGACCCCCAAAGGCCGCAGGCGGACCAAAACTCGGAAATTCATCGTGAGCTGGCTCAATAAAGCAGCCGATGAGCAACGTCCCATGGCAACAGGGCCCGCCCCTTCGAGCACTGGACACTGCCAGGACCGACAAAGCAACGGGCGTCACTCCAAACCATGCCCCAACCCCTGCGTTGTCGGCGAGGCCTACTGTTCAGTTCATCTCCCTGTCCGGCAACGGATCGCGGCGCACATCGCAAACGGGAACGCCGCATGACCATGACGACTATCGAACACCCCACGATGCCACCCCACGATCTGGACGCTGAGCGGGCCATCCTTGGAGCTATTCTGCTCTGCCCTGCAGTCTTGGCCACTGTGGGGGAACTCGTCCAGGAGACAGACTTTTACGATTCCCATCACCAAGGCATCTTCTCGGCAATGTGCCGGCTGGAGAACGCGGGAGGCGCAATTGATCACATCGTGGTCGCCGAAGAATTGAAACGGAGAGGACTCCTTGAGAAGGTTGGCGGAAGCGCGGCGGTCGCTGAACTGATCGAAACCGTCGCCACGGCCGCCAATGTCACGACCCACTGTCGCGTGGTGCAGGAAAAAGCCCGGCGCCGAGCCGTGCGACAAATGGCCTTTGACTTGTTCACCCGATCGACCGACGAGCAGGAGACGCTGGATGCGCTGATCGACCAGGCAGAGCAGACCATCTTCGGAGGACAGGATCTAGGCCAAGCTTCCTCCAGAATCACAACCGCCCAGCTGGTCAACGAACGCCTGCACCATCTGGAAACCCTATACAAGAGCCGACGACCTTTCACGGGTATTTCGACAGGCTTTGCCACCTTGGATCGCCTCACGGCCGGACTTCAACCCGGCACCCTGAACATCATCGCTGCTCGTCCCAGCATGGGGAAAACTGCCCTCGCGCTTTCAATTGCCGCTCATGTCGCCCTGGAAACGAACCTGCCCGTCCAGATTTTCAGCTTGGAAATGTCCAAAGAGGAGTTGATCGATCGCTTGTTTGCGCTCACCGCCCAGATCGATCTTCACGCCATCCGAACAGGAAAGGTATCGAGTGCTGATTGGTTTGATCTCGCTACTTCGGCAGATCAACTCTCGAACGCGCCCCTGTTCATCGAGGATTCAGGCTCTATCACCATGGCTCAACTGCGTCGGCGCGCCCGACGAGCAAAGGCCAAAACAGGACTCGCCTTGATGATCGTGGATTATCTCCAGCTCATGACACCAAGCTTGCGGGGAGAATCACGCCAGCAAGAAATTAGCGACATGTCGCGTGCCCTGAAGCTCCTGGCCAAGGAATTGGGCGTCCCGATCATCGCCCTCTCTCAGCTCAATCGAAAAGTCGAAGAGCGAGGCGACAAGCGGCCGATGCTGTCTGACCTTCGGGAAAGCGGTTCGATTGAACAGGATGCTGACTTGGTCGCGTTCATCTATCGGGACGAAGTGTACAACCCGGACTCTCTCGACAAAGGCCTTGCGGAAATCCTTGTCCGGAAACACCGCAGCGGACCGGTGGGTGAGCAGAAGCTGTTATTCCGAGAACAGTATGCCAAGTTCGAGGATCTGCCAGCGGACTGACTGATGCGACAGGATCAACCGAGTGCCTTACAAGCAGATGTGTCTTTGGGGGAACGGGGACGCGTGGCGCCGGCTGCCTCGTCAGCCCTGCAGCTTCCTGGATACCTCGACTTGAAGGCCTTGGCCGGTTACAGTTCGTGTTCGGTTCGCTGGTTGCGGGACCGCCTGACCGATCCTCTGGCCCCTCTGCCCCATCATCGTATCGGGGGCAAGATTCTGATCAGGCGAGAGGATTTTGATGTGTGGATCGGCCAATTCCGAACGGTCCGGCCCTCGACCGAGTTGGGCGCACTCGTTGATGATGTCCTGGACGGTTTGTTCAGCAAACAGCCGTCTTGATAGGA
The DNA here is from genome assembly GCA_000196815.1 of Nitrospira defluvii. Taxonomy (GTDB): domain Bacteria; phylum Nitrospirota; class Nitrospiria; order Nitrospirales; family Nitrospiraceae; genus Nitrospira_A; species Nitrospira_A defluvii_A. Next base: position 4,167,713 of record FP929003.1, read on the forward strand.
TGGCAGCGGAGCATATCCAAATGGACCTGAACACTCACGATAACCGAACCCCAGAACAATGGTGCGAGGCCGCACCTTCGCACGCGAGGCTGATCCCATGGGCGTGAAGATTCGACAATGGAAGGGTGCCTGGTGGATCTTCATCGATCACCAAGGCATGCGGAAGGCCAAGCGGATCGGCATCGGCGAGCCGGGCAAGAAGGCCGCCAAGCTCGCCGCACAGCAGATTCAAGCCCGTCTCGCCCTAGGGCAGCCAGCGTTTCAGGGCCAGAAGTCTGGCATGACACTCGAACGCTATACCGAAGTCTTCTTGGAGCGAATTGAGCACGCGCGGAAGCGCACAACCTTTGTCGACTACACCAAGATCCTGAATCGGGACATCTTGCCGACCTTGCGAGGTCTCGACCTGCAGGACATTACCCGCGAAAAGGTCAAAGCTATGGCCCTGGCTGGCCTCCAGAGGGGACAATCACCGAAAACCATGCAGAACATCGTCCGCTGCCTCAGCAGCCTTCTGAGCCACGCCCTGGAAGATAATCTGGTCACGGTGAATCCTGCGCTCAAACCAGGCAAGTTTCTCCCGAAGATCACGAAGCGCCACAAGATCACGCCACTGACGAGGGAAGAAGTCGCCTTGCTAATTGAGACCGCCAAGGCCAAGCTTCCTCGCTACTATCCGCTCTTCCTCTGCGCGGTCCGTACCGGTCTTCGCATGGGCGAGTTGCTCGCACTCCAGTGGGGTGACATCGACTGGCAGGGCCGGTTCATCGAGGTTCAACGGAACTACACCCATTTCCGACTGACGACACCAAAGAGCGGAGAGAGTCGACGGGTGGACATGTCGAGGGAGTTGGCCCAGACGCTTCGAGACCTCCTCACAGAGCGCCAAATTGAGGCTGCAGCGAGCCAGTGGACAGACACCCCGGCCTGGGTCTTCTGCAGTGAGACCGGGGGACTCCTGCACCCGCACAACTTGCGCGATCGCGTGTTCTACGGCCTCCTGACGAAAGCGAAGCTCAGGAAGGTACGATTTCACGACCTGCGACACACGTTCGCGTCACTGCTCCTGCAGCAGGGGGAAAGTCTGGTCTACGTGAAGGAACAGATGGGGCATTCATCAATTCAGGTGACCGTGGATCTGTACGGACATCTGATTCCGGGCGGGAACAAACAGGCTGTCGATCGGCTCGATACCCCGGCGAGTCAGTGGCTTCCCGAGGCTCAATCCGCAACCTCCGCGCAACCGCCGAGGCATGAGACCCCGGCGGCTTCGTCCGATCAGTCGATCTATCAGGTAGTTGCGAGAGGAGAGGTTGGGGTGAGTGACGGGTTTCGAACCCGCGACCTCCGGATCCACAATCCGGCGCTCTAACCAGCTGAGCTACACCCACCACACAACGTCAACGAGGAGCGCGCATCTTAACAAACCCCGCAGAATAGTCGCAACCGCCCCAAGACCTCATCCTGACTCAGCTTTTGCTGCATAGATAGACTGGCCGGGCGAAGTCGCGACGCGTTCTGTATCTCTGATCGCATGAACGAAATCGACTTGGGACTCGACCGTCAACGTCCCCGGCGATCGAAGGCCGCTTGCATTTCCTCCAGGATGGCCGTCGTGGCGGCGGGAGGATCCTGAGCATCGCGAATCGGGCGACCGATCACCAGATAGTCGGCGCCGGCGGCAATGGTCTGGGTCGGCGTCGTTACTCGCGCGTGATCATCCGTCCCTTTTCCCGCCGGCCGGACCCCTGGGGTCACGATAACCAGATTCGGGCCTACCTTGGCACGAATCGCCTGCGGCTCCTCTCCCGACGCCACCACCCCGTCGCAGCCCACTTCGGCCGCAAGCAAGGCCCGCGCCGTCACCAAATCCTGAACACTTCGCTGTATGCCCATCTCCCGCAAATCTTCTCCGTCGAAATTGGTCAGCACCGTTACCGCCAGCAGTTTGAGATCGGACGATCCCCGTCCCTGCACCGCAGCCATCAACGCTTTTCGGTTCGCATGGACGGTCAGAAAGGTGGCACCCATCGCGGCGACCCGGGCCGTCGCACGCCGGACGGTTTCTTCAATATCGAGGAACTTAAGATCAAGGAATACCCGCTTCCCGCGGTCCACCAGCTTCCGGACGATGTCCGGCCCCGCCACCGTGTACAACTCCAGGCCGACTTTCACAAATCGCACCTGGTCTCCCATGCGAGCCACCAGCGCATCCGCTTCCGCCGCGGAGGGAACATCCAGCGCGACAATCAACCGATCTCGTGCATCAATCCGTGTCATCATGTGTACGCCGTTGCCCTCGAGGTTGCCTCGTGGCCAGGCTGACTCCTTTCAGTATCCTTGACCTCTCTTCTCATCCTATGTTACAAGCTCAAGCTTTGAACGTAGGAGAATCCGTATGCCTGTTGTCCACAAATCCACGATTCGCCGTGCCCGTCAATCTGAGAAGCGCCGCTTGCGCAACCGCGCCACCATCAGCTCGGTCCGGAGCATCCTCCGCAAGGTTCAGGATGCGATCGCGGCCAAAAAGCCGGATGAAGCCAAAGCCACCCTCAGGGAAGCCACGTCAGCTCTTGGCAAGGCGGTCACTAAAGGGGTCTTGAAGCCGAATACGGCCTCGCGCCGCGTGTCCCGGCTGACTGTGCGCGTGAACGCGCTCACCGCTTCCGCGTAACGGTTCTGACATTCGACACCGGTCTCGAACCCGTCGGGCGCGGGACCGGTGGTGCTGGTTGCACCCGCGCTCCGGATGATGCTGATTTCGACGGCTGGCCACAGAGTCGGAACAAGAGGTCTTCCATCACGCGAACAGGGGCGCTTCCACTCCCGCCTTTGAGCTTCGAGTCAGTGTCCAGAAACCAGCGAAACGTCTGCGTCAATTGCGCGTCTGAGAATTGCGCCAGAAAACCGCGCACCCGGGATGGATCGATCCGTAACGTTCTGGCCGCCTCCCCTTCCCGCCCCCCGGATTTGAGCTGCTCCTTCATTTTCCACAACCGCCGGTATTGCCAGACCAACGCACCGAGAATCCGGAGCGGAGCCTCTCCATTTTCAAGATTTCGAGCAAGGATCCGTAACGCCCGTCCATGATCATGCGCTCCGATGGCGTTCATGAGATCGAACACCGACGCACCGGACTCCGTCCCCCTCAACGCCTCGACATCCGCCAGTTGCGCGGTTCGGTCAGGCGGCACATAGGCGGCGAGCTTCTCTAACTCCCGCTTCACCGCATAGAGAGACTCACTCCCCACTTCCTTGAGCAGCTGCGTCGCCTCTTCGTGGATGCGCACACCCAGCGCCGCCGCTTCCTGGCGAATCCAGGCCGACAGCTGCGCATCACGCAGCGGGGCGCAATTGACCGTCACTCCCCCTTTCGTCAAGGCTTGGGTCCATTTCATCCGTCCATCCAGCTTGGCGGCCACCACGATCAACGTCGTCGTGTCATTCGGCGCGGCGAAATAGGAGAGGAGTTTTTCACCTTCCCGGGCCGGGAGCTTTTCGACCGACTTATAGACCACCACGCGGCGTTCGGCGAATACGGGAATCTCCGACGCGCAGGCCAACACATCCTCAACCGAGCAGTCGTCGCCATGAAAAATATCGCAATTGAATCCGGTATCCGCCGCCGGTCCCAAGGCTGCGGCCCGCAATGCGGCCACGGACTGGTCCCGGAGATAGTCTTCTTCGCCGACCACGGCATACAGCGGCATCACCCCGCTACGCGCGAGGGATTGAGGCAGTTCCAGACTCATCACTGAAGCGCTCATCCGCAGAAGCTTTCCATTAGTTATCGGGGCACACCGGGCTGTACCCCACCGTACGGAACGGCCTCGACTTTCACCGGTCGCTTCAACGCCTTGTCCAACTCGCCCGTATCCAGAAAGAGCAGGAATCGTGAGGCCAGATCTTCCGCAACGAACCGGCCGGCTTGCTCCAACGCCCGGTTTTGCAGCACCCGGTTGAATTGCAGATCCTGGGTGAGAAAAAACTCAGAGGTTCCCTTCGCGACCTGGTACCAGACGACCTTTTTCGTTTTGGCCTCCTCGATCCTCACACTCACGAGCATTTCCACCCGGCTTTCAAATGTCGTGGTCTGATCGAAACTCAAGGTCGGCAGCGTGATCTGCATGATCTGTCCGGATAAATAGAGATCGGCCCCGGCCGAAGGACCCACGATTTCCGCCCCCGCCCCCGCCGAGAATTCCCGACGCAGGTAATTGGCGAGCTTGACCTCGAAATTCGCCTCGTAGGTACTGTTGGCAACAGGAAGGATGGCCAGGCGTGGCGCGTGCGGCCGCTTCGTCGCTGTCTCCGACGCGCCGCCGACCGTGGGACCGGCGCCCTGCACTCGAAACTGATAGCCACAGCCGGGGAGCGAGACACTCAACGCAAAGAACATAATCAGCCACACCACGCGGCCAGGAGCCTCCGGGCCGACACGTGCTGTGTTGTTCCTGTGACGTTCAGGCTGGCGCACGGCATCACACCACGAAGTTGATCAGTTTCTTCTCAACGTAAATGACCTTCTTCGGCTCTTTCCCCTGCAGCCATTCAGCCACTTCTTTTTTAGCCAGAGGTTCCAACAGCTCGCGTGACGCCCCGGCATCGACTTCGAGTTTTCCCCGGAGCTTTCCGTTCACCTGAATCGGGATCGTCAGCCGGTCGCTGACCACCAACGCGGGATCGAACTGCGGCCACGGCTGCTGGCCGGCGCTCGGTTGTTGACCGAGACGTTCCCACAACTCCTCGCTCAGATGCGGCGCAAACGGCAAGAGCAACAACACAAACGGTTCCAGCAGGCGGCGCGGCCGCTGCTCCAGTTTCGTCATCTCGTTGGTGAACACCATCATTTGCGAGATCGCCGTATTGAAGCGTAAGGCATCGATATCGTCGGTGACTTTCTTGATGGTGTAATGGAGCAACCGCAGCTGCTCAGGCGACGGCTCGGCATCCGTAACCGCCGGACTCAATGCGCCCTCGTCGCCGATCAGCAACCGCCAGACTCGATCGAGGAATCGTGTGATCCCCTCCACACCGCGGGTACTCCAGGGCTTCATCGATTCGAGCGGGCCCATGAACATTTCATAGAGCCGCACCGCGTCGGCCCCGAACTGGTCGATCATCTCGTCCGGGTTCACCACATTGCCGCGCGACTTCGACATCTTCTGATTGTCTTCGCCCAACACAATGCCCTGGTGCACGAGCTTCTTGAACGGTTCCGGCGTGCTGACCACCCCGGCATCGAACAAGACCTTGTGCCAGAACCGGCTATACAATAGATGCAGCACCGCATGTTCGCTGCCGCCGATGTAGAGGTCCACCGGCATCCAATAGCGTTCCTTCGCCGGATCGACCACCTGCGCGGGATTCTTCGGATCGATAAACCGCAGGTAATACCAGCAAGACCCGGCCCACTGCGGCATCGTGTTCGTCTCCCGTCGCGCCGGTTTGCCGGTGGCAGGATCCGTCGTCTCCAGCCAGTCGTGGAGATTCGCCAAGGGGCTTTCGCCGCTGCCGGAGGGTTTGAAATTCTTGGTTTCAGGCAACGGGAGCGGCAATTGCTCCTCAGGCAGGGGACGTGGCTCGCCGTCGACCCACACAATCGGAAAGGGTTCGCCCCAATAACGCTGCCGGGCGAAGAGCCAGTCACGGAGCTTGTAATTGATCGTCTTCTTACCCCTGCCCTTGGTTTCGAGCCAGGCCGTCATTGTTGGAATGGCGTCGCTGGGCAATAATCCATCGAGCGAGCAGGATCCATCCGGCGTGGTCGAGTTGACGACTCGCCCCCGGTCCGTCTCGACAAACGCCGCCTTCTCCACCTGTCCGCCCTGAATGACTTCCCGAATCGGGAGGCGGTATTGCGTGGCAAACGCCCAGTCACGCTCATCATGGGCAGGCACCGCCATAATGGCGCCGGTGCCGTAACTCATGAGCACGTAATCGGCAATCCAGATCGGCAGCCGCTCCTGGTTCACCGGATTAACGGCATACCCGCCGGTGAATACACCGGTCTTGACCTTATCCAGTTCCTGACGCTGCAGATCGCTCTTACGGGACGCCGCCTCGCGGTAGGCCGTCACCTGCTCACGCTGCTCCGGCGTCGTCACCACGTCGACGAGCGGATGTTCCGGCGCCAAGACCATATAGGTCGCACCGAAGAGCGTGTCGGGGCGGGTCGTAAACACGCGCAGATTGCCCCTCTGGTCGGCCAATGGAAAATCGACTTCCGCGCCGATCGACCGGCCGATCCAATTCTTCTGCATCTCGAGCGTGCTGGTCGGCCATTCGACCAGGGTCAGGTCCTCCAGCAATCGCTCCGCATAGGCGGTGATCTTCAAGACCCACTGCCGCATCGGCTTGCGAATGACGTCGAACCCGCCGACCTCGCTCTTGCCGTCCACAATTTCTTCGTTGGCCAGCACGGTCCCCAAGGCCGGACACCAGTTCACCGGCACCTCCGCCACGTAGGCAAGACCCCGTTCGAACAGCTTCAGAAAGATCCACTGGGTCCACCGATAGTAGTCCTGGTCGGTGGTGCTGAGCTCACGTTCCCAGTCGTAGGAGAGCCCGACTCGCTTCATTTGCCGTTTAAAGGTCGCAATATTCTGCGCAGTGGTGATGGCAGGATGCACGCCGGTTTTCACGGCATACTGTTCCGCGGGCAACCCGAACGCATCCCACCCCATGGGGTGTAATACGTTGAAGCCGCGCATCCGCTTATAGCGGGATACGATATCCGTGGCCGTATACCCTTCCAAGTGCCCGACGTGCAGACCCGACCCCGACGGGTAAGGAAACATGTCGAGGCAATAGAACTTGGGCTTCGACTGATCGTCCAGCGCCCGAAACGGGCGATGCGTCTCCCAATAGGTCTGCCACTTCGATTCGAGGGCCTGATGATCGTATGTCTTGCTCATTGTGGTATCGTCATATGCGAGGCAATCGTTCCTATTCGATGAAAGAACGGACGACTCTAGCACACGCCGCACGGAGCGACAAGGACGAGACGGGACAAACAGGAACTGATTCGACCGCGAAGAGTCCCTCCTCCCTTGATCCCGGAATCGAGTCCTGTTCAAATGCCGGAACAACCGGTCGCCGAAGATCGACCGCGCACGACCTCACAGACTTTTGCCAACGCCGATGTACGCCACCTACATCTTCCCGCGACTCATGGACTGGGTGCTCCGGGGCGAACGGTTTCAGACCGAACGCCGGCTTCTGCTGACTCCGGTGCATGGACTCGTCCTGGAAATCGGGTTCGGAACCGGATTGAATCTGCCGCACTACCCCCCGACCGTGACCGCTCTGCACACCGTCGATCCCGCCCCACTCTTACCCGATCGAGTCGCCGTACGGGTGGCACAGGCTTCGTTCCCCGTTCATATTCAGCATGTCAGTGCCGAACGATTGCCCTATGACGATGCCAGCTTCGACTACGCGGTCAGCACCTTCACCCTCTGCACCATTCCGGATCCTGCGAAGGCGCTACGCGACATTCGCCGGGTGCTGAAGCCGGATGGCCACTTCCTTTTCCTGGAACATGGCCGCAGCGACGATCCCCTCATCGCCCGATGGCAGGATCGGCTCAACCCGCTGCAACACGTCCTGGCTTGCGGCTGCAATCTCAATCGCCGCATCGATCGACTGGTACTGGACGCAGGCCTGCAACTGGAACAGCTCGATCGTTATTGCCTTCCCGGCGTCCCGAGAATCGGCGGGGAAATGTATCGCGGCACCGCCTGCGTCAGCGGACAATCGTCCCTGCATTCCGGCCTCGACACCTGACCCGCTCGTCACGACTTTGGCCTCACACCGCTTTCGGAACCAGCCGAAGCAGCGACGACATGAAACAGGAAAATTGTATCCCTCTCGGCAATTTTGTAGACTACACCGTATAATGTACTATCTTCAGAATCGCCCATGCAGCAGACGGGAGTGACCCGGATGTCCTCCTCGCAGTCGTTTCCCGACAGAGAGCCTCCGTCGACCTCTCCATTATTCAAACCCATAGATTCAGCCCGGGACAGCAGCATCGCCTTGCAACGGGTGACGCTTCTTTATGAGGCGATGCCGGCCGCGCTGGTGGCCGGGCTCGGCTGCGCACTCGCCCTGATTGCAGTCAATTGGCCTGTCGTCCCGCACGACCGGCTGCTCGCCTGGCTGCTGTACCATCTGGTCCTCGCAGCAGGCCGATACGGGCTCGCCCGAAAGTTCACGGCCACCAGGCCGGGCCCCGCCAACATCGAGCGCTGGGACCGGGCATTTCTGGCCGGCACGACACTCGCGGGTCTCGGCTGGGGCGCCTCTGCCCTGTTGCTGCTTCCGGAATCCTCGCCGGCCCACCAGGTTTTTCTGGCCTTCGTGCTCGCAGGCATTACAGCCGGCGCCGCCTCCACCCTAGCGGCTCGCTTCGACGCCTTTTTGTCTTTCTCTCTTCCGATATTGACGCCACTCATCCTGCGACTCTTCGCCCTCGACCATGAGCAAGCCCTGCCGATGGCGATCTGCACCCTGCTCTTCTCGCTGCTCATGGTCTACACGGCGTACCGGACGTCCAACACTGTCCTGGAAACCCTCCGGCTGAAATATCACAACGCCCAATTGGTGGATCAACTCACCGGGCAATTGCAGGAAGGGGAGCAGATGGAACTGCTCCTCACCGTCAAGACCGAACACCATCGCTTTATCATGGAGTATGCGCAGGACATCATCTATCGGACAGACCGGAGCGGCCGTTTCACGTTCATCAATCCCGCGGTCATCCGGCTCCTGGGGTATCACGAGACGGAGATGCTCGGCCATCGGGCGCTGGATTTCGTTCATCCCGATTACCGCCGCCCGACCGAACGTTTCTACCTCCGGCAATTTCTCCGGAAGACAGCCAGCACCTATTGTGAATTCCCTCTAGTCACCCACACGCAACAGACCCTGTGGGTCGGGCAGAATGTGCAGCTGCTGCAACGCGACGAGGAGGTCATCGGGTTCCAGGCCGTGGTACGCGACATTTCCGTCCGGAAACAGACCGAAGAAGCGTTACGCGTCAGCCAGGAGCGATACCGCGCGCTGTTCGAGAGCAGCCCCGAAATGCTGCTGACCGTCGACGCCCAGGGCACATTGCTGACGGTCAATACCACCACCGCCGCCGAATTGGGCTACGAGGCCGACGAGCTGATCGGTCAACCGGTGGCGCGAATCGTTCACCCGGATGACCACGGCAGCATGGAAAAGCACTTTGCCGACTCCCTCCGTCGACCGGGAGAAGTCCTCCGCTGGAATTTCCGGAAGCTGCGCAAGGACGGGAGCCTGCTCTGGGTGAGAGAAGCCGCCCGGGCCGTGCGTAACTCCGACGGACAGTTCGATATCATCATCGTGTGCGAAAACGTGACCGAACAGAAAGGCATCGAAGATGCCCTGACCCAGACGCGCCAACTCCTGGAGTCCATCGTCGAGCACATTCCCCACATGGTCTTTTTAAAAGACGCGCAAGAATTGCGCTTCGTCCAGTTCAATAAAGCGGGCGAAGACCTGATCGGCCTGCCGCGAGAGGCGCTCCTGGGAAAGAATGATTTCGATTTCTTCCCTCTGGAGCAGGCGGAATTCTTTACCGCCAGAGACCGCGAGGTCCTGACCGGCGGCACGATGATGGACATTCCGGCCGAACCGATCCAGACCAAAGATCATGGCCTCCGGTGGCTCCACACCAAGAAGCTTCCCCTCTACGACCAGGCCGGCATGCCGCGCTATCTGCTCGGTATTTCGGAAGACATCACGGACCGGAAACAACGCGAAGAGGCCGAACGGCTGCGCTTGGGGAAATTGGAGACACAACAAGCCGTGCTGCATGAGTTGGCGGAAGATCCGGCCATCCATAGCGGACACCCGCAGCAAGCCTTCCCGGTCATTACCGAATATGCGGTGAGCACGTTTGCCGTCGAACGAGCCGGCATCTGGCTCTTTGACGAGCATCAGTCCGCATTGATCCTGCAGGATCTGTTCGAAGCCACCCCCAAACACCATCTGCAGGGAACGACGCTCTCGACCGGTGAATACCCGGCCTACCTGCATGCGCTCGAAACCGAACCCTACTCGCTCGCGGCCCATGACGCGCAGACCGATCCCCGCACGAAGGAATTGACACCGTCGTACCTGACCCCGCTTGGCATCGTGGCCATGTTGGACGCCCCGATCCGCCGGCATGGTCGCGTGGTCGGCGTGTTATGCCTCGAACACATCGGTCCGGCCAGAGTCTGGACCACAGAGGAACAAACGTTCGCCGCCTCCCTGGCCGCCATGGCGACCCTGACCCTGGAGGCGTCGGACCGCCGTCAGGCTCAAGAGGCGCTGGAGCACCATGTCCGTGAACGCACCGGCGAGTTGCGCCGGACGACTGCCCATCTTCAGACCATCATCGAAGAGTCCCCGCTGGCAATGATCGAATTGGACCAAGCGGGCCTCGTGACCACATGGAATGCCGCCGCCACCGCCCTCTTCGGCTGGACTAAAGACGAGGTGCTGGGCAAGGAGCTCCCTTATGTGCCTCCCGGCCAGGAGGAGGTGTCGGAAGAATTGTGGACGGCAGTGATGAGCGGCGCCGCACCGCGCAATCTCGAATTGCGCCGCCAGAAAAATGACGGAACCCTGGTAGATGTGAACATGTGGGGCAGCCTGCTCCAAGGTCCGGCAGGCCAGGCGGTCGGCTCCATCGGATTCTTCGTCGATATCACGAAGCACAAACAACTCGAAGATCAGCTCCGGCAGGCCCACAAGATGGAAGGGATCGGCCGCTTGGCCGGCGGCGTGGCCCACGATTTCAACAACCTGCTCACCGTCATCAACGGGTGCGCCACGCTCGTGTTGGACCAGGTGCGGGCCGAGGATCCGCTTCGTCGCTCGCTGACCGAGATCCTGACCGCCGGCCAGCGGGCGGCGGCCTTGACCAGGCAGCTTCTGGCCTTCAGCCGGCGCCAAGTGTTGACGTTCCAGGTCTTCGACCTCAATGAGGCGCTCTCGTCCATCAGCTCTATGATCGAACGGTTGATCGGCGAAGACATCAGCCTGGTCAGAAATCTCGACTCGCGGCCCTGTACCATTCGCGCAGACAGAGGACAGATCGATCAAGTGGTGCTGAATCTGGCCGTAAACGCCAAAGATGCCATGCCTACCGGCGGAACCCTCACGATGGCGACGCAGGTTCTGCTGATCACACCGGACAGCCCCGTGCCCCATCCCGCATTACTCCCGGGAGCCTATGCGCACCTGTCGATCCGCGACTCCGGGCAGGGCATGGACCGCACGACCCTCTCCCATATTTTCGAACCCTTCTTCACCACCAAAGAAGAAGGCAAAGGAACCGGACTGGGATTGGCCACGGTCTACGGCATCGTCAAACAAAGTCAGGGGTTCATCTTCGCCGACAGCAGACCAGGTGAGGGCTCGACCTTCGACCTCTACTTTCCGTTGGTCGAAGCGCCGCCGCTCGCTGCCGCGCCGGCACTCCCATCCCGGCCACACTGCGGGCGGGAGACGATCCTGCTGGTCGAGGATCAGCATGCCGTCCGGCTGCTGCTCACCCAGGCCCTGTCCGATTACGGCTACACCCTGCTGGAAGCCTCCAGCGGACAGGAAGCGCTCCGCCTCGTCGCCGCCGCCCGCACCCCCATTCATATTCTGCTTACGGACGTCGTGATGCCGCAGATGACAGGACCAGCCTTGGCCGAGCACCTGCGTCGGCAATGGCCCGGGCTACGGGTGCTCTTTATGTCGGGATATGCCGAGGGAAGCGTGTTACCGACGTTTCTCGCGGAACCGGGCACCGGCTTCATCCAGAAGCCTTTCCTCCCCACTGAACTGGCGCAAAAGCTCAGGGAATTGCTCGATCCCGCCAAGTAAGGCACCGGAGGGAATGCGCAGGGGGACCGGAAGCACGCGCAGCGACTTACCCGGGCAGGATCGCGTGGAAATGTTCGATGGAGGTAAACCGCACGGAAGGAACCGCGGAAGCCTGAGAGCTCGACCTGGAGCGGTGAAAAATCCGGCCGATCCCGAAATCTTCCGCCGCAGCCAGACATTGCTCATCGTCGTCGATGTAGAGCGCCCGCGCAGGATCGAATCCGACCAATTGCCGGCAAGTCGGCCAATACTCCGATCGCATCTTGAGCCATCCCACCTCGAAGGCATCCACGATCCGATCGACATGCCGATCCAGCCCCGTCTTGGCGGTTTTCACTTCCACTCCTGCCCGATGCGCGTTCGTCAGGATCGTCACGCGCTTCCCCAATCGACGCAAGGACGAGAGAAACTCTTCGGCGTCGGGAAGAAACCCGATCATATGGTCGAGTTCGCGATGCATTGCCACCACATCGATGTCCACCCGCTCCGACCAATAGTGTAAATCCGTCCAGGCCAATTCCCCTTCGACGGAACGATACATGGCCATCAAGCAATCCCGGGCGGCCTCGAAGGTCAGCGCATGCTTCGCCGCATACCGCCTCGGCAGTTCTTCCTCGAAGAAAAAGTTGTCGAAATGACGGTCGAGTAACGTGCCGTCCATGTCGAGCAACACGTCGTCGATCCGACTCCAATCGACAGACTGATAGGCGGCTTCTGAGCGATTCGACAGCATCCTGGCAGTATACCGGAGACGGGCGCGGCAAGACGAGTCATTGTGTTCGGTGAAATCTCTATGCTACCGTCGCGCACCATGTCACGCACCAAACAAACGCGCGGTCCTGTGGCACCGCTCTTCACCCTTGAGGGCGGCCGGCTGCCCATTATCGCCCTTATCGGGCGGCCCAATGTCGGGAAATCGACGCTCTTCAACCGCATTCTCGGCACGCGGGCGGCGATCGTGGACGATGTACCGGGCGTGACGAGGGATCGCAACTACGCCGATTCGACCTATCGCAATCGCCGCTTCCGTTTGGTGGATACGGGAGGGCTGGACCCCACAGCCAGCGAAGGCATGTTGTCCCTGATCCGGCAACAATCCCAACTCGCCATCGCCGAGGCGGATATTCTCGTCCTGGTTCTGGACGCCCGCTCAGGCCTGACGCCGGCCGACGAAGAAGTCGTACAAACCCTGCGCGGCTCGGATAAACCCGTCTACTACGTGATCAACAAAATCGATACCCCGAAGGCCGATCCGCTGGTCGCCGATTTCTATCGCCTCGGGCAGGAGCAGCTCTATCCGCTGTCAGCCGAACATGGCATCGGCGTCGCCGAGTTGCTGGACGATCTCTTCTCGCACATGGCCGAGCCCCTCGACGAAGAAGCCACGAGCGACACGCCCCGCATCGCCATCGTCGGGCGTCCGAATGTCGGCAAATCCACCTTGGTCAATTCAGTCCTCGGCGAAGCGCGCGTCGTCGTGAGTAATGTGCCGGGCACGACGCGAGACCCCGTCGATTCGGTCGCGACATTCAAAGACCGGCAGTACGTGCTGACCGATACGGCCGGCATCCGCCGCCGTGGTCGTGTGGAACGCGGCATCGAGGGCTACAGCGTCGCCCGATCCCTACGCGCCATCGGCCGATCGGACATCGCTGTGTTGCTGCTGGATGCGGAAGAAGGCGTCACCGAGCAGGACACCAAAATTGCGGGCCTCGTCCTCAAACAAGGACGCGCTTGCATTCTCATCGTCAACAAGTGGGACCTCAAGACCGACGATGTGCACGCGCGCGAGGCCTACAAACAAGATCTTGAACGTCGCTTCCCGTTCCTCGCCTGGGCACCGGTGCTGTTCATTTCGGCGCTGGAGCAGGATTTTCTGCGCGGCTTGTTCGCCTTGATCGACCAGGTCTATTTCTCATTCTGTAAACGAGTCCCCACCGGCCCCTTGAATCAATTCTTTCAGGGTCTGCTGGAAGAACACCCGCTGCCGGTCAGAAAAGGAAAGCCGGCCAAAGCCAGCAAATCGGCATTCATGACGCAAGTTGCGACACGGCCTCCCGCATTCGCCCTCTTTGTGGGCCATCCCGACAATATGACCCCGGCCTACCTCCGTTTCCTCGAAAACCAGATCAGAAAGGAATATCACTTCTCCGGCACGCCCATTCGACTGATGACCAGAAAAAAATGAGGCAGCCTTGCCGGGGCGCGACGCATTCGACACAATCGACGACATTTTCCTTCGCCCCCTTCGTTTCACCGCTCACGATTCCTTGAACATTTCGTAGATTTCCTCCCTTCTCGCCGCTCGACGCAATGGCCCACATCTTGCCTTTCCCTTCTGCATCCGAATGGCGCGACGACCGGACGCGCTGACCCCAAGAGGGACAGCCATAGCAGAGAGGAGCTCATCCCCATGTCTATCGGACAACCAGATCTCGCCGCACCCGCCGCACCGACCTCGTCGGCCGGGACCGGCCTCCTCGTCCTTTCCATGGACGGCCGAATTCTCCACATCAACGACCGGGCACGCGAGTTCGCGCACCATTTCATGAACGAGCCGCGCCGGCTGCAGACCACCGCGACCACACCACTCCGTCATCCGTTGATGGACCTGTTTCATGACGTCCTGGCCAATTTAGAGAAACACATCGCGGCAGAAGACTGGAGCCAATTCGAAATCACCCGCCTCGCCCGATGGGGCGGCGGCACAGTGCGCCTCAGGGGATTCGGCATTCCAGACCAAGCCAGACGCCAGCAGTCACGTATGGTCCTGACTGTCGATCAACAGCCAGGCCCCTCCCCTGGTAACATTCAATCTTCGTGACGCACGGCCTCAGGCGATTCGCAGGTCACGAACGGCTTTCAACTTGACTCATGCGGATCAGCATGTTATTCGCACAGGAGACGTTGTACGCCACACGCGACAAGGCAGAAACCGGCCCGTTCCAGCTATGGGAGGTTTCTCCTCCACTCTTTCGGCGTCATACCATTCCGATCAAGACGATGTAATAACCACTATGGCTTACTCTACGAATTCCCCTCGGCGACTCCTCCTTCTCTCCATCCGGTTGGGCGCCTGTCTTATCCTGGCACAACCAGCGTGGGCGGACACCGCCACACCCCTCATTGAACCGCCCCCGCTCGCTGAGTCCAGCGAACCGGTCGCGGAAGACAACCCTGAACCGGCAGTCGCTCCTGCGCCTGTGTCCCCTTCGGTTCAGATTTCCGGCGCGATCTGGCGGTCGAAACCAGGCATCGTGTTTCTGCAAACCCCGATCGGGCCGCTGTCGCTGAGTTCGAAATCCATCCTTCGCGATATCAAGCCCTCACAAAAGATCACCCTGTGGGTCCATGGTACGACCAGTGTCATCGACATCCTCGAGAGGGGTGTCGACAAACTCGTCCATCGGTATGTCACCGGCATGCCGAACTTTACCTCCCCTGAGAAAAACGCCGTCACACTCTGGACTCCGGACGGCGAACAATCCTTCACCCTCGGTGCATTTGAAACCAAAATCGCCGGACGCCAGGATCATCAACCATTGACCATCGAGGTCGATGGGGCAGGAACCATCAAGGGTCTGCACGATGTGCAGTTTGATCTGCAGGTCAATCAGCTGCCCCGCACAGCCTCGTCGCTGCATCTCCTGTTGAACGGCACGGTCTCGAAACTGAAGTCGAACTATGTGTTCCTGAAAACCCCTCTGGGCATCGTGACAGTCAGCGGAAAGACCGGTGTGCGGAACGCCAAGGTCGGGCAGGAGATGTCGGTGTGGATCCAGGATCGTCATGTAGCCATCGACCTGTATCAGGACGGTCTTACCAGTCCATCACGCCGGTTCCTCACCGGGCCGCTGGCCTACGGTTCCGACGCGCATGACACCCTCACTATGCAGGGGCCCGAGGGAGCCCAGTCCATTCCCCTCACGCAACGGCCGGCTGCTCTCGCAACCCTGAAGGAAGGGTTCCCGATCACCGTCGAACTCAACCAGCAGGGTGAACTCGTCGATATCCGACGAGTCAATTGACACCCCTCCGTCGGCAGCTCGACATCCGGACGGCTTCTTGACAGTGCCCGACGCCCCCCGTAGACTCCGTGACGCGTATGGCATCACAGAAGAACAGTCGGCCGGAAATCCCCGACGGGCGCGGCGTCTCCCCCTCCACCTCCGCTCCATTCGATCAGCTGTATCGTGATCACGTCGACGTGATGTACCGCTTTGCCTATCGGCTGTGCGGTGAAGCCGAGGCGGCCAAAGATCTGGTCCAGGAAACGTTTCTGAACGCCTATCGCGCGTACGACCGATTTCGTGGCGACGCACAGGTCTCGACCTGGCTGTATGCCATCGCTTCCCATGCCTGTCAACGTATGCGGCGGAAACGCAAAGGCGAACCGGAGCGCGAGTTATCTCTGACCGAATTCGTACCGACATCGGAGGGCGAGTTTTCCCTGCAGATCCCGATGGAGGGCCTCAGCCCTCAAGAAGCGCTTGAAAACAAAGAACTGCGGCAGATACTCGATCGCGCCATCGCAAAGTTGCCGCGCAAATACCGGATGGTCCTGGTGCTCCGGGACATGGAAGGATTGAGCGCCAAGGAAGTGGGCAGCATTCTGGGGCTCAACGAACGGGCGATCAAATCGAGACTGCACCGAGCCCGCCTTTTTGTCCGCAAGGAACTCAGCGGCAAAGGATTGGCGGCAGAATTTCATCCGGACAGTACCACCGGGCCCCGATAGTTTGGTATAGTCAAGAAGAAGCACCGCCATGGCTGATCGCGTACGCACATATCCAGGCACCCGCACCCCCGCCCTCCACCAGGGTCACGGAAAACGAAATTGCGTGAAAGTGCTCGAACGGCTGTCTGCCTATCTGGACGACGAGCTTTCCGGCGACGTGTGTCAGGAAATTCGCGCCCACCTCGGCGACTGTCCGAATTGCGAAGTGTTTCTCGACTCGCTGCGCCAAACCGTGCAGCTCTGCCGAAACCGTCCTTCCCCGGCACTCTCCAAAAACGATCGTGCGAACCTCCGCCGGCAGATTTTGAAGGCTGCGGCAACGGCATAACCAGTCGTGATTGGCCCGATGATCACGCCGGCCGGGGCACAACCGGCAGAGGGGGCGAGAGACGAGTCACAGAGTGATCAGCGGCGGCGCTCGCCGCAAGGATATGTTCCTTCGATTTCAGACCGCCTCCTGCTCGCCCTTCTATTGACCTGCGGCGGAACCGGGGTCCTGCTCGCCCAGCCTTCAGAAACGCTCGACCACGGGCAAGCCATCTACCGTGCGCATTGCATGGAGTGCCATGGCACAACCGGCAAGGGCGACGGGATCAAGGCCCCGTTTCTTTCCCCTCGACCGGGCAATCTCATCTCGGCGGCGACCTCTGTCAAAACGGATACAGAACTGCTCCGCACCATCGCTCAAGGGAAGCCCCGTACGGCCATGCCGGCCTGGAAGAACGTGCTGCCTGCCGAGGACCAGCAGGCCGTGCTCCAATACATTCGTTCCTTGGTCCGGTTTACCCGGCCACTCACTCCCCCTCCCCCGGGTCCGTGATCTTGCATCGCCTCCGCACGCCCCCGCAATGTTGCCGTAAATATCCGACAGTCCATAGTAGCCTATGGACATGCAGACACCGACTCAAATCACACTGGCCTGGGAACTTGCCGCCCAAGGGCTCAGTCATACGACGATTGCGGCGCATCTGGGACGACATCGGGAGACGATTGGGCTGTGGCTCAAAGGGATCGCGGCGGAGGGGCTCGCCGGATTTCTGGCGCGCCATGCGCAGGCGAAGAAGGGGCCCCGCCGAGCCCGGCAGATTCCCGCGACGATCAAGCGGCTGATCTGGGCGCTGCGCGTCCGCGAGCACGAGTGCTGCGGCCAGAAGATTGCCTATTTCCTAGAGCGGGAGCACCAGATCCGGCTCTCCGTACCGAAGATCTATGAGATCCTAGCCGAGAAGTACGTCATCCGCTCCAAGTGGCGCAAGAATCAGCAACGAGGAACGGTGCCGACCGCCTCCGGGCCTCGGGCCGTCATTCAAATGGATACCGTGGCCTTTGGTGGGGTGTTTGCCTTCACGGGGATCGACATCTATACCAAGGAGGCCGAGGTGGTGCTGCGCCCGGCTCTGACCAGTGAGGATGGCGCGGTCTTTTTGCAGACGGCGATGATGCGCCGCTTTACGGGCCATGTCGCGGTGTTGCAAACTGACGGAGGCCCGGAGTTCAAAGGCACCTTTGCCCAACAGGCCCGCGCTTATTGCGACCGCCATCGCATCGCCCGGCCGTACAAGAAAAATGAACAGGCCTATATTGAAAGCTTCAACCGGACGTTGCGCAAGGAATGCTTGGGCTGAGGGACGTATCGCGCCGAGGAGCTGTCGCGCTTGATGCCCACGGTGCACACGTTTCTCGACCGCTATCATTACCACCGGCCCCACTTGGGATTGTCGCCCCTACGGCCCCCACTTCAGGCCCCATCAACTCAGGAGGACCGACTGTCGGATATTTACGGAGAATAATGCGCCCCTTTCACCTGAAAAGAGCCCCGTGGTACAGTGACATTCTTTTACTGCCACCGGAGGTCGTTCGCATGATTCGCGGGAACCAGTTCCATCGACGACAGACCATTGCCATCGTGACCCTCGCGGTCTCTCTCGGTCTCTGGACCGGGACAGCCGAGTCGGCACCGGCTACCGGCGGGAAGGGACATCGCCCAACCGCCTCCGCTAAGCAACCACCGGCGGTCCAGACCGCCGTCCGATATGCCGAAGCCCTTGCGCACGGCGATCGCGTCACCGCCGGACAATTGGATTTTGCCTGCCAATACCGATACGTCGTTGCCTCTCCGGCGAAGGTGAAACAATTCGCGCCGGCCAACGACACGTCCTACGATTCCTGCTGGCAAACGCTGACCGATGCCTATGCGCCCATGCTCAAGCGGTCGGACATTGCCATGGATATCATTTGGCCGAGCACCGGCCCGCTGATGTTTTTCGGCGACGATCTCCCGAGGGCGCCGGCCTCGACCTTCGTGGCCGACGTGCTGGGCACTTCCCCCCCCGGGAGCGGCCTTCATGTGACCGTCGTCGGCAGCCGCACCATTCCGTCCGGTTCGTTCCGCCTGGGACGCACCGGGAAAGTGCTCGGCGCTCCAACGACGCTGGTCCAACTATCCGTGCAGTATCAGGATCCCCTGACATCGCCGGTTACCTATGCCCCCGGCAACGTCAAGTGGACGAACACGATCAAGCGCCCGAGGCTGGCATTGAAATCCGTGACCACCCAGTGGGTCGTCTTTACCGGGCTGAAGCAGCATGGATTTCCCGGCGATACCGCCGTATTCAATCTGCCGGTCGCCACGCAGCCGGAAGCCCCGGGCATGATGGCAGACAAGATTCCGTTTGCCACGGAAGCAAGCCGAGCCCTGCCTGAGTCCCTGGCCTGGTGGGGACCGGACGATCAACCCGGCACGTTGACAGCCGCTGCGGCGCGCGCCGCCATCTTTCCCGATCTGCGCGACCGGGTGGCCTTACTCAACCGCGTCTTGCTCATCGACCCGAAGCAGCCGGACGCCCTGACGGTCCTGACCCGCCACCTGTACAGCGTGTTGCTGCGTGAAGCCAGAAATAGCCATCAGGTGCCCATAAAGGATCCCGCCCTGGGCATCGTGGTGGATGAATTTTATTGGAACATTTATGCGCAGGGCGCCCGCCTGGATCTCTCGAACGGGATGGAAATGGGCGGTCTCTCGCAGCCGACCCCGGCAGACTTTCTCTATCGTCTGATCCCGGCACTTCAAACACTCGTTTCGGTCAGGCCGGAACAACTCGACAACCGGTTTCGACTAGGAATCGCCTACCGATGGAATAACGACCAGCTCCCCATGGTCGAGACCTTTGAATCCCTGGTAAAGGATATTCCCGAGCACCGGAGAACGCCCAAGTCCGAGGCCCTGCTTCAACTGGCCTGGTCCCGGATCAACAAGGTGTCCTGGAACCGGATCCTTCACGATACGGAGACGCCTCGGGCCTATGCCGATGCCGAGGCCGCCCTGGCACAGGCTGAACTTCCTCTCGATAAGTTTCTGGCCGAATATGCGATGGCCTACACCATGATCTTTTTGCCGAACTACGGGGACAAGGCCAAAATGCTCCAGCACCTCACCGAAGCCAAGCGGTGGTTCGACGAGGTACCCGGCAAGTCGGATGAGGTGTGGCGGTACTTCCTGCACTCGGAACTGCTCAAAGCCGTGCTGGACGCGGATCCGATGTTCCAGCCGATCCTGGCAACCGCCGCCGCCCCCCACGCCTGACAACACACGGAGCGGGGCGGTGGAGTCAACAGTACTCCACCGCCCCGCGCACTCCAGCCTCCGCCGCCTTGTCAACCTGCGTACGCTGTGCTAACCATGTTCGTTCATCTTCTCCACGGAGGAGTCCATGCCCGTCACGGCCCGATCCGCCAGCGTAAGTCAATGTGCCCTCATCGCGACCCTGATCGCGTCTCACTTCAGCTTGACCGGCTGTTCGATTTTCGGTGGAAGCACGCAGCCACTCATGGTCAATTCAGAGCCACCCGGCGCACAAGTCCTCATCAATGGCACCGTAGCAGGCACGACGCCGTTGCAGTATCAGGTCCCCCGAAGAGGAGACCTCACCGTCGAAGTGCACAAAACGGGATACCAGACTCAGTCCCGAGTAACGGGCCGGAAACTCAGTAGCACCGGGATTGTCAATGTCATCGGGGGCGCAGTTTTCCTCCTTCCGTTGCTCGGACTGATTGCGCCGGGAGCGTGGGAACAGGACCCGTCCACTATCGGCATCACGCTCGAACCTGACACACGTCAGCCGGCCCAGGCGCCGTAACGAAGCAGGCTTCACAGCACCGAGGCGGCAGTTTTTTTAAGGAACACCCCATCATGATCGACGTCCACGGATATGCCGCACTTGACGCTCAATCCCCGCTCACCCCGTTCAGATTTTCACGCCGCGAAGTGGGCCGGCATGATGTGTTGATCAAGATCCAGTACTGCGGGATTTGCCATTCGGATGTGCACCAGGCACGGGATGAATGGGGCGGATCACTCTTTCCGATGGTGCCCGGCCACGAAATCGTCGGCACCGTGGAAAAAGTCGGGGCCTCCGTCAAACAATTCACCGTCGGTCAAACCGTGGGGGTCGGCTGCTTCGTCGATTCCTGCCGGACATGCCCGGCCTGCAAGAAAGGCCTGGAGCAATATTGCGAAGGCCACCTCGCCTTCACCTATAACGGCAAAGAGCGGGACGGGGTCACACCCACCTACGGCGGATACTCCACCAAGGTCGTCGTCGACCAACGCTATATTGTGCGGATTCCCAAACGGTTGCGCCCTGAAGAAGCGGCGCCGCTCTTGTGCGCAGGCATCACCACCTACTCCCCGTTGCGACACTGGAGGGTGGGGAAGAAACACCGGCTCGCTGTGGTCGGGTTAGGCGGCCTCGGACACATGGCCGTCAAGATCGGCACGGCACTCGGCGCCCACGTCACGGTCCTGAGCCACTCCGACAAGAAACAGGCCGATGCGAAGCGGCTGGGCGCACAGGCCTATTACTCCACCGCAAAGGCGGAAACCCTGACCCGACTCTCCAAACAATTCGACTTCATTCTGGACACCGTGTCGGCGCCCCATGATCTGAATGCCTATCTGGAATTGCTGAAAACCGATGGCACCATGATTCTGGTCGGGGCTCCGGATAAGCCCGCAAAGCTCGACGCCTTTCCTCTGATCATGCGCCGACGGCGACTGGTGGGATCGTTGATCGGCGGGATCAAGGAGACTCAAGAGATGCTCGACTTCTGCGGCAAACACAAGTTCGGCGCAGATGTGGAAGTCATTCCCATCCAGCAAGTGAATACCGCCTACGACCGTCTTGTTCTCGGCGACGTGCGCTATCGCTTCGTGATCGATATGAGTTCCCTGACGTAGCGCCTCGGATCCGACTCTCTCAGAGATGAGTCCCGACCAGTCGACCCGCATGGTCGAACAGGCACGGGCTTCCCCTCTATGTGCTCCCACTCAAATCGGGCGGGAACAGACCCCGTTTTCAGCGAATGCAGCCACTGAGAGCGGCTCACGAAAGTGGGAGAGTCGAACGAAACGGCAGGCCGGGCGGCCGCAAGGCCGCCCGGCGAAGCCACCATTACTTGGCAGGAGTCACAAACGGCATGAGCGGCAACTGCCGCGCATCCTTGTCCACCTTCAACAGTGCAATGGCACCGCGGAGGGCGTCGGTCAAGGAGTGGGTGACGATCGGGTACACTCCGTCATTGTTATCCAGCACCATATCGAGGATCGCCGCGCCGGCAGGCGGGATCAGCTGCGTCTGCACGCCGCGCGTATGGTTGGCGGGATTGCCGCTTTCCCACACATCGTCCCAGATCTCGGCGATCGGATGGACCGCCGACACGTTGTTCGGTCCGGCATTCACGAAATAAAACCGAACCCGCTCTCCCGGCTTGGCGTCCAGGAAGTCGCCTCCCGCCTTGCTGTGCACGGGATCGTACCGGAAGACGGAGCCGTTAAACACCACATGCTGATACTTCCGGTCGAACATCCCATCGACATCGTCGGGATCCTTGAACAGTTCACTCTGCACCAGCACATACTCGCGATCGGCCTTCGGCAGCGCCTTGGGATCCTTGGGATCGACGATAATGGCGCCCATCATGCCGCGCGCAATATGCTGAATCATGGGAGAGGCCCCGCAGTGATAGGCGAAGATGCCCGGCCATTTGGCCTTGAAACGATATTGCAGCGACTCGCCGGGACGCACTTCCTTGTAGTGCTCCAGGAAGTTGGTCTCCGCCGCGTGAAAATCCATGGAATGGGGGCGACCGTTGGTCTCGGGATTCGTCAGTGAAAAGACGACCTCGTCGCCTTCCTGCACACGAATCACCGGACCGGGAAACTGACCGTTGAAGGTCCAGGCGTCATATGTATGGCCCTCGCCGTCCACGACAAGCTTGGTCTCCACGGCCGTCATGGACACTTCGACGACTTTCGCGAAGGCAGAGTCGACCGGTTGCATGGCCACGCCATACACCGAGGCCAATCCCAAGACCGTGCGAATCACAGATTGACGAAAGCGGGTGCTACGTACTGTCATAGTGCTGCGGCTCCTCCTGTTGAAAGTGAATGGGTATCGGTTCATTCAGAACCACAGGCAGGATACCGAATCATCAACTCAAACCAATATGACAATTGTCATGTTTTCAAATTACCTCAGGACACGTAGGCGTTCTCCTACCGCTCAGCGTACCGGCTAGCGCTTCGCAGCCAGTTCCTCAAAATAGTGCACAAACGCTTTCATCCCGCCTGAGGCCTGGCCCCAGTCGAAATATTCGTTCGGCGCATGGTAGCCGTGCTCGGGCAGGCTCAAGCCCATGAACAGAATCGGAACCTTCCAGGTTTTCTGCATCGTCACCACCGCACCGATCGAGCCGCCTTCGCGGATAAAGGCCGGTTCTTTGCCGAATCCCGCCTTCACGGCGCGCTTTACCGCATCGACGTACGGCCCCTCGAACACGCCACTGAACGGATGCAGCATCCCCTCGCGCTCGACCTTCACCTCAGGATTCAACTTGGCGACATGTTTCTTGAGCAGCGCAAAGGCCTTCTCCGGAGTCTGATTCGGTACGAGCCGCATGCTGACCTTCAGCTCCCCATGGCCCGGCACCACCGTTTTCACCCCCGGCCCATGGTAGCCGCCGACGAGTCCGTGCACCTCAAATGTCGGGGCGGCCCAAATACGACGCATGACCTCTGCCGGATCGTGGGTGCGAAGCGTCTTGAACCCGTAGGCCTGCTTGAACTTGCTCACCTGAAATCCAGACTGCAGGAAACTCTTGATCTCTGCCTTGCTCGGCTCGACCACATCATCGTAGAAGCCCGGAATTTTCACCTTACCGGTCTTAGCATCCACACAGGCATGGACGATGTCCATCAACTCGGCCAGCGGATTACGCGCCGCGCCGCCCGTCACCCCCGAGTGGGCATCCTTGGAGCCGGTACGCAGGACGAGCCGCGCGCCGAGCAAACCGCGCAAGCCATAGGGCATCGCCGGCTGGTTCTTGGACAGCCAGATCGTGTCCGAAATCACCACCGAGTCCGGGCGCGGGATCGCCGCCCGATTCTTGATCGCGGCCGCGAAACTTGGACTGCCGTTTTCCTCTTCCAGTTCCCACAAGAATCGCACATTGATGGGCACCCCCTGCTCCATCGCATAACGCGCGCCGAACAAGGCCGCCAACGCCGGGCCTTTGTCGTCCGTCGCCCCTCGCCCCCGGTAGATGCCGTTGTCGTTCTGAAACGCAAAGGGGGCCTGTTTCCATTCCGGCTCCTGCGCCGGCTGCACATCCATGTGATTGTAGACGGTCACGGTTGGGTAACTTGGATCGACGGTCCATCCACCTGACACGACCGGGTAGCCCGGGGTCTCGACGATGTGCGTCTCCGCCCCGGCAGCCCGCAGATATTGCGCGGCCAATTCCGCCATCCGGCCCACATCCGGCGCATGCCGTGGATCCATGCTGATAGAGGGAATTTCCACTGCCTGCCCGAGCATGTCTTCATAGCGCGGGCGAATATCCTTGATGTAAGTATCCAACTGGCGCTGCAAGTCGCTCATCGCTGTGCCTCCCAATGATCGCCGGCGATTATATCGACTCGCAGAGGGAAAGCCTATGAGGGCGATGATCGAAACAAAGAATGGTAGAATGCGCGCGATGATCCACAATGGCCCCCATATCCTGAATCGTCCTATCGCGAGGCTGCTCTTCGGCCTGACGGCGTGCCTGTTCCTTCATGGCGGCATGGCTGCCGCGCAAGAAGCCGTTACCGTGCAGGAAATCCTGACCGATCCCGCGCTGTTCCACTTGCGGCAAATCACGCTGCGAGGGACAGTCCGCCACGTCCAGCCGCTCGATCCTTATGAGATCCCCGCCGGCTCAACCTGTTATGGCGGCTATCTCTTCAACCTGGAAGACGACACGGCCACGCTACCGGTCGCGGTCCCGGGACTCTGCGGGGTCCCGATGGTAAAGGACCCCGACGTAGAAGAGGGGGCGCGCGTGGCCGTAGACGCCACGGTCCAGGCCCCGAGCCATGGAGGGTATGCCCTGAGCTTCAAGGGCGGAAAGATCACCATGGATCAAGAGGGCGTCGTGCAGGCCATTGCGAACCGGATTACGCCTCTGGTGGAATAACTCATGACGCGCCCTCTCCCCGAACATTCTCTCCGCCTCGTGACTCCCGCTGAGACGCACGTCGGCTGGATCGGTACCGGCGTGATGGGCGCATCCATGTGCCAGCATCTCCACACCAAACAGTATCGACTGACTCTCTACACCAGGAACCGCAGCAAGGCGTCGCCGATTCTCGCTAAGGGCGCGACCTGGGCCGATTCCCCTCGTGCAGTCGCTGAGCAGACAGAGGTCGTGATGACGATGGTGGGATTCCCTCGTGACGTACGCGACGTATACTTCGGCGAGCAGGGTGTACTGGCAGGCGCACGGCCCGGCATGGTGCTGATCGACATGACCACCACCGAGCCGTCGCTCGCGCAGGAGATTGCCCGGGCGGCTCAATCACGCGGGGCCTTCGCCGTGGATGCGCCGGTCTCCGGCGGCGATGTCGGCGCGCGCAACGCCACCCTCTCCATCATGGTCGGAGGGGCCACCAAAGCGGTTCAGGCCATCATGCCCCTGCTCGAATGCCTCGGCAAGAAAATCGTCTACCAGGGCGATGCAGGCCTGGGACAGCATACAAAGCTCTGTAACCAAATCGTCATCGCCGGCACCATGATCGGCGTGTGTGAGAGTCTCCTGTATGGCTACAAGGCGGGGCTGCAGTTAGATCGCATGCTGGAGTCGATCCGCGGCGGTGCGGCCGCCTGCTGGACACTCGACAATCTGGCGCCACGCATTCTAGCCCGCAATTTCGACCCTGGGTTTTTCGTCGAACATTTCATCAAAGACATGGGCATTGCGTTGGAAGAGGCGCGACGGCGACAGCTCTCCCTGCCCGGACTGACACTCGCGCATCAGCTCTATGAACGGGTGCAGGCGCTCGGCCATGGCCGCGCCGGTACCCACGCGCTCATGCTGGCGCTGGAAGAGCTGTCGCATATCAATCCGACCAAGCCTTCGGCCTCAACCTAACGACGGGAGTTGTATGAAAGTCGTCTCTCTGTTCATTCCTCTGGTACTTCTGTTGTCGGTCACGTTGTCCGCCTGCACCGGAGCCCGCGGCTTGAACCGTCAGCTTCTGCAGGAATCGTTTCACGACCATCCCGAGGTGGTCACGGACCGCGATGTCGCATCCACCATGGCTTTGCAGGCGCAGTTACCTTCGCCCTATCGCCTGGCCGTGTTTTTCAAACACGAAGATTTTCCAAACCGCCCGGCGCTGCAACGGGTGGACTGGGTCAGTGCGGACGCCGACCGCGTGCAGCGGGCGCTCGCGCCCGTACAGGAAGAGGGCATTCTTCAGCAGAGTTTCCTGCTGGCGAACTCCACGGTCCAAGGGACCACATTCCGCGACATTCGCCTGGCCGCCGCCCGCTACAACGCCGATGCCATCCTCGTCATCGACGGAGCCTCTGCCGTCGAGCGATATAACAACGGTCATGCCGCCTGGTACGCCACCGGCATCGGCGCCTACTTCGCCCACGGCACCGAAAGCCATGCATTGTTCATGATGGAAGGGACCTTGTGGGATGTCCGCACCGGCTATCTGTACGGCACGCAAACAGCGGAGGGGGAAACGACCCTTATCGGCACGGCGCCATCGCTTGAGGACAAGACCGCAGTGGCCGAAGCCAAGGACGTGGCATTCGAACGGTTCGGCAAAGAACTCGCCGACACCCTGCGGCTCTTGAGAGACAAGCAACGCCTGTCCAACTGAGCAGCGGCGCGGGCACTCAAAATGGCGGTCGGGCGAGGCCGCAGCGAGTGAGAGGCTGAGGCGTACTCCTGGCAGTACGTCGAGGGCTTGAACGAAGCGAGAACGAAGCCCGAAGCCATTTTCAGTGCCCGCTCACGGACTGTCGAAGGTCCAGAGAATGCCCAGCAACACCAGATGCTGATTCGGCGTCAGGCTCAGCACACCAGGCTGGACTTCCCCACGCCTGAAAAATCCTCCGCCCGCCCCGGTCGATTCGTCCCATCGATGTTCAAGCCGTAGCGTCGTGTTCGTCCACTTGTAGGGAATTCGATATTCAATCGTTGAGGTCACGGCCTTGACGAATTGCTCCGAACCGGTCCAACGGCCGTTCCGGTCCCAATAGAACTCCGGCCGGACCGCCAGAGCCCAAGGTCCGGTCACATGCCATCGCGCGACCACATTGCCTCCCATTACAAACGCCCTGGGATGTCCCGGACGATCGGCGATGTTTTCGGTCCCGATATCATAGGAAGCCGCAAATGTCAGGTTATCCCCTTTCCATTCGACGATATGATTCGCGTAGAAGCGCCAGAATTGCAAGGCCGTGTTGGTCTGATCCGGCCCTCCGTAGACCGTCTGTGTCAGGGTGAGTTGCGGAGTCGCCTTGTAAGCCCACTGCCCCCCATAACTCGGTTGGTCGTTCGGATGCGACAGGTGATAGTACCCGTTAACGATAAACCCCGCGACCGTCAGCTTGTCGGTGACCGGATATTTCGCATTGACGCCGAACATCATGTAGGGCGTGTTGTCGGCAATCCATGACCGGGTGTAGTTCACATTGTCCTTGGCATAGAGCGATTCGTAGCCGATGAGGCTATTAAACAGCCCGGCGGTGATCGTGAGCCCCTTCCCCACCGGAGCCAGATAGGACACATTCGCGCGATGGATGTGCCGAAGCGTATCGGCCCCGCCGACCTCACGCTCACCCTGTAAAAACGCAAAGCGTTCGGAGTCGTAGCCGCCTTGCACGCCAAGCTCCATACCCCAACGGGATGATTCGGTCGTGTCTTTCCGAACATAGGCCAGGGCCATATTGGGCGCGAACTCATTGTGCCGTGCCGCAGTCGCGCGATTCCGCCAGAGGTGATTCTCGGGAAAGTTGGCATTCACGACGTAGCCGACATCCAGGTAGGCTCCGTAATGCCAGAGGCTCGCTCCCGTCTGGCCAGAGGGTACGGAGCCCGGGTCGGCAGCAGCAGCCGACGCAAGCAGTGCCCAGGAGATGGCCAGCCACCCGCCACGAACGGTCCAATAACCCAACGCCGTCAGGAGAGCCATCCAGACAGGCTTATACGGATACCCCCTGATCCTCATCTCAGGCCCACCGTTCGACACAATCTCCAGCGCACAGGGTACCCACAGTGGTACCGCTCGGAATCAGGGCACGATTAAAACCGAATTGCAGGGAGAAAGAAAATGAAAAGTGGAGACCGGCCGCAGGTCGACGCGTCAACTACCCGAGGCAGACTCATCCTGTCGAAGCTTCGCCAACACCGCTAGGATCTCCGCCGGGCGCGGGGGGCAACCGGAGATACGCACATCGACTGGAATATGCCGATCCACCGGCCCCGTCACGGCATAACTCCCTTTGAACATGCCGCAATTCACGGCACAGTCTCCCAACGCGATGACGATCTTTGGGTCGGCTGTCGCCTTGTAGACATCTTTCAACGCACGCTCCATATTGACGGTCACCGGGCCCGTCACGACCAGGGCATCGGCATGGCGCGGCGACGCCGCAATATGGACGCCGAAGCGCTCCACGTCATAGACCGGATTGGCCAGCGCATTCATTTCCATTTCGCAGGCATTGCAGGAACCCGTATCGACTTCGCGGATCGTCATCGAGCGCCGGAACGGCTTGGCCTTTTCGATGGCTTCCGGACCGATCGGCTCGGATGGCGCGGCTCCGACAGGATGTTGACCCGTCACGCTGCCGGTCTGAAGACTTTTCTTGAGGATGCGAAACATGGCGCCTCCTTGGCCGTCAGCAGTCAGCGATCAGTGTTCAGCTCGGAGCCGGCTGCTGAAGGCTTGTTTCTCACAGATCGTTTCCCGCGTAAGACAAGTTGAAACTCTTATTGATCAATGGAAAGTCCGGTACGATATTGCCGAGCGCCGCCCATTGAATGGCCGGCCAATTCACGAAAGACGGATCGCGCACTTTGCAGCGATGAATCCGCCCTGCGTCCCCGGCCATGACGACATAGAGAATCTCGCCACGCCATCCTTCGACCGCCGACAGCGCCCATGCCCCCGGCTGTGGTTGGTGCATCGGCCGGGACACGAGCCGGCCCAGCGGGAGACCACGGCGAACCTCGCGGATGAGACGGATCGATTCATGGATCTCATCCAGGCGTACCCGCATCCTGGCGCGCACATCGCCATAGCGGTAGAGGGCGACCCTCGGCTGCAGCACGTCGTACGCAGCAAAGGGTCGGTCTCGACGAAGATCCCGATCGATACCGGAGGCCCGGCCGACCACACCGATCACCGCATGGTCCCAGGCGATCCCTTCCGTGAGGATGCCGGTGTTCTCCAGCCGTTCCGTGAGCGAGGCGTTCGCGAACACAATTTTTTCAATGTCCGAAAAATCCTGCTCAAGGGCGTTCAGCTCCACCTCCACCTGCGCGAGCTGCAGGCCGGATAGATCGAGCGCCACTCCGCCGACACAATTGACGCCGCGCAGAAAGCGTGACCCGGTCAGGCGATCGTTGAGCTGCATGAGCTGCTCTTTCATCCGGCCGCAGTGGGCATGGGCCAGGGCATAGGCGGTGTCATTGCAGATGGCTCCCACATCGCCGATGTGATTGTGCAACCGCTCCAGCTCCAGAAATAGCGTGCGCAGATAGCGGGCACGGGGCGAGACCTCCACGCCCTGCAACATCTCGACGGCCTGGCAATAGGCCAGGCTATGGCCGACGCTGGTATCGCCGGAAACCCGTTCGGACAACGGTACCGCTTCGGTCAACTGTTGCTGCTCGAACAATTTCTCAACGCCGCGATGTTTCCAGAAATGGCGCACTTCGAGCTGCATGATGGGCTCGCCGGCCACCGAAAACCGGAAATGGCCTGGTTCAATGATGCCTGCATGGATGGGACCGACAGGCACCTCGAACACCCCCTCACCATGAATTTTCCGGAAGGCATACTCTCCTTGCACCCGTCCCAGCACCCGATCCCAGGGAAAATCCCTTTTCAGCGGGTGGGACCCTTTCGGCCAATGTTCATGACGAACGAGCCGACGCAGATCGGGATGACCGATCGGAACCAGTCCGAACAGATCCCGAATTTCCCGTTCGTACCATTTCGCCGCATGAAGGTGAGGCGTGATCGATGGAAATTCCCGCTCATCTCCATGGAGATCCGTCGCGAGCAGCAGCCAGTCTTTGCGTTCCGCCAACGTGAAGAGATAGCAGAGTTCGTAGCGTGCTTCGCGAGGGCGATGATCGACCGCCCAGAGCAGCGACAGCGATCCTCGCAACCCCGGGTTCGTATGCAGAAAATGGGCGACCGTCGGCAGATCCTGCTTCTTCACCCTGAGCATCGGGACGCCGTGAACGGCGCACACCTCCGTGATGGCCTGCGTAAACGCCGCCTGCACCTGCTCGACCGCCGGACGCGCGTCGATCATACGGTCACCTCACCACAATTACGTTGACGGCCCTGGTCAGCAGCGTCTGAATCGGCTCGGGAAGAACGAATCCAAGCCCCAACAACGCGACGATCATGATCATCAGCGGCACATGGCCGGCGGTCCACGACTCTCCCCGGGCGACACCGGCCGGGGGAGTGCCCCACACCATGGCCCCGACGCGAAACATAAACCCGCCGAACAACACCACGGCAAAAAACAGAAACAGCGCGACGATGCCGAGGCTGCGCATCTCATCCGAGATCGTCATCGTCACAAACCGCCCGACATGCATCGTATCGGAGGAAAAGTCCTGCGCGGCCACCGCCGACACGACCAGCAACTCACTGACGAACGGCGAGAAGGGAGGTAATCCGACCAACGCGCACCCTGCCACGAGAATCGCCACGGCAGTAATCGGCTGGGCACGCGCCAGCCCTCGCACCCCGTCGATTTCCAGGGTGTCGAATCGCCGATGGATATTGCCCGCGACAAAAAAGGCCAGCGCCTTGGCCACGGCGTGATTGAGCAGATGAAAGAGGCCGCCGAAGGTGCCGATCATCCCGCCGACTCCGAAACCGATCATGGCCAGCCCCATATGTTCGATGCTCGAATAGGCAAACAGCCGCTTGTAGTTGTGCTGAATCAGGATGAACAGGGAGGCCACGATGAACGACAGCAGTCCGAAGGTGAGCAGCAGATTGCCGGTGAACTCCGGGGGAAGCGCCTGGTCCACCAGCGCCTTGCTGCGCAATACGGTATAGACCGCCACCGTCTCCAACACCCCGGCCAACATCGCCGCAATCGGCGCCGGCGCTTCGCTGTAGGCATCGGGCAACCAGGTATGCATGGGAACCAGGCCCACTTTCGTGCCATAACCGACGAGCATGAAAATAAACGCCAGCTTGAGCACATTGGGGTCCAATTGGTTGGCCACGCCGATCAGCGCGGTCATATTGAGCGCCGAGCTCGCATCCCCCAGAACCCTCACAGAGGAGTAATAGGTGAGCACCACGCCGAAGAGCGCGAGGGCGATCCCCACCGAACAGAGAATCAGATATTTCCAACCGGCTTCGAGAGACTCCCGCCTGCGGAAAAATGCGATCAAGAAGGTCGTCGCCAAGGTGGTCCCCTCCAACGCCACCCACTGCACGCCCAGACTGTTCGCCACCGTCGCGGCGACCATCGCAAGCAGGAACATATGGAAGAGGAAGAAGAAGTGGCCGAGACGCTTCGGCGCGATGACGCCCCGGGCGACCCGATCGTCCATGTAGGACCACATGTAAAGGGAACAGGACAGGCCGATGGCCGTGATGATCACCAGAATAAAGTCCGAGAGCGCATCCACGTAGACAAAGCCGCCCAAGGTCGTCACCGACCCCTCGGCCAGTACCTGCCTCGTCAACGCCGTCTCGGCAACGGCCAGCGCCAGCATCGTCGCAAAGTTCACGACGTGTAGAACCCGGGCGCGATGGATCACCAGACTGAGCAGACCGGCAAGTACCGGCCCTGTCAGCAGGACGATCACCGGCCACATACAGCACCTGCTCGCAGGTCATGCGTCATCGAGCGACTCATTCCTTCAGCACCGTCAGCGTGCTGGTGTCCACGCTATCGAACGTATCCTGCAGCCGATGCGTGTAAATGCCGACAATCAACCCGGCCACCAGCACATCGAAGAACACGCCCAATTCAACAATCAGCGGCATGCCGTACGCGGCCGCCGTGGCTCCCAGGAACACTCCATTCTCCATGACCAGGAAGCCGACCATCTGCGTGATCGCCTTCTGCCGGGCGATCATGGTGAAAAATCCGATCAAAATAATGGCCAGCGCAATGGCCAGAGAATCGCGTGTCAGCAGGTAGCCGAGCGGAATGATGGGCTGCGTGATAAAGAAGGCGATGATGACCAACGCGCCGCAGATCAGCAGGCCCGCCGGAATGTTGATATTCATCCCCAGCTCGCGGGAGACATTCAGACGCTCGATGACCTTCCGGAGAATGCGTG
Organism: Nitrospira defluvii; assembly: GCA_000196815.1. Lineage (GTDB taxonomy): Bacteria > Nitrospirota > Nitrospiria > Nitrospirales > Nitrospiraceae > Nitrospira_A > Nitrospira_A defluvii_A. The sequence continues at coordinate 4,200,237 of FP929003.1, forward strand.
GCAGCACGATCACTTTGATGACGATCGTCAGGGCCGCCGCGAAATAGATGTGCTTATGTCCGGTCAGAAACGCGACGAGCGCGGCAGTCGCCGCCAGAAACGCGGACTGCAGCGCAAACAGATCCACACAGGCCGACAATCGACGCTGCGCCACGATGGCAAAACAACAGAGCAGCAGCAGGACCGAGCAGAGATCGACGAGTTGTGAGCCCAATTGTGTCGAAGCGGGCACCGCGTTACCCTTTCAGCGTATAGAAGAAGACCAGCGCGAGCAGCGACAGGATGAACGCCGCGCCCAGCATTTCTGGCACCCGAAACAATCGCAGCTTCGCGAACATCGATTCGATTACACCGATCACAAGCGCCAGCGCAGCGACTTTCCCAAGATAGACCAAGAGACCCACGGCGATCGCTGACGGTGCCAGACTCGTGGCGATACCCCATGGTGCAAAGACGTTCACGATCAAGGTCAAGAACACCAGCAACTTGATGCCGGCCGCCCACTCCATCAACGCCAGGTAGCGGCCGGAATACTCGAGCAGCATGGCCTCATGGATCATCGTCAATTCCAGGTGCGTCGCGGGATTATCCACCGGGACACGACCGGTTTCCGCCAGCGTCACGATGAACAAGGCGGCCAGCGCCATCAAATGCGCGGGCGGAGCCACCACGACCCCTTCCATCAACGCGGACTGATGAACGATGGTGCTCAAATTCGTGGAGCCGGCGGTCAGCGCGATAGAAAGGATGGACAGCATCATCGCCGGCTCGGCCAGCGTCGCGACGATCGCCTCGCGGCTGCTGCCCATCCCTCCGAACGCCGATCCTGCATCGAGCCCCGCCAGGATGAGGAAGAAGGTCCCCAGCGCCAGTAGATAGACAAGCGCAATGATGTTCCCCGCGAAATTGAGCGGTGTGTGAGAGACGAACACCGGCATCAACAGCCCCGCCGCTACGGTCGAGGCAAAAACAATGTACGGAGCCGCGGTAAAAATCCAGGAGGTCGTCGAAGAAATCACCGGCTGCTTCCGGAACAATTTGGCCAGATCGGCGTAGGGCTGAAAAAGACTCGCCCCGCGGCGGCACTGCAGGCGTGCTTTGACCTTTCGGATCAGACCGACGACAAACGGAGAGAGAGCCAACAACAACGCGAGCTGAACGACGACCAGCACGATAGGGATGAACGACTGCATAGCTCCCGTCACTCAATGATCGAACGACCAGGCACGACACCTACCCATATCCCGCCGGCGCTCTCTACCCCGCCCATAACAACAACAGCACCAGCGTCACAAAAATGTAGGTGAGATACAGATGGAGACTGCCGGCCTGAATGATGCGCAGCCGGTCGGCTGCCGCCAGCAGCAATGCCACCACCGGCCGATAGAGGTATTTCTCGAAGACCGGTTCAATGTGCGACTCGAAACGCTGATGCTTGATGAAGTACTTCGATTGCTCCAGAAACTCCTGCTCCAGCTTCACCGTCGGCTGGTAGATGGTTTCAAAGACCTGCTTGATCGGTTGCGCGAAGCCGGTCGCGGTGTATTCCATGCGAGGCGTCAGATTCAGCCCGCATCCCCAGGTCTTGTAATAGCGCGCGCCCAGCGCCTTCCCGAAGAGTCGGGCAATCAGCAGCCCCAACGCCCCCGCCACGACCAGGAGCATGGCAAGCACCGGCGTCGAGATACTCGAAAATTCCACCGTCACCGGCGCCACCACCCAGCCGTCGAGCGCCAGCACCTGCGAACTGATAGCCGCACCGGTCAATGGAGCCGTAACCCGATCCAACAATGGGACAACCAGCATGGGCGCCAGCCCCAGCACAATGCAGAGCCCTGCCAAGAAGCCCATCCCGACCCGCATCGACCGGGGCACTTCCGTCGCATGGCGGGCATGGGAGCTGCGCGGCTGTGCCAGAAACGACATCCCGAACGCCTTCGCAAAACAAGCCAGCGCCAGCGCGCCCGTCAAAGCCAACATCGCGGCGGCAATCGGCAACATCAACTTCAGAAACAGGGTCGGCAGCTGGAAGCTGAGAAACAAACTCTGAAACACCAGCCACTCGCTGACGAACCCGTTGGTGGGCGGAAGGGCGGCGATGGAGACGGCGCCGACCAGAAAGAAGGCGCCTGTCCAAGGCATGCGCCGGAGCAAGCCGCCGTACTCTTCGATCTGTCTCGTATGGGTGGCGAACTGTACCGCCCCCGCGCCGAGAAACAACAACGCCTTGAACGCCGCGTGGTTGATGGTATGGTACAGACCCGCCAGTAATCCGAGCGCAGCCAGTTCATGCAAGCCATAGGTGTGGAAGATCATCCCTGCGCCCATCCCCAACAGAATGATGCCGATGTTTTCCACACTGTGAAAGGCGAGCAGGCTCTTCAGGTCATGTTCCATCAAGGCATACATGACACCCAGGAGCGCCGACACCGTGCCGGCGACCAACAACGTGAAGCCCCACCACCAGGGGAATTCCCCGCCCATGAAATCGAAGTACACCCGGATCAACCCGTAGATGGCCGTCTTGATCATGACCCCTGACATCAATGCCGACACGTGAGACGGGGCGGCGGGATGCGCGTAGGGCAGCCACACATGCAGCGGGACGATCCCGGCCTTCGCGCCGAATCCGATCAAGGCCGTGAAAAACGCGATCGATCGTAATCCCTCAGGAAGTTGCTGGTCGGGGTGGCGAAACGCCTCGAAGGAGAAGGAGCCGGTTTCCTGGAAAAAAATCAAAAACGTGAGGATGATGAACGCGGTGCCGACGTGCGTCATGATGAGATAAAACAACCCGGCCTCGCGGACGCCGGGTTTCTCGTGCTCCGTCACAACCAGCACATAGGACAGCAGTGACATGACTTCCCAGAGGATCAGGAAGAAGAACCCGTTGTCGGCCAGGACCACCAGGGTCATGGCGAGCAAAAACCCGTTGAGGAGGGAGCCCATGGCGGCGATAGATGCCCGCCCATAGAGTTCTGCCAGGTAACCCAGCGCAAAGATGGATGCGGCAAGGCCGACCACGGAGATCGTGAGCACGAAGAACGACGCCAACGGATCGAGGCGGATTGCAACGCTGAGAAAGGGAATCGATGAATCAACGGAAGCGGTCCATGGCTCCGGCGCGAGAAGCCCCGCAAGCCCAAGGACCATACCGGCGAAACCTGCCGCCGCCGCCAGCCCATGTGCGACGAGGTTCTGAATCCTCGCTTTCCCGGAAAAACATGGAGGAAGGATGACGCCGGCGATGTAGATCGCCAGCAGGCCGACAAGTAGAACGGTCATCGTTGCAGTATGAACCTCAAGGAAGATACCCCACAACCAGACACAGAATGCATTCGATCACTCCCCCTGGTCTTCGAGATGTGAACCGGAAAATCTTGACAGCCTCTAGGAACCCTAAAACATACGGTTTGACACATCAACCGATAACCGAAAAGCGACCGTGCACGACGGCCATAACGCAGAACCCGCGCATCCATTTCATGCGAATTCAGGTTCCCCCGTGGGACCGTGTCGGCTCCAATCGGACCGGCCTCCTCATGCCGTTCATGTGATGGAGAAGGGGAGGCACCAGTGGCGCAATCGCCTTGCCGATATAGGCCTGCGAGAGACTGCCGATTGCATGATAAAAAGTGAGGATTCCGACCGTTAGATGGGTGAGTTCCGGAAACATCTCCGATGTCAGATTCAGCCGCATGCAGACACTGGAGAAAAGGCCGGTGTAATGACGACATGGAGGACGCTCAATGCAGCAGAATGGCTGACCCATCGGTGTTGGGCGCTTCGCCCCTCTCACTCCCGCTTCAATGCTCCTGCTTGTGGATCATCGGATCGATTTCCCGCTTCGTTTCTTCGAGCACGTTATAGCGATTGTACGGATGCTCCATCACCTCGTTGGCATAGAGCCGCCCCGTCGGCGCCGGGACGCCGATGGTGGCGCCAACAGTCCCCCTTGGAGTAATGGTGACCGTCTGCTCAACAGTCGCCCTGATGTAGGGATGCCAGACAACCAACTTATAGGTGCCCGGCGGCACATCGGTCAGGGTAAACCGGCCATGCTCGTCGGTCTTGGCAAAATACGGATTGGTGACGGCCAGTCCCCAGCTCTCCATGTAGGCATGGAAGCCGCATTGCATGACGAAGATCCGGCGACCCTTGCTGAGATTGACCAATTGCTTCATCGGCGGGCCGGCCATATGTTTGTGGTACATCCCGGCATCGCTGCGATCTTTCAGATTGCGCGGGTGTTGCGGATTCATCGGCAGCGGCACATTGAACAACACGCGGGCACCTAATTGGGACGTTTCATAAGCCTGAATGTCGTGCATGACGGGATCCATGTTGACCACTGTCACAGATTGATCGTCCCGCACAACCGTGGTGAACGGTTCGAAGAGGCAGTCTTTCGCATCGATTTGCGGTACGCTCCCTTCGCTGAAGGATTTGCCCTTGTCGATCCCTTCCAGATAAACCACCACGTCGCGAAACTCGCCCCCAGGCCCGACCTGGAACGGTTGCAGGATGCGCCAGCCTCGCCCATCCGAAATGCGCCCGCAGTAGAATTGGTCCGGCAAGGTCGTGAGGTTGTACCCCTTCGGCTTGGGGACAGTCCCTTCGAGCTTGACGGTGCCCGTAAGAGTCCCACCCTCTGAAACCGTGATTGCGTCATAGGCCCAGACGACTTCTCCGCACATGGTCGCAACAAGCAGCAAGACAGTCATGGCGTAATACATATGAGGGCTCTCCTCTACCAGGTTTCGGAAAAACTCATTTTGAGTCCCAAAGCCACCACAGATACGCGGTGTGGGACGACGTTGAACAGCCTCGCAGGATGCGCAAAAAGGCCGTCCAGCAAGGCCGCAGCGAGCACAGGGGCGAATCGTACTCTTGCGGTACGGTGAGCCGCTGAGCGATGCAAGAACGCCGCTGGCGGACTTTTTCCGCATCCTGCTACAGCGTCATACAGCGATGTTCTGTTCATAGCAGAGATTGCAGCGGTCGGCCCGTTCGACGTCGGCAGCGGGCGATGCCTTCACGAGCTTTGAGATTGTTCGGATCGGAGTCCAATACCGCCTTCCAGTTAAATTGAGCTTCTTCATGCTGGTCTAGTCTTTCAAGTAGGAGAGCCAAATCACACCGTGAGGCGAGATCGGTGGGAAAGACCGTCAGCACTTCTTGCAATTCAGCCAGTCGCACCATCCAAGACTCATTCAACATGGGAGTCCTTGCTCACTTTCTGGGTGGAGAGGAACATGCAAGCCGGCACGCGATGAGCGGTCCCCATCTGAGGACAATCGAATGATGCCCGGACAACCGGCAGTCCTCCATACGCCGCGACCAACAGAATGAGCACAATGGCGATGTCGAACGTCAAGAGTTCAAGGGGATTCCCATCCCCAGGTACACGGTTGCGACGATAACACGAGCTCGACTCGCCCAGTCGCGTCTTCAGGCGCGGCTATGCACATCTGCTCAAGGCACGTCGCAACGCATGGCATGAGATATTGCAGGGAAGATGCCTGCGGTCACTGTCTGCGGCCATTCAATGAGAGCATGAAAGAAATAGCCTACTTACGAGCGGGAGCGGATGCTCCTTGTAGCTAGCGCAAGCCTGTTTTCGCCACCATCTGCAGGACTTGCAGATCATCCCGCAGCGCCGGCGGCGGGGTCTGCAAATATTGCAGCCAGACATCGGACCTGCTACTGCATGGGAGATCGCAACGTGGTGAGCGTTAGGCCCGGATGCCGTACTCTTTGATCTTGTACTGCAACGCACGGAGGCTGATGCCGAGGAGTTTGGCCGCTTTCTCTCGATGATTCGTCACTTCGGCCAATGTCCGTTGGATGACATCCCGTTCGATCTGTTCCAGGGGCGTCCCCAGCGTCACGAGCATCGTGCGGGCATCCTCCTTGCTGGCCTGGATTTCCTCCGGCAAGTGTTCGGGCTGAATCATGGCATCTTTCACCGTGACCACCAGCCGCTCCATGAGATTTCGGAGCTGGCGAATATTCCCGGGCCAGGCATAGAGGCGGAGCAACCGCATGGCGTCGCGTGACACCTCCTTTGGCTCGCGGCGATACTGGGTCGAGAAGGCGATCAGAAACCGGTTCACGAGCAGCGGGATATCTTCGGCACGCTCGCGCAGGGGCGGCAGGTGGATCGGGACGACATTCAATCGATAGTAGAGGTCTTCGCGAAAGTCACCCTGCTTGACGGCTGCTTCGAGATTGCGATTCGTGGCGGCAATGATCCTGGTATCAACCTTGATCACCTTGGTTCCGCCCAGGCGTCTGAATTCCTTCGTCTCTAAGACACGAAGGAAATCCACCTGCGATTTTAAAGAGAGCTCGCCGACTTCATCCAGAAGCAGCGTTCCCTCATGGGCGAGTTCGAATCGCCCCAGCTTCGTGGCCATCGCTCCGGTAAACGCCCCTTTGTCGTAGCCGAACAGTTCACTTTCAAACAGGTTCTCTGGTAACGCGCCGCAGTTCAGCGTGATAAACGGTCCGTTCGCCCGGGCACTCCTATGATGGATCGCCCGGGCGACAAGTTCCTTTCCGGTCCCGCTTTCCCCCGTCAGTAACACCGTGACATCGCTCTCGGCCACCATCTCAACCATGTTGTAAACGCGCCGCATCGGCTCGCTGTCACCGACCATCTGATCGAAGCGTGTGCGTGTGTCCAGGCGGCTCTTGAGCTGCTTGTTCTCCGTCGCCAGCGCATGGCGATCCAGCGCCTTCTCGACCACGATGGGAAACCGCTCGCGATCGATGGGTTTCGTGAGGTAATCGTATGCGCCACATCGCATGGCCTCTACTGCCGTATCTATCGAGCCATACGCCGTCATGACCACGACTTCCGTCTCCGGCCACTTGGCCTTCAGGCGACGAAGAAACTCCATGCCGCCGATCCCGGGCATCTTGAGGTCGGTCATCACCAGATCGGCCGGGGCGGCCTCAAGCTCTTCCAGCGCTTCTTCTCCTGTCCCGGCCCCGCGCACGCGGTGACCTTTTTTTTCAAGAAGCGTCACTAACGCGCCACGAATATTGACCTCGTCGTCTACGACGAGAATATGTGCCCCTTGCGTCATGATCCCACCGCAACACTCTGCTGATGATCGACAGCAACAGGAAATTGCATGACCACCTGGGTGCCGTTTCCCGGCACACTTGTCACATGAATGGTCCCGCTATGATCCTGCATAATCCGGTAGGCGATCGCGAGGCCGAGCCCTGTTCCACCCGACTTGGTCGTATAGAAGGGCTCAAACAGTCGCGGCAGATCTTCCTGCTCAATACCGATGCCCGTGTCGCTCACGACAATCTCTACCCAGCGCTTCCCTTCCTCCGTGCGTTCTTCCGTAGCAATACTGCAACGCCCACCGTTCGGCATGGCATGGAACGCGTTGACGACGATGTTCACCAACACCTGGCTGATTTGCGTCTCATCACCCAGCACCGGAGACATGTCCTTGCTCACCCGTTGCTCAAGTTGAATCTTACGCTCCTCCGCTTCGAACCGCATGAGCGCCACGATGTGTTCGATCAAGGCGGGCAAATCCACCGCATGGAGACCCATGGAGCCGGGTCGCGCGAACTTCATGAAGTTATCGAGAATCACCGACAAGCGGCGGCATTCGGCATTCAACACGCGGAGGTAATACGCGGCCTGCTTCGCCGGCCCCCCCTGCTCTTTGAATTCTTCCTCAAGGAGATGCAAATTCAAATCGATCGCGCTCAACGGATTGCGCAACTCGTGCGCCACCCCGGCAGACAGGGTATGCAGAGCCGCCAGTTTTTCCGCAACCCGGACTCTCCGTTCAAGAGCCAACCATTCCGTGACGTCCTGTGCCTGGAGGATGACGCCGGCGGGCCGTCCATCGTCTCCGGTCAACTCGGCCGTACTGACGCGGATGGTGTGCAGGGTTCGATCGCGGCTTTCATAAGGCAAATCTTTCTGACTCATGTGCCGATGGATCCGCAGCGCTGCATCAAGCGCCCCGCGGATGGTATCGCCCTCCGTAAAGACGGATTCGTACGAGTGGCCCAACAAGTCGAGCGACGCACGTTTCAACACCGCCTCAGCCGAGGGATTGACGGCCGTAATAATGCCGCTGCGGTTCAGCGTCAGGACACCGGTTGGAATGCTCTCGAGGATATTGCGCGCCAGCCCCTTCACTTCTTCGAGGGTTCGTAGGGTGCTGTCATAGTGCAGAAACGTGATGACCGCGGTGATCCCGATCGCACTCACCAGAAACACGAGGAGCGCCACAAGCGTCAAGTCGCGGCGCGACTGCCAGAGCGCTGGAAACAAATCCGTCGGAACCGTCTTGCCTTGAGTGACGCCCTGCAGGAGAAGTTTCTCTTGTTCCAGGCTGAAGAGCAGGATGACGGACACGACCAAAGCCAAAATCAACAGCACCGCCGCGATCAACCGATAGGGAGCCCTTCGAAGGAGAGCGGCTTCAGGAATAGGTCTAAACATACCTGCGTCCTATAGGAAGACCCGAGCAGGATTTCATGCTACCACGCAGGATTGGGGCTGTATAGCCGAACGGTCTGGGAACCGAGGGCAACCACCGCGCGGCTGAACTCATCCCAGCATGACGCGGCGATCGACATATTCTCCGATGGAAGGGTCATTGGTGACGAAGATCACAGACCACGTTTCCTCTTTTGAACAGAGTCGCCGCAGCAGAATCTGCCTCAGATCCGGCTCCATGTTATGGAGCGTCCCGTCGAAGACAAGCAATTGCGGCCTCGTGACGATCGCGCGAGCAACCAGAATGCGAAGAATCTGACTCTTCGTGAAGAGCTTCCCCCCTGCCAGAGCCGGGGTTTCCAGGCCCTGCGGCAATCTATCGGCTTCCTCATCTAATTCCGCGAACTTCAGCGCCCAGCGAAGGTCTTCGAACCGGACGGACGGGCGTCCGAGTGAGACGTTTTCCTCCAGTGTCCCGCCGAACAACGTCAGATGCGAATCGAGAACCAGCGCGCGGGCGGCATTGATATCATCCATGGTCATATCGCGCAGATCCACATCGTTGAATCGAACCACCCCGGTGGTCGGGCGAGAGAGACCGGCCAGCAAGAGGGCGAGGGTGGACTTGCCCGTGCTGGTGTGAGAAATGACCGCCACCTTTTCCCCGGGTGCCACCTCCAAGTTGAACCCCTTAATGATCGGTGGGGAGTTGGGATAGGCAAAGCCCGTGTCTTTGCACGTCACTCGCAGTCCGTGGATGGCGGGATCGGGTAACTGTGCGAATGATGCCTCCGCTCTCAGATCATCTTTCGGAAGAGAGAACACTCGCGTCAGCTCATCGAAGGACGTCAAGATATAGGTCACGGCATAGACTCGACGCGTCACCGTATCGAGATTCAGAAGGAGCGTGCCGACGATCACTTCTGCGGCGACGAACTGACCGAGCGTGATCTGCCCGATCGATAGCAGCCATCCGCCCATGCCGATCATGCCGCTATGGCAAATCGCCTCCCAGATCACCGTGCTGATATACTGGCGCCAGGTCAGCACCCCTGAGCGAGTCCTTCGCGCCGCAAGGTACGACTCCAGCAAGCGGTCGGTTTTATTCAGCAGCAACGGGGCGCTCTGGGTGGCCTTGAAATGAAGGCGATTCTGCGCAATATCCTGCATCCAGGTCATGAGATCGTAATGGTGCTGTGAGACCGTCTGCGTCGCTCGAACCCCTCCTTGCCCGGAGGTGAATTGCACCAGAGCAAATCCACCGAGCAGGAAAGCGTTGTACACAAGGAAATACGGATGATAGACCACGAGAATCACCATCCCCGTAGCACCTGAGATGAACACGTTGATCAGGTCCACCAGCACAACCACCACGGCGCGCGGCAATAATTCCGCTTCTCCAAAGTAGTTCGCGTAGCTGGGCACGAACACTTCTTCCCGTACCCGGGGCAAGTGCTCCGTCATGGCGAGAGCGATACGGGTGTAGAGCCGCTGAAAGAGTATTTCCGTTGCGCTCGTCTGAAAGACCCGGAAGAAGCCGATGAAGAGGAGTCCGATCAGAATGATCAACGTGAGGGTGACGATCATGACCGGCTCGATCGAAAACGCAAATGTGCTGACGAGTTCCTGCACGGTCAGGGGAACGACCAGGGAAAAGAGAGCGATGGCCAAGGCGTAGGAGACGATGAGAGTGAGGACGCGCTGTTCGAGGCCGATCACCAGCGCCAGCCGGGAAACTTCCCCCCAGAAGGTGCTGCGAACCGGCTTCAGCTCTAAATAGCGACCGGGCATGAGAGCCTCTCAGGAAGCACGCCGTCCCGGATCGCGCCGCACAGGTACAACGTGATGAGGGACAGTCTCGCTGCGAGCAGGAGAGAGGAGCGAACCATGGGGATCCTTACTGTCTTGGCTTCGCTGGCCTTGTGATAAATCCTCTTCGCTTGATCAAACGATTCAAGCATTCGGAGCAGAGCTCTTGCCGGCTGAGGTCGTTGAAGCATAGCTGGACAGAGCGCCTGGCGCAGCGCTCGCAATACATGATCACGGCGGATTGTCGATCATTCGAGATCACAGAAGACTCCTTCACTCTCCTTCCCTCCTTCCTTCATTCATGCCTGGGGATGACCCGGCTTGTCCCCTCAGGCAACTCAGCCTCACGCAGAAGAGACCATGCCTGCTGCCACCTCATGCGCTCGAAGCAATTTTCGCAGAGCAGCAGTTTGCTCCACTGGTCGAACATGAGCCGCCCGTCGGTTCGACCGCATCGCTCACAAGGATGATCCGTCGGTTCCATAACTTCACATTCCTATTCCGATCCGTTCATTTGAATAATGCGACTATTCCACTACTGGCCTAAGCAACTCGTATGCCTTACTGTCCAGGCCAGGAAATATATTGGATCTATGAGGGTTTGGACCTATGAGCCGACTCACCCACATCGCCGCAACTCTGATCCAACGAGCATTCAGGAGGTAGTTCTGCAAAAATTGCACGTAGGCTTAGAGTAGGAGTGGCATCGTGCCCATGGAAAGAAACAGCAATGCTCACGACCGCTGCCCGACGCTCGAAGAAGTCTGCGTACTTGAGGCGTGTTGCCGTGGCTGCGAGGGTTACTGGTATTTGCCATCCATACGGGCATACGGATGGACGGAGAACCATTCCGGCAAATCAGGCTGGGCGTGGGAGGAAGGGGCCACCGGCGAGATCGTCATGGATTACTTACGCACATCTCCCAACACACACCAGAGACGGCGCGTGCCGGATTTCTGATCGGTCACAGCCTGACCGGAGAAGAAACTTTGCTGCCAGGCGACGATATCGTCTTTAGGATGGGGCGTGGCCGTCCAGTAGATGCCGGACTTGATATTGCGAAAGGGATGACCCGCCGGTAGCGAGGGATCCTGCTGATCCAGATCGACCAGCGTCTTGATTTCGTCGATGCTCGGCGCGCGCCAGCCCTGCTTCCCACCGACGGTTTTCGTGGCGCATCGGGCGATGGACCGGTCCCACACATCGAAGACATAATCCGGCTCCCGCTCCCAGACCAGGCCGCTCACAGCATCTTTCACCGCCTCCCCGTCCAGGATCAGCACAAATCGCGAGGAACTTTCCTCAGCATAGACATGGCCCGGCATCGTACCGGCCCAGAGGGAGAACAGAACGGCAGAAACCCGGCAGCAGAGCCATACGATTCGCATGCGGGCAGTGTGCACCATGCTTGAGCGCTTTTCAAGGATGGGAGTGGGAAGCGGAACGTGCTACCAGTCCAGCCGCCGGTATTGCCGCCTCAGCAGCATCGCACCCCACAACAAGGCCAGCAGCATCAGCGCCGTGCCGATCCCATAGGCCAGCTTCGCCAGACGATGGTCGTAGGGCAGCCAACCGAGCATGGTGAGAAGGTTGTTCCAGTCGTGCGCATCGACTTCTTGGCCGGTAAATCCGCCGAGCAGGATGAGGTCCATCGCGCGGGCATCGTTGATATAGGGTGCGACGTCCATGAAGTTTTCCGCCGTCCACCAGAGGGCGACCGAGCCGCCGAACGGATCACGCGTCTTGACGAGAAACGTGACTAGACAGATCAGCGGCATGAGGATCTGTCCGAGGCTGCCGCCGAGGATAGTCATGAATCGTCCGAAGGGCATGAACAACAGATGGCCGGCTTCGTGGAACGGCAGGTTCACCAGGTGCAAAAACGAGTCGCCGGTGTCATTCGTATCGAGCGGTGTAGTTACGAATCGCCAACCCCAGACCACCAATAGCAGGAAGACCAGCACCCGCCCGGCGAAATAAAACGGGTTGACCGACTCCTCGGTCGTGAACAGCCAATCCTTGGCAAAATTCGGCCAGCGAGATTCGCGCACCGGCTGGCGCCGATTCATCGATGGACTGGGTCGTGAGGCCGAGGCTATCTTGGCGAAGATCATGCCGCAGCGAGCGCAATCTATCCTCCCGTCTCCCTGTTCCCATCCACATTTTTGACAACGCATCGGTCAGCGCAGAATGAACGGCTCCCAGGAGAAGGTCACGGCAAAGATGAGCAAGGCAATCCACCCGATCAGTACACGGGCGGTCCCCAATTCGCGACCGGGATTTCGCACCGGCGGATGAGCCAACCCCATCAGGCCGGCAAGTCCCACCCACAAGAACCACCCCTTCCAGCCCAACCAGCCGAATACCATCAGGATCGGCACAAGGGCGACCGCCACACTGCGTTGTCGATCTCCCAAGAGGGCGTAGGCGACATGTCCTCCGTCGAGCTGGCCGATCGGAAGCAGGTTGAGCGACGTAATGAAGAGCCCGAACCAGGCGGCAAACCCCACCGGATGGAGCACCACGTCTGCGGTAGGAGAGAGCGGACCGATCACCACCCACGACGCGAACTGAAGGAGAAGCGGTTCGCCCAGGTGCATGCCATAACTGGTTTGAATCGGCACCACCGTGGAAAGCCGGAGGCCGATCACGAGGGCAACCACCGCGACGACAAACCCCGCGATCGGACCGGCGACCCCGATATCGAACAGGGCCCGACGATCCGTCAACGGCGCCCGCATCCGGATGATCGCTCCGAACGTGCCGACGAAATGTGGTAATCCCGGCACGAACAGCGGCAGCGACGTCGGCACACCATGGATGCGCGACAACACATAGTGGCCCAGTTCATGCGTTACCAGAATACCCAGCAGGGTGGCGGCAAACGGAACACCCCGCCATAACGAGCCGGGATCATCGACCAGAAAATTCCACGGGCCGACGAGCGGATTGGTGTTGGTTTGGTAGGCCCCGGCCCAGAGGACGGTAAAGACGGTGAGCAGAAACAGGAGCGCCGGAAGCATCCATGCAGAGAACTGCGGGCGTTCCTCTTCCCATTCGTCCTCGTCACTCTCCTCGGGCGAGAGGCTAATCAGTTCGTCCGGAGACCGCGGCTGCTCCGAGTCGTCACGGTTCATGCCAGGCCTCCAGCCCTACCAGATTGGTGAACAAGACTTTCGACATCCCAAGAACAGCCCGGGAGGTATCGGAGATACCATCATAACAACCTGCAGGGTGGTCAAAAATCCGTCCGGCAAGGCCCCAGCGAGTGAAGAGGCGAATCGTACTGTGAGTCGTACATTGAGCCTCTGAACGATGCGAGAACGCTGCCGGCAGACTTTTTCAACACCCTGCTAAGAGTAGAACGGATTGTGGAGTAACTCTTCACGAACCGTGGTGGCCGGTCCATGTCCCGGGAACAGCCTTGTGTCAGGAACCAGCGTCAGTACCTGCTTCCGGACCGATTCCAGATGGGTCTCATAGAGCCCGGCTGGATTGGAGCGACCGATGGAGCCGGCAAACAGCGTATCCCCCACAAAACAGATCGGGGCACCGGCCTGTTCAACACGGTAACAGACCCCGCCCGGTGTATGGCCCGGCGTGGGCATGAACCGCACAGTCAGCCCGCCGACCTGCAGCGTCTCGCCTCCCTGCGGCACGTGCAGCAGCTGTTGCGCCGGACGCCAGCTCAAGAGATCGAGATCGTCAGAGCCAAGATAGACCGGGACCGGGTAGGCCTTCAGGATCGCCTCAATTCCCTCGGCATGATCGGAGTGACCATGCGTCAGACAAATCGCCCGCAGGCGCAGATTCCGCCCGGCGAGAACCGCCAGCATCCCGCCGGCGTTGTACGCAGTATCGACCAGCACGGCCTCTCCGCGATCATGAACGACATAGCCCTTGACCTCATACCCGCCGATCGACCCGAACACGGTCTCCACATGCGGCAGAGACGAAGGGAACGCCTCAGGGGTCCAACCATCCACCACCTGCGCCAGCGGTTCCGCCCTCAGCCCGAGCGCCTTGGCCACAGCCCGGACCTGTTCGCGACTCCGTGGCGATTGCCCCCGCTCCAGGTCACTCACTTCGACTTCAGACAAGCCACTCGCACGCGCGACATCGACAACCGACCGCTGCTGCCCGTTGCGAGCCTTCTTCAGAATATCGCTGAGTTCGTCTTCAAGAGGCATAGGAGTCTCCGGCCTAAGCACGAACAAACGCGTTTAACTCTCCGGTACCAGCGTAATTTCCTTCACTTCACCGAAACTGGCCAACACTTTCGACAGGGCCTCACCGGATCCGACGGCCAGAATCCGCAGCCGCTCGGGATTAAAATGGGCCTTCGCCGCCCGTTGAATATCCTCTTTCGTCAGCTTCACCACCTTGTCGCGGATCTGCTGCAGCCAATCTTTCGGCAACCCGTCATACTCAAGATCCATCAGCCGCCCCACAATGCTCGAGGCGCTGGTGAATGAGAAGACGAACGAGTTCACATAGGCTTCCTTCGCTTCTTCCAATTCGGTGTCGGTCACCGGTTCATTGCGCATCCGTTCCATGTTGGCCACGAACCGGTTCACCACTTCCTGAGTCGAAGACAGCTTGGTTTCGGCGCGCATCAGCCAGACGCCGTCGTCGTACACACTGGCCCGTAGACCGCTGCCGACGGAATAGGCCAGGCCGCGCTTCGTGCGCACGTCGTTGAAGAGCCGGCTGCGGAACGAACTCCCGCCCAGGATGTCGTTGGCGATCGCGACCGCTACGTAATCGGGGTCGGTTTCCTTGATGGTCAGATGTCCCACCCGCAGGTGAGTTTGCGATGTGTCCTTGTTCACGAACCGTACGAGACCGGTCTTGGCATCGGTCTCGGACACCGCGGGAATCGTGACGGCGGGCACGTTGCCCTTGGTCCAATCGCCGAAGGCCTCGCGCAACAGGGCTAACATGTCGGCCTTCTCGAAGTCGCCGGTCACGCCGAGGATGATGCCGTTGGGATGAACGGTCCGCTGATGAAACGCCACCAGATCTTCGCGGGTGATCGCATCGATCGAACGAACCGAGGTTTCACGGGCACTCGGATGGGTTGAGCCATAGAGCAGCTTGGCGAACTCCCGCCCCACGATCGACCCGGGACTGTCCTGCCGCCGCCTGATGCCTTCCAGCGCCTGCAATTTCGCCAACTCCACCCGGCTCTGTTCGAAGGCCGGCCGTCGCAACAGATCGGCGAAGATCTGCAGCCCGCGCCTCAGATCTTTCTTCAGCACATCGAGAGACGCCGCCCCGGACTCTTTCGCAAATCCGATCGACATCGAAGCCGCCAATTGTTCGAGCGCTTCATCGACCTCATCGGGGGACATTGCGGCCGAACCGCCCGTGCGCATCACCGCCCCGGTCATGCCGGCCAGTCCAACCTTGTCCGCCGGGTCCAACCAGCTGCCGGTTCTGAGCGTGGCATTGACCGTCACCAGCGGGAGTTCGTGATCTTCGAGCAGATAGACCACCATGCCGTTTTCCAGCACCACACGCTCCGCATCCGGAGGGTTAAATTCCACCGTCGGGAACCGCATCGTGCGAGGATCGTTCGACGTCGGGTCCGCCGCCAATCCCACCGTCGCTTGCAACAGGAGCATGAACACCATGGCAACACACGACATCCGTCCCATCGCTTTCCTCATGACAATTCCTCTCTCCGCTTCACGCGTCACACGATACGCTTCACGAACGACGGGCCTCATCGGGTCACCTCACCCACCGCCGCCATTTTCTTGTCTTGTGCCTTCTTGACCAGGACACCGACCGTCCGGTTCGGCTTCGTCAAATACTGGGCGGCCACCCGCTGTACGTCGGCCGGTGTGACGGCCGCGATCCGGTCACGTGCGCTCAGCACATACCGCCAGGTGCCGGCCACGGTCTGATAAAAAGCTAACTGTGAGGCGAGGCCGCTGTTCGAACGCAGGGATCGCACCAGATCCGCATCGAGTCCATTGAGTACCCGCTCGAACTCCTTGGCCGAAATCGGCTCGGTCTTCAGCCGGTCGAGTTCCTCGTAAATCGCGGTTTCCACTTCCGTCACGCTATGGGGCGCAAGCGGGGTCGCCGCGATCACGAACAGGTTCGGGGCGCGGACGCCGGGATAATTCGTATCGGACAACACCGAAGCCGCCAGTCGCTTATCGCGCACGAGCGTGCTGTACAACCGGGACGTCACGCCCTCGGTCAACACTTCGTCGATCACATCGAACACAAAATCGTCGGGATGGCCGATGGTGGGTTTGTGATAGCCGATCGCCAACGCGGGCTCCGCATCGAATTCGATTTCGACACGCCGCTCACCGCGTTGCGGCGGCTCCTCCGTCACCAGGGATGGAATGGGAGGCGCGGCCGGAATTTTTCCGAAGGTCTGCTCGATCAACGCAATGACTTCTTTCGGATTGATGTCCCCGACAATCGCCACTGTCGCGTTGTTCGGTCCGTAATAGGTCTTGAAGAACGCCTCTGTCGCCGCCGGCGTGAGGGACAGGATGTCCGAGCCCCAGCCGATGGTCGGCACCCCGTATTGATGCGCCTGGAACGCGGTGGAAGTGAACGTTTCGTAGAGCAGGCCGTTCGGACTGTCATCCGTCCGGAGCCGCCGCTCCTCCATGACCACACCCCGCTCCTTATAAAATTCGCGCAGGACCGGATGCGCCATCCGGTCCGACTCCAGCGCCGCCCAGAGCGGCAACCGGTTGGCCGGCAGACTGATGACATAGCGTGTGATGTCTTTGCCGGTCGACGCATTCAGACCGACGCCGCCGTGACGCTGATAGAGCAACGCCATTTCATTGCCCACCACATACTCGCCCGCCTTCTCCTGCAGTTCTTTGAAACGCCGCTGCAGCTGTTGGACCGTCTCGGAGAGAGCCGGAGTCTTGCCCTCCGCCTGCGCGCGGGCGGCCTCTTCACGTTCACGCCGGTCGAGCTCGGTGCCGACCATCGCCAAATCGTCCAGAACGGCTTGCTCCCGCTCATAATCTCGTGTGCCGACCTTCCGCGTGCCTTTGAACGCCATATGTTCGTACAGATGCGCCAGGCCGGTCTGGCCGACCTGCTCATTCACCCCGCCGACCCCGAACGTCATGTTGACGCTGACGATCGGCGCCTGGTGCCGTTCCACCATCAACACGGTCATCCCGTTGGCAAGCTTGTGCTCGATGACCCGGTCGGCCAGGCTCGGGGACCCGGCCTGACCCGGCACGGCTGCCGCAAGCACTCCGGCCAGGATAAGCGCACCCATTGTTCTCGCCCCTGTGATGCTGATCATAGGAAAAGCTCCATCAGTTCCTCCGGTCGTTCAATAAACCAATCGGGCTGACAGGCGGCCATCTTCTGACGGTTGCCCATGCCATACCCCACCGCACAGACCCGGATGCCTGCATTGTGACCGCCGTTGATGTCGTTGGTGCTGTCGCCGACCAGCACCGTGCGGTCCTTCTCGACTCCGAGTTGTTCCATCACATGCACCAGCATGCCGGGCTCGGGCTTAAGACCGAACCCGTTGTCGCCGCCGACCACATAGACAAAGTGTTGCGGACCAAGGCCCTTCAAAATCACGTTGGCATATTCGATCGCCTTATTGGTCGCCACGGCCTTGGGCTTGGCGGAGAAGTGGGTGAGGACCTGGTCGATCCCCGGATAAAACGAGGTGCGATCCAGGCAATGTTCCAGATAATGTCCCCGAAAGACTCGAAGCGCTTCATCGTACAAGTCCTTGTTGCCTTCGCCGACCGCCAGCCGCAACAGCTTCTTCACGCCGTCGCCGACGAATCCGAAAATTTCCTCCTGCGGGCGCTCCGGCACACCCAGATCGCGCAACGTCAAATTGACGCTGTCGGCGATATCCCATTTCGACTCGATCAAGGTGCCGTCGAGGTCGAAAATCAGCAAATCGATCTCTGCCTTCTTCGTCATTCTCGTGCCTTTCGCAACTCGGCCTGCAAGGCCGCCAACGACTCATGGCGCACTCCGTCCTTCTCGTCTAACATGGCCTGCCGGACCACGTTCAGCATCCGCTTCTGACCGACATGGGGCGGGAGAATCGGTTCCATGATTTTCCATCGTGCCCCCTGCACCTTCACACGGACACGCACCTGCTCCGTGCCCGGTTCCGGCACGAACCCGGCCGTATCCAAGTACATGACGCCCAGCACATGAAACTCCACCGGCACCAATACCTCCAACCTGTTCACAATCTCCCACTGGCGAAAATCGTCCGGCACCGTGAAGCCGTTGATGACGATGACTTTGCCCCAAGCCGGCTCTTCCTTCCAGTCCACGAGGCCCGCCACCGCCTCGAAGGAACCGGCATCCAGCCGCACCCCCTTGTTGTCGAGAGCAAAGTATTTCTCCACCACCTTCGCTGGAGAATGCGACACCGCATTGGTTTGAGCCAAGCCCGGAGTCGCAGAAGCCGACAGCAGAAGCACTGCCGCGATAAACGTGATGAACACACTACGCCGTGGACTGTTCATGCGACTACGCCACCTCATGCAATTTCATCAGATTCGTCCCGCCCGGCTGTCCGATTCTGGTGCCCGACAAAATGACGATCCGTTGCCCGCTCCGTGCCAGTCCCTCGGCCTTCAAGCACCGCTCAGCCTCGTTGACCCGCTCATCGGTCGTTGGAATCTGCGGCACGGTGCGGGGAAGGACCCCCCAATACAACGCCATCTGCCGGCGGACCGTCTCGAACGGCGTCAACGCGATGATCGGCGCAACCGGACGTTGCTTGGAAACCAGCCGGGCCGTGGTCCCCCGTTCACTGAAGGCGACGATCGCACTCGCGCCGATCGTCGCCGCCGCTGAATAGGCCGACAGCGAGATGGCTTCCGGAATAGAGTCCTGCCCCTGCTCGCCCTGCGAGCGACGGACAAAACAGGGCCCCGTTTCGACTTCGGCCGCCCGGATGATCCGATCCATCACCTGCACGACTTCCACCGGGTAATGGCCGACGGCCGTTTCCGCGGAGAGCATCACGGCATCGGTGCCGTCGAACACGGCATTGGCCACATCCGACGCTTCCGCCCTGGTCGGCCGCAGATGTTGCGTCATGGACTCGAGCATCTGCGTCGCGGTGATCACCAGCCGTCGTTGGCGATTGGCCGTCGCGATGATGCGCTTCTGCAACACCGGCACGGCTTCCGGGCCGAGTTCAACGCCCAAATCTCCGCGCGCCACCATGACCCCGTCGGCATGGGCGAGAATGGCCTCCAGGTCCGTCACCGCCTCCTGCCGCTCGATCTTGGCGATCACCGGCACGTCGCCGCCGCATTCGGCAATCAATTCCTTGGCGGCCATGATGTCCTGCGCTCCACGGACAAAGGATAACGCGATATAGTCCACGCCCTGCGCCACGCCGAAACGCACATCGTCCCGGTCTTTCTCCGTCAGGGTCGGAGCGCTCACGACCGTGCCGGGCAGATTCATACCCTTATGAGACGTCACACGTCCGCCTGCCACCACGGTACACTCTACCGCACCATCCACGATTCGATCCGCCGTCAATTCCACCAAACCGTCATCGATGAGTATTTTTGCCCCTGGCCGAATGTCCCTGGTCAGCGCCTGATAGGTGACAGGGATATCCTGCACCGTACCCGTGGCGAGCACCGTCCTGGCGCCGATCTGCCCGCCGGATCGCAAGGACATCGTCCTCAGCCGAACTCGCTGACCGGCGATGAGCTCCAGCGCGCCGTCGATCTCGCCGACGCGAATGCGCGGCCCCTGCAGGTCCTGGATGATCGCAATCGCCACCCCGTGGCGATCGGCCGTGTCGCGAATCGTCTTGATCGCTCGCCCATGCGAGTCGTGCGTGCCGTGGGAAAAATTCAAACGGGCTGCATCCATGCCGCTTCGAATGAGCTGCTCGAGCACAACGACGCCATCGCTCGCCGGACCAATGGTGCAGACGATTTTCGCTTTTCGCATGGCGCTGTGCTTCTGTCTTGACAAGATCAGCCCGGCACACCATCTTGTACGTGACCGGTGAGGCTCGAGGCATCCGTGATTCGGTCGGCAACGGATCATTCTAACAAACCCGCCACCATGCCGCAAAAGAACATCCACTTACTTTTCAGGGATCCACCATGCTCAGCCGCATTAAAATTTACTTACGAACCGGCACGCGAGGCCACGCATGAGCGCTTCGGACAGTCAGTCAACCGATCAGTTACACTTTGTCACGATGCAAGGCTTGCTGGCCTACGGTGAGGCCCTCGCGCAACGCACATCCGGCGAGAGGTTCGTGCTGCCGCCTCCCCCGCCGCCTGCTGCCGACCGGCTGTCCCGCGCCGAAGAGGCGACCGGCCTGATCAGAACCTTCATCCAACAAGCGCAGGCCGGTCTGCCCAGCGCCGAGGCCTATCGCACGGCACGCCAGGCCGTCATAAGCGACGCGTGCGGAGGCGACCCGCTGGTCTTCTTTGCCGCCTGGAACCGGCTCCTGGCTCGCGGCGAACTCGCCCCATTGTATCGCGCGCCGATCGGCGCCACGCAGAAGCCAGCGCATCGCCGCCCGGTCGCCATCGTGCCACGCACTCAATTGACCCCACAGTTGGCCGAGGGCCGTATTGTCCTGGATCTGGGTGATGACCGGTTCTGGCTGCTTCCCCGCGACCTCGGCGACCGCACGCTGTTTCTCACGATGCGCCACGGGGTCTCGGAAGTCGAGAGCAAGACCCATCGAGTGGGCCGGCGGCTGGCCAATGTCCTGGATGCCGACCGCGGGATACCCAGGGCGGAGGCCGTCGGCGCGGCCCTGGCTCGAATGGTGGGCGTGGTGGGACAGCAATTGGGTTATCTGCAGTTGCGCAACTATCTGGATCCGCGCACGTTCCTGCATCTCATCAGCCATAGTCCGAACACGGAACAACTCTGCCGGCGCATCACGAAGGCCTTGATTCGCGACCGGACGGATGCCGTGCATCCCCACATCGAGGCCACGTTGGAGTCGCAAGATTTCGGCTGGGTCACCGGCATGGAAAAACAGGCGGAGATCGACATGGCCGCGCAGGCCTTCGGCGTCGATGCCAAGACCGCCAAGCGGCTCATCAAACATCCCTTCTATAGCTATCCGGGCGGGCATTCGTTCTTCGATCTCTATATCGACGTGATCGACGGACTACACCGGCTGGGCCGTGCCCATCCCGGAGAAGTGCTCTGCCTCTATACCCACAGTTCGACCCTGCGCGCGCTGCGTATCTATCTGGACCCGCGTCCGTTCCGCGAAGCGTTTTCCGAATTCGGCGAATACAAGGAGGGACAGGACAATGTGGTCCTCCTCACGCTGGAGAACGGTAAACTCTCCGGTTACTCCACGGCCGTCGGCCTGATTGAAAGTGAACGGGTCGCCCGCGAAGCCTGGGTGACGGTCGAGCGGGAGCGGAGCCAGCGCGTCACACTCAAGCCTCAACGCATCAAGCGCCTCCTGGCACTCGTGTCGGGCGGGGATTTCGGCGGCGGCGGGGCGGCGCTGAAAGAATTGCGCGTGACCGGAAACCGCTTCGGCCTGGAGGTCTTTTTTGTCCGGCACGGCTTCCTCGGATTGGCGAACAACTGGATCGATCCCGTCACGGAGGAAGACACCCGCGGCATGGGCAGCCATGCCAGCAGCCCCATCGGCAGCAGCCGTTTCGAAGATTTCAAAGATGAAGAGGTTCAACGCGCCGCCATGCGATCTCTTGCGCCCTATCTCGCAGACTCGGCGCTCGTGGTGCTGGGAGGTGACGGCAGCCTGCGAGGCGCCCGGGCGATTCACGAGACCTACGGGGTGCAGGTCGTCGGCATTCCCGGCACCATCGACAACAACATCGCCGGCACCACCTCCCTGGGGTTTCATTCGGCCATCGCGCTGGCCAATCAATCCATTGAATCCCTCAAGGCAACCAGCGCGGCCATGGGCAGCATCTTTTTCGTGGAGGTCATGGGCGCGGGGTCCGGCCACCTGGCACTGGCCTGCGCCTATCAGGCCCGGGCGGAAGGGATCCTCGTGAATGAACATCCCGATCCCGATGCCTACATTGAAGAGATCGTCCTGGGCACGTTGAAACGCACCTTGGGTGTGCCCAACAAGAGCCACATCTTTGTCGTGGCGGAGCGAACTCCCCACCGGCACCACCGGGAGGGCGGAGTCCATGGGCTGGTCGACTATGTGGCCAACACCATCGCAACCTGGCCGCAACGTCGGGAGAAGTCCGGCCACTATGCATTGGCCACGGCCACGAAGGCGACGATCCTGGGGCATACGCTCAGGGGCGCCCCCCCGACGCCGGAAGATAAAATGATCGCGCAGCATCTCGCCTACGAAACCGTCCGCAGGCTGGTCGAACAACCGGACACGATCGTCGGCTGCATGGTGGCGTACCACGATTCCAACCGCCTCGAAACGATTCCCCTCCACGCCGTCGCGCCCAAACCGTTCGACTGGGAGTTGTTTACCCGCATGCACGGGACGGAGTTGGCCCCCGACAGGGTCTAGCCCGGATGATTCATGAATGCCGTTGCGAAGCGTTCGAAACTGAAGCCCACCGGGGCTTCTCGCGGGGCGCACGGCGCGATGAGATAGATCGCGCCACGTCTGTGCGCGCCGGCGAGTTGGTGAGCCGGCCGGTTCTTGATATCGCCATCCATGCCAGTCCGTCGAGGAGGCCGAACGAGAACAGCTCCGCCGGGCGAGAGGATCGGACGGCGTAGCACGTTGACCCCTCCCATGTGACATGTTAGGGTCGTCCTGTTGATGCCACCGGTTGCGAATCATGATGTCCATTCGACGCATCACACGGCTTCTTCTCTGGCTCAGCGCCACAGTCGCGCTCTCTCTGGGCGTCTCCTTCGCGGCAGAACCGGGCCAGACATTCCTCGATGCGCCGACCCCGACCCTCACACCGGTTCCTGATCAGACGCCGCAGACGCAGAACGGGTCGATCCGCGCCGGACCCCCGACCACCACGCGCAGCGACCAAACATCCATACCACTCTTCGCGCGAGAGACGCTAAGCGCCATTGAGACGCGACACGGCGAGCCGCCGCCGGGATACATCGGTGGACGCACCTTTCAGAATCGTGAACGTGTACTGCCCCGCGGGCGTTATCGCGAGTACGATGTGCACCCCAAGGTGCCGGGAAAGAATCGAGGCGCTGAACGGATCGTCATTGATCAACGCACCGGCAAGGCCTATTACACCGCCGACCACTACCGGACATTTGTTCCGATGAATTGAGGAGACATGTCGCTCATTGCCCTCCAATCGATCAAGAAACCCTGGGCGCATCTCCTGGTGCATGCCGAAGGGGAGGCGCTCGATAAACTTCTCTCCGTCCCCGCGCACTTCGTCACCAAAACCATCTCCGGCAAGAAATGTAGAACGAAGGCGGGCCTGCTGGATGAATTCAGCCGGGTCTTCTCGTTTCCGGACTACTTCGGCCACAACTGGGATGCCCTCGAAGAATGTTTGGCCGACTTGGACTGGCTTCCGGCCAAGGGTTACCTCGTGGTGGTGACCGAAGCGGATCAAGTGCTGACCAAGCCGGACGAAGAAGACGACTTTGAAACCTTCGTTGAGATCTTGAGCGAAGCCGGTGAAGCCTGGAGCCTGAAGGAATCCGACGACGCGACGGGAGACGGCCTGCCGTTTCACGCCGTGCTGGCCGTCTCCGATCGCCATAAACGGAGCCGCCACAATTGGTTCGCGCCGCCGTTGGCCATGGAACGCAAACCCTCAAAGTCCGGGCCGGCCAAGGGCGCCAAAAAACCCGCGCGGTAGATAGTCGACTCAATCCATTTACGCCAGGAGGTTACGATGGGACTTCTCGATCAACTCGGACAGGCGGCAGCCGGCATGATGGGGGGCGGCGATAAGAACCCTGTGATGCAAGCCGTGCTCGGACTCCTCGGGCAGAATAGTTCCGTCGGCGGGCTGAGTGGACTCGTGCAGGCGTTTCAGAAGAACGGCCTGGGAGATATCGTGAATTCCTGGGTCGGTACAGGAAAGAACCTGCCGATTTCTGCGGAACAGATCCAGCAGGGCTTAGGCGGCGACCTTCTGAAGCAACTGGCGTCTCAGGCGGGATTGAGCTCGGAAGCAACCGGGGGCCAATTGGCCAATCTGCTTCCCGGGCTCATCGATAAGCTGACCCCGGACGGCAAGATGCCGGACACCACCTTGATTGAACAGGGATTAAATCTCTTGCGAGGAAAACTCGGGTAAGACTCGATGCCCGGCACTCGTTCCAAAGTGCCGGGTGACCTTCGGCTCCAGACTAGCAGAGGGACCACAACCGCCCCATCACCCGTTGTGCCCACCGCGTCAGTCCCCAGGAGAGGTCGTGCATGCGGGAGAGCAGCCAAACTCTCGGCGTAACGACTTTTCCCACGCTTGCGCTCAACGACGTGAAATGATCGCCACAGAGCCCATGCGTTTCACTGGGATCCTCCAACGGGAATTTCTCCCGCAGAAACGCCGGCTTCCCATCTCGCACACACCAGGCACAAAGCACTTTCACAGCATTACTCCGTTCGTTGCGATACGGCCAGCCACATTGAAGGCGCAAGAGTCGCACCAGCGGGCAGCGACCGAGAGGTATTCAATGTTTTCAGCAGGATCGTTCGCGTGAGCCGGAACGATTCTGTCCGGTACGGCCGTCAACCGCGTGGCATTCCGGCAGCGAGTGACGTTTTTTGTCGTTCCAGGTTGGAAAACCCAAACGCGAGGGCGAGAACAACTCCGCAAGCATCTAATCATTCATAATAGGCCACGGCGGCCAGATCGCTTCGACGGACCACGACAGATTCATGGCGCGGGAGCGAGCCTTCATTATATCCGGGCACCAGTGGATCCCGGGCGACACTCATTCTCTGGAGGTGGTCGGAGCAGATTCCGTGGGTCTCGCGCAAGTCGGCGAACGGAGCCTTTTCACGGACCACCCCGGATCGGCCCTCACCCTGACACCAGGAACAGATCACTTTCATCGTGTTCTCCTACGCAGTGATACCCAAGACTCAGCAAGACCTACGCCATATCGTCTGACGCCCCTAACTCTTTGTTTCTCTGTCGTAACATTGCCATAGCGCACCCTGGAGATAGAGAGGGTGTATCTATTCAGATAACGTGATGTATCGAATCAGAACCTGACATAGATGTGACCTTCACCTCTTGGAAGAACGTGCACAATTGACCGTTTTTATTTTCCCGTGGTAGGTTTGGCGCCCCAACTCACGGCTCGATGAAAGAGGCCCATGAAAACACAACGATCGGAACAACTCTTCGCAGACGCGCAACTCACCATTCCCGGCGGGGTGAACAGCCCGGTTCGGGCCTTTCGCTCAGTAGGCGGGCAACCTCGTTTCATCGCACGCGCCAAAGGCTCACGGCTCTACGACGTCGACGGGAATAGCTATATCGACTATGTCCTGTCCTGGGGACCGATGATTCTCGGCCATGCGCCGGCGACCGTCACCAAGGCCATTCAACAGGCCGCGGCAAACGGGACCAGCTACGGCGCGCCGACCGAGTTGGAAATTCACCTGGCGACGATGATTCGCGAGGCCCTGCCGTCCATGGAGATGGTCCGTCTGGTGAGTTCAGGGACCGAAGCGGTCATGAGCGCCATTCGAGTCGCCCGCGCCTACACGAAACGCGACGGCATCCTGAAGTTCGAAGGTTGTTATCACGGCCACAGCGACTACCTCCTGGCCAAGGCAGGGTCAGGTCTCACGACGCTCGGCATTCCCGACTGTCCCGGTGTGCCGGAAGACTTCACCAAGCACACGTTGACCGCACCCTATAACGACCTGGCCACCACGGAAAAACTGATCAAGAAGCATTACCGCCAGCTCGCCTGTGTCATTGTCGAACCGATCGCCGGAAACATGGGCGTGATTCCGCCCTCGCCGGAGTTCTTGCACGGCCTCCGCAAGCTGACCGATGCTCACGGCATGTTGCTGATTTTCGACGAGGTCATCTCAGGATTCCGCGTGCAATACGGCGGCGCGCAAACGCTCTACGACATCAAACCTGATCTCACGATCCTGGGGAAAATTATCGGCGGAGGACTTCCGGTGGGTGCTTACGGCGGCGCGAAAGACATTATGAAGATGATTGCCCCGTCCGGACCGGTCTATCAGGCAGGCACGTTGTCGGGGAACCCGCTGGCTGTTACGGCCGGCATCGAAACGCTGAAGCGCCTCAAGAAACCAGGCACCTACGAACAGCTCGAACAGCGTTCGGTGGCCCTCTCGGAGGGATTGGGGAATGCCGCGCGAAAGGCCGGGGTTCCGCTCACGCAAACCCGCGTCAGTTCAATGATGTGCGCGTTCTTCACTCAGGGGCCGGTCACGGATTGGGCCTCGGCCAAGAAAGCCGACACCAAGGCGTACGCGAAGTTCTTTCATCAGATGCTGGACGCCGGGATTTACCTGGCCCCGTCGCAGTTCGAAGCCGCGTTCGTGTCCGTAGCCCATACGCCCAAAGACATCGACCGCACGATCAGCGCCGCTCAAGCCGCGCTCAAGAACCTCTAACACGGAATTGAGAGCCCAGGCGGCGCTCGTCTCTCGTGAAACGTCGTTCGTAAAGCCACTTCCGTATCTGAAGCGATACGAATTGCATCCATTCGGATACAGACCCGGTATCCGGACCGGACCCAGCGCTTCACGAACGACGGTTCACGATTCACGACCGTTTACTCGTCGTCGTCCTCGTCGTCCATCTCCAACGCTTCCTGCCGCTTCTGTTCTTCCATCGCGTTGTGCAGGAGCATGCGGACAAACATCGAATAGAGCGAGCCTTTTTCCAACGTCCCACCGGGGGGAATCGCAATCTTGCCTTCCTTGATCATGCGATCCATCCAGGCCTTCTGATCCGGAGCGATCAAGATCGGCACCTCGACCAGCCCCACTTTTCCAAACATATCCATGAGCGGCTCTCCTGTAGTAGTTCGTAAAATGCCCTTAAGAGCGAATGGTTTATAGCTGATAGGACGAGAAGAAGAGCGTCCGAAACCCTACCATTCGCTATTGGCCATCAGCCATAAGCGCTGCATCCGAGGGGCATTTGAGCACGCGGTTTTTCGGCTTGTCAACCGCAGCCATCAATGATCGTCGCATGGCACAGAGCGTGCTTCGTCCGACCCCGAACATCCGGAGGACGTCTTTCCATGCCGCACAGAAACGAACGTGTTGCCCGCCTGCTCAGCCAGTTCACGCTGCTGTTATTAGTCGCCTCACCCGCCTCGCCCGCCATCAGTGCCGTGGAAGAAAGCCGTTCCACCCTGCATACCTATACGCCGGCAACCACCAACGATCCGGGGCCGTTTCACTGCAACGACTGTTGGGGGGTGAAACCGGAGCAACGTCAGCCGCTGCCCCAACATCAGACGCCACGGTATCGGCGTGGTCATCATGAGCGGGGGCCTAGACCGCACAAGAATCCTTTCGCAAAAAAATCTCGTTTCCACAGCCGTGGCCTTCGGTCCCTTCCCCGTCACGCGCTGTCGATGGGAGGATTCGAGCGGACCGTGGAACCCTGGCAAGTCCGAACCGTCGATGGCGATACGATCCGCTACGGCACCGATCGCATCCGCATTCGTGGATACAACGCGCCGGAGATGTCGGAACCTGGCGGCCGGGAAGCTGCCATCAGGCTGGAGCAATTGATGCAGGAGGGAACCATCGACATCGTTCCCCACGGCCGCGATGTCTACGGCCGCACCCTGGCCGATGTCTTCGTGAACGGACAGAACGTGGCCGAGGTGATGACAGGGGAGGGGTTTGGGCGGAGGGGGTAGCGGATATGTGAAGCATCCTACGTGCAACGCCGAGACTAGATGGGGCAGGTGAATCCCGGCGTGTCATTGGTTGACCGCGTGGCAGCGCTGACGTACAATTTGTACGATTAGTGCAATTCGTACTTCTAGCGTGAGAAAGAGGTCCCCATGGCTCATCTGCCGGCCAGTAAAGTCAGAGAAGGATTCGCAGATACGATCAATCGCGCAGCCTATGCAAAAGAACGTGTCGTGGTGCGTCGACGCGGAAAAGAAGTTGCTGCGGTGGTGCCGATTGAAGACCTGCGACTCCTCGAGGAATTGGAAGATCGTGTCGATCTTGTTGATGCCCGCGCGGCGCTGGCCGAGACGAAGAAAAAGGGCGCTAAGTCATTGGATGCGATAATCAAGGATCTTGACCTCTAACCGACATGTCCTACTCGGTCCTCCTCGCCCCGCCAGCGGAACGGCAGCTTCGCTCTTTCCCTTCGGTCATTCAAAAGCGTCTCGTCAAACGTATAAAGGCATTGCAAAACGATCCGCGCTCGCCGGGCGTCAAGAAACTCGCCGGCAAGGATGATTTGTACCGCATCCGGGAAGGCGACTACCGAATCATCTATATGATTCGCAACACAGACCTGGTCATTCTTATCCTCAAGATCGGGGATCGAAAAGAAGTCTACCGGTAGCCTGCGGTGCCGCAAAACGGGTCAGGCTCTCTACCCCCTGATCTTATGGATATCAAACCCGTGCAGACAAAGAAGGCGTGCTCTATCAAACACATATTGTCAGTGTCCTGCACAAGTTCGTAGCAGGTCGGCTCACAGAAAAATCATTACATCTAACAACGCGTTGAAGCGGACGCGCCAAGGAGAATAGAGCGAACGGTTGATCCTTACTATTAATCAGCCCAACCTAACGGAGTATGCCATGGAGTTCGTCAAGATCTACAGCACGGCAGTCCCCAATGCCGTCAAAACTCTCGACAAACGAGTTGCGATCACCCCGCTCATGGCGAGAGTAAAGTCCGACAGCATCAAAGCTTCCCTCGCCCTCATTCAGAGCCACGGAGAGCTCAATTTCTGGGATTTTGGTGTTCGCGCCCCCCGCAGCTCTCAGCTGATGACTCGGTAAAGATCATCTGCGGCACCACCTGCTATTCCGGCACCATCATTCGCATAATCAATGATCCATCCGGAGAGCTCGGCGACCAGCTTGGTTGGGCCCGACAGTTCAAAGCGCCTTGGAAAAATGTCTGTGCCGTATCTATCAACTCATTCGCTCCACTCAGCACGGCAGAGATCAAGGCAATTACCGATCATGCCCGGAAAATCTCAGATAACTTCTACGCATCACTGCCACCAACCCGAAAGCCAGAAGCATTAATTGAAGGCAGAATCATCGAGCTGACCTTATCAATCTATGAGAGGGACCCTGATGCCCGCAAGGCGTGCCTCAATCATTATGGCAGGCGGTGCCAAGCATGTGATTTGGACTTTGGCGAGACATATGGCGATCTCGGGCAGGGTTTTATTCACGTGCATCACATCATACCTCTCTCTAAAATTCGCTCAGTGCATGTGGTTGATCCAATCAAAGACCTAGTTCCAGTTTGTCCAAACTGCCATGCAATGTTACACATCAATCAAGGTGAGCCTTTATCAGTAGAGCAGCTTCGAGACATATTGGTTCGCGAGGGAACCTAGCAAGTCCTTCAAGTCTTCATGACTCGTGGTGCAGCTTAATTCAAGCGTTATGCGATCAATGGTCAGTGACAGGGTTCGGCCTTGCAATCGCACTGACGCTGGTTCGCCCCTCCTAGCCTGGTTTTTGCTTGGCCTGATTTAAACGTGACCGACCTGCCATGCCTCATCCCACTGAACTTTTCACGCCCCGACTTCTAATCCGACAATGGCGGCCATCAGACCTCGAGCCATTCGCCGCGATGAATGCCGATGTCGATGTCATGCGCTATTATCCAACGCTGTGGAGCAGAGAGCAGAGCGATGCATTTGCCTATCGAGTCATGCGGCTTATCGACGAGCGCGAGTGGGGTTTCTGGGCGGTTGAGGAACGGGCGTCGGGCCGATTCATCGGCTTCTTGGGGCTACATGTTCCCTCCGACAAGCTCCCGTTTTCTCCCTGCGTGGAAGTCGGCTGGCGCCTGGCCAAATCGTACTGGGGCCTGGGTTATGCCACGGAGGCCGCGCAATCGGCCATTGCGTTCGGCTTTCAACAACTTCATCTGGCGGAGGTCGTGGCCTTCACCGCCATCACCAACCTGAAGTCGCGTGCCGTGATGGAGCGCCTCGGGATGCAGTTCGACTCCGAGTTCGACCATCCTCAAGTGCCCGTCGAATCCGTGCTGCGCCGACATGCGCTGTATCGTCTTCGCTCGCCTGAATAAGCCTGCCATTCTCTTGGGTTTCGAGTATTGCCGCTCATCTGTTGTGAATTGATCTCACCCAGTCGCAAGATCCTGCCTCTTGCCTTGGTTCTGACAATTGACTGCACTTCATCGTAGAATTCGCCGCGATCCTGAACCGGATACGCCAGTATCAACTTGCCGACAGGAGGACCAACCCATGCGAAGAGTCTCGCTTCATCTTTACTTCCCGATGTGCATGGCGTTGTTGCTCACAGCCTGCGTCACCTCCCCTATGCCGGAGGAGATGCGCCGCCGCGCCGAGCAAAACCGATGGGAGCTGACACATTGGGGTGATCGTTCGGTTCCCTACGGCGACGACGGAGAACCCGTGATCCTCTCGTTCAAGGATGGGAGAGTGTCAGGCCATGCCGGGTGCAATCGTTATAGTGCGGCCATTGTCTTCGGACCTCGCAGGGGCGAGCTGAAGGTTTCTCCCGGCATCACCACTCGCATGGCCTGCGAGCCCCGGCACATGGAGTTTGAAACATCGTTCATCCGGGCGTTTGAAGCCTCGACTCGCTACCGCCTGGATGGCGAAAGCTTGTCATTCGAAAGCGACATGGCCCCGCCCTTGGAGTTTTACCGTCGCCCGCTGGACTAATCTGAAACTCTCGACCTTTCTTGCCGATACGGACCAGAATTGATTCACTCTCCCACCTCTTTTCTCCAATACCGTATCCCTTTCGATACGACAGGGTATCGCTTCTGATACCGAGCTGAGCACCCCGCACCGCCCGTTCCACTTTGCGGCTTCGCTCACCCCGCGCAGAATCGATATCCCTCAACGCGGCTCTTTCTCATCACACTCCGGCATCGGTTTTGCTCGCTGAAAACAGTAGTGACTGGAGCTTCACATCATGGCGGCTGTGGCCCTCAACGCTCTCCTCCCTCCTGGCTTCCCCATCGCAGTTCTGTTCGGCGGCGACCAGCTCCCATCTCATGCAATCGAGCGCACTGCCGCGGCACATCAACCGATCGACGGGACGCAAGGCAGATCCGAGCCACTAACTCGGCACTGGCTCACGTTCGTAGACCGCTGGACAAAGGAGAAGCACCTAACCCTCGACTTACTGTTTCCCGTCGCGCATGGAGGAGCACTCGCAGTCAGTCTCTGGTGGGTCTGGGCGACGTTGGGGCACCCGTTCCACCCCGCCTGGATCGCAGCGCCGCTTGCGATGATATTGACGGCCGACTGGACGGAACAACTCATTCAACTGGTGCAGCGCCGCCAGTACCTCCCCCCAACTGAGCATCGAATTCAGAGCCTGTGGGTCCGGATTTCCAACTGTGCGACGACCATCAAGCTGTGGCTCACCTTAGGTTTCTACGTCAGCCTGGCTGGACTCATCGTCAGAATGATACTCACCCTCTCAGATCGTCGTTTGATGACCGACACCGGCGAATGATGAGGAAACGAAACGTTGCCCGACTCCGTACAGTTCTCTCCGTTTATGCTATACGCATTGCCGAGCTGTGTTGTGGGAGATCCACAGCAAATGAACGGGGAATCAGTCCCATTTGCTTTCTCTCGTCACCACCTCATGCTGAGGCTGCGCAAGAGATCAGTCTCAGAGGTGTGAGACGCGGGGGGAGCCCAACGAAGGAACCACCATGCCCAATCCCGCCACCTATCAATTCAACCTGCCGCAACGAGGGCGTCCGTCCGATGTCATGCTCAACGAGGTCTGGTACCCCGGCATTCAAGCCTATTGGGAGCACAGCACGTCGAGCCGCATCTTCGATGCGATCCTGGGGATCAAAGCGGTGGTCATTCACGCAACGGCCGGATCGAGTTCAGCCGGGGCCATCTCGGTGATGCGGGACGGCAAAGCCTCGTTTCACTGGTTGTTGCCGGATGAAGATGAGCCCCAGCATGGGCAACTGGTGTGGGCCTGTGCGCCGGAAGCCAGAGCCGCCTGGCATGTCAGGAATGCCTGTTCGCACCCAGGCATCAACGACGGCGCCGACAAGGTCAACCACTGGTCGCTCGGGATCGAGGTGGTCAACCGTCAGACAGGCGGCGATCACTTTTCCGATTGGCAGATCCAGGCCACCGCGCAGATCGTGCGCTACTGCTGGGCCAAATACCCCAACCTCAAGCACGTCGTGTCCCACGCGAAGCTGGACCCGACGCGGCGTAGCGATCCGGGCACGGCCTTTCCCTGGGCACGCCTCAAGAAACTCGTACTCACACCGGATGCCGACGATGGGGTTCCGTCAGTCGCGTTGGATGCGCAACCGGCCTCCTCCATAAAATCGACCACCGACCACGAGGGCTGTTGCCACGGATGACAGGAACTCGAACCCCTGTGGTCCGAACCCAGACTCGCACTCGTCACGACGCATCCGGCAGATAGCGGAGCGCGGCCGCGGTTGCCACATGGCACCGGGCCACGCATCCGTTCGACACATTCCGACCTACTGCGTCACGCCCGGGATCGGTCCGTACGGCGTATAACAGGCGCAGGGCAACCCACCGTCCACGGGCTGTGCCAAACGGCAGGTCCCGACTTGCGTCACACAGGTCGCCGTTCGTCTTGGGACGCCTCGGAAGGACAGCGTCTGTTCTGAATTTGTCGCAGCGACCGGTGTCGCCTGATTCCCGTTCTGGCGCGGTTTCGCCAATTCACTCCGCACCGCTTCCGACATGACCTGTACCGCTTCATCATGAATCGTATACGTGACGCACAGGCGATTGATTTCGTCCACCCCGAAACCCTTTTCCTTCATCCCGATCATGTCCTGGCTGCTGCAGGTGTGCTGGGCGACACAGCCGGTAAAGAGCACCAGGATACCGATGGAGCCCAGCATGGTATACAAGTGTTTCATGGCTGATCCTCCTTTCGGAGCGTCCCTCGCGGGATAATTTCCGCGATCAGTTTCATTCGCGTACGGTCGTTGTCTTCCCTTCACTCAGAGGAGCAAGGAACAGGCCAAGAGCCCAACTTTGCACGTATTACATCGAAGCCATTGAAACAAGGTCCTTCGAATCTCGCGGGTGCAAGGGCTCCTGTATCCCATCCGATATACCAGCGAATCGGTCGGTGTGGTCACCGATTCACTCGTGGGCCGATCCCGCGAGGAGGATGTCCCTTGACGCTGGCCATAGGAATCATTGAAAGTTGAAGAACCATCTTGTGAGGCGCCCGATGCACGCACGGTTCGCTCCTGCCATCTGCTGTCTTACCTTGTGGCTTGGGTCCGTTCTGTCTCCCCTGGGTTCCACGCTCACCGCCGCCGACCACATCAAAGCGGCGATGCCCACCCCTCAAACCCAATCCTGGTGGTCTACGCGTCATGCGCGCGCCGTGGCCCGCCTTCAGCAGGGCCCTGTCGATCTGTTGTTCATCGGAGATTCCATCACGCAGGGATGGGAAGAGGATGGCCGACGGGTCTGGGATACGTTTTACGGGCGCCGCCGGGCAGTGAACCTGGGATTCAACAGCGATCAGACCGACAACGTCCTCTGGCGGCTCCACCATGGCGAAATCGACGGCATCACCCCCAAACTGGCGATCGTGATGATCGGCACCAACAACACGACGATGCGGGAAGATCCTCCTGACCATACCGCTGCCGGAATCCAGGCGGTCCTGACCACGTTGCGCTCTCGCCTGCCACAGACGAAGATCTTGCTACTGGCACTGTTCCCGAGAGGCGCGTCCTCCGACGATCCGAATCGGCTGGTGAATCAGGCCGTCAACGAACGATTGCGGGGCTTCGCCGACCAGCGCCACGTGTTTTTCCTCGACCTGGGCCCGCATTTTCTCGACAAGGCAGGACGACTCTCCGGGGATGTCATGCCGGACGCCTTGCACCCCAATGAACGCGGCTATCGCCTATGGGCCGAGGGCATGGAAGACCTGGTTAAGAAGCTCTTGGAGGAACCCTGACGGGGTCACTCTAAAGGGGCTGCGAACTTTCCCGCCTCTCACCTCGCGAGTCGCAAGAGCGCTGTTTTTCCCGGCAGATCTGCGACCTGCTTCGCCCCGCTTATGCAAAACTTTACGCTTTGCTTGGCAAGTCTCACCTCTTCCTCAATACTAAGTCACAGCATCGGTCGCTCACTGACCAGGCCCGAAACTCTTTCCCTCCCGGTTCCGCCCCGACGTTCCGCCTGAGGGCGGCTATGACTTGGAGGCACGCCTCAACGATCGGAGCCTCTGCATGAAGTCTCGTCTGACCGCGGCCCTGATCGGCGTGGCGCTCACGCTGGCCGGGTTACTGGTCCTTGAAGGGTTATCGCGAGCCCTGCTCACGGCGCAGGCCGATCTGACCCCGGAACAGCCGGACTGGTATCGATACACGCCGGATTTGGGGTGGGAACGTCGCCCGCACTTCAAGGGACTGGTGGCGGGAGAGGTGCATCGGCATGAGCCCGCTCGATATCTGCGTGAGTTCGATGCGCAGGGCTTCTTCGCCGTCGATACGGAACAGATCGGCCCGACGACGCGTAAGGGCATCCTTGCGATCGGCGACTCCAATACCTTCGGCTGGGGTGTGCCGACTCGCAATGCGTACCCGGAAGTTCTGGACGATCTTCGCGCGGACGCCGACGTCATCAACCTGGGCGTGAGCGGATACTCCTCCTTGCAGGGTTATGCCTCGTTGATCAAACATTTCGACAGGGTGCGCCCCGATGTGGTGATCGCCTCGTTCAGTTTCAACGATCGTCGGGTCGTGCCGTCGGATGCGGCCGCCGATAGTCATGAGAAATTCGAGCGGGAAGCGCAGATGCATCGATTGGACTTCAGAGAAAAAATCTATCTGTACCGGGGACTGCAACGCCTCCTGGTCAAATTACATTTGATCAAAAGCAGCGGCGACGGCAGCACGACCGTTGACGCAAGAACAGCGCCGACCCGGGTCTCGCCTGACCAATACCAGCAGAATCTTGAGCGCATCGCGCAATTCTGTGAGGAACGGCACGTGCCGCTGGTCTTCGTTGCGTTTCAGGATAATCCGGCGCACTCCGAGCATCTGCGGGCAGGCATCGCCCATTTGAATGCCGGTCGGCAGGACCAGGCCGAAGCGGAACTGCGGATTGCCGTGAACATGGAGAATTGGTTCTCGGATCTCGCCAGGAAATACCTCGCCGTAGTCCTGGAGCAACGCGGAGCGACAGAAGAAGCGACGATCACGGCGAGCCTCACCCTCCCTGCCTGGAAACTGACCCACGGCGGGAGGCCGCTCCGCCTCGACAGTGAGTACAACGACATCGCGCGAGCCGTCGCCCGCCGGCATGGCGCGATCCTGGTCGAAGCCGGTCAGGTCCTCGCCCAGGATGCGAGTCTCTACCTCGACCTCGCCCATCCGGATGAACGCGGCCACCGCATCGTGGCGACGCTGGTGAATAATGCTCTCGACAGCCTGCTCCACCCGCCCCAGGTCGCAGCCCAGCCTTGAGTCAATGACACCGGTTGGTAGCCTCAACGTCCGAACGTTGGTGGAAATTACGTTCATTGCTCGACACGTCGTCACTCCGCCCATGAGATAGGGAATAGGCGGGGCAACAACGGTGGGAACAGGCCTTTGCGGAGGGAGAGGCGAGGAGGGCTTACGGTTTCTTCTTTTTTTTGTCGGAGGGATTATCGGAAAAAAGCAACCAGGCGAGGACGACGAAACCGATCGCTACCCCAGTCACTGCCAACCATGTGCCGAGTTTGTCCATTAGCTCCTCGTGTCTGGAGGTCCTTGTAGCGCAGCCAGAGTGGGTTTGTCGAGCCGCTTTATTTTCAACTGTTCATCCACGGCCACTAGCTTGGCCGACCCTTCGACCACCACGCGCCCACTTGTCCGTTCTCTCATGACATGGGCGAAGGTGAGAGAAGCCTGGCCCATCGCCGCGAGGTCCGTATCGATGGTTAAGGTCTCACCATAACGGGCAGGTGACCGATAGTCGAGTTCGGCATGCACAACCATAAACTGCGTCCCGCCGTCCCGTAACTCTGCAACCGAGAGGCCCCGCTCTTCGAGATAGTGCGTACGCGCCCGCTCGAAATACTTCAGGTAGTTGGCGTAGTACACCACCCCGCCGCAATCGGTGTCTTCGTAATAAATGCGAATCTCCATCGTCGTTCGTATCTCGTGAAACGTATCTCGTCAGAGCCGTTTGATGAGATTTCTGAGCATCTTGGACTCATGGTCGAGTCGCTCCAGAAGCTCGTCTCGCTGAGCGACCATAACGAATGCGAGGTCGTGAGCGATTTCAACGTGAGTTTCCAATTCAGCACAAGACCCAAGCGCGACATAGAGAAATTGTCGGTATTCCGCATTATGCTTCCGATTAAATCCCTCCGCTATATTTGAGGGAATGGATACCGCTGCGCGACGCATTTGGGACACCAACCCGTAGATTTCTTCCTTGGGGAACCCCTTGGTGGCTCGATAGACATCGACCACGATACTCTTCCCCAGCTTCCATATTTCAAGATCCCGAAAATTTCGTATCTTTTCCATCCGGACGCCTGGGCCCAACGAGATACGCTTCACGCTTCACGAACGACTGTCGGCTAGAGACTGAGGACGGGAAACTTCGGCAGCGAGGACTCGCTCACGCCGGTGAGTTTCATGACCACATCGGACAGCTGCTGCACGCGTTCGGCTTTGATCGCCTCAAACCCGTGGCCCAGCACCGCGTGGTTGGCGGCGTCGAAAAGCGGTTTCATTTTGGGCCAATCACGAAGAAACGCCTGTCCCATCTGATCGCCCAGACCGGCCAGGGCCCTGAACTGGCTCTGCAACGGAAGCTTGTACTTGCCGTCCACATCGTCCAGATAACAGGTGCGGCAGGTGTCTCGCATCGCGTCGGGCAATTGCTCCGGCTGCACATCCCAGGTCTTAATCTTGTACTGTTTGAAGAGTTGCCGCTGGGCGCAGGCTTCCATCGCACGCACGAGCGCCACCATGGCCCGCTCATAATCATGATCCACGTGGGCGCGACGATGGGCATGCGCGAGCAGATCGAGCACCACCCCTTCCTTCACGTCGGCGGGATCCAGCACCAGCTTTTCCAGGAATCCGTTATTGGCCTTGATGAACGGCAGGAGCGCCTTTAACCCGGGCGGCCCACCCCAGAGCGACGCCATGTCGAGCGCCTTCAACGAGGTCTTCAGTTTGTCCCATGCCTGGCGATAGTGAAACTGCTCCCACAACCCATACCCCGATGCCAATTCGCCGAGGGCACGATAGAGGGGCTTTTGTCCCCCACTCACGCGAGCTTCCAGCGTATGAAACAGCGTGGCGGCGGCTCTGAATGAACCATGATTAAAGGCGTCGCTGGCCTCACGGCGCACCACGACCGCCGACTCATCCCAGGGATTCCCTTGCAACCAATGCTTGGACAACCCGCCGATCGCGATCGCCTCCCCCTCTTCGCGACCCTCCGCATCGACCAGACTGATGACTCGCGATGTCCAGGGCTGGCTCACCGTCGCCAGCGCCGCGGCCATAGCAGGGGTGGCACCGGTCAAATCGACCACGACCTCACCCACCTGCACGGCCCAGTTTCTGAAGAGGTCGTGAATAGATCGCGACAGGGCCTGATGACAGGCGATGACGTCGGCCGGATCGGGCGTCACCACCCAATCCCAGCGCTTGGGCATCTGCTGCACCAGCGGTTGTACTGCCTCCTCTACCTGCGCCTTCGCCGATTCCGGCACGAAAAAGCAGAGCAATTCCGGCTGCAGCCGGTTGATCACATAGGCGGCGAGCGACGGCGCGTCGGTAAAGGCCAGGATGAGCGCTTTGACAGGAGTATCCGCAGGCATGACCGCGGACTATACCACTGCACTCCGGTTGCTTCAATGAACGACGCTTCTTGCACAATCCTTGACGCTCCGGGCAAAGGCGCATAGACTTCCGCGTGAATCATGAGACAGCACCGCTGATCGCGACGGCTGAGGAGGTGCAATGACCTGGTGGCTCTGGGCCTTTCTGGGACTGTTTCTGCTCGGCAGCGAAATCGTCACCCCCGGCGGGTTTTACATGTTGTTCTTCGGGATCGGGGCGCTGGTTGTCGGCGCGCTGGTCGGCCTGGGCATGATTCAGAGTGAATGGATGTCCTGGCTCCTGTTTTCGGTCTTCTCCGTCGCTTCCCTCGTCATCCTTCGTCCTCCGCTCCGCCGTCTCATGACGGCCGAGCGGGACGACGTCTCACCGGTCGATACCATGGGCGGCGAAACGGCCATCGTTCTGGACGACGTTCCTCCCGGCGCCACGGGCAAGGCGGAATGCCGGGGCAGCACCTGGAATGCGCACAACGCCGGCGACAAACCGCTGCTCAAAGGACAACGCAGCCGCGTCGAGCGCGTGGACGGCATCACCCTGTGGATCAAACCTGAATGAGGTCGCACCATCATGGAGGATAGCGGAATGCCAGGCGGACTCTGGGTTGTTATTTTCCTTGCAGGCCTCGTCCTGCTCGTCATCTCAAAAACCGCGCGTGTGGTGCCGCAACAGAGCGCCTACGTCGTCGAGCGGCTGGGCCGGTACTCACGGACACTCGGCGCGGGGTTCCACATCCTGTGGCCGTTCCTCGACAGTGTGCAGTACAAACACTCCCTGAAAGAAACCGCCATCGATATCCCCGAACAGATCTGCATCACACGCGATAACGTGCAGGTCGGCGTCGATGGGATTTTGTATTCGAAGGTGTTGGACCCGCAGCGTGCCTCCTACGGCATCAGCGACTACCGCTTCGCCATCACGCAGCTCGCTCAGACCGCGCTCCGTAGCGAGATCGGCAAAATCGAACTCGACCGCACCTTCGAAGAGCGCACCAACATCAACAGCCAGGTCGTGAATGAGCTGGACAAGGCCACGGAACCATGGGGCGTGAAGGTGCTTCGGTACGAGATCAAGAACATCACGCCACCGAAAGACGTGCTGGCCGCGATGGAAAAGCAGATGCGGGCCGAACGGGAAAAACGCGCGGTGATTCTGACCTCCGAGGGCGAACGCGACGCCGCCATCAACCAGGCGGAA
The DNA here is from genome assembly GCA_000196815.1 of Nitrospira defluvii. Classification (GTDB taxonomy): domain Bacteria; phylum Nitrospirota; class Nitrospiria; order Nitrospirales; family Nitrospiraceae; genus Nitrospira_A; species Nitrospira_A defluvii_A. Next base: position 4,239,737 of record FP929003.1, read on the forward strand.
GGCGAGAAGCAACAGGTCATCAAGGCGTCCGAGGCGAAGAAGCAACAGCAGATCAACGAGGCCGAGGGCGCAGCCTCCGCGATTATGGCCATCGCGAGCGCCACGGCAGACGGACTCCGCAAAGTCGCCGAATCCACGCAAATTCCAGGCGGCTACGAAGCCGTGCAGCTGCGCGTCGCCGAGCAGTACATCACCAAGTTCGGGGAACTGGCCAAAGCCAGCAATACCCTTGTACTCCCCGCCAACGTCTCCGACGTCGGCTCGATGCTGACGCTGGCGATGAACATGATCACGAAACGGTCTTCGCCCACATCTCCGGGAAAGTAAGAGGCGTCTGCGGTCGTTTGACAGTGACTCGGGGCTTCCCTACAATTCCGGACGATGAAAGAATTTGCCATCAAGGCCTTCGACGACAGCGCCGAGATCAAGCGGCGCTTCGCGCGGGACCATGCCGACCGAATCGTGCTGGTCGCGCAGCTCATCGGCCGCGCGTTTCAAACGGGACATAAAGTCTTGCTCTTCGGCAACGGCGGCAGTGCCACCGATGCCGCGCACATCGCCGCCGAATTTGTCGGCCGCTATAAGCGCGAGCGCGCCCCGTTCCCGGCGATTGCCCTTGCCACCGACATCGCAGCCATCACCTGCATTGCCAACGATTACGGCTTCGAGGAGCTGTTCGCCCGTCAGGTTCACGCACACGGGCAGCGTGGAGATGTGGCGATCGCGATCAGCACCAGCGGCAACTCCCCCAACGTGCTGAAAGGGGTCGAGGCGGCCACATCGCTGGGACTGACCACCATCGCCTGGACCGGCGGGTCGGGGGGTAAGTTGACCGGCATGGTGGACCACGCCTTCGTCGTGCCTTCCACGCTGACCGCCCGCATTCAGGAAAGTCACATCACGTTGGGCCATGTACTCTGCGAACTCATTGAGGATCACGTTCTTGCCAACCCGGCGTAAGCGTCCCACTGTAGCCTCCGCGCCCTCTGCGATCATCCGGCCGATCGATGCATCGCGCCTGAAGACTTATCCGCTCCAGCGTCGGCACAGCAAGGTGCAAGTCTCCAACTTTGCCAAGGTCTGGACGAAGGGGCGATCGTTCGCGCGTTTTCTGGACTCACTCCCCGATATCCTGGCGGTCAAAACGTTGCGCGAGGTGGCGCAGGCCATTGCCACAGCCCATCGCAACGGCCGGCCGGTGATCGTCGGAATGGGCGCCCATGTGGTGAAAGTCGGGCTCGGCCCGCTCCTCGTCGATCTGATGAAACGTGGCATCGTCACCGCGCTCGCCATGAACGGAGCGGTCATCATCCATGACTTCGAACTCGCGTTTATGGGGCACACGTCCGAAGAAGTGGACGCGGAGATCGACTCCGGCCGATTCGGCATGGCGGAAGAAACCGGCCGCATGCTCAATGAAGCGATCACCCTGGGCCTGAAAGAAGGGCAGGGGCTTGGCGAATCGCTCGGCTCTTACATCCATCGACGCAAACAGCAATTTCCGCATCGAGTCACCAGCCTGCTGGCCACCGGCTTTCGGCTGGGCCTTCCCGTCACCGTGCACGTGGCCGTCGGAACCGACATCATTCACATGCATCCGTCCGCAGACGGCGCCGCGATTGGAGCTGGTTCGCTGCTCGATTTTCGCCGCCTGGCAGCTGTTGTCTCCGAAATGGAAGGCGGGGTCTATCTCAATCTGGGGTCGGCCGTGATCCTGCCGGAGGTCTTCCTGAAAGCCGTCTCGCTCGGACGCAACCTCGGTCATCCGTTGACGAACATCACCACGGTGAATATGGACTTCCTCACGCACTATCGCCCCATGACCAATGTCGTGCGCCGCCCCACCCAGAAGGGCGGCAAGGGATACGCATTGACCGGCCATCACGAGATCATGGTGCCGCTGTTGGCCGCCGCAGTCATTGAAGAATTGTCCGGCCGCTGACCCGGAACGCTGAGCCCTGTCGCTCATTCGGCATCTGAACCATCCTGTGAGTACCATGTCACCCTCTGCGGAATCGCTCCTCGCCATCTGGGCCGACCTCAACCACCGCTATTTTCAAGGCACCTTACCCCCGATTCCCATTGAATGGAGCCGTCGACTGACCTCCTCGGCCGGCATGTTTATCTGCCGGATCGGGCCACGACAGCCGCTCGCGCGCACCACCGAGGCACCAACCGGACGACGTTGCATCAGACTGTCGGCGGTGCTGCTTCAACCCAACAGCCCGGAGTCAAGCCACGAAACCGTCATGACCCTGGCGCACGAAATGATTCACCAATGGCAGTACGATATCTTGAAGCGTCGCCCGAATCATGGGGCCGATTTTCGTCGCATGATGGTCCGGATGAATCGCGACGGCCTGGGCATCACGATCTATCACTCGCTGGGCAAAGAAGTAGCTGCGCTGGCCAAATATGCCTGGCGCTGCCAGCACTGCGGCTGCCTCTATCAACGACAACGCCGGACCATCCAACCGAGACGCCACTTCTGCGGCGCCTGTCGGGGGCCGCTCCGCGAACTGCCTGCCCTGGTACCCGCCTCCACTGCGGAACCGGCCCACAAATTTTCCGCAGGTCCTCAGCTCGGCTTTCCCTTCACCACCGTGTAGGACCTCGATGTCCGGACGATGGCCCCGACAAATTCTCTTCGGCGACATCGACGCCATGTTTGCCTCTGCTGCCGTTCTCGCTGATCCATCGCTGAGAGGGAAACCGGTGGCCGTCGGCGGGCCTCCGCCACGCGGCATTGTGGCCGCAGCAAGTTATGAGGTCCGTCGATTCGGGGTGCGATCGGCGATGCCGACCATTCAGGCCATGCGACTCTGCCCTCAGCTCGTTCTCGTACCGCCGGACCGTCCGTTGTACCAGCGTCTGCACCGCCAGCTTCAGGACATCACCGACCGGTTTTTCCCGGAAACCGAGTGGACAAGTATCGATGAGTTTTATGCGGATACGACCAGACTACAGACCCGCCATCCGGATCCGCGCGAGTTAGGGCAGGCGCTCAAAACCGACATTACCCGCGTCACGGGCCTGACCTGCACCATTGCCCTGGCGTCCGGCAAGACCGTCGCCAAAATCGCCGCCGATGCGCATAAGCCCGACGGGCTCGCCGTGATTGAACCGGGCTCGGAAGTGGCATTCCTCGCCCCGCTGCCGATTCGCTCCTTACCGGGCATGGGCCCCAAATCCACCGAAGCCATCGAGCGTCTGGGCATTCACACTATCGGTGATCTGCTCGAGCCTCGATTGGAACAATCTCTCCTCCGCCTGCTTGGCTCTCGGCTGGCGGCGTTTCAATCACTCGCGCGCGGCCGTGACTCCGATCCCGTGGTGGCCGATCGCGAAGCCAAAAGCGTGAGCCATGAAACCACATTCGATGAAGACACCAACGATCCGGCCTTGCTGGAACCGATCATCCACGGATTTCTCGAAACGTTGACGCACGATCTCCGGCTGGAGGGTCTGGCCGCCGGGTCATTCACCGTCAAGCTGAAGGATTCCCATTTTCGCATCACCACGCGGCAACGGAAATTCCCGTCACCGGCGAACTACGATCCGGATATGTGGCCGGACATCCGCCTCGCCCTCGCCGAACTGCTGCAGCCGCGATCGCGTTATCGCCTGGTGGGCCTCGGGCTGTCGGATCTGGTTCCTGCTCCTGAACCCCTGTTCGACCGGCGACAGCGCGACGCGGTCGCCATACTCGACCGGCTGATCGAGCAACATGGCGCAGGGGTGGTTCGACTGGGCGGACTTCCGCAGGGCGGGAACAATCCGAAGAAGCGAGGACGGCGTACGGAAAACTGACAACCGGATTGCGGTCAGGCCGTCGTGGATTCGTGGTGGCAGACTTTTTCCACATCCTGTTAAGATGACATTTTTGCGACGCACCCACGATGCACACCAAGATCACCACGCGACAAGAGCTTGCCTCACGGCTGGATGAGCGCCGGCGGCAGGGACATCGTATCGTCTTCACGAACGGCTGCTTCGACCTGATGCACATCGGCCATACCCGGTATCTGCAAGCGGCCCGCGATCTGGGGGAGGCGCTGGTGGTGGGCGTGAATTCCGACGAGTCCGTGCGCGCCCTGAATAAAGGCACCGACCGCCCCATCGTGCCCGATACCCAGCGAGCCGAGGTCCTCGCTGCGTTAGCCTGCGTGGACTATGTGGTGATCTTTTCGGAACCGGACCCCGGCGCCCTCATCGCAACCCTCCAGCCGGATATTCTCGTCAAAGGCGGAGATTGGCCCGTCGACCGGATCGTCGGACGGGAAACCGTTGAAGCCCGTGGCGGACGCGTCCAGACCATTCCGCTCGTTCCCGGCGTGTCGACGACCACCCTGGTGCAGCGTATTCGCTCCACGACAGCCTAAGGATATTGTGCCTCCCCTGATCCCCTTACATTTGACCCAGTGGCTCGCGCCTGCGCGAGACGCCCTTCGCAACGGCACGGGCAAACCCTGCCTCATGGGGTTACATGGCTCGACCGCCGGCTTCGGCCTGGCGCTCCTCACACACAGCCTGCCGTCCCAACCCCTGGCCGACCGGTCCTGGCTGATCGTCGCCAAAACCGACGACGAAGCGGAGCGTCTCTACCGCGACACACTGTTTTTCAGGACCCTCTGCGGGCAGTCCGGCGACGATCTCGCACTCTTTCCGAAATGGGAAACGCTGCCCTATGAATCGACGGTCCCCCACATCGATCTGGTAGCCCGCCGCATGCAGACACTCAACCGCCTCTGCACTACGGAGCGCACGGTTCTGTTCACCTCCGTCCCGGCGTTAACGCAGCGGGTACTGCCGGCCCTGGTCTTCACCGACGCGATTCTGCAGTTTCGACCGGATGGCTCCTTGGAACGGGAAGCGCTCGTGTCCAGCCTGTTGCGGTTGGGCTACCGGAAGGGATCGGTGGTGGAAATTCCCGGTGAGTTCAGCATTCGCGGCGGGATCGTCGATATCTATTCGACCGCCTATGCCGACCCGCTACGGGTGGAGTTTCTCGGCGACACGATCGAGTCGATCCGCTTCTTCGATCCGGCCACGCAAAAATCGACCGACAAGATCAAGCAAGCCTGGGTGCTACCGGCCCGCGAATTGATTCGCCCCGAGGACGCACCCGATGCCCTCGCACCCCTGGCCGCCGACGCCGAATGGCACGCCCCCTCGGTCTACGGGACCATGGACAGCGTCCTCGACTATTTCCCCCGGCCGCCGGTGCTGGTCCTGGATCAACCCGGCACGCTGAAAGCCCACACGGAAGAATGTTGGCAGGCCATCGAAGAAGGATTCCTGCGTCACGAAGATCGCACGGATCCGAATCCCTACCCGACACCGGACAACCTGTACCTCACTTGGGACCAGGTTCTCACCGCCACCCGAGGCTATGCCACGCTCGCGCTGGAGCCGGTCACCGCACCGGATGCGAGTTGGGGTCCGGTCCTTACGTGTCCGGCCCAAACACCGGCCAGCGTGGGACTCGGCCAACGCGGCACTGCGTTCAGCCATACGCTGGAGGTGCTTGATCGCTTGCGTGAAGGCGGGCCCGTCGTGCTGGTGGCCCGAAGCCAGGGCCAGGTCGGCCGTCTACTGGCGTTGTTCGGCGAACATGATCGACCGGCGATGGAATGGAAGCCCTCGGCGCTCTCGGCCGGCGGTGCGCAAAAGGCCCCGTTTTCGGTCTTGAACGGAGAAGTCTCAGCTGGTTTTCTTTCTCCCGATCTGCGGCTAGTGGTCCTCACCGAAGAAGAACTCTTCGCGAAGGGCGCCCGCCACAAACCGCAGCCCAAGAGCAAAGCCGCCACCTTTCTCTCCTCGCTGGAAGATCTGAACATCGGTGACTACGTGGTGCACATGCAATACGGCATCGCGAAGTATCAGGGGCTTCGCCGGCTCTCGGTGCAGGACTTCGACAGCGACTTTCTGGTGCTGGAATTCGCCGGAACCGACAAGCTGTATGTCCCGCTCGATCGGCTCAGCCAGGTCCAACGATACGCGGGAGCGGATGCTCACGTGCCCCGCCTGGACCGCCTGGGCGGCACCAGTTGGGCCAAGACGACCGCGCGGGTCAAAAAAGATATCGAAGAAATGGCGCATGAGCTCGTCGATCTCTATGCCAACCGCGAGCTGGTTCATCGCACCTCGTACGGTAAAGACAGCATGCTCTACCACGAGTTTGAAGCGGCCTTCGAATACGAAGAAACGCCGGATCAGCGCAGGGCGATCGAAGACATTGCAAAGGACCTGGCCTCGACCAAGCCCATGGATCGCCTCGTGTGCGGCGACGTGGGTTACGGCAAGACCGAAGTTGCCATGCGGGCCGCATTCAAGGCCGTCGAGGAAAACAGACAGGTGGCCGTGCTGGTGCCGACCACGCTGCTCGCACACCAGCATTACGATAACTTCGCCGAACGGTTTGCGCCCTTTCCGACCCGCGTCGCCCTGCTGTCACGGTTTCAATCTCCGAAGGATACGAAAGCGATCATCAAAGAGACGGAAGCCGGCCTGGTCGATGTCCTCATCGGCACCCATCGGCTGCTCCAAAAGGACGTGAAGTTCCGCAACCTCGGCCTTGTCATCATCGACGAGGAGCAATGGTTCGGCGTGAAGCATAAAGAACGGCTGAAACAGCTGCGCACCCAGGTCGATGTGCTGACTCTGACGGCGACGCCGATCCCGCGCACATTACAAATGACCATGGCGAGTGTGCGCGACCTCTCGATCATCGATACGCCCCCGTCGGGACGACTGGCGATCCGCACCCAAGTCCTTCGCTTCAGTGAAAAGGCGATCCGTGAGGCGATTCTTCGCGAACTCGGTCGCGGCGGACAAACCTACTTTGTCCACAATCGGGTGGAGACCATGGAGCGGATGGGCGCCTGGCTTCAGGAACTGGTGCCGGAAGCCCGCATCGTGATGGCGCACGGCCAGATGGACTCGAAACCGCTGGAAGCGGTGATGCTGAAATTCTTCCACCGGGAAGCGGATATCCTCATTGCCTCCGCCATTATCCAATCGGGCATCGACGTGCCGACCGCCAACACCATCATCGTGAATCGCGCCGACACCTTCGGCCTCGCACAGCTCTATCAACTCCGTGGCCGGGTCGGCCGGGGCGGCGAACAGGCCTACGCCTACTTCCTGGTGCCGGATGAAGGCAACCTCTCGGAGGATGCCCAGAAGCGGCTGACCGCCATCCAGCAGTTCACCGAATTGGGATCGGGTTTCCGCATCGCCGCAGCGGATCTTGAAATCCGCGGCGCCGGGAATCTGCTCGGCAAACAGCAATCGGGCCACATCGCCGCCGTCGGGCTCGATCTCTACCTGCAAATGGTGGAACAGGCCGTCCAACGCCTGAAGGGTCAGGTCGTGGAGGAAGAGCCGGATCCCGAGCTGCGCCTCAGCGTCTCCGCCTATATTCCCGAAGAATACGTGGCCGACAGCCACCAGCGCCTGTCGCTCTACAAACGACTGTCCTCCTGCGGACAACTCGGCGACCTGGCGCTGATGCACGGAGAGATCGAGGACCGCTACGGGCATCCGCCCGATCCGGTCGAGCGTTTGTTCGAGCTCATGCAAATCCGGCTGCTGGCCAAACAACTCCGGCTGAGCTCCGTGGTCGAGCAACCGCATGCGGTCGTGATCACCTTCGATCCAAAGGCCACGGTCTCGGAAACCGCCGTGCAGGCCCTGATGGACCGATACAAAAAACGACTGCGGTTTCTGTCTCCGCTGTCTTTTGAACTCCAGATACCGCATGAAGACTGGAGTTTGGTCTTTCCAGAACTCAACGCAACCTTGCAAACCCTCCACGTCTGTGGTACCAACAATCAAGGGCCACGCACGGCCTCGACCTGACCTTCGTAGAGGATGCTCCGCCCCGACCGCATGACGCCACCGCGCACACGACAGATTTCATCCTGGCAGACACGATTGACCAGCGCCGCGCTGGGTTTCTGCGCGCTCGGGTCGTTGGCCGGCTGCACTGAACCACCGCAGGAGGAGCCGGTGATCGCCATGATCAACGGCCGATCCATTACTCAATCCGAATTCGACATCCGCTGGGAAGACCTGTCGCAGGCCACGCGCGCGCGCTACGAAAAGGAAGGCGGGAAACGCCGTTTTCTGGATGAATTGATCATGCGCGAACTGCTGATGCAGGAAGCGCGCAAGCAGGGCTTGGATCAGTCGGATGAGATTCGCGAAAAGACCCTGCGCTACCGCGAGCAACTGATTCTGGATGAGTTGCTCAAAGACCGGATCAAGACCAAGGTCGAAGTCAGCAAAGAGGAACTGGACGCCTATCTGGGGAAACACGCCAATCAGCTCCTGGCTAACCCCAAGGTGCAAGTGTCAATTATGCTGCTGCCGAACGTCTATGCGGCGAAAGACCTCAAACGGCAGGTCGAAGCGGGCGGCAACTTCACGCGATTCGCCCTCCGGTATTCAATCGACGAGCGCAGCCGTGCCAAAGGCGGCGATCTGGGCCCCTATAAGAAAGGCCTGCTGGAACCGGAAGTCGATGCGCTGATTCCATCGCTGCACCCCGGAGTCATCAGTGATCCGATCAAGACCGCGCAGGGCTATTACCTCGTGAAGGTCAGCCCCCTGGAGCCGGAAATTCTGCAGGCGGACCAAGCCACTCGTGAACGACTCCGCCAGGAACTGCTGGCCGAGAAGCGCCGGAAACGTCTGGATGACGTGTTTGCGGAACTTCGCACCGGGGCCACAATCCGTTTGGCCGACGCAGCTCGTTACGTGACCGATGAACCGCCGCGCCCGTAACCGCCCGCGCGCTCCCCTCCTGCATTCCCTCCGTCTTCACCCGTCCGCGTTTTCATCTCCAGGGCGCTCCCTTTCTGAAGCTTCGATTGTGTACAATCCAGCAACCCTATGAACGATCAATCGCTGTTCCCCCACACGTGCCTACACGGCTACAGGCTCTTCTCGTCCCTGAGGGGCACGCCTGCTACCGGACCCGTTCGCAGCGCAACCGGGTTCACGACCACTGGCGCGCTGATTTTCTGCCTCTGCCTGCTCTTCGTCCTGATCTCCAACGCGGAGGCCGCCAAGCTGGAAGATCGCATTGTCGCGGTCGTCAATTCCGACCTGATCATGCTGTCCGAATTGAAACGCGACCTGCTTCCCGAACAGGACCGGCTGCGCAAGCTATACAAAGGCGAAGACCTGGAGCGCCGCCTCAAGACGGCTGAGGCCATGGGCGTCACGAAGATGATCGAGCGGAAACTGCAGCTGCAGGCCGCGAAGAACAAAGGTGTGGATGTGTCCGATCAGGAAGTCGTGCAGGCAGTCGAAGAGATGAAGAAACAGGGCGAGGCCATCGACAGCGCCGACCCGAACACCGCGAGGAGTATTCGCGAACAGCTGACCTTGATGCGGGTGGTCGACCGCGAAGTCCGCGGCCTGATTATGGTGGCGGACTCGGAAATGAAACGATATTACCAGGAGCACCAGGATCGGTTTGCCTACCCCGAGGAATACCAACTCAGCCAAATCCTGATCAAGCCGCGCACGCCGGACGGCCTCTCCGCCGCGCACGGGCGAGCCGAGGCGCTCCTGGCAACCCTCAAGCAAGGTGAACCGTTCGAGGATCTGGCCCTCCGCTTTTCCGACGGAGCGGATGCCTCACGCGGCGGGCGGCTCGGCCTGGTTCGACAAGGCGAGTTGATTCCCGCGCTGGAACAGGCGCTGACATCCGTGGACGTGGGGAAGATCACGGGCATTGTGGAGACGGCGGAAGGGCTGCACATCGTGCGGGTCGACGACAAAAAGCCGCGCCAGTTTCGGCCGTTTGAACAGGTGAAGGCCGAAATTCAATCCCTCGTGTTTCAACAGAAGACCGAAGATCAGTACCAGATCTGGATGGCCGATCTGAAAAACAAGGCCTACATCGAGATCAAGTTTTAAACTGCGTACGAATCTCGCCCCACAAGGCGTCCCGCCCCTCATGCGTTTCAGCCGAGTACAGCACAATCGGCACCTCGGGCCCCAATCCGCAAGCCGTCCGCACGGCTGCGAGGCTGGGCGCCCGCTCACTTTGCCGCAATTTATCGGCTTTCGTCAGGACGATGATCATGCCGCACCCCAGGGACTGGACCCACTGCACCGTCATCACATCCTGCGGCATCCACACACGTGCCTCGATCAACAGAATCACAGCCCCGAGAGACTGTCGCTGTTCGAGATACTGCTCGATCATCGGCCCCCATTGCGCCCGCATGGTTTTGGAGACCTTGGCGTAACCGTATCCGGGCAGGTCGACCAGCGACAGCAGGGAGAGCTTCGGATCCGAGGTGCGGACCGTGAAAAAATTGACGGCGCGTGTTTTCCCCGGCGTCTTGCTGACCTTGGCCAGCTTCTTCCGGTGAAGCAGAGAATTAATCAGCGAGGACTTCCCGACATTCGATCGGCCGACGAACGCAATCTCCGGCAACCGGTCGGGTGGAAACTGTTCTGGGGAGACCGAACTTTTGATAAACTCAGCGCTGAGTAATTTCATGGTGATCCACCGCGTACCGACGTGCGGGATGTACGTTCACCTCCGGAGACAGGGGCCGGACCGGTGCCACACCTCGTATCCTCATAGATAGAGTGTCGGGAATGAGCAAGTCAACTGGCAGCCTGTTCGGCCGGATGTTGTTGTGGGCGACCATCCTGGTCGGTCTCCCCGCAGCCGCCTTGGCGTTGTATTGGCTGGTGACGCTGCCGGACGTCTCACACCTGGCCAAACATCACCCCACGGAAACGGCCTTGATGGAGGCACGGCGTGCCCAGGCCAAGGAGCACGGCCGCACGCTGCATCCTCAATTCGTCTGGGTGCCGTTGTCCCGCATTGCACCGGCGCTCCAGCGCGCCGTGGTCGCCGCCGAAGATGCCTCGTTCTTCGCGCACGAAGGATTCGATTGGGAAGGCATCAAAGATGCGGCGCTCTATAACCTGGAGGTCGGCGAATTCAAGCGCGGCGGCAGCACCATTACGCAGCAGTTGGCCAAGAATCTGTACCTCTCGTCTGAACGCTCTCTGCTACGGAAGGCCCGCGAGGCCCTCATCACCCGTTCCCTGGAACATCATTTGACGAAGGAACGGATTCTGGAATTGTATTTGAATGTCGCGGAATGGGGGCAGGGCGTATTCGGCGCGGAAGCGGCGGCGCGGCACCATTTCGGGAAATCTGCCAAGGAGCTGACGATCGACGAAGCGGCGTTACTGGCAGCGATTCTTCCCTCCCCACGCCGGTATGACCCGATCCGCCATACCGCCTACTTAAATCGACGGCAGCACCACATCGTCCGATGGCTGGAACGGGGCAACGGACGGAGAGCCGGCTCACTCTCGACGAACCGACAGGCACCGGAGCCGCATGACCTCGCCCCGCCTGAAGACTGAGGCATAACTTCACAGCACGATCCGCACAATACTGCGGAGAGTAGTCGCTACTCAGCATCCCCGACCGCCGCCACGTCTCGTTCCCCGAAAATCGCCGACTCGTGTCGATAGTATTTAAATTCGAGGAGATTCTGGGAAGGGTCTTGTAGGAAAAATGTGAGATGTTCGATGCGGGTACCGGCAAACCGCCGCCTGGGCTGCTGGTAAAACGTCAGGCCCTTCGCCTTCGCGCGATCGACCAGCGCCTGCCATTCCTCTTCCTGCGTCAACACCAGCCCGAAATGACGCGGATAGACGCCCTTCTGCGGCGCGGTCGACTGGGTGGAGAGATGGGCGACCAACTGGTGCCCGGCTAATCCGAAGGTGACGGCGGAGGAGGATTCCCGACCCAGCACACAACCGAGACCATTGACGTAAAATTGCTTGGCCGCGGCGAGATCGTGGACAGGAAAAGCCAGGTGAAAGAGTGCCGGCATAGACTGATACCTCTGGTCACTGTATCAGCCTTCTTCGAGACTAGGCAAACCGGCCTTTCACCTGCGGCCGGCCGTCGCGCCCGATCACACCGGCCACCATGTTCGGCGTACTGTGTCGAATGGCGAACCGGCCATCGGGCGAGAGCACCAGCACCCCGGCCGCGCCGTGAATACGCTCCACGACCTTCCGCAGTACCCGATTCGCCGACCGCAGCGGACTCCAACCGCTCGCCAATAAATCGCTGATCTCCTTCGCAACGGCCACTCGAATGATGCTCTCCCCTAATCCCGTCATGGAGACCGCTCCAGCCTCATTATCGGCATAGACCCCGCATCCGATCAACGGCGTATCGCCGACCCGGCCCGGCAACATCACATCCACACCACCGGTCGATGCCCCGGCTGCCACCGTTCCGGCGAGATCCAAGGCCACCGCGCCCACGGTTTCCTTGCCCAAGCTGCGCGCACGGAGGCGGCCCGTCTGCATGATCGCCTGATGTAAGCGCAACGTGCGCCCCAGCCCGGCCCGCGGCCTCAATTCCTTGGGCCGCGGCCCTGCCGTCTTCTTGGCACGAGGCGCGCGCTCCAATCCGAAATAGTCCGCAAAGCGGGAAGCTGACTGCCCGACCAGCAACACATGGGCCGTTTTTTCCATCACCAGCCGCGCGGCGGTGATGGGATGAACGATACCCTCGATGGAGGCCACAGCCCCCGCCCGCAGATCTCGCCCTTCCATTATCGACGCATCCATGCGCCGCACTCCATCGAGCTGACGGTTCGAGCCTTGCCCCGCATTGAACAGGCCTGACTCCTCCAGCAGGCGAATAGCTTCTTCCACCACGGACAGCGCCGGGGTGCCGGCCATAAGCAGACGATGACCCTCGGCCAGGGCGGCCTCGACGCAGGCCGCTTGAGCGACGGTCATGGCGCGGCGTCCCGCGCCACCGTGAATGAGCAGGATCGGTCGTGACGGTTTCAATTCAGCAGGAGATCTTTCACGCGGCGGCAGGCAGGATCTTGCATACGATCGAGGTCCGAGCGGACGAACCCCAAGCCGGTCACACACAGCTCAAAGTTTTCCGACAGCTTCCGGAACAACGGGGAATCCTGCTCAGGGTCGTAGCTGCCGTACTCGGCGACCAACCCGTACGAGCGTTTGCCCGTCTTCACGTAATCCACCAGGAAATCTTTATGGTAGATGCGGCCTACGCTCTTGAGGCGGCGGAGATATTCTGGAAACAGGCCGGTCATGAAGAGTGTAAAGTCGCCGATATGGCGATGCACCTCGCGCTCACGCTCGAAGGATTGCGCTTCCAACAGCACTTCGGATTCGAACAGCATCTCGACGACGGAATCAACGGCGCGGCCCTGTGTGTTCTGGATTTTGTAGAGTTGGTCGGTGTGCGCGAATTCGACGAGCAGGTTGGAGACGTACTCGGTGACATTCAGATCGGGCCACCCGAGGTGTTCGGTGAAGCTTTTTTCCGTCAACGCTCCGAAGAGCTGTCGGAGTGGATGGCTGCGAGAAACGGGACTTCCCATCTCGACCTCCCGGGCAATCCCTGCCCTTTGAAAATAGTATAGCAGACCATGCTCAACCCAAGCAGACTTTCTCCCTGATTCCTTATCGGCATCCGCGATCAAGACTTGAGAGTCGGAACCGATACTCCTCGCCGGCTGTCCAACAGGAAGGTCACCGGACCGTCGTTGAGCAATTCCACTTGCATGTGCGCCCCGAAGACCCCGGTTTCTACCGTCAGGCCATCCGCCCGCAATCGACCGACCGCCTGCTCGTACAAAGTACGCGCCTCCTCCGGAGGCGCAGCTAGGTCGAACCCTGGACGCCGGCCCTTGCTGGTATCACCGAGCAGCGTAAACTGCGAAACGAGCAACAGCGCCCCGCCGGCCTCGATGAGCGTACGATTCATCTTTCCCTGCTCGTCGCCAAAGATCCGCAGGGTCTGCAGCTTCTCAACGATATACAGCAGGTCCCGCTCGTCATCACCCTTGGCGACACCCAACAGCACCAGGAGACCTGCACCGATTCGGCCAACGATCCCGCCCTCCACCTCAACTGACGCGCGTGTGACCCGTTGAATGACGGCCTTCATGCATCACCCTTCACAGACCGACAACCAGTCACAATCACTGAGCATTCCGCAGTTGACTCAATGTGCCTTCCAAATTCAGCAGGCGGCGCTTCAACGGCAATCCGCACGAAAATCCGCCTAGCGAACCATCGTGCGAGACGATCCGGTGACAGGGCACTACAATGGGGACCGGGTTGGCCCCGAGCGCCATCCCCACCGCCCTGGCGTACTGCTTTCCACCCACACGGATGGCCACCCATTGATAGGACCGCACTCGGCCGTAGGGAATCCGTGTGATCGCCTTCCAGACTTTCCGCTGAAACGGCGTGCCGGCCGAACAATCCACCGGAAAAGAAAACTCGCGACGTGTACCCGCGATATAGGCCAGAAGCTGCGCGCGCGCCTCCGCCATGATCGATGCGGCTGCGCCGCCGGCCTCAGCAGCCGGTTGCTGCCGGGCACCAGGATCCGACGGCGACAAATCAATGGCGGTCACGCCCTTCTCGGAAGCCGTAATCCTGATCAAGCCCCAAGCGGTCTGAAACGTGATTGCGTGCATCATGTCAGGCTACCCCAAACTTCTTCGCGACCCGGCCCAATTTCCGCTTCACCATTCCTAGCACCACGTCCAATTCCTCCGAGCCGAGCATAATATGCACCCCGAGATATCCGATGACACTGATTCCGATTCCACCAAATAAGGCTGCGGATTTCACGACCCACGCACCGTCCTGGTCCCACAGGGACGCATTCGCGACCCAGAGGCACATCACTGCGACCGGAATGCAGGCCCCCAGCACTCGAACAGCCGACCGTACAATCGCACCCCAATCGACACGCCCCAGACGCCGGTGCAACACGGCGACCAAAATGCTCCCATTCAGCATGGAAGCCAGTGCCGTGGCCAGCGCCAGCCCCGCGGCATCCAGCAGCGTCATCAACCACAGGGACAATAAAATATTCGCCCCGACCGCAATCCCCGCAGTGACCGCCGGCGTCCTCGTGTCCTGTAGGGAATAAAACGCGGAAACGATAATACGCACTCCGGCAAAGGCCCACAACCCGACGGCATAACAGAGGAGCGCCGTCGCCGTCGCCAACGTATCGGCTTTGGTGAACGATCCATGCTCGAACACCAGATGCACGATCGGGTGCCGCAAGAGGATCAATCCCACCATCGCCGGAAGAATGATGAAAAAAATCATTCGAAGGCCGAACCCGATCGTCGTCCGCAATTCATCCAGCGCCCCGCGGGCGGCCTGAGCGGAGAGCGTCGGAAGAATCGCTGTCGCGAGCGCCACGCCAAAAATGCCGAGTGGAAACTGAATGAGCCGCATGCCGTAAAACAAATAGGTCGGGCCACCGGCAAAATACGAGGCCAGGATCGTACTCACGGTGATATTGATCTGCGTCACCGACAACCCCAGCAACGATGGCACCATCAGCCACCCGATACGCTTCACGCCCGGATGGCCGGGTCGGAACCACAGGCCGAACAACATTCCCCGGCCTTGTAATCCCGGCAACTGCATCGCAAATTGCGCCACCCCTCCCAGGACGATGCCGATCGCCACGCCGATGATGGGCTCCGGCAACCAGGGCGAGAGGAACATCATGCAGGCAATGGTGAAAATATTGAAAAACACCGGCGAGAATGCCGGCGCCGCAAAGGCGCGCAGCGAGTTGAGAATCCCCATCGCCAGGGCTGCCAGGCTGATAAAGATCAGATAGGGAAACATCATCTGCGTCAACAGCGTCGTCAGCGCCAGCTTGTCCGGACTTCCCCGGAAACCCGGGGCAAGGAGCCAGACAATCCCCGGTGCCGCCAGAATGCCCAGCAGGGTCACGGCAGTGACGATTGTCAGCAGCGTGGTGAAGGTGGCGCTGGCCAGTTCCCAGGCCTCCCGCTTGGTCTTCAGCGTGTGATACTCGGTAAAGACCGGAATGAAAGCGGCGGACATCGACCCTTCGGCGAACAGTTCCCGCAATAAATTGGGGATACGGTAGGCGACAAAAAACGCGTCTGCCGCGGGGGTCGCGCCAAAGAGTCTCGCCAACACCATGTCGCGGACAAAACCGAGGATACGGCTGGAAAAGGTCGCCACGCCGATGAGGCCCGCCGCCTTGACGACGGAACGGGTTTCATCCGGAGCTGGTCGAGATGGTTCAACGGACACGGCGGGATCCGACATTATCGGCGATTGTAGCGAAACAGGATGGAGCCGTCCATTGTCGGGCAAGAACCGGCGATCACGTGTCCTGAATCACCTGATTCGACAGCTCATTGGGATTGTCGCCGGCACGCACAGGACAGGCGCGCGCAAGGAGCATTCCGCTGGTTTCGATGCCGCAGCAGAGGCCGCCGACCAGATCACCAACCTTCAGTCGTTCGACGACGACAGCGACAACCTCCTGCCACTCCGCATCCGAGATCCCATCGCGCAACGATTGATCTGCCAACACAGAGACCTGCCGTTCGAGCAGGGAAACCAGCAGTAGAAGTCCTGTTCGCTCACGGGTCTGCGCGAGACCATGCTGAGCAAACGCCAATTGCGCTCGCAACTGCACCTTCCGATGCATCCGCTCGCGAGAGGTGAAGAGTCGCAGCACCGGAGGCCATGTCCCGCCCCAGGCTCCGAGGGAATAGGCCAGCGTGGTCACCCCCAGCAACCAGACAGCATTCGCCGCATGCCACCCCCACGGAAGCCAGGGGGATTCGATCGTCAGCAGGACCGTCAAGGCGAGTACCGCGCTCAGTAGCCCGACACGATGGTGCGCCTCACGATACACACCGGAGCGCCCGACGATCATCGGCACAATTTCGGCGCTGGTCCGTTCCTCGGCCGCCTCCACCGCCGCCTCAACCCGCGCACGCTCTGCCTCTGTCAGTGCCGGCCGTCTACCAGTCGCCACTGGCGCCTCCTCCTCCGAAATCGCCTCCACCCCCGGAGAAGCCACCGGATCCTCCGAACGATCCCCCGAGACCACCGGACCCCCATCCGCCTTGTTGCGTGCTGAACCAGGTCCCGTCAAACGCACCGCCGTCTCCCCTCCTGCGTGATCCGCTGCTTGGTCCCAACATACCAAGCAGGCCGACCAGAACCAGGCTCACGGCTCCGGCGATCACTGCCGGTATCACCCATGGAGCAGCCAGAAACGAAAGGCCTCCCCCGACGACGGGCCCCAGCCCTCGATGAGCGCGTGAGAAGAAGAGACCAACGACGACTCCCAGAATCACCGCGAAGGCCGCAGTGGCGAAGGCATCGCTTGATGAAGGAGTAGCCGCCGGATGTTCCGGTGCGCGGTAGGTCCCTTCAATGGTTCGCAAGATGGCTTCCACACCGGCCGTCACGCCGGCCGGGACATCTCCGGCTCGAAACCGTGGCACAATCTCGTTCCGGATAATCTGAGCCGACCTTGCATCCGTCAGCACCCCTTCCAATCCGTAACCGACCTCTATGCGAACTTTTCGATCCTTGATCGAGACGAGAAGGAGGACTCCGTTGTCGGTCCCCTTGCGGCCTAACTTCCAGGCCGTCGCGACACGATGGGAAAAATCAAACAGCGGCTCACCCTCCAACGATGGAAGGATGAGGACCGCCACCTGATTGGAAGTGTTGGCTTCATGCGCCGCCAGATCGGCTGAAAGTCGCTCTGCGACGGCAGGCGACAGGACATGCGCCTGATCGACGATGCGCCCGCTGAGCTGCGGCACATCCAGCGCCGCAGCCGGAAGGCTCGCCACCCCTGTGAGCCAGAGCCACCCGATGAGGAGCCCCCACCCCCTTCGCCCCAGCAGCCGCATCGCAATCGCTCCTTGGCTTACGAGACCGTCGTCAGAATTTTACTTCGGGCGGCTTGGCCACCGCCTTTTCGTCAGCCACGGTGAAATTGGCCTTCTCCTCCAGATGCAGGAGAAACTTGGCGGTAAGATTGGTGGGGAAATAGCGAACCATCTTGTTGAATTCTGCAACCTTGTCGATGTACCGCTTGCGTGCCACGGTGATGCGATTTTCAGTGCCTTCGAGTTGGCTCTGAAGATCGCGAAACCCTTGATCCGCCTTGAGATTGGGATAATTCTCGGCCAAGGCAAGCAACCGCCCCAGCGCACTTGAGAGACCCTGCTGCGCCTCTTGGAACTTTTTGAAGGCGGCTTCGTCCTTGAGCAACTCCGGCGTCACCTGAACGCTGGTAGCCTTGGCACGCGCTTGCACGACGCTTTCCAACGTATCCTTCTCATGCGCGGCATATCCCTTCACCGTATTCACCAGATTCGGGATTAAATCGGCCCGCCGCTGATATTGGTTGATCACTTCACTCCAAGCCGCCTTGGTATCCTCATCAAGACCTTGCAAGTCGTTATAGCCGCAGCCGGACAGGGCCAACACTGCCGCAAGCAGCACGACTCCGACCATCGAACGCATCAGTGACATGACCATGCTCTCCTCCTTCGCGCCGGTCGCAGCAGACCACGCATTCTTAGGACGTAAGGCTTTCACCGACGAAGTCAATCACCGGCGGGACCCGCGAGGTGTCGATTCCCTTATAACCTTGCTATACTTGCCCTCTCTTAGTCGATCAGCCACAACGGGAAGCGGCATGGCACTCGATCATTCGACTGATACTCCGGGGGGTTTTCAAGTCCGGCATCGAGCCTTGGGGGTGTTTCAAGGCAGCTCCATCGGGTTGGCGTTTTGGCATCCATCCTCCCATATGCCGGAGTACGGGCTCTGCCGCTTTGCCACTGAGGCGAAGGCACAAGACTATGTCGATTTTCTCTCCTCACCGGCATGCCCTGAACCATTGAACCGAGCAGACCTCATTGTGGAACCCTTCGACCACACCGAACACGACCGCCTCACAACGGAGCATCCCCAAGCCTCCGCCTGGGAAACTCCACTCTAACAGAACATTGAAGAGAACGCTGTCCGGCACTCAGCAAGTCGGCCGCTGTCGTCCGAGCAGACTTACCCGTAATTGGGCATGACTCTGGGCAAACCGGAGCGAGACACCTGAGGAAGTAGGGGGAGTGGGCGCAGCTAGCTGGAGGAACCTGCTCCGGAAGATTCAGTTTTGGCATGCACAAACGCGAGCAGCCGCTTGTTTTCTTGGGCCGACCGAAGAAATTTGAACGCAATGCCGCGGGAACTCACGGACCGGACCATCGCAGCCACTTCGAGCGGCGTCTGGTCATTCTCAAGCGCGATTTGAAGATAAAAAATATCATCCACGTGGACCGGAGCTTGGCTCTCGATAATGCACCCGCCCATCGAAATGTCCAAGACGGTTCCCTCTCCCCTCACTTTGCCGCCAGAGAAAGACAAAAACAGGCGCACAGGAATACGCAGATGTTTTCGCCGATCCAGCATCTGCGCCTGATAACGGCGTCCCAGTCGGAAAGCGTGAAAATGGAAGCTACAAGACTGACAATGGAACGGCGCAATGCAGGCAAGCGACTGCAACCTCTCCATCAGCGTGGAGCAGCGTGAACGAAACACATTGTCTTGGCCACACTGCGGACACGTGAGGGGTTGGGTCATGCTGAACGATCGGCGGTGTTAGCGCCGCTCTCCCGAATACAAGATATTCTGTCGGACGCCGGTCGCGGCTCCACCTGAATACTCGCCACAGATGGTCATGAGGAAAAACCGACCGCGGGCACAGATCACAGCAACCTTCGACCGTCTGTGCGCCACCGACCCTAAGAGCAGTGGAATAGCACTGTCAGTTCAATCGATAAAGGATGGGGGAAGTTCTGTCAAGAAACTCAACGGTTCTTTCCAGAGGGAAGGCAGATTTACTGATTGGCCCGTCTCTTTTCAAGGACCAGTCCGCTGTAGTTCTGCCGATTCTGTTGCTCACCCCAATGACCCTGTGATCTTTTATCTTCGGAGCGTGCATCGCCGCCACATCTCTCCGCGCATATCTCATTTTGTACAGAACGCTTCCCCTTCGCTCCGAATTTGTCCAACTGCGAAACGTGAACGCCCTGATATTTCGACATAATCAGGATTAAATGGTTCTAACGTCTCACTAACACCTCTTTAATCTCGCGTTGCTACTCTCTCCTCACATGGGCACGGCCTTTAGATCATAAGGGCGCAATCCTAAGGAGGTGGGAACCATGACATGCGGACGATGCAAAGGGTTAATGGTCGATGAGTGGAGACCGGACTTTTCCCCGGAAACGTTTGTGTGGCGTTGCATTAATTGCGGATCAATAGTCGATCCATTGATTGAACAAAACCGCCGAACTCGACTCGCTGAACAACTGTTACTGGAGCCAGTCGAAGTATTGCAGTGATCGGGGAGCCGCAGGAGCGTCCTGACAAATGCCCCGGTTCTGCGGCAGTGGTGGACGAGTAGAATCGTCGCTGCGGCCTTCAAACCTGCCGCAGCGACGATGACGATAGATAGAGAGCACTGATTACCTACTTAGTAGGTTTAACGTCCGAACGAGACGAAGGACGATCCGGCAAGCCTGTTCAATGCATTGCTAGGTGGAGAACTCGGCCCAGAGGACAGTGTGATCAGAGGGATCGGTCGCACGGCGTGGCTCTAAATCGACATCAACCCGGCGACACCTCTGAGCCAAGGGCGGCGTTGCCAGGATATGGTCGATCCGCCACCCTTTATTGGCGGCAAGGGCACTGGGTGCACGGTAGTCAAAAAACGTGAACTGCTGGCGATCTGGATACAGTCTGCAGAACACATCTTCGAAGCCCCACGCAACCGTCTTCCCATAGGCATTGCGCGCGTCTTCGTGGTAACAGACATGTTTCAGATGTTTCTCCGGGCTGTGGACATCAATGGGTCTTGGGGCCACATTCATGTCTCCACACCAGATCGCCGGCTCCTTCGGGGAGAGATGAGTTTCGAAATGCTTCCGTAACCGGTCGTACCAACCCAGTTTGTATTGGTACTTGGGCGAATCGATCTCGAAACCCTGAGGAACATACGTGTTGATGATCGGGATGCCCTGAATCACCACTCGCAGAAGACGTGCTTCTTCCCTCTCGCCCCCGTCATCGAATCCATACGAGATTGCTTCCGGCTTCGTGCGGCTGAGAATCGCAACGCCATTGTAGGCTTTCATGCCCCGGAAGGTGATCTCATAGCCGGAGGTCGCGAGCGCAGTCAGGGGGAATTCGCTGTCCTGAACTTTTGTTTCCTGCAAACAGAGCACATCAGGCTGATGGCGTTCGAGCCACTGAAGCACGATAGGGAGGCGCTTGCGCAGCGAGTTAACGTTGAAGGTGGCGATTTTCATACGGCGGGGATTCTAGCAGAGCCCACCCGCCGCAACAACTGAAGCATTCAGAACACCAGGGCCTGTGACCGGACGTTTCCCGATCACAGGCCGCTATTGTCGAATATCAGCGCTATCCAGCTCTCAGCCAACCGGCCGACCTTAGTTCCGCATCACCCCCGTCACGTCGTTCTTCATCCCGCCGGCCTCGTGAGCCGCATCGTCGGCCACACTCCTCGCTTCTGCCGCCTTAGCACGAGCCGCATCTTTCTTGGCCTTGACCTTAGCCTTCATATGCTCCTTCTTCGCCTTCAAGTCGGCCTTCGCTTGCTTTTTCTTCGCTTTCGCCTCGTCCCGCTTCGCCTTCATCTCGCTCTTCACCGATTCCTTCTTGGCTTTCAAGTCACTCGCCAGGTCTTCCTTTTGAGCGCTCAGGTCGTTCGACAGTCCGCTCATGTCCTGTTTCATCCCCTCGGACATCTGACCCAGCCCCATATCATCGGCCACGGCGAACGAACTCATTCCCACAAATGCGACGGCGACCAACACAGCAATTGACCTTCTCATCAACAACTCCCCCTTGGTTGAAATATGGTGCCCGGCTCTATGGCGAACCAGCCGGCATGCAGGACTCATCAATACCGTGAAGGGGCGAGTTTGCCAATTGTTTTGCCTGTTTTTGCCGAGACCGTGAATCCAAGCAGGACAAGCCGGCGGCAGAGGCTTCATAAAATTCGGCAAGAGACTGGAAGGATCGTCGCAAGACCTTAGGGCCGCACGGCGATGAGGTAGCGCCTGAGAATGGCTTGTTCGACCCGCGAACGACCGCGGTCGGGGGCCGGAAACCTGAGCACCAGATGAATACGTCCTGCCTCAGGGAGCTGGATGGTAATACGTGGCTCAGGAGACGGCGCTTCCAGCAGGTTTCGCTGTTCCAGCAATTTCATCTGCCGGCCCATTTGATCCATGAAGGAGGCGCACTCGACTTTTGCGGCATTGAGCAAAGCTTGCTCAGCGGCTTGCCAGTCGTCCGTGCTCTGAAGCGGAACCGACAAAACATAGAGGCCGTATTCCTGCGACGGGCTCTCCTTGATCAAGGGATTTCCAAACAGAAGACTGTTGGGGAAGACCACGGTTCGACCGGTATAGAGGTGCGACGTCTGACCCGGCCCGATTTCCAACAGCTTCGTCGCAAAGACATCGTATTCCAGGACAACGCCCCGATACGTGCCTAACTGGATACGATCGCCCACACCATACACACCCCCGCCGACACGCAACGCTGCACCGCTCCAGCAGAGAATCAATTCCTTTGTCGCCAGCACCACGGTGGCCGCCAGCGCGACCAGCGACACAGCAAACGCTTCCAACTCGTGGGCCCAGATCACGACGAGCCCCACGAAGAGCCCCAGCACCATGCTGTTCCGAGCCGTGACGATCCATCGTCGCTTCGCATCGATGGTCAGCGTCTGATTGCCTTTGATCCAGCGGACCAGAACCGTGCGTGCGATGAGCAGAATGAGGAGGAGGAGGATGGACTTGAGCAGGTCGAAGAAAACGCTCGATCCGATCACCGGCAACAGTTCGCGCATAACGTCGTGTGTCCGCCTTATTGGGATGCGTTCTCATCCTCACTGGCGCGAGGAACACATTCTTCCCGTTTCCAGTCCTTCAACAGCTTGGCCTCATCAAACGACAGCGTATATCGATAACAATAGAGCGGCTCCCGGTACGGTTCGTCATTACCGGCCAGGCTCTTACCGAACGGCGAGGGCGAGGGCGGGGCTTTGGTCTTCTTGCCGGCCGTCAGGCTACCGGGATCCCAGGGATGCACCTCTCGATCCCCCATGGGTACGCGATAGGTCCAGACGGTGTCACCCCCCAGCACCGGTGTCTTAGCGGTACTTGGAGGACCGAATTTTTCTGCAATATCGTCCTGCGTGAGCTTCTTCACTCCCTTATCCAAATACCGGTCACGCCAAGGCCCGCCACAACCGGCTAGCACGACGACGCAGAAAAGGAGCAGGAGAGTACTCCAT
This sequence comes from Nitrospira defluvii, assembly GCA_000196815.1. Taxonomy (GTDB): domain Bacteria; phylum Nitrospirota; class Nitrospiria; order Nitrospirales; family Nitrospiraceae; genus Nitrospira_A; species Nitrospira_A defluvii_A. Next base: position 4,263,003 of record FP929003.1, read on the forward strand.
CGACCAGGGCACACCATCGTCTTCTCCGTCTCGCGTCTCAACCGGCTACCGTTCCGAATCACGCTGCTCCCGAACCCGCCGAATGGAGCAATACATCGCATAACCTTGCGCCATCATCCCGGTGACAAGCAGCCCCAACGCAGTTTGAAGCCACATGCTGTTGGGAAATTCCAACCCGTAAATACCAAGCATGAAGCCCCCGGCAATGAAGACAATGCCCATGCCGCGCGCAATCAATGCATTGGTCCGCCAATCAGACATCGTTCGTCCTCAAGCCCTTACGAATCTGTACGCTACACCGGCGCATCCCATCGGTTCAACTCTGCACCTCTCCGTCATCACGATTTCGGTTTTCCCCGAATCGCGCCTGCCCTCCGCTCGAGCCCCTCCGCCTCTGCGACCCGACCTACCTTGCGCAACGCACTCGCATAGTCATCAAGATTTTTGGCCACATCCGGATGGTCGGGCCCCAAATGTTTCTCCCGCACCGCCAAGGCCCGCGCAAATAACGCCCCTGCTTGCTCCCCATCGCCTTGCGCCAGATACATCGCGGCCAAATTGCTCAGGGCCAGCGCCACCTCCGGATGGTCCGGTCCCAGGAGCTTCTCCTTGATCGAGAGCGCCCGCGTCAGGAGCCGCTGCGCATCGGCATATTGTCCGTGCTTCCGATGCAAAACACCAAGGTTATTCAACATGGCCGCCACATCGAGATGGGTCTCACCATGCACATCCTGGTAAATCTTGAGTGCCTCCAGATACACCGGTTCAGCCTCGACGAATTTCCCCTGCGCGCTGTAGGCTTGGGCCAAATGGGCCAAGGTCACCGCCACCCGGCGATCATGCAGGCCGAACTCTTCCGCTTTAGGCACGGCGGCAGAGAAAATTTTTTCGGCCTGCTCATACTGCCCTCGCTGCAACGCCGATTCGCCCGCCTGCATCGCAGCCTCCCACGTCTGTTGCCCGCAGGCCAGAGTCACCAGGAGCAGAAGCGCCGACGCACCGGCGGCAACGGTTCGTGTCATGCTCGCCCCATCTGCTCGACAATGGACTCCGCCGGATACGTCACGATCTCCGCCAGCGTCGGATGATAGTGGGGAATGCGCAGCAGGTCCTGTGCGGTGCCGTGAAAATACATCACCGCGATCAGCTCATGGATCAGTTCCCCCGCCTCCGGCCCCACAATCTGGGCACCCAGCAATGCGCCGTCGTCCGGGCGACAGAGCAGCTTCACAAATCCATGCACGGCGCCCAGACACATGGCCTTCCCATGATCGGCAAACGGATAGGACGCCGTCAGATACGGAATCGCCTTTTCGCGGCACTGCCGTTCACTCATTCCCGCGACCGCAACCTGAGGTTCGGTGAACACGACTTCGGCATCCAGCCGGTGATCGATCACCCGCGCAGGCTCATTCGGATGCGTCGCGTTAAACCCAGCCGTTTCGCCTTGTTCAATCGCCAGATGCACAATGGGAGTGAGATCGTTGACGTCACCCACGGCAAAGATGTGCGGCTGAGAAGTCCGCATATCGCCGCCGACCACCAATCGACCATCGACCACACATACTCCGGCGGCCTTCAGATTGAGCCCGTTCAGGTTGGGACGACGACCGAGGGCTTGAAAAATGACCTCGGCCGATCGCGTGTGGACAGCCCCGCCCTGTATAAAATGCACGATCTTCTCAGACGAGCCTGAGCTCACACGTTGGAAGGACACGCCGGTCATCACCTCGATCCCCTCATCCCGAAAGGCCGCCGCCAGCGCGTGACCGATGTCTCCGTCCATGTCCGATAACAAGGTCGTGCCACGCTGTAGCATGGTGACCTTGGTGCCGATTCGGGCAAAAAATTGCGCGAACTCAACGGCGACCAGGCCGCCTCCCAACACCAGGAGTGACGCCGGTTGACGACGAACATCGAGCATCTCATCGCTGGTCAGGTAGCCGGCCTCGTCCAACCCCGGGATGGCCACCTCAGCCGCACTCGACCCGGTGGCAATGACGAATGCCCCACCTCGAATTCGACCATCCCCGGCACGAAGTTCGTGGGGCGAGAGAAATTCGGCGCGGGACTCATACAAGGTAAACCGCGGGTCTCGCAGCGCGGCGATGCGGTAGTCGGCGAACTCCTGAACCAATCGGTTCTTGCGATCGACGATGGCCGACAGATCCGCCTGGGCGGTGACCGGGTTCAGCCCGAACTCGCGCGCGCGCTTCATCAGCGCCATGATCTCAGCCGACCGCAGAATCGTTTTGGTCGGCATGCAACCCCGCAGGATGCACAACCCCCCGAGCGGACCCTGATCGACGATGGCCACATCGGCACCCGCGTCGCGAGCCGTTCGCGCGGCGGCATACCCGGCCGACCCCCCGCCGATCACTACAACATCGTGCCGCCGCTCAGGTATGTGAGAGAGTTGTGATGACATTCCCGGTCCGATAGACTGTCTCGTAGGCATGAACCCGCAAGGATACACTATGATGAAACCTGGTCGCTATCGTCACTACAAAGGGAAGGACTATGAGGTGTTGGGCGTGGCTCGGCACTCCGAAACCGAGGAGGAGTATGTCGTGTATCGGCAGCTCTATGGGGGAGGCGGACTGTGGATCAGACCGCTGGAAATGTTTCTCGAAGCGGTGACTATCGGCGAAACCGTCGTCCCGCGATTCCGACGGTTAGAGGAAGGTCCAGCGTGAGAAGGTCGCGGCCTGTCCCTGACGGCGCCCGGCTTGGTCGATCACACTCCACACAATCGCGTTTTCGATCAGGAACCGTCGTCCCCTGTTCGAAATTCTGACCCCGCGGTAATTGTCCACATACCCCTGCACGCGGGCCCGTTCAAGCATCCACTCTCGCTCGGCACGATTCACGGGTTCTGCAGTCAGGCGGGATGGCGTCTGCAGGAGCTGCTCCCATGTCGTCTCCCATAAGGTGAGGGCGAGGTGCGATCCGTAATTAAGGATCGGATCCTCCTGCGCACCGTGGGAGACCACCACAAACGGCGCCATGAACAACGCATGGGCTTGCTCGTCAGGCCCGCCGGTCCGTGGCATCAAATCCCGCCCGACCCAGTGGCGATAACTGTTCAATAGCAGCTGGGACCATTCGACGACCGACGGCTGACTCCACACCTGATTCGGATCGTCCATGGCCCCCTCGGCGGAATAGGTCGATGCGTTGTACCCGACGCATGACTGACGTGCCGGTAGTAGCACGCCTCCCTGCTCCATGCCAAGCGGGTTATGCGGCCTGCTTTCTCAAATGACGGACAAACAGCCCCTGCCCGTGGCTTCCCATCAAGGTCATCACCAGATCGCCGCGTTGCGGCATGATTTGATCTCCCGTGCCCTCGGGATCTTTCGTAATGACCCTGCAGCTCCAGGTTTCCACCGTCTCATCGTGCTCCTTTGTCTTGAGGACGACACGGCCTTTTCCTTCGACTCGATAGGTCATGTCCAACGGCACCGCCTCAAACAGCTGGTCGGGATCGCCGGAGAGCCGCTGGAGCGAGTGGGCCGATTTGACGCCACCCCGCTGCGAGTATTGAAAGGCTTGGTGAGGAAACAGATACGGGGCCTGTGGGTTTCGGAACCGATAGGATGAGTCGAAGGCAACCAGTTGCCAATTTCCAGGGAGATCATCGGCCGCGCAGGCCCGGGAAAACTGCCCGTGAGTGGCGAGGCCGGTTCGCGTCAGCGACTTTGCCACAGCATGGTCCTTCGCCTCGGCCGGACACCAACCGGCCACACCAAGGCAACCGGCTAACACGAATACCCCGAGCCATCGTGCCATGCGATCCTCCGTTTCAGAAATGTCTCTCCAGACCCATGCCCGGAACCTGCCTGAAGACAAGCCTGGCTGAGGTTCGGAGATTCTCAGACATTCAACGAGGTTAGGGTTCTTTTCGTACGTCTGCCGCCGGGGACGGGGCGGGAAGCGCTTTGGGAGCGCGCGGCAGCACTCGATACTCGATCAACCGGCAAGTACAGAACGAAACCTGCCGCCATTCGGCGGTAATTTTCACGATCGCCGATCCGCAGATCGTACAACCCAGCGCCCGGGGATCGCGCTTGATCGTCCAGCGGGGAATCGTGATGCGTTCGGCGTCGACCGGTTCCTGTTCCATGCCAACCTTATCGGTCCCCGGTTTTAAAATCTAAAGAGGCAATTTCTTCCGGCCCCCCTTTGCCCTTGATGCCATAGGGCTGCTCGCATATATAATAGGCACGCATCGCTCCTGCGCCTTCAATCACTTGCAACGGCGCGGGTCTACAAGGAGTATCGCCATGGCTGCACAGACATTATTCGAAAAAATCTGGAACGACCACGTGGTTCGGGCGGAACCGGACGGGACCACGTTGCTCTATATCGACCGCCATTTAGTCCATGAAGTGACCTCGCCGCAGGCCTTCGAAGGGTTGGCCGTGGCAGGCCGGACTCCTCGAAGACCGGGCGCCGCGCTGGCCGTCCCCGACCATAACGTCCCGACGACCGACCGCCGCGTGGCCATCGCCGACCCGATCAGCGCAAAACAAATTCAGACGCTGGACGACAACTGCAAGACGTTCGGCATCACGATGTTCGGTATGAACGATATTCGGCAGGGGGTGGTCCATGTCATCGGCCCTGAGCAGGGGTTCACGCTGCCGGGCATGACGATAGTCTGCGGCGATTCGCACACCTCGACCCATGGAGCCTTCGGTGCGCTGGCGTTCGGCATCGGCACCAGCGAGGTCGAACATGTCCTGGCCACACAATGCCTGGTTCAGAAACGCCCCAAGACTATGGAGGTCCGCGTCGAGGGGCGCTTGTCCCCCCGCTGTTCCGCCAAAGATGTCATTCTGGCCATCATCGGAAAAATCGGCACGGCCGGCGGAACCGGATACGTGATTGAGTACACCGGATCGGCCATTCGCGCACTCAGCATGGAAGGCCGCATGACGCTCTGCAACATGTCGATCGAAGGTGGAGCCCGCGCCGGCATGGTGGCACCCGACGATACGACCTTTGCCTATATCAAAGGCCGCCCGATGGCCCCGAAGGGCGCTCTCTGGGATCAAGCCGTGACGGCCTGGCGGCAACTCGTCACCGATCCCGGCGCGAAGTATGACGCCGTCGTGGAGCTACAAGCGGAAACGATCGCTCCGCAGGTTACCTGGGGCACCAGCCCGGGGATGGTCACCGGCGTGGACGGCGTCGTTCCCGACCCCCGTACCATGGGGGATGAAAAACTCCGCCAGGCGACCGAGCGCGCCATCGAGTACATGGCACTCACGCCCGGCATGCCGATCCGCGACATCAAGATCGACAAGGTCTTCATCGGATCCTGTACCAATTCACGGATTGAAGACCTCCGCCTCGCCGCCTCGTTTGCCAAGGGTAAAAAAGTCGCTGGCACCGTGCATGCCATGGTGGTCCCCGGATCGGGACTCGTGAAGCAGCAGGCGGAACAAGAGGGCCTGGATCGTATCTTCAAGGAGTCGGGATTCGAATGGCGGGAAGCGGGCTGCAGTATGTGCCTGGCGATGAACGCCGACGTTCTACAGCCGGGGGAACGATGCGCGTCAACCAGTAACCGGAACTTCGAAGGGCGTCAGGGAGCCGGCGGACGAACTCATCTGGTATCGCCGGCAATGGCCGTGGCTGCCGCCGTCGAAGGACATTTCGTCGATATCCGTCACTGGTCGTAAGCCAGGACCCATTCAGGAACTGCCAGCGGCGCAATTGAGTCGGCGCCCGTCAGGCACGAAGCCAAAGAGGACACACGAGGACATCTATGGACGCATTCACAACACTCACAGGACTGGTCGCTCCGTTGGACCGGCTCAATGTCGACACCGATCAGATCATTCCCAAACAGTTCTTGAAGACCATCAAGCGGACGGGCCTGCGGGAAGGACTGTTCTACGATTGGCGTCGGCTCAAGGATGGCTCGCAGGACCCCGCCTTCTTCCTGAACCAGCCCCGCTATCAGAACGCCACGATTCTGCTGGCGCGGGACAACTTCGGCTGCGGGTCGTCGCGCGAGCATGCCCCCTGGGCCTTGCTCGACCAAGGGTTCCGCTGCGTCCTCGCCCCCAGCTTCGCGGACATCTTCTACAACAACTGCTTTCAAAACGGCATTCTCCCGGTGGTGCTGAAGGGATCGGAAGTCCAAGCCCTATTCGAGGGCGTCACGGCCCGTGAAGGCTATCAATTGACGGTGGACCTGGCAGCGCAGCAGGTCACCACACCGGACGGTACTGCCTATCATTTTGAGATTGATCCGTTTCGAAAGGATTGCCTCTACCGAGGATTGGACGCCATCGGCCTCACGCTCCAACATGCCGGTCGGATCACGGAATACGAGCAACGCCGCCGCACACAAGCCCCCTGGCTGTTTCAAGACGTCCGCTAACCGTCGGGAAAGGAGCGCTCCCTATGACGTGGTGGGACACCATTCTGTTTCCGGTAGCCTGGCTGTGGAGACCGAAACTTCTCTTCACGTTGCTCTTTTTCGGCGGGGCCGCTTATTTGCTGATCATCTTCAACTGGAGTTATTCCGACGGAGACCGCGTGGGCTATCTCCAGAAGCTTTCTCGGAAAGGGTGGATTTGCAAGACCCAGGAAGGCGAACTCGCGATGACGACTGTGCCCGGCGTCGCACCGGTATTATGGAGTTTCAGCGTGTGGGATGATGCCGTGGCCAAGAAACTCGACGGGCAGATGGGGAAACGAGTGGTCCTCCATTATAAGGAATTCCGCTATATCCCCACCACCTGCTTCGGGGAGACCGCCTACTTTGTGGATCGCGCCGAAGTCTTGGATTGACGGCCCCATTCTGCACGCCATCACAGCCACTTCTTTTGCTTAAAAAAATACAGCATGGCCAGCCCGGTTGCGGCCATGACACCCAGCACGGCCGGGTAGCCCCAGGGCGATTTCAATTCAGGCATGTGCTCGAAGTTCATCCCGTAGATGCTGGCGATAAAGCTGAGCGGCATGAAGATGGTCGTAATGATCGTCAACACTTTCATCACGCCGTTCAAGCGATAACTCACGCTGGAGAGATACACTTCCATCATCGACGACACCATTTCGCGCAAGGTCTCGATCGTATCGCCGATCTGAATGATGTGGTCATAGACATCGCGAAAAAACACCTTCGTCGAACCCTGCAGAAATTGACCGTCCGAGCGCGACAGGTTGTTCATCACGTCCCGAAGCGGCCAGACGGAGCGACGCAAAAACAACAGTTGCCGCTTGAGGCCGTGGATATCGCGCAAGGTCTCCGGACCGGGACTCCTGACGCACAAATCCTGAAGCGCTTCAATTCTTTCTCCCAGCGTCTCCAGAATGACGAAATACCGGTCCACAATCGAGTCCATCAGGGCGTACAAGAGATAATCCGCGCCGGCATGGCGTAACCGGCCTTTTCCGTTCCGCAGCCGCTCTTTCACACCTTGAAAGACATCGCCGCCGTTCTCTTGAAACGACAGGAGAAAGTTCTCACCGAATACCAGGCTGACCTGCTCGACGTTGATGTCTCCCTCCCGGTCCCCTTCATACAGCATCTTGAGCACGACATAGCCGTATGAGCCATAGTCGTCGAGTTTCGGACGTTGGTCGGTATTCGCGATATCTTCCAGGAGCAAGGGATGGAGGCTGAACATTTTCCCGAAACTCTCCAACACCTCCATTTTGTGGATGCCGCCGACGTCCACCCATCGGACCGTCGGTTCACCCGTCATCGCGATCTCATCCGGCTTCGACACCGTTCGCTCTTGGAACTGTCCCTCGCCGTATTCGTACACCGAGATTGTGACCGTCTCGGACTTTTTTTCGCCGATATGGACCAGTGTGCCGGGCGGCAACCCCGCCTTGCGGGAATGTTTGTGCTTCAACTTCATCGTCATTCCAGCTTGTACGCGGAACCGGCAGAAGGGTCAAGAGCCGGGGGCGGTGCCACGCCACTCCGGGCTTTGTTCCCGAACCAAGACCTGGTACGGTGAAGACATGCAGCCAGCACAGTTCTCTACGAACCCGGAGCCCGCGTGACGATGGATCATGAACTCAGCATCGTGTCGGAAGCCATAAAGCGAGCCGGGCATGAAGCACTCCGATTGGCGGCCGTCGGATTCGACACCTACACCAAGCCGGATCAGTCACCCGTCACCTCTGTCGACCTGGCGGTCAATCAGATCCTTCGGGACCATTTGTCGGCGGCATTTCCGGAGGACGGCTGGTTGTCAGAGGAAACCGAAGACACTCACCATCGCCTGACCAGATCACGAGTCTGGATCGTCGATCCGATCGATGGGACGCGCTCGTTCGTGCGAGGCCTGCCGGAATTCTGCCTCTCGGTGGCGCTCGTCGAGCAGGGCATACCGGCCGTTGCAGCCATCTTCAATCCCGCGACCGGTGAATTTTTCTCGGCGATCCGCGGCCGGGGCATCCGCGTCGAGCGCCGGGCAGAAGCCGGCCAGGCTCCGTTCACCGCGCCGGAGCGCCCACTCGCGCTCGTGAATCCATGGGAGCTTCGGGTCGGCCGCTTTCAGACCCTGGAGTCCCATCTCCATTGCCGTCCGATCGGATCGATCGCGTATGCCCTCGCCCTGGTCGCAGCCGGGCAAGCCGATGCGGTCGTGACGTTGGACGGAGGCAATGAATGGGACATCGCCGCCGGCGTCCTGTTGATCGAAGAAAGCGGAGGGCGCGCCACCACGGCCGCAGGCGATCCGTTTGCGTTCAACCGCGCCGATCCCAGGGTGAAGGGCACCCTGGCCATCGGCACAGACCTGACCACACCGACGCGCACACACCTCATTCAACTCAGTGCCGCAAGTAGAGATCTTCGCGCCCCTCTCCCTTGACCCTTTCAACCGCCGACGCTTCTCTGTACGATGTCCGACTCGCGTAGAGGATGGAGGTTACCCATGAACGTGGCCTTGTTAGGCACTGGATTGCTGGGGCAGGCAGTGGCGGAGCGGCTGCATGCCACCGGTCATCACCTGTCGGCTTATAATCGTACCCCTGACAAGACCCTGTCGCTGCGGCAACAGGGTATTCACATCGCCTCGACTGCGGCAGAAGCCATCGCCTCGGCAGAGGTCGTCATGCTCCTGCTGGCAGACGCGGCGGCCATCCGTGCGGTACTGCTCGATCCCTCTACAAGCCAGGCGCTTCGCGGACGCGCCACCATCCAAATGGGCACGATCGGCCCGTCGGAAAGCTGCTCGATCGGAGAGGAGATCGAGCGCTTGGGGGGACAGTACCTGGAAGCGCCGGTGCTGGGGAGCATCGCCGAAGCCAAAGCGGGCACCCTCCTGATCATGGTCGGGGCGACTCCGGAGCGTTATGCCACATGGTCACCGCTTCTTCATGCCCTCAGTTCAGACGTGCGCCTGATCGGCCCGGTCGGAAAAGCCGCCGTGATGAAGCTTGCCCTGAATCAGCTCATTGCCGCAGAAACGGCAGCGTTTGCCCTCAGTCTGGGACTCATTCGCCGTGGCGGGGTCGATGTGGAGAATTTTATGGCGGTGTTACGCAAGAGTGCGCTCTATGCGCCCACGTTCGATAAGAAACTGGCTCGATTGGCGGAACGCAACTATGCCCAGCCGAACTTTTCGGCCCGACACCTGCTGAAAGATGTGGAGTTGACCCTCGCCGCCGCAGACAGTGCCCGGCTCTCTCCCGGCGGACTTCCGGGCGTCCGATCACTGCTCATCGACACGATTGCCCTGGGGCTGGGAGATGTGGACTACTCAGCGCTCTATGAACGGGTGGACCCCGTCACCGGGACATGACTCTGGTCTCTACTGGGATGCGCGCGCGCCGGGCACAGGCTGGTTCTCGACAATCGATTGCACCTTCATCACGTGGAACGTCCCACCGGCCTTGGTCGGCGCGGCATCACTCTCGATGCGTGTGTACCACCAACGACCTTCGCCTTCCGAGTAATCGGGCGACAGTGTGATCTCGAATCCGCCTTCCCGATCGTTTTCCCGTTGAGCCCAGGCCCCGGCCCAACGGTGATCGGTGAGGACATCTGTCCGAAACCGTCCGTCCTTAAAGTCATAGGAGCCGTTGCCGAATCGATCCAATCTCAACGGCACGACCATCCCGCTTTCCTCATATTCCCATTCACCCGCAAGGACTGCGTGTTCAGCCCGATGGAGGGAGATTTCCCCCGACACCGGCTCCGCCCAGGAAGCCTCCTGGGGCCGTGGCGCATGGCTGCAGGCCTGCAATACCAACGCACCGACGCAGATCGATAAGAACGACAGACGCTTCAACTTCATCGTGTGAATCCCTAATGTTTCTGTAGGCACTCTTTACTCCGCATTTCCTCGAAACTATTTACATACCATGCATGCCCGCCTGCCTCAAGGCTCCTGAGAATTTTGGCTCATTTCAGCCAGTTGCAGCCATTGTCTCAGATTACGCCACTAGCCGACCGCGCAACCATTTCCAGGCCAGCGGGTACGCCCGCGGGAATGTCACGCCTAACCCGACCTTCTCCTGTCTAGGCCCGATTCGCTACCCTGGATCGTCTTAACCGAAAGGGAGACGGCAGGTGTGAAAATGATCGGATTGTGTGGCTGGATAGTCCGAAATAAGGCTGCCCGGTGGCGATGACGAGGACCGTGTCCCGGCAGAGTCGGTAACGCGCAAACGGGCCTGCCCAGCCGGAGGCAGCGTCGGGCGAGACCGCCGCCGACCGCCTACTAGCGGAATCCAGCTAGCTCATGACTTGAATCGTTCAATGGCCTGACTGGCTCGCTCCAGATCTGTGTCGGTCTTCGCCATACAAAATCGCATAAACCGACTCCCCTCCGGCCCCTCGAAGAACGCTTCGCCCGGCACGCCCGCCACACCGGTCTTATCCAATAGATACAGCGCGCGTTCGCGACTCGTCTTTCCCGGAAGTCGGGACACATCCGCCAGCACATAATAGGCGCCCTGCGGTACGGCCGGCGGCAGTCCCGCTTTGGCCAACGCGCCGCAGAACCGATCGCGCTTCTGCTGATGCTCCTTCGTCAGATCGCTGTAAAACGAGGGGCCGAGCGCACGAATCCCGGCGGCAACGCCATGCTGCAGCGGGGTGGGCGCGCAGACATACAACACATCACTCATCGCGCCGATGGCCTTCGCCCACGTGGCCTCCGCCACGCTGTAGCCGATGCGCCAACCGGTGATACTGAACGTTTTCGAGTACCCCCCGATGGTAATCGTCCGGTCGGCCATACCGGGGAGAGACGCCATGCTCACATGCTCCCGTCCATCGAACACAAAATATTCATAAATTTCGTCCGTGATCACCATCACGTCATGGCGGCAGGCCATCTCCGCAATCTGTTCCAACTCCCGCCGTGTGAAGACTTTTCCAGAGGGATTTCCCGGAGTGTTCACCACGATTGCCTTGGTCCTGGAGGTGATCGCCTGCTCGAGGCCTTTGAAATCCACCGTCCAATCCGGCGGTCGCATCGACACACAGCGAGGCACGGCCTCGACCGCAACGATCGCCTGAATGTGATAGGCATAAAAGGGCTCAAAGAGAATCACTTCGTCGCCGGGATTCAGCAACGCCATGCAGGTGGCCTGAAACGATCCGGTGGCGCCGGCGCTCACGGTAATATTGACGTCCGAATCCGCGGTGATTCGATTGTACGCAGCGAGTTTGCCGGCAATGGCCTGTCGCAATTCCGGAATGCCGTCAAAGCGTGAATAGATGTTGTGCCCCTGGGCCATCGCCTGTTGCGCGCCCTGCACCACGACAGGAGGCACGGGGGTATCGCAAACGCCCTGAGACATGTTGATCCCGTTCACCTTGGCGCAGGCGAGGGTCATGGCACGGATATCCGATTGAGCCAAACGAGCGGTCCGATCGCTTTTCTTCATCACTATCCTCAAAAATCGTGGTCTGGTTTCCACCGGCTTAGCCGCCGGCGGCCGTTGCGCCGCGTTTGCGCGAACCAGAATCCCGTACCCGTTCCTAGCGGAAAATGCAACCGGCGCCGCATGCCCGCAGCCGGGTCGCGATCGATTCGCAGAGCGCCTTCACGGGCGCACCCGCGGGGAAGTCAGGAACGCCTCGCCGCTGGATTCACGCGTGAGGGAATGCCCAGCCGTCTGATGGGCCTCCGCACGGAATCGATGGTAATGACCCAGCACGCGTTCGACATAGAGCTGCGTCGCGGGAAGCGCCGGCGTACCGAGCGTCTGCCTGACTCGCGTCTCACCGACATGATATGCAGCCAGCGCCAACGAAAGGTCCCCGTCGAATCGGTTCAGGAGCCGTCGAAGCAGCGCCGCACCCGCATGGATATTATCTTTCGGATCGAACGGATCCAGTACATGGAGCGCCGCCGCGGTCAGTGGCATGAGCTGCATCAACCCGATGGCCCCTTTCGACGACACGGCGTCCGAATTGAAATTCGACTCGACCTTGATCACGGCCTGCAGGAGAGCGGGGTCCAGCCCGTATTGCGCGGCGGAGCGTGCAATAAGCGAGGTGATCGATTCGGACGCGCGAGGAAACGGAACGTCGCGCAGGCCGGGATCGATCGCGACCCGGCTCACCGGAGGCATCAGGACCACCAGGCAGCCCGCCACCACAAACGGGCAGAGCACGCGGGCGACACGCTCCCAACGAGAATTCCATTCCGGTTCTTGCATGATCGCGCGAGGACTCGAGCGGCGTGGCCCTGGCTCGTCCTACCGGGCCTCCTCATCGAGGCTTCTGATGAGCACGGCCCGGCCTTGCCGGTCGAACCAGGATTGGATGCGATCGCCCACATGAGCCGGCCGATCGATCCGCGTGTTTTGATCATGGGGGATGCGATATTCCTGCCCGCGAACATCGCGGACCAGATACGCTCCGCCTTCCACGGCTTGCACCTGACCGACCAACGAGCCGCCTGGCTGGTCACCGGCCGTGGCCGCCGTAACCGGAATTTGCGCTCCGAGCGTTCCCGTCACGATGCCCATGCCAAGGTTTTCTTGCGGAGAGGGTGCCTGCAGGGCCGACTGAGTACAGCCCATCACCGAGAATCCCATGGAAAGGACGAACAACAAACGACCGCACACCGTGAGCAAGGGCATCATGGCTGTGACCTCCAGGGGATGGTTGGTTGGGAAGCCGGTGCAAGAAAGGCCTGCGCACCGTCATGTCACTATTCCATGGAGAAGCGGAATGCTCAAGAAAATGACAGAAATCGGCTCGGAGGGAAATCGATGGACCGTGCGGGAACTCGGTCACCGGGTAACAGGACGCGACACGGTGATGGGACGTTGGTGATGCCACAAGTAGAACGAATAGAGCGTTGCCGTCAGCACAACGCTCATCAGCAGCATGAGGCACAACACCGCGAGGGCGCCACCCGTGGCATTGTGGTAGGTCCCGTAAATCACGTGCAACGGCTGGTCGGTGAAGGGACTGAAGTGGGACAGCCATCCAAAGATCAATCCTCCGCATCCGACGATGGCCCAGAACAGGGGCCCGACAACCCCTCTGCGGGACAGCCGTACTCCCACTCCGATCACGAGGTAGATGGCGGCAACGACGAGCACAAACCCAACCGATTGCCCATCAAGCGGCCAGTGGAAGTCTCCTCGAATCATATGGTCGAGCGTATGCACCCCATTCAGCCAGGCAATAACCAGGATCAGGCGGAGCAGGAAACGATCCACAGTCATACGTTCGCCGGCCTGACACCCGGGCCCTCCTCACTGACGCAACGCATATGCTCCTTCAGCCAGCAACGATCCATCACCACCTGCAACCCGGCCCGGCGCGCACGCTCAGCCGCCGCCTCGTTAATCACGCCCTCCTGGAGCCAGACCGCCTTGGCCTTGATCCGGATGGCTTCATCGACGACCGCGCCCGCCTCTTCAGATCGTCGGAAAATAGTCACCATCTCGACCGGACCGGGCACAGCAGAGAGTGCCGGATAAGCCCGCTCCCCCAACACGTTCGACTCTCGCGGATTGACCGGAACCACCACCTTGCCCTGCTGCTGCATGTAGGCGGCCACGCGGTATGACGGTCGTGCCGGATTCGACGACAGTCCCACCACGGCAATCGTCCGGCATTCTCGGATCAGCCTCGCGAGCCACTCCTGCGACTCGTCACCTGTCATGGAGCCCCCCAGAGATCTTCCAATCGCTGCGCCCGCCCGCAGTTGTATTTGTAGAATTTGTACCGGACCGGATTCTTCTTATAAAAATCCTGGTGATAGTCCTCGGCCGGATAAAACGTCGAAGCCAGGGTGAGCTCCGTAACAATCCTCCCCGGGAGCCGCGCGGATTGCTCGATGGCGCCTTTCGACTCCTCCGCCAGGCGTTTCTCTTCGTCGCCCAGATAAAAGATCACGGCCCGGTATTGGCTGCCATGGTCGCAAAACTGTGCATTCGGCGTGACCGGGTCCACATTGCGCCAAAAGGCATCGAGTAAGGCGGTGTAACTCACCTTGGCTGGATCGTAGACCACTTCTACCGACTCGGCATGACCCGTTCCACCAGCGGAGACCTGTTCATAGGTGGGATGTTCGACCCGCCCACCCATATATCCGCTGGTCACCGATGTGACACCCGGCACTTTCTCGAACACTTCCTCCATGCACCAGAAACACCCTCCGGCGAAATACGCTTTCGCCGTACCGGCAGGACCGGCGGCCTGCCCGGCCGAGGCCAGTGAACCTGCCAGCACCATCGCCAAAACCAGCCACGTATAAATGCCTCTACCCGTCACGATGTTCATAGAATGAATCCTCCCTGCAACTGACCCTGCTCCTCGCTGTTCATCTTACCAAAGCACATGAGCGGCTGCGATCGCGGTGCCGGTCATTTTCCCGTTAGGCGGCGGACCGACTCCATGGTTGCGCAACAGAGCGGCTCAGCTCACACGCGATGTCGGCATTCCACTTCTCTGCTGGACGTGCCAAAAGGCTGTCCGGCAAGGCCGCAGCGATGCAAGGAGACGAGGCAACATTTTTCTTACCCGCCCACCCCAAGCCTGCCGAGACAGGCTCCTTTCCCGCGTACGGTACGTTGAGATTCAGCGGTTCATGACGCGCTGAATACAGCGCGTCACGTTAGTGAACGCCGCCGAGATAGTGAGGCTGCCGTGTCTTGCGAGAACGCCGCTGGCGGCCTTTTTCCGCATCCTGCCAGTATCTACGAGCGTCGCAATCGACTGGATGTTTCTGTATGATAGGCGGGATGAGACGACTGATTTCGTGTGCGGGATTGATGGCGGCGCTGATGCTTTCCGGATGCGCCTTCTGGTTCATGAAAGGGGAGGCACCGGAAGTCCTGGTGACCAACGTCACGCCGCTGGAGGCGAGTGCCTTCGAACAGCGACTTCAGGTGGATCTTCGTATTCGGAACCCCAATGACTTTGATCTCGCCGTCACCGGCATCGACTTCCGGCTCGATCTCAATGGTAGCCGATTGGTCCGTGGGCTCGGCAATAAGGAACTGGTCGTCCCCAGGCTGAGCGATTCCGTCACATCGGTCGAAACAAGTACCTCGACCTTACAGGTCGTCCGCCAGCTACTATCCTTCTCCGGCGACCAGCCGCTCATCTACCACGTCACAGGTGTGCTGCACACCAAGGAAGGCCGCCTCCCGTTCGATAGCTCCGGGGTGCTGCTGGACAAGGGTGCCCTCTCCCGTTCTCCCTCTGCCCAGTAGCAGATCTCAACGTACTGCTGGTAAGAGACAGGTGGCTCAAACAGCCTATCCAGCAAGGCCGCAGCAATGCGAACAGACGAGGCGTACCCCTGCGGTACGTTGAGTCTGAGAACGGTGCAAGAACGAAGCTGGGAGACTGTTTCAGCCGCCTGTTAGACGCCCCAGGAGCGCGCGCCTTGGACCAGATCCGGTTGCTGCTGTTCGAACTGCTTCAGCATGAGTCCAATGGCTTCTTCCGGACTGTCCACAGAAGCGATCAGCCGCCCGCCGAGTTTCTTGAAAAATTTCTCCTCAGCCGGCGTGGCTCCGACCAGAATCACCGGCTTTCCCGCCTTGAGCGCAAGCGCCACCTCCGACACAGTGCCGGCCCCCATCAGCCCGCAGACCACCACCACATTGCTGGACATGACGTTAACGTTGTTGCGGGCATTGCCCATTTCGGTGATGATGGCCAGATCGACATACTTGGACACACGTTCACGAGCCGAAGGCAGCACCCCGATCGTCAGGCTGCCGGGAACCTTCTTGGCGCCCTGACAGGCGGCATCCATCACGCCGACGTCACGACCACCGGTCAGCACCACCCACTCGCGTCGCGCAATCAATTCACCCAGCACGCGAGCATTGTCGACATCTTTTTTCCTGGCCTTGGCCGGCCCCATGACTCCTACAATGTATCGCATACCTATCCTTGGGTTCGCCCGCCGCATTGCGGCTGCCACCAGCCGGTCACCGCCACCGTCGCGTAATAAATGGCCCAGAAGTCCGGATCGTCGGCAAGCCTCCCATACTGCTCCATATCGGACTCGGTCACTAATCCTGTCGCCACATACTTCGCTTGAAGCTGCTCGGCAGACAATTTCATCATCTGCGGAATCAGATCGCCGCCGGCGGATAAATGTCCCTCGTGTTCCACCGTCACCTGGTCCAGGTGATGGCGCCGGAACAACACGGGCAACTTCGCACCTAACGCATGGTCCATCCCGAGGGACCTGAACATCCGTTCGATCGCCTCGCTCACTCGCCCGAATGCCGCCCGGGCCTCGTCCGGTCCAGCCACGGCGCGAGCCGCTTGAAAATCCGGTTCTTCGATCACGACCCAACCGCCCGGTTTGACGCACCGCAGCATCCGCTCAAACGCCGTCTGATAGTCCGCAATATGAATCATCACATACCGCGCATGCACCAGATCGAACGCGGCGGGCGGAAGCTCCATGTCACAGATATCCCCTTGCAGGATTTCGATGGTCGAGCTGCCGCTCCCGCGCAGGAACCTCGGGTTCGTGTCGACAGCGACCACCTTGCCGGATGGCCCGACCCGCTGCTCCAACCAACGCACGATGGAGCCGGCGCCTGCCCCCACTTCGAGGCAGTGCCACCCGGTCGTCAATCCGGTGGCTAACATGCGTCGTTGCGTGCCCGGATCGAAGATCCGTTCCAGCATCTGCAACCGTTCCAATTCACGTGCCTCTTCAGTGGCATGAAACACGTAATCCGTCTTCAGCATTTTGTATCCTTTGTCCGGCACATCGAGGGGCTCCGGGGCCGATCCGGCGCGGAACTCTAAAATCGAGACGCCGTCAATGTCACGTCGGCCTGTGCCCATGCGGCACGAAACCGGGCTTCTTCCTGGGTCGCATCCTTGTTCTGAGCCCGCAGGCTCTGCATCAGCCCGTGCAACGCCCATCCATTCTCGGGGTTGAGGCGCAAGTCTTCTCGATACACGGCTTCAGCCTCGGCCGGACGTTCCGCCAGCAGCAGCACCGCTCCCAGGTTGTGGCGAACCGGCTGAACCCAGAACGGCGGCTCGCTGTAGGGCAACGACGCCTCCAACTGCAGCGCCTCGCGCAAGGCCTGAATTCCGGCCTCGTATTGCCCGCGTCGCGCGGCCATTTCCCCGACCAGGATCCGTTCGGCCACCTTCAATATCGTGCGACTGATCCTGCCTTCCGAGGTCTTGGCACGAGCGAAGGGCTTCATCGCCTTCCGGAGATTCGACAATTCCCCCTCGGCGCTTCCGAATCGTGTGGTCGCGGCAAAGGCCAACCCGCGCGAAAAATGCCAGAGACCCGTAGTAAGCCGCAGACTCTTGGACGGCGGCGGATGCCTGATCAACTCCCCCCACTGACCGAAGCGGGCCATGGTCAGCAGCACGGTCGGCGCATACCATTCCAGCGACGGCTCCTTGGCAATCTCGTCGGCCGGAACCTTCGCCAGCAGATCCCGCGCGACTTGTAGGGCTTCTGCGCTTCGGCCTTCCATCATCAAGGAGGCATTCAGGAAATGGAGATTGTGCGCATAGTATCCCGATGCGTAGTTGCCCTCAAGGGGGTGACGGGACAAATACTCATGATCCACCATCGCGGCGGTCGCATTGCGCTCCGACGCCTCGCGATAACGCCCCAGCCGCATGTAGATATGCGCCGGCATATGCACGAGATGTCCGGCACCCGGCATCAGCGAGGGTAACCGCTTCGCACAGTCGAGCGCGCGCTGAGGGTCGGGTGAGGCTTCGACCGCATGAATGTAGTAGTGACAGGCACCCGGATGATCCGGGTGCTCCCGCAGCGCCGCTTCCAAGATGGCCACAATCTCCTCCGTCCCCGGTTGAGGCCGTCCATCCGCGCGCCAGTAGTCCCATGGCCGGAGCACCATCATGGCTTCAGCCGCTATGGTCGCGGCATCGGCATCATCGGGAGCATCCCGCGCCACCTGCCGCATCGCTTTGGCATAGGCGTCGTCCTTCGCCTTGCGGGTGACTGATTTCTTGACTGAGTAGCGAACGGCAAGGGCCTCCACATAGGCTCGCTCCCTGGCGGTGGCCTGCGACAGACGCGCAGTAGCCTTCTGCACCGCCTCCACGGCGCGGGGCTCAAGCTTGGGATCCATGGCCGCGTTGATGTTCGGCCCCAGGCTCAACGCCAGACCCCAATAAGGCATGGGCGCATCGGGATCGAGACGGGAGGCCTCGGTGAACGCCGCAAGCGCTTCCTCGTGATTGAAGGCATAGACCAGCCGGAGCCCTTGATCGAAAAATTTTTGCGCGAGGTCTGAGCTCGTAGTGATCTGATGATGTAGAGAACCGAGATTCTCGAACAGCGTGACCTCTGCCCGCGCGACTCCACCCGAAACAGGCCACGCCAACCCCGCGACCATCAAGCCGTGAACCAGCGCCCTCGCATATCGCCCCTGTATCATCGTCCCTCTCCTGCTCGGGTCATCGTGTGTCAGACGGACCGCGCCGTCATCCCGCACCGACTCCACCGCCCCACAGAACGGCACAAATTAGCAGTCCCGTCGAGAAGTTGCTAGTCGGAGCACGTCGACAAGAGAAGATCGGTTGAACTAGCTCGAATGCAGGGCGCTCAAAACGGTCGTCCAGCGAGGCCGCAGCGAGGTCCACGGCGCGAAGAATAATGAGCGCCACGTTTGTGGACGCCGGCGAGACGGTGAGGCGGCCGTGTCATAGCTGCGGCGTTATGTGCGTACCCGACCGCACCGTCCAAGACAGACCTTTTCCCAATTGGGTACGTTGAGGTTCTGAACGATGCGAGAACAAAGCTGGCGGTCGTTTTGAGCGTCCTGCTCGATCGACAGGAATCAGGCGTTGAGGTAGGGAGTCTGGGATGCTTCGGTAGAAGCCTCCCGTCGGTCTCTCGAAGATTTCTTGTCACGGTCACGATACGGAATCGCGCGTGACGGCACGAGGGAGAGCTGCAGCTCGGCAGGCTGCGCCAGCTCCATGTCCTTGCCCATGTACATCAAGACCTTCTGCTGGGAGGTCACCAGAGCCCGCAAATCTTGCAACTGCGCCGTCAACTCTTCGACCTGGACCTGTTGAGTCGACACCTGTTCCCGCAATTGATCGACTTCCGCCTGGGTGGACCGGGTATGTTCGATGACCCACTCCTTGAGCTCACGCGCCTGCGCGGTCAGTGCACGCTGTACAAAGCCCGCACGGTCGCGCAACCGGAAAATGAGATCACCGACGGCGCCATCCCACCGACGGGCGGGAAGCAGCCCATGTTCCGCCTGGACCTCATGCTCGATATGACGCGCGACAGGAGCCCCCAGCCATTTCGAGACCCGTTGTCCCAGAGGCTGTTCCGTCCGGTCCTCAGAGCTGCCGTACTGGCACCAATCCTCGAACCGCTCGGTCATATCTTCCAGCTTGACGAACACCTTTCCGATCGCCGCGCGCAACGGCGAGGGCGCAAACGGATTCGCCGCTCCTTTGTCACCCTTGTCAGGAGCGAACGTCAGGAGATGAATCGGTTTTTCGGCTAACCGCTGCTGTTTACGCTTCATAGGGACACCGGCATCTTATCGGTCGGTACTCGTTCATTCATTACTCTTTCCACTAGTCCGAGTCAATGGCCGGAACAGGTTTTTTGCCCTCCGGAGCCCCCGGATTCCCGTGACCATGACCAGGCCTAGAATCGAGTGACGCTTGAAAAATTAAAGTCGTGGATCCTCATGGCAGGCACCAGTGCCTTACCGGTTTCCGACGTGACCGCTTCGACCGGGGCGGTGTAGGTCTCCACCTGGTTAAAGGCCCGTAGGGGGCTTTCGTGAAACCGGAAGTTTCGGACGGCCGACGTGATCTCCCCGTTTTCAATGAGGAAGGTGCCATCCCGCGTCATGCCGGTGAGTGTCAGATCGGACGGATTGACGGGGCGGATATACCAGAAATTCGTCACCAGGATGCCTCGCTGGGTCGTGCGGATCAGATCGTCCACCCTTGTGCCGACGGGACGTTCACCGGACAAGTAGGGCGACTCCAGCGTCGTCAGTGGATCGATCCCATGTTCCTGCGCGGTATACCGGTCGTGCAACAACCGGTTGAGCACCCCCGCCTCAATCCAACTGGATTCGATGACCGGGAGCCCTTCACTCGTAAATCCATGGCCGAGCAGGTCGGCATGGGCCGGTTGATTGAACAGGGACAACCGACGGTCAAGGATCCGGGTATTCAATTTTCTGCTGAACGGACTCGTCCCCTTGTAAAAGGATTTCGCATCCAGCATCCAGATCATCCAGCTCAGCAGCCCGGCCACGGCGGCCGGTTCCAGGATCACCGTATACCGGCCCGGCGGCAATTCTTGCGGCTCGTCCGCCCCCCGTTTAGCTTTGATGATGGCCGCCAGTGTGCGCTCCTGCACATGTAAACGATCGATAGAGCGATGGGCCGCCGCCGACCAGCCCGTGGCTTCGCCGGCCTGCACCGTCAGGCTGAACCGTGCCTCGGTGCGTTCCTCGTAGGCCCTCAAACCCGTGTCAGCCGCCAGACCCACGATGGCCGTGCCGGACGACACCGTCCCGGCCGCGTTCAAATTTTCCATCTTACATTGGCCGATGGCCTCACGCGCATAGTCGAGCCGCCGTGCCGGTCCGGCTGCGCTCGTTTCGGGACGCGAGGTCGGCAGCGATAGATAGGTCTGCGGCCCGACGGGGGGAAGGTATTCGGGATCTTCAGGAGAGACGCGGGCGATGCACTCGGCCTGCTTCAGCGTTTCCCGCACCGCGCCGGCAGTGAAATCCGTCGTGCTCGCTGTGCCATGTTGTCGGCCGAAGGCCACCGTGATCGACAGGGCGCCACGCCGCTGATTCACATTCTGAATGACCTGATTGTTCGCAAAGCGAGTCGTTCCGCCATGAACGTCGCGCAATGACAGTTGGGTATGGTCCCCGGTCGAATGGCTCATCACCAGATCGGCCAGGAACTCGAATTCCTGCCGGCCGGTCAACTTGGGCCAGGATGGGGTGATCGACGACGTCATTCGTTGGCCTTCGCTTCTCCGGCAATGACATCCACACGCCTGAACCGGGCATGGGAGGCGGCATGGGTCATCCAGCCCGATTGGCCCGGTTGGCCTTTGCCGCAGGTAATGAATCCATACCGGCGACGATGGCTGCGATCGGCGACGCCGTCGCATCGGCCCCAAAACTCCGGGGTAATGCCATGATAGATCACATCCCGCACCATGTGGGTGCGGCGACCGTTCTCAATCAGCCAGAACGCATCGCCCCCGAACTGAAAATTGTATCGTCGCTGATCGATACTATAGGAGCCGTGACCTTCGATGTAGATGCCCCGCTTCACATCGGCCAGGAGTTCATCGAGCGTCGCCGTGCCCGGCTCCAGCCCGATGTTCGCGATACGCACCATCGGCACGCTCCCCCAACTATCGGCCCGGTTCGACCCGCGTGAACGCTCCTCGTTGATACGCGGCGCTACCTCGCGGTTCGTGCAGTACCCGACGAAGAGTCCCTCCCGCACAATGTCCCACTTCTGGCAACTGACTCCGTCGTCGTCGTACCCCGTCGCCGCCAACGTCTGCGGTTCGGTGTTATCGGCCACCAGGTTCACGTGAGACGAACCGTACCGGTAGGTGCCGCGTTTATCCGGTGTCAGAAAACTGGTGCCGGCATAGTTCGCCTCATAACCGAGCGCGCGATCCAATTCACTGGGATGTCCACAGGACTCGTGCATCGTCAGCGACAGATGCTCCGGATCGAGCACCAGATCGTATCGCCCGGCCTCGATCACCGGGGCCCGCACCTTTTCCACGGCCTGTTCGGCGATACGCGCCCCTTCGCGGGCAAAGTCGGTATCGCGGATCAATTCATACCCCATGCGCAAATGCGGGCTATTAAATGAACGCGTGGCAAACCGTCCGTCCTGAACCGCCGTGGCGCTGCACTCGCCCTGCACCGCCAGCAGCGTGAACTCAAGATGAGAGCCTTCCGTGGAGGCGAACAGTTTACGGTCGCGTTGGGCCCAGAAACCGGCCTGGCTTCTGGCGATGCCCGGGTGTCGCTGAATCACATCCATGGTGGTCAGCAGCAACGACGTCTGTTCTTCCAGAGGAACCGCAAAGGGATCCAGGCGACAGGGAGTGACGATACGATCGCGATGCACCGGCTCAGGCGCCAGATACACCTTCGTGATGGCGAGCGAGGCCGATCCTTTGGCAATTTCTACGGCAAGGTCCGCGACACGTGGAATTTCTTCGAGGGAAATGATGGAGCTGGCCGCAAATCCCCAGGCACCGCGATGCAGCACCCGAATGCCGAATCCGCGATCGGTGCCCTCGCGAATGTGAGCGATGCGCCGATCTTCACCCGTGATCGTCCGCGTCGTGGTATCGAGCAGACGGATATCCGCATACTCGACCCCGGCCGCGCGGAGGCGAGACAACGCCAGCTCGGCCAACTCGTCCCACGGCGGTCCACTCATAGCAGCATCTCTCGTTGCGGAAGCAGGCTTGGGCAGTCTCGCGTAGTATAACAAGATCGCGGGGGCTGATTCCTGCCTTTTCATCGGCAGGCCGTTCTCCTAAGATACCCACTGATGATGTCACCCGGACTGACACCACGACGGCGGATCATCGAGCTGTTGACCGGTACCCTGTTGTCTTCTCACCAACTGGCGCAACGGCTCGGCATGCCGGAACGGCAGGTGGAAGACCATTTGACGCATATCGTGAAAACCCTGTCTCGCGATCCCGCGCGGACATTCCTGCTCGAACCCTCGGAATGTCAGGATTGCACGTACGCCTTCCGCGAACGGACCAGACTGACCCGTCCCAGCCGTTGCCCGCGTTGCCGTAGTGAAGCCATCACCTCTCCGCGATACGGCATCCGCGAGAAAGACCGCGCGTAATATGACATGACGGAACAGGACTGCCTTCTTGTAACCACTGATGTCTTGAGCGAGACTACGCAAATGCCTCAACCCATCACGACATTGCGCGACACGTCGGCCGAAAGGACCACCGCATGAAGAGAGTCGCTGCCTGGATGATCCCGAGTCTCCTCCTGGTCCTGACCGCCTGTGGTCCCGACCAGGCTGCGCAGCTGCTTGAGACGGCCCAGTTCGAAGAACGCCAGACCAATAAGGCCCACGCCAGGGAACTGTACGAAGAAATTCTCCGTCACTACCCGGACAGCCCCGCCGCCAAAACGGCGCGTACACGACTGACCGAGCTGGCCGACAAACCGTAGCCGCAGCCATTTATCCCCTTGTGTCGCCGGAGGATGCGCAAAAACTTCGCCCGGCAAGGCCGCAGCGATCAGAGAGGCGAATCGTACTCTTGTGGTACGGTGAGCCTCGACGAGAAGCGAGAACGCCACTGGCGGACTTTCTTGGCATCCTGCTAATCCGGATTATTCATGAATGCCGTCGCGAGGCGTTCGAGACGGAAGCCCGCCGAGGCGGCTCGCACGTAAGGCCGACGCAGGCGTACTGGCAGTCCGTCGAGGAGGCCGAACGAGAACCGCTTCGCCGGGCGAAAGGATCGGACGCCGGAGCAGGTATTCATGAATAGGCCGGGTTAAAGCCGTCGCGGAAACCAGGGAACGAACGCGTTGGTCGTTCGCCGATACTCCGCATACTCCTCACCACGGCTCGCCATGCTCTGCGCTTCCGTCCAGGGAATGCCGGTGACCTTCAGCAGAGCTACGCCCATGACCATCGGACCGATCAGCGTTAGGCCCCAACCTCCCGTAGGAATCCCCAGCGACATCCACACATAACTCCACCAATGCAGCCATTCGAAAAAATAGTTGGGATGGCGTGAATAGCGCCACAGACCGATCCGGCACACACGACCGGTATTCCACGGCTTGCTGCGAAATGCTGCCAGCTGCCAATCGGCCACAGCCTCACCCGTGACCGCGATAGTCCACCAGAAAAATCCAATCAGGTCCCAAAAATGAAACGGCGGATGGGGGTTCTGCATGACGATGAGGGGAGGAAGCGAAAACATCGCGAGGGCGGCGGCCTGGAGCTGGAAATACCAGAACATGCGCGAGGACTCGTGCGCGCTCCAGTGATGACGCAACGCCCGATATCGCCCATCCTCCTGCTTGCGCCACACCCGATCGACGAACACGTGTGTGCCGAGGCGGAGGGCATAGAGAGAGATCATCAACGCCACCAGCAAGCGCCTGGCCGGTTCTCCCGCGACGGAGCCTGCGTACCACCACACCACCAACGTCAACCCGTAACACCAGCCCACATCGGCGATGGACGCGTTACGTATGCGGCGATCGATCAGCCAGAGCAGGACCATCAAGGCTGCGGAAGCGGCCCAGGCCGTTAGGAGGAGAGACAGCGGATCTCGCATTGTCATGCGATCAGCGACCGGAGGTGGACCGACAACGAATCGTCTTCACCGCACAGAGTCTGCAATTGTACTATGGCGGTCAACCTCAAGACAGGGCCGCCGGCAGCGAATGGATTTGCGATTCAGAGGCGGGTATGATTCCGGACATACACTGCGGCACGCACCGTCGCATCACACCGGAGGGACCGTTATGAACATGGGTTTCGTCAACGTGTTGATCCTTGCGATAGCCTTCGCGGCTGCGCTCCCGATGCAATCCGAGGCCGGTGAGAATGCTTCCCCGAAGGCGGCTCACCCTGCAAAGGGTAAGACGCTCTTCATCAAACACTGCGCCGGATGTCACGGAGTCGAAGGCAAAGGGGATGGATACAAACTACTGGGGCCCGATCCAGCGAATCTCACGGCACCGGCCACCAGAAAGAAACCCGACAGCGCCCTGCTGGCAACCATCCACGAGGGCAAGCCGAACATGCCGTCCTGGAAAGGCCTTCTCTCCGAACGAGACATTCGGAATGTGCTGGCCTACATTCGCACCTTGCCTCACTGACCTGTGTCCCAGGGATCGTCGCTGAGCGATGCGTCATTGCTGAGCCACTGACGGAAACCGGGCAGGCGGAACGACAGCAGCACCTGCATCTTGTCGCTTCGCATCGAGAGGTCCGGAGGACGGAGCGGACCATGATAGTCGGCCACTGATCCGGGCTGAATGCAGGGCCGGAGTTCCGGATAGCGCCTCGCCAGCAACTCACCGATTTCCCATCGAGACAACCGTTCGCTCCCCCCCAGGTGATAGAGGCCCGATCGCGGGTGAGCGGCAAACTCCCACAAGGCGCGCACCAATGGTCCGGCCGGAATGGGGCAGCGATACTCGTCGGTGAAGAGCGTCAGCTTCGTCCCTTTGGCCGCCGCCCGCAACATGTCTTCGACAAAACTCCGGTCGTGAGTCGGCGAGGTGCCCGCCGTCAGGGCGATGCGAACGATCGAATGAGCCGGATTCTCGAGCACCACCTGCTCCGCATCTGCCTTCGTCTGTCCATACACATTCAGGGGATGCACGGCATCCGATTCGACATACCAGCCCTTCGTGCCGTCGAACACCTGATCGGTAGACAGAAAGATAAAGGGAATGTCGCGCGCCAATCCCGCAAGCCGTTCCGTCGCCTCCACGTTGATACGTCGGGCCCGCGCCGGGTCCTGTTCGCACGCGCCCGTGCGACTCAGAGCCGCGCAGTGGATCACCAGAGCGGGAGTCGATCGGCGCCAGAGTTCCTGCACCTGCATTGGGTCGGTCACATCTGTCTCGGCCCTGGTGACTCCGTGCACATTCCACTGCGGGGCCCATCGAGCGGCCGTGCTGACGAGGTACCCGCCGATCAGCCCGCCGGCCCCGGTAATCAACACGGTCGGTTTCATGCGTGGCTCCGGCCGAGGCGACGGATCTCCGGCACTTCTATCACCCGACTAACCGACGGTGGCTGTTCAATCGCCCATGTCATCGCAATGAGCATCTCCTGAATTGTCACCAAACCCAGCCTCCGAGCGGCGGCTTTCGTTCCCGGGAACAGCTCCATCAGCCGATAGATCGGCTGCAGCGCCAATGGCCACCAATGCCCAGGGCCGAGAATATACCAGGGCCTGAAGATCGTCGCGAGCACCCGCGCGGCTGTAATCGCCGCTTCGCACTCGCTGCGCACGGCAATGTAGTCCCGCATGACAGGAGCCGGATGCGCCACGCTGACATAGACCATATGTCGCACGCCGGCTTCGCGGGCGGCACGGATCGCTGCCATGGCCGAAGGCCCGTCGATGGCGCGGAACTGCGAACCTTTCCAGGGTGCGGGTTTCGGCACACCCACTAGTTGCACGAGGGTATCGGCGCCTCGCACCTGCTCAACGAACGTGCCGCTCTCCAGCGGATTGCCGACGACGACCTCACACCCGGACGGGACAGCCCCGGCGGATGCCTGGCGGGTCAATGCGGTGACGTGGTGCCCGCGCGCAAGCAATCGTGGAATGAGCCGCACGCCGAGATAGCCGGTTGCGCCGGTCACAAACACTCGCCGGGATTGGAGAGGCGTCGTCATGGATGCGTGCGAAGTGCGGGCCGGGCGCTCATGAACTCAGCCCACCCGTCCGCTTGATGCATCTCCTCGTGGCCCTTCGCCACGAGCCGGGCCGCGGCGGTCACGAGGGCCGCCTGATCTTCTGCCGACAACCCGAGATTGGTCTTGATGTGGGTCACGCGATCGCCCAATGGATCGCTGTCCGGCAGCTGGCGTAATGCAATGTGCCAGAAGCGACAGGTCCCGCCGTTTCCGTTCATGCCGACCTGAAAGGTGCCGAACATCGACGCATCCTGCAGTGACACAGGAATCCCGGCCAGCTCCAGCACGTTGCGCCGATGGCCTCTGAGCAGCGCCGCAGCGGCGGAGAGCGGTGTGCGCTGCTCATTGAGTTGACGACCTGTCGCATCGATAGACACGACCAGGCACCCGCGGGGAAACCGGTCCGCTACCGATTGCTCCGACAACGCGTCGTTCACCACCTGCATCAGTGTCCGGATACCGAGATTGTCTGCAGCCCCGCCGTCGTAGGCCAACAGCGGGGGCTGCCCGGATGGCGCGCCCTCTGCCTGCCCATAAGGAATCGCCAGCGGCTCCAGCACGCCGGGATACGCCGCGGACATATACACCGCGCGCGCGATACTGAAAGAAGCGAGGGGCCGGCCCAGCTCCGCGAACCGTTCGTCGGAAATGACGAGCGGGTCGCCGGTGAGGGCATCGGTGGCATTCAGCAGGAGAATCGGTTGCGAGGGATTGAGATCGGCAAAGGTCGCGCCGCGAAAAAGGCGGTCGTCGAGGACCCGAATGACCGGTTCGGGAGGAATCCGATCTCTCAATGCATACCGGAGCGCGTTCTGAGGCAGGGTGTACCAGGGGCCCAGGATGGCCCCCTGAAAATCGCGGCCCACCAGCTCCACGAAGCCGTTTTGAAAACTGAAATCGCGATACCCCTCCAGCGCATAGGACGCCGCAGGCAGGGCACCCCCCGACACCGCCGAGAGGACATCGACCTGCGGCAACAGCCCCACACGGTCGAGTTCTTTCATCACCGCTGCCCCGAACACGGCTGCTCGGCTCCCTCCCCCGGAGAAGGCCAGTCCGACGAACCGGCCGTCCGCCAGTTCCTTTTCTCCCAAGTGGAGAGTGGCTCTGGTGTGGGAGACACGAGGCTCAAGTGATTGAGACGAGGGAGGAGCGAGCGATGTGCAAGAGACAGAGACCAGGGCAAGCACCGCCAACCAGCGGCTTAGAGTAGGTCCCCGTAACATGCTCATGGATGAATCTACGACCGAATGCGGAAAATGGATGTGCCTCTCGTAAGGAATCCTGGCTTTGGCGCGGACGCTAACAAGATGCTGACACCGTACGGACATACAGCAGCCATGTGATTCTCAAAGACTCACAGACTCGCGTAGTGGCCGTCGCAGGCTGTTCAAACAGGCTGTCCGGGAAGGCCGCAGCCAGCGGAGAGGCTCCACGTACCTTCTGCGGTACGTGGAGCCTCTTCGCGCCGCGAGAACGCCGCCGGCAGCCCTTTTCAACAACCGGCTAGCCCGCATGATTCATGACGGTTCGTCGCGAAATCGCCGAGTCGCGTTGCGAGACCGGCGCGCGGAGCCGGGAGGACCCGAAGCGTACTCGTGCAGTACGTTGAGGGTCCGAGGGGCGAGCCCGCTGGCCGAAGGCTCGTCGTAGCAGTGAATCGGCGATTGCAGCAGAAGTGCTCATGAATCATGGGGGCTAGTTCCTGGTCAGTTTGCGATAGCGTATGCGATGCGGCTGGTCGGCTTCCTTGCCGAGCCGTTTTTTACGATCGGCTTCGTATTCGCTGTAGTTGCCCTCGTACCACACCACTTTGCTATCGCCTTCGAAGGCCATGATGTGCGTGGCGACGCGGTCCAGGAACCATCGGTCGTGGCTGCTGATGACCGCGCAGCCGGCAAATCCTTCCAATCCTTCTTCCAAGGCGCGAAGCGTGTTCACGTCGAGGTCGTTGGTCGGCTCGTCGAGGATGATCAGGTTCGCACCTTCTTTCAGCATGCGAGCCAGGTGCACGCGGTTGCGTTCCCCGCCCGACAGATCCTTGACCTTCTTTTGCTGATCGGTCCCGGCGAAGTTGAAGCGGGCACAGTAGCCGCGAGCATTGACCTCGGCCTTGCCCAGCATGATCGTGTCTTGTCCCTCGGAAATGACTTCATACACCGTCTTGTTGGGATCGAGCGTACGGTCCTGATCGACGTAGCCGAGCTTCACTGTTTCGCCGATCCGGATTGTTCCGCTGTCCGGCTTCTCCTTGCCGATGATCATGCGGAACATGGTGGTCTTGCCTGCACCGTTGGGACCGACGACGCCGACGATGCCGCCCTTCGGCAAGCTGAAT
Source organism: Nitrospira defluvii (assembly GCA_000196815.1). Classification (GTDB taxonomy): domain Bacteria; phylum Nitrospirota; class Nitrospiria; order Nitrospirales; family Nitrospiraceae; genus Nitrospira_A; species Nitrospira_A defluvii_A. Next base: position 4,292,252 of record FP929003.1, read on the forward strand.
TCGACATTTTCATAGAGTACGTTGTCGCCGAATGCCTTGCTGATGCCCTTGGCCTCGACCACCAAATCCCCGAGCCGCGGTCCGGGCGGAATATAGATTTCCAGATCGGCGGCCAGCTGGTCCTGCTTCTGATTGACCAATTCCTCATACCGGTTGAGACGCGCCTTGCCCTTCGACTGCCGGGCCTTCGGCGACATACGAATCCATTCCAACTCATGCTCAAGCGTTTTCTTGCGCTTGGATTCGGCCTTCTCTTCCTTCTCCAACCGATCCTGCTTCTGTTCGAGCCACGCCGTGTAGTTGCCTTGGAAGGGAATGCCGGAGCCGCGATCGAGTTCCAGAATCCAGCCCGCCACGTTGTCGAGAAAATAGCGGTCGTGCGTCACGGCGATGACCGTGCCCTTGTACTGTTGCAGGTGCTGCTCCAGCCATTGCACGGATTCGGCATCGAGATGATTGGTCGGCTCGTCGAGCAGCAGAATGTCCGGCTCCTGGATCATGAGGCGGCAGAGGGCCACGCGGCGCTTTTCACCGCCGGAAAGCACGCTGATCTTCTGATCGGCGGGGGGACAGCGCAGCGCATCCATGGCGATCTCCAGTTCGCTTTCGAGTTCCCAGCCGTTGGCCGCTTCGATTTTTTCCTGCAGCTGCGCCTGCTTGTCGATGAGTTTTTCCATCTCATCGGGGCCGGCCTCGCCCATGCTGTTGCTGACCGCTTCATACTCATGCAGCAGCGCTACCAGCTCTTTCTTCCCTTCTTCGACGACCTCTTTGACCGTCTTGTTGGGATCGAGCTGCGGCTCTTGTTCGAGCAGTCCGACGCTGTAGCCTTTCGAGCGAGTGATCTCACCGACATAATTGGGATCGGTTCCGGCAATAATCTTGAGTAATGAGCTTTTTCCGGATCCGTTCAACCCCAGCACGCCGATCTTGGCGCCATAATAAAAACCGAGATAGATATCCCGCAGAACCTGCTTCTTGGGCGGGTAGACTTTCCCCACCCCGACCAGTGAAAAAATGACTTGCTTATCGTTCGTCGCCATAGCCATCCTCAATAGAGTGTGAACCTGCTGTTCGATCGTGCAATCGGTCACCATAACAAAGCGCGGTGGGATTCACAACCGCGCCAGGAGCACTCATTGACATGATTCGGAACCACGCAACCCAAAGCCGATCCTGCCCGACCATTATAGCGGTGCTGTTCTTCACCCTGTCCGTCTGGATGGGCACCAACTCCGTCTTTGCGGACGATCGCGAGCAGCGCGATCTGGTGGATCAGTCGCGCATGACCCTCGCCAACTTTCTGGCCGACTCCAACATGACCTGGTTTCGCGACCACATCCAAGACGCCAAGGGCCTGTTCATTGTGCCGCAATACATGAAGGGCGCGTTGATCTACGGGGCAGCCGGCGGCAGCGGCGTCTTCGTGGCCAAGGACGAGAAGACCGGCGAATGGAGCGAGCCGGCCTTCTTCACGATAGGGGCGGCCAGCTTCGGCTTCCAGTTCGGCGCGCAGATGTCGGAAGTCGTGTTGCTGATCCTGACGCAGCGCGGAGTCGATTCACTGCTGCTGGGTAATTTCAAACTGGGGGCGGATGGATCGGTCGCCGTTGGACCGGTGGGCGCGGGCATCTCCGGTGCGACCACGCCCAACCTCAGCGCGGATCTCTTGTCGTTCGTGCGGGCCAAGGGCCTGTTCGCAGGCGTGTCGTTGGAAGGAGCGGTCTTGATCAGCCGGGATGAATGGAGTCGAGCCTATTACGGCAAACCGGTCACTCCAACCGACATCGTCATCCGCCGCGAGGTCAAGAATCCGCATTCTGAGACGCTGCGCGGAGAGATCCGGAAGGCGATCGAGGGGAAATAACCCTCGGACCTCTGCCCGGAATCAAACCCGTTACGTGCGGCGGCTCACGCGTGCAATCAGAGGGAATGTAGTACCTGGACGCCTGCCCTCGCCTTCGCGGCCAGGTCGGCCAGACCGGCGCAGGCCTCTTCCGCATTACGCACCGGATCGGTGAAGGCGAATCGTCCGCCCTGCATACGGTCGGGTGTTCTTACCCGCATATGAAATCCCAATCGGTCCATCGTCGTGATACTCGCCTGTTCGGCATCCAGCTTGCCACATTCACGGGCGAGCAGCAGGAGTGTCTCCTGTTGCTGTGTATTGATCTCGCGGATGAGGTCCGAAGCGGTCTCTGCCAAGGGATCGACCGCCGCCGCCATGTGGTCGGCCGGTGCTACCCATCCCATCGATCCGAACCCGCCGACGAAATAGATATCCGCGATCGCCATGCGAAAAAAACCGAAGTCGTTGAAGTCCACCCAATAGGCCGCATTGGCATGCCGGGCCAGATACCGTTCGCGAACCGGACCGCTCTCTTCTTTCGGGACGCGTGTCACCGACCCCATCAACGTGACCCGGGCGGCACCCAGAGGATCGGTTCTGCTTTCCGGCGGCGTGACGAGCAAACTGGCACGCGGATCGCCGAGGAGGTTTTGCGTGTGCATCGCCATGGTGCTGATGAGAAACAGCGGCTGTCCCTGGTCGTCCAATCCGTAGGGCATGACGGACCCGAAAGGCCAACCCGGTTGCTTGCGCGAAATGGTCGAGAGCCCGCCTGTATGCTGCAAATAGACCAGCGTCTTCGCCCGCTCGGCGTGGGAGGGTTCAGGAACCTCCGGACCGTCGGAATCCGGCCCGCTGTTGTGTTGCTGCGTTGATGACAAGGATGCCTCTTTTCTGCGCAATAAACTGCGCGCCACCTTACCTGGATGCTACCGGAATTTCCACTGAGCGCGAGAAGGAACGAGAGCCCGGGCAACGCCGGGCCATTACCCCTAGATGCCGAGATCTTCGGTGAGCCGCACTTCGGATTCATCGAGGATGTCTTCCAGGCAGGTAAAACAGGTGAATGGAAACTGACTGACCGGAATCGCGCACACTTCGCCGACCGGCGATTCATCCAGCGCCGGACCGCCGCATTCTTTATGGATCAGGACCAGCATGGGCACCCCACTATCGTGATCGAGTCACCAGCTGCCTGAACGTCTCCAAATGGTCGGGACTGCTCAGGCGGTGATCGCCGGTTTTGAATAGGACTTCAATGGGAAATTCAGGATCCTGTGACAGCACCTGCTGCACGAAGGCCCAGCTGCCGTCGGGCTTGATCACCACATCCTGTAGTCCATGCAGGATGGTTGTCTTAACGCGACGCGGCATGGTGAGGCGACGGTTCCAGAGCGTCTGGCTGTCCTCGACCCAATGCCAGGGAATCGGCGCCTCTCTGTGCATGGGCTCGTCGTCCCATGGCATGGAGCCGGTCGCCTGCCACTGTTCACGCCGCTCGTCGGAAATCTGAGCCGCCCGCAGATCCATCATATTGAACGCCGGGGCGATGAGAATCAATTCTTCCACCGCCGGTTGCTCCTGCGCGACCAACCAGGCGAGCCATCCGCCGAGAGAGTTGCCGACGATCGTCACCGGCGGCCCATCAGCCAACAGATTCGTGACAGCTTCTGCGTCCTCCAGCCATTGCAGCAAACGATACTCACCCCACGCGCCGCCCGAGTCACCCCATCCGCGAAAGTCGAAACAGCAAAAACCCCAGCCCCGGTCCTGACACCATTGCGCCAACGCCTTGCTCTTGTTGCCCCACCGCTTGGAGAGAAACCCGGTGATGAAGAGAAGCTGGCGTTCCTTGCCGACGACACGATCGCCACGTAGACTCGTGCCGTCCGCACCCATGAGTGTAAACGCATCCATCCCGCGCCTATCTGACGGCCTTCAAGAGAAAACTGCCCAGCTTGCGCAACACCGGCTCCGGAATTTCATGGCCGCCCCGAAACGGCTGCCAATCCACCGACACACCGGCCTGCAGAAATTCATCCCGCAACCGTTCTGCCATCGCGTAGGGCAAGATGGGGTCTTGCGTGCCGTGGCTCTGAAACAGCGGCAGGCCTTTGCGTTTCGTCAGCAACGGCGCCCACTCCTGTTTCGCCACCAGGGTCCCGGAGAGCTGGATGAGTCCGGCATAGGGCTGAGTGCTGTGGAGCAGTGCGTCACAGGACAACATCGCCCCCTGTGAAAAGCCGCCTAACACCGTGCGCTTGGGATCGGCGCCGAGTTTCTTGTGTATCTCCTCCAGCAACGCTGTCATGCGCTCGCGCGCTTCGGTCAGCCCGCGCGGGATTTCGCCGGACATGTCCCGGACTTTGCCCGCCGCTCGATCGGCTTGGATACGAGCCATATCGATCATCCACCAGGCGCGCGAATCGCCGAACCCCATCGGTATGGAAATCGGTGCTTCAGGAAAGAGAAAGCGTGTCCCGGTGGGCGCATCGAGATATTCGCTGAGCGGCACGAGATCATCGCCCGGCGCACCGAACCCATGGAGCAGCACCACCAGCGGGCCGTTGCCCCCGCCCTTATCGTCAGTGCCGCCCCTCAGGCGAACCGTGAGGCCGCCCAGTTTATCTACACGCATACATTCGCATCTCCGTGAGCCGAGTGTTTCTCTGGGAGGGTTCGTAGATATCGCAGGAAGGCGAGACCCTATTGACCCAGATACCAATATTGCAGGAAGGCCAGCGCGGCGACCAACGTCGCTTGGACGACCGGCTGCTGGTAGAAGGGAACAAAGGCACCCTGTTGCACAGCCTCGATCTCGTTGATGATCTCCCGCAGGTGATCACTCGACGGTCCCGAATCCACGCCCGGTTCGGCACACTCCTGCCGAGTCAGGGCACGATCGAGTTTTAGCTGAAGCGGCGCAAGCACCTTCCGCTTGGCTCCTACTGCGGCCAGATATAACATGCAGGCGCTGGCGAGAGCCACCAGGCTGTTCACCGTCAGAACAAGAATCAAGGCCGGGGGAAAATCCCAATTGTCGAAGTAATGACTTCGAGCCCCGATGATCAGGAATAACGACAAGAAGGGATAGAGGATCCTGCGGTTGACGACCCTCGTCCGTTCGATCATGAGGCGAACCTGCCTCATGGGGTCAAGACCGGTTGCCGACGGCATTTCCTGAATCCACTTGGTGCAAAGGATCACCGCATCCAACACGGCCAGGTTCAAGATGATCAACGAAAACGCGCTCAGAAAGGTGAGCACCGCGTCGGCGCCGCAGCTGGACTCTCCCCGGCAGGGAACATACAACCGCCATTCGCCGTCATTCATGAACCTCCACACCGGGAGGACCATCATCAAGTACAGGAGCAGCCACAGCGCGATCCTAACCGTGCGTTGAGGCCATGTATGGGCTTGGGAGTATCGGGCCCAGAGTCTGCTCGCTTCGCCGGGGTGCTCCTGCTTTGATCCGTGGAACATCCAGTCCACATTCGTCCAGAACCCCTCCAGATTTCTCCGCCTCCCCTCTCCCACTCCTGCCAGAATTTCCCGTGGAAAGAATTTCTCGGTGAGTTCTTCTGTGTTCACGACCAGATCGGCACGGGCCTTCATCAGAAAAATAACTGACAAGAGGGTGGCGAACAGCCGGAGTAATTCCGTCGGCCAGATGCTCACGCCGTCGGACCAGGAAAAGGGCTCATCTTCGATATACTTAAAGTGCAGGACGTGACACCACAAAAACACGATCGCGAGAATCACCAGCGGCACCCAGACCGGCCGAAGTATGCGCCTGAACTTCTGCAGGCCTCGATCTCGCTCATTCCGAGCCGTCAGCCAGTTCCAGAACCTGGCATGCCCCCATAGCGCCAGAAAACCAAGGATCGTCATGGTAATCCAGAGCGGACCGATCCGCGCCGGCATTTTGAATGTGACAGCCCCATCTGTTACATCCTGTCGAGTCGGATGGATACTCCTGATCTTCTCGACTGAATCGTCCACACTGAGGTCAACTGCGCCATGCCGTCCGATCTCAAAAAGGCGAGGGAGAATCACCCCGCTATACTCCGACGCACCGCCATTACGGCCGTGCAGCAGATATCTGGAAGACTGGTTTTTCTGATTGGACTCCTGCGGGCGATCACTCACCTGGTCGATCGCCCGCAAGACGGCAAAGAAAGTGGACGTTTGAAGAGAGCTGCGGAAGGGCGGGATGGCCTGCTGAAAGGAAGGATCGAGTTGCAGCCCGAAATGTGACACGACGATCAAGTTGCGAGTCCATTTCTGCTCATCTTCATGGAAATACCGCGCATCCAGATCCGTGGCAAAGAACAGTACGTTCGGAAACTGCTCCCGGACCGCCTGAAGGATCAGCAGCGCGTCATAGGCATCCCGCCCCAGGATTCCGATGGCCTTGACCTTGCCTTGCTGTTCCACTTCACCCCGAGTGCCGACACGTTCATTCTCCTGCTCCTCTGCCTTAATTCGAGCGACGAGCCGTCGGACGTAGTCGAGTTGTGAAGGCCCTTCAGGCCGTTCATACGAAGCAATATCGCGCAGCTTGGCCTGGCCGGCTTCCCTCTTATCCTTGTCCTCCTCTTTGGGCTTGGATGGGAGCGACTGATCCACCGACACTTCCCCATCCAAGCCGCTCAGGTAGCTATACTGCCTGATATTGAGGGTCCGGGGGGACAAGGTCCCCGCGCGAAGTCGATCCACCCCGTCGTCCATGGTCGGACAGCGACCGGTGTAACGACACGCCACCGCACTGAATGTGATTGGAAGCGAGCGGGCATAGAAGGAATCCCACTCTCCGATCAGGGCAATCGCATCTGTGCCGACCCTGACCCGCCTTCGATTGAATTCGCGGAACAGAGACTCGAACAGCACCTCGTCGCTGTCGATGCTGTATTGAAGAATGAGGCCGGCATCTGACAACAGGTCGAAAAATACCTTTTTGCACATGCCATACGATTCGCACCCCACATCTTGTTGCTGACTTCTACTCTTCATTCCGTAGGAAAGTAGTCCGGGCATCGCCGTGGCCCAGGGAGAATACAGTTCGATGGACGCACGATCTTTTCGCCGAGCGTCCTGCCCCTTCTGCTTTCCCTTTTCAAGCCCTCCAGGCTTACCCTGCTTCTCAATCTCCTGAAGCAAGCTCCGAAATTCGGACGAACTACGAGGGCCCACAAGCTTTGCGGTGATGTGCGCCTTGAGCTTAGACGGACGAATTTCTGAGAGCAGCGCGTCGATGCGTGCCAGGATAGACTGTTCGGACTCTTCTGCCGCTATCCAAAGCACAAGCACATGACGGGATTGTTCGGTTCCCGGCGTTTCATCGAATGTCCGGCAGGATGCGAGTGCGCCTCGCCTGTACCATTCATAGGGAGTGGGCACAGGCACGCTCAACTCAGGCTTCTGGGGGCCGAAACTCCAGGTGAAGTAGGACAGGGATTGCGTCAGCTCCGGGACATAACATCCGACCTCCAGCGCCGCCCCGACGGCATAACGGTCCCGGATGCGCGCCTCGCTGTCTTCAACTGAAGACCCTCCCCCTGTCATGACGACCAGTGCCGTGACCAGGCCATTTCGTGTGGCAATTTCCTCGATCTTTGCTTTGAGACTGCGCAGCCCCTGCTCATCGTGCTGGTCTGCCGTGGTCACAGAGAGTGTCACCTTGCCTGCTTTTTGCAATGTGACAGACACCTGCTTTCGGCCCGCTTGATCCCTCCGGACCGCCGCAAACGGGTCCTCCCAGAGCCTCGCCCGGGCCTTCAGTTCACTGGCCGCTCCTTCCAGACCGACCCCATTCCCGTTCGGCCGCGAACTCTTGAGCGGCTCCTTTACAAACACCATAGCCGCCACGGCGAGGGCCAGGGTCACTGTGGTGGCCAATGAAAAGGTGGAATCGTCGCCCTTGAAGGCCATGGGCAATCCCTGTCTTCAGGCGTCGGGTTCGTTGACGTACCCTGTTACCACTAAGGTGATTCAGCATGGAATGTGCCACTTTCGGGATGGTTGAACCCAAGCGAAATCGGCCGTTTCTGACACAGTCCTGCGAACTGTACGTAGGATAATGTATCGGCGTGGATACAGCGCGTATCCAAATGGATAATGTGGATGAAGGACAACGAGAGGCTACGACGAGCAGCTGACGCTGAGGTGTTTGCCCCAGTTCGGAGGCGCGGCGGCGTAGGAGTCCATGCCGGGCTGCTCGGTATACGGCTGCTGGAGCAACGTCAACAACCGTTCGATCTCAGAATAATCTTTCTGCTGGGCCTTCTCGATAGCCCCTTGGGCGAGATAGTTGCGCAGGATGTATTTAGGATTCACGCGATCCATGCGAATCCGGCGCTCTTCGTCGCGACTCTGCTCGCCCTGTAGCCGGTCGCGATACTGGCCGGCCCAGGCATCGAACCGTTCCGGATTCAGGAAATGCTCGCGCAGCCGTTCGTTCTTCGCCCCCGCGTCGGATGAAAACGTGCCCAGTTCTCGCCAGAAGATCGTGTAATCGACGCGGCTGCCGACCATGAGCGATTTCAATTCTTGCAGGAGGGCTTCATCCTCCGCACGGTCTTCCACCAACCCCAATTTGGCGCGCATGTTGTTGTGATAGTGCCGATCCACGCTGGTCTGGTAGCCATCGAGCGCCGCTTTTAATTCTTCCTTGGGCGCAAACGGCAGCAGGGTTTGCGCCAGGCAACTCAGGTTCCAGAGTCCGATGTAGGGCTGCTGGTTGAAGGCGTAGCGCCCGTTATAGTCCGAGTGGTTACAGATAAAGCCGGGGTCGTAGTCGTCCATGAAGCCATAGGGGCCATAATCCAGCGTCAGGCCGAGGATCGACATGTTGTCGGTATTCAACACGCCATGCGACCAGCCCACCGCCTGCCAGTGCGCAATCAGTTTCGCCGTGCGCTCGACCACCCCGGCAAAGAAGCGGGCATACTTGTCGGCGGCCGGTGCAAGGTCGGGGAAATGCATCTCGATCACGTAATCGGCCAGCCGCTGCAGATGTTCATGCTGCTTCCGGTAGTAGAAAATTTCGAACGTGCCGAAGCGTACATGCGACGGAGCCATCCGGACGATCGTCGCCCCGGTTTCGACCTGCTCGCGGTAGACCTTGTCGTCGCTACCGACCAGGCACAGCGCACGTGTCGTCGGGATGCCGAGTCCATGCATCGCTTCGCAACAGAGATATTCACGGATAGCCGAACGAAGCACCGAGCGGCCATCGCCGTCGCGAGAAAACGGCGTCATGCCCGCGCCCTTCAAATGCAGATCCCAACGCTCCCCTCGCCCGTTCTTCACTTCCGCGAGCAGAATCGCGCGGCCATCGCCGAGTTGCGGCACATAGACGCCGAACTGGTGGCCGGAGTAGAGCATGGCGAGCGGTTCCATGCCGGGTATCAGCAGGCTCCCGCCGAACACCCCGGCGAACTCCGGTCGCGCCGCTTCAGTCGGATCGAGATCCAACAATTCCATCGCGGCCCGGTTCGCGCTGATGAGAAACGGCGCGGCCGAGAAGGGCGTCGGGTTCACCTTGGCGTAGAAGGCCTCCGGCAGACGCGCGTAACTGTTATCGAACGTGAGCGTTTCGAGACTGTGAGCTGTCATCCTGCTTCGTGATCCTGAGGGCTACCGGAAATTGGCTTCGATGTCGGATTCCAACGTGAAGACAAAAATGCGCTCCCCGACGACGGTGTCGATGTCGGTAAACAGCGCCGTCACTTTCGCGCCGATCAGATCCATCACCTGTTCACAAAGGCGCTCCCGACCTTGCGCGATGAGGTTCTGCCGGAGTCGTTTCACCATGTCGATACCTTCGGCCGTCTTGGCCAGTTGCCGTTCTGCGGGTGTCAGCACCCCCTTCAACCGCACGACGAGCATGTCCCGCACAATGAAGACCCGAACCTCATCCGGGCCGCGGCCCAGAAATTCCTGCTCGAATTTGATGATGGCCGTCCGGACAGCCGCTTCCTTCTCTCCCTTGCTCGCCACAGGCAATGTGACCCTTCCCCAATGGTTGATACCGATCACGCGCGGCCGATTATAATCACCGCCATGGACAGACTCCAACCCCCCTGCAACCACTGTCGGCAAACGGGCCGGCACGACGCCGGCGACCAGGCCCATCGGTCTTGTCACCAAGCCCTGCGACGCTGACTTTTCACTTGCAATTACAAAGGCGCGCGGCTACATCTACCGTAGTTTTCCGGTGGTGCCGCCGAGAGGCCGTGAATCGCGCGTGGCCCGGACCCACCACATGGATGTGATGAGACAGGCAGTAGGGTCTTGCCGGTGTTTCCCTTCAGGGAAAGGTCGGGGACAGTGCAGGCCAGTCGTTGGCTCCTTGTTTCAAGGACCGTCGGCTGGCCTTTTTCTTTTCATGAGTGCCATGGGGTCGGCATGTCGTTTCTAGCGCTCGTCCCGCTGTTGCCGTTGTTGACGGCCTTCATTGTGATGACCGGCGATCGTGCGGAGCAGGACCAGAATGCCAGAGCCGGGTTGCTCCCCGTCGCGGCGGCATTTCTCGGGTCTCTCATCGCCCTGGTTGCGGTCACCTCCGGAGATCCGGTCACCATCCAGTTCTACGATACGGCCTCCGTCGCCAATCTTGCCTTCCCGATCGGGTTCTATATCGACCGGCTCAGCGCGGTCATGATGGTCCTCATCACCGGCGTGACCATGCTCATCTACCGCTATTCCATGGGCTACATGTATCAGGATCGCGGATATCGCCGGTATCTCGGGATGCTCGGCATCACGACCGCGGTGCTCCTCTGCATGGTGTCCAGCGCCAACCTGGTGATGTTATTTGTCTTCTGGCAGATCCTCTCGTGGCTGCTGTTTTTGCTTGCGCACAACCACGGCCATGCCGCCACCCTGTCCGGCGCGGCGAACACGTTTACGATGTTGCGGCTCAGCGATGCGGCGTTTCTGGTCGGTATCGTCCTGGCCTACTCGCTGTACGGCACATTTGAGTTCCAGACATTGTTTGCCCGCGCCGCGGACACGCCCGTCACCCTGTCCCTCTGGCCGGACCTCGGCTGGGAGATGAACGGCGTCACAGCGGTCACGTTGCTCATTTTCGTCGGGGCCATGGGCAAGTCGGCACAATTTCCGATCCACACCTGGCTGCCGCGCTCCCTCTATGCGCCGACGCCCATCCACGCACTGCTGCACGCCGGCATCATCAACGCCGGGGGATTCCTCTTGAACCGTCTGGCCCCGCTCTACGGACTGAGTCCGGCCACCCTTCACGTGGTCTTTGTCATCGGCATGCTCACGGCGATGCTCGGCGCCACCATGATGTTGACGCAGAACGACATCAAGAAGACGCTCGGCTTTTCGACGATCGGCCAGATGGGCTACATGATTATGGAATGCGGGCTGGGCGCGTTTTCCCTCGCCGTGTTCCACCTGATCGCCCACGGCCTGTTTAAGGGCACCGTCTTCCTGAATTGCGGCAACGTGATCCATAAAGCCCGACAGGAGCCCACGTTTCCGCCAATCGACCGCGAGATGGAGGAAAGTGAATTCTCCAATCTCACCTGGTCCACCGGATTCCTGACGACGCTGCTCTTGCCGCTCGTGATCCTGCTCGTCACGCACGGTGTCTTACGTATTCCGCTGATCGATTCGCAGGGCACGGTGATCTTCCTGTTCTTCATCTGGGTCACCTCCTCGCAGGCGATTCTTTCCCTGACACGCATTCGCGCCGTGGCCTCCTGGAAGGTGTCCGCCGCCATGCTGGTCACGCTCGTCATCGTCGTCTTCACCTACCTCTTTGCGGTGGAGAGCTTTACGCATTTTCTGTATCCGAATCCGGAGGTGGTGGCGTCGTATTTCAAGGCCGCGGCGCTGCCGGGCCGGCTCTTCGACAGTCTGGTGGTCGGCACGACAGTGCTGACGATCCTCAGCTGGGTCTATCTCTATGCGCATGCACATGGGCGCACGGTCACAATTCCCGGCTGGATCGAGGCCTGCCTCGTTCGCCTCTATGTCCTGTGTATGAACCGCCTCTACCTGGATCAACTGTACCTCAAATTCGGCCGGATCGTGACGCTCGTCGCCCATCACCTGGAAAAGCGGTTGTCGTGACCATGCAACGCAGCCACCCGAACAACGGCGCAGTCCGGGCTGTCGGAGGCCGGCCATGATCAAGACCTGGATGACTCCGTGGCTGCTCCTGGCCGTTCCCTTCCTCGGCGCGGGGTTCAGCCTGCTCCTCCGCACGTCGCTCCAGCGAATGAAGACCTCGGCTCTTCTGACGACGGTCGCCAGCCTGCTCGTCGTCGTCGGGACACCCTGGGCGCTGGGCGACTCGCTGGCCGGGGTGCCGTTTCTCTGCCTGCTTCCGGTGACGGCATTTCTTTCGCTCCTCGGCCAACCGTTGCACCGCGACAATACTTCGGCCTGGGCGGCGACGCTGGTGCTGCTGGGACTGGGACTGGGCATCCTCACCGCTCAAGCGCCGGCGCACGACGTCATGCTCCCGATACTGCCCGGCTTGCTCTGCATCCTGCTGTATCGATACCAAGCCGGCGCCACGCCGGAGACCTGGCGGGGGCTGTCGGCCTACGGACTCAGCCTGGTGTCGGCTGCGCTGGCCCTGGTGCTCCCGGCACCGGCCTCGACGGTGGCGCTGTTGGTCACCTGTGCCACACTGCTGCCGCTCCTGCCCGTTCACAGCGGATTCATTGCGACCTTGACCGGCTTACCGGGCAATCTCCCCGCGTTTCTCGTTTTCCTGCTGCCGACAGTCGGGTTCCATACCCTGCTGACGTTGCTCCCGACCCTGACCGTCACAACCCTCCACACTGTGGCGATTCTGGCGTTGGCGGGCGCCCTGTACGGTTCGCTCCGGGCGCTGATTCAGGCGCGCCCGCTGCCGCGGCTTGCCTACGCCGCCCTCGCGTTTTTCGGCCTGCTCTGGTGGTATGTCGCCGACACCGGCACCGCCCCCATGCAAGGGACGGTCTATCTCAGCGCCGTGGGGCTCGCGGCCAGCGGACTGCTGCTGGCCTGGTATGCCATCCGGGCCCGGTATGGCGATCTCGATCTATGCGCACTCGGCGGGCTCGCCTATCCCATGCCGCGCTTCAGCACGTTGTTGGCGCTCCTGGCGCTCGCTGCGCTGGGCATGCCGCCCTTCGGCGTGTTTTCCGGATTCCTGGGCATGTTGCTGCTGCCCACGTTTACACCCTCCGGGCCCTTTGCCGTCGTCATGATCGTCTGGCTCACAGCGTCCTGGTATTACACCGATTTCGTGCAACAACTCATCTTCGGCCGGCAACGCGTGGATATGCGATACGACGACTTGCGCCGGACGGAGTTCGCCTCATTGGTGTTGCTGTTGTTGTTGCTGCTGGCCCTCGGTACGGCCCCCTCGCGCGTTTTCGACTCGTACGTACCGGCACCCCCGGCCACTGTCGCCGTGCAGGAGGGCACATGGATCCGGTGATGCGCGCCGACGACCCGGCAGACCTCGAAGCCCGCCGTATGGAACTGCGGGGCACGATTCGCCTCGCCAGCGAAGTCATCGCGCAGTATTGGCCGATGCGAACCTTCGTGCATCACAATCCGCTCCACAGCCTGGAGTATCTCCCGTTCACCGAAACGGTCCGGCGTGGCCACCAATTCCTGGGCGGCAACGGGTATCTCCCCGGTGACATGTATCGGCGCTATCTGAAATCGGGCAGGATTCTGGTCCGCCATATCGACGAGGCCCTGGTGCCCCTCGCGCTCGAGCAGGAAGTCGATCTCGGCCCCTGCCGCATTGCCCATCGTGAAGTGTTGCGAGCCTGCCTGACCCATGGACTCGCGACCGCGACCGACGAGCCACTCGATCGATTGATGGAACGTGAGCCGAACGAGGAGCAGGTCGAGGCACTGGCCGAACGACTGAGCTCGTTCTCCACACCGACGGTGGCGGAACGGATGGCCGCCACGGTCCGGGCGGATTCGGATGCCCTCGGACATCATCTCACCCTCTCCAGCTGGTGCGACCAGACGCTGGGCACCCGGATCGTCGAACAGATCAACAGCGAGTTGGTCAAATGGTGCGAAGCGTTTCTGGACGAAGGCCACGCCACCTGGCCCATGCCGGGTCGGGACCAGGGCCTCTACGCCGCCTGGAAGCAAGTGGCGGGGAAAGAATGGACGACCTGCGGCATTGCGGACAGCCGTCGGAAAATTGCGGCGCTGCCGGAGCATCCCGAAGACGTCGTGTTGGACTGCCTGGACGCGCTGGCGATCCCCGTGAAATTCCGGCAGGATTACCTGTCGCTCCAACTTGCGGCCCTTCCGGGTTGGGCCGGCTTCATCAAATGGCGGGCGGAAGAAACCGGCTATGCCTGGCAGCAGGCCTACCCCGTCGGGCTGGTGAAGTTCCTCGCCGTGCGCCTGTGGTATGTGCGCGAACTGGTCCAGAAAGTCTGCCGGGAAGAATTGGGCATCGAAGGGACCTATCCCGCGGTGATGGCCTACATGACGCAGCAGTCGCATGCGTACTTCATGCATAAGGAATGGACTGCCGGACGACTTCCCGCCTCCATGGCCGACCGTGTCGCCCGCCTGCATGCCCACACGAGACACCGTCAGCAGGGCACGCCGGCCCTCGCCCCTGAATGGGAGCCACTCACCCATCACGATCAGATCGAATTCGGACCTCGCCGCGCACGGGCTGCGCAGCGGCTCATGGCGCGACGCCTGCTCACGCTGGCCCAGGCGCTCGAGATCGTGCCGTCGCTGTTGATGGACGGTCCGCTGACGGCCCTACGCACCCTGCTGGATTGGATCGACGCCTTTCCCGAATCCGCGCATGGTCCGGTGTGGCTCAAGGCCTTCGAGGCCGGATATCAGGATCACCTCTTCGGCATGTTGCTGCGCGCGCCGGTCAAACCCCAACCGGTCTCCGCCGAGCACCATCCGCCGGTGCGACCGCATTCCCAATCGGTCTTTTGCATCGATGTGCGCTCCGAGCCGTTCCGCCGCCACCTGGAATCGACCGGCGCCAACGACACCTATGGGTTTGCCGGTTTCTTCGCGGTCTTTATCCGGTATCGGGCCTGGAGCAAAGAACACGAGACCGAGCAGTTCCCGGTCATCATGCGCGCGAAAAACGAGGTGCGGGAGATCCCCCGCAGCTATCTGGATCACTACGTGTCCAAACACCAGTCGCGCGCGAAATTGGTCCACGCCGGACATACGCTGCTGCACGATCTAAAGGAGAACGTCGTCACCCCTTATGTCATGGTGGAGTCCCTGGGCTGGTTCTACGCGCTGCCCATGATGGGCAAAACGATGTGGCCCGCCCTCTACAAACGGCTGACCAATTGGGTGCGGCGATTATTTGTCCCCCCCATCGCCACGATTCTCACCGTGGACAAACTGGCGCCGGCCGAAACCGAGGAAATGGTGGTCTCTGAACAACGGGCCTTGATCTGGAAAGCGCTACGCGACCGGCTCGGGCTGCATGGATCGCGAGTCGAGGCCGAATTCGTCGAGGCCCTGCGGCGGCGCGCGCTGGACGACGACGCCCCGGTGGAACCGTTCCTCAGCGACACGGCCAAATCGATTGATCTATCGACCGACCAACTCACCACCTTCCTCGAAGAACTCCGGCGGCACTACCGGATCAATCGTCGCGCGGCCTCCCGCCAAAAAGAACGGATCACGCGGACCGGCTTCACGCTCGAAGAACAGGTTCTGACCGTGGAAACCGCCCTGCGCATGATGGGCCTGGTGAGAAATTTCGCCCGCCTTGTGCTCTTCTGCGCCCATGGCAGCACCACCGAGAACAACCCGTTCGAGTCGGCGCTGGACTGCGGCGCCTGCGGCGGAAACGAAGGCAAACCGAACGCGCGCGTGCTGGCGGCGATGGCCAATCGCCCGCCTGTGCGGGAACGGCTGGCGAAACGGGGCATCGAAATCCCCTCCGACACCCACTTCCTCGCCGGACAGGTCGATACCACGACGGACGAGGTGCACCTGTTCGATCTCGAAGATGCGCCGCCGACCCACCGCAAGGACGTGGCCCGATTGTACGACGATTTGCGCGAAGCCGCGCAACTGACCAGCCAGGAGCGCTGCAGCCGCTTCCCCGATGTGGGAACGGTCCTGCCCCTCAACCAGGCCTCGGCCCATGTGGCCGGACGGAGCGCGGACTGGAGCCAGGTGCGGCCGGAATGGGGCCTGTCGGGCAACACAACGTTCATCATCGGCCGCCGGGAGATGACCAAGGGGTTGAACCTGGCCGGGCGCGTCTTCCTTCACTCCTACGACTATCGGGAAGATCCGACGGACCGCTGGCTGGAAGTGTTGCTGACCGCGCCGCAGGTGGTGGCGCAGTGGATCAACATGGAGCATTATTTCTCGGCCGTCGACAACGAGGTCTATGGAAGCGGGAGCAAGATTTATCATAACGTCGTCGGCCGCATCGGCATCATGTCCGGCCCCTGGAGCGATCTCCGGCTCGGGCTGGCCTGGCAAACCGTCATGAACGACGACCTGCCCTATCATGAACCCATGCGCCTCCTGACGCTGGTGGAAGCCTCGCGCCCGCGGATCGAGAAACTCATTGCGCGGCACGACGTGCTGCAACATTTTTATCACAACGAGTGGGTACACCTGGCTGCGCTGGACCCTGAAGACGGAATCTGGTACCGCTACATGCCCTCGGGGGTCTGGCGCCGCGTGAGGAATCCCAGTGACACATAGATTGCAACCGGCAGCACCCCGGAAGAGACCTCTTTTTTTCAAAGGAGTGGAGACATGGCCGCACTCACGTTGCATCCCATGAAAGAAATTCGCGTCATCGTGTCGGGTGAGCACCGGCCCTTTGTCACCGAGTTATTGGACAAAGTGGAGGCGACCGGCTACACCATCATCGGCAATATCTCGGGGAAGGGCCATCATGGGGTGCGTGAAGCCCACTTCATGTTCAGCGAGCAGGAGAGCCTGGTCATGATCATGGCGGTGCTACCGGAGGAAAAGGTGGAACCGGTGCTGGCCGGGCTCCGGCCGCTGTTCGAGCGACATTCGGGTGTCATGTTCGTCTCCGATGTCGCCGTCAGCCGGCGCGAATATTTCGGCAGAAAGAGCGCCAAGTCTTGACCGCGAACCCGCGGTTGGTGAGCCCGCAGGCCGTGGGGCCGACCTTGTCTTCTCAGCGACGATTGTCTACAATGTGCCCCCGTTGGCCTGTAAGAGGAAGGACGGCACGTGAAGGGATTACGGTTTGAACGGCTCGGGCGAGACCGCCACTACAACATCATCTTCCACATCGGCAGCAGCTATGTGCCGGTGAGCGACGAGACCATCGACGAGCTGAAGGCTCAGACCCTGCTGTCCTCCGAGCGTTTCCTCGACTTCCTCCTCGACAAAGTCGGCTACACCAGTTACCTCAAAGACCAGATCCGCACGGAGCTTCAAGCCTCCGGCGATCCCATGACCCAGATGACCGTCCTCCAGGGCGCGATCCGGGAACTCTGACCCGGTTGCTGAAACAGGCGACCAACTTCGTTCTCGGCTCGAAAAATCCTCACCGTACCCAGAGGGTACGCCTCCGGTGTTTTCCTCGCCTGCGGCCTTGCCGGCCACCTGTTTGAGCAACCGGGGAATCCAGAGCATGTCCACGTTGGTAAATTCACGCTAGAGGGAATGTCGCGGGACTTGCGACGTCGCCAGAATCAATCCTGAATTCTTCCTGTAAAGCAACGCTTCCGTTTGAGCTTCGCCTCAAAAATCTTGTTATGGCCCTGCAGGATACTGATTCCGGCGCCCAGCCTCCATCCGGCTGTACCGACGACGTTGGTCGATCGATCTGATCCTACGCGAAGAAACGTCCGAGTTATGTCGTAAAAGCCGATGGAGAGACGGCCATTGTTGGAAAGGCCTTAAGAATCTGACGATCACTCGTGACCAGAGGCACTTCCAAGTCCTGAGCAAGAGCCACGAATTCGCAATCGTAAGCGGAACAGCCGGACTCAGCTGCCAGCGTCAGCACATGTGCCGAAAGCACGCTATATTCATGTCCTGTCAGCCACCGTTCGGCCTCTTCGCTCATGGCGAGCGCATCATTCAACTGAAGCGCGCCTGCCCGGATCAGTCCGACCAGGGCATTCCGAAACTCTGAGCGCCACAACAACGGCACAGTCCACACTGCGTCCCGCCTGAGCACGGCCTCACTCTCTTCTGTCCGCTGACCTTGGACATAGAGATAGATCAACAGATTCGTATCCGCCACTATCATAGCCGACCGGCCGTTTTGAGATCCTGAAGCAGGCGATCGTTGAGTCGAATCCCTTTGGGGATGCGGCGAACGGCCCGCGCCTTGGCCAGTAAGGCATCTACATCAATGGGGACGCTGTGAGTCATCTGTTCGAGGTAAGAAATGACCTCGAAATTCAAACTGCGCCGATGCGCGGCTGCTTGTTGCTTGAGGCGTTTGACCAAGGGCTCAGGAATATTTTTGATGGTCAAGGTTGCCACGGCAATCTCCTCTATCATGGTTCCGTAATGGCACCATTATGGATACTAGCTGACGCCTATGGAACGGTCAAGCGGGAGCATATGCGGAGTGCAGTAGAACCGCTGCCGATTCCACCACGCAAATTATTCGTCTAGCAAGGCGCGATCGGCGGGCTAGTGTCATGCATGTCTTTGGATCCTAGAGATCGCTTTCTTTACCACTCAGCAATATTCTTCCTAAGGTGGTCAATGAGATTCGGGAGATCGTTAGCCAGGCCAACGCGCACCTTAACCTCTTTGCGGTAGGCGTCGAGTTTTAGTTCGTCAAATGAACCACCGAAATAGGCTGCCTTTGTCCGAAAGGATATTCCTATAGCGATGGTGAGATGGGTGGGATGGCTGTATTGGGAGTAAAATTTCTGAAGCTTCCCCAACTGCCTAACGCCATTACCTTTGAGACCAAGCTGCTTGCTGTAGCGAATAACATCGCGTATGGCATCCTGTGTGGAATACTTCTCTTCCATAAACCTGTCGAGTGTACCAAGATGTTTTCCTGAGCAAAGGAGGGCCAGAGAGAGAGTCTCGATTACCTGCCTGAACAGGTTGCCTGCGGCAACCGTATAGCCTGCGAGCAGGAGCTTCATTGAGAGGATTTGAAGCGTGATCCTCGTATAAACCAAGGCAGATATATAGGAACGCCTCTCGTCATTTTTGAGCGAAGAATCCAGCCTTTTCCAATTAAGTAACGCGCCTGCCATCGATTCGGAGAATTTTCCCAAGTGTGCATGAAAGTGTTTCAGGTAGTCAGCAAGGACCTCTTTGTCATCAGATGTAACTTGGGCAAGTATTTCGTCACGAAATTCTTCTAGCGTTTCCATAGTGAGATCTTGTCGCGGAGCTCGTCTAAAGGGATGTGAGCCGACAACTCACCTAGGTCGGTTTCGCACAATCTTTGAGCAACCAACATCTAGCCTCACCAGAGGGAGTGAGATGAGGCTCTTGCCCTGCGCGCGTCGATCGAGGTCCTTCCGAGGGCGCGCGATCCGCGAGCAAGGAAGTACATCTCCTCAGATCTTCAATCCCCTGTCTGACCGCTGGCGAAGAGGGCGTTCATGATGGCGTTTTTTTTGGTGGGATCTTTTTCGAAGCGGATGGCTTTGGAGAAGTTTTCGGCGGCACTTTCCCGCTTGCCCTTGGCGGCGTAAATCCTTCCGATACCGTAGAGGGCCTGAGCTTCCTCCGGGTTGGCCTTCACGGCTTTGCTGAAGGACTCCATGGCCTCCGATGCTCTGGATTGCTCCATCAACAGCCAACCAAGCGCGGTGTGGGCCGAGGCGAATTCGGGATTGAGCTGCGTCGCTTCACGATATTCCCTCAAGGCGAGATCCATCCGTCCCTTGGTTTCGTAGACTCCGCCGAGCGCGAAATGGATTTCCGAGTCACTTGGGTTCAGCCGCAGGGCTTCTTTGTAGGCTTGCAGCGCCGGTTCGAATTTGCCCTGCTCCGCGAGCGCACAGCCGAGATTGGCATGGGCCAGCGCGTCGTTGGGATTCAGCTTGATCACTTCGCGGTACTGGGGAATGGCCATCTCAAGCCGGCCCTGCTCCTGGTAGGCTACGCCAAGGTTCGTCCGCGCCGGCGCAAATGCCGGAGCCAGCTTGACCGCTTCGCGATATTCCTTGATCGCCATTTCAAGATGGTCGGCTCGCTCGTGGATCTGGGCCAGAAAATAATGGGGATACGCAGACTGCGGAGCCAGCTTGGCGGCTTCTTTATACGAGGCCATCGATTGCTCGGATTGCCCGGACTGGGCCAGAAATAAGCCCTGCACCAGATGTGTCTGGGCATTGCCGGCGTGCCGGTCTACGATGGAGTGCACCCACTCCCGGACGCGCTCGATGTCGTCCGTCTCCTGCAACGCGCGGGCATGCATCCGCCAGGCGTCGGCGAATTCCCCGCGAATCAGGTGGGTGACGTTTAAGGCAAAGTACGGGCGAGGATCTTTTTCACCGGCGGTCTCCACCGCGCGGGCCCATTCCGACGCCTCATACCCGACCCGGTCCCAGTCGCCCGCCAGGAGGGCCGTTTCGATTCTGTCTTGGTGCGTGCTCATGATGAAAGAGGCGCGTCGCTCAGCGCGTCAGCGCGTCCTGCACATCCGGCGGGGTTGCCTGCATGCGCGCGCCGAGGATGGGATAGCGTTCAGTCAGTTTCTGTTTCATGAGCCAGGCGATGGTGCGATAGGACCAGTGCCCCTTCACCCCGGAACGCAATTTCGCAATGTACTCCGCTTCCGCATAGTCCATCTTGAAGAGGCAGCGCACGGAGAACCCGAACGGAATGGCATACAGGGCCGCTTCCTGACTCGATTTCCGGAGTTGTTCGATATCGGATTTTACATGCCCCATGGCTTCCCGGTATTCGTGATCGAGCCCCGCGTCCACCAGAATAGGCGGCGTCTCGAACCCGTGCACGGTGGTGAAATTCTGCTGAATCTGCTGGCAGCGCCGGTGCCGGTGCATGTCGCGCCACCCGCCGATATCCATCATCACATCGAACACAAAGGCATACCCGCTGCGGAATTCCTTGATCAATTCGTCATGCGGTCCGCGCTTGTGAAACGCGACCTCGATGGTCTCCTGTTTCTCCTTCTCCGTCCAGTCCTGCACGACCGCGAGGATTTTTCGATACGGGGCTTGCGAGGCGCGATACAGCAGGGTGGCGACGACTTCGTCGAGCGGATGGTGCGACTCGATCAGGTCCACCGGTTCCGCGGCGCCCCAGGCGGCGGGTTGATCCAACCCGGTGCCCTTCAGTGCTTCTTTCGCATACCGGGCGAGATCGCTGTAGACCTCTGCCTGATACAGATTCGGTTTGGCGTACCGCGCGAGGGTCGGCGCCATGGGTTCACCCAGGCCGGCTGCCTGTCCCGACAATTCGCCCCAGAGGTTGACCGGCGCTTTCCGACAGGCTTCCTGCAGCTCTTCTCCCAGCAGGCGAAGTTCCGGCAGTTGAGACGACAACAGGCGGGTAATCTGTTTCTCGAGGGTCCGAATGCTCACGACCTGGCCGACGTTGGTCTGCGCCGCCAGAGGCAACAGATAACGGGTCACATCGAAGGCGCGTGCCGCAATCGCCCGCTGATAGGCCGCTGGGGTCATGTCCTCCGGGCGAGGCTCCCGCTCCGTCAGATGCTGACTTAACGGTTCGTGGAGCGCACGGTAGACCGTTGCGAGCCCTCGGAGGATACCCAGATAGGTCGCTTCCGTCTCCTGCCCCCGAATGGTATCCGGCACGAACCAACTGGTCGAGGCGAAGTTCTGATACCGGCTCGACTTGGCCTGCCCGTCCCACAGCGGTTCGTCCTCCAGACGGATGGCGGCCAGCTCGGAGATCTGTTCGAAGCAAATGATCACATGGCCCAGGTCCGCGATGGAGGCATGGCCGTAGTCGAAATAAAACTGTTCCCAGAATTTTTCAGAGGAATGCCCGTGGACCCATTTGATGCTCTCTTCGATAGAGTCCGGGGACCGGCTATACCGAGCAAGGGCATAGGCGGATTTTTCCGGCGGCATCGGAGCCAGGGCGATCACACGGCGGCCTTGAGTAGTCATAGTCTTAGAGAAGCGGGCCCAGGGGCTTGTGTGTCAGCAGAGTACTTGTGGACGCCCGTGTTTACAAGGTGGGCACTATACTCTCGCAGAAAGGCCGGTGCAACACGGTCGTCTTTCGTATCTTCTCGCTCGTGAAGCACAGAACGGGATACGGAGCCTGCCGCGTTGACTTGCCCGCGGGACCGCCGCTATAGTCCCGCTCGAACTCTAGGGAGACCTACTAGCCCGGATCATTCATGAATGCCGTCGCGAGGCGTTCGAGATCGAATCCCGCCTGGCGAGAGGATCGGACGCCGGAGCAGGCATTGATGAAGAGTCCGAGCTGGCAGAGCCATGATTAAAGCGATTAAGGGCGTCAAAGATCTTCTGCCTGAAGAGTCCCCCCGCTGGCGATTCATCGAAGATACCGCCAGGCAGTGGGCACTCCGTTACGGTTTTCAAGAGATCCGCGTCCCGATTTTCGAGACCACGACGTTGTTCGCGCGCAGCATCGGCGCCTCGACCGATATCGTCGAAAAGGAAATGTACACCTTCGCCGATCGCGACGGATCGTCCCTGACCCTGCGCCCGGAAGGGACGGCCGGGACAGTCCGGGCATTCATCGAGCACAATCGCGCCGCCGATCCGCGGCCGCAAAAATATTGTTACGCCGGGCCGATGTTCCGCCACGAGCGTCCCCAGGCCGGGCGTTTGCGTCAATTTCATCAGTTTGGTGTGGAATCCTTCGGTGTGTCCGACCCGCGGGCCGATGTCGAAGTCATCTCGCTGTTGTGGCGACTCTTGTCCGACCTCACGCTGCCGGGATTGACCCTGGAAATCAACAATCTTGGATATACGGAGGACCGGGCCCGGTACAAACCGCTCCTGGTGGCGTTTCTGAACGGTGTGCAAAGCCGCCTCTGCGGAAATTGCCAGCGCCGGATCGAGACGAACCCGTTACGCGTTCTGGACTGCAAAGTTCCGGAATGCCGCTCGGCGACTGAGGATGCTCCCCGCCTGGCTGATTCCTTGTCATCCGAAGCGCGGGACCATTTCGAGCGCGTGACGTCCGGCCTTCAATCGGTAGGCATCCCGTTCCACATGAACCCCCGGCTCGTCCGTGGCTTGGACTATTACTGTCTCACCGCATTCGAAGTCACCTGCTCCCACTTGGGTGCGCAGAATGCCGTCGGTGCCGGTGGCCGCTATGACGGTCTTGTCGAACAACTCGGTGGAGCCGCGGTGCCGGCAGTCGGATTCGCCGTCGGGCTGGAACGGATTGCCCTGATGTTGCCGGAGACGGTAGCCGTGCCGTCCATTCCTCGGGTTTACGTCGCTGCCTTCGGCACCCAGGCCGTCGGTCTCGGATTTACGCTGCTCGATGAACTCCGTCGAACCGGAGTGCCGGCCGATATGGATTTCCGAGCGGCGTCACTCAAGGCCCACTTGCGTCAGGCCGATCGTCTTAATGCTCTCTATACGATCCTTCTCGGTGACGATGAAGTGACGAAAGGTGTCGCCACCGTCCGGAATATGCAGACAAAAGCACAGGAAGATGTCCCGATTCCAGACCTCGCATCAGCCCTCCGCACCAGGCTCGTCAACAGGTAATTCAGGCTCCTTTTTGTAGTTGACTTTCCTTCCTAGAATTCGTACGCTCCGCATTCTGTTTTGCATCTATAAGCTATTGATTCTTAATCACTCTTAAAGATTATCCACAGACATACTTTCGATGAGCGCTAAGAAATTCGGTATCCTGTTATCCACACCCCCCTCACACCCCAGTGTCGAGACGGTAGCGCAACTCGCTTCTGAGGCGCTGACCGAGGGTATTGATCTCTATCTCTATTTCATCGATGAGGGAGTGAAGAATCTTCGCGACCATCGTTATGTCGAACTCGTTGGCCGGGGTATGAAACTGTTTGTCTGTGCCTATGGATGCCAGCAGCATGGAGTCTCGACCGATGCTCTCGATTCCAGGATTTCTCTCTGTGGCCTGGTCGTGCTATCGAATATTGTGAACGGCTGCGACCGCTTTCTGGCATTTACATAAGATGATCGCCTGAAGAAACGACTGTGGCAGCCACTGCATCCATCGCACTCATTATTCGTGAAGACCCCCGGACGTCGGCTCGTCCGGTGGAGGCCTTGCGCATCGCATTGGGACTGGCTGCCGGAGAGAACCCGATTACGGTGATTCTCATGGGACAAGCCGTTCAGCTGCTGGCTGAAGAGACGGATGAGGTCGTCGATATCGAGATTCTCGAAAAATATCTTCCCTCCTTCGAGCATCTCCAGATCCCGTTTCTCCTGGTGTTTTCATCCGGCCCGGCTCCCGAGCTTCAAGAGGGGTTCGCAATCACCGTCGGTTCTTCCGAGTCGGTCCGGAAGGCTATGGCCGAAGCCGACCGGGTCTTGGTCTTTTAGCGCCTATGGGATCTCATGGCTGCTCGTAAAACGTTATATCTCCTCCGACGACCGGTTTCGGATCCGGCACAATCCCTGTTGCCTTCGGCATCGGCGGATGTGTCGTCAGGCGACTGCTCGCTGGTTCTCCTGGAAGGAGCGGTGGGGTCTTCACCGGCGTTCCCCGGACCGATTTACGTGCTTCCATCTGCATCGGGCCTTCCGGCAACCGCCGTTATCGGAAAGATCATCTCCTATCGAGATCTTGTCGGCTTAATTGCGGGGCATGATTCGACCATTGTGTTGTGATCCGGCTCTCTTCTCTTAGTTATCTTCCTAATAAAGAGAAGAACCGGAGTCGTCGGAGTAGGAGTAGGCTCTGTGGGTTCTGTGGATGAGCGCGAAGCGGTCCGTGGGCGTTGACGATCGAACAGCCTAGCCCATGTTGATGAGATGGTGTATAAGGCAGGGGGCGCTCAGGGATAAGGTGAGGGAGCCTGTGCACGGG